>NZ_JBBOSZ010000001.1:97500-3342500 GCF_038005325.1 Psychrobacillus sp. FSL H8-0484 | reverse complement strand
CAAACCACCGTTTGAGTAATGGGGGGACGCAGAAGGATAGGGTAAGCGTGCTGTTGGTTATGCACGTCCAAGCAGTAAGGTGTGAATGTAGGAAAATCCGCATTCTATAACATTGAGCTGTGATGGCGAGGACTTAGTCCGAAGTTCCTGATTTCACACTGCCAAGAAAAGCCTCTAGCGAGGTGATAGGTGCCCGTACCGCAAACCGACACAGGTAGTCGAGGAGAGAATCCTAAGGTGAGCGAGAGAACTCTCGTTAAGGAACTCGGCAAAATGACCCCGTAACTTCGGGAGAAGGGGTGCTCTTTTGGGTGAATAGCCTAGAAGAGCCGCAGTGAATAGGCCCAGGCGACTGTTTAGCAAAAACACAGGTCTCTGCAAAACCGTAAGGTGAAGTATAGGGGCTGACGCCTGCCCGGTGCTGGAAGGTTAAGAGGAGTGCTTAGCGCAAGCGAAGGTGCGAATTGAAGCCCCAGTAAACGGCGGCCGTAACTATAACGGTCCTAAGGTAGCGAAATTCCTTGTCGGGTAAGTTCCGACCCGCACGAAAGGCGTAACGATCTGGGCACTGTCTCAACGAGAGACTCGGTGAAATTATAGTACCTGTGAAGATGCAGGTTACCCGCGACAGGACGGAAAGACCCCGTGGAGCTTTACTATAGCTTGATATTGAATTTTGGTGCAACTTGTACAGGATAGGCAGGAGCCTTAGAGCCCGGAGCGCCAGCTTCGGAGGAGGCGTCGGTGGGATACTGCCCTGGTTGTATTGAAATTCTAACCCATACCCGTAACCCGGGTAGGAGACAGTGTCAGGCGGGTAGTTTGACTGGGGCGGTCGCCTCCTAAAGTGTAACGGAGGCGCCCAAAGGTTCCCTCAGAATGGTTGGAAATCATTCGAAGAGTGTAAAGGCAGAAGGGAGCTTGACTGCGAGACCTACAAGTCGAGCAGGGTCGAAAGACGGGCTTAGTGATCCGGTGGTTCCGCATGGAAGGGCCATCGCTCAACGGATAAAAGCTACCCCGGGGATAACAGGCTTATCTCCCCCAAGAGTCCACATCGACGGGGAGGTTTGGCACCTCGATGTCGGCTCATCGCATCCTGGGGCTGTAGTCGGTCCCAAGGGTTGGGCTGTTCGCCCATTAAAGCGGTACGCGAGCTGGGTTCAGAACGTCGTGAGACAGTTCGGTCCCTATCCGTCGTGGGCGTAGGAAATTTGAGAGGAGCTGTCCTTAGTACGAGAGGACCGGGATGGACACACCGCTGGTGTACCAGTTGTTCTGCCAAGAGCATCGCTGGGTAGCTATGTGTGGACGGGATAAGTGCTGAAAGCATCTAAGCACGAAGCCCCCCTCAAGATGAGATTTCCCATTACGCAAGTAAGTAAGATCCCTCAAAGACGATGAGGTAGATAGGTTCGGGGTGGAAGCGTGGCGACACGTGCAGCTGACGAATACTAATCGATCGAGGACTTAACCAAAATAGAATTTGAAGAATTCAATGTCTTTTATCCAGTTTTGAAAGAATAAAAAAGATTTTTTTAAAAAAACTATTGCAATAAAGTTATAGTTATGATATAATAAATCTTGTCTTTCAAATTAATATGTCTAGTGATGATGGAGAAGAGGTCACACCCGTTCCCATACCGAACACGGAAGTTAAGCTCTTCATCGCCGATGGTAGTTGGGGGTTTCCCCCTGCAAGAGTAGGACGTCGCTGGGCATAATAACATTCCGAAGTAGCTCAGTGGTAGAGCAATCGACTGTTAATCGATTGGTCGTAGGTTCGAGTCCTACCTTCGGAGCCATTTTTGGAGAGCTGTCCGAGTGGCCGAAGGAGCACGATTGGAAATCGTGTAGGCGGGTAACACTGTCTCAAGGGTTCAAATCCCTTGCTCTCCGCCAGATAACTTTCATTACTACATAATGGCCCCTTGGTCAAGCGGTTAAGACACCGCCCTTTCACGGCGGTAACACGGGTTCGAATCCCGTAGGGGTCACCATTTATTTTTCAAAAGAATAAAACCAGCATTTTGGAGGATTAGCTCAGCTGGGAGAGCATCTGCCTTACAAGCAGAGGGTCGGCGGTTCGAGCCCGTCATCCTCCACCATTATTTTAAACAGTTCATTATATTATTATCGCGGGGTGGAGCAGTTCGGTAGCTCGTCGGGCTCATAACCCGAAGGTCACAGGTTCAAATCCTGTCCCCGCAACCAAATGGTCCCGTGGTGTAGCGGTTAACATGCCTGCCTGTCACGCAGGAGATCGCCGGTTCGATCCCGGTCGGGACCGCCATTTTTTAAAAAATACATATGTGGCTCAGTAGCTCAGTCGGTAGAGCAAAGGACTGAAAATCCTTGTGTCGGCGGTTCGATTCCGTCCTGAGCCACCATATATACGCCGAAATAGCTCAATTGGTAGAGCAACTGACTTGTAATCAGTAGGTTGGGGGTTCAAGTCCTCTTTTCGGCACCACTGTTTAGTGGAGGGGTAGCGAAGTGGCTAAACGCGGCGGACTGTAAATCCGCTCCTTAGGGTTCGGCGGTTCGAATCCGTCCCCCTCCACCAGTTTTTATTTTAGGGGCATAGTTTAACGGTAGAATAGAGGTCTCCAAAACCTTTGATGTGGGTTCGATTCCTACTGCCCCTGCCAACTATAAAGTTAACTTGAATAATGGCGGTTGTGGCGAAGTGGTTAACGCACCGGATTGTGATTCCGGCATTCGTGGGTTCAATTCCCATCAGTCGCCCCATATTCCTAATTTGTTAACTCTTTTTTTATTTGTGGCGGTTGTGGCGAAGTGGTTAACGCACCGGATTGTGATTCCGGCATTCGTGGGTTCAATTCCCATCAGTCGCCCCATTGGGGTATAGCCAAGCGGTAAGGCAACGGATTTTGATTCCGTCATGCCCTGGTTCGAATCCAGGTACCCCAGTTTATTTGCGGAAGTAGTTCAGTGGTAGAACACCACCTTGCCAAGGTGGGGGTCGCGAGTTCGAACCTCGTCTTCCGCTCCAATTTATATGGCGGCATAGCCAAGTGGTAAGGCACAGGTCTGCAACACCTTTATCACCGGTTCAAATCCGGTTGCCGCCTCCAATTTTTAAATAACTGCCTAGTATTTTTGCCGGTGTGGCGGAATTGGCAGACGCGCGGGACTCAAAATCCCGTATCCTCTGGATGTGCCGGTTCGACCCCGGCCACCGGTATCAACGTTATACACAAAGTTTATAAAATTCTATAATCGTAAAAAATAAGACGGGTTTCCTAACCCGTCTTATTTTTTTATAGACAATCAAAAACAATAAATTGTGAGTTATATTGTGTTTTTAAAATAGTACAATTTGAGAGCGACTGAACTTGAAAACTTATGGTCTAAAAGCATTCCAAGCAAACGAATATTATTTAAAGCATCATTGCTTTCTTTACATTCTACTTCTAGAGTAGGATAAACATATTGATTATTATAAGGTTTCTCCACTCTATGGCGCATGTCTTTTTGATATTTTAATTTATGAATTTGGAAATTTTGTTCCAGTATTGCAATAAGGTTATTGTTGTTTCTTTAAAAATCTATTATTTTTGCCTAATTGTTCAATGATTTCTGAGAAACATATGTTGTTTTAGCACATGAATATTATTGTTTTCTCTCCTCATAATAAAATACGAGAAGGAGGGATATTTTTATGGCAAAAAGAACAAAGAAAAACGATCCACAGCAAAAGAACAAAAAGGGATTTAATTCTAGTAAACAGGACTCCGAGTTTTCAACAGAATTTGGTAGTGCAAAGGCTAATCAGGCACATAAGGAAAAAGCGAAAGAATTCAGAGATAAATTTTAAGATTCTGTAAGCAAGTACAAAATCCGCCTGGTAGGATAAAATCATTAAAGCAACTTGCTGAAGAAGTAGGAAAAGAAGAGGTTATTGAGTTTCTACTCCTACTGGGGTAGCCACTAGCCAGCTTGAATTTCGTCCCATTGGGTGGTAAGTAATTACTTCAAAGCCTAGTTTATTTACCCCCAATTGTTAGTCTCTCAAAGATCTGAAAATATTCTTGAAATCAAAAGGAGGCCTGTTACTTCTCAGATGAGACAGGCCCCCTTTTGGATATAATAAATTTTTTAATATCTAGAAGATATTCTCTTCATTCATCTATGTTGATCTAGGAGAATCTGATTACCATCTGGATCTTCTATTGTAAAATGTGCAGGTCCTTCGGTGGTTTCATCTGCTTCGGTCAGCATTTTTATTCCTTTTTGTTTAAGCTGTTTTTGGAGTTCGCGAATGTCAGTAAAAGATTCTAGATTTTCGGCATTGCTATTCCATCCGGGATTAAAGGTTAGAATATTTTTCTCAAACATTCCTTGGAATAAACCAATTATGGTATCTCCATTCTTCATGATAAGCCAATTTTGAGAAATATCACCTCCAAGGGATTGAAATCCAAGTTTTTCATAAAATGATTTTGAGGCATTAATATCTTGGACATTTAAACTTACCGAAAACGCACCTAGTTTCATAGTTCTCCACCTTTCATGATTAATCGTTATTTTTGAAATCTTAAAATTATATCATTTATAATTATAAATTAAATTGGTATCACTTACTATTTTTTCGAACTTAATGGCTCTTTAATCGCAATAGAGTTTAGGGTTAACAACTAATTCTCTCTGATACCTTTTGTCGGAACAGAAAATTACAACCCTATGTGCAGTCCATGAATCGCAAGTCGGGCATCGTACATCGCAATTTCCACTACCTACCCTTATATAATAGAAAAATAAAAGGTATACCTTAATCCAGATTGTATTAAAGTAGGTTATTTGGTATATTATTAATAATACAATCTGCGAAGTGACCAAGTAGATAAGAATTGTGAAACAGAAAATATAGTGTATGCTGAGAGCTATATCACCACTTCTTGTTGAAACCTATCACGGAGATGTTATGCAAACATAACCGATTCGTTTTCGTTACCAAACGTTTAGAGGGCTTGAAAGTAAACTCAAGCTAAACTAAGGTGGTACCACGTCTATTCAGCACAAGGACGTCCTTTTACGAGGATGACTTTGTGCTTTTTATTATTTTAGGAGGAATTTAAATGACAAATCAACAGCAAAATGATTTTACAAAATGGTATATCGATACGATTCAGAAAGCGGATTTAATGGATTACACTCCAGTTCGTGGGTGTATCGCGTTTAAACCAGATGGCTTTGAAATTTGGGAGCATATTCAAGCAGAGATGAACAGACGCTTTAAAGAAACTGGGCACCGTAATGCTTACTTCCCAATGCTTATTCCAGAGTCTTTCTTCCAAAAAGAAAAGGATCATATCGAAGGATTCGCTCCTGAGCTTCCTTGGGTAACAGAAGCTGCTGGTGAAAAACTAGAAGAGCGTTTAGCATTACGTCCAACATCTGAAACAATGATTGGTCATTTATATTCTGACTGGATTAAAAGCTATCGTGATCTACCAGTTTTAATTAACCAATGGGCAAATGTATTCCGTTGGGAAAAGAAAACTCTTCCTTTCATTCGTACTTCTGAATTTTTATGGCAAGAAGGGCATACTGCGCATGTAGATGAAGAAGATGCACGAAAAGAAACAATGCAAATGTTAAATATCTACAAAGAGGTTGTAGAAGAGCTTTTAGCTATTCCAGTATACGATGGTCAGAAAACACCTTCTGAGCGCTTTGCTGGGGCTGTAGATACTTATTCAATTGAAGCGATGATGAAGGATGGAAAAGCTGTTCAAGCTGGAACATCACATTACTTAGGTACAAAATTTGCAGAAGCGTTTGATATCAAATATTTAAATAAAGAAAACAAACATCAACATGTGCATACAACATCATGGGGAACTTCTACACGGTTAATCGGTTCTGTTATTATGGTGCATGGTGACGAGCAAGGGCTTGTATTACCACCACGTGTTGCACCAACACAAGTTGTATTGATCCCAGTTGGACCATGGAAGAAAAATCCGGCTATTATGGAAAAATTAGATGAGATATTTGCAGCTTTAAAAGCAAAAGGTATTCGTGTACGTCTTGATGATTCAGATCAATCTCCTGGTTTTAAATTTAATGAGTGGGAACTTAAAGGTGTTCCGGTACGTGTTGAATTAGGGCCTCGTGATTTAGAAAACAATCAAGTACTAATGAAAGCACGTGATCTGACTGAGAAAGAATCTGTAGATCTTGCAACTATCGTAGAGCGTCTTGAAGAAGAGCTGAAAACGATGCAAACACGCTTATTAGAAAAAGCACGTGTATTCCGTGATCAAAATTCACACACACATGTAGATTCAATGGAGCAATTAAAACAACATCTAGCGGACTCAACAGAAAAAGGCGAAATTCCTGGATGGATTTTAGCAGGTTGGTGTGGAGATGATGCTTGTGAAGAGCATGTGAAGGAAGAAACAAAATTCACTACTCGTAACATTCCATTTAATCCACCATCTGAAAAATCAACTTGTATCAACTGTGGAAAAGAAGCAAAACATACTGTATGGTTCGGTAGAGCATACTAATTAAATACAACTATGGAAATCAGTCATTGTTCATTCAATGGCTGATTTTTTTATTTTCCAAAATCTTGTAAGATTAAATAAATAGAATCGTCTAATAAGTAGATAGGGGGGATCACTTGGAAAGGCAACTGATAGAGGAATGGTTTGAGTTATATGAAAAGGATGTAACTAGTTATCTTATTTACTATACAAGTTCCATGGACGTCCAAGATTTAGTTCAAGAAACTTTTTTACGTGCTCTGAAGAAAATATCTACTTACAGGGAAAGTGCCCACCCCAAAACATGGTTAATAACAATTGCTAAAAATATAGTGATAGATCGCTCAAGAAAAGATAAAATCTGGAATCGGATAAAATATTTCTTTCGGGAAGAAGAGAGCCATACTTCTACCTTAGAAAGAAATATTCTTCTAGGAGAAATGAACAAGGAATTATACGATGCTATTGCGGAGCTTCCGTCTAAACAAAGGGAAGTAATTATTTTAAGGGGAATCTTGGAGATGACCTCTAAGCAAGCGGGCGAAATAATGGGGACGAATGAAAACCACATAAATGTACTCTATTATCGTTCTTTAAAAAAACTAAAGCAAATTTTAGAAGAGGAGGGGTATGTGTATGAAAAGGGAATATAAAGATTTAGAGGACCAACTTAGAAAGCTTCCGAAGCATTCTCTTAGCTCACATGATAAAAGAAAAGTTATTCAAAGTCTTCGCCTTACTCCGAAAACGAATCGCTTTAAGCTTCTAAAGCCACTTAGTGTTTTTGCTGCACTCGTTTGTATTATAATAGTGGCTTATTTGGCTAGTCCCTTGAATGTGGTGGAGGTTACCCAGAAAGAAGAGACAGGGTTAGGCTTAATAGAGAAAGAGGATCCAAAATATATAGAAAGTTTTGAGCTACAAATGGCAGGTTTAAAAAGTATAGTGCTTGAATCGGATGTATCGGATGAAACTTTGAAAGGAATAAGAATTGATGTATTTTTAAAATCCACGAAGCTCATACCAATAGATGTATGGAATTCTTTTGAGTTTCGAGCTCATGCTAATCCGTCTCTTTTTTTTAAAGATGAAGTGGGTCTAGCTAATTCTGTGAGCTACAATTCACCTAAATATGAGGATGGATACTATTATACGGTCGCTTTTGAATCTCTGTATGCAAACTACTCGGAAGAAGAACTGCAAAAATTATTAAATGCAATCGAAGATATCGAGTTCGCTCTGGAATACAAGGGAACAATATATGATTTATCTACAAACAAGGTTACATTAGACGCCCTATTAGCCACTTCTTTTCCTTTACCTGATCGCGACCAAGAGGTAATAGGTGTGGAGGGAAGGATCGGTATATTAGGTCCTAAACAGTTTGTAGCGGGGGACACGCGACGGGGAGCAAAGCTCATGCTTTACTTTTGGGGAACCCCTGATTTGTTGGTAGGTAAGGAATATAGAGTAGAGGCTAAAAATAATTTTGGAGAAACGATTCAATTGTCTAATGGTATCTTAGGCGATGGGTTATATAGTGAGGACGCTCATATCCTTACAAGCTTTCCTGCTTTTACGAGGGAGGGGAAGTGGCAGCTCTCTTTTTATGTGGACGAAGAATTATTCGAAGCATTTATTATTGACGTTCTGCCACCCTTACCTCAGACAGAGCATTACATTCTTTTAGAATCTCCTAAGGAGCTTCCTGTAGGAGAAGCAGCTAATTTAACTATAGAAAGTACCATTGGTGAGAAGCAAAGTATAGAGGTGCAGCTAGTTAGTGCAAATGGAGATAAGAAGGTGCATGAGAGCATCTTCCAAATTGACCCTTATGCGATGAATGATGCAGCGACGGGTCAAACAATCTTCCATTACAACGGTCTCATCACCTTCCAGGAAAAAGGCATCTGGACACTTATAATAGATGGGGAACAAACATTAATATTTGAAAACTAATCAATTAAAAACGCTCCCTCGAAAAATCGAGAGGAGCGTTTTTCATAGTAGAAAATCGGATGATACACTAATAGAATAAAGCTTAAATTCTCCATTCGTTTTGATCTTTAATTAGTAAAGTAGAAGTAGCGTCTCCACCGTGAATTTGTGTAAACATAGCACCCATAGATTCTAGTATTTTCTGGCTTTCTTCTATTGTCATCGAAGGAAGTAGGAAAACGATTTGTAACGCATCCGTTGTTTCTTCTGTTACAGCAGTTCGAACAGAATCTACGAAGGGGCTACCAAATGGGGCTGTTTCATCGGAAAGGGTTAGTATATGGTTCAAGCTATTATCACGGCCATTTAATCCTTTATAATTTTTTTCTTCGTCGCCTAGCGCTAGAGTGACATTCCCTTGAATTTTCTTCCAATCATAAATACCCATTGGTATCTCATATCTCAAGGAGAAAAAGTTATTTAAATCTACAGCAGAATGCATTGGTGTGATATAATTTTGTTTTGCAATTCGTCGATACAGTGCTTCTACTGAAGGACGATAGCGATTTGGGTCAGCGCCAAACTTTTTCCATAATGCTCGCCATTCTTTAATTCCTGTAAATTCGGTTACGGCTTTTTCCTCCAACTCAAAGAAAAGCTGCTCCTGAAATAATTGGAGCCGACCTTTAAGCATTTGAGGAGAAGACGTAACGACTATTTTGGTATAATGAATAATGCCTATTTTAAGAGTAGGTTCGATTTGCAATAAAGAATCATCTAGTTTTACAATCATAACGACCATCCTTGCACATATTTTCTATATTGTAGCATAAGAAAGGAGAACATTCGTGAATATCAATCAGTTTCAAAAAAACCTCATAGATTACGCTGCTTCGATTGGAATTGATAAGATTGGATTTACTTCTGCTTCTCCATTTCAAGAATTAAAAAATAGATTAATTCGGCAACAGGAGCTAGGCTTTGCTTCTGGCTTTGAAGAACCAGACATTGAAAAAAGGTCCCATCCAGAGCTTTTGCTTGCTGAAGCTAAAAGTATTATATCCATTGCAATTGCGTATCCCTCTAAAATGAAAGATGCTCCACAAAGTGTGAAGGGAGCGAGACGTGGCATTTTCGCGCGTGCTTCCTGGGGGATGGATTATCATACAGTTTTAAGGAAAAAGCTTGCACTTTTAGAGCTCTATATATTAACGCATATGCCAGATGCAAAGCTACGTTCCATGGTGGATACTGGCGAGCTATCGGACCGAGCTGTGGCAGAACGAGCTGGTATTGGCTGGAGTGCAAAAAACTGTGCCATTATTACGCCTGAATTTGGTTCTTATGTTTATTTAGGTGAAATGATTACCTCAATCCCATTTGCTCCTTCCGAGCAAATGGAGGACCAATGTGGAGAATGTAGGCTTTGTTTAGATATTTGTCCGACTGGCGCCTTAATAGAAGGTGGCCAATTAAATGCGCAGCGTTGCATCGCTTTTATTACGCAAACGAAAACGATTGTTCCAGATGAGTTTCGCGCAAAAATAGGGAACCGTATATACGGCTGTGATACGTGTCAAACAATTTGTCCGAAAAATAAAGGAATGGCAAATTTACATCGGGAAGCATTTACACCAGAACCCGAGCTTGTAAAACCATTGCTGATGCCTTTATTAAAAATGACAAATAGGTCCTTTAAAGAAACTTATGGGCATATGTCCGGAGCGTGGCGAGGGAAGAATCCAATCCAACGAAATGCCATTATTGCATTAGCTCATTTTAAAGAAGCGTCTGCAGTTCCAGTATTAATTGAACTTATGGAGAATGACCCACGTCCAGTTATTCGTGGGACAGCTGCATGGGCCATCGGTAAAATAAATACGGAAGAAGGCCTACATGCATTAAGAAAAGCAGAGCAAACAGAAGAAGTGGTAGAAGTTCTCGAGGAAATCCGAAAAGGGCTTCAATACTATACATTAGAGAAGTAGGAAGTGGAATAGTTGAGTATTAATATTGTTTTATATCAACCAGAAATACCAGCAAATACAGGAAATATAGCTAGAACATGTGCTGGCACAGGGGCAAAACTACATTTGATTCGCCCACTTGGTTTTTCAACGGACGATAAAATGTTAAAGCGAGCAGGCTTAGATTATTGGGAACATGTAGATATTACGTATTACGATGGACTAGAAGAGTTTTTTGCTGCACATCCTGAGGGAGAATTTTATTTAATAACTAAGTTTGGTGCAAAGCCACATACTACTTTTGATTTTAGCGACGTAAAGAAAGAACATTTCTTTATTTTTGGACGTGAAACGAAAGGACTTCCACGTGAATTTATTGATGCACATCCAAATAGAGCTCTTAGAATTCCAATGAATGATAATATTAGATCTTTAAATCTTTCTAATACAGCAGCAATTCTTGTATATGAAGCGCTGCGCCAACAAAATTATCCAAATCTACATTAAAAAAAACGGACGATGTCATAAAAGACTCGTCCGTTTTTATATTAATCATTTTTTAGATGTTGCACCTGGTTTGTCGTCATATCCTGCAGTGAAAATTGAAACAAGGAAAGAAATACAAACGCCCAGAATAAGAAGTAATTTCATATGGAGTGCCTCCTATAATATATTCTGAACTAAGTATACCCTACTTTGTTTGAAAAAGAAATATTACGAAATTGAAATTACTTCTAAAATTATACGCTCACAGTTGCAACAAAGGGATGATTCTACTAGGATATAGAAAAGGAGTGATTTTTTAAATGAGTAATTTGAAAAATGGTCCAGAAAACGGTTCTATGGCAACAAATATGGAAGAAGTGAGGCTTCTAGGCAAACAGATGGAGAAGCTAAGAGATGATAATGAACTGGAGCAAGATAATCGCGTATCAGATCCAGCACAATCTGACGAAACTTCTTCGATGAAACAGAGAAAAAACGACTGATTCAGATAATTTCGGCAAGGACCACCACTTCGCTTTCCGTGGGCTTGGCTTCAGCCTCCTCGTCACTGCGTTCCTGCGGAGTCTTCTGCTCAAGCTGTTCCCACAGAAGTCTTCGTGGTAGTCCTTGCCTTATAAACAATTCCTTTTAGATATCCACTATCTTTACTTTTAATTAGATAAAGTAACCTCTTTAGGAATATTAATTATTATTATTAACCATTTATAAAAATAATTTTGTCGTCAAGCTGAAACGACTGATTTATATCAGTCGTTTTTCAATAAAAAGAAAGGATGATTTTGATGAAATTACATAAGGATTCAACAAAACAATTGGTAAATGGGGTAGAAATGCCGCGTATTGGTTTAGGTGTGTATAAGATGACAGACCCAGAAATTGCGATGCAAGCAATTGCTACAGCACTTGATACAGGTTATCGCCATATTGACACTGCTTCTATTTATGCAAATGAAAAAGAAGTGGGAGAGGCGTTACGTAATTCATCTGTATCCCGTGAAGACATTTTCATTACGACAAAGGTATGGAATACGGATCAAGGGTATGACCAAACTTTAAAAGCATTTGAAAAATCACTACAATTATTAGGTCTAGAATACATAGACTTATATTTAACACATTGGGCTGTAAAAGAAACTTTCTTAGATACATATCGTGCGATTGAGCGGTTATACGATGAAAAACTAATCCGTGCTACGGGCGTATCTAATCACCACCAACATCATTTAGAAGCGATTGCCGCAAAAGCAAATATACAACCAATGGTCAATCAAATCGAATGTCATCCTCGATTAACCCAATTTGACCTACGAGAATATTGTGCAGAAAAAGGAATCGCAATTACTTCATGGTCACCACTTGCAAGAGGTGGGTTATTAGAAGAACCCACGTTACAACGAATTAGTGGAAAATACGGTAAATCAACAGCGCAAACAATCATTCGTTGGCACTTACAGCATGATTTAATTGTCATTCCAAAATCTATTACCCCAGCTAGAATAGCAGATAATATAAATGTATTCGACTTTGAACTATCGTTTGAAGATATGAAAAATATTGATGCACTAAATTTAAATGAACGTAGTGGATCAGACCCAGATAACTTTACATTTTAATCAAAGGCCCTGTTAAAGGATATTATTGCTATGACGAAAATCCACTCGCTTTCCGCGGACTAACTTCCAAGCCTCCTCGGCTGCGCCTGCGGGGTCTTGGTAGCCCGTTTTTCCGCAGGAGTCTCGCGGGTTTTCGTCACAAAATTTATGCTTCTAAAAACAATAGCCTAATTTAACAGAGTCTAATCTAAAACGAGTTAAACTCGAGTAAACTAGAAAGACTATGACAGAAAAATAGAGAGCATCTACTTTATAGAGCAGCAACCTAGCTCCCGAAATTGTATCTTCGGGAGCCTATTGTACATGTAGGATAGAATGTATTCTCTCATTATCCAAACCTAAAGCAACTTGTTCCATGTTGCAAGAGGGCTACGGTCACGATATGACCGATGTAGCTTTGTAAAAGAGTCTAATTATTTATAATAAAGATTGATAATTTGTAATAAAGTTTTATTAAAATCATCTCACCTCTAAAAGAAACTTATAGAGGTGAGATGATTTTTAATGAATATTTATGTTAACATCACTTTAAAGATTGTGAAGAAATGTACTTAAACTAACGTAGCAGTTTAGTTGAAGAACAAAAAGTGATAAATTTAGAATAAATAATTTGAAATTCTGTATTAAGGGAGACGAATATGAGAGAAGAAATTAAATCTCAAGTTGGAAAATTAGTGGGTTTAAAATTACAGTATGCAGGAAGGGCATCTAACCTCTTTTGGTTAGGGTTCGGGGATATAATTCAAATAAACAGAAGAGGCAGAACCGAAGAAACGGCAGAATACGCTTTACATATTCAATGTTCGTGGAGAATTTCGTTGGATAACAAAATTGTTGTTGCTTCAAGGGATTTCTATTCTCCTAGCTCGGAATGGGATGACAAAAATGAGGATTTCGAATGGGATACACTAGGTAACAATAGATTTGATGAACGCATTAAAACTTTTATGAAAGACAATGGACAATTAACAGTAGTAAATATTGATTCTGATGAGGTTGGTGGATTAAAGGTCTTTTTATCTGATGGTTATAAGTTAGAAGCATTTCCAGATAGTTCAGAAGACGATGAACAGAGTGAACACTGGAGATTCTTTAATCGAAAAGAAAACGGTCCACATTTCATTGTTACTGGAAATGGCATTGATAAAGTTTGATTTTCAACTAACGCGGTGCTTTACTTCAAGAAGGGGTAAAGCATTTTTTCGTATTGAACTAGCGAAGCAGGTTAGTTCAATAAGAGAAGTGGAATTTTTTTCTCTTTTATATTGCATATGACAAATTAAAAAAAGCCTTACACTTTAATGTGAGGCTGAGTAATTATTATTTTTCTAATTCATCTAATCTTTTCTGTAATTTCTTTATTTTAGATTCATGGGTAACAGACGAGGCAAATGCAGCTATAGCAAACCCGAATGCGATAAAAGAATAAATATTATCCATTTCACACCACCTAATATTTGTTAATTACACTTTACGATATATTACATTACGATGCAACATGCTTAATGTACACTTTGAACATAATGTGCAATGGTAGGGTAGTTCTTATTAAGCTAACGAGTGCTTTACTTCAAGAAGGAGTGAAGCTTTTTTCTTATTGAACTAACGCAGCAGGTTAGTTGAACAGTGTTGTTTAACTTGTGTTCAACAATCGGGCCAGTTTATTGAACAAGGATATTTTCTGTTTTTATCGAATTAGAATTACAAACAAACTTATCAAGAATACAGGATATTGCAAAATAACAGGAACATAGGAGGTATGAGATTTGAAGATCCATAGAATAGATCATGTGGGTGTAATCGTAAATGATCTCTCTGCCGCTAAAGATTTTTTTCTCGATTTTGGCCTTGAGGTGCAGGGGGAATGGGAAATGGAAGGAGAGTTGATAAATCAGGTATTTGGGCTTAATGACGTTAAAGTAGCATGTGTAGGATTGGGGACGCAAGACGGTCAGGTATGGATAGAGCTAATCAAATTTTATAATCCGTCAGATGAAAGAGAAATTCAGCAACCTTTTGCAAATACCCTGGGTATCCGGCATATTGCATTTGCTGTTGAAGATATTGAAGCTGTTGTTGCCAAGTTGAAAAAGCAAGGTACGAAAATCTTTAGTGAGATACTACACTATGAAGAAAGTTATAAGTTATGCTACTGCAGTGGGCCAGAGGGAATTATTTTAGAGTTGGCGGAGAAAATCAAATAAATTATGGGTAATTAATAGTTATCGGGCCCTAAACGAGCAATTACCAAAAGAGCGTCCCTTTTCTTATCAAACTAACGAGTGCTTTAGTGAAAGATGATTGAGTTGCTTAGGCAACTCGTTTTCTTCTTCAAGTAAAGCAGCAGTTTAGTTGAACCAGAGAATGAAAATCCTTTTCTTTACTTATGTCAAAATTGAAAAAAAGCAATTGCTTTAAACAATTACAGGGTGGGTTAGTTCAAGAAAGTGGAAACAAAAAAGACTTCCTACTAATTCGTTAGGGAATCCTTTTTATAGGTATGTCTATCTTCCATTGGTGGGATCGGAGAATAAAGAGGTAAGTTAATAATCTCAATCAATCGCTGACATGCTCTTTCGTCTTAAGATTAGCCATGCAAAAAAGCTAAATAATAGCAATAAACCTTCCAACGTAAAAATGTACCAAGGATAGGGACCCAACAAATCAAAAAGACTTGGGCTATCGGGTTTGTGACGTAAATACCAATAGTTCCCGTTATTCCGTTGGTTCACATACAAGATTACAGGTAAAAGCAGATTGATAAAGACAAGTAGTTTTATTACTGATTTGAAAGTCGGATAATATCCCTTCGCCCACATGAAGTATAGGATCACCCATACAACCACCATATGGGTATAGAAAAAATGAAAAAATCGAAAGTGCGGAAAATTGTAAGTTAATGCAGGAGTAAATATAGCTTGTGTAGCACCAAATATGGCTATATAAAATAATATTTCAAAGAATATTTTTTTTCTTGTCAGCAATAATATTACACAAAGTATGAGTCCAATATTGCACAACTCTAATGGCATGGATCGCTCGACTTTCCAAAGTTCATTATAGTACATCCAAAAGTGATATGTCATTTCGGATAAAATCAAAGAAATGGCTACTCCTATTTCAGCTTTTCTCCATTTGTCATCATTCAATTTATACCGGTAAAGGAAAATCACGACTATAATTAGAACAAATAGTGTTAATATCGCAAAATGACTTATTGAAAACAAGCTAAAACCTGAAGATATATTACTTGGACCAAACAACATCTTTTTGCCACCTTCTCTTTGTTTTATATACAAGCATAAGGTGTGCATTTATATGAGTATTATTCGGTTATGAGTTGCTAACTAGTAGAGGTATTGGTTAGATTTACAGGAATAGAAAGACCAACAGCATAACGTGCTCGATTATCAATTTCACTAACTTTTAACCTCGCTTGACCTACTAACCGTCCTTCAAACTCCACCCACAATTCAAATTTATTTGTTCTAGAGTGACTTGAAACTTATAATTAATAATACCATCGCTAGATGTAAGGCGGAATGCTTGGAAACTAGCACGTTCCGTTTGGAGTAGGGGGAATTCTGGAGATAACTTCCAGAGAATATCAATCTTTAAAAGTTACGTTTGTAAAGATGAGCTTATTAAGCTAACGTGGTGCTTTACTTCAAGAAGGGAGTAAAGACTTTTTCCTTATTAAGCTAACGCGTGCTTTAGTTGAATATTCGCTTTCCGAAATAATCAATCTTTATTATAAAAAGCCCTATACAGGTATGAAAAATAGCCCCTTTTTGATCACTCTTTGTTCAACATAAGGGCTATAATTTTCTATTAGAATCAGCATTTGTAGCTGTATTTTAATCAATCTTTATTACAAACCAACAACCGAAAAAAGAGTCGGGGGAAATGACTTCAGTTACTTCCCCCGACTCTAATTATTCTACGTTGAAAATGTGTCAAAACCATCCCGAAAACGAGTGAAAATAAGGTGCTCCTAGAACTTCTCTTAGGATGATATCACTCTTTAAAAGGAGAGATTAGCACTTTCTCACGTTTCTATCTTTTATCCTCCACAACAATTTTTTCGCCGGTGATTGGATGAATAAATTGAACCTTGAATGCATGCAACTCATATGTTTTGGTAGGTGTTCTTTTTGCTCCATATAAGTCATCACCCACAATTGGGTGACCTAAATGAGCAAAGTGCACACGAATTTGATGCGTACGTCCAGTTTCTAATATTGCGTGTATCTTTGTAAATTGGTCATGTTTACCGACTACTTCATAATGCGTAATAGCAAGTTGACCGGACGGAGAAACGCGTTTTCTCGTCGGATGATGGCGATCATTTCCAATGGCTGCTCGAATGGTGCCATGCTGGTTTTTCACTTGACCTTCAACAATTACTTCATACGTGCGAACAATTTCTTTATTTTCAAGCATACGATCTAGCATACCTTTGACGATTGGATTTTTTGCAATGACTACTAAGCCTTTTGTACCTTCATCAATTCGGTGTACATGCTCTCCGTAATTTTGCCCCTTGCTCTTTAAATAGTTCATCACAGTATTCATAAATGTATGATTTTGCCCAGTGTCATTCGGGTGTGTTGCAACACCTCGAGGCTTGGAAGCAATCAATAAGTACTCATCTTCATAGGCAACATATAAAGGAATTTGATCGGAAGTAAGATAATTAGATGATTCGCCTTCCCATTTAAAAACTAATACTTCCCCTTTTTGGTGGGGTAATTTCCATTGTAATAATTCTCCGTTTGTGTCTGTTACTGCTTTTTGCATGCGTAAATCATGGATCAGCTTTTTCCCAAGCTTCCATTTTTGTTGTAGAATTGCGTCAATCGTTAGTCCATCTTCTGGGACTGTGTAAGTTAATGTATGTTGCATCTTTCATTCTCCTTCAAAAAAGGCCATGTCTATTCGACACGACCTCTCTGATTATTTCAAAACAACTTGATCAAAAAATGCTTGAATTTGCCCATTAGGTACAGCGCCTGTTACTCTTGCTACTTCTTTTCCGCCTTCAAAATGAACCAATGTTGGAGTAGCTTCTATTCGATAATCATTCCATCCTTGTTCATATTCCAGTACATTATATTTTACAATATCTACCTTATTTTCATTTGCAAGTGGAGTTAATCTAGGTGTCATTTCTTTACAGTGTACACATTCTGGACTAAAGAAATACGCAGTAACTGGTTCACCACTACTAATCTTAGCTTTTAAATCATCTGGTAGGATAATGTTTTGATAGTTCGGATCATCAATTAAGTCAATAGTAGATTGTTTTAAATTGTCTGTGTCGTATGGGTTATCTGCTAATACGTTTTTGTTTTTTTGGCTATTTAGTACAAAAATTAATACGAAGACGGCAATAATAATTCCACCAAATATGGCTAATTTCTTCATGTTATTTTTCCTCCTTAATACTTTTTAAAATGATTACACTGCTAATGGCAATTAGTAAAAATGCTGTAAGGGCTAAAAATGGAATCGTAATAAAGCCTAAAACATTTATGTACTCACCTGTACAAGGAACTCTTCCGCAAGTCGGTGCAGCCTCTTGCATAAAATCCAACTTTTGAATGCTATAATGATAGGTAGAAATGCAAAGACCAATTATAGAAAAAGTAAGGGTAGTAACTGCTATTTTCGCATTTTTTTGTACATATGCCACACCTAATATTAACACAAGTGGGTACATAAGAATCCGTTGATACCAGCATAATTCACAAGGCTCGTACTGTCGAACTTCTGAAAAATATAAGGATCCTAGAGTTGCGGTAAAGGCTACTGACCACATAAATAACATAATATTTTCAACTTTTTTTGTCATAGTCTACTCCTTTTAAATACTTTGAACTCAAGTCAAATTATAAGTGTTCTTTATAGGCATGTAAAACATTTTAACTGCGGACAAAAGAGATATATAATGAAGTTAAGTGAAAAGAAGAGGAGCGGTTAACATGTCAGAAGAATTCAATTCATCTCAGTTTGAAAAAAAAATGATTATAAGACAAACTTCTTTTTCAGATATAGCACCTATATTAGAAATTCAGCGTCTTTGTTTTCCAGGTATGGATCCTTGGGAAGTTGCACATTTGCGCAGCCATTTAACTATATTTCCTGAAGGACAATTGGTAGCAGAGTTAGACGGAAAGGTAATTGGATCTTGTTCCAGTCTTGTGATTAACTTCGATGAATACGATGATCGACATTCATGGTCTGATGTGACAGATTCGGGTTATATTACAAATCATAATCCAGATGGGTACAACTTGTACGGCATCGAAGTAATGGTTCACCCTGATTATAGAAGAATGAAAGTCGGGCAACGTTTGTATGAAGGAAGAAAGGACATTGCAAGGCAGTTCAATTTGAAATCCATTATTATCGGTGGGCGAATTCCAAACTATCATAAGCATACGGAAGAAATGTCACCAAGAGAATATGTGACGGCTGTTTCTCGACATAAAATATACGACCCTGTGTTAACCTTCCAACTGATGAATGGGTTCACATTAATGCGTATTAATCCGAACTATTTACCAGATGATATGGCTTCAGCTAAATATGCAACGTTAATGGAGTGGAATAATGTAGACTATATTCCATTATCAAAACGCCATTTTAAAACAAGCTATCCTGTACGAATTTGCGCAGTTCAATATATGATGCGTAAAATTAACTCGTTTGAAGAGTTTGCACACCAATGTGAATACTTTGTAGATGTAGCTTCAGACGCACAATCAGATTTCGTTGTTTTTCCAGAAATTTTCACGACTCAACTCATGTCTTTCTTAGATGAACGCTCACCAAGTCAAGCTGTTCGCAAATTAACCGAATACACTCCACAGTATATGGAATTATTTGCAGATTTAGCGGTTCGATATAATATCAATATTATTGCTGGTTCCCACTTTGTGGAAGAAGAGAATGAAGAAATTTATAATATCGCATACTTATTCCACCGTGATGGAGCAATTGATAAGCAATATAAAATTCATATTACACCGAATGAACGTAAATGGTGGGGTATTAGTGCAGGGGATACGGTCCAAGTATTTGATACTGACTGTGGTAAAATTGCGATTCAAATTTGCTACGATATCGAATTTCCAGAACTTGCGCGAATTGCGACAGATATGGGAGCGAACATAATTTTCTCTCCGTTTTGTACAGAGGATCGACAAGGTTACTTACGGGTTAGATACTGCGCACAAGCTCGTGCCATTGAAAATCAGATTTATACCGTCATCTCAGGTACAGTAGGAAATCTACCACAGACGGAAAATATGGATATTCAATATGCTCAGTCAGCTATTTTTGCACCTTCTGATTTTGAATTCGCACGAGATGGAATTGTAGGAGAAACAGAACCGAATGTAGAAATGGTCTTAATAGGAGACGTTGATTTAGAAATCTTAAGACGTCAACGACAAGATGGAACGGTTAAGCATTTAAAAGATCGTCGCCATGATGTATACAGTATTGAGTATAAAAAAGAATGAATGGGAGAATCGCTAATGTCGTATAAACAATTATTCGAACAATGGAATAGTTCTTCTGAATTGGAAAGTGTTTGGAAAGAAGATCTGCAGCTATTAGCGAAAGATGAAAAACGAACAGAGGATGCATTTTACCGAGATTTAGAATTTGGTACTGGTGGAATGCGCGGAGAGATTGGAGCAGGAACGAATCGTATGAATACATATACGGTTCGTAAAGCTACATCGGGATTAGCTTCCTACATAATATCTGCAGGCGTGGATGCGATGAGTCGGGGAGTAGTAATTGCTTATGATAGTCGTAGGTATTCTCCTCAATTCGCACAAGAAGCAGCAAATACATTAGCTTCTAACGGCATTAAGGCTTATGTGTATAGTGAACCGAGAACGACACCTCAGCTTTCCTATTCGGTACGTGAGCTACACGCATTTATGGGGATTGTTATTACGGCAAGTCATAATCCTCCTGAATACAATGGTTATAAGGTATACGGAGAAGATGGAGCACAGCTTAACCTTGAAGATGCCGATTCTGTTATTCAGCATGTACAGAATGCTGGAGATGCTCTTCAAATAAAACAAACGGCTATAGACGAGAATTTAATCATTCGTTTAGAGGAAGAAATGGATCAAGCTTATATAGAAGCATTGAAAACGGTGCAGGAAAATCCTGATTTAGCTTTAACTACTGATTTAAAAGTAGTATTTACTCCTCTTCACGGAGCATCTGGTAAAACAGTAAAGCGAATTTTAAGTGAAGTGGGCTACAAGCATATTTTTTATGTAGCTGAACAAATGGAACCAAATGGCGAGTTTCCTACCTTAAAATCACCAAACCCTGAGGAACAAAGTGCTTTTGAGTATGCGATTCAATATGGAGAAAAACAGAATGCCGATATTCTAGTTGCAGTGGATCCAGACGGCGATCGTGTAGGAGTAGCAGTAAAAACGGACAAGGGCTATCAGCTTTTAACTGGCAATCAAACCGGTGCAATTCTAATTGATTATTTATTGACTCAACGAAAAGAAAAGGGCAATATGCCTGCAAATGGGCGAGTCTTTAAAACAATTGTAACATCTGATTTTGGACGAGTTATTGCAGAGTATTATGGTGCAAGTTCAGAAAATGTATTAACTGGCTTTAAATTTATCGGGGAAAAGATTAAGCAATATGAAGAAACCCAAGAATACCAATTCTTGTTTGGATATGAAGAAAGCTACGGTTATTTAGTAAAAAGCTTTGCGCGCGACAAAGACGCTATCCAAAGTGTGCTAGCTATCGTGGAAGCTGCTGCGTACTATAAAGAACGTGACATGACATTAGTGGACACCTTACGTACCCTATATGACAGACATGGCTACTATTTAGAAGGACTAGTATCTGTAACGAAAAAAGGAGTAAGTGGTGCGAAGGCGATTAACAACTTACTAGAACGAGTTCGTGCCAATCAGTTAACAGAGGTTGCAGGAATACCTGTTCAATCGCAAGAGGATTACTTAACTTCTTTACGAACATTTACAGATGGTAGAGATGCAGAACAAATTTTATTGCCACAATCAAATGTTTTAAAATATTTTCTCGCAGAAGGTTCATGGGTTTGTGTGAGACCAAGTGGAACGGAGCCAAAGATAAAATATTATTTTGGGGTAACAAGTGGCTCAGAAGCAGAAAGTATGGAAAAGCTAGAATCGTTGAAAGAAGCCTTCACTGCTAAAATGAATAAGTACTTAGAAGAATAGTAGTTTAAAAACGAGAGGAGCGGTAAAAGCTTTTCTCGTTTTTTTCGGTCAAAAGTATGATGTCTTGTTTTTACAGTCTCGTAGCATTAAATGATAAAATGTTACAAGAGGATGATTATACATGGAGGAGTTTACATGCAGTCAAACGAACTCTCGAATATAGAACTATTAAAAGAAATAGCCGAATTTTTAAATGAAGAAACAGAAATGGAGCAGATGCTGCAAGGTGCACTTCGCAAGTTATTAGAAGGCACTATTTTCGAAACAGGCTGGATATTTTTTATTAATGAAAAAGGAAAGCAAGAACTTATCACACATGAAAATTTGCCTAATTCACTACAGCAAAATGATTGCCGACATTTGCAAAAAGGTGGATGCTGGTGTGTTTCAAGATTTCGAAATGGTGATTTAAAAAAAGCATCGAATATCATCGAATGTAAACGAATTGAAAATACCCAAAAGATGAAAAATGAAAACAATGAAGGCATTACCCATCACGCTACGGTTCCATTACAGTCTGGGCAGGAACGTTTTGGTCTTTTAAATGTAGCTACTCCTAATACGATTCGTTTTTCAGAAGGAGAACTTGCGTTGTTAGAGTCCGTTGCATTCCAAATTGGATCTGCGATTAAGCGCATTCTTTTGACAAATCAGGAGCGGGAGGTTGCACTTGTACAAGAAAGAAATCGTCTTGCTCGGGACTTGCATGATTCTGTTAATCAGCTGTTATTCTCAGTTACTTTAACGGCAAGAGGTGGTATTGAAATGACTGATCAGCAGGAAGTCAAAAATACCTTTAAAGAAATACAATATTTAACGCAAGAAGCTTTGACCGAAATGCGCGCACTTATATGGCAGCTTCGACCAAAAGGGTTGGAAGCGGGTATAATTGAAGGCTTGAAGGGCTATGGCGAGATATTAGGACTAACATTAACTATTAAAGTAAAGGGCGTTATAAACTTACCAGCTAATATGGAAGAGACCTTATTTCGTATAGCTCAGGAAGCATTAAATAATATTCGAAAGCACTCAGGTGTATTAAATGCAGAGTTGTATTTAACAGTGACCCCGACAGACGTTCTCTTAGTTGTAAAAGATGAGGGCTGTGGATTTCATATGAATGAATTAAAAATTCTTCCGTCTATAGGCTTGCAGAGTATGAGAGATCGAGCAAATTCAGTGGGAGGAACCATTGACTGGGTAACAGAATGGAATAAAGGGACGGAAATACTAGTACGCTTACCTTATTAGAAAGGGGGATAAATATGATACGAGTATTAATTGCAGATGATCATCATGTAGTGAGAAGAGGGCTAAGATTCTTTTTAATGACACAAAAGGATATGGACATCGTAGGTGAAGCAACGAATGGAAAAGAAGCTATAGAAATGACAGAGAGTTTAAAGCCAGACGTTGTCCTCATGGATCTTGTTATGCCTGAAATGGATGGTATACAAGCAACGAAGCGAATTAAAACAAAATATCCACAAATTCAAATTTTAATGCTAACAAGCTTCTCCGATAGAGACCATGTCATACCAGCTTTAAGGGCAGGTGCAGCAGGGTATCAATTAAAAGATATTGAACCGGATGATTTAGCAGATTCTATTCGAAAGCTAATGAGAGGAGAAAATACGTTACATCCTGAAGCAACAACTCAGTTAGCTAAAGAAAATGAACCAATCGAATTAAGTCCACATGAAGAACATCCGTTAACACCTAGAGAACAAGATGTATTGTCAGAACTAACAAAAGGGAAAAGTAATCGTGAAATAGCTTCCTCTTTGTTCGTAACAGAAAAAACAGTGAAAACACATATATCTAATATTTTTACAAAGCTCCACGTCCAAGATCGAACACAAGCTGCACTTTATGCAGTCAAACATGGATTGACGGAGTCTAGTGGACAATAAAAAACACGGGGAGTCTCTATAATAGAGATTCCCCGTGTTTCCATGTGCTTATATTCTAATATTGTACTTCTACTTTATCTTCTAGTTCAGTGTCAACAGGAGCAGATTTAATGATTTCTAAGTATTGAATGTGATGACCATCAATCTCTTTTACCATGAAATCAAAGCCTTGTTCCACTAATTTTTCGCCTTTTACAGCATCATAGCTCTTTGTCATAAACCAACCACCGATTGTATCAATATCTTCTTCATCGATATCGATTCCTAGTAGGTCATTTACATTTCCAATTAACATTTTTGCATCCACAATATAATGATTTTCCGCGACTTTTTGAACTTCTGGAAGCTCATCTGTGTCGAACTCATCACGAATATCACCGACGATTTCTTCGATAATATCTTCAATTGTTACAAGACCAGAAGTACCGCCGTATTCGTCCATTAAGATGGCCATATGAATACGTTCACGTTGGATTTTAAGTAATAAATCAGCAATAGGCATATTTTCAATTACTCGAATAATTGACTGCATATAGTCAATAACACGAGTAGATGCATTGGCAGGATCCTTAATATAAGCTGTTAATAGGTTTTTCATGTTAACAAGGCCTATAATGTGGTCTTTGTCACCATCTGTTACAGGATATCTTGTATATTGTTCTACTCCTATTAACTCAAATACCTCATTAAGTGTGAGATCTTTGTCAATCGAAATAATTTCAGTTCGAGGAACCATGATCTCTTTTGCAATGCGATCGTCAAATTCGAAAATTTTATTTACATATTTGTATTCTGCTTGATTTATCTCTCCGCCTTTATAGCTTTCAGAAAGAATCATCCGAAGTTCTTCTTCCGAGTGGGCTACTTCAGATTCGGAAACGGACTTCAATCCAAACACACGAACTGCTAGAAAGCGTGCAGATCCATTCATCCCTTTAATAACTGGATACATAAGCTTATCAAAAATGATGAGCGGTTTTGCAACTGCTAATGTGATAGCCTCTGCTTGTTGAATTGCAAATGTTTTTGGTGTTAATTCTCCTACCACTACATGGATATAAGTTACAAGAGAAAATGCAATGATAAACGAAAGTATAGAGGAAACACTCTCAGGAAGCTCAAAATACTCGAATGCTGGATGTAACAGTGCTTCTACTGTCGGCTCACCAAGCCACCCTAATCCTAAAGCAGTGATGGTAATACCGAGCTGACAGGCAGAAAGATATTCATCCAAATTGGAAACGAGTTTTTTGGCATTTAATGCCTTTTTGTTTCCTTCAGCTATCAGCTGATCAATTCTTGTCGTTCTTACTTTTACAATTGCAAATTCACTAGCAACAAAAAATGCAGTGAGTGCGATTAAGACAGCAAATGCTGTCAACCGTATGGCTATGTCCAAATAATTACTTTGTCCCTAACCCAAATGGGGGGTAGAACAAAGTGTACACCTCCTGTTTTCTAAAAAATAGTTTATAGGTTTAATAATAAAATATAAAAAAAGAAATTACAAATCTTTCTCCTTACACTGAATATAATGACATTGCTGCTGTTCATAAAAGGTTTGAAAATTAACATAAACTTATCAATCAAAGGGCTAATTTTATATCATAATAATAGAAAGATGATTGGGGTGAGCGTAATTGGCAAACAAATATTTGGAGATTTTAAAAGCAGCTACAAAGCTTGGGTTTACCTCATTTGGAGGTCCCGCAGCGCATATTGGTTACTTTCGTGAAGAGTATGTCCAAAAAAGAAAATGGTTAGATGATAAATTATACGCGGACATAGTAGCCTTATGTCAGTTTTTACCTGGTCCTGCTTCCTCTCAAGTAGGTATATCCATTGGTTTACTAAGAGGAGGGATATTAGGTGGTATTATTTCTTGGTTCGGATTTACAATGCCATCTGTCATCATACTAATGCTATTTGCAATGTTTGTTACATCAACTGGTTCATATGACAGTGGATGGATACAAGGATTAAAAATAGTTGCAGTAGCAGTAGTTGCCCAGGCGCTACTAGGAATGCAAAAGTCACTTGCGCCAGACCGTATGAGAATTTCAATTGCTATAGTTTGTGCAGGACTCACTCTACTTATTCCCACAGCTATTGGACAAATTAGTATTATAGTTGCAGCTGGAATTTTTGGATATTTTTATTTTAAAAAAGAACTGGTTGATCCTGTTCCTAAGATGTCACTTACTTTTGGGAAAAAGACCGGAATTATAAGTTGGATTATATTTTTTGCTTTATTGGTTTTATTGCCTATTTTTAAACCTTTTATGCAATCCGTTTATTATGCCATATTTGATACATATTATCGTGTTGGTTCGATCGTTTTTGGTGGGGGACATGTTGTTTTACCAATGCTACAACGCGAAGTGGATATTTCGTCGGATGTATTTATTGCAGGATACGGAGCAGCTCAAGCAGTACCAGGTCCACTTTTTACACTAGCTGGGTTTTTAGGCCAAGTTACTGCAGGCACATCAGGAGCATTTGTTGCAGTTATAGCAATGTTTTTACCCTCTTTTTTACTTGTAATTGGAACATTACCTTTTTGGTCAGTAATACGATCGAAAAAAGGGATCCAAGCAGCTTTAAAAGGAGTGAATGCCGCGGTAGTAGGAATACTTCTTGCTGCATTATATGATCCAGTATTTACAAGTGCTGTGAACAGTCCAACAGATTTTGTCATTGTTCTTATAACTTTTACGTTACTTGTCGTGTATAAATGGGCACCTTTTAAAGTAGTATTAGTAAGTGCACTCCTTGGAGCGATTATGCATATTATTTAATTAGTCGCTTTTTTCGAAAAGTATTGACAATGGAAAATTCTATGTGCTAATGTTAAGGGACACTAAATAAATTGGAAATGGAGGTATGAGAAATGATTCGTTTAAAAGATATGACAAACAATTTAATAATTTCTTCATACCTACCATCAGACGTAAAATGATTTAATAATAGACATTTAAGGAACGACTTTGTCTATTTTAAAGCACATTGCCGGAATATGGGTAATGTGCTTTTTTGCGTCTTTTCATTTCCATTTTTTGGTTAAAAAATGATGGGAAGGAGTGTTGAATATGATTATTCAACGAACAAGACAAATTTTATTAAAGGAATCTCTAGAAGGTGGATAGCTTTCCTAAACATAGAGAAAAGAAATGAGGGATAAGAATGTTTTCTGTTTTATTTAAATTGAAATGGTTTTTTAAAGATCATTGGAAGCGATATACAGTCGCTGTTAGTTTGCTAATTATCGCAAGTGCATTTGAAGTTGTAGCTCCATGGTTAGTCGGTGAAGCAATTGACTCGATTACGTTGGGTAAGATGACAACGGAATCATTAATGCAATATGTATTATATTTTGTTGGAATAATTATTGTGGGATATGGACTTAACTTTGTTTGGCAATACCAATTATTTGGTGGCTCTATTTCGATCGAGCGCATTTTACGTTCGAAGCTAAATCGAAAATTTTTGAGCATGACACCAACTTTTTATGAGAAAAATCGTACGGGCGATTTGATGGCTCGTGCAACGAACGATTTAAATGCTGTAGCTACAACAGCTGGTTTTGGAATTATGACGTTGATTGATTCTACGATGTATATGGCTGCACTAATTCTTGCAATGGGTTTCATCATTTCATGGAAGCTCACCATTTTTGCAATTTTACCAATACCGATTTTAGCATTAATCATGCAATATTTAGGAAAAATCATTCACGAAAAATATATGGTTGCACAAGACGCATTTGGTGATTTAAATGATCGAGTACTAGAATCAGTTGCTGGTGTTCGTGTTATTCGTGCTTATGTGCAAGAACGAGCAGACGAGCAAAATTTTGCGGATATGAGTGAAGAAGTGTATCAAAAAAATATGGTTGTAGAACGAATTGATGCATTATTTGGTCCAATCACTAAAGTAGGAACTGGTATTAGCTATGTTGTTGCATTAGGATATGGTGCTTATCTTGTATCACAAAATGAGATGACTGTTGGAAACCTAATTACATTTAATGTTTACTTAGGGATGGCGATTTGGCCGATGTTTGCTATTGGAGAATTAATCAATGTCATGCAACGTGGGAATGCTTCTCTTGATCGTGTACAGGAAACATTGGATTATGAAGCAGACGTGAAAGATCCTGCCGTTCCAGTTCAATTAAAAGAAGTAGACTCCATCGGATTTGACGATGTAGGATTCCAATATCCATTATCGCAAGTTAAAAATCTTCAAAATATCCGTGTGAACCTTGAGAAAGGGCAAACACTTGGAATCGTTGGGAAAACTGGTTCGGGTAAAACAACCTTTATGAAGCAATTATTAAAGGAATATCCGATTGGGGCTGGCCAACTAACAATTGGAGATACAGCCATTTCAGAGCAAACGAAAGATCAGGTTTTAGAATGGATAGGATATGTTCCTCAAGACCATGTGTTATTTTCCCGAACGATACGTCAAAACATTCTTTTTGGTAAAGAGGATGCGACAGAAGAAGAGCTAGAAGAAGCAATTCGATTAGCTCATTTCCAACGAGACTTGATGAACTTACCGATGGGATTAGAAACACTTGTAGGAGAAAAAGGAGTATCCCTATCCGGTGGGCAAAAACAAAGGGTATCTATTGCTCGAGCACTTATTAAAAATCCGGAGATTTTACTATTAGATGATTCGCTTTCTGCAGTAGATGCAAAAACAGAGGCGAAGATTATTGAAAATATACAAAATGAACGCAGTGGGAAGACAACAATTATTACGACGCATCGATTGTCAGGAATTCAACATGCAGACCATATTATCGTTTTAGATGAAGGACTGATTGTCGAAGAAGGTACACATGATGAACTTCTAGGGCAAAATGGTTGGTATAAAGAACAATACGATCGTCAACAGCTTGAGGGGGTGTCGTCATGAGTACAGGAAAACGACTCTACCATTATGCGTTATTTTATAAGAAACCAATTATGCTTGGTTTAATCTTTTTGACTATTGCAGTGTTTAGCGACTTGTCAGGTCCATTTATTGCAAAGAAAATTATCGATGAGCACATTATGGAAGGGGCTATTGACCTTCAGCCCATATTAATGCTATTAGCGGTGTTCTTCAGTCTGTCTATTGTAACTGCTGTATTTAGATATTTTATGTTTATTAATTTACAGATTGGTGCAAACCGAGTTGTGCAAAAACTAAGAAACGATGTTTTTCAACACATCCAAACGTTGCCAATACAGTACTTTGATAACTTGCCAGCTGGTAAAGTAGTAGCGCGTGTAACAAATGATACAGAAGCAATTCGTAATTTATACGTGCAAGTGCTATCTCAGTTTGCTACAAGTATAATTTCAATTGCTGGAGTTTACGTGGCATTATTTATTTTAGATGTAAAAATGGCTGCAATTGCACTATTTGTTCTCCCAATTGTGTATATTTGGATGATTGCATATCGAAAATATGCTTCCAAATATAATCATATTGTTCGTACAAAGATTGCTGATATGAACGCGATGTTGAATGAATCCATTCAAGGGATGTCCATTATTCAAGCATTTAAACGAGAAAAACAAATGGACCATGAATTTGAAGAGATGAATGAAGAACATTACCGCTATCAGAAAAAATTACTTACACTAGATTCAGCTACTTCTTTTAACTTAGTAAGTGTGTTGCGTTCGATTATGTTTGTGTTATTCATTTGGGTTTTTGGTAGCCAATCAATGGAACCAAATACAATCGTTTCAGCTGGTCTGCTATATGCATTCGTGGATTACACAACAAGATTATTTAATCCGATTACAGGAATCGTAAATCAATTCTCTCAGTTAGAGCGATCACTTGTGGCTGGAAATCGTGTATTCCGATTACTGGATGAATCCGGGGAGAAGGTGGAAGACCAACGAATGGATCGTTACGAAGGAAATGTGGAGTTTCAAAATGTTTCCTTTGCTTATAAAGAAAAGGATTATGTATTGAAAAACTTAAACTTTGTTGCGAATAAAGGAGAAACGGTGGCACTTGTCGGCCATACAGGATCCGGTAAAAGTTCGATTATGAACTTATTGTTCCGTTTCTATGATCCTTCCAAAGGAAAGATTCTGATAGATGGAACTGATATTACGACGTTACCAAGACAAACAATTCGAGATCATATGGGGATTGTTTTACAAGATCCTTATTTGTTCTCTGGGACGATTGAGTCAAATGTAAGCTTAAGCGATCCACGGATTTCCCGTGAAAAAGTAGAAGCTGCATTAGAAGCGGTTGGTGGAGAACGCGTTTTAAAAAATCTTGAAAAAGGATTGGATGAACCTGTCATTGAAAAGGGGAGTACATTATCCTCAGGACAAAGACAGCTAGTTTCTTTTGCAAGGGCACTTGCATTTGACCCGGCCATTCTTATTTTAGATGAAGCGACATCAAACATTGATACAGAAACAGAAGAAATCATTCAGCATGCAATGGATGTATTGAAAAAAGGAAGAACGACGTTTATCATTGCACATCGACTTTCTACTATTAAGAATGCAGACCGTATTTTAGTATTAGATCGTGGAGAAATTGTGGAAAGTGGAACTCATGACGAGTTATTACAGCTACAAGGACGCTATGAACAAATGTATAAATTACAAGCAGGAGTATCTCAGCATGTGTAAAACATGTGGGGATATTCCCTTTTTATTTTCTATATCTGTGGGGGACTGCTCCAATATTGCACGAATGAGTTTCGAACTTGAGGAAAACGTTTCATGAATTTCGGTTTAATTAGTCAAATCTGTATTGAGTTTTTCTGACGGGAATCGTATATTTAGAGTATCGAAATAAAGAACAAAAGAGGTCTCGTATGATTCATTGGCTCCAGGATTGGAAAAAGAAAATAGCTTCATTTAATAGAAACATTCGCATGTTTATGATTGCGAATATACTCATTCAAATTGGAATGGGTGTTTTTATGGTGATGTACAATTTGTATATAAAGGAGTTAGGATTACCAGAAGCGGTGAACGGAAAAGTGATATCCATGACTTCACTTGCTTCTGCAATTATGCTTATTCCAGCGGGTTTTTTAAGCGATCGATTTGGACGTAAGGGCATCATCATCATTGGTACAGTAATATCGGCTGGGACTCTTTTTTATAGAAGTATAGCTGTAGGGGAACAATCCCTTATTTACGCTGCTTTTTTCACAGGTCTATTTATGGCACTTGTTCAAGTGTCAGGTGTCCCTTTTTTAGCGGAAAATTCAAATGCAAGCGAGCGAATGCATTTGTTCAGCATTCACTTTTCACTCATTATGATTGCAAGTGTCGTTGGAAGCCTGGGGGGAGGAGTGTTAGCAGATGCACTCCATATGTATGCATCTCTACCGACTGTAGATGCGATTAAATATGTATTAATTTTAGGAGCGCTCATTTTTACAGCAGCTTTAATTCCTTTATTTCAATTAAAGCCAGTTGTAAAAAGAGTAGAAAAAGAATCTAAAGTAAATCCATTAGAAAAAGAATTACCGAATACTTTTACTCGTAATGTAAAGATTATTGTATTATTTGGATTTGCGAATTTGCTAATTGGAACGGGATCTGGACTTGTCATTCCCTACTTAAATTTATATTTTTCGAATCGATTTGATGCTTCCAACACGTACATTGGGTTAATTTTATCACTTGGATCTGCAATGACTGCAATTGCCATGTTATTAGGGCCAGCTCTTGTGAAAAGGGTTGGTCAAGTGAGAGCACTTGTTATTTTCCAACTTCTTTCCATTCCATTCTTATTTATTACAGGATATACGAATTCACTTGTCATTGCATCAATCGCCTTTTTAATGCGACAGGCTTTGATGAATGCAGGAAATCCGATTCAAAGTGCCATAGCTATGGATCTTGTACATGATAAATATAAGGGACTTTCCAATTCAGTAAACCAAATGGTGTTTAATATAGGATGGGCAAGTACAGGAACTATTTCGACAGGGCTAGTTATGACGTTTGGATTTTATTGGGGGTATGCATATGCATTTACGATTACAGGGATATTATATATAATTGCCTCAACTTATTTTTATATTTTATTTGGTCGAAAGAAAATAGGAACGATCTAATAAAGAAACCTCACTTTCTATACTAATAATATGGTATAAAAGGGAGGTAATCAGTAGATTTTTATTAGGAGGGTTTAGGATGTTAGAAAATTTGTTTAATAGACTAGAAGAAATTTATCCAGAGTTAGTTGAATTGCGAAGAGATTTTCATATGTATCCAGAACTCTCACATGAAGAAGTAGAGACACCGAAAAAAGTTGCAGCTTATCTTACAAGTTTAGGATTAGAAGTGAAAACGCAGGTTGGTGGAAGAGGCGTACTAGGTTATCTAAAAGGTGGGAAACCCGGAAAAACGGTTGCTCTTCGTGCTGATTTTGATGCGCTTCCAATTCAAGATGAGAAAGAAGTAGGGTATAAATCTCGAACTCCAGGTGTAATGCATGCTTGCGGACATGATATTCACACTTCGGCACTCTTAGGGGTTGCCAAAGTATTGAGTGAAGTAAGAGAGGAAGTACCTGGTACGATTGTATTCTTACATCAATTTGCTGAAGAAACTTCTCCTGGTGGCGCTGAATTCATGATTAAAGAAGGTTGCTTAGATGGAGTAGATGTAATTTATGGTGCACATGTCATGTCACAACAACCTTACGGTACAGTTAGTGTAGTAGAAGGTTATGCATCCTCTGCACAAGATGATTTTTATATTACGATTCATGGGAGAGGTGGCCATGGGGCATCTCCTCATGAAACAGTTGATGCACTTGTAACGGGAAGTCAAGTAGTACTCAATTTACAACAAATTGTAAGTAGAAGAGTTAATCCATTGAAAGCAGCTGCAGTGACTGTAGGGGCATTTACAAGTGGAAGTACTACGAATATTATTCCTGATTCCGCTTCGATTAAAGGAACTGTTCGAACGTATGATGAGGGAGTTCGAAAACTGATTCAAGAATCAATGGAAAAAATAGTGAAAAGCACTTGTGAAGCGGCGGACGCTACATACGAATTGAAATACGTTAATGATTGCCCTTCTATATACAATGATCCAACTGAAACAAAACGTGTAGAAAGAGTAGCGAAATCGATTGTTGGCGATGAAAATGTCATCGAGAGTGATCCAATGATGGGTAGTGAGGATTTTGCATACTATCAAAAAGTGATTCCAGGTACATTTTTTATTATAGGTGGAAGAAATGAAGAACTAAATGCAACTTATCCACATCATCATCCTAAATTTGATGTGGATGAGCGCTCGATGAAAGAAATAGGAAAAGTGTTTATCGGAACTGTCTTTGACTACTTAGAAAATGAATAATGAATGAAGAAAGCTGCATGTGTTTAGAATTCTAAACTACATGCAGTTTTTGTATTTTATACAACTAATTGAAAAAATGTTGTTACCTGCCGAAAATCCGCTCGCTTTCCGCGGACGAACTGCCAAGCCTCCTCGGTTGTGCCTGCGGGGTCTTGGCAGTCCGTTTTTCCGCAGGAGTCTCGCGGATTTTCGTCATAAAATAAATTCTCCTAAAAATCGCTCAGTAATGATGTAGCTAAAGTCCACTCAAAAGCAATTCGTAAACGTCTGCGAACAAGTTTTGTACTTAAAGGGAACTATGCGCTTTTCTTAAAAGATAAGAAAGTATATGAAATTAGACTTCCACGAACCCAGTGTTCATGGTGTTTTGAATGATATAAGAACTCCATTACATTACATGCAAAGCAGAGTTATTAATTTGGTAGCAAGAACTTGAAATAAATGCCTTAAGAAAAGTAATCCCTGATTTCTCATACTTGTAAACAGAGCTTATGACAGAAAAATAATTAGGATTCAACTTATAGAACTGTAAATGTGCTCCCGAAATTGCATCTTCGGGAGCTTTCAATATGAGTAAGAAAGAATCTATTCTCTCGTTATCCAAAACAGCACTAACCTGTTGCCAACAGTTGCAGGAAGGCGACGGATGGACGAAATCCACAAAATTACCGAAAAGGAGAGTAGGATCGTGACGCTAGTCACGATCCTACTCTCCTAAAAAACGCGCGGTAATGATGTAGCTAAAGTCCATTCCAAAGCAATCCGGAAACGTCTGCGAACAAGTATTGCACTTAAAGGGTGCTTGCGCTTTTCTTATCTACAAATTTTGTGAGTATCAGTCATACACATGAAACAGCATTAGCTCATGTATCATTTTTTTGACGCTTTCTTCATCAGCAGGTATGTCGCCGATCCACTTAATCGTTCCGTCTGATTCGTATTCTGCTGTATATCGGTGTTGTTTGTAGAAGAAGGAGACGGACCAACCAGGTAATTGTTTATTTTTATATAAGGATTTGAAGCTAAAGTGCTGTAGCAAAGAAATCAACCTTTCATGTGTGAGATTTTATTCGCATACACTAGTATAAATGACTAGTAAAGGAGCATCTATTTGTTTACTGAAAAATTAAAACAAGCAATACAAAATGAATATGCCGATTATCATTATTATGTAGATATGTATAACTTAACAGACGATCCATATTGGAAAGACTTTATTGAGCATATCTATGAGGATGAAAAAAGCCATTATGAAATGTTTCAACAACTCTATTATATGCTGACGGGGACATTTGTTCAAAATTTGGAAAAACGTCCTCCTTGTGAAGACTTGAAAACATGTGCCAAAAATGCGGTGAGAGATGAGCTAGAGGCTGCTGAAATGTACAAAGAAATGTTGCTTCAAATTCCAGTTCAGCAAGCATATGCTCCACTTTTTGTTGCTATGCATGACGAAACGGAGCATGCTATTCGGTTATCAATGATGTATAACGCGTTGTAATAAATGTAACATCATTCAACGAAAACCATGCTGTCATAAAAGTAACGTCCTCATCTGATTATTCTAAATTTTGTAAGAAGTTCAACAAGCTCAATGCTAAAATCTAGACCTAAATACTTCAAGGCGAATTTGATGTGCTTGTCTATCCTCTGCTATAATAAGCTAGAAGCTAGAGGAAAAAGGTGAAATAGATGGGTTTTTTATGGACAATCACATTCATGGCAGTTGTTGGAGCGGCAATTGGAGCAGTTACAAATCACTTAGCTATTAAAATGCTTTTTAGACCGCATGAAGCAAAATATATAGGGTCATGGCGAGTTCCTTTCACACCGGGTTTAATTCCCAAAAGACGTGATGAGCTTGCAATACAACTAGGAAATACGGTTATTAAGCATTTATTGACGCCTGATATATTTAAAAAGAAGTATTTCAACGAGGAAATGAGAGTAAAAGCAAATACCCTTATCGTTCAGCAGTTAAATGACAATATCCTTCAATCGTATAAGACGATTGGGGATTGGTTGAAACTTGGCGGACTTGAAAATGTTGCCTCCATTGCAAATGAAAAAATAAATGAGCAAATAGATGTGCAATTTAATCTAATAAAAGCAAAAATTGAAAATGAAACGATTCGTCAGCTTGCTCCTATAGAATGGCAGAAAAAAGCAGATAGTAAAGTGGGGGAAATTGTTTCGTATATTCTTCTCAAAGGAGAAGACTTCTTCCAATCAGAAGAAGGGAAAATGGCGGTTAAAAACCTCATTGATGATTTTCTTTCTACTAAAGGAACGCTTGGGAGTATGATTCAAATGTTTATGGGAGAATCTTCTTCGTTAGCAGGAAAGGTTCAACCAGAAATATTGAAGTTTTTAAAAGCCCCAGGAACTAAGAACATGCTGGAAAAAATTGTTCAGAACGAGTGGGAAAAATTAAAGGATCAACCAATTATTGAAATGATGGAAGGCTTTGATTTTGATCCGGTTATTGCCAATGTGAAGGGTTACCTGACCAATCAGTTGGCTCTAGAAGAAAGATTGAATCATAACCTTATTCACTACTTCCCGGGTGCAACTGAATGGACGCAAAATCAGCTGGTACCTAAAGTTACTGCGTTTGCATTTAAAGAAGCAGAAACAAAGCTGGAAGAAGTATTGCGTAAAATGAGATTAGAAGATATGGTAAAAGAACAAGTTGATTCTTTCCCAGTAGCACGCCTGGAAGATATCGTACTTGGTATTTCCAAACGTGAATTTAAAATGATTACTGTTCTAGGTGGCGTTCTTGGAGGTCTGATAGGAATTATCCAAGGACTAATCGTATTTTTCACTACTTAAATTAAAGGAGCCTACAAAAATGATTAATATTTATGATGACATTAACAAGTTAGAAGCAAGCCTACGCCAAACAGACCAGTTTGCCAATGTAAAAGCAGCGGTCGAATCAGTAAAAGCTGATTCAGAAGCCCTAGCGCTATTTCAAAGCTTCCGTAAAATACAGTTATCCCTTCAAGAGAAGCAAATGAAGGGCGAAGAAATATCTGGTGAAGAGATAGAGTACGCACAAAAAACAGCTCAGCTTGCACAAAGTAATGAAAAAATCTTCCATATGCTTCAAGCAGAAATGGCATTAAGCCAATTAATTGAAGAAGTAAACCGAGTGTTACTTAAACCTGTTCAAGAATTATACGAAGGTATCTAACTTGAATGAAAGGATCTCCCCAATATTTGGGTGAGATCCTTTTTTGTATTGCAGAAGAATTTCTTCTTTCTAGCAGGAATAAAATTATAAGAAGGCGAATTTAATAATAATGAATGATCATTCACTTATAAAGGGGAAATCGTAATGTATGAAACTTTACTAGTAAAAAAAGAGGGACGAATTGCAACTTTATCGTTAAATCGACCAGAAACAATGAATGCTATGAATGAAGTAATGATGAGAGAGCTTGCGGAGAGTTTAGAGTCATTAAAAGAAGATCTATCTATTCAAGTGGTAATACTAAAGGGAGAGGGGCATGCCTTTTCAGCTGGTGGAGATATAAAAGCAATGATAGATACGGAGAATCAACTCAATATCGAGGACGCTATGGTTTATTTATCTCGTATTGCTACAACATTATATACATTACCTCAAATTACAATTGCTTCTGTTCACGGAGCAGCTGCCGGGCTTGGATTTAGTATGGTACTGGGATGCGATATTATTATTACAGAAGAAAACAGTAAGCTTGCGATGAATTTCATTGGAATTGGTCTTGTTCCCGATGGTGGAGGACATTTCTTCCTAAAAGAAAGAGTTGGAATTCCAAAAGCAAAGGAGCTTATGTGGAGCGGCCAGCTATTTACAGGAAAAGAAGCACTAAAAATAGGTCTAGTGGATGAGGTAGCGTCAGATGGATTAGGCCAAGTAACAGCGGAATCCTATGCTCAAAAGCTTCTGCAATCACCACTTGCTGCAATGATCGCTTCCAAAGAAATATTACATGCATCTAAACTACGAGACCTAGAATTAATTTTAGAAAAAGAAGCAAAAATGCAAAGTGCAATGCGTCAAACAGCAGATCATATAGAAGGAATTAATGCATTTGTAGAAAAGCGTACACCTGTATTTAAAGGAGTGTAACTGTTATGGAGTTAAAAATAGGGGAAACTTTTACATGGAAACGAACATTTAGCGAAGTTGAGGTCATACAGTTCGCAGAGATATCAGGAGACAAAGGAAAACATCATATGGTGCGAGATGATCAAGGTCGGTTGATGGTTCACGGGTTATTAACTGCAAGCATTGGGACAAAAATTGGTGGAGATTTAAACTATATTGCGAGAGAATTGGTGAGCGAGTTTCTACGTCCAGTTTTCACGGGTGATACGATTACCTGCGAGCTGTCTATTACCGATGTAGTCCAATCAGAGGGATTTAAAAAGATAGAAATCAAATCTACTTATAGCAATCAGCATGGTAAAGAAGTGTTGATTGGAACAAGCCACGGGATTATAAGGGAATAATGTAGCGGGAGTTGAAGGGGGTGTCCTTCGACTCTTTTTATTTTGAATGAGGCTAAAAATGCTGATCCTAATAGAAAATCATAGCCCCTATTTTGAACAAAGATTGATCAAAAAGGGGCTATTTTTCATACCATTGTAGGGCTTTTTGTAATAAAGATTGATTATTTCGGAAAGCGAATATTTAACTAAAGCCTCCGTTAGTTGAAGTGAAATTTTTCACAATATTTCAGTGGAAAATAGAAATTCTCATTTATTACTACTTCACAAAAAATGCGATAATACCTATAACAATACACAGTATCCCACTCAAAAATTGCCCTAATCCTGAAGCTTCTCCCATTAGAAGTAAATTGAATATGTTTTTACTTTTTTGTTTTTTTCCAAATAAGCCATCATCTGTTTTCATACGATAAATACCCCAAACTATTAAAATAGCCCCTAAAATAAATAATATAATAAGCATTTATGTTCCTCCGTTTTTTTTTATATGTGCATCTTTATGAAATGTATTATTTGTCATCCTCATCAAAAATAAAAGTTTCTTCAATTGATAAATTAAAAACTGAAGCTATTTTATACGCAAGTAGCACAGATGGATTATACTTTTGTTTTTCTAGTGAGATGATTGTTCTAGAAGATACACTTACTTTATCAGCTAATTCTTGTTGCGTTATCCCATATTCTATTCGCAATTCTTTCACTCTATTTTCCATAAATCCTCCTGATTAAAGGAAATGATTGTAATACTTTCTAGACCCAAATTCAATAATTATTAAAGATATTAAGACAACAAATAATGCAGTATTTGTTGGGATTACCACAAAATTAGTTAAAAACATAAGAATTAAAATTTCGGATATCAGAATATGCAAGGAAAAGCGAGCAACTTTTCCATCAATTAAAGCATCTCTTTCGTCATATTCCTTTGCTAATTCCTTTTCTAGTGATTTATTCTTTCGGGATGTAATATTAGAAATTGTTGAGTACAACAAAATTATTCCACCTAGGAATACTGTGATATAGCCGAAATTAAATTCTACTGATGTATCGAGAATTATTTGAATGATTCCCATTATAATTATCAAGGTTGAGACTAAAAAACGCTGTATAAATAGATTTTTCAAACATTCCTCTCCTAACCAACTTATTCTTCTTTAGTGAAGTTTACTTCACGTGAAGTTAATTTCACATTAACATTTTTCAAAACAAATTTCAAACGGTAAATAATGGTTCTTCAAATGACGGAATATTTCATCGTTTGAACGATTTTAGTTTTAATAGTATACAACTAAACTGCTTCTTTAGTTGAACAAGAAAAAAGAGCTGCCTAAGCAGCTCAACGATCTTTCACTAAAGCACACCGTTAGTTTAAGTAGAATCCTTCACAATCTCTTCTACACCTTAATATAACTCCAATCCATTAAATGTGTTCCAGAATCTGATTGATTAGAAAAAGACGCCTTTCTATTAAAGAAAAGCGCCCTATAATTGAATAAGGAATTCCGCTTCAATTGAACGGAGATAATTTTCAAAAGTCTCCTTCAATACACAAACATGAACAAAATCAGTTAATCCAATGAGAGGGGCGTTGTATATGAGAGGGTAATGTTGTCTTTACATCACCTTTAGCCGAATTAATTTGCATTTGAGTTAAAAACATACTCGTAGATAAGTTCGCTCCCCTTAAATCAGCATCACGCAAATCAGCACCAATAAAATCGACACCTCTTAAATCTGCATTCCTCATATCTGCTGCAATCAAATATGCTCCCCTTAAATCTATCGCCCTTAAATCTTTACCTCTTAATTTTATGCCAATCCAGTCAGCTCTTTCATGAATATAATTCTTGGCATTTATAGTGCTAGCTAACTTTGAAATTAAGCTTTCTCGAATATACTTGCTGGTTTCCGAAAGCAATTTATTTATTGGAAATCTGTACATCACTAGATCAAGAGATAATAATTGTTCAGCATCGAGTTTTGTTAAGTTCTGCAATTCTTTTAACTGCACACTCAATTTATCAGACAAAGCATGGGGAATGTCATACGTCAAGGCTTCTGCCGTGTACGCAATCATTTCATGTATTTGTTCCATGATCGGAAACACTTGGAACATTTTATCTCCAATTTCAGGATTATCTCGCCAACTTTGACCTTTAAAAGTAACTTGGGAAACGACTTGTCCAGCACCTAAACAGTCAAACACTGTACATCCCTTAAAACCTCTCTCACGTAGGTTACTGTGAATTTGACAACCATAATCAGATTTTAAATTAACACAAGGTCTACCTGCTGGCTTGTTAATTGGAAAATCACTCGATGCTACAATATTAAGCGCTGTGCAACAAAGTCCAAAGCACTTCGTACAATCAGCTGTTAAACTTTCTCTAATATTTTTGGCTGTTTCATTATACATTTTTATATCCTCTTTAAATTTTCTGTTTTTTATTTGAAGAAAACCTCTGATTCTATTGTACTTGATTCTTCAACAATATGGCCCGATTGTTAAACAAAGCTAATACGAGTTCTTCAACTAACCTGCTGCGTTAGTTCAATAAGAAAAAAGAGTTGCCTAAGCAACCCATGTTCTTTCACTACAGCACTCGTTAGTGAAAATTACTCCAGATGCATTACAATCTCAAGACCTGTTGGTTTGTCCCTAAAGGTGTCGCTATATTCTCTGAAAACTAATTCAAGTCCTGAAATATCGTCAGGTAACGGTGGAGAAACGATGAAGTTGTGGGTGTTAGTTCCCGTTGAACCTCTTCCTCCATCCGCACGACAATCGTATTCTCCTAATAAAAACAATTCAAATGAATTGCGATGAAGATGATGTATGTCAATTGGTGATTCATCTTTACCATCCCAATCGACATTAAGACGTATAACGCTGGCATTCTCATACTGCCGAATGAGGGTTACTGAGTAAAAACGTTCATTTATTTCAACTGATTTTAAAACAGGTAAGTGCTTTCTAAATCCAGTCGGTTCAACACGAGGTTTAAAGAAATCCTCCAATTTCATAGATTTGAACAATGAACTTAAATAATCTTCGTAGAGGTCGTATTTTATAGACCAATTTGTGATTGCTTCTTCTGGTGGAAAACCTGGATTATTGCTTGAAATGTCCTTACGTTCTTTTAGCAATGCGCAAAGTTGTTCATCGATTGAAAAAAGTCTTTCATCATATTTGTCTGTTGGACGTTCAAATGGCAATCGCTTCATTGTTTTCCTCCTCAATTTACATATCCAAACTAAAATCATAAGGTACTCTTATTTTAACAGATAATGGAATTGCATTGAGTAATAATCTTTCACTAACCTGCTGCGTTAGTTTAAGTACATTTCTTCACAATCTTTAAAGTGATGTTAACATAAATATTTAATAAAAATCATCTCAGCTCTATAAGTTTCATTTAGAGGTGAGATGATTTTAATCAAACTTTATTACAAATTATCAAAAATCAACTATTGGAACTGGGCATGAAAAATAAAAAAAGGTACATAAACCAACCTAATGGTTAATGTACCTTATCTATTTACACGTGGAATAATACTAGTTTACCGGAGCTATTTACTAAACGATGTGTTGTTTCTGCTAAGCCTTTTTCTTCTACAGCAGCTTCCCCTTTTTTCTTCGCTTCGTCGTCATTTTCGAAACTCCAAGTCTCTTCCACAATCAATTTTCCAGTTGGTTCAAATGCAGTGAATTTATACATTTTCAAGAATGAACACCCCTTTATTATTCTTATATAGATTATACACGAAAAATTTTGAAAATAATATGTAAAGTAAGCTTGACGTAGTAATCGAGTGTAAAGTATACTTTACGTAAAGCTACCTTTACAAAAAGGGGTGATGAGGTATGAAGAATTTCGTTCGAGACAGAAGAATGGCATTGGGAATGACACAGGATGAACTATCAGAGAAGCTGGATGTATCAAGGCAGACGATTATTTCGTTAGAAAAAGGGAAGTACAATCCATCCATCAATTTGGCCTTTAAAATTTCTAGACTGTTCCAATGTACTATTGAACAATTATTTATTTATGAGGAGGATGAAAAGAATGTATGAAGAATTTGATTTGCTTACATTTTTAATCGGTTTGCCTTTAGCTATTGTCATAATGTCTATTGTTTTCTTTATTATGTGGAAAATTGGAAAGAAAAAGAGATGGTTTGACGAGCGTTATAAAAAAGTTCATGAAAAAGCACGATCCTATTCTTGGATAGCGACGACTGTTGCCATTCTAATTGTGTGGATGATTGTCATATTAATGGAAGGACCTGGACTGACCTTTTTCTTACTAACAGGGCTATGGGTAGTTCATATGGTTTCCTATTCAATAGGAGCTTTTATTGCTAATCAAGATAACTAAATAAGGAGTGTTATAAAGTGAAAAATAATACTAAATGGGCACTATTTGTTTCATTGTTTGTATTAATTGGATTTCCACTATTTTTTCTATTACTCTCTTTGATAACGGATCAATGGAAGTACCTTCTATTTAGTATTCCTCCTTCTATGACCGCAGGATTAACTGGACTAATGCTAACGCTTCGGCAATTAAAAATAGAACGTAAAAGCGCATAATCATAAAGCGGGAGGCTGTACACATTTAGTTGTATACAGTCTTTTTAATATGATAAAATAAGAACAAATATTCGTTTTTAATGAGGTGCATTGGATGACAGAAATTCATTTTCTTCATATTGCAGATTTACATTTGGATAGTCCATTTAAAGGGATTTCCGCTATTCCACAAAATAGATGGAAGGATATACGAGAAAGTACCTTTCATGCTTTTACGAACATCATAGAGTACGCGATTGCTAGTAAGCCCGATTTTTTATTAATAGCCGGTGATATTTATGATGGAGAGAATAGAAGCCTACGTGCACAGCATTTATTTCAAAAAGGAATGGAAGCTTTAGGTAAAGAAAATATTCCTGTTTTTATTTGTTATGGTAATCATGATCATTTAAGTGGGAGCTGGGTTCGCTTTCAGCTACCAGAGAATGTCCATGTATTTGGCGAAGAAGTAGAAACGAAGTCCATTATGATAAAAGGAGTTACTGTGCAAATTTCAGGGTTTAGTTATAAGGAACGACATATTCGTGAAGCAATGCATACTTTTTATCCAATCGCGAACAACGGGGACGTTCATATAGGAATGCTTCATGGCAGTATGGAAGGGAACAAGGAACATGATGTGTATGCTCCGTTTCGAAAGAGTGATCTTATTGGGAAGGGCTATCATTATTGGGCTCTTGGGCATATTCATAAGCGTCAAATTGTCCACGATGATCCTCCTATCGTTTATCCAGGAAATATCCAAAGCAGGCACCGAAATGAAAAAGGCGTCAAGGGGTTTTATGAAGTCACCTTAACGAAAGATAAGGCGGATCTTCAATTTATTCCTTCATCTGCTTTTATTTATGATGAGATGAGTGTATCGTGTAAAGGCATCATGCACGCGAATGAATTAATTCAACATATTGAGCAAGCGCTAAATAGCTATATCGCCTTAAATGGAAATGCTATAGTGGAGCTTACACTGACGGACATTTCGGAAGAAACGGCTGAACTGCTACAAGCATCACCCAAGGAAGAATGGCTATCTTTAATTCAAGAAAGTGTTGACACGAAAAATGCCTTTGTAATTGTGAAAGAGCTAAATATAAAGCTTCCAAAAGAAGAATGGAAGGAATCTACTATGCTGATGGAAATATTACATGACTGGGAAATTTCCGATTGGAAAAATGTCTTAAAAGATATGTATCAGCACCCAAAAGGAAGTAGATATTTACCTGCAATTGATCAGAATTTTATTGATAACACGATGAGGGAAGCAGAGCATGTACTTTCAAAAGCTGTAACGAGGGGGGAGTAACAGGTGAAAATAGAAAAGCTCCATATTTATGGTTTTGGAAAGCATGAAAATGTTGAAATTGATTTACAAGACGGAGTAAATGTCTTTTATGGTGAGAATGAAGCAGGTAAATCTACTATTCAACAATTCATTTTGCATATTCTTTTTGGATTTCCTCAAAAGAATGCACAACTATTACGATATGAACCAAAAAGTGGTGCCATGTACGGTGGAAGAATCCATGTAATAGATGAACAGGAAAACCGAGTAATAATTGAGCGTGTAAAAGGAAAGGCAAGTGGAGATGTCACGCTCTATTTTACAGATGGGACTCGTGGAGGAGAGCAGGAACTTGTAAGCTTACTTCATTCGTATAATCGCGCAGATTTTGAGGCGATTTTTTCATTCTCCTTACTTCAATTACAAGGCTTTGAAAAAATGACAGAGGAGGAATTGACAAGAACGCTTTTGTCCTCTGGAACTACTGGAATGGACACTTTATCAAATGTAGAAACACAATTTATGAAGGAAATGGGTGAGCTTTTTAAGCCAACCGGTAGGAAGCCCTTAATTAATCAAAAGATAGAAGAGTTACGTGAATTAGAGGCAAACTGGAAACAACAAATGGAGGAAGTGGAAAAATACGAACCTTCCATAAAACGAATACAGCAGTTGGAAGTACTTATAAGTGAAACGATAGAAAAAGAGAAAAGGATTTCTACTCAAATACAACAGTATATGCATTGGAAACAACTAAAGCCGATGAAGGAAAGGGAATTAGAATTAGTACAGGCCCTTGAAAAAATAAAGGATCAAAGCTTTCCAGCAGATGGCATTCGTCGGTATGAATTAATAAAAGATAAAGAAACAAATATAAAAGTTGCCACGGAGCAAATAAAGGAAGAGCTGCAATCATTAAAAAGTAGCAATGATGTCCTTCCCAAAGAACAATTAGATTCACTCCATTCATTTTTGAGTAGTGAAACCGAATGGCATCAGTTACGAGCAAAGCGAATACAAATAGAAGAAGAGCAAAGTAAAACGCTTCAAAATCAAATGCAGCAGCTCGCACTAGTTGGAGTAGATTGGGAGAAGAGCTTAGCGTATATTGTCGAAGCAGATGTATCTATTCAGCAAGAAGACCAACTCGTTTCTTTACTTCATACAAAAGAAAGTTTAGAAAGAGAGTTGCAGCAAGAAAATCGCTTATTGCAGATGAAAAAACAGGATTTAGATCAGCACCAAGCACGTATACTGGAGTCTAAACGAGCGAACAGTTCTTCTAATGAGAAAAACCATGGCAATGGAATTGCTTTTGTACTTATTGGGGCTATTCTATTAGTAGGCTTTATTTTAAGTTATCTTCAGTCTAATTGGATGATTGCCATGACTACAGTAATAATTAGTGCTCTTATATATGCAGGCTTCACATTCATGCTCAAAGGCATGCAGCAATCGAATGATGTTCAAAAGTACGAAAGCTTACTAGTGAAGGAACAACAATCCTTAAAGGAGCAAGTAACTCAATTGGAGCATACAATTACTTCATTAGAACGCCAAAAAATAGACTTCACACATCGTGTAAAGTCATTTTTAAACCGTTATTCTATAAGTGATCAGCTTTCCCCTAGTTTATTGCCCGAGTTGTTCAATCGACTTCGCATTATTCAAGAACAGCAGATTGAGCTGGATACTATGGAAACCAAATTATATGAAGTAAGAGGCAGATTACAGGAAATCTTGAAACAGGCAAAGGAGATAACGCACATCTCTTTTCAAGAAGACATGCTTTTCCATCAGCTTCGAGAATATTATTTAGTAGAAAAGAAAAATACGGAAGAACAGCAATCTATCACGAAAAGAATAGATCAATTGGCAGTAAAGCTAAAGGAACATCTATTACTTCTTGCGTCATATGCTGAAAACAAAGCATCTCTCTTCCAGGAAGCGAAAGTGGAATCGGAAGGAGATTACTATGCTGCACATACAGTGTACGAACAAAGAATAACGTTAGAAAAAGAATTGAAGCATATCCGATTGCAGCTCGGCAATAAAGATATAGGAATACAAGACTTTGAAGAAACCTTTGAAAAAGAAAGTAATTCAAAACTGCAAGCCTTGCAAGAACAACGTAACGAATTTGTGGAAGAAAAAGCATCTTTGCTATATAAAACAAATAAGTTAGTAGAAGACGATGAACAAAGTGAAAACTTGCAACAAATAGAACTGAAAAAAGCAGAGCTACAGGAACTAGTGAAAAAATGGGCTGCTTATAAAATTGTTGTAGAAGCGATTAAACAAACGATGGTACAGCTAAAGGAAGAACGTCTTCCAGAAGTTCTGGAAAACGCTCAGTGTTACTTTAAAATGCTTACAAGTAATTCCTATGAGTATTTAACGCTAACACCAGAAGGAAACTTTGAAGCAGTTAAAGCAAATGGGCAGCGTTTTAAAATAGCAGAACTTAGTCAGGCGACAAAAGAACAAGCTTATATTTCGCTTCGCATCGCGCTTGCAGTATCATTAGTAAACAAGGCACCTTTTCCAATCATCATGGATGATCCATTTGTGCATTTCGATCGTTTCCGATTACAACAAGTGGTACAATTAATGACAGAGTTACAAAAAGAACATCAACTACTGTACTTTACATGTCATGAAAATATGCGATATGTCTGGAAAGACGCACATGTCCTACAAGTAGCGACATTATTAGCCGGAAGTGGAGGGATTGTGAAATGAAGGGAATTACACAACTACGAGTAGGGGATCCAGTAGATCATTTCTTACTAATAAAACAATCAACAAAAGGTGTTACAACTGTTGGAAAACCATTTATGTCGCTTGTATTACAAGATAAAAGCGGTGATATCGAAGCGAAACTTTGGGATACAAACGAAGATCATGAAAAGCAGTATGCTGCAAGTCAAATCGTACGAGTAGGCGGGGAGATTCAAGATTATCGTGGGAAATTTCAGCTTCGTGTAAAGAGCATTCGACCAGTAAAATCAGATGAAACCATAACAATTAATGATCTTGTTCCATCGGCAGAGAAGCCAAAAGAAGAGTTGATGGAAGAATTACTACAATTTTTCTTTGAAATGAAAAATCCTTTAATCCAACGAATTACACGACACTTACTCAAAAAGCATCAAACAGCATTCATGACATTTCCAGCGGCAACGAAAAATCATCATGATTACGCCTCTGGTTTGATTGATCATGTAGTGTCCATGCTGAAGCTTGGAAAAGCAATAAGTGAGCTGTATCCAACGTTAAATAAAGACCTGTTATACGCAGGGATCATTTTGCATGACATAGGGAAGGTATTAGAGCTTTCAGGCCCTGTAGCAACAACTTATACAATTGAAGGTAATTTGCTAGGGCATATTACTATTATGGTAAATGAAATTTCAAAAGCAGCAGAAGAACTTCAAATTGAAGGAGAAGAGGTAATGCTTCTTCAGCATATGGTGCTTTCCCATCATGGAAAAGAAGAGTGGGGAAGCCCAAAACGTCCTATGGTTCGCGAAGCGGAAATCTTGCATTATATCGATAATATAGATGCGAAGATGAATATGCTAAATAGGGCATTGGATAAAACAAATCCAGGTGAATTTACAGAGCGTTTATTCCCACTCGAAAATCGTTCATTCTACAAACCAACTTTTGAATAAAACAAATTAAAAAGCGTAAAGGCTCGTTGCCTTTACGCTTTTTATCTCTTACTTCTCGCTACCTTCTTTAGAAGATTTTTCTTCAGTTGTTTTATCTCCTTCAGCAGGAGGTTCAGCCGCAGCTAAAAATTGATCAAGTGCAGTTTTTAAGTCTTCATCTTGAATCTTGATATCTGCGTCTTTCATCATTTTCGCTACTTTTGTTAATAAGATAGAAGGATCAGCTTTTTCAAGCTTTAATTGTTTTTCAAGCTCAGCTTTTTTATCTTCATATGATTCTTTAATCGTACGTTTATCCGTTACTTCAATCACATGAAAACCATGTTGTGTTTTTACTGGTTCACTAATCACATTTTTTTCTAATGCAAATGCAGCTTCTTCAAATTCTGGAACCATTTTCCCTTTACCAAACCATCCTAGTTCTCCACCAGATTGTTGAGCTGCTGGTTCTGTAGAATATTTTTTTGCAACTTCTGCAAAGTCTTTGCCAGATTCTAGCTCAGTCTTCACTTTTTTAGCTGTTGCTTCATCTGCTACTAAAACGTGACGAGCATTAATCTCATTTTTAATATTTTCATATGCTGCTTTCACGTCTTCTTCTTTCACTTCTACATCTTCTATTAAAGCTTTTTCTTGTAATAAATTAAGCTCTATATATTTTTTGTAGGATTCTTCTGTATAGCCTTGTTGAGCGATCATTGCTTCGAAGCTTTCACCAAATTGCTCTTTATCTGCTTTTAATTGAGCGTCCACTTCTTCTTTTGACACATCATACTTAGAATCAAGAACTTTTTCAATCATTAGAAGTTGAAATGCTTGATCTCCAATAGATGCTTTCATTTCTTCATACAAATCATTTTGCGTGATGTCTCCAACCTTTGATGTAGCAATCACTTCACTGCTGTCCGCAGAATCATTGCTACATGCTCCTAAAGCTAAAACGGATGCTGCTAGTGTTAATGACAATACTGTTTTTTTCATGAAAATCTCTCCTCACTTCTACTTGCTGCAGATGTAACTATAACATAAACGAAATAAAAACAAAAATGGTTCCCTTTCATTTGCCTACCGTAAGTTCAAAATAGTGCATACGATAAATGGAAAAGGGAGGTGTTCTAAATGGGTGGACAATATAGCCAAGGTAGTAGCAGTTCTGGATTTGCATTGCTTGTAGTTCTGTTTATTCTATTGATCATTGTTGGCGCAGCATTTATCTACTAATCGTGCCCAGGACTAAGTCCAGATAATTTTGGGTCTTGGTCCCTCTCCTCATGTATGTGCTAAAAAAAGAAATGACCCTAAATCATTTAGTTGATTTGGGTCAATTTTTTTCTCTTAAACTGTATAAACTAGTTCAACGTAGAAGGTCACAAGAAGAATCGTAATTAGTATATTAATTGTACGAAAAATCTTCGGATGTTTTTCTTCTGGAATTTCTTTTGACATTACTAAAGCGTATGTCATACGGTTAATTTGTAGCAAATAAAATGCTGAGAATAGAACTAACGTAAATATAATCATGTCTAAACTCCCTTCATATACTAGTAAGCATATCAAAGAAGGACAGAAACTTACAAGTGTTACATATTGCTAAGGATGTGTCGAAGCTATTAAAATTTCGTATCCAGCGTCCGTTTCCTCAATTAATGCCCTCTTTGGCGATCTACTTAAGTTTTTTACATATATTAAATCAATCAAACAAATTCCGCAGTGATAAGCAAATAACATCGTAAAATAATGAGCAAAATTAGGTATAACTAATGCTCCAATAATGAGTGTAGGATTAATAAAAATAAATGGCGCTAATAAAGAAAATAAAAATCTGTTTTTATTGATCGGTTCAAAAACTCTTATGGAAAAAATAGGGAAACATTTAAATTGCTTTTTAATTTCGAATTTTACTTTCTCTCGATAGCGAAAAAGGGGGATGAAATGAAATAATTTATGAATTGGATACACGCTAAAAAAAGCGAGAATAAAAATCAAAAAATAATCATCGGATTTTTGGGAATCGTTTATAATTCCTAGCAAAGCGTATGCGAAAGAAAAAACAGTTATAACTAAAATGAAGGAAAAGAGAAATAGCCTTTCTAAGCCATATTGTTTTTTCACATTAATTGTTTTCCAGCAATGCAAAGTGTATGCATCTCCATCCTATTTAAAATGATGAATTTGTTTCAGATACATACAATACGACTTTTACTACTAAAATGCAATACATAATTTATTAAGATTAATAGAACGCTTTCATTGACCTAAACTCAATCATTAGGGGTAAAGGATTCATCGATATTTTTAATAGAGCGTTCAAAAATTTCCATAAAGTCGTCGCCATATATATTACGAATGACGGACATTACATCCAAAAATTCTGGGAATTTTCCATACAAATTTTTCATGGGAAGAGAACCTTCAATGACAAAATGGGGTGTTTCATGATAGTTTTCATACATTTCTTCCAGTAATACTTTACCTTTGTCAGTTACGTCAACATAAGTGTTACGTTTGTCTGTCTCTCTTTTGGAAAAGGAGAGTAGTCCTCGTTCCTCTAATTTCTTAGAAAAATTGAATGCAGTAGAAACATGCATTACACCAAACTTTGCAACATCAGATATTGTAGCTCCCTTCGAATGATAAGAAATCCATAAAATATGGTGTTCATTAATATTCAAATCATAAGGTTTTATCCAAGTTTGCCAATCTTTTTCTACTGCTTTCCAAAGAGCCTTGGAAATTTGTGCAATTCGCTGACTATAGAGCATTGCTTCCTTCATTGTATAAAACTGATCATTCATATAGATACCCCTCTTTCTGCATTCTAATCTTTCAAATATTATAGCAACAAAGTATATAAGTTGAAATAAAATATTCGAAAATATTATTTAAATTATAATGTTCTCAAAAAAAAGTATGCCTTAATCGGAAAGATTAAAGGCATACTTTTTTAATTGACTTCACCTGTTGTAACTTTCTTTGGAAGCGTCCGTTCTAGTTCCTCAATTGCTGTTTGTAGAGATGAAATTTCTGATTGTAGCTGTTGCTGAAGAGGATCAGTTTCACTTTTCCAAAGCTGTACACTTGCTTTAATATCTTCAACAGTACTAGGAATTACTTCTTTCGATTCTTTCGCTAAGTTACTAATCGACGCTTTGAGGTCTTGTAGGTGAATTTTAACATCTGAAAGCTTGTCCCGATATTCTGATGAGGTGGACTTTAAGGATGTCCGCAAATCATTACCAGATTTCGGTGTAGTCAGAAGTACAGCTGTAGCCCCAGAAAGTGCACCTATCGCGATTCCATATAATAATTGTGATACTTTCAAATAACTCACTCCTTTACTTAAATGTATTATTCCTTTTCTTCCACCTATTAAAACATATTATTCTATACAAAAAAAGCTTTCCTTCGAAAAGGAAAGCAAGTAATTTTTAATCTGTAAGTGCTGTCTCAAATTTCGATCTTTTAATGAGCTGTCCAATGATTGGATAGATGATAAAGAATGCTACACCATTAATCGCAATTGCTGGTAGAACTACTAAAGTAAATAACTCTCCGAATGCTTCACCTGCTCCAAATACAAAAATGGCAGTTGATAAAAATACTGTTCCAGATACAAGCGTTCCTACACATGTAAGTGCTACGGCAACCGGGATTTTGTTAGCAAATCTATTCAGTAACAGTACTAATCCAAAGAAAACGAATGCTGTGACTGATTTATCAATCACATTTGGTACAAATCCTCCAGGGAATGTAGAAAACAATCCAGAAATGACACCTGTAGATATTCCTAGTAAAAATACACTCTTTACATTAGGGAATAATAAAATTCCGATAAACATCATTGTTAACATAAAATCTGGTTTCATCCCACCATTAATACCTGGGATAATAATATAAAGTACTGCTCCTACCCCTATTAATAGGGACATTAATACTAAATTTTTTGTATTCAATTCTCATCTCTCCTCAGCTTTTCTAAGCTCTAATGTTTTGGATTCCTCTAACGTATCCTCTTGATCGTTAGCAAGAAACTTATAAATGATTGTAAGTCTTTAAAGCTATAAAAGCAATAGTTATTGATTTATCTTTTCTGATAGAACCTTCGCTAAGTCTTGGATCATAGCAGGTGTAAATGATTTTTCTTTTGTATTCCATGTTGCACGGAAGCCATCCGTTTGATCATAGCGAGGGATAAAGTGTAAATGGAAATGAAAAACACTTTGCCCAGCAGGTGCCCCATTATTATTTAATAGATTCATGCCTACAGGTCCGAATGTTTCTTTTAATGCAGTGGCAATTTTGGGAACAACTTTAAATAAATTGCTCGCTTCTTCTTCCGATAAGTCGTACACATTTTCTTTATGATTTTTTGGAATAACCAGCGCGTGGCCTTTTGTTAGGGGCATAATGTCCATAAAGGCGTATACATGCTCATCCTCATAAATCTTTGCACTTGGAATGGAACCGTCAATTATTTTGCAAAAAATACACTCACTCATATAAATACCTCCTATTCATTGTTAGGAAGAGTTTATCATATAATGGGACAGGTTTGTTTAACTTTATAGTGTTTACAAAGCAAGCTGTTAAAGTGAGAACCTTCGGCGGATGTCACAGACTTTGAAAGGAGTAAATTACCTTCACAATTCAAAATCTGGATGCAAATATGCCAAGTAGAATGTGTTTGAAAGAAGATTTTTCGTACAGGATTTGGTAAACTTATTGATAAGAAGTGAGGTGCAGGAATGACTGTATTAGAAGTAAAAGATGTAACAGGTGGATATACAAGAAAGCCGGTGTTACACGATCTAAATTTTTCCATCGGTAAAGGTGAGCTCGTTGGATTAATCGGGTTGAACGGAGCAGGGAAAAGTACAACTATTAAACATGTGATTGGAACAATGAATGCTGTAAAAGGGGAAATTCTGCTCAACGGGAAAACGTTGAAAGATGACCCAGCACTTTATCGCTCTTCTTTTTCCTATATACCAGAAACACCTGTTTTGTATGATGAGTTAACGTTAAAAGAGCATTTACAGCTTACTGCAATGGCATATAATTTAGAGGAATCGGTTTTTGAAGCTAGAAAAGAAGCTCTTTTAAAGGAGTTTCGTATGGAAAAAAGGTTGAATTGGTTCCCTGCACATTTCTCTAAGGGAATGCGTCAAAAAGTAATGATTATGTGTGCATTTTTAGTGAGTCCTTCCTTATATATAATTGATGAGCCCTTTGTTGGGTTAGATCCACTAGGAATACAATCGCTACTTGATCAGATGAAAGCGAGGAAGGACGAAGGGGCATCAGTCCTAATGTCCACACATATTTTATCAACCGCGGAAAGATATTGTGATCGCATCCTTCTTTTGCATAACGGGAAAATTCGTGCTCAAGGGACAATGGATGATCTTCGAGTAGCCTTTAAAATGCCACATGCAACGCTAGATGACCTATATATTGAGATGACGAAGGAACAACAAGATGAACAATTTGCGTGAAGTATGGAGTAAACGTTTTGTTTATTATATAAATGAGCTGCAGAAGTACTTAAAATATATTGTGTCTGGGCATATAGCACTTGTCCTTGTTTTTGTGATTGGTGCAGCAGGATATACGTATAGTGAATGGCTGAATACAGCTCCAAAGGATTTTCCCGCTTTTATTGTGGTGGCTTTCATTTTAAGTTTACTGCTAGCAATGAGCACACCGGTCACCTTGCTCAAAAATGCAGATAGTGTTTATTTTCTGCCACTAGAAACAAAGCTAGGGGAGTATTTAAAGCTTGCTCTCAGATGGACATATTTTTCTTCTATTTTTGTTTCACTTGCAGCTTTCATCGTTTCCATTCCATTGTTAACGAAAGTTGCGGGAGCTACGAAGAATGAAATAATATATTTCTTTTTGATTGTTTTAGTGTTGAAGTATTGGAGTATTCAAACTGAGTTTAATTATCGATGGGCATCTAGTGGTAGGGGGTTATGGGCAGATCGTTTTGTCCGATTTCTATTACTAATAGCGGCCTTATATTTCTTATTAAGTGCTAGCTATTTATTTTTAATAATCATTGGTATTTTACAAGGAATTTATATGAGTGTTTGGGCAAAGAGAAAGAAGGAAGTACCCTTTCCGTTCGATCATTTTATAGAGGTTGAACAGTCTCGTATGATGAGATTCTATCGATTCGCAAACTATTTTACGGATGTTCCCCATATTCGAGGGATGACGAAAAGAAGAAAATGGTTAGATGCTTTTTATAAGCTAGCTCCATATGAACAAAAGAACACACAACTGTATTTAGTAATGCGGACATTCATTCGTACAAACGATTATTTTTACTTATGGGTGAGACTGAGCTTTTTATCTGTTGTAGGGGCTATTTTTATTCCTTTTTCAATCGTTGCGATTATCTTTACAGGTGCACTTGCGTTTGCGACAGTTATACAGATAAAACATGCTCTACTATCCGGGCATGAATTCCGTATGGATTTACTATTTCCGATTGATCCAGAAGCTAGAAAGAGTGCAGTAAACAAGTTACTTCGCATCATTCAAGTTGTACAAGCGTTATTTGTTTTACTGGGAATACTGATTAAAGGGGAATATACTTTACTCATGATACTTGTACCAGTAATCGTATTTGTTATATCCGAACTAACGCTACGAATGAGTAAAAAATAGAGAAAAGGCTGTCGTATTTGACAGCCTTTTTGTTATGCTTCTAAGAACAACAACCTATTTAAGTATGAGTTAATTTCATAAATAGTACTTTGTCATTAAAATACGAACATTTACTGCTGTGTTGATTGAAGCGGCAGGCGGCGACTCCAGCGGGATGAGTGAGACAGATAAGACATCACAAACGACGCGTAGCGGCGGTGATGGCTTATCGCTCACCCCGCGGAAAGCGTCCGCCTATAGCCGAAATCAACTATACTTTATTCCGTGTAAAATATATATTCCTTTAGTATTGTTCGTGTTTTTTTATGTAAATTAGATTTATGAAATTGATTCAAGGATAATTTTTCTAATTTGTTTGGTATTTAATAGCGGCGGAACCTAATGTCTTCGCAGCAATGAGCATCGCGCGTTCATCGAAGTCGAACATTGGACTGTGATGAGGGAAAACTTCTCCTTCTGGCATTGCTCCAGTAAAGAAAAATGTTCCTGGAATGTTCTCTAAATAATATCCAAAATCTTCTCCAATCATATGAAGAATGGACTCTTGTACGTTCTCTACACCAGGAATTTCTTTAGCAACTGTCTCTAAAAATTCCGTTTCCGATTGATGGTTAAGGACAGGTGGATATCCTCTATCGTAACTAAGTGAATACGTACAGTCCGCTGTCATACAAGTTCCTTCAAGCACTCTCTTTAGTTCACGCTCCATTAAATCACGAACCTCTGCGTTAAAAGTTCGAACAGTTCCGGCAAGCTTCACCGAATCTGCAATTATATTAAAAGCATTATCTGCTACAAATGAACCTACAGATAAAACAGCAGCTTCTGTTGGGTTGACTCTTCTGGAAACCAGTTGTTGTAAGTTTACAACTAATTGAGATGCGATGACGATTGCATCCTTTGCTTGATGAGGATTAGCTCCGTGGCCGCCTCTACCTTGAATGGTTATTTCAAATCGGTCGGCGGCTGCCATGATTGGGCCAGATTTATATTCAATTGTTCCAAGAGGAGTTAGCGACCATAAATGAGTACCGAAAATTACGTCTACCCCTTCTAAACAGCCTGCTTCAATCATTGGCTTAGCTCCACCAGGCGCATATTCTTCGGCATGCTGATGAATAAATACATATTCCCCTGACAACTGTTCTTTCATTTCATTTAATGTTCGAGCTAAAATTAGTAGTGCTGCAGTATGTCCATCATGTCCACAAGCATGCATAACCCCAGCTACTGTAGACTTGTAAGAGACATCCTTTTCGTCTTGAATCGGTAGTGCATCAAAGTCTGCACGTAGAGCTACTGTTTTGCCTGGTAAATCACCTTTAACTCTTGCGACAACTCCATTTCCGCCTACATTTGCTTGAAAAGTAATTCCTAAATCTGTATAGAAGTCTTGTATATATTTTGCAGTCTTTGTTTCTTGAAAAGAAACTTCCGGATGCATATGTAAATAACGACGAATTGCTACCATGTCTTCAAAAGAACTCTCTAGTTTTTCTAATAACTTTCCAGTCATAAGTTAACCCCCATTATTTAATTTTTCACTCAATTATAACAGAAAAAAAGAAGCCAGTATCTTTAGGCTTCTTCTTCTGATTGTGCATGATAGTTCGAAACGTATGGTGCGCTTGTAAAGAGCTTTTGTTTATCTGCAACGTTGGTGAAGTCCAGAGTGACTGTTTTTGCCCAGACTTCGTAGCTGCTTGGTCCAGACCATTCCGTTAAAATAATATATGTGTCTGATTTAATCTGTTTTAAGACGCGCAGTGCGATAAATCCTGGTTCGTTTTCTATTGTTGGAGATAAGTTTGTATACTTAAATTCGAAAATGGGTTTCCCTTCTTCGGAGACCGGGATATGGTGCAGGACGAAATAACCTTTTTCAGAAATTTGCCCTAGTGATTCTAGTATTTCATACTTTCGTGGTACTTGGAAAACAGTTTTGTTATCTGTTTCATGAATCAGTAAGGAGTTTCCTGTTCCATGTAAGATAAATATATGATCATGGGGATGCTTCTTTTTTATAGATTGCATAAATTCAGGTGTTCCAGATGTCATATAAAAATTCATACGATTACCTCCAATTATGTTTTATGCTTATACTTTTCCCATAAATGCAAATTAAAAAACGCATTGTCTAACTAAGATTTAGAAAACAGAACAAATTTATGACAATTACAGTATATAACTATACAATAAGAAAAAGAACGACTATAGTTGAAACGTATATTTGAAAACAGTACGGTTAAATAGAAGAAAGGCAGGAATTTTGAATGACTACTTTTAATGATACACTTCTTCGTGCAGCGCGTGGAGAACAAGTGGAGCATACTCCAGTATGGTACATGAGGCAAGCGGGAAGATCCCAACCTGAGTACAGAAAAATAAAAGAAAAATATTCTTTAGAGCAAATTACACATGAGCCAGAACTATGTGCGTATGTAACACGCTTACCTGTTGAAAATTATAATGTAGATGCGGCAATACTATACAAAGACATTGTTACTCCTTTACCTGGCATTGGGGTTGATGTAAAAATTAAATCGGGTGTTGGTCCAGTGATTGATAATCCAATCCGTACCGTACAAGATGTAGCCAACTTAGGAGACTTATCTCCAGAAGACGATGTTCCATTTGTATTAGAAACAATTAAATTACTCACAACGGAACAATTAAATGTTCCTTTAATCGGATTTGCAGGGGCTCCATTTACACTTGCAAGTTATATGATTGAAGGAGGTCCTTCAAAGAGCTATAACAAAACGAAAGCATTTATGGTTTCTGAACCACAAGCATGGTTAGCATTAATGGACAAGCTTGCCGATATGATTATTGTTTATATCAAAGCACAAGTAAAAGCAGGGGCGAAAGCAATTCAAATCTTCGACTCTTGGGTTGGTGCTTTAAACGTAGCAGATTATCGTATTTTCATTAAACCAGTAATGACACGTATTTTCACAGAGCTTCGTGAAACTGGGGTACCACTAATTACGTTTGGTGTTGGTGCTAGTCATTTAGCAATGGAATGGCATGACCTACCTGTTGATGTAGTCGGAATTGACTGGCGTTTATCCATCGAGGAAGCTCGAGCTAAAGGATTGACAAAACCACTTATGGGTAACTTAGATCCATCTTATTTAATTGGAGATTGGGCAGAAATTGAAAAACGTGCAAAACTAATTTTGGAGCAAGGGGTAGCGCAACCAGGTCATATCTTTAACCTTGGACATGGTGTATTCCCAGAAGTGAATCCAGATACATTAAAACGTTTAACAACTTTTGTACATGAATATAGTAAAGAACTTATCGCAGCAAAATCTAACTAAAATTTTTTTGAGGTGAATACGATGAAAAAAACAATGGGTTTATTAGTAATGGCATATGGAACACCTTATGAAGAAGCCGATATTGAACGCTATTACACGCATATTCGATATGGTCGTAAGCCAAGCGATGAACAGTTAGCAGATTTGACGGGTCGTTATCAAGCAATCGGAGGTATTTCTCCACTTGCTAAAATTACGAAAAACCAAGCACAAGGTCTTTGTGATCGTTTGAATGAAGTGCAAGATGAAATCGATTTTAAGCTGTACATTGGGTTAAAACATATCGAGCCGTTCTTAGAGGACGCTGTTGCTGAAATGCATAAAGATGGCATTACAGAAGCTGTTTCTATGGTATTAGCGCCACACTTCTCGACATTCTCCATTAAATCGTATAACGGACGTATTCAAGAGGAAGCCGAAAAACTAGGTAATTTGAAAATTACTTCTGTAGAAAGTTGGTACGATGAACCAAAATTCATCCAATATTGGAGCGAAAAAGTAAGCGCTGCATTTGCGGAAATGACAGAAGAACAGCGTGAAAAAGCTTGTTTAATAGTATCCGCTCACTCTCTTCCAGAAAAGATTAAAGAGTTTGGAGATCCATATCCAGATCAGTTACAAGAAACTGCTGATTTAATCGCAAAAGCGGCGGGTGTGAAAAATTATGCTGTGGGCTGGCAAAGTGCTGGACAAACTCCAGAACCTTGGATTGGACCAGATGTACAGGATTTAACACATGAATTACACAAAGAAAAAGGCTACACAACATTCGTTTATACTCCAGTTGGCTTCGTAGCAGAGCATTTAGAAGTTCTTTACGATAACGACTATGAGTGTAAAGTAGTTTGTGACGAAATTGGTGCTACATACGTACGCCCAGCAATGCCGAACGATCAACCCCAATTTATAGATGCCATGGCAGATGTAGTATTAAAACTTTTGCGTGCTTAATCGAATTCTAGCTAGAAAGTTCCAACTTGCCGGCTCTTCCTACGAGGGAACAGGCTTGTCAGATTGTATTGATTAGGGTATTGCAGCAATGCAGGCTGTATTAAAAGATTTGAAATTATGATGATAAATAGTTGCTCTAAAAGTTCATTCACTTTGGCTTTTGGAGCAACTTTTTTTATAGAAAGTATTCTTTTCTGATAACATTTTCATCATGCCAGAAGATTTCAGTTTTATTATGTCTTCAAACTTTTTTCACATTTTTCCAGTAAAATGGAGCTCTAGGAGGTGGATTGTTGGGAAAGCTAAAAGTGATGTTACTCCTATTTTTACTTGGAGGATGTGAGCAAACTTCCTTTGAATCAATTGATCCATCCATTCCTTTTGTTGCAAGTTTGAACACAGTGGACAGAACGATTGATTTTATCTCGACAGAGCAAAAAATTATACAAACTTGGGAACTGGATGCAGCTTATACAGGGTTTACTTTAGTGACAAATGATCTTTTACTTGTATACGGATATACGCTAGAGGAAGCAAATCTTATTCAGCTATCCACCGGAAAGAGTATTGCTACACTAAAGGTAGAAGAAGGAACCACGTATGCGTATGCTTATAATGAAAATATTTATATAGCAAATGGAAAAGAAAATTCGGTAACTCTTTTTAATAAAAACGGAAAAAAACTAGCAGAATCACCTGCAGGTAATTATCCAATGTCGATGATCTCTGATGGGGAAAAATTGTATGTAGTTAATTTTAAAGATGAGATTCTTTCTGTCTTTTCGCTAGATTTAACAGAGGTAGCAGAATGGGGAATTCCAAGTTCCTCCCATGGGCTTCTAATAAATGATAGTGAATTGTGGCTAGGAGGTCACGGAGCTGGAAGCAGTCCTAATCGAGTAATTAGTCGATTCAACCTTGAAACCGGAGAACAAATAGGAGAAGTGGAAGCCCCAATAATGCCCATTAATATGGTGAAAGCTTTGAATGGAAGTATTTTTGCAGTCAGTCATGGGAACAGTTCGGTTTATGAAATTTCTAAAAAAGGAGAAATACTTTCTTCTATAAAAGTAGGAGCAAATCCATTTTCCATAGTAGCATTTGAAAATAGCGTTGTTTTAGCAGGTTACGATGATCAGGTAATTTACTTTATTGAATCTGGGAAAGTAACGAATAAAGTACAAGTGGGCAAAGGTCCATTTCAGCTAATTGTAAGGGAGGCAAGCAATTGAAAACAATTTTAGTAGTAGATGATGAACGAGATATGCGACAACTAGTTGAGTTACATTTGCTTAAATCTGGTTTTGAAGTCTTGCAGGCTGAAAATGGAGAGATTGCTCTTGAGATTGTCCGCACTACGAATGTGGACTTAGTAATTCTAGATGTTATGATGCCCGGGAAAAATGGATTTGAAGTCTGCGAAGAAATGAGGAAATTCTCTTCCGTTCCAATTATATTTTTAACAGCTTTAGACGCAAAAACAGATTTAGTGAAAGGTTTAATGCTTGGTGGAGATGACTATGTTAGTAAGCCTTTTACGGCAATAGAGTTAACTGCTAGGATGGATGCTATCTTTAGAAGACTAGGTGCTATGACGGAGAATGAGACTCTTACAAAAGGAATTATAGTAAATGATCCAACTGCCAGACAAATTACAGTAGGTGGAAAGAGGCTTTCCCTAACATTAAAGGAGTATGAACTTATTCATTTGTTTATGAGTTATGAAGGCAAGGTTTTTTCAAGGGAACAACTGCTTGAACGACTATGGGGGTTAGATTACGAAGGTGGAACTCGCACAGTAGATACACATATTAAGACGCTTCGATTAAAGCTTGGGCCAATAGCTGGCAAATATATTGAAACTGTTTGGGGCATTGGCTATCGTTTTGAGGCAAGGAAATGAAGAAGCTTTCCGTAAAAATTTGGACGTTGCTTCTAGTATTTATAACGACGACAATTGTTTTCATAGTGATCTTTACAGATTTTTTGTATGAAGAACTTTATGTACAAGATACGGAAGCTTCCATGATGGAAATTGCAGAAAATCTACAGCGTACATATAATGGTGGGGTTGTCACGAATGATTTTATTAAACAATCAGAGGATTATAATCGCTTTTCAGATGTGGAAGTATTTACCGTTCGAAATCCGAGAGAACTAAGTGCTTGTTTACCTTTTGATATAGACTATGAATCGTTAATTGGAGCAGAGGAACGAGCGCAATTAATTGATGGAAACGCGGTAACGAAGCGGGGATATGAAAACAGGTTTGACCGAGAAGTGGTGTCGGTTATTTATCCGCTTGTTGATGAGAATCGTTTAGAAGGAATTATTTATTTGTATGTACCCTTAACTAAAATGACGGAAATGGCTTCTCGAGATGCATTGTTTTTAATACTAATCGTGTCCTTCTTGTTGATTGTAATGGCTTTTATTAGCTTAAAAAGCTTAGAAAGAGTGTTGACTCCGTTAGCAAAATTAAAAGAAGCAGCCATCTCTATGGCTGCAGGGAAGTATGATACGCGTGTAAACGTGGAGTCTTCGGACGAAATCGGAGAGCTTGCAAAAACCTTTAACCAAATGGCAAAGTCCATTCAACAAGAGGATGAAAAAAAACGAGACTTCTTATCTATTGTTTCTCATGAGCTTCGAACACCCATCAGTTATATAAAAGGATACGGGGAGGCATTTGAGCAGCAACTTGTAACGGAAGAGAAAAAGGCCGAAATTTATTCGCTTATTGTTCGAGAAGCAAATCGAATGCAAAAACTAACGGATGACTTGCTCCAAGTTGCAAGATCAGAGAATATCGAAGACGTAGAAATTGCACCACTCGTGTTATCGGAAACTATCCGTGAAGTGCTACAGCTGGTTAAGCCAGTTGCAGATGAAAAAGGAATTGCTTTTACTGTTAAAGTAGATGAAGAAACGATTCTATCTGCTGACGAACTTAGAGTAAAGCAGATATTTATAAATATATTAGAAAATGCAATCCGGTATTCTCCAAAGGCGTCTAACATATTAATTGCAAATAAAACAACACAAACAGAAACTACCATTCATATTACGGATGAAGGATGCGGGATTGAAGAAGAATATTTGCCGCATATTACAGAACGTTTTTACCGAGTGAATAAAGCAAGGAGTCGTTCGGACGGTGGAACTGGGCTTGGTCTCTCTATTGCATCTCAGCTGATAGATGTACAGAAGGGTAGACTCGCCTTTACAAGTGAAGTGGGAAAAGGAACAACAGTCCATATTACATTACCAATTTGGGAGGATACATTAGAATGAAAAAGACAATAGTAGCACTTGCATTAGCAACAATGACACTAGTAGGATGTCAAGAGGAAGAAGCAACCCATACAAATCATAATGAAGGGACGCTTGAGGAAGTTGTTGTAGAAATTCAAACCGCAGAAGAGTTACCAGTTGGTGAAGTTACATTATCCGCAAAAGTAACACAAGGAGACCAGGCTGTCGATGATGCAGATTCAGTAGAATTCGAAGTGTGGGAATCAGGTAAGCGTGATGAAGGAACGAAGATAGATGCTAATTTAACCGAAGATGGAGTATATGAAGCAAACTATGCTTTCGATCACGATGGAGTATATTATATGTTTGCCCATACTACTGCTAGAGGACTTCATGTGATGCCAAAACAAGAGTTAAAAGTTGGAAGTCCTGATATGAGTAAGGTCATCCTAGATGAGAGTGATAATTCGATGAGTGAAGGTCATCACTAAAAACTTGCAAAATAAATAGTCTAGGTGTATTATAATGACTAGTTGACCGTATCGGTTTTCTGGTCATTTTTTTTTTTAGGAGGGAAAACAAATGGATCGTAAGCAGGAAATACTGTTAGCTGCAACAAGGTCTTTCTCGCTTTTTGGATATAAAGCTACAACGATGGAGCAAATAGCTAAAATTGCAAATGTCGGAAAAGGAACGATTTATACATTTTTTGAAAACAAGGAAGTTCTGTTTCAGGAAATCGTCCTTCGAATGATCGCAGAAATGAAACAAGAAGCAGTAAATGTTATTAAAGAGGATGTTTCATTTCAAGAAAATGCTCATGCTGCAGTGATGAAAATGTTAGAGTTCCGAGAAACACATCAGTTGTTTGCAAAAATAATTGATGAAGAACAAGAGTGGAAAACACCAACTGTCAAACAAGTGATAGGTCAAGTGGAACAAGCGATTGTCTCTTTTGTAAAAGAAAAAATAGATAAGTATATTGATAAAGGTGAAATTCGACAAGTTAATAGTGAACTTGTTGCATACTTACTGTTAAAGGCGTATATTGCCTTCGTTAATGATTGGAACTCAACACACAAGCAATCATTATCCGAAAAAGAAATAGCTAACTTTTTTCAAGATACCATTTTTCGTAGTCTCATCATCTGAGACTCCTTTTTTTGAATTTAAATGACCAGATGAATAAAGTGGTCAAATAGTACTGGAGGATATAAAATGATAAAATCAGAGTGGAAAAGTATTTTTACAAATCGAAAATTATTAATCCCCTTCATAGCTGTGTTATTTATCCCTGTTATGTATGCTGGGATGTTCTTATGGGCTTTTTGGGATCCATATGCTAATTTAAAAGATTTACCGGTAGCAGTTCTGAACTCGGATGAAGGTGTAGAGGTTAGTGGAACGGAGGTTTTAATAGGGGAAGAGTTAACAAATAACTTAATAGAAAGTGAGCAATTTAATTTTATATCGGTTACAAAGGAAGAAGCTGAAAAAGGGTTATTAGATGAAGATTATTATTTATTAATCGAGATTCCAAAGAACTTCTCTCAAAATGCAACAACCCTTTTAGATGATAATCCTCAAAAAATGGTTCTTACGTATAAGCCAAATGAAGGATACAACTTTTTGTCCTCTCAAATCGGTGAAAGTGCGATGGATCGTATTAGTGCACAAGTGAACGAACAAGTTACTTCTACTTATGCAGAGATATTATTCGAATCTATTACTAAATTAGGTGATGGTTTTGCAGAAGCAGCAGACGGTGCCGGTCAGTTAACAGATGGAGTATCTAAGGCTAATGACGGAGCAGCAGATTTAAAAGAATATTTGGAGCAATTAGCGAGTAGTACAATTGAACTTCAAGATGGAACTAAAACAGTATCTGACGGTATACAATCAGCAGCAAGTGGTTCATCGGATTTAAAGAGTGGACTATCTTCACTTTCTGATGGTTCAACGCAACTAACAGATGGGGTTAGTAAATCTGCAACAGGAGCAGAAACGTTAAATAGTGGGATTAAAGAATATACGGCTGGTGTGGCACAATTAAATGAAAGCTACCAGTTACTTGGAGAAAAAGAAAAAGCACTAGTCGACTCATTAGCTAAGCTACAAAGTAGTTCTGCTACATTAAATGACAGTGCAAATCAGTTATCGCAAGGATCTGCAGGCGTAACTGCTGGAATAACGGCACTTTCAGAACAACTAGCACAGCTAACGGCATCTTTACCTGCTGAACAAGCAGCCGCTATTAAAGAAACATTGAAACAATTAGAAACAGGGAGTTCCACTGTATCAGCTGGTTTAGAAAAGCTATCTGGTGGAACGGCAGCCCTATCTACTGGTACAACTCAAGTGAGTGATGGAGCAGCTCAACTTAACGCTAAGTATTCAGAAGCACAACAAGGCGTTGCAAAATTAAATGAATCATCCGCTAAATTAGTGGAAGGTTCTTCTAGTCTAATGGAGGGTTCAAATACATTAGCAGTAAAAATGAACGAATTTAATGCTGGAATTAAACAAGCTTATGCTGGTTCTTCTAGTTTAGTGGATGGATTGAATCAATTAGCATCTGGATCGACTCAGTTGAAAGATGGTACAAGTACACTAGCAGAAAAATCTGGAGAGTTAGCAGCAGGATCTAGCGAATTGGCTGAAGGTACAAAACAGCTAGTAGATGGATCGGGAACATTGCAATCTAGCTTGAAAGATGCAAGTGAGCAGTCTAGTGAAGTTTCTGCTACAGATGAAACTTACGATATGGTAGCTTCTCCAGTAGATGTAGAAGTGGAGCAAGTGAACAAAGTTCCGAACTATGGTACAGGATTTACTCCTTATTTCTTATCACTTGGCTTATTTGTAGGAGCTTTAATGATTTCAATTGTCTTCCCATTTGTACAACCAGTAATTAAACCAACAAGTGGAGTTTCATGGTTTACAAGTAAAGTAACTGTTCTTGCTGTAGCAGGGTCTATACAGTCAATTTTAGTTGTAATGATTGCATTGTTTGCATTGAAAGTTGAAACGCAAAGTGTAGGGTTATTTATCCTATCTACGTTTATTACAAGCTTTACATTCTTAGCATTAATACAATTTTTCGTTTCAGTCTTAGGAGATGCAGGACGATTCGTGGCAATCGTTGTACTAATTCTTCAATTAACAACAAGTGCTGGAACATTCCCGTTAGAAATGATTCCACAACCATTGCAATTCTTTAACAAAATATTGCCGATGACATACTCCGTTCAAAGCTTTAAAGCTTCTATTTCAACTGGAGATATGGGGCAATTCTTGCATAGCAATGGAATATTGATTGGCTTTATGATGACGTTCCTTTTATTAACATTAGGTTACTTCCTGTTAGTATTTAAAAAGCGTCACTCCAAACAAACAACAGAAGCATAAAAATCAAGGGGGCCGTCTCTAAAGTCATCTAGTGACTGAGAGATGGTCCCTTTTCCAATGTATTGATTTCCGTTCCAGACGGACGCTTTCCGCGGACATGGCTTCAGTCTTCTCAGGCCAACATGATGTTGGTCACAAAGGCGTTGAGGCCCACAGGATGTGGGTCATGCAATCGTTGCCGCAAAAGTTCTTTTGCGCAGGAGCAGAGAATTTTTGCGACGAGCTTTGCGCAGGAGCAGGACGCGGCGAACTTAGATTGCCTTCCATTGGAGGTGGCGTTCTTAGCCTTTGTTCCTTTGTTCCTTTGTTCGCTCCTGCGGGGCCTTCAGCTCATGCACCTGCCGTTTCGCTTTCGGTGCACAAAACATTTGCTATTCCCGTTGGAGTCGCCGTCTTCCACTATAATCAATTGCCTACAAAAAATAGTAGTTTAATAAAAAGTATAAAAAAAACAGGTGTAGAAAAAGACTCGTTTTTCTACACCTACTTCAATTTATGGGCTTATTGGACAGACCCTTTTTCTTTGAAGACAGAATATAAGTAGCAAATAAAACAAAAAGAAGGCCAACTAGAAGGAGAAGTATCTAGTTGGCCATTTTATATTTTTTAAAGGGTGTTGCATTTGTCACATTGGTTTCCATAGCACTCATGTTGCTCTTCAATTGTTTCACCACATGTAGCACATTTCTTTTTAGGTAGGTTTCGGAAAAATTCAATTACGTTTTCTAACATAGTTGTTCCACCTCCATCTGTTATATAACTGTTTAAGTTTTATCAATTGTAATATAACACAATTCAATTTGTCAACATATACTTAAATTTTTTGTTAAAATAGGTTTAAAGGAGAGATGACGATGTATTTTATTGATAATAAAGGAATAACAGATCCACGAATTAACCTAGCAATTGAAGAGTATGCGTTAAATACAATGGACGTTGAAAAAGACTCTTTTCTTTTGTTTTACATAAATCAGCCTTCCATTATTATTGGAAGAAACCAAAATACTGTAGAAGAAATTAATACAGATTTTGTAGAGAAAAACGGTATTATTCCAGTTCGCAGACTTTCTGGTGGTGGAGCTGTATATCATGACTTAGGAAACCTAAATTTCAGCTTTTTAACAAAAGATGATGGGGATAGCTTCCGTAATTTTAAAAAGTTCACACAACCAGTTGTAGATGCACTTGGGAAAATGGGCGTGAATGCTGAACTTTCTGGAAGAAATGACATTTTAGCAGAAGGTAAAAAAATCTCTGGAAATGCACAATTCTCTACTCGTGGTAGAATGTTTAGTCACGGGACATTGATGTTTAATACAGAAATCGATGCAGTCGTATCTGCTTTAAAAGTGAGTAAAGAGAAAATTGAATCAAAAGGAATCAAATCGATCCGTAGTCGTGTGGCAAATGTTGCAGAACTATTGAAAGAGCCAATGACGATTGAACAATTCCGGTCAGAAATTCTTTCATCTATATTTGGTGGAGCAGAAAATATTCAATATTGGGAGCTGACAGAAGAGGATTGGGAAAATATCCACAAGCTTTCAGAACAACGCTACCAGCAATGGGATTGGAACTATGGAAAATCACCCAAATTTAACATGAAGCATACACACCGTTTCCCTTCAGGAGGCGTAGATGTTCGATTAGAAGTAAACAAAGGTATCATGGAAGAAGTAAAAATCTTTGGAGATTTCTTTGGTGTCGGTGAAATGGAAGAAGTAGAGCGACTTCTGACTGGCAAGCCATATAGCAAACAAGCAATTGAAGAAGCTCTGGAATCCGTAGATGTACCTAAGTACTTCGGTGGTATTACAAAAGAAGAATTAGTACAACTTATTTACTAAGATGGACGAAGAGACTGACATATGTCGGTCTCTTTTTATTATTACCTGAATCAATTTCATCATTCCAATTTACATAAAAAAACACGAACAATACTAAAGGAAACTCCGCCTGCCGCTTCCATCAACAAAGTGATAAATGTTCGTATTTTAATGACAAAGTACTATTTATGAAATTAACTCACCTTTTAATAGTATATTGTGATAGGTATTTTTGTGGCACAGCTAGAATTAAGAGATTTGGTTTGTTAGATTTAAGTAGTCTATTTGTATAGTAATTATATTTTAGGTTAAAACTACATCAAATATTTACAGACACATTTGTAAACCTAATTAAGAATCATCAGTTGTACTAACAAAAGAAAAACTAGTTCAACATATTTATTAAGATGGACAAGGAGTCTGACGTATGTCGATCTCTTTTTTGTTATGATAAGGAGAGAGAAATTTTAGGAGGAGGATTTTAGTGACGACGCATCGTGTGTTAGTAGTAGAAGATGATCGGAAAATTGCATCTCTGCTTGCAGATACTTTAAGAAAATACCACTATGAAGTGCATACTATAGAAGACTTTGATCAAATAACCGAGGAGTTTACAGCTTTTGACCCTCATATTGTTTTATTAGATGTGAATTTGCCATCCTATGATGGATATTATTGGTGTCGTCAGCTTCGCCAGTTGACAACTTGTCCCATTATTTTTGTTTCGGCAAGATCAGGAGAAATGGATCAAGTGTTTGCACTAGAAAATGGTGGAGATGATTTTATTACGAAGCCTTTTCACTACGAAATCGTCCTAGCAAAAATAAGGAGCCATTTAAGAAGAACTTATGGCGAATATGCGGTGAAGCAAGAAGAACGTGTCGTAAAAGTAGGCAAGTTACAGGTCTTTTTGGAGCGAATGGAGTTACATGTTGCGAAAGTAGAAATTCCTTTACAAAAGAAAGAATGTACCATTTTAGAATTACTTTTAAGAAGTTATCCAAAGCTAGTGACTAGAGAACAATTATTAGAAGAGCTTTGGGACGATCAGTCATTTGTTGATGAAAATACATTGAATGTCAATATGACAAGAGTTAGAAAAAAACTAGCTGATTATGATGTTGTATCTACGATTGAAACTGTTCGAGGAGCAGGTTATCGATTAATCCTAAGCTCGGAGGAAGCTTAATATGTTTCGATTATTTATACGAGAGCATTTAATCTTTTTAGTTTTTCAATTTTTATTAGTGGCATTCGTCATGCTTATATATTGGTTAGATGGACTTCGAAATCTAGATACAGCGATCTATTCGGTAGTTATTAGTAGCATATTAACATTAACCTTTTTAGGAGCATTATTTGTGAAAAAATATGCTTTCTATAAGAAGATCCTTTCGGTACCGACTAAAATAGAAGTTGTTCTGCAACGTGGGGCGCATTCACCAGAAATTAAACAAGTAGATTCATACTTGCAGCATATATATCGTTTATATCAAAAAGAAGTACAGCTTTTATATGCAAGACAAAATAGGCATTTGCAATTTATGAATAGTTGGGTTCATCAGATGAAAACACCTATTTCGGTAATTGAACTAATGACACAAGCCAATGACCAAGTGGATTCTAATAGTGTGGCAGAAGAAATGGATCGACTCAAGAGAGGGTTAGAGGCCGTTCTAATGAATGCAAGACTAGACACTTTCGAAGAAGATATGCAAATAGAACAAATTGACTTAAAACAACTTGTTTCACAAGTTGTAACAGAAAATAAACGCTTATTTATTGGCCATCATGTGTTTCCAGTTATTTCAATGGTGGAAGACTGTATTATTACCTCAGATACGAAATGGCTACGTTTTGTTATAGCTCAGTTTTTAACAAACGCGGTTAAGTATACGTTTGAGGAAAATAAAAAAGTGTATTTTGAATCGTCTATAGAGGAGAATCAGGTAATTTTTTCAGTAAGAGATGAGGGAATTGGGATTCCTGCTTCGGATATTAAAAGAGTAACAAAAGCATTTTTTACAGGAGAAAATGGTAGGAAAAATGGTGAATCTACTGGAATGGGTTTGTATTTAGCACAAGAGATTTGTAAACGTCTAGGACATGAACTGAGAATTAGATCGTCATTGGGACAAGGGACAACCGTCTCCATCCTATTTAAAAAAGAAGAAATGATAGAACGAGGTGAGTTAGATGCCAATACTAGCACTTGAAGATGTCACAAAAGTTTATGAAGGAAAAGTAGCACACCTTGCAATTAACCAACTCAGTTTTGAAGTAGAAAAGGGAGAATTTCTCGCAATAATGGGACCTTCGGGAAGTGGAAAAACAACGTTACTTAATATTATTTCAACGATTGACCGACCAACTTCCGGATGTATAATGTTAAATGGCTTCAATCCATTAGAACTAGCAAATAATGATTTGTCTTTATTTAGAAGAAGACAGCTTGGATTTGTCTTTCAAGATTTTAATTTGCTTCCCGCACTAACTGTAGAAGAAAATATGGTATTGCCATTGACCTTAGACGGGCAGTCTGTAGATGTGATGAAGCAAAGGGTGAGAGAAATCGCAGAGAGACTCGACTTACTTCCCATATTAGAAAAAAGACCTTCCGAAATTTCAGGTGGACAAGCCCAACGTACTGCAATTGGCCGTGCATTGATTCATAAGCCTTCCATTATACTTGCAGATGAGCCAACAGGAAATTTAGATTCAAAAGCAGCAAGAGATGTATTAGAAATTCTTTCCCAGGTGAATAAGGAAAGTCAAACAACGATCATTATGGTGACCCATGATCCCATTGCAGCTAGCTATTGTGACCGAGTTCTTTTTATAAAGGACGGGGAATATTTTAATGAAATTTATAAAGATGATAGAAGACAAACATTTTTTCAACGGATATTAAATGTACTGTCTTTACTAGGTGGAAACGTAAATGACCTTTCGACAATTCGCTTATCATAATGTAATTCGAAATAGTCGCGTATATGCAGCGTTTTTTATGGCGAGTATTTTTTCGGTAATGGTGTTTTTCGTTTATTCCATGTTAATGTTTCATCCAAATATTGAAGACCAGTTTTTACGAGATATTGCGTTTGGTGGAATGCTAATAGCTGAAATAATACTCATCATTTTTACATTGTTCTTTTTGTTTTATTCGATGAGTGCTTTTTTACAGGCTAGATCGCATGAATTTGGAATACTTCTAAATTTAGGGATGGAAAAGCAACAGCTTAATCGCTTAATTTTTCTAGAAACAATGATACTAGGCTTTATCTCGATTACAGTAGGAATTTTCTTTGGCTATTCTTTTTCTAAATTTTTCTTTATGGTTATCCGAGAATTGTTTTTATTGGATAGTCTCCCTCTGTACGTATCTTGGAAGCCATTTGCTTTAACTATTCTTGTTTTTTTGTCGCTATTCATCATTATTTCCATAAGTAGCGTGGTTTTCATACGCAAAAAAGAGATTATTCATCTATTAAAGGGATTTGGTAAACATAATGAACAATCCTTTAAAAAGTGGAAGGCTTTGTTAGGATTTTTCCTACTTTTTGCTGCATATAGTTTAGTTATTTTCTCTGTTTTTCACATGAATGTATTTCTTAGTTTTCTAATTGTTATATTAGCTTTTGTTGGAACTTATTTCTTTTATACAGATAGTATTTTGTATTTACTGCATATTGTTCGAAAAAGAAAAAGTCTGTATTGGCACTCCTATAGATTAATCGCATTTGCGGAAGGCTCGATAAAAATTAAAGAAAATGCACGGATGTTTTTCGTTGTTACTATCGTATCGACGATTGCGTTTTTGTCAGTTGGAATTGTAACCTCCTTCACTTCATTTACAGCACAATACCGAGAACTAAATCCAGTAAGTATTTTTTATTCTAGCGATTGGGATAATCCATTTGAAGACGAACATATTATGAAACTATCTCAGGAACTTCAAAATGAAGGCTTGTCTTATGAGTTAGTCAAATTTAATGTTAAAAAACAAACTTCCTCTAATTCACATGAACAAGTCAACTTAATAAAAGAGTCGGAAGTAAATAGTCTAGCTGTCGCATTAAAAATTCCGTTAATAGATTTGCGAGAGGGAGAAGCTCTATTAGTTCCAAACACACAAGAGGATTTTGGAAGTATCCGTCAAGAGGAGGAACAAACTGTTCTAGAGGAGAGCAGTGTACCAATTCGAATCCAAGGGGTATACAATCATTTAATCTTCCCATCCCTTGCAATAGAAAAAAGAGCAATTATTATTAACGATGACGATTTTAACTTAATAACCGAGCCATTACTTGGGTTTGGAATAAAAGAGTCTAGTACGACGTTTTATGCATTTCATGTTCCAGAATGGCTGCGAACAAAAGATGTGGGGACAGATTTAGATAAAATTATGAACGAGACTTTAGGGGCTTCGGGGATAAATCCTAATTCGTTTTACTTTGTTAATCCGGGATTAAACTTTTCGATTATTCGGGCTACATTTTCTTTGTTATTGTTTACTGGCTTGCTTGTAGCAGCGGTACTTTTACTTGCAGCGGGAAGCTTCGTTTATTTTAAGTTGTACACAGATTTAGAACGGGATAAAAAACAGTACGATGTTTTGCGTCGAATGGGTGTTACTGAACAAGAACTTGTAAAAATCGTGAATGGGCAGTTAATACCACAATTCTTTTTACCTTGGGGACTTGCAATGGTGCATAGTACATTTTCATTTCTATTCCTTCAGGCATTTTGGGTAGATCTAGCGGCTGTTTCTATTGCAATGGAAATGTTACTTGTATTACTTGCATTTACCGTTATTCAAGTGTCCTATTTTTACTTAATTCGTTGGAGATATATTGCGCATATTCAAGATTGAATCACTTATTATATATGAAAAGAAGGTTCGGTTTTGAAGTACAGAACTCAAATTCGCAACCCATTTAACATATAAAATATATAAAGGCTTTAACATTAGATTAGCAACAGAAAAAGCAATGGAATTGGTCTCCATTGCTTTTGTTGTTTTTATTCGGTCTTTCCAAGATAGACAACCTTCTTCAAATGTGTTGAATAAGGGTGATCGTGGCATTATCGTTCACTTCCAAAATGAGATATGCAATATCTTTCGGTTCGAGTGATGAAAGATTGCTAATTATACTGCTAATTGGACTCCTCATTATAATGTATTATTAAATTTTATAATCCAAAACCGAACTCGTTATTTTTTTGGAACCTTCTTTTATATTGAATAATCAAAATTTTTCTTATATAATAAATACAGGGAATTATGAATGACTATTCATTCAAAAAAAGAGACGGGAGATGGGAATATGAGTTTAGTGACACATGTTCAACAAAGGGCGTTGCAAAATCCAGATAAGATCGCCTATCATTTTATGGGGAAAAATACGACGTATGCAGAATTTGATCAATCTGTTGAACGTTTTGCAACGGCACTGCATTCATTGGGAATCGTAAAAGGGGATCATGTAGGGTTTTTACTTGGAAATTCTCCTCATTTTCTTATTTCTCTTTATGCAACGATGCGTATAGGAGCAACTGCCGTTCCAATTAATCCAATTTACACACCAGAGGAAATTAGCTATATCATAAAAAATAGTGATGCAAAAGCAATTATAGCACTAGATGCTTTTCTTCCTTTAGTAGAAAAAGCAGCAGGTGTTTTTTCATCGGTTGAAAATTATGTCATTTGTGAGACCGACGAAGCGACTGCGGAAAAATTAGCCGCACTTCCAAATGCTTTAAAAGCAAAAGTGAAATCGTTTACATTGTTAATCTCTACCACCGAGCCAAATACTTCGCCAGTAGAGGTGTCACCAGATGATAATGCTGTCATTTTGTATACATCTGGTACGACTGGTCATCCAAAAGGTGCAATGCTGACATTTAATAATATTTACTCGAACGCTCGGGACGTTGCAGAATATTTAACGATTAGTACAGATGATCGGGTTATCGCAACGCTTCCAGTATTCCATGTGTTTGCACTGACGGTTGTTGTCAATGCGCCTTTATTAATGGGGGCAACAATTTTATTAGTTCCAAGATTTAGTCCCCAGGACGTTTTTAAGATTGCGAAAGAACACAAAGCAACTATATTTGCTGGTGTACCTACCATGTACAATTTCTTATATCAATTCCCTGAAGGAAATGTGGAGGACTTTTCTACGATTCGTTTAGCGATTTCTGGAGGTTCTTCCTTACCGGTAGCATTACTTCATAATTTTGAGGATAAATTCCATGTACGTATCTCAGAAGGATATGGTTTATCAGAAGCATCTCCGGTCACATGCTTTAATCCAATCGATCGTGATCGTAAACCTGGTTCTATTGGAACGAACATTGTGAATGTAGAAAATAAAGTAGTGAACGAGCTCGGGGAAGAAGTTCCCGTAGGGGAAGTTGGAGAGCTAATCGTTCGAGGACCTAATGTAATGAAGGGCTATTACAAAATGCCAGAAGAAACCGAAAATGCCATTCGTGATGGTTGGCTATACACAGGAGACCTTGCAAGACAAGACGAAGAAGGCTATTTCTTCATTGTCGATCGCAAGAAAGATACGATTATAGTTGGAGGATACAATGTATACCCGCGTGAAGTGGAAGAAGTTTTATTTGGACATCCAGGCGTTATAGAAGCAGCAGTTATTGGAGTTCCGGATCCTAATTTTGGAGAAGAAGTATTAGCATTCGTGGTGAAGAAGGATGCTTCCTTAACAGAGGAACAAATACAATCCTTCTGTTCAGAAAAACTTGCAAAATTTAAGATCCCGAAACGTATAGAGTTCTTAGAGGAATTACCTAAAAATACAACAGGTAAAATATTACGCCGTTCATTAAAAGCCCAAACAGTTTAGTAATAGATAAAGAGGATGTCTCAATAGGTCATTGAAATTGACTCTTGACTCGTCCTCTTTTTTTGCATTTTGTCGTGTTCAAATGGGTGGATGTTGCATTCACTTAGTGTTATATCTAGTATATCTATTTTTTTGAATTTATTTTTCTGTTATATTTTAAGAGTGAGCAGGGAAATGATTTCGAGTGTCGAAATAAATGATAGAGTGATATGGAAAGAGAGGAATTTATTAATGCCAAAGAGGAAATTAGAAGCGACAGATTTATTTAAACTACATTCTATTACAAACCCGGTAATTGCACCAAACGGGAAAGAAGCTGTGTTTATTCGTACCGAAATGAATGAGAAGGATAATAAATACTATGCGTATTTACATCATGTAAATTTAGAAACTGAATTAGTGACACAATGGACTTATAGTAAAGATCGCATATCTTCTCCACAATGGTCCGCAGACGGGAAACACGTTGCATTTTTGTCGAATCGTGATGAGGAAAATCAAATCTATGTTCTCCCTACTAGTGGCGGAGAAGCTAAAAAACTGACGAATGTGGAAAAAGGTATTACTAGTTTTATTTGGTCACCATGTGGCAAAAAAGTTTGGTTCGATGCTTCATTAAAAGAAGGGAAAAGTTGGACGGATAAAGTGGAAAAAGACGAAAAGAAATTACCAGAAGCGTATGTAGTTGAGAAGATGAAATACCATGCTGATGGTGCTGGTCTACTACCAAAAGATACATACAAACAAATTGGATGGATTGATATTTCCTCGGAAGAGATCACACAATTTACAAAAGGAAATTTCCATCATAGTTTGCAAGCGATTTCTCATGATGGGGAGAAACTTGTCATTGGTGTTAATCGTGATGAAAATCAAGATTTTTCATTCCACCAACCAATGATATTAGTAGATGTGGAAACAAAAAAAGAAAAAGTTATTATCGATGAAGATGGTTATTTTGGTGGAGCGACATTTTCAAAGGATGATCAATATATAGCATTTGGTGGAATGCCTCGAACCTTCCAAAATGCAACGCATGCAGAAGTATATGTATATGAGGTGAGTACTGGATTTACTCAAGTGTTAACAGAAGGGATTGATGCACCAGTTGGAGATTACTCTGGTGGAGATGTTCAGCAAGGGGCAAGTGCGCCTGATGTGGTATGGACAAAGGGCAATCATTTGTATTTCCAATTATCTTCGATGGGCGATGTTCGACTATATTTTGCATCGTTAGAAGGAGAATTGTTCCCGGCAACACCAGATAATGAGCATGTGTACGGATACGACATCGATGAGTCTGGAACATTCGCTCTTGCGACAATAAGTAATGCAATATTTCCCGGGGAATTATTTAAGCTAAATTTGGCGACTGGTGAAAGAATTGCACTAACACATTTTAATGATGTGTTATTAGAAGAAGTAGAACTTGTCGAACCAACTGCGATTGTATATAAAGGTGCGGAAGACTGGGACGTTCACGGTTGGCTAATGAAGCCAGCTGGGTTTGAAGAAGGTAAGAAGTACCCGTTAATTGTGGAGGTTCATGGTGGACCACATACAATGTACGCAAATACCTTTTTCCACGAGTTGCAGTTATTAGCGGCAAAAGGATACGGCGTATTATATGTAAATCCACGTGGAAGTCATTCGTATAGTCAACAATTTGTCGATGCGGTACGTGGGGATTACGGTGGAGGAGACTATGAAGATATTATGGCAGGTCTCGATTATGCGTTGGCAGAAAACGAGTGGATTGATCAAGATCGTCTTGGAGTTACGGGAGGAAGCTACGGTGGATTTATGACGAACTGGATTGTCGGTCATACCAATCGTTTTAAAGCAGCAGTAACACAGCGTTCTATTTCTAACTGGATTAGTTTTTACGGTGTTTCTGACATTGGGTATTACTTCACACCTTGGCAAATTGGAGCGGATATGACGGATATTAATAAGTTGTGGGATGCATCCCCATTAAAATATGCTTCTAATGTGGAAACACCATTGCTAATTCTGCATAGTGAAAATGACTACCGTTGTCCAATTGAACAAGGGCAACAGTTGTACATTACGCTAAAAGCAATGGGAAAAGAAACAAGCTTTGTCCGATTCCCGCAATCTGATCATAATTTGTCTAGAGTGGGATTACCAAATTTACGTCAAACACGATTAGAACAAATCACTGGATGGTTTGAGAAATATATTTAAAAAAATGGAAAAGCCCTTCATTTCGCGAGTGAAATGAAGAGCTTTTTTGTTGAATCGGATAATAAATAGTAATAATCGGATAATTTCTTCAAACAATCGATTAATTACTCGAGAAAATCGGATAATTACCTCTGACAATCGATCAATCACTCCGAGTAATTGCGCAATTTTTGTCGATATTTATCTTTTATGATATCCCTTTTTATAGTATACAAATACTAAACCAATAATCCATATTGGGCCAACGATTAACGCGATTCGTGTATCAGGGAAGTACGCCATGAGCCCTAAAACTAATACTAAAAAGGCAAGTGCTATATACGATCCAAATGGATAGAATATTGCTTTATATGATAACCTTGAAATTTCTCCTTTGGACAGAGTTTTACGGAATTTTAATTGGGATAATAAAATAATTCCCCACGTCCAAACTGCACCAAATGTAGAAATACTCGTTACCCATATAAATACTTTTTCGGGAACTAGATAATTTAATACGACGCCTACTAATAATAAAAATGCGGAGAAGACGATGGCTTTAGAAGGCACGCCTGTTCCACTTATTTTTTTAAAGGAAGCTGGGGCTTGCTTTTGTTCTGCTAAATTAAATAACATACGCCCAGTGCTAAAAATTCCACTATTACAACTAGATAGTGCTGCAGTCAATACAACGAAATTAATAATGCCAGCAGCTGGCCCAATCCCAATTTTCTCAAACATTAAGACGAAGGGGCTTCCGTCATTACCGACTTCGTTCCATGGATAGATAGACATGATGACAAATAAAGCGCCAACATAAAAAAGTAAAATGCGCCAAAAAACAGTATCAATTGCTCGAGGAATAACCGTTTTTGGATTTTTTGCTTCCCCTGCAGTTACCCCAATCATTTCTACACCTAAATAAGCAAACATGACCATTTGCAAAGACATGAAAATTCCTGTAATCCCATTTGGTGCAAAACCACCATTTGACCAGAGATTGCTTATACCGACAGCTATTCCTCCATTACCTATTCCAAAAAGAATGACACCAAGTCCCACGAAAATCATTGCCAAGATTGCGACAATTTTAATGAGAGCGAACCAAAACTCAAATTCACCATATGCTTTCACAGCGATTAAGTTTACTAATGTCATCACAACAAGTGCTGCTAATGCCCATATCCAAGGAGGTGTATCTGGATACCACATTTGCATGTAAACGCCTACTGCTGTAATTTCTGCCATACAAGTAACAACCCATAAAAACCAATAATTCCATCCAGTTATATAACCGGCAAGAGGTCCTAGGTAATCTTTTGCGTATCTACTAAATGAACCAGAGACAGGATTATGTACTGCCATTTCTCCAAGCGCACGCATAATAATAAAAATAGCTAAACCGCCAACTATGTATGAAATTAATATTGCAGGTCCTGCTAATTGGATGGCTGTTGCGGATCCTAAAAATAATCCAACTCCAATTGCTGCACCTAAAGACATTAAGGTGATATGCCGTTGTTCTAAACCACGTTGTAATTGCTGATTTCCACCCACTTGTGTAGCACTCCTTTTTCTAAAAATGTTTTTGTTGTATAACAACTTACCACACTATGATGTTTTTAGGAACGGTAAATAGAATCAATACTGTGATAAAATTATATTATGCAAGTAGGACGGGGGTCATGAAAATGGGACAAGTAACCATAAAACCGGTAATAGAAGAAGAATTAATCCGACTTTGGGAGTTAAGTGCAAAAGAAGAAGCACCTGAATGGAAAAAGTGGGATGCTCCATATTTCCCATATGAGCCAAAGACATTAGAGCAATTTTTAGAGAGAAAAGATCAATATATAAATCAAGAGGATCTCTGGGGCATCTTTGTCGAGGGAAAATTGGTTGGTTCTCTTTGCTACTACTGGGAACACGAGGAATCGCTCTGGCTAGAGATGGGGATTGTCATTTATGATCCAGCCTATTGGAGTGGTGGCATTGGAACGGAAGCAATTCGAATGTGGATTTCGCATTTATTCACTGAATTACCACTTGTACGTGTAGGTTACACCACTTGGTCCGGAAATGAACGAATGATCAAGGTTGGTGAAAAATTAGGGATGACGATGGAGGCAAGGCTCCGCAAATGTCGTTTCTACAATGGTGTTTACTACGATTCTATTCGTATGGGTTTATTAAGAGAAGAATGGGAAGAAAATATCGGAAGAACTCTTTAAGGATTGTGAAAACAGACTATAATCGGAATCCGCTAGATAAAGGTAAACATCCTGGATTATCTCTTTAGAAAAAGATAACGTATATTTCTTTATTGAAAATGACCTATCTCCAATTGTACAAGATATGGTGCTTTACTAGCAATGTTAAGTGGAGATTCGCAACTATTACTCACATACTCGTAACACAGGAAAGTGTACTCGCAACATTACCATTACTATATAGAAGCGTAAAAAAAAGTAGGGAGAATTAGATTCCTCCCTGCTTTTTCAACAGCCACCGAATAGCTTCCAATAGGTTTTCTGCAATATAATCAGGTTCGACGTTTTTCCAAGCATCTCGACATTGCTGTAAGGAACTTTTACCCCAACCAGTTAGCACTAATATTTTCATCGCTCCAACTGCATGAGCTGCCAGCATATCAGTCGATCCAACATCTCCAATTACCACACACTTTTTTAAATCTAAGTTATGAATACGAGCAGCCTCTAATAACATTCCAGGTCTAGGTTTATGACATCCACATACATCATTTTCACTATGTGGACAAATAAATGCATCATCAAATCCATAAGAACTAAACTCCTCTAAAAACTCCTGAATGGAAGCTTCTTTTCGGCTTATTCGATGTTGATTCGTGAATGCGAAGGTTTTAATTCCATGGTCCTGCAGTAATTGAAAGGCATCTTTACAAAAGTCATAAGGTTTGAAATCCTTTGGGTGAATAAAATGCCCAGTACCACCAATCGTACCATCTCGATCTATGAAAACTGCTTGAATGTCCTTAACATTTATCATTTTATCCATTGCTCCATAATGGTTACTTCTTTGTTCGTTGCATCCAGTTTTACATTTCGTCCAATTGGCATTGTCAACATTGGGTGCGTATGACAACAATCAAAGTCCGCAAGAATCGGAATAGATGTTTCGCCAATCGTTTCCACTAAAATATCAGACGGCTTTCTGCCAGTTCCTTGATCATCAAATAGTTCATGTTTTCCTAAGATAATACCAGACACACGATCGAATACACCATTTACTTTTAGTAGGTTAAAATTCTTTTCAACAACCGATGCTGTTTTCATCGTATCTTCTATAAAAAAAATGTCCCCATCCCGTATAGCAGGCATATACGGACTTCCCCAAAAACCATACATTGCATTTAGATTGCCACCAATTAATCTTCCTTGTGCAGAACCTTCATTTACACAGATCCAATCATTTAGTCTCTTTTGCTTATCCACTGTTTTGACTTCCCAATTGAGAGGCTCATCCGTCCAGTAAGGAGGTATGGGAACAGTAAGAGGGATCTGTTGTTCAATTATTAACATGTCACGGAAATAATCGTATGTAAAATGAAGAAACGGTTCAAATTCTCCAAAGGAAGGGACTAATGCCGGTCCATAAAACGTCGGTATTCCTGTTTGTGCATAAATTCCTAGCAATATCGCTGTAGCATCCGAATAGCCAATCATGATTTTTGGATCCTTCTTAAAAGCTTCATAATCAATATACGGCAGAAGTGCATTAGAATTAGTTCCCCCAATTGTAGATATAATGCAACGAATATCAGGATTTCTTATAAACTCGTTTAATTCGTTTGCGCGTTCCTGAATCGTTCCAGCACGATATAGGTCATGCTTGCCCGTTAGATTTCCTTCTACGATTTCAAAGCCTTTAGATTCTAAAAAGGACTTAGCCCTTTCGTATCGTTTCGGTGAAGAATAAGTAATAGGTGACGAAGGGGAATATATTCCGATTTTATCTCCTGGCTTTAAACGATTTAATAGTGTCATAATTAGTTCCTCCTGTAATTATTCTAATTTACTTATCTTTCATGGAGTCTCCTTTTCTTTTGGATAGACTGTACGATAAGGATATCATTTACAATTATATGGTATATAAGCTACTATTAAAATAGAATTTTCAGAAATCATGAGTTTGTATTTAATTAGTTGATTTCCGCTATAGGCGGACGCTTTCCGCGAGGTGAGCGATAAGCCATCACCACAGCTCACTCGTCGTTTGTGATGGCTTATCTGTCTTACTCATCCCGCTGGAGTCACCGCCAGCCGCTTCAATCAACAAAGTGATAAATGCTCGCATTTTAATGACAAAGTACTATCTATGAAATTAACTCAACAGAATAAAAATCACACAGCTAATGGGGGACAAAGGAAATGTTAGAGAAAGAACAAGCTGAATTCTTTAGTAAAGATGGATTTTTCATTAGTACCGATAAAAGTTTGTTGGATGTGGAAGTCATATATAAGTTTCTTAGTGAGGAATCTTATTGGCTTAAGGGTATTTCAAGGGAATTAGTTATAGCATCAATCGAAAATTCTATCCTTTGTTATGGTATTTTTGATGGAGATCCAACTAAAGGGCCAACGAAACAAATTGGTTTTGCACGTGTGGTATCTGACCTTGTTAGATACTCTTGGTTAGGTGATGTTTTTGTACTTTCAGATTACAGAGGACGTGGCCTTAGCAAATGGTTGATGGGTATTATAACTGAACATCCAAGATTGAAAGGAACAAATTTTCACCTAGGTACAAGAGATGCACATTCGCTATATGCACAATACGGGTTTAAGCCTCTAGAGCGAGTTGAAAACAGTATGGCTAGACCCCTAGATTGGGATGCAATAAATGCTGTATATAAGCTTGAAAATTAGTATACGTTTTTAATCGCCATCGCAGTTTCTTCTAGTATGGTTTTTGCAACTCCAGTTGCATCACCGACAAATGCATTAGTAATGACAGCGGGTGGATATAAGTTTTTTGACTTTTTGAAAGCCGGTATTCCATTACAGATTGTCATCCCTCTTTTCTTTCCAATATCATGAATCATAAAGAGTTTCTCCAAAATTGAGGAGAAACTCTTTTATTTATTTTCTGCCAAGAATCCTGGTGTCTTGCGTTTTTTTATTTGACAATTTTCCTCCATATGATATAACTATTAGTATTAAGCCTAAAGCAAAGTAATCAACTAGGAATAATATGTTTATAAAAGGGGTTAGATGATGGGTAGAGAATTTGTCGACATTTTTGATGAATGGGCACACACTTACGATGCATCTGTTTCTGGAAAAGATCCTGAGTATCGTGATGTATTTGACAGTTATGAAACAATTTTAAATGAAGTAGCAGAACGTGTTTCTGGTACCGTTATAGAATTTGGTACAGGTACTGGAAATTTAACAGCAAAGCTAATTGAATCAGGTTTTTCGGTTATCGGTATTGAACCAAATACGAAGATGCGTCAGCATACTTCAAACCGATTTCCTTCTATAAAAATAATAGATGGGGATTTACTCGAATATAGTGTAGTTAATGAAAATATAGATGCAATTGTTAGCTCATATGTTTTTCATCATCTAACGGATGAAGAAAAAGGAGAAGCGTTGAAGGCTTATGCAAAGCTGCTTCCGTCAAACGGAAAAGTTGTATTTGCGGATACTGCTTTTATTACAGAAGAAGCAAAGCAAGCACAAATTGAAAAAGAAAGAAATCGCGGTTTCCATAACGTGGCGGATGACTTAGAGCGAGAATATTATACGACAATCCCAATACTGACGAGGTTGTTTGATAATGCAGGATTTAAAGTAAAGTTTACAAAGATGAATGATTTTGTTTGGTTAATGGATGCGACAAAAAAATAAGGAGCGATACAAATGAAAAAAATGAATGTAGAAAGCTTTAACTTAGATCATACGAAAGTAGCAGCACCTTTTATTCGTTTAGCTGGAACAAAACAAGGCATTCGGGGTGATGAAATTTACAAATATGATATACGTTTTAAACAGCCGAACAAAGAACATATGGAAATGCCTGGACTGCATTCATTAGAGCATTTAATGGCAGAAAATATTCGCAATCATACAGAGCAAGTAGTAGATATTAGTCCAATGGGATGTCAAACTGGTTTCTATTTATCGGTTATCAATCATGAAAACTATGAAGAGATTTTAGAGATTGTTGAAAAGACATTACAAGATGTGTTAGAAGCAACAGAGGTTCCAGCATGTAATGAAGTGCAATGTGGATGGGCAGCAAGCCATAGCTTAGAAGGAGCAAAGGAGATTGCTGCTGAAATGCTTGCGAAAAAAGATGAATGGCGACAAATTTATAAAGAGGAATTGTAAATGAACATATTTAGTAATGTACAAGAATTAATAGGGAATACACCTGTTGTGGAAATTACTCATATAAAGGTTCCTAATGATTGCCGAATTTTTGCGAAGCTTGAGTATTTAAATCCAGGAGGTAGTGTGAAGGATCGTCTGGGCTTGTCATTAATCGAAGATGCTGAGAAGTCTGGAAAACTTGTACCTGGTGGAACCATTATTGAGCCAACTGCAGGGAATACAGGAATCGGGATCGCACTTGCTGCAATCGGACGAGGATATAAAGTGATTTTTGTCGTTCCTAAAAAGTTTAGTGAAGAGAAACAAACCTTGATGCGAGCTTTAGGAGCAGAAGTAGTGAATACACATACTGCACTTGGCATGCAAGGGGCCATTGAGAAAGCAAGGCAACTAGTTGTTGAAATTCCAAATGCTTTTTCACCATCTCAATTTTCAAATCCAGCAAATCCTGCTACGTATTCAAAAACACTTGGTCCAGAATTATGGCGTGATTTAGATGGACAAATTGATGTGTTTGTTGCTGGTGCTGGATCGGGTGGAACATTTATGGGGACAGCTTCATTCCTAAAAGAACAAAAAGAAGATATTAAAACCGTGATAGTAGAGCCAGTGGGATCCATTTTAAATGGAGGAGCTGCAGGTACACATGTGACGGAAGGGATTGGAATGGAATTCATACCAACCTTTATGGACCAATCGTATTTTGATACGATCCATACAATAAGTGATGAAGAGGCTTTTGCTCAATTACGTGCGTTAGCAAAAGAAGAAGGTTTGCTAGTAGGAAGCTCATCGGGTGCAGCTTTTTCCGCCGCACTAAAGGAAGCGAAAACTGCGAAAAAAGGAAGTCATATTGTTACGATTTTCCCTGATTCGAGCGAACGCTATTTAAGTCAGAATGTATACGAATTATTCAACTAAATTTAGTTAAAGCCTCTGGCGGATGTCACAGATTTTTTAGATGAAGTTATCGAGTAAGCTCGATAAAAATCTGGACGCAAATACGCCAAGGCGAATTTGAAAAGGAGGAGAATTAAAAAATGCGTGCAAAAACGAAGCTAATTCATGCGGGAATTGTTGGTGACGAAGCAACAGGTGCTGTGACGACACCCATTTACCAAGTGAGTACGTATAAACAAGAAGCAGTCGGTAAATTCAAAGGATATGAATATTCACGTACTGGAAATCCTACTCGTTATGCGTTAGAAGTATTGATTAGTGAATTAGAAGGTGGCGTAGCAGGATTTGCTTTTGCTTCCGGAATGGCAGCTACAAGCTCTATTATGATGCTTTTTAGTAAAGGCGATCACGTCATTTTAACGGATGATGTATACGGTGGTACATACCGTGTCATTACAAAAGTATTAAATCGTTTCGGCATTGAAGCAACATTTGTAGATACGAGCGATGTATCGAAAGTCGAAGCTGCTATTTTAGAAAATACGATAGCTATTTTTCTAGAAACACCGACGAATCCTTTATTAAAAATTACAGATATAGAAGCAATTGCGAAGCTTGCAAAAGAAAAAGGGTTACTCTCAATTGTAGATAATACATTTATGACACCTTATTTCCAACAGCCAATTGAACTTGGCGCTGATATTGTTGTGCATAGTGCGACAAAATATATTGGAGGACATAGTGATGTGGTAGCTGGGCTAGTTGTAGTGAACTCTGAGCAACTTGCAACTGATTTACATTTTGTGCAAAACTCAGTAGGAGCAGTGCTCGGACCTCAAGATTCTTGGTTATTAATGCGTGGAATAAAAACGCTTGGCCTTCGTATGGAAGAGCATCACTTAAATGCTAAACGGATTGCAGAGTTTTTAAATAATCATGCAGCAGTTGAAAAAGTATATTATCCAGGTTTAGTTGATCATCCAGGCCATGAACTGATGAAAAAACAAACGACTGGTTTTGGTGGGATGATTTCTTTTGATGTAGGCAGTGGGGAAAAAGCAGATGAACTTCTAGCAAAGCTTCGTTATTTTACTCTAGCAGAAAGTTTAGGAGCAGTGGAGAGCTTAATCTCGGTTCCAGCAAGGATGACACATGCATCCATTCCTCGAGAGCGGCGTTTGGAATTAGGCATTACAGATGGGCTTGTACGAATTTCAGTTGGTATTGAAGACGTGGAAGATTTATTAGAAGATTTAACGCAAGCATTAGCATAAATAATTTTGGCACATCACTTAAATTTAGTGGTGTGTGGATGGATGTAGACAGTCTAATTGTAGCAGCGAAAGAAGTGGAAAACTACCTTGGGCATGATAAAGGTAGCCATATGCTTCAGGGTGGGCCTTGTTCAGCCTGAAGTCCTAAGATAAAAGCTCAGGAAAAAGTGGAATTATAAAAAAGCCGAACTGGACTATTTTTCCGGTTCGGCTTCCCATTAGTGTGGCTCATATATATCCCAGGCAAGTTTTAATGATTCAACAATATGATCGGCTACTTCTTCGGGTGATTGATTGTTCACTGTTAATGTTGAATTGTTAAGTGAATATGCTCCTTGTCGCTCGAGAAATAGTTCTTCAATCTCATCAATATTCCGACTTTGCAAAATAGGACGGCTGTCAATCAAAATATCAAGCCGCTCCTTCCACTCTTCCCATGACACATCTAGGTAAAAGACGGTACAGTTTGTCAGACAAGCTTCACGTACTTCTGACTGCATATATGCGCCACCACCAATAGAAATGATTTTCAACTTCTGCTTGGTAAATGTTTGAATCATCTCTTTTTCATAATTACGGAATACTTCTTCACCATGTATCTTAAAAATATCAGTTGTAGACATCATAAATTCTTTTTCAATTTCTTTATCAATATCGATAAAGTCACGGTATAATTTTTGGGCAACAAGTTCACCAATTGTTGTTTTTCCAACGCCCATAAAACCGATTAACACAATACTTTGTTGTCTTACACGTACTTCTCCGTAACCCAAATTAAACACACTCTCTAATGGCTATAATAATCTAAATTATATTACAATGTCAGAATCTTGTAAACTATATTTATTTGTCTTAAAAAATCGATTTATTGACAAGACTAGTTGTTGTTAGGGAACTGTTAATGAAAAAATTCATATGTAAACTTACACCAAATTTTTTGAGACTGGATAATATTCCCACATAGCCATTAGTAACATACTTAATTGGCAAAACATTCACTATTGAGATGGAGAAATATAAGGCATGAAACAAAAGAAAAAGAGAGAGAAAGAAGGATTTCTCGCTGAGGTTCGTGATTCAATTATTGGAGAATTACTTTGGAACATGTTAATTTTTGTACCAAGAATGATAATTCGATTCTTAAAATATCTATTCTAAGTGAATTATATGAGCTATGAACCTTTTGCTAGGGGGAAAGATGTTATGGATTATGTCTATCATATGGTTCCAAATAAAATGATGAATGACAAGTTGATATCTTTAAATAGTTTGAAAGAGATGGATGAAGAACTTTATCAAGCGTATGCAAAGAAGTATCGAACACATCCTGATCGCGAGAAACTTCTGGAGCGCAGAATTCCCAAACTAGATTGCTTGTGGAATGACGTAATCTTTTTTTTGCCACTTCATCCTCATCATGTATATCGAGCACTAAAAACGGTTGGTGTAAATATTAAGACGAATATATTATTTTACAAAATACCAACTAAAAATCTAATGAATAATAAAAATGCAGTCTATTTATATCTAAAAGAAAATGACAAAGGTCCATCTGCAGAAATAGATAGTAACGATATTAAATTCATTGATATAGAAAGTTTCAATGAATTAACTCATATCCCGAATGATACCGTAACATATTTTGAAGAAGAACATAAAAATGGGAACAATTTTGGAATGTTTGTATATATACCTCATATTTTGAGTTTAGGAGAAGTCAGTATTTTGGACGCAAAAATCATCAATTGGAGCGAGGAAAGCGGTAATTCGTAATAATAAAAAGGGAACTGAGTATCTTTGATAACCCATTCCCTTTTCAATATATAAGTTAATGGGAAGTTCATCCTTATGGGTGGAAGATATTTGTTCTGACATTGTGAAATTAATTTGAATGGAATATTATTTGTTTTACCAAAAAAATGCTGAAGCCAGGGCGATTCCGGTAATGGCTCCAAGTGCTATGCCAAATCCAAATCCAAAACCTCCAAATCCGAAGAATCCTAAACCATAACCACCATGATTATCATCTGGTCTAATCCAAACCATATTTCTACTAATTCTAGTAATCTCCCCTACATGAACACTACCATCTCGACAAGTAATTCTCACTCTTTTCCCATGATATCTACAACATTGGTTATATAATGCCGCTTGATTCATTTTCATCCTCCTTTCAAGACTATTTACATACATGTATGTTCTATTAACATATGCGGTTGATAATATTGCATAATAGACAATTGTCTAGAGAATAAAAGAATGGTGATAATTTCAAGTTTCAACAAACAAAGAGGAATCCAAAACATATGATAGAAGAAAATAATGAAAAAGGATGAGAAATATGCCGGTAATTCAAACTCAGAATTGGCTTTATAAATTTGTTGAACTATGTGAGAAACAGTCGGGAAAAGGGGTATCACTCATACAACGTGAGATAATTAGTGATCCAATCATGAAATTATTTCCTAATATAAACTCTCAAGCATGTCAATATGAACTCCTAAGACACGGATTATTTGATCCAAATGAATGGTTGACCTTAAAAGATAAAGTAAAAGAAATGGAAACACAAAATGTTTGGCAAGTTGTGAAAGAAGAATATAAAATGCTCAGAAGATTATGGGATGGCCCAAAGGTTCCCATTTATATTTTTCCTATAAAAAAAGTAAGTTCCAAATTTGGAGAGCAAATACCTAATAAAAATGGGGTAGCTTATAGAAAGGCACTATTTTTATTTTTATCAACTGAACTAGCAAGAGAAGAAATAAAGGCTTTATTAGCACATGAATATAACCATGTTTGCAGACTAAGCTATTTGGATTTATCTCCTGAAAAAATCTCTCTGAAGGATTCACTAATTATTGAGGGTCTTGGGGAATATGCGGTCAAGGACTTATATGGTGAAAAATGGTTAGGTCCATGGTCAAATCTCTATTCATTGAGAGATGCTGTTGAATTATGGAAAGAACACTTTATCCCTTCGTTAGATGTAAAAGGTGTTAAAAATCATCATCATTTTTTATTCGGCAAAGACAGAAGTCCATTACCTAAATGGATTGGTTATTATATAGGTTATCAGATTGTTAATACCTTCCAGAAGAATCGAGGTCCTTTTCGTCTCAATGAGCTATATTCCAAATCATCTAAAGAAATAATAGCTGGGTCTGACTTTCCAATTAATAAATAAACGGTGCGAATTATTTTACATGGCATCTAAATGCACGAAATCCAATTACATGATGGTTATGAAGTATAAAACGATTATGTTCCTCCCATAAATCGAAGAGATTCCTATCAATTTTTTCTGATTGATTCATGTCATCTATTTCACTTTGAACAAGTTCAGATGGAGTATTTATTAAGTCAATCTGAGCGAATCCCGCCTGCTGTAACCGTTCTATCCACTCTTCTTCATTTAAAATTTCATGGATACCGTATAGGCTAGATATTTTTCCTTTTAAGTCTTCTGTCAAATGTTGTTCAGCGGTCATTTCGATCATAAACAATTTCCCGTCCCTTTTTAAAACTCTGGAAAGTTCATGTAACGTCTTTGAAATATCAGTAAAGACGATAACGGACTCGGCTATAATAAAATCGAAGGAATGATCTACAAAATGCAAACTTTGTACGTCTCCTTCGATCACTTTAACAGTGCTTTCATTGTTTTTAAATCTTTCCCTCGCTTTTTCTACCATTATTGGATGATTATCTATTGCAGTCACTAGACAATTAAATCTTTCAGCTAAGAATGCTGCTGTCTGTCCCGTTCCACAACCTATTTCTAGCACTGATTCAGTTGGGTGTATGTTTATATCTTTCCATATAGATTGGGTTAGATTGAATCCGCCAGGATGTGCACCTCCAATTCCAAAATTAGCTAATAAATCTAAATAAGCATTAGACATTGGATTTCCCTCCTATTTTTCATACTGCTATAGTATGCTTTCCATTCATAAAGTGGCTAGACAGGGCAGTAGACTTTGCGTACTTATTAGGAGAATCAAAGTTTAGAAGTATGTAAGGTTTGGAAAACATTTGAGTATACTTCCTTGTTGTAAGTCCAAAATATGTTTAGAACTTATTTCGACACAAGAGTGTAATTTATTTCTGAAACTTCATGCAATTTAAACTTTAAAATTCATGAAATTTCCTGTTGAATATTTATACGTATAGGCTTATATTAAATCAATGTTAATAAATTTTTCGTAGATAGTAGATGATTTATGCATTTACTAACTTCCTAAATAGTGTGTATCTGTAGTCATTGTAATAACTTGTAGAAAAGTGAGTGTGAACAGCATGAGTAACTGGTTGGAATTATATGAAAATATGGGAGATTATTTAGCTCCAAGTATGGCAAAAGATCATCCAAATATTCCGATTGTGAAGGAAGAAGGCTGCTACTACTATGGAGTAGACGGTAAGACGTATTTGGATTTTACATCTGGGATTGCGGTAGCCAATACAGGGCACCGTCACCCAAAGATCGTGCAAAGCATTAAGGATGCAGCAGATCAACTTGTTCATGGCCCATCAGGTGTCATTATGTACGAATCGATTTTAAAGCTAGCAAAAAATCTTGGCGAGGTTTTACCAGGGAATTTAGATTGCTTCTTCTTCGCAAATAGTGGAACGGAGGCAGTGGAAGGTGCATTGAAACTCGCGAAATTCGTGACACAACGCCCATATGTTGTTTCTTTTACCGGTTGTTTTCACGGTCGTTCACTAGGTGCATTAGGTGTGACGACATCGAAAAGTAAATATCGTAAGTTTTTACAGCCCTCGCATTTGTCTTACCAAATTCCTTATGCTGACGAAAAAGGCAGTCCTGAGGGAGTGGATCCTGAAGTTTACTGTGTAGAACAGCTAGAGAAGGATTTCAAACGACTTTTCAAACACCAAGTTACTCCTGAGGAAGTGGCATGTATTATTTTAGAGCCAGTCCTAGGTGAAGGAGGGTACATTATTCCTCCAAAAGCATGGGTAAAGAAAATTCGAGAAATTTGTGATGAGCATGGTATTTTGTTAATTTTTGACGAAGTGCAAACGGGCTTTGGACGTACAGGCGAATGGTTTGCTGCACAATACTTCGACGTAACGCCAGACATTATGGCGATTGCAAAAGGTATAGCATCAGGCTTACCACTAAGTGCGACAGTTGCTTCTAAGGAATTAATGAAAAAATGGCCATTAGGAATGCATGGTACGACTTTCGGGGGAAATCCTATTGCGTGTTCAGTTGCGTTAACAACTTTAGAAATACTTCAAGAGGAAAAACTTGTGGAGAACTCAAAAGTTGTTGGAGCTTACGCGGCCGAGCGTTTAAAAGAGCTTCAAGGGAACTATCCTATTATTAGCGACATTCGCTCGGTTGGTTTAATGATTGGAATTGAAATTTCAAATCCTCTAACTGGTGAGTTTGATGGACAAGCCGTAATGAAAATTCTTGACTATGCATTAGAAGAAGGCGTGCTTTTTTATCTATGTGGCAATGAAGGCGAAGTCATTCGCATGATTCCACCGTTAACTATAACTAAGGAACAAATCGACGATGGTTTAGAGATGCTTGAAAAGGCAATCATTCGTTATATGAAAGAAATACAAATTACAAAGGAGTAAAATCATGAAAAATAAATTATTTATGTTGATGTTAGTGCTAGTAATTGCTGTTTTAGCAGCATGTGGTACAAAGGACAAAGAAGAAAAAACAGGTAGTGAAGGTACAAACACAGAAGATAAAAAAGTATTAGTTATGGGTACATCTGCAGACTACCCACCATTCGAATATGTTGACACTGCAGTTAGTGAAGACATTATCGGGTTTGACGTAGACCTTGCAAAATTAATCGGTGAAAAATTAGGATATGAAATTAAAATTGAAAATATCGACTTTAACAGCTTAATCCCGTCTATACAAGCCGGAAAAGTAGACTTCGTACTAGCTGGAATGAGCCCAACACCGGAGCGGGATAAAGTAGTAGACTTTTCTATTGCTTATAACGAAACAGTTCAAATGGTTGTAACTAAAAAAGATAGTGGTATTCAAACAGTTGAAGATTTAGCAGGTAAAACAGTTGGTGTACAAGTATCTTCCATCCAAGAAGATCTTGCTAATGAAGTGGCAAAAACTGTAGATATGACAATTGAAAGCCGTAACTTAATTCCAGAAGTTTTCCAAGACTTAATGACGAAACGATTTGATGCTGCAATCATTGAAGATATCGTAGCTGAAAACTATGTTAAACGTAATGACGATTTAGCTTTCTTCCCAGTAGCAATAGATGATGCTGACTATAAAGCAGCTGTATTCCCAGAGGGAAGCGAATTAAAAGCACAATTTGACGAAGCAATTCAAGAGTTAATCGATAACGGCAAGATTGAAGAATTAAGACAGAAATGGTTTGTTGTAGAAGCAGAATAACATTAACTTCATACAGCAAATGTTTTTTTGCGACGAGCTTGCGCAGGAGCAGATGTTTTTTTTTGCGACGAGCTTGCGCAGGAGCAGAAGTTTCTCACCTCTAAAGGTGGAGAAATGAATACAAGATTTAGGCTTTTTCATTGGGTGTCCAAACACCCGCTAAAAGAAGTGAAAGCCTCAGGACGGATATCACAGATTTTGAAAGAATTTAATCGTGGAAGCACGATTCAAAATCTGGACGTAATTATGCCGAGTCGTAATTGATTCAGCAGACGTATAAACGACGTGGCGAATTTGAACATAATAGCTTGAAAAGAAAGGAGGGCAACGATGTGTTAGATTTCACAGCAGTCGTTCCCTCTATTCCTTATATTTTAAAAGGAATAGGTGTCACGCTTCAAATAGTTATTGGAGCTACTATCATGGGTCTTGTGCTCGGTATTTTACTAGCACTTTGTAAAATTGGGAAAATAACTGTATTACGTTTACTAGCAGATTTTTATACATCTATTTTTAGAGGAACACCGCTTGTATTACAATTAATGCTTATTTTCTATGCGATTCCTCAATTATTTGATATTCAAATTGATCCAATGCCAGCTGCTATTATTGCATTTGGTTTAAACTCAGGTGCGTATATTTCTGAGGTTATTCGAGGTGGTATTAATGCGGTTGATAAAGGCCAGCAGGAGGCATCACTTGCATTAGGTATTCCATACGCAAAAATGATGAAGGATATTATTTTACCACAGGCCATGAAGAACATTATGCCTGCATTAATGAATGAATTCATTACATTAAATAAGGAATCTGCGATTGTAACGGTAATCGGGGCGCTAGATATTATGCGCCGTGCAACCGTTGTTGGTGGTTCTAATTACCATTATTTAGAGGCCTTAATAGTTGCCGGTGTGATTTATTATATTATGACGCTCATTTTAACCTTCCTTGGTAAAATGCTAGAAAAGAGGATGAGAAGAAGTGATTAAAGTAGAAGACTTGCATAAATCATTCGGACAAAATGAAGTGTTAAAAGGGATTTCAACTGAAATAAAAGAAAAAGAAGTAATCGCTATTATTGGTCCATCGGGTTCGGGAAAGTCAACGTTTTTACGTTGTATAAACTTATTAGAGGAACCAACGAAAGGCGTTATTACGATAGGAAACGATGTTGTAACAGATAAGAGCACAAATATTATGAAGGTACGTGAAAATGTCGGAATGGTGTTCCAGCATTTCTACTTGTTCCCGCATAAAACTGTGCTTGAGAACATTACGTATGCACCAAGAAATGTGCAGGGGATTTCGAAAACAGAAGCAATTGCAAAAGCAGATGAGCTTCTACGTCAGGTTGGTCTTTATGAGAAACGGGATGCATATCCAAACCGCCTATCAGGTGGACAAAAGCAACGTGTAGCGATTGCGCGTGCATTAGCGATGAATCCATCTGTTATGCTATTTGATGAACCAACGTCAGCGCTTGATCCAGAGATGGTAAAGGAAGTACTTGAGGTAATGAAGTCACTTGCTGAATCAGGTATGACGATGGTCATTGTAACGCATGAAATGAACTTCGCTCGTGAAGTAGCGGATCGTATTCTATTCCTAGATGGTGGTCAGCTTGTGGAAGATACGCCACCAGCACAGTTTTTCACAGAGCCAAAATCCGTTCGCGCGAAAGAGTTTTTAGAGAAGGTTTTATAATCATAGACGAGCAAGCCCTGTTGATATGGGGTTTGCTCGTTTTTTATGGAAGATATTCCATGTTTGATAAAAATAATTCATAAACTAAAAATAAGGCTCTGTAAACGATCAATTGCTTTAAAAAAGTCCTTAATATATGAGCGAAATTTATCTTGTAAAGTATATACCGAAAAGAAGGGTGTAGAATAAGTCAATTTTGACTCATTCTACACCCTTTTTTTTATTGAAAATTATATTATTTATAAATGAATTAATATTATTTAGTATTTAAATTAATTTAATTTAATTATTTAATTTAAATATTGATTTTGTTATTGTGGTGATATATGATGAATACAAATAAGAGGAGGGACTTAAAAGATATTATGGCCTATCAAGTTATTAGTCATTGTCCTGTCTGTAGTGAAACATTAAAAATCACGAAGTTGCATTGCACTCACTGTCACACAACAATTGAAAATGAATTCGAATTATCCAAATTGGCTTCCCTATCAAATGAACAACTTCGATTTGTCGAAGTATTTCTAACATGTCGTGGCAATATTAAGGAAGTTGAAAAAGAACTTGGAATTTCCTATCCAACGGTTCGAGGCAAACTAAATGAGGTTGTTAGCTCCCTAGGATTCGAAACAAAGAAGAAAAACGATGTGGATGAGAAAAAGGTAATTGCAATGTTAGAAAACGGAGAAATAACTTCGGAAGAAGCGATTAGACTTTTAAAAGATGAATAGGGGGAATTAGAGATGAATGCAGAAATTGAAAAAGTATTAACAATGGTACAGGAAGGGAAAGTGGATGCAGCGAAGGCTTCCGAGCTTATTCAAGTGTTAAAAGCACGAGAATCTGGAACCGCATCTTCACCAAAACCACCTGTATATGCAGACAAAACATTAAAAGTACGAGTTGTATCAGCTGAAAATGATAACGTCACTGTCAATTTGCCAATTAAGCTTGTAAAAGTTGTATTGTTGGCCGGACACAATATTGCTTCAAGTATTCCACAATCAGAAAAGTACGTAAAAGACATCGATATCAGCTTAATTCTGGATGCAATCGAAAATGAATTAGACGGACAAATTGTTGATATCAAGTCTGCAAATGGTGATACAATTTCCGTTACGATTGAATAGAGTGCTCATATGCTAAACGTAAAAGTAAAATCAAAAAATGTACGACTCTCGATTCCTGTTCCTTATATGATACTAAACATAGGCATTACTATACTTTCTTCACAATTATTGAATAAAATGATAAACAAGTGGACGGTGGAGAATAAGAAGGAAAAAGAAATGCTATTTACGATTCCGCAACTAGATAAAAAGGAACTCAAAGAAATTGTGAAAGAAATGAAAAGGCATAGAGGGCTCGAAATCGTTGATGTCAAAGCAAAAGATGGTACAGAAGTTTTTATTAGGTTATAGATGTCAATTAAAGATAATAATGAAAAGACCAAATTGACTGATGTGACCCAATAAAGTTAGACAAATAATTTAGGCTGCTTCTAAGAACTGAGTTCGGTATTCTACCGGGCTCAAGTCTTTTAATTTTGCCTTCATTCGCTTGTGATTATAATACTCCATATATTCTTCTAATTCCTTTTCAAAATGCTCCATGCTCTCAAACTCTTGTAAATAAAGCAGTTCAGACTTTAATAGGCCAAAGAAATTTTCAACGACTGCGTTATCTAAACAGTTCCCTTTACGAGACATACTCTGCGTAATTTGATGTGCTTGTAATGTCTGTTGATATTTTTTCATTTGATAATGCCAGCCTTGATCAGAATGAAGGATGACTTCGTCTCCTGGCTGGAGGCGCTGAACAGCTTCGTCTAACATATCTCCTACAAGTTGATAGACCGGTCGATTCATGACTTTATATGCGATAATTTCACCGTTACATAAATCTAGAACAGGTGATAGATAACGTTTTTCTCCAAAGAGATGGAATTCGGTCACGTCTGTTACCCATTTTTGATTCATTTTCTCCGCCTTAAAATCACGTTGTAATACATTAGGAGCGATTTTCCCAACGTTTCCTTTATAAGAGCGATACTTCTTCATACGGACCTCACATTTTAAACCGATTTCATTCATTAAGCGATTGATGGTCTTCGGGTCATACCTAAATCCGTATTTCTTCAGTTCTTTCGTGATGCGGCGGTAGCCATAACGACCCTTATGTTCGTGATAAATGATCTTGATCGCTTCTTTTACTGTTTCATATTTATCTACTTGATTCAATCGTTTTTCCCAGTAGTAATAAGTACTGCGTGGAATGTCAGCGACTTGAACTAAATCCACGACTTCATAATGTTTCTTTAGTTCAAAAATTACTTGCGCTTTGATTTTGTTTGTAATTTTTCTTGTTCGTGAACTAAAGCTTTCAACTTTTTTAAGTAGGCATTCTCCATACGCAAACGTTCATTTTCAGCTCGTAGAGCTTCCATAGATCCTTCAACTGGAGTTGTTTTTTTGTCATTCGATTTGGTTTCCTTTTTCATGGATGGACGCCTCTTTTTCTTTGTTTTTAGCGCGTCCAATCCTTTTGTCTTAAGCAACTCCTCCCACTGATAAATAGTACTCGGAGAAGAAATATTAAATTTGCTTGCCGTTTCTAGAAAAGACGCACCTGTTTCGTTCATAAAATTAAGTACGTCTAGTTTAAACCCAGATGAGTAGCTTGTATAGCCTTTCTTAAACCCTTTTTCACCCTGTGCTTCAAATAATTTCACCCAAGTAATGACTTGAGATTTAGCTACGCCAATGCTTTCTGCAATAGTTTGATAGCTTTCGTTTCCAGTTAAATAGCGTTCCACCGCTTGTAATTTAACTTCTACTGTATATTTAGACATAAAAACACCCCGTAAATGTTAGTTGGTGTCTAACATTTACGGGGCAGTTCATGACTGATGGTCTTTTTTTTTATGTTTTTTTGTATGAAGCAAAGGAGGAATTGATTCATATCGCGAAGATTATATAATATCGTCCTAACACTGGATTGGAACGATGAAAGTGAAAGTTTTATTTTAATGTAGCTTTGTAAAAAAGATTGATTATTTATAATAAAGTTTGATTAAAATCATCTCACCTCTATTCTTTAGAGGTGAGATGATTTTTTATTGGATATTTATGTTAATATCATTATAAAGATTGTGAAGAAATGTACTTAAACTATTGGGGCAGGCTGTTAAATGTTTTATGCTACTTTGAAAGGAAAATATTGCTAAAATATGTAATCTGTTTGAGCCTTTTCAAAAGAAAAAAGCCTTGAGGTTTTTAATTACCCAAAGGCTTTCTGGATTTTAGTAAAGAGTAGGAGTAGGATAACAGGCAACGGCATCTATAAATCTTGGGTCAATTCCGTAGAATTGCCAGAAGGCACCGTTCCATCTATATCCAGATACTTCACCGAATTCCACGCGAGTGGGGTAATACCAGAATTGGTCCCCATTTATAAGCCATACATAAGTGTTTTGGTATACACAGTCAACGATATAGGATACAGAAGGTTTTGGTGGTATGAAAGGTGGGGGAGGGGATTGTGGGGCCATTGTTCCCTCGGGCTGGAAAAATCCCATGTGATTTCACTCCTTTAAATTGGTTCTCAATATTATATGCTGAAAAGAAGAAGTAAAAGGGCTAAGTAATAACATAAAGAAGATATTTGGAATTTGGAATACATTAAATCAGAAAAATGACAACACTTAATAAGACCCTGCTCAATCGTTAAAAAAGAGGAGAGCGTACATTAATAAGTCTATGGATAAGGGGGGAAATTATTGGATATTAAACAAAACCCCATATTTAGTATTGTTGGAATAATACTGTGTTTTATCTTATTTGTCGTAGGTATGTTGTATGCTGAACAAATTCCTTTACTTATTATAGTAGGTATTTTAGGGCTGGGTGGTATGAGTTATTTAGTGTCCCGTATTGTAACGAGGGCTATGAAAACTCAGAATTAATACTATAACTTATTTAAGTAACGAGTGGTTTAATTGAACAAGACCATTTCGATGGTCTATTTTTGTCCAAAATATCAAGTAGATTTCGGCGATCGAGTGTGAAATGTTACAAGAAGAGCAACCCCTTTTGGCGTTGCTTTTTATTGTCCTCATAAATCCTAATTTAAAATACTTTCGATACAGTTCGTGTCTTAAACTGTCACTTAACTGTGCATATATCCTAGTCGTCTCTTTTCAATATAGCTACTTTTGTTGAATAGAGCATCTATCAAACTGTCATAAAAATAGCCATTCCGGAAGGACGATTTAAATTTCCGGCATTGAATTGCCCTACAGGGACAGGATCGGTTGGATTGGAAATATCATAAATTTGTACCGTGTTAGCAAGAGTGGTTGCTACATACAACGTGGAATCTGTAATTTCCAATCCAAAAACATCATTCGCATTAAACTCGCCTACACGTACTGGATCGGTTGGATTGGAAATATCATAAATTTCTACCGTGTCATTGCCTGTATTTGATACATACAAAGTAGTACCTCTTATAGCCAAGGCAAAAGGACCATCTAAATTTCCGGAATTGAATTCGCCTTCACGGACAGGAGCGGTTGGATTGGAAATATTATATATTTCCACTGTGTCATCCTCTGAATTTGAAACATATAACGTGGTACCTGTAATCGCCAATCCGCCAGGAACAAATAGATCTCCTACACCAAACTCGCCAACACGGACAGGAGCGGTTGGATCGGAAATATTATAAATTTCAACCGTATTATTATCTTGACTTGTTACATACAAAGTGGTGTCTGTAATAGCCAATCCGGAAGGAAGCATTAAATCTGCAGCACCAAACTCGTCAACACGGACAGGAGCGGTTGGATTGGAAATATCATAAATTTCTACCGTGTTGTTATCAGCAAAATTTGTTACATACAAAGTAGTACCTGTAATTGCAGCATCGATAGGATCACTTAAATCTGCTGCACCAAACTCTCCAATACGGACAGGAGATGTTGGATTAGTGATATTATAAATTTCTACCGTGTTATCACCAAAATTTGTTACATAAAGAAGTCTTCGTCTTAATCCCAAAATATTACCTCCTTTTTTTGAACTAAACTATCATATGCATCGAAATCGAGGGATATGGGATAAACATCTATTTATAGAGTAGCTTTTTTTGTAGTTCTTGTTTCTTTTCCCATGAAGAACGTAATTTTCTTTCATATTATGTGGTGAAGTTGGGTTTCATGGATGGCTACCGGGGCAGGTTAGTTCAATAAGAGGAATATGACGAGGTATTATCGAAATAAGTAAGCGGTGCAGGAAAATCTTTAAATAAAAAGTTATTGGAGGTACTTGTATGTTTTATAGGAGAAAATTTTACACTGTAAAAAATGATTTTGTAGAGAAATTTAATGAACATTTCAACAAAACTAATTTACCTAATCAACTACAGCACGGAGCTCGTTTGGTAGGACGTTGGATGAATGATAATAAAGATAATACTACGGAAATTTTCGCTATTTGGGAATATGACAGTTATGACGATTATATAGAAATAGAGAATAATATAAAAGCAGACGGTACTCACGTTAAACGAATTAAAGAGTGGTACGAGAAAAATGGCGGTAGGGAACATGTTTTTACTGAATATATATTGGAAGTGAAAAACGAAGCGTTAGTTTCCACTCTAAATAAAGATAACTAATAATGTTAAGTACTTGTTGAACTTATGTGGTGCTTTACTTGAAGATCATTGAGCTGTTTAGACAGCTCATTTTTCTTATTCAACTACCATGGAAGAACATAATTATCTTGCATATTCTGTGGTGAAGCAGTGCTTCATGGATGGCTAACGGGGCAGTTTAGTTAAACAAGGGAAATCTAATTATGATAGGTGTATGTCAAATTTATTAGAGAATTAAAAGGAAGAAAAGGTCACACCAAACGAAGGAGTCAAAATGAAATTATCTAGCTTTAATACGTTTACAGAGAAAGCTTTTAAAGGAAATCCTGCCGCTGTATGTTTGTTAAGCGATGAAAAAGCTAGTAGCTGGATGCAGAATGTTGCAAAAGAGGTGAATTTACCGGTTACCGCTTTTATTAATCGCAACAAAAATGAATACCATTTACGCTGGTTTACTCCTTCTACAGAAATACCTATTTGTGGACACGGAACACTGGCAAGTTCCTTTTTTTTATGGAAAAACGGGTACGTGGAAAAAGAAAAAACCATTATCTTTTATACAAAAAGTGGTATTCTCAAATCACGATTCGTAGATGAATGGGTTCAATTAGAGTTTCCTTCGATTCTTGAAGAGAAGTCAATTACTCCTGATTTATTGAGTGAGGCTTTAGGTGTTGAGCCTACATACGTTGGAAAAAACCAATTAGATTATTTAGTGGAAGTAAAATCAGAAGCTATTGTAAGGGATTTAAAACCAAGGATAGACCTGATTACCCAATTACCAGCCCGTGGAGTTATTGTTACAAGTCATTCGAGTTCAAGTGAATATGACTTTGTTTCACGTTTCTTTTCCCCAGCTCAAGGCCTTAATGAGGATCATGTGACTGGTTCAGCACATTGTTGTTTAGGTCCATATTGGAAGGTGAAATTACAAAAAAGTGAGTTCACTGCTTACCAAGCTTCCGATAGAGGTGGTTTTTTAAAAGTTAAAGTTTTAGATGATAAAGTTTTACTATCAGGGAAAGTGGTGACAATTTTTGAAGGTGATTTGACTATTTAATATTAATAATCCCTTCTTCTACTGCCATGAAAGTAAGTTTCTTCAAGGAAACAAAAATGACAACACTTAAGAAGTCCCCTGCTCAATCGTTCAAAAAAGAGGAGATCGTACATTAATAGGTCTATGGATTAGCGGGTTAGTGAAAAGAAGGAATCGAATGTTATTTTATAGAAGTTACAAGTATAAGGGGGAGAAAAAATAATGATTAAATTAGTTTTAATGAATTCCGATGAGTATCAAAAATATATTACTTCAGCGATTAAATCATATGCGGAAGAAAAAGTTTTATCTGGAAATTGGTATCAGGAAGAATCAATAAGTAAAGCGGAAGAGGAATACACAAAGCTTTTGCCAAATGGTGAGAAGACTGAGAGTAATTACTTATACACTATTCTAAATGATGACGAGGCAATTGGAGTTATATGGCTTGCACAAAAATCTGAAAAAGAAGGATTTATTTATGATATTAATATATTAGAAAAATACCAAGGATTTGGGTATGCCAAGGAAGCAATGAAGCAAATAGAGAATGTTGGGCAAAAACTTGGAATGATTAAAATAGGTCTTCATGTTTTTGGTCATAACAAGATCGCAAGAGGATTATACGAGAAATTAGGTTATCAGACTACAAATATTTTGATGGAAAAAGAAATTTAATGTTGCTTATATTGAATTAGTTGGGGTGTTACTTAAGAGGGGTAACTCCCTTTTCTTATTGAACTAAAGGGGCAGGTTAGTTGAATAAGAAAAGGGGAGTTTTTATGTCGCATTTGACACAAATTATGTAGTAGAAAGTATCATTAAGACAAAAAAAAGCATCAATATTGATGCTTAGGAATTGACTAGAATGTCATGAACGCTCTTTTTCAAGTAAATCAATGATTCTATCCAGTTTAGTTTGAACCTCTTTAGAATGGTAATTCCGCAAGCTTGCATTTATTAATAACCTTCTTAGAAACAAAGTGAAAGAAAGTACACCTACCAATATTAAAGTTAATATAAAAAGAGTATAGATTAAATCAATGTTCAATTTAAACCCCCCTAGATCCTATTTTTTCTAATTGTACCATATTTATACCATGCAGAAAATTAGGATTATCCTTTAGTGGTAATGGACAGTCCGAACATAATTTGTAATAGAAGTGAAGGTGCTTGTTCAACTAACGTGGTGCTGTACTTCAAGAAGGAGTAAAGCCTTTTTTCTTATTGAACTAACGGGGCAGTTTAGTTGAAGAAGGGCTATAGAAAAATTATGGGGGTTTGGGGGGGTTCTAATTTGGATTTTTGGAGGATACTTATATTTTTAATGATTGTAATTAGCGTTTTTTCTGCTTGGAAAGGTTATAGAAGAAAGCTTGAAAAAGCAGAAGGTGAAGAAGAAATAAGACATGCATTTGTGCCTTTTCTCCTGATGATAATATTGTTTCTTATAGCAATTGCAGTATTTATTTTTTAAGCTAACGGGTGCTTTACTTCAAGAAGGAGTAAAGCATTTTTTCTTATTCAACTAAAGCAGCAGATTAGTTTAAGAAGGAGTCCTAAAGGTGATTGGAGAAATTAACCAATATGTATATTTAGGTATGGGGGTTGAGTTACATGATTATTAGAAAGCTTGTGTCCGCGGTAATGACTTGTGTGTTGGTTATGTTAAGCTTTTCCCTAGGAGGAGAGTCAACTCTTGCAATCGTAGTAGGTATTTATCTATTTCCAATTCTTTTGATTTATGGAGTACCTGCATCTATTCTCTCTGATTTCGTCACAAAAAAACGAAGAGGAATCCTTAGAGTAATTTTTGCATTAATAATGCACTTATTCCTAGCCGCTTTGTTTGTTGTAATCCCAGCTTTATTTTCAGGTAGCGAAATTTTCAACTTTTATTTCATTATTTCTCTTTTATCTTCATTTCTGTTCTATTGTATTGATGAGTTTCTTAGGTCTAAATTGGCTAAATATTTGCGTCAGAAGATTTTTTTGTCTAAAAGAGCTAAAGATTTATGTAAAAAGATTGGGGACTTGAGAATTTAGAGAAGTTGTATTATCTTGTTCAACTAACGGGTGCTTTAGTTAAAATTCATGGTGTTGCTTATGCAACTCTTTTTTCTTATTGAACTACCATGGAAGAACGTAATTTTCTTGCATATTCTGTGGTGAAGCAGGGCTTCATGGATGGCTAACGGGTAGTTAAGCAAGCGGCTGCCTGTAAGGGTAGCTTTTTCTTATTGAACTAACGCAGCAGGTTAGTTGAACAAGAAAATAGGATGGGATAGGTTAGAAATGATAAAAGAGACTATAACTTGTAAAACTGTAAGTGTGTATTCTGATGGTTTAACAAGAGGTAAATCATATAAGGTTCTAGGTGTAAATGAAGAAAAACAAATGGTTCAAATTGCAGGTGATAATGGTCGGCTTAGATGGTTTCCACAACATATATTTAATTTAGATGGTTCCGTGGTTGTAAAATTATTAAATTGGAAGTTTGATGACGAGGTTACGGAAGATCCAAGTGAAACAAATTGGATAGAAATTACTTTAGAAATGAGTGACGGCAGCAAGAGATGGTGTATTCTTTTTACTCCTAAAAGATTGATTAACATATTTAATCAACCAGACATTGATCCTCCAGGAATGCATATAAAACATATGATTATTATTAGGAGTTATACCTATGAGGATGTCAATAGAACTTTGATATCTCTGGACGAAGATGATGAGTTATTTGATGCAACATTACCACTAGAATAAAGAAAGTTGTAATTTCTGTTGTTTTTTAAGGATTTTCTTGTAAAGGTTGCGTACAATCAGACATTATTAGAGTAGTAATCTTTGTTCTTATTCAACTAACCGAGTGCTTTAGTTGAAGAACAATGAGTTGCAATGCAGCTCTTTTTTCTTGTTCAACTAACGGGGTAGGTTAGTAGAAAAGTAATAAAAATGGAAAACATATAAGTTGTGTAGAATATACAAGTAACACCAAAAAGGAATTCATTAGACAAAAAGTGAGGTTCTTTATTTGAAGAATGTATTTAATAAAAGGGAAAATAATTTGAGGGTATTCAGCTTTGTAATGGGAATTATTTTACTAACAATTTTAGTTGGGTGTTCTACTACAACGACAGAACTAGAAGTGGTAGGAGTCACCCCCAATAAAGATTTATTAGCACAATTTGCTTTTGAAGATAGAGTTTACTCTATCGAAGGCAACAAAACTCCTGCCGAGAAAATAAATAAAGAGGTAGGGCAAATAGAAAAAAATGTAGACGAAATTAAAGGAGATGGTCATTTTAAATTATTTAACTCAAAAATAGACCATTTAGGTAATGCCAGCATATTTTCCATTAAAGATGTAGATAAAGATACTGTCGTTGCTGTCAAAGTTAATGATATATATTATACTGCGATTGTTGCGGGAATATTAGATTAGCTATTTAACTACCATGAAAATAAATTTCTTCAAGAAAAGAAAAATGACAACATTTAAGAAGACCCTGCTCAATCATTAAAAAAAAGAGGAGAGCGTCCATTAGTAAGTCTATGGATTACGGTGGACTGGATTAAAGGTCATTATAAGTATTGACACCTCTTAACCATCTTTTATTCTCTGTTGTGTAGCACTATATTATCCTGCATGGATGGCTAACGGGGCAGGATAGTGAAAGAAGAGCTATTTCTGGTAACAAGATATTTACAGGCATATAGTGATTAATAAATACTAAAAGGGGACTTTACTATGGAAGAAAATCTAATTATCGAACATGAAGAAATGCTTCGAAAAGCAATGTTATCTAGTAATTTAAAAACCTTAGATCAACTGATTCATGATGATCTTATCTTTGTTAATCATTTTGGACAAATACTAACAAAAAGAAGCTGATATTGAAGCGCATCGTTCGGGATTGTTGAATTTCACTGATATTAAAGTTATGGATCAACGAGTAAAACTTCTAGATACTTCAGCAGTGACCGTAACACGAGTCTCTTTAAAGGGAACATACGGTGCTGATTCAATTGAAGATGAGATGAGTTACACTCGGGTTTGGCAAAATATAGGTGGGGAAATGAAAATAATTTCAGGTCATTGCAGTTCTACTAGGTAGTAATTTACAATAGGGAGCGTTTTTCTTATTCAAGTAACGGTGTGCTTTACTTGAAGATCATTGAGTTGGTAAAACGGTTCTTTTTCTTATTAAACTAAAGAAGCAAGATAGTTTAAGAAGTAAGAAGAGATATATTTAAGATGCGAAATTAATTAGATAACTTAATTGTGGAGGTAATATATGGGCTATATTATGGATTTAAGAAAGATAGTAGGTAGTAGTCTGCTAATTATGGTTGGGGCGTGTGTAATTGTATTAAATAAAGAGAATAGGATACTATTGCAACTTCGCAAGGATAATAACTGTTGGGGATTAGCTGGTGGTTCTTTAGAAATGGGTGAATCTTTAGAACAAGTAGCTAAAAGAGAATTATTTGAAGAAACAGGTTTGGTCGCAAATAAACTAGAGCTATTCAATGTCTATTCGGGCGAAAAATTCTATTATAAATATCCGCATGGTGATGAGGTTTATAATGTGGTAACAGCTTACATATGTAATGATTTTGAAGGAGTGTTGAAAAAAGAAGAAAGTGAAGTTCAAGAACTATATTTCTTTCACTTTAACGAAATACCATCGAACATTAGTCCGCCCGATTTACCAATAATTCAAGAATATATTCAAAAGTGTTTCTTCAACTAACGGGTGCTTTAGTTGAAGAAGAGCTACTAAAAAATGATCAAACCTTTTTAAACAACTGTATACTAAATCACCAGAAAAAAAGCACTTTAATTAATCTTTGTTCAAAACGCTTTCTTTTCATTTACTATAAAATATGACTTTTAGAGCTACTTTTTATCAAACTTTATTCCAAACCAATATTTAAAAGGCAGCAAATGAGAGGTTTTAGAGTTCTCATGCTGCCCTTTTTATTAGTTTCTTGAACTGTTCATAATATGTAAGCAAAAATCTAAATCTGCTTGAAGATGTGTTTCCATTAACTGTTTTGCTGTTTCCCCGTCTCGAGCTAGGATGGCATTATATATTTCCTCGTGTTCATCAATTAAATGGGGGCGTTTGTATAAGACCACCGTTTTCCTAAAAAGATAAATAATAGATTTCATGCGATCGATTGTTTCTATCATAAGAGAGTTTCCGCTCGCTTGAACGATAATTTCATGAAAGCGTTCATTTGCGCCCATGATCTCTTCCGTCGTCCCTTCTCTTCCAATCTTAATACAAGTAGAAAGAGTCTGTAGATCATTTTCAGGAAGATAGGTTGCCGCTGATTTTGCAGCTGCACCTTCTAACAATATTCTTACTTGAAATAAATTACGTAAATCCTTCTCTGTTGGTTGTACTACTTTTTTATTTATGATAAGTCCTTCATTAATTAGTTGCCGCAGGGCTTCTCTAATAGGGGTTCGGCTACAACCTAATTCTGTTGCGAGCTTCTCCTCCACTATTTTTGTGCCACCTGGTAAATCTCCATTTAAGATTCGATCTCGGATAACTTCATATGCTTGATGGTAAGCAGAGCGAGAATTTATATTGTTTTGAACCATCTTGTTCACTCCTATTTCTTCCAACGTTCATACCATTAACTTATCAAAAATAGAGTTAGAAAGATAGCTTGAAATTAGCATCACACATTTTGTGTACAAGTATAACTAAAATGTATACAAAATAATTAAAATAGTATACAATATTTTTGTGAAGATTATTGCAAACGTTTTCAATATACATTAATGGGTAGAATTTCATAGAGAACTAAAGGGAATGTAAATTAGACTAGGAGGAGTTAAAATGGCAAAAAAAGTTGGTTTTATTGGATTAGGAATTATGGGAAAACCTATGGCATTGAATTTATTAGCAAAAGGGTTCGAAGTAATCGTAAACGATTTGAATAAAGAGGCAGTACAAACGTTGGTAAATGCAGGTGCAACTGCTGGAGATTCAGCAAAAGTAATCGGAGAAAATAGTGAAGTAATTATTACAATGCTTCCAGCATCTCATCATGTGAAACAGGTAGTCTTAGGTGAAAATGGCGTACTTAGTGGAGCGAAAAAAGGTGCAGTTATAATAGATATGAGTTCTATTTCACCAGTGGTTTCGAAAGAAATAGCTGCTGAAGCTGAAAAACAAGGGGTAGAAATGCTAGATGCTCCTGTAAGTGGAGGAGAACCAAAAGCAAAAGATGGCACGTTAGCAATTATGGTTGGCGGTAAAGAAGAAATATTTGAACAAGTAAAAGATGTTTTAGACGCGATGGGTGCAGAAGTAACTTTAGTTGGTGGTAATGGAAGTGGGACTACTGCTAAATTAGCAAACCAAGTAATCGTAAACTTAAATATCGCTGCTATGTCTGAAGCATTAGTATTAGCTGCTAAAGCAGGTATTGATGTAGAAAAAATGTATCAAGCTATCCGAGGCGGACTTGCAGGAAGTGCAGTACTTGATGTGAAAGTTCCATTAATCCTTGATCGTAACTTCGTAGCCGGTGGACGAATTGATATTAACTTAAAAGATATGACAAATGTGATGGAAACAGCACATGATATTGGAGTTCCAATGCCATTATCTAGCCAATTGGTTGAAATTTTCCATGCGTTAAAAGTAGATGGAAAAGCAGCAGATGATCACGGCGGAATTGTTCAATATTATGAAAAACTTGCAAACGTTGAAGTAGGGAGAGTTTAATTCATGACCACAATTAATAGTACAGAAAAACGATTGGCGCAAGAAGTATTAGAGAATATCCGAGCAGTTGATAGACAAGCTGTACAAGATAAACTTGCCAATGAATTAGTTGATCTGAATAAAAAAATTATTGTGCTAGATGATGATCCAACTGGTGTACAAACTGTTCATGGTATTTCTGTGTATACGGACTGGTCTATAGAAAGTATTGAAAAAGGATTTGAAGAAGAAAATTCTATGTTTTTCTTACTAACAAATTCAAGAGGTTTTACTGCTGCTGAAACAGAAAAGGCACATACAGAAATTGCTGCAAATATTGTTGAGGTAGCGAAAAAGCAGAACAAAGATTTTATTGTCATCAGTCGAGGAGATTCTACATTGAGAGGCCACTATCCTCTTGAAACAGAAGTATTAAAAGATACGATTGAAAAAGCTTCTGACATTCGATTTGATGGAGAAGTAATCCTTCCATTTTTCAAAGAAGGTGGGCGCTTTACAGTGGACAACATCCACTATGTACAATATGAAGAATATTTAGTACCTGCTGGTGAAACAGAATTTGCGAAAGACAGAACATTTGGTTATACCAAATCCCAACTAGGTGATTGGGTAGAGGAAAAAACAGAAGGTAAATTCACAGCTGAAAATGCAACATACATCACATTAGAGAGCTTGCGAGCTCTTGATATAGAAGGAATAACAAATCAATTACTTCAAGTGCGTGATTTCAATAAAGTAATCGTAAACTCTGTAGACTATGTAGATGTTGAAATTTTTGTACTTGCACTTGTAAATGCAATGAAATCTGGGAAACAGTTCATGTTCCGTAGCGCAGCGGCTCTAACAAAAGTAATTGGTGGAGTTAGCGATAAAGCGCTTCTAACGAGAGAAGAATTGATCCAAGAAGAAACAAAACATGGTGGTTTGATCTTAGTTGGTTCTCACGTTAAAAAAACAACAGAACAACTAGAAGTATTAAAAACAAGTGACTTCATTGAATTTATTGAATTTGACTGCCATCTCGTTTTACATCCTGATAAGTTCCAAACGGAAATTGATCGTGTAATTGAAACAACGGAGAACCTTATCCGCGAAGGCAAAACGGTTACTGTATATACAAGACGTGAAAGACTAGATCTTGGTGAAGGTAAAAAAGAGGAAGAGTTAAAATTATCCGTTAAAATTTCAGATGCAGTAACGAGTATAGTTCAACGATTAAGCGTTCGTCCTAATTACATTGTTGCAAAAGGTGGAATTACATCGAGCGACATCGGAACAAAGGGATTAGAAGTGAAGAGAGCTACAGTAGCAGGTCAAATTAAACCTGGAATTCCAGTATGGTTCACTGGTGAAGAAAGTAAGTTCCCAGGTATAGCTTATATTATTTTCCCAGGTAATGTAGGTGCCGTTACTACATTAAAAGAAACGGTTGAAATATTAACTAAGTAATAGATTGTTTATTCAGGAAAACAAAGGGGCCATCCAAGTATGCTAGTAAACACAATTGAGATATTAAAGGATGCACAGCGTGGCAAATACGCTGTGGCTGCCTTTAATGTCTACAACTTAGAAACGGTACAAGCAGCAATTCACGTTGCTGAACAAGAAAATCAACCAGTTATTATCGCGTTAGGAGAACGTTATTTCCCAACAGTTGATGTCGAAGGATTTGCTGCACTTGTAAAAGCAATGGCTGAAAAAACTTCGATTCCTGTTGCACTTCATTTGGATCATGCATACGAAAAGGAATCCATTATTCGTGCCATTCGATGTGGATTCACATCAGTTATGTTTGATGGGTCTGCTTATGCGTTAGAAGAAAACGTTCGTCGTACAAAAGAAATTGTGGAAATCGCTCATATGGCTGGGGTTTCAGTTGAAGCAGAAATAGGCTCTTTAGCAAAAGGTGAATTTTCCGATGAAGAAGAAGGAACAGGCACACTAACAGATCCTAAAGCTGCAAAAGAGTTTGTGGAGGCTACAGGCGTTGACTTTTTAGCTGCGGCTATTGGTACAGTACATGGTATGTATAAGGGAGAGCCGAAAATTGACCTACCGCTTTTAGAAAAAATTGGGCAGGCAGTGGATGTACCGCTAGTTTTGCATGGCGGTTCAGGAACACCAGAATCTGTTATTAAGCGAGCTATAGATTTGGGAATATGCAAAGTCAATGTGAATACGGAAGTATCGATGGCTGCTGTTTCCTTTATTCAAAATTATTTTGAGACAAAACAAATGGTTCACCTATCAACTATCATGGCAGATATGCAACAAGCAATGGAACCTGTCATGACTAAATTCGTGCGAGTATTTGCGAATAAAGAAAATCAGTAAAATTTGAAACGAAAAGAGGATTACAATGCCAATCGTATCTATTTGTATAGGAGTTGCTTTATTACTTCTATTAATGATTGTTTTTAGGTTAAATGCTTTTATTTCTTTAATTCTTGTTGCACTAGTAGTAGGGATACTAGAAGGAATGTCACCACTAGATGCCATGTCCTCTGTCCAAGCAGGTTTAGGTGGAACACTTGGAAGTCTGACGATGATTATCGTTTTTGGAGCAATTCTGGGTAAATTGATGACAGATTCAGGTGGGGCGCAACGTATTGCGACAACACTTATTAAAACATTTGGTAAAAAGAGAGTTCAATTAGCAGCTGTTCTAACAGCATCTTTAGTAGGGATTGCCCTGTTTTTTGAAACAGGCGTAGTTGTATTAATTCCCTTAGTATTTACAATTGCTACCGCAGCTGGAGTGCCTGTTTTGTATATTGGTATGCCAGTAATCGCTGCTCTAATCACAATGCATGGTTTTGTTCCTCCACACCCTGGTCCAACAGCTGTTGCTAGTGTGTTTGATGCAAATATTGGTAAAACAATGTTGTATGGAATTATTATTGCTATTCCTGCCATCATTATTGCCGGTCCGTTATATACGAAGTTGTTTAAGAAGGAATTCTTGGAGGTAGATATTCCAAAAGGGCTATTTAATCCCAAAGAATTTAAAGATGAAGAAATGCCTGGATTTGCAACGAGTTTACTTACATCTCTAATGCCAGTTATTCTGATAGGTTCTCAGGTAATAGTTGAAATCTTTGCACCAGATTCAGCGGTAATGCCGTTCTTTGACTTTATAGGTAGTGCAAACGTGGCGTTATTACTATCTGTAATTTTTGCATTCTTTACTTTCGGTCTGAACCGCGGGAAAAAAATGAAAGAAATTATGCAATCAGTTTCGGAGGCTGTAGGCGGAATTGCGATGATTCTATTAATCATTGCCGCTGGTGGTGCATTCAAACAAGTATTAATTGACAGCCATATCGATCAGTATATCTCGGATATCATGGCAGATTCAACACTTTCTCCATTACTTCTAACTTGGTTAATCGCTGCTATTTTACGTGTAGCGTTAGGTTCAGCTACTGTAGCTGGTATGACAGCGGCTGGTATTGCTGCACCTTTAGTAGCGATGACTGGTGTGAGCCCAGAACTTATGGTATTAGCTGCTGGAGCAGGTAGTGTTACGTTCTCCCATGTAAATGATGCAGGATTCTGGATTTACAAAGAATACTTTAACCTTTCTATCGGGAAAACAATTAAAACATGGTCTGTCATGGTAACAATTATTTCTTTAGTTGGATTAGCAGGAGTCTTAATCCTTAATATGATTATTTCCTAATTAAAAGCGTCTTCATTCTACAATTTGACTGTAGAAGAAGACGCTTTTTTAATTGGTAATAAGAGATAATGGCTCTGCCGCTTCATTCTTTGTATGTTCAATTGTTTCGATAAATTTTTCGATTGTAGATGTTAGATAGGTATTGGAACGTCTAATAAAAATTGTTTTGATCTTACTATATTTTTCAGGTAGTGTATGGCACTGAATTAGTCCTCTTTTTTCTAAATGGGCAACTGCAGATTTTGGTACGAATGTGATGCCTAGCCCTACAGCAACACTGCTTAGAATTGTTTCTAATGTCCCAAATTCCATCACTTTTTGAGGAATTATATTTTGATCTTTGTACCAAGATTCAAGTCTTGCACGGTACCCACAGCCATTGCTGAAACAAAGGAATGGCTCATGTATTAATTGTTCTATGGAAGTTGCTTTCATATCTGATATGAGGACAAGCTCTTCTTGAAAAACATCATGAGATATGAGGTCAGGATGTACATTTGTTTCCGTTACAAAGGCTCCATCTAAACGATGATTCAATACATCTTGTTGCAATTGGTTGGTAACACCTGTTAGTAGTGATAGGTCCACATTTTTATATTTTTTCGTATAAACAGATAATATATTTGGTAATTTAATAACTGTTTCTACAGATCCTATCTCTAACTTACCGGATGGATTATCCCCGCTTTGTACGACTTTTTTCATTTCATCCGTTAATGATAATATTTTCTCGCAATAGACTAATAATTTTTTTCCTTCAGGTGTTAAACTGATACCGCGATTATGCCGATTAAACAGCGGTGTATTTAGCTCTGTTTCCAGTTTATGAATTCTGGATGTAATATTCGATTGTACATAACTTAACGCTTTTGCAGCTTCTGTGATTGTTCCTTTTTGCGCAACTAGTTGAAAAATCTCTAAGTCTTTAAACTCCATATTCTCTTCTCCTATTGAAACCTGTATCTATCATTTATGATATCACTAATAATGATAGCAAACATCATTATTATTCATTTTACATGATGCCTAAGTGTGTCGTTTAATAGATAAGGCGAACATTTGAAGGAGATTGATGTGTTGTGAAAGGTAATGTATTATTAGGTGCTATTTTATGTCTTGTAGCAAGTGTGTCGTGGGGAGCCATGTTTCCTGTTGCGCATAATGCTTTTCAATATATAGATCCGTTTTATTTTACTATTTTCCGTTATGGTACAGTGACAGTTATTTTAGTAATACTTCTATTATGGAGAGAAGGAAAACAGGCATTTCAATTTGAAGGAAAAGGATTATCATTATGGTTTTTCGGTACGATGGCTTTCACGGTTTATAATTTACTTATTTTCTGGGGAGAAGATTTATTGGGAGAGCCGGGTGTGATGGTTGCATCGATTATGGAATCTTTAATGCCAATGATATCTATTGTAATTGTGTGGGTGTTGTACAGACGTAAGCCTTATACATTCACATTAGTATGTGTTTTAGTAGCATTTATTGGTGCCGCGCTCGTTATAACGAAAGGGGATTTCGGAGCGTTTTTATCTGCTACCGATAATCTTGTTCCTTCCGTACTTATTTTGATGGCGGTTATTGGATGGGTTATTTACACAATGGGTGGCAGTCAGTTTAGAGGTTGGTCTGCGTTACGGTATTCTACATTAAGTTGTCTTCTTGGAACGATTTCAGCAGCTGTTATCGTTTTGATACTTACACTTACTGGTTATGTGAGTGTACCTTCTATGGAAACAATTACGATTGTAAGTCCGCATTTATTGTTCATGATTATTTTTCCAGGACTTATTGCACTAATTGGCTGGAATATCGGTGTTAGCATTCTAACTCCGTTAAATGGATTGTTATTTATTAATTTTGTTCCTGTTACAACACTTGTGATTTCACTTATTCAAGGAAATCAAGTAAATTATTATGAATTAATTGGAATTACGTTTATTATATTTTCATTAATTTCGAATAATATCTTTCTGCGTAGACAGCAGAAAAGTGCGCCAGTTCCGATAAATAAAATAAAAGCGTCTACTTCTATGAAAGAAATTTTATAGAAGCTAGCGGCTTTTTCCTTGTGTATAACACAGGAGATGAATTCATCGGCTACAACCAATAGTTAAGAGTGTTTTCTTCTACAAATGATTATTTGTAAGAAGAAGACACTTTTTTTGTTGAAAATTATTTTTCAACGTACATGAAATTATTTTACTGATAAACTCGTTATGATAGGTGAGTGATAAAAACGAGACATGCGCATGATCGTTTTAGCAAGGAGGTCAATATGGAAGAAGAACTACAGTGGATACATGAGGTGCTATCAGGTAACAAGCAAGCATACGCACATATTATTAATAAATATAAAAATCGGCTATATGGGACGATTTTACGAATGACGAAAAATCCGCAGAATGCACAAGACTTAGTACAAGAAGCATTTATCAAAGTGTATCATCAACTAGAGAAATATGATGAAAAAGGATCGTTTGCTGGTTGGATTTATCGTTTGGCGATCAATCACTGTATGGATGAGTTTCGTAAAAACAGTTACAAGATGAAACAAGTAGAAATTAACGAAGAAAAAGTTGTAAACACTAATTATCCTGAAATCATCTTTTTGAAAAAGGAGAAAAGCAGACAACTAGAACGACTAATAGCAACCCTACCAGAAGATGAACGAATGATTATTCTTTTGCGGTATGTAAATGAGTTAAGCTATAACGAAATAAGTGAACTGGTCGAAGTCCCTCTATCGGATGTTCGCAATAAACTGCACCGAGCAAAGAAAAAAATGAGAGATACGATAAAACGAGAAGGAGGTTATTTTTATGAACTGTCCGAAGGTAGATAAACTTTCTCAGTACGTTGATAACTTACTTACAGTACAGGAGCATGATCAAATACACGCTCATGTTAAAAGCTGTGATGATTGTATACGAGTCGTTGAGGCTTTCCAAGAGGAACAACGATTTCTAAAAGAAACATTACAAACACCAACATTACCGGATGATTTTGCTTCCATTGTCTTGGATAAGATTGAACCTTATGAACAGAAGATAGTTCGGAGAAAAAGTAAACCTTGGAAACGCATTTTACTTTCTGCAGCGGGAATAGTATTAGTTTTGGGTTTAACTGCTGCACTGAACCCTCAAGAAGCAACAGATAAGTTAACGATAAAGTTCGATTTAGTTGAGTTAAATGGAGTTAAAGGCAATTGGAAACTAGAAGTTCCAGTAGATTTAATAGAAAATAAAAAATTAACAAAGACAATCCCATTAAGTGATGCTAAAAAAAGCGCTCATGGTGTAGTCGTAAATATGAAGGAAGTTCAATTTGCCCCTTCTTCCAATGACTTATCCTACGAAACGTCTTTTACGAATGAAGAACAAGCGCTTGTAAAAGAAAAGATTCAAAAGTTTGAAGAGAAGTTTGGAGAAGAAAAAGTAAACACCTCTACTAGCTATGGGACTGCAATTCAGTATCATATTGAGAATGAGGAAAAGAAGACTATTTATTATCGAAATAATAGTTTGTTGGAAGAAAAAGGGGAACATTATAGCTTAAGAATGCTTTCAGGTGCTGGAGAAGATATGGAACAACTTGGACAAGTTGCATGGAATGAATCATATATTCCACAAAAAGTTAACAACAAGCTAACTTTTGTGTTAGATGGAGTCTTTAAAACAGTACCATCTGATTTCTCCATTACAATTAAACCGAAAGAATTGAAAAAACATCCTGTTTCATTTGAATATGAAGGGAATTTTATAACGATTAATAAAGCGACAATGCAGAGTGAGTTTTCTTTACGTAAGTCACTAATACCAGTAGAAAAAGAAACAATCTTTCAAATTGAGATGAAAGGCGGCAAAGAAGCACTTTCTTCAGAATTTGGTACTTGGATTTTAGTAGATGAAAAAGGAAATGCATATCCTACTAATCAAAGCGGATCCATACTTAATGAAAAAGATAAAAACGATCGCTATAAATTAAATCTAAACCTCAAAACATATGACCTAGAAGAAATTCCGGAAGAATTAACGTTACACTTACTTTCAGTAACTCGTTATTATGAAGTCAAAGATAAATGGCAAGTTCCATTATATTAACTCTAAAGCCTGTTCATCTACAGAAAAATTGTAGATGAACAGGCTTTTTTATTGCAGGGTTCTACTTCTAACTATTTAATACTAGATACTAGTACTAAGTGTTATAATGAGGGGAAGTAGATAAAGGAGATGAAATAATGTTTGATACTCAGAAAATAAAAGATATTATTAGACATCGCTATCCATTTCTTTTAGTGGATAAGATTTTAGAACTAGAAGAAGGAAAGAGAGCAGTTGGTATCAAAAATGTGACTGCAAATGAAGAATTTTTTAAAGGACACTTCCCTAATTATCCAGTTATGCCAGGTGTATTAATTGTCGAGGCATTAGCTCAAGTAAGTGCAGTTGTAATGCTCACTAAAGAAGGAAACCAAGGTCGATTGGGGCTTTTAGCCGGTGTAGATAATTGTCGCTTTAAACAGCAAGTAAAACCAGGTGATCAACTTCGTCTCGAAATAGAAATTACCCGTTTAAAAGGGCCAATCGGAAAAGGGAAGGGAATAGCTTCTGTAGATGGAAAAATAGTTTGCGAGACAGAACTGATATTTGCATTTGGTGATTAATACAAATTGAATTTCAAAATTGTTCGTCTTGTAATGACAGAGGATATATATTAACGCAAATAATTAAAGAGTTAAAAATCAAGTAAGTATATTGTTTTCCCTTCCTGTTACATATACGTTTGTAGTCATAACCATTTCTACATAACTCCGGATTTGGAATCGTAGACGTCAAAGGAAATACTAGTACAGAGGAAAATAAATATGATGAAAAGCGTTTTTCTTCTACAGATAAAATTTTGTAGTGAGAAGACTCTTTTTTGTGGAATGGATACGTTATACTAATAATATTGATTTTTCTTACTTTATGAAGTGCAATTTCGAAGTAATTAGTAAAGGGTGGTGGATTTATATGCAAAAATATATTGGTGAAATATTGCTTATAGTAACGGCAATAATATGGGGAAGTGGTTTTGTTGCAAGTGCCGTATCACTTGAATTTTATACGCCCTATCAAATTTTGGCTGGTAGATTTTTAATTGGGGCTATTATTTTAAGTGTTTTATTTCATAAAAATCTTAGAATGGCCAAGAAGAGTACAGTGATTAAAGGTGCAGTTTTAGGAATTTTTCTATATGTAGCTTTCGCTCTTCAAACAGTAGGACTACAGTTCACCACACCTTCCAAAAATGCATTTTTAACAGCAGTAAATGTGGTCATTGTTCCTTTTATAGGGTTTCTTCTATATAAGAGAAAAATGGATATGTACGAACTTGGCGGAGCAGTTTTAGCTGTTATTGGTGTAGCTGTACTTTCATTAAAGTTATCTTCCGAGATCAATATAGGTGATTTACTGACATTATTATGTGCAGTTGGATTTGCATTTCATATATTCTACACATCACGATTTGTAAAAGAAGAGGATCCGGTTGTCCTTACTATTGTTCAGATGGTAGTGGCGGCAGTTATTGGGTGGATTGTTGTACTGTTTAGAGGAGAAACTTCCTTTTCTATGGAAACAGAAGGGGTGTTGAACCTTCTTTATCTTGGTATTTTTTCCACAACGATTGCTTATTTAATGCAAACCGTAGCGCAGAAATACATATCAGAAACGAAAGCAGCAATCATTCTCTCGACAGAATCTTTTTGGGGAATGGCGTTCTCGGTAATTATTTTAAGTGAAGTGATGACGTTTAAAATGATTCTCGGTGCACTGCTTATACTTCTTGCGATTATCCTATCTGAAACAAAGTTTGGATTTTTGAAAAAGGATAAAATGAAATCACTTGTATAAACCTTCGATGTAAGGGGTTGTCCAATAAGCCTATAAATTGAAGCAGGTGTAGAAAAACGAGTCTTTTTCTACACCTGTTTTTTGTATACTTTTTATTAAACTACTATTTTTATAGGCAATTGATTGTAGTGGAAGACGGCGACTCCAGCGGGAATAGCAGATGTTTTTTGCACCGAAAGCGAAGCGGCAGGTGCATGAGCTGAAGGCCCCGCAGGAGCGAAAGCGACGAGGAGACTGAAGCCATGCCCGCGGAAAGCGTCCGTCTGGAACGGAAATCAATACATCGGAAAAGGGACCATTTCTCAGTCCCTATATGACTTTAGGGGCAGCCCCTTTATCGACGTGCTCGTAAAGCGCAGCATAGCATCCGTTATTCGCAACATTACGGAGGTACTCGCAACATTATGGTGTATACACGCAATATATATGAACAGTTTGATAAAGGAAACAGTGAAACGTTATTTAATTGCTACCCAAATTTCATTATACGTATTCGGATTAGTAGCATCAGTATCCAAATACACTTCAAAAGGTTTTATGGAAGATGGTACATATCCGCTAGATGGGAACCATTCGGAATAAATTCGTTCCCACATAGTTGCTATAGCGGAAGGGAAAGGTCCTTGTATTTCAAAAATAACCCATTTGGCAGCTGGAAAGTCGATTTTTTTTAATCCATGTGGCACGTTCCCGTTATATTCTGCAGCAACATAGTAGTCCATTCTATTTTCCTCTTTATTCACCTCTGCCCAGATGCCTAATAGCCCCTTTGTTGCTCCTTCTTTTAAATCATTTAATTGATCTACGGTTCCATTTTCATGTATTTCAGTCCAAAAATTTTGATATTCTTGAAGACCTCCATTTTCTACATCATAAGGAAATTCTCGATTAATCCCAATTACTTGAAAAGCATTTCTTTCAACAATTCGATATTGCATTCGTTTTACTCCTCTCCTTCTATCATCTTTCCTCCACCATATTTAATTTAAATTAAATTATATTCTAACTTTACGATATGTTTCAATTTTTAACACATGAAAAGGAGATATCCAAGATAATGAAGAATTAGATAACAGTGATTTAATTGCTCAACAATATAATGAAAGACTTGGTAGTAAATATAGAAAGCATAAAATGAGAGGTGGATGTGCATGATACATATTGTGAATGGGGATGTAGTTGGAAATAAGATTCAAGGGATAGATGGAGAAATTATTGTATGGAGAGAAATGTATGACTTTGGTCCGCTGAGCTTAGAGTGGTCAAAGGCTGAGCAAATACAAAGACGTGCTGTTTTTTTTGAAGAAAGACTTGGAATACCGTCAGCTTTTTTTATCTCTAATTGTGAAAAACAAAATAACTTACTGAATAATATATCAAAGAAGGAAGAGATTGTTCTTTGGTTTGAGCATGATAAATTTGACCAAACAATGCTCATGTATTTATTAACAGAATTATCGTCAAAAGGCTTTGGAAAGCTATCGATGATAAGTATTAATCGATATCCTGGTATTTATCCTTTCCATGGATTAGGACAGTTATCTTCCGAACAATTATTGGCTCTAATAGATCATAAAAAAGAGATTACTATGGAACAAATTCGTGAAGCAGTTTCAGGATGGAGTGCATATAACTCGAAAGATTCAGAGGAAATTGAAAAATGGATTCAAACAGAACGTCATTTCCTTCCTTTTTTACTTCAAGTATTAAAGGAGCAAAGAAGCTATTTTCCTTCTCCCAAAAATGGGCTAAATGAAGTGGAATATTTATCACTTCAGCTAATCGACCAAGGTGTAGGTCAATTTTATACATTGTTCAATCGAGTATCTAAAGAAAGAGTTAATGATGGGTTAAGTGATCTACTGTTTGCAGCAATTTTAAATGAATTAATGAAAGGGAAAAATCCATTGCTGATAAGTGATCTTCCTTTACCTAGTTATAAACTCTCTCCATCAAATGCTACGTTACAATTAACGACTCATGGCTTAGACGTATTGAACGGGAAGAAAAACCGGTTGGATTTAGTGGAAATAAATTGGTGGGTTGGAGGAGTTCATTTACAAAATAAATCCTCATGTTAAGCCTAATAAAAGAAAAGTCGAATCCTTAAATAGGATATCGACTTTTTTATTTATTATCCACGATATTTAAATAATTGATATTTCCTATTAATTTGAGCATTTTTTAACTTTATCCATTTTTCACTTAAGCACAAATTGCATTGGATTGTATAAACCGGAGTTTATTGCAAAAGATAAGAACGAATCTTAGCAATTAATGAGAGGAATGTTTTTATGGAGAACGTACGACAACTACTGGCGTTGTATTGTGTAACATAGAAACATTACACCGTTAATTCGAGTTCGATTATTGGCTTTGGTTTAGGGCCATCGATTTAATTGAACATCGTCGCTAAGAATCGAATGGGAAGGATATCTTCCTAGAGCGTTTAAAAAATAAGGAGGTGTTCATCCGTGGGAACTTTACATCGGATTGCTTTATTCCTAGTTATTATTGGTGCAATCAACTGGGGTCTAATTGGTTTCTTTAGGTATGATTTAATTTCTTCCATATTTGGTGGTGAGACTACGGCAATATCTAGAGTGATTTTTGGACTTGTAGGGTTAAGTGGATTGGTATGCATACCGCTTCTGTTTAGACCAGTAGAAGACGTCGAAGTAGACAGAACCCGTCAGGGAAATCTCAACTATGGGACGGAATTTGGTGAGGAACCAGACTTTACAGATATAAAGGATGCTTCTAAGGGAAATTCGAAAAAAGAGAAGTAAGCTTTGTTATGGAAGTCCTTCGTCATTTGGTACGATTTACTTCAAATCGATCACAAGATGCTTAATCGAAAAAACTGATGGCCTTTAACTAGGTTCGTCAGTTTTTTTATTATAAGTCGATGGTGCTTCCAACCTCTCTAGTTAAGTGTAACCAATTGTTTTTGATTGGACAACTTGAATAGAATTTTGCATCGAAGAAGAACGGAGATAAAAAGGAGATATCGAAACATATCACGAAGATTACTTTATGGAGTTTTTGGAAAGGAGAGTATAGATGTTTATAGTAAATGTCGAAGGTGCTGTATATAAAGAGGACAAGTGGCTCTTAATCAGAAGAAGCAAAATGGAAGAACACGCAGGAGGAGAATTGTCCTTAGTTGGTGGAACAGTAGACCATGAAGGTGATTCTAACGATATTTTGGAAAGGACGTTACAACGAGAGTTGTTTGAAGAAGTGGGAGTAGAGGTGAAGAACACCATACAATATGTTCGGAGTACTTCATTTATATCAGCTAATGGAAAAGAGGTTGTGGACATTGTGTTTCTTTGTGAATTTGATAAGGGGGATCCGTATGCAAAAAGTCAGGATGAAGTTGAATCTATTCATTGGCTGACAACTGCTGAAATTGTCAATCTCGAGGAGATTCCATTTTATTTGCGAGAAAGTATTTTAGCAGCTGAGGCTATGCGAAAAAGGAGTTCTTAAAAGAACAGAAGAAATTTTAAATGGAAGATTTTAGAGAATAATTAACTATTCAAGAAATATCAAAAGCTATGGAAGACGGAGAACAAAGAGTTAGTGAGGTACTACCTTTACAAAATCGCAAAGTATGATCCAAGAATTTACTCTATTCTTGGGATGGAGGTATAGGGGAATGAATGTTAAGACACTAAAAACAAATAAACATAGTTGGAACGAAGCGGCAGAACGTTTTTATGGTAGAAATCCGCTTCCTGAATATGGACCAATGGCACCAAGTGAAGATAATCTTAATCTATTTGGCGATATTACGAATTTAAAAGTGTTAGATATAGGTTGTGGTAGTGGCCATTCTCTACAGTATATGAATGAACGGAATGCAGCTGAGCTATGGGGATTAGACCTATCTGAAAAACAATTAAATGCAGCAAGGTCATTATTAGAGAATTGTACTACACCAGTTAAACTATTTGAATCGCCAATGGAAGAGAATCCTGGATTGCCACATGACTATTTTGACATTGTATATTCCATCTATGCCCTTGGATGGACAACCAATCTAGATAAAACTTTAGCAAATATTAATAAATACCTGAAACAAGGGGGCGTATTTATTTTTAGTTGGGAGCATCCATTGCATAGCAGAGTAAGTATTGAAAGTGGCGTTTTAACTTTAGATAAATCCTATCATGAGGAAGGTCCTTACGATCATGAGGGATGGGGTAATCCAGCTATTATGCAACAATTTAAAGTGAGCACATATATTAATAGCTTAATAAATTGTGGATTTAAGATTGAGCAAGTGATAGAGGATGTGTATTACTCGGAAGAAGACATTCAAAGGCATGAAAATAGATGGTACTCTTTCGAAAAAGCAAAATCGATACCCACTACAATAATTATCAAAAGTCGAAAGTTAAAGTTGGAGTAAATTAGTAAAATTTTTCTTCACGGTGGACCATTTGGAGAGTAATTTAGAAATGATTTATATAGACCAATGAGGGTGTGAGCCCTCTTTACATGACACGAAAGACTATTCTTTGGAAATATTAATTAATGTCTTGGAAGAAGTACGAGGGCATCTTCAATTATTAAATTTTCACATAATGGGACGAGGTGTAAAATATGTTTTTTCTTCAAATGTCGGGTTTTCCAGGAGCGGGGAAGTCCACTTTGGCGCGTATGATAGCTAGAAATACAAATGCAGTAATTGTTGATCATGATATTGTGAAATCGGCTTTGTTAAAATCCACACAAGAACTCAATGTTGAATTGGATATGTCTGGTCCGATTTCTTATAGTATTGATTGGTCACTAATTGAATTTCATCTATCACAAGGACATGATGTCATATTTGATTGTCCATGTTTATATTCAGAGATGATAGATAAAGGTACTTATTTAGCGAAAAAATATAATGCCACATACAAATATGTGGAGTGTTATCTGAAAGATATGCAAGAAATTAATAATAGATTGAAAAGACGTGAACGAATGATAAGTCAGATTCAAGAAGTGAGTTCTGAGGAAAGTTTTCATCATGCGGTAGAAGGTAGTAAAAGACCTTATAATGATCCTTATCTGGTCGTTGATTCTGGGCAACCTTTAGAAACCTACTTTAATGACGTTATTAATTATGTAACTGAATCACATGGAATAATAGGAGGAGATAAATTTGAAAATCATTGATACAGTTCCTTCCTTTCTAAATAATTATGAACCATCCGTTAGCTTTTTGCGAAGTTACTATGCGAAATATCCAGAAATCTTTAAAGAGTATTTTGCTTCTCATTGTAAAGATACAGAAGAAAGGCATAGTGAATCGATTAAAAAATATCCCCAGCATTATGCTGCGATCAAGCAAGTGCATCAAAATATTTTACCTATTATAGAAGAAATTGCAGCAGAATATGAGAAGCTGTATAAGATTTCCTTCCCTGTGGATATTAACTTGATTGTTGGTGGGTATGGCTCAAATGCTTATACATATCATCAAATCATTCCGAACATCACGTTTGCCTTAGAAAAGTTATCTCCAGACCCCGATCATTTGAGCGTAATTGTTGCGCATGAATTTGGTCATTTGGCACAAAACATTTTATCAGATCAAGCAGGAATGAATTGGGAAAAAATTCACTGGAACAGCCCGCTTATTTGGCTTAATCAAGAAGGAGCAGCAACACATTTATCACGTAAGACAGTAATAAACGTGCATCCTTCTATCTATTTTTCCTATAACAGTGATGGCTATGAGTGGCTAACTTTTGCACAAACAAATGCAAAAGAAATAATAAAAGCTTTTGCAGATGACTATTTATCTTTAACACCAGATGAACTATTTCGTGAATGGTTTTCTATTAATGGAGGAACCATGTTTGGTCACAGTCGATTAGCCTATTTTATTGGAGATATGTTTTTTCAGAATCAGATAGAGAAGTATGGAGAAATGGCAGCTATTGTAGCATGGGAAAACGAGGGATTTGAAGAACAAGTGAAAAATTGGTTGTATCAATAAAAATAAAATCACACACTTTTTTATTAATAAAGGAGACGAGAAAATGAATGTATTAATAAAAAAATTACCTGAATATGAAGTAGCGTTTGTTCGTCGCATAGGAAGCTATTTTGAACCTCAGGATCATTGGGGGAAACTAATTCAATGGTCCGTAAATAATGATCTTTTTCCACCCCAACAGCATTTTATCGGGATATCTTTAGATAATCCAAGTTTAGTAGAAGGAGATAATTGTCGTCACGATGCTTGTGTCACTATTCCTAAAGATTTTGAAAAAGAAAATCATTCTGATATGCAATTTAAAAGGCTAGATGGTGGACTGTATGCTTTTTATCCATTTTATGATGCACCAGAAAAATTAAATCTATCATATGAATACATGTATAAAAACTGGTTGCCTAATACCGATTATGAGGCAGATTACGATAGATACAACCTAGAATTTAATATGAATAACCCTGCAGATGATCCGGAAGGGAAATGCAAGATTGATTTATATGTGCCGGTAAAAGAAAGAGGATTATGATGATATGAAATAGTTAGAAGGATTAAGTAAAGAAGGAGAACCTCATGACAAATAAAATGTTCACAGATAATCTAGAGGAATATGATAATCCTGTTGTATATGATATTGAAAATAATGCATACATTGGAGAACTTCCTTTACTCGTGGAGTGGGCTTCCAAGAAAGACGGTCCAATAATTGATTTAGCTTGTGGCACAGGAAGAATTACGATTCCTTTAGCTAATAAAGGCTATAACTTAATTGGAGTAGATCTTCACGCTGGCATGCTCGAGCTTGCAAAGAAAAAAATGGAAGAGTCTAATCTACAAATTGAATGGATAACGCAAGATTGTGCTCAACTCGATTTAAATTATAAAAGTCCTTTTATCTATATGGTCGGAAACTCTATTCAACATTTCCATACGAATGAATCACAAAATCAGCTGTTAACTTCTATTCATAGACACTTAATGGAAGATGGGATTTTTATATTTGGTACAAGGTTCCCAAGTGCAGAAGAGTTACTGCAACCAAGTACTGAAGAATATTGGAAAACGTATAAAGACATAACTTGTCATAAAGAGGTAGACGTTTATACAATTAGTAACTACGATGCTTTAAGTCAAATCCAACACTACACTACAATAAGGAAGTTTAAAAATGAAGATAGCAATGTAGTGGATGAAAAAAGAACAAAAATAAGTTTACGATACACATATCCAAAGGAAATGGAAAGAACATTATTTCAAAATGGGTTTGATATTTTACATGTATACAAGGATTGGAACGGGACGCCTATTAGTAATGATAGCTATGAAATAATTTATGTTTGTGGAAAAGCAAAGTAGTGAATAATAGGTAAAGAGTCTTGATTGTCGGTAAAAAATACTCGTAAATATTCGCATTTTTTTATTTACAAGATACAAAAATAAGAGTAATATTAACGCCAGTTTCATATTTCTATATCGCTTAATCCAATCGGAACGGGGGACCCATTTTATGTGGCTTTGAGGAGTCATATGGGGTGAATCCTACGTATGTAGGTAGGGCTACTCTTTTAGCCCAAACCCGACAGCTAACCTCGTAAGCGTAATGAGAGAGGAGATGGAGCTGGTGAGACGAATGAAATAGAGTCCACTAGGCTATTTACTTATGCCTTGTGGGCTTTTTTGTTGTTTCTTATGGTTTAAAATAATCATTTAGGGATGGCATTATGTTGGGGAAAGCAACAATTTAAAGGAAGAAGTGGAATTATGTTATCAGTAGTAAAAAGATTTTTAATAGGTCGCCCATTGAAGTCATCTGAATTAGGTGATCAAAAACTAAATAAAACGAAAGCTTTGGCTATCCTATCTTCGGATGCTTTATCGTCTGTTGCTTATGGTCCAGAACAGATATTACTTGTATTAATGACGATTGGGACAGTAGCTTTTTGGTATTCTATCCCTATCGCAGTAGGAGTGCTAATCCTATTGCTTGCATTAATCCTGTCCTATAGACAAATTATTTTTGCTTATCCACGTGGTGGAGGTGCATATGTTGTCTCAAAAGAAAACTTGGGTGAAAATGCTGGTTTAATTGCAGGTGGATCTTTGTTAGTGGATTACATCTTGACTGTTGCGGTAAGTGTCTCTGCTGGAACGGACGCTATTACTTCCGCTATTCCAAGCTTACATGATCATAATGTGTTAATTGCAAGTGTACTTGTTATTTTAATCACCATTTTAAATTTACGGGGAATTACTGAGTCCGCATCAATTCTCGCGTATCCTGTATATTTATTTGTGCTTGCGTTGTTTATTTTAATTGGAGTTGGACTCTTTAATATAATAACTGGGAATGTCTCACCTGATTTACATGCACCAATTGGCACTCCAGTTGCAGGGATTACATTATTCTTGTTACTTAGAGCATTTGCTTCTGGTAGTTCTGCGTTAACAGGTGTGGAAGCAATTTCTAATGCGATTCCTAACTTTAAGTATCCTAGTGCTAAAAATGCGGCTAAAACACTAGCAATAATGGGCTCTTTACTTGCTGTGTTATTGGTAGGAATAGTAGTGCTTGCCTTTTATTATGGTATTTCACCGAAAGTGGAGGAAACTGTTATTTCACAAATAGCATCTGAAACGTTTGGAAGAAATTATATGTATTATTTTATCCAAGGAACAACAGCTTTGATACTTGTTCTCGCTGCAAATACGGGGTACTCAGCCTTTCCTTTACTGGCTTTTAATCTGTCGAAGGATAAATATATTCCAAGTATGTATAAAATGAGAGGTGACCGGTTAGGTTATTCTAACGGAATTATCACACTTGGAATTACATCGATTCTGCTCATTGTTATCTTTAAAGGCGAAACGGAACAACTCATCCCACTTTATGCTGTAGGGGTATTTATTCCATTTACACTATCCCAGACAGGGATGCTAGTGAAGTGGTTCCGTGAAAAACCTAAGGGCTGGGTTGGTAAATTAACCATTAACTTTGTTGGAGCATTAATTAGTTTCACAGTTATGATGATTTTCTTTATTACTAAATTTGGTCAGGTTTGGGCAGTATTAATCTTTTTGCCCCTTCTCGTTTTAGGTTTTCATAAAGTAAAAAGACATTATGTAGCTGTTGGAGAACAGCTAAGTATATCTTCTTGTGAACCTGTTATGCCAATTGAAGGGAATATTATTCTTGTCCCTGTTGCGGGAATAACCCATGTAGTGGAGAACTCTTTGAACTATGCGAAATCACTAAATCCAGCACACATTATAGCCGTATATGTAGCTTTCGATAAAGAAGATGAAAAATCGTTCGAAGAAAAGTGGAAGAAATGGCAACCAGATATTCGGTTAGTGACCCTTTACTCACACTATAGAAGCATTATTCAACCATTATCCAAATTTATTAGCAAAGTAGAGAATAAAGCAGAAGAATCTAACTACCGAGTAACGGTATTGATACCGCAGTTTATTCCGAAAAAAGGCTGGCATAATATTCTTCATAACCAGTCTAGTTTACTTATTAAAGCAATTTTACTTTATCGAAAAGATGTAGTAGTCACTACGGTACCTTATCATTTTAAGAAGTAACATTAGAAGGGGCTGTCTTTAAAGTCATACATTGACTGAGAGATGGTCCCTTTTCCAATGTATTGATTCCGTTCCAGACGGACGCTTTCCGCGGGCATGGCTTCAGTCTCCTCAGGCCAACAGGATGTTGGTCACAAAGGCGTTGCCACACGAGGTGGCGTTCTTAGCCTTTGTTCCTTTGTTCGCTCCTGTGGGGCCTTCAGCTCACGCTATTCCCGCTGGAGTCGCCGTCTTTCACTACAATCAATTGCCTACAAAAAACAGGTGTAGAAAAAGACTCGTTTTTCTACACCTGCTTCAATTTATGGGCTTATTGGACAACCCCTTCTGGCTATTTGACGTCTATTTCCTTTTTAACGTCAATTACATATTTAATGGTTAAAAAAGGGAATGAAAAAATTCGCATTTGATGCTTAGCTCGAAGTTTTCCTTCTTTTATTTCTTCTAGAAGAAATTGTTCTTGTAAAGGTAGTTTGAAAACATATTTGCGAAATGCTAAATAGATTCCTGCATCGGAATCGCTAGTTCCTTTACTTGTTAGGACAAGCTTTTCTTCTTGTTGATGTAGTTCTAGTATCCCAATCATCGACGACCAAGGGAGTGGCAAGGCAATATTCATATAGGTTTTATTGTTATTTTGATGGGAAGAGTAGAGAGCGACAAAAATGACTTCTTTCTCTATTTTTCGTATCCATGCTCTTGTTTTTGTGCGACCATCTTCTACTGCGATGATGTCACCAGTCATCTCCATTTGTTTATTGGAATATGGAAGGTTCAGTTGTTGTACTTTGCTACTAATAAGCTTATAAACTGCCGCAAATGGTTTAAACCAAGTGTGCCAACGCACTTCAGAAAAAAGCTTGTACTGACTTGTATTTTCATAAAAATCGATGATAGTAGGGGATAGTTTTTCTCTTTCTACATACATTTCCATATGATCAACAAGGCCACTGTAACTATTGGTACCGATGTTCTCCGATAAAATCTTCTCCCCAATGAAGAATCTTCCCTTCATGTTGCTGATTGGAAAGTTCCATCCTAACTCTTTAGTAGGTGGTGTGGAAATAGACCAGCCGATCATCCCGCATAAAGCGAATAATATACAATTGAAGAACCCATGAAATTTCAACATAAAGTTAATGTTTACATGAAAAATACCAAAAACATTTCCGGCAGCATACAGCAAAGAGAAAAGAATCGTGATCCCCAACGACCCAAATGATAGAAGCACCAAGCCTTTTTGTAGTGTACTTGCAAATGGTGCTTGAAAAGCTAAAACAATGAATCCATAGATCCCAGTAATATAGAGAACTACTGAAATAAGTTCAAGCCAAGGAGCGAATGTAATCCCTAGTGCAACAACAATCGGGGATATTAATATAATCGTACAGACCATGTTGTAGGCAGTGCTTTTCTGTAAACGACCGAGAAACCCTAAGAAAATAGGTAATAAAAATGAAGAATAATGAAAGTGTATAGCTGTTAGCCAAGTAAGAATTGGTGAAAACCCTGTATCTATTCCTGTGACAGAGGCAAAAAACCAAACACCACCGATGAACAAATACATCATCCCAGCATCAATCATAAACTCCTCTATGTGTACAAAGCCTCGTTGGATAAAACGTCTGAGCCCATATATAGCTACAAGGAATGTAAATAGCAGATAAATAGTTGCAAATAATAGATCTAAGTTAGTATTTGTGGTCGTTTGTAAAATGAAAACTGACACGAATGCCGGTATGGCAAAATAATAATAGAGTCGATTTTCTTTTTTCAAGATTAATTGTAAAGTAAGTGGAACAAATAAAAGCTGAGCCACAGTTAACATTAAAAAGTACCAAGGAGTTACATTAAAAATGACGACAATTAGAAATATAATAGTATGTAGTAAGACAATTTGCTTAAAAGTCATCCGCTCGAAACTCCCCTTCATATTCAAATAATATGCCGATTAATGGATTTTGGATTTGGACATGTATAGAAAAAGCATCTTTTTCTTCTATATAATGCTCTGTTACTTGAACGATTCCTTGCAAGATTTTTGGCAATGGAATTTCAATCTTGCCCATAACTAATCGTTGCTTTCTTGATTCAATTCGCATATGGCCTACTTCTGTAACAAAGAAAATCAGTTCCGAGTAAAATAAACTTGGTTCTCCTAAATAGTCCTTTACGACACCTTTCTCCATATCCAAACTCATAAGCGCATTAAAATATCTTTTCTTCTTTGGAAAGTAAAACGTTCTCTTCCAGTGGACTTGTTTTTCGCCGTTTTGTCCGATTTGACTCGTATTCATGATCGTGAAAGGGATATCCTCTCCATGTTCGGGAAATAAAAACTTCCAATGTGTTCCTAATAAAAACAGAGGAAACATCCATTTAGGGCCTCTACGTATCTTTTTCATTACTCCGCTTGCTTGAAAAGATTTTCCACTAGGCAGTGCATATCTCTTTTGGAGCATTGGCTGAAGGCTATAAAACTGATCGCCCAGTATTTGTTTATAAATAGACATGTTCATGCTCCTTATCTTGTTCGTTTGCAGCTCTTGGCAGAAGGCACATCCTTACTTATAAAAAATCCAAAAATGGAAAGGACAAATAAAGCTATGTTAAAAGTCAAAGGGTTGAACGGATGGGTTATAGCAGCTGGTTCAGCTATAATGGCCGAAAAAGTGAGCAAAGGAAAAAGGATTAACTGTAAACCTAGTAGTCTTCTTTTATTATTATAAAGTAACCATATCAAACTAAAGACAATTTCCGCTATTCCAATCGAAGCGACAAGAGTAGTTGCATGGCTCGTAGTCAAAGTAAGGAGGTCTTTTGTCATGGAAATTTCTTCTGGGTGCATGGTTATTAATTTGGGCATTAAGCCTTGATACAGCCATACAAAGAAGAACAAAAAGGTAATCATCCAATGCCCGAAAAATCGTCCATATTGAGAGGAAGGGGATTCTCCTTTCTCAAGCCAACTCTTTAATACATCAAAACTCAGAGCAGTCGCCCATCCCATTAGCGGTCTAAAAATTAGAAAATCAAAGAACCTACCGATAGCTCTGAAATTAGTTTGATAGTCGTATTGTGTAAGAAATTTAATGGAATCATGTTCGGGCTTATACTTCCAGTAGCCTTTCCCTTCAGAAATGATGGAAATAGCTTGATCCGTTCCGAAGTGCAGGGAAGATGTTCGGGAATTATCTTCTGCTTGAAAAGTACCAACACTTTTTCCAAATCCAGCAATGCTTAAACCAAAACCAATTTTCGTTTTATATAAAAAATGCTGCGGCTGATTTTCTTGCTTTGGTAAATAAGTGATGGAAGAAAAACGGAGATCCCACTGCTCGTGTAGCTTAGGATTTTGCGTTGCTTCCCATAACTTTTCCATTTCTGAATTAATCGTTATTTCAACATAAATTGGTTTACTCTTCATAAAACACACCTCCAATTTATAAATAAATATGGAAACCCTTATTGGATGACTGAATTAATAGATATCTAAGGATAAGCTTATCACAAGATAAAGGAGATTTCTCTTGTGGTGAAGAATAGACTAATAGGTGAAATGGTATACAGTGAACGGATTATGAAAGTCGAAGGGAGAGTTTCTGAAATGGGAATAAGAAATTCAGCAAAAGCAGTTATCGTTAAAGAGGGAAAATTATTAACCATAAAGATACAGGAAAATGGGGAGACCTATTATATTCTACCGGGTGGTAGCCAAGAACATGGTGAAAATCTTCACCAAGCATTAGAAAGGGAGTGCAAAGAAGAGTTAGGTGCATTAATTGAAATTGGGGAATTGATTTTTGTGCGTGAATATATTGGGAAAAATCATGAACTATCTTCGTACCATTCTCATGTTCATCAAACTGAATTCATGTTTTTGTGTAATGTTTATCAAGATAAGTTTGATAATGGAATCATCCTGACAAGGGCCAAGTTGGAACAGAATGGTTACCAATTAACGAATTGTTAGAATATACTTTATTTCCAAAAGCATTGCGAACTCATATAATTTCATATTTTGATAGTGAAAAAGCTCCAACTTATGTAGGGGATATTAATTAAAGGCATTTCAGTCTTTTTAGAATGAGAAGTTTATCATGGCTATAAGATACGGATGAATAAAATATTTTTGAATAGAGGTTATAAGATGTTTATTAATAAAGATTTAAATGATAAGTTCAACCCAGTTACATCTCATGTACATAATACATACAGTAAGGTCGACGGTTCAGGTGCAGCCATAGTTATTATTGAGAACGACCGAGTAGTTACAGAGAATTACTGGGGAAGCCATTCAAAATCTCTGAACGCAAGAACTACTCAAGAAGATACACAATTTCATGTTGCTTCTGTGCGAAAGAGTTATATCGGATTTGCTGTTGCGTATGCTGTGCATCACGGATATATAGCGTCCATAGATGATTTAGTAACAAAATATCTACCTGAACTTGATACTAGCCTCTTAAATGGGACGACTCTTAGGAATTTATTAACACATACGCATGGATTAATGGAAATTGATGGTGAAATTTCTCGTGAATTTGCTCTTGGACAAAGCTGGGCTTATCGTGGGATTAATATACATCTACTAACCAAAATTGTTAAAAAGACAACAGGTAAAACGGTAAGTCAAATTTTATCTGAACAAGTATTTCAACCGTTAAGTTTTACTGAGAGCGGCTGGTACGCTGAATCCAATGATAAACTCGCAGAGGTTATTCGAGAACCTGGTGAGCCAAATTGGCACCCTTATAAAAGTACTGACGGTGATCAGATGAATATGTATGTTTCTGCAAGGGAATTGGCGTACTGGGGTTACATTCATTTAAAAGAAGGCTTTATAAATGAGAAGCAAATCGTGGATAAAGAAGTATTAAAATTGGCGACAACACTTCAAAGCCCTAAATTAATTGATGTAGATCTTCCACAAAATGGATTTCTTTGGTTTGTAAAAGATCTGCCTGCCCAAAAATCAGAAATAGGTGAACTAGTTCCGAAAGGCTCCTATCAGATTCTAGGCTATACAGGAGTTGCGGTATTAGTTATACCTAAGCATCATGTAGTGGCGGTTCGAATGTTTAATAGTTTTGGTTCTCCTGCTGGATTTGATTATTTACCAGATATTCGATCCTTCGGGGATACAGTGATGAGATGTCTGTAAAACTTTTGAATGATTTTAAGGGGAAGAATTGTACGGAGCAGTGTAAGTCAAGGAAATTGAGAGGATCCATATCATGATTATGATGGAAACGGAAAGGTTATTTTTGAGACAGTTTAAAGAAGATGATATTTTCTCATTGCATCCTATTTTTTCAGATTCTGAAACGATGAAATATTACCCAGCACCATTTAGCTTGGAACAAACGCAAAATTGGATTAAAAAAAACCAAAATAGATACGATGAAGATGGCTTTGGATTATGGGGGATATGTCTGAAGGAAACGAAAGAATTAATAGGTGATTGTGGTCTTATTAAGCAAAAAGTAGATGGTCGAGTGGAAGTTGAAATTGGCTACCATGTTAATAAAGAGTATTGGGCAAGGGGATTCGCATCTGAAGCTGCTAAAGGATGTAGGGATTATGGCTTTGATCAATTAGGTTTATTAAAATTAATAAGTATTATTGATCCCAATAATATGCCGTCAATTCGCGTGGCGGAGAAAATTGGTTTCAGAAAAGAAAAAGAATCACTTATTTTTAACAAAAATCATTCTATCTATTCGGGGTCAAAAGAATAAGAGCAAGTGGGGTGCTGGAATGGAGAACCAAAGAAAAATAATTTTATACATTGCAACAAGTTTAGACGGATACATAGCGACGGAGGATGACTCTTTAGAATGGTTATTTAAAACAGACGGTGAAGGAGACGCTGGATATTCTGAATTCTACGAAACTGTCGATACTATTCTGATGGGAAGAAGAACCTACGAATGGATAATAAATATGGAAGGTGAAAATTTTCCTTATAATAATAAAGATTGTTATGTCTTCTCTAAAACGGTTAGTGGAGAGAATGAGAATGTTAAATTTGTACATGAAGATATAGTCAGCTTCGTAAATAAATTGAAAGAAGCTGAAGGGAAACATATTTGGATTGTTGGTGGAGGAGAGTTATTACACTTCTTTCTGAAAGAAAGATTAGTAGATGAATTTATCATTACGATAGCGCCGACTGCTATTGGCAAGGGCATCCCTTTGTTTAAAGAAGCAGAATTTGAGTTTGAGTTGACACTAAAAGATATGAAGCGATTCAACCAGTTTGCCCAACTTCATTACGAATGGAGGATATAGGTGGGAAACATATGTGCAACAATAAGTGAGGAAATAAACCAAGGGATTTTTAATGAATAGGACAATGAAACTCTTCCAACAGTTTGAACTTTGGAAGAGTTTTTTCGTTTTACTTCACTATTTCCAGCTTCATTATATAAAACCCGCTCCATGCAAAAACAATCGAGGCTAGATAAAAGATACTTCCAATGGTTAGAAAATCAATTAAATATCCCGTAGCAATAACTGCGATAGCTGCAGCAACCGATGTCCATACATGGTAACGGCCAATTTCTCTGCCCGCCGTTTCTTTTTGCACATTGCGGGCTAGAACTGTTTTTTCCGAGTTTTTTTGAACTGCCCCTAATAAACCCATTCCAATTTGAAGGATATAAACATGCCAAATCTCAAAGGCAAGAGGAAAAATGAGTAAAATGAGTGCCATGCCCCACGAATAGATAACCAACAGAATTCTATCGCCTACTCTGTCGGCAAATTTGCCAATCAATGAATAGCTAAGGGCTGCTGTAAGAGCGAACAAACCATAGGCCCACCCAAATTGCGAATAACTACTACCGACATTTTTTAACAGCAACACATAAAATGGGAAAATCATACTTGCTGCCATTCCTATAATACCTTGATAGATCATAAATCTTCTGTAATTCATTTGTGATACTCCTCATAGAAAAGATTTAAAAACCGTTTATCAGGATCATATTTTTCCTTCATTTGAAAGAATTCTTGTGCTCTAGGATATGCTACTTCTAATTGCTCTTTCGTGGGATAGTTATAGTAGGGAAGATAATAGCTTCCACCATGCGCTAAGGTTACATCAATCATTTTCCGAATGACTTCACCCGTTTCTTCGATATTTTTTTCACTAGTTCCTTGATTTATTAACATAACGAGCCCAAACATGTCTTCTTTGGCATAAGACAGGACGGCTTCATCGTTTTTCTTCACATATCGAATAGTTATATTGAGTAGGTTAAAATTTTTTTCATCTTGGAGAGTTTCTCTTAAGCTATCGATATAGGGAGTGAACTGATCTACTGGCACAAAGTATTCCTGTAATACTTCTGTTTTGCTTGCACTGTCGAATTCCATAAAGGTCGATTCCGAACGCATCACGTTATTTCTTGAAATAAAAGTGTCATCAATTCTTTGATTGTATGCTTCTTGCGTTTTCCAAAACATATTTTTTCCCCAGTCATTTATTCGAGACAAACCGAGAAAAAGCTTTGGAATCGCAATGATTGATTCACGTTTGAGCGTAGTATAATTAGTTAAATGTGACTGATCGTCAGTCGTGTAATAATCGGTTACATACATTTCTGTTAGATAATTATCTGGGGCAACTGAAATTCTTGCTACATGCATTTTTACAGCATTATTTTGGAGGACATCTGTTGTAAAATAAGAACTGTATTTATCGTAAGCTAGAGATTTTGTTTGAATTTGATAGAGTTCGTCGTCCGTCAATTGCAAAGTTACATCAAGAATTACACCGAACAAACCGTAGCCACCAATGACCAGCTGGAATAGTTCAGGATTTTCTTCTCGACTGACATGAATGATGTTCCCTTCTGCATCAAGCAATCTAAAAGATTCCACTGACTTTATTAAAGAAGTATATAGAATGTCACGACCGTGAACATTTACACTTAATGAACCGCCAACTGTGAAAATGTTTTGAGATTGACTTACCTTTAACGCAAGTCCGTAGGGGTTAATATAAGATTGAATATCGGCCCAAGTGACACCGCTTTGTACAGTGATCAGTTTTTTCTCTTCATCTAGTTTTAGTATTTTATTATAGCTTTTCATATCAAGTAAAATACCGTTTGGATAAAGTGTCTGCCCACCTTGACTATGCTGCATTCCTGCAATAGAAATGGAATCATCGCTTTTTGATGCATCTAATATAATCTCTTTCATTTCCTCTTCATCATCGGTAGATTTTACAGTTTTCATTTTGACCGGTAATAGCCGTCCATGGTCTTCTACAATTGTGTTAGATTGTTGAAACTGGAATAGGATGATAGAACCGAACAATAAGGTTATGTATACAATAATGGCAATGTAGCGAACCTTAAAAATTTCTCTCCCCTCCTTTACCATTTTGCTCTGTAAAATTGTTGTTTTTTAGAAGAATATTATTTGCGGTAGACTCCTGCGGGAAAGCGATCCATCCGAGGAGGTTTGTCGGTTCGCCCGCGGAAAGCAAGCGGATTCTACCATATCACAACCGTGTATTTAACAGCACCTATATAGGAAAAAAGTCGAGGGAAGTCACGCCAGTCACTTCCCTCAACTTATTATTTCCCCTTAAATATCGGTTTTCTTTTTTCGCTGAATGCGTTTAAAGCTTCTACTCGATCCTCTGTTGGAATCGTCATTTCATAGGCTTTACGTTCGATGGCTAAACCTGTTTGTAAGTCTACATTCATACCATGCTTTACCGCAAATTTTGCTTGTTGAAGTGCTATCGGTCCATTGGCAAGCATAAGTGCAGCAAAGCTTTCTGTATCAACTCTTAATCTATCACGTGTAGTTATTTTTGTTACTAAACCATAAGCTAATGCTTCGTCTGCTTTTAATCTTCTCGCAGTTAAGATGAGCTCAAGTGCTTTTGCTTCTCCAATAAGTCGAGGTAATCGCTGTGTACCTCCAGCTCCTGGAATGATGGCTAAACTAGTTTCCGTTAATCCCAGTTGAATATCATCTGCTGCAATACGGAAGTCACATGCAAGCGCAAGTTCTGTGCCACCCCCAAAAGCGTAGCCATTTAACATTGCAATTGTTGGTTGTGGTAGGTTTTCAATGGTAGAAAATACTTCACCAATCTTATATATATTACGTTTTACTCGTTGTTCCGTTAATGTTTTTCTTTCTTTTAGGTCTGCACCAACGCTAAATGATTTATCACCAGCTCCTGTAAAAATGACTACGCGAATATCTGGATTGATACGGATAGACTCTGCAATTTCTCCTAGTTCACGAAGCATATCATAGTTAAATGCATTTAATGCTTTTGGTCGGTTTAAAGTGACGTATGCAATATTCCCCTGTTGTTCGTAATGAATTGATTCCATTTATTACTCCCCCTTCAAATACAATCCTGTCTACATACAAAACATATCATTTTATAAGTATTCTGTCATCTATGCGTCAAGGGGTAAAATATGTCGATTTTATTTTTTCAGTTTGGTATAATTATATTATTAGAAATTTAAGGATTCGAGGAATACAAGTGGACATTTTTGTTGCAAGACAACCGATTTTTACAAAAAATGAACATATTTTTGGATATGAATTATTATATAGAAATGGTCATGATAACGCTTTTCCAACTGTAGATGGAGATGTCGCTACTTTAGATGTGCTGACCCATTCTTTTCTCACAATTGGTATTAATGAATTAGCTGGAGAAAAATTATGTTTTATTAATTTCACTGAAAATTTACTCGAAAAGGGAGTATTAAATAAATTATCCTCGGATCGAATTGTAGTAGAAATTCTGGAGAATATTACTATTACTCCGTTCATTCTTCAAAAGATTAGAGAAATAAAGTCTCTTGGTTATTTAATTGCTCTAGATGATTTTGTCCTTCAAAAGAATGTTTCTTTCTACAATGAATTGTTTAATCTAGTGAAATTTATTAAAGTTGACTTTCTATTAAGCACTTTAGCAGAACGACAATCAATTGAACGAATCGTGAAAAAAAATTATCCACATATCGTGTTACTCGCAGAAAAAGTGGAGACGCGTGAACAGTTTTACGAAGCGAAAGCAGCTGGTTATGAGCTTTTTCAAGGTTATTTTTTTGCCAAGCCTGAAATTATTAAAGGAACGGAAATACCAGCGAATATGGCGCAATATTTTCGGATTATTAGTTTACTGCGAGATAAAACAGCCTCGATTGAGGAAATCTCGGATGAGATCGAGCGAGACGTTTCTCTTTCCTTTAAGGTGTTAAAGATGATTAACTCCCCTGCAGTTCGGACAAAATCAAAGGTTCGATCGATAAAGCAAGGAGTACTAATGCTGGGGTTAGAGGATTTGAACCATTGGTTGTATGTATTATTGCTACGTGAATCGAAAGCAAGTCAATCTGGTGATGGGATGGCCCTTATTGAAGCATCTCTATTTCGAGCGAAATTTTGTGAGCTGCTCGCAAGAAGGAAGTTTTTACCCAATGCTTCTGAATATTTCTTAATTGGAATGTTCTCTTTAATTGATACATTATTGCATCGCTCAATGAGTCAATTAGTAGTAGAATTACCACTTACAGATGAAGTAGCAGAGACGCTTTTGGGTAATACTACGGAAATGACACTTTTTCTAGAGCTTGCCATTGCATGTGATGAAGTTCGTTGGGATGACATGATTGAGGGAGCACATGCTATTGGAATTGACCATGCCAGTTTAAATGACTTCTACATTAAAGCTCGTCGTTGGGCAACGGAGATAATAAATTAGTAGTAACTGCCATCCTAAAATAGATGGTAGTTTTTTTTTGTTAAAAGATAAGAAAGTGAATCGATTTCATAATTCCGAATTACATGAGAAAATACGAGCAATACTAAAGGAAACGAAAGTAGGAATTTATTTTACACGGAATAAAGTATAGTTGATTTCGGTTATAGGCGGTCGCTTTCCGCGGGGTGAACGATAAGCCATCACCACAGCTCACGCGTCGTTTGTGATGGCTTATCTGTCTCACTCATCCCGTTGGAGTCGCCGCCTGCCGCTACAATCAAGTAAATGTTTTCAAATCAATCATAAAAAAAGAAAGGACAACTAAAAGAACGATAGGAAAATGCAGCGGATTGTATACGAGGTAAGGTAGAGGGGATGGACCTGTTAGCTAACAAGAATCTTTATGAAGAGCCTTTCTGCTAATTTTCTTCTACTAGTAAAAGAGTATATGACTAAAAAATAGTTAGTATCTATTGTATAGAGGAGTACTAGAGCACCTGAAATTGCATCTTCAGGTGCTTCCTTTATGAGTTGGTAAGCATCTTTTCATTTATTATCCAAAAAGATCTTAACCTTATTCGTGCTGTGGAAGGAGGGCGACGGACAGACAAACGCCATAAGATTACCGAGAAAATAGAGGCTGGTCGTGACGTCAGTCACGACCAGCCACTATTAAAAATCAATCGGTAATGATATAGCAATAAGTCTGTCCAAAGACCTCCGAAAACGATACAAAACAGGTATTGCACTTAAAGGGCACTTGCGCCTTTCATATTATCCATATTGAATGGAACAAGGCTTGGATGTTTCTACAATTTCCGCCAAAAGATGTTCTATCTAAATTGTTGCATTTCCCTCTAAAAGTTGTACAATAAAATAAGAACAAACGTTCTTTATAGGAGGATGAAAAATGCCGCTAATACCAGATGAGGCTATCCCATATTTTGAAAACATGATTTATCTCCCAATGGTATTTACTATTTTAGAGAAGGATCGCAAGATTTTTGAGCAAGGACCTTTTAAATTGAAACGCCCATATATAGCAATGGTGGAAGAAGCCGCAAAGCAAGTACAAAAAGAATTAAAAGAGACGCATATCTATATGAAGCGATATAGCATGAAAGTTCTTCGCGGAGAAGGAGATGACATGTTCACAGAATATGTATTTTTCCATGGAGGCTATGAAGAACATCGTCGTTACTTGAATGTCCGACTCCGCAACCGCGTGGAAGAACTACTTACAGTGTATTTAGCAATTGTAGAGAAAACACATTAATGCAGGAAATTTTTATTTTTTGGGGGAAGTGAGTTTCTTGTTGTAATAAATCCAGTATTCAACAGATGGCTCATACGTTTAAGGAAATGCATATTTAAAATATTTGCAAATGCAACTTGGCGGCTAATTGTATTGGAAGAAGAAGTAACTTGGATCTCTTGTCCATTTGTTAATACAATGGAACAACCATCATCAGAAGGAACAAATGATTCAATAGCTCTAAAGGAAAACCATACGTTTAGGTCCGATTTTGGGGAAAGAATGGGAATAAGAATACATGGGTTTCCATAGTCATGAGCAATAACGATAGGAAGTTTAAGATAGTTTCCAATTACCTCTCTCGATAACCTAACAGACTGTGGAAATGAAGAACCGTAAAACGAACAAGAGTGACGAACAATATCATATGGCTTTCTGCCTATCACTAGTGATTCACCAGAAAAATTTACAACCTTTGTAAAAACTTTGTTATTGATGACAATCGGTTGAAGTACAGCAGTTTCAAAAGAAACAAGGAAGGGTTGATCTTCTGTTTTTCTAGACATAATACTCACTCCTCAATAGTAAAATATACATTAATTATAGTTAAATATGGTAAAAATTCAAGTCTAAATAACGAATATTCGGAATTTCTACTATTGACTATAAAATCAAAATTTTCTCAAAATGATTGCAAGTTACCTGGAGCTTTTATATAATGAAAAAAAGGCATCGGGGTGATGGAGATGGACAAACAATATTCATATGCAGATTTTATGAAAGCAATGGGGAAACCTAGGAAAGAAAGCTCTGCCGAAAAATTGTTGAACGAAATATATTTAGATATGTTTTTGAACATTGTCCACCGGGAACAAAGTAGTTATCGATTATTGGAGTTAATAGATGAAGCACTTGATCGAAAAGATAAAGATGCATTTGAGCAGTATACGAATGCTTTGCACCAATTAAATAATTGAAAAGCCGCTTATGCAGAGCGGCTTTTTTTTGTGGATTTAGAATTAGTAATGTAAAAAATGGTGCTTTACTATTTGTTTATTTCTACTCTTTAAAAAACGTATGTTCGTTTTATTCGTTTTCAAAAAGAGAGTATGTTAAACTAAAAATATTCAAATAATGGGAGGCAAACATATGGAACAAATTTTTGATTTGCAAGCTCCGTATGAGCCAGCAGGGGATCAAATAGAAGCAATTAAGGAATTAGTAAAAGGGGTGAAAGAAGGAAAAAAACACCAAACATTACTTGGTGCGACTGGTACAGGTAAAACATTTACAATTTCAAATGTCATCCAACAAACGAATAAACCGACTCTTGTAATGGCACATAATAAAACACTTGCAGGACAATTGTATAGTGAGTTTAAGGAGTTCTTTCCTAATAATGCCGTAGAGTATTTCGTTAGTTATTATGATTATTTTCAACCAGAGGCTTATGTGCCACAAACAGATACGTATATAGAAAAAGATTCAAGTGTCAATGAAGAAATAGATAAGCTACGACATTCCGCAACATCTTCATTGTTTGAAAGAAAAGATGTCATCATTATCGCATCCGTATCATGTATATATGGCCTTGGAAATCCAGAAGAATATCGAGATATGGTCGTGTCACTTCGAACCGGAATGGAAATTGAACGAAATCAGTTATTGCGTAAGCTTGTCGACATTCAGTACGAACGCAATGATATTAATTTCACACGAGGCGCCTTTCGCGTTCGAGGGGATGTTGTGGAAATTTTCCCTGCATCGCGAGATGAGAAATGTCTTCGAGTAGAATTTTTTGGAGATGAAATTGATCGCATTCGAGAAGTAGATGCGCTCACAGGAGAAATACTAGCAGAACGTGAACATGTAGCAATATTCCCTGCATCTCACTTCGTAACACGCGAAGAAAAAATGAAAATCGCCATTGAGAACATAGAGAAAGAACTAGAGGAACAACTAAAAATTATGCGCAGTGAAGATAAATTACTAGAAGCGCAAAGACTAGAACAACGTACTCGTTATGATTTAGAAATGATGCAAGAGATGGGCTTTTGTTCAGGAATCGAAAACTATTCTCGTCATATGACACTCCGTGAAGCAGGGGCAACTCCCTATACTTTGCTTGACTATTTTCCAAAGGACTTTTTATTAGTAGTAGATGAAAGTCACGTTTCATTACCTCAAGTAAGAGGAATGTTTAATGGTGACCAAGCTAGAAAATCCGTCCTGGTGAATCATGGCTTCCGGTTACCATCAGCATTAGATAACAGACCACTTACATTCAGTGAATTTGAAGAGCATGTTCATCAAGCTGTGTTTGTCTCGGCAACTCCAGGGCCATATGAGCTAGAACATACGCCAGTAATGGTGGAACAAATTATTCGTCCAACGGGACTACTGGATCCAGTCATTACATTGAAGCCGATTGAAGGCCAAATTGATGATTTAATCAATGAAATACACGAACGGGCAGCTAAAGATGAGCGTGTACTTATTACGACATTGACGAAGAAAATGTCGGAAGATTTGACGGATTATTTAAAAGAAATCGGCATTAAAGTGCAGTATTTACATTCTGAAATAAAAACGTTAGAGCGGATTGAGATCTTAAGAGAGCTTCGATTAGGGACATATGATGTACTCATTGGGATTAATTTGTTGAGAGAAGGGCTAGATTTACCGGAAGTGTCTCTTGTAGCCATTTTAGATGCAGATAAAGAAGGATTTTTACGTTCAGAGCGTTCACTAATTCAAACAATTGGTCGTGCAGCTAGAAACTCGAACGGCGAAGTAATTATGTATGCAAATAAAATAACCGATTCTATGCGTAAAGCAATCGATGAAACGAAGCGTCGTCGTTCAATTCAAATGGAATACAACGAAAAGCATGGAATTACACCGAAAACAATTGAAAAGAAAATTAGAGAAGTTATTCGTGCATCACAAGTGGCGGAAGAAGAAGCGAGTTATGCACAGCAGTTAACGAGTGGAAAAACCTTAACAAAAGAAGAAAAAGGTGCACTATTAGTAAATCTTGAAAAAGAAATGAAGGATGCTGCAAAAGCACTTAATTTTGAACGTGCAGCGGAATTACGTGATGCGATTTTGGAATTGAAGCTGGAAGGATGAGAATTGTTGAAAAACCAAGAGATTATTATTCAAGGTGCTCGTGCACATAATTTAAAAGATATTAGTTTAAAAATACCAAGAGATAAACTAGTTGTAATGACGGGATTGTCTGGTTCCGGAAAGTCTTCCTTAGCATTCGATACTATATATGCCGAGGGCCAACGCAGATACGTAGAATCATTGTCGGCATATGCAAGACAATTTTTAGGTCAAATGGATAAACCAGATGTGGATGTTATAGAGGGTCTTTCTCCAGCTATTTCAATTGATCAAAAAACGACAAGTAAAAATCCTCGTTCTACTGTAGCAACGGTAACTGAAATTTATGATTATTTACGCTTGCTCTATGCGCGTGTGGGGAAACCAATTTGTCCTAAGCATGGGACGGAAATATCGTCTCAAACCATTGAGCAAATGGTAGACCTTTTGAGCGAGTATCCTGAAAGAACCAAAATGCAAGTTCTTGCGCCAGTTGTATCGGGACGAAAAGGGACGCATGTAAAGTTGCTCGAAGATATGAAAAAACAAGGCTTTGTACGTGTTCGAGTAGACGGAGAGTTAATTGATTTAGATGATGATATTAATGTAGATAAAAATAAAAAACACAATATTGAAGTGGTCATAGACCGAATTGTGATGAAAGAAGGAATTGCTGCAAGGTTGAGTGATTCTATTGAATCAGCATTACGCCTTGCAGAGGGACGCGTTTTAATTGATGTGATGGAGCATGAAGAAATTCTATTTAGTGAACATCATGCCTGTCCGATATGCGGATTTTCTATTGGAGAGTTAGAGCCAAGAATGTTTTCCTTTAACAGTCCATTCGGTGCATGTACCGATTGTGATGGACTTGGAACAAAGCTAGAAGTAGATCCAGAACTAGTTGTGCCGGATAAAAGCTTAACCCTTGCGGAGGGAGCAATTGTTGCTTGGCAGCCGACAAGCTCACAATATTACCCGAAATTATTAGAGGCTGTCTGCAAGCATTACAAAATAAAAATGAATGTTCCGGTAGAAAAATTGCCAATAGATCAGTGGAACAAAATTATGTATGGATCAGGTGAGGATAATATCCGTTTTCGTTATGAAAATGAGTTTGGACAAGTTCGAGATAATTTAATTCAATTTGAAGGCGTACTTTCCAATATTGAGCGTCGTTACAAAGATACTTCTTCTGACTACATTCGTGAACAGATGGAAAAATATATGGCTCAGCATGATTGTCCAAGTTGTAAAGGCTATCGTTTAAAGGAAGAAACATTGGCGGTAAAAGTAGATTCCTTGCATATAGGCCAAGTAACTCAGTTTTCCATTGAAGAGGCAAATAGGTTTTTCAACCAGCTATCGCTATCTGAAAAAGATATGCAAATTGCTCGATTAGTACTAAGAGAAATAAACGAGCGGCTTGGTTTCCTAGAAAATGTTGGTCTTAATTACTTAACATTAAACCGTGCATCAGGTACGCTATCAGGCGGAGAAGCACAGCGAATCCGATTAGCAACACAAATAGGGTCAAGACTTTCAGGGGTGTTATATATTTTAGATGAGCCTTCCATTGGATTGCATCAGCGAGATAATGATCTCTTAATCGAAACACTTAAAAATATGCGTGATATAGGTAACTCACTAATTGTAGTCGAGCATGATGAAGATACAATGATGGCTGCTGATTATTTAATCGATGTTGGACCTGGAGCTGGAATTCATGGTGGAGAAATTGTTGCAGCAGGTACACCTGAACAAGTAATGAAAAACAAAAAATCCCTCACTGGTCAGTACTTAAGTGGAGAAAAATTTATCCCTCTTCCAATGGAAAGAAGAAAGTCAGATGGTCGTTATATTAAAATTAAAGGTGCATCCGAAAATAACTTAAAAAATGTAAGTGTGGACATTCCATTAGGAGTATTTACGGCAGTAACTGGAGTATCTGGTTCAGGAAAGAGTACATTGGTGAATGAAATTCTATATAAATCACTTGCCCAAAAATTGAATCGCGCAAAGGTGAAACCGGGAGCTAATAAAGGGATTGAAGGAATCGAAGTACTGGAGAAAGTGATTGATATTGATCAGGCTCCAATCGGACGTACACCTAGATCAAATCCTGCTACGTATACAGGACTGTTTGATGATATTCGAGATCTTTTTGCGACGACAAATGAAGCAAAAGTAAGAGGATATAAAAAAGGTAGATTTAGTTTTAATGTAAAAGGTGGTCGCTGTGAAGCTTGTCGTGGGGATGGCATCATTAAAATAGAAATGCACTTCTTACCAGATGTGTATGTACCTTGTGAAGTATGCCATGGCAAACGATACAATCGTGAAACATTAGAAGTACATTACAAAGGAAAAAACATTGCGGATGTATTAAAAATGACCATAGAAGACGGACTTGTATTTTTTGAGAATCATCCGAAAATTAGTAGAAAGATACAAACGCTTTTCGATGTAGGCTTAGGCTATATGGAACTAGGACAACCAGCCACGACTCTTTCAGGAGGAGAGGCTCAGCGTGTAAAGCTAGCCTCCGAACTGCATAAACGCTCCAACGGAAAATCATTTTATATTTTAGATGAGCCAACGACTGGGTTACATGTCGATGATATCGCCCGTTTACTTGTAGTACTGCAGCGTTTAGTGGAAAGCGGAGATACTGTACTTGTGATTGAACATAATCTAGATGTCATTAAGACAGCGGATTACTTAATTGACCTTGGACCAGAAGGTGGAGATAAGGGTGGAACCATTTTGGTAGTTGGAACACCCGAAGATATAGCCGCAAGTAAAGATTCGTATACAGGTAGATATTTAAAAACCATACTAGAGCGCGATCGAAAAAGAATGGCTGAAGTCGTTACCAAAGCATCTAATAAGAAAAAGAATACCGTTACAACGTAAATGAAACTTTTTGGAAATTTTATCGTATAAGTTAACGTAAGCAAATTGCATCATACTTTAAACTTATGAGGAGGATTTTCACTATGCAAGAAGAACGTAAACGTATTTTAGATATGGTTGAAAATGGCACGATTACTGCACAAGAAGCATTAGCACTTTTAGAAGAACTTGGCAAACAATCAACACCAGCAACTCCACAAGTAAATGAAGAACTAAAACAGGAACAAACAACTAATGAACAATCAAAATCACAGAACAAACAACAAAATGCCGATTTTATAGAAGATTTAAAACGTGATTTTACTGTAATGGGTGAGCGTTTTATGCACTTTATGCAAGGAACTGTAGATAAAATGAAAGATTTTGATTTTGAAATGCCATTTGGAGAGCCTGTTATATTTGAAGAAAAGCTTGTAAAAGAGGATATAGCCTTTGATGACATTTCGATTAATATTGCGAATGGGAAAATTGAGATCCACTCTTCCGATGAACCGTATACACATGCAACAGTAAAAGTAAAATCGTTCAAAAATTCTTCAGAAGAAGAAGCAAAAGCTCGTTTTGCAAATGAATTTATCTTTACTACAGAAGGAAATAAATTGCGTGTGTACAGTGATATGAAAACAGTTTCTGTGCAAGTTGCATTATATGTTCCGAAGAAAGCATACAACCATATCACTGCTCGTTTGTTTAATGGGGAGTTTCTTGCAAAAAACTTGGAAGTAAACTCATTTAAAGTAAAAACGACAAACGGTAAAGTAGAGTTGGATGAATTAACATTCCATAGAGCGGATATTGAGACTGTAAATGGATCGGTTCAGGTTCAACGTGTTATTGGAGATTCTATCGAAGTAGAAACGGTGAATGGTCGAATCTATGTTGATGGAAAATTGAAAGAAGTGGAAGGTTCATCTGTTAGTGGACATGTCATTTTAACGACAAAAGACAAGAATGCACGTAAAATAGAAGGAACTGCAGTTGCGGGAACCGTCGAATTATATGTACCGAAAGACGTGTCTTTAAAAGGGAAAGCTACTACACAATTTGGAAGAATAGATGTGCAGCTTTCTGATGTAACACATTTGAATCAAACAGAGCAGTTATTAAATAAAAAAGTAGGATTTACTAAAATAGTGGATTCCGAGGCAGAGCCGTTAAGAGTTTATGGGGATGCTAAAACCGGAGCTGTTCTTGTGCGATACACAGTAGAAGGCGAATAAAGTTAGAGAAGCTGATGGAATCGCTAAACGATTCCATCAGCTTTTATTTTTCCAGGAAAGAATAGCAAAGGTAATTGCTTTAGCACAGAGGAGTCGGTATTGTTCGGTTTGCAACAATTCTGCTTCTTCTTTATTTGTCATGAAACCACATTCTACTAGTACTGAAGGCATTTTCGTGTCTCGGACGACGGCAAAATCTGCTTGCTTAATTCCTCTATCCTTACGATTTAATAGGGAGCATAAGGATTCTTGAATAAGTATAGCAAGTATTTTAGATTGGTCCGAAGCCTTTGTATACGTAAAAGTCTCAATGCCACTTACTTCATTCCAAGTTGTGCCATAAGCATTTGCATGGATGGAGATAAATACTTGTACCCCCAGTTTATTTGCAAGTGCAGTCCTCTCGCGAAGGGGGATGTCAGACTCTCCTAAATGGCTTAAAATTACTACCACCCCACATCCCTCTAGTTCCTTCTTTATTAATCGTGTTACAGTGTGATTAAATTCAAACTCTTTCATCCTCCCATCCAGTGTTTGCTTGCCGGGTGTTTCTGGTCCATGTCCTGCATCAAGCATGATTTTCAATAGACTTGGCCCCCTTTCTATTAATAAATAGAAGTTGAAAAGTTAAAAGGATACTAATAATTTAAATAATCATGCTAAAATAGGAACTATGGTGTAGCTAGAGCATGAAAGGAGTTTGGAAATATGCCTCATGTGACAACAAAGGATATAAAAGAGAAGTTCAATCTTTCATTAGTAAGTGGCAAAGAAGGAATTGGACGCCATATTGCAATTAGCGATATTTCTAGACCAGGGATTGAAATAGCAGGTTATTTCATGCATTACCCTTCCAACCGAATACAACTTTTGGGTAAAACAGAGATTTCCTTTTTTGATTTATTAAAACCAAAAGAAAAAAGTGAACGAATGACAAAGCTTTGTGCACAAGATACTCCCGTTATTATCGTTGCGCATGGGATGGAAGTACCAGAAGAACTAATTATTGCCTCGAATGAAAAATCCGTTCCTGTATTAACGACCAGTATGCCAACTACTAGATTTTCCAGTATGCTGACAAACTTCTTAGAAAGTAAACTTGCTCCTACGACCGCCGTTCATGGTGTGTTAGTAGATATATATGGAGTAGGGATACTGATCACTGGTAAAAGTGGGGTAGGGAAAAGTGAAACTGCACTAGAATTAGTAAAAAGAGGTCATCGTTTAGTAGCGGATGACTGTGTAGAGATTAGACAAGAAGGCGAAGAGACATTAGTTGGAAGTGCCCCGAAACTAATCGAACATTTGTTGGAAATTCGTGGTTTAGGCATCATTGATATTATGACGCTATTTGGTGCAAGTGCAATTCGAAGTTATAAGCGAATTACACTCGTTATTGAATTGGAAATATGGGACGAGAAAAAGACCTATGATCGACTAGGTCTGGAAGAAGAAAAAATGGAAATTATTAATACGGCCATTACAAAGTTAACAGTCCCAGTTCGTCCAGGGCGAAATTTAGCCGTAATTATTGAAGTTGCAGCAATGAATCATCGCTTAAAACGAATGGGTGTGAATGCTGCGGAAGACTTTGCAAAGCGTTTAGATGATGTTATAAGTCAAAATGAAGAAATGAATTATTAATTAATTTGCTGAAGGGAGATTTATATGAATCTATTACAAGTAATTGATCCAGTGGCTTTTTCACTTGGACCGATCGAAGTCCGTTGGTATGGGGTAATTATTGCATTCGGAATTATCATCGCGTTTCTTGTGGCACAACGTGAGATGGTGAAAAGAGGTTTTCATGAAGAATATTTAACAGATCTACTAATTTGGGCAGTTCCAATCGCCATAATTAGTGCACGCATATATTATGTTATCTTTAAATGGGATTTTTACAGTCAATACCCTGAGAAAATCATCGAAATTTGGAATGGTGGAATTGCGATTCACGGAGCGTTAATTGGTTCCTTTTTAACTGCCTATTTCTTTACAAAAAAAAGAGGTACTTCTTTTTGGAAGTTGACAGATATTGTGGCCCCAAGTATTTTAATCGGACAAATGATTGGACGTTGGGGGAACTTCATGAACCAAGAGGCACATGGTGGAGAAGTAACTAGAACGTTTTTAGAAAACTTAATGCTTCCAAATTGGATTATCGAACAGATGTATATCGAAGGGAAATATTATCATCCGACATTTTTATATGAATCCATATGGAACTTAATTGGTGTTATTATCTTAATTCTTCTTCGTAAAGTTAATTTGCGTCGCGGGGAAATGTTCCTATTTTATTTAACTTGGTATTCTGTAGGGCGATTCTTCATAGAAGGAATGCGTACAGATAGTTTGTATTTAATAGGAGAACTTCGAACAGCACAAGTTGTATCCATAGTGACTGTTGTGATTTCCATTATTCTATTTGTATATAGAAGAATGACTATTAAACCAGTGGTACGATATCAAGATAAGTAAGTAAGATGGGGATGGGGATGGGCATGGGAACATTAAAAAGAGGGTTATTAGCTGGTTTAAAGACAACTTGGACGTTAAGTAAAGTAATTTTTCCAATCACTTTAATAGTAGTAATATTGCAGTATACTCCTGTTCTACCGTGGATTATCAATTTCATATCCCCCTTTATGGGCTTACTTGGTCTTCGTGGAGAGGCTGCTATTCCGTTGGTTTTAGGAAACGCACTAAATTTATATGCCGGGATTGCAGGAATACTTTCGCTAGAATTAACGGTAAAAGAAGTGTTTATATTAGCTACGATGTTATCTTTTTCACATAATATTTTTATCGAAACAGGAGTTGCACTTCGTGTTGGAGTGAAGCTTTGGATTGTGCTAGTAGTCCGTTTTGGATTGGCTATTTTATCAGCTATCATTATTAATCTTGTCTGGCAAGGTGGTGGAGAGACTGCTAAGTACGGAGTAGTAAGTGTCTCACAACAAATACCAGATGGCTGGGGAGAAATAATTTTACTCGGACTGCAAAAAGCGACGTTTGGTGTTTTACAGTTGGCACTTATTGTTATTCCTTTAATGGTAATCTTCCAGCTATTAAAAGATCGAAATTATTTGCAGAAGTTTTCCGAAAAGCTTGCACCTTTTACGAAAGTAATTGGTATACAACCAAATGCTTCCCCTACCCTTGTAGCTGGACTAGTCATTGGCCTTGCATATGGCGCTGGGATCATGATTCAAGCTGTGAAAGAGGACGGTGTAAGTAAAAAGGACGCAACGCTTGCATTTATCTTCCTAGTTGCTTGTCACGCAGTAGTGGAAGACACATTAATTTTTGTTCCCTTAGGAATCCCGATATTGCCTTTGTTATTAGTAAGATTAATAACAGCATTTGTTTTGACGATAATTGTCGCCTATATATGGCGAAAATCGGAGCAAAGAAAACATGAGGAAGTGGTAACATCATGAAGAAAAATGCATATACAGCATTATTATTTGATTTAGATGGAACTTTATTAAATACAAATGAGCTAATCATCGAATCTTTTTTACATGTTTTAGGAGAAAGATTTCCTGGGAAATATGATAGAGACGCGGTTATACCTTTTCTTGGTCCATCTTTACAAGAAACGTTTGATGCAATTGATCCTTCCTTAACGGAATCACTAATAGCATCTTATCGTGCTTGGAACATTGAACACCACGATGGAATGGTAACACCTTTTGACGGGGTTGTCGAAACATTACACAAACTAAAAGAACAAGGATATAAGTTAGCGATCATATCGACAAAAAGAAGAGTTATGATCGAAAGAGGACTTAGGCTAATAAATTGTGAATCATTATTCGACACAATTGTAGGACTGGATGATGTTAAACACACAAAACCCGATCCTGAACCGCTAGAGCTTGCAATGGAAAGATTAGGAGTCGAAAAAGAGAATGCGTTGATGATTGGTGATAATTTTCATGACATCGTTGGAGGACAAAGAGCGGGAGTGGACACAGCGGCTGTGTCTTGGTCGATAAAAGGAGAAGCATTTTTAGCAACCTATGAGCCTACATATATGATTCATCATATTAGTGAACTTCTATATATTGCAAGAGGTCAGCAAGTATGAGGAGAACGGAAAGATATCCTGTAAGCGGAGCAAATTCTCTCTGGCATGTGTTTGATACAGTCCCTTTTTGGAAGGTAGTCAAAAACTTTATCTTTATTCAAGCAGCGAGATACTCACCTTTTTTAAGCTGGAAAAACTTTTTTTATCGTTCATTTCTAAAGATGGAAGTAGGAAAAGAAACATCATTTGCGTTAATGGTGATGGTGGATGTGATGTTTCCGGAGCGTATTAAAGTAGGTGACAACTCCATTATTGGGTATAATACCACGATATTAGCGCATGAATATTTAATAGATGAGTATCGAATAGGTGATGTCATTATTGGTGATCGAGTATTAATAGGCGCAAATACTACCATACTGCCAGGGGTGTCAATTGGTAATGATGCAATTGTTTCTGCTGCAACACTTGTGAATGCGGACGTTCCAGAAGGCTGTTTTGTCGGAGGAAATCCAATGCGTATTATTTATACGAAAGAACAAATGATCGAACGAAATAATAAATAACAACAATGAAAGCTATTCTTCTTAGATAAACAGACTAAGGTAGAATAGCTTTTTACTTTGGTCTGATTAATTAGGAAGTTGTTTTAATTTCATAAATAGTACTTTGTCGTTAACATACGAGCATGTAACATTTTGTTGATTGAAGCGGCAGGCGGCGACTCCAGCGGGATGAGTGAGACAGATAAGCCATCACAAACGACGCGTGCGGCGGTGATGGCTTATCGCTCACCCCGCGGAAAGCGTCCGCCTATAGCGGAAATCAACCATACTTTATTCCATGTAAAATATATATTCCTTTAGTATTGCTAGTTTTTTTCATTTAAATTGGAATGATGAAATTGAATCAGTTGTTTTTTATTTAAAAACTAAATATTATGTGCCGAAAATCCGGGGAAAGTGAGCGGATTTCCGGCAGGTAACAAGATGATCGTTTAAGAGCCTTCACTTTAAATAGTGCAAGATTGTGTCATGTTGACGAACAGATTAAAATACGCTAAAATTGAAATAATTTATCATACTAGTTCTCTAGTGAAGTGAAGTAATTTTAGGGGTGATGAAATGAGTAAAATTCAAATGTTCGAGAAACCTCTAGGAATGAGAGATTCATTTCCGGAAGTAAATGAACAAAAAGAATATATCCGTTCAACAGCAAGAGATTTTATACGAAACAAAGGGTATGACTTTATTAAAACGCCATCCGTGGAGTATTTTGAAACGATCGGAAAAGCATCGGCAATTGATGAGTCCTCATTGTTTAAATTAGTAGATAATCAAGGTGAAATGCTCGTCCTACGTCCAGATATGACGACTCCTATTGCAAGAATTGCAGCTTCGAAATTATTGAAAGAAAAAAATCCATTGCGTTTAGCGTATTATGCGAATGTTTTCCGTGCACAACAGCGAGAAGGCGGTAGACCAGCAGAGTTTGAGCAACTAGGTCTTGAGCTAATCGGCGACTTTAGTGCTTATGGAGACAGTGAAATTATTTATACAGCCGTAGAGCTTTTAAAGGCTCTAGGGATAGAGAACTTTAAAATTACAGTCGGACATGCAGGAATGCTGACAGCATTTTTAGCTAATCATACAAATTCAGCCGAACAGGTGGATATTCTAAGACAACTTCTAGTGGAGAAAAACATGGTAGGATTTACGCAAAAACTAGAGGACTTGGGACTAGACGTAGAGCAAAGAGAAACACTTACAAAGTTAGTGAATTATACGATAGATTCTAAGGCGGTAGAAGATTTTCGACAGTTTTTAACGGCGGAGCAGCAAAATTTAATGGAGCAGGTGGAACAGCTTCAGCATTTATTGGAATTACAATTAAGTGATTCCTCCATCGTTTCTTTCGACTTTTCATTGGCAAGTCATATGAGCTATTACACGGGAATGTTATTTGAAATTCATGCAGCCGGAAGTGGGTTTCCTATTGGAAACGGCGGGAGATACGATGAGTTATTTAAACATTTTGATGAAAAAGTGGGAGCAACTGGCTTTGGGATTCGAGTGGACAGAATTTTAGAAGTGCTACCTAAAAATGAAGTAGAAGAAAAACATACGCTGATTTTATTCGATGAAGGATCTTACTCAAAAGCAAATGTGTTAGCAGAAGCGAGAAGAAAAAATGCAGAACGTATTACGCTTCAATATATGGATAGTGTCAATGACTTAGATACCTTTAAACAATGCTTTGATGAAGTAATAATTGTCTCAGAAGGTGGTTCTTTACGTGAATGAGTTAACAATTGCGATGCCGAAAGGGCGTATTTTCGAAGAAGCATATAAATTATTTGTAGAATCAGGATTTGATTTACCGAAAGAAATTAGCGATTCTAGAAAGTTAATCGTGGAAGCTCCTGACGAGCGTATTCAATTTATTTTAGCGAAGCCAATGGATGTACCCGTATATGTGGAGCACGGGGTTGCGGATATTGGTATTGCTGGGAAAGATGTATTATTAGAACAGAATCGAGACGTACACGAGTTACTCGATTTACATATTAGTAAGTGTTATATTGCAACTGCAGGACTCCCTAATACGACAATGAATGAGATAGCACCACGAGTTGCGACAAAATATCCGACTATTGCTACGAACTTTTATAAAGAAAAGGGAGAGCAAGTGGAAATCATCGAGCTAAATGGTTCCATTGAGTTAGCTCCGATGATAGGACTTGCTGATCGAATTGTCGATATTGTTTCAACAGGGCGAACGCTAAAAGAAAATGGGTTAGTGGAATATGAAAAGATTGTAGATATTTCCTCTCGATTAATTGTAAATCCTGTTAGCTATCGAGTGAAAAGTGAACGAATTCAAGCATTTGTCGCACAATTAAAAAATGAACTGAATAAAAGGTAGGGAACGCTATGAGGATAGAAAAGCTTACGGATATTATTTCATTACAACGCTCTGTGGAACAAGCAAATGTCGATCACTTAACAACGGTTCGTCAAGTAATTGAGGATGTCCAAAAGAATGGAGACGAAGCGCTTTTTAATTATACGGAGAAATGGGACGGGGTAAAACTATCATCTCTACAAGTAACAAAAGAAGAGGTAGAAGAAGCTTTTGCTAGCTTTGACCCACAGTTGATCCAGGACTTAGAGGAAGCTGCAGCAAATATCCGTGCCTTTCATGCCCAACAAGCGCGTCAAGATATAGACTTTCCTTTAGCTAAAAATTCTTATATTCAATATAAAATATCTCCTTTAGATGCTGTAGGATTATATGTCCCTGGGGGCACTGCAGCCTATCCTTCTTCCGTATTAATGAATGCGATACCAGCGCTTGTAGCAGGTGTAAATCGAGTAGTAATCGTTTCACCTCCATCAAAAGATGGAAAGCTACCTGCCTCTGTACTTGTAGCAGCTCGAATTGCTGGCATTACAGAAATATATAAGGTAGGGGGAGCGCAAGCTATTGCGGCTCTTGCCTATGGTACGGAAACAATAAAAGCAGTAGATAAAATTACTGGTCCTGGTAACAGTTATGTTGCACTTGCCAAAAGAGAAGTGTTTGGTAAAGTTGCAATTGATATGATCGCTGGCCCAAGTGAAATAACGGTCATTGCAGATCATACGGCTTTTGCGGATGAAGTCGCAGCCGATTTATTAGCGCAAGCAGAGCATGATCGATTTGCTAGTTCTGTATTAATTACTACAAGTGACCGACTCGCAGAACAAGTTGCAGTTGAAGTAGAAAAGCAATTACTGCTACTTCCAAGGGAAGAGATTGCGAGAGCTTCTATTGAGAACTTTGGTCGCATTTATATTGCAGAATCATTAGAGCAAGCAGTAGAAGCAGTAAATGATCTAGCTCCTGAACATTTAGAGATTATTACGGAGCAGCCAGAAGAGCTAAGTAAAAAAATAAGACATGCAGGTGCCATATTTATCGGCAGATTTAGTAGCGAGCCCGTAGGAGATTATTTTGCTGGTACGAACCATGTGCTTCCGACAAATAGCACAGCACGGTTTTCAAGTGGATTATGTGTAGATGATTTCGTCAAGAAAACAAGTATTGTGTATTATTCAGAAGAAATGTGGCAAGAGCAATATCCTAAAATTGCACGTTTAGCAAGACTAGAACAATTAGAAGGACATGCTCGATCAGTGGAGTCAAGAAGCTGGGATAAAGGGGATTCAAAAAATGACTAATAAAAGAACGGCCAAAATAGAAAGAATGACAAATGAAACAAAAGTATGGGTAGAAATTGATTTAGATGGGGAAGGCAAAGCAGAAATCGATACAGGCGTACCATTTATGGACCATATGCTTGATCTTTTTACAAAGCATGGTTTGTTTAATGCGACGATAAAAGCAAATGGAGACACACATATTGATGATCACCATACGACAGAGGACATTGGAATTGTACTAGGTCAAGCGGTGAAAGAAGCGTTAGGCGATAAAAAGAGCATTAAACGTTACGGAAATGCATTTGTTCCAATGGATGATGCCCTTGCACAAGTCGTTATTGATATTTCGAATCGTCCTCATTTAGAATTTCGTGCACAGTTTCCGACGCAAAAAGTTGGAAACTTCGATACAGAGCTTGTACATGAATTTTTGTGGAAGTTCGCACTGGAAGCCCGAATGAACGTGCATGTCATCGTTCATTATGGTGCAAACACACATCATATGATAGAAGCCATTTTCAAAGCACTAGCACGTGCCATTGATGACGCTATTACGAAAGACGAACGAGTGAAAGGTGTTCCTTCCACTAAAGGTTTGCTTACATAAGAAAAGCGTAAGGCGCATGTAGGATAGACAGACATTATCTAGAATGGAGATACTTTGTTATTGGGAGAAAAGGGAGAGAATAAACATGACGTCCATTCAAGTATACCCAGCGATTGATATGAAAGGCGGAAAATGTGTCCGACTATATCAAGGGGATTATGAGCAAGAAACCGTTTATGGAGATTCTCCATTTGAAATGGCAAAAAGGTTTGCAGATGAAGGCGCAACATGGATTCATTTAGTAGATTTAGACGGTGCAAAAGATGGCGAAAAGATCCATGCCAATGAAGTCATTCGTATAGCAAAAGAGCTTCCAGTGCGTGTGCAAATTGGTGGAGGTATTCGTTCAAAAGAAGACGTAAGCTATTATTTAACTAATGGTGTTACGCGTGTCATCATTGGAAGTCTGGCTATTTCACAGCCTGAGCTTGTGGCTAAGTTACTAGAAGAGTTCGGAGGAGACCGAATTGTCATTGGATTAGACGCAAAGGACGGCATGGTAGCAACACATGGTTGGTTAGAAACTTCCACACAATCAGCGATAGAAGTGGGACAATATTTTGCTTCTAAAGGGGCTAAGCATGTTATTTTTACCGATATTGCAACAGATGGCACACTACAAGGCCCTAATTTAGCAGCAAACAAAGAGTTGGCAGAAGCAACTGGTCTTTCTATCATTGTTTCAGGAGGCATAAGCTCATTAGAAGATCTTGGAGAAGTAGCGAAACTATCGAAAGAGACAACGGTCGGTGGAGTAATTACTGGCAAAGCACTCTATAATAACCGCTTTACGTTAAAGGAAGCTTTGCAGGAGGTTACTAAATGGTAAAGAAAATTATTCCATGTCTAGATGTAAAAGATGGACGAGTTGTAAAAGGAATTCAATTTGTCGGGCTAAGAGACGCGGGAGATCCTGCTGAGCTAGCTGCATTTTATAATAAAGAAGGCGCTGACGAACTAGTATTTTTAGATATTTCGGCATCCGTTGAAGGGCGAGATACAATGCTTGAAGTGGTGAAAAAAACAGCTTCTCAAATTTCGATTCCTTTAATCGTAGGAGGCGGAATTCGTACAACGGAAAATATGAAGCAACTACTAGAGGCTGGAGCAAGCAAAGTGTCCATTAACAGTGCAGCAATTGACAATCCGACTGTCATTACGGAAGGTGCAAAAACATTTGGTTCCAATAAAATCATTGTCGCAATTGATGTCAAATGGTCTGTAAAAGAGGAAGATTGGATCGTATACACACATGGCGGCCAAAAGAAAACAGATTGGAAAGCTCTAGCCTGGGCAAAAGAAGTTGAAAAGCTTGGTGCAGGAGAAATATTACTTACAAGTATGGACCGTGATGGAGAAAAAGATGGCTATGATCTCGCCATTACCAAACAAGTGAAGGATGCTGTTTCGATCCCTGTCACTGCTAGCGGTGGGGGTGGAAGTTTAGAACATATATTAGCTGCATTTACAGAGGCAAACGCGGATGCTGCACTTGCAGCTTCCATTTTTCATTTTAAAGAAACAAGTGTGCGTGAAGTGAAAAACTACGTTCGAGAAAAAGGAGTAGAAGTTAAATGACCAACTTACAATTCGATGATAAAGGGCTTATTCCTGTAATCGTTCAACATGCTCTTACAAGAGAAGTTTTAACACTTGCATATATGAATGAAGAAGCTTATACAAAAACAGTAGAAACGAAAGAAACGTGGTTTTTCAGTCGCAGCAGACAAGAACTTTGGCATAAGGGAGAAACATCTGGCAACACGCAGCAGGTAGTTTCTATACGTACCGATTGTGATTCCGATGCGCTAGTAGTAGAAGTGTTACCAAAAGGTCCAGCATGTCATACCGGTGAAGAAACTTGCTTCCATACTATTCTGGAGAAATTTGATGAAACGGTTGGATATAATGTAGTCACTTCATTGATTAACATTATTGAAGAAAGACAAAAAAACATGCCAGAAGGCGCGTATACTACTTACCTATTTGAAAAAGGCGTAGATAAAATTTGTAAAAAGGTTGGAGAAGAATCTGCGGAAGTGATTATCGCTTCCAAAAATAATGATGGAGAAGAATTGAAGTGGGAAGCAGCTGATCTTTTGTATCACTTGCTCGTTCTTCTACAAAACCAACATGTCAGCTTCTATGATCTGTTACAAGTATTAAAAAAAAGACATGAAACGAAAGCAGATAAAAAATAATACTTTATGATATACTGAAGAATATACTGATAAGGGACGTTTATAGAACGTTCCTTATTATTTTTCGGAGGACTAACTTGAATAAAAAAAGTAAAAAGATATTAAAGGAAAACATCATTTCGTTTTTGCCTACTGGCGAATATTACTATAAAAAAGCACTAGATGAACTACAAAAAGAACAGTATGAAAAAGCACATAAGTATTTAAAACGAGCTGCAGATTTAAGTCCATATGACCCACTAATCCTAATGCAATATGCTATTTTGCAAATGGAATTAGACAAATTTGACTTTGCACATGAGCTGTTGAGAAGTGCTCATGCCATTGATCCAAATGAATCAGAAATTATTTTCTTTTTAGCAGAAGTGAACGCTCATTTAGGAAATTTTATGGATGCAAACCGATTTGCAAAAATGTATTTAGAGAAGGATACTCGTGGCGAGTATACAGAAGAAGCAATGGAAATTGTAGACTTCACAGAGCAAGAGGATATCGCATCACTTCAAGTAGATACACCTTCCAGTGAAGCTCTTTTTTTACAGGAAAAGTCTCGCCGTTTAATGGAACAAGGGAAGTTTCCAGAAGCTGTAGAATTGTTAGAATCCCTCATTACGGATCACCCTGATTTTTGGGCTGCGTTTAATAATTTAGCACTTGCTTATTTTTACATTGGAGAAGAAGAGCAAGCAAAAGCCTTACTCCATGAGGTATTAAGAGAAAATCGTGGAAATATCCATGCACTTTGTAATTTAGCAGTCATTCATTATTATGAAAAAAATACGGAAGAATTAGAAGAAATAACCGATTTTCTAACAAAAATCAATCCTTACTTTATCGAACATCGATATAAATTAGGGGCTACGTTTGCGTTAATTGGAAAATATGAGCAGGCATTTAAGTGGTTGCGAAGCTTACAGCGTAAAGGGTTTGAAGGAGATCCTGGTTTTTATTTCTGGCTTTCTCATTCTGCTTATTTCTCTGGGCATGAAGAGGCTGCGCGAAATGCATGGAAGGCCTTATTAAAACTGGATCCAGAAAAAGCAGGCTTTGAACCATGGCTTCCTCAAATGAAAGACTTGATTGAACCTGCAACGGACCAGCAAAAAGAGCTCATTCTGGAAAAACTGGAAAATAAACATGTCAGTGAGCGTATATTCGGCTTTTATTTACTAGGGAAGTCAAAGCATCGAAATGAAATTATTGCTCATCCCAAATGGATTGTCGTGGATGAATTAACGACAATGGAAAAGTTGTTTTTAGCTAATTCGTTAGGGCATTCTTTTGAAAAAAAATCTGTAGCGGAAAAAGCATTTTTAAGAGCAATTGCCACTACTGATTTACTATACGATAAATATAAGCCTTTAGAGCAATCAGCTACCTATTTATTTCAAATGTGGTTTGTATTAGTCGAGCGTGCATTAGAAAAAGGTTATGGGTTTAAGAATCCTCGAGCACTTGCAGCAGCTACTGAATATATGTTTGAATCTTCACGCTCCAAAAATGTGACGAAAAAACAATATGCAGATCAATACGGAATCACTACTTCAACACTTACGAAATACGTAAATGAATTAATGCATTTTCTGCCACTTTTCGACGCGTAAGCAAATAAGTTGAAGAGGACATAAAAATTCGTTAGATTGTTGTTAGTAGTATTGTAGGAGGAATTAGAGATGACAGAAGAAAAAATATATGATGTGATAATAATCGGAGCAGGACCTGCAGGAATGACTGCTGCAGTGTATACTTCTCGTGCAAATCTATCTACTTTAATGATTGAACGTGGGATTCCAGGTGGTCAAATGGCGAACACAGAAGAAGTAGAAAATTACCCTGGCTTTGAAACAATTTTAGGGCCTGACCTTTCGACAAAAATGTTTGATCATGCCAAAAAATTTGGCGCAGAATATGCTTACGGAGACGTAGCGGAAATTGTTGATGGTGAAGATTATAAGACCGTTAAAGTAAGTGGGAAAGAATATAAAGCGTTAGCAGTTATTATTTCCTCTGGTGCGGAGTATAAGAAAATGGGCATTCCAGGAGAAAGCGAGCTTGGCGGACGCGGAGTAAGCTATTGTGCAGTTTGTGATGGTGCATTCTTTAAAGGGAAAAACCTTGTAGTTGTCGGCGGAGGAGATTCTGCTGTTGAAGAAGGAGCCTTTTTAACTAAATTTGCTAATAAAGTAACAATTGTTCACCGTCGCGATCAGCTTCGTGCTCAAAAAATCTTACAAAACCGAGCTTTTGCAAACGAAAAGATTGATTTTATTTGGAACACTACTTTAAAAGAAATCAATGGAACTGATGGTAAAGTGAGCAGTGTTACTTTAGTTTCAACTGTTGATGGTTCTGAAAAAGATTTCGAAGCAGATGGAGTTTTCGTATATGTGGGCATGTTGCCATTAACTAAACCATTTGCAAATTTAGGAATCTTAAACGAAAATGGCTATATCGTGACAAATGAAAAAATGGAAACTTCTGTACCTGGTATATTTGGAGCTGGGGATGTGCGTGACAAAACTCTTCGCCAAATTGTTACTGCAACTGGTGATGGAAGTATTGCAGCACAAGAAGCGGCACACTTTATTGAAAAGTTAAAAGATAAAGCAACTACAAACGCTTAAGATGACATTTTTTCTTAATCCATTTGTAATCGTCTTGAAATAAATAAAGTGTATAGTAAATTATATAAATTGACCCCCTTTTTATATAGAAAATATTTGAACAGGCTGTTTCTCGATTTTAATCGTGAAGCAGCCTCTTTTTGCGAAAATTAATGTATAATAAAAAGTATTAACAGATGGAAGATGCGGAGTGACAATTCGTGCAAAGAATCGCTAATTTACTTATATGTAAAGATGATCAAGTACTTTTATTAAAAAAACCAAGAAGAAACTGGTATGTGGCACCAGGTGGCAAGATGGAAGCAGGAGAATCCATTTTAGTTTCTGCTATAAGAGAGTTTACGGAAGAAACGAATGCCATTCCTATTCAACCCCATTTAAAAGGTATTTATACAATGGTTATCGAAGAAAATGGTGAACGCAAAGATGAGTGGATGCTATTCACATTCATCGCAAAAGATTTAGAAGGTACACCATTTCATGAAACAAAAGAAGGCGTTTTAGAGTGGCATCCAGTAGAAGCGTTACATCACCTGCCAATGGCAGAAGGGGATCGAACAAATTTATTATTTGCTGTTCAACAAAAAGGAATGCAATATGGAACGTTTGTTTACACAACTGATTTTTCATTGATAAAAGAAACAATTCAGCAGTCTTCGGAGGGAGAGGTAAACAATGGATAGTCTACAAAAGCTTGAAACTGAAGTCGTCATCATCACGGGTATGTCAGGAGCAGGTAAAACTGTAGCAATTCAAAGTTTTGAAGATCTTGGCTATTATTGTATCGATAACTTACCGCCGGAGCTTTTAAGCACATTTATAAAGCTAATGATTGATTCAAATAAACAACCACGGAATATTGCAGCCGTAATGGATTTACGCGGGGGAGATATGTTTCATACCTTAGCCGAATCAGTCAATCAGCTTCAAGAAGCAACAGCTGTGACACCAAAGGTTTTATTTTTAGATGCACAAGATGAAGTGTTAGTAAGAAGATATAAAGAAACAAGACGTTCTCATCCACTAGCTAATTCTGGTTTACCATTAGATGGTATAAAAATGGAACGAGAGCTACTATCTGATTTAAAAGGAAGAGCGCAATTTATTTACAATACGTCTAAAATGAAGCCGCGTGAATTGCGGGAAAAAATCCAAGATGAATTTTCAGCAAATGGTAGCAAGGTGTTTACAGTCAATGTAATGTCTTTTGGGTTTAAGCATGGAATTCCTATTGATGCCGATCTAGTTTTTGATGTTCGATTTCTTCCTAATCCTTATTATATAGAAGAGTTGCGACTGAAATCAGGGTTAGATGAAGAGGTATCTAGCTATGTATTAAAGTGGGCTGATACTAAAACGTTAATTGACAAGCTATCCGATTTGTTTACATTCATGATTCCCCAATATAAAAGAGAAGGTAAAACGCAGTTAGTTATAGCATTCGGGTGTACTGGTGGACAGCATCGATCCGTTACGTTAGCAGAGTATTTCGGTAAATTGTTAAAAACGGATGATAAAACTGTTATTACGCATCGAGATGTTACAATTAGAAAGGATTGACTTAATGGATCGTCCAACACACCGAAAGAAAATAGTCATTATAGGTGGTGGTACGGGATTATCAACCTTACTTCGTGGCTTAAAGAAGTTTCCAGTGGACATTACAGCGATTGTTACGGTTGCAGATGACGGAGGAAGTTCTGGTCGCTTACGGGATGATTACGATATTCCACCACCCGGTGATATTCGAAATGTCCTGGCTGCTTTATCAGAGGTAGAGCCGCTAGTAGAAGAAATGTTCCAGTTTCGTTTTTCTAATTCAGATGAATTGGAAGGACATTCTTTAGGGAATTTAATGATAACGGCGTTAACTTCTATTACAGGAGATTTTGCCCATGCCATTCGAGAGATGAGTCGTGTATTAAATATACATGGGAAAGTTCTACCGGCCGCTAATCAATTAGTAACGCTTCATGCACAGTTTGAGGATAAAACAATTATTAGTGGGGAATCTAAAATACCGGACTATGGAAAGAAAATAGAGAAAGTGTTTATTTCTCCAGCAGATGTAAAACCTTTACCAGAAACGATAAATATCATTCGACAAGCCGATATCATCGCAATTGGCCCAGGAAGTCTATATACTAGTATTTTGCCAAACTTATTAGTAGAAGATATCAAGAAAGCAATTATTAGTTCTAAGGCAAAGAAAGTATATATAAGTAATCTGATGACCCAAGCTGGAGAAACGAGTAATTATACTGCATATGACCATGTAGAAGCGTTAATCAGCCATGTGGGAGAGAATTTCTTGGATACGCTGTTAATTAGTAATGAAGAAATTCCAGAAAACGTGCAGTTTTTGTACAAACAAGAGAAAGCATCACCTGTCAAAATAGATGTAGAGCGATTAGAAACATTAGACATAGAAATCGTTAAAAAAGACATTTCAGTCGTGTATGATGGAGCAGTTCGTCATGATGCGATGAAAATAGCGAAATGGCTTGTAGAATATGCAGGGTGATTACAATTAGATACATAGATGGAAATTGTAATCGCTAGCAAGAAAGGGGGAAACGGATTATGTCGTTTGCTTCTGAAACAAAAAAAGAAATGACTCAAGAAGAGTCAAAGCCTTGTTGTGCAAAAGCAGAACTATCAGCACTTATTCGAATGAATGGGTCTCTGTCGTTTAGCAATAAAATGTTAAGCTTAGACGTGCAGACTGAAAATGCAGCAATTGCGCGTAGACTGTATACGCTTATTAAATCTTTATACCCTTATCAAGTAGAATTGCTCGTTCGAAAAAAAATGAGATTAAAGAAAAATAATATCTATATTTGCCGTGTTCGAGATGGAGCAAAGCACCTATTAGAGGATTTAAAAATATTGAAAGAGAGTTTTCAATTTGAATACTCCATTTCACAGGAGCTTGTCAAAAAGAATTGCTGCAAGCGTGCGTATCTGAGAGGAGCTTTCTTAGCAGGAGGATCTGTCAATAATCCAGAAACGTCTTCTTATCATTTGGAAATTTACTCTTTGTATAAAACACATAGTGACGCTCTAGTAGAGTTGATGAACGGATTCGAATTAAATGCGAAAACAATTGAACGTAAAAAGGGATATGTGGCATATTTAAAGGAAGCAGAAAAAATTTCTGATTTCCTAAGTATCGCAGGAGCACATCGTGCGTTGCTGAAATTTGAAGATGTCCGTATAATTCGAGATATGCGTAATAGTGTAAATCGTTTAGTCAATTGTGAAACAGCTAATCTAAATAAAACGATTAGTGCTGCTATTCGACAAGTAGACAATATACGATTTATCGAAAATACGGTTGGATTAGACCAATTACCAGAAAAATTAAGAGAAATTGCTCGCTTGCGGGTGGAATATCAAGATGTAACATTAAAAGAGCTAGGTGAAATGGTTTCCACTGGGAACGTTAGTAAATCTGGTATAAATCATCGTTTACGAAAGATAGACGAAATTGCAGACGCACTTCGTAGAGGCGAGACAATTTAGGGAAATGGAGCGTAGGACAATGACAGAAAAACAAGTCGAAGTGAAATTACCATCAGGATTACAGGCGAGACAAGCTGCGTTATTTGTACAAGAGGCTAATCGTTATATTGCAGATGTATATTTGGAAAAAGACAATAAAAAAGTAAATGCAAAAAGTATTATGGGTATTATGAGCTTGGCTATTAGCAAAGGGATTACAGTAAACCTGAGTGCAGATGGGTCAGATGAAGAAGAAGCAGTAGTAGCACTAGCAAAATTTATTTCAAATGAAGAATAATAAAGGGCGGCCTTACTAGTCAGTATAGACGAAAAGGCGGTCTTTTTTTTTCGTTGTAAGTTAAAAAGAATGGACTATTGAACTGCGTACATAGAATTTGAAAAAGGTCCGTCGCTTCCTTTGGTTTCTTCATCTTAGAAATGAAATGGTCTCAGATACAAGGCAAATGGTTGAGGAAACTAAAGAAATATATAATTTACGCGGAATAAAGTATTGTTGATTTCCGCTATAGGCGGACGCTTTCCGCGGGGTGAGCGATAAGCCATCACCGCCGCTCACGCGTCGTTTGTGATGTCTTATCTGTCTCACTCATCCCGCAGGAGTCGCCGCCTACCGCTTCAATCAACAAAATGATAAAGTATTTTTTCTACAAAAATACCCAAGGAAAGGTAAATTTCCTTGGGTACAATTATTATTATGATTTTTTCATTTCGCTGCGATCGATAATATGATCGATTAAACCATATTCTTTTGCACGTTCAGCAGTCATAAAGTTATCGCGATCTGTGTCTCTTGAAACGACTTCAATCGGTTGACCAGTACGATCAGCCATAATATTATTTAATTTATCACGTAAGAATAAAATACGTTTAGCAGCAATTTCGATTTCTGTTGCTTGCCCTTGTGCTCCACCAAGTGGTTGGTGAATCATTACTTCTGCGTTTGGAAGTGCATAGCGTTTTCCTTTTGTACCTGCAGTAAGTAAGAATGCTCCCATAGAAGCAGCCATACCGATACAAATTGTTTGCACATCGGGTTTGATGAATTGCATCGTATCGTAAATTGCCATACCTGCTGTAATGCTTCCACCTGGACTATTGATATAGATTGAAATATCTTTTTCTGGATCTTCAGCTTCTAAAAATAGTAGTTGGGCAACGATGGAGTTTGAAACGTTGTCATCAATTCCACTTCCAAGCATGATAATACGGTCTTTTAATAATCGTGAGTAAATGTCATATGCACGTTCCCCACGATTTGTTTGTTCAATAACAGTAGGAATTAAATTCATCCTGATTTGCCTCCTTCAAAGGTGGTTTATTAATTTTATTTCTGAGAAATACTACCTCAGTTGTAACTTTATCATACACATTATGGTCAAGGAAGGTCAAATATTAAGCATTGAAAAGTTAGGTTGAATTATTTACAATTCATTTGTATAATAGATAAGTCGCATGCCTCCGTAGTTTAATGGATATGACGTAAGATTCCGGTTCTTGAGATGGGGGTTCGATTCCCTCCGGGGGCGTATTTAGATTAAATTGGATATTTTCTTTCAAGCACTCCAAACATGGATCCTTCGATGTTCGGAGTGCTTTTTTGTATAATGTATATTTATATTTTTACTATTTATTCCTTGTATTCGTTCAAGTGAATCGATTGCTTCGATAGACAAATGGTTAGGATCACCAGGATACTTATTCCTCACCTCTTACATTATTTAATTATCCGGTCTATTCATCCTTACCACAGAATTTTAATATTAAACAAAATGGATGTTTAATTAATTATTGATCATGAAAAGTACAGTGTAGTGTATGCGAAAAAAGCATTAACAGCGACTAACTTTATACGCCAGAATGTCCATTTTTTACAATACAACTTGTATTAAAAACCTTATAATAAAATGAAATAGAACAGAGAGAGAACGATCAAAAATAGAATGGAAAGAAGGGGAGAATGAAATGGATTTTCAGCAATCATTTGAGACGATTAATTATTTTGCAGTTATTGTAGCAGGATTATCCGCTTTCGTTATTGGAGGTCTATGGTATTCAGTTTTCTTTGCTAAGGCTTGGATGGAGGAAAATGGTTTTGATGAAGAAAAATTAAAGAATGCTAATATGGCGAAGATCTTTGGAGGTTCTTTTATATTTTCCTTAATCATTTCCTTTGTGCTCGCTCTATTCTTAGGTCCAGAAAGAAACGCGATGATGGGTGTCATAGCAGGCTTCATGGCCGGGCTCTTTTGGGTCGCAGCAGCGATGGGAATAACGTATTTGTTTGAAAGAAAATCATTGAAATTGTTTTTGATTAATGCTGGATATCATGTAGTTACATTTATGGTCATGGGATTGATTTTAGGATTGTGGAAATAATAGTATTTCAAATGTAAAACACTTAGAAATATGGATGTATTCATATTCCTACGTGTTTCTTTGTTTATCTTCGTTTAAACCATTAGAAAAAATCTGATGTTGGAACTTAGGAAACCTCAACTTGTTTATTAATTGCTTCGACTGTTCCTATTAATTTTCCAATAACACGTATTCATATGAAACCGATTAATAACTTTTTCGTATACCTAAGTAGGTTTTACATTTTACAAATAAAGTAACATGAATACTATACTTAATCAGGGGTGAATAAGATGAAAAAGTTATTAGGGCCGATTGTTATAATCGTGGTTATTATTGCAATTTTTGCTGTTATATTAATACCGAGCTATAACGGTTTTGTAGATGGGGAAGAAAATGTGAATAATGCATATGCGCAGGTGGAAAACCAATTACAGCGCAGAATGGATTTAATTCCAAACTTAGTAAACACCGTAAAAGGATTTGCATCGCATGAAGAAGAAGTGCTAGGCAATATAGCAGATGCTCGTTCTAGACTAGCAGGAGCAAGTACACCGGAAGAACAAGCAGTAGCAAATGATGAATTAACTGGTGCTTTAAGTCGATTATTAGTGGTTGTAGAGAACTATCCAGATTTAAAGGCGGATGCAAGCTTCCGACAATTAATGGATGAGCTAGCAGGTACTGAAAATAGATTAACGGTTGCTAGACAAGATTATAATGACATTGTTTCCGATTACAATAAAAAAGTAAAACGATTACCAGGCAGTATTGTTGCATCCATTTTCGGGTTTGATGAAAAAGAATATTTTAAAGCAGACGCAGCTGCAAAAGAAGCTCCAAAAGTTGATTTTGATGGAGATGGAGAGTAATGATTAAGGTCGCGCGAATGCTTATAGTTGCGCTACTTGTATTTCTTTCTCTTCCCTTATTGACTGTAGCTGCATCTGATATACCTGATCCTATACCTGGAGAATTATATGTACAAGATTTTGTAGGTGCGTTATCTGAGACAGAAGAACAACAATTAGAAGAGCTCGGTCGCAATTTAGATAATGCTACAGGGGCTCAAATTGTAGTGATGATCATTGAGTCGTTACAAGGGCAGGATGTTGCTCAGTTTGGCGTCGATGTCATTCGCCAGTATGGAATTGGCAATAAGGACAAAAATAATGGTGCATTACTCATTATAGAGACTGATCCAACTAAGAAAGGTAATCGAGATGTTTATATTGCAGTTGGCCAAGGTCTTGAAGGAGCACTGCCAGATGGAAAAATTGGTCGTATACTAGATGAATATACGTATCCTTTTTTAGAGCAAGGAGCATTAAACGACGCGGTCTTTTCCACATATCAAGTTCTTTACAATGAAGTTGCCACAGAATACGGTTGGGACGGAGAGTTAGTGGAACCGAAAGAGCCTGCTTCATCGGATGAAGGTTTTTCGTTTACTACTATCATTGTGATTATCGTTGTGATTTACCTTATTTATACGGTAATGTCTGGCGGAGGTGGCGGTAGTGGTTCTGGTAGAGGAAGACGCTCTAGTACAAGAATGTTTGGACCAGGTAGTTTCGGAGGTGGGTTTGGCGGCTTCGGAGGCGGAGGTGGAAAAGGTTCTGGTGGTGGTTTCGGAGGCTTCGGTGGCGGTAGCTCCGGAGGCGGCGGAGCAGGACGCAAATGGTAAATCATAAATGGAAAACGCCATTAATAGGGCTCAGACTGTCGACAAAGTCGAAAAAAACAGGATACCTGACAATAATCGTCTAAAAGGTTTTCCGAAGCTTACCGCTCGCGAGCGCCAAGCCGCATCACAGCTTGCGCTCCTGCTGGGTCTAGGGAGTCTCGCTTTCCCGCAGGAGTCGAGCGGACGCTTCTCCAAACCACAATGCTATCCAACAATCACTTGTTTTTTTTGATTATTAATTTTCAGCAAATTCGTCAAGCATCAGTTTGACCTTTTCATATATCACAACGTTAGGTTCTGTAGTGATATCACCGCTAATTCCTAAATCAAGACCTGGAGCGAACATCAGCACTCCATCCTCATATAAAGTAATGGTGTACAAAGTTGTTCCTTTATCTACCGCGTTTGTTAGGTAAATTTGATAATTATCAATTTGAGGAAGAGCTTCGGCCCTCTCTCTGCTTTCTTGCTCTGTTGCCTCTTTGATAGGAAGATGGTCAGTAGTCGCAAGAATAGAATTTATTTGATTTTTATCGGATGTACATCCCTGGAGATTTCTCTCTGTATTTTCATTCTCGTAAATCTTACCAGTGAAGCATAGAGTGTCGAAGGAAACGGTTTCTCTAAAAGATGGTGTTCTTACACCATTACCTCCAACATATGCGCTAAAATTCTCTATTTTCTCTTGAAGCTCTATGCCTCCACCACCTTTAACCCCATTATAGCGTCCTATTTTTCCAGGCTCTGATTTAGAAAAGATAAATTCTTCTCGCAATGTATGATAAATTTTCTGTCCTTGGCTGTTTGTTAAGGAAACTTCTATTACTGGACGATAGATATTCGGATGATCCTTCTCTTGCTTAATTTTAACGTCTTCTAGATGCATCTCTATGTCATTATCTATTAGAGAATGATTATATTTGAACACCATATTCGACATAATGGCTTTTGTCAGCATGTTCTCTGTAAAGTATTCACCAAAAGTGGCTGGATAATAATTCAACAAATCTTTGTATTCATTTGATTCTAGTAGTTGATTGTACTCCTCTTGAGTCTGCGCTTCAGCTTCGCTTTGGAGGTCCATCCAATCGTTCATTAACCGAAAAATCTCCATATTTGGACCGTTATATTCTCTTTCTAATACTGCTTTTATAACTTCTTCATTAGAAAGGGGTTCAGCCGATTTTTCTGTCTCCGAAGGATTAGATAAAGTAAAGAATAGGAAGGAGGCAATTGCTACTATTGCTAATGAAATAAATGCTGGAATTATATTGCGTTTTCTCTTTGGTGCCATTCTATCCTTTAAGGCTATCCACGTATCATGCTTTGCTTTTTCCGAGCGCTTCACATCTTTCATTTCCTCAAAAAGCTTATCAAATTCTTTTGATGGTTCCATTTGCATGACCTCCTTCCTGATGAAATTCCTTTTTAAGTGCCTCAAGTGCACGTGTCATTTTCATCTTTACTTTTGCCTCAGTCCAACCCAGTATATAGGCCGTTTCTTTGATAGAACATTCTTGTACTTTGCGTAGGAGCAGGACCTCCTGGTAGTCTTTTTTTAGCTTACTTAAGGAGTCATACATCCTAGCAAGCTGCTCCTTTTGTTCAAATCCTCTCTCTGGTGATAGTGCGTTTGTTTCTACATCATGCTCTTTATCAAAGGAGAAAAATTGGATGACTCTTTTCCTTCGAAAATAGTCATAGGTCACATTACGTGCTATTTTTAATAGCCAGGTGGCAGTTGAAGCCTGCTTATTAAAGGTTTCTAGCCCTTTATATGCTTTATAAAATGTTTCTTGTGTAAGATCCTCGGCACATTCTCTATGACGGACAAGTAAGTATATATAGCTGTAAACTCTATCGCTGTGCTCTCTGTATAGCTGTTCCATTTCCATCTTCTGACCTCCCTTATTGCAATAGACGAAAGAACAAATAAAAAGTATCGCTTTTATTTTACCTTTTTAGGGAATAATTTGTATAAAAGGTTACAACTTAATAAGTTGATGTCTATGCGCAAAATAACACACGATTTAATTCTTCGATAAGTCTATAATAAAAATGTATCAAATGATTTTTGGGAGGGATGATATAAAATGATTGTCCATTTCTACACTAGACCAGGCTGTCATTTATGTGAAGAAGCTAAACTGATGTTAAAGCTTGTACAAGAAGATATTTCATTTGAAATAAATGAAGTGAATATTGAAGAAAATGATGAGCTTCATGAAAAATATATGCTTATGATTCCTGTTGTGGAATTTGAGAATGAAATCATTCAATATGGTCAAATAGATTACATAACACTACTGGAAGCATTAGAAAAATAATGCTCCAGATTTTTTTTTTTATAAATTTTCAGTGAATCGCAAGTTAGTGGAGCGTAATCGCAATATAGGAGTGCTTAATCGCAAGATAACGACTCTGAATCGCAAGATAGGGGCACAGAATCGCAAGATAGACACTCCAAATCGCAAGATCCACTTCAAGTTTTCAATACTTCCTAAAATAATGCTCCAGATTTTTTTGTTTTTATAAATTTTCAGCGAATCGCAAGATAGTGGAGTGTAATCACAATATAGGAGCGCTTAATCGCAAGATAACGACTCTGAATCGCAAGATAGGGGCCCAGAATCGCAAGATAGGCACTCCAAATCGCAAGATCCACTTCAAGTTTTCAATACTTCCTAAAATAATGCTCCAGGTTGTGACATCAGCAATTTTTCTTGCTTCGCAGATGGATAAGAAGTACACAAATATTGCTATTCGGAATATTATACTGTATGCTTGTTTTAGAAATTTTATTTTTTTTGAGTAGATGGGACAAATTATTTCGTTGTGGGACAAAAACGTCACAATTAGATAGGAAGTGAAATATGGATTCTTTTCTCCATGCTCAAGTCAAGCTTATGCCTGAAATGAGTGAGTTGTTGCAAAAAAGGTATCACATACTCCAAACCATTCAATTGACGAAGGGGATTGGACGTCGAGTTCTTGGGGAACAATTAGGTTTGTCTGAAAGAGAATCTCGAAAAGAATTAGATGCTTTGCGAAATCAAGGATTAATAGAGATTTCAAGAGATGGAGCATCCATCACAACTGAAGGTAATTCTGTCTTACTGGAACTAAAAGAAGTAGTTCGAGAATGGTCTGGAAGATTACAACTCGAACAGACCCTTTCAAAACATTTAAATATAAAAGCAGTGATAATTGTACCTGGAAATGTAGATACTAACTCTAACGCTTCTATGCTCTTATCTCAAGAGGCGGCAAAATATCTGGAAAGTATCTTATCAGATGACAAAATTATTGCTGTAACAGGCGGATCCACTATCGCATCCATTTCTAACTATGTACCTGAATCAACGAAATGGAAGAATTTATTGTTTATTGCCGCTAGAGGTGGTGTAGGCAAAGATGTCCAGTTACAAGCTAATACAATTGCATCTTCGTTTGCCAATAAAATGAATGGCTCTTATCGAACATTGTATATACCGGATAGTTTGAGTGAAGAAGCACATAGAACAATGAAAAAAGAGCCATTTATTCAAGAAATGATGGACTTATATAATCGAACAAATATTGTGATTCACGGTATCGGAGACGCTCTCCAGATGGCTAAAAGAAGAAGTTCAAACGAAGAAGAGATAGAGAGATTAAATGAAATAGGTTCTGTTAGCGAATCCTTTGGGTATTATTTTAATGGTCAGGGAGAAGCTGTTCACCATATAAGAACAATAGGTGTTCAGTTAGAGCAACTAAAAAATATAGATCACCTCCTTGCAGTAGCAGGTGGTGCAAAAAAAGCAAAAGCACTAATTTCTTACTTTAAACAAGCACCAGAACAAACCGTTTTAGTAACGGATGAGGGTGCCGCAAATAAAATGATAAACCTATTATTACAAACCAATTAGGAGGAAATTAAAATGACAGTAAAAATAGCGATTAATGGATTTGGACGTATTGGACGTAAAGTATTTAGAGAAGCTCTAGAACAAACAGATTTAGAAGTAGTAGCAATCAACGACTTAACAGATGCTGCAATGCTTGCTCATTTATTAAAATATGATTCAGTTCATGGCATATTAAAAGCAGACGTTTCATCTGAAGGTGAATATTTAGTCGTAAACGGGAAAAACATTCGTGTGTTCGCAGAAAAAGACCCTTCTGCACTTCCATGGAAAGAGCAAGAAATAGATATCGTTATTGAATGTACAGGAATATTCAGTACAACTGAAAAAGCAGGGAAACATATTGAAGCTGGAGCTAAAAAAGTAATTCTTTCTCAACCTGCTAAAGACGATATGCCTACATTTGTTATGGGTGTAAATGCGGATAATTATAATCCAGAAACAGATCATGTTATATCAAATGCTTCTTGTACAACGAACTGTTTATCTCCTGTAGCGAAAGTATTACAAGATAACTTTGGTATTAAACGTGGAATGATGACTACAATCCACTCATATACAAACGATCAACGTATTTTAGACTTACCACATAGTGACTACCGACGAGCTCGTGCAGCAGCGGAATCTATGATTCCAACTTCTACTGGAGCAGCATCGGCTGTAGCAAAAGTACTTCCAGAATTAAAAGGAAAATTAGATGGTATGGCTGTTCGCGTTCCAACACCAAATGTCTCCATTGTAGACTTTGTTGCTGAGTTAGAAAAAGACGTAACCGTAGAAGATTTAAATGCTGTGTTAAAACAAGCTTCTGAGAATGAATTAAAAGGAATCTTAGATTATAATGAAATTCCTCTTGTTTCAATCGACTATAATGGAAACACTGCATCTTCAACTGTTGATGGACTTTCCACAATGGTTTTAGGAGACAGCATGGTAAAAGTATTAGCATGGTATGACAATGAATCAGGATACTCTGCACGCTGTATCGACCTTGCGCTTCTTATGATGAAAAAAGGACTGTAATTTTACCGTTGTATCAAGAAATGTATTTGATTTTATAATAGCGTGAAAGTTAAATAACCTCTATAATAGGAGAGGGTAAAAGGAGCAAGGGTTTACCCCCTTTGCTCCTTATTTTTTTAGTACATAAGGAGGCTTATCTCATGAAGGTAAAACAAACAATGAAAGATGTTACTTTACAAGGGAAACGCGTGTTTTGTCGTGTAGACTTTAACGTGCCAATGGAAGACGGGGGAATCACGGATGATACTCGAATTCGTGCAGCGCTACCGACGATTAACTATTTAATCGAACAAGGTGCTAAAGTAATCCTAGCTAGCCATATGGGACGTCCAAAAGGTGAAGTAAAAGAAGAACTACGTTTGACACAAGTGGGAGAACATTTAGCAAAACTTTTGAATAAGCCTGTAACAAAATTAGATGAATCAATTGGGGAAGCAGTGGAACAAACTGTATCTGAAATGAAAGATGGCGATATTCTTTTACTAGAAAATGTTCGCTTCCATGCGGGAGAAGAGAAGAATGATGCGGAGCTTGCTAAAGCATTTGCTCGCTTAGCAGAAGTATATGTGAATGATGCATTTGGTGCCGCACATCGTGCTCATGCGACGACGGAAGGGATTGCGAAATTATTGCCCGCTGTTTCTGGCTTATTAATGGAGAAAGAACTAGATGTTTTAGGAAAAGCTTTATCCAATCCAGAACGACCATTCACTGCAATTATTGGTGGGGCAAAAGTAAAAGATAAAATCGGCGTTATCGATCATTTATTAGACAAAGTGGATAATATTTTAATCGGTGGAGGCTTGTCTTACACTTTCACTAAAGCACAAGGACATACCATTGGGAACTCTCTTGTAGAAGAGGATAAAATCGAGCTAGCTCAATCTTTTATTGAAAAAGCGAAAGCAAAAGGCGTTTCTTTCTACTTACCTGTAGATGCAGTTGTAGCGGATGAGTTTTCAAAAGATGCGAACACAAAAGTGGTAGATATCGATCAAATTCCTTCTGACTGGATGGGCCTAGATATTGGACCGAAAACGGCTGCTTTATATGCGGATGTGATTAAAAACAGCAAACTTATTATTTGGAACGGTCCAATGGGCGTGTTTGAAATGGATGCATTTGCAAACGGTACAAAGGGTGTAGCGAATGCAATGGCAGAGACTACTGGATATACAATTATCGGTGGTGGAGATTCGGCAGCTGCTGTTGAAAAATTTGAAGTCGCGGATAAAATGGATCATATATCCACTGGTGGAGGAGCTTCTTTAGAGTTTATGGAAGGGAAGGACCTACCAGGCGTATCGGCATTAAACGATAAGTAATGGAGGAGATTTTATATGCGTAAACCAGTAATAGCAGGAAATTGGAAAATGTATAAAACACTTGCAGAGGCAAAAGATTTTGCGCTTCAATTAAAAGAAAAACAAGTAGATAGCAGCAAGGTGGAAGCAGTAATTTGTGCACCTGCTCTATTTTTAGAGCAACTAGTTCATGTTACAAAGGATTCTTTTATTTCCATCGGAGCTCAAACGATGCATGAGGAAAAAGAAGGAGCATTTACAGGTGAGGTTAGTGGCCATCAATTAAAAGACTTAGGTGTTAGTTATGTAGTAATTGGTCACTCTGAACGTCGTCAATATTTCAATGAAACAGATGCTTCTGTCAATAATAAAGTAAAAGCTGCATTTGAATATAATTTAACTCCAATTATTTGTGTCGGTGAGACATTAGAAGAGCGCGAACAAAATGAAACAGAAAACATCGTATCTGCGCAAGTAATGGCTGCTTTAGAAGGACTTTCCGAAGAACAAGTGATAAATTCTATTGTCGCTTATGAGCCAATTTGGGCAATCGGTACTGGTAAAACTGCAACTGCAGACGATGCAAATGATGTATGCCAGGCTATCCGTGAAACCATTCTAGATGGCTTTGGGGAGGAAGTAGCGAGCAGTGTTCGTATTCAGTATGGTGGAAGTGTCAAACCGGAAAATATTGAAGAATTACTTTCAAAAGAACATATCGATGGTGCGTTAGTAGGTGGAGCAAGCTTACAAGTCGACTCCTTCTTAAAATTGTTGGAGGCTGGAGAGAATGCCTAAAACTCCAGTAGCTTTAATCATTTTAGACGGATTTGGATTGCGTCATGAATCATATGGAAATGCTGTGGCTCTTGCACATAAGCCAAATTTTGACCGATATTGGAGAGACTTCCCTAATGCAACGCTTACTGCTTCAGGAGAAGCGGTAGGCCTACCAGAAGGACAAATGGGTAACTCGGAAGTTGGTCATTTAAATATTGGTGCTGGAAGAGTCGTTTATCAAAATTTAACACGTATTCATAAGTCCATTCGCGAAGAGAAATTCTTTTTGGAGCCTAAGCTTCTTGCTGCTATTGAACATGTGAAGCAAACAGGTGGAAAGCTGCACTTAATGGGATTACTCTCTGATGGAGGGGTTCATAGTCACTATTCGCATTTATTTGCACTTTTAAAGCTAGCGAAAGCTCAAGGACTAGCAGACGTATTTGTCCATGGTTTCTTGGACGGACGTGACGTTGGACCGCGTACAGCAATTGGGTATGTGGAAGAAACAGAAATGCAGATGAAAGAAATCGGTGTAGGAAGATTTGCTACAATTAGTGGCCGGTATTATGCAATGGACCGAGATCGTCGTTGGGAACGCGTAAATCTTACGTATCGAGCACTTGTTGATGGAATTGGTAAAACTGCAGAATCAGCTACTGCTGGGATTTTACAATCATATGCAGAAGATGTTGTAGACGAATTTGTTTTACCAATCGTTATGGAAGAAAATGCAAAGCCAATTGCAACGATTGACTCGGGTGATGCAGTTATCTTCTTTAACTTCCGTCCAGACCGTGCCATTCAATTGTCGCTGGCATTAAACACACCAACATTTGATAGCCTTCCACTAAGTGATAAGCATCCAACGAATTTGAAATTCGTTACGTTTACTCACTATAGTGATGATGTTGTATCGGATGTGGTATTTGAAAAAAATAATCTATACAACACACTTGGAGAAGTGCTAGCAAAAAATGATAAAACACAGCTTCGCATTGCGGAAACAGAAAAGTATCCACATGTAACGTTTTTCATGAGCGGTGGAAGGGAAGAAAAGTTCCCTGGAGAAGAAAGAATACTCATAAATTCTCCAAAGGTAGCAACATATGATTTACAGCCTGAAATGAGTGCGTATGAAGTAACGGATGCACTACTAACTGAAATTGCAAATGATCATTTCGACGCCATTATTTTAAACTTCGCCAATCCAGATATGGTAGGGCATAGTGGGATGCTTGAACCAACTGTGAAAGCAATAGAAGCGGTAGATAAATGCTTAGGAAGAGTAGTCGATGCCATTTTAGCGAAGGGTGGTCATGCCATTATCACGGCGGACCACGGTAACTCGGATGAAGTGACAACACTCGAAGGCCAGCCAATGACGGCACATACGACAAATCCTGTTCCAGTTATCGTAACGAAGAAAGATGTTTCTCTACGAAGTGACGGAATTTTAGCCGATTTGGCTCCAACCATGTTACACTTATTAAGGATAGAAACACCGCCTGAAATGACAGGTAAAACACTAATCGAAACGGAGAGTTAAAAATGCCAATTATTACACAAATTCAAGCTCGTGAAGTATTAGATTCACGTGGAAACCCAACAGTAGAAGTAGAGGTATTTACAGAAAGCGGTGCATTTGGTCGTGCTATCGTTCCATCTGGTGCATCTACTGGTGAATATGAAGCAGTAGAACTCCGTGATGGTGACAAAGCAAGATACCTAGGTAAAGGTGTTTTAAAAGCAGTAGAAAACGTAAATAACATTATCGCAGCAGAATTAGAAGAAAACTTTTCAGTATTAGATCAAGTTGAAATCGACCATGCGATGATTGAACTAGATGGTACAGAAAACAAAGGAAATCTTGGTGCTAATGCAATTCTAGGTGTATCTATCGCAGTTGCTCATGCAGCAGCAGATTATTTAGATATTCCTTTATACCAATACTTAGGTGGATTTAATGCGAAACAGCTACCAGTACCAATGATGAACATTTTAAATGGTGGAGAACATGCAGATAACAATGTAGATATCCAAGAGTTCATGGTTATGCCAGTTGGAGCAGAATCTTTCCGTCATGCACTACGTATGGGAGCAGAGATTTTCCATAGCTTGAAAGCAGTATTAAAAGAAGCTGGTTTAAACACAGCTGTTGGAGATGAAGGTGGATTCGCACCAAACTTAAAATCTAACGAAGAAGCTCTTTCAACTATTATGACAGCGATTGAAAAAGCTGGCTACAAACCAGGGGAAGAAGTACTTTTAGCAATGGACTGTGCTGCTTCTGAATTCTTTAACAAAGAAGATGGTAAGTATCATTTATCTGGTGAAGGCGTAGTGAAAACTTCAGAAGAAATGGTAGCTTGGTATGAAGAACTTTGCTCGAAATACCCAATTATCTCTATCGAAGACGGCTTAGACGAAAACGACTGGGCTGGTCATAAATTACTTACTGAAAAAGTTGGAGATAAAGTTCAGTTAGTTGGAGACGATTTATTCGTTACAAACACGAAAAAACTTGCACAAGGAATTGAGCAAGGTGTTGGTAACTCTATTCTTGTTAAAGTAAACCAAATTGGTACATTAACAGAAACTTTTGATGCGATTGAAATGGCAAAACGCGCTGGTTACACAGCAGTCATCTCTCACCGTTCTGGTGAATCAGAAGACGTGACAATTGCAGACATCGCAGTTGCAACAAACGCTGGCCAAATCAAAACAGGTGCACCTTCTCGTTCAGATCGTGTAGCGAAATACAACCAATTACTACGTATTGAAGACCAGTTATATGGAACTGCTCAATACCTAGGCAAAAAAACATTCTATAACTTAAAATAATAATGAAAGCAGGGGCTATCCGTAATTGGATAGCCCCTGCATTTTTATTTTAGGCTCTGTTAACCGATAGTGTTGTTATCTGCCGAAAATCCGCTCGCTTTACGCGGACGAACTTTCAAGCCTATTAAAATAGATAAGGACCAACTAAGAAAAATAGAACAGTTGTATTCATACAGGTTGTATACAATACAATGACGTTAAAAGTATCCTCGTTCACCTTATATCGGGCAAGGAGTAAAGGGATAGTAGAAAGAATACTAGCAATAAACAACAAAATAACAAAGTGCCATGTCTCTGTTATAAAAGGAATATTATAAACTAGATTTTCAATAGTAGTGAATTGATAGATGAAATACGTTTGGATGCCAAATAAAGCAATGATATGCACAAGAAATGCTGTCTTATGTGAATGAGCAAATCGCCATCTTTCCATTAATACTAATAATCCATACGTAATGCCTAACGAAAGGACGATCCATATAAATGAGAAAAGAACAAGAATAAAACCGTTAAACAACATACTGAGTAAAGTATAGCTTGCCTCTTCATAATCTCCTTCCATAATTCCATTACTTTCTTCCTTTTTTACCTCATCGGAAGATGAATAGAGAAGAGATCGATTAGCACCTTCCAGTTTCAAATAGGCAACTGTTTGTTCATTTAAAAGAGTTGGGCGTTCAAAACGATCTCCAGCTTTCGTAACTGCACTAGCGTGAATGGTATTATCTAAAAAACTACCGACAAAGATTTTATTCACTCGTTCACCTGTAGGAGTTCGTACCGTAGCTGAAAATGTGAGAAGTGCTTCTTCTTTTGTTTGATAGACACTTGGAAAACGAATTTCCGTTAGTTGCATTCCCGTATCTTCCTCCAAAAATTTAAGGTTAGAGAAAGTAGGTGACTGATTGGTGGATATATTGAATGGTGCCGCAAGAATTGTCTTCGTACGTTTCCCACCAGATAAAATTTCTGTATCTAGTAAAAAAGAGTAACTTTTATCTGGCGTCTGCATGATATGCATGGAGGACAGAATTTCCGATCCATTCACATGGAATTCAAATAGTTTAGATAGTTGGTTAGTATTGCTGTAAACAGTGAATAGATGCTCCTTTTTATTTTCCGTCACAATAAACATTTGGTCTTCCAAAATGGTGACAAAATTAACGGGTTCATCCATAGTAAATTGCTGTTTTACTGTTGTAAAAGGACTGTTGGAAACGATGACATTTTGATTCTCTTTCCAATATACAAGTGTATCCTCGTCCTTTGAAAAATTAACAACGTCTTGAGCAATTTCAGTGTCTCCATTTGAAATAGTTGAATGAATGAGTGTTTTGTTCTTTATGTAGAAAGAGTTGGATTGATCGCTCCATGTATTTGTAAATGAATCTAGCGAATCAATCGTACGATTTTTTTCGCAGCTCATATCCATATCGCAAGATAAGATAATTAATTTTTTTAAATCTCGTAGGCTAACGGTATAGCTATCTTCTTCTTTAACACTTTGAAGGTTGTTGTAATTACTTACTGGGGATTTTACTTGAAAAGATCTACTCCATTGGTCGGAAGGGAGCGTAGATTGTACTTGAAGTATCGTCCAATATTGAAACGCTGTTAAACTTAAAATGATTAGTAGACTTATGACAATAAGTTTGTTTTTCAAAATAGATCTCCCTTTTGCATATGTATTTTTTTCCAACTTATTCATTTCGATATAAAACTATAAAACTCCTCTTTTTCATGCAAACCTATGAAATAATCATCCTCTATTTTGTTGAAACCTATTATATTCTTGTTAGACTGTTGTAACTTCTAGTTGTTTTTGGTAAAATTATAATTGTTGTGAAAGTTCTTTTCAGGAGGTGGAACAAATGAATACGTTGTTAATGACTTTACTAGTCATCGTCTCATTAGCATTAATCGTTGTTGTGTTATTACAATCGGGGAAAAGTGCTGGTCTTTCAGGAGCCATCTCTGGCGGTGCTGAGCAACTTTTTGGAAAACAAAAAGCACGAGGTATGGACCTTATATTACATAGAGTAACAATCGTCCTTGCAGTGTTGTTTTTCATTTTAACTATTGCTGTCACAAAATTTTAATCTTATTCAACAGAAGAATTGACTTCTGCTGAATAAGGTTAAAGCCTTCGGCGGATACAACAGATTTTGTAAAAGAATCATCGAGCAAGCTCGTTGCATTGTTTTCTGCGAAGAGAAATCGTAGAAGTAAAATCTGGACACAAATACGCCGAGGCGAATTTGATAATAGATACGAACCGCCTGACCGACTTCTGATTGGTCAGGCGTTTTCTTTTCATTTATACTTATACATACAATATAAAGGAACAATGTCTAGCTAAATTTCCTAACTTACAGGTAAAATTCTGCTTTGCTAGATTGGAGGTATTTTAACATGCGATTAGCGGCGCCAAAACCTTTCTTCTTTGAGGCTGGTAAACGTGCAGTATTGTTGCTTCATGGTTTTACTGGCAATTCGTCAGATGTTAGGATGCTTGGAAGATTTCTAGAGAAAAATGGGTATACTTCTTTAGCGCCACATTATAAAGGTCATGGAGTTCCACCAGAGGAACTTTTAGAAACAGGTCCATCTGATTGGTGGAAAGATGTGATGGATGGGTATACTCGTTTAAAAGACGCAGGGTATGAGGAAATAGCAGTAGCTGGCCTTTCACTTGGAGGCGTATTTTCATTGAAATTAGGGTATACAGTTCCTGTGAAGGGAATTGTCACGATGTGTTCTCCGATGACAATGAAAACGACGGATGTCATGTTCGAAGGTGTATTAAAATATGCTAGAGAATATAAAAAGTATGAAGAGAAAACAGCGCAACAAATCGAAGAAGAAATAGAAGCTATTCGACAAACCCCAATGGTGACGTTGGCAGAACTAAGGGAATTTGTCTATCAGGTTCGGGATCATGTCGATCACATTTATGCTCCGCTGTTAGTTACCCAAGGAAAAAAAGATAGCGTCATTGATATAAACTCTGCATCTTATATTTATGAGCAAGCAGAATCATTAGAGAAGAAATTAAATTGGTATGAAAACTCTGGCCACGTCATTACACTTGGTTCTGAAAAAGAACAATTACACGAAGATATATTAAATTTTTTAGAGTCGCTCGATTGGAATGTGTAAAACAGGCCAAATGCGCACACGCTGAAAAAGGAGGGATGTTTGATGGAAAACATGAAAGAAAAATTACTTGAATTAATGAATACAGATGAGTATAAACCATTAACAACGAAAGAACTGGAAAATCATTTTGGGTTAGTGGATGCAGAAGACTTTAAAGGACTAGTAAAAACACTTGTCCAAATGGAGGAAAGTGGATCAGTCGTACGTTCTCGATCCGATCGTTATGGTATTCCTTCACGAATGAATTTAATTGTTGGGAAATTTATAGGACACGCAAAAGGCTTTGGATTTGTTACACCAGAAGAAGATGGAATGGACGATATTTTTATTCCTCCTACGGAAGTGAATGGAGCAGTAAATGGAGACAAAGTGCTTGTTCGAGTTTCCCGTGAGACTTCTGGTGACAGAAGAGAAGGTTCCATTATTAAGATTACGCAACGAGGTATCACTAAAGTTGTTGGAACATTCCAAGATAATAAAGGCTTCGGATTTGTTATCCCTGATGACAAAAAAGTACCTATGGATGTTTTCATTGCTAAAGGAGATACTCTTGGTGCAATTGAAGGGCATAAAGTAGTTGTAGAAATCACGGAATGGCCGAATGAAAGAAAATCTGCAACAGGAATTGTTTCTCAAATTCTTGGGCATAAAAATGATCCTGGTGTCGATATTTTATCGATCATTTATAAGCACGGTATTACCATTGATTTCCCTGAAGAAGTAATTAATCAAGCAGAAGCTGTACCTGCTGAAATTGATGAAAAGGATTTAGAAGGTCGTAGAGATTTACGAGAAGAAGTCATTGTAACGATTGATGGTGCGGACGCAAAGGATTTAGATGATGCTGTTACTGTTACTAAATTCCCAGATGGTACGTTTAAGCTTGGCGTACATATTGCGGACGTAAGCCACTATGTAACGGAAAACTCACCACTTGACCGCGAAGCATATGATCGTGGAACAAGTGTATATTTAGCCGATCGTGTTATACCAATGATTCCACATCGTTTATCCAATGGTATTTGTTCATTGAATCCACAAGTCGATCGTTTGACTTTATCTTGTGAAATGATTTTTGATGGTTCAGGTATGGTAACCTCTCATGAAATTTTCCAAAGTGTTATTCGAACAACAGAGAGAATGACTTACTCTGATGTGTATAAAATATTGGAAGAAAAAGATGCTGCGTTAATAGAGCGTTATGAACCTCTTGTACCAATGTTCGAAACGATGGCAGAATTAGCAGCCGTTCTTCGCGAAAAACGTAAAAATCGTGGAGCAATCGATTTTGATTTCCCAGAAGCAAAAATTATAGTCGATGAAAATGGCTGGCCTACTGACGTTGTGAATCGTGAACGCACAGTTGCAGAGCGACTAATTGAAGAATTTATGTTAGCTGCCAATGAAACAGTAGCGGAGCATTTTAAGTGGATGGATGTTCCGTTTATTTACCGAATTCACGAAGATCCAAAACCAGAAAAGCTACAACGCTTTTTCGGATTCTTAACTAACTTTGGTTTAGTTGTTAAAGGAACTGGAAATGATATTCACCCAAAAGCGTTGCAAGAGATTATTGAAAATATCGAGGGTATGCCGGAAGAACCTGTTATATCAACGATGCTTCTAAGATCCCTTCAACAAGCAAAATATTATTCGGAGTGCTTAGGGCATTTTGGTTTATCAACGGAATTTTATACGCATTTCACTTCTCCAATTCGTCGTTATCCAGATTTAATCGTTCATCGATTAATCCGTACGTACCTAGTAAATGGAGATGTATCTTCAGCTACTATTAATCATTGGGGTGCAATGATTGATGATATTGCCGAGCATACGTCCAAACGTGAACGCCGTGCAGTAGATGCGGAACGTGATACAGATTCGCTGAAAAAAGCACAGTATATGGCAGATAAAATCGGTGAGGAATTCGAAGGAATCATTAGTTCTGTTACGAACTTTGGTATGTTTATTGAGCTTCCGAATACCATCGAGGGTCTTGTACATGTTACAAATATGACAGATGATTATTATCGTTTTGATGATCGTCAAATGATGATGATTGGTGAGCGCGGAGGCAAGCAGTTCCGAATTGGGGATGAAGTAACCATTCGTGTATCTGCAGTAAAACCGGAAGAATCGGCCATTGACTTTGAAATCGTAGGAATGAAAAAAGCATTCCACCGAACTAGAAAAGAAGCACCAAAAGTTATTCATGCTTCGAAAAAGGATGGCTCCGGCTCTAATCGATCCAAATCTCAGCCAGCTCCTAAAAAAGAAGTAAAACAGAAAAAGAAATTTTACGAATCCGTTGCCAAAAAATCGCAACGTCGTAAACGTCCGAAGAAAAAATAAAGGGGCGAGTAATCGCTCCTCTTTAGTTTTTGAGAGGTGAATATGATGGCGAAAAAACCAGATGATAGAATACTTGCGCAAAATAAAAAAGCGAATCACGATTACTATATCGAAGAAACAATTGAGGCAGGAATTGTGTTGCAAGGTACAGAAATTAAATCTATTCGAAACGCGAAAGTGCAATTAAAGGATGCTTTTGTACGTATTCGTAATAACGAAGCATGGATCTCTAATATGCATATTAGTCCATACGAACAAGGAAACCGTTTCAATCACGAACCTTTGCGATCTAGAAAATTACTTTTACACAAAAAGCAGATTAGTACATTAATTGGGGAAACAAAGCGTGATGGTTACTCCATCGTTCCTCTGAAAATGTATTTAAAAAATGGCTATGCAAAAGTATTAATCGGTGTCGGAAAAGGGAAGAAAGACTACGATAAACGGGATGTCTTGAAGAAAAAAGAAGCAAAACGAGATATTGAAAGAGCTTTTAAAGAACGGAATCAATAATCTACTGAACATTACTGGTAGAATGTCTCACTTGAAAATTGACCATTTTTGATGTATAGTGAGTAGGTAACGAAGCTTACACTATACCATAAACGGGGACGTTATGGATTCGACAGGGATAGTCTGAGCTTGAGTTGCGCGTCGGAGGCTCGGCTCCGTAAAAACGGACCTTATAATAACAGGCAAAACAAACAACAACTTAGCATTCGCAGCGTAAGCTCGGATCTGCTCTATTTATCCATCGCCCATGTGGCTAGGTAGAGCTCAACTTTAGTGGGATACGGTTGGCAGTGCCACTTGAGCTGTCAGCAAGAGATTTCCAAGTTAGCGTACATGACGCCCGCTTGTCGGCATAGTGCTACGCGAAACCTAAATAGGCAAGATACACGCGTAGAAGCTTAAGTGTTAGAGTTTCTGGACGCGGGTTCAAATCCCGCCGTCTCCATATATTGAAATCATATGATTTCATACAGTGTCAAAACCCTTGTATATCAAGGGTTTTTTCTTTTTGTCTATATCATCTAGTTTCAATGAGTATCAATCGAACTTAGTCAAAATTGTAGTCAAAAACATTATATGTTCACATAGCTAGAGAACTTTAAAACTGCTTCTTCTTTTGCTTTTTGTGTAACATGTGTGTATATGTCCATTGTTGTTTTTACATCAGAATGACCTAAGCGAACTTGAACTTCTTTTAAACTAGCACCTGCTTCAAATAGCAAAGAACAATGTGTATGACGTAAACCATGTGTTGTAATTGTGCCAAGCTTATATTTGTCTTGAACATGTATGATCCACTTACGTGTTTTTGTAGGCTGCAAGTATTCATTATGTTCATTGCTAAATACAAGCTGTTTAGGCTGCATCGTATTAAAGCCTAGTATGAGATAATCTTGCTTCTGCTTTTTCTTCCAATCTTTTAATATCGCCATTGTTTTATCATCCATTTTGATTGTACGAACAGTACCAGTTTTTGTAGACTTTTCATATAACCTATTATCTTTACCTCTTGCAATGGCCTTATAAATGCGAATTTCGTTTGTCGTGAAGTTAAGATCGTTCCAGGTAAGTGCAAGTGCTTCACCTTTACGCATACCACTGAAAGCAAGTAAACGGAATAAGGTGTATGCTTTGGTGTTATTTTCTTTTTCTAAGCAAGATAGAAATTCGATTAGTTGCTCACGAGTATAAAAGTTTTCCGCTTCTTCCTCATTTACAATAGCCTTTCTATTAGCTTTAGTTGGCATATCTACAAGTGCAAATGGATTTGTTTGTAAGTACCCTCTTTTAATCGCAAAGTCCAACACTTTAGCAGCATATGCTTTTACCATTCGGAACTTCTTTAATTTTGTTGCCCATTCGTCAATATTCTTTTGGCATACATCGACATTGATTTTCTCAATCTTATAAGCACCCATTGCAGGTAGTATGTGGTTTTTGAAAATACCTGTAGTTTTAACGAATGTACTTTCTTCAACGGTCTTTTCATATTGTTTTACCCATAGGTCATATATTTCCAGGTATGTTTCCACCCGCTTCTGATGATAAGTGCCATTTGCTACAGCTAGCTTTAAACGAGCTAATTCTAATTCCGCTTCTTTGATTGTTTTAAAGCCACGTCTCGTTGTGTGCTTCGGTTTACCGGTTAGCGGATCAATACCTAAATACACGGGAAACTCGTATCTTTTACCTTTATTATTTTTTAGCATATAGCTTCTAATAGGCGATACTTTTTTCTTTGTCATGATAATTCCTCCTGAATCAGTTGCGGGGGCAAATGATTAAAGAGAGGATTTACCTCTAGTGATATTATAATCGAACCTAAAGGAAAATCCTCATAAATTATTATTAATAGCTATGATCTTCTAAAAAACGATCAATCTCTTTACGTGACACACGTTTTATTCCTTCTATTTCACACACTTGTAAACCCATTGCACGGAACTTGATAAACGTGTTGTTGGAGACACCAGCGTACTTGGCTCCGTCTTTTAAGGATAGCCACCCGCTATCTATAAATTGGTGCTGTGTAGCTAATAATGCCTTCTGAACAGCCTTCATTACTACTTCTTCTATATTTGTATTCATTAACTCTACATTCATTGAAATTGCTCCTCTTCATTTTGATCCCCGCAATGTTTTAATTGCTTCTGTTGATTTATACGAGGAAGGAGGAGAGGAGTTAAGCGGAAATAGAGAAGATTAATTAAAGGCATAGGAAAATAACACATAAAAATGAGCTAGGAAATGTATTTCCAAGCTCATCGTATTTTGCTATTCGTTTTTTACTAAAGCACTCTTTAGTTTAAGTACAATCTCTCCTAAAACGCACAGTTTGTCAAATAGATAACATAAATTTAGTGAATTATTTAAGTTTCATCTAGTAATGTACCTTCCCTACAATTGAGCGATTGGTAATCCAGCACGATTGAATAACCATTGAGAAAGATCATCTGAAACATTAGATATGCTTGTTAATTCCTTTGTCATTTTTGTATTTTTGTTTAACTCTATTCTTCCAGCATTTTTATCGTTATGGTCAATACAAAACTAATAAATTACAACATTATCATCTTCAAATTCCTTGTATAAATAAACTGGATATGCCATTTAAAATTCACCCTACTTGCCCCTTTTTAGACATAAATCCCCGATAGTACAATAAGAAAAGTATAATTTAAAGAAATTCCTGTTTAATTCGGAATATCTCGTTATCGAACACTATGAGTTTAGTAATGTTAAAATTACTATATTTGGTCAAAATATGATAGACAAACACAATATATATTGTTACTCTATTAGTGGGTATATTTACCATGGAAATTTAAAAGTTAAAATAAACCATCTGAAACGGAGGAATCACCATGCAGGAAGAAAAAAATGAAAAACAAGTCCAAATCATTATCAATGCCAGGCCTTTTAGTGTAAAAAGGGGAAAACTATCTTTCCAAGAAGTCGTCCGATTATACTATGGTACGTTTGATGAAAATCCAAACGTCGTCTATACGGTTTCATATAAACGCAACATACACACCCCTTCTATTTCCATGGTGTTGGGTGATGACGTACAGGTTATAGAGGAGATGATGTTCAGTGTCTCAAAAACTGATAAATCATAGTCCCGATTTAAAGCAACTTAAAGATGAAGGGTATTCAATCGAAGAAAAGCATGGATTTTTGTTGGTTCATGATGTTCCATACTTGAACTCAAATAAAGAGATAAGTTTCGGGACATTAGTCTCGGAACTTAATCTTGCTGGGGATGTAACAACACCCCCTAACACTCACGTAATCTTCTTTATTGGTCAACAACCATGCAACAAAGATGGTAGTATTATAGCGGGAATTATACATGAAACATCAATTAACCGAAAACTGGCTGACGGTATTGTTGTCAATCATTCTTTTTCAAATAGACCACAAGACGGCTATACCAATTATTATCATAAGATTACACGTTACATTGAAATCATCATGGCCCCTGCTCAATCGATGGACCATTCTCTTGACGCTAGAACGCATAAAGTCTATGAATCTCTAGATCACCCAAGCTTTCATTATGTGGATACTAATTCAAGCAGAGCGAAGATCGCATCAATTACAGAAAAATTAAGTGCTCAAAAGATTGCAATCATCGGTCTCGGCGGTACAGGAGCGTACATTTTAGACTTTGTGGCTAAAACACCCGTGGCAGAGATCCACCTATATGATGGCGATGTTTTTTTACAACATAATGCATTTCGAACACCTGGAGCTGTATCCATCGAACAATTAAAAGAAAGATTCAGCAAGGTTGATTATCTCCTTCAGATTTACCAGAATATGCGCAAAAATATATTTGCTCATAATGAATACTTAGATGTTACGAATATCGATAGTATCCTCGGCATGGATTTTGTCTTTATTTCCATAGATGAAGGTGCAATAAAAAGAATAATCATTAACAAACTTAATGAACATAAAATTTCTTTTAATGATGTGGGCATTGGCATTGAGGTAGAAGGTGATTTGTTAATTGGAGATGCCCGAGTTACAACTGGCAGTCCCGAAAAACAAGACCACCTATTGGAGCGTATTTCCCTTGCTGATAGAGTGGACGAAGCCTACTCTACCAATATTCAAATTGCCGAACTAAATGCTCTGAATGCAGCAATGGCTGTAATTAAGTGGAAAAAACTTTTTGGTTACTATTTCGACCCTATAAAAGCAAACCACAATGTTTATAATCTAGCAACTGGGGATATGATGTATGGCGACCACTCTTAAACCTAAACTTCAATTTCAACATGTTTTTACGACTACTATACCAAGTAAGCTTGAAAACAATACACTTTATATTAGCATTCCTTATAATACTGTTTTACATAAATGTGCTTGTGGATGTGGTGAAGAAGTTTCAACACCCTTGTCACCTACCGATTGGAAATTGACGTATAATGGTGAATCCGTTACTCTCTATCCGTCTATTGGTAACTGGTCGTATAAATGTCGATCGCATTACTGGATCAGAGAAGACCGAATCGAATGGGCTGATGACTGGTCGGAAAAACAAATTATCGAATCACGAAAACTTGATGAACAAATAAAGAAACAGCATAGAGCTGATGCTGAAAATAAAATTACCATTGAAAAAAACCAGAAGAAAAAAGGACTTAAACAATTTCTCAAAGACCTATTTAAATAAGTAGACATTGGTAATCTAAATCTCTTTTAATCTAAAGGCTCAGTAAAATAATATTGTTTATATTTGATTAAAAAGGACCTCAAATAAGGTCCTTTTTTTTATTCTTTATCCAATCTATTTAGTCTTTCCAGAGCGATTTTATTATGCTTCTCCTCTTTTTTAATGATTGAGTGGGGTCTTCTTTACTGTTGTCTTTTTTCAATACCATAGTTCCTTCTTCAACTAAACTGCTGCGTTAATATTTAAGTGCATTCCTTCACAATCTTATTCGTATATTAACACAAATATCCAGTTTAGGGTAAAAATATTATATTGGGTGGGGGCAGGTGTAATCAGCCCATTTTACGATAAATCAACCTTTTCCTTTAACATAGCCTAAAGATAAAATCAAAGGATAGGGAAGTTTTATATTTTGTACAGTAGCATGCCATTTAACATACCCGCCCAGTTTGACATGAAAAGCGCTCAAAGTAGCATGTATCTAGAAATTACTTATTAAAAATAAATTGAATACAACCATAAAAAGCAGTTGTTAACAGGTCACTTGTTAATAGCTGCTTTCTTGTTGTTCTAAATAACAATGTTCCGTTACATGAATGTGAGAGACGAAGTAGGAAAGAAAAAATATTTAACTCTCCTAAACGGGGGGCGTATATAGCAAATGAAGGAGGTAGAAAGGTTTATAACCGCCACATATTAGAGCAGTAAATAATCAACAGGCTGCTATCAAAACTATAACCTTCGAACACAGATTCATACGTTATAGCTAGTCAATCTCGCATCTAGCACATCACGAATAAAAATCAAAGGTTGGTCAGGAATATTTCAATTACCCCCCCAGTACCTAGGAAATTGCTTGTTGAATCGGCATTGGGCGGGAGCTACGTGATACCTATGGGAAATTTTTCGTGAAAAGTGGTGCGGATTTATTTTGTAATTTCCAAATGAACCAATTTTTTTTATTTAACAACTAAGTAATCTTCTCGTATAAGTATGTCGTAGGCATTTGAAAGTGGTAATGCCAGAAAAGGGAAGCTTTTTATAAGCTATAAACCCAGAAAAAATTATTCGGAGGTTTTATTATGAAATTAGTCGACTATTTGAAAAAGATAAATGAAGGGGGAAGCATTAAAACTGCTGCCAATTTGGGGTACGTATATACTCCGAATAGTATTCGACGCTGCCTAAGGGTTAGTCAGGAGGAAAAGCTCTTACTCTTTGAAATATTTAGCTTATATAACGAAGAAAAGGGATATGCTTTTCCTACGCAACAAACTTTGGCTATGTATTCAGGAGTTAGTTCCTCCTCGGTTAGTAAGGTACTAACAACACTTGAAGAAAAAGGTTTTATTAAAGCCTATGGAAAGAAGGGAAAGAAAAAAAGGTACGTCCCTCTAATGAGTGTTCATAGCAATCCCTATCTAATATTAAGTGAAACTTTCCATTTTGCTACAAAAGTAATTCATAAGGAAATTCCTGAAGATATTAGTGGTGATTGGGGTAATAAACTATTACAGTTTGTGAATGTGAATAAAAAAGATGAGTTTACAGAAAGAGATCCATACGGCCTTTTATTAATTAATTTTGATAAAGAGTCGTCCAGTGAACAGCTTCTCATTTTAATAACAGACTATATTAGTCAATTATTTTCAACTGAACTTAAGATTAATTGGAAGGAAGAAATAGAACGGAATAAAAAAAGAAATATAAGTAAAAAAGAAGCAAATAAAAAAGAAGTAAGAATAAATTCAGACTTTAATAATGGGGTTAAAAAGAAGCGGGATAATTTTTCTGAAGATGAAGCTGGTCAACTCCAGGAATGGATGATACAAATGGGGATTGAAGATTAAATTATTATGAAGTTGTCTATAATGACAGCTTCTTTTTCTTTCTTTTTTTACATACATCAATTCATATTTGATTTATAGTTGTGCATTTTTGAAAGAGGTAGTGAATAATTGAAAACCTAACTTTCCAATATTCAAACATACTAATATCATCTATAAATATCATTTTAATAATAAGATAATCATTTTCTAATACTACAACCTTTTACACAAAATGAAGGAAGATAAGAAAAACTAACAACTAGTAGTTAAATCTGTATTTAATCTCCCTTATATTCCCAAAAGTATGAAATATAGTTGACAGTGTAGTTAGTGAATAATGTATTTACCCTGAACTTTCGATAACTTTTAAAATTACATAGCTTCGTTACCACTGCTGATCAAAAATTCATGGTGCATGGTGCAGATTTGGCATTGAATTGCAACATACCACAACAATTACCCCCCTGGTGCGCCTAATACAGAAAAATAAGAGCTGTGTTTACTCCACATGTGAGTACACACAGCTTTTATATAATAAATTAACAAGATTAATCAATCAAGCTCTTCGAATTTGATTAGTAGTTCGAGTAACCCTAGAATCAAACGTTGGTGCCTACTTGGACTATCTTCCAGTAAAGTGATAATTTGAGTAATTTCTATACTATTTGCTTTTGGACCAGTCTGAGTATTGCGAAACAATTCTTCCAAAGTAATTTCTAGTGCATTAGTAATTTTAAACAGACTCTCAATCGTTGCGTTTTTCTCCCCACGTTCTAATTGACCAATGTATGTGTTATGTAAGGATGCTTGATGTGCTAACTCTTCTTGACTTAAACCACGTTCTTTCCGAAAACTTCGGATTCTATCACCTACAATGCTAACAATATCCTCCATTACTATCACCTCATAAATCAACAATATATAGGCATAATAAAATTACCACAAACTATAAGTATTAATATTGAAAAATATATACTATTGATATCATTTGAAAAGAATTATATAATATGTAGTAAGTTTATTATTCTTTATCGTAAAGGGCAAAGGGTTAACAAGACAGTATTACTATTAGGTAGTCCATTTTGAAATTTAATATAGGAGGTAAAAATATAATGCCTTGGTGTTTAAACACTTTAAAAGTAATTGGAAAAGGACAAGCGGAGATTTCGAGTTTATGTAGTTTCGAATTTGACATGGCTTCTGAAGAAGAAGAATTTCTAGTGGTAAATAAGGATCAAAATGAAGTTATAAATACTTTAACATTCAAACAAACCAGTCTTGATAAAGAGTTATTTGACAAAAAAGATACGGTACACTTCATTAAAGTTAGAGATGGTATTTTGGACCATCTAAGACCTGAAGATTTCAAACTTATTTCAGATAAATACTTTAATAAAACAAAACAAAAATTAACAATATTACAAGATTATAAATAATTATTTTTAGCATTAAGATTATATATTAAGAGTATGAACGCTCTTTTTTTATTTGCACAAAGGATTTATTAAAGCTCTGTGGAATATTAAACTAATACAATACTAGGAGTGAGATAATTTGAAATTTGTGTATTTTAATGACACTGGTAGAGAGATAGAAATCCATCCAGCAACCAGGGAACATGGCACAAAATGTGATATGTCAACAATTCATCATTTAGAAGAACGTACTTTCATTCTACCTGAGAATACATATCCTTGGGTGAAAATGTGGGATTACGGAGAAAAACATGGTCTTAGTATTCTAGTTTCTCCTCAACAGGAAAATGAATAGGCTATTAAGTGATTGATGACCAGCTAATAGTTCGTCAAAAATTTTCAATTAAAACATTAATAGCATTAGGCTATATTAAAAAAGCATGCCAAAAAACCTTCCTAATTAATATTGGAAGGTTTTGTTTTTGTGTAATTTTGATACTGTTTATAAAAAACATACAAACTAAAAGAGTAAAATCATTTGGTAGTTTACTCTAACTAGGATGTTACCCTATTCGTTAAACGTTGTTTGTTTAATAGCAATCAGATATAAAAAATCTAGTTCTTGCTAAGTCTCTCTAAGGTCTTACCATGTGTTCTAACTGCTTTTTCAAATATTTGTTGAATGTCTTTTTTAGTAGCTGTTTGTGTAGCTTTTGGTGGTATTTTGTTTATACCCCCTCCATCTTGTTTCTTCTTTTCCATATATCATTAACCTCCAATGAAATTAAGTTGCCCTAGTGTACAGCTTTACAGATTTACCGCATATTTTACCATACCCGGATAGCAGTTAGAGAAGTTTTTTACTTGCTTACACTTTAGCCGATGTTAAAAGATCTGCTAGAAAGCAACCGCCCATAACATCGATTACGGGCGGTCTTTTTATTATAAGAAATTATAATCACATTTTTGGTGATTCCCATAATACTCTAATATATTTATCTAATTATAAATGGTATTATGTGACTCTTAGTAATAGAGGATATTTGTTGAATATGACATTGTGAGAGAATAAGTATTTGTCCTTTACAATTTCTATTAAATTTATTGCTAAACTTTAGGGATAATAGAAAAAGGTCTCTGCGAAATTGTTTTGAGATAAATCTGTTTATCAACAATATTTAGTAAGTAGATAGTCAATATTAATAAGTCATACAAAACAATAGGTATTTAAATATATTTTAGCTTGCAGTGTGCAGTTTCTAATTATTTGATACAATTTAAGGACAACCGTAAATTATTTTTAATAAAAAACAGATTCAATTACAGGGAAGTAGTCGTTGCTGGAGAAATCATTTGAACATCTTGGTTAGTAAGTACTCATATATATATGGATTACATAATGCCAACCAATACATATAAATAGCTACGGGTTAAATATGTTAGTCAATAGGTTGTGAATAGAAAATATTATCACTCGAAATAGTATTTCGGGATAAAAAATAGGAGTCGAAGAAATTGGAAAGACACAACGAAATATCTGAATTTATTTGGAGTATTAAAGAGCACATACGAGACGAATATGCAGAGAAAGATTACGAAGATGTAATCCTACCTTTTACTTTATTGAGACGTATTGACTGCGTGTTGGAAGAAACTCACGAGAAAGTAGTACAAGCATACGATAAATTTAAGGACAAGGCATCATCCGAAGTCCTTGATAGGCTATTGAAGCAAGCTTCTGGACAGAACTTTTATAATAAGTCGGACTATACTCTGGTTGGACTAACAAAAGATATTAATAATATTGGGGTAAATTTTGAAGCTTATTTAAATGGCTTCAGCGAAAATATCAAAGACATTTTACTTAATTTTAGTGGTGGACCAGAAAAAGGACTGTCACCTATTTACGAAACATTATTGCGAAAAGATTTACTTTTAATTGTTACCAAAGAATTTGTTTCATCAAAAATTGATTTGCACCCTGACAAAGTCAGTAATCACGATATGGGGACTATTTTCGAAATCCTTATTAGGAAGTCAAAAGAAACAAGTAACGAAAAAGCAGGGCAATATTTTACACCAAGAGAAATTGTTAAACTAATGGTTAACCTCGTGTTTGTTAATGAAACTGATAAACTGCAAAAAGCAGGAGCAGGTATAAACATATACGACCCTTGTTGCGGGACAGGTGGAATGCTTACAACCGCAAAGGATTATTTACAACAAAACATTAATAAAAATCTTGATGTATGGGTATATGGACAGGAAATAAACGAACAAACATACGCTATTGCCAAATCTGATTTGTTGATAAAAGGTGAAAATGCGGAAAATATTAAACACGGAAATACAATAACAAAAGACAAACTGATAGGTAAAACCTTTAACTACATGCTTACAAATCCACCTTTTGGCGATGACTGGAAAAATATGCGAGAGTTTGTAGAAGATGAATCTGAAGAAAAAGGCTATAATGGCCGTTTTGGTGCTGGAACGCCTGATGTAAGCGATGGTTCGTTTTTATTCTTACAACATATGATAAGTAAAATGAATCCCCAGGGGAGCACTATTGGTATTGTATTTAATGGCTCTCCCCTATTTAACGGCGATGCAGGCAGTGGCTGGAGTGATATTCGTGGTTGGATAATGGACGAGCCTAGCGATTTGCTAGATTGTATTGTAGCCATGCCAAAAGATCTTTTTTACGGTACTGGTATTGGCACTTATATCTGGATTTTAAACAATAAAAAACCTGCTGAACGAAAAAATAAAGTTCAGTTGATAAATGCTATGGATTCAATGTTCACAAAGAAAATAAAGTCCTTAGGTAAAAAACAATATGAAATAAGCGAAGAAGGTATTAGTTTAATTACAGAGATTTATAAAGCCTACAAAGATTACAATATAGAAGTAGAAGAGAGCGGAAAAAAGCGAACAATTGAAATCAGTAAGATTTACGATGTAACAGATTTTAAATACACCAAGGTAACGGTTGAACGGCCATTGCGCATGGCATATGAAATAACCAATGAAAAAATTGAAACTCTCAAAAAACATCCCAAGTTTATAGCATTGGCTACCAGTAAAAAGAAGGACAAGGTAAAGGCTGAAGCCGATGTTGCAAAAGGCAAAGCTTTGCAGGATAAAATAATTAAGGTGCTTGAAACATTTAAAGGGAAAGCCCGAGAGATGAATGATGGAAACTTCTTTACGACTTTCCAAAAATTCTTTGGTGGAAAACCAAATAAAACTTTGTTGAAAATGCTTAGAGATGTGTTGGGCGAAAAAGACGAACAAGCAGAAGTTGTTTTTGAAGATCCCTATAATGCCCACGAGCAAAAAGGAAGAATTTGTGATTGGGATGAAAAACCAATGCATGATGGCGATATGCGGGACAATGAAAGCATTAAATGGAAAGAAAATATAGATGAGTATTTTGAACGGAATGTATTGCCTTTTGCCACTGATGCATGGATGGATAGAGAAAAAGATAAAATTGGTTACGAAATACCTTTTACCAAGTTCTTTTATGAATACAAGCCTATGCGTGATTTAAGCTTGATTATGAAGGATATTGAAGACCTTGAAGAGCAAACTGAAGACTTGTTGAAAGTGATTAAAGAGGTTGCCAAATGAAAAAGTATCCTTCATATAAGCCAAGTGGCGCTGATTGGCTGGATAGTATTCCTAGTCATTGGTCAACATGGAAAGTAAGCCGTTTGTTTAAACGAATAGGGAGTGGAACTACACCAAAAGCAGGGACGCCAGAATACTATGAAAATGGCACTATTCCTTGGATTAACACAGGAGATTTAAACGATAGTTATATTAATGAATCTTCTAAGTATATTACTCAAAAAGCTTTTGATGATCATAGCACTTTGAAAATGTATGAAGCAGGAACTCTCATTGTTGCAATGTATGGGGCAACAATTGGAAAAATTGCAATAACAAAATTCAAAGCTTGTACAAATCAAGCTTGTTGTGCATTAGTTCAACCTACAGTAATTGATACAAAATTCGCTTTTTATTGGTTTATTGCAAATAAAGATGACATCATAAATCTTAGTTATGGTGGAGGTCAACCCAATATTTCACAGGACATAGTTAGGAATTTGAAAATACCAATAGGGGATTTATCTGAACAACAAAACATCGTCTGTTTTCTCGATTACAAAACAGGGCAAATAGATAGCTTTATTGCCAATCGTCAGAAGCAAATTAAATTGTTGAAGGAACAAAAAGCAAGCATTATATATAAAGCAGTAACAAAAGGCATTAATCCGGATGCTAAATTGAAACCAAGTGGGATTGATTGGATTGAGGAAATACCGGATGGTTGGAAAATGGTGAAGATGAAATACTGCTTAAAATCAATGGTGGGTGGGGGAACACCTTCAAAAGAAAATCCTCGCTATTGGAATGGTGATATACCATGGATCTCACCGAAAGATATGAAAACTGATTTAATAGAAAAAGCGGAGGATTACATTACAGTCAAAGGATTAGAGGAATCATCTACAATATTAATAAAAGAGCCATCTATTCTTATTGTTGTTCGGTCTGGAATCTTAAAACACACTTTACCAATTGCGGTAAATCGGGTTCAAGTTACTTTAAACCAAGACCTTAAGGCCTTAATCCCCAACAAACGATTCTCCATAAACTATTTGTTTGAGCTTTTCAGGGGGTTATCAAATGTTATCTTATTTAACTGCTCAAAAGTTGTTGCGACAGTTGATAGTATCGAAACAGATGATTTGTTGAATCTTCATTTGCCTGTTCCACCAATTGAGGAGCAAATAGATATTATTGACTATATTAAGACCGAAACATCAATTATTAATAATCTTATTCACAAATATCAAAAACAAATAGATTTAATGCAAGAATATAAAACATCCTTAATCAGCAAGACTGTAACAGGGAAAATTGATGTAAGGGAATGGCAACCAAATAGAAGGGGGGATTAATATGAGTCAAACAAGAGAAATTAATTTTGAAGATACAGTTTATGATTTTCTTAAAGGAAGCAAGCTCTATACTTCACGTGTTAGTAAAAACTTTAACTTAGAATATGTTTTGGATGTTGAATTATTAGAGCAATTTATCCGAAATACCCAACCAGAGACTTGGAGGAAGTTAGAAAGACAATTCCCTGTTAATACAATGGAAGCAGTTGCTAATGAATATGCCAAACTGCGTGATAAAAGAGGCGTCCTTAATTTAATTAGAGAGGGATTTGTTTTGCAAGGGGCTAGTATAAAATTGATATCATTTAAACCCTCATCTAGCTCAAATCCTGAACATCAAAAAACATATGAAGCAAATAGCTTTTCGGTAATTCGGCAAGTTCATTACAGTACACTCTTTCCGGATAAAAGCATAGATTTAGTAATTGCAATAAATGGTATCCCTATTATTACCTTGGAATTAAAGAACGAATTTACAGGACAAAATGTAACCCATGCAGTGGAACAATATAGCAAACGACGTCAGAGCAAAGACCCTTTTTTAAAAAATTGTTTAGTTCATTTTGCTGTTGATAACAACACCGTTTTGATGACTACAAAATTAGATAATGGCAATACAAGATTCCTTCCGTTTAATCGTGATACAAAAAATCCAATTATACCTGACAAATTTGGCAGCAGTTACTTGTGGGAAAAAATTTTACAAGCTGATAGCTTACTTGAGATATTAAATAATTATATATTTTATGAACAAGATGAAAAAACAAAAGCATTAACGACGATATTTCCTCGATATCACCAACTTTCTTGTGTTCGAGAGTTATTAGCAGATGTGAAAAAAACCGGTACAGGCAAAAATTATCTGATTCAACACAGTGCAGGAAGTGGTAAGAGTAAAAGTATCGCCTGGTTAGCTCATCAGCTATCCAATTTATTTGATGCAAACAACCAACCGATTTTTGACAGTATTATTGTAATTACTGATCGAATTATATTAGACAGACAACTTCAAAAACAAATAAAGCAGTTTGAGAAAATTAATGGAACAGTAAAAACAATTACACAAGGAAGTAAACAGCTTATCAAGGCTTTAACCGATGGCGACAAAATTATCATTAGTACTTTGCAGAAGTTTGGCTACATAAGCGAAATAGCTAATCTAAACGGTAAACATTTTGCAATTATTGTAGATGAAGCACACAGCAGTCAAAGTGGTGAAAATGTTAAGGATTTAAAGGTCAGTCTTACAACTGATGATGCTTTAATAAATATTATTACTCAAGATGATGAAAATAGCGATCCGAAAGATACGGTAGAAAAAGAATTAGAAAAAATAATGGCAAGCCGACAAAAACTACCCCACCTTTCATTTTTTGCATTCACGGCAACGCCAAAACTCAAAACATTAGAGTTGTTTGGTATTCCTGATGCTACTCAAAAATCAGGATATCGTGCTTTTCATGAATATACTATGAGACAAGCCATTGAAGAGGGCTTTATTCTAAATGTATTAGATAATTACATAACAAAAAGCACTTATTTCGAACTGATAGAAAATGAGAAGGCTGAAGAAGGGAGAGAGTTTGAAAAACTAAAAGCCAAACGGCTTCTTATTAATGAAGTAAACAAACACCCTTTTGCTATATCGGCCAAAAGTCATATCATGCTGTCTCATTTTATGGAAAAAACCATTCATAAAATAGGGGGAAATGCAAAGGCATTGTTAGTAACAAGCTCTAGAGCTCACGCTGTTCTTTATAAAAAAGCTTTTGATAAAATCATTCTCGAACAAGGCTATGGCATAAAAACACTTGTTGCATTTTCTGGTACGGTTGATTTGGACGGAGATAATTATACTGAGGAAAGTATGAATGGGCCAAAGGTAAGCGATATTGCAAATGAATTTAAAAGACCAGAGTATAAGATATTAATAGTTGCTAACAAATTCCAAACAGGGTTCGACCAACCGCTTTTGCATACCATGTACGTAGATAAAGTATTGGGGGGTGTTGCTACCGTTCAAACTTTAAGCAGATTAAACAGAACAACAAAAAATAAACAGGATACATTCATAATAGACTTTGTTAATAAACATAAAGATATACAAAAGGACTTTCAGAATTATTATCAAAGTACCATCCTTGATAAAGCGACCGACACGCAGAAATTATATAATTTAAAGTATGAAATAGAAAAAGCGGATGTTTTTAGTGAAGATAAAGTTACTTATTTCATTGAAATGTTTGTCCGAAAGAGAGTGAAGTCTGAAGTTCTGTCACCATACTTTAGGGAGATTGCAGACGAAAAATATCTTGCACTTTCACAAGAGGACAAGGATAAGTTTAGAAAGAACATTATTAAGTATATTAGACAGTATTCTTTCATATCTCAAATCATTACTTTTATTGATACTAACCTTGAAAAGTTCTATCTTTTTGTGAAGCTACTTTTCAAATACTTGCCTTATGAAAAGGCAACATTACCACTTGAAGTAACTCAAATGGTTGATATGGATAAATATAGAGTACAAGAAGAAGAAAATGGAAGCATAATTCTTAATCCAGAAGATGCAACTCTTGAAAATAAGCAAAGCGACGGTCATAAGGCAATACAAGTAGATTCTAAAGAACGATTAGAAGTTATTGTGAAACAAATAAATGATAAGTTCGCTATTGCTTTAGATGATGATGACAAAGTAGTAAAGGAAATGTATGAATCATTAAAAAAAGATAACAGTTTAATGGAGAGCTTGCGAGCTGACAATATTGAAGACGTTAAAAGATTGAAACTACGTGAAAGTATTGACGATGCTCTACTAAAAAACGCTGAACCACCTATTGAGTTCATGAACAAATTATCAAAGGATAAAGGATTGGCAAATTATGTCGTTGGACAGTTTCTTGAAATGCTAATGAAAGAGGCAAATGAATCCAATGCTGAGTATTTTGAAAATTGATAGCTATAAGAAGAAATGAAGTAGAGGTGGCATTCTCCAACGAACTGGAGTAATTGCTTATAAACTATATATGTGATCTATCAGTTGAACATTTCTAAGTGGTGGTGAAACAATGGCAGAACTAAAATATGAAATCACAGAACACATTGCTGTTCTTTCTGAATCAGCAAAAGGCTGGAAAAAAGAACTAAACCTTATTAGTTGGAACGGTCGTGAGCCAAAGTACGATATTCGTGACTGGGCACCTAATCACGAGAAAATGGGTAAGGGTGTAACATTATCTATTGAGGAATTAGATAAGTTGAAAGATGCATTCACATCACTTTAAATTTATAAAAATAATACTTGGCGTAACAGTATGCTACTTTTAACTGAAAGGGATTAACTCTTTCAGTTATTTTTTATCTAAAACTTAATGTAGCAGTTTCCTATAAGAATGGTTATATTTGTGAGTTTACCCATTTTAGTAGGTAATTTATAGGGTTTCATATGTTATGATAAAGATTATTTGATAGCATACTTAATTACAGAGAGCAAAACCAGCTTCTTTTGGTGTAGGTAAATTTCGAGGTTTAAATTTGGCAACAACAAACTTGGGCAAAGGGTCCTACTGTTATTTTCAAGAATATAGAAAAAGAAATAGATATTAATGATCTTACCAGCAATGTAAGGAAGTTTTCAAAGCTAGGTTATAATGACTATATGTTTTTTTTATTAACTTTAATATTACCATTAATCACTGTAGATTTTAGCAAATTTACTAATTTATATATATGTTTTTTAGTGATAATCTTTATAATACTTTTATTAGTTAATTTAAATTATATAATTGCCTGTCCATTACTAATTTTTTCTAAATTTAAAGTTTGGGTTGTTGATATAGAAACTGAAATCCAGGGAGAAACGCATATATTGGAAAATGTGTTTGTTATCACTACTGAAGTGGATCTTTATAATAAAAAATTTATTAAAAAACAGCTACTTCCTCGAATATACTATTTAAAATGTTTGGTGATAATAGAGGACTAAAAGGTATAAATTTACAATCATTTAGAGTAAGTATTAAATTCGATTAATAATGTTACGGTACTAATTTTGCAGACGTCTTTATAAATTTCTACATTTTATGGAATGATATATTTGTTATACAAAAGGAACAATCTTAAATTGGTAGTTCCGGCAGAATATTTCAAGAAGGAACAGTGTTTGCTTTAGCGAATTACATAGGAATTTTTAAAATATTGAAAATATAGAATGAGGTTATCCTATTGATTAATGAGATCCCTTAGGTTACACAATTACAAGAAATGTTCAAGAGGCAATAAATTACCTTGTAAACTATAAGGTTCATCTACTCTCTCTAGACCACGATTTAGGAGAAGATGAGGAAGGAAACTTATTACCGACTGGATAAAAAGTATTAAGGACAGATAAAATTTACATTCATACCGATAATGGCGTTGGAAGAGAAAATATGTATCAAACCCTTAAAGCTGCCCAAAGAAGAGGCTTTATAGAACAGGATATAGAAATATATCATTATACCATTACTCCCAATAAATATTCTGGTTAAAAGAGCTGATTAACAGCTCTTTTTTTTTACGAATGGATGCTTAGCTGAAGAAGGACCTATTATCCTTTTTAAAGATATATGGTTAATACTTAAACCGCTCATAACACCGATTATGAGATTGAAAAAAAGATACAAGAATTTTTGCCGAATCTAGTAGAGGCAGTTGACAATAAAATAGAATCATCTGTGATTGACGGAATAAATTATCCAATCGCAGAAAAATGATTGTATAGAATGTGATGAACAATATAATTGTAGAGATCAGGAAATCTGTGGCATTGGATTTGCGTTTTGGAGAGAAAAATAACTCTAAATTTATGTATATAAATGTTAATATCTTTGCTTTGTTAGTATATAATACTATGAAGTGGAGGTGTTTTGGTTGTGGTCAAAATCATGGTGGTTAAATAAATGGTGGTTTCTATGTGGTAGTATGATTGAAATAGGTAACATTTTTCTCCTATTATTAATATCTTACTTATCAATTATAATTAATATTTTTATTATTTTTGGCTTAGATGAGATAGAGTTTTTAGAAATACTTAGAAGACTAGATATATTAAATGTCATATTAACTACAGGTATAAGTATGTTAGCTGGTATATTAATTTTTGAATTATCTAAAGACAAGGTAAGGAAGGACATTATTTATTTGATTTTGTCTAACTGTTTAGTAGCATTAATCATTAGTATAATTTTAACGATTCAAATAGAAAAGAAATATGTCTTTTTTGATTTAAATTTAGTGTATTTAGTAACATCTATATTTTTTATTATTACACTAATTATAGTTTTTAGAGCGAATTATAACCTTAGGAATGTTAAAGAATACATACATATACAAAATGAGGCTCATACAAGTAGAGAGGCAAGTAATGTTAAAATTGATAATACAGAATATAAGATGTAAGGAAAGGAGGAAAAAATATGTCACAAATTAATTTGAAAACTATTGAAACTCATCAACCAATTGGCGATTTTTATATAGCTAAAATAAACGCTAAAGACTTATATAATATTTCAACTGTTGACCGTTTAATGATTGAAATGCAATCGAAAGAAAATGAATTAATTTATAGAGGTATTCAAAGAGAAATTAATGAGAATAAAATTCAAAGTTTACAAGATTATCTTGAGTCTCCAGATGCAACATTTCCTAATTCTATAATATTGAATGTAGAAACACAGTTTGTTATTTCAAAATCCAAAGATTCATTGATTTTAAAAGCTACAGAGAATACATTTAGCGTAATTGATGGACAACATAGATTAGAAAGTTTTCGAGAATTTAATTATACTGATTTTGAACTTGTAGTATCTATATTCATAGGTTTATCAATCGAAGAACAGGCTAGAATATTTACTATAATTAATTCAGAACAAACTAAAGTAAATCCATCAGTTCAAATGTTTCAAGAATTACATGATAAAGTCTATACTCCAAGAAAAATGGCTGCAAAAATCACAACTTTATTTGCTAAAGATATCGATTCTCCTTGGAGAAATAAAATAAAATTGTTGGGAGTAAAAGATGACTTGTCAACAGAAGGAATTATTAGTTTAAGTGCATTTGCGAAACCAATTATTGGGCTAATATACGATGATAGAAGATATCATTTTTTGCGTGCGAAGATTCTAAAAGAAGGTATTAATTCAATAGATAAACTTGAAGTATCAAAAAGCTCAATCTCTCAATTCTGGAAATTGTATTTACAAGAGAATGAAGCAGCTATGTATAAAATTTTATTTAATTATTTTAATGCGATTAGTATGATATTTAAAAAGGATTGGAAAAACAAAAATAGCTTATTAACTAAAACCACAGGATATAATGCTTTAATGTTATTGTTCAAAGATGTTTTTAAGGTTGCAGAATCACAAAGAGACTTTACTGAAAAAAACTTTTATAATTTATTAATAGTACTTAAAGAAATGGATACTACGATAAATTCAACTAATTATGGTGCAAGTGGAGAAAAAGCTTCTTCTGATTTATATAAAAAATTTAAAGAAAGATTAGATTTAGACTTAATACATAGCCAAACCTCCTAACATTTGGTGTTAGGAGGTTTTTATCTCACTGGACAAAAGAAAAAAATGTGGCAGCGACGGGTTGCAGATTACAAAACAAGTGGCGAACCCAGTATGAATTGAAATCCATACAAAAACAGGAGTAGGGAAGATTTAGATAAAATGCATTTGATTAAACATGAATTATTTAATCGTCCGTAACTTTTCATCTTGAAATGAATTTTATAATAAGGAATATGGTAGTAATTCTAAGTATAATGAGCTTCAATCACTACTTGCCCCCGCAAAATGTTTGTATTTTCTATTAAACGTAGTCAAAAGCGTAGTCAAACATTCTCGATAGTAGCTATAAACCCTTAAAAACGCTGGTATTATAGCACCTTTAGGAGCGGGTGGTTCAACTCCCGCCGTCTCTATAAAATCACTCATCAGATGACTTTGATTTATTTATGAAGTTCAAAAGCTACAATTACTGAAGATTATTCAGTGATTGTGGCTTTTTGTTGTTTTCATTATGTCCCAACCTTGTCCATATGCTCCCAAAATTGCAGCTAACGCATGGACGGTATTCATAAGATATCCCAAAAGATAACAAAAAAATTCGATACAACATTCTAAAAATTTGTGTTAGAATAAAATATCAGTCTACTTAAAGTTAAAATAAGTACAAATTATTTTAATGGGGAGAAGTGATTGTGCTTTTTTTATCATGGGGGTTTTAATAAAATTTTGGGGGATAGTAGAATGAAAAATTTATTTGTTAAATGGAATCAAGTGAGCCTAGTAAAAAGGATTTTTATCGGTATTATTGTGGGCCTTATCTTAGCTTTAACGGTTCCTAATGCCGCAAGTTGGGTCTCTATTTTCGGTTCTTTATTTGTCGGTGCATTAAAGGCAGTTGCACCAATATTAGTATTATTCATAGTGATGCACGCGATTGCCGTACATAAAAGTGGTAAGAAAACGAATATGAAATCGATTCTTGGTCTTTATGCTATTGGTACATTCCTAGCTGGGGCTGTCGCTGTAGTTGCAAGCTTTATGTTCCCAGTTACATTAACACTGACAACAGGAGCAGAAGACCTTTCTCCACCAGAAGGAATTGCGGAAGTTATTGAAACATTACTATTTAACATAGTTGCCAATCCAATTGATGCAATCATAAATGCTAACTATCTAGGTATATTAATGTGGGCAATCGTTCTTGGGATTGCATTAAAAAATGCAAATCAAAACACGAAAGACATGATAGGTAGTTTTTCGGATGCAATCACTAAAATAGTACAATGGGTGATTAATTTAGCACCGCTTGGTATTATGGGGCTTGTTTTTAGTGCAATAGTAACAAGTGGTTTTTCTGCTTTAATTGATTACGGTAGATTAATTTTAATTTTAGTTGGATGTATGTTGTTTATCGCACTTGTAGTGAATCCGTTAATCGTATTCATCTATACGCGAAAAAATCCTTATCCACTTGTTTTTATGGTTTTAAGAGAAAGTGGTATTTATGCATTCTTTACACGTAGTTCAGCTGCAAATATTCCGGTAAATATGAAATTATGTGAAAAACTTGGCTTAGATGAGGATACTTATGCAGTGTCAATCCCTCTAGGTGCTACTATTAATATGGCTGGTGCAGCCGTTACAATTGCTGTACTAACTCTTGCAACCGTAAACACGCTTGGTATTGAAGTTGATTTTGTGACTGCACTTATGCTTGTTGTTGTTGCAGCTGTCTCTGCAGCGGGTGCATCAGGTGTCGCAGGCGGATCACTTTTACTTATCCCACTAGCATGTAATTTATTTGGAGTTCCAAATGATATTGCAATGCAAGTTGTTGGTGTTGGTTTTATCATCGGTGTTATTCAAGATTCTTGTGAAACTGCACTGAATTCATCTTCTGACGTACTGTTCACAGCTACAGCGGAGCACGCTAAAGAACGTAAAGAAGGTACAGTAGGTAAAGTAGTTACTAATTCTTAGAAACTACGACAAGAGTAGAAAGAATATAGAAGCTTGAGATTGATCCACCGACTCCATTTAAATATGGATTTGATTGAATGAGAATAATGAAGGTTTAAAAGCCACGATTACCGAAGATGATTCGGTGATCGTGGCTTTTTGGTTGTGTGATGATTTACCCGCCCTGTGTCATTTCACACGTACCTGTTCTTGAAACAAGAACTATTGTTGTTTTTTTGATATTGCAACGGATACGGCGGGATTTGAACCCGCGTCCAGAAACTCTAACATTTAAGCTTACGGAGTTCCAACTGCCACAGAATCATCATTTCCTGAAAGTGGATTAGTTGGTGATAACCTGTTCTTGATTCATGGAATGCATTCTTCAGGTAAAGGATAATGGACCGTTAAAGAGGCTTTGGACTTGAAGGTAGGCTGCAAATGAGTGGCGGTCATATTGTTAAAAAAATGGGGAACGCTATCCTAAAATATAATATTTCTTTATCAACATGGGTAACATTTAATAAATAGTATATAGACATAATAAGTTATAAATGTATACTTATTAAGTGAGTTGAATGGTCAGACGTTCGACCTTCTAATAATACAACTTTGTGGAGGCATTAAATGAATTATTTAATCTCAATCGTAGGCTTAATTGTTGTGCTGGGTCTTGCCTGGGTTGCAAGTAACAATCGGAAAGAAATAAAAATCAGACCAATTATCCAGATGCTCATTATTCAAGTAATTTTAACTTTTTTATTACTGAATACCAAATTTGGATTGATTCTTATTGAGGGAATCGCAGCTGGGTTTGAAAAATTACTCGAATTCGCTAATGAAGGAATTAATTTTGTATTCGGTGGCCTTGCGAATGAAGGACAAGCTCCTTTCTTCTTAACTGCTCTACTTCCGATCGTATTCATTTCGGCTCTGATTGGAATTCTGCAGCATATTAAAGTTCTTCCTTTCATTATGAAATGGCTTGGATGGGCAATCAGTAAAGTAAACGGCATGGGTAAATTGGAATCTTACAACGGAGTAGCATCCGCTATTGTTGGACAATCTGAAGTATTTATTACCGTGAAAAAACAGCTTGGACAATTATCCCCTCAACGTCTATATACACTAAGTGCGTCAGCGATGTCTACTGTATCGATGTCTATTGTCGGAGCTTATATGACGATGATTGAACCGAGATATGTCGTAACTGCAATCGTGGTTAATTTATTTGGAGGATTCATCATTGCTTCAATCATTAATCCATACACTGTCAGCGAAGAAGAAGATATCCTAGTTGTGCAAGAAGAAAAACAGAGTTTCTTCGAAATGCTGGGCGAGTATATTTTAGATGGATTCAAGGTTGTAGTCATAGTTGCGGCGATGTTAATTGGATTCGTTGCATTAATGGCAGGAGTAAATACCTTATTTGATATGATATTTGGAGTCTCGTTCCAAGAAATTATTGGATATGTCTTTGCCCCAATTGCGATTTTAATGGGTATCCCTGTTTCAGAATCAGTAACAGCTGGCGGTATTATGGCTACCAAATTAGTTACAAACGAATTTGTAGCGATGCTCTCATTAAATGATTTAGCGTCAAATTTGAGTGAACGATCAATCGGAATCATATCCGTTTTCCTTGTTTCATTTGCAAACTTCTCTTCCATTGGAATTATTTCAGGTGCTGTAAAAGGTCTTCATGAAAAACAAGGAAACGTTGTAGCACGAATGGGCTTGAAACTTTTATACGGTGCAACATTAGTAAGCGTATTAACAGCAATTATTGTAAGTATTGTCCTATAATCAGAAAAAGAAAATCCGCTAGAAGTTTAAGGAGTTCAGGTAATATGGAGAAAATCTTAAACGACAACTAGTGAAAAAAACAGACCAAAGCATTTAAGCTAAGGTCTGTTTTTATTTGAATGTGATTATGGAAGTAAAGTCTCCTGCTCAACATTGCGTAAAAAGGGGCTTGGTTCGCCAACGCTGTATAGCTGCAAGTAATGCATAGCCCTGGTGCAGGCGGTGTAGAATAATCTGCGAAGACTCTCATCGCAATACCAACTTTATTATCTGAAATACAAAATGAATTAACAGTATCAATTCCAGAGCAAACAGCAGTTAAAAAAGAATCAATAAATATAATGTTAGACGCTGCTACTGTTAACGAAAATATTGAAGTATCGTGTGCAATAGGTTTGCCGGTGGAAGCAGAGGTTGATGAAACGAAAGTTCAAAACATAATTGAAGATATTAAAAGACCGTTTCTAAATCAGAAAACATAACAATTAGCGAAGATGCTATGAGATAACAAAAGCTAACGGCGAAGTTCTAAAAGAATTTAAGCAGTCATAAAAGACAGTAGCTTTTTATTAACGGAGAAGGTTGTTATAGGAAGGACACCTTTTAGTTCATATAGAGTGCGAAAATAGCCATTATCGCACCCTGCCTTTGATTTAATAAATAAATAAATATTATCTTAATAAATGTTGATGGTATAGTTTTAAAATTTTGGTAAATTTTCTAATTCCAGGAAAATTTTAGTGCTAATATCTTCAGGTGAAGTAATTGAAACTAGCGGAATTTCAATTGATACTGCACTTTGCATTCCCCAGTAACGGATTTTTGATTTTTCTAAGGTTGTGCTTGTCCAAACATCATTAACTTTAGTAATTTCAAAAAATCTATCTAATCTGAATGGATCCCAAAAAATCCAGTGATCAGAAATCGTTGGAATTCTGTTCCATTCTGAAAAATCGAATTGATATCTAGTTAATGAAATAGTAGGATAGTTATCTTCTCCTTCGAGGTCAACTTCAATACCATAAATAAATCCATCTTTCAAATTTTGAATATGTTTTAGTGGTGAATCTTTTTCTTCTTGATATAATTTAATAAAATTACTTGTTAACCAACCTTCATAATCAGAATCTGATTTCCAACGTAAGAATTTTGGAGTAAGTGGGATAAATCCTTCTTTCTCAGCAATCCTGTCTAATTCAGAAAATAATAAATTTAAATTTTTATAAGTTTCTTTTAATACATAAATAGAATTCGAAATATTTTGTCCTACATTAGTCGGTTGCGTTGTATTCATAAACTTGTTCCTCCTTAATGGTTTTAGTTGGCCAGATCCAAATATTATTGCTTATTGAATCTTCATGCTTAAAAGAATAGGCTGTTCTCATAATCGGTTGATTAAATATATTTGAATTAAAGCCTTTATAGGAAGTAAATCCTTTTTTTGATAATAAAGCTTGTAAATCGCTGAGTATTAGCTGCTGTCCTGTTTCAAATTGATCAACATCCAGATTTAGTAACGATTCGTGAATATCCTGCCAACACATAAATCCAAGTTCGACTGAAGGTGAAATAATAGACCTATTCAAGATATTTTTCCTTACTGTATTCATCATCTCGTATGGAGCAAGAAACAGTAAGTACGAGTCACGGTCTTTTGAAAGTTTTGAAATCATTCTTGAATATCGGGCCAACTGATTTAAACTATCTGAGTAATCTAGCTCAATTCTATCATCTTGATCATCGGATGAAATGCCACTCAAATATTTAATTTCAACACCAATAAGTGTTTTGTCGTTAATAAGTAATACATCAATTTCTCCCTCTTCCTCACGGTGCCAAAACTCTATTTGAGTTGCATATCCTTTTTCATTCTCTATAAATTTTTGCCAATTTTCTCTGGCTTCATTTTGATAAAATTCCGCTGTTGCAAAAACATGCCTTAAACCGAGTTCAAAAGGCAAATATCGAATTGTGCCAAAGAAATCACCGGTAAGCTTATCTTCAAGGCGATCTGATAAGTTGCTACCAGTTTGTGAGATTTTATTATGGATTTCGGCTAACAATTTCATCCCTCCATTCTACTACTTTTAGTTTATAATAAGTAAATAGGGAAATATATCCTTAAATAAGGTGTAAAGGTATTTATTTTATTATTAGATAGTTTTCTGTGTAATTAATGATAATTAAGGTTGGGAAGATGTTTGGAGTTTATTGAATTCCTAAAAAAATAGGCATTTAATAATTAATAGTTCCAAAAAGTTGAAAGACAACTCAGTTAGTCAGTATAATAACAGGCTTATTAATATGTTTGAGAAAAAATTTATAACAATGAAAAACAATTAAATGAAGAAATCATTGGAAAGATTAATCATTCATATGCAAACAGAACTAACGAGTATGAGAGAACATTGAAATATTATATAGAGTAAAAAAATATTTAATTAATGAAAAGGAGTGATTTTGAATGATAAAAGTGTGTATGTATCTTATGAAGAAAATGGACCCGAAATACTAATACTCGATCGTGAAGAATATCAAAGGAATGGTAATTAGATGTACCTGAAAAGAAAGATAGTAATATCATTTATTTAGAGTGCTACCGATAAATATTAAAATAAAATCTTATAACATATTGAAAAAGGTTCGAATAAAAATGCAAATAAGCTATCAATGGAAATTGAATAGACGATAGAAGAAATCTTACATTTACATCTAACACTTGATAGTACTCTTGTTTAGTTACAGCAATATTAGGTATTTTATTAATTTATTTCCAATGTTAAGAAAGTGTAGGTGAAAGGTTTGCGTACAATTTGTTTAACTTTTGAATCTTGGTATTCTAAATATGAGTGGTATGAATATTCAAATAAAAATAAATATTTAGAAATTCCAATGCTTACTGATAGATCACCATGTAGTGACCCATTCTTTGATATCTATTCTAATAATAAGCGACCATTATTAAGTGGTCTTTGTAGAGCTAAAAAGCATTATACAATAGGCGATAGATATGTGTATATTACAAAAATTAATAAGAGAATATGTAAAGAGAAAGGTTTCATTAAAAATCCTTCTGAAATTCATTACTGTTTAGTTGCTTCGTTAATAGTTAAGAAAACTTTTGATTCTCATGAATTAGCTGCGGAATCATTTAAAAAATCTAAATTTACTGTACACCCAGAGGAAACAAATCATCCACCAAACTTAATCACAAGTGATTTACCAGAATGTGCTATTAGTAAAGATTATTGTATCGTAGTCTCAAAAGCTAAAAAAGGAAAGCAACAACTTGCGCCAGATAAAGCAACAATAGAGGACTGGAAATATCAATATCACCTTTATGATAATCGCAAAAAAAAGAAGAATTTGCGGGTAGCAGAATGTGAATATGAAATATTGAAAAATGGAAAATATGCTCTTATTCAAAACTTGAACAAGAAACACATTATTACAGAAAGTGAATTACAATTTTTTTATGAAAAAAGCGATTCTCCAAAGATGAATACTATGGGGAGAAAAATTAATGAATCAAAGGTTCAAGATTTATTAACTAATTTCTTCTAAAATATATTGCAAAATGGGCAGTTTCTAGACACTAAAAAAGGCCTAGATATTAAGGGGATGCTAAGTATATTGTTAAGAAATAAAATGTTCTGAAAATGCTATTGTATTTATGCATCTCAAGTGATTTTATATCTGAAACAGCTTTTAAATTTCTACTGTATCTCATCTATGTTTATTCTGAAATGGAGTTGTAGTTTTATAGAAAAAATTTTTAACAAATCTTTAATTTATTTTTTCATTATTAAAAAATAGTAATTAGGTGGATTTATGAGAATTAGAAAAAAAGGTGTAAAAGTTACCATCTATAAAAACAATATGCTATTTGGGGAATTTGTAACGATTAAAGAAGCGGCTCATTTTATGAAAGCAGAATTAGGAAGAGAACAAATCCCATGGTCAATTATCAATAAGGGAATTCATGAAAATATTAGTTACAAACACAAAGATGGTTCAGTTTATACATTTAATCAAAAGAATAATCAAATACATAATTGTAGATCTAAAAAAGAGCAACCACAGATGGAAATAAATTCTTCCCCAAAAAGTAATAAATTTCAAAGAGTAACGTTCATAGAGTTTTTAAGCCGACATTTAGAACAAATCATTCATTTAAAGCTACAAATTAATGATCAACGTCTTAAACAACATCATTTAAGTTCAAAGGGCTTAGGAGAAGATTTATACTTTCTAACGGAGAGCTATCATCGTCAGAATAACTTATATAATGGCAAATACAGTATGACCGACTTTATCACGCCTGCAGCATTACATATACTGCAACAAAAAGAAAAAGCAAAATTAATTTTTGAACACATTGTACCAAAAAATCTCTATTTAAATATGCTAGTAAAAAAAGCGCAAGAAGGAATCTTGAACTATGATGAAATTTATAATGTACTTATGAAATATTACTATACATGTACTGTGACAGAGGAAGAGGACTACTTATTACCATCAACAAAAATGCAAGAGGATTGGGATGGTCATAACCCTTTCTATCGCTATCAATTAGTAGGAATTGAATTTTTAGAGAATCCAAAATCATATTAATTATAATTACATTATTAGTATTCATGATAGATAGAATGAGAATTTTAGAGTTAAAATAATCCAATATTTTTAAGGAGTTAATAATGGTCCATTTCTATTTGTCTGATTTATTAGAGAGATGCAACTACAACTTGAAGAAAACATTACTTATCCGTCATTCGTTGAAACATGAACGATTTATCAACGCATATCGTGATGGTTTCTTACGTGAATATACTCAAAAACAATCGCCTCACTTTTTTGACGGGTATGATAAAATAATTGTCTTTTCCGCAGATGAAGGTACTACTGCGAAGTATTTAAAATCATATGATGTGAGACATGGAGAGACACCGTTTATTTCACCAGATTGTTCGCCATTTTTGTTAGAGTCTTATAAAGATGAAATAATGCATCCTTTATTTGAAGTTGATAATGATCCATTAAATACCTACGAAAATAAATTATATATTGAATGGGGAAAGGCAGCTGTTAAATGGTCTCAAAAAGGAACGAATGAAAAAATCATTACACAGCTAGTGAATACAAGTGAATTTGTCTTTCCGGGATACGAAAATGTCTTATTAAAGTATCACGAGTTAAAAGAAATCATCGATCACAGACAAACTTATTCTGATTGGCACATCGCGCTAAGTTCTATCAATGCTATTTATGCAATTACAGATCTTTCAAATGGCAAAATATATATCGGATCTTCATACAGTAAAAACGGTTTGCTTGGTCGTTGGACTGAATATGCTAGAACAATACATGGAGGGAATGAAGCATTTAAACAGCTACATGCACTAAACTCTACCGCGCATATACATTTCCAATATTCGATATTAAAAGTACTTCCAAAAGATATTACAGCAATAGAAGCAGTTGAAGTTGAAAACAAATTTAAACGCAAGCTTCAAACCATACCGTTCGGCTATAACCATAATTGAAAAAGAAGTTTATGAGATGATATACGTATAATTTGTAAAAAAATGGTGAAAATTTTATTGCCATTTTACTACAATTTGGCGGATTTACATTGTAACATAACCGTTTCTACAGTAGAAAGTATTAGAGATACATATATCAGTTAGTATATATGGCAACCACCGGCTACGCTGTTCCCCAAGGTGAATTGGCAAGTTGGGATTGCCTGGAAAAAAGATAATTATGTTTCGTATGCTACGAAAACGTGGATTCGTTTTATTGAGGAAAAATTGAAGGCTATAGTTTAATCGAATAATACGTAGAGGGCATTTTGCTTCCCTTCCGTACGAACGGGGGGCTGTTTAAAAGTTGGTTGCCTGTAGAAGAGTAAAACGAAATTTAGGCTATGTTTAATATTGATTGAAATGATGCTATAATAGGGAACTCAGGTAGATTAGGAAGTCATGAGCCTAATTGAAAGGAAGGTATCCGAAACTTTTCCTGGTTAAATTCGGAAACACTTCGGAGGTGTATGAATATGAATAAAAAATGGACAATTGAAGAAATACGCGAGTATGTTAAAAAGAATTCAGATAGTGAATTACTTTCTAATGAATATATAGGTTACTCGCAAAAACTACAGTTTAAATGTTCATGTGGAAATACTTTTGAAAAAACATTTACCAAATTTAAAGGTAGCAATCAGAAAAAGTGTTCAAATTGTCAAGAAGCTAGACCTTCGCGTTAATAGGAAACACATGAAAACCAGATCATAGCGTTTAAGCTATGGTCTGGTTTCTTTATGATCACATTAAATAGTATCCTGCTCAGTTGCTTGAGCCATACGCTGTTTCTTAGACTTCCTAAAATATAGCAATTCATATATACAAGGAATAACAATCAGCGTCAGCAATGTTGCCATAGCTAAACCACCAATAACAACAATCGCAAGACTTTGTGAAACTAAGCTTCCAGTTTCTGCTTGCTTCATTAATAACGGAAGCATTGCACAGATGGTTGCAATTGCAGTCATGAAGATTGGTCTCATTCTTGTAGCAGTTGCTTCTACAAGTGCATCGCGGATAATCATTTTTTGTTCATTTTGTTTCACTCGGTCTAAAAGTACAATTGCATTTGTCACGACGATACCAATGAGCATTAATGCCCCTAGAAGTGCTGTGATATCAACTGAAATTCGGCTGACGACAATTCCTAAAATGGCACCAATTGCAGCAAGTGGCAATGAGCAAAGAATAGCGATTGGTGCTTTGACTGACTTAAATGTGATGACCATAATTAAAAATACAATCCCGATGGAAACAAGCATAATTAGGAATAAATCTGTAAAATCTTCTGCTTGTTGACTACTTGAACCACCGATTAGAACGTCGACATTCTCTGGAATATCCATGCCTTCATTGTCCTTTTTATCACCGAGGATCTCTAGATTTATTTTACTTGAGATTTCTGAGAGCTTTGCAGGATCCACTGATGCAGTTACTCGAAGGTAGGCATCCCCGTCTTTATGGAACTGGTTAGTTGAACGCTCTTCACTTTGTAACGTAGCAATGGATGAAACAGGGACAAGACCTGTATCAGTCATGACTTGTATCTTTTTCAAGTCTCCCGCTGTTTTCGTATCTAGGAGCGGCTCCAGGTATACAGTTTTTTGCTTATCATTTAAACTAATTGTTCCAATTGGTGTTTTATTTAACATTACACCTAACTGTTGTGCAACTTGTTCTGTATTTCCTTTTGTAGGGTCAACTACAAGAGAGTGTACAGTTTTCTTTTCATCTTGATTGGTTGTAACTTCCTCTACGCCTTCAATGTCCTGCACTTTTTCTTTAATAGTAGTTGCTACTTCTTCCAAATCCGCTAAGTTATCACCAACTACATCGATCGTGATATTAGTACTTGCTCCTCCCATCATAAAGGAAGATGCACTAACTTCTAAAATGGCATCAGGATATTGTTCCTTTTTCTTTTCCATTTCTTTCACGATGTGTTCTGTATCTTTTTTATCATTCAATAAAATACTGAAGGTTGCTTCAGTCGACGATCCAACCCAGCCATATTGAGCTGCTTCCGCTGGAGAACCTACTTGTGAAAACACATGTTGCACTTCATCTATAGCTAGAATAGATGATTCCACTTCCAATGTCTTTTCCTTTACTTCTTCTAAAGGTGTATCATTCGGGTAAGTGAGGGTTGCCATGACATAGTCAGCAGAAGAATTGTCAACTGCTCCTTTTGGGATGACAAAATAAGTACCGATTGAACCAAAGAATAAAAGGATGGAAATCGTAAACACAATCCATTTATGGTTCAAGGACCATGTAACTATTTTTGGGAAACGAACAGCTGGTTTATGCTCAGGTATCTTTGCATTCTTCAATAATCCTGCACTCATAACTGGAACAACAGTCAACGCGACGATTAAAGAAGCAAGCAAGGAGTACGTAACCGTTAATGCAAATGGTAATAGGAAATCTTGAAGTCCTCCATTTAATAAACTCATAGGTAAGAAAACGGCAACTGTTGTTGATGTAGAAGCAGTAATAGCGACTCCCACTTGTTTAGTTGCGTCAATAATCATTTTTACAGAGAATTTCTCTGTTTGCATTTTACGGAAAATATTTTCGATTACAACAATACTATCATCCACTAAGCGTCCAACCGCAACAGCGACACCGCCAAGCGTTAAAATATTCAATGTCACACCAGACAATGACAGTAGGAATAGTGTGAAGCAAAGTGATAAAGGAATCGATACGATCGTAATAAAAGTAGAACGGATATTTCGTAAAAAGAGCATAATGACAATCGTTGCAAATAGTGCACCAAGAAGAACTTCTTTTATCATCGTATGAACGGAATTTTCGACTAAATCAGCAGAGGATATGTAAACAACAGATTCCTGCTGTTTATACTCTTCGTTGATTTCCTTGGTTACTTTTTCTACTTCTTTACTAATAGTAACGGCATTAGATTGACTGTCCTTTGTAATGCTAATGTCTAAGCTATCGTTTCCATCGAAACGGCTAATAAAATTCGAATCTATCGTTTCTTCAACCGTTGCAATTTCGCCTAGCGTTACTCCAGGTCCTACCGTTAATCCTTTCAATTTTTCCATGCTTGTTAAATCACCGATTACTTTGATATTACTTGTTTTTCCATCCATATTCTTTTCGCCGACAGAAACAGCAGTGTTTTGTCCTTGAAGAATACCCATAACTGCTTGAAGAGAAATTTGATTTTCAGCCAATTTTTCATCATCTATTTGGACGGAAATGACGGAATCTGTAATCCCATAAACATCTACACTGGAAACACCTTTGATTTCTTGATATCTAGAACGAAGCTCTTCACGAGCAAATTCCATATTTTCTGTCGTCATACCTTCTTCAAAGGTAACAGCGATGTTCACAATTGGAATCATCGAAGTATTAAGCTGTGAAATAGTTGGCTTAGATATATAGGAAGGTAAAGCTACTTTGCTTAATGCATCTTGCACGTCCTGTTTGGCTTGCTTCATATCATATCCTGCCTCGAAGAACAGGTCTACTTTAGAAAATCCGTCTCCGGTTGTAGAATAAACAGATGTTTTTCCGTTTAATCCGTTAACGGATCTTTCAATCGGTATGGTTACTTCTGATTCCATTGTTTTAGAGTCAGTACCCTGGCCCATGGAAATAATGGTTACTTGCGGATTATCCGCTGAGGGTAAAAATTCCATCGGGAGTCTAAAGTAACTGACAACACCAATCACTAATATTAATACAGTTAATACAGCGACAGCAGCTCTGTTACCAAAAGCCCACTTTGTAAAAATCGACATAAAAAGTTTCCTCCTAAAAATGACAAATTTAATACCATTAAAATATTACTATAAATGCAAAAGGAAAAATTACACTATTATTAAACTTTAAAAAATTTACATAAATTTAATTCAAACTAAATACTCCTTTCTTTCAATCGCTTCAGTTGCAACTTTATTATAAGAAATAGAAAAATATTCCACAGTGACCCTTAGAATTATATTTATCTAAGACCTAAGACTTAGAATATAATGGGATTTCTTCCACTACGGAAAATGGATGGCTAATTATTGGAGTAACATATAAAAAGAATTTAGTTATTTATTAGCAAATTAAAGAAAGAACAAATGATAGGATGACAAAAAAATGAGCTTGATTGAAAGAATAGATACGGTTTGTATAAAAGTTAGGAACATGGAGGAAGCTAGCTCTTGGTAACAGGATGTATTGGGATTGCAGGAATATTCTAAGGAAGATCATTATGTCACTTTGAATATCGGAGAAGGCAATATACCTTTAACAGAAAAGGGACAGCCAGTTACGAATGAAAATTCTACTTATCCGATTTTCTTTTCATCCAATTTAGAAGACACTTACAAGGGACTTACTGAAAAGGGAGTCAAAGTGTCTGATATACAAAAGGATGGATTGAATACTTTTTTTACTTTTTATGATCTCGATGGGAAGAAACTTCAAGTTTGTTTTTGGGAATAAGCCTTATCTGAAAGGAAATTGCTGATATAATTAGGTAAACTTTTTAAGGGAGTAATGCATATGGACTTTTTTACATCATTATTTAATTCACATTATGACCTGTATATTAGATTAGTGGTAGCGACGATTATCGGCTTACTGATTGGTTTAGAAAGAGCCATCAAGCATAAGCCAGCAGGTATTAGAACGCATATTTTAGTTTGTTTAGGTTCTACATTGGCGATGTGTTTGTCCACACTAAACCAAGGGCGGTATATGGATCCAATGCGATTAGCAGCTCAAGTTATTAGTGGTATCGGTTTTCTCGGAGCCGGTGTTATTTGGCTAGGCAAGGATAATGTAAAACGTGGTTTGACGACTGCGGCAAATCTATGGATCACCGCTTGTGTCGGCTTAACGATTGGTTACGGTGCTTACGATTTAGCCATCATTACTGTAGTACTGATGTTCATCGCGATGAACTTGCCTAAGGTTTTTGAAAAAATGGGGATTTTACCGCAAAGAGGAAAAGATCATGACGAACATGACGATAGTGATAGCGATGGGGAGTAGACATGAAGGGAAGTAAATAGTCAATACTCATTTTTCTAAGGTTGGTTTCCTAAATTGGAAACCAACTTTTTTTCTAGCAATCGGTACTGGTGAAGAAAAAGGATTGATAAAAGGTTGGCTTTACGAAAACTCTTCTTTTTGAAACTTTTTCCATGTCTAAACGTATGGTAGATAGTTTGTTAAAAAATTGGAAAAAAGGGTGAGATTTGTATGAAAAAGTGGATAACCATGTTCGCAACAATTTTTAGTCTAGCACTTATTCATTGGCTTATTTCTTACGGATTTGAGTGGAGCTTTATAGACAGCATTATTCCTTTTGGCTTTATTGCTTTGCTCATTATTTTATTTTTTACGAACAAGAGCGGTGCAATTGGTCGGCAGATCGATTTGCAAATTCAAAGGTCGACTTTAATTAAGGTGGAAAATTCCAAACGAGTAAATGAAGTATCATTTGTAATGGTCGGATCCGTAGTTTACTTTGTAATGGCGCTTCTTGTTTCCTTTTATGTATATAAAGATTACTTCATTAATTAACATGGCATAACACCGGGAAACTGGTGTTATTTTTTATTTGGCTCTGGAAGCTCGTTTTTCACAGAAGTCTCAAAATATATGCTTCTAAACAACATACTTACTTAACAGAGTAAAATCTATTGATAAAGCCTGTTTAGTCTCCTTCTATAAAATTGCCTCCCCCAAAAAATTATAAAAAAACACAATATACTTACATATTTCATAGCCACTATTAATAGAAGTAGTGCTCAGTTTTGTGGTAACAATTAAGATCTAAAGTGATTATTTTGATTTTCTTAAATGCTTGGAATTCCTACGCAAAGTTCGTATCAGACTAAAGTTTAAGAGGTTCTCTTGTTTTATTTGAGCTAATTAGAAGAAAGTGAATCGAAAGTAATCATTTGACTTGAAAATTCTAATTCTTTAATAACAATAATATTTACTAGCTGTCCTAACATATAAACTTAGGGTGGCTTGTTTTGAATTTACTAATTTTAAAACCTAGTACTTTTTTAGTGGGGTGTGAATATACTATTTTAAAGGTTTATTTTACGTATATTAAGGAGAAGTTGGAAAATATTAAAGATGACATGTTACAGCCATATCACCGGATTGGAAAGAGGGCAAAAGACATTATTGCGAGTATTTTACTGCTTATAACATGGCTCATTGACAGAACTATTTTGAGTAACAAATGTGAATGAAAGGGAGCGGTAATTTGATTGTTGATATACATAATCACATTTTACCTGGACTAGATGACGGACCACAATCTATTGAAGAGGCTATACTACTTGTTGCAAATGCAGTTTCGAATGGAGTTACACATATTATTGCTACTCCTCACCATCGTAATGGAAAATATATGAACTCTTCTTCAGTAGTAAAAGCGGCTGTTGTTAATTTATACAGAGAGCTTTCAAAAAAAAATATTCCTGTGAAAATTCTTCCTGGACAAGAAATCTATATTTATAATAACATTCTTGAAGATTTAGAAGGTGATCTTTTAACGCTAGCTAACAGTGGAAAGTACTTATTAATAGAGCTACCTAGAAATCATATACCTGTGCATACTTTTGAGGTCCTTTATAAAATTCAACTAAAAGGATATATCCCAATCATAGTGCATCCAGAAAGAAATACTGTCCTCAGAAAGGAAAAGCAAAAGCTTTATGAGTTAGTAAGTAAAGGGGCTCTCATACAAATAACAGCAGCAAGTTTGGTAGGTGCCGATGGTAGAAGTTTAAAAAGGTACACAGTGGATTTAATAAAACATAATTTAGTACACTTCATATCTTCGGATGCACATCATTACCAAAAGCGACCTTTTTTATTGAATGATGCTTATCGGTATGTACGAAAAAAGTTTTCGGAGAGTCTTGTAACTTATTATAGTGAAAATGCAAAACATGTAGTATTCGGTACGGATATTCAAGCAATACAACCAATTAGTTTTAAATAAATTCGTCATTTATGAATGTACATTTGATGCTTTTCAAATGGAAGAGTAAAAGGGGGCATGACTCTTATGGAAGAAACAATTAGTCTACAAGAACTATTTAAAGTAATAAAGAAACGTCTTGCACTCATCATATGTACATTTGTTTTAGCGGTAACAATTGCAGGCATAATCAGCTACTTTTTTCTGACACCGATTTACCAAGCATCAACACAAATTCTTATAAATCAGAAGGAATCCGATCAAAATCAATTTAACAGTCAAGACATCGATACAAATCTTCAATTAATCAACACATACAATGTCATTATAAAAAGTCCAGTTATTCTATCAAAAGTAATAGATAATCTGAATTTAAATATGACGCCAGATTTACTCAATAAAAAAATAACAGTTAATAGTGAACAAAACTCGCAAGTTATTAACGTTAGTGTAGAAGATACAGAATCGCAAAAGGCAGTCGATATCGCGAATATGACTGCCGATGTGTTTCAAGAAGAAATTCAATCATTGATGAATGTAGATAATGTCATCGTTCTCTCACCGGCCATTAACGTAAATGACATGTCTCCTGTTAAACCAAATCCAATACTTAATATGGCGATAGGTGCAGTAATCGGATTAATGCTTGGATTCGGATTGACCTTTCTCTTAGAGTATTTAGACACGACTGTAAAAACGGAGCAAGATATTGAAGAATTGCTTGAGTTACCGATACTAGGACTCATTAGCCCAATTTCTTACAAGAAAATAAAAAAACCAAAAGAATCGATTAGTCCCAATAGAAAGAGGGGATCAAAGCATGTTTAAAAAGCGTAAGAAAATGAAACAAATAGCTGCACGAAAGCTTGTGACGAGCGTTAGTCCTAAATCGATTGTTTCCGAACAATTCCGAACCATTCGGACAAACATTAACTTCTCGATGCAGGATAGGGGACTCAAGACTCTACTTTTTACTTCGTCATCTATAGGAGAAGGAAAGTCAACGACAGCAGCTAATGTTGCAATTGTTTTTGCAAAAGAAGGAAAAAGAGTACTCCTCATCGATTCAGATTTGAGAAAGCCGACAATGCATTATACGTTTCACAAGTCAATTTCGCCAGGATTAACTAACTTACTGTCAGGTCATGTGATTCTCGAACAAATAGTTAAAAGAACTGGAGTTAGTGGATTATACCTGATTACTTGTGGACCAATACCTTCCAATCCAGCAGAACTTCTTGGGTCGAGTTCAATGGATACCTTTATAAAGGAAGCAAAAGAAAATTACGACATGATTATATTTGATGCTCCTCCAGCCCTTTCCGTTTCAGATGCACAAATCCTTTCAAATAAATGTGACGGCACTATTCTTGTCATCAGCTCAGGGGCAACGGATAAGGGTAATGTTGTAAAAGCTAAGGAAGTACTCCAAGCTTCGAATGCAAATATTATTGGGACGATTCTTAACAACTTTAAACTTGAAAAGGATCATTACTATTACCAATATTACGGGGAAGTAGAGTGATAAAATGTGTACTTCTTCTTTGGGGCTGTTGTATTTAAAAGAGGTGTGAAATTGAATTACCCATTGAGATACTTCATATTTTTTATCATTGACTCATGTCTAGTTCTAATTGCAATTTGTATTAGTTATTGGTTAATGAGAGCCTCATCCAATTTAGTGCTGGATGCATTGGTCTTGGTCATTAGCTATCAGATTATGTCGTATTTTTTTCAATTGGATAGTCGCATTTGGAGAGCCGCTTCCATTCGAGAGTTGTTGGCGATCACTTACGGGGTAACCTTTGCTGTCACGTTAAAAAGTGTGATTCATTTTATTATCATCGGTGAAGTGTATTTTCGTGAACATGTCATTACTTGGCTATTACTGATGATATTAATCGGTGGATCGCGTTTTTGTTTACGCCTCATCCATGATCGAACTTCTTTTAAAAATAGAGGACGATTAAAGAGGGTACTAATTGTCGGTGCGGGAGAAGCAGGAATGATGCTTATTCGCAATATGAAGAGAAAGCAATCCCATGAATATGATGTGGTTGCGATCGTTGACGATAATCCATACAAACAAAAACTACGGGTGATGGACGTAAAGGTATATGGGACCACTAAAGACATTTCGCGTATTGTCCAAGAAAAACAAATTGATGTCATCATCTTAGCGATTCCCTCACTAGGTAAATTAGGGATTCAGGAAGTTTATAATCGCTGTGTGAATTTGAATGTAAAAATCAAAACGATGCCGAAAATTGAAGATGTGATGTTAGGTAAAGTAGCAGTTAATGATGTTCGACCGATTAAAATTGAAGATTTACTTGGTCGAGAAGAAGTGACACTTGACCTGCCGACGCTCTCGGATAAGTTATCAAAGAAAATAATCCTTGTGACAGGCGCTGGTGGCTCAATTGGGTCTGAAATTTGTCGACAAGTCGCGCAGTTTCATCCCAAACAAATCCTTTTATTAGGACACGGAGAAAACTCCATTTATACCATACACATGGAATTGTCGGAAAAAGCGGAATATGGTGCGATCGAATTTATTCCGATTATTGCGGATGTTCAAGATCGAGAGCGGATTTTTGAAATTGTCGAACACTATCGGCCAGATGTCATTTATCATGCTGCTGCACATAAACACGTTCCCTTAATGGAATGCAATCCGAGAGAAGCGGTTAAGAACAATATTTTTGGGACTATGAATGTCGCACAAGCTGCAAGTAGATATGGAGTATCGAACTTTGTCCTTATTTCGACCGATAAAGCCGTTAATCCAACGAATGTCATGGGGTCAACCAAACGAATTGCAGAAATGCTTATTCAAAATTTAGCAAGAACGAGTCAAACAAACTTAGCAGCAGTTCGTTTTGGGAATGTCCTTGGTTCACGTGGGAGCGTTATACCAAGATTTAGAGCGCAAATTGCTGCAGGTGGGCCTGTCACCGTAACACATCCTGAGATGACGCGTTATTTTATGACGATTCCAGAAGCATCTCGACTTGTGTTACAGGCGGGTGTCCTAGCGCGGGGCGGCGAAGTGTTTGTGTTAGATATGGGAGAACCAATTAAAATCGTGGATATCGCAAAGAACTTAATTCGATTATCGGGATTCAAAGAAGAGGAAATCGCCATTGAATTTACGGGCATTCGTCCCGGTGAAAAAATGTTTGAAGAACTGTTGAATGCCGAAGAAATTCAGGAAGAACATGTCTATCCAAATATTCATGTGGGGAAAGCGTATTCGCCAGAAGAAAACTTGTTGATGGCATTTTTGGCCGAAATTCAGGGACTTGAGATTGCTGAGCTAAAGCGACGAGTGATTGAAATGGCGAATGGGAAGTGGCAAGATGGTTGAGTTAAAGCGTTAGTCGAGTGGTCGAAGGATTTTTGGAAGTCTCTGTTTCTTTTAACATGGTTATTCTATCGGAAAAATATACTTTTACATGGGATGAAGGACCAAATTCTGGTCAAAAAAACCTTCATCAAGGGTATGAAGGGCATTCCGCATCTATATTCTGGTCAAAAAACTGTTCATAAAGGCTAATGAGGCCAATTCTCGCTCTGTGCACAAGCTAAATGGTCTTCAACCAGTGTATGAACGACATTCCGCAGCCTAAATCCAAAGCAAAAAACCGTTCATCTCATGAATGTTCATCATGCGCCTAGCAACTTCACACGGGTCACTCGCAATCACTTTACCCAGCGCGAAAACACAAAAAATGCAATACCTATAACGATTAGAAAGAAGGAATATCTTGTCAGGTATCCGGAACGAGAAGTCGAAGAGTGATGGGAATTCTCAACCAAATCCAAAGGCAGAGAAAATCTACCTTTCATCGCCCCATATGAGTGATGAAGGGTTTGAGATGGCATTTATTCAAGAGGCATTTGATACGAATTGGATTTCACCTCTCGGGGCAAATGTCGATCAGTTTGAGAAAGAGCTGACAGAAAAAGTGGGAAGTACATCTGCAGCGGCCCTTTCATCAGGAACGGCAGCTCTTCATTTGGCTCTAAAAGCAGCTGGCGTCGAGCAAGGAGATATTGTTTTCTGTCAGTCGTTAACTTTTTCGGCGACGGCCAATCCCATCATTTATCAAAATGCCACTCCAGTTTTTATTGATAGTGATGCTGAAACGTGGAATATGAGTCCTACCGCATTAGAAGAAGCGTTCCAGAAATATCCAAAGGTGAAAGCCGTCATAGTCGTACATTTATATGGGTTATCGGCGAATATGGACCCGATCGTCCGGCTTTGCAAAAAAAATCAGGTCGCGTTGATTGAAGATGCAGCGGAATCACTTGGAACATATTACAAGGGTACACATACTGGGACTTTCGGAGACTATGGAGTGTTTTCATTTAATGGGAACAAAATTATTACTTCTTCAGGCGGCGGGATGATAGTTTCGAACAATGCGGAGAGGATTGCCAAGGTTCGATTCTGGGCTACACAAAGTCGAGATCCAGAAAGGCACTATCAGCATAGCGAATTAGGATTTAATTACCGGATGAGTAACGTTGTAGCGGGAATTGGTCGAGGTCAGCTGAGAGTGCTAGACCAACGAGTGGAAAAGAAGAAATATATTTTTGACTTTTATCAAAAAGAGTTAAGCGGCCTGGATGGTGTGGAGTTCATGCCTATCCAAGACTGGAATGAACCGAATTATTGGTTAACTGCCTTGACCGTAAGCAGAAAAGTTCGGCCACTCGACATTATGGAAGCTCTTGAAAAAGAAAACATTGAATCAAGGCCTACGTGGAAGCCGATGCATTTGCAGCCCTTCTTCGAAAAATATGACTTTGTTGGCACCGATGTATCCAAAAAGTTATTTGAAAATGGTGTTTGTTTGCCATCCGATACAAAAATGACAGATGAGGACTTGGGTAGAGTTGTGAACACGATTAAAAAATTATGGGGTGCTTCAAAAAATTGAAAAAGAACATTTGGATCTTCAATCATTATGCCACCGATACGTTTAAAGACCTAGGGGGACGGCATTTTTGGTTTGCTGAAAACTTAATTAAATTTGGCCATCACGCTACCATTTTTTGTGCATCCACGATTCATAATACAGACGAGAATATCGATACAGTAAGTCATAAATACAAAACGGATGAAGTAAATGGCATTCCGTACGTATTTGTGAAGACACCTAGTTACGTCGGAAATGGCAAGCAACGCATAAAAAATATGATTGTATTCTATAAAAGTATTTTTCCTGTCGCAAAAGAGTATGCAAAAAGTCATGGGAAGCCTGATGTGATCCTCGCTTCGAGTGTTCATCCGCTAACCCTAATAGCGGGCATTAAACTCGCGAAAAAGTTTGGCATTCCTTGTGTTTGTGAAATGCGGGATCTATGGCCTGAGTCCTTAATCGAATATGGCTCGATAAAAAGAAATAGCTTAGTCGCCAATCTGCTATATCGTGGGGAAAGATGGATTTATAAAAAGTGTGACAAATTGATTTTTACGATGGAGGGTGGGAAAGATTACATAATTGAACGAGGGTGGAACAAAGAATGCGGCGGACCGATTGATTTAACGAAAGTGCATCACATTAATAATGGTGTTGATTTAGAGCGTTTCACTGAAAATATAAAGCGTTATATAGTAGTGGATCCTGATTTAAACAACCCCAAACTGTTTAAGGTTGTGTACACAGGATCGATTCGGAAGGCAAACAATGTAGATCGAGTTGTAGAAATTGCAGATATCATCCAGAAAAAAGGTGTTAATCATATAAAGTTTTTAATTTATGGGCGAGGAACAGAGAAAGAGAATTTAGAAAAATATTGTGTCGAACATGGAATTAAAAACATTCAATTTAAAGGGTTTGTCGATAAAAATCATATCCCGTATGTTCTCAGTAAGTCCGATTTAAATATTGTTCAGCTTTTTTCAGAAAACGGGCTCAAACGGTTTGGTACGAGTGTGAATAAAATGTTTGAATACTTTGCAAGTGGGAAACCAACGCTTTCAGGTTGTGAATATGGGTACGATCTCATTCAAAAATATCAATGTGGCATTGTGATCGATAATGCTAGTACGAATCAGCTTGCGGAAGCCATTATTAACCTGTCTAATATGCCTCAGGATGAAGTTGCAATTTATAGTCAAAATGCATTAAAAGCTGCACAAGACTATGATTTTAAAGTGTTAACTAGAAAGCTTGAACAGTTACTATAATTTTATAGATTGGTGGTCAGGATGGGCTCTTTAAAGGAAAAATGGATAAGAATCCTGGAAGGATTACTTCATCAATGATTTTACATCACCAAAATTTTTAGGTGGAGAATTTTCCTTAAATACAGATCTATGTGAGGATGTGATCTGTCTATTATTAATATTACATTTAAAAAAAAATATCTATATACACTATTCGTAATAATCGTTTTTAAAATGCTATTGGAATACGGTTACTTTTTATTTGTAAATCCAGTATTTGAATATGAAGGGTTTACTATTAAGATATCAATCTTTAAATTATTCGAATCTTACCTAGTAGTTTTCATCTTAAGTATTTTTATAATTAAATTAGAAAATCTAAGTTATCCAAGCAAAATTGTAGTATATGTACTGTTTATCAATTTATTTTTACCTATTTCATCACTTTATTGGTTACAGGATCATTCACGAGAATTTTTTCTAACCATTTCACTGTCATTTTTATTACTTTTTTATATTCTAGTAAAAACCCCAATGCTAAAACTTCCTACTTTAAAAGAGGGAAAAAATTTATCATTTTTAATATTATTTTTTTTAACCATCATTGTTTATGTTTTTTTAATCGTGACTGGTGGTCTACAAAGAATAAATTTTGATCTTTCAGATGTTTATTCAACTAGAGAAGAATTTAACACTAGTAGTGATAATCGGTTAATGGCTTATTTATTGCCTTGGCAAGCGCATATAACAAATTTGTTCTTGTTGATTTATGGATTGATCAGGAAAAATAGAATATTAGTTTTTGTTTCCTTAATTTTACAAATTTCAATTTTTGCGATGACAGGACATAAGAGTTATCTTTTTGCGCCTATTCTTATTTTTGGAATTTATTATTTCTTTAAAAAGGGTTATCAGAACAATATATTATTTTTTATCACATCTGCCTTAATATTTTCACTAAGTATTTTAGATATTTTGTACAGTATTTCTAATAACCCAAATATGTTATCACTCTTTTTAAGAAGGTTATTTTATGTTCCTGCACAGTTACATTTTTTATATTTTGATTTTTATGAGAACATGACTAAATATAAGTTGTCCGCATCTTTCCTTTCTTTTATCATTGATAATCCATATGGTACTAATCCAGTTTATTTAGTAGCACAAAAAGTATTTGGTAGAGACTTTAGCCCTAACGTAGGTATATTCGGGGATGCTTATTTGAATTTCGGAATAATTGGAATTCTACTTTTTATGTTGATCTTAGGGGGAGTATTAAAAATATTAGATAGTGTGTCAAAAAATACTCCATTAGTTTTATCAACTGGAATTATCATCATTCCTGGAACTGCACTAGTTGATTCAGCCCTATTTACTAGTCTTTTAACTCATGGAATAATAATTGCAATTTTTGTTATATGGCTAACTAATTCCGTGGTTAACAGACACGAAAAGACTTGATGGCAAGCTCAAAAAAAAATGATGGGTGGAAAAATGGAGACTATAAAGGAAAAATTGCTTAATAAGACAGCAACACTGGGGGTTATAGGGCTGGGTTATGTTGGTCTTCCTCTTGCTGTGGAGAAGGCAAAAGCGGGGTACCGGACAATCGGATTCGATATACAAGATTCTAAAGTAGTTATGGTGAATTCCGGTATCAATTACATTGGAGATGTTGTGAACGAAGACCTTGAACAAATCGTACAATCAGGCTACCTTACCGCCACCTCAGATTTTGCACAGGTTGCACAGGCAGATTGTGTATGTATTTGTGTGCCGACACCGTTAGACCTCTATAAGCAACCGGATATTAGTTATGTGAAAGCTTCGGCAGAGAGTATTGTTCCTTATATGCATAAAGGAATGTTAATCGTTTTAGAATCTACAACCTATCCTGGTACAACAGAAGAACTTCTTAAGCCGATTTTGGAATCATCGGGTCTGAAATGTGGGGTCGATTTCTATCTTGCGTTTTCGCCTGAACGAGTCGATCCTGGGAATTTACGCTATAAAACGAAAAATACCCCAAAAGTGGTTGGGGGAATGACTGCAAAATGTACGGAAATCGCAGCGAGTTTATATGAGAGCATTTTAGAAGCACCGATTCATCGGGTTTCATCACCTGCGATTGCAGAAATGGAAAAAATCTTAGAGAACACCTACAGAAATATCAATATTGGCCTCGTCAATGAATTAACCATTCTTTGTAACAGAATGGGCATTAATTTTTGGGAAGTGGTCGATGCTGCTGCAACGAAACCCTATGGATTTCAGGCCTTTTACCCAGGGCCAGGTTTAGGGGGTCATTGCATTCCACTAGATCCCTATTATTTGTCGTGGAAAGCGCGTGAATATGGGTTTCACACATCCATGATTGAGTCTTCCATGATGATTAATGACCGGATGCCGGAATACTGTGTGGAACGAGCAAGTAAAATCCTAAACAAGTCGAAAAAGGCGTTAAGTGCATCGCGCATTTTAGTCCTCGGTGTCGCGTATAAACAAGATATTGAAGATTATAGAGAAAGCCCGGCGATTCGAGTTATCGAAGTATTAGAAAAAAATGCTGCTGATGTGATCTATTATGATCCTTATATTTCAGAATATCGTGATGAACACGGTGTGATCAAAAAGGGTGAATCAAAATTAACTGCAGAGCTTATTGAAAGTGCTGATTTAGTAATGATCACAACTGCCCATACAAAGGTAGATTATGATTTCGTTCAGCAACATGCGAAGGCAATCTTTGATACGAAAAATGCCATGCAGAATGTTTTGAATCGGGAAAAAATCGAATTGTTGTAAGGGGAGACTAAATGGAGTTTACAACAAAAGCCTACATCGAGCTGCTGGAATTATTAAGACACAACGGGTATTACTTTTGTTTGTATCGCGAAAGTGAAACTGTCAAAAAATCGGTCATCATCAGGCACGATGTTGATTTCTCACTTGAAAAAGCACTAGAAATGGCCAGACTAGAACATGACTTAGCCGTGAAATCAACCTATTTCATTCTATTATCCACTAATTTTTATAATATCTTTTCAAAAGAATCCTTCGAAAAGCTAAAACAAATCCAGTCGTTAGGTCACGAAATTGGCCTTCATTTTGATGAAAAACGATATGATATTCAAACTATTGAAGATATGCAGAAATCTGTACAAATGGAAGCCGAAATTCTCGGTAACTTACTAAATACTGAAGTAAAAGTAGTTTCCATGCATCGACCTTCCAAACTCGTATTAGAAAATAATATTCAATTCCATCAAATCATCAATTCCTATTCCTCCAGATACTTTAAAAGTATGAAATACGTTTCAGATTCAAGAATGAAATGGCGGGAAAATCCAATTGAAACGATTGAATCTGGAAAATATGAAAAGCTGCACATTCTTACCCATCCTTTCTGGTATTCTACTGAAATTGAAACAATGGAAGTTAAGCTAAAGGAATTCCTCAAACAATCGATTAGTGAACGATATGATTTTATGTATGACAATTTCACCGCATTAGATCAAGTGATTGATTGGAAGGAGATAACAGGGTGATTCGTATAAAAGATATCACAGACTTTTTAGATACTAAAGAAATGCCCTACACATTTATCGGTGATTCAGAACTCACGATTCATAGCTGTGTTTCCATTGAAAAAATTGCTGCCAATTTAATTTCATGGATTAAAGACGAGAAAAAAATGCAAGCCATTATGGGAAAAGACATTACAAATTCGCTCATTGTCTCACTAAAATTTGATACAAGTTCTTTTGAGAAGGCAAACTTTATTTTTTGTGACAATCCAAAAGCCGTGTACTTTACGATACTCAATCAATTTTTTCATGAAGAGACGAAGGTTGAATTTATTAGTGCAACATCGGTTGTTGAAACGAGGAGTATCGGTAAACAGGTTTACATTGGTCACCATTGTTATATTGGGCCAGAAGTTGTGATTTCAGACAATGTACGAATCGAAAATAATGTTTCGATCCAAGGTAAAGTCAAGATTGGAAAAGATACAATCATTCGTTCAGGTGCTGTGATTGGTACTGATGGGTTCGGGTATTTTGAAAATACTGACGGGATCAATGTTAGAGTTCCCCATTTTGGCGGTGTGATCATTGGCGAAGATGTGGAAATTGGGGCGAATACATGTATTGACAGAGGAACGTTAGGGGATGTGGAAATCGGGAATCATGTAAAAATTAACAACCTTTGTCACATCGCCCATAATGTCATCATTGAAGATCATGTCATGATTGCCTCTTTGGTCAATATCTCTGGAAGTGTGTGGATTAAGAAAAATGTTTATATCTCTCCTGCAGCGACGATTCGAAATCAAGTAACCATTGGCACCAATAGTTTAATCGGCTTAGGTTCGGTCGTCGTTAAAGATGTGGAGGATAATGTGGTGATTGTCGGTGTGCCTGGAAAAAAAATAAGAAATCGTGAGGGTGAGAAATGACGAACTTACGATTTGCCATCATCGGTTGCGGGAGGATTTCACCGAATCATCTGGCCGCTGCTATTCAAAATAAGTTAGACATTGTCGCCATTTGTGATCTCGATGAAAAGAAAATGGAGCAGACCATTTCAACATTTGATTTAGGGGTTGCAGTAACTAAATATACGGATTATCGACAGATGCTGGCAATTGAAAAACCTGATTTAGTGGCGATTTGTACAGAAAGCGGGAAACATGGACAAATTGCATTGGATTGTATCGATTCGGGAAGCCATTTGATTATTGAAAAACCCATCGCGCTTTCTTTAGAAGAAGCTGATCAGATTATTGAAAGGGCAGAGGCGAAAAATTTAAAAGTAAGTGCTTGCCACCAAAATCGGTTTAATAAATCGGTTCAAAAATTGAGAGAAGCAGTAGAGGCAGGTCGTTTTGGTAGACTACTTCACGGAACAGCCCATATCCGCTGGAACCGAGGAGAGGACTACTACATCCAGGCACCTTGGCGAGGGACTTGGCAGCAAGACGGTGGGGCGCTCATGAATCAATGCATTCATAATATTGATCTTTTGAGGTGGATGATGGGTGACGACATTGTAGAAGTTGTTGGAATGACGGATAATTTAAAGCATCCATTTATCGAAGCGGAGGATCTTGGGATTGCATTAGTACGTTTTGCGAATGGTAGTTATGGTGTGATTGAGGGGACAACAAACATCTATCCTCAAAATTTTGAGGAAACGCTCTATGTGTTCGGGGATCAAGGCACCGTCAAAATCGGTGGGAAATCGGTGAATATTATTGAAGAATGGCTGTTTGCGGATCAATTGGACGATTCACAGGAAGTAAAAGCCAAGTATCTCGAGAATCCGCCAACCGTTTATGGGTTTGGTCATACGCCACTCTATGCTGATGTGATCGAGGCGATTGAGCAGGACCGTGAGCCATATGTGACCGCTGAGGATGGGAGAAGAGCATTGGAACTCGTGCTCGCCATTTATAAGTCAGCAGCTGAAAAGAAAAGTGTCCAACTTCCACTTGAGAAGGCGAGTACATTGGATTTTATTAATTTATTTCATCGAGTTAGTGAAAGTGGGCAGGGGTATGACTGACCTCGAAAAGTATCGGCAGTTCAGCGAGCAGGAAACAACCATTCCGTTATTTTCAAAAGGTTGGTGGATGGATGCGGTTTGTCCGAATGATTGGGATGTGATCTTAATTGAAGAAAACGGCGAAATCCGTGCGTCCTTGCCATACTATCTCCAACAGTCCAGAGACGTGAAAGAAATTCGAAAAGCAACATTAACCCAAACTAATGGCATTTGGATGCGTTATCCCCCAGATCAAAAATACGAAAGAAAACTGACGTATGAAAAAAACATGATGAATACCATCATAGATGAAATCGAGAAACTGGGGTTAACAAAATACCAACAATACTTTCATTATTCTGTGACGAACTGGTTACCTTTTTTATGGCGTGGGTACTCGCAAACAACAAGGTATACGTATGTCATACACCATACTTCTAATCTTGATGAAGTCTATCAAAATTTCAATTCCAATATACGAAAGAATATAAGAAAAGCCGAGAAAACTTTGCAGGTTTATGAAGGTCTTGGAATCCATGAATTCTATCATTTAAATAAACTGACGTTTGAGAGGCAAAACTTAGAAATCCCGTATTCATTTGAAACGGTTTCGAGAATTGATGAAGCATGTGAACAAAGAAATGCTAGGAAAATCTATTATTGTTCGGATGAGCAACATCAAATTCATGCCACAGCTTATTTTGTTTGGGATGACGAGACGGTTTATTATTTAATGTCCGGTTCAAATCCTGACTATCGAAACAATCAATCATTAACTTTACTCATTTATGAGGGAATTAAATTAGCGAGTCGGTTGAGTCGGAAGTTTGATTTTGAAGGAAGCATGAAGAAAAATATTGAGCAGTTTTTCAGACAATTTGGTGCCGAGCAAATGCCTTACCATAATATTTATAAAGTCTTCTAGTGTTACGGACGTATTGGGTTTTCCGGGTGGATTATGTGTAGATTGGAGAGTGGCTATGCAATTTCGAGATTTACAGGCTCAATATCAGACCTATAAACATGAAATCGATTCAGCGATTCAAGGTGTTTTGTTTCATTCCAATTATATCGAAGGAAGAGAAGTAAAGGAACTCGAAAAAAGATTAGCTAATTATGTAGGTGTTAAGCATTGCATCACGTGTGCGAATGGAACAGAAGCGATGACTCTCGTGCTAATGGCGTGGGGAATTGGGGAAGGCGATGCAATATTCGTTCCGGATTTAACTTTCTTCTCAACTGGAGAAGTCGTTTCGTACTGTGGTGCAACACCGGTGTTTGTCGATGTATGTAAAGATACCTTTAACATGGATCCAACGCAACTAGAGAAGGCCATTGTTAAAACGTTGAAAGAAGGGAAAGTCACACCAAAAGTGATTATTCCTGTTGATTTATTTGGGTTACCTGCTGATCATCTTGAAATCGAGCGTATCGCAAAGAAATATCATTTACATGTAATAGAAGACGCTGCCCAAGGCTTTGGGGGTAATATTCATGGGAAACGAGCATGCAGTTTTGGTGATGCCGCAACAACTTCTTTCTTCCCAGCGAAGCCTTTAGGTTGTTATGGAGATGGTGGGGCAATTTTTACGGATGATGATGAATTAGCAGAGTTGTTAAAGTCTTTGAAGGTTCATGGAAAAGGCGAAAATAAGTACGACAATATTCGCATTGGGTTGAATTCGCGACTTGATACGATCCAAGCAGCCATTTTACAAGTCAAGCTTGATGCGCTCATCCAGCATGAATTGGATGACGTAAACCGAATTTATCAACTTTATAATGAAAAATTGAGTGGAATGGTTGATACACCTGCCATCCCCGATGGATTTTTTTCTAGCTTTGCTCAGTATACTATTAAGCTTAAGAATAGGGAGCAACGGTATCAGTTACAACAACATCTCAATAAGAACGGGATTCCAAGTATGGTGTATTACGTGAATCCAATGCATAAACAAAAAGCATTTGTACATTTACAATTTAATGAAGAAGATTTTCAAGTTACTAACGAGCTTTGTGATTGTGTTCTGTCGTTACCAATGCATCCATATTTGAAGGAAACGGATGTAGAACTTGTAGCAAAAGTGGTTTCAGACTATATCAAGAAGAGCAACTTATAGACGAGACAAATAGTGGAATATGTAATGAACGGATAATGGAGGGACCATCATCAAAAAAGTATGTCATATGACGAGTGCTCATGAACGTTATGATATTCGCATATTTGAAAAGGAATGTAAATCATTAGCAAGTCATGGCTATGATGTCTCCTTAATTGTAAATGATCAATTACCTAATGAAACAGTGGATCAAGTAAAGATCATCTCGACCAATTTTAAGCCAAAGAGCCGACTTGATCGGATGTTGAACTCCAAGAAAAAGATATTTAAAAAAGCGGTGGAAGTAGATGCCGATATCTATCATTATCATGATCCTGAATTAATGCCAATCGGGAATAAGCTAAAAAAACGAGGAAAGAAAGTCATCTTTGATTCCCACGAAAATTATACGATACAAATTAAAGGAAAAGAATATATTCCAAAGTTTTTACGAAACATCTTCTCTAAAATTTACTATGTATATGAAACATATTCGATCAAACGAATCGATGCGGTCGTTTTTCCATGTACGTATAGTTTAAAAAATCCTTTTGAAAACCGGGCGAAAAAAACAGCTTTTATTGACAACTTTCCTATGTTACACGAATTGTACGATCGTTTTAATGAAAATGAAGTGAAACAAAAGAATACAGTTTGTCATATTGGTACGTTAACCTATGATCGAGGCATTACGCATAACATCCTAGCCGCCTATAAATCAAAGGTCAACCTAATATTAGGGGGCGTTTTATCCCCGAATCGTTATCTTCAAGAGGTTAGCGGTAGAAAAGAGTTTTCGTGTGTGGAATATAGAGGACATGTGAATCGAGAAGAAGTAACGGATATTTTGCGAAAAAGTAGGATTGGTCTATGTACAATTTTAAATGTTGGCCAATATAACAAAGGCGATCATTTTGCAACAAAAGTCTATGAATATATGGCGATGGGATTGCCCGTCATTATAACCGATTTTCCATATGCCAGGGAAGAATTGAAAAGATACAAATTTGCCATCCTAGTCGATCCTGAAAATGTCGATGAAATCACGGAGGCTATTTTGTACTTATTGAAAAACCCTGAAATCGCAAAGGAAATGGGAGGAAATGGTCGATTGGCAGTAAAAGAAAAATACAATTGGAGTATCGAAGAACAAAAATTAATCGCTTTATATAACAGCTTATAAAGGACGATTCGCTCTCTATGAGCATGAAAATAAATCTTCATATCGAAAAAAGTTCCTTTGCACACATATATAAGTTAGAGGTGGAGGCTTGTTATGGTAATTGATGCGATGAAAAACAATAGAAATCCTGAAGAAATAGAGGATCTAAAAATCAGTATCGCCATCATCTCCTCCACCGTCATCCTAACTATTCAGTATTTTATTTTAATTTCCTTCAATCTAATGGCAACAGCTAATGGATCAATCATACAATTACTATCCAAGACCGTCGTTGGGATCATCTTTCTTTATACATTACCAACTGTATTTAAAAGAAAAAAAGTAGAATTCATTGTTGTGTATTATGTTGCGATCTTCATATTATTAATTCATTATCTCCTATTCCCAGAAAATCAAGAGCATATGATTGAATTGATTTTTCCACTTTTTTTTATGTGTTTACCTGTCTTTATCTATACCTTAAGTCTAAAAAACTGGTCCATTTTGAAGGAGGTCATGAAAAAAGCGAGTCTCATTATCTTTCTGTTTGGGTTTTTGTCATGCATACAAATCCTTATGAATAATGAATTCGCAAACGATTATAGTATGGCCTTATCCTATTATATGCTGTTACCGACTATCCTCTTTTTAGATGAATTATTAGATCGCTTCTCATTGAAAGCACTATTCATTACCTGTTTTTCACTGATCATTATTTTAGCAATCGGATCGAGAGGACCTATTTTGTGTATTGGGATTTTTATTATCCTTAAGTTAATTCGACCGGTTTCTAAACTAAATTTTTCAAAAGTTATGATATACATGTCTTCTTTCCTAGTTGCGATCTTCACAATCTTATATTTTGAAAAAATCTTACTTGCCATTGATGATTTTCTATCGAAATTTAACATCGATAGTAGAAATATCTCGTTATTCTTAAATGACTATCTTCACTTAAGTGGGCGAGATCGAATATACGAAAAAATACTAACAGAAATTGTGCAACAACCTATTTTAGGGATTGGGATTGCAGGTGATCGTCGAGTTGCGGATGGTAACTATGCGCATAATATCATTTTAGAGGTTTTTTTAAATTTTGGTGTCATCATAGGGTTAATTTTGGTCATTGCGTTCATTATGTGGTTACTAAAATTATTGTTCGTCAAAGACATGAATGTGTACAACATGATGATTATCTGGATTAGTCTTGGATTTGTCAGTCTGTTGGTCAGTGGTTCCTATTTAATTGATGTGAATTTTTGGACGTTATTAGGATTAATGATCAGCCAATTAACGATGAATAGAGGAAATTCATTGAAGCAGACTGGGGAACAAATGAGTGAATGTGAACCCTTCGATGAGTACTCAGTTAAATGGAAGAATAGATAGAACAACTTATAAATGTAGTACAGTATTAGGGGAACCTATTGATCCAACATGATTTTATAGGGAGTTTTAATCATGAATAAGAAACAATTTTTGCTTGATTCACTATTAAATATTGTCGCTACAGCCATACCGATCATTATTCTTCAATTAGTGACACTACCGATTATTGGGGACCGATTAGGTGGAGACCAATACGGTTTGATTGTTACATTAATCAGTCTCTTTACTGTATTGAGTTTTCCGTTCGGCAATGTGTTAAACAATATCCGTTTATTAGTAGATAAAGAATATAGTAAAAAGCAAATTTTTGGTGATTTCAATATTTTATTAATCAGTAGTATTGTGTTAAGCACGATCATGATGATCATTGGAACGATCTATTATGAAGGTAAGTTTTCATTCATCAGTATTAGTTTAATCGTCCTCATCTCCTGTTCAAATTTATTAAGAGAATATTTAGGCGTCAGTTTTCGGCTACAGTTAAACTATAAAAAGATTGTAATCAATAATGTGATCTTAACCATTGGCTATATTTTGGGCACTTTTTTATTTAGTTTGATGGGATACTGGCAATTCATCTTTATTTCTGGATACGGATTTAGTGTTCTCTATATCATCAAAAATTCAACCCTATTGAAAGAACCAGTTGTACGCACAGACCTATTTAACTCCACTACTTATAAAAGTATCGTTCTCCTCGGCTCTTCTCTACTAACAAACATATTAAATTATGCAGATAAACTATTAATTTTTCCCTTACTTGGCCCAGCTGCGGTAACGATTTATTATACGGCGACCATCATCGGTAAAATCATGTCCATGGCCATCACGCCGATTAATGGGGTGATTTTGAGTTATATAGCGAGACTAGAAAAATTTAATCACAAAACATTTGGTTCGATTTTGCTACTGACAGGGATTGTTGGCATCATTGGATATGTTTTGACGATTTGGATCAGTCCGTTTGTTCTCGGTTTTTTATATCCTGATTGGGCAAATGAGTCGTTAAAATATATTTATATTACAACCGCAACGGCTATTGTCGGTGTGATTAGTTCGGTCATCCAACCTTTTATTCTGAAATTTAACCATATTAATTGGCAGTTGATTATTAATGGATCCAATGTGATTGTCTATATGGTTTGTGCGTTTGTCTTGTATCAATTTTATGGATTAATGGGCTTTTGTATCGGGATTTTCATTTCAAGTGTGTATCAATTAATCCTCATGGTTTGTATTTTTATCGTAAGTAATCGTCGAAATCACGAAGATCATGTAATAAGTGAATAAAATCAAAGGGTGGAAAATAGTGAAAAATCAAAGGTTGACGCATGATCACTTAGAAACGCCATATTTTTTAATCGATGAAAACGAATTAGATTCAAATCTCAATCAGCTGGAAGACGCACTTCGGAAACATTGGGATCACTCAATCATCGGTTATTCATTCAAAACGAACGGCTTACCTTGGTTATTGAATTACTTTAAAGAGCACGGAATCTATGCAGAAGTGGTTTCAGACGATGAATATGAATTAGCGAAGAGGCTGGGGTATGAAAAAGATAAAATCATTTATAACGGAGTCGCCAAATCAAAAGAAACGTTTATCGAAGCCATCAAAAATGGATGTATTGTGAATGTTGATTCGCAAAGGGAGCTAGATTGGCTTAGAGAATTGGATCAATCTAGAAGGGAAATGTACGAAGTTGGTATCCGCGTGAACTTTGATTTGGAGCGTGCCTGTCCCAATGAAACTGTCATGGGAGCAGAGGGTGGACGATTTGGGTTTTGTTATGAAAATGGGGATTTGAAGAAAGCGATTGATACTGTCAATGCGCTAAAAACGATCAGCTTAACAGGCCTGCATTTACATTGCAGTACAAAGACAAGAAGTTTAAATATCTATCGAGCGATTTCGAAAATGGCCTGTGAAATCACACAAAAATATTCACTAAAGCTAAAGTATGTGGATGTCGGTGGAGGGTTTTTTGGAGGGCTTAAAGATAAACCCCAGTTTGATGAATATATCGAAGTAATTTCTTTTGAATTAAGCAAAGTATTTAATAAAGAAGAGACGGTTTTAATCGTAGAACCAGGAACGTCGATTGTCTCCTCTCCATTTAGTTTTGTCACAAGTGTCGTTGATGTGAAGCAAACGAGTGCGAATCATTTTGTCACAACGGATGGTAGTCACATTAATATCAATCCACTGAAAAATAAGGGGATCAAGTTTTTTAGGGTTCAGTATAAGGATAGTGAGGATAGAAAGCTTATCGACAAACAAGTCATCTCTGGGTTTACCTGCATGGAGGATGACCGAATCATGGTGCTAGAGGACGCTCCTCGAGTTTTGGTTGGGGATCAAATCATTTATGAAAAAGTTGGCGCGTATTCCATGAGTCTATCTCCGTTATTTATTAAGTTCTTTCCTGCTGTCTATGTCGAGAAAGATGGCGTGATGATGGAAGCTCGTGAAAAATGGACAGCTGATCATTATTTGTGAAGATATCTCTTTGGCAGTTTGGAGGAGGAAGGCGCGCTCATGACGGGGGGAAAGGTGCACATAGATACGTGCGACGTGCTCATAACCGGGGAAAAGGTGCTCATAAATGACAGGTTGATGCTCATAAACCCGAGTTTCGCACACATAAAAATGAGAGGCGCACGTAACAGGAAAAAAGTCGCTCATAAACCCAAGAAACGCGCTCATAAACCCGAGTTTCGTGCTCATATATCCCGGGTCGTTGCTCATAAGTAGTAGCACCGCTCAGCAACTAAAGGTTAGCGCTCAAAAAAAATGAGAGGAGCTTTTCAAATGAACATATTGATTCTTAGTTGTGGAACTAGGAATAAAATCGTTCAATACTTCAAAAAAGAGCTTGAAGGAATCGGCAAGGTCTACGCGACAGATTGTAGTCCTCTCGCACCAGCACTTTATGATGCGGACCAGTACTTTATCGTTCCAAGGATTGATCATCAAGATTATTTAAGTACGATTCTAGCAATATGTAAAAATAATGATGTCAAGGCTGTGTTTACGTTAATCGACCCGGAAATCAGTTTGTTAGCGAAACATCGAGAAGAATTTTTAAACGTAGGCACCATCCCGATTGTGTCTGATTTAGAAATCGTTGAGATGTGCTTTGATAAGTTTTCTCTGAATACATTTCTAGTAATAAACGGCTTTCATTCAATTAAAAGCTATATTGATAAAGAAGAATTTTATCGAAATGTGGATGCTGGGGTTGTAGACTTTCCCGTATTTGTTAAACCAGTAAAGGGCAGCGCAAGTATCCATATCAATAAAGTGACATCAAAAGAGGAAGTTGAATTATTATTTAAAAACTATAAGAATATGATGATTCAGGAATTTATAGATGGGGTTGAAATCGGCGCGGATGTGTATATAGATCTCCATTCAGGTGAACCCGTCGCCATTTTTACAAAAGAAAAGCTTGCGATGAGAGCAGGAGAAACGGATAAATCCATTTCTATCAAAGATGAAAAACTGTTTGATCTTATTAAAGATTTTGTGAAAGTGGTTGGTTTTAGAGGAATCATTGACATCGACATTTTTAAAGTAAATGGGGAATATATCATTTCGGAAGTGAATCCACGTTTTGGTGGAGGTTACCCGCATGCCTATGAAAGTGGTGTCAACATACCGAAGATGATCGTCCATAATTTACACAATCAAGTGAATAAAAATGTCATTGGTCGGTACGAAGAACGTATTCGGATGATGAAATACAACGAAATCAAGATTATTAGATAACTAGATGTTGAGAATTCAGTGGTTGGAACGAAGATGAAGGAGCTTTGGAATATGTACACAGTCAGTAATCTGAAACTGTTTTTTAAAAGACTGATCGATCTAGTTGGTAGTGGTTTAGGATTGCTATTGTTATCACCACTGATTGTTGTGATTGTCTTGCTTATGAAAATCACGATGCCTGGTCCCGTTTTTTTTAAGCAAGAAAGGGTGGGGAAAAGCGGGGTAGACTTCCATATATTTAAATTCCGAACGATGAAGGTTGACGTGGAAGCAGAGAGAAATTTAGATTTTTCAAAGGATGAAAATCGAATTACTACATTAGGGAAATTTTTAAGAAGGACAAAAATAGACGAACTTCCGCAGCTTGTCAATGTTTTGGTAGGAGAGATGAGTTTAGTAGGACCTAGACCAACAGTTCGTATACAAGTAGAGGAATATACACCGGTTCAGATGCATCGTCTTCAGATGAAACCAGGAATGACAGGTCTTGCCCAAGTCAAAGGGGGTAATTCAATATCGTGGGAGAAACGAATCAAATATGACCTTGCATATATTCGAAATTATTCCATTTTACTCGATGTTAAAATCATTATTAAAACGGTTGCGATAATTGTGTTCGGTGAGGAGTATTTTAAAAGCAGTTAATGTTGTAGGTATGAAAATGAATAGTGAAAAGTCTGTTTTTAACCGTAAGGAGATGGAAATGAAATCAATCCTAATTGGCTCTGTTGATTCAAGTAAAGTGGTACTTGAAGAAATGATCAAACTGAACTTTCTGGTGGACCCCGTATTTTCCCGAGCTAGAGGAGACTATTTAATATTATGCGCTTATCAAACAAACCTGACTTGAATGGAGGATTATTTGGAGCTCATTGTAATTAGCACGTATAAACATCTGGGAGTATATGAGAAAGAATGGTCTGCTATTTCAGCAGAAAATCAAAATACGAACCCATTTATAGAGTTTGAATTTGTTTATAACTGGTGGCGTTTCCTAAGTGAAAATGAAGAAGTGGAAATATATGCAGTAAGAGAGCATAAACGTATTATTGCATTTTTTCCGATTCAATTGAAAAAAACTTGGTTTGGCTATATAGTGCAGTTTTTAGCTCTTGATAATGCTAATTATATGGATATAATTGCTCGAAAAAGAGACATGGATCGGGTCATTATGTTTGTTTTTGATGCAATTATTAAGCAAAAGAAGAGTGCCGTTTTTTATTTACATGGTTTAGTAGAGAATAGGGGTACTCCTGTTAAACTATCCAACTATTTGCAAGCAAGAAATATGAAGGAGCAATCTAAACGAATTGTAACTTCTTATGATGATTCGGATGATTACACAAGAAAAACTATCTTTTCTACAAATACATTAAGAGCAAAAACGTATCGGAATTTTTTATGGGCAAAAGAAACGATAACTCCTAAAGGAATTGAGAGAGTAAAAACTTGAACTTAAAATAGTTGGGTTTCATTTCACTGAAAAGCTTCTTGGACGCACAGTATCATCCACAGCCCCTGTAAGTGAACTGGTTGTTTTACCGTATATCAAGTTGTATGGTGGACGGTTCTTATCAAAACCTGTTTCTTCGTGAAGGGTTGAATAGTTAACACCTTGGCAAATAATTTGCGCCGGACTTGTAAAGGGGCTTAATAATTTTACATCATCGAATGAAACCATTCTATTATTCTCCTGAATCATTATAACTTTTGCTTCGGATATTCCATATTTCAAAAATCTAGCTAATCTGTCATATTGCTCTGTTAATACAGCGATTTTTTGTTCTTTGACGACACCCCAATATATATTGTTTTGCTGTTGGAAACGTACAATTTTCAAACCCATTCGATATCCTCCATTCCTTTTCCTGAATTATTAGTAATATTTAAGCTGCTTTCAAACGAAAAAATAGAGTAGTTACCAACTAATAACCTTTTGTATTTCAATACTTTTTACTAGGATTTGCTTTAGCAACTATGCTAAATCTATCTTTCTCTTTATTCAATACGTACATGTTATACTTATGAATAATGAATGGAAAAGGATGTTGAATATGACACAGGAAAAACCACATGTACTAGTAATAGATGGAATGGCTCTACTATTTCGCTCGTTTTTTGCAACAGCGATGTCTGGAAACTATTTTAAAAACGATAAAGGGATTCCGACAAATGCTGTACAAGGATTTGCTCGGCATGTACTAGCTGCACAGCAATTAATGCAGCCGACCCATCTGGCCATTTGTTGGGATAAAGGGATGAATACATTTCGGAATGATCTATATGATGGCTACAAATCCAATCGACCAAAGCCTGCTGAAGAACTTGTACCTCAATTTGATATGGCACAAGATTTATCGGAGCATTTAGGTTGGATGAATTTTGGCATTGTGGGGATGGAAGCGGACGATACAATAGCTTCCATTACACATAAATGGCAAGATGATGCGAGGTTTACGATTGTTAGTGGTGATAAGGATTTACTTCAGCTTCTGCATCCTTCCACAGAAATTGCCTTTACGAAAAAAGGATTCACTATTTACGACGTATATAACGAAGCTAGATTTCTAGAGGAATACGGGATATCACCACTTCTATTCCCAGATGTCAAAGCATTTATGGGGGATTCCAGTGATGGGTACGCAGGAGTAAAAGGGATTGGACCGAAAACAGCTTTACAATTAGTACAAACCTATGGAACAGTTGAAAAAGTGATAGATTCACTTCATTTGTTAAAAGTCGGGCAGCGAACAAAAATTGAAACAGACTTACAAATGCTTCATTTATCTAAACAGCTTGCAACCATTCGACGAGATGTTCCAATAGAAGCAGAACTAGATCAGCTTGTAGTACAAAACATCGATTCTACTAAATTGGACTATTTATACGATCATGGATACACGATTTTAGCTAGACAGCTAAAAAATTAACGAGTTGAACAGGGGGCGACTTTTACAAAAGTAAGTATGGAGGCATTGTCTGTATAGCGTATTTTACGGATGCTACTTTCACGATTTCGCCCCCCGTTGTCGTGAACGAGTAGAAAAAGCTCACCCTCATCTAATTCGTATCCAATAAGTGGTACCCAATGATAGGAAAAAGTAAATTTTTTATTCCATTTAAACGTAAAATACTTATCGAATTTTAACGCGAGCGGTCGATCATTTTTTATTCGTCTAATGCACTCTGCAACGAGCATTTTTCTATTAACCAATCAGGTCCTAGAAGCTTGCGCATATTACGCACCAAACGATAAGTAAATAACCCAATCCGAGTACCACCTAATTTGCTGTAAAGTTCATTTGGATGGTAAGCATTTGTGTTTGGGAATAAAAAATTTAGTAGCACGTATGCAGTGACAGGACCACAAGCAGAAGCTTGATAATTAGATTGAATCGAAGCATTATATTGAGAGTAGCCTTGAACAGGCAATTGAATTTTCATTAGTGACCTCCAATTCAAAAAGAGTTTTTCCTATTTAAAAGGGAAGAGCTCTTTTTTAGATTTTACTTTAAATATACTTGAATAAATTTGCAACAAATACATATCGTATAATATTTGTATTGTCTAAAGTATCGGAATATTTTATAGTGAAATCAGATGAACTGAGTATAAAAAGGGGTTAATGACTTGATTCGACTATTACAAACGCAAGATTATAAAGAGGCATCAAATATCGCTTCGCTTGCTTATCCAGGTATGAACTTGCAAACAGAAGAGAAAAAAATGGAATTTGTAGAGCGTTTGACACGAGAGCAAAAGGAACAAAACGGTATTCACTATTTCGGCTATTTTAATAAGATTGAAGAGCTTCTAGGGATTTATCGTCTGCATGATTTTGAATGTAATATAAACGGAAAATTTCAACGTATTCTCGGAATCGGTATGGTGGCTGTACATCTTCTTCACAAAAAAGAGAAGATTGCATTTCAACTTCTCTCCCATTTTCATGCATTTGCTAGACAGGAAAATGTAGCCCTCGTTTCCCTGTATCCTTTTAATCCAAGTTTTTATCGGAAAATGGGGTATGGATATGGGCCAATGAAATATGAATTTAAAATTAAGCCAAGCGCTCTTATTGCAGATGGAGAAAAAGGATTGGTGAAGTTCTTATCTCCAGATGATGAGGAAGAGATAGTCTCTCTATATAATGATTACGCTCAAAGCAATCACGGGATGATTAAAAGAACATGGAGTGAAAGGCAACATATTAAAAATGCAACAACCCATTACGTTGGTGTGGTAGAGGACGAGCGATTAATTGGTGCAATAGCATTTACATTGCAGCCAGTAAAAGATAGTCACTTTCTACACCAACATATGATTGTGCACGAATGGATTTGGACAGAACCTCTAGCTTATAAACAGTTAGCTTCTTGGTTACATTCCCAACATGATCAAGTGGATCGAATTATTTTTCGTACGAATGATTCATCCTTTTTATATGGACTTACGAATCCAATGAATGATTCCAACCATCTTATACCAAGCGCATATCATGAGGTTGCAACAACCGGAGCAGGCTTAATGTATCGTATTACTAATATCCTATCGTTTGTAAACGAAACCGACTTTCATAACCTTAGAAGACCAGAAGAAAATACAAGAATATTACTAGAAATAGAAGATACATTCATAAATGAGCAACAAGGGTTATATGAAATTACTTACAATGGTGATTATTGGAATGCCACAAAATTATCTGAATCCAATGAACAAGCAAATGTACAAATTGGTATTCATAATTTAAGCGCTTGGTGGATGGGCTGCGTTTCCGTTGAAGCTCTTCAAAATTACGGCGAAGTGACATTAAATAATATAGATGTAAAAAAGTTGGATGAGTGGTTTAAATCAAAACGTACTCCTATTTGTTTTACATCGTTTTAAAAGGAAGTAAAAAAGGGGGTTAGGGAATGATTTCGTTTAAGACAATCGAGCATCTAACGTTTAAGGAAGCGCATAAACTTTTTACTCGTGGGTTTGAAGGGTATTTTGTTCCGATGCAGATGTCATTGGATGCTTTTGTAGCACGTTTAGGCAATGAAGGGCTTTCAACAGAGTTGTCAGTTGTCATGTTTGATGAGGATATTCCTATTGGAATTGTGTTGCAGGGCATACGAGAAGTGGATGGACAGAAAATAGCATGGAATGGTGGAACAGGAATCATTCCAGAGTACCGTGGGAAAAAGCTTGGTACTATTCTGATGGAAAAAGCGCTCGAACTATTGAAGCAACAAAGTGTATCTGTTGCTACTTTAGAAGCTTTGACTGTGAATCATCCAGCTATTAAATTATATGAAAAGATTGGCTATGAAGTAATCGACACATTACATTTTTGGGAAGCGGATGGAGTACTTCCTTTCGATGAGGATGTGGCAAGTGAATTTAGCTTAAAAAGAATCCCAGCCTTACAAGCAGCTAATGCAGGTATTTTTCCAACTTTAGTGCCGTGGCAAGTGGATCCTTCCATTATCCCGAAGGTTGGAGGAGAAGCGGTTATTGCAACGAAGAATGAGGAAGTGCTTGCTGCTTGTTTAGTAAAAACAAAGCAACAATACGGTTCAGAAGTGGAAGGTGTCACTTTATTTCAAGCAGTTCTTAATAAGGAAGATGAGGAAGGCGAGCGTGCTCTTCATGCTGTACTACAGGAAGGACTGTACTTTCAACATTCACTCAAAAGAACAACTTATAATTTAGTGGATTATAAGCAAAAGACACTTTCATTTTTACAAAATCAAGGATTTAAAAAAATGGAGCTTTCTCAAGTGTTTATGGTAAAGAAATTTTTAACATAAAAACGTGTATTTCGTTTTTTTAGACACTGTTTAATTATGCATAGTTTTTTGAAGCATATATTTTGTGACAAAAAATCCGCGAGACTCCTGCGGAAAAATGGGCTGCCAAGACCCCGCAACGAGCTTATAGGAACAAATCCTAAGTTCGCCACATCCATGTGGCAACGGATTCGTGACCAACATCCTGTTGGCCCGAGAGGAATTGGCAGTTCGCCCGCGGAAAGCGAGTGGATTTTCGTCACTTAACAACATGATCATTTAACAGAGCCTTTTATAAAGAAAAGGCTGCTCCGAAATGGAACAGCCTTTTTGATATTTAGTTTTGTGCATCCAAAAATTCAGTTACCTGTTCTGGAGATTTTGCGTTTGCACTATGTAAGTGTGCTTTTTTTCCTCCATTTTTATAAATAAGTAGACTAGGAATACCCATTACTTCATATTTATCTGCGATTTCTGGAAGTTCGTCACGGTTCACTTCATACCAAGTATATTGGTTATATTTTTCAATGATAGGATCAATGAACATTTCCATTCGACGGCAATCTGGGCACCAGCCAGCTTCGAATTTTACTAGTACTTCCTTGTCACCAGAAATGATTTCATTAAATTGTTCTGTTGTTGTAATTTTTTGCATATCATATACCTCCATCTCTTTTGATTTAAGTTTACACTGTTTTCAATAGCCGAGAAAGAAATATGCATTTTTTTACTCATTTTATTATTGCGAAAATTCAAATAGTGTTCTAAAATGATAGATATAGAAATTGATTTTATTTTTTTTGTTCATAAAATGAATGAGCGTTCATTCAAGTTGAAGGGGAGGCTTTGCACGTGACATATCAAATTAAAAAAGCAGCTGTACTTGGTTCAGGGGTAATGGGTTCCGGAATCGCAGCTCACTTAGCAAACATAGGCATACCAACTTTGTTATTAGATATCGTTCCAAGAGAAGTTAGTAAAGAGGAAGAAGCAAAAGGATTTACATTGGAGCACCCATCCGTTCGTAATCGCTTTGCTCAAACAGCTCTCCAAAAACTGTTGAAGCAAAAGCCAGCACCACTTACTTCTATTAAGAACTTGCAACAAATTACTGCAGGCAATTTAGAAGATGACTTGGAAAAGTTAAAAGATGTGGACTGGATCATAGAAGTAGTAGTAGAAAATTTAGAGGTTAAAAAGAGTTTATATGAAAAAATAGATGCAGTACGTAAACCGGGGACTATTATCAGTTCTAATACTTCAGGTATTAGCATTCATGCGATGGTGGAAGGTCGCTCGGAAGACTTTGGAACGCACTTTCTTGGAACGCATTTCTTCAATCCACCACGTTATTTAAAACTATTAGAAGTAATTCCGGCAAAAACAACTTCTCCGGAAGTAATAGAGTTTATGAAAAAATTTGGAGAAGACGTTTTAGGCAAAGGGGTTGTACTTGCAAAAGATACTCCAAACTTTATTGCAAACCGAATTGGCACATATGGCTTACTTGTAACACTTCGTGAAATGCAAGCAAGAGGATATTCAGTTGGAGAAGTAGACTCTGTCACTGGTCCACTAATCGGACGTCCAAAATCTGCTACGTTTAGAACACTAGATGTTGTGGGTTTAGATACATTTGCACATGTTGCGAAAAATGTATATGACCAAACATCTGGTGAAGAGCAAAAAGTATTTGAAGTACCTGGATTTATGCAAAAAATGCTTGAAAATAAATGGCTTGGTGCAAAAACAGGTCAAGGTTTCTTCTTAAAGGAAGGAAAAGAAATTAAAGAATTGAACATAGAAACACTTGTATACGAGCCAGTGAAAAAACTTAAAACACCTTCCATAGAAATGGCGAAGCAACAAAAGGGTCTAGCTGCAAAAGTGAGAACGTTAACATATGCAAAAGACCGAACTGGAGAGCTTTTATGGAATATTTTAAACCCAACGCTTCGATACTCAGCAGAGCTTCACGGAGAAATTGCAGACGATATCGTATCCATCGACCAAGCGATGAAATGGGGATTTGGGTGGGAGCAAGGCCCGTTTGAAATTTGGGATGCAATAGGTGTAAAAGATTCCGTGGAAAAAATGAAAGCAGAAGGTCATGAAATACCAACCTTCGTTCAATCTTTGCTAGATAAAGGTTTTGAATGCTTCTATAAAGAAGAAAATGGAGATCTTTACTTCTTCGACGGAAATGACTACAAAACCGTTCCAGTAAATGAAAAAGTAATAGATTTGAAGAGATATAAGAAAAAAAATGGTGTCATCAAGGCCAATTCTGGTGCAAGTTTAATAGATTTAGGTGACGGGATTGCTTTATTAGAATTTCACTCCAAATCAAACGCAATTGGCATAGACATTGTGCAAATGATTAACTTTGCAGTAGACGAAGTGGAAAAGAACTTCAAAGGGCTTGTGATTGGAAACCAAGGGAAAAACTTTAGTGTAGGAGCTAACCTTGGGATGATTTTAATGGAAGCGCAAGACGATAACATTTTTGAATTAGACTTTGTGATTCGCCAATTCCAAAATGCGATGATGAAAATTAAATATTCTGCAAAACCAGTTGTAGTTGCTCCATTCGGAATGACACTTGGTGGAGGAGCAGAAGCTACTTTACCAGCAGCTCACATTCAAGCATCTTCGGAGACTTATATGGGGCTTGTAGAAGCAGGAGTTGGCCTGATTCCTGGCGGTGGGGGAAATAAAGAGCTTTATATGAAACACTTAAAAGGTCTTCCAAACGGTGTCCAAGTGGACTATCAATATGTTGCAAATAAAGTATTTGAAACGATTGCAATGGCGAATGTATCGACTTCTGGAGAAGAAGCACGTGAAACTAACTTCTTAACCTTTGCGGATGGCATTAGTGTAAATCCAGACCATTTAATTTATGATGCAAAACAAGCAGCGTTAGCACTTGTAGAAGCTGGATATAAAGCTCCTATTCGTGAAAAAGTTCCTGTGACAGGATCACCTGGCTATGCGACGTTACTTTTAGGAGCGGAAGGTATGTTCTTATCTGGATATATTAGTGAGCATGATCTGAAAATCGCGAAAAAACTTGCATATGTTATTGCAGGTGGGGAAGTTCCATATGGCACGCTAGTAGATGAGCAATATTTACTTAATTTAGAGCGTGAAGCTTTCTTAAGTTTAGTTGCAGAACCAAAATCACAAGCAAGGATGCAGCACATGTTAGTGAAAGGTAAGCCATTACGCAACTAAACATGTGTTAGGTAAAAGGAGGAGAACTCATGCGTGAAGCAGTAATCGTAGCAGGTGCTAGAACACCAGTTGGTAAAGCGAAGAAAGGATCTTTAGCAACTGTTCGCCCAGATGATTTTGGGGCATTGGTTGTAAGAGAAACGTTAAAAAGAGCCGGTGGATATGATGGCCCGATAGATGACTTAATTTTAGGATGTGCGATGCCAGAAGCAGAGCAAGGGATGAACGTTGCTCGTATTATCGGTGCATTAGCAGGTCTTCCAGATAGTACACCAGCTATTACGGTAAACCGTTTTTGTTCATCAGGTCTGCAATCGATTGCCTATGCAGCAGAGCGTATTATGCTTGGACATTCCGAAGCAATTATTGCGGGTGGAGTAGAATCGATGAGTATGGTCCCTATGATGGGAAATACAATTCGCCCCAATGCGCATCTTGCTCAAACAGCACCACAATATTATATGGGAATGGGTCATACAGCAGAGCAAGTGGCGAATAGATATGGTGTAAGCCGTGCCGATCAAGATGCTTTTGCCGTTCGTTCACATGAACTTGCTGCAGCTGCAATTGCCGCTGGAAAGTTCAATGACCATATTGTTCCTGTTGAAGTAGTGAAGTATTTTGTAGATGAAAATAACAAAGCTCAAGAGAAAAAGTTTTTATTTGAAATGGATGAGGGCGTTCGTGTTGGTACGACAGTTGAAACACTTGCAAAATTACGCCCTGCATTTAACGTTCGTGGATCAGTCACAGCAGGAAACTCTTCACAAACCTCAGACGGAGCAGGAGCAGTACTTGTGATGGACCGTGAAGTAGCAGAAGCTCAGGGATTAAAACCAATGGCTAAATTCCGTTCATTCGCAGTTGGCGGTGTGGCACCAGACCTAATGGGTATTGGACCAATCGTAGCAGTACCAAAAGCATTGAAACTTGCAGGATTATCGATAGAGGACATCGATATTTGGGAAATTAACGAGGCGTTTGCTTCTCAATCGATTCAAGTAGTTCGTCACTTAGGAATCGACATCGAAAAAGTAAATGTTAATGGCGGTGCAATCGCTCTAGGACACCCACTTGGAGCAACTGGAACAATTTTAACATTAAAAATGATGAGCGAGCTGAAGCGTCAAGGTAAGCAGTTTGGGGTAGTAACAATGTGTATCGGAGGCGGCATGGGGGCAGCCGGCGTATTTGAGCTTTTATAAGACAAACAGAATAACTATCACATAGGGGGATTAGGATATGACAAAGGTTCAAGATGTAGTTAAAGGTGGAAGCTTTTTAGTAGAAGATATTGATGCAAACCGTGTATTCACACCAGAGGACTTCACGGATGAGCAAATAATGATAGCAAAAACAACAGAAGACTACGTGATAAACGAAGTATTACCTGTTGTTGAAAACTTAGAACATCATGAGTTTGAACACTCAGTACGTTTATTAAAATCTGCTGGAGACCTTGGTTTACTTGCAGCTGATATTCCAGAAGAATACGGTGGTTTAGGTTTAGACAAAATTTCTTCTGCATTAATTGCAGAAAAATTATCCGTAGCTGGTGGTTTCTCTATTACACACGGGGCACATGTTGGGATTGGTACTTTACCAATTGTTCTTTTTGGAAATGAAGAGCAAAAACAAAAGTACTTACCAAACTCTGCTTCTGGAGACAAAATTTCTGCATATGCATTAACGGAGCCAGGTTCAGGTTCTGATGCACTTGGAGCAAAAACGATTGCAAAATTAAATCCAGAAGGCACTCACTACATTTTAAATGGTGAAAAGCAATGGATCACAAACGCAGGTTTTGCAGATGTATTTGTAGTATACGCAAAAGTAGACGGAGATAAATTCACGGCATTTATCGTGGAACGTGAATTTCCTGGTGTTTCCGTAGGAGCAGAAGAGAAGAAAATGGGAATCAAATCATCTTCTACTCGTACGCTAATTCTACAAGATGCAGAAGTTCCAGTAGAAAATTTACTAGGTGAAATCGGTCGTGGACACATAATCGCCTTTAACATTTTAAATATTGGTCGGTACAAATTAGGGGTAGGTACTGTAGGTGGTTCTAAGCGTGCATTAGAATTAGCGATTTCATACTCCAATCAACGTCAACAATTTAAAACACCTATTTCTTCATTTAATTTAACTAAGCAAAAATTAGCTACAATGGCATCTAAATTATATGCGACAGAAAGCTTAATCTATCGTACTGTTGGATATTTTGAAGACCGCATGGGCCAATTAAGTGAAGAAGAGCAAAAGGACGGAAAAGCAATTGCTGCTTCTATCGCGGAATATGCAATTGAATGTTCTATTAATAAAGTTGTTGGTTCGGAAGTGTTAGATTATATTGCAGATGAAGCTGTTCAGTTACATGGTGGATATGGCTTCATGCAAGAATACGAAGTAGAGCGTATCTATCGTGACTCACGTATTAACCGTATTTTCGAAGGAACAAACGAAATTAACCGTCTAATCGTGCCGGGCACGTTCTTGAAAAAAGCATTGAAGGGTGAATTACCGCTGCTTCAAAAAGCACAAAGCTTACAAGAAGAGCTATTAATGATGATGCCAGAGGAAGTTGGAGATGAAGCATTAGCTCAAGAGAAAGTATTAGTAGCGAATGCGAAGAAGATTGGTATTTTAGCTGCTGGCCTTGCTGCACAACGTTTTGGTACGAAATTAGAAGCAGAACAAGAAGTACTTGTGAATATTGCAAACATCGCCAACAACTTATTCGCAATGGAATCTGCCGTTCTTCGTACAGAAAAAGCAATTGGCCGTAGTGGTGAAGAAAAAGCAAACCAAAAACTTCTTTATACACAAATTTTCTGCCAAGAAGCTTTTGATGACATCGAAAAAGCAGCAAAAGAAACGTTAATTGCATCTGCGGATGGCGATAATTTGCGCATCATGCTTTCTGCTCTTCGCAAACTAACGCGCAATACGCCTTATAACTTGATTTTGAAAAAGCGTGAAGCATCTGTAAAGCTAATCGACGCTGAAAAATACATCGTTTAATCTAGAAGGGGGCTGTCCAATAAGCCCATAAATTGATCTGACCCAAAAAAGTTAGACATATTTAGTTAAGCAACTTCTAAGACCTGAGTTCGGTACTCCACCGGGCTTAGGTCTTTTAATTTTTCCTTCATTCGTTTGTGATTGTAATAGTGAATATAGTCTTTGAGTTCCTGTTCAAAATGTGCCATGGATTCAAACTCTTGTAGATACAGGAGTTCAGATTTTAATAAGCCAAAGAAATTTTCAATGACTGCGTTGTCCAAACAATTGCCCTTACGGGACATACTCTGCATTATCCCATGTTGTTTTAATGTTTGTCGATACTTTTTCATTTGATAGTGCCAACCTTGATCCGAATGAAGAATGACTTGATCACTTGATTGAAGGCGCTCCAATGCTTGTTCTAGCATATCATGGACTAGTTTGTACACTGGACGACTCATTACTGTGTATGCAATGATTTCGCCATTGCATAAATCAAGGACGGGTGATAAATAGCGTTTCTCACCAAATAGATGGAACTCTGTCACGTCTGTTACCCATTTCTCGTTCATTTTTTTCGCTGTAAAATCGCGTTGTAATATGTTTGGGGCAATTTTTCCGACGTTTCCTTTATACGAACGGTATTTCTTCATGCGGACTTCACATTTTATGCCAATGGCATTCATCAAATAATTAATCGTTTTAGGATCATAATGAAAGCCGTATTTTTTCAGTTCTTTGGCAATCCTACGATAACCATAACGTCCCTTATGTTCAAGATAAATGGACTGAATTGCGACTTTCACTTCAGCGTATTTATCAGTACGATTCAAACGCTTTTCCCAGTAATAATACGTACTACGTGGAATATCAGCGACTTTGATTAATTCCACTACTTCATAGATTTCCTTTAGTTCATAAATTACTTGCGCTTTGATTTGATTGGTAATTTTTCTTGCATTTGAACTAAAGTATTCAACTTTTTTAAGTACGCATTCTCCATTTCTAATTGTTTAATACGTGCCTCTAATGCCTCAACAGATCCTTCAATTGGTGTTGGTTTCGTTGTTCTATTTGTTTCTTTTTTCATGGATGGACGCCCCTTTTTCTTAGAAACAAGGGCATCATAACCACCAACCTCAAAATTCATTTTCCAATTCCGAATCATACCAGGAGATGAAATATTAAATAGTGCAGCTGTATTAATCGAAGATGTACCTGTCTCGTTCATATAATTAAGTACATTCATTTTATAGTCAGCTGAATATTTTGTATAGGACCTTAAGAAAGTCTCTACACCATTTTTTTGATAGCGGCGAACCCATTCATTTACAACCCGATCTGTCACTCCGATATCTTTTGCGATTTCAATCATAGATTCATTTCCATTTAAGTATCGTTGAACTGCTTGAATACGTTGTTCAGCCCTTACTTTTGCCATAAAAAACCCCCGTAAAAGTTAGATTGGTGTCTAACTTTTACGGGGCAGTTCACTTTTTCTACACCTGTTTTTTGTATACTTTTTATTAAAACTACTATTTTTTGTAAGCAATTGATTGTAGAGAAAGACGGCGACTCCAGCGGGAATAGCATGAGCTGAAGGCCCCGCAGGAGCGAAAGCGACGAGGAGACTGAAGCCATGCCCGCGGAAAGCGTCCGTCTGGAACGGAAATCAATTCATTGGAAAAGGGACCATCTCTCAGTCAATGTATGACTTTAGGGGCAGCCCCTTTTGTTTTAAGATATGAAAATCCAATGAATTACACGGAAAGCAGTGTTTATCTGTTAATAAGAATTTATAAAAATCCTTTTAAGAAAAGAATTTCTACCTCATTTCTCATACTTGTAATAAACACGAACATATTTTAAAACAGCAACAGAGCTCCCGACTCGCGCAGAAACCCGTGTGCTCCTGAGCAAAGCTCGTCGCAGACAACCCGTGTGCTCCTGCGCAAGCTCGTCGCAGAAACCTGTGTGCTCCTGCGCAAAGCTCGTCGCAGAAACCCGTGTGCTCCTGCGCTAAGCTCGTCGCAGAAACCCGTGTGCTCCTGCGCAAAGCTCGTCGCAGACAACCACTGCTTTTGGCAGTGGTTGTGTGCTATGATAAAAGAAAAAAGGTGAGATTTTATGACGATTCAATTTTTTGGATATCCAAAGTGTAGTACATGTAATATGGCTAGTAAATTGTTAAGAGACAATGGAGTAGAGTTTATTTATCACCATATAGTAGAAGATCCTCCTTCTAAAGAACTTTTAAAGGAAATGCTTGATACAAGTAATGTTGATTTAAAGACGTTTTTTAATACAAGTGGTATGAAATACCGTGAGCTTCAATTAAAGGACAAGCTTCCTACCATGTCGGAAGAAGAGCAACTGGCACTTCTTGCAACAGATGGAATGCTTATTAAACGTCCACTTGTTTTTGATGGGAAACAGCTTACGTTAGGTTTTAAGGAAGAACAGTTTACGAATAGTTGGATAAGCAAATAAAGCACCTTTCACACGTTGATAGTCATGCATGATCCTGCGCCATTTCATTTGCTCATCGCAGAAAAAGATTTGCAACCGTTGCGACATGGATGTCGCGAACTTAGGTTGCCTTCCTAGCCAAGCGTTTTCAAGACAGTCTAAGCTGAACCTTTAGAGATCAGACGTCTGACGCCTTAATACTACTTGTTTTTCCTAATAAAATATGTGACTATAATAAGTGGATGTATAACAATTTTGAGAGGGGTATATTTATGAGCGCACCTAAAGATTTAAAGTATTCAGCAGAGCATGAATGGGTAAAAACAGAAGGCGAGAACGTTCGCATCGGTATTACTCATTTTGCACAATCAGAACTAGGAGATATCGTGTTTGTAGAGCTTCCACAAGTGGGAGACGAGATTAAAGCAGGAGATCCTTTTGGTAGTGTAGAATCTGTAAAAACTGTTTCAGAACTTTATGCACCTATTAGTGGGAAAGTTGTGGAAGTTAATAGCGAATTAGAAGATAGCCCCGAATTTGTAAACGAGTCTCCATATGAAAATGCATGGATGATAGTAGTAGAGCCAACTGATGTAACTGAAGTGGATGCATTATTATCTTCAGAAAAATACGAAGAATTAATTTCATAGTAATAATGAAAACGCCGGTTAATTGTCGGCGTTTTTTTCATATAATGATTGAAAGAAAGTAGTAGGGAGAGAAGCTAAATGGCTAATGTATTTAGTGAAAAAGTAATTCTCGTCGAAGGCAGATCAGATAAGCTACAGCTTTTAACACTTCTGGATGAATCCCCAGAAATCATTTGTACAAATGGAACTATTTCTAGTGTAAAGCTAGAGGAGATTCTGAATCCCTATGTAGGTTTACCAATTTATGCTTTTTTGGACTCAGATAAATCAGGTGAGCAAATTCGTTCGATTGTTAGAAAAGAATATCCTGAAGCAATTCATTTATACACGAATCCAATGTATTGTGAAGTCGCTAATACCCCTTTTAAAGTTTTGGCTTCCATATTGAAACGTGTTAATATTAAAGTGAAAAAAGAATTTTTACTTTAGGATGATGCATTGTGAATGAATGGACACGAGAACAGTGGGAGCAACATAAAAATAATTCTCAGCTTTCTTTATTATATATTTATACACCTATGTGCGGTACTTGCCAGGTAGCAAGTAAAATGCTGAATGTCATAAATGAAATGGTTTCGTATCCATTAGGTCAAGCCAATATAAACTTTTTAGGAAACCTAGCTCAAGAATATGAAATTGAAAGTGTACCATGTCTTCTTATAGCGAAGAATGGGATTATTTATAAAAAAATATACGCTTTTCAAGCTGTACCATATTTGTTAGAGACAATAAAAAGTATTGACGACCAAGTAGTCGTATGATAATATTCGATTTGTACTAAAATTTAATAGTGTCGCTCTTATTAAGAGAGGTGGAGGGAAGTGCCCTACGAAGCCCGGCAACCGTCATGTAAATGAAATGGTGCCAAGTCACGCAAAGCGAATGCTTTGGGAAATGAGAGAATGGATGAGTGTTATTTAAATTGATAACCTACACCCCTTCTGCTCTTTTGCAGAAGGGGTTTTTTAATGAAAGGTGGTTAGATTTGCATGATTAGTTTAAAAGATATTTCCAAAAAGTTTAATACGAAGCAAGGGACGATTGTTGCTGTTGAAGATGTAAATCTTGACATTAAGCATGGCGAAATCTTTGGGATTATTGGATATAGTGGTGCTGGTAAAAGTACATTAATCCGATTGCTTAATGGCCTAGAGAAACCGACTTCGGGCCAAATAATCGTAAATGATAAAGAAATTACTTCCATTTCAGAAGATATGCTTCGCCAAGTAAGACAGAAAGTAAGTATGATTTTCCAACATTTTAACCTTTTATGGTCTAGAACAGTTGCTGAAAATATTGCATTTCCACTAGAAATTGCAGGTGTCCCAAAAGAACAGAGAACAACTCGAGTGAAGGAATTGATCGAGCTTGTTGGACTGGAAGGAAGAGGAGATTATTATCCTTCCCAATTGTCAGGTGGACAAAAACAACGAGTAGGGATTGCCCGTGCATTAGCAAATCGTCCGGAAGTATTACTCTGTGATGAGGCAACCTCTGCACTTGATCCGGAAACAACGGATGCTATTTTGGATCTGTTAGTCAGCATTAATGAGAAGCTAGGCTTAACGATTGTATTGATCACACACGAAATGCAAGTCATTCAAAAGATTTGTAATCGAGTGGCAGTAATGGAAGGTGGGCATGTTGTGGAAGAGGGCGACGTGTTAGAAGTTTTCCAAAACCCACAACAACCAATAACGAAAAGATTTGTTACTCAAGTTTCGGAATCTACACAAACAATTCAAACGATACAAAACCTAGTGGATTTATATCCAAATGGCAAGTTAATCAAACTCACTTTTGTGGGAGAGCAAACAGAACAGCCAATACTTTCTAGGCTGATCAAACAATTCGAACTAGAAGTCAATATTGTGCAAGGGAATATTTCGCACACAAAAAGCGGTGCATTTGGCACGCTAATTCTCCAAATAGATGGAGATGCTTTAGCAGTCGATGAAGCGATTCGATTTATTCATGAACAGAAAGTAAGTACAGAGGTGATCAACAATGATTAATACGCTTTTTCCGAATGTTGATTGGCCTAGAATGTGGGAAGCAGCACTTGAAACACTTTATATGACCGGAGTATCAACAATCTTAACAGCTGTCTTTGGTCTCGCACTTGGATTGCTATTATTTTTAACAAGTCCACATCAAGCATGGGCGAATAAAATGGCAAACTGGTTAACAGGAGCAATTGTAAATATATTCCGCTCTATCCCTTTTATTATATTAATCATTTTACTTATACCATTAACGAAGTTGTTAGTGGGAACAATGCGTGGTCCGAATGCAGCATTTCCTGCACTTGTCATAGGGGCAGCACCATTTTATGCACGTATGGTGTTAATAGCTTTAAGGGAAATTGATAAAGGCGTTTTAGAAGCCGCAAAATCAATGGGGGCTAAAACGTCTACGATTATATGGAAGGTTTTATTGCCAGAATCAATGCCAGCATTAGTGTCTGGGATAACAGTTACTTGTGTTTCACTTGTTGGATACACTGCGATGGCAGGAATTATAGGTGCTGGTGGTTTGGGAACTTTGGCTTTCCTAGATGGGTTTCAAAGAAGTAGAGAAGACGTTACATTAGTCGCAACCATACTAATTTTAATTATTGTATTTATTATTCAATGGATTGGCGATGCGATTACATCCAAAATAGACAAGCGTTAATAGGTGTTTGCGAGTTTACTCGATCAAATATAAATTGGGGAAATATAAAGGAGAGAATGAAAATGAAAAAGTTTTTAGCTGGGGCATTATTATCAGTAAGTGCATTAACTCTTGCAGCTTGTGGAAATGAAGAAAGCGGCGAATTAGTAGTTGGAGCTTCTAACGTTCCACACGCAGAAATATTAGAACAAGTAAAACCTATTTTAGAAGAGCAAGGCATTGAACTTAAAATTGAAACTTACCAAGACTATGTATTACCAAACAAAGATTTGGAATCTGGAGACCTAGATGCTAACTTTTTTCAACATATTCCTTATTTAGAGGGCCAAATTAAAGACAATGGGTATGATTTTGTAAATGCAGGTGGAATTCACATTGAGCCAATCGGTGTTTACTCGAAAAAATACAAGTCATTAGAAGAGTTACCTGAAGGGGCTACAATTATTATGAGTAATTCTGTTGCCGACCATGGACGTGTTTTATCTTTATTAGAAGCTAAGGGATTAATTAAACTTGCGGATGGTATAGATAAAACAGCAGCTGAAGTAAAAGACGTTGTAGAAAATAAGAAAAATCTAAAATTTGATGCCAACTATGAACCAGCATTACTTGTTCAGCTTTATGAAAATGAAGAAGGCGATGCAGTTCTTATTAACTCTAATTTCGCAATTGACGCTGGAATCAACCCATTAGAAGAATCAATCGCATTAGAAGATAAAGAATCACCATATGTAAATATTGTTGCTGTACGAGCTGAAGATAAAGACAAAAAAGAAATCAAAGCTTTAGTTGACGCATTACACTCGAAAGAAATTCAAGATTTTATTATTACTGAGTGGAACGGTTCTGTAGTACCAGTTAACTAATATTATAGATAGAGGGAAAGCAAGCATTGAAAAATGCTTGCTTTTTTTATAGGGGGAACTGAAAAACTCTATTACAGAATTTTTTATGATAAATATTTGATGTGACGATACTGTGTACTATAGGATTTAGCATGGCGGCGTGAGACTCCTGTGGGAAAGCGAGACAGCCGAGACCCCGCACGAAGCGATTGAGAGGAAGGAAGGCTAAGGGCGCCTCTTCCTGAGACAACGCCTTCCTGACCAACATCGTGTTGGCCCGAGGAGGCTCGGCGCTCGCCCACGGAAAGCGAACAGAGCCGTGCTAAATCCAATTAGCGGATATTTATTAGGAATTTTATTAGAATACCACTTTTTCAGTGCCCTCTTTTTATATGGATGTATTTTTCAATTACGAATATTACCTATATTAATAATGGAGCAATGTTAGGTTTAATGATTGCACTTGCGATTATTGTTGATAAATTTTCAAAAGAAAAATAAATGTTTAAAATGGAATGACATGGGTATGTACTATAGTGTAAGCGTTAATAATCGAAAGGACTGATTCATTATCAACTCAGAGGAGTTACCTTACACAGAACAAATGGACCACGCATTCAGGGGAGTACATGGATTTGGGTACGACGAATTACGAAACAGCCAAGCATTACGCTTAAAAGTTGAAAAGCGTCGACAAAAAGATTACGAGAAGAGTATTCAATTGGTTGCAAAAATTGATGCGCAAGCTTACCGAGGTTAAAATAATAAAGGAAGATCCATGAAGACAAATTTCTTCATGGATTTTTTCTGTTAACACTGTGTTCATAGTGAAATCGATTCTCAATTAGAGTACTCTTATTGAAAATGTAAGATATTACTACTCTTTAAGTAATGTAAGATGAAAAATCAGTAGAAATCATAACTATGAATGTTTTTTATTATAAATGGTAAAGTTTTTCAAAAGATTTGCAAGGGAATACAGTTTGGGTTAAGATTAGAATGATAATAAATTAGAATGGTTATACATTCATAGTTACTTAATGGAGGTTATTAAATGTCGACTTTAGTTATTAAGGATTTACACGTTGCAATCGACGGTAAAGAGATTCTAAAAGGTGTAAATCTAACAATTAATACAAATGAAATTCACGCAGTTATGGGTCCAAATGGTACTGGTAAATCTACTTTAGCATCTGCTATCATGGGTCATCCGAAATATGAAGTAACATCTGGTTCTGTTGAACTTGATGGTGAAGATGTATTAGAAATGGAAGTAGACGAGCGCGCACAAGCTGGTTTATTTTTAGCTATGCAATATCCAAGTGAAATTACTGGAGTTACAAATGCTGACTTCTTACGTTCAGCTATTAATTCACGTCGTGAAGAAGGCGACGAAATTTCATTGATGAAATTTATTCGTGAATTAGACAGCAAAATGGAATTTTTAGAAATGGATTTGGACATGGCACAACGTTATTTAAATGAAGGGTTCTCTGGCGGAGAAAAAAAACGTAATGAAATCCTTCAATTAATGATGCTAAAACCAAAGTTCGCTATCTTAGATGAAATCGACTCTGGTTTAGATATCGATGCACTTAAAGTAGTTTCTAAAGGAATCAACGAAATGCGTGGAGAAGGATTCGGAAGTCTAGTAATCACTCACTACCAACGTCTTCTTAACTACATCACTCCAGACCATGTACATGTAATGATGCAAGGTCGCGTTGTTAAATCTGGTGGTCCTGAGCTTGCTCAAAAATTAGAAGCACAAGGATATGACTGGATTAAAGAAGAGTTAGGAATTGAAGACGAGACAGTTGGACAAGAAGCATAAGAAAGGGGACGAATCAGCATGACGGTTGAAACGAAATTGGCATTAACCGAGCAGGATATCCGCTCCTTTTCAGAAGGCCACCAAGAGCCAAGCTGGATGACGGATCTTCGTCTAAAAGCACTAGGTGAATTTGAGACGCTTCCAATGCCAGCACCAGATAAAACAAAAATTACAAATTGGAATTTTACTGAATTTCCAACTCATACTGTAGAAAGCAATGTTTTCGCATCTTTAGATGAACTTCCTGAAGAAGTGAAGGCACTTGTAAATGCAGAAGAACAAAAAAATATTTATATTCAACATAATAACACACCAGCATTTCTTTCTTTATCGGAAGATTTACAAGCAAAAGGTGTTATTTTAACAGATATTTATACAGCTATCCGTGAGCATAGTGATCTTGTTCAAAAATACTTTATGACAGATGGCGTTAAAGTCCGTGAGCACAAGTTGACAGCACTTCATGCTGCACTTCTTAACGGTGGCGTATTTGTATATGTACCGAAAAATGTAGTAGTGGAAGAGCCAATTCAAGTTATTTATTTGCATGACAATCCTACATCATCTTTATTCAATCACACATTACTTGTGGCGGATGATAATAGTGCAGTTACGTATGTGGAAAACTATTTATCAACAGTAGAAAAAGCAAACGGCCTAGCAAATATCGTTTCCGAAGTAATTGTAAAAGATAATGCAAAAGTTACATTTGGAACAGTAGATGTACTTGCGGAAGGTTTCACTACGTATGTAAATCGTCGTGGGGTAACTAGCCGTGATGCAGTGCTAGAATGGGCACTTGGCATGATGAATGATAGCGATACAATTTCTGAAAATGTAACACATTTAGTTGGGGACAATTCAGAAGGTCATGTAAAAATGGTTGTTGTAGGTCGTGGAAAACAAAAACAAAACTTTACAACGAAAGTTATTCATTGGGGTAAACATACAGAAGGGCAAATCTTGAAGCACGGTGTGATGAAAGATGAAGCTTCTTCTATCTTCAATGGTGTAGGTAAAATCGAATTCGGTGCAACGAAATCAAATGCAGAGCAAGAGTCACGTGTACTAATGTTAAGTGAAAAAGCACGTGGGGATGCAAATCCGATTTTATTAATTGACGAAGATGATGTAACAGCAGGTCATGCAGCTTCTGTTGGCCGAGTAGATCCACTTCAGTTGTACTATTTAATGAGCCGTGGGATTTCAAAACACGAAGCAGAGCGTCTGGTTATTCACGGATTCCTTGCTCCAGTAGTTAACGAATTACCGATCGAAGGCGTGAAGAAACAGCTGACGGAGGTTATTGAAAGGAAAGTTCGCTAATGCTCAATATTAAAGAGATTCGAAGCTATTTTCCGATATTAAATCAAGAAGTTAATGGTCATCCACTTGTTTATTTAGATAGTGGAGCTACTTCTCAAAAACCTATTCAAGTAATTGAAGCGATGAAAAAATACTATGAATTTGATAATTCAAATGTTCACCGTGGTGTTCACACATTAGGCAATCGTGCGACTGAAAACTATGAGGGAGCACGTGAGAAGGTTCGTAAATTTATAAATGCTAAATCTACAGAGGAAATTATCTTTACACGCGGGACAACTACTGCCATCAATACAGTTGCAAAAAGCTATGGCCTTGCAAATGTAGCAGAAGGCGATGAAATTGTTATTACGTATATGGAGCACCATTCGAACATCATTCCTTGGCAACAACTTGCAAAAGAAACGGGTGCTATTCTTAAGTATATTGACTTAGAAGAAGATGGGACAATTTCTTTGGAAAAAGTCCGTGCAACCATTACGAATAATACGAAGATAGTATCTGTTGTTTACGTTTCCAATGTATTAGGTACGATGAATCCAATTCAAGAAATTACACAAATAGCGCACGAACATGGTGCAGTTATGGTGGTAGACGGAGCACAAGCTGCGCCGCACATCAAACTGGATGTTCAAAAACTTGGTTGTGATTTCCTTGCTTTTTCAGGACATAAAATGTGTGGGCCAACTGGTATCGGCGTTCTTTATGGAAAGAAAGAGTTACTGGAAGTAATGGAGCCGATCGAATTTGGTGGGGAAATGATTGACTTTGTAGGCTTGTATGAATCTACATGGAAAGAACTACCTTGGAAATTTGAAGCTGGTACACCTATAATTGCAGGTGCAATAGGTTTAGGAGCAGCAATTGATTTCCTAGAAGAAATCGGTCTTGATGCTATTGAAAAACATGAGCATGAGCTTGCTGCTTATGCGATGGAAAAAATGTCTACAATTGAAGGCTTAACGATTTATGGACCACAAGATCCGTCGCAAAGAGCTGGAATTGTAACATTTAATTTAGATGAAGTGCATCCGCACGATGTAGCAACTGTCCTGGATATGAGTGGTATTGCTGTTCGTGCAGGACATCATTGTGCTCAACCATTGATGAAATGGTTAGAAGTATCCGCAACTGCAAGAGCAAGTTTTTATCTGTACAATTCAGAAGAAGATATTGACCGACTAGTTGCTGGCTTACGCACTGCAAAGGAGTATTTCGGAGATGGCTTCTAATAATTTAGATCAACTATATCGACAAGTAATTATGGATCACTATAAAAATCCTCGTAATAAAGGCAGTATAGAGGATGGAGCTTTAACAATTGATATGAATAACCCAACTTGTGGAGACCGCATACATTTAACACTTCAAGTGGAAGATGGCGTAGTCCAAAACGCTAAGTTTGACGGGGAAGGTTGTTCCATTTCTATGTCTTCTGCATCGATGATGACGCAAGCGATAAAAGGGAAGAACATTGAGGAAGCACTTCAGCTTTCCACCATCTTTTCAGATATGATGCTTGGTAAAGAATACGATGATTCTATTGACCTTGGGGATATTGAAGCATTAAACGGTGTTTCTAAATTCCCTGCACGTATTAAGTGTGCAACACTTGCGTGGAAGGCGATGGAAAAAGGCGTTTCAGAAAAGAAATAAAATGAGAACGGAGGAAATACGATGGCAAAAAAAATGCCTGAAATTGGCGATTATAAATATGGCTTCCACGATAAAGACGTATCCATTTTCCGTTCAAAACGTGGTTTAACGAAAGATATCGTTGAAGAAATCTCACGTATGAAAAATGAACCACAATGGATGTTAGATTATCGTTTAAAAGCTTTAGAAATTTTCTACTCAAAACCAATGCCACAATGGGGTGGAGATTTAGGGTCATTAAATTTTGATGAGATTACGTATTACGTGAAACCATCAGAACAAACAGAAAAATCATGGGATGAAGTACCAGAGGAAATCAAAGCAACATTTGATAAACTGGGAATTCCGGAAGCTGAACAAAAATACCTTGCAGGTGTTTCTGCACAGTATGAATCAGAAGTTGTTTACCACAACATGAAACAAGAGCTTCAAGATTTGGGAATCGTATTTAAAGATACGGACTCTGCTCTTCGTGAAAATGAAGATATTTTCAAGAAACACTGGGGAACAGTTATTCCTTCATCAGATAATAAATTCTCTGCACTTAACTCGGCAGTATGGTCGGGTGGATCATTTATCTATGTACCACCAGGCGTAAAAGTGGATACACCACTTCAAGCGTACTTCCGTATTAACTCAGAAAACATGGGTCAATTCGAGCGTACGCTAATCATTGTAGACGAAGGCGCATCTGTACATTATGTGGAAGGATGTACAGCACCTGTTTACACAACAAACTCACTTCATAGTGCAGTTGTTGAAATCATTATCAAAAAAGATGCTTATTGCCGTTACACTACCATCCAAAACTGGGCAAACAACGTATACAACTTAGTTACAAAACGTGCTGTTTGTGATGCAAATGCTACAATGGAATGGATTGATGGTAATATCGGTTCTAAATTAACAATGAAATACCCAGCTGTTATCCTTAAAGGAGAAGGCGCACGTGGTATGACTCTTTCTATCGCGATCGCTGGTAAAGGACAACACCAAGATGCTGGTGCGAAAATGATGCATTTAGCTCCAAATACTTCATCTACAATTGTTTCGAAATCAATTTCTAAACAAGGTGGTAAAGTAACATACCGTGGTATCGTTCATTTTGGACGTAAAGCTACGGGAGCTCGTGCAAACATTGAATGTGATACATTGATCATGGATAATCAGTCTACTTCTGATACAATTCCATACAACGAAATCTTGAACGATAACATTTCTCTAGAGCACGAAGCGAAAGTTTCGAAAGTATCTGAGGAACAATTATTCTACTTGATGAGTCGTGGACTTAGTGAAGAAGAAGCAACTGAAATGATCGTAATGGGCTTCATCGAGCCATTCACAAAAGAACTTCCAATGGAATATGCGGTTGAGATGAACCGATTAATAAAATTTGAGATGGAAGGCTCTATCGGTTAATACAGATAGACCGTCCAAAAGGCAGCAGAGTGAATGTAATTTCATTCCTGCTGCTTTTTTAATTCTTTTATTTTGTCTGACAAGCTAACGCAGTGATATGATAATATAATTAACGAGGTGATTGCATGATTCAAATTGGTTTAACGGGTTGGGGAGATCATCCTGATTTATATGTATCCTCTGCTAAGCAAAAACTTCAGGATTATAGTGCGCATTTCCCTGTCGTGGAATTAGATACTGCCTTTTATGCCATTCAACCTATTAAAAATAGCTTAAAATGGATAAACGAGACTCCTGAAAACTTTCAATTTATTGTGAAGGCGTATCAGGGTATTACAGGTCATTTACGAGGAGAATTTCCGTTTAATTCGCAAGAGGAAATGTTCGAGCTATACCGACAGTCTATTATCCCTTTTCAAAAGGCTGGAAAACTTTCGATGATATTAGTTCAATTTCCTCCATGGTTTCAATGTGAGAAGGAAAACGTCGCTTATATTCGAAAAGTTAGAGAAGAACTAAAGGACTTTGAGGTGGCCATTGAGTTTCGCCATCAGTCTTGGTATGCACAAGAGTATAGAAAATCTACCCTTCAATTTTTAAAAGAAAACTCTTTTCACCATAGTGTTTGTGATGAACCACAGGTCGGAGATGGGAGTATCCCATTAGTGCCAGTCGCTACCTCTAGTAAAGTACTTGTTCGTTTACACGGAAGAAATACATACGGTTGGCTTAATCCAGGTAATAACGAAAAATGGAGAGAAGTTCGATATTTATATGACTATAATAAGGAAGAGTTAACATATATCCAAAACGTTTGTGAGCAATTACAGATGCAAGCAAAGGAAGTTATCGTATTATTTAATAATAATTCCGGTGGGCATGCGGCAAAGAATGCAAAAACATTTCAGCAAATGCTTGGAATTGAGTTTAATGGATTAGCACCAAAACAATTAGATCTATTCGAAGGAGGATTGTAAAATGGAATGGTTTTTATTAGCAGTAAGTGGACTTTTTTCTGGTATTATTGGAGCTTTAGTGGGTCTTGGCGGAGGCGTTATCTTAGTACCAGCAGTACTATTATTTGGTACTACTCTCGATTTAATTCCTAATATTACTCCACAAAGTGTGGTAGGATTATCTGTCGTAATGATGATCTTTACTGGACTCTCTTCTACCCTTTCTTATATGAAAACGAAAACAGTCGATTTCAAAAGTGGAGGTATTTTCTTTATTGGAAGTATACCTGGAACAATTTTAGGTGCTTGGGTGAATAAAGGATTAGACTTACCTTCCTTTAATTTATACTTTGGTATTTTACTTGTAATCTTATCTATGCTATTGCTTGTTCGTAATTATTTGAAGCCAGTCCATTGGTTTGTCGAGAATGGCAAGAAAAGAACATTCAAAGATGAGAATGGTACATATGTATATGGGTATCCTGTTTGGTTTGCACTTATATTAACATTTGCAGTTGGTTTTGCATCTGGGTTATTTGGTATTGGTGGAGGTTCGATTATCGTACCAGCAATGATTTTATTATTCCTATTTCCACCACACGTTGCAATTGGGACGTCAATGTTCATGGTGTTCCTTTCGTCGATCGTCAATTCAGTAACGCATATTTCGTTAGGAAATGTCCCTTGGTTATACACAATTCCAGTTATTCCAGCTGCTTATATTGGAGCAAAAATTGGAGCAAGATTAAACAAAAAGTTAAACTCAGAAACACTTGTTTTGGCACTTCGTATTGTACTGCTATTACTTGGTATACGCTCTATTATCGCTGGATTATTATAACTTTATTCAGGAATACGTCCAAACGTCTACTGTAGGCCTTTGTGAATATATATATAAATAAAGAGGTGGGTGGAGAATGAGAGAGACAATACATATTTATCATACGAATGACTTGCATAGTCATTTAGGAAACTGGCCTACAATTCATCAATTTCTCTCAGAACGCCGAAAAAATCATGGACCAACTGATTCCTATCTTACGCTAGATATCGGGGACCATATAGATAGATCGAATATTTATACTGAAGGCACTCTTGGAAAAGGGAATGTCCAACTACTAAATGATGCGCAATACGATTACGTAACGATTGGTAACAATGAAGGTATAACGCTGAGTCATGAGGAGCTGGACACTTTATATTCCGATGCTAAGTTTGAAGTCATCGTGTCCAATTTTACTGACTTAAAAGGAAATATTCCCTCTTGGGTACTTCCATATAAAATTCATACCACCCCCTCAGGAATTAAAATTGGTCTTGTCGCTGCAACCGCTGATTTTGGAGAGTATTATGAAAAATTAGGTTGGTCAATCCAAAATCCAATGGATCGCTTGAAGGAAGTTTGTAAGGAAATCGGAACTAGCGTAGATATATTAATTTGTATGTCTCATTTAGGCATTTCTCTGGATGAAACAATGTCCGTAGAAATACCTGAAATAGATCTTATTTTAGGTTCTCATACTCATCATATCTTTGAGGAAGGGAAAGTAATAGCGAATACATTACAAGCTGCTACGGGCAAATTTGGTATGTACGTGGGGCATGTGACGATAGAATATGACCTAGACAGTAAAAAAATTGTTTCTAGGCAAGCGACCTTGTATTCTACGGAAAATTTACCGGTTCCTAAAGAGGCAGAACTTCAGTTAGAAAAATGGAAGGAAATAGGGAATCAAAAACTTTCCACTATTGTATTTGAAAATCGCTCTCTATTAGCAAAGGAATGGTTTAGTGGCTCTGACTTATCCAGTTTTTTTGGAAAGGCGTTAATTACTTTTACTAATGCTGACTGTGCTATGTTTCCCGCAGGTATCTTTTTAACGGATCTACCGAAAGGTCCTATTACGGCTAGTGATTTACATGGTTGTTTACCACATCCGATTAATCCGTGTGTGATTACATTGACCGGATCAGAATTACTAGAAATTATAGAGACCTCTAAAAATGAAAAATGGCCGAGTCTAGAAGTAAAAGGACTTGGTTTCCGTGGGAAATATTTAGGTTCCATGCTGTATGAACAACTTATAGAAAATGAATTCGGTGACCTTTTTATTAAGGATGAATTGTTAAATCTCGATAACATATATACACTAGCTACGCTAGATATGTTTACATTTGGCTATTTCTTTCCTACGTTAAAGTTTGCTAATAAGCAATATTTTATGCCAGAGATGATTCGTGATGTTGTAAAATGGTATGGAAAAATAGAAGAACGTATATATTTGTCATGAAAATCCCTCCGTTTACATATTGTAACTAGGGGGATTTTTTGTTGTTCTATCGAAAAAAGAAGCGTTTCTCCATATTAACTACTCAGCGAAAATTAGCGATTTTTCTTGCATGCTTCATCCTATCGGTTGCGGGAGTTTTTTATTATGTGAATGCACAACTAACTCCAACCTATCTTCGATATGCGGAAGTCCAAACGAATAAAATTGCGTCCATGGTTATTAGTAAAGCCATTAATTCGAGAACGGCTAACGTATTAGATGTAAATGATATTATTGAAGAAGTGCCATCCGATAGTGCAAATATGGTCACAACGAAATTTAATACAGAGATCATTAATCGTGTTCTATCCGATACAAATAGTTTAGTACAATCGCATTTAGAGCAAGCTGAGCAAGGAAATTTATCGAGTTTGCCTTATTTAGATGACATCGAATATGACAAGCAAACGATGGAGGATCAAGGGGGAGTTGTATTTTTCGTGCCGATGGGGCAGGCAACGAATATTCCACTCATTGGTAACTTAGGTCCTAAAATTCCGATTCGGTTTCATGTAATCGGAAATGTCCAATCAAATGTAGTGCCAACCATTCAGGAATTTGGTATTAATAATGCGTATGTAGAGGTCAGTATCCATATAAAAGTAAATGTCCAAATTATCGTTCCATTGGCAAGCAAAATGAGTGTCGTAGAGCAAAATATTCCGGTTGCAATGGGATTAGTGCAAGGGCAAGTGCCTTATATTTACACGAAAGGTGAAGGGAACTCTCCATCTGTAGAAGTGCCTTTACCGTTGCCAGAAAAATAAAAAATATTAAGATGCATAGAAATTACTGATACTATAATGTAAATGAATAAAATAGGTAGAGGCTGCAGAGCTTAAAAGTACTATACGGTAGGATGACACCGAGGATCGTATACGAAAGGAAGTTTTGCCGAAATTAGATATGGTTGGTCAAACAATATTTAGTTGGGGTTATTTTGAATAAAAATAACACTGTCATTTATATGATTTATATAAATGGGGAGCTACAAAAATATGGATAAAAGTTTTAATACTTAAATTCAATAGTAGAAGCCAACCTATAATAATTAGGGTGGCTTTTTTTATTTTGAGGAGGAGCAGGTTTTGGAGAATACAATTTTTTCTTTAGTACCACCATTATTAGCAATTATTATGGTTTTAGTCACAAAAAGGGTTTTATTATCATTAGGAGCTGGGATTGTTTCCGCTGCATTACTTGTAGAGAGTTTTGCTCCTGTAGATTCTTTAACACTCTTATGGGAATCTTTTAAAACTTCTTTTTGGGATGAAGGGTTAAATACGCATAATATTTATATATTACTCTTTATATTGTTATTAGGCGTTGTGACAGCATTTGTTAGTTTGTCTGGTGGGAGTGAGGCATTTGCTGCATGGGCGGTTAAAAGAATTAAGACAAGACGGGGTTCAAAGCTACTTACTGTATTTTTAGGAATCATCATATTTGTAGATGATTATTTTAATGCACTAGCAGTTGGACAAATAGCAAGACCTATTACCGATTCACATAGAGTATCACGTGCAAAGCTGGCTTATTTTATCGATTCTACTTCTGCACCAGTTTGCGTGATATCACCAGTTTCCAGCTGGGGTGCTTTTTTAATTTCACAGCTAGGGGTTATTTTTACGACACACGCAATAACTGAGTATACACCCTTACAAGCATTTATGTTAATGGCGCCAATGAATTTTTATGTAATTGCAACTCTATCCATTGTATTTTTTATTGCATGGACAGACTTTGATATATTAGATATGAAAAAACATGAAAAAAGAGCGTTAGAAACAGGTCAACTATTCGATATGGAGAAAACAAATCCAGGGGATCTTCAAGGGGATTTCCCGGAAAATAATTATGGTAAAGTAATTGACCTAGTACTGCCTATCATTTCATTAGTTGTTGTAACACTATTAGCCATGTTTTGGACAGGCTACAACCTGTCTGGAAGAGAATTTAATCTACTGGTGATTTTTGAAAATATGAATGTTCCATTTTCTCTACTTATCGGAGGATTAACAGCAAGTACTTTATCTATATTATTGTATTTACGTCAGTTTAAAACAAATCCGGGTGCAAACATTAGCAACGTATGGAAAGCTCTAGTCACAGGTGTTAACTCTATGCTACCGGCAATCTTTATACTCGTATTTGCGTGGGCTTTGTCATTTTTAATCAATGAATTAGAAACAGGTGCGTTTTTAGCTAAATTGGTAACGGAAAACAATATCCCAGTTGGGGTCATTCCTTTCCTATTATTTGTCTTAACAGCGTTTATGGCATTTGCAACAGGTTCGTCATGGGGGTCTTTCGGGATTTTATTACCAATTGGAGCAAGTATTATAATGGCCATAGAACCCGAGTTATTATTACCAGTTCTTGCGGCTGTATTGGCTGGAGCAGTTTTTGGAGACCATTGCTCTCCTATCTCAGATACTACGATTATGTCAGCAACTGGAGCAGGGGTAAATGTAATTGACCACGTTACAACACAATTACCATACGCCATTATTAGCGCCGTAATTGCTGGAATTGGTTATTTAGTTTTAGGATTGACAGGGTCGGTAATGATTGGTTTTATATCAGTTGTAGTTATGATTATACTATTATTTACTGCTTGGAGAATTAGAGGTAAAAAAGCCAATTAATACATGTTACTTAGAAACCTCTCAATACTTATTTATACTAGGTAAATATAGATTCAGAAGGTTGTTTGAATTCTCATAATATGTTACATTGACAACAGTAAAGTTAGTTTATTTGGAATGGGGTCGAGAGTAGTGACATCGTGCAAACCAACAAAAACTGAGCATGAGCGCAAGCCTGATTGGTTAAAAATAAAATTAAATACAAATGAAGACTACAAGGGTCTAAAAAAATTAATGCGTGAAAATAATTTACATACAGTATGTGAAGAAGCGAGATGTCCAAATATCCATGAATGTTGGGGTTCGCGAAGAACAGCAACATTTATGATATTAGGAGCAGTTTGTACACGTGCATGTCGTTTTTGTGCAGTGAAAACTGGGCTACCAACTGAGCTAGATCTAGCAGAACCAGAACGTGTTGCAGATTCAGTAGTTATTATGAATTTAAAACATGTAGTTGTTACTGCGGTAGCTCGTGATGATTTAAAAGACGGTGGCTCGGAAGTATTTGCGGAAACAATACGTGCAATCCGCCGTAAAAATCCATTCACAACAATTGAAGTTTTACCTTCGGATATGGGTGGAATCGAGCAAAACATCCAAAATATTATGGATGCCAAACCGGATATTCTAAATCACAATATTGAAACCGTACGTCGTTTAACGCCGAGAGTTCGTGCAAGAGCAAAATATGACCGTTCGCTTGAATTACTTCGTCGTGCAAAAGAAATGCAACCAAGTATTCCAACTAAATCATCACTGATGTTAGGTTTAGGGGAAACGCATGAAGAAATTGTAGAAGTAATGGATGATTTACGTGCAAATAACGTGGACATCATGACAATTGGTCAGTATTTACAACCAACTAAAAAGCATTTACCTGTTCTAAAATATTACTCACCCGCTGAGTTTGGTGAGTTACGTAAGATTGCAATGAGTAAAGGATTCTCGCATTGTGAAGCTGGTCCTCTTGTAAGAAGTAGTTATCACGCAGATGAACAAGTGAATGCTGCTGCGAAACAAAGACAAGCACAAGGTGAAGAACTACTAGCTACTCAAAATATCTAATGGGTGGTGATTAAATGATAGTTGTGGAAGGTTTTACTTATGAAGTTTTAGAAGATTACCGAGATGCATTTAAAGAAGATGCTTTTTTGGATCGGTATAGCGAAATCTTAACGAAGTATGACTATATTATGGGTGACTGGGGATATGGACAGCTTCGTTTAAAAGGATTTTTCGAGGATCGTAACCATAAAGCAACTTTTGATACGAAAATAAGTACCATGAAAGATTATTTGTATGAGTATTGTAATTTTGGCTGTGCTTATTTTATTCTCAAAAAAACAGGAGTTGCCCCAAAAGTGGCTCCACTAGAAATTAATGAAAACCTTGAGCAAGATCATTCGTGATCATAGCTCAAGGTTTTTTTAGTTTAGCTCGAGTGACAAGTGTTTACCATTTGTTACTAATCTTAGCTGAGTAATTCTCTTAAGTAGTCTCTTAGTTCTTCTGCTTCTTCTTCTGTTCTATTATATACATGTTCGAGATAGCCTGGTTCCTCTAAATCGTCTGAACCTAAAATAGCTGCTCGACCATATTGAATATCCATAACAAGCACTTTCCCAAAAAAACGAGAGCTTTGTAAAATTGCTAAATCATATCGTTGAGAATCTCCTGTAAATCCAACAAATCTTGTTTTAGTATCTTCTACATCATCGTATAAAAAAAATCGTTCCACCCGGCAACACTCCTTCCTACCTATGAATTATGGTACTATAGAATAGAGGTATATATCAACTGAAGAAGAATTAGGAGGCTTTTCAATGTATTTTGTGGATCGAAAAAAAATTGCAATGACTTTAGCACATATGAAAGAATTGCTTGTCTTAATAGACCAAAAAACAGATTGGCATGCAGATGAAATATCAAAATTAGCGTTCGAACGAGTTGGCCAAAATATGATTGAATCGATTATTGATGTAGGGAATTCGATGATTGATGGTTTTATCATGAGGGATCCTGGTGGCTACGATGATATTATCGACATTTTAACTGATGAGAAAGTGATTACCCCTGAAATGGATGCTCCTATCAAAGAAGTGATCGAATTTCGAAAAGAACTTGTGCGTAGTTTTTATTCCGTTGATCATAAAAAATTAGAACATATACTTGTATCCAACTTAGTGTATTTAAAACAATTTCCTGAAAAGGTAGAAAGTTATTTGGTAAATGAACTTGGTCCAGTTTCTGCTTTTCTACCAGAGGATTCGAATGTTAAGTTATAAGGCTTACTGTCTAGACCTGGATGGAACGGTGTATAGAGGTAAAACGCCAATAAAAGAAGCAGTGGATTTTGTGCAGTATTTGCAAAGTAAAGGGGTGGAGCCTTTTTTTGTGACGAATAATTCATCCATGACCCAAAAACAACTGCAAGAAAAGCTAGCGAAAATGGATGTACATACGGATCAAGATCATATTATTTCTTCTTCGATTGCGGCAGCGAATTATATGGATGAATACTATCATGGGAAGTCAGTATTTATGATTGGAGAAAGTGGTTTACAAGATGCGCTTGATTCTAAACAAATAGTCATAACGGAAGATATTGGTGATGTGGTTATTATGGGGATTGATCGCGCCATTAATTACGAAAAGCTTGCAACTGCTTGTCTTTCGGTTCGTGCAGGAGCAACCTTTATTTCTACCAATAGTGATCATGCATTTCCAAACGAAAGAGGACTTGTTCCCGGAAATGGTGCTTTTACAAAGTTAGTAGAGCATTCCACTGGTGTAGAGCCAATATTTATGGGAAAACCTCAGCCGTACATGTTAGAGCTTATACAAAAGAAGTATGGATTTCAAAAAGAAGAAATGATTATGATTGGAGACAATTATCAAACAGATATATTGACAGGCATCCGTATGGGTATTCATACAGCACATGTGAATAGTGGTGTAAATCGTACAGAAGAAGTGCAATTGCAGAGAGAACAGCCAACGTATTTTCTACAATCGTTATTGGAGTGGACAAATTAAAAAGACTGCAGCAGCTATTGCTTGCAGTCTTTTTAAAATGACACTGTTATATTTTATTATTGTTTTTTAGCATGCAATTTTTGGTAGAATTCGTGCAGACTCCTGCGGGAATAAGAGACAGACGAGACCCCACAGGCGCAGCCGAGGAGGTCCTTAGGTTCGCCCGCGGAAAGTAAGCGAGTTCTACTATATAGATTAACAGGGCATTTAAAATAATGGATTTTCTTCAATATATGCATATATTTTAGCTACAAGATCAGCTGAAGATTCGCCTTCCACCACTTCGCCATTCACAATGGCGAATAAAGTTTCGGAGCACAAGGAACAATAGCTTAAACAGCCATATTCAAGTACATCTAAATTCGGATCTTGTTCTAAAATTTCAAAAGCTTCTTGAGAACCATTTGCAAGGTTGCTTATACAAAATTCAACCATAGGATTCATAGCTGTCACCTCACTACTTCGTCATGCTACTCTTTTTTTATCGAATCGTCAATAAAGAAGTTTTATTGTGAAATCCATCACAATCATTTATAATTTGAAATGACATTGAAAGAAAAGGGAGAATATTATGCGGAAATTAGTATTACTTGGTGGAGGATACGGTAATATGCGCGTGTTACTTCGTTTATTACCGAACAACTTGCCGGATGATGTAGAAATCACATTAGTAGACCGAACACCATTTCATAGCTTAAAAACAGAGTTTTATGCGTTAGCAGCAGGAACATCACCTGATAATGAGATTCGAGTAGCTTTTCCAGAGAGTACTAAACTAAAGATAACGTATGGTGAAATTGTAGAAATTGATGTAGAAACTAAGCAGGTTTTATTAGCAGACGGGCAAGCAGTTGCGTATGATGATCTAGTTATTGGACTTGGTTGTGAAGATAAGTACCATAACGTCCCTGGAGCAGATGAATTTACGTACAGCATTCAAACTATTGGGCGGTCACGTGACACGTATAATAAAGTTGGTGGATTATCAGCGGGATCTATAGTTGGCATTGTTGGTGCTGGACTAAGTGGGATTGAGCTAGCAAGTGAACTTCGTGAAAGTCGTCCAGATTTAAAAATTAAATTATTTGATCGAAGTCCACGCGTATTAAGAGATTTCCCAGAACGTTTAAGTAATTATGTGCAAAAATGGTTCGATACGAACAATGTAGAGGTAGTAAGTAACTCCAACATTACAAAAGTAGAACCGAACAAGTTATATAATCACGAAGAAGTTATTCCAGTAGATGTTGTCGTATGGACAGCTGGTATTCAACCAGCCGCACCAGTGCGTGCATTACCTGGAGAAAAGGATAATACAGGACGTGTTATCTTAACTCAATATCATGATCTACCTAATTTTGAAAACGTATTTGTCGTAGGTGATTGTGCTTCTCTACCATTTGCACCTAGTGCTCAATTAGCAGAAGAACAAGCGGAACAAATCGTAAAAGTTTTACAAGCACGCTGGAAAGACATGCCACTTCCAGAAAAAATGCCGGACATTAAATTAAAAGGTTTTATGGGATCTCTAGGAAAAAAACAAGGCTTTGCTTACTTGGCAGATATCTCCGTAACTGGCCGTATCGCAAGAATAATGAAATCCGGATTACTTTGGATGTATAAGAGACATAATGGGTAATAAAAAAACATTGAAATGTTGTTATATCAGCATTTTGATGTTTTTATTTTGGAAATAAAAAATAAAACACACAAAAAAACGAGCGTAGCTTATGCTTTGCTCGAATTTTAGCTCAGTTTGTACTCACATACCCATATTTCTCAAGTGCCGCATATACTGGTTTTAATTGAATATAACCTTCACCAATTACTTCCTCATTTATCATTACAAGTGGGTAGAAAAATTCATCTTCGGCAATACGATTGGCGATGTCTTGTTGTTTTTCATTCTCAATAGGTTTCTCGATATTTATATATGTGAATATAACTTGGTGATTTGGAAACTTTCGGTCGATTGCTGCTTGGAGCCATTCATATGTATCTTTAGAAGATGGTGCGTTCACGCAACTTGCGCATACTATGTCGGCACCGTATATTTCAATCGTTATTGCTTGTTGTATCATAATTGTTCGTCTCCTTTAGATTTCTTTATTGGATTTTTTTCTTCCTTCACATTATAATGATTATAGCGAAAGGAGTCGATAGATATGACTGATACATTAAATGAACAAGTTCAAGAAGTTTTAGATAAATTACGTCCATTTTTACTACGCGATGGGGGAGACTGTGAGCTTGTAGACATTGAAGACGGTATTGTAAAGCTACGCCTTCTAGGAGCATGCGGAAGCTGCCCAAGTTCAACGATTACATTAAAAGCAGGAATTGAACGCGCTCTACTAGAAGAAGTTCCAGGAATAATTGAAGTAGAACAAGTATTTTAATTAACTATATTAAAAAAGAAGCCTTATGGAGATAGGGCTTCTTTTTCTTTGTCTTCACGCATTTCTTGCCAGCGTTCTTTTGCCATTTCAATTATTTTCGGCTCAATCGATTTGTTTTGTTTTTCAATTACTTTGGAAAAATAGCGGGTTGCAATTTCATTTTCACCAATTCTTCTAGATAACTCTGCTATTAAATAAAGTATCCGTATTTCTGACATTTGCGTTCCACTATAATCATCACTTGAATAGGAATCTATGTATCGATCACGAGCAATTTTCATAAAGCGTTTTTCTTGCTCCTCTTCGTTTTCTATACGGTATAACCAAGCAGTACGTAAAGCTAAACCAGCAATATTAACATTTTTTTCTTTCTTTAAGGATCCACAATGGACTCCTAGTTTATATGCCATAATTCCTTCTTGTATAGATCTTTCATTCCCAAAAGAGTGCGGTACCCATTTAAATGCAACTTCCTGTTGAATTATTTCTTTTACTCCAGGCGCAAAGTATTTGGTGAAGTCCTCTGTGAATGAAAAGCCACAATGTTCACACACGAAAGTATTATAGAGAAGTGGATTCACTCCTTTGTTTTGATATATAGGTTGAAAGTCCGATTCATGGCTTTCTATTTTGACAAACCTAGAACGTACTTTTGTTGTTATAAACTTCTTTTTACAGTGCAAACATTCTATATCTTTTTGATAATATGGAGTTATTTCCAAAGTTGACCCTCTTTTCACTCAGTTACTTAATTAGTTCTATTATACTTGATTCGTTTATCGAAAGTGAAGTAATAGTTTGAGTAGTTTTCCTTGTATACATGGTGAAAATATTGATATGATAAATAAAAGGAAGGAATGGTGATTCAGATGACAGATGTAGTAGTTTTGTCTGAAGCGGCAGCTTACCGCGTTAAAGAAATGATGACGCACAACCGAGAAGAAGGCTCTTTACTTCGTGTATCTGTTAATGGTGGCGGGTGCAGCGGACTTTCTTACGGGATGGGTTTTGAAAAGGAAAAACAGGAAGATGATATAGAACTTCATCAACATGGTATTGATATTGTCGTTTCAAATGAAGATGCATCCATTTTAAGTGGAACTACAATTGATTATAAAGAGTCTTTAATGGGCGGAGGATTTACCATCGAAAATCCCAACGCTATCGCTTCATGTGGTTGTGGTTCTTCGTTTAGAACAGCGAAAAAAGAAGGCACACCCGAGAATTGCTAAAATAAACTAGGACATTTTCTTCTAAAAGAGAATGTTCTTTTTTACGCGGAGTTTTCAGTATATTCGAATGTTAATGATATCCTAATAATGTATTGAAATCATATGATAAAAGGGCTAATATAAGGAGTAAGAGATTTTTGTCGGATTATAGACAAAAAATGAAGAGCTTGATGATGAATCTTTTGTGTCGTTGTGCTTTTCTTAAAAATTATAAAAAGGTGGTTGCGATCTTCGTGAAAAGACCAACAATTCTAGTATTAGGTGCAGGATATGGTGGGTTATCTACTATAGTTAATCTTCAAAAAATAGTAGGCACCGATGAAGCAGATATAATTCTAGTGAATAAAAACGATTACCATTATGAATCTACATGGTTACATGAAGCTTCTGCTGGTACGTTACGCCCAGATCAAGTACGTTACGACGTAAAAGATGTCATTAATTCTAGCAAAGTAACGTTTGTAAAAGCGACTGTAGATGCAATTGACGTAAATACGAAAAAAATTGCAACAAGTGCTGGTGAGTATACTTATGACTACTTAGTCATTGGTTTAGGATTTGAAGGCGAAACTTTTGGAATTCCTGGTTTAGACAAGTATGCGTTATCGATTGCTAACGTAAATGCAGCTCGTCAAATTCGTGATCACATTGAATATCAATTTGCTACATGGTCAACAGAAGATGTACAAGACGATACTCGACTAACAATTGTTGTAGGCGGAGCTGGATTCTCTGGTATCGAATTTTTAGGTGAATTAGGTAATCGTGTTCCTGAACTTTGTAAGGAATATGATGTACCAAAAGAAAAAGTGCGCGTACTATGCGTCGAAGCTGCTCCAATGGTACTTCCAGGATTCGATCCTGAACTAGTAGAATATGCTGTAAGACAATTAGAGTCTAAAGGAATCGAATTCTCTATTGGTACACCAGTAGTAGAAGCTACTCCTGAAGGCGTTAAAATTAAAAAAGGCGAAGAAGAATTCGAATTCATCAAAGCTGGTACAGTTGTATGGGCTGCCGGAGTTCGAGGAAATCGCTTAATCGAATCATCAGGCATTGAAAACATGCGTGCGCGCGTAAAAGTTGAAAAAGATATGCGTGCTCCTGGATTCCCAGATGTATTTATCGTTGGGGACTGTGCACTTATGATCAATGAAGCTATCAACCGTCCATACCCTCCAACTGCACAAATTGCGATGCAACAAGCAGTAACTGTTGCAAAAAATATTGTTGCTCTAATGAAAGGGAATGAAACAGAAGAATTCGTTCCTGAATTAAAAGGAACAGTTTGTTCTCTAGGAGAACACGATGCGATTGGTGATGTAATGGGTAGAAAGATTACTGGAACTAAAGCATCTATCATGAAAAAAGTGATTGATAACCGTGCGCTTTACATGATTGGTGGAATTCCACTAGTTGTGAAAAAAGGTAAATTTAGTTTGTAATTTGAATAACAAAAAGCTCTCACTGTAAAAATTAGTGGGAGCTTTTTTTAAAGGGGATGTATTGCTTGGCAAGAGAAGATCGTGGAAATGTTTGGCTTGGGGTAGCTGGACTAGTGGAGAATTATAAAGGGGAATGGCTAGTAGTAAAGAAAAGATACGGAGGTCTTCACGGTCGTTGGTCTTTACCAGCAGGGTTTGTCAATAGAAACGAAACCGTCGATCAAGCCGTGCTTCGTGAAGTAAAAGAAGAAACGGGTGTATCTGCTACAGTACTCAAGATGATTGGCTTTCGAAGTGGGGTAATCCAAAATAAAACGAGTGATAACATGGCTATCTTTTTATTATCACCAATAGAGAAAGAACCGATTTTACAAGCACAACTATCGGAACTCTATGAAGTAATATGGGCACACCCATCAAAGCTAATAAAAGATAGTGACGCCTCAGTTATGCTTCATGAGCTAGCGAAGAAAACGATAGATGACGGATTTCAAACCATCGAAGGGATAAATCCGGGTGATGTATTTGGCTATACGAGTTATAAATTATTTATTAAATGAGTTAATTTAATAAATACTACCCTTTGTCATTAAAATACGAACATTTATTACTGTGTTGATTGAAGCGGCAGGCGGCGACTCCAGCGGGATGGGTGAAACAGATAAGACATCACAAACGGCGCATAGCTGCGGTGATGGCTTATCTGTCACATCGCGGAAAGAGTCCGCCTATAGCCGAAATCACCTATACTTTATTTCGCTCAAAATATATATTCTTTAGTATTGTTCGTGGGTTTTATGCAAATTGGAATGATGAAATTGATTCAAATAGTAGTAAAGAAAAACACAAATACAAGGTTTGTGTTTTTTATTTACAAATAAACATTTCCATGATATATTATCAGAATATTATAAAAAAACAAAAAGGAGGCGTTTTAATGCAAAAAACAACTAAAGAGGGCACAAAAAAATCCTGTCCATATTGTAAAGGAGAAGGTTACTTCCAGCTAAGGCTAGGTGGCTCAGAAACTTGTGGACGTTGCAATGGTTCTGGAAAAAAATAAAATTATTATGACAAAAAAGTGAAAACAGACAAGTAGATTGAATACTAACCTCCGTTAAGGTAAACTATTTAAAGATACTACGGAGGTAATAGATTATGGATTTTATGCTCGTACAAATGATACTTTCAGTTGTCATATTTTTTGTTATGTTTTTTGGAATCGCCTTCTTAATAAATATGTTACTTAGAATGACTTGGTTTATGGCAATTCTTTATCCGATTGTTGTCGTGTTTATAATTGATGAAGTTGGCTTTTTTGATTATCTAACAAAACCAAGTTCTGCTTTCCGGGCCCTTGGGGATAAAATAATTTCACTCCATGCAGCAGATATTATCATTTTATCTAGTGGATTGATCGGAGCAATTGCAGCAGGTTTTGTAATTAAATACTTAAGAAAAAATGGATATCAAATGTTTTAATTAGAAAAGGATGACTCTGTAATGGAGTCATCCTTTTTTCATACTATCGTTGTATAAATGATGATAGATATCAAGATTCCGGTTAGTGCACCCATAAAAACTTCAATTGGTTTATGACCGAGTAATGTCTTCAGCTCTTCCATCTTTTCCTCATTTTTTTTATGAGCCCACCCTTTCGTTTGTTCTATAAAAACTTGAAAGTCGGCACGCATTTGATTAATAATAATTGCTTGCTGTCCTGCTTGGAAACGAACGCCAGTTGCATCAAACATGACAATAACAGCAAATACTGTCGCAACTGCAAAGAGTGGTGAATCTAGTCCCGTTTCAAATGCAATAGCAGTACAAAGAGATGTTACAGCAGCAGAGTGAGAACTAGGCATTCCGCCAGTAGACGTGAATAACTTCCAATCTAATTTCTTTGTCATTAGAAAATGAATAGGAATCTTTACAAATTGTGCAAAGAAAATAGAAAATAGTGCAGCCATTAATGGAGTGTTTTGGAAGATTGCCAAAGTAGACACCGCCTTTCATCTAATACTTTAAGTAAGAATAGTATAACACATCATACAATTCGAAAAATTAATCTTCTTCCTATATAATAAGATTGTATCCGAATTTTAGGGGGAAAAATAATGATTATTAGTACAAATGCAGTTTTATTTGATGAAATCCAATCTGAAACACTTGTTGTTGGTGTTTCTAAACATCCTGAAAATACAACGAAATGGGAAGCTTTTTTAAGCTACTTTGGGGAGCATATTTTAGAGTGGGTTAAAAGTGGAGATATTTCCTCCGACCTGAAAAAAATTGTAAAAGTTCCCGTTGCAAATAAAGAAACGGTTAAAAGAATTTTGTTTGTAGGAATAGGTGACCGTAAACAATTAACACAAGAAAATATTCGAGAAGCATTTGGCCTAGTTGGGAAAGAACTTCTATCTAGTAAACCCGAATCTGTAGCAGTTTGGATTCCTTCTTTTACTTCTGATTCCACTGCTGATGCGGACGTAGCTTATTTAGCTGCGGAAGGCCTTGGAATGGGTTCTTTTACTTACGAGGGATATAAAACAACCTCTAATGTTCCGGACTATTACTTACCAGCTATTGAGCTTCTAACGGATGTAGATACAGAAGAAGTAGTGTCCTATTTTGAAGTTGGAAGTATTTATGCTGATGCTGTTAATGAAGCGAGAATATTAGTCAACACACCTGGTAATGTTTTAACTTCTACTCAATTAGGTGAGTATGCAAGAGAATTAGGAGAAACATATGAATTTGAAACAGAAATTCTAGGTAAAAAAGAAATAGAAGAATTAGGAATGGGTGCGCTTTTAGCTGTAAATCAAGGATCAGTAGAGGAGCCACGTCTAATCGTCTTAAAATATCAAGCGACTGAAGCGTGGGAAGATGTTATTGCCCTTGTCGGTAAAGGAATCACATTTGACACAGGTGGCTACTCCATTAAGACAAAAACAGGTATTGTAGGGATGAAAGGTGATATGGGAGGAGCAGCAGCTGTATTAGGTGCGATGCAAATTATTGGTGAGCTTCGTCCAAACAAAAATGTTATTGCAGTTATAGCTTCTACAGATAATATGATTTCCGGAAATGCATTCAAACCAGATGATGTGATCACATCTATGAGTGGGAAAACTATTGAAATATTAAATACAGATGCAGAAGGTCGTCTAGTTTTAGCCGACGCAGTTACATATGCAAAACAACAAGGAGCTAATTATATCGTGGATGTCGCTACCTTAACAGGTGGAGTTATTACAGCCCTAGGGTATGATAAAACAGGAGCTCTTACAAATGATGAGGAGTTTTTCGAAACATTTATGGAATCTTCTCTCGAAACAGGTGAATTTGTTTGGAGACTCCCATTAACGGAAAATGATAAAAAACGTATTCGTAAAAGTGATGTAGCGGATTTAAACAATTCTCCAGGTAGCGATGGTCATATGATTTTTGGTGGTGGATTTGTTGGTGAGTTCGTGGAAAATACGCCATGGATTCACTTAGATATTGCAGGTACTTCTGATACAAAATCTGCACATGATTTTGGCCCAAAAGGCGGTACTGGCGTAATGGTACGTACACTTGCAACGTTGGTTGAAAGAATGGCAGACGAAGAATAGGGAAAACGCACAACCTCCCTTTCCCTAGTAGCATACACTGAGGTGAAAGGAGGAGAAGCATGGTAAGATTTCAACGGGGTGGTTTTGGTGGTTTTAGAGGTCCCGGTTTTGGTTTTGGCTTTGGAAATTTTGGATTTCCATTTTTCGGAGGTTTCTTAGGGGGTCTATTAGGTTCTTCGTTAGGAGGTTACGGAGGGTATAGACAACCATATTATTCGTATCCACCTCCTTACTATTACCCGTATCCACCATATCCATATCCTTATTATTATGATGGTTATTATTAAAAAACAAAAGCTTTTGCAAGCGTAAATTAATGCGGCTTGCAAAAGCTTTCTTATTTTTCAAATTCTCTTTTTCTCTTAACGACTTCAGCGAGATCATCACGTACTGATTTATCCCACATTTTCACTCCAGAATAATATGCTGCTCGTCCCATCATATGTCCACCAACTGGTCCGGTGATAAATAAGAAGAGAATTCCTAGTAATATGCGAGAATTAAAATAACCTTCATTCAACCAAAAGTGAAAAAATACTCCTAGTAGGATGCTCATAACGCCTAGTGTTGCACTCTTGGAAGCAGCATGTGCTCTTGAATAGGCATCAGGAAGGCGAATTAATCCAATAGCAGTGACAAGAATAAATATTGTTCCAAAAGAAATAGTAGCAATGATAAGTAAATTAGCTATTACGGTCACGTTGAATGATTTCTCCCTTCTCCGTGAATTTAGAAAAAGCAACAGTACCTATGAATGAAAGAATTGCTAATAATAGAATGACCTCTAAGAAAAATCCAGTATCAAACAAAATGGAAATAAGGCCAATTAATGAAATTAAACCCACTCCAATTGCATCTAATGCAATTACACGATCCGGAGTAGAAGGGCCTATCACTAGACGATACACAAAGCCGAGGAGGGATATACTAATTAAAACGACGATTACCCATAGAAAGGCTGTCATGATCTACTCACCTCCAAAATTGCTTTTTCAAATGTGTTCTTTATAGAATCAATTGCTTCATCCACATCGTCAAATTCAATCGCGTGGATATATAGTGTTTTATTGTCATCGGATATATCTATTACTATTGTTCCTGGCGTTAAGGTAATCAAACTAGATAGGAGTGTTATTTCCCAGTCTTGTTCGAGTACAGTAGGCATTGCGAATATCGCCGGACGAATAGGCATATCTGGTTTAATAATAAGCTTTAACACAGAAATATTTGATAAGGTTAATTCTTTTAAGAATAACATAATTAACTTTATAACAGCCCAAACACGTCCCATATAGAATCGTGAATTAAAAGATTTACGAAGCATGAAAAGCATAAGTATCCCAATTAAATAACCAATAATAAATGTTGTTGGTTTAAAAGAGACGGATAAGAACATCCATGTTAGCGCAATAAATACATTTAATAAAATCTGAAAAGCCATTATTTCACCCCTCTAAATACAGCATCTACATAAACAGAAGGATCGAGCAGCACAGTAGTTGCATCCGTCATAAATGGAACTAAGTATTCTGCTCCAATTCCGAATAGGACTGTAAGACCAACCAACGTAATCGTTGGAGCTAATAAATGACGATACTTTTTCGCGTTAATAAGGTGTTCTCCTTTTTCCTCACCCCAAAATGCATAGATGAAAATGCGGATGGCAGAGAGTAGAACGATGAGACTGGAAGCTAAGATAAAAATACTTTGCCACAAAAGCTCGTCCTCAAAACCACCTTGCACAATGAGTAACTTTCCTACAAATCCACTAAGCGGAGGAATTCCTGCGAGACCAAATGCTGCGATTAAATAGCTCCACGCAAGAACCGGATAACGCTTCATAAGCCCTCCCATTTTACGTAAATCGGATGTACCTGTAATGCTAATAATAATGCCGATTAATAAAAACAAAGCCCCTTTAATGAGAATATCATGAATTAAATAAAAAACAGAACCCATCATTCCATTTTCATTCATAATGGATGCTCCAAACAAGATTACTCCAACTGCTATAACAATATTATAAATAATAATTTGCTTCACATCGAAGTATGCAAGAGCCCCAATAGATCCTACGATAATCGTTAGAATAGAGACAATCATCAAAAGCTCATGTGTAAATCCGGTATCTGTTGTGAAGAACAATGTGTATGTACGCATAATGGCATACACACCGACCTTTGTTAGCAGTGAACCAAATAACGCAAGTACTGGAACAGGAGGAGCAGCATATGATCCTGGTAACCAGAAAAATAGAGGGAAAATACCTCCTTTAATTCCAAAGACAATCAAGAACAATACAGCTATAACGGTTACAATTCCGGATGGACCGATTTCTGCTATCTTCACCGAAATATCAGCCATATTTAGCGTTCCAACTACGGAATATAAATACCCTACCGTAATAACAAACAAAGAAGAAGAAACAATATTGACAAGTATGTATTTAATCGACTCTTTTAACTGAACTTTTTCTCCCCCTAATACAATGAGTACATAAGAGGACATTAATAACACTTCAAAGAAAACGAACATATTGAATATATCGCCTGTTGTAAATGCTCCATTTACCCCTGTTAACATGAACATAATGGCTGGGTAATAAAATGTCTTTTCTCTTGCTTCTCCAATTGAAGTAAAGCTATACCATACAACAAATAAAGCAATAACTAGAGAGGAAGTGACAAGTAGTGCTGAAATCATATCCGACACCATCGTAATTCCAAAAGGAGGTGCCCAGCTACCTAACGTGAGTGTTTGAACGCCATCCGTTTTTACTTTTAGAAGTAAAACAATTGCAGAGAATAATGCAAATAGTAAACCAATAATTGTAACTACTCGTTGAGCCATCACTTTTTTCGGGAAAAATAACAATATCGCTGCAAATAGGAAAGGGATGAGAACCGGAAATAATAATAAATTAATCATTGTCTTCAGTTCCTTTCATTAATTCCATATTGTCCGTACCAACTTCTTTATAAGTACGATAAGCTAGTACAAGGGAAAAAGCTGTAACACCGAAACTTATTACGATTGCAGTTAAAATCAGCGCTTGTGGTAAAGGGTCTACGTAATCTGTAACGCCTTCTGCTAAAACAGGAGCAGATTCCCCGCCTAAACCGCCCATCGTTAATAAAAGCAAATGAGTTCCGTGACTTAATAAACCCGTTCCAATAATGATGCGAAGCAAGCTTCTCGAAAGAATTAAATAGACTGCAGCCATGAATAGAAAGCCGATTAAAATGGACATCAAGATTTCCATTATTCATCTCCCCCTATCATTTGAATAATCGTCATCGTTACCCCGACAACTACTAAGTAAACACCCGTATCAAAAAACATTGCTGTATGAATAGAGGTTTTACCAAGTAAAGGTAAGTAAAAATAATCGTAGACATGCGTAAAAAATGGAACATTAAAGAATATAGAACCGGCGGCTGTTGCAAGAGATATTAACAAGCCTACTGCTGTAACAACCGTATAATTTATAGGCAACATTTCTTGCACCGTTTTTAAATCGAATGCAAGCATTAATAAAACAATGGCACTCGACATTAATAATCCACCAACAAATCCTCCACCTGGCGTGTAATGACCTGCAAAAAAGATATGAATGGAGAATAGAAAAATGATGAAAAAGACTACTTTGGTGGTCGTTTGAATAATTAAATCATTTGTTTTCAATTTTTCTATCTCCTTTCTTTTTTGTTAGACGAAGCGTTATCATTCCAATAATACCAAGCGAAGCAATCGTTAAAACACTAATTTCAAACAATGTATCAAAGCCACGATAATCTACTAAAATGACATTTACGATATTTCCTCCACCAGCTTCCGTGTACACAGTTTCCTTGTAATACTTAGAAATCGAAGGAATAAGTTTTTGAGAGTGCGAGGAAATAGCTATTAACGTAACCATTACACCTACTCCAAGCGCAATAAGGAAGTTTCCTAACCGGAAACCGCGATCTTCTTTTCCTTTTTCATGTTTGTTCATTTTGGGAAGGTGGTAAAATGCACCTAAAAACAACGCGACCGAGACGGTTTCAATTACTAATTGAGTTAACGCAAGGTCAGGTGCTTTGAAGATAATGTAGAATAATGCCACCGTATATCCAACTGCTCCAAGTGCGATAATTGCAGTTAATCTTGATTTTGTAACTAAAATCGTAATAGTAGCTACTATTAAGATAAAAGAAATGAGTAGTTCAAAGAAACGAATCGGTGCTAAGTTGTCTGTGTTTAGAACAAATGCGTCTTTAAACCACATTGTACTTCCAAGTAATACAATAATCGCTGCAAACATGTATATTAGATAAGATCGAATAGATCCTGTCATATAAATAGATGAAAAACGATTTGCTCCACTATCTGCTAGTCCCATTAGTCCATCGTATATACGATTTAGTGAAATCTTTGACGGTACTTTTTCATAAGCGGGAGCCCATCTTGTAAGTGTTTTAAATAATATAAAACCAACTAAAAATACACCAAGTGTCATATATAAAGCAGGGGAGTCAAAACCATGCCAAGCTTTGATTGTGAATCCGACATCTGCAGGAACTTGATATGCTTCGGGTTGAATAGCTGCTACAGCTGGTTTAATAAACATGTTACCGAAGAAATTTGGAACAAAGAAGATTACAACTACTAGTGTAGCTAGAATACCAGGTGAAGCAAGCATACCAATTGGTGCTTCATGCGCTTTCTTCGGTAATTGTTCCGGTTTATGTTTCCCACGGAATGTATGGAAAACAAAATACAAGCTATAGACAAATGTAAATACACTTGCAATCCAAGCAACGATTGGGAATAAAACGCTCCATGTATCCATTGCATAAAGATCGAAATGTTGTAGAGCTAAAGTAGAGTCTAAAAACATCTCTTTACTTAAGAATCCATTAAACGGAGGAACTCCTGCCATCGATAAACTACCAATAAGCGCAATTGTAAAGCTTACTGGCATTAAACTCATAAGTCCTCCGAGTTTCCGGATATCTCTCGTTCCGGTTTCATGATCAACAATACCTGCAATCATGAACAAACTTCCTTTAAAAGTAGCATGGTTCATGAGATGGAAAATGGCAGCAAATGTTGCAAATGTATACGTGGTAACTAAATCACCTGTTACATGATAAGCAATAGAACCAATTCCAAGTAAAGACATGATTAAACCAAGCTGACTAACAGTAGAAAAAGCTAGAATTGCTTTTAAGTCTGTTTGTTTCACGGCAAAAAATGATCCCCAGAATAATGTGAGCATACCAATGCCAGTTACGAGCCACACCCAAACTTCAGAAATTGCAAAAATAGGGGTAAATCTTGCTACTAGATACAAACCAGCTTTAACCATTGTTGCAGAGTGTAAGTAAGCACTAACTGGTGTAGGGGCCTCCATTGCATCTGGTAACCAAATATAAAATGGGAACTGTGCTGACTTCGTAAATGCTCCGAGTAGTACTAATACAAGCGCCCAAACAAAAAGGTCTTGTCCAGCAAGTTCTGGAGCCTGCGCAATCAATTCACGTATGGAGAAACTGCCTCCAATAATACTAAGGATTAAAAATCCTCCGAGCATCATTAGTCCACCGAATACCGTAATCATCATGGACTTTAACGCACCAAATCGAGAACGATCACGAGTGTACCAATATCCGATTAAAAGGAAAGAGGAAATAGATGTAAGTTCCCAAAAGAAATACAGGCTGATTAAATGATCCGATTGGACAACCCCAAGCATCGCACTCATAAACATTAATAAGTACAGGTAAAAGTTCCCTAATTTCTCTTTTTTCTTATCCAGATAAAAGATGGAGTAAAGTACAACTAGTGCCCCGATTCCAGTTATCAACAAAGAAAACAGTAAGCTTAAACCATCTATGTAAGAGATAATGGATATTCCGAGTGATGGAATCCAGGGCATTTCGTTTGTATAAGTTGTTCCATCCATAACAGAAGGTATGTAAGTCCCATAAAAAACAACAAGTGCAACTGGAACTATTAAGACGAACCAGCCTGTGTGGATGTTAACAGCTTTTTTAAATAGAAATGGGATAAATATTGCTACAATAATTGGTAAGAATATTCCAAAAACTAATAACAAAAGAATCCTCCTTTCAAAACAATAGATTTAAAATGCATACTTAAAATTATAACGCAATTAAGCAGTAAATGCATGGAGAATTATTTACCTACTTGCAGAACTTATGCGCACTTCGATATGATACATAGGAAACTATTTTATAGAGTAAGAGGAGCAACTATGAAAAACCCATATGTGTTTGGTTTTCTACCATTAATCACAATCGTATTTTTTAGCTTAACCTTTTCTACCTTCACCATGAATAAAGCAATCGAGCTTTTCAAAGTCATTGGTGTATATAGCGGAATGAGGGAGTTTCTGTCGGATTTGGAGCTAAAATTATTCTTATTAATTTTATTAGCCCTTGTATACTTTATGCTATTTTCAGCAATGAAGCTAATTGCGGAAACAATTCATGAGTTAGGAATGTTGTTTTTCTCAAAGGATTACGAAGGGAAGACAATGGCACAGGCTCGTGGCGGATATGTTATCTTTTTTGTAGGAGCTGTCATTTCAGCTGTAGGCTTTCAATCTATTCAGATATTACTCCTTATTTTTCTTGCAACCGCATTTATTTATTTTGTATATGTTGTATATAAGCTAAGTAGCTCTATGAGCGTATTAGGTACACTTGGGTTAATCATGTTTGAAATTATTGTGTGGAGTCTTTTTTTAGCACTTGTGGTGTATGTTATTATTAAGCTATATAACGGAATTATTGCGAGTCTACCATTTTTATAACAAACGCTGTTAAATAACATGGTTGTTATTTGGTAGAATCCGCTTACTTTTCGAGGGCGAACCGACAAGCCTCCTAGTCTGCGCGGATTCTACCGCAAATTTTATGCTAATAAACTACAGTAAATATAACAGCACCATCTAATAAAAGGAAAGAGAAGCCAGCATGTAGGGGCTTCTCTATTTTGTGTTCATTATTTGATTGAAAATCCTATGGTGTATTTTTTTCGATTCAATTGTTTTCATATTTCTAGGCATATCATAACCAATCCATACTGCAGACGTATAGGTATCTGTAAGTCCAGCAATCCAATAGTCATAAAAATCATTCGTAGTTCCCGTTTTAGCACCAACGTAGGTAGATGGAATAGATATTCCTTTTCCTGTCCCGTTTTGTACAACATCGGAAAGTAATCCTCTCATTGTTTGTACTGTTTTTGGGGTCCAAACTTCTTTTTTTTCTTCCTGCCATTCATATAAAACTTCTCCATTTTTATCGACAACCTTACGAATGGCGTGAGCTGGTTTATACATACCATTGATAAAACTAGTATAAGCATCTGCCATTTCTAAAACAGTCACTCCATTAGTCAGTCCGCCTAATGCGGACGCATAGGAATGATCAGCCTCCGTTATATGGCTAAATTGAAATTGGTCTAGTTTGGCAAAAGCATTGTCAATTCCCACCGTTTCTAAAAGACGAACAGCAGGAGTGTTATGACTAAAGCGAAATGCTTGTTCAAGGGTTACATCTCCATAAACAGCTCCACCATAATTTTGTGGACAGAATGTACCGATACATAATTTCCCGCCGTTAATCGTATTATTTGCTGTTAACGAAGTCATATCAAAGACAGGTGCATAAACAAGCAATGGCTTTAATGCCGATCCTGGCTGCCGAACTGCTTGGTAACCACGATGAAAATCAAATTTCTTATAATCTTTTCCACCATACATGCTAATAATCTCTCTTGTTTCATTATTAATAACGACAGATGCTGCTTGTACATCGGATGTTTTATGTAACAAATTATTAACGTATGCTTCATCTTCCTTTTGCTTGAGAGGATCAAGTGCTGTATAAATCGTAACTCCTTGTGCAATGATTTCATTTACTCTTGTTTGAAGTTCATTTTCGAAAAAGATTTTTTGATGCTCATTTTGGGCATTGCTCATTTTTTCCTTGTAGCCCTCTTTTTCTGCAATGAGACTCTTTAATTCATCCAACACATATGTACTATAAGCAGGATAAAGCTGCTTTTTCTTTTTTGTCTGTAAAACAATTGGTTCCGCTTTTAATGCAACTGCTTGATCAGTGGAAATCCTTCCGTTATTCACCAACACATCTATAAGTAATTCTTGTCGCTTTTTGGTTGCCTCGAAGTTTTCTAAAGGATCATACATACTTGGATTATTCGGGATCGCACTTATAAATGCAAGCTCCGCTTCTGTTAATTGGTTTAAAGGGCGACCAAAATAATAGGTTGCAGCTGCGCCAATTCCATACACTTGGTTACTAAAGTAAATTTCATTTAAATAATTTAATAAAATTTCTTCTTTTGTCGACTTCTTTTCCATTTCATATGCATAAACAAGTTCGGTAACTTTCCTCTCGTAGGTTTTTTCCGTTGACAAATAGCGGAGTCTAACTAGTTGTTGGGTTATTGTACTAGCTCCTTGCTCATTTGCATTTGCAGAAGCATTGGCAAAAACCGCACGGAATATCGCGCTAAAGTTAAACCCAATATGATTGTAAAACTCTGCATCTTCACTTTGAATGAAAAGCTCTTGCACAAAGAGTGGGATGGATTCTATCGGTAGAGGATCTCTCCATTCCACATAATCTTCAGAGAAAATTTTATTATTTTCATCGAGCATTACAACCGGAGAAGCGAGACTAGGACTTGATAATTGAATGGATTGCTCCAAATTATCTTTGAAGGCTGAGGCAGTCAATAGCTCTGTGTGGATGAAGGAATACAATATCCATATAATTGGGAAGCACACAAGAATGATGAAAAACCCTATTGCTTGTCGCATATACTGCACTCCAATTCGTTTAATCTATGTTTGCTGTTAAAATAGATAGCGTTATTTGGTAAAATCCACTCGCATTCCAGCAGGAGTCTACCGAAAATTATTGCTAAAAAAAAACAGTAATATATAACAGCGCTAATCTATTAAAAAGAATAGCACACTTTCTATAGAAAAGTGTGCTCATGTTTTAAGATAATTTTGCGTGAAGCTCTTCCTCTAATAGGACGTTTTCAAAATTTTGGACTGGTTTTTTCCTTGCAAAATAAATAATGAAAAAGGCGATCATGAACAATGCGCCTGTTACGAAAAATACCGAGGATATTCCAATATAACCACTAATAAATCCGCCGAACATCGGTCCTATTATATTTCCTAAAAAGCGAAAGCTTGTGTTATAGCCAATTAATTCGCCCTGAACTTCAATCGGTGCTTCTCTTCTAATTATAGCTGTTGTGATTGGAATTAATCCACCAGATGCAATTCCAAATAAAAAGCGAAGAACGATTAATTGCCACAGTTCCGTTACGAATGCCTGAGGAACAATGAATAAAAAGGCAATAACAAGTAGGGCAGATAATACTTTTTCATACCCAATGGTATCACCGAGTCTACCCCAAGGTCTAGCGAACAGTAAACTACCTACTCCGGTAGCACTAAAGGTAATGCCTGCTAGTAACGCAACTTCACTGGAATCTGTTAAATGAGAAACATATAAAGAGAGAAGTGGTTGAATGCTAAATAAGCCAATTTGAATAAGGGAACTAATCATGAGTACATTTAAAATGAGTCGATGATGAAAAATACCTGAGATAACTGTTTTTCTAGTGTATTCATGATCTCCTTTATGCTTTACCCTTCGTATTTCATGTATTCCAAAAATAACGAGTAATGCTGCTAATGATACAGCAATGGAAGTGATGATAAATGTATATTGGAACCCGAAAGTATCTGCTAAAAATCCACCAATAATAGGGCCGAAAAGTGAACCTGAAACACTCCCCATTTGCAGAGTCCCCATCGTTTTTCCAGCTACATTTTTAGGAGTTTGTGAGCTTATGAAAGCAAGCGAGGTGGGGATAAATCCAGTTACAATCCCCATAAATAAACGCAGTACAAAAAATGCTTCAACAGAATGAACAAATCCCATTAGAAACACGCTTGTTGCGATACCGAAGCCATTAATAATAAGAATAGGCTTGTATCCATATTTATCTGCAATTCTTCCCCATACGGGAGACATTAAAAAGGCTGATACAAATGTTGCACCGAATACGAGTCCAGACCATTTTTGAACATACGCTTCCGAAAAATCGCCCATTGTATTAATATATAGCGACAGAAAAGGCATAATCATCGTCATTGTGCTGGATACAAGAAAGTTAGAAAACCACATGATCGTAAAGTTTCTTTTTTGTACGCTCATCGAAATCCCTTCTTTCTATTTGTTGCGTACTTAATCATTATTTATTATAGAACATTTCGTGTAACTAAGAAAGGTTAGATACTTTGTCACTGAAAATGCACTTTTAATATGGTAAACTATTTTGGGGTGATTAATTTATGAAAAAAGTCTTCATTTTTATGAGTATATTTACTGCAATAATCTTAAGTGCGTGTGGAAATGATTCAGTAGACACACCAAAAGAGAATGTAATACCCAAAGAAGAAACATCTGTAAATACAGATACCCAACAACAAGGAGAGAAAATCATGTATCCACAACTTTCAACGGAAGTTGCTTCAAACGAAGCATTAGTAATTATGAATACATCAATAGGCGCAATAAAAATTAAGTTATTCCCAGAACTAGCACCAAAAACGGTCGAAAACTTTTTAACACATGCAGAAAATGGCTATTATGACGGTATCATTTTCCACCGTGTTATTGAAGATTTCATGATTCAAGGCGGAGATCCGACTGGAACTGGTATGGGCGGAGAAAGTATTTATGGGGAAGAGTTCGAAGATGAATTTTCCATGAATCTTTTTAACTTACGAGGAGCTCTTTCGATGGCGAATGCCGGACCAAATACGAATGGTAGTCAGTTCTTTATCGTTCAAGCTTCACAAGCTCCAGGTACAGTGGAACAACTAAAATCAGGTGGTTGGCCAGATGAGATTGCAGAAGCATATGTAGAAATGGGTGGAACACCACACTTGGATCAAAAGCATACAGTATTTGGACAAGTGTTGGAAGGTATGGACATTGTCGATCAAATGGCGGCAGTTGAAAAAGATGCGAACGATAAACCAGTCGAAGATATTACGATAGATTCCATCGAAATTATTCAAAAATAAGTAAGGAAGTGTCAATGTGTTTACATTTTTACCGCTAGGTTTTCTCTATTTATATTTCCCAGAAGATAAAACGGAATATATTCCAGTAGTACTTGAATTTCTATTTTTATTGATTATTTGTATTCTGGTCTTTAGATGGATAAAAAAGAAATCGCACAAAGACGCTGAAAAAGCAAGAGAGATAGAAGAGAGAGTTTTGAAAGCGAGAAAAGATGAAATGGAAAAGCAGTTACCTCTACAATGAGGTAACTGCTTTTCATATTTGGGGTTAAGACAGTGCATGGATGAAGCGTGCGACACCATCTTTTAATGTAATAGGTGGACATGCAACGTTCATACGTAAAAAGCCATCTCCTGATTGTCCAAACTTCGTTCCAGGTTCGAGTGCAAGTTTGCCTTTCGTCAGTAAACGATTCATCATGTCTTTTTCAGAAAGTCCTGTACCACGGTAATCTATCCAAATTAAATAGGTGCCATCTGGTTTGGCTACTTTTATACCATCTAATTTGGAAAGATGCTCTATCACATATTCGATATTAGAGGATAGTACTTCTAACAGTTCATCTAACCATGGTGCCCCTTGCTCATAAGCAGCTTGCAAGGCTGTTAAGGAAAATACATTTAACCCCATATCGCCTCGACTCTTGGATATACTTTCTAATACCTTTCGTTTCTTTTCATCTGGAACGACGGTAGCAGCAGCTTGAATACCCGCTAAGTTAAATGTTTTAGTAGGTGCAAAAAAAGTAATGATATTATGCAAATCATCTGCTACAGAAAGCATGGGTGTATGCTTGTTGGGGTGGAATACTAGATCAGCATGAATTTCATCCGATAAAATTAGGACATTATATTGTTGACAGAGTTTTGCCATTTTCGCTAAGTCTTCTTTGCTCCACACCTTGCCACTCGGATTATGAGGATTACAAAGGATAAATAACTTTACGTTAGATCGTAAACACGATTCAAATGCTAACCAATCCACTTCATAAGAATTTTCTTTTTCAATTAGACGACATGTAACAACTTCTCGCTCTAGATTTTTGGGTATACTTGTAAAAGGAGGATAAACAGGTGTATGAATACATATTTTATCTCCTACGTCAGTAAAAGCTTCTATCGCTTCTGCTATTGCAGGGATTACTCCTTGACGAAATAGAATCCATTCGTTTTTGATCGCTAATTGATGTTTAGAATAAACCCAATTAGTTAGAGATGACCGTGTTTCTTCAGGAGCAATAGAGTATCCAAAAATAGGATGTTCCAATCTCTTCTGTATAGCGTCCTTAATAACGGGAGCAATAGCAAAATCCATATCGGCAACCCACATTGGAAGTATGTCAGTTGCATCATCTATTAAATATATTTTTTTTAAATTATCCCATTTCTCGGAATGCGTATTTCGTCTTTCATGTACGGTAGTAAAATTATACAAAATAATTACCCCTTTCAATTTGCTATTATTATGTTATTATATCCCTAACTAATAAAAAGTAATAAGGTGAATGTATGGACTCAATTGAAATGAATAGAAAAGCAGTGTGGATACTACAACAATGGGATCCATTCAATATTGGGGTAGATGGATACGAAACAGAAACAGCTGATGTAGTCACTGATCTACAAAGCATCGATCATCCATCTGAACTAGCGAAGCGAATTCAGGGGATTTATGAACATTCGTTTGAACAATGGATTCCGCTTGAGAAATGTGTAGAGATTTCATATAAATTGATTGCGTTAAAATATGAAATGAAATGTATCATTTAATAAAAATGCTCTATTAAATTAGGTTGTTGTTTTATAGAAGCATATATTTTCGGTAGGTAACAACATTATCTTTTAACTCAACCAATAAAAAAAGCTTTCGGTTATTACACCGAAAGCTTTTTTTTATACTTCTTGTACGCCATCCAATAGATTGGAAGCAGGAACTTCTAAAGCATTTGATAATTTTAAGATTGTTTGTACAGAAGGTGTTTCACTTCCAGATTCATACGCTTCAAGTTTCCCGGTACCAATTCTTGTTTTTAAGGCTAGTGTTTCTAAAGAAATATTTTTTTCTTCTCTTATTTGACGTAATTGTTCATGTAATTCTTTTTTCATAATTCCATCCACCCCTTTAGAAAGTCTTAATTGTTATTATATTATAGCACAATTTCTTTTAGAACGGGTTTAAAGTATTGTCAGAAAAAGCAAATTTTCAAATAAATAATTTAATAACGCCCTGCACAAATACGATTATAATAGCAATAGGAGCGGCATACCGCACAATAACATGCCAAGTATTTAATAAATAATTATTTAAATTTAATTCATTTGAGAGATCCATTTTGGAGAACTTAAAACCAGCAAATAGGGATATAAACAACGCTCCTAGCGGTAATCCAATGCTACTCGTAAAGAAGTCTGCAAAGTCAAAGAATGACATTCCTAATATCTGAATGTGAGATAGGACTCCAAAAGATAAGGCACTTGGGATTCCAACTAAAAAGATTAAAAATCCATAAACCCACGCCGCTCGTTTTCTTCGATCATAATTTGATTTAATGCCTATAGATACAACAATTTCTAACATGGTAATGGAAGAAGTCAGTGTTGCAAATAACAGTAATATGAAGAACAAAATTAAGAAAAACTGACCGAAAATAATCTGCTCAAACACTGCAGGTAAAATTATAAAGACTAATCCTGGTCCTGCATCAGGTGAAAAACCTAAAGCGAATACTGCTGGAAAAATAACTAGACCCGCCATAATGGAAATCCCGATATTCAAGAGAGATACACTAAGTGCTGAGCTACCTAAATTTGTTTCCTTCGGTAAGTAGGAAGCATAGGTGATCATTCCTGAGACGCCCACACTTAAAGAGAAAAATGCTTGTCCTAGAGCAAGTAATGCTGTCTCCCACGTGAAATAAGACCAATCTGGGACTAATAAGAATTTAACCCCTTCTATAGCGCCTTCAAGAGTTAAAGAACGAATCGCTAATACTACAAAGAAGATAAGCAACAATTGCATCATCCATTTACTTGCTTTTTCAATCCCGCCCTTTATACCACCAGAAACAATACAAATAGTTAACAAGATAAAAATACCCTGTCCGAGGAGCACTTCCCATGGGTTGGAAATAACTGTATTAAAAAGGTCTTCATAGAATGTCTCGCTATTACCATTTAAACTAAATGTAATCGATCGAACTAAATAGGATAAAATCCATCCTCCAACGACACTATAAAACGATAGTATGATAAACGAGAAGATAAAACCAGACAGCCAATTAAATACCAAGGTTTTCCGGGAGAAAGTTTTTTAAATCCCGTAACAGCGTCTGCCTGCCCTTTTCTTCCAATAATAAATTCGGCTAATAATATTGGTAGTCCGATAAGGAGTGTACATAAAATGAAAAGTAATACAAATACGCTACCACCGTTTGTTTCAGCCATATATGGAAACTTCCAAATAGCACCTAAGCCAATTGCACTTCCAGCTGCCGCTAAAATAAATCCGATTTTCGATCCAAAATGATCTCTTTTTGTCATAGTAATTCCTCTTTTATCCCGCATTAACGGGCGGTAAAACGCCCACATCAGGACTTAGAAAAACTAAAAATAATATGTGGGAGGTCATCTGCCCGTTAAAGCCCGAATGGTTCAACTAACAATCCGTATGAGATAAACCCATGCGGATTGAAGTTTCACTTTTTTATGACTGTACTATTGTACACGAGGTTTAAAAGAAAATGTATAAGTAATTGTGAAACATAATTGAACGGTCTTTCGTATCACCCATATGGAGAGAGTGAGGGGGAGCAATGTCCGAATACGAACTAATTGAGCAAGCACAGCAAGGAGACAAAGCTGCATACACGGCGCTTATTGAAAAACATCAACGAACAGTTGAGAAATTTGCGTTTCAATGTGGAGTTCGTGTAAATGACATTCCAGATGTCACACAAGAAGTATTTGTAAAGCTGTTTCGATTTTTACATCAGTTTCAGCGTGAGCGTTTTACTACATGGTTATACAAAATAACTTTAAATACAACGAGAGATTATTACAGGAAAGAAACAAGAGAGAAAGAAAAACAAGAAAAGCTAAATAATGACGTAGCTGTAACGTACTTCACAAAATCTGCAGAAGACCGAGTACTCATCTTTGAAGAAGACCGAGAATTACATCAAACAATCCAAACATTAGATGAAAAGTATCGTCATCCGATTATACTGTTCTATTTTCACGATTTATCGTACGAACAAATAGCAGATGTCTTAAATCTTCCTATCTCAACAGTTAAAACAAGATTACTCCGAGGAAAAGGACAACTAAAAAGCCTACTTTCAACAAACGGAGGTGCAAAGCATGGACGATAAACAACTCGAAGATCGATTGGATTTACTGAAAACATCTTATGAACGATTACCATCACAAATCGATGTAGATGACATATTAAACAAAATAGAGGAAGAACCACAGGTTACTGAAAAGAAAAATAAAGGAACCAAATGGCAACGAGTGACAGTGTGGACAGTTAGTATTGCGAGTGTTTTCATAATTGGTATACTTGGTGCAAGTTTACTACATGGTGCTAACGATAAAAGTACAGAAGACACGGAATATACCGAACAGGATATAGAAAAGTTAGTACAAAATTATGCAACAGAAAGACAGAAGCGTCAGAAACAACTTGAAATGACGGAGAAGGAGTTTTCAAGTCTAGGATTTGTTCAATATGCGGATTCTATTTTTTCAGCCCAAATAAGTCCAGGTACTTTAGAAGGGAAAAATGATGATCTCTTTATAGGAGATGCTTATGAAAAAGCGATAGAAGGATTAAAACTTCCATCAGAAATGATTGAAGAAGTTAAAAAGAAAGAAAAGATGGATTCAAAAGAAAGTATGATTTTTGTAGATGATTTCATTGCTAAAACAGAATATTTGATGGCACACTATGAGCAAATTCTTTGGGAAAATGAAGAAGCTCTCCAAATAGCAACATTCAACGATAAACCAAGTGCACACGTATTTATTTCCAAACGAAATGAAATGCCAGAAGAATTACAAACGATGGTCAAGGTATTACCGAAACAAGGATTAAAAGTGGCAGTCAATAATGAAGAGACCGGGTTCCTAATTCGACCAGATTTGACTATATATTATAGAGATTTGGTAACTGTTTTAAATGAGAATGAGTTCTCTTTTTTACTTCTTTATAATGAAATTCCAGGCAGTAATGGTTTAATGACATTATTGAATGAAAAACCAGTATCATCCCTAGGTTATTATTTAGGAGATATAGAAAAAACTTTGTTAAATACGGATATCTCATCAGCCCTACATCACAGATTCGAAAATTATTATTTTGAGCTAGCAGAGCAACTTCTATTTCCAAAGGAATCAAGCTTTGTATTTAACGAAAACAATGAAGTCGAGATACATGCGCGAATGGTTTGGGAGTCATTAGCTAATTTATCCGGAATTTCTCCATTAGGTACTTTTTTGAAGCCATTAATTACATCGATGGAGGCGAATGGATGGAAATATAACGCAACCTATAAAGAGTTAAATATCGAACAACTAAGATCCTATTATACTCAAGCGCTTAATGGTGAGCTTGGGATTAAAAAATTGGATTGGGATAGTGTTTTGCCACAAGCACTAATTAGTAATCTCCCAGATTCAATTGACCATAATGGTTTTGGGGAATTGTATGAAAAGTTTAACGAGGACTTTGATCCACTGGTACTTCATGGCATTGATCCAATAGGTATTGCTCTCTTATATGAATATGCGAGCAAGCAAAACAACCATGAAATGATGTGGGAGTTAATAAGTGAAGCGGCTATTTTAAGCTGGGATAAAGAGGCTTTCTTAAAAGATCCAGCTATAAGAAGTATAATAAATGATTCATCTGACAAAATTTATTATCATACATTTCAATCCAAGAAGGAGAATGGAGCATTAACAACTATTTTAGGTACAGAAATAGAGGGAAAAATAGAATTTAATATACCATTTAGACTTGATGGCGACGATATTTGGCGTTTAAACATTTCAAAGTATGTAAGTGTTGATGAAACAAAGGAACCGGAAGTTGATGTGAATGATGACTTTATACAACGAGTGCATACCTTGTATAAAATGTTTGCGGAAACACATGACCAAAAAATTTTAAAAGATGCGACTGCAAGTGAAATTGTTGGCCTATTCTATTATACAGAACAGTTGGAGGATTTTGAGACCCAATATGAGTTGTACATTAAGGGTGACAAGTACTATTCAATTCCAAAAGAAGAGTTGTTAAACGCTGACCGCTCAACTCCAATAGAAGTTCGAAATTTGTTTACTCATATTAGATTTGAAGAAAAGGAAGTAATGGATGGGAGTGAAGACAGATCAGGTGTAGCGTATTTGACTACTCATCCGGATCAGGTGGATGAAGGAAAGGACTTTATGATTGGTTTTCAACTCATCCATACTGAAAATGGTTGGCGGGCTGCCTTCATGCCGACTCAGTGAATTTTGCCCACTTACTTTCTACTATGTTATAATTTAACATGACTAAAACGTATATAAGAAAGTAGGAACGGGTAATATGGCAAAAAATTATAAGGTAGGAGATGTGATCGCGGGCAGGGTTACTGGCATTCAGCCCTATGGAGCGTTCGTTAGTTTAGATGAAAATACGCAAGGTCTCGTGCATATTTCTGAAATAACGTATGGCTATGTAAAAGAAGTCAGTGAATTTTTAACGATTGGTCAGGAAGTGGAAGTGAAAATTTTGGAAGTAGACGATGGAGCTGGGAAAATAAGCTTGTCTATTCGTGAACTGCAAGAAAAACCACCTGCTCCTAAAAAAGAGGATAGACCACGTAAAACTCTACAGGATCGTGTAGATGAACATGATGACGAAGGATTTAATACATTAAAAGAAAAACTAGCAGATTGGATCAAACAATCCATTCGATAATAGAAGCAGGGAAGGCTCTAAGAATTGTTTACTAACAATATTAGAACCTTCCTTTTTTTTGTAGTTGTTTTAGAAGAAAACGTTTAGGAATAAATCCTAAAATCGCTACATCCATGTGGAAACGGATTTGCGTATGTCGGTTTCGGCTTTCGACGCAGAAAGGGTTGTGACCAACATCCTATGTCCGAGGAGGCTTGGCAGTTGTCCGCGGAAAGCGAGCGGTTTTTCAAGAGGTAACAACATGATCGTTTAACAGAGCTTTGTGTTAAAACGCTTCCCTATAATTCACCAATTTCCTCCATTACTTTTTCATTTTCCGTAAGCGATATTGTAAATTTTGGCGACTCATCCCCAAAGCTTCCGCAGCCTTTGTAATATTGCTATCGTATTTTTCCATTGCTTTTTGTAAATAATAAAATTCCGCTTCTCTTAGATATTCATCCAAAGGAAGTAATTCTTTATCGGGGGAGATAACAAAATCCTCTGCTTTTTTAGAGGTTTCATTAAAATCCTGAACCTTCAATTTAAAGTGTAGAGGGAGCATATCAAATTTTAAAATACTTTCCGTTGTGATCATAGAGCTGATCTCATCTAAAAGTAGCTCTAGTTCTTTTAAATTCCCTGGCCATTCATAGGTTAAGAACGCTTGGATTACTTCATCTTCAACCTCTTGAATGGTCGAACCATAACGATTTAAATAACGATGAAAATAATCATGTATGATAGGTAAAATATCATCCGTTCTGTACCTAAGTGGCGGAATATTAATCGTAATAGTTGCAAAATAATAGTACAGCTCTTTACTTAATTGATTTTGATAAACTAAATCGATTGGGTCCTGTCCTATACTTGCGATATATAGATTTTGATCTCTATTTTCCATTAGGATTTGTAAAAGCTTATTTTGTAAGTCAATGGATAATAAGTCGATTCTTTCACAGAATATAGTGCAGTTAGATAGATGTAAAAGTTCTTGTTCAAATTTATTAATAAAGTGATCATCTGAACTATGGCAAGGAAGGTTAATAAATTGTTCATTTGTCGGAGAAAGTTGATTGTGAATAGCTTCTGCAATTAAATCCTTCCCAGTACCAGCTTCTCCTATTAAAAGGACGGGCATTCGAACATGGGCAGCTTTCAGCGAACGTTCTTTTACTTCCTTCATTAATTGAGATTCTGCGGCAATCGTGGAGAGTGTTATCGCTTCGCTGTTCCTTTTTAAAGGTTGAAAAATAAGTCTTTCTAATGTGGTGATATCTCGGGAGAACTCAATCGCACCAATCAGGTTACCTTGTTCAAAAACGGGGTATGTATCATTAATCGTAGTAATTTCTTGTCCATTTCGATTCCAATAGGTTTGTTTAACACTTAATACTGGCTTGCCACTATGCAACACTTTGAGTAATGTACTTTCTTGTTGCTCAAATTGAAAAACCTCCAGAATGGAACGGTCGACCACGTCTACAGAATTTAGTCCTTCAATTTCTTTCATTTTTTCATTATAAATGATTGTTTTACCCAAGATGTCGACGGCGTGGATCCCTACAGTCACTTGCTCTGTTGCAAATTTATAAAAAGGAAGAAGATTATCCATAGTGTTAGTCATTTGGCTCACCTCGAAAAAAAATTGTGATTTTAGAATATTTTACTTGATTAACGCAATAATCTTTTGCATTATTATATATGTAATTGAATTAAAAGCGCAAATTTTTTTTGCTCTAACAATTAAAGGAGGATTTACATGATACCTTATAAACATGAAGCATTCACAGACTTTTCGAAAGAAGAAAATAAAAAAGCAATTAAAGAAGGCTATAAAGTAGTAGAAGCATACTTAGGTGATGAGTATCCATTAATCGTTGGTGGAGAAAGAATTACAACAGAAAGCAAAATTGTTTCTTATAATCCAGCAAACAAAGAGCAAGTTGTAGGTTCTGTATCTAAAGCTTCAAAAGAAATTGCTGCAAAAGCAATGGATATTGCAGATGAAACTTTTAGCACTTGGAAAAAAGTTAAACCAGAAGTGCGTGCTGACGTTCTTTTCAAAGCTGCAGCAATTATGCGTCGTCGTAAATTTGAATTCTCTGCATTATTATCTAAAGAAGCAGGTAAAACTTGGGTTGAGGCGGATGTAGAAGCTGCTGAAGCGATCGATTTCCTTGAATATTATGGTCGTCAAATGCTTCGTTTGAAAGATGGTCAACCAGTGGAAAGCCGTCCAGGCGAATACAATCGTTATGACTATATTCCACTAGGAGTAGCAGTTGTTATTTCTCCATGGAACTTCCCGTTTGCAATTATGGCTGGTACGACTGTTGCGGCAATGGTAACTGGTAATACAGTATTACTTAAACCTGCTTCAACAACTCCAGTTGTTGCGTATAAATTTATTGAAGTATTAGAAGAAGCTGGAATGCCAGCAGGTGTTGTTAACTTCATTCCTGGTTCAGGTGCTGAAATTGGTGACTATCTAGTTGAGCATCCACGCACTCGTTTAATCAGCTTTACAGGTTCTCGTGATGTTGGTTTAGGAATCGTTGAAAAATCTTCAAGATTATCAGATGGTCAAATTTGGATTAAACGCTCTATTTTAGAAATGGGCGGTAAAGATACAATCGTTGTAGATAAAGAAGCAGATTTAGAATTAGCTGCTCAATCTATCGTGAAATCAGCATTTGGATTTAGTGGACAAAAATGTTCTGCTTGTTCACGCGCTGTAATCGTTGAAGATGTATATGATCAAGTAGTAAATCGTGTAGAAGAGTTAACTAACGCTTTAACAGTTGGTGTTCCTGATAATGATGAGCATTTTGTTGGTCCAGTTATCGATGGTGCTTCTTTCAAAAAAATTATGAGCTATATCGAAATCGGTAAAGGAGAAGGTCGCCTTGTTACAGGTGGTACTGGTGATGATTCAAAAGGTTTCTTCATTCAACCAACAGTAATTGCTGACCTATCTCCAACAGCACGTATTATGCAAGAAGAAATCTTTGGTCCAGTTGTAGGTATTACAAAAGCTAAAGATTTCGACGAAGCAATCGAAATTGCTAACAACACTGAATACGGCTTAACTGGTGCTGTTATTACTAATAACCGCATGAATTTAGAAAAAGCTCGTGAAGACTTCCACGTAGGTAACCTTTACTTTAACCGTGGATGTACTGGTGCAATTGTTGGATACCAACCATTCGGTGGATTCAATATGTCAGGTACAGATTCAAAAGCAGGTGGTCCAGACTATATCGGACTTCATATGCAAGCAAAAACAACTTCTGAAATGCTTTAATATTTACGGAGGTAGACCCATCACATTGATGTGTCTACCTACCCTTTAAAAACAAAGGAGTATGTATCCATGACTATTTCACAAAAAATGATTGAGCAAACTGAGAAATTTGGTGCTAATAACTATAATCCACTTCCAATCGTTGTTTCAGAAGCGGAAGGCGTTTGGGTAAAAGATCCTGAAGGCAATAAATTTATGGATATGCTTTCTGCGTATTCTGCAGTAAACCAAGGGCATCGTCATCCAAAAATTATTCAAGCATTGAAAGATCAAGCAGATCGAGTTACTTTAACTTCTCGTGCATTCCATAATGACCAATTAGGTCCTTGGTACGAAAAAGTTAGTGAGTTAACTGGTAAAGAAATGGTATTACCAATGAATACAGGTGCTGAAGCTGTTGAGACTGCTTTCAAAGCTGCTCGTCGTTGGGCATATGATGTAAAAGGTGTGGAAGCAGATCAAGCAGAAGTGATTGCATGTAATGGGAACTTCCATGGCCGCACAATGGGTGCAGTATCTCTATCATCAGACCCTGAATACAAACGTGGATTCGGACCAATGCTTCCAGGTATCAAATTAATTCCTTATGGTGATCTAGAAGCGCTTAAAGCTGCGATTACTCCAAATACAGCTGCTTTCTTAATTGAACCAATTCAAGGAGAAGCTGGTATCATCATTCCTCCTGCAGGATTCATGAAAGCTGCACTTGAATTATGTCGCGAAAACAATGTATTGTTCATTGCCGATGAAATTCAAGCAGGACTTTGCCGTACTGGTAAAATGTTTGCGTGTGAGTGGGAAGAAGTTGAACCAGATATGTACATTCTAGGTAAAGCACTTGGAGGCGGGGTATTCCCAATTTCTTGTATCGTTGCTAACCGTGATGTATTAAGCGTATTTAATCCAGGTTCACATGGTTCTACTTTTGGTGGTAATCCAATGGCATGTGCTGTATCTTTAGCAGCTCTTGATGTTTTAATTGACGAAAAGTTAGCAGATCGTTCTCTAGAACTAGGAGAATATTTTGCAAATGCATTAAAAGAAATTCAACATCCTTCTATCAAAGAGGTTCGTGGACGCGGTTTATTTATCGGAATGGAATTAACAGAAGAAGCACGTCCTTACTGTGAAGCATTAAAAGGATTAGGATTATTATGTAAAGAAACACATGATACAGTAATCCGTTTTGCTCCACCACTAATTATTTCTAAAGAAGAGTTAGATTGGGCTATCGAGAAAATCAAACAAGTTTTTAATAAATAATAATTGATAGACAAACATCTACTAATTTGTGTTACAATTGTTCCGAAGAAAAACATTATGAATTAAAGAGGCGAAATAATCAAATGGCTGAAAATTTAAACCTGTTCACATCAACTCAGGCTGTAATTAAAGAGGCTTTGCAAAAACTAGGCTACGATGAAGCGATGTTCGAATTACTAAAAGAACCACTTCGTATGTTAGAAGTTAGAATTCCAGTTAGAATGGATGATAATACAGTAAAAGTATTTACTGGTTATCGTTCACAACATAACGATGCAGTAGGTCCTACTAAAGGTGGAGTTCGTTTTCATCCTGGAGTTACTCCAGAAGAAATGAAAGCACTTTCTATGTGGATGACTTTAAAAGCAGGAATCGTAGATCTTCCTTATGGTGGAGGTAAAGGTGGGGTAGTTTGTGACCCACGTGAAATGTCTATGGGAGAAATCGAACGCTTAAGTCGCGGATATGTTCGTGCAGTTGGACAAATCGTTGGACCAGCAAAAGATATTCCAGCTCCTGACGTATTTACTAACGCACAAATTATGGCTTGGATGATGGATGAATATAGTCGTATGGACCAATTTAACTCTCCAGGATTTATCACAGGAAAACCTTTAGTTCTTGGTGGATCACAAGGTCGTGACCGAGCAACTGCACAAGGTGTTACAATTATTATTAACGAAGCTGCTAAAAAACGTGGTATTGATATGACTGGTGCTCGTGTAGTTATTCAAGGTTTCGGTAACGCAGGAAGCTTCCTTGCGAAATTCTTAAGTGATCAAGGTGCAAAAGTTATTGGTATTTCTGATGCATACGGAGCGTTACATGATCCTAATGGTTTAGATATCGATTATTTATTAGATCGTCGTGATAGTTTTGGTACTGTAACAACTCTATTTGAAAATACAATTTCTAACGAAGAATTATTAGAGTTAGATTGTGATATTTTAGTTCCTGCTGCAATTGAAAATCAAATTACTGCTGAAAATGCTCATAACATTAAAGCTAATATTGTGGTAGAAGCTGCAAATGGTCCGACAACTACTGAAGCTACGAAAATACTTTACGACAGAGGTATTTTGTTAGTACCGGACGTATTAGCTAGTGCAGGTGGAGTAACAGTTTCTTACTTTGAATGGGTTCAAAATAACCAAGGTTATTATTGGTCAGAAGAAGAAGTAGATGAAAAACTAAATAAAAAAATGGTAGAAGCTTTTGAAAATATTTATGATGTAGCTACTACACGCAATATTGATATGCGTTTAGCAGCATATATGGTTGGTGTACGTAAAACTGCAGAAGCATCACGTTTCCGTGGTTGGGTATAATCAATAGATAAACAATAATGTGAACCGCTTGAATTTTTCAAGCGGTTTTTTTATGATTAATAAAGTAGGTTAGAGGAGGAGTTTCGATGAATGCATTTTCATTTTATAATCCAGTAAAATTAATTTTTGGTAAGGGACAAATAGATAAGCTATCGGATGAGCTTTCTTTATACGGAAAAAAAGTACTTGTCGTGTATGGCGGGGGAAGTATTAAAAAAAATGGCTTATACGATCAAGTCATGAATAGTTTAAAGCAGGCTGATTTCAAAGTCTTTGAGTTAGCTGGTGTTGAACCAAATCCAAGACTTTCTACCGCAAAACGTGGAGCAGAGATTTGTAAAAAAGAAGGAATTGATGTTGTCTTAGCGGTTGGTGGCGGTTCTGTTATTGATTGTACAAAACTAATTGTAACAGCAGCGAAGTATGACGGTGATCCATGGGATCTTGTAACACAAAAAGCATTTCCGAAAGATGCACTTCCATTCGGTACCATTTTAACCTTAGCTGCTACAGGCTCTGAGATGAATGCAGGCTCTGTTATTACGAATGAAGAAACGCAAGAAAAGTACGGATGGGGTAGTCCTTTTAACTTCCCGAAATTTTCAATATTAGATCCAGTAAATACTTTTACAGTACCACTGGATCAAACAGTTTATGGTATTGTGGATATGATGTCTCATATGTTTGAACAATATTATCACAATGCAACAAATACACCTGTTCAAGACGAGATGATAGAGGGCGTTCTTCGTGCTGTTATTGATACTGCTCCAAAACTTATAAGGGACTTAGGGAACTATGAGCTTCGTGAAACAATCTTATTCGCTGGAACTATGGGATTAAACGGATTCTTACAAATGGGATATAACGGTGACTGGGCAAGCCATAATATAGAACATGCAGTATCAGCAGTGTACGATATTCCTCACGCAGGAGGCTTGGCTATCATTTTTCCAAGATGGATGCGCTATAATTTGAAAGTAAATCCAGAACGATTTGCGAAGTTAGCAACAAACGTATTTCATGTGAATCCTACAGGAAAGTCTGTAGAAGAAGTTGCACTAGAAGGTATTGACCGCTTAGCAGAGTTTTGGGCTTCATTAGACGCCCCAACAAATTTAGCGGATTACCATATTGATGGTTCTAAAATTGACCTAATGGTTGAAAAAGCGATGGCACGTGGAAATTTCGGTAACTTTAATCAATTAAATGCAGAAGACACGAAACAAATATTAACTGCATGTTTATAAAAAAGAAAAACACATGACTGGAAATCAGTCATGTGTTTTTAATACAGTTCGAGCATCCTTATGGGTCCAGTCTTGAACGCCATCATCTTCATCAAATGAGATGATTACATCTGTAACGCCCTGTTGACTTAAAATAAGGTCTTTTAATACATCACGGATGTCGTCTAGTTGTGCAAAGGTAAGGGTCGGATCGATTTCTGCAACTAACTTCACGTGCAAAAATTCTCCTTCTTTTATTACTTCTAATTCTTGAATATCTTTTACCTGTTCGTTTTCTGAAACGATAAGTGCTATATGAACAAGCATTTGCTCATCTGTTTCACCTAATGCGCCTCGTGCATTATCTAAGAAAACTTTTCCTACAACATAGAACATCATAAGTCCAATCATTATTGAAGCAATACCCTCTGCTTGTAAAAATCCTGTAAAATGAGAAATCAGTACCGCCACGAATGCCAGTACACCACCAGATGTAGCGACTAAATCTTCCATAAATACAAGTTTTGTAGCAGGTTTAGCACGTTTCAAATGAGCGATACTAGTTGTAAGCGGAGAAAGGAATGATGTTCCTTTAACACCAACATCGTGTAAGATTTCTTTTCCAGCCTTATATAGAACTACTGTTTCCAAGATGATACCAATTCCTAAAACGATAAGTGAGATAGCGACACCTGTTGATTCTGCTGGATGTTGGATGTGGTGCCAACCTTCTTTAATCGTCTCATATGAAAGGATACCAACCAAAATAACGGCTCCTAAACAAACGAGATTCACTAGTCTTCCAAAACCGTTTGGAAATTTGGGCGTAGGTGCTTTTTTGGATAATGCCGAGCCGATAAACACAAAAAACTGGTTAGCTGCATCTCCAATTGAGTGCATCATTTCTGCAAACATAGCTACATTACCTGTGAGAAAAAATGCTCCACCTTTTAAAGCAGCTATAATTGTGTTAACTATTGCTGCAATTAAGGAAGGTTTGTTTCCTCCTTTTAACAGTCTAAAAAATTCTCCCATATGTTAGCTCCTTTTGTTAAATAGATTCTACTTCTACAGTTTCGATGAACTCCAGATTTATGATGGAGTGATAAAATTCAACAGTATTTTTTTGGGTAAGTATAGATAATCGAATATAAATCTCATGCTTAACAATATTATTGTCTAAAATGATATCTTTAATCCGAATACTTTCTATATAGAAGCCATTAGCTTTTAAATACTCATACATTTTAGTAATACTGTCTGTATTTGAAACGACCACTTTTAATGATAATTCCTTGGATCTCAGTCTTTTTGGTCCAATTTTAGCTAAAAGCGGAGGAAGAACCTCAATACCAATTAAAACAATAAAAACGCTTAAAGTAGCTTCTAAATAAAAACCTGCTCCAATTGCAATTCCAATCCCACCAGCTCCCCAAATCATGGCAGCGGTTGTCAAGCCGCTAATGCTATCGTTTCCTTTACGCAAAATAACGCCAGCACCAAGAAAACCTATACCACTTACAATTTGAGCAGCTAAGCGTAGTGGATCCATTGTAATGTTAACACCTTCATGTCCATGGGCTTTGTATGCTGATTCTATAGATATGTATGTTAACAAACAGCTAAAAGTAGCGATAACTATACTTGTCTTTAATCCAATCGGTTTCTTCTTTAGTTCCCTCTCTATACCTATTATTAAACTTAATACTGCTGCAAAAGATAATTTAAATATGATTTCTGTACTTCCGTTTAAATTGGCAAACCAATCCATGATGTATACCTCCTCTTCACTTGCGATATATAACAATATGTGAAAATCGAATTCTTATTCTTACATACCCTTTTAAAAGATGTATCACTTACCTCATTAGAAAAGGGTGTTTCATTGAACGTATATTTTATAATCTATATTAATAAAGTACTTAGTTTAGTAGAAAAGCTAAAAGCTGTACGAGGAGAGTGTAATGTTCATTAGTGGAAGTTTGATTGAAGTGGTAATGTAATCAAATGAATAAGGAAGAAAAGTGTTTATAAGAAATCAAATTTCCATTTAAGTATATGTATTAATAGGAAATAGAGCTATTAATGAATTAAATATACCTTTTTAATAAAAAAGGGTTGCTTTTTATTTTATAAACATGTATATTAATACTTGTCCTTCGGAACGAGAGTTAAACAAATTTAAAAACTTTAAAAAAATGTTTGACATCACATTCGAAAGAAGTTATACTAATAAAGTCGTCAAAACGAGACAACAACATGAACATTGAAAACTGAACATGCAAAACGTTAAGAAATATAGTTTGAAAGACTAACTCCAGTTAGTCCAAAAACAAAACAATTTTTGACATCATTTAATGATGATGCCAGCAAAACAAATGAGCTTTTTAAGTTCTCTATTATGGAGAGTTTGATCCTGGCTCAGGACGAACGCTGGCGGCATGCCTAATACATGCAAGTCGAGCGAATGACGAAGAAGCTTGCTTCTTCTGATTTAGCGGCGGACGGGTGAGTAACACGTGGGCAACCTGCCCTGTAGATTGGGATAACTCCGGGAAACCGGGGCTAATACCAAATAATCCATTTCCTCACATGTGGAAATGTTAAAAGACGGTTTCGGCTGTCACTACAGGATGGGCCCGCGGCGCATTAGCTAGTTGGTAGGGTAACGGCCTACCAAGGCGACGATGCGTAGCCGACCTGAGAGGGTGATCGGCCACACTGGGACTGAGACACGGCCCAGACTCCTACGGGAGGCAGCAGTAGGGAATCTTCCACAATGGACGAAAGTCTGATGGAGCAATGCCGCGTGAGTGAAGAAGGTTTTCGGATCGTAAAACTCTGTTGTAAGGGAAGAACAAGTACGAGAGTAACTGCTCGTACCTTGACGGTACCTTATTAGAAAGCCACGGCTAACTACGTGCCAGCAGCCGCGGTAATACGTAGGTGGCAAGCGTTGTCCGGAATTATTGGGCGTAAAGCGCGCGCAGGCGGTCCTTTAAGTCTGATGTGAAATCCCACGGCTCAACCGTGGAAGGTCATTGGAAACTGGGGGACTTGAGTACAGAAGAGGAAAGCGGAATTCCAAGTGTAGCGGTGAAATGCGTAGAGATTTGGAGGAACACCAGTGGCGAAGGCGGCTTTCTGGTCTGTAACTGACGCTGAGGCGCGAAAGCGTGGGGAGCAAACAGGATTAGATACCCTGGTAGTCCACGCCGTAAACGATGAGTGCTAAGTGTTAGGGGGTTTCCGCCCCTTAGTGCTGCAGCTAACGCATTAAGCACTCCGCCTGGGGAGTACGGTCGCAAGACTGAAACTCAAAGGAATTGACGGGGGCCCGCACAAGCGGTGGAGCATGTGGTTTAATTCGAAGCAACGCGAAGAACCTTACCAGGTCTTGACATCCCGCTGACCGTTCTAGAGATAGATCTTTCCCTTCGGGGACAGCGGTGACAGGTGGTGCATGGTTGTCGTCAGCTCGTGTCGTGAGATGTTGGGTTAAGTCCCGCAACGAGCGCAACCCTTGATCTTAGTTGCCAGCATTTAGTTGGGCACTCTAAGGTGACTGCCGGTGATAAACCGGAGGAAGGTGGGGATGACGTCAAATCATCATGCCCCTTATGACCTGGGCTACACACGTGCTACAATGGACGGTACAGAGGGTCGCAACCCCGCGAGGGTGAGCTAATCCCATAAAACCGTTCTCAGTTCGGATTGTAGGCTGCAACTCGCCTACATGAAGCCGGAATCGCTAGTAATCGTGGATCAGCATGCCACGGTGAATACGTTCCCGGGCCTTGTACACACCGCCCGTCACACCACGAGAGTTTGTAACACCCGAAGTCGGTGGGGTAACCCTTACGGGAGCCAGCCGCCGAAGGTGGGACAGATGATTGGGGTGAAGTCGTAACAAGGTAGCCGTATCGGAAGGTGCGGCTGGATCACCTCCTTTCTAAGGATATATTACGGAATACAGATCTTTATCTGTATCTTAACGTTTTGCAGTTCAGTTTTGAATGTTCATTTTTATGAGCATTTGAAAACTTGTTCTTTGAAAACTGGATAAAACGACATTGAAAGAAATAAATTCAAGAAATTCGATTTATAATCACTTCGGTGATTATAGATTGTGTAGTACTTTTAACTACTAATTTTGAATGGACTCCAAGTAATTGGAAGCCATATTAGGTTAAGTTAATAAGGGCGCACGGTGAATGCCTTGGCACTAGGAGCCGAAGAAGGACGGCACTAACACCGATATGCTTCGGGGAGCTGTAAGTGAGCTTTGATCCGGAGATTTCCGAATGGGGAAACCCACTGTTCGTAATGGAGCAGTACATTTACGTGAATACATAGCGTATCTGTGGCACACCCAGGGAACTGAAACATCTAAGTACCTGGAGGAAGAGAAAGAAAAATCGATTCCCTGAGTAGCGGCGAGCGAAACGGGAATAGCCCAAACCAAGAGGCTTGCCTCTTGGGGTTGTAGGACACTCTACATAGAGTTACAAAGGAATGAGCTAGACGAAGCGATCTGGAAAGGTCCGCAGGATAGGGTAAAAGCCCCGTAGTCAAAAGTTCATTCTCTCTTGAGTGTATCCTGAGTACGGCGGAACACGTGAAATTCCGTCGGAATCTGGGAGGACCATCTCCCAAGGCTAAATACTACCTAGTGACCGATAGTGAACCAGTACCGTGAGGGAAAGGTGAAAAGCACCCCGGAAGGGGAGTGAAATAGATCCTGAAACCGTGTGCCTACAAGTAGTTAGAGCCCGTTAATGGGTGATAGCGTGCCTTTTGTAGAATGAACCGGCGAGTTACGATTACATGCAAGGTTAAGTTGAGAAGACGGAGCCGCAGCGAAAGCGAGTCTGAATAGGGCGAATGAGTATGTGGTCGTAGACCCGAAACCAGGTGATCTACCCATGTCCAGGATGAAGGTAAGGTAACACTTACTGGAGGTCCGAACCCACGCACGTTGAAAAGTGCGGGGATGAGGTGTGGGTAGCGGAGAAATTCCAATCGAACCTGGAGATAGCTGGTTCTCTCCGAAATAGCTTTAGGGCTAGCCTCAAACGTTAAGAATCTTGGAGGTAGAGCACTGTTTGGACTAGGGGCCCATCCCGGGTTACCGAATTCAGACAAACTCCGAATGCCAATGATTTATGTTTGGGAGTCAGACTGCGAGTGATAAGATCCGTAGTCAAGAGGGAAACAGCCCAGACCACCAGCTAAGGTCCCAAAGTATTTGTTAAGTGGAAAAGGATGTGGCGTTGCTTAGACAACCAGGATGTTGGCTTAGAAGCAGCCATCATTTAAAGAGTGCGTAATAGCTCACTGGTCGAGTGACGCTGCGCCGAAAATGTATCGGGGCTAAACAAATCACCGAAGCTGTGGATTGATACCTTTGGTATCAGTGGTAGGAGAGCGTTCTAAGGGCGTTGAAGTCAGACCGGAAGGACTGGTGGAGCGCTTAGAAGTGAGAATGCCGGTATGAGTAGCGAAAGACGGGTGAGAATCCCGTCCACCGTATGACTAAGGTTTCCTGAGGAAGGCTCGTCCGCTCAGGGTTAGTCGGGACCTAAGTCGAGGCCGATAGGCGTAGACGATGGACAACAGGTTGATATTCCTGTACCACCAAACCACCGTTTGAGTAATGGGGGGACGCAGAAGGATAGGGTAAGCGTGCTGTTGGTTATGCACGTCCAAGCAGTAAGGTGTGAATGTAGGAAAATCCGCATTCTATAACATTGAGCTGTGATGGCGAGGACTTAGTCCGAAGTTCCTGATTTCACACTGCCAAGAAAAGCCTCTAGCGAGGTGATAGGTGCCCGTACCGCAAACCGACACAGGTAGTCGAGGAGAGAATCCTAAGGTGAGCGAGAGAACTCTCGTTAAGGAACTCGGCAAAATGACCCCGTAACTTCGGGAGAAGGGGTGCTCTTTTGGGTGAATAGCCTAGAAGAGCCGCAGTGAATAGGCCCAGGCGACTGTTTAGCAAAAACACAGGTCTCTGCAAAACCGTAAGGTGAAGTATAGGGGCTGACGCCTGCCCGGTGCTGGAAGGTTAAGAGGAGTGCTTAGCGCAAGCGAAGGTGCGAATTGAAGCCCCAGTAAACGGCGGCCGTAACTATAACGGTCCTAAGGTAGCGAAATTCCTTGTCGGGTAAGTTCCGACCCGCACGAAAGGCGTAACGATCTGGGCACTGTCTCAACGAGAGACTCGGTGAAATTATAGTACCTGTGAAGATGCAGGTTACCCGCGACAGGACGGAAAGACCCCGTGGAGCTTTACTATAGCTTGATATTGAATTTTGGTGCAACTTGTACAGGATAGGCAGGAGCCTTAGAGCCCGGAGCGCCAGCTTCGGAGGAGGCGTCGGTGGGATACTGCCCTGGTTGTATTGAAATTCTAACCCATACCCGTAACCCGGGTAGGAGACAGTGTCAGGCGGGTAGTTTGACTGGGGCGGTCGCCTCCTAAAGTGTAACGGAGGCGCCCAAAGGTTCCCTCAGAATGGTTGGAAATCATTCGAAGAGTGTAAAGGCAGAAGGGAGCTTGACTGCGAGACCTACAAGTCGAGCAGGGTCGAAAGACGGGCTTAGTGATCCGGTGGTTCCGCATGGAAGGGCCATCGCTCAACGGATAAAAGCTACCCCGGGGATAACAGGCTTATCTCCCCCAAGAGTCCACATCGACGGGGAGGTTTGGCACCTCGATGTCGGCTCATCGCATCCTGGGGCTGTAGTCGGTCCCAAGGGTTGGGCTGTTCGCCCATTAAAGCGGTACGCGAGCTGGGTTCAGAACGTCGTGAGACAGTTCGGTCCCTATCCGTCGTGGGCGTAGGAAATTTGAGAGGAGCTGTCCTTAGTACGAGAGGACCGGGATGGACACACCGCTGGTGTACCAGTTGTTCTGCCAAGAGCATCGCTGGGTAGCTATGTGTGGACGGGATAAGTGCTGAAAGCATCTAAGCACGAAGCCCCCCTCAAGATGAGATTTCCCATTACGCAAGTAAGTAAGATCCCTCAAAGACGATGAGGTAGATAGGTTCGGGGTGGAAGCGTGGCGACACGTGCAGCTGACGAATACTAATCGATCGAGGACTTAACCAAATTAGAATTTACAGAATTCAATGTCTTTTATCCAGTTTTGAAAGAATAATTTTATTTTAAAAAAATACTTGTAATTTTCTACACAGTTGTTATAATAAAACTTGTCTTTCATTAATTATTCAAGTCTAGTGATGATGGCGAAGAGGTCACACCCGTTCCCATACCGAACACGGAAGTTAAGCTCTTCAGCGCCGATGGTAGTTGGGGGTTTCCCCCTGCAAGAGTAGGACGTCGCTGGGCTTGCGATAAGTACATAATAGTAACTTGTTATGAATTATATTACCCAGGAGGATTAGCTCAGCTGGGAGAGCATCTGCCTTACAAGCAGAGGGTCGGCGGTTCGAGCCCGTCATCCTCCACCATATATTTACTCCTGCCGGAGTAGCTCAACTGGTAGAGCAACTGACTTGTAATCAGTAGGTTGAGGGTTCAAGTCCTTTCTCCGGCACCATTTCTTTCGAGCCATTAGCTCAGTTGGTAGAGCATCTGACTTTTAATCAGAGGGTCGTAGGTTCGAATCCTACATGGCTCATCACTTTTAAGTGAATTATGTATGCGGGTGTGGCGGAACTGGCAGACGCACTAGACTTAGGATCTAGCGCCGCAAGGCGTGGGGGTTCGACTCCCTTCACCCGCACCATTTAATTTAATAACCGAGCGGAAGTAGTTCAGTGGTAGAACACCACCTTGCCAAGGTGGGGGTCGCGAGTTCGAACCTCGTCTTCCGCTCCAAAGATTCATTTAAGTGCCGGGGTGGCGGAACTGGCAGACGCACAGGACTTAAAATCCTGCGGTAGGTGACTACCGTACCGGTTCGATTCCGGTCCTCGGCACCATTTTTTAAAAAAAGAATTTAAGCGCCCGTAGCTCAATTGGATAGAGCGTCTGACTACGGATCAGAAGGTTGTGGGTTCGACTCCTGCCGGGCGCGCCATATATATCGGGAAGTAGCTCAGCTTGGTAGAGCACTTGGTTTGGGACCAAGGGGTCGCAGGTTCGAATCCTGTCTTCCCGACCAGTTATTATTACATTTGGGGCCTTAGCTCAGCTGGGAGAGCGCCTGCCTTGCACGCAGGAGGTCAGCGGTTCGATCCCGCTAGGCTCCACCAAATAATATTAAATTATAAAAAATATCATGGCGGCGTAGCTCAGCTGGCTAGAGCATTCGGTTCATACCCGAAAGGTCGTGGGTTCGACTCCCTCTGCCGCCATCTTAAGGACCTTTAGCTCAGTTGGTTAGAGCAGACGGCTCATAACCGTCCGGTCGCAGGTTCGAGTCCTGCAAGGTCCACCAACACAATAATACGGAGGAATACCCAAGTCTGGCTGAAGGGATCGGTCTTGAAAACCGACAGGCGGGTCATACCGCGCGGGGGTTCGAATCCCTCTTCCTCCTCCATTTTAACTTGTTGTTAGTGGAATTAAGAAAAAGATTGTCTTAATAAAAGCTTTGACGTATATTATTGTCGCGGGGTGGAGCAGTTCGGTAGCTCGTCGGGCTCATAACCCGAAGGTCACAGGTTCAAATCCTGTCCCCGCAACCAAATGGTCCCGTGGTGTAGCGGTTAACATGCCTGCCTGTCACGCAGGAGATCGCCGGTTCGATCCCGGTCGGGACCGCCATTTTTTTTGAAAATACATATGTGGCTCAGTAGCTCAGTCGGTAGAGCAAAGGACTGAAAATCCTTGTGTCGGCGGTTCGATTCCGTCCTGAGCCACCATAATAATGCGGGTGTAGTTTAGTGGTAAAACCTCAGCCTTCCAAGCTGATGATGAGAGTTCGATTCTCTTCACCCGCTCCAAATAATGGGCCTATAGCTCAGCTGGTTAGAGCGCACGCCTGATAAGCGTGAGGTCGATGGTTCGAGTCCATTTAGGCCCACCATTATTCCGAAGTAGCTCAGTGGTAGAGCAATCGACTGTTAATCGATTGGTCGTAGGTTCGAGTCCTACCTTCGGAGCCATATGGGGAAGTACTCAAGTGGCTGAAGAGGCGCCCCTGCTAAGGGTGTAGGTCGGGTAACCGGCGCGAGGGTTCAAATCCCTCCTTCTCCGCCATATGTTGGCCCCTTGGTCAAGCGGTTAAGACACCGCCCTTTCACGGCGGTAACACGGGTTCGAATCCCGTAGGGGTCATATTTTTAAGTGGAAAGTAATCACTTGCTTGATTACTTTTTTACTTCCAAGTAGCTAGTATGGCTAAAGGATTTTATTTATAGATTTAGGTCATACAGCTATTATACACACAATAATACGGAGGAATACCCAAGTCTGGCTGAAGGGATCGGTCTTGAAAACCGACAGGCGGGTCATACCGCGCGGGGGTTCGAATCCCTCTTCCTCCTCCATTTACAACTTATTGTTTGTTGATGAAACACTTAAAAAATAGTTTAGTATATTCTTTTTGAAATGACACTTTTAATATTATTGTCGCGGGGTGGAGCAAATCGTCAAACGAAGATGACGATTAACACCGATGCAGGCAAAGCCGAAGCAGGTGTCCAACTTTCTTCGAGCGTAGTAAAACTTAAACTGCAAGTATAATATTGTCGCGGGGTGGAGCAGTTCGGTAGCTCGTCGGGCTCATAACCCGAAGGTCACAGGTTCAAATCCTGTCCCCGCAACCAAATGGTCCCGTGGTGTAGCGGTTAACATGCCTGCCTGTCACGCAGGAGATCGCCGGTTCGATCCCGGTCGGGACCGCCATTTTTTTAAAAATACATAAGTGGCTCAGTAGCTCAGTCGGTAGAGCAAAGGACTGAAAATCCTTGTGTCGGCGGTTCGATTCCGTCCTGAGCCACCATAATATGCGGGTGTAGTTTAGTGGTAAAACCTCAGCCTTCCAAGCTGATGATGAGAGTTCGATTCTCTTCACCCGCTTAAATTAATTGGTCTATGCACAGTTAGTTAGAGTGCACGCTTCATAAGTGTGAGGCCAAGGATTCGATTTCGAATCATATGGGGAAGTACTCAAGTGGCTGAAGAGGCGCCCCTGCTAAGGGTGTAGGTCGGGTAACCGGCGCGAGGGTTCAAATCCCTCCTTCTCCGCCATATATTTGGCCCCTTGGTCAAGCGGTTAAGACACCGCCCTTTCACGGCGGTAACACGGGTTCGAATCCCGTAGGGGTCATCATTTTAAAGAAAAAGGTAATCATTCATTTGATTATCTTTTTTTTTGTAGAAAAGTATGGATATTTATTTTATATCTTTCTTCAGTAGTTGATTTCTATTAAGCTTACTCTACTTGGAATAACTTTGTTTGTGGAGGCAAGAAAGATATGAAATAACAGGACCAACTCTTTTAATTCACCATTTAAGAAGCAAATTTTATAATTATTCCACCAGTAAATGCCTTAATGATTGTACTGATTAACAAAGTGTTTGCAGCACCGGCCATGAATGATGTATTCGTGATTAATAAATGGAACAAGTGAGGATCAACAGAAAGCGTACTAACCCTATTAAGTACGAAAACCTTCCCTAAGCTTAAAATGACTATAATCCGAAGGATTTGTCTTACATATAAATTGGAGCTGATATGCGCGGATTCTACCGCAAATTATATGCTAAAAAACAACAGTAAAATATAATAGCGTCTTCAACTAAAAATGCTAGGAAGGTATATACCTTCCTAGCATTTTTATTGTTCTACTTAGATGAAATACCCTATAAGTAAGCCTATTCCAAGTAAGAAAACAAAAATAGTATTTGTGAGTGCAGTATCTTTCATTGCAAGCCCGACCTCTAGAGGGTTTTCTTTTTCTTTAAATAGTTTTATTGCATGCATTGGTTTTTTTATACTTAACAGTACAAGTAAAGCAAATGGAGTAACAACTTGCATCAAGACTAAACCTACTATCCAAAGGTAGGAAATGATAAAGAAGGAAGACAAAACCTTAATGGCATTTTTTCTTCCGACAAGAATTGCCATAGTTTTTCTGCCACCTTCCTTATCTTCCACTAAATCTCGAATATTGTTAGATAGCATGATAGCCGCTACAAGCAACGCACTTGGTATGGAGATTAAAATGGCTGAGTTAGGGATCGTACCAACTTGAATGAATGTTGATATAAGAACAATTAACATTCCCATGACTACACCACTAAATAGCTCCCCAAACGGAGTATATGCTATCGGGTAAGGTCCACCAGTATATAAATATCCTATTAGCATACTAACCGCTCCTACAACTAGTAACATCCAGGAAGACTCGTAACAAATATAGATACCTAGTAATGCTGCAACTCCGTATAGTAATAATGCTAATTGCATGACTGTTTTCGGTTTAACACCGTTTCGAACGATTGCACCGCCAATACCAACCGACTCTTCACTGTCTAGACCGCGTGCAAAGTCGTAGTATTCATTAAACATATTTGTAGCAGCCTGTATAAGCAAACAAGCAAATAACATAGCTAAAAATAATAGCCAGTTAATATTGGTGTCATAAAGAGCAATCATTGTTCCTAAAAATACCGGAGCAAATGAAGCAGTTAATGTATGAGGTCTTGTTAATTTCCACCAAATCCGCCAACCCTTATCGGCTTGAAGTTCATGTGACATAGGTTTTTTCTCTCCTTTAAAAGAATCAACCTCAATTTTAGCACATATTTGTTGCTAAATGTGTGCCGAAAAGTGTAGAAAGAGGTATGATTAAAGGTAGAGTATTTTAATAGATAAATTTATCAGTAAGTTATATTTACGGAGGTCATATTTATGCCGAAAACCACCGGTCAAATGAAAACAACATTACGTTTTTATACAGAAACAATAGAAGTATCTAGATTGTCCGCACATGCATTTTTTGAGGCGGGGGACGAATCTTATAAAGGAAAACGTTTTTTCTGGCAAAATAAAGAGAAGACTTTTACTTTAGTTGGATTAGGACACGCTCATATTTTCTCGAATGAATTAGAAGATACACGATACAGTGACATTGCAACTAAATGGAAAGAGATATGTCAAACCTCGTTAAAAGAGAAAGTGGATGTATCTCCAATCCTTTTTGGTGGCTTTTCCTTTGATCCAAAAAATAAGATTGCTTCTGAATGGGATACATTTCCTTCTAGTTTTTTTGTTGTATCTACATTTCAGTTGGTGATCAAAAATGAACAAGCTTATGTAAGTATTAATTATATTACAAATGAAGAAGAGAGTTCAGAAGCATTTGAACGATTACGTATGGAACGTGATGCCTTAATACACACTGCACAAGTAAAAGAACTTAAGGTCCATGCAAAACCTAGTTTAATCGGAAGAGAAGATCGATTGAAAGATGAATATTTGCAAGCGGTGGAAGAAGTTACGAGTCAAATTCGAAACAATGTAGTAAATAAAGTAGTAATTGGCCGATCGTTAAAGCTGACGTTCGACGATACATTTGCTTCCTCAACAGCTATTTATAATGCATCGATGGAGCAACCAGAAAGTTATTTATTTGGGTTAGAAAAAGATGATAAAATCTTTTTTGGTTCAACACCAGAGCGATTAGTAAAAGTAGAAAATGGACATGTTCAATCAGCAGGTCTTGCTGGTTCTGTTAGACGCGGAAAAAATTCCATGGAAGATAAAGAACTTGGGGATAGTTTACTTTCCGATCGTAAAAACTTAGGGGAACATCAATTTGTAGTAGATATGATACGGAAAGTATTTAACCAATATTGTGAAGATGTAAAAATTCCATCTAGACCAAAACTAATGAAAATAAGAGATATTCAGCATTTATTTACTCCTATTGAAGGGAAAATAAAAAAAGAGGCTTCCTTGTTTGAGTTTGTAGAATCTTTGCATCCTACACCTGCACTAGGTGGAGAACCTCGGAGAGAGGCAGTAGCTATTATTAGAGAATCGGAACAGATGAATCGTGGGTATTACGCAGCACCAATTGGTTGGATTAATGCAGAAGGCGACGGAGAATTTGCAGTTGGAATTCGCTCTGCATTACTAGAAAATCAACATGCTTATTTGTTTGCGGGCGGAGGAATAGTTGCGGAATCCTCCTCATTAGAGGAATTTGAAGAAACAAGAGTGAAGTTTCGACCAATGCTCCGAACACTTGGAGGAAATATGAATGAATAATATGGAGTATTTGACGTCTTATGTCAATCAATTTGTAGAAACAATAAAAAGAACAGGTGTAGAAGATGTGGTCATATGTCCAGGCTCTAGATCTACACCATTAGCATATGCATTTGCAAAAAGTGAAGGTTTTCAATTTTATCGTCAAATTGATGAACGTTCAGCTGGTTTTTTTGCATTAGGAATAGCAAAAGCAAAGAAAACGCCAGTTGTTTTATTGTGTACATCGGGAACAGCTGCCGCCAATTTCTTTCCTGCTATAGTGGAAGCTTATTATGCGCGGGTTCCATTACTTGTTGTTACAGCGGATCGCCCACATGAGTTACGTGAAGTAGGAGCACCTCAAGCGATTGACCAAATCCATCTGTTTGGAAAGCATGTAAAGTGGACTGTCGATTTTCCAATTCCGGAGGATAATGAAGAAAGTCTACCTTTTATAGAACGTCATATCTATCGTGCTGTTTCTACATCAAAAACTTCCCCTATGGGTCCAGTTCATATTAATGTGCCATTTCGCGAGCCCCTACTTATCAATTTGGATCAGCATCATTCTGCGTTACAAGTTAGTAAGGTGGAAATGGGGCAGCTTGTACCAGGGGAAGAGTTTATTCATTGGTACAAGGGTATTTTGCAAAAAGAAGAGAAGGGTTTATTCATAGTTGGTGATTCACTTCATACAACGGAAGGTTTTTGGGAATTTGTTAAAACGGTCCAATGGCCGGTATTGGCAGATCCATTATCTAATTTACGTAGCTCCGTTCCGGAAGATTGTATGCATTTATGTATTGATCAATATGATGCGCTGTTAAAAGAGAGTTCATTTAAAGAAAATGTTGTTCCGAATGTTGTCGTTCGATTTGGAGCACAACCAGTTTCAAAACCGCTCACACAATTTTTAAAAGCATGTAAACCAACCGTGTTTATAGCAGTAGATGAAAGTCCTATTTTCCGTGATTCTCTTCATATTGTGACGCATCATGTTCAAGTAGAAGCAACATCTTTATGGATTCCAATCCAAGATAAGCAAACGTCTAATTACTTAGAAAATTGGTCGAAAGCGAATGAAATTGCTACGACTCATATCCAAGCTTATTTAGAAATGGAAGAGGATGAAGGGGCACTTGCAGGTACATTATTCGAATCGCTACCAAACGGTGCGGATTTATTTGCAAGTAGTAGCATGCCAATTCGCGATGTAGATACATTTTTCAATAAAACATCCAAAGATATTCAAATTTACGCAAATAGAGGAACAAACGGAATAGATGGCGTTGTTTCAACTGCATTGGGTGTACAAGCAGCTACCGGTCGTCAAAGTTTTTTACTTATTGGTGATTTAGCTTTTGTACATGATGTGAATGGTCTAATCGTAAGTAGATTCCAGCAAACTAATATAACCATTGTTGTGATGAATAATGATGGGGGAGGTATATTCTCTTATTTACCTCAATCTACTGAGAAAAATTATTTTGAGCATTTATTCGGAACTCCAACAGGTCTTGAATTTTCGCATATTGCAGCAATGTATGATGCTCAATATGATGCGGTTCATACAAAAGAAGCATTTAAACATGCTTTGAATCAGACTAAAACAAAAGATGTGCGTATTATAGAAGTGTTTACGAATCGGCAAGTTAATACAGAAACGCATCGAAAACTATGGTCTGCCATTTCTAAGGAGTTAGACTCGATTTGGAGAGCATGAATGTAAATGTTCATAATATAAATATGCATATGAAAAGATATAATATAGGAGCAAAAGAAAAAGTTATATTTCTCCATGGGTTTACTGGATCTAGTGATACATGGAAGGAAGTAATAACGTATCTTCCTTCAACAGTGGAAGTACTAACAGTTGATCTAGTCGGACATGGACAATCATCTAAGCCAGAGCAGATTAAACCATATACTACGGAAGAACAAATAGAAGCACTACACGAATTATTACTCCAACTGAAGTGGAGTAATTTTACACTTATAGGCTACTCTATGGGAGGTAGATTAGCGCTCGCTTATGCTTCTAAATATCCTGTGGCCAAGTTAATTTTGGAGAGTAGTTCTCCAGGTCTAGCAAGTGAAGATGAGCGAGTAAAAAGAAAGCGTGCAGATGAGTTGCTTGCAGAAAGAATTACAAACGATGGAATTGTCTCTTTTGTAGATTTTTGGGAAGGTATTCCTTTGTTTCATTCACAAAAAAGCTTATCACTCGAAAAACAGCAAAAAATACGAGCAGAAAGACTTGCGGGATCCGAAGTTGGGTTCTCGAATAGTTTGAGAGGCTTTAGTACAGGCGTGCAACCTTCTTATTGGGACAAGCTAGTGAATATCAAGAATCCAACCATTTTAATTACTGGAGAGTTAGATCAAAAATTTTATGACATAGCAAAAGAAATGCAAAAACTTTTACCAAATTGTCATCATAAGCAAGTTAATGATGTGGGACATGCAATTCATGTGGAAAATGCCGAATTGTTTGCTACAATAGTAAAGGATATAATTTTGAAGGAGGATGAATGATGACTCGTGAATGGACAACATTACGTACATATGAAGACATTAAGTATGAGTTTTATAATGGTATTGCAAAAGTAACGATTAACCGTCCAGAAGTGCGAAATGCATTTCGACCAAAAACAGTGATGGAGCTAATTGATGCTTTCTCTCGTGCTCGCGATGATCAATCGATCGGGGCAATTATTTTAACTGGTGAAGGTGAGCATGCATTCTGTTCAGGTGGGGATCAAAAAGTACGTGGACATGGTGGCTATGTTGGGGAAGATGAAATTCCGCGTTTAAACGTATTAGATTTACAAAGATTGATCCGTGTTATTCCTAAGCCTGTTGTGGCGATGGTAGCTGGCTATGCAATTGGTGGCGGACATGTTCTTCACGTTGTTTGTGATTTAACCATTGCTGCGGACAATGCAAAATTTGGACAAACAGGTCCTAAAGTTGGTTCGTTTGATGCTGGATATGGTTCTGGTTATTTAGCACGTATTGTTGGACATAAAAAAGCGCGTGAAATTTGGTTTTTATGTCGCCAATATGATGCACAGCAAGCACTTGATATGGGCTTAGTAAATACAGTGGTTCCATACGCACAATTAGAAGACGAAACGGTTCAATGGTGTGAGGAAATGCTAGAGATGAGCCCAACTGCTCTTCGTTTCTTAAAAGCAGCGATGAATGCGGATACAGACGGATTAGCTGGTCTTCAACAAATGGCTGGAGATGCTACACTTCTTTATTACACAACTGAGGAAGCAAAAGAAGGCCGCGACGCATTTAAAGAAAAACGTAAACCTGATTTCGGTCAATTCCCACGTTTTCCGTGATTTAGCACGATGCAAAATCTGGAAGCAAATACGCAGGGCGAATTTGATATTAATGAAGCTGTCCTTCTCTAGGGCAGCTTCTTTTTCTAAAGGAGATAATGGTATTCAATGTATCCCAATCTATTATTGAAACGTGCAAGTTTAACACCCAATCGAATTGCATTACGGTTTTATGAGAAAGAATGGACATTTGCGCAAGTCTATACAGAAGCGAATGTATTTGCAGAAAAGCTTCGAACAAAAGGCATTTTACCCGGAATGAGAGTTGCTATTTTAGCATCATCTAATCCTCAGCTAGTGGTTGTATTACACGGTTGCATCCAGCTTGGTTGTGAGTTAGTGATGCTAAATGAAAGACTGACAGAGGAAGAACTGAGCTATCAATTGCAAGATAGTAATGCCGACTCTTTATTAGTAGATTCTTTTGAAAAAAGAAATTTAGCATACCCAAATAGGCTTTCTTTTGAAGATGTACATCTTGCAGAACAAACTGCTATTGAAATGGAAAAAGAGTGGCTAAAAGATCGTACCATTACGATCATGTATACGTCAGGAACGACAGGTAATCCGAAAGGTGTTCGACAATCACTTGAAAATCATGTGATGAGTGCGACTGGTTCTGCACTAAATTTAGGTGTACAGCCACATGATTGCTGGCTATGTACAGTGCCGTTATTTCATATTAGTGGCTTTTCCATTTTAATGCGTTCTGTGCTATACGGAATGACTGTCCATCTTCATACAAAGTTTGATGCGGAAAAAGTTGTAGAGGACATTTTAAGTGGTACTGTCACGGGAATGTCCGTCGTTGCAGTAACACTTGAAAGAATTATTACAGTACTTGAAACGAAAAATCTATCCTTCCCAAATACATTTAAATCCATGCTCGTTGGTGGAGGACCAGTTCCATTAAATTATTTAGAGAGAGCGATTAAACGAAATATTCCAGTGTTACAAACATACGGAATGACGGAAACTTCCTCTCAAACCACGACATTATCCAGCGAAGATGCTATTCGGAAATTAGGTTCTGCAGGTAAACCGTTATTTTTTGCCGATGTGCGTATTGATGGGGAAGAAAAAATCGGAGAAATTTGTATTAAAGGTCCTCATGTGACAAAAGGGTATATTGGTGCTTCTGAATCAAGAAATCCATTAGTTGATGGTTGGCTTCATACAGGAGATATGGGGTATATAGATGAGGAAGGTTATTTATTTGTTGTGGATCGTCGTTCTGACTTAATTATTTCTGGTGGTGAAAATATATATCCAGCAGAAGTAGAGCAAGCATTAGTTAAACATCCAGCGGTGAAAGAAGCAGGTGTTGCTGGAAGGTCAGATGACAAGTGGGGGCAAGTACCTGTAGCATTTGTAGTTTTAAAGGAAGATACTGGGGAAGAAGAATTGAATGCTTTTATGAAGACACAAATTGCTTCATATAAACAACCTGTGTCTTATTATTTTGTGGAGCAGCTTCCTAGAAATGCATCGAACAAATTGATGAGAAGAGAATTTTTCAAACATATAAAAGACACTTAGAATTCTAAGTGTCTTTGTGTCATTTTAATACAGTTTTTAATGTTTCAAGATTTTTATTCATTAGAGTAAAATACGTTTCCTCATTAGTAATATCTTCTTTCGAAAGCACGCCTAAGTTATGAAGAACTAAGCTTTTCGCACCAACCTCATGTTGAATCACTTCTGTTAGTTTAGAAGATACATTTTGTTCAAATAAAATGTACTCTATATTTTTTTCTTTCGCTAAATCAATAATTTTTGTTAATTCTTTTTGAGAGGGTTCATCTTGAGAATTAAGACCTGCCACTGCCACTTGCTCTAACCCATACGTATTAGCGATGTAACCAAAAGCGGCATGTGATACGAAGAATGTCTTATTAGTCGCATTATGGGCCATTTCTTCAAAGTTAGCATCTAGTTGTTGAAGTTCAGCGATTAAAGATTGGTAGTTTTTTTCAAACGTCTCTTTTTGATCTGGAGCAGCCTCTATAAGAGAGTTTTTAATAGACAAAGCAAGGCTTTGACTAATTTTCGGAGACATCCATACATGTGGATCTATTTTGCCATGGTCGTGTCCATCGTGACTGCTGTCCTGATGTTCTTCCGTTGCTTCATCATGCATCTCTTCTTCGCCTTCATGCTCATGCTCATCATGGGAGCTTGCTTCTAATTGATCATCCGAAACTTCATCAATCGTTGCAATCATTTTCACTTGTTCATCCGCTAATGTTTTTTTAGCATTTTCCACAAATCCTTCAAGTCCCAAACCTATGTAGAAAAATAAATCTGCATCTGCTAATGCAATCATATCTTTTTGAGTTGGCTCAAATGTATGTTCATTTGCTCCAGCAGGATAGATAGAAGATACAGTTACCTCTTCACCACCTATACGCTCTGCAAAATATTGTAAAGGGTATACGGTCGTATAAATTTGGAGATCATTTTCTTCTTCATTAATAGATTCTTCTTTATTTCCACAAGCCGTAAGGAATAATAAAAAGAATAATAAGCACACTAATGTAATGCGTTTCATATAAACTCACCTTTTCTAAATAGTAATGATTACGTTTTAAAAACAGAGAACTATATTAGCTTACAGTAGTTTGTGTAAAAAGGCAAGAAAAAATAGCCTTTGATTTATTTTTTCTTCAAAGGCCATTCTTCTGGGACTGGATCTACTCCACCTTCATGAAATGGATGACATTTAGATATTCTTCTAATGGTTAAATAACTTCCTTTAAGTGCGCCATGTTTTTGAACAGCTTCCACCCCGTAATGGGAGCATGTAGGATAAAAGCGGCAGCTGGGAGGGGACAAAGGAGAAATAAACTTCTGATAAAAGCGAAAAATACTTATAATAATATGCTTCATTTAAATATCCAGGTCCTTAGGTTTCGGGTCAATTTTCAATGGTTTTTCATTCATTGCCAATTTATATAAAAATGTAAAGCCAAAAATACTCAGTAATATTGCAGCGCCTAAAATCCAAAATACCATATTGCTTCACTCCAGTATAAGTTTCATTATTTTTATTGTATGAAATTAAAAGGTATATGAAAAGTGAAAGCAACTATTATTACAGGGAGAGTGACAACTTTATGTCGACAGCATTAAATAATGAATTAAACAAGCAAGTGGCAACATGGTCCGTTATGTATACAAAGTTGCACAATTTTCATTGGTATGTGAAGGGATCATCTTTCTTTACCTTACATGCAAAATTTGAAGAACTTTATAATGAAGCGACTTTAAATATGGATGAAATTGCGGAGCGCTTATTAACTTTAGGAGCAAATCCAGTAGCAACCTTAAAAGAGCACTTAGAGCTTTCCGAAGTTAAGGAAGCGAACAATAAAGAAACTGCAGATAAAATGGTTGAAATAGTCGTAAAGGACTTTGATCTAATTATGAAATCACTTAAAAAAGGGATGGATGAGGCTGCAAAAGATGAAGATGATATGACGGAAGATTTGTTAAATGCAATTTATCAAAAGATAGAAAAACATCAGTGGATGCTAAATGCATTTTTAGGTGATTCAAACAAATAAGTCAAAAGACCAACAATTCATGTAATTGTTGGTCTATTTGTGATATAAGTCACATCTGAGTACACTCTCTTTTGTTATGCTTGAATTAAGCAATGAAAGGAGAGATAAGCATGAATAACGGAATAGGAATTGCATTGGGGTTATTGTTTATAGGAACAATCATAGGAGCTGTGATGCTAACAGACAAAATGAGCGTAGAAATACCCGAACAGCAAGTAGCATCCTCAAACGGTGAATCTAGCAAAGAGGTTCTTGCTTATAACCCACCAAGTATGGAAGACGTACCAGAAGGCCCATTGGGGGAAGCTATTACTTATGGTTACGACTTGGTGAATGAAACATATTCTGTGGCGGATCCTTATGTAGGAAATAACTTATCATGTACAAGTTGTCATGCAGGAGCTGGATTAGATCAAAATTCATCTTCACTCGTTGGAGTCACAGCTGTTTATCCACAATATATAGAGCGTTCAGGCAAAATTGTGACAATAGAAGATCGTATTAATGGGTGTATGGTAAGAAGTATGAACGGGGAAAAATTTGAGGCAAATAGCGAAGAGTTAAAAGCAATGGTAGCATATTTTACATATATTTCAGAAGGAATTCCAGTTGGAGCCGATATCCCGTGGAGAAATACAAATTCTATGGATGACGTGCCTACTCCAAGTGTTTCAAGTGGAGAAGAATTATTTCAACAATCATGCATAGCTTGTCATGCTGGAGACGGAGCTGGGACTGGTCCAAATACTGGGCCGGCTTTATGGGGTGATAACTCTTTCAATGATGGAGCGGGACTTGCACGTATTTCAAAAATGGCAGGGTATATAAAAAATAATATGCCAGCAGGTGGAGAAGGAACATTAACAGATCAAGATTCTGCAGATTTAGCAGCTTATATATTATCTCAGGATCGACCAGAATGGAAAAATCACGATAAAGATTGGCCAAATGGTAGTAAGCCGAAAGATATAATGAACAAAGAACTTCGTGAAAAAGTGAAAGATGGAACAGTAAACTGGGACGAAGTATTGTCTAAGAATTAATAAATTGTTAGATTAGCCGATAATATGCATGTAAGAAGGAGGAATGACTATGGACATTAATTCCATTATGTCTTCTCAGTTAATGCAGCTACAACAAACCGTTCAAATGAGTGTGTTGCAAAATGCACTAAATATGGAAACGGTTGCTGCAGTACAACTTTTAGAAGATATGCCTCAAGCATCGCATCCTTATAAAGGATCGGTTGTAGACGTTCAAGCTTAATTGTAAAAAAGTATGCCCCAATTTTCTTGGTGCATGCTTTTTTACTTTTTACGCATACTACGTTAAAAGGATGTGTGAAAATAATGACAGTAAGCAAAGTGTACGTATCTGTTGTCCATCGAAAAGTGTATGCTTATCCCGATGAATCTCCTTGGGAATTTGAAATAAACGCAAATCAGGAAATTATTCCTGTGTTTGACAAGCTTTTCGACCAACTAAATGTTGTAGAAATAAAAGATTTTTGGCGATCACATATTCCGATCAAGCTTTATCATCATGATAAAGAAAATGATCAATATGACATAAGAATGAAGAAAGTATATGCGTTGATTCATGAATTTTGCAATCCTGAATCCAGATCATTTATCGAGCAACTACCATATTTTCAAGAAAGGAGGATGGAGTTCGTTGAGTAAAAACATTAACCGAAAAGGAAACGAGAACTCAAATTATCGTAATATCGCTCCTTTATTAAAGCAATCCCCTCAAATCAAAACAAAAGTAAATATTGCACAAAATAGAGAAGAAGGAAATGGACATTACAAATTAGATCAAGAAAAGGATTAAGTAACAATAAAGACTTAGCATTATTGCTAAGTCTTTTTTCCAAAGAATAAGAAAGTATATAATTTTCCGTTCGATAAATACTGCTGATTTCCGTTCCAGGCGGACGCTTTCCGCGGGGTGAGCGATGAGCCATCACCGTAGCTCACGCGTCCGTTGTGATGTCTCATCTGTCTCACTCATCCCGCTGGAGTCGCCACCTTCCACTACAATCAAGTAAATGTTTTCAAATCAATCATAAAAGAAAGGACAACTAAAAGATAAGGAAGTATATAGTTTTTGAGTGCATAAAGTCACTGGTACTTTGAACGATAGGAATATGCAGTGGGTTGTATAAAAGGTAAGGTAGAGGGGATGGACCTGTTAGCTAGCGAGAATCTTTAAGAAGAGCATTTCTGCTAATTTTCTTATACTGGTAAAGAGTATATGACTAAAATAGTTAGCATCTATTGTATAGAGGAGCATTAGAGCACCCGAAATTGCATCTTCGGGTGCTTTCTTTATGAGTTGGAAAGCATCTTTTCACTCATTATCCAAAAAGATCTAAACCTTATTCGTACTGTTGAAGGAGGGCGACGGACAGACAAACGCCATAAGATTACCAAGAAAAGAGAGGCTGGTCGTGACGTAAGTCACGACCAGCCTCTCTTAAAAATCAATCGGTAATGATATAGCAATAAGTCTGTCCAAAGACCTCCGAAAACGATGCAAAACAGGTTTTGCACTTAAAGGGTGCAATGCGCTTTTCTAGTTTATAATAGGCTTAGCAGTTCGTCTGCGGAAAGTGAGCGGATTTTGAGCGGTTAACTACATAATCGTATAACAGAGCCAAGCCATTTAGTAAGATTTAACTTACACCAAAAACCGAAAAGTAGGAGAAATTATGATAAGACAAATTATTTTATTAATAGCACCTACTGCCATGATATTCGTAGGTCTACCAATTTTAGATAATGTCACAATAACCTTTTTTCTTTTTTACGGATGGTTATTGTTTATTCCCCTTATAGTTACTTATTGGAACAAAGAGTTTAGGTATCCTCTCCAACTTCTTTTTTCCAAAAGGTCAATTGTTGTGGGGATTAGTAGCGGGTTAATCTGTTTATTGGCGATTTATGGCTTCGTCGCTATTCATCAATCGTCTGTTTTGGATATAGCGCAATTACGCAGACAGCTTATTGAATGGGACTTTATAGGTCGAAAGGTTATATTGCTTATATTAGTATTAATTCTTATCAATCCTATTTTGGAGGAGTTTTATTGGAGAGAGTTTATATACAATCGAATTTTTCCTAAAATGGGTAGTGTAAAAACTATTGTAATTACTTCTTTTTTCTATAGCTTGTATCATCTTATGGTTGTCATAGAGATTTTTAGTTTTCCATTCAATGCATTGGCAGTTATTCCAGTATTTCTTGCAGGCATAATGTGGGGGATTTTTCGCTTCCTATTAAATTCTATTACCGCATCCATTATTAGTCATTGTCTCGCTGATATTGGAATCATGCTCGTGTATTGGAATATTATTCTTTAATCTACTTTTACGTATGTTACACTTTTTATAAACAATATAAAGGGAGGATGAGAGCATGGTTTCTTTCCAAGATTTAAATGACCTACGTGTGGAATTATCATTTGAAAAAGGCACATTTCCTATCAAACCAATGCATGTGCTAGTCCTAGCGAAACACAACAACAAATGGTTATTAACGAAGCATCCGAAACGAGGAATTGAGTTTCCAGGTGGGAAAGTGGAGGCGCATGAAACACTTGAAGCAGCTGCGATAAGAGAAACGCTAGAAGAGACGAATGTGACAATTCGTCACGTAGAGTGGTTGGCTGAATACCTTGTATATGATAAGAAACCTTTTTGTAAGGCGGTTTTTATTGCACATGTTGGCTATATTAATAATGAAGGTACGAATTTTGAAACAGAGGGAGCAGTATGGTTATCGACAGATGAATTATTACGTTGTAATAACTTAAGTTTTCATATGAAGGATGATGGAATGAAAGTAATCTTAGAAAAGGTGAGTACGTATGAAGGGAAATGGAGAAATTGAGAAAGTTCGTGTGTATCCATCTCCTAATCCACATATCCGCTTAACTGAAATTACATATTGGTCATGTGGGTTGAGAGTGAAAGGATTACTCGCAACGCCTAAAAAGGAAGGTAAGTATGAAGGGATATTATATTGTAGAGGAGGCATGCAAAGCATAGGGATGGTTCGACCTGCTCGTATTGCTCAAATTGCATCCGAAGGTTTCATTGTCTTTGCGCCATACTACCGAGGAAATCGTGGAGGAGAAGGTAGGGACGAATTTGGTGGGGAGGATCGCTGGGATGCCGTTTATGCAGTGGATGTTCTAAAACAGTTTTGTCTACCAAGTCGCATTCATTTATTTGCTTTTTCTCGTGGAGGGATCATGGCTCTTTGGACTGCGATACTGCGGAAAGATATTACGAGCATTGTAACCTGGGCGGGAGTATCGGATATTTTCTTAACTTATGAGGAAAGACAAGATATGAGAAGAATGATGAAGCGTGTTATTGGTGGTACACCGGCCAATCGAGTAGACGAATATGAAATCAGAAATGCTCTTGCGCTCATCGAGGAAATCCACGCATCCACGCTTATAATTCATGGGCTTCAGGATACAAATGTTTCATTTGAGCATGCTCAAGCCTTAGAAGAAGCATTATTAAGGAATAACAAAGTGGTAGAAACATGGTATTACCCTGAATTTACGCATTTTTTCCCGAGCAAAGTGAACCGCCAAGTGGTGAAGGATGCATGTGTGTGGATGAAAATGCAGAAAGGGGATTAGTTAATGGGTAATATTACCGTTACAATTGAATCGAGTAGTGTAGAAGGAAAGTCTTCATGTCCAGTTGATACTAGTTTTTGGAAAAATATATGGGAACAATACACTACTGAATTTACTGAATTAATAATACATTGTTGGATGGAAGAGCAGGAAGTAGTGAATGAATTAGGGGCAAAGGCAGTAAACGTAATAAATGAAGGTTTAATGAAAGTATTTACGATCAATTTAAGTGAAGATAATCGCCTTTTCTTCTGTAATTATTCTATAGATCCGAAAGGTGGCTTAAAATGGTTTAAAATGTTTTTTCACGTGAATGGTGATGAACGATTAGAAATAGGTCATTATGGCTCTGAAATTACTTTGTACAATGTGGATAAAGAAAAAGCAACGGAGTTTTCTGCACTTTTTCCTAGATCATCTATCTCAAATTTCCATGATGATTATGAAGAATAAAGGGATGCCTTAAATGCCGTTTAAAAACGGCTTTAGGGCATCCCTTTTTGTATTATTTGCACTTACTTAAGGTGATAACAACTTGCACCCAACGGAGCACAATAACTGTGCTAGCTTGAGGATGATTATGCTATTGGACCGCCCTTAAGCGAAATGTCTTCTGATACTGTACCGAATTTGTTAAAGTTTTCACGGAAAGCTTGTGCAAGGTCCGCAGCTTTTGTGTCGTAAGCTTCTTTATCTGCCCATGCATTACGTGGAATTAATACTTCAGATGGTACGCCCTCAATATGTGTAGGGATTTCAAGACCGAATATTTCATCTTTAGCTGTTTCTACATTAGTTAGTTTTCCGTCAATTGCAGCGCGAACCATTGTACGAGTATAAGCCAGTTTCATTCGGCTACCTACTCCATATTCGCCACCAGTCCAACCAGTATTTACTAGGAATACTTGTGCACCATGCTCATCGATTTTCTTCCCAAGCATTTCTGCATACACAGTTGCGTGTAATGGTAAGAAAGGAGAACCAAAGCAAGTTGAGAATGCTGGTTGTGGTGATGTGATTCCGCGTTCAGTTCCTGCCAGTTTAGATGTAAATCCGCTTAAAAAGTGGTACATCGCTTGTTCTTTCGTTAATTTACTGATTGGAGGCAGTACGCCAAATGCATCAGCAGTTAAGAAAACAATTGTGTTAGGGTGACCTGCTACAGAAGGATCTACAATGTTTTCGATATTTTGGATTGGGTATGCTGCACGTGTGTTTTCAGTTAAAGAGTTATCCGCATAGATTGCAATGCGAGTTTCTGCATCAACTACTACGTTCTCTAAAACAGTACCGAATGTAATCGCGTCATAGATTTGTGGCTCATTTTCACGAGTTAGGTCGATACATTTTGCATAGCATCCACCTTCTATATTAAATACACCATTATCTGACCAACCATGCTCGTCATCTCCGATTAATTGTCGTCCAGCATCAGCAGAAAGTGTTGTTTTACCTGTTCCAGACAGACCGAAGAATAAAGCTACATCGCCTTCTTCCCCAACATTTGCTGAACAGTGCATTGGTAAAATGTTTTGTTCTGGTAATAAATAGTTCATAATAGAGAAAATAGATTTTTTCATTTCTCCAGCATATTCTGTACCACCAATTAGAACAACACGTTTTTCCATAGATACGATGATGAAGGTTTCTGATTTAGTTCCATCAACTGCAGGGTCTGCTTTAAAGTTAGGAGCACTTATAACTGTAAAATCCGCTTCGTGAGATGAAAGCTCCTCTGATGAAGGGCGGATGAATAATTGATGTGCAAATAAATTGTGCCATGCATATTCATTGATTACTTGAATGCTTAGACGGGATGCTTTGTCTGCACCAGCAAATCCTTTAAATACAAATAATTCATCTTGTTCCTTTAAATACTCTGTCACTTTAATATATAATGCTTCGAAAATTTCAGAGGAGATAGGTTGGTTTACTGAACCCCAATCGATTTTATCTTTGGAGATAGCTTCTTCAACAATATATTTATCTTGTGGAGAACGACCTGTGTATTTACCTGTCTCTGCTTTTACCGCTCCAGTAGAAGTTAAAACTGCTTCTCCTCTAGATGTTGCCTTTTCTACAAGTTGTGGTACTGATAATTGAACGCTAATGTTGTTACCAGCTAACAATTCGTTCAGTTCACTCACAGTATCGATTGAATTCATGTTGTCTTACCATCCTTTTTTTAATTATTGCCTCTTGTTTAGAGGATTTTTCATTGATATGTGAAATAGTATAACACATTTAACTAATTAGTCTACACTAATGAATTGAATATTTTTTGCATATGTGAAAACTTTTCAAAATAACGCTTGACTTCTACTTACTAAGTACGTATGATGGTAAATTGAACGGATACTCTTATCCCGAGCTGGTGGAGGGGTCAGGCCCTATGAAACCCGGCAACCTGTAATTAGCAATTTCATTACAAAGGTGCCCAACCTGAGACAAGGTGAAATCCCTTGATTGATAAGAGTGAAAGGTGCTTATGATATTAATCCTTTCCTCATGTATTTTTGCGTGAGCGGGAGGTTTTTTTATTTAACATCGCCCTTTATCCTTGTGTGCCAAGTCCGAAACGGCTTCAAGTTTAATCTAATTGAAATGGCTTGACATGGGAATGAGTACCGTATCAATTCTTGAGAGAAATCTCGCAGGATATAGGAGGAACAATCTATGACACAACGTCGATTATTTACATCGGAATCAGTAACAGAAGGGCATCCAGATAAAATCTGTGATCAAATTTCTGATGCTATTTTAGATGCAATTTTAACGGAAGATCCAAATGCACGTGTTGCTTGTGAAACAAGCGTTACTACTGGTCTTGTATTAGTTGCAGGAGAAATCACAACTTCTACTTATGTAGACATCCCTAAAGTGGTTCGTTCTACTATTAAAGAAATTGGATATACTCGTGCAAAATATGGTTTTGACTCTGAAACTTCAGCAGTTTTAACTTCAATTGATGAGCAGTCTGCTGACATTGCAATGGGTGTTGACCAAGCTTTAGAAGCTCGTGAAGGATCTATGACGGATTCAGACATTGAAGCAATCGGTGCAGGTGACCAAGGTCTAATGTTTGGTTATGCTTGTAATGAAACACCAGAACTTATGCCGCTTCCAATTAGCTTAGCGCATAAACTGGCACGTCGTTTAGCAGAAGTGCGTAAAGATGAAACATTAGATTATTTACGCCCAGATGGTAAAACGCAAGTAACAGTGGAATATGATGAGAATAATAATCCAGTTCGTATTGATACGATTGTTATTTCTACACAACATCATCCAGAAATAACGCTAGAGCAAATTCAAAAAGATTTAAAAGAAGTAGTAATCAAACCTATTGTTCCTGCTCATTTAATCGATGAAAATACAAAATACTTTATCAATCCAACTGGCCGATTTGTAATTGGTGGACCTCAAGGAGATGCTGGTTTAACAGGTCGTAAAATCATCGTAGATACTTATGGTGGATACGCTCGTCACGGCGGTGGTGCATTCTCAGGTAAAGATCCAACGAAAGTGGACCGTTCTGCTGCATATGCTGCTCGCTATGTTGCCAAAAATATTGTGGCGGCTGGAATTGCAGATCGTTGCGAAGTACAATTAGCATATGCAATTGGTGTAGCACAACCTGTATCTATTGCTGTAGATACATTTGGAACTGGGAAAGTAGAAGAGGCACAATTAGTAGCGCATATTCGTGAACTATTTGACCTTCGTCCAGCAGGAATTATTAAAATGCTAGACTTACGTCGCCCAATTTACAAACAAACTGCAGCTTATGGTCACTTCGGTCGTACAGACATCGACGCACCATGGGAAAAAACAGATAGAGCAGAAGCTTTAAAAGAAAAAGCTGGTCTATAATTAAAAAAGCGATACTTTCCTTGAGAAATATAGGGAAGTATCGCTTTTTTGGTATAGTTTTCTCATGGAATATAACTTTCGGTAAATGGCAGTTACTCTTATAAAAAAAAGACGCTCAAACCTTCTTCTACCATTACAACGCGCACGGAAGTGTCATTGCTTTAACCGATCAAAACGGTGAGAAGATAGCGACTTATGAATACGATGCATGGGGAATGTATTAAAAGTAGATGAAGCGGAAATTGCATCTTCGGGAGCTTGCAATAGGAATAGGAAAGAGTCTCTTCTTTTTATCCAAAAAGGCATTAACCTATTTTCGAAAGTTGTAGGAGTGCGACAGACGGACAAATGCCATAAGATTACCGAGAAGAAAAAAGAGGCTGTTCGTGACGTCAGTCACGAACAGCCTCTCACAAAAATCAAACGGTAATAATATGGCAACAAGTCTGTTCAAAGCCCTCCGGAAATGAAAGAAAATAGGTTTTGTTCTTAAAGGGCGCTTGCTCTTTTTTTATCCCTGTAACGATTTATAATACTGCCCTTTTTCTACATACTCACGAATAATACGTTGTACATCTTCTTTATCAGCATCCGTTAATTCTCGTACAACTTTCGCTGGGCTCCCCATAGCAAGGGAATTAGGTGGAATTTTCTTTCCAGGAGGTACAAGACTCCCTGCTCCGATGAATGCTCCTTCTCCTATTTCTGCGCCGTCTAATATGATCGAACCCATCCCGACTAAGGCACCCTTTCGAACAATACAACTATGTAAAGTAACTTGATGTCCAATGGTCACTTCATCTTCTATAATAAGTGATTTATTTGGACTTTGATGAAGGCAACTTAAATCTTGTATGCTCACTTTTCGTCCAATAATAGTAGGAGCAACGTCACCTCTAATTACCGTATTAAACCAAATTGTAGACTCTGGTCCGATTGTCACATCACCTGTTATTGTGACATAATCAGCTATAAACACTGATTCATCAATTGTTGGTTTTTTGTCTTTATATGGATAAATCAAGATATACACGCTCCTTATAAAATAGAATATAATTAATGGTATCAAACAAACAGTTGGAAAGAAACAAATTATACAGAGTATAGAGTGATAGAAAAGAGGTGTGATGTGCATGTGGAAATGGGAAACAGAAGAAAAACCAAAAGCCGTCATAGTCATTGTTCATAGTGCATATGAGCATCATAGAAGATATGCTTGGCTCATTGAAAAACTAAGAAGTTCCAATTACCACATTGTCATGGGTGATTTACCTGGTCACGGTGAGCTTAACAAAGCTAAAGTCCTTCATGATGAAACCTTTGAACAGTATAAAGAGTACATAAAACAAGCTCTTCAAGTTGCGGTAGCTTATGATCTTCCAATATTCCTACTAGGACATGGCCTCGGTGCCACATTGTTAGTAAAAGTTTTGCGCAAATTAGAAATAGAGTACGCAGGAGTTATTCTGACTTCGCCATGGTTGCAATTGCAAAAAATGCCGTCTAAATGGACAAATACTTTAGCAAAATTATCGGTTCAGCAAAAAATTAAGCATGATATACAGTTAAATGATTTAACAAGAAACTATGAAGTGTATCAACAATTTGTAGATGATTATTCTTATCGTACACTTATAACAAATGATTGGTATAAAGAACTCCAACATCTTATGAAAACGGTAGTTCAATCTACGAATTCCATACCCAATGTTCCTTTATTATTAATGACTGGCGAAAGAGACAAAGTTACGGACACAAAAGCTTCAGCAAGTTGGTTGAAACAGCAAGAGCTTTCAGAATATCAATTTAAAGAGTGGAAAAATTGTTTCCATGATTTATATCAAGAACCTGAAAGAGAAGAAATTTTTGCTTACTCACATTCGTTTATCAATAATGTCCTAAGATCTATTGGATATATTGTTTAATAACTCATTTTAAGTGTAAAATGAAGGAGAGAGAAATTACTATTTTCAAAACATAAAAGAATCTTCATTCTTTTCGAATGAAGATTCTTTTATGTTATAATTCAATGATGTAAATAGAGAAAAATTAAGGAGATTTGACATGGAAAACCAACATATCATTCGTAATATAATAGTAGAAACACCTTCTAAGCCTGGTAACTTTGCTAAAGTTGCTACTGCAATTGGGATGGCTGAAGGAGATATTGGGGACATTACTACTTTAAAAAGTGGAGCATTAACAACTATTCGAGATATTACAATCACATGTAAATCTAAAAATCAATTGGATGAAGTTATTACTAATATTCAAGCTATTGAAAATGGAGTAAAGATTCATGCGGTCACTGATGATGTGTTGAAAGCACATGAAGGTGGTAAAATAGCTATGAAGAGTAGATTAGATGTTCGCTCACTAGGAGATTTACAACGAATTTACACACCTGGTGTTGCAAGTGTTTGTTTGGATATTGTAGACAATCCTGAAAAAGCAAACTACTTTACGTCAATTGGGAGTTCAGTTGCAATTGTAACGGATGGAACAGCTATTTTAGGATTAGGTAATATCGGTCCAGTTGCTGGAATGCCTGTTATGGAAGGAAAAGCGGTATTATTAGACCAATTTGTTGGACTAAGCGGTATACCGATTTTATTAAACACTAGTGATCCGGATGAAGTAGTGGAGACAGTTAAACGTATTCATCAAGGGTTCGGAGCTATTTTACTAGAGGATATCGGATCTCCACATTGTTTTGAAATTGAAGAAAGATTGAAAGCAGAACTTCCTATACCGGTTATGCATGATGATCAGCATGGTACAGCTGTAGTTGCTTTGGCAGCAATTTTATCAGCTTGTAAGGCGACGAATGTAGACGTGAAAAAAGCCAAAATAGGTCAAATTGGTCTTGGAGCAGCTGGACTTGCGATTTGTCGTATGTTAATGGCATATGGTGTAGAAGAGGTTTATGGTCTTGATCGTCAGGAAGAAGCTCAAAATCGCTTAATTGGATATGGTGGACAAACAATTCCATCACTAGAAGAAATGATGCAAACATGCGATATAATTATCGCTACAACTGGGGTTCCTGGTCTTATTAAGCCAGAGATGGTTCGCCAAGGTCAAATTATTTTAGCACTTTCAAATCCGAACCCAGAGATTCTTCCATCTGCCGCAATTGCAGCCGGAGCAGCGTTTGCAGCCGATGGTCGTTCTGTAAATAATGTGATCGGCTTCCCTGGTATATTTAAAGGAGCATTAAATGCAGGTGCAAAGGAAATTACATATTCCATGTTAATTGCAGCAGCACAAGCAATAGTAGCACATACAAAACCTGGCGAATTAATACCTAATCCACTAGATCCAACAGTACATCATCTAGTAGCCAGAGCGGTTGAAGAAGCATCCAATAACCAAATCAATAATTAAGGTAGTAAATTTACAGATTATCAGAGGAAGTTTTGTTGCAAGTCACGGCTGTTGATTATCCAATTTGCACTTGTACGTTTTCGGTTCGCTTTGGACGAAATGATCACTACATCATAACCGAGGGCTAAGTGTAGCAGGAAGTGACTCCGTCAGTTCCTGTTACACTATTTTCGATCATCCTGTTGTGGATATTTAAAGGAGCACAGTCTAAGTACGCGACATCGTGTCGCAACGACTGTGTGACCTGCATCGTGCAGGCCTCCGTTACGTACCTACAACGCTCAAAAGAAAACCGAAATGGATTTGGAAAAAGAAAGAATAGCTACCTTTCTATTCATAGTGGAAGTGTCCGAAGATGCAATTTCGGGCACTCTATCGATTTCTATCATGCGTTCCTTGCTTATTTTGGCAAAGTTAATGACAGCAATAGGCTGATGCTATATAGAAAAGGGACACTTCCTTCCAATCGAAAAGGCGGAAATACGATAGAGAAAGACTGAGCAGCCAAAATTGCATCTTTGGCTGCTTACTGTATAAATAGGAAAGTGGCTATTCTTTCATTTCCAAAAGCTTTGGTACTTCTATTACAAGTAGCTGTGGAGAGTGACGGACGAACGGCTACCACACGATTATCGAAAAAATGGGGCTGTCCAATAAGCCCATAAATTGAAGCAGGTGTAGAAAAACGAGGCTTTTTCTACACCTGTTTTTTTGTATAATTTTTATTAAAACTACTATTTTTTGTAGGTAATTAATTGTAGTGAAAGACGGCGACTCCAGCGGGAATAGCAAATGTTTTCTGCACCGAAAGCGAAGCGGCAGGTGCATGAGCTGAAGGCCCCGCAGGAGCGAACAAAGGAACAAAGGCTAAGAACGCCACCTCGTGTGGCAACGCCTTTGTGACCAACATCGTGTTGGCCTGAGGAGACTGAAGCCATGCCCGCGGAAAGCGTCCGTCTGGAACGGAAATCAATACATTGGAAAAGGGACCATCTCTCAGTCAATGTATGACTTTAGGGACAGCCCCATCAAGAAATCCAGGTAATGGTGTAGAACTCGTTCCGTTCCAAACACTCCAAAAGCACCTAATATAGAGTGCTTAGTGTGTTATCACCATTTTAATAAGCAATTTACTGGGTACTCTTGGTTAATCAACACGTGTCGTTGCAAGTATAACTATATATTTGCGGCGAGCTTTGCGCAGGAGCAATTGAAATAATACAATAAAAAGAAGATTTAGGTTATGAAGCCGAAATCTTCTTTTTAAATTCTTTCGTATAATTAGTAGCTTCCATTAAAGCTTTTTCTTCAAGTGGAATTCGAACAGAAAGCATAGCAAGGTTTAATAAAGTAAAAGAGATAGCAGTTAAGTATGCTTGAAACATGAGTGGCAATAGAGCGATTTCAATACAAACGACTACGTAATTTGGATGTCGTATAAAAAGATATGGTCCTTTTGTTACCACATTGGCACCAGGTAAAATAATGATTTTAGTGTTCCAAAATTGACCTAAAGAAGTTAAACACCAAATCCGCAGGGCTTGCACAAATAGAAAGATTAGAAAAAACAGCGGAAATAAAGGAGATATGCCTCGGTTAAAGATTAACACTTCAGCAATCAGGCAAACAAAAAAGCTAACATGAAGAGCAATCATATATGGATAATGCGAAGCACCCACCTCATAAGCCCCTTGAGTAAGCATTCTCTTTTCATTTCGTTTGGCGACAAAAACCTCAATTAATCTTTGCGTGATGACTAGAGAAATGATAATGAAAAATAACAATTTAATCCCTCCACTTTAGTAAAAGTGCTTCTCCGCAAAATCCAGGACCTAATGCCACTAATAAACCGTAGTCATCTGGATTATTATCCTGCATCATAAATTGTTCTAATACGTAGAGAACGGTTGGAGAGGACATATTGCCGTGATTTTTTAACACTTCTCGAGAAATAGAGGTTTGATTTTCTGCTAATTGAAGGGTATCTTCGTACGCTTCCAGTACTTTTTTTCCTCCAGGATGAGCAACAAAATTTACGAGCTGATCTTTTCTTATTTCCTGTTCGTTTAAGAATTCATCTATGAATGGTCCAAGCCAACTGGAAATAATAGAAGGAATACTTTTCGAGAAAACTACATGTAATCCATTGTTTTTTATATCCCAACCCATGACATCTTCGGAATCAGGCATCCACTTAGAGGCTGTATTTACAATATAAGGGACGGTTTTTTTTGTTGTAAGTTTTACTTCATCTCCACAAACTAAAGCACAAGCTGCTCCGTCTGCAAAAAGAGATGCACCGATTAGATTGCTTTTAGAAAAGTCATTCGGTTGGAAGGTAAGACTACAAAGTTCCACACATACAACAAGTACTTTTGCAGTGGGATTGGCTTTACAATAGTCAAATGCTCTGCTAATCCCAGCAGCACCGCCAGCACAACCTAACCCCCAAATTGGGATCCGTTTCATCCTGTCTGAAAAGGGAAGATGGTTCATCACACGTGCATCAATGCTCGGAGTAGATATTCCGGTACTACTTACAAAGATAATTGTGTCAATTTCTTCGGGAGAAATGGCATTTTCTAAGAAAGAATTGTTTTGAAGGCATGCTCGAATTACTTCTACGCTATATTTGGTAGCCAAGTCTATATATATATTATTGCGTTCTTCAAAAGAATGCTCTGTCTGATGCCATTCTAATGGAACGCAAAAATTACGAGTTTTAATATCCCCATTTTCAAATACTTTTAATAAGCGTTCAAGCTGTGCAATTTTATCTTGAAAAAGCTCTTTTGTAAGTTGTTCAATATTTGATTGTTCTAATGCATACGGAGGATTATATGTACTAACAGAAGTAATTTTGGGCAAGGCAATTCTCCTTTTTTAGTGTTAGTTTCTCCATATTCTCTCTATATATACAAAGATGTATATTTAGATTTAATTAGCTTTCATTTTTTCAATTACAATAATAAAAGGTGGGTGGTTATGTTGATTTAAAAATTGATAAGATAGCACATGTGCAAAAGATTGAGGTAACTGCTGTACGAAAGATATTATTTCGTCTTTTTCCTGTTTACCACCCTCATGCCCATGATAAACTACCAAAACAATTAATCCCCCAATCTTTAATAGATCTAGAAGTGATTCAATTGCCTGAATAGTAGATGCTCCTCTTGTCACGACGTCTTGACTGCTGCCGGGCAAATATCCTAAATTAAAAATGGCTGCAGACACTTCGGAATGTACATAATTCGAAACATTTTCATGGCCATCTTGAATAAGTATCGTGCGTGTCTTCAAATTCGCTTGTTCCAATTTTTCTGCAGTAGCTTGAATGGCTTCTTCTTGTACATCAAATGCATATACATGTCCATTTTCACCTACTAACTCAGCTAAAAATAATGTATCATGTCCATTGCCTGCAGTTGCATCCACTACGGAATCACCTGCTTCAATAACACTAGTTAATAATTCTTTCGCATATGGCAGTATTCGTTTTAATTTCATTTTAAGGCACCAGCCTTTTCAAAAAATTTCCCTTGATAGCTATCACGAGTTGCTAACTCTGCATCAATTCCATTTAGCACATCCCATTTGTTGACACTCCACATAGGTCCAATCATTAGATCAATAGGTCCGTCCCCTGTAATGCGATGTATAATCATCTCTGGTGGCAAGATTTCTAATTGGTCTGCAACGAGCTGAATATAGGGATCTCGTTCCATAAAATCCAACATTCCTTTTTCATATTGCTTGACCATTGGAGTTCCTTTAAGCAAATGAAGTAAATGAATTTTAATACCTTGCACATCAAGTTTGGCTACTTCTCTAGCTGTTTCCATCATCATGTCGCGGTCTTCTAAAGGTAAGCCATTGATAATATGCGTGCATATTCGGATATTATGCTTTCTTAATTTGTTTACCCCTTCCACATAAGTAGCATAGTCATGTGCACGATTAACAAGCTTTGCTGTTCTTTCATGCACCGTTTGAAGACCAAGCTCTACCCATAAATAAGTACGCTTATTTAACTCGGCTAAATATTCCACTACGTCATCTGGTAAACAATCGGGTCGTGTAGCAATCGAAATCCCCACAACCCCTTCCAAAGCAAGAGCTGCTTCAAATTTTTCTTTGAGTACTGGAAGGGGAGCATGCGTATTTGTGTATGCTTGAAAGAATGCGATATATTTTCCTGTTTTCCACTTTTCATGCATCTTTACTTTAATTTTTCCAAATTGTACTGGAATCGGATCTACTTTATCTCCAGCGAAATCTCCACTACCAGCTACACTGCAAAATGTGCATCCTCCATAAGCCACAGTGCCGTCTCTATTGGGACAATCAAACCCAGCGTCTAATGCTACTTTAAAAATTTTCATATCAAATATATTTCGTAAATAACGATTCCATGTATAATATCGTTTTCCATCAGATGGAAAAGGAAGTTTGTTTTTCTCCATGTTCATTCACTCCTTAACAGGATTATTTTAACACGTCTTTTTAAATTTTTGTGAAACCTTCTTGAAGTGTTCTGCGAAAAGGAATACACTATTCTGAGCGTAGGGAGAAAAGAGGTGGTAGAATGCCAAAAGCTGTATGGTTTTTGATAGTAGGAATGTTTGTTAATACGATGGGAAATTCATTTTTGTGGCCTTTACATACTATTTATATACATGATTATCTTGGACAAACTCTCACGATGGCTGGAATTGTTTTAATGATTAATGCTGGTGCTGGGGTCATAGGTAACTTGTTAGGTGGATTTTTATTTGACCGTATTGGTGGTTATAAATCCATTATGATCGGTATTATTTTTTCAATAATTGCTTTAGCATTCTTAATATTTTGGCATGGATGGCCAGAATATATTTGGTTTGTTGCAATTTTAGGATTTAGTGGAGGGATTATTTTTCCTAGCATGTATGCGATGGTTGGAAGTGTTTGGCCAGAAGGCGGGAGAAAAGCCTTCAATGCCATTTATTTGGCACAAAACCTTGGGGTGGCCCTTGGACCAGCTATTGCAGGTCTTGTGGCGGAAAATAATATAAATAATATTTTTATAGCAAATCTATTTACATATGTATTATTTTTATTTATTACTTGGTTTTTTTACCGAAAAATCACGGTGGTATCGAATCTACATGCAACAGTTTCGAATGAGCAAAAGAATAGGAATCAGAAAGCACCTTTTTATGCAATGCTGATTGTGTCAGTTGGCTATTTGCTTACGTGGATTGTATATGTACAGTGGACTTCGACTATCTCTACTCATGTGTTAGATTTAGGCATTTCGCTAAAACAGTATAGTTTATTATGGACGATTAATGGAGCACTTATATTAGCAGGTCAACCACTTATCAAACCGATTATTAGCCGATTAGAGCATAAGATAAAAACACAAATGGTTATTGGTATCGTGATTTTCATGGGATCATTTGTCGTTGTAGCTTTTGCAGAAAGCTATGCAATGTTTATTACATCAATGGTGATTCTTACCGTTGGTGAAATGTTTGTGTGGCCAGCGGTACCAACCTTAGCAGGTCAGTTAGCACCTAAGGGAAAAGAAGGATTTTATCAGGGAATTGTAAATAGTATGGCGACAGTTGGACGGATGATCGGACCTTTTATAGGAGGAATTCTTGTGGAAGCTCACGGTACTCCTATGATGATCCTAATCCTTACATGCTTGCTGTTTTTTGCTATCTTTACAACCATCATTTACGATTTACCACTTAAAAAGCGCACCGAATGAATATTCGATGCGCTTTTGTTATTGGGAAAGTAGTAATTGTTATTCAAGCGCTGAAACGAGCATAGTAAGGTATAATCCAGACAAATCTAGATTTTATCCGAGCATAACCCCTTTTACTAATTTACTAATCTATAATAGCTAAATGATAATCTTACTATTCATAGATTAGTAATTGCTTAGTTGTCTGATATTTGAGAATATAAAATTAAGATGTTTAAAAAGGAGGGGATAGAGTGGAATCTCTGTTGAAAAACTTATCTGCATCCGTGCTTGCGCAAATATTAGAAAATGCTTTCCAATGGTTTGTTGTTGTAGATAAGCAATCCAATATACTCTATATCAACGAAGAGTATTGCCGCTTCCTAGAAGTAAAGAGAGAGAATGCAATCGGCCAACCAGTTGAGGATGTTATAGAAAATACAAAAATGTATGAAGTAATTAAGTCGGGAATAGCACATATTGCTTCCCCTCACTATATTAAAGGAACGTATATGCTCGCGAATCGTGTCCCGCTGGTTGTCGAAGGAGAAATTGTTGGGGCTTATGGTAGCGTAATATTTCGAGATATGTCCGATTGGAAAAAGCTAAGTTCTCATGTTCGAACAACAATGGAGCGCATTCAATTTAACAAAGAGGACAATAGTTATAAGGAGTATCGTTTAGCGGATATTAAAGGCACTTCTTCGGCAATGCGCAAAATAAAAGAAACGGTAGAAATGATTGCACCTAGTGACTTACCGGTTTTAATTGAAGGAGAAAGTGGAACTGGAAAAGAAATATTTGCACATAGTATACATCAACTTTCAGAACGTTCAGATGCCCCTTTTGTTAAGGTAAATTGTGCAGCAGTGCCACCAGAGTTATTAGAACAAGAATTGTTTGGAAAGATAGATGACCTAACTGGACAAATTCGAAAGGGAAGATATAAGCAAGCGGATAAAGGGACTCTTTTTATTGATGAAATTAGTGCACTCCCCCTTACATTGCAAGCCAAGCTTTTGCGTGCCATGCAGGACGGCGAGATTTTTTCTATGCTTTCAGAGCAAGGGGAAAAAGTAAATGTCCGAATTTTAGCTTCATCGAATCTATCTTTATCCAAGCTTGTTGAAGAAAAAAGATTTCGAGAAGATCTATTTTATCGTATTCAAGCAATTACTTTATGGATTCCTCCCCTGCGAGATCGCATGGAGGATTTCACAGAGCTTCTTAACTTTTTTTTACAGAAATTTGTTGTACAGGCGGGCCGAAGAAAAGTTGTGTTAGCTACGAAAACTAGGGATATACTTCAATCTTACCATTGGCCAGGGAATGTTCGAGAATTGCAAAATGTTTTACAAGCAGCTGTTTATTTAGCAGAGGATGACATTATTATGCCAGCTGCACTTCCTACACAGGTAAAGAAGCGAAATGCTATTTCCTTTCAAGAAACTGGGAAGTTAGCTGATATTTTAGTTCAAGTAGAAAAAAATATCCTTAGGGATCTACTTGAAGGAGAACCTGATAAAGCGTTAGTTGCTAAACAGTTGGGAATAAGTAGATCAACTCTTTATGAAAAAATAAAAAAATATAACTTATGACCTAATTCCGGTTTTTTGGACTATAATCCAGAAAATCGGAATTTTATATTTGCCGTAAACTATAATGTAACTTTATTTTAACGCAATAAAATTCCAATATTTCAGATTTTAAAGGAAATTTTGAGCCTAAAAGTTGTCACATGTGCTATTGCTCGAATATTTTGAATATGTTTTAATAACCTATGAAAGCGCTTTTATTATAGTGTCAATAATGTAAGGGGGACGTTCCAATGAAACCGATTTATTCTTCTGCAGAGGAAGCGGTAATGGAAATTCGAGATGGTGCAACAATAATGGTCGGTGGTTTCGGTTTGGTAGGAATTCCGGAACAACTAATTCTTGCGCTAGTGGAGAAGGGTGTTAAGGATTTAACTGTCATTTCAAACAACTGTGGAGTCGATGAATGGGGATTAGGGCTTTTATTGAATAACAAACAAATAAAAAAAATGATTGGTTCTTATGTAGGAGAAAATAAAGAATTTGAACGACAAGTATTAGCAGGTGAGATTGAAGTAGAGTTAACTCCTCAAGGAACGCTTGCAGAAAAAATTAGAGCTGGTGGAGCAGGTATCCCAGCATTTTTCACGCCAGCAGGAGTTGGCACACCGATAGCAGATGGAAAAGAGATTCGTATTTTTGATGGGAAAGAGTATGTTTTAGAAGAATCTTTACGTGCAGATTTTGCTCTTATTCGTGCTGCTAAGGCAGATAAATTTGGAAATCTAATCTATAACAAAACAGCACAAAACTTTAATCCAATGATGGCGGCGGCAGGCAAGTTTACAATTGCAGAAGTAGAAGAGATTGTGGAAACAGGGAATTTAGCCCCTTCCACTATTCATACACCAAGCATTTATGTACAAGGACTGTTACAAGCTAAACAAGAAAAACGGATTGAACGATTAATGACACGTTCATAGATGGGAGGTATGTAAAGTGACTTTATCAAGCAGAGAACGAATTGCAATTCGTGCAGAGAAAGAAATTGATGATGGGAATTACGTAAATTTAGGCATTGGTATTCCTACACTAGTTGCCAATTATATCTCACCAAATAAGACGGTAGTGTTGCAATCGGAAAACGGGTTGCTTGGAATTGGGCCGTATCCAACAGAAGAAGAAGTAGATCCAGATTTAATCAATGCTGGGAAAGAAACCGTGACAACGATACCGGGTTCTGCATTCTTCTCAAGTGCGGAATCATTTGCCATGATACGTGGAGGCCATGTCGATGTGGCAATTCTAGGAGGTATGGAGGTTTCTGAAAAAGGAGATCTAGCCAACTGGATGATACCTGGAAAAATGATTAAGGGCATGGGTGGTGCTATGGATTTAGTGCATGGTGCCAAAAAAATTATCGTTATTATGGATCATGTAGCAAAGGATGGTTCACCAAAAATAAAAAAATCATGTTCCCTTCCTTTGACAGGTAAAGGGGTAGTCAACAAAATTATTACGGAACGTGCCACTATTGAAGTGACACCAGAAGGACTTGTACTAAGAGAAGTGTTTGAGGGGTTCACTGTACAAGACATCATTGATTCCACAGAAGCTCCATTAAATGTAGATAATGTGCAAGAAAATGTTAGATTTTAACACATCTTTATAAAACATTCGGGGGGATTTGTTCATGGAAGCATTAAGTATGATCGGCCTTATTGGAGGCTTAGCTTTACTTATAATCTTGACTATGAAAGGTGTAAATATTTTAATAGCAGGACCAATATCTGCATTGCTAGTTGCGTTGACGAGTGGGATGCCGTTATTTAAGCAGCTGGCTGGTGAAGGAGAAGCTGATTTTGTAACAAGTTATATGACAGGTTTTACAGGATTTATAGCGTCCTGGTATATGATGTTCTTACTAGGGGCTGTCTTTGGTAAAGTCATGGAAGATAGCGGAGCAGCAGATTCAGTGTCCAAATGGATTGTCGATAAATTAGGGATGAAATTTGCAGTACTTGCCATCGTTATCGCCTGTGCCGTTCTTACATATGGAGGCGTAAGTCTGTTCGTTGTTGCATTCTCTGTATACCCAATGGCAATTTCATTGTTTAAGCAAGCAGACTTACCACGACGTTTTATTCCAGCGACATTAGCATTAGGTTCAGTTACGTTTACGATGACATCCGCAGGATCTCCTGAAATACAAAACTGGATTCCGATTCAATTTTTAGGAACCAACGCTTATGCAGGGTGGGAAGTAAGTATTATAGTAGCGGCATTTATGGCGATTTTTGGATATTGGTGGCTAAAACGTATTATCCAGGGAGCTGTTAATAAAGGTGAAAGATTTATGGGGCGTGAGACGGACCCGACATTTGATACAACAAGAAGTTTACCGAATCCATTTTTAGCTATGATTCCTTTGCTTGTTGTGTTAGTGATTTCATATATCTTCCATGATAAACTTGCGCAATCAGCCTTGATTATAGCGCTACTTGGAGGAGTTATCGCAACTTATTTTGTAGGCAGAAAGTATTCGAAAGATTTCTGGGAGGCATTTTCAGCAGGTACTGTCGGGGCAATTATTGCAATCGGTAATACTGCAGCTGTTGTTGGATTCGGAGGAGTTGCAAAAAATGTACCTGCATTCACAACTGCTGTTGAAGCAATGACAAATATCCCAGGCTCTCCTTTAATCGGGGCTGCTATTGCGGTATCCGTAATTGCTGGTATGACTGGTTCTTCCTCTGGCGGTCAAACAATCGCTTTACCATTATTGGCACCACATTATATGGATATGGGCGTAAATCCAGAGGCGTTGCATAGGGTAGTCGCTATTTCATCTGGTGCACTTGATTCACTGCCGCACAATGGATACGTTGTAACTACCATTCAATCAATCTGTGGAGAAAAACATAGTGCAGCATATTGGTCCGTTGGAGCAACAACTGTAGTAGTGCCAGCACTAGGAACAGCTATTGCAATTATATTATTCTCGCTTGGTTTAGGTATTTAATTTTTTCAGCCCAAAGAGCTTAATGGCTGATTTTTGGAGGTAAACGTATGGTAAAAGATAGAGTACTTCTCATCACTGGAGCAGCGCAAGGGATAGGGTTTGAAGTTGCGCAGGAATTTTATAAAGCTGGTGCGAAGATTGTTTTAACTGATATTAATGAAGAGAAGGTTAAGGATGCTGCATCATCACTAGGTAATGATGTACTTGGTGTGAAATGTGATGTGACAAACGAAGAAGATATTATCCATTCTATTAATAGAACGTTAGAAGAGTATGGACGAATTGATATATTAATAAATAATGCTGGAATGCAGCACGTTGCAATGCTAGAAGACTTCCCAACAGAACGCTTCGAACTATTAGTGAAAATTATGCTAACAGCTCCATTTGTGGCAATTAAGCATGTTCTCCCACATATGCGTAAGGAAGGCTTTGGAAGAATCATCAATATGGCTTCTATAAATGGTCTAATCGGCTTTGCTGGAAAAGCAGCCTATAATTCTGCCAAGCATGGTGTAATTGGTTTAACAAAAGTTGCTGCACTGGAAACAGCTGCCGATGGAATTACAGTAAACGCAGTTTGCCCAGGATATGTGGATACACCACTTGTACGTAACCAATTCCTGGATCTTGCAAGCACACGTAATGTTCCAGTTGAATCCGTTCTAGAGGAAGTATTATTTCCTTTAGTTCCGCAGAAACGTTTGTTAGATGTAAAGGAAATTGCTGATCTAACCTTATTTTTAGCAAGTGATGCGGCAAAAGGAATGACGGGTCAAGCGGTTGTATTAGATGGTGGATACACGGCGCAATAAAAACTTGCTATTTCATGATATTTCCTCTAAAATACGAAGTAATAGCAAGACGTCGACAAGGATTAGTAAATAGACTGTATTTCTTTAGAGAGCTAACGGTTGGTGAAAGTTAGTGAAATGCCCTATTGAACTCGCCTTAGAGTCTGTATAAGTGAACGAAAAGTAGCTTATACCGTTTTCCGCGTTAAGGAATCAAGTTGAGTGAAGTTTTCACTAATTTGGGTGGTACCGCGTGAGTATATACTCTCGTCCCTTAGTTTTTTAAGGGGCGAGTTTTTTTAATTTGAGGAGGAATTTATAATGAGCTTTAATCATGAAGTAATCGAAAAAAAATGGCAAAATTATTGGAATGAAAACAAGACGTATAAAATGATCGATGACCCTTCGAAACCTAAATTTTATGCATTAGATATGTTCCCATATCCTTCTGGAGTTGGTTTGCACGTTGGTCATCCACTTGGTTATATTGCGACAGACATTTTAAGTGCATTCAAACGTAAGCAAGGCTATAACGTACTTCATCCGATGGGTTGGGATGCTTTCGGACTTCCTGCAGAGCAGTATGCAATCGATACGGGTAACGACCCTGCAGAATTTACAGCAAAGAATATCGCTACATTTAAACGCCAAATGACAGATCTTGGTTTTTCATTTGACTGGGATAGAGAAGTAAATACGACTGATCCATCTTACTATAAATGGACGCAATGGATTTTTATCCAGCTCTACAAAAAAGGGTTAGCTTATGTTGATGAAGTGCCAGTAAACTGGTGTCCTGCATTAGGAACTGTTTTGGCAAATGAAGAAGTAATAGATGGATTATCAGAGCGTGGGGGACATCCAGTAGAACGCCGCCCAATGCGTCAATGGGTGCTTCGTATAACTGCTTATGCAGATAGACTTTTAGAAGATTTAGATGACCTTGACTGGCCAGAAAGCTTAAAAGAAATGCAACGTAACTGGATTGGCCGTTCAGAAGGTGCTGAGCTAGACTTTGAAGTAGACGGCACGAATGAATCGTTCCGTGCTTTTACAACTCGCCCAGATACTATTTTTGGTGCAACTTACGCAGTATTGGCGCCAGAACATAAGCTAGTAGATGCGATTACGACTACTGAACAGATGGATGCAGTGCAAGCTTATAAAGATCAAGTAAAACTGAAAAGTGATTTAGAGCGTACCGACCTTGCAAAACATAAGACAGGTGTATTCACTGGAGCTTATGCAATCAATCCGGTAAGCGGAGAAAAAATGCCTATTTGGATTGCTGATTATGTATTGGCGACATACGGAACAGGTGCAATTATGGCAGTTCCCGCACATGATGAGCGTGATTATGAATTTGCAAAACAATTCGACTTACCAATTGTAGAAGTTGTTTCTGGTGGAAGTATCGAGGAAGCAGCTTATACAGAAGATGGTACACTTATTAACTCAGACTTCTTAAATGGTTTAAACAAAGAACAAGCGATTGCCAAAGCAATTGAATGGTTTGAAGCAAACGGAAAAGGTGAAAAGAAAATTACGTATCGTCTACGCGACTGGTTATTTAGCCGCCAACGCTATTGGGGTGAACCAATTCCAATTATTCATTGGGAAGATGGCACTTCAACAGCAGTAGATGAATCCGAACTACCACTAATGTTGCCAGTAACAACGGATATTAAGCCAAGTGGAACAGGTGAATCACCACTAGCAAATATTACAGAATGGGTAAACGTTGTAGACCCAGTAACAGGGAAAAAAGGACGTCGTGAAACTAATACGATGCCACAATGGGCAGGTAGCTGCTGGTATTACTTACGTTATATCGATCCTAACAATGACGAAGCGCTAATTGATCCAGAACTAGTGAAACGCTGGCTTCCTGTCGATATTTATGTAGGTGGAGCAGAGCATGCTGTATTGCATTTATTGTACGCGCGTTTCTGGCATAAATTCCTTTATGACATTGGTGTTGTCACAACGAAAGAGCCATTCCAAAAGCTATTTAACCAAGGCATGATTCTTGGGGAGAATAACGAAAAAATGTCTAAATCAAAAGGAAATGTAGTGAATCCGGATGATATCGTGAAAAGTCATGGTGCCGATTCTCTTCGTTTATATGAAATGTTCATGGGACCACTTGATTCTTCTAAACCATGGTCCACAAACGGACTTGACGGATCAAGAAGATTCCTAGATCGCATTTGGCGTTTGTTGGTCGATGAGAATGGGAAGCTTAGCGCTAAAGTTAGTGATACTTCCTCGGAAAATATGGAAAAAGCGTATCACCAAACAGTCAAAAAAGTGACAGAAGACTATGAAGCAATGCATTATAATACTGCTATTTCACAAATGATGGTATTCATTAATGAAGGATATAAAGCAGAACGTATCGCAAAAGAGTATGTAGAAGGATTTGTGAAACTAATTTCTCCAATCGTACCGCATATTGCAGAAGAGCTTTGGAGTATTTTGGGTCATGAGGATACAATTACGTATGAAGCATGGCCAACGTTTGATGAGTCAAAATTAGTGGACAATGAAGTGGAAATTCCTGTACAAATTAAAGGGAAAGTACGCGCGAAGTTACTTGTTGCTAAAGATGCTACTAAAGATGAATTGGAAGCATTAGCGCTTGCTTCGGAACAAGTTCAACAATGGCTTGAAGGGCAAGAAGTGAAGAAAATCATTGCAATCCCAGGTAAAATGGTGAATATCGTTATCTGATAAAACAAAAGCTGCTTAGTCTCTAATTTTGAGATTAAGCAGCTTTTTACTATTTAATTGTATCTATAAACGCTTGAATTAATTGATCTCCTTGCTCTGTTCCAATAGATTCTGGATGAAATTGAAGTCCATAAATTGGGTAGTCTCGATGCTTAATGGCCATAATTTCCTTGTCATCTTCTGCTCTAGCAAGTACTTCTAATTTGTCACTTAATGTTTGCTCGTCAATGACAAGTGAATGATAACGCATAACAGAAAATGGTTCGTTCAACTGCGCGAATAAGGATGAGTGATTATGTTCAACCGTTGATAACTTTCCGTGCATGATGGTTTTGGCCTGTATAATATCTGCCCCAAATGCTGCTCCAATGGATTGATGGCCTAAACAGATTCCGAGGATTGGATACTTTTCATGTAGTTGTTGAATTACTTCGATCGATATACCAGCCTCTGAAGGATTCCCAGGGCCAGGAGATATAATTATCGCTTCAGGTTGTAGATTTTCAATTTCTTCGATTGTTATGGCGTCATTTCGCACTACTTGTACTTCTTTACCAAGGCTACTCACTTGTTGAAATAAATTATACGTAAAGGAATCGTAATTATCGATTAACAAAATCATCGTTGCACCTCCAGAAGTGCTTTCGCCTTATTCAATGTTTCTTCGTATTCACTTTGCGGTACGGAATCATACACAATTCCTGCTCCTGCTTGAACATGTGCTTGATGATCTTTTACAACCATCGTACGAATAGCAAGGGCTAAATCCATGTCACCAGTTACGGAGATATAGCCGACAGCTCCTGCATAAACACCACGTTTCGTATTTTCTAACTGATTAATGATTTGCATCGCTCGGATTTTTGGCGCACCAGAAACAGTTCCTGCTGGCAAACATGCAGTTAACACATCTAATACATGAGTGTCTTTTTTTAAACGGCCAGTTACTTCTGAGACGATATGCATGACATATTTATAGTATTCTATTTTCATATATTTTTGGATTTTTACAGAGCCAATTTCTGAAATACGACCAATATCATTGCGTCCAAGATCAACTAACATACGATGTTCCGCAATTTCTTTTTCGTCGTTCAGCAATTCTCTTGCTATTTGTGCATCCTCCTTAGGCGTTTTTCCACGAGGCTTCGTACCAGCAATCGGATTAGTTGTGACTAATCTATTATTTACCTTTACTAAGCTCTCAGGTGAAGTGCCTAATATCGTATATGTCTCAAAGTCCATATAAAACATATAGGGAGATGGATTGGAAGTGCGTAACTTACGATAAAGTGTAAATGGATTTCCTTCAAAGGGAGAAGTAAATCGTTGCGATAATACTATTTGAAATACATCGCCTTTCACAATATGCTCTTTTGCTTTTTCGACCATTTGTACAAATGCTGTCTCGTCAATCATTGGTTGAAATGAAAGCATTGCTTCCGTTTCATCTTCATGAATAAGACCTTTTTGTAAATCAGAACAGATGAATTCAATTGCATCGGACATTTCCTTCTGTGTCCGACCTTTTTGGAATAGATCAATTGCCGCAACCGTTACTGTTTGCTTTAAATGATCATACACAACAAACGTATCGTAAAACATTAGATGGATATCTGGCATTTCTAATTCATCTCGCAATAGTTCCCCGATTTTCTCACTATAAAAAGCAGTTTCATAACCAAAATAACCTATCGCTCCTCCAAAGAAAGAAAAGGGATAGCTTTCCTCATGAAAAGGTATCATACCTTTTAATTTTTCTAAAATAGAACCTGTTCCTTTTTCTAATTGTTCTCCAGTTACTTGTAGAGTATATCCTGACTGATCCCCAATTATTTCTGCAATTGGATTTAACGCAATAAATGAATAACGTCCACTTTCCTCATGCTTAGCAGATGATTCAAATAACATCTTTTTCTTTCCATTTAAGGAATGATAAATGGAAATGGGCGTCATCATATCCCCTTGGATTTCTTTCATTTCAAAGCTTCTCGTCTCAACTGTCATAACTCAGCTCTCCTTCTCTCTGCTCGTCTCTACTTGTATTCATTTGGCGTTTGGTCACCAGCTGAATAATGTTAAAAGAATACAAAAAGGCCCTCCATCGTAAAGGACGGAGGGCCGTGGTGCCACCTTTATTGATTACTATTGTAATCCTCTTAATTGCAAACTAACATTTGCGAGTCTTATAACGTAGACGGACGCCAAAGCCTACTAACATGTTCAGCCTTGGAGCTCAGAAGCCCATTCACTATATGTTTCGCACTGACTTGCACCAACCGTCAGCTCTCTAGCGCGTTACATAAAGTTACTATCCTTCGTCATTGCTTATTAAAGCCAATTGTATGATAAATAGTGTTAAAATTCAATTTTTATTTTAAAGATAGTTAACAAAGAGCAACATCTTCTAAAAATAGTGCGCAATAATGTGATTCTATTAGTTACCGCTAGGATTTAGCGCTCTGGCGTTCGCGAGCGACGAGCCTCCTCGGGCAAACACGATGTTGGTCATGAAGGCGTTGCCTCAGGAAGAGGCGCCCTTAGCCTTCCTTCCTATCTCGCGCTAGGTGCGGGGTCTCGTCTGTCTCACTTTCTGAGCAAGATCTCACGCCGCCGCGCAAAATCCAATAATAGTTAATATTTTTAAAAAATAAAAACCAATAAATGGTTGAACAAGACAAAACAAGTTACGAACGCGACAAATTACCCTTCGAACAAGACAAAGCCCATCTCGAAAGAGACAAACCGACCGCTGAACGCGACAAAACCATTCAGTCAGATGCTGTCTTACGCATTATTTCTATATTGTATCACGGCTGTTGATTATCCAATTTCATCCATTAAAATAACACTTGAAATGCGCAAGGATTCCATTTTGCACTTGTACGTTTTTGGTTCGCTTTGTACGAAAGGATCACTACATCATTATCGAAAAAATGCGGAGGGATGCGACTTTGTCGCATCCCTCCGCATCAAGAAATTTCGATAATGGTGTAGAACTCGTTCAGTTCCAAGTACTCCAAAAGCATCTATACATATAGTTCCTAGTGTGTTATCACCATTTTAATAAGCAATTTAATGGGTACTTTTGGTTAATCAACACGTGTGATATTGCATATAAGTTAGCGGGTAAATCAATTAGCTAGCGCAGCGCTCATGCCAGCAATTTTGCCAGTTACAAGCGCAGAAGTAATATTATAACCACCAGTATACCCATGAATATCCAAAATTTCTCCGCAGAAATAGAGTCCAGCTTTTTTCTTGGAAGCCATAGTTTTCGGTTCAATTTCTTTAATAGATACACCGCCACCAGTGACAAAGGCTTTTTCAAGTGGTTGTGTTCCATAGACGCTTACTGTAAATTGTTTCAACAAATGTGCAAAAGATCTAATTTTTTCATGAGCAAGGTTTTGTCCATCTTCATTTTCTGGAATACCAGCTTTTTGCAATAAAAATAAAAGCCATCTTTCTGGAACGAGACCTTTCCAAACATTTTTCAGGGCTTTTTTCGGTTCTTCTTTAATAGAAGAGAGAAGCGCTTGAAAAGTTTGTTCTTCGTTTAGATCTGGCAAATTATCAATGCGCACCTGTACTGGTTGGCCTCCATTTTTCTTCAGTTCTTTTACAACGAATTGGCTACAACGTAAAATAGCGGGGCCGCTTAGCCCAAAATGGGTGAATAACATGTCCATTTGATGGGTAATAATGGCTTTTCCTTTTTTATTTAATACTGAAACGGCTACATCTCTTAGTGCAAGACCTTGTAGTTCTTTCGATTTAATAAAAGGCTCATTTGATAATAAAGGAACTTCTGTTGGATATAAATCTGTAACCGTGTGTCCTGCTTTTTCCGCCCATGGATAGCCATCCCCAGTCGAACCCGTTTGTGGAACTGCTTTTCCACCAACTGCTACTACGACAGCACCTGCGACAATTTCTTCGCCTGTAGCTAGTCGTACACCAATTATTTTTTCATCATTCATCAAAAGTTTGGAAACTGGAGAACTCAATTTTATTTCCACATGCAGTCGTTTTAACTCATCAAGTAGTGCATTCACGACATCCATTGCTTTGTTAGAGACAGGGAACATTCTCCCATGATCTTCTTCTTTTAAAGGAACTCCTAAATTTTCAAAAAACGCAATAATATCTTCATTGTTAAAAACGGAAAACGGACTGAATAGAAATCTTCCGTTTCCAGGAATGTTTTTTACGATTTCTTCTTGAGGGAGCCTGTTTGTGACATTACAACGACCGCCTCCAGATATAGCAAGCTTTTTCCCAAGCTTTGTTCCTTTTTCAACTAGCAATACTTTTTTGTTTTCTGCACCTGCGGCAGCTGCGGCCATTAATCCTGAGGGACCCCCACCTATTACAATAACGTCATACATAAATAAAATCACACTTTCACTTTTTTCTTTATTATACATCATTGTGGTTTTGTTTCGACAGATGTACACTGTAGAGTAGACATTTTTATAAGATTGGGCGGGTTAGATGGCATCGAATTTATTAAAAGGGACAATGATCTTAACGGTTGGTCTCTTATTATCTAGAATACTAGGTGTGCTTTATGTTATTCCTTTGTATCAAATTGTTGGGGAGAAGTATATGGCGCTGTATCAATACGCGTATGTACCATATTCGATAATGCTTGCGATAGCCGTTTCTGGAATTCCTATTGCAGTTTCTAAGTTTGTTTCAAAATATAATGCATTAGGCGATTATGCCACTGGAAGAAAGCTAGTTAAATCAAGTATGGTTTTAATGAGCATAACAGGTATTTTAGGCTTCATAGTTTTATATTCATTGGCTGAACCTATAGCTCAACTTGTCATAAAAAATGATGAGTCCTTTTTTACGATAAAAGATGTAGCAAGTGTCATTAAGTATGTCAGTTTTGCCGTTATTATAGTTCCTTTAATGAGTTTAATTAGGGGCTTTTTCCAAGGGTATCAACATATGACTCCTACAGCTATTTCTCAATTACTAGAGCAGATTGTGCGAATTCTATTTGTTCTAGTGGGAGCATTTTTTGTCATTAAGGTCTTTAATGGGACAGAGAAGACAGCAATCTCTTTTGCTGTATTTGCCGCATTTATAGGGGCAATCGCAGGTCTAATTATTCTATATTGGTATTGGAAGAAATTGAAGCCAGAGTTTAATGATCTACTTACTAGTAGCGGTAATGTTACTTCGAATGTTTCTTTAAAAGAAATTTATAAGGAAATTCTAATATATACAGTACCATTTGCTTTAGTTGGAATAATTAATCCATTATTTCAATTTATTGATATGATTACATTTAATCGTGCAATGTTGATGATTGGCAAAACAGCTGACATATCCAACACATATTTAGGAATGCTCAACATGTATACCCATAAAATTGTGATGATTCCTGTTATGCTAGCTACAGGCTTTTCCATGACGTTAATTCCGTTAATTACAAGTTATTACGCAAAACAAGATTTCGGGCAAGTGAGAAAATCATTAGACCAATCATTCCAAATATTGTTATTTTTAACTTTACCAGCAGCATTAGGCATTTCTGTTTTAGCAAATGAATTTTATCATGTGTTTTACGAGCAAAGTGACACTGGAGCTACGGTTCTTGCACATTACGCTCCTGTAGCTATATTATTTGCGCTCTACCCAGTAACGACTTCGATTTTACAAGGAATTGATCGTCAGAAGCTAATTATATTAAATTTATTATTAGGAATTCTAACGAAACTTGTTCTAAATACTCCACTTATAAAAACATTTGAAACGGATGGAGCTATTTTAGCCACAGCATGTGGATATATTGTAGCTATCAGTTTAAATATGTTTGCCATACGAAAAACGTTACATTATAAATCTAATATGGTAATGAGAAGAATTTTTCTCATCATGGTTGTCAATGTTGGAATGCTATGTCTTGTATTTATTGTGAAGTGGGGCTTAGAAAAAGTCTTTTCAATTGATAACAAGTTTGAAGCCTTATTAGTAATTATTGTATGCGCATCTATAGGAGCAGCTTTTTATGGTTTTGTAACTTTGCGACTAGGACTCGCTCAAAAGTTATTTGGGGAAAGGCTTACAAGGTTCACGAAAAAAATAGGTTTTTAGGAGAATAAAATGCGATTAGATAAATTTCTAGCTCATATGGGCTTTGGAACAAGAAGAGAAGTAAAAGGACTAGTTAAGTCAAAGGCAATTCAAGTAAATGATGTCGCTGTGAAAGATAGCTCCATGCATGTCAATGAGCTTACAGATCAAGTAACTGTTTACGGAGAAATTGTGGAATATAAGGAATTTATTTATTTAATGATGAATAAACCAGCAGGAGTTATTTCTGCAACAGAAGATTCAAGAGATCAAACGGTTATTGATCTCTTAGACGATGATGTACGTCATTTCGAGCCTTATCCAGTTGGAAGACTTGATAAAGATACAGTAGGTTTACTTTTATTAACTAACGACGGTGCTTTAACGCATCGTCTTTTGTCTCCGAATAAGGATGTGCCAAAAGTATATTTTGCACAAGTAGAGGGCATAGTAAACGAAGCAGATATAGAAGCCTTTAAAGTTGGCGTCACATTAGATGATGGTTACCACACGAAACCTGGTTTACTACGTATTATTAGTAGTGGTCCAATCTCCGAAATTGAATTAACAATTACAGAGGGAAAATTCCATCAGGTGAAAAGAATGTTTGAGGCTGTTGGAAAAAAAGTAGTTTATTTAAAAAGACTTTCTATGGGTTCATTAAAGCTAGACGAATCCTTGCCAGAAGGAACATACAGAGAGCTAACGGAAGAAGAATTAGAACTAATACAGTAAAAGAATGACCTTGCTAATGCAAGGTCATTCTTTTCATATGGTTGAAGCTCTAGGATGTAAGTTTAACTCGTTTATTCGTCGTGGTCCATTTACCTCGTGTTGGGCTAATAATTAGGTCATTAAAAGCAAGTACATTCAAGTCTCTTTGAATAGTTCGAGGAGTGATGCCAAATTCATCGACCAAATCTTGAGTTGTAACAGTTCCGTTATCTCGGATGAACATATACATATCTTTAATTCGAGTGAGCATCCGATCAGTAGTAGGTTTCAAAAGTAACCACTCCTTCATCATCATATCTCGTGGCAGGACTAGCGGACGACTTGGGTGAAAAGCAACAAAGTAATTGCAATTTACAGCCCCTTTACTATATTGTTAGTCAGTACTTTATTATCTGACAATTTAATTATAGTAGATTTTCATTAAAAATTCTATAAAAAACACTTAATTTACAAAGGTTTAATAATAAATAGTGACAATTTTTTAAAAGACGTACTATTAAAATAAGTGTAAAATAGCTATATATCTTATATCGAAGGAGATTTGCATATGAATTGGTTAGAACGTGCAGAAGAGAAAAAAGAGGACATTATTGCAGAATTACAAAGCCTCATACAAATTCCAAGTGTGTTACAAACTGATCTGGCTACCTCTGATATGCCATTTGGGCCTAAACCTTTAGAAGCGTTACTTCATATGCTTCGAGAAGGAGACAAAGCTGGATTTAGAACGAAAAATATTGAGAATATGGCCGGACATATCGAAATGGGAGATGGAGAAGAAATTCTTGGTATCCTTTGTCATGTAGATGTAGTACCGGAAGGGAAGGGCTGGACATATCCTCCATTTGAAGGCGTCGTAGCTGACGATAAAGTGTATGGCCGAGGTGCAATTGATGATAAAGGGCCGACCATTGCTGCATGGATGGCAATGAAACTAGTAAAAGAAGCAGGAATTGAGCTTTCTAAAAAAGTGCGTCTTATTATTGGTACGGATGAAGAAAGTGGTTTCCGTTGTGTAAAACGGTATTTTGAAGAAGAGCAAATGCCGGAAATAGGGTTTGCCCCTGACGCAGATTTTCCTATTATCAACGCGGAAAAAGGAATAGCCGATTTGATTTTTACACAAACAGGTTCAACTGAGACAGAAACGATTCAATTTTTCCAAGCTGGAAAAAGAACAAATATGGTTCCAGATGAAGCATTTGCATATGTTTTTGGAGGAGCACACACAATAAAACAAAAATTTAATGAATTTGCTAAAGAGCACGGTATTACTGGGGAAGTTGTGCAGGAAGGTCCCGTAGTAAAAGTATTAGTACACGGGAAATCGGCACATGCAATGGAACCTAACGACGGGATAAATGCTGGAATTTTACTTGCAAAGTTTTTAAAAACCATTAGCTTAACTCCACACTCTAAAGCATTTGTCGAATTTTTAGTAACAGCATTCGGAGAGGAGAGTAGAGGGCACGCTTTATCATTAAACTTTGCAGATGAAGTGTCTGGTGAAACTACTCTAAATCCGGGTGTTATTCATTATGCTCCAGAGCAAGGGTCATGTACGCAAGTAAGCTTACGATATTCAGTTACCTATCCATTCGAAGAAAAATTAAGTGCTTGTAGAGAAATAATTCAAAATACAGGCATTACGCTGGATCTTGGGTCTAATTCTGAGCCACATTATGTCGATAAAGAGGATATACTCATAACGACTTTACAAAAAGTATATGAAAGACAAACAGGACAAGAAGCGAAGCTACTTTCCATTGGTGGCGGGACATATGCACGTGTTCTGAAAAAGGGTGTAGCATTTGGAATGCTTTTCCCTGGAAGAAAAGATGTAGCACATCAAGTGGATGAATTTGTGGATATTGAAGACTTAATAAAGGCAACAGCAATTTATGCAGATGCAATAGTAGAACTAGCAGGGAAAAATTAAACTAGGGGGAATTAGTAATGAAGATCTTATGGAATGATCAAATTGTGGATGAAAAAGAAGTGAAGATTGGTTACGAGGATCGTGGCTATCAATTTGGTGATGGCATCTATGAAGTAATAAAAATTTATAATGCTGATGTATTTACTGCCACAGAGCATATTGACCGATTATATGCTAGTGCAGATAAAATTCAACTAGTCATTCCATATACAAAAGATGTTTTGCACAAAATGCTCCACGAATTAATCGAAATAAATGAAGTACAAAACGGACATATTTATTTGCAAGTGACACGAGGCACAAGTCCAAGACAGCATAATTTTCCGTTGCCAGTAGTGGAGAGCGTATTAACTGCTTATACGAAAGAAACAACTCGTCCGCTAGCCGAACTAGAAAATGGAGTAAAAGTATGTTTTGTAGAAGATGTTCGATGGCTACGTTGTGATATTAAGTCATTAAATCTTTTAGGAAATGTCCTTGCTAAACAAGAAGCTGTTAGTAAAAACTGCTATGAGGCAATACAGCATCGTGGAGAAATCATAACAGAAGGTTCTTCTTCTAACGTCTACGGGATTAAAGATGGAGTGCTTTATACGCATCCTGTGAGCAATTTAATCTTAAATGGTATAACAAGAAAAGTTATTTTAGATTGCTGCCAAGAAGTAGGTATCCAAGTTGTGGAAGAAGCGTTTACAAAAGAGCAAGCATTAGAAATGGATGAGTTCATCATGTCCTCTACAAATGCAGAAGTAATGCCCATTATTTCAATCGATGGACATATGATTGGAAATGGTAAAAGAGGGGAATGGACTGAAAAGCTGCAACAAGCTTTTGAGAAAAAAATTCCTGCAACTCTGGAAGTATGAAATCCCATTACTTTTTAGGTATTAAAGTTCCGCCCTCTATTGCCAAATCTATCGTGGAAGCAAGAGATAAAACAAATTTGCGAGAGACACATAAAACTTTGCCAGTGGCAGAGGATTTGCATATTACCCTTTTTTATGTAGGAGCAATAGAACAAGCTGTATTAGAGCCAATTATCCAGTCGTTCCAAAAGATCGATTGGAGCTCTTTTATTTTAACAACCGCAGGACTTGAACATTTTGGAAATGATCTTACACCTAGAGTGGTGTATATAGGGTTAGAAGAAAGTGATTCTTTAAATCATTTACAGCAAGATGTAATGCAAAAAATTACTAATGTCATCGAAATAAATACTTCAAAAGACTTTCATGCTCATATAACAATTGCTAAAAAATGGTCATCCACAGCATCGCTCTTAATAGATGACTTCCTATTGACTAAAGAATCTTTCGAGGTTAGCAAATTTTCTATATTTAAAATAAATCCAACTAGAATACCTCGTTACGAGGAAGTTGGTTCAATACAGTGTAGGAGGGTATAAAGGAATGGCCCAACTCGTCAAGCTTCAAGATTATGTTTCTCGATATCAAATAGATTTGAAAAGATATCCAACTCAATTTGTTCGACTAAAACAGCAACAGTGGGAGCGAACAAAAGGAGAATGGGAAAAGGGAACACTCGATTCTTCTTGGATGGAACAAGAAGAAGTGGAAGAGGAAGAATTAGCTGAAAAGAAGTCATTTTTTTCAAAGTTTTTTACACGTACTAAGGTAGAAATGGAACAAGAGGAAGTTTGGGAAGAACATGAATTACTAGAAGAAAATTCAATCCCCGAAGAGTCCACCACCCTTCATTTTCAACCGAATATTGTGTATAATCCACAGTCAATAGAAGAGTTAAAACGAATGTATTTAGATCAACTTTTTCATTTTCAGTTAAAGTGGGCAAGCTCAACGTTGCGTGAAAAGTCTTATGTGGATCCGAAGTTTATGCGTGATACATTATTGCGGTCTCTGACACTTCGTCTCCCAGATAATTATTTTTTGTTTTATTATCCTATATTAAAGATAAAGCAAGCTCCTGTTGAACTGGAAGTAATCATTATTTTACCAACCGAAATTCTATGTCTTGTTGTACTAGAGGCAAATGATTTAGATGCTTTTATAGGTAGTAGTGATCGGTTTTGGCTGCGAAAAAGTGGCAAGGAGGAGAAAAAAATATTAAGCCCAATGATCGGCTTGAATAGAATGGAATCAATCTTAATGCAAATATTTAAGAAAGAAGATATAGACTTACCTATTAGAAAAGTCGTTCTATCAAGAAATGGTTATATTGATTATCCCGGTGCTTCATTTAACACCCAATTTGTTGATACTAGAAATTTTCCCGAGTGGTTTATGGCATTAAAATCCTCTCCTTCTCCTATGAAGCATATGCAGTTTAAGGCTGCTCAATCTATACTTGAGCTAGCGCAAACAACATCTTATTCTAGAGCAGGATGGGATGTAGATAGTGAGGAAAAAAATGAATAAAGTGGTCTTTATCCTCAATGAACATGCTGGCAATGGTCGATCCAAAAAAGTATGGGATTCCTGGAGGGGTAAAGTAACTTTCCCTTACACATTTTGTGTAACAGAGTACAGTGGACATGCAACGGAAATAACGAGGCAATGTGCTATAGAAAATCAGGAGCCACTCTTAATTGTTGCTATTGGTGGAGACGGAACCGTTCATGAAATAATCTCAGGAGCTACCGGTTATGAACATGTTCGAGTTGGAGTTATTTCTGCAGGAAGTGGAAATGATTTTGGTCGGACTTTTTCTGTATTTCAGTCCATCGAACAGTTAGAAGCGTATACATACGAAAAATATGATTTAGGTAAACTAACAAACGAGCGATCTACCTACAATTTTGTCAACAATGCTGGCTTTGGCTTCGATGCGAAGGTGGTATATTCTTCAAATAATTCCAAATGGAAAAAGTGGTTAAATGCATTTGGATTAGGTAAAATAACGTACATACTTTATGTTGTAAAAGAATTGCTAGTTTTTCAAACTTTTTCGTTCTCTTTACTTACGAAAGAAGATACGTTAAAGTTTGATGATGTTTGGTTTATTGTCGTTTGTAATCAAGCGTATTTTGGTGGAGGTATGAAAATTTCACCAAGTTCGCTACCTAACGATCAATTAATTGAAATGACAGTTGTCCATAAGTTAGCTAGATGGAAATTACTGTTCATTTTTGGGACAGTTTTTTTCGGTAAACACACTAAATACAAAGAAGTAAAACAACTTCAAGCTAAGGATTTTACTATTCGTATGCATGAGAAAGTTTATGGCCATGTAGACGGGGAATTCTCTTGTGTAACAGAGCAAGAACAGTGTTTTTCTTTTTCGGTTCAACCGAAAGCTTGGAATTTAGCAAAACCATTAAGAAGCAAAAGGAGTTAATGTAATGAGGTTAAGACACAAACCGTGGGCAGAGGAATTTATTCATGCTAACCCTGAAATCGTAATACCAAATCCAGAGGAGTTAATGGGGAAATGGGATACGGAGTTTAAAAACAATAACCCTCTTCATATTGAAGTAGGTACTGGTAAAGGACAATTTATCACTGGTATGGCTAAGCAAAATCCAGCTATTAATTATATTGGAATTGAATTATACGATAGTGTGATAGTTTCTGCACTTGAAAATGCTATTGCAGCCCAACCCCTTCCAAATTTACGCTTACTAAAAGTAAACGGTGCTCATTTGGCTAAGTACTTTGAGAAAAACGATGTAGACCGTGTGTATTTAAACTTCTCTGATCCGTGGCCAAAGATTAGACATGCCAAAAGACGTTTAACGCATGAAGGTTTCTTAAAGCTTTATGAATCTATTTTAGTAGACAACGCGGAAATTCATTTTAAGACGGATAATCGAGGATTATTTGAATATTCTTTAACTAGCATGTCGGCTTATGGTATGTTAATAAAAGATGTTTCACTCGATTTGCATGTAAATATGCCAGAAGATAATATTATGACTGAATATGAAGAAAAGTTTTCTGCAAAGGGACAACCAATCTATCGAGTAGAAGCAAAATTCGTATAATTACGAGAAACATATTTTCTGTGTAGCTGAACGAAGTGAAGCAGTAGTAAAATACGTCAAAAAGGGGACCTGGGAGTATGGATGCGTTTCAATTTCACGATATGTCATTGACATGGTTAAAAGGCGGTACTACTTATATGGATGGGGGAGCCATGTTTGGAGTTGTGCCAAAACCTTTATGGGAAAAGAAATATCCTGTGAATGAAAAAAATCAAATAGAATTATCGTCAGATCCACTATTCATCCAGTATAAAGGTCAGAATATTTTAATGGAAGCCGGGTTAGGCTTCGGGAAATTTACAGAAAAACAGCTACGAAACTATGGGGTGTCGGATCAGTCGATGGTGGAGGACAATTTAGTTGAACTTGGCTTTTTACCTGAGGATATTGATATCATTCTTATGACGCACCTTCACTTTGACCATGCTTGTGGATTGACGAAATGGGAAGAGGATAAATTAGTTTCCAGTTTCCCTAATGCTAAAATTTATGTATCAGATGTCGAATGGAATGAAATGAAAAACCCAAACATTCGGTCACAAAATACTTATTGGAAAGAAAATTGGGAGCCAATAGAATCCCAAGTAATCACTTTCACTGACAGGTTAGAAGTAGTCGAAGGAATTGAAATGATTCATACTGGTGGACATAGTGATGGACATAGTATTATATTGTTCAAGCAAAATGGAGAGACCATTATTCATTTAGCTGACTTAATGCCAACCCATGCACATCAAAATCCATTATGGGTTTTGGCTTATGACGATTATCCAATGACTTCTGTTTTTGCAAAAAAGAAATGGGTCACTGAAGGATTACAAAAAAACTATTGGTTTAGCTTTTACCATGATGCATTTAATCGGTTGATCAAATGGTCAGTAGACGGGAAAGAAATTGTAGATAGAGTAGAGCGAACAAGATAAAAAATCAGCTGCGCATTATGCGTAGCTGATTTTTTTGAATGATAAGTAAGAATATGAAGTTAGACTACCACGAATCAGAGTTCATGGTGTTTTGAAAATACATCCATGTGGCAACGAATTTTCGTCTGTCGGCTCTGCCTTACGTCCGGAGAGCGAGGCGGATTTTCGGCACGTAACAACATTCTCATTGAACAGAGCAAAATCTTACGTTCCATAAATCCAGTGTTTTAGATATTTTGGAGAAAAATATCGATTAATACTACTGTTGATTTCCGTTACAGGCGGACGCTTTCCGCGGGGTGAGCGATGAACCATCACCGTAGCTCACGCGTCCGTTGTGATGGTTCATCTTTCTCACTCATCCCGCTGGAGTCGCCGCCTTTCACTACAATCAAGTAAATGTTTTCAAATCAATCATAAAAGAAAGGGCAACTAAATGATTAGGGAAGTATATAGTTTTTGAGTGCATAAAGTTACTGGTGCTTTGAACGATAGGAAAATGCAGTGGATTGTATACAAGGTAAGGTAGAGGGGATGGACCTGTTAGCAAACAAGAATCTTTAAGAAGAGCATTTCTGCTAATTTTCTTCTACTGGTAAAAGAGTATATGACCTAAAAATAGTTAGGATCTATTATATAGAGGAGCACTAGAGCCCCCAAAATTGCATCTTCGGGGGCTTTCAACATGAGTAAGATAGAATCTATTCACTCATTATCCAAAAAGATCTTAACCTTATTCGTACTGTTGAAGGAGGGCGACGGACGGACAAACGCCATAAGATTACCGTGAAAAGAGAGGCTGGTCGTGATGTCAGTCACGACCAACCTCTCTTAAAAATAAACCGGTAATGATATAGCAAAGTCAGTCCAAAGTCCTCTGAAAACGATACAAAACAGGTTTTGCACTTAAAGCGCGCTTTACGCTTTTCTTAGTTTAAGTAAAATTGGTCTAGCTCCATTTATTGTCATTAAATTAACATTTTCTTCAAATAAAGAGAAGCCTATTCTACAATGCTTCAACTCTATGGCTAAACTTTCACTAAGTCTACAACCGTACCTGTTTTGGCATCTGCTGCAAACTCAAATTGTTCGAGTTCTCCGTTTTTTACGCGGGAAATTCCACCTTTGTATACATGTAAGCTAATTGCTTCTTTTTGAAAGGGTTCAGGGCTCATATATATCCACGAGCCATCAATAGGACCTTCTTCTTTAAATGATTTTTTTATATCGCTTAAAACAAGCTCTGCAGAACGATTAAAATTCATTTTACTGGCAGCTTGACTTGCGATAATACCAATAACAATTCCAGTCCCAAGACCCATCATATAATCCTTTAATTTCATTTTTGTTCCTCCCTTTCGCCTTTTTTTTAGTGTATCATACAACTCGCAACCGATTAAATTTTTCGATATCCGAAGGTTTATTGTAGTAAACTATTCGAAATTTTATTACAATAGAAGAGGAATCTTTTTGAAGATGAATATATTTATTACGGAGCTTTAGGAGGCTTTTTAACATGAATGAAGAAACACGCTCATTATTTAAAACATTAACAGAATTACCTGGAGCACCTGGAAATGAGCATGCTGTTCGTGCATTTATGCGCAGTGAGCTATCAAAATATTCGGATGAAATCGTTCAGGATAATTTAGGCGGTATTTTCGGTCTGAAAAAAGGTGATGAAAATGGTCCTAAAATTTTAGTTGCTGGACATATGGACGAGGTCGGCTTTATGGTTTCTGGGATTACAGACAACGGCATGATTCGTTTTCAACCACTTGGCGGCTGGTGGAGCCAAGTATTACTTGCACAACGTGTAGAACTTGTGACAAATGAAAAAACAATTCCTGGTGTCATTGGTTCTATTCCTCCTCATTTATTAAGTGATGAAGTGCGAAATAAGCCGATGGACATTAAAAATATGCTAATTGATGTCGGAGCAGACGATAAAGAGGATGTTCTTCGAATGGGTATTAAACCGGGGGATCAAATCGTTCCTGTTTGTCCATTCACACCAATGGCCAATGATAAAAAAATTATGGCAAAAGCATGGGATAATCGCTATGGTTGCGGACTTGCCATTGAACTGTTGAAAGAAGTACAAAATGAGCAATTACCAAATATGCTGTATTCTGGTGCGAATGTAATGGAAGAAGTCGGTCTTCGCGGGGCTCAAGCTTCCACGAATATGATTAAACCAGATCTTTTCTTTGCATTAGATGCTAGTCCTGCCAATGATGCTTCTGGTAATAAAAATGAATTTGGTCAGTTAGGTAAGGGAACATTACTTCGAATTTTTGACCGGTCTATGATTACCCATCGTGGTATGAGAGAATTTGTGTTAGATATGGCGGAAACACATCATATTCCTTATCAATATTTTATCTCTCAAGGCGGAACAGATGCAGGGCGTGTGCATACATCCAATGAAGGAGTTCCAAGCGCAGTAATTGGCATATGCTCACGTTATATTCACACATCTTCTTCGATTATTCATACGGATGATTATGCAGCAGCAAAAGAATTGCTTGTGAAATTGGTGAAAGCATGTGACCGAACTACATTAGAAACAATCAAAGCTAACGTATAATAAAAAGATGCCCTTTATGGCATCTTTTTTTATGAAGGGGAATAGAATGTATGAAAATATTAATAGGAACCAACAATAGAGCTAAAACAAAGGCCGTTCAGTCCATATCTAGTATTTATTATCCAGACGCTAGTTTTGTAAATAAAGAAGTACCTTCGCTAGTTTCCGATCAACCGATGAGTAATGAAGAGACAAGACAAGGTGCGATTAATCGTGCAAAGCAATTAATGGTACAAGCAGATGCCCATTTTGGTATCGGTTTAGAAGGAGGAGTACAAGAAATAGACGGAACAATGTATATTTGTAATTGGGGAGCACTGGCAACGAACGATGGAGAGGTCTACACTGCAACAGGAGCAGGAGTGCCTTTACCAGAAGAGATAGCAATTCAACTCCGTGAAGGGGCGGAACTTGGACCTGTCATGGACGTCTATACTAATAAGAATGATATACGACATGACGAAGGTGCAATTGGCGTATTTACGAACAGTTATGTAAAAAGAAGTGATATGTTTGAACATATTATGTTATTGCTAATTGGTCAGTATGAACTTTCTTTAAAGATGCGAAAATAATACTTAGTATATTTTTATATTCTAAGGTTTGTCTTTCGCTTTTCTTTTATAAGCTATAGTAGTTGCATGTAGTATCAATCATCGATAAAATATATAGCAGTCATGCTTTGAATGGAGGAAATCAAATGACTCGAAACTGGATACGAGTAATTACCGCTTCACTGGCAGTCATTTTATTATTTGGATGTGCAACATCAATAAACGATCAAACGACAGATGGTCTTGAAAAAGCAAAACTAGCTTTTCAAGGGGATGCTGAAAAACCTAATGAAGAAGTGAATGATGTAAAGATATTCATACCGAGTGGTTTTTCCATTGAAGAGGAGACTGATAAATCAAATATTATTTTATCCAAAGGGAAAGATTCCTATATATTATTTATTAATCCAAATGAGTTACCAAGCAGTGAGTTATACTATGATTTAATGATGGAAGATAGCAATTTAAAGGTTGTAGAAGAAAAGAAATTTGAACAAAATGGTCGTTTCGGGTTTGCGGCAATTATTGAAAATAGTGAAGACAAGTACGAGCTTATTACAAGTATTGGCGGTATCAAGCTTACGACCATTTCGAAACAGCAAAATATTGCCGATAATTTAGAACAGATGATGACAATAGTGAAATCTATAAAGACCAAATAGGGGGGATTTAGATGCAAAATTTAACTACAATGGAGCAATTTGAACAATTAAAGAATGAAGAAAAAGTAGTTTTCAAATTTACGGCGGATTGGTGTCCTGATTGCCGTTTTATCGACCCTTTCATGGGAGAAGTAGAAGAGAAATTTTCAGACTTCACATTTGTTTCAGTAGACAGAGATCAATTTATTGATTTATGTGGCCAATTAGACATTTATGGTATTCCTAGTTTCATTGCTTTTGAAAATGGGATAGAAACAGGACGTTTTGTTAGCAAGGATCGCAAAACGAAAGAAGAAATCGAATCATTTCTTCAAACTATTTAACTTTATTCAGTAGCCGTCCCAATGTAATAGAGTGGCGAGAGTGAAATTTGGACCCTAATATGCCAATGCTTATTTGATAATAATAAAACGGTTCACGACTTGTGGACCGTTTTGTTTATGGAAAGGAAATGTTTAAAGTGAAAGCACTTGAACTCATAAGGCTTCTAAAAACAAAGCTATCAGAAGAAATTTACACGTACGACTATAATCGAGAAACAAATAAACTTCGATTAGACCATAAAGAATTAGCAAAAGGAATTGATATTTCTATTCCTCCTATATTAGCTAAATATGAAACGAAAAAAGAGAAAGCGATTGAGGAAGTAGTTTATACAATTCAGCAAACCTTTCAAGCAATGGAAAAAGAAATCGCAGGAGAAATTGATCCTGCTGCCTCTATTTATCCTGTTATTCGTTCCACTTCGTTTCCACAGAAGTCCAATGAAGGGAACCGTTTTATCACGAAAGATCATACAGCAGAAACGCGAATATATTATGCATTAGACTTAGGGAACACGTATCGATTACTCGATGAAAAAATGTTAGCAGAATGGAATATTCGAGAAACTGAAATACGAGAAAGAGCTATTTTTCAAGTTAGAAATTTAGAAACAAATTACAAAAAAGATGAAGTAGCCGGTAATATTTTTTATTTCTTTAATAATAATGATGGCTATGATGCAAGTCGCTTGCTGAATGAATCGCTGCTAAGAGATATGAAAAAACAGATTGTTGGAGATATGACTGTTTCTGTACCCCATCAAGATGTTATGATAATTGGTGATATAAGAAATGAAACAGGTTACGATGTTCTCGCTCAAATGACTATGCATTTCTTTACTGTTGGAACCGTACCTATTACTTCATTATCTTTTATATATGAAAATGGAGATTTAGAGCCGATCTTTATTTTGGCAAAAAATCGAGTAACAAAGGAGAACGAAGACAAATGAATATTTTTTACAATGAAGTTGGCGTAGGGGACGTATTATTAGTACAGTTGACACCCGAAAAAACGGAAAAAGTTATTACAGAGTCAAAAGGAGATGTGACGTTAGTAAAAGACGCACAATCAAACGAAGTATTAGCGATTAACGTTTTTGGTTACAGTAAATATGACCAAATACAAACAACTGGACAAGTTTCTCTAACGGAGGAATTAGTAGCAAAAGTACAACATGCCCTGGCAGAAAATGGTGTATCTTACACGTTTGAAGTGGATTTATCCCCTAAATTTGTTGTTGGTTATGTGGAATCATTAGAACAACATCCGAACGCAGATAAATTAAAAGTTTGCCAAGTAAATGTTGGAGATACTACACTACAAATTGTATGTGGTGCTCCTAATGTAGAAGCAGGTCAAAAGGTAGTAGTAGCAAAAGTTGGAGCTGTAATGCCTTCTGGAATGGTTATTAAGGATGCAGAGCTTCGTGGAATTGCATCAAGTGGAATGCTTTGTTCTGCAAAAGAATTAGCATTGCCAAATGCACCAGAGGTAAAAGGCATTCTTATTTTAGATGAGCAACAAGAAGCAGGAAGTCCTTTTCCGCAATCATAAAAAGTAGGGCAAAATTACTTTATTTTTGTAAAATATCCAGTTTTATATCATCATTATTAGAGCATGCCGATTAGGTGTGCTTTTTTTTATGTTTTTCTATTATATAATAGGGACGTATACTGGTATTACTGGTAAAATAGAAGGTATCGATTAGAAAGAGTGATGAATTTGAATTGGTTTAAAAAACTATTTGCAGTTAATGAAGATGAATATAGAGATGAAACAGAGGTAGAAGTACAAGCTGTCCCAAAAACAACACAACCTAAAACACCATTTCGTTTCCCATTAATTTCAGATGAAGAAAAACATGAATTTTTATATGGGTTACCAAAAGAAGAAAAAGTGGTGGAAGAACCATTTTTAGAAAAAAAATCTAATGATACACAATCGTTTAAACCCTTACATACGCAAGGTATTTGGCAACAGCGGAAGCAGCAAACGGTTGTTCATCGTGCAGAAAAAAAAGAAATAGAAGAGGCTCCAGCAATTATAAGAAAAAAAAGAGCATTTACACCAACAGATGTACCTTCTCCTATTTATGGTTTTTCTAAAGAAAAAGAAAAGATAGTAGAACCAAAACAGGAAAAAGAAATAATAGTAGAAGACCCTATCGTAATGGAGGCTCCAATTCCAGTTCCACAGCAGGTTGTAGAAGAGTCTGCTGCACAAGTTATGGAAATCATGGAGAGAGTAGAAAGTGAAGTAGAACAATCTGTACTTCCAATGGAAGAAATTCATGAAGCTATAGATACATCACCAATCGAAGAGGTCGAAGAAACTAAGCCAACAGTTCCAAAAGAAAATATTCGACCTTTTAATGTACTCATGTTGAAATCAGATAAACAAAAGCAGGTGGAAGAAGCTGCTGCAACAGTAATGGAAATAATAGATGAGGTGAAAGTAGAACAAACTTCTCCTCTAATTGAAGAGATCCAAGAATTTAAGGTTAATATACCAATCGAAGAATATAAGGATACACCGCCGATCGAAGAGGTCCAAGAAGAAAAACCAACAGCTCCAAAAGAAAACATAAGACCATTTAATGTAATGATGCTGAAATCAGATAAACAAAAGATGAATAAACTAGATAATAATCCTATGTCACAGACTGAACAACCATCTGCACCAAAACCAGAAACACAAATAGTAACATCAAAAGAAGCGCTTATAGAAGAAGTGAAGCAGGAAATCGTTCCATCTTCTTATACAAGACCATCATTCAGTTACTTGCTTCCTCCGGAAATAAAGGATGAAGATAATGAATGGATGGAAGAGCAAGCATTTACACTAGTAGAGGCCTTATCCCATTTTCAAATAACGGGTGAGATTGTTCAAACTTTTCAAGGACCTGCTGTCACCCAGTTTGAACTAACAGTAGGACATGGGACAAAAGTAAGTAAAATTCGTAATTTAGCTGACGATTTAAAATTAGCTTTAGCAGCAAAAGATATTCGCATTCAAGCGCCTATTCCAGGAAAAAGTTCTATTGGTATTGAAATTCCCAATAGAAAGTCCCGAGCTGTCCGCATTTCAGAAGTTCTTAATACCGATGTGTTTACAAACTCTGATTCACCACTTGAAGTTGCACTTGGGTTAGACCTTACTGGAAAACCAGTGACACTTGATTTACGAAAAATGCCGCATGGTTTAATAGCTGGTGCGACAGGGTCAGGAAAGTCAGTATTCATTAATTCATTACTTGTTAGCCTGTTGTATAAAGCAACTCCAGAAGATGTAAAGCTGCTTTTAATTGATCCGAAGATGGTTGAACTTGCTCCTTTTAATCATATTCCACATCTAGTGAGCCCGGTAATTACGGACGTTAAAGCTGCTACAGCGGCTTTAAAATGGGCAGTGGAAGAAATGGAGCGTCGCTATCAATTATTTGCTCATGTAGGTGTGCGCGACATTAGTAGATATAATACGCTTGCGACAGAAAAACGACAATTCGCTCAAAAACTACCTTATCTTGTGATTGTCATTGATGAGCTTGCCGATTTAATGATGATGGCACCTGCAGAGGTGGAAGAAGCAATTTGTCGTATTGCACAAAAAGCAAGAGCCTGCGGAATTCACTTAGTATTAGCTACTCAGCGTCCATCTGTAGATGTCATTACTGGTTTGATTAAAGCAAACATACCAACCCGTATTGCATTTTCTGTTTCTTCTCAAATCGATTCTCGTACAATTTTAGATCAACAAGGTGCAGAGCGATTACTTGGTAAAGGGGATATGCTTTACCAAGGAAATGGCATGTCTAGCCCTGTTCGTATTCAAGGTACTTATGTATCGGACGATGAAATTGAAAGTGTTATCGATTATGCAAGAAGCCAGGGAACTCCTGACTATATGTTTGAGCAAGAAGAGTTAATGCAAAAAGCAGAAATAGCATCCGAACAAGATGAATTATTTGAAGAGGCATGTCGTTTTATTGTAGAACAAGGGTCTGCTTCGACCTCCTTATTGCAACGTAAGTTTCATTTAGGTTATAATCGAGCAGCTAGATTAATAGATGCCATGTATGAGAATGGATATATTACAGAGCAAAAAGGAAGCAAGGCGAGAGAAGTATTACTAACTAACGACAATTTAGAACAAATATTTAGTTAATATTGTTTATTAAATTTTTGTGTTAAAAAGTGATATAATTGGGAATACGTCTATTAAGACGATTGTATTAAAAAATGTATATAAGTGGGACTAATCCCAGGAGGGTTACAACGTATGACAAAGTATCATTTTACAGGCATTAAAGGGTCTGGAATGAGTCCGTTAGCACAAATCTTACATGATATCGGAAACGAAGTGCAAGGTTCTGATATTGAAAAGTATTTTTTTACGGAAAAACCATTACATGACCGACATATAAATGTTTTATTATTTGATGAAGCAAATATCGAAGAAGGTATGACAGTTATTGCAGGGAATGCATTCCCTGATAGTCATCCTGAATTAGTGAAAGCAAGAGAACTAGGTTTAAATGTAATACGTTATCACGATTTTTTAGGCGACTATATGAGTAAGTTTACGTCCATTGCTGTTACTGGAGCACATGGGAAAACATCTACCACAGGACTACTATCTCATGTGTTAAGTGGTTATAGCCCTACTTCTTTTCTAATTGGTGATGGTACTGGTAAAGGGGAACCAGATGCTTCTAATTTTGTGTTTGAGGCATGTGAGTATCGTAGACACTTTTTAGCGTACAGTCCTGACTATGCAATAATGACAAATATTGATTTCGATCATCCTGATTATTTTCAAGATATTGACGATGTATTTAGTGCATTCCAATCTATGGCGATGCAAGTTAAAAAAGGTATTATCGCTTGTGGAGATGACCACTATTTACAAAAGATTAAAGCTGCTGTACCGGTCGTTTATTATGGATTTGGCGAGCATAACGATTTTGCCGCAAGGAATATAGAAAAAACGACGGAAGGTACTTCTTTCGATGTATTTGTTCGAAATGAATATTATGAGCGTTTTACTATTCCTTTGTTTGGTGACCATGCAGTCCTAAATTCGTTAGCAGTTATCTCTCTATGTCATTACGAGGAAGTGCCAGCGGATATTATTCAAAAAGGCTTAGAAACGTTTGAAGGTGTGAAAAGACGCTTTACAGAGACTGTTATTGGAGATCGTATTATTATTGACGATTATGCACATCATCCAACAGAAATTAAAGCAACAATTCAGTCAGCTCGACAAAAATACCCAAACCGTAAGATTGTCGCTATATTTCAACCACACACGTTTACGAGAACGCAAAAATTTCTGCATGAATTTAGCGAGAGCCTAAGTTTAGCGGATCAGGTGTATTTATGTGATATCTTTGGTTCAGCACGGGAAAATGCTGGTACTTTAACCATCCAATCACTAGGTGACCTAATTGAAGGAAGCCATATTTTACATGAAGATACAGTAGATCAATTGCTGGTTCATGAAAACGCTACTTATTTATTTATGGGAGCAGGAGATGTACAGAAATACCAAGAAGCTTTCAGCCAAAAACTAAATAAATGATAAAAATGCTTAATCCATTTGTGATTAAGCATTTTTTTAAAGGAAATTTCAAAGAAACGTAGTATAGTATAAAGAAAGAAGTTTAGTTTGTTTCTTTTAGGGTAAAATTACAATATCACAATCAAGTTAGAGGAGAATGATCAATGGAAAATCTTTTATACATAGCTGCTATTATAGCTGCAATTGCATTTCTAGTACTTTGTATAAGCCTTGCTGTTACGTTATCTTCAGTTAAAAAGACTTTAAATAATGTTGCGGATACACTGGAAGGGCTAGATACACACTTACAAAATGTTACGAAAGAAACAGCGGAACTTCTTCATAAGACCAATGAATTAGCAGAAGATATCCAAGAGAAATCAGTACAACTAAACACAGTGGTTGCAGCAGTCAAAAATGTAGGAACTTCCGTAAATGGTTTTAATAATTCTATCCAACGTCTTACATCATCTGTTACAACAGAAGTAGAAAAAAATGAAGAAAAAATAGCACAAGTTGTTCAGTGGAGCAGTGTAATTCTAGGTCTACGAGACAAATGGAAAGAACGAAAAGCAATGGATCAAGCAGAGTTTTATTCCTTTGAAAATGATAATAAAACAAAAAACTAATAAATTGGAGGAATTTTAATGAGCAATCATGAACAAAACAAACCAAATTATAATGAAGCAAAATTTAACCATGAGTATTATGCAAACCAAGCTTCCTACGATCGTCAATCGCAACCAAACTATCCACCTGCTCCTTCTTATAACGAAACGAGAGAGAACATTTATCGTGATCAAGAAGTGAGTGGTAAGGACTTTATCATTGGAGTAATAATTGGAGGTATTATTGGAGCTACTACTGCTTTGTTATTAGCACCTAAAACTGGGACAGAGTTGCGTGGAAATCTTTCAACACAAGCTGGCCAAATTAAAGAAAAAACAATGGACTTATCTTCTACAGCTAAAGAAAAAACAACTAAAATCTCTAAGCAATTACAAGAACAATCCGAGCAATTAGTAGATAAAGTTAAATCCATGAAGGGAAAACCAATGTCACCTTTAGACGATGGAACTGCTTCCTCAGAAGGTGAAGAGCCAATGGAATTCATGGCAACTATTTCACATACAACGGAAGAATTAGCGGAGGAAGATGAAAATCTGACTGTAGTAGCCGAAGCAATTAAAGAAGCGGTTACAGAAGAAAATAATCCGAATAAGAATTAAAAAAAACGGGCCTTGTGCCCGTTTTTTTAGTTGAAAATTATTTCGAGTTCGTCTCCGCCAAAGATTTCTTCATCAAAGCGAGAGGGTTGTCCGTTTTTAATGATTTGGAAAGAACCTGCATTTTCTGGTAAAGTCCACTCGGAAAACCGAAAAACATCTTGGTATATCCAAGCAGAGGTATTAACCTCTTCCCACTGAAGCGCTGTTCCATTTGGAATTACGTCCGAGGGAGATAAAATAGTATTTTCACTGATTACCTTAGCACTTTCTTTAAAAAGTTCGATCGTTTCTTGTTGAAATTTGATTGTAATACGGTCTAGAAGTTTTTTCTCTAGATGATCTGAAAGTTGCTGCAAAGTAGGAGCAGTAGCTATATTCATTTGTAATACATCATTGTCTTGAACAGGATATTGTAGCTTTACAGCGTTCCCGTTTAATAATAATGTGGTGGAAAAGGATGGGATGTAATGATTTTTATTATTAATAGAAATTGTATAAGACTTTAATTGGTTTAAGTAATTTTCTTTTTGAATTGCATGCAAAAGTTGTTCAATCGTATGTGGAGTTTCAACTGTGATCTTATCTCTTTCTACAAGTGAAGTTTCTAGTGAAACTCTCTCTCCATTTACTTGAACAGTTGGTTCTACAATGTGTTTAACTCCCTGAAAGGTAATTGTTTTTACAGATGCTTCGTCTAGTAAATCTCGGACTGATGCTGTACCTGCATTACCATCTTTTCCTTCTATGAGTTCTATTTTATCTTTATTTTTTATTAGTGTTTTTGTATTTGCTTCCTGACCATTAAGCTCAATAACAGCGGGCTTTCCATGCTCTCCTGGAATATGGATTGTTTGTCCATTTACTTGAACGGAAAGAGCTGCTCCTGGTCTTCCATACAACTTACGAGTAGAAATATTTGCGGCAAGTAATGCATCTCCAATAGTCATTTCTTTTAATTCAAATAAACGAACAACCTGTTGGTTTACCTCAACAGACATATATTGAATGGGAGCACGTTTAGCAGCAATTGCAATTCCTATTGGTGTAACAAGTTCCGGAGATACAGGAATATGATCTTCTTTCGTTAGGTTTTGAATGGCGTCAATTCCTCGTACGGCAACTCGATTTACAGGTAAATTTAATTTTTCTGCAAGAAGTGTTGTGAGCGAAGGGGTTAAGCTTCCTCCACCTACTAGCATGACAGCCTTTGGTGGATGGTTATTATTTAATCGGAAAATTTCCGTTGAAACAGCCGATGCTAATTCCAACGTTGCTGGTCTTAACGCATCAATTACTTCTTCTTTAGGGATGTTTTGATCAAAGCCTAGAATATCTTTTATTTGAATAAATTCATTTGTATTTATTGCTCTCTTTGCATCTTCTGCAAGTGGAAAGTCTAGAAGATAAATGTCGCTAAGTGCTTCTGTTATTTCATCGCCTGCATAAGGTACCATTCCGTAAGCAACAACTGTCCCATAATTGGTAATGGCAATATCGGATGTTCCTGCCCCTATATCCACTAGTGCCACATTGAGGCGCCTCATAGTTGGTGGAATTAATACATTAATCGCCGCAATGGGCTCTAATGTTAAAGCTTCCATTTCTAAATTAGCTCTTTTCAAAGCAGAAAGTAATGATTCGACAACGACTCTAGGTAAAAAAGTGGCAATTACTTCAATAGATGCTTCATTTCCTTGTTGATCTACTAGGCTACCAATTTCTTCACCATCAAGTCTGTAGTAAAGTACACTATATCCCACACAGTAATAATGACTTGATTGTCTTTCTCTGTCATTTTGGACTAAATTATTTTGTGCTTGTTGAACTGCTGTGAGTTCAAGTCGGCTGATATCGTCTTCTGAAAAGATAGGTCGGTTTTTGATGTCCATTTTCATCTCTGCTTGTTCTGTTTTTAACGCTCGTCCAGCAGCCGCAACGCTTACTTTTTCCAAGGGTCCGTGTTTTTCTTCTAATTGTGTTTTTATAGATTGAATGACTTCCACTACTTTTAGCACATTATGTATTTGTCCATCCACCATCGCACGTTCTTTATGTTCTTCTACTAGAACATCAATTACATGAAATGTTTCATGGCGCTCTTCTAAAATAATTCCTACTACGGATCTAGTACCAATATCTAATGCAAATAATTTTGATGACAAATTTCCACGTCCTTTTCAGACAAATACTTTAGTGAGTTGAATCGCTAAAATAAAATGCGTGACATTCTTGTATACATTGATTATAATATGATTTATATCTTAAAATGTATCATAATTTTCAGTCGATAGAAAGTATCGATGGAGAGAAGAGAGGAGAAATATCTATGAGTCAAGTAGATTTAGAGGCTTTACGTAGTCGTGTAGATGAGATTAACGTAGAAATTTTACAGTTAATCAACGAAAGAGCTGGTGTCGTTCAAGAGATTGGAAGAGTTAAAGAAAAACAAGGTGTCAATAGATATGATCCCCTTCGTGAAAGACATATGTTAGATCATTTAAAAGAAAACAATTCTGGTCCACTTCCACAATCAACAGTTGAACATATTTTCAAGGAAATATTTAAAACTGCTCTAGAATTTCAAGTAGATGATCAAAAGAAAGCTCTTCTTGTTTCACGTAAAAAGAAATCAGAAGATACAATAGTTGAAATTAATGGAGAAAAAATAGGCACAGGAATACCTTCATTCGTATTTGGTCCTTGTGCAGTAGAATCTTACACTCAAGTGGCAGAAGTTGCTGCGGCAATCCAAGCTAAAGGCCTAAAACTTATTAGAGGTGGAGCGTACAAGCCACGTACCTCTCCATATGATTTCCAAGGTCTTGGTTTAGATGGATTAAAAATATTAAAACAAATTTCACAAAAATATGGCTTAGCGGTTGTATCTGAAATCGTAACTCCAAGCCATTTAGATGAAGCACTAGACTATGTGGATGTTGTACAAGTAGGTGCTCGTAATATGCAAAATTTCGAACTATTAAAAGCGGTAGGTTCTATTAATAAGCCAGTCTTATTGAAACGTGGTATTGCAGCTACGTTAGATGAATTTATCCATGCTGCAGAATATATTATGTCACAAGGAAATGACCAAATCATTTTATGTGAACGAGGTATTCGAACGTATGAGAGAGCAACCAGAAATACATTAGACATTTCTGCGGTACCAATATTAAAACAAGAAACACATTTACCTGTATTTGTCGATGTAACACATTCAACTGGACGTCGTGATATCCTTTTACCTGCTGCAAAAGCAGCAATTGCAATTGGAGCAGATGGAGTTATGGCTGAAGTGCATCCAGATCCAGCGGTGGCATTATCAGATGCTGCTCAACAAATGAACTTACAGCAATTCGATGAGTTTTATGATTCCTTACAAAAGTTTATGAAAACGCATGAAGTTCACGCGTAATTCGTGAAATAATTCACAAAACCGACTCTTCTTGAAGGGTCGGTTTTACTATTTAATTGAATGTTAGGAAGGAAATCAAGTATTATTTAATTATATACTTAATTAGACTAGTAAAGGAGGGTACGCGTTGACTATTACAATTTATGATGTAGCAAGAGAAGCGAATGTATCGATGGCAACTGTTTCACGTGTAGTAAATGGTAACCAAAACGTCAAACCAGCAACACGTCAAAAAGTGTTAGCAGTAATAGAACGATTAGATTATAGACCCAATGCAGTGGCAAGGGGTTTAGCAAGTAAAAAAACAAAAACAGTTGGAGTAATTATTCCAGATATATCAAATGTATTTTATGCTGAACTAGTGCGAGGTATTGAAGACATTGCTACTATGTATCGTTATAATATTATTTTAACAAACTCGGATCAACAAGAAGACAAAGAAGTACAGTTATTATCTACATTATTAAGTAAACAAGTTGATGGTGTAGTCATGATGAGTGACGAAATAACAAAGGAAATGCTGCGTGAAATGGAAAGGACGGATGTACCAGTTGTTTTAGCTGGAACAGTAGAAGATTCTAATTCTTTTCCATCAGTCAATATAGAATATCATGAAGCAGCTGTCGACGCGGTTAACCGCTTAATACAAAACGGTCATACTAGAATTGCATTTGTATCTGGGTCCATGTCTTCTACCATAAATAGAGTATACAAACTTTCGGGCTATGAAAAGGCTTTGAATGCAGCAAATATAGAAATTGACTCAGATTTAATCGTTGGCGTCGATAATACATATGACGATGGCCTTGTAGCGTGGGAACAGCTCCGCAATCTTAAAAATCCACCAACAGCATTTTTTGCTGGGAACGATGAAATTGCAATTGGGCTTATTCATGGTGCTCAAGATAGTGGGTTAAACGTACCAAAAGATATTGAGGTAATTAGTTTTGAAAACTCCAAACTTGCTCGAATGGTAAGACCTCAACTCACAAGCGTTGTTTTACCTTTGTACGATATCGGTGCCGTTTCCATGAGGTTATTAACAAAATTTATGAATAAAGAAAAAATTGACGAACAAACAGTAGTTCTTCCTTACCGAATTGAGGAAAGAGACTCTGTAAAATAAATCTTCTAATAAAAACCACCAGTAGGCACTAGACTACTGGTGGTTTTTATATGACTGTTGATTGCGTAACAAATACAACGCTTTATCTAACATTTGTTTATTTTTCTCCATTATTTCTAGTTTTCTTGGAATAGGCTCATATAATGGATGAGGATCCATCCAAGTAGAAATAAGAGGTATAGGTGACTCCTTAGCCCAACGATCAAGCCAAGATTTCGGCAAGTTACCTATCGGAGACTTTACATCATTCATTTCCATCCACAACAATGACCATGCACGTGGAACAACTCTCCAAATATCATAACCACCACCACCAACAGCAATCCATTTACCATCGCAAAACTCATGAGCAAGTTCATGTGCCAGTTTAGGTATCTCTTGGTATAGGTTCATCGTTCCATATAAATGGGTTAACGGGTCAAAATAATGAGCATCCGCACCATTTTGGCTTAAAATAATATCGGGTTTAAATGACTCAACTATCTCGCGAATACTTGTACGATAAATATCTAAAAATGACTCATCCTCTGTAAATGCATCCATTGGAAAATTAAAAGAAGTTCCATATCCTTCACCAGTGCCTCTTTCTGTAATATTGCCAGTTCCGGGAAATAGATACCTTCCTGTTTCATGGATGGAAATTGTACATACATTAGGATCATCATAAAAGCTCCATTGAACGCCATCCCCATGATGTGCATCCGTGTCTATGTATAAAACTCGTGCATTATACTTTTGCTGCATGTATTTAATTGCAACGGAACTATCATTATAGACACAAAAACCGGAAGCTCGTCCTCTAAATCCATGGTGGAGACCACCCCCTAAATTAAGTGCATGAGACGATTTACCCTCCATCACATAATCCACTGCAGTTAAAGTACCTCCAACAAGACCTGCGCTTGCTTCATGCATATGAGGGAAAATAGGGGTATCTTCTGTTCCAATTCCATAATTTTCATACTTCGTAGTGTCGCTTGTTTCCAAACTTGCTTTTTTAACAATCTCAATATAATGAGGATCATGTATTAAGCTTAATTCTTCATCTGTTGCAATTCTAGGAGCAACTATATCTGATAATGATAAAGCATTCATTTCCCTTAATAAATCGACTGTAAGTGTTAAGCGTTTTTGATTGAACGGATGGGTTTCCGAAAACTTGTAGCCTAACTGGTCCTCTGAAAAGACAAACACTGCATTTTTTTTCATATATTCATTCCTGGGTGATTTGGCCATAGCACTTCGAACCCTTCAGCTCTTATTGCTTCAATAAGCTTGAGTGGATTCATCGTCTTCACTCGAAGGACTAATATTTTATAATCACTTTTATCTTTATCTGGATATACTAGCACGCTTAACACATTTATTCTTTGTTCATAAAAAACTCTAGATACTTCAAACAAGACACCTGTTCTATTTGGAACGCGAACCTCTATTTGAGAACCAGGTTGATGTACACCTGTTAGTTCAATAAATTTGTACAATAAGTCGGACTCTGTAATCATACCGATTAGTTTCCCTTGGCTCACAATAGGTAAGCATCCTATGCGATTATCATAAAAAATGCTTGCCGTTTCTTCTACAAAATCTAATGGATGGCCGGTGATTGGGTTTTTCGTCATAATTTTTTCTAACGGTAAATCATAAATTTCTGCATTCTGACTGCTGATTAAGGAGGAAGGAGTTGCTTCTTTTAAATCGCGATCAGTTACAACACCTAATACTGCATTCTCCGAGTTAACTATTGGGATATGACGAATTCGTTTTTCCTTTAAAAGCTTTAGTGCATCATTAATTGTATGAGAGGGGCTTAAGGTTGGTACAGATGTATTCATGATTTCTTCTACAAGCATGTGAATGAACTCCTTTTTATAAGAAAGTTATACATTTTTGTTTTAATACATGAAACGGTTCATAAAGCGTAGTTGATCAAATTGCTGAATGGAATCATTATCCACTCTATTCCCTATTTTAGCCATTAAACAATTAGCGGGATGAGAACTAATTTCTGGATCGTCTGTTGCAAAATACATAAGTCCGCCAGCCTGCATCATTTTCTCCATCACTTTTCGGTATTCCCAGACATTTAATCCAGTCCCTTTTAAATCCCAATGCCAATAATATTCAGTAGTAATCGTTATATAGTCTTCCATCGCATCATCCATCATGGAAACTCGTAGAAGTGTTTTTCCTACTCCAGTTCCACGATATTTTGGAATGACTTCGATAGCACCAAGCTCTATCAAGTTTTCCATATTGCCTTTAGACCATGTTTCTAAAGGGTCTGGGTGTAAAAAAGTGCAGTATCCAACTATTGTTTGTTGATCTCGAACAATAATAATTCTTCCTTCAGGTAATTTTGCAATTCCAATAATTGCTTTATGCTGTGCGTCAGGTAATCGAAAAGCTACTAAGTCCTCATGAAATTCTAATTTTGCTATTTCCTCTGATACAATAGGACCTTCAATAACGACGGTGCCATGCTTTGTTTCTAATTCTACCGCATTATACGTTTTTTTGTGTATCACGAATTCACCACCTATAAATTAATTACAATTGAAACTATTATACATGATTTTAATAATAGAAAGCGTTATCTTCATTAATTGTAATAAAACATTCAAAAGAGTAAAAAAATTAGCAAAAATCGAAAAGAGTATTGTAAAATAAAAGATATAGTTATAGAAAGGGTGAATAGGATGAAGATAGAAGTGTTACCAGTTGTGCAAGGGGACTATCGCTTAAATGATTATGAAGCGACTGTAAAATCTTTTCAATGGGAAGATGCAGAAAAGTCTTTTTCATGGTATGAAACAGGAAAAGTAAATATGGCATATGAAGCTATTGATCGACATGCTGAATCTGATAAAAAGGACAAAATTGCACTCTATTATCAAGATGCAGACAGAAAAGAATCATATACATTTAATGATATGAAAAACTGGACAAACAAAGCTGCAAATGTCTACACCCTACATTCCAATTTAACAAAAGGGGACCGTCTATTCATTTTTATGCCTAGATCTCCTGAATTATATTTTTCTTTATTAGGTGCTGTAAAAATGGGTGTTATTGTTGGACCTCTTTTCGAAGCATTTATGGAAGGTGCTGTGTACGACCGTTTATTGGATAGTGCTGCAAAAGCAATTGTTACAACTCCAGAATTATTAGATCGAATTCCTTTGGATAAATTACCTGATCTTGAAACTGTATTTTTAGTGGGAGACAATATTGAAGAAAAAGATAAATTTATTGATTTTAAGAAAGCGTTAAATAGTGCTTCCGATTCTTTTACAATTGAGTGGGTAGATAAGGAAGACGGGTTAATCCTACACTATACATCTGGGTCAACAGGGAAACCTAAGGGGATTTTACATGTACATTATGCAATGGTTCAACAATATCAATCAATGAAATGGGTAATGGACATCCGTGATGAAGACATTTATTGGTGTACCGCAGATCCAGGATGGGTTACTGGAACTTCCTATGGAATATTTGGACCTTGGTTAACTGGCGCTACTTCCTTAGTACTTGGAGGTCGTTTTTCACCAGATGCTTGGTATAATGCCATTGAAGATTATCGTGTAACTGTATGGTATAGTGCTCCAACCGCATTTCGCATGTTAATGGGAGCAGGAGATGCGATTGTAAAAGAGCATGATTTATCCACTCTTCGACACGTTTTATCCGTTGGAGAACCATTAAATCCAGAAGTTATTAAATGGGGAATGCAAGTATTCAATAAGCGAATTCATGACACTTGGTGGATGACAGAAACAGGAGCACAAATGATTTGTAATTACGGTTGCTTACCGATTAAGCCTGGTTCAATGGGGAAACCACTACCAGGACTAGAAGCTGCCATTATTGATAACCAAGGAAATGTTGTTCCACCTTATACGATGGGGAACTTGGCAATTAAAAAAGGATGGCCATCCATGATGCGTCAGATTTGGAATAATAAAGAGAAATATGAGTCTAGCTTTATGAATGATGAATGGTATTTTTCAGGCGACTCTGCTTATATGGATGAAGAGGGCTACTTTTGGTTCCAAGGACGTGTAGACGATGTCATAATGACGTCTGGGGAGAGAGTAGGACCATTTGAAGTAGAAAGTAAATTACTTGAGCATCCTGCTATTTTAGAGGCTGGGGTGATTGGTAAGCCGGATCCTGTGCGTGGGGAAATTATTAAAGCATTTGTTGCATTAAATGAGGGATATGAACCTTCGGAAGAATTAATTGCAGATATTCAGCAGTTTGTGAAAAAAGGGCTTGCTGCACATGCAGCACCTAGAGAGATAGAATTTAAAGATAAGCTACCAAAAACGAGAAGCGGCAAAATTATGCGTCGAGTTTTAAAAGCCTGGGAATTAAAATTACCGACAGGTGACTTATCCACTATGGAAGACTAGAAAAGAAAAGCCACAGCGACCTTACATTTCAGGTCGTTGTGGCTTAAATAATTTAACTCTTATGTGTTTGTATCTTCGTCTTCAGGGGGTGCTTCTTCCTCAGGAGGAGTTGTTTCTCCATCTCCATCTCCGTCTCCGTCTTCATTACCCGGAGATGTTTCCTCTTCATTTTCCTCTTCTGGTATTACTGGGTCAGGTTTTTGTTCTTCTATCGATACAGTATTAGAAGGGACTGACAGTAAACCAGTAATATCAACAGAAACAATGACATACTGCCCGGTTCCATTAATGGTATAACTATAATTTTCCGCTTCTCGCTTGGATGCCACTTGAATTCGTTCACCGTTCACCACTTGATATATTCTATATCCTACAACATCAGAGGAGGCAGCTTTGGTCCAAGTAAGTGTTTGTCCGGAAAGAGTGGCTGTAACGGAAGCTGGAGCACTACCATCCGCTTCAAATACATCTTCAGATACTACGTTTCCAGCAAAAGTAGATTTTGTAGGGAAAAGTTTACTTGCATTTCCTCCAAATTTACCAAGCATCCGTTTGATAAATGCTTCGTTTACTCCATATCCACCTTTGATAACAAATTCATCAGGAGTAGAATCTAAAGCTCGGTATTTATTCCCATCAATTACTACAAAAGAAGCGGATATTAAACTATCATCTGATGCAGTTGGTAACATAGCTTTAGCATTAAACAAATCAGATTTGACTAATCCTGCTTGTTCGCATGCTTCCGAGGTAGCAAGTCCAGAAATACCACAGAACGACCTGGTTACAACACCTTCTGGAGCTTGGAATGCGTTAGGTGCATCTACTAGCTCTGGATTCACATCATACATGGCATTCATCATATTAGACCAAAGTGTATTTACACGTACGCTTGGGTGGTTATAACGATTATTCAGATGAAATAATGAAATACTGTTGTCGTCGTAACCAAGCCATACACCAAGAGAAACATTTGGGTTATATCCGATAAGCCATGAATCATTGTGATTTTGGGTTGTACCCGTTTTTGCAGCAAAATCTGACTGGAACTTTAGTCGTGAATTTGCAAGTTTTGCAGTACCTTCCGTTAATACATCACGAAGAATGTCTGTCATGATATAGGCAGTTTCAGGACTGAATACTTCGACTGGTTCTACTTCATGCTGATAGATAATATTTCCTTCCACATCTTCAATCTTTTCAATCATATACGCATCGATAAATTGCCCGTTGTTCGCAAATGTTCCATAGGCGTTTGTATTTTCTTCAACACTTGCACCATTGTCCATTCCACCAATCGATAGGGCATGGTTCGCATATTCGTTCTCGTTGATATGTTCAAAGCCCATTTTATATAAGAAATCAGTAGGCTTTCTATCCATGATCAAATCATAAAGGCGAATTGTCGATAGGTTTTGTGATGTCGTTAAAGCTTCACGTGCTGATATAATTCCTTTTTCTTGCTCAGTCGTATAATTCGAAGGTGATTTTGTCCATGTTGTACTGCTTAAATCTTCTAGTTTGACATCGACAACTGGACTTCCTGCACCAATAACACCATATTCAATAGCAGGAGCGTACACTAATAAAGGTTTAATCGTAGACCCCATAGATCGAACGGCTTGAGTAGCATGATTGTACTTTTCTACATTATAATCACGTCCTCCAAGGAAGGACAAGATTCTACCTGTTCCATTTTCGATAAGCATGCTTCCTACCTGAACAGGAAATTCTTGCATGATCATCTCACCAGTATTTGGATCCTTTACTTCTTTCGTGTGGGTATGCCCATAGGTTTCAAACTCATCTCTTACCTTAAGCATAGTTTCATACATCTCTCTATCAATTGTTGTATGAATGCGATATCCACCTGTACTCACTGCTCGTTGTGCTATAATATCATATTTTTCATAGAGTTTAGATTCGACTTTTAATCGTTCCGGATCAATACCATCTTTTTCTGCTAATTGTCCTCTTAAAATATCCTTTACTCTGTTTTCTATTTCAATAGTTAACCATGGATATTTTTCTTCTGGTAAAATTTCAGGTTGTCTAAAATCTTGTGTAATATCATATTTTATAGCAGAGTTATATTCTTCTTCAGTAATATAACCTGTTTCTTTCATCCGAAATAGTACTGTTTTCATACGATCTATTCCAGGTTGTAATGCCTTTGCTTCTTTTAATACCCCTCCTTGTCTAAAAGGAGTATAAGCGAAAGGAGCTTGAGGAATTCCAGCAATATAAGCAGCTTGTGGCAAACTTAAATCTATGGCTTTTACATTAAATATTCCATTGGCAGCTGTTTCAATTCCAGCAATATTTCTACCATTAGCGTTTCGACCATAAGGAATAATGTTTAAATACGCTTCAAGTATTTCATCTTTTGTCATAAACTTTTCCAAACGCATTGCTAAAAGGATTTCTTTTGCTTTTCGCTCATAAGATACTTCGTTCGTTAATATTTGGTTTTTAATTAATTGTTGTGTTAGTGTAGAACCACCTGTTTGTGTATCTGAATTCGAGACATCTTGAAGTAATCCACGGAAAATCGCTTTTGGTACAATACCATCATGCACCTCAAAATATTCATCCTCGGTTGCTAATACAGCGTCCAATACGTATGGAGAAACTGCGGAAAGTTTGGTTTCCGTACGTTCAAGGTCAGTCCGTAATTTACCTAAATAGACATTTTCGGCAAAGTAAATTTCGGAGGTTTCCTCATAGTTAAATACAGCAGCTCTCATTTCCTCTTTATCACGTAAAGGTTCTTCTTTCACTAGTGAAGCGAAATAACCAGCTGCAAGTGATGCAGCAAATATTCCAAGAGCAAGGCCTACTACAATGAATAGTAAACATAAATTCCATATAACGCTGGAAGAAATTCGTATGCTTTTTGCCCAATTTGTTGATTGCCATGTATCCAACTTATCTTTGTAAAATTGGAATTTCTCCATCCATTTATTCATTAATATTCCACCCCCAAATCATGAATTATTATACCATAATCGTTTATCATAAGACGATAGTTATTGACATACGTTTTAAATTAGGTAAAATAAAAATATATTTTAGCGAAGAAGAGTCCGAAGTAGTTATTATACAAACTGTATAGAGAGCTAGCGGTTGGTGAAAGCTAGTCAGTGTATAAGAACGAATTACAGGCTTGGAGTTAGACGTTCTCACAACGATATCGTGATTGAAGCGGAAGGATTTCTCTCCTTCAAGCTGGGTGGTACCGCGCTAATTAACTAAGCGTCCCTGCATGATATATATATATCGTGCAGGGGCTTTTTTTATTTGGCTCTGTTAAATTATGCTGTTGTTTTTAACATATAATTTGCGGTAGAATCAGCGCAGACTCCTGCGGGAAGCAAGCGGATTCTATCAAATAACAACAATGTAGTTTAACAGAGCATTTTATTTTAAAGGAGGAGTTTCAAATGACAAATTCATTATTAGAAGATTTATCTTGGAGAGGGTTATTGTATCAGCAGACAGATAAAGAGGGGATGGAAGAGCTATTATCCAATGAAAAAATTTCCTTGTATTGTGGTGTAGACCCTACTGCTGATAGCATGCATATTGGACACATTGTACCGTTACTTACTTTAAGACGTTTTCAACTACATGGTCATCGTCCAATACTTTTAGTAGGTGGAGCTACTGGTATGATAGGAGATCCATCTGGTCGGTCAGAGGAGCGTCAACTGCAAACTACAGAACAAATTGACAAAAATGTTCAAGGTATTAAAACGCAAATGGAGCAAATTTTCGACTTCCAATCAGAAAATGGTGCACAAATGGTTAATAACCGTGATTGGATTGGATCAATGAATGTAATCGAGTTTCTTAGAGATTTCGGAAAACTAGTGAATATTAATTACATGTTAGGTAAAGATTCCATCGCTTCTCGTTTAGATACAGGGCTTTCGTTTACAGAATTTACGTACACCCTAATTCAAGGTATTGATTTCAATCATTTATTTGATCATTACGGCTGCCGTGTTCAAGTTGGTGGGTCTGACCAATGGGGGAATATTACAACAGGATTAGAAGTGATTCGCAAAACACATGAAGAAGAAACAAAAGCATTTGGCATAACAATCCCACTTGTAACAAAAGCAGATGGAACGAAATTTGGTAAATCGGCGTCTGGTTCTGTCTGGTTAGATGCGAAAAAGACCTCTCCGTATGAGTTTTACCAGTTCTGGATTAATACAGCGGATTCAGATGTGATTAAATACTTGAAAATTTTCACATTCTTGGAACGTAGTGAAATTGAAGCGCTGGAAGTAACAGTACAAAACGAGCCGCATTTACGAAAAGCACAAATTACACTTGCAGAAGAAATGACTCGTTTAATACATGGTCAGGAAGCATTAGACCAAGCGATTCGTATTTCACAAGCATTGTTCAGTGGAAATTTGAAAGAACTGAATGCAGAAGAAATGAAGGATGCGTTTAAAGATGTACCTTCCGTGGAGATGTCAAAAGAAGAAAAAAATATTGTAGACTTTATTGTAGAAGCAAGCGTCTCGCCCTCTAAAAGACAGGGGCGTGAAGATGTGACAAATGGAGCTATTTCAGTCAATGGTGAAAAAATAACAGATGTTGGATATATAATAGGTAAAGATGACCGCCTTGAGGATGAATTTATGATTATTCGAAGAGGAAAGAAAAACTATAAAATGATTAAATTTGTATAAATTAAAAGCTACTTCTCATAATAATGGGAAGTAGCTTTTTAAATCTAAAAAAAATAATTCACACTATTCTAGCCTGTTTATAGCATTTTTTTTGCTATTTACCACATTTATCCTCCTGAATTATTTCTATAATTTTCTTTTGTTTACTTTAATAGGTTATTCGTATGGTAAATATTAATTATAATTTAAAAAATACTCAAAATAGATGATAAAAGAGTATGAGATAGTATAGAATAATAAATGTGGACAAATTTACATTAAAAATAAAATAAAATATTGTTATTTTATATATTAATTAATAATTTATTTAAAAGATCGAGGAGCTGTTCGTAGTGGAATCAAATAAGTATGTATTAGATCATTTCGATGATTTTTTTGTAATATTTTTCGGAAAAAATAATAAAGCCAACAAGCTAGTTATTTTAAAAGATAAGTTTACAATAGATGCAAAAGAAGGAGATTTGTTAGAAATTTGTATAAATAAAGACAAATCGGGTTATGACTTCAAGATTTTAAAAGAAGAAGCAGATGAAACAAAACAAAGACTACTTGATTTAATCGCGAACATGGAGAAAGATAAATAGTTCGTAAAAAAATTCCCCCGTAGAAGTTGATTAACACAACTTACGGGGATTTTATTTAAGTGACACTATGCAGCGTATTGGTAAAATGGTGAATTAATATAGGTGCAAGGAATTTTATATTACCCGAATCACAACATATTTTTGGTTTATCCTATTGTTGTACACGTGTTGATTAACCAAAAGTACCCAGTAAATTGCTTATTAAAATGGTGATAACACACCAGACATTCTATGTATAGGTGTATAGGTGCTTTTGGAGTGCCTGGAACTGAACGAGTTCTACACCATTACCTGGATTTCTTGATGCGAAAGGGGCTGTCCCTAAAGTCATATAGTGACTGAGAGATGGTCCCTTTTCCAATGTATTGATTACCGTTCCAGACGGACGCTTTCCGCGGGCATGGCTTCAGTCACCTCAGGCCAACACGATGTTGGTCACGAAGGCGTTGCCACATGAGGTGGCGTTCTTAGCCTTCGTTCCTTTGTTCGATCCTGCGGGGCCTTCAGCTCATGCACCTGCAGCTTCGCTTTCGGTGCAGAAAACATTTGCTATTCCCGCTGGAGTCGCCGTCCTCCACTACAATTAATTGCCTACAAAAAATAGTAGTTTAATGAACGGTATACAAAAAACAGGTGTAGAAAAAACTCGTTTTTCTACACCTGCTTCAATTTATGGGCTTATTGACAGCCCCCTTTCGCATTTTTTCGATAATCGTGTGGTAGTCGTTCGTCACTCTCCATAGCTACTTGTAATAGAAGCGTCAAAGCTTTTGGAAATGAAAGAATAGCCACTTTCCTATTGGATCATTTCGTCCAAAGGGAACCGAAAACGTACAAGTGCAAAATGGGATCCTTGCGCATTTCTTGTGAAATTTGAATAGTGGAAATTGGATTATCAACAGCCGTGCTATTGTTGGATATTAATTGAACAAATTTGAACTGTCGATTTCTTAGCGTAGAGAAAATCGACTTTTTTACCCCCTCATATCTAAAAGGGGCATGGAGATAGTGAGCAAGTTACTTCATTTTTATATGGACGGATTCAAACTAAAAATGTTAATTGGCTGGTCCATTTGTTAATAATACGAAGAGTTCCTTGTTTCAAAAATATGAAAGATGAATTATTTAAAGCTCTTCTAACCAGGGGCTTTTTTATGCTATATCGGAAAAAATAAAAAAACCTCCAAAACCCTGTATTATCAAGGTCTTGAAGGCTTTTAATATTACTCTTTGCAGAGTAATAAAATTAACGAGAGTAGTACTCAACGATTAGAGATTCGTTGATTTCAGCTGATAATTCGCTACGTTCTGGAAGGCGAACGAAAGTACCAACTTTTTTGTCTGCGTCAAATGTTACGTATTCTGGAACGAAGCTGTTCACTTCGATTGATTCGTTTACAACGTCCAAGTTTTGAGATTTTTCACGAAGAGAAATTTCTTGACCTGGTTTAACGCTGAATGAAGGAATATCAACACGTTTACCGTCAACCATAACGTGACCGTGGTTAACTAATTGACGAGCTCCACGACGAGTGCGAGCAAGACCTAAACGGTATACAACGTTATCAAGGCGAGTTTCAAGAAGAATCATGAAGTTTTCACCATGTTTACCTTGCATTTTACCAGCTTTGTCAAATAGAGTACGGAATTGACGTTCGTTAACACCATAAGTGTGACGAAGTTTTTGTTTTTCTTGTAATTGCATACCGTATTCTGTTAATTTTTTACGTTGGTTAGGACCGTGTTGTCCTGGTGCGTAAGGGCGTTTTTCTAATTCTTTACCAGTACCGCTTAGTGAAATACCAAGACGACGTGATAATTTCCATGCTGGACCTGTATAGCGAGCCATGAATGACTCCTCCTTTTGTATTGGTTTTATTTTGTTGTAAAATAAGACCAGATGTATTCAGACTAGCAGACATTTTGTTTTCATGTAACATCGCCCTAGCAGCCGAGGGTTACTTGATACACCATCTATTAAAATAGAGGAACAAAATGAGCAATCTAGGCCATACAACTGCTGCATTTATTTTACACAAAGTCAATTGTATATCTATAGAATGAGAAAGTCAATAAAATTCATTTCTTAATGATTGATATAGAACAGAAATCTATTTTCTGAAATTTGACAAATGGATGGTAATATAGTCAAATTGAATTATAAGTTGTATTGGGATAAAAGTATCACATCCACTCGTTGAAAGTTGAGAGGTGTAAAAATGAAAAATGATGTAAACATGATTCTGTTGAAAAGTCGTATTTTAGATATTTGGAATGAAAATGTATTTACGCATGAATCCAGTGCCAAATGGTTTGAAGACTTAAAAGTTATATTAACAGAATTTTTTGACGTTGAGTTTGCTAATTATTATATCTATGATACAGATACGTTTGTGCAGTTAAAATGGAATCATTCCTTGTCAAAAAAATTGAACGCGATTAAGTGGCAAGAAATAGAACCGTTTTTCTATGAGCAAGATTTTGTAGAAAATTCTTTTTTACAAAAAGAAGATAGAGTGAACCGAGAAGTTGCAATTTTACTAAAAGACGAAGAGAATCAAATTTTAGGATTACTCACCACGAATCTAACTGAGAAATGGCAAAAATTCTCTCAAACTCCACAAGTTAATGATTTTATAAAAACGATAAGCAAACTGGTGAAAACAATTCGGAGATCTGTCTTTTTAACGCAGCAGGAACATCAATATCGTAATTTGTTTAATGTAACGAAAATGTTTCACTCAACATTAGAGGTCGGGCAAATTTTAGAAGGCACTTTATTTGCTATAAATGATGCATTTCCGGATTTTGAGTCCATCTTAATATTATCGAATGACCAAGAGCGAAAAACTTCAGTACCATATAAATTATTTGACTACACCTCTGAGCGAACTGCTACAGTTGAAGCATATGTATCGGGCGAAATTACATCGGAGCTTGCAAATGATTTGGGCGTTCGACTACTAAATGTACCGATAAAAGGGAAACAAGGGATTTACGGTATATTACAAGTATCTACTCCGATTGATTATTTGTTTTCTGTCAGACAAAAAGAATTTACATCCATGTTGGCTTCAGCTGCAGGTAACGCATTGGAAAATGCTAAACTATATATCCAATCGCATCGCTTAGTAGCTGATTTGCAATTAATTAACGAAACCTCTCGTAAGTTAAATATGAATATTTCTTTAGAGGAAATGCTCCTTTTTTTAAGAAACCAATTAATGAAATCCTTCCATCCAGAACAAGTTTGTTTTGTGTTTATGGGAGTGGATGAATATAAAATATCAACAGCAAGCTCGGAATTTTTCCATTCAAATGGTGGGCAATTGTATATTCAGCATGTAGCTAATCATTTTATAAAAATGAAAGATTCTTTATTTGTTGCTGATTTAAATCGCTTAGCTGATATAAAATATGAGTATCGATCGTTAGTCGCTATTCCATTTAGAGAGCAGAATACAATTACTGGATTTAGCATTGTGTTACATAAAGAACCGTATTTCTTTTCGTTCGATAGCTTTAAATTAATGCAATCATTAATCCAGCATTCTTCTCTTGCGATTAGCAATTCTGCATTACGCAATAAACTGCAGGAAATGGTAAATCGTGATCATTTAACTAATTTGTACGCGCGTACATATTTAGATAAATTTGTGGAAGCCTCCATGGATGAGGAAGATAGTGGAGTGTTTGTATTAATGGATATTGATAACTTTAAACAGGTGAATGACACACATGGTCACCAAGTTGGAGATGAAATATTAAAGCAAATTGCTTCTATAATACAAAAGAAAGTAGATCAAATTGGTATAGGTGCTAGGTGGGGTGGAGAGGAGCTTGCATTATACTTTTCTCAAATGACCATTACACAAGGCACTGAAATCTGCTGTCAGTTGCTAGAATTAATACCTACCAATACAAATCCGAGAGTTACAGTTTCTATTGGCGTTTCTGGCTGGAAACAAAAAGACAACATAAGTTTCCACCAATTATTTCATAATACTGACACCGCTTTATATGAAGCGAAAAATAGTGGCAAAAATAAATTGAGTATTTTTGAGGCATCTCATCTTTCCTGATGAGTGCCTTTTCTTTTTTATATAATCCGTGTACACTATATGTAAGCGTTTACAAAAAGGGGTGCAACGTTTATGGATAAATTAAGTTATGAGAAGGAAACATTATATGTTCACAAGGGGTATAGTTCTAAAAATCACCAAGGAAGTTTGTCCGTTCCACTATATCAAACCTCTACTTTTGCCTTTGAAACTGCGGAACAAGGGGCAAGAAGATTTGCAGGAGAAGAGGAGGGTGGCATCTACTCCCGCTTAGGTAATCCAACTGTTCACGTATTGGAAGAAAGAATGGCTGCAATGGAGCATGGAGAAGGAGCACTTGCTTTTGGTTCTGGAATGGCTGCTGTTAGTACGATATTAGTGCACTTAACGAAAACAGGAGACCATATACTTTGTACACGAGGAATTTATGGTTGTACATTTGGACTTCTTAATATATTGGAAGAAAAATATAATATTACACATGATTTAGCAGATTTAACGACAGAAGAGAAAATTGAAGCTGCGATTAAACCAAATACAGTGTGTATTTATATAGAAACACCAATTAATCCAACGATGGAAATAGTCGATATTGCTCAAATAACGAGAATTGCTATAAAACATGGTATTCAAGTTGTTGTCGACAATACATTTTCCTCCCCTTATTTACAAAATCCATTAGAATTGGGAGCAGACTTTGTCTTGCATAGTGCAACAAAATATATTAATGGGCATGGGGATGTAATAGCTGGGATTTTAGTAGGAAAAAATCGAGAAGATATTAATAAGATTCGTTCTACCGTTCAAAAAGATTACGGTGGTATCATTTCCCCATTTGATGCATGGTTACTCATCAGAGGGTTAAAAACGTTGCATGTACGTATGGATAGACATTCTAATAATGCTGCAGATATTTTTACATTTTTGAAATCAAACCCAAAAGTAGAGAATATTTATTATCCTTTTGATGAAGGTAATCCTCAATATGAGGTTGCGAAAAAGCAAATGAAAACTGGAGGGGGGCTTATTTCATTTACAGTAACTGGTGGAATAAATAATGCCCAAAAGCTTATGAATGAATTAAGATTAATCAAGATTGCAGTGAGTTTGGGAGACGCGGAAACGCTTATTCAACATCCTTCAACGATGACACACTCGGTTGTGCCAGAAAAGGAAAGAGTCGAAATGGGAATTACCGACGGGTTGCTTCGCCTCTCTGTTGGACTTGAAAACTCTCTTGATCTAATAGAAGATTTGCAGCAAGCACTATCTAAAATATAGGCGTAGTTATATTTTACAGTTGTTTTTTAACATTTAATTTGCGGTAGAATCCGCACAGACTCCTGCGGAAAAGCGAGTCAGACGAGACCCCACAGGCGCAGACTAGGAGGCTCTTAGGTTCGCCCGAGGAAAGCAAACGGAATCTATTTTGGCTCGTTAAACTACATGAGTTAATTTCATAAATAGTACTTTGTCATTAAAATACGAACATTTATCACTTTGTTGATGGAAGCGGCAGGCGGCGACTCCAGCGGGATGAGTGAGACAGATAAGACATCACAAACGACGCGTGAGCGGCGGTGATGGCTTATCGCTCACCCCGCGGAAAGCGTCCGCCTATAGCGGAAATATCAACTATACTTTATTCCGTGTAAAAAATATTTCTTTAGCTTCCTTTAATAAAGTTCCAAGGGCTGTCTCTAAAGTCATAAAGTGACTGAGAGATGGTCTCTTTTCCAATGTATTGATTTCCGTTCCAGACGGACGCTTTCCGCGGGCATGGCTTCAGTCTCCTCGTCGCTATCGCTCCTGCCGGGCCTTCAGTTCATGCACCTGCCGCTCCGCTTTCGGTGCAGAAAACATTTGCTATTCCCGCTGGAGTCGCCGTCTTCCACCCCAATCAATTGCCTACAAAAAATAGTAGTTTTAATAAAAAGTATACAAAAAACAGGTGTAGAAAAAGACTCGTTTTTCTACACCTGCTTCAATTTATGGGCTTATTGGACAGCCCATTTTTTATATATGTTTTACTAATACTTCAATGAACTGCTCTAAGCCTGCTGCATCTTGGTCGGAAAAACGATCTTTAATTGGGCTATCGATATCAAGGACCCCTATTAACTTCCCATCTTTTAAAATAGGTAGAACAATTTCAGATTGGGATGCTGCATCACAAGCAATGTGACCAGGAAATGCATGAACGTCTGGAACAATAACCGTTTCTTTATTAGTTGCAGCTGTTCCACATACCCCTCTTCCAAGTGGAATTCTTACACAAGCTGGTAAGCCTTGGAACGGACCCAAAACTAATTCGCCATTCTCCATTAAATAAAAGCCAACCCAATTAATTTGATCAAAGAATTGATTTAAAAGTGCAGATGCATTACTTAAATTAGCAATTGCATTTGTCTCCCCAGTTAATAGCGCGTCTAATTGCTTTGATAACATCATGTAATTCGCTATAGCATCTTCTGAATAGGTTGATTTTGTAAACATGATCTATTCTCCATTCTCAAAAAAAGTACTTAATTCATTATAATACTGATGTAAATCATTTGCTAGATGCGCATCCGAGCCGAATACAAGCGGGACCCCTAGTTTTTTTGCGAAACCAATATAGGCTGGGGGTGGATAGCTTTCTAGACAATAAGCTTTCGCTAAACCGGCACTATTGACATCAAGGGCAAGGTGTTGGTTCTTCATCTCTGTTAATATAGAGTTTATTTCCTCGTGATCATCTACCTTTTCGTCCAGTGCATGTTGAAATTTATGAACAAGTGTAATATGACCGATTCGATTTGGTTTATATCTTCCTAATTCACTCGTTATTGAATCCATTACTGTTTTATAATACAATTTATACACAGACATCGGACTTCCCACTTGTTGAATAAAATCTAAGTAGGTAGATTTAGAAAAGTCGATACATGTGTAGGTTTGCTGAAATTGTAAAAAATGTACGGATAAAATAGAATCATCCAAGTATTTCCCGTATGAATTTAAAAAGGAAATCGTTTCTTGTTCAAAACCGGAAATAAAATCGATTTCTAATCCAGTTGAAATAACAATATCTTTTTTGTATTGTCTTTTCAATTTGACTAAATCGGAAATATAATTTTCCAACTGTTTGAAGTCCATTCCACTGTCTTTTTCTGGTGTTGGATCGATAAAATTAATAGGTAAGGGCGCATGCTCGGTAAATGAGATTTCATGAAACCCATTTTTTATAGCTTTTTCAATGTATAAATGGAAAGGGTCAAGCGTTCCATGAGGACAATATGGTGTATGTATATGACCATCTTTTTTCAAATAAACCGCCCTCCTTATCGTTGAAAGACAAATATTTCAAAGAATTCATTGCTTTTCTAGTGTTTTATGAAACAATAACATAAAAAGCATGGTAAGATATAGAGTAACATATAAATTGGAACTTTTTGATTTTGGAACAGGGGGCTTACGATGAAGTATATCATCCCAGCAATCATTATACTTTTAGTAATTGCAATTTTTGCGTTTATTATTAGAAGAAAACATAATTCAGAAATAGCGCGGTTAGAACATGAAAAGCATCAAATTCAAAATAAACCTATTTTAGAAGAAATGACGAAAGTGAAACAATTGAATATGAACGGGCAAACGGAAGAAATGTTCGAGGGATGGAGAAATACATGGACAGAAGTAATGGATGTTCATATGCCTAAAATCGATGTTCTATTATTTGACGCGGAAGAAACTGTAGATAGGTTTCTTTTCTTAAAAGCTTCCAAAGTTGAAAGGGAGATTCAAACATTAATTTCTCTATGTGACGTCAAAATGTCTGGAATTTTAAAAGAATTAGAAGAACTGATTGGCAGTGAAGAAAAGAACCGAATTGAAATGGAACAATTAAAAGAGCAGCATCGTGCTGCAAGAAAGACATTACTTGCTCATCAGTATTCATTTGGAGAAGCAGTGCCAGCATTAGAAAGAAAGTTAGAATCATTTATACCTCATTTTGAAGAGTTTGATAATTTGACTGAGACAGGCAATTATTTAAGTGCTCGAGAGATTGTAATGGCAGTTCAAGATGAAGGGCAAAAATTCTTTCAAAAATTGCATGTTATTCCGACAATACTTACGGAAATTCAACATAAGATTCCGGCTACTATTCACGAATTAAGAAATGGTCAAAAAGAAATGGAAGAAAGCTCGTATTATTTACAGCATCTTGAAATGACTAAAAAATTGGATGCGATTGAAATAGAGTTAGTGGATTTAAAAGCTGCGATTGTAGAGCTTGAAGTTGCTAAATCCATCACACGTGTGGAAGAAATAAAGGATGAAATTGAAACTTTCTATGATTTATTAGAAAAAGAAGTATTAGCTAAAAAGTACGTGGATAATTATAAAGATCAAACAGCTCATCGGTTGAGAGAAGTAACTTCTGTAACTAGAGCAATAAGTGAAGAAGCAGCTTTTGTGCAGCAAAGTTATCGTTTACCAGAAAAAGAAGCTGAAATTCCCCAAAGTTGCTTAAAAGAGCTAGAGGAATTAGAAAAGAAATTTGAACTTCTTTCCACTCGTGTAGAAGAAGAAAGATCCGCTTATTCTAGCTTACAAGAAGAGTTGAACGAAATAGCAGAAGAGATTGATCGTTTATATGAAGAACAAGACCGATTTGCAAATCGATTAAAAAATCTTCGAATTGATGAAAATCATGCACGAGAGAAGTTGGAAGAATTAAAGAACTTACTACATGATACAGATCGCATGCTACAAAAAGCGAATATTCCTGGAATTCCTGAAGAGATGGACATTCGGTTAGAAGAAGCAGAAGAACATATATATGTAGCCATGCAAAGTCTTCAAGAGGTTCCACTAAATATGACGTTAGTAGACAATTATTTAGAGAAAGCGGAAGCTTGTATGGAAGAAGTGCATAAAAGAGCAAAAGAAATGTTAGAAAATGTGTTATTAACAGAGAAAATTATTCAATATGGTAACCGTTATCGAGCAACTCACCCCACTATGCATGCACGCTTACTGGAAGCAGAAGAAGCATTTAGACAGCTACGGTACGCAAAAGCTCTGGAAGATGCTGCTACAGCGGTGGAAGAAGTAGAACCAGGTGCTTTAAAGAAAATTGAAGTTTTAATAAAGGAAACTGCTTGGCGTACATAACTATATGTCTGATAAATGGATAGGCATCTAGACTGGACTTAAGTATATACTTTAGAAAACAGATATATATACAAACGTGAACCACCTCACTATAATTGTGATGGTGGTTTTTTTCCGAAAAGGAGAGAGGAATACATTGATTTATTTTGACAATAGCGCCACAACAAAAGTGCATCCTGAGATTATGAAAACATTTGTGGCGGTAAATGAAAATTTTTGGGCGAATCCTGCATCCATTCATGAATTTGGTCATCAAACAAATGAGTTATTGCAATCTGCTAGAGAGCAAGTGGCAGATATTTTACACACGTCTAGTGATAAAATTTATTTTACATCCGGTGGTACAGAATCCAATAATCTAGCCATATTTGGATTGGCCACTAAATATAAGCATCGTGGAAATCATGTACTTGTTTCAGAAATTGAGCATCCATCTGTGCTAGAAGCTGCAAAACAATTAAGCAAAGTTGGATATGAAGTAGAGTGGATTCCTGTCGATTCGGAAGGAATTATATTATTAGATGCGCTAAAAAATCTACTTCGTGACAATACTGTTTTAGTAAGTGTTATGCATGTGAATAATGAGACAGGAGCAATCCAACCAATTCAACAAATATCGAGCATTGTAAGAGGGCAAGGTAGAGCGTTGATTCACGTAGATGCTGTACAAAGCTTTGGTAAATTACCGGTACATTTTCAAGCATTCGATATTGATGCTCTTACGATTTCTTCTCATAAAATCCACGGTTTAAAAGGTTCAGGCCTACTTGCATTAAATAAATTCATTGAAGTAGAACCAATCCTTTTTGGAGGTGGACAGGAATCAGGTATACGAAGTGGAACAACACCTGTTCCGTTAGCAGTTTGTACAGCAAAAGTAGTAAGACTTGCAAGTGAGCAAATGTCAGATGTTGCGGAAAAGATGCAAAAGATGACTAATAACCTTATTCATTTTTTAAATTCCTTTCCAAACATTAAAATTATTTCTCCCCCAGATAGAGCTCCGCATATTGTTTCGTTCTCAGTGAGCAAAATAAAAGGGGAAGTTCTAATTAATGCATTGCAACAAAAAGATGTTATTGTTTCTACGAGCAGCGCATGTTCATCTAGGCAAACGAAAACGAGCCATGTATTAAAAGCTATGCATATACAAGATGAGTACATTAAAGGAGTAATACGATTAAGTTTTAGCTCCATTAATACGGAAGAAGAAATAGAACAATTTAAAAATATATTTACACATGTGATGAATGTAATTAAAGGAGACTAAATTTTATGAAGTGGGAAAAAATATTAGTAAGATACGGTGAATTATCAACAAAAGGAAAAAATAGGAAACAGTTTATTAGCCATTTGAGAAATAACATCAAATTTTCATTTGTTGATCTACCAAATATTAAAGTACAGGCGGAAAGAGATCGAATGTTTTTAACTTCGACGGAGGACTCAGAGATTCAAGAGTTAATTCAACGACTTCCAAAAATATTTGGCATTCAATCATTCAGTCCAGTTGCATCTTGTTCACAGGGTTTAGAGGATATTCAAGCAACAGCACTGCAAATAATGGGAAGTCTAGATAGTCAAGATAAAACATTCCGTGTAACTGTAAAACGTACAGACAAACGTTTTCCAATGGATACATATGAATTGCAAAAGACCATTGCTAGCCATGTTTTAAGACATCATCCTACTTTAAAAGTGCAAATGAAAAAACCGGAAATTGACCTACGCATAGAAGTGTTGGCAGATGCGGTTTATATGATGGCGCAGGTAATTCCAGGAGCAGGTGGAATGCCATTAGGTTCAAATGGACGCTCCTTATTAATGCTTTCTGGTGGAATAGATAGTCCAGTTGCTGGCTATATGCTGTTGAAGCGTGGAGTTCGACTGGATGCAATTCATTTTCACAGTCCTCCATTTACAAGTGAACGTTCAAAAGAAAAAGTAATGGACTTAGCCAATCAGCTAAGTCATTTTGGAGCAACAGTGAGACTACATGTTATTCCTTTTACAGATATTCAACAAAGCATACAATCGCAAATTCCAGAAAATGTAACTATGACAACAACTAGAAGAATGATGATGAAAATTGCCGATATTGTTCGTGAAGAAATAGGAGCATTAGGAATAGTGACAGGAGAAAGCTTAGGACAAGTTGCAAGTCAGACACTTGAAAGCTTGACTGCAATAAATGCAGTTACTACGACTCCTGTTTTTAGACCACTAATTTCAATGGATAAATTAGACATTATAGATATTGCCCGGGAAATAAAGACGTATGAGACTTCCATATTACCATATGAAGACTGTTGTACGATTTTCACGCCATCTTGTCCAAAAACAAAACCAAAGCTTGAAAAAGTGGAGTATTATGAAAGCTTTAAGGATTTTGATGATCTGATAAAAGAAGCGGTTGAAAACAGAGAAGTGATTTCGTTCCCATTGAGAAAAAACAGTAATTTCGAAAACTTACTTTAAGAAATAGCTCTGTTAAACTTGATGGTTGTTATCTGGTAGAATCCGCTTGCTTTCCGAGGGCGAACCGATAAGCCTCCTCGGCTGGCTATCTTTCCCGCAGGAGTCTGCGCGGATTCTACCGCAAATTATACTAAAAAACAACAGCACAATATGACAACGCCTAAAAAATAGCAAAATATACCTCCTTGAACCTGTGCATGATTTGAATGAAAAAAGCCATTCTAATTTCACAAGGAGGTGAGAGACATGCCAAACAACAATAAACTTGTAGTTCCAGGCGTAAAACAAGCGATTGATCAAATGAAATATGAAATTGCTCAAGAGTTTGGAGTACAACTTGGACCTGATGCTTCATCGCGTGCCAACGGATCCGTAGGCGGAGAAATTACAAAGCGATTAGTGCAACAGGCTCAACAACAAATGAATGGATTTTTAAAATAATATAACACTGTAAAACCGGTAGCAATTATGCTGCCGGTTTTACTTTTTTATGCTTTAATAGACGTATAAAAATTACATTAGAATGATATCAGAAAATTAAATATATATTTAATTATTACATAATTTACTTTATAATTTAATGATAACTTAAAGGAGGAAATGGAATGATAAAACAAGATTTGATTGCTCCATTGCATTATAACCTAGTAAGTGAATTTGAAAAGTTTACTGCGGATGAAAACAAGTTAGCATTAATTTGGGAGTCAGAAAAAGGCGAGACGAGAAAAAGTACGTATAAACAATTAATGCAACGAGCAAATAAAATTGCTAATCTTTTTACGAGAAAAGGTCTTCAAAAAGGCGATGTAATTTTAGTAATGGTACCTCGATTAATTGAAGCATATGAAGTTTATATTGCAGCTTTAAAAGCTGGGTTAGTTGTAATACCTAGTTCTGAAATGCTAAGAGCAAAGGATATTGAGTATCGTTTAGAACATAGTGAAGCAAAAGCAATTATTGCCTATGAGCCATTTTTACATCAATTTAACGATGTAAAACACTTGGAGGAAAAATTATTATTAGTAATTGGGAATGGTCATGGAAACTGGTCTTCTTTAACGAATGAAATGGAAAATGAAAGAGATGAGTTTCAAGCGATAGATACATTGAAAGATGATATGGCATTCCTATCTTATACAAGTGGAACAACAGGTAATCCGAAAGGAGTTGTACATACACATGGATGGGCATTTGCACATTTGCGTACATCTGCTCCTAACTGGCTTGGTATCCAAGAAGGGGATATAGTTTGGGCAACTGCGAGTCCTGGATGGCAGAAATGGATTTGGAGTCCTTTCCTTGCAACGCTTGGTAGTGGGGCGATTGGGTATGTATATAATGGGAAATTTGAACCGAATATATATTTAAATATTATTCAAGAGAAAAAAGTGAATGTCATCTGTTGTACACCAACTGAGTATCGTATTATGGCGAAAGTTGAAGGGTTAACAAACTATAATCTTTCTTCCCTTCATAGCGCAGTATCTGCTGGTGAACCTTTAAACAGAGAAGTTATTGACACATTCGGTAAATTTTTCAATTTAGAAGTACGAGACGGCTATGGCCAAACCGAAAATACATTACTTGTTGGAACAATGAAAGGCATGGAAGCAAGACCAGGCTCTATGGGTAAACCGACACCCGGAAATACAGTGGATATTATTAATGAACATGGCGAAATTTGCGCACCGGGCGAGGTAGGAGATATTGCAGTCCACATAACAACTCCTGCACTTTTCAAGGAATATTTAAAAGATGCTGAAAGAACTTCGATGCAATTTAGAGGAGACTATTATATTACAGGTGACCAAGCGAAAAAAGATGAAGATGGCTATTTCTGGTTTGAAGGTAGAGGAGATGACATCATTATTAGCTCGGGTTACACGATTGGACCGTTCGAAGTAGAAGATGCACTAACAAAACATTCCGCTGTACAAGAGTGTGCGGTTATTGGAAGTCCACATGAAGTTCGTGGATCAATTGTAAAAGCATACGTTGTTTTAAGAGATTCAACTGTTCAAGGCTCAGCTGAATTAGTGAAGGAGCTGCAAAATCATGTAAAGGCCATGACTGCTCCTTATAAGTATCCACGCGAAATTGAATTTATAGCTGAACTACCGAAAACAACATCAGGTAAAATTAGAAGAATCGAGTTAAGACAGAAAGATCAAATGAAAAAATAGAAGAGAAAACACGGAGAGAGAATTAATCTCCGTGCTTTTTTTATTTACTTTAAAGAGCTTAAGCAATATAATGAGTCTATTATTTCGTGTATCAAAATAAAGAGGTGAAGTATTGCAAACGGAAGAAAAGCAAGGAATAATAATGGTTGTAATAGCTTATGTATTTTGGGGATTCATGCCAATATATTGGAAGTTACTAGACCATGTCTCCAGTGATGAAATATTATCAGGTCGAGTCATTTGGTCTTTTATATTTACTTTACTGCTTGTGATAGTTGGTCGTAATTTTAAACAACTTATGATGGATTTAAAAGAGTTATGGGGCAATCAGAAAGATTTCTGGAGCCTAGTCATCGCTTCGTATTTAGTAACAGGAAATTGGTTTACATACATATATGCAGTAAATGCAGGGTATATTGTACAAACAAGCCTAGGATATTACATAAACCCTTTACTCTCTGTCGTACTCGGTATAGTATTTTTTAAAGAAAAATTATCAAAGGCGCAACATTTAGCTGTTGTAATTGCTGCTGCTGGTGTATTAATTTTAACAATCTCATATGGTGAGATTCCCTGGATTGCCTTTACATTAGCAATTACGTTTGCATTTTATGGACTTATTAAAAAAAGGTTGAAGATTAATGCATCAAGGGGACTAACGATTGAAACATTTTTTGTACTTCCTGTAGCGCTAATTTATTTTGGATACTTGGTTGCAACGGACAAAGCAATGTTTTTCTCATCGGATTTATCTACGGTCATTTTGTTAATATTAACAGGTGTAGCAACTGCGGTCCCTCTTATATTTTTTGCAAAAGGGACTAAAACAATGCCACTTTATATGTCAGGATTCATTCAGTATATTGCACCAACGATTATGTTATTAGTAGGTATCTTCATGTACGATGAACAATTTAGTAAAATTGAGTTTTTGTCATTTTCTTTCATTTGGTGTGCATTAATCCTATTTACTATTTCAAAAATTGTGGAAGTACGAAAAAACAGGTAGTCACGTTTGACGACGAAACTACCTGTTTTACTTTCTAAAAGGCTCTGTTAAACGATCCTGTTGTTACTTGTCGAAAATCCGCTCGCTTTCCTTGGACGAACTGCCTAGCCACCTTGAGGCAACAAGATTTGTTCCTATAAGCTCGGTGCGGTGTCTTGGTAGCCGGTTTTTCCGCAGGTGTCTCGCGGATTTTCTTCAGAAAATTTATTCTTCTAATAAACAACAGAGTAATTTAACCTAGCCTTATAAAAAGGTACGTTTAACTTTTTCCCAATAGCTATTATTTTTAAGTTTTACTGTTTTTACTACTTTATCACTAAGTGAGATGGTGACAGACTCTACGTGTTGAATACTTAGCGCTTCATTATCTGTACTCATGGAAGGGTAATCGTTCCAATCTTTATGTAACTGAAGTTCTAATGATCTACTACCACTTAAAATAAATGAAGAACCTAATGTTCTAAACTCATTACTATTTATAGAAGCAATCTCTGCAACTTGAATACATGGTAGAAGTGGGTCGACGATAGCCCCATTTAACGATTTATTATAAGCGGAACTACCAGTAGGAGTCGATATGACCATGCCATCTCCTCTAAACGATTCAAAATGCTTATGGTCAATAAAAATATCTAATACAAATGCCTTGATAATATTAGACCGTATTGTAAACTCATTTAAGCATAAAAATTTTGGATTATTGTTTACCGAAATTTCTAGGACAGGATACTTACGAACTTCAATTTTATTAGTTAAGACAGCTTCTGCCATTGCCTCGATATCATCAGCAAGGAAATCACAATACATACTTAAGGAATCTGACGTTGAAATACCAGCATACAAGCAATCTTGTCTAAAACCCGTATTGCGAACGGCTTGTAAAAAAGAACCGTCTGTTCCAATGCTTACTATGATTGAAGCTTGATGATCTTCTTCTACGACTTTAAATCCATGTTGTATAATTGCTTTTTCCAATGTAGCTTTTATTTGCAAAGACTTTGTGTCATTCTTAGTATATAAATATATTGTATTTCTGGAGGTCATAAGTATTCTCCTTTTTATATAATTATATATATTTTAGCATTACATGAAACGTTTTGACATTTTTTACGTATAAAAAGAGGAAAGTTAAAGGAGGAGTAACATTTATGAATATGAAACGCTGGTTTGCTATTTTAGGGGCGACCATATTATTGGTAATTTCTATAGGCGTTAACACGCTTTCAAGTGCCTTTTCAACAGATTGGACAGCTTTTATGGATGATTTTGCATCTGTTGCCAGTTCAGATTTTTTTGAAACGGTAATAGAAGAAGGAAACGTGAACGAACGCGTAGCTTTATTAACAGTTGACGGAGTAATTCAAGATACAGGAAGTGCTAATACACTATTCGGAGCAGAAGGGTATAATCATCAATTCTTCTTACAACAATTAGAACAAGCGAAAACGGACGAATCGGTGAAAGCGATTGTACTACAAGTTAATTCACCAGGGGGTGGAGTTGTAGAATCAGCCCAAATTTATAAAGAAATTAAGGAAATACAAGAAGAAACAGCAAAACCAATTTATGTATCAATGGGAAGTATGGCTGCTTCTGGTGGATATTATATTTCTGCACCAGCAGATAAAATTTTTGTGAACAAAGAAACAATTACAGGATCCATTGGTGTTATCATGCATAGCATTAACTATGGAAAACTGGCAGATAAATACGGAGTAGAATTTGTAACGATTAAATCTGGTCCATACAAAGACATCATGAGCCCAACAAGAGAAATGACAGAAGCAGAAAGAAATATGCTGCAAGAAATGTTAAACGAATCGTATGAGGATTTTGTCGATATTATCGAAGAAGGTCGTAACATGACAGAAGCTGAAGTGAAAAAAGTGGCAGATGGAAGAATCGTAAATGGACGTCAAGCAATTGAAGCAGGTTTAGCGGATGACTTTGGATTTTTAGAAGACGTAGTGCAAGCTATTAAAACAGATTATAACTTAGAAAATGCTGAAGTATTTGAATATGGTTATACTCAAAGTTTTGGTTCAATATTTAAAATGAAAGCTCAATCAGTTTTAGGTGTTGATATGGAATCCAAGATAATTGCCAAGTTAATAACAGATAATAATGCACCAAAAATGATGTATTTATACGGGAATGAATAAGGAGGGGTCCAGATGAGTGAAGTTGTACAGACAGATGAGCATGATGTGCAAGAGAACACATCGATAACCCAAAAGGTTGTTGTTCATCGAACAGCACAATATGAACCGAAAGCTGCTGGTTTTTGGATTCGCTTTTGGGCTTATACAATAGACATCCTTATATTGTCATCCATCGGTATGTTACTAATAAAACCTGTGTTTCGTATTTTTTCATTAGCTCTTAATGATTCCAAATGGTACGCACCTTTTGCCATAATTACTGCAATCATTTTTTACACTTATTTTGTATTAATGACGAAGTTATGTCATCAAACAGTAGGGAAAATAATTGTTGGCATTCGAGTAGTTTCGAAGGATGGCGGAAAATTAACATGGAGTACTGTTCTGTTTAGAGAGTGGATTGGACGTCTTATTTCCGTAATTCCATTTAATATTCCGTATATTGTCGTGGGATTTACACCAAAGAAACAAGCAATTCACGATTATATCGCCGATACTTTAGTAGTATATGAAGCATCTTACGAGAAAAAGGAAAAAGTAGAATATGAACATCCTTCAACTGCAAAAGAGTTGCAAGAGCAGAATGTATTCTAGTAAGATAAAGATAATGAAAAAGGAGGCTACATATATGGCTCAAGTAACATTTAAAAATAATCCAGTAACTTTAGTAGGTAAAGAAATAATAGTTGGAGAAAAAGCGCCAAACTTTAAAGTACTAGCAAACGATTTATCAGCCGTTACACTTCAAGACTCTGCTGGTAAAGTTCGTTTAATCAGTGTAGTTCCTTCCCTTGATACAGGTGTTTGTTCTATCCAAACAAATAAATTCAATCAAAGCGCTGCTAGTTTAGGTGACGATGTGGTTATTTTAACAATCTCAGTAGACTTGCCATTCGCGCAAAAACGTTGGTGTGGGGCAAATGCAGCAGAAGCAATTCAAACTTTATCTGACCACAGAGACCTATCATTCGGAGAAGCTTACGGTGTATACATGGAAGAATTACGTTTACTAGCTCGCGCTGTATTTGTAGTAGATAAAAACGATGTTGTAACGTATGCTGAATATGTAAGCGAAGGTACAGATCATCCAGACTATGAAAAAGCTCTAGAAGCTGTTAAAGCAGCAACGAATTAATAATACACGAAACCCACTCGCAGTTGAGAGTGGGTTTTCATATGAGGGATATTTATGCATACAAATGTTGAACAAATTTTTACCTTTATTGACCAAGAAAGTACGTTTATAGAAGAACAACAATCAGCAACCTATTTAGAAGGCGTTGTTTACGCTCTTGAACTATGGCTAGAAGAGAAAAAAGTTCCTACCGTATATAATCCAGACAAAGAACAGATTCGAAAAGCAGTTCAGTTGGCCATCTTAAAAGGGATGAAAAAATCAGCTCAAGTGAATCATCAAATGACTCCAGATGCCATCGGTTTATTAGTAAGTTATTTTGTAAAAGAAATGGCGAAAGGCAAAAAAGAACTTTCTATTTTAGATCCTGCGCTTGGAACAGGTAATTTACTGTACACCATAATGAATGCCATACCTACAGAAAATTACGCTTTTGGTGTTGAAATTGATGAGTTACTGATTCAACTTGCAGCTCAAACAGGTGAACTGCTAACACATGATGTACAGTTGTTTCGACAAGATGCTCTAAAACCTTTATTAATTGATCCAGTGGACATCGTAGTAAGTGATTTACCGGTTGGTTTCTATCCGGATGAGGAAACTGCACAAGACTATTTTCTACAAAGTAAAGATGAAATGTCTTATGCACATCACTTATTTATGGAACAGTCGATGAAGCATGTGAAACCAGGTGGTTATCTATACTTTTTAGTCCCTGCTACTATTTTTGAAACCAAACAAGCAGCACAGCTTCATAAATTTATTAAGGAACAGGGATGGATCCAAGCAGTCATTCAATTTCCATCTTCCATCTTTAAAACTAAAGGACAAGAAAAAAGCTTGCTCATTTTGCAAAAGAAAAGTGAGGCACTGAAAGCACCACGAGAAGTGTTGCTTGCAAAAGTTCCTAATATGTCGAACAAAGAAGCAATGGAACTATTCTTCCAAAAAATAGATATATGGCAAGAAGAAAATTCCAAGTGAAAGTTGCTCGCCCCTAAAACGAACGGTACAATTAAAGTACTAGTTCAAAGAAGGGGCGTTTTTTTTATGCCAAATATTTTAGCAATAAATGCAGGAAGTTCTTCTTTAAAGTTTCAATTATATAAAATGCCAGCAGAAGTAGTAATTGCGAAAGGTTTAATAGAGCGAATCGGTTTAAGTGATCCAGTTTTTACTATGTCGACTAAAAACGAGCGTATTCATATGATTCAATCAGTTGAAAATCATGCACAAGCAGTCAAATTATTAATAAACATGTTATTGGATAAAGGTGTGATTGACTCGTTAGACGATATACAAGGAATAGGACATCGTGTCGTCCATGGAGGAGAGGTTTATAGTGACTCTGTACTTATTACGGAGGATGTTTTAGTGACCTTAGAAGAGTTGTCCGAGCTTGCACCACTTCACAATCCTGCAAATGTGGCAGGTATTAAGGTATTTGCAAAGGAATTGCCGAATGTTCCTGCCGTAGCCGTCTTTGATACTGCCTTTCATCAAACGATGCCAGAAAGTTCTTATCTATACTCTATTCCTTATAATTACTATGAAAAATATGGAATACGAAAATACGGCTTTCACGGTACATCTCACAAATATGTAGCGAATCGTGCTGCAGAACTGTTAAATCGACCGTTGGAAACTACTCGTTTTATCTCTTGCCATCTGGGCAATGGGGCAAGCATCGCTGCAATTCACCAAGGAAAGTCGATTGATACATCTATGGGCTTTACACCACTTGCAGGTGTAACGATGGGCACTAGGTCAGGTAACATTGATCCCGCTCTCATTCCTTATTTAATGGAGAAAACGGGAAAAAGTGCAGAGGGAATATTAGATGTGTTGAATAAAAAATCTGGAATGCTTGGTGTTTCTGGTTTTTCAAGTGATTTAAGAGATATTGTAGTAGAGGCATCTAAGGGGAATGATCGTGCTCAATTAGCACTTGATGTATTTGCTAATAGAATACATAAATATATTGGATCTTATGCTGCCCGTATGAACGGTGTAGACGCCATTATCTTCACAGCTGGTATTGGAGAGAATAGTGATGTTATTCGCGAAAAAGTGTTGACGGGACTTCAATTCATGGGTGTTTATATGGACCCTGATTTAAACAAATTGAATGGTAAGGAAGGGTTTATTAATTACCCACATTCTCCTGTTAAAGTCATCGTGATACCAACAAACGAAGAAATAATGATTGCGAGAGATACGATGAGAATTGCAGGGGTATAAAAAAGGATAGCCGCTTTGGGCTATCCTTCATGTATTAATCTGGTTTTTCTTCTGTACGAACTACTAATACGTCGCAAGATGCGGAACGAACGATATATTCGGATACACTTCCGATAAGAAATCTTTCCATAGCATTAAGACCAGTAGCACCACAGATAATTAAATCTGCTTCTACCCTTTTCGCGATGTCTTTGGAAATCATGGATTTAGGTGAACCGTAGTCCACTATAATATTAACTTTTTTAACCCCTGCTGCAATTGCTTGTTTTTTGTAGCCTTCTAGTAATTCTTCTGCAAATACTTGAGCTCTTTCGGCAATGGAACGGTCATAAGCTTCGATTGCAGCGAATGATCTAGTGTCGATTATGTTGATCAGATTTAAAGTTGCGTTATTTCTAGCTGCGATTGATGCTGATTTTTTAAATGCAAATTCTGCTTCCTTTGAACCATCCACCGCTACAATAATTTGGCTATATTTCAATGTCATTATTAAAACCTCCTATACTTGTTATATATATATATTTCGAGATTTATTGGTATATTCCTTCTACTATTATTTATTTAATTTGGATAATCTGTGAACATTTCCTTTTAATTAATTTATTTGTTGAGCATTTTTGATTTATTAATGATAAAATGGACTTGTTTGAATGTTTCATTTATTATTGCTTTGATTAAAATGCTTACATAGGGGGATAAAAAAATGCGTATTGGCGTTCCGAAAGAAACAAAAAATAATGAAAATCGGGTGGCAATGACACCAGCAGGAGTAGTAAGTTTAAAACTTTATAATCACGAATTATTTATAGAAGCTGGCGCTGGATTAGGCTCAAGTTTCACGGATGAGGATTATATTGCTGCAGGTGCAACAATTGTACAAACAGCAGAAGAAGCATGGAATCAAGAGATGGTGATGAAAGTAAAAGAGCCTACTCATGAAGAATTTGCACTTATTCGTGAGGAATCAATTCTTTTTACTTACTTGCATTTAGCTCCTGAAGAAGATTTGACGAGCGTATTACTGGAAAAGAAAGTAACTGCTATTGCGTACGAAACAGTTCAACTTCCAAATAACTCGTTACCATTGCTAACTCCTATGAGTGAAGTTGCTGGTCGTATGGCAACGCAACTTGGTGCTCAATACTTAGAGAAAATTAATGGTGGAAAAGGTATTTTACTTGGAGGAGTTCCAGGGGTACCACGTGCAAAGGTTACGATTGTAGGTGGAGGTATTGCCGGTACAAACGCAGCTAGCATAGCTATAGGTATGGGAGCACAAGTAACAATTATCGATTTAAATGCTGATCGTCTACGTCAATTAGAAGACTTATTTGGTAGCAATGTTCAAACATTAATCTCTAATCCTTATAATATTGGACAAGCAGTAAAAGAAGCAGATTTAGTAGTAGGAGCAGTTCTCATCCCTGGTGCCAAAGCTCCTAAGCTTGTATCAGAAGAAATGATTAAATCTATGTCTCCTGGTTCTGTTGTAATTGATATTGCAATTGACCAAGGTGGTATTTTCGAAACTTCTGATCGCATTACAACACATGACAATCCAACTTATGTAAAACATGGCGTAGTACATTATGCAGTTGCTAATATGCCAGGAGCAGTACCTAGAACTTCCACAATGGCGTTAACAAATGCTACTGTCCCTTATGCAGTTCAAATTGCAAACAAAGGGTATATCCAAGCATGCTTAGATAATCTTGCTTTACAAAAAGGTATTAATACTTTAGCAGGCCACGTAACATTTAAGGCAGTTGCGGAAGCACAAGGCTTGCCTTATGTTGATGTAGCAACTCTTTTAAACTAAATAGTAAAAGGTCTTCACCCAAACCTGTACAGGCTTGGGTGATTTCTGATTATTAGCATCAATGGAGATGAAAAAATGATGTTTTTTTACGTAGGGGTTGCAGGCGCAATGGGTGCAATTGCAAGATATGTTATAGGATATATATTTTTTTCACAATCAGTGTTTCCATTCGCTACATTATGTGTAAATTTAATAGGATGCTTTGCTTTAGCATTTATAACGTCTAGAAGCATGTTTTCTGAACAACTAAAAGTAGCAGTCGGGACTGGATTTTTAGGATCTTTTACCACGTTTTCAGCATTTAGTGTCGAAACAGTCCGTTTGTTTCACGATGGTAATACTATTCTTGCTTTCGTTTATATTGGAGTAAGTGTGGTCGGTGGAAGTTTAATGAGTAACATAGGGTGGAAAAAAGAGGTGAGTAGGTGAGTATCTCCTATTTGTTTGCTGTTGGCATCGCGGGATTTGTAGGAGCGATTGCTAGGTTTTACATTTCAGAGAAATGGAACAATAAATCGGATGGGTGGTTTCCTTACGGGACGCTTTCAGTTAATATTGTAGGTTCATTTCTTCTTGGGATAATTATTGGGATTAACATGGAAGAATTTTATTTATTAATGATTGGGACCGGTCTTCTAGGGGCGTTTACAACTTTTTCTACCTTCAATAAAGAATTATATACACTCCAAAAGAATCCGATTAGATGGCTTCTTTATTTTTCTACTACCTATTTAGGGGGACTAGCATTAGCGGTTATTGGCTATATGATTGGACAGTAAAAAAGCACCCTAAAAGGGCGCTTCTATACTATAGAATTTGTAATTCTTTTGGAAACTTAGTTAGCACTTCGACTCCATCAGCTGTTACTACAACGTCGTCTTCGATACGAACGCCTGTTATTTCTGGGTGATAAATTCCAGGTTCAATGGTGAAAACCATCCCAGCTTCTAGTTTCATATCATTTACTCCTGTAATAGAAGGAAACTCATGCACAGAAATTCCAAGTCCATGTCCTAAACGGTGTGTAAAATAGTCTCCATAACCTGCATTTGTAATAATATCACGAGCAATTTTGTCTAGTTCCATCGCAGTAATACCTGGTCTAACAGCTTGTACTGCAGCTTCTTCCGCTTGACGAACTGTTTCGTATATTTCACGTTTATCCGAAGTTGGTTCACCAAAAGCAACGGTGCGCGTAATATCTGAGCAATAGCCATTGTAGACAACCCCAAGGTCAAATAATATAAAGTCACCTTTTTGGATTTTACGATCACCTGGAGTTCCGTGAGGAGAAGCTGTCTTAGGTCCGCTTAATACCATTGTATTGAAGGACATTTGTGTCGCACCTTTTTCTTTTACTGCTAATTCAATCGCGTTTAATATTTCGAGCTCAGTCTTACCTTCTGCAATTTCATTGCATCCAACTTCAATTGCATAATCAGCAAGTTCTGCAGCTTTACGCATATTCACTAATTCTTCTTCCGTTTTGATCACACGAAGCTCGTTTATCTTTTCATCAATTCTAGAAACTTGTAAAGAAGGGATTCTTTCCTCCAGTGCTTCTAGTCTCTCCACAGTTACATGTGCTTTTTCGATGGCAAGCGTATTTATGCCTCCAACTTTTTCTTGGATCGTTTGAATAACGATATCCCAAGCATTTTCTGTATCTTGATGTCCTACAATATCACCTGTCCATCCAGCGGCTTTTGCGTCTGGAATTTCCATTTTAGGGCAAATAATAAAGGGAGCGGTATCTTTAAAAATAACAACCCCCAATAAGCGTTCATGTGGGTTGCTTCTAAAGCCGGTAAAATAAAACACATTGTCTGGAGTTGTTATGAAAGCAGCATCCGTATTATTAGATTGTAAAAATGATTGAATTTTTTCTATTTGATTCATAAAGACACCTCTTTTTAGTTTATATAATAAGAATAGCAGAATAAAGGAATTCTAGCATCTACGTTGAATGAAGAATAAGAGGAAGTTTAAAATTATTAAAGGAGATGATGACATGAGCATTAGCTATCATGGACACTCAGTAATCAAGATTAAAACAAACACACACACAATTTTAATTGACCCATTTATTACTGGAAATGGGCAAACAGATTTAAAAGCTTCGGAAGAAAGTGTCGACGTCATTTTATTAACGCATGGCCATAATGATCATGTGGGAGATACGGTTGACCTCGCAAAAAGAAATGATGCAGTCGTAATTGCTACATTTGAGCTTGCGAATTATATAGAATCACAAGGAGTAAAGGTGCATGCAATGGGAATAGGCGGAGCATTTGACTTTGACTTCGGAAAAGTCAAATATACACAAGCTTTTCATAGCTCTTCATTTACAACAAATGAAGGAAAGACCATCTACGCTGGAATGCCTGCGGGAATCCTGCTCACAGTTGGAGGAATAACTATTTATCATGCTGGAGATACCTCATTGTTCGGAGATATGAAGTTAATCGGGGAACGAAATAATATTGACGTAGCATTTTTACCAATTGGAGATAACTTTACGATGGGACCTGAAGATGCTGCATATGCTGTGCAATTACTTAACCCAAGAATAGTGGTTCCGATTCACTATAATACGTTTCCGGCGATAAAGCAGGATCCAAATGAGTTTAAAGACCTTGTGAAAACTGCAGATGTACAAGTACTGAATGCAGGGGACTTTGTCCAATTGTCACATAAATAGATATAGTGAAAATTGTGGTACAATAAACGTATAACAATCGTTTGGATGTGACTACATGACAACAAAACATGAGCAAATTTTAGCATATATAGAAAATCTTCCTGTTGGAGATAAAATATCCGTTAGACAAATTGCAAAGGATTTAGCAGTCAGTGAGGGTACAGCTTATCGAGCAATAAAAGAAGCGGAGAATAGAAGACTAGTTAGTACGATTGAACGAGTTGGTACAATTCGAATCGAACTAAAGAAGAAAGAGCATTTTGAAAGACTAACTTTTGCTGAAGTTGTAAATATTGTAGATGGACAAGTTTTAGGTGGTAAAACGGGTCTATATAAAACATTGAATAAGTTTGTAATTGGTGCAATGCAGCTGGATGACATGATGCGTTATGTGGAGCCTAGTAACTTACTAATAGTTGGGAATCGCTTAAAAGTCCATGAGACTGCATTACAAGCAGGAGCAGCAGTATTAATCACAGGTGGATTCGATGTTTTAGACAGTATTAAAAAGCTAGCAGATGAATTAGAGTTACCCGTTATTTCAACTAGTTACGATACATTCACAGTGGCAACAATGATTAACCGTGCAATAGACGATCAACTAATTAAAAAAGATGTTTTACTCATCGAAGATATTTATGTACCCATACAAGACACGTCCTTTCTATATACAACGGACCAAGTTAAGCAATACCGGGAGTTAAACCATTTAACGACACATGGTGGATTTCCAGTAGTAGATAAATCGAATAAATTAGTCGGGATCGTTACTGCTAGAGATGTAATAGGGAAATCAAGTAATGAATTGATTGAAAAAGTGATGACGAAAAACCCAATATCCATAACGATGAAAACAAGTGTTGCATCTGCTAGTCATCGAATGATCTGGGAAGGAATCGATTTGTTGCCAGTAGTGCGAGATAGTAATTATTTAGAAGGTGTTATTAGTAGACAAGATGTTTTAAAAGCTTTACAAGCCGCTTCTAGACAGCCGCAAAATGGAGAAACAATCGATGATATCGTTAAACAGCAAATAAAAGTTATATCCACGGAGGAATTTTTATTTGAGTTTGAAGTAACTCCGCAAATGACGGATCACTATGGAGCGATGTCTTATGGGGCTTTTACTATCCTGTTAACAGAAACTGGCGCGCAAACATTGAAGATTCGGAAGCGTGGAGAAAGTGTTGTTGAAAATATGACAATTTATTATACAAAACCAATTCAATTGGAAAGTATTCTTAGAGTTCACGCTCGTGTTTTAGAAATGAGCCGAAAAGTAGCGAAGATGGATATCGAAGTATTTAATGACAAACAACTAGTAGGGAAAGCAATGGTAACCTATCAGTTGTTAGAAAGATAAAGTGTAAGGATTCTATGTAAATAAAAAAATGATGCAGCATTTGGCTGCATCGTAGGCGATTATTGATTTAGAGAAACTTCCTCTTTTACAAACTGACCATAGTGTTTAGCAGCCTTAAAATTATGATACATAAAATAACCGCCTAGTAAAATGAATAATCCAGAAACAACATAGGTTACACCGGATTGGTAAACAACTAAAAAGTTAAGCCCAAAAAATAGTAAAAATGCTCCAAGACATGCAGAAGCTTTTGCTGCGAACCATTTTTTACGAATAGGTAAAGTTGTGCGTAGCTGTTTAGTTTTATAATAAAAATACCAAACAAATGAGACAACTATAGCAATTACGAATAGTACATTTAGAAACATAATGAACCTCCAATAAAAGATAATCTTCTATTATTGTAAAGGAAATTTCTAAAAATGCGAATAGTAAACGAGTCTCAATGGGGGAAAATAAATGAAAAGACAAATCATAGACACAATCGAACGCTATGACAAAATAATTCTACACCGTCATGTTAGGCCAGATCCCGATGCATACGGCTCACAAATAGGTCTTAAAGAATTAATAGCATTTAACTATCCAAGCAAAAAAGTATTTGCAACAGGAACCCATGAAAATACATTAGACTTTCTTGCTCATCCAGATGTAGTGACAGATGAAGACTTTCAAAACGCATTAGTCATTGTAACGGATACTGCAAATACGGAAAGAATAGATGATGAACGGTATAAGCTAGGTAGTTATCTCCTTAAAATTGACCACCACCCAAATGACGATGCATATGGAGATTTACTTTGGGTAGATACAGATGCCAGTTCTGTGAGTGAAATGATTTTTGAATTGTTTGCTGAGGCTAGAGAATATAAGGGTTGGAAAATGGATGCTGTCATAGCAAGATTACTTTACGCAGGAATAGTAGGGGATACAGGCAGATTCATGTTCCAAAGTACGACAGAACAAACGATGAACGTTGCAGGTGAATTAATTTCCTATGGTTTTGACCGTACAGCACTTTTTAATGGCATGTATGAAGTGGAAAGTAATATACTTCAACTCAAAGGCTATATTTATGCAAACTTTGAGATGGATGACAAAGGAGTCGGTCACGTGAAATTGACGAGAGAACTCCTACAAAAGTATAAGGTAGCTGAGTCAGAGGCTTCTTTATTAGTAAGTTCGTTAGCGGACGTTAAAGGAATGAAATGCTGGGTGTTTTTCATTGAAGATGCAGATGCTATTCGTGTTCGTTTACGCTCTAAAGGTCCGGTTATTAATGGAATTGCTAAGAAATACGGTGGTGGAGGTCATCCGCTCGCTTCAGGCGCTAGTGTTCAAACATGGGATGAAGCAGATCGAGTCGTGGAAGATTTGAAAAAGCTATAAATTGAGGTGTTTAATATGAAAACAGTATATCCACAAATTGTCACATCAGCGGATATGCTGAAAAGTACAATTCAATTGGAGCAGCTCATTCAAAAGCTGAAAGAAAATAATGCAAAGGCAGCTGCCATTACAAACAGTAGATTGTATGGGTTGTTGCCTTTTTGGCATGAATTAAGTAAACATCAAATTCAGCCAGTCATAGGTCTTTCCTTGAATGTCCAATTAGAAAGTAAATCTGTTGTTGTCGTTCTATATGCAAAAAATAATGAAGGTTACGAGAACTTATTGAAAATATCTAGTAGTCTTGAGACAAGAGAACTTACTATCCTTCCTAAAAAATGGCTACATGCCTATAAAACTGGTCTAATCGCTGTTTATAAGGCTGACAACCATTTTTCTGCAGAAGTACTTTCAGAGTTACATACTATTTTCGATATCTCTTCTCTATATATTGGAATGGAGCGTCCAAATGGTAGGAAGCTTGAATTGGAAATAGAAATAATACAGGCCGCGCAGCAAACCTCTACAAAAATAACCGTCTTTCATATGAGTCGCTATGTACAAAAAGAAGATGCATTTGCCTACGAAGTATTAAATGCTATGGACCAATCCGTGAAAATGACGGATCATAATCGACTAAAGCCTTCGGATCATTCGTATCATGTTTTAACAAATGAAGAATGGAACGAGTGGTTTTCAGACGTTCCTCACTGGCTTGAAAATACGCAGGAAATGTTGATAGGATGTCAAGTGAACTTTGATCAACAAGCACATATTATGCCGAAATTCCCCTTGCCGGAATCCGTGCTAGCAAAAGATTACTTAAGAGAGCTATGTGAAGCAGGATTAAAAATACGTTTACATGAAGTGAAGCAACAGTATAAAGATCGACTTCATTATGAACTTCAAATTATTAATCAAATGAATTATGAGGATTACTTCTTAATTGTGCAAGATTTTATGAAATTTGCAAAGCAAGCCAATATTTTAACGGGACCTGGTCGAGGTTCATCTGCAAGCTCACTTGTGGCTTATTCTCTATTTATTACGGATGTGGATCCCTTACCTTATGGGCTTCTTTTCGAGCGTTTTTTAAATCCCGAACGAATAACCATGCCTGATATAGACATCGATTTCGCTGATTCCAGAAGAATGGAAGTAATACATTACGTTGCTGAGAAATATGGGAAAAATTACGTTTCTCAAATTATTACGTTTGGAACCCTATCTGCTAAAGCAGTTGCTAGAGAAGTTGCGAGGGTGTTTGGATTTGAGTCTACTACATTAGAGGCTATTTCCTCTTTCATTCCAAATAAATTAGGTATCACCTTACAAGAAGCTTTCGAGCAATCACAAAAATTACGAGAATTCATACAGACAGAGGATATTCGAAAGAAATGGTTTCAAGTGGCCCTTGCTTTAGAAGGTTTGCCAAGAAATGCATCTACCCATGCAGCAGGTGTTGTGTTGTCTCCTGTTCCGCTTGTGGATGTAGTGCCTATTCAAAACGGACATGATGAGATATTTTTAACACAATGGCCAATGAAGGAAGTAGAACAAATAGGCTTGTTAAAGATGGATTTTCTAGGTTTAAGGAATCTGACGATCATTGAACGAATTTTAAAGCTTATTAACAATAATCGTTCTATGAATTTTTCTTTAACCGATATTCCTCTAAATGACGAACGTACATTTCACTTGTTACAACATGGAGATACGACAGGTGTCTTTCAGTTAGAATCAGCTGGGATGCGAAATGCGCTGAAACAAATACAGCCCACTAGATTGGAAGATATAGTAGCAGTAAATGCATTATATAGACCAGGTCCAATGGATAGTATTCCACTATACGCAAAACGTAAATTAGGTCAAATACCGGTTACGTATGAACATCCTGTTTTGCAGCCTATTTTACAAGAGACGTATGGCATTATAGTATATCAAGAGCAAATTATGCAGATCGCCTCCCAAATGGCTGGATTTACATTTGGAGAAGCCGATTTATTGCGAAGAGCTGTAAGTAAAAAAAATCGAGATATTTTACAAAAAGAGCGTACCCATTTTGTTCAGAAAGCAATTCAACTTGGTCATTCAGAGCAAGCAGCTTCTTCTGTTTATGACCTAATCGTTCGATTTGCAGACTATGGGTTTCCAAAAAGTCATGCGGTTGCCTATAGTCTCATATCCTATCAAATGGCCTTTTTGAAAGCCCATTTTCCACTGGCATTCTACTGCGCTCTATTAAGTACAGCTACAGGAAATCAAGAAAAGTTAAACCAACTAGTTATGGAGATGAAACAAAAAGAGATTCCGGTATTTCCTCCATCCATATTTAAAAGCCTACCATTTTTTACAGTTGAAAATGATGGAGTGAGATTTGGTTTACAAGCAATAAAAGGGGTTTCACATCAATTTACGCAGAAACTACTGAAGCAGAGGATGGATGGATCAACGAATTGGGAAGATATATTTGATTTTGCTGCAAGTATATCCGCTATTCATTTTACGAGAAAGAATATAGAGCCGCTTATAAAGGCTGGTGCATTAGATGACTTTGGTGTGGAACGTTCGACCTTACTTGCAACACTAGACGCAGCAGCAAAATATGCAGAGCTTGTAAGTCCTGCAGAAGAAACGGACTTATTTGGAGGAGATGCTTCACATTTTGGGAAATCCAAATATATAAAGTCAGAACCATTGCCTTTAATGCTAAAACTCCAATTTGAAAAAGAAGTATTAGGACAATATTTTTCTGAACATCCAACGATAGTTAAGAAGAAAAATATTACTGAACCAATTAATAATATATGGAACATACTGCAATCTACAAAAGACTCGAAAGTAAGAGTAGTGGGATTAATCCAAGAAATAAAAAGAATCCGTACGAAAAAAGGTGAAGCGATGGCTTTTGTCACTATTCAAGATGATACTGGAAGTCTTTCTATTACTTTATTTCCTGAAGAATACGCGAAGTACAATAATCTGCTAAGTGAGCTTTCTATTATTTTGGTCGAAGGCAAATGCGAAAAACGAAATGGAAAAGTTCAAATATTAACAAAAACCATTTTAGACTGTTGAAAAAAATACTTTTGAATAGAGTATGCAGACTGTAGACAAACTCAATTTTGGGTGCATAGAGTTGTAGATTAAATTCGGCAAGGACCACCACTTCGCTTTCCGTGGGCTTGGCTTCAGCCTCGGGCCAACACGAGGTTGGTCATGAAGGCGTTGCCGCAGGACGCGGCGTTCTTAGCCTTACTTCCTCAAGCGTTCCTGCGGGGTCTTCTGCTCAAGCTGTTCCCACAGGAGTCTTCGTGGTGGACCTTGCCTTATTAAACAATTCCTTATAGATATCCACTATCTTTACTTTTAATTAGATAAAGTTACCTCTTCAGGTGTATTTATTATTATTATTCATAATAATTTATAAAAATACTTTTGTCGTCAAGCTGAATACTCTTAAATAGAGTATGTTAAATTAGGATTTGTTTTTAGTAGCGTCTATTTTATGACGAAAATCTTCGATACTTATCCTGGAAAAACGGGCTGTCATGACCCCATAGCGGGCTTATGAGGGCACTGAAAAATGGTGATGTAGGATTTGTTCCGATAAGCCCGAGGGCACTGAAAAACTCTATTACAGATTTTTTTATGATAAATATTCGATGTGACGACACTGTATATTATAGGATTTAGCACGACGGCGTGAGACTCCTGTGGGAAAGCGAGACAGCCGACACCCCGCACTAAGCGTAGTGTAGGAGGAGGCTCGGCGCTCGCCCACGGAAAGCGAACAGAGTCGTGCTAAATCCAATTAGCGGATATTTAATAGAACACCACATTTATGTGGCGAATGTAGGATTTGCGTCTATCGGCTACGGCTTTCGACGCAGAAGGAGGGTCGCTGTGACCAACATCCTGTTGCCCTAGAGACTTGGCAGTTTGTCCGCGGTAAGCGAGTGGATTTTCGGCAGGTGATCACATGATCTTTTAACAGACCTTTTGAACAAAATATTAACTTTATCTCTAGACTGTACATTTTTTTGTACAGTTTTTTCTTTACGTTTTAATAAATCTTTTGTATGCTAATACATATAAGTGGTCAGACCACTTTGTAATAAATGGAAGAGTGAGGATTGGATGAATCCAAAAAACAACTCAAGAAAAATGTTTTTAGAAATAGTCAAGCAGCTAAGACAGCTTATTCATGATGAACAAGTTGCGGTGGGTGGTAAGCTACCTTCCGAAAGAGAACTTGCAGAACGTTTACAAGTAGGTAGATCAACTGTAAGGGAAGCACTTAGAAGCTTAGAGCTATTAGGATTAATTGAAACAAGAAGAGGAGAGGGAACTTTTCTTTCCGATTATCGTAAACATCAATTAGTGGAATTATTATCCACTTTTATATTGCAAGAGTCTAAGTCGAAGGAAGATGTTCACACGACAAGAGAGGCTTTAGAAAAAGATGCCATTCGAACGATTTGTCTGACAGAGCATCTTCAAAAACTAACAATTTGGGATGCATTTGTAGAAAGATTACTACAAGAAGAAGTGCTTCGAGAGGATATTATTAGAGAAATACTCATTATATCTGATAATAGACTTGGATTAAAAATTTGGTTTTTATTAAAACAGTTTGCTGGAGAGCCATATCGCAGTTACATGGATTCAGAAGAGAAAAGAGCCTGGATACAGCTTCTGACATCCTTGCAAAATGGGGATGAGCAGCTTGCCGTATCTTTTTATAATGAATGGCTTTTGTTAATGAATAGGGGAGAAGTTTAAATGAGTATTCGAGATATATTTAGAAAAAATCAGAAAAAGAAATATGCAACGATTCCTACCGAGAGAGCAAAAAATGATGTGCCAGAAGGAATTATGATGAAATGTCCGGAGTGTAGAAAAAATGTGTTTACAAAGGACCTCATGAAAAATTTAAAAGTTTGTCCTTCGTGTGATCATCATATGAAAATGACGGCTTTTGAACGCGTTGAAATCTTTTTAGATGAAGGGTCCTTTGTATCGATGGATGACCATTTAGAAACAATAAATCCACTAAACTTTCCTGGTTATACGGAAAAGGTTAAATCAGATGCAAAAAAGACTGGCCTAAATGAAGCTGTCTTAACAGGTGTTGGACAACTAGAAGGTCAACAAGTTGTAGTTGCTATAATGGATTCTCATTTTAGAATGGGTTCAATGGGCTCGGTAGTCGGGGAAAAAATTACAAGAGCGGTTGAAAAAGCGACAGAACTTCGTGTACCTTTCATTATTTTCACTGCAAGTGGTGGAGCAAGGATGCAAGAAGGGGTATTATCCCTCATGCAAATGGCGAAAACTTCCGTAGCGTTAAGAAGACATAGTGATCATGGTCTTCTATATATTTCGATTTTGACTCACCCGACAACAGGAGGAGTTTCTGCAAGTTTTGCTTCCGTTGGAGATATTAATATTGCAGAGCCAAAAGCCTTAATTGGATTTGCAGGTCGAAGAGTAATCGAGCAAACTGTTCGCGAAAAACTTCCAGAAGATTTTCAAACCGCGGAATTTTTATTGGATCATGGTCAGTTGGATGCGGTAATACACAGAAAAGATATGCGAGAAACAGTAGCATTACTTGTTCAAATGCATGAGCGTAAGGAGGTATCCCCATGGTAAAAGCACTACCGTTTGAAGAGCCAATTATTCAACTGAAAAATAAAATAATTGAACTAAAAGAATACACTGTAAATGCAGAAGTAGATATGACAGTAGAAATTGAAAATTTAGAAGATCGATTAAGAAAATTAGAACAAGAAATTTATGAAAATATGGAACCTTGGGACCGTGTACAAGTAGCCCGCCATCCAAATCGTCCGACGACAAGAGACTATATTCAATTATTATGTACAGATTTTATTGAACTTCATGGAGACCGTTTGTATGGGGATGATGCGGCAATCATAGGCGGAATAGCTTTATTAGACGGAAAACCAATTACTATTATTGGGCATCAGCGAGGCCTCGATACGAAAGAAAACATTAGACGTAATTTTGGGATGCCACATCCAGAGGGATACCGAAAAGCATTACGTTTAATGAAACAAGCGGAAAAATTTAATCGTCCAATTATATGTTTTATCGATACTAAAGGAGCTTATCCAGGTAAAGCTGCAGAAGAGCGAGGTCAAAGTGAAGCAATCGCTAGGAACTTAGTAGAAATGGCTGGCTTAAAAGTTCCGGTAATTAGTGTCGTAATCGGCGAAGGTGGTAGTGGTGGAGCACTAGCTTTAGGAGTTGCTAATCACATTCATATGTTAGAGAACTCTACTTACTCCGTAATCTCACCAGAAGGAGCAGCTTCTATTTTATGGAAAGATTCATCTCTTGCGAAGCAAGCTGCTGAAGCGATGAAGATTACAGCACCTGATTTAAAAGAAATGAATATTATTGATACGATTGTTCGAGAAGTACATGGGGGTGCTCATAGAGACCTAGATGCACAAGCAACGTATATGAAAGAAGCACTTATTAACTCTTTACAACAACTATGTGAGCTTTCAGCAGATGAATTGATTGAAAATCGTTATGCTAAGTTTAAAAATATTGGGGAGTTCACGGAGGGAAATGCGTCTAGATAAGACGCATTTTTTTTTTAAGCCATTTCGTGATAAGCTTATTTTATTAAATACATAGGGTGGAGGGGAATTAGTTGAAGCGCATAGGTGTATTAACAAGTGGAGGAGACGCTCCGGGCATGAATGCTGCAATTCGTGCAGTTGTCAGAAAAGCAATTTATGAAGGACTTGAAGTAGTAGGTATATTTCATGGCTATCAAGGCTTAATTGATGGGAATATGGAATTACTAAATCTCGGTTCTGTGGGTGATATTATTCAACGTGGAGGAACGAAGCTATATTCTGCCAGATGTCCAGAGTTCCGGACAGAAGAAGGACAACGCAAAGCAATAGAGCAGTTAAGAGCAAATGATATTGAAGGGTTAGTTATTATTGGAGGCGATGGTTCTTATCGTGGATCTATGACCTTAACGAAAAATGGATTTCCATGCGTTGGTATACCAGGGACTATTGATAATGATATTCCAGGTACAGATTATACATTAGGCTTTGATACGGCGCTAAATACGGTCATAGATTGTATTGATAAAATAAGAGACACGGCAACCTCACATGATCGAACGTTTATTATTGAAGTAATGGGAAGAGATGCTGGTGATCTTGCATTATGGGCAGGTCTTGCAGGAGGCGCGGAAACAATTATTATTCCAGAAATTAAAATAAATATGGAAGAAGTTGTGGAACGTTTACAAAGTGGACATGCACGTGGTAAGAAACATAGTATTATTATTGTGGCAGAAGGAGTTATGAGTGGCTCGGAATTTGCATTAAAACTAATGGAACATGCAAATATTGAAACTAGAGTTTCAGTGCTTGGTCATATTCAACGTGGCGGTTCTCCAACTGGTCGCGATCGAGTGCTTGCAAGTATGTTCGGTGCTAGGGCAGTCGAAGTTTTACTAGCAGGTAACGGAGGGCGTGCGGTTGGCATCCAGAATCATCAAGTGGTAGACTATGATATGATGGAAGCATTTGAAAAGATAGAAGATTTTGATACGAATATGTATCAATTATCGAAAGAATTATCTATTTAATCAGCTAAATATTTCTTTAATTAGAAAGGACTGTACTATGAGAAAAACTAAAATAGTTTGTACAATTGGACCTGCAAGTGAATCGGAGGAAATGTTAGAAAAATTAATTGAAGCTGGAATGAATGTTGCCCGATTAAATTTTTCACATGGTAGCCATGAAGAGCATGCGGCTAGAATTAAAACAATAAAAGCGGTATCTAAAAAACTAGGGAAAATTGTTGGGATCTTATTAGATACAAAAGGTCCTGAAATTCGAACACATAAAATGGAGAATGATTCTATTGAATTGATTTCTGGACAAACAATCGATATTTCCATGACGGAAGTGTTAGGAAACACAGAACGTTTCTCTATTTCCTATGAGAAGTTAATCGAAGACGTACAGGAAGGTTCTATTATATTACTTGATGACGGATTAATTGAGTTAATTGTGAAAAAGATTAATATAAGTGATGGAATTATTTCAACATACGTTCAAAATGCTGGTACGTTAAAAAATAATAAAGGTGTAAATGTTCCAGGAGTATCTGTCCAATTACCAGGAATAACAGAAAAGGATGCAAAGGATATTTTGTTTGGAATAGAGCAAGATGTAGATTTCATCGCGGCATCCTTTGTACGACGTGCAAAAGATGTATTAGAAATTAGAGAGCTTTTAGAAAAAAATAATGGTGCTCAGATTCAAATCATCCCTAAAATTGAAAACCAAGAAGGCGTAGATAATATTGATGAAATTATTCTAGTTTCGGATGGCTTAATGGTTGCAAGGGGAGATCTTGGTGTTGAAATTCCTGCAGAAGAAGTTCCATTAGTGCAAAAAAGTCTTATTCAAAAATGTAATGAAGCTGGAAAGCCAGTAATAACTGCAACTCAAATGTTAGATTCTATGCAACGTAATCCAAGACCAACTCGTGCAGAAGCGAGTGATGTTGCAAATGCAATTTTTGACGGAACAGATGCAATTATGCTTTCTGGAGAAACTGCAGCTGGTTTATATCCAGTCGAAGCAGTTCAAACGATGGACAAAATTGCAAAGCGAACAGAAAACGCTGTAGATTATCGGGCGAATGTAACGAAGCTAAGTAAAGCTAGAGAAGTAAACTTAACAGATGCGATTGGACAAGCTGCAGCGCATACAGCGATCAACTTAAAAGTGAAAGCTGTCATTGCTCCTACAGAAAGTGGCTATACTGCTAAAATGATTGCTAAGTTTAGACCGGGAGTTCCAATTATTGCAGTCACTTCCTCTATTACACCTTCTCGAAAATTGACGCTTGTATGGGGTGTTTACCCGATTGTTGGGAGGAAAGCACAATCTACAGACGAAATTTTAGAAGTAGCAGTCGAGGAAAGTATACTACATCATTATGTAACTCATGGAGATCTTGTGGTCATTACAGCAGGAGTTCCTGTTGGAGAAGCTGGTACTACTAACTTGATGAAAGTACATATAATTGGTGATATGGTTGCGAAAGGCCAAGGAATCGGTAGAATGACTGCATTTGGTAAAGCCCTTGTTGTAAATAATGCGAAAGAGTTAGAAGGAAAAGATACTTCCAATAGTATTATTGTAACAATTGGCTCCGACAAAGATATGATTCCTGGAATTGAAAAATGCAAAGGGCTTATTACGGAAGAGGGCGGCTTAACAAGTCACGCGGCAGTAGTAGGTTTAAGCTTAGGAATTCCAGTCATTGTTGGCGTTGAAAATGCGACTAAATTAATTGAAAATGGTCAAGAATTAACGATAGATTCTGTAACTGGTGTAATTTATCATGGTCATGCAAGTATTATTTAATAGTAATAGCCTCACCCAGTGAGGCAACACCTTTAAATTAAGATTTTTCTACAACATAATGCCTCACCCAAAAGGGTGAGGCAATTATTATATATATGGAAGGTGAATGTATGAAATGGATTATTAGTTTGTTCATCATAATTCCTGCAATTGAGTTATATATTTTACTCCTATCCGGTAAAACAATAGGTGTTGGAAATACGTTTCTTTTAATAATAGCAAGTGGAGTGATCGGTGGATATTTTGCGAAAAAACAAGGTATGAAAGCATTCCGAGAAGTTTCAGATAGTGTGAAGAATTATCAAGCACCCGGTCAAGCTGCCATAAATGGAATTTGCATTTTTGTTGGCGCGATTTTAGTAGTGCTCCCAGGTTTCATTTCAGATATCCTTGGCTTCATGCTTTTATTTGCTCCAACTCGAAAATTATTTAAACCAATTATTTATCGATGGATTCGAAAAAAAATGAAAAATGGTCAAGTTATTGTGATGAAGTCTTCGTAAGGCTCTCCCACTTATTTGCGAACAAATAAATAAATGGGCTAAATAATATACCTATAAACCCAAATAATAAAATGGCTGCCGCGCTTAGAAAGAATACGTGGACAGCCTTTATTTGCATAGAGGCAGACCAAAGCATAGAGTCGACAATATGTCTTGTTAATTGAACAAATAGATAGAGAAGTAAAATGATTGTGCCGACCATCTGTTCATCCATCAGAAAGAAATATACACTAAGCGGAATTAGAATGAGGCCAGTACCTAAAAAAGGGATACTATCTACTAATGAAATTAGAAAAGCGTATTTTATGGGATTATGTAAGCCTAAAACACTAAATCCGATGGATAATAGAATCAAGGTTAGTAAAAAAAGTTTTAACCCCACAGACAAAAATTTATTTACGACAACAGAGGCCTTTATCAGAGCCCTTTGAAAAAAGGAGCGAGATTTTTTAGGAAAGTAAACGAGAAACCAAAGACGATCTTTTGTAGATTCGGTTAGTGAAAAAAATAACCCAATACTAAAAAGGAACACTTCAAAAAAATAAGAAGGTAGATGGGTGAGATTTATTAATAGATTATTTAATAACTTATTTAATAATTCCTGAAACTCCCCTTCAAACATTAAAAAGATTGGATGCTTTTGTAATTGATCGATTGGTAATAGGACTACATGGTCGTGTATAAGTGGGATGAGATCGATTAATGTCTGCACTATAAAGAATAGAAATAATAAAACTCCTGTTAAAATCAGTGCTTCTGTTAACAAAACACTAAAAATAATTGGCATTTTTATTTTACTATAGAAGAAATTTGTAATTGGGAATAGAAAGTAACCACATAATATAGCCAATGAAAGAGGATAAGCAATAAATAATATTAGTATAATTATTCCAATTGGAACCCAATAAGTCACGATTTCTTTTTTATTTATTTGCAGAGCAATCATTTTCATCCATTCTTTTCAATAAATTAGGAGATTGAAATTTCTTATTTATTTTATTTCAAGCGTTTTCATTCACAAATTCGCCAATTATGATATATAATATGAGAGTAAAGAATTCAGGAAACATAATACATACAGATAGTATTTCGGTTTACGAAAGAGGTAGAGCGAATTATTGTACTGTTGAAAGGGAGATATAAAAATGACAGCAACTCGTGGTTTAGAAGGAATTGTAGCAACGCAGACAGCCATCAGTTCTATTATTGATGACACACTTACATACGTTGGCTATGATATCGATGATTTAGCAACTAATGCAAGCTTTGAAGAGGTTGTGTACTTACTGTGGCATAAGCGCCTACCAAAAGCAGCAGAGCTATCAGAACTAAAACAACAATTAGCTGATAATATGGCAGTCCCTCAAGAAGTTTTAAATCACTTCAAAACTTATCCAATTGATAAAGTTCATCCAATGTCTGCTCTAAGAACAGCAGTCTCTATGCTAGCATTATATGATGATGCAGCTGAAGATATGTCCGAGGAAGCAAACTACTTAAAAGCAATTCAACTGCAAGCAAAACTTTCCACTTTAGTTACTGCATTCTCACGTGTACGTAGAGGTCTAGATCCAGTTGCTCCTAGAAATGATTTAGGGTATGCTGCAAACTTCTTGTACATGCTTTCAGGTACACTTCCAGAAGATATTGAGGTCGAAGCATTTGATAAAGCACTTGTACTACATGCAGATCATGAGTTAAATGCATCTACATTTACTGCACGTGTATGTGTGGCAACTTTATCTGATATTTACTCGGGGGTTGTAGCTGCAATTGGCGCACTAAAAGGACCACTTCACGGTGGAGCTAATGAACAAGTAATGAAAATGTTAACTGAAATCGACTCACTTGATAAAGTGGACGAGTATATTAAAGCTAAATTAGATAATAAAGAAAAAATTATGGGCTTTGGTCACCGTGTATATAGAAAAGGTGATCCACGTGCAAAACATTTACGTGAAATGTCTAAAAAGCTGACTACACTTCGTGGAGAATCAAAACTATATGATATGTCGATTCGCATTGAAGAAATAGTTACTGGTCAAAAGAAACTTCCACCTAACGTAGATTTTTATTCTGCTTCTGTATATCATTCTCTAAATATTGATCATGACCTATTTACACCTATTTTTGCTGTTTCACGTGTATCTGGTTGGACTGCTCATATCCTTGAGCAATATGCAGACAACCGTTTAATTCGTCCACGTGCTGAATATGTTGGACCGGGTATGCAAACGTATATTCCGATCGAAGAAAGATAAGAATAATTTTTTAAATAGAAAGGGCTTTAACATATTGTCTTTATGGCCCTATGATTATAATAGTAGGAGGAAATAACAAATGTCATCAGGTAAAATTACAGTAGAAAACGGTGTTCTTAACGTACCAAACACAGCAGTAATTCCTTTCATCGAGGGAGACGGAACGGGTCCGGATATCTGGGCTGCAGCATCACGTGTATTAGAAGCTTCAGTAGAAAAAGCTTATAATGGTGAAAAGAAAATTGAATGGAAAGAAGTTCTTGCAGGTCAAAAAGCGTTCGACCAAACAGGCGAATGGTTACCTCAAGAAACTTTAGACGTTATTAATGAGTATTTAATTGCTATTAAAGGTCCTTTAACTACACCAATCGGTGGAGGTATTCGTTCATTAAACGTAGCATTACGTCAAGAGCTTGACTTATATACTTGCCTACGTCCAGTTCGTTATTTCACTGGAGTACCTTCTCCTGTTAAACGTCCAGAAGATACAGATATGGTTATCTTCCGTGAAAACACAGAAGATATCTACGCAGGTATCGAGTATGCAAAAGGAACAGACAATGCTAAAAAATTAATTGACTTCTTAAAAACAGAATTCGGTGTTAAAAACATTCGTTTCCCTGAAACTTCTGGAATCGGGATCAAGCCAATCTCTGAAGAAGGAACTAAGCGTTTAGTACGTGCTGCTTTAAACTACATCATTAAAGAAGGTCGTACTTCTTTAACATTAGTTCATAAAGGGAATATCATGAAGTTTACTGAAGGAGCTTTCAAAACTTGGGGTTACGAAGTAGCTGAACAAGAATTCGCAGATAAAGTATTCACTTGGAATCAATACGATCAAATTAAAGAAGAACAAGGCACAGAAGCTGCTGATAAAGCACAATCTGAAGCTCTTGCAGCTGGAAAAATCTTAGTAAAAGATTCAATCGCTGATATCTTCTTACAACAAATTTTAACTCGTCCAAAAGAGTTCGATGTAGTTGCTACAATGAACTTAAATGGAGATTATATTTCTGATGCATTAGCTGCTCAAGTTGGTGGTATTGGTATCGCACCAGGTGCTAACATTAACTATGTAACTGGACATGCTATTTTCGAAGCAACTCACGGAACAGCTCCAAAATATGCTGGTCTTGATAAAGTAAACCCATCTTCTGTAATTCTTTCAGGTGTATTAATGCTTGAACACCTTGGTTGGAATGAAGCGGCAAAACTAATCATGGATTCAATGGAAAAATCTATTGCTTCTAAAGTAGTAACATACGACTTTGCTCGTTTAATGGACGGCGCAACAGAAGTGAAATGTTCCGAATTCGCTGACGAACTAATTAAAAACATGTAAGCTGAAAACGAAATTTGGTTTTTAGGAAGGGAATTTCCCTTCCTTTACGTTAGAACAAAAGGAGAGTTTTCTAATGACATTAAAAAGAAATAAAATCTCAGTAATCGGTGGCGGATTTACAGGTGCTACAACTGCATTCTTATTAGCTCAAAAAGAACTTGGAGATGTTGTATTAGTTGACATTCCCCAAGCTGAAAACCCAACTAAAGGGAAAGCTTTAGATATGGCGGAGGCAGGTCCAGTTCAAGGATTTGACGCTAACATTATCGGTACTTCAAATTATGAAGATACAAAAGACTCAGACGTAGTAATAATTACTGCTGGGATTGCACGTAAACCAGGTATGAGCCGTGACGATTTAGTTCAAACAAACCAAAAAGTAATGAAAGCTGTAACAAGCGAAATCGTAAAATATTCTCCAAATACAACAATCCTTGTATTAACTAACCCTGTTGATGCGATGACTTACACGGTATATAAAGAATCAGGCTTACCAAAAGAACGCGTAATCGGTCAATCAGGTGTACTAGATACAGCTCGTTTCCGTACGTTTGTTGCACAAGAATTAAACCTATCTGTTAAAGATGTAACTGGTTTCGTTCTTGGTGGACATGGTGATGACATGGTTCCTCTAGTAAGGTATTCGTATGCTGGTGGTATCCCATTAGAAAAATTAATTGACGCTTCTCGTTTAGAAGAAATCGTTGACCGTACACGTAAAGGTGGAGCTGAAATCGTTAACCTTCTTGGAAATGGTTCTGCTTACTATGCTCCTGCTGCATCTTTAGTAGAAATGGCTGAAGCTATTCTTAAAGACCAAAAACGTGTTTTACCATCAATCGCTTACTTAGAAGGCGAATATGGTATGAACGGAATTTATCTTGGTGTTCCAACTGTCCTAGGTGCAGGTGGGATTGAGAAAATTATTGAATTAGAACTAACAGAGGATGAAAAAGCGTTATTAAGCAAATCTGCTGAATCAGTTAAAGCAGTAATGGACGTTTTAGCATAATCTATAATAAGATTGGGGCTGTCCAATAAGCCCATAAATTGAAGCAGGTGTAGAAAAACGAGTCTTTTTCTACACCTGTTTTTTTGCATACTTTTTATAAAACTACTATTTTTTGTAGGCAATTGAATGTAGTGGAAGACGGCGACTCCAGCGAGAATAGCAAATGTTTTCTGCACCGAAAGCGAAGCGGCAGGTGCATGAGCTGATGGCCCCGCAGGAGCGAACAAAGGAACAAAGGCTAAGAACGCCACCTCGAATGGAAGGCAATCTAAGTTCGCCGCGTCCTGCGGCAACGATTGCATGACCCACATCCTGTGGGCCTCAACGCCTTCGTGACCAACATCGTGTTGGCCTGAGGAGACTGAAGCCATGCCCGCGGAAAGCGTCCGTCTGGAACGGAAATCAATACATTGGAAAAGGGACCATCTCTCAGTCACTATATGACTTTAGGGACAGCCGCTTTTTGGGCTTTAGGAAATTATAAAATCTACGTCATGTGGATAACTTTCAGGGGCTATACGCTTTTCTTATTGTCTAGGTAATTAATGCTACATTAACCGTCAATACTCTAGCACCTTGCACTTTTATTGTACTTATTGTTAAGATAGAAGTAGTTTACTGACGAGGGGATGAAGTATCGTTGTTAGGTAAAATAAGGAAAATGGGAAGAAACATTGAAGAGTTAATTGTTGGAGAAAAATTAATGATTACTGAAAAAATAGAAGACAAAGACTTACTTCTTTATTTGGGGTTAACAAATGATAATAATCCTTTGTATATTCAGCGTGATTTTGCCTCTAAATCAATTTACGAAAATCCTATTGTTCCACCGATCATGTTGACGGGTATAATTACTTCTGCTTTATCAAAGTATTTGCCTGGACCAGGCTCTCATTTAACAAGGCAAATCGTCTCCTTTCCAACGCCAACCTATCATTATGCTATTGTAACGTTCAATTTTGAGGTAAAAGAGGTTCATGTACATGCTAATGAAGTAGTCATTTATGTAAACGCACAAAATGAGCAAAACGATACGGTCGTGGACGGTATATTTCATGTGACACCACCAGTTAAAGAAAACTAGAAGTTCCTATACAAAGTTCATGTTTCAGTCAATGATTTGGAATGGGGGTTTCAAATCGACTTTGGAGGCCAAAAAAATGAAAAAAGTATTAGTTGTAGATGATGAAAGCTCAATAGTAACATTATTAAAATACAATCTAGAAGATGCTGGTTTTGAAGTAATAACTGCTAGTGATGGGTTGGAAGGATTAAATCTTGCTCTAGAGGAGAATCCAGATGTTATCGTGCTGGACTGGATGTTGCCGCATATGGATGGAATGGAAGTATGTAAAGAGCTTCGTATAAAAAAAATCCAAACACCAATTATTATGCTTACAGCAAAAGATGAAGAATTCGATAAAGTGCTTGGCCTAGAATTAGGTGCGGATGACTACATGACAAAACCGTTTAGTCCTCGAGAAGTTACAGCACGCGTCAAGGCAATGATTCGTCGGTCTGGTATGTCATCTGACCACCAAAATAGCCAAAAGCAAACTTCCGAAGAAACTTATACATTTGGTTCATTACAAGTTTTCCCTGAGCGATTTGAAGTATTACTAAACAATGGACCAATTGAGTTTACTCCAAAGGAATTTGAGTTACTTGTTTATTTAATTGAAAATAAAAATAGGGTGCTTACGAGAGACCAACTATTAAGTGCGGTATGGAATTATGATTTTGCGGGAGATACACGAATTGTTGATGTTCATATTAGTCATTTAAGAGAGAAAATTGAAGAAAATACCAGAAAGCCTATCTTTATCAAAACAATACGTGGTCTTGGATATAAGTTTGAGGAGCCGAAGTCTTCATGAAGAAGACATTTCAATCCCAAATATTAAGAACGTATTCTATAATAATTGGGTTAATATTAGCTGGTCTAGGTCTTATTCTTGGACAGCTTTTTCCTATTTTTTGGGAACATTCAACAAAGGTCCATTTAGACGCTAAAATGGATGATGTAGCCGATTATTTAGAAGCAACAGGACTTTCTAAAAAAGAGCAAGCGGATATAACGGAAATATTGTCATCTACAATACATTATAAAGATATGACAAATGAACAACATTCGCTTTGGTTATATTTATTTTTTGCATTATTGATAGCGTTTATTCTTGCAATATTTCTTGGTTCCAATATATTTAAAAAATATGCACAACCTATTGAGCATTTAACGGAGACTGCAATGGAACTTGCAAGGGGGAACTATCGAATTAGAGCTTTTGAAGACGATTTTTCTGGTATGTCGAAGTTGAGTAATTCTATTAATATACTAGCCCGTAATTTACATGATATTTCAGTTATGCGAGAAACAGAGAAAGAGCGTTTGAAAACGTTAATTGAAAACATGGGTAGTGGTCTAATTATGATTGATCGTAATGGCATTGTCACTATCGTAAATCGATCATTTTTAAATCAATTGCAAATTTCATTGGAGGATGTAGATGGCAAACTATTTCGTAAAATCGGACTTCCTGAAAAAATAGAAGCTTTTATTGATAAGTTATTTTTAACAGAATCTTTAAATCGAGAGCAAATACAGATTCAACGTAATTTACATACCTATTATATGAATGCGTATGGGGCTCCTGTTATTGGTGAACATGGAAGATGGCTAGGTATTGTTGTGGTCATGCATGATATTACAGAGCTTGTTAAGCTAGAGCAAATTAGAAAAGATTTTGTTGCTAATGTTTCGCATGAGTTAAAAACGCCTGTTACCTCGATTAAAGGTTTTTCAGAGACGCTATTGTATGGTGCTTACAAAAATGAAGAAACATTACTTTCTTTTTTAGAAATTATTCATAAGGAAAGTAATCGTTTGCAAATGCTTATAAATGATCTCTTGGATCTTTCAAAAGTAGAGCAAGTTGGATTTGAAATATCACTCCAAAAAGTGAAGCTGAACAACGTGTTAAATCGAAGTATTGAAATGACAACACACTTAGTAGAAGAAAAAAATATGGATATAGCTGCAAACATAGATGATAGTGTAGAGGTTCTCGGAGATCCAAACCGCATCATGCAAATTATGATGAACTTACTGGGGAATGCGATTAACTATTCAACTGAAAATACTACTGTACATATTTCCATTTATAAAAACGAGAAATATGGCATCTTTCAAATAGAAGACCAAGGAATTGGCATTAGCAAAGAAGAAATTAATCGAATTTTTGAGCGTTTTTATCGCGTAGATCGTGCGAGAAGTCGAAACTCAGGTGGTACAGGTCTTGGACTTGCGATTGTAAAGCATTTAGTTGAAGCACATCATGGTTTGATAAAAGTAGAAAGTGAAGTTGGGAAGGGGACAAGTTTTACTGTGTCCATCCCACTTGTTAAAAGTTAATGGAGGTCAATATGAAGAACCAATCTTTTATCCCGATTATTATTGGGACAGATATAAATGCCTATAATATGGCAATTTCATTTCATGAAGAATACGGTATTAAGCCAATATTAGTTGGTAAAGAGGAAATGTCGTTTACTAAATGGAGCAGTATTATTGAACGAATAGAAATTCATTCTAACTTATGGGACAAAACAGAATTTGTTGCAGTTTTAAGTGAAGTGGCAAAAAAATATAAAGCACCTGGCAAACAATTATTATTAATCGGAACAAATGATTTCTATGTTCGTTTAATTATAGAAAATACAGAAGCCTTAAAAGAAATGTATGTATTTAACTATATGTCGGAAGAATTAATGAATAATCTTCTTGTAAAATCGAATTTTTATAAACTTTGTGAAGAGCATGGAATAGATGTCCCAAAAACCTATAACTATTCTTGTGCAAAAAAAGAGCCTTTTACAGAAGAAGTATTATTCCCATTAATTATTAAGCCAAGTAATGGTGTTCAATATTATAAAAATAAATTTCCAGGGCAACAAAAGGTTTACAAGGTAGAAACGCACGAAGAGTTAAATAATGTAATCAACCAAGTGAATGCAAGTGGCTATCAAGAGGATCTAATTATTCAAGATTTCATTCCTGGTGATGACACATATATGTGGGATTCTGTTTTTTATATGAATTCAAAAGGTAAAGCGCAACTGAGCACACTGGCACAAGTAGTGTTACAAGAACATACAGTGACTGCTATTGGAAATTATACAGCACTTATCACGAGATATAATGAAGACCTAATGAAAAAGCTTCAACACTTTTTAGAAGCGGTAGGATATGTAGGTTTTGCAAACTTTGATTTGAAGTTCGATGAACGGGACGGAAAATTTAAAGTGTTCGAAGTAAATATTAGACAAGGACGTTCTAGTTATTATACGACTGCTCTTGGGCATAATATGGCACGATATTTTGTGGATGATGTGATCCATGAAAAAGAAAAACCCCTTACGCTATTAAATGAACATTATTTGTTTACGGTAGTCCCTAAGATTGTATTAAAAAAATTTGTTGACAATAAAGAAATTCAAAAAGAAGTTCGCATGTTACTTAAAGCAGGAAAATGGGGAAATCCTTTATTTTATAAACAGGACAAAGATTTTAAGCGGAAGTTCTATTTGATTGCCCGCCAGTTTAATTATTATAGAAAATATAAAAATAATAATTGGTGATGAAAAATTTACAAATTATTCACAAAGTATTTACAATGGTCTGTTACATTTAATTAGACCCCTTTTCCAAACGATTTACCCAAAGAAGCTAGCGCTTGTCGCTAGCTTTTTTTATTATTTTGAAACTTATTACTAATGTATGCGTAAAGAAGGTATACATACGAAAGGGGAAAAGATATGAGTACAAAAAGATTGATGACGATCATCACTATATCCATTATTGGAATCATTTTATTATCTGCGGTATTTACTTCGTGGTATACAGTTGATGAATCGGAGCAAGCAATAGTCATAACGTTTGGAGAAGCAAGTGATCCAATCACAGAATCTGGTCTGAAATTTAAATTACCTTGGCCGATTCAAAAAGTAGAAAAACTTTCAAAAGAAACATTTAGTCTCAAATTCGGCTATAAACAAACACCTGATGGAGAGGTTACTTCTTTTGATAAGGACACAAAAATGATTACTGGAGACGACAATATTGTATTAACAGATTTAGTCGTTCAGTGGAAAATTACAAATCCAAAAGCTTATTTATTTAATTCAGAGAGTCCACAAGAATTATTACATGATGCAACATCAGCATCTATCCGTTCTGTAATCGGGAATTCGAAAATTGATGATGCCTTAACATCCGGAAAAGCACAAATAGAAGCAGATACAAATGAATTGCTAGGATCCCTAATAGAAAAATATGATATTGGAATAACAGTATTGACTGTTAAATTACAAGATGTAGAGCTACCAAATGCAGAGGTACGTTCAGCGTTTACAGCAGTAACAGACGCAGAGGAAACGAAAAATACGAAAGTAAACCAAGCAGAGAAATATGAGAATCAAAAAAAGAGTGAAGCAATCGGTGAAAAAGATGCCATTATCTCCAATGCAAATGGGTACAAGACAGCTCGTATCGAGCAAGCAAAAGGAGATATTGCGCTTTTTGATAAGCTTTATGCGGAATACCAAAATAATAAAGAGATTACAAGACAACGACTTGTAATGGAAACATTAGATGCTGTTTTACCAAATGCCCAAATCTATATTATGAATGACGACGGTGGCACGATGAAGTATTTACCACTTCAAACACTAGAATCTACAAAACAAACATCACCACCAACTTCAAAGGATACAGAAACTAAGGCTGAGGAAGGGAGTGGGCAATAATGGCAGATAATAATAATCCTTTTGCAAATATGGAATCCAAATTTAAAACCGTACAAAATAAAGCTAAAAAAGAAAAGACTCCAATTGACTATAAAAAATATACAAAGTCATTTATTGCTATTTTCATAATGTTTGTCGTTATTGTCATTGCATTTGCTAATATTTATGTTGTAAAAGAAGGCGAATACAAAATAATCCGCCAGTTCGGTGAAATTAAAGATGTAAAAGAGACGCCTGGTTTGCATATGAAAGTACCATTCATTCAAAGTGTCACAACAGTTCCAAAATATCAAATGAACTATAAACTTTCTGAAAAAGAGATTAACACGAAAGATAAGAGACGTATCATCATTGATAACTATGCAGTTTGGCGTGTTGTAAATGCAAAAGAAATGATTTCGAGTGCAGGTAGCTTAGTTGGTGCTAGTTCTCGTATGGAAGAGTTTATCTATTCTGTTGTTCGCTCAGAGCTTGGCCAACTAGAATATAGTGAAATTATAAATGATGAAAACTCATCTCGTGGTAGCCTAAACGATAAAATTACGAAGCATGTCAATGAACTACTCGAAAAGGATAAGTATGGGATCGAAGTAGTAGATGTGCGTATTAAGCGTATAGATTTACCAGAAGAAAATGAACAATCGGTTTATAATGAGATGATATCCGAAAGACAAAGTATTGCACAAAAATATTTATCTACAGGGGATGCAGATAAGCGACGTATTGAAGCTGAAACTGATCGCCAAGTGAGAGAAATGCTTGCAACTGCTAAAAAAGATGCTGCTATTATTGAAGCAGAGGGAGAAGCGGAGGCAGCGCAGATTTATAACAAATCTTTTTCAAAAGACCCTGAGTTTTACTCCCTATACCGTACGCTAGAATCGTATAAAAAAACAATTGGGGAAGATTCGATGATTATTATTCCATCTGATTCTCCTTACGCTAGAATTCTTTCTGGTTATTTAGAATAGGTTATGAATCGTCATTCCCCTTACTCTCATGGTAAGATATAGGGAATGACGGTTTTTATTTATATAAATAAATTCAGACGAGGAGCTGTCCCTGAGAATAGCTCTTCGTAAAAAATGCCACATTTCAAATTGAAGGAGTGAAATATATGTCATCCGAAAAAATTCTTTTATTAGATGGGAATAGTCTCGCATATCGAGCTTTTTTTGCTTTACCTTTACTAACAAATGAACATGGAATACATACAAACGCAGTTTATGGTTTTACATTGATGCTTCAAAAAATTATGGACGAAGAAAATCCTACTCATATGCTCGTTGCATTTGATGCTGGTAAAACAACTTTCCGACATTCTACTTTTGGTGAATATAAAGGTGGAAGACAGAAAACTCCACCAGAACTTTCCGAACAATTTCCGTATGTTCGTAAGTTAATCGATGCATATGGCATTAAAAGATATGAGTTAGAAATGTACGAAGCAGATGATATTATTGGGACGCTTTGTAAGCAAGCAGAAGCGAAGGGCCAACAAGTAATCGTAGTTTCTGGTGATAAAGATTTAACGCAACTAGCAACGGACAATACGACTGTGTACATTACGAGAAAAGGAATTACGGATATTGAAAAGTATACGCCTGCTCACGTGGGAGAAAAATATGGTTTAACTCCTCTTCAAATTATTGATATGAAAGGTTTAATGGGTGATGCCTCTGATAATATTCCAGGTGTTCCCGGAGTTGGTGAAAAAACAGCTATAAAATTATTAAAAGAACATGGTTCTGTAGAAAATCTCTATCAAGCACTAGATACAGTCAGTGGAGTGAAGTTGAAAGAAAAACTTACGGCTAATGAAGAGCAAGCGAAAATGAGTAAAGTTCTGGCGACGATTGAAACAAATGCACCAATCGATGTTTCTTTAGAAGATTTAACTTACAGTGGTCCGAATATGGATGAAGTGATCACTATTTGGAAAGAGCTAGCATTTAAAACACTTCTTGAAAAATCGGAGTATGTTGCAGAAGAACAAACTACAACAGAAACTAAGTTTGAAGTAATAGAGCAAATAGATGCTGCTATTTTACAGGATGAAATGGCCGTGCATCTTGAAATGTATGACGAACAATATCATACAACAGAGTTATTAGGGATTGCGTTATCAGATGGGGAACATTCATATTTCGTTCCTGAAGCTATTGCGTTTCAGTCAGATGCATTTCGTGCGTGGCTAGAGGATGATTCCAAGAAGAAGTATTTAGCAGACTCGAAAGCGACCCAAGCTGTAAGTAGAAAATACGACGTTAGTATTCAAGGGGTTGAATTTGATCTACTTTTAGCTGCCTATATTGTTAATCCGTCGATCTCATCTGATGACGTATCTATCATTGCAAAAGAATTTGGCTATTATAATGTGTTAACGAATGAAAATATTTATGGAAAAGGCGCGAAAAAGACAACTCCTGAACAGAACAAGCTTGCAGAACACGCCTCAAGAAAAGCGCAAGCGGTGTGGAAGTTAATGCCGATTCTAGAAGAAAAATTAGAAGAGAATGAGCAGTACGCTCTTTATAAAGAACTCGAATTACCACTCGCTTCCATTCTTGGGACGATGGAATCAGACGGCGTAAAAGTAGATAAACAAATTCTTGTGGAAATGGGCCACGATTTAGAAATAAAGCTGCAATCCATTGAAAAAGATATTTATGCATTAGCAGGAGAAAAATTTAATATTAATTCACCTAAGCAACTAGGCGTTATTTTATTTGAAAAATTAGGATTGCCACCTTTAAAGAAAACGAAAACTGGTTACTCAACTGCAGCGGATGTTCTAGAAAAGTTAGCAAGTGAGCATGAAATCATTGAACAAATTCTTCACTATCGTCAATTAGGTAAACTCAACTCAACTTATATTGAAGGATTGTTAAAAGAGATACATGAACAAGATGGAAAGATTCATACACGCTATCAGCAGGCGCTTACTTCTACTGGTCGTTTAAGTTCCATAAATCCAAATCTACAAAATATTCCAGTTCGTTTAGAAGAGGGGAGAAAGATTCGTAAAGCATTCGTTCCTTCTCATGCAGGTTGGGTTATGTTTGCAGCGGATTATTCTCAAATCGAACTACGCGTACTAGCGCACATGTCCGAAGATAAAAATTTAGTGGAAGCATTTAATAACGATATGGACATTCATACCAAAACGGCAATGGATGTATTCCATGTAGCAAAAGAAGATGTGACGTCGGATATGAGACGAGCTGCAAAAGCGGTTAACTTCGGAATTGTCTATGGGATTAGCGATTACGGCTTATCTCAGAACTTGGATATTACTAGAAAAGAAGCAGCAACATTTATTGAACAATATTTAAATAGCTTCCCTGGCGTAAAAGGATATATGGATGAAATTGTCCAAGAAGCTAAACATAAAGGGTATGTTACGACGATTTTAAATAGAAGAAGATATTTACCAGATATAACAAGCTCTAACTTTAATCTTCGCAGCTTTGCGGAACGAACAGCGATGAATACACCTATTCAAGGAAGCGCTGCAGATATTATTAAAAAAGCTATGATTAACATGGCTTTGCGTTTAAAAGAGGAAAATATGCAAACAAAAATGCTTTTGCAAGTGCATGATGAATTAATTTTTGAAGCACCACAAGAAGAAATTGCATTACTTGAAAAAATAGTTCCAGAAGTAATGGAATCTGCAATTAAGTTAATCGTTCCATTAAAAGTAGATTATGCATTTGGTTCATCCTGGTACGATACGAAATAAGGAGTTTTTTAGATGCCTGAATTACCTGAAGTGGAAGGACTCGTTCGTTCGTTACAACCCATTGTAACGGGTAAAATAATTCGATCGGTAGATGTTTCGGAAACAATTATTACTTCGAAAGCAAATGGGAAGGAAGCAATTATTAAAGGGGCGGACGTGGAGTCTTTTCGAAAAGCGATACCCCAAAAGACAATTGAAAGAATTGAGCGGCGTTCTAAATATATTTATTTTCATTTAACTAAAGACGGTATCCCACAGTTACTCGTTTCTCACCTTGCTATGTCTGGTGCCTGGTTTTACGTAAGAAATCTTCATGAAATAGTAGAAGAAAAATTTAAGCGGCACGTACATGTCATCTTTCATTTTGAAGAAGGTGACATGCTCGTATACGCTGATATTCGTCGTTTCGGAGAGCTTCGTTTATTAGAAAACGAAGCGGATTACCCTCCTTTATTGCTCATGGCCCCAGAACCTTTTGACCACGGTGCATTAGAGCATTTCCTGGAAATGAGCGTCTTGTCAAAGTATGAGAATAAAGCAATCAAAGAATTCATAATGGATGGACATGTTGTCTCTGGTTGTGGAAATATATACGCAACAGAAGCGTTATTTAATAAGAGAATTCACCCAGCTAGAAAAGTAAAACGTATTAGTAAAGAAAGAAGAATAGAGTTATTTAATGAAATCGTCCTTGTCCTATTAGATAGTATTGAACATGGAGGAAGTAGCATTTCCGATTATCGGTCGATTAACGGGGAAGCCGGGAATATGCAAAATAGACTACAAATGTATGGTAAAAAGAGTTGCCCTATATGTGGTACGAAAACGAAGCAGAAAACGATTGCTAGTCGAACTTCAACTTATTGCGGGATATGTCAGAGGTAACGGAGGATTCACATGATTATTGGTTTAACAGGAAGTATTGCAAGTGGGAAAAGCACAGTTTCGGATATGTTAAAAGCGTTAAACTATCCAATTATTGATGCTGATGTTGTAGCACGAGTTGTAGTGGAGAAAGGAACAAAGACGCTGGAAACAATTAAGGAAGTATTTGGGGAAGAAGTCATTTCAGAGGATGGTTCACTTAACCGTGAGAAATTAGGAACCATCATTTTCTCAACTCCACAAAAGCGAAAACAATTAAATGATATTATACACCCCGCAATTCGTGTGGAAATGATTCGTCAAAAAGAAGAACTTTTAAAAGATGGCCATCCAACGATTGTGATGGATATTCCTTTGTTATTTGAAAGTAAGCTCCAATCTTATGTAGATAAAATTCTCGTGGTTACAGTGACAGAGGAAACACAGTTGCATAGATTAATGGCTAGGAATAACTATTCATTAGAGGAAGCAAAAGCAAGAATCCAGTCTCAACTACCGCTTTCGATTAAAGAAAAAGGGGCAGATGCAGTGATTTATAATAATGAAACGTTACAATCTACAGAAGAACAGTTGAAAAAAATATTAGATAGTTGGGTCTGCTAATTGCTTACAAAGAGAACAAAAAAAATGTGTCAATTGGGAGTGCATAATCCGGAAAATGTGTTATACTAATTCATGGCAATAAAACATAAAGTATCACACAGTTACAGGAGGACTTTCAAATATGTCAGCTTCAATTGCAATTAATGGTTTTGGTCGTATTGGACGAATGGTGTTTCGCCAAGCAATAGTACAAGAGGATTTAAATGTTGTCGCAATCAATGCAAGATACCCATTAGAAACGTTAGCGCATTTGATTAAATACGATTCAACACACGGGACTTTCTCTGGTGAAATAGTGATTGAAGAAAATACACTTATTATAAATGGAAAACGTGTACAAATTGTAAACGAGCGGGATCCAGGAAAATTACCTTGGAAAGATTTAAATGTTGATATTGTAATAGAGTCAACAGGTCAATTTAATGATGGTGAAAAAGCATCTCTTCACCTAAAAGCTGGTGCGAAAAAAGTAATTATTACTGCTCCTGCCAAAAATGAAGATGCAACCATTGTGATGGGTGTAAATGACGACAAGTTAGATTTAGCCATTCACCATATTATTTCAAACGCAAGCTGTACGACTAACTGTTTAGCACCAGTTGCTAAAGTGTTAAATGACACTTTTGGAATTGAGAACGGTCTAATGACTACAGTTCATGCTTACACGAATGATCAAAATAATTTAGATAATCCACATAAAGATTTAAGACGTGCTCGTGCATGTGGGCAATCGATTATACCTACTTCTACGGGTGCTGCAAAAGCGCTAACATTGGTTTTACCTGAACTACAAGGGAAAATTCATGGTATGGCACTTCGTGTACCTACCCCAAATGTCTCTTTAGTAGATTTAGTAGTAGATTTGAAAAAAGATGTAACTGTAGAAGAAGTGAATGCTGCATTTATGAATGCATCGGAAGGACCTATGAAAGGTATTCTTGGTCTGACGATGGAACCACTTGTTTCTATCGATTTTAATACTTCAACAAACTCGTCAACTGTAGATGGCCTAACTACAATGGTTATCGGAAATCGTAAAGTTAAAGTTCTCGCTTGGTATGATAATGAGTGGGGTTATTCAGCTCGTGTCGTAGACTTAACGAAAAAAGTAGCTACTGGCCTTTAATAGTGGATCCTTTTTCTAATTTTTTTAGAAAAAGGATTTATTATATGTTGCATAATTTTCTAAAACAACATATAATGAGAATCGTGTTACTTAACGTACACAGACTACTTAAAGGGTTAGGACCTCTTAGGACTAACTTTCCCCCGTGGTAGTCAACTTTGATGTTCAAAATAAAACTAATCAAAGGGGGAAACGGACATTGGAAACAATGGGACGTCACATTATTGCAGAACTATGGGAGTGCGATTTCGACAAACTTAACGATATGCAATTTATCGAGCAAACATTTGTTGATGCTGCACTGAAATCTGGAGCAGAAGTCAGAGAAGTTGCGTTTCACAAATTTGCACCACAAGGTGTAAGTGGAGTCGTTATTATTTCCGAATCGCATTTAACGATTCACAGCTTTCCAGAGCACGGTTATGCGAGCATTGATGTATATACATGTGGTGATTTAGATCCATCAATCGCAGCTAACTATATTGCAGATGCTCTTAATGCTGGAATACGCGAAACGTTGGAAATGCCTCGTGGTATGGGTCCAGTAAATGCACCTAAATCACGTATGACAGTTCAAGCGTAATAAACTTTAGCCTAAATGATTGAGCAGAGGAAGAGATTCCTCTGCTTTTTCGATTTTATTGAAGAATGTTGCTATAATAGATATATAAATTAACGTGAAGATTTAGGAGAGGTCTATATGAGATGCCCAGCTTGCCATTTTAATGGGACAAAAGTTGTCGATTCTCGTCCAGTGGATGACAACAAGGCGATTAGAAGAAGAAGAGAGTGCGAAGACTGTGGGTTTCGTTTCACCACATTTGAAAAGGTAGAAGAAACTCCATTAATATTAGTAAAAAAAGATGGCTCACGAGAAGAGTTTAGTCGTGAAAAAATATTGCGTGGATTAATACGTGCCTGCGAAAAAAGACCAGTTGCGCTTGATCAGTTAGAAGATGTTGTGTTTTCCATTGAAAAGGAATTAAGAAGAACGGGTAATTCCGAAGTGAAGTCTGAGGAAGTAGGCGAAAAAGTGATGGACAAGCTAGCTGAAATAGATGAGGTAGCTTACGTTCGATTTGCATCTGTATATCGTCAATTTAAAGATATAAATGTATTTATTGATGAACTAAAAGAGATTCTTAAAAAGAATCCATCATTATAAGTAAGAGGAGAGTAGGCGCAATTGTCGATGTTATATAAGGAGCTACAGCCAGCAGATTTGTATATGATTCGGTTGCCATATTCTTTTTCAGACTATGATCGTCAGTTATTAACTTTATTTTATCAACCACTAGTTGGAGCTGAAGGCATTAGCCTGTATTTAACATTATGGGCAGATGGAGAATTAAGAAACAACGAACAATGGCCGCATTATCAACTCATGAATGTATTAGGTGTTTCAATAGGTAAGATTTTTCAGGCGAGAATAGCTCTCGAAGCTATAGGATTGCTTCGTACATGGCAAAAGTCAGGGGAAGATGGCCGTGTTTTTTACTACGAGCTCGCTGCTCCCTTAGACGCAGAGTCCTTTTTAAAGGACCCTCTATTGTCCATGTTTTTGCTGAATAAAATTGGAGAAAATGCTTATAAACAATTGCGAAACCGCTATATACATAAAGCAAATTGGAATAATGGATTTACAGATGTTTCTCGAACGTTTATGGATGTTTTTAAACCGTCTACGAAAACCGGAAATGTTATCTCCCATACAGATGAATTTGAATCAAAAGAAAGAAAGTCTTCTATTCCTTTTTACTATGAAGAATTCGATTTTGCTTTATTACAAGAAGGTTTATCCGAACAATTGGTACCAAAATCTGCGATGACCATTGAAGCAAAAGAAGTGATTGCTAAACTTGCTTTTTTATATAACTTAAATCCAATTGAAATGCAAAAAGTGGTTATCCTTGCTTTAGATGACGAATTACATCTTTCAGAGGCTAGATTAAAAAAAGCATGTGCAGACTACTATAAACTTACCGTTTCCAAAACTGCACCAGTCATTGAAAAAATAATGGAACAACAGGTAAAGCCAATTCCGAAAAATAGCCAACCTTTATCGAAAGAAGAGGAACTTATACATTATTTAGAAACAACTTCCCCAACAGTTGTATTAAAAGATATTGCAAATGGAAAAGAGCCCATTCTTGCGGATGTCCAACTAGCGAATTATTTCGTGACTCACTATAAAATGCCTATTGGTGTTGTAAATGTTTTATTGCAATATGTACTTCTTCGAACGGATATGAAGCTGACGAAAAACTATGCAGAAAAAATTGCTTCCCATTGGATGCGAAAAGATGTAAAAACAGCGAAGCAAGCAATGGAGCTAGCAAGAAATGAACATGAACAATATATTAAATGGAAAAACGAAGGCTCTAAGCAGAAATCCTATGCGAAAAAACCAACACGCGAAGAAAAAGTTCCGGACTGGTTTTACAAAAAAAATGGGGAAACAAAGCAATCTGGAAACGAAACAAATGGAATACAAAATATAGATGAAGAACGACAAAAACTACTAGCCGAACTAGGTGTCAAGAAAAGGTAGGTGACGCAGATGGAACGAATAAATGAAACATTAAAAAGAGTCATATCACCGGAATTTACCTCTAGATTAGATGACATGAAAAAAGAAGTTTTAGAAAATCCAGGAGTACAAAAGTTTTTGGAAGAAAATGCTGCCGATATTTCCAAGCAAATTGTCGATAGAAGCTTAAGTAAACTCTATGAGTATAAGTCCCAATCCCATGATTGTGTGTCCTGTCCTTCTTTAGAGCAATGCGTGAATCACCTAAAAGGATATGAACCAAAACTTGTATTGGATCGAAACTTAATTGATTCAGAATATGTACGCTGTAAGCGCGGCGTCATTGAGGATGAACGGAAGAAAGTAACATCTATGATAGATAGCATTCATATGCCAAAAGAAGTAATGGAAGCTAGTCTTTCTGGTGTTGATTTAGAGGATGGAAGTCGTGTAGTAGCGGTTCGCGCTGCAAAAGACTTTTTAAACGAGTGGGAAAGTACAAATGTATTGCCCGTAAAAGGGCTCTATATTTACGGACAGTTTGGGGTTGGAAAATCCTATCTGCTAGGAGCATTAGCAAATGAGTTGGCAGCTAGACATATACACTCGGTAGTTGTATACGTGCCGGAATTTTTAAGGGAAATGAAACAAGCAATTCAAGATCAGTCACTTGCTGAAAAAATTGAATTTGTAAAGCGTGCTCCTGTTCTTATGCTAGATGATATAGGTGCGGAAACGATGTCGAGTTGGACAAGAGACGAGATTTTAGGCACCATCCTTCATTACAGAATGTCGGAGCAATTACCTACATTTATGTCGTCCAACTTCAATTATGATGAATTGCAGCATCATTTATCGTTCACCCAACGTGGCGAAAAAGAAGTGGTGAAAGCCGGTAGAATAATGGAGAGAATCCGTGCCCTAACAACTCCTATTTCACTCAAAGGGAAGAACTGGAGAGAAAATTAACTTTATACAGCAATTTTCAGCGACAAGCTTGCACAGGAACAATCGTTTCGTCGGAATCGAACCAAAACGCTCAAGTGGAAGTAAATAAGCCTTGCCATTTTCTTAATAACGACTTGCAAATGGTTTTTTGGTGGCGTATAATCATTTTCATAAGAATAAGTAAATGCGTTGAAGAGGACAACAATCAGTTTGTACGACTTTTAAGAGAGAGAAGCCTTGGCTGGAAGCTTCTTAAGTATCGGCAATCGATTTACCACCTTGGAGCAATAGCTGTGAACAAATTATTTAGCAGCTGTCGGTCACCGGCCCGTTAGCCGATGCAGAGCTTCGTCTATTTTTATTTTGGATAGACAGAAGAAGGGTGGAACCACGATTGAACCTCGTCCCTTTTTAGGGATGGGGTTTTTTGTTTTTTTTACATTTATTTAAGAGGAGTGTTCAAAATGGCAGAAATTATTAAATTGCAATTCCCAGATGGAGCAGTAAAGGAATTTCCGATGTCTACAACAACAGAAGAAATAGCTCAATCGATTAGCCCGGGATTACGTAAAAAAGCTTTGGCGGGTAAATTAAGTGGTCAACTAATTGATTTAAAAACACCAATTACAGAAGATGGCGACATTGCAATTATTACACCAGAATCCGATGAAGCTTTAGAAATTCTTCGTCATAGTTCAGCTCACTTACTTGCACAAGCTGTAAAGCGTTTGTTTAAAGATGTAAAATTAGGAATTGGTCCAGTTATTGAAAACGGATTTTATTATGATATTGATTCACCTGAACCGATTACTGCAGAAGATTTAGTGTTAATCGAAAAAGAAATGAAAAAAATTATTAATGAAAACATCGAAATTGTTAGACATGACGTTTCACGTCAAGTTGCTTTTGATAAATTTAAAGATGATGAATACAAAGTAGAACTTCTAGAAGCAATTCCAGAAGGAGAACAAGTTTCTATATACGAACAAGGTGAATTTTTCGACCTTTGTCGTGGCGTACATGTACCATCTACAGGAAAGTTAAAAGAATTTAAATTATTAAGTATTGCTGGTGCCTACTGGCGCGGAAACAGTGACAACAAAATGCTTCAACGTATATACGGGACTGCATTCTTCAAAAAAGAAGATCTACAAGCGCATCTACAAATGCTAGAAGAAGCAAAAGAGCGTGACCACCGTAAAATTGGGAAAGAATTAGATCTTTTCATGAATTCTCAAAAAGTAGGACAAGGTTTACCACTATGGCTACCAAATGGTGCGACAATTCGCCGTGTAATTGAGCGCTACATAGTAGACAAAGAGTTAAAGCTAGGTTACAAACATGTATACACACCTGTTCTTGGTTCGAAAGAGCTTTATGAAACATCAGGTCACTGGGAGCACTATCAGGATTCCATGTTCCCTCCAATGGAAATGGACAATGAAACACTTGTATTACGTCCAATGAACTGTCCTCACCATATGATGATTTTCAAAAACGGCATGCATTCTTATCGTAATCTACCTCTACGTATTGCAGAGCTAGGTACAATGCATCGCTATGAAATGTCAGGTGCTGTGTCAGGTTTACAGCGTGTACGTGGGATGACTTTAAATGATGCTCACCTGTTCGTACGTCCTGATCAAATTAAAGCTGAATTCCAAAAAGTTGTAGAGCTAATTATCTCTGTATATAAAGACTTCGACTTAAAAGATTACTCTTTCCGTCTATCTTACCGTGATCCACAAGATACAGAAAAATATTTTGATGATGATGCAATGTGGGAAAAGGCGCAAAGCATGTTAAAAGAAGCAATGGATGAGCTTGGCTTAGATTATTTTGAAGCGGAAGGCGAAGCAGCGTTCTATGGACCGAAATTAGACGTTCAAGTAAAAACAGCTATTGGTAAAGAAGAAACTTTATCAACTGTACAACTTGACTTCTTATTACCAGAGCGTTTTGACTTATCTTACGTTGGGGAAGATGGAAAGCAACATCGTCCAGTTGTTATTCACCGTGGCGTAGTTTCAACGATGGAGCGTTTTGTTGCATTCTTAATTGAAGAATACAAAGGTGCATTCCCAACTTGGTTAGCACCAGTACAAGTCGAAATTATTCCAGTATCTAATGAAGTACATTTCGATTATGCAAAACAAATCGAAGAAAAACTAGTCGCTGCTGGTTTACGTGTGGAAATGGACGACCGCGAAGAGAAACTTGGTTATAAAATTCGTGAAGCACAAATGCAAAAAATTCCATACATGCTTGTACTCGGAGATAAAGAGTTAGAGGCTGGCAATGTAAATGTACGTAAATACGGAGAACAGCAATCAGAGAGTATTCCTTTTGAAGACTTCTTAGCGCGTATTCAGCAAGAAGTACAACATTAAGAAATATAGTTGACATGCTGTTAGGTACGTGCTATAGTTATTAAGGTTATTGAATACAAGTTTGTGGTATAAGAAGAGGCTGCCCGCTTCTCACCTGCTTGACACATTAAGTTGTTGACTGGTAAGCACACGATCGACTGTAACATGTAGTTGCTACATGTTCTCATATCGGCGGGCAGACATAAAACTTATGTCTGTCTGCTTTTTTTATTGGATCGAAAACGGCTAATTCGTTTCTACGGAATTTATGCCTCAAACCATGTATTCGCGACACTATCTGGAGGTGGATTGTTATTAGCAAAGACATGTATGTGAACGATGGCATTCGAGCACGCGAACTACGAGTTATTGATCAAAATGGTGATCAATTAGGTTTAAAAACACGTAACGAAGCACTTGAAATCGCAGGTCGTGTAAATTTGGATCTTGTCCTTGTGGCTCCTCAAGCCAAGCCACCGGTCGCTCGTATCATGGACTATGGTAAATTCAAATTTGAGCAGCAAAAGAAAGATCGTGAAGTTCGTAAAAATCAAAAAATCATCGTGATGAAAGAGGTTCGTTTGAGCCCAACGATCGATGAACATGATTTCCAAACGAAATTGAAAAACGCGATTAAGTTCCTTGAAAAAGGAGATAAAGTGAAAGCATCTATTCGCTTTAAAGGTCGTGCCATCACTCATAAAGAGATTGGTCAACGAGTTTTAGATAGATTTGCAGAAGCTTGTACGGAAGTATCCACAATCGAGTCAAAACCGAAAATGGATGGCCGTAGCATGTTCTTAGTGCTTGCACCAAAGAACGAAAAACAGTAATAGAGTACAATTGTTTAGGAGGAATTCGACATGCCGAAAATGAAAACTCACCGTGGAGCTGCGAAGCGTTTCAAAAAGACAGGTACTGGTAAATTAAAACATGACCGTGCTTTTGGAAGCCACTTATTCGCAAACAAATCTACTAAAGCAAAACGTAAACTACGTAAAACTAAAGTAGCTTCTTCAGGCGATTACAAACGTATCAAAACTTTACTTACTTACATGAAATAATAAAAGAAATTCAATCATTCGAAAGAATAGCAGGAGGTAATGAATCATGCCACGCGTAAAAAGCACACCAGTAACAAAAAGACGTCGTAAAAAAGTTTTAAAATTAGCTAAAGGTTATTACGGTTCAAAACATACATTATATAAAGTAGCAAACCAACAGGTTATGAAATCTTTAATGTATGCATACCGTGACCGTCGCAACAAAAAACGTGAATTCCGTAAATTATGGATTACACGTATCAATGCGGCAGCACGTATGAACGGACTTTCTTATAGCCGTTTAATGCACGGATTGAAAGTAGCTGAAATCGAAGTTAACCGTAAAATGTTAGCTGACCTAGCTGTGAATGATGCTTCTGCATTTACACAACTTGCAGATGCAGCAAAAAAAGCAATTAGTAAATAAGCATAGATGAAAAGGCTGATAGAGATTCTATCAGCCTTTTTTTGCAAATAAGAAAGTATAACTTTTCTACAAAGCAACTGTCCAGACTCCAGTGCCTGTGCTTCTGCACAAGCTTGTCGAAGGTCGTGCTTGTCGGGGCAGACATAGGGGCTTACGCTTTTCTTATTCAAGGAGGTCGAATCCAATGACAGAAATCATTCTAATATTTATTCTAGTAATGTCGATTATCGCATTCTTTGTAATGGGGTATGATAAGTCGCAAGCAAAAAAAAGAGGGCAACGAGTATCTGAGCGTACATTATGGATGCTAGCTTTGTTAGGTGGAGGAATTGGTGCATACTTAGGAATGCAATTATTTCGTCATAAAACAAAGCATACAAATTTTCGTGTTGGCTTTTTGATGTTATTAATTGCATATATATTCTTGGTTTTTTGGCTATTAAAAACAGACAGCCCTATTATTTCTTAGGACTGTCTGTTTCTATTCATCATTCATTAATTGTTCAATAGGGCTTTTCCAATTTATTTTGGCAGAAGGATAATTCATACGTATTTCATTTTGTAGAAATCGGAAGTCTTCTTTTGTGAAGCCTTGAAGTTTAGAGGAATCTTTCGTCCAAACGAAAATAGAAACGACTTCAAATGCTTGATCGGTCGTACCTAAATACTTTTCTCCTTCAAATAGAGCACCTTTATAGGTAATAAAAAAGTTTTTACGGACATTTTTTATATCATCATAATAATAGTAGCTTTCATTCTCGTACGCTTCATCTAATTTTCTTTTTGGATCAAATAAATAGCGAAGAATTTTATAAAATACATATATAATAATGACAATTATAAGCAATCGAAGTATATGGACCATCCTTAATGTCCTCCTTGTAAAATACATTGTATCTGCTATACGATAGAAGGAGTAGTTTGGTTTCAAAATAAATTAAATTTTTTGGAGGAAATAATGAATTTAGAAAAACTTTTTACAATGCAGCAAGCATTAGATGAATATATTCAAACTAATATGCAAGTGAATGAAGACGTTTTTATAAGAAAAGGATTGGCACTTCTTGTAGAACTTGCGGAACTAGCGAATGAAACTCGCTGTTTTAAGTTTTGGAGCACAAAAGGTCCTTCCGAACGGGTAATTATTTTGGAAGAGTATGTAGATTCGGTCCATTTTTTACTATCACTTGGAATTGAAAAAGATTTTCACGATTTAAAGGATTGGCCAAAAGATAAAATAGAAGAAGACTTAACAAAATTATTTCTTTTAACAAATGAAGCTATCTTAGTATTTTTAAACAATCCAACGAAAATTGATTATGAAAAAATATGGATTTTGTATGGAGCAATTGCTGAAAAATTAGGATTTAGTAGCGAGGAAGTATTACATGCGTATATTTCTAAGAACGAAACAAATTATGAACGCCAACAAAATGGTTACTAATAGTTTAGGAAGTGCAGAAGCCAATTAAATTTCTCTTCTATAAATTTTGAATATGCGCTTAATTTAGCATATAATATGTTTTGTAGGTATATATTTAGGAGGGCGAAATAATGACGAAGTTAGATGAAACATTAACAATGTTGAAAGAATTAACAGATGCAAAGGGGATTCCAGGGAATGAGCGTGAGCCTCGTCAAGTGATGGAAAAGTACATAACACCTTTTGCTGATAAAATAGAGTACGATAATTTAGGGAGCTTAATCGCTGAAAAAGTAGGCGATGCGAACGGTCCTAAAATTATGGTAGCAGGACATTTAGATGAAGTAGGATTTATGATTTCCAAAATTGATGAAAAAGGATTTTTAAGCTTCCAAACAGTTGGAGGCTGGTGGTCACAAGTTATGCTTGCTCAGCGAGTAACAATTGTTACGCGTAAAGGAGATACAATTACAGGTGTGATTGGCTCAAAACCGCCACATATTTTAACACCGGATGCACGAAGTAAAGCAGTAGCTGTAAAAGATATGTTCATTGATATAGGTGCCTCTTCCAATGAAGAAGCAATGGAATGGGGAGTATTACCGGGAGATATGGTCGTACCTTATTTCGAATTCTCAGTGATGAACAATGAAAAACTATTACTTGCAAAAGCTTGGGATAACCGCATTGGTTGTGCCATTGCAATCGACGTATTAAAAGGGTTAAAGGATGAAAAACATCCGAATATTGTATACGGAGTTGGAAATGTGCAAGAAGAGGTTGGCCTTCGTGGTGCAAAAACTTCTACCGTAAAAGTAAATCCGGATATCGGCTTCGCAGTAGATGTAGGTATTGCAGGGGATACACCTGGAATAACTGCAAAAGAATCGACAAGTAAAATGGGTGCAGGTCCACAAATTGTGTTATTCGATGCGTCTATGGTGTCACACAAGGGATTACGTGATTTCGTTGTAGATACTGCGGAAGAAAACAACATACCATATCAATTTGAAACAATTCCAGGTGGAGGAACGGATGCAGGTTCTATGCATATTTCTTTAAATGGTGTTCCATCATTGTCGATTGGAGTTGCTACTCGATATATTCATTCTCATGCAGGAATTCTACATCGCGATGATTATGAAAATACAGTCAAATTAATCGTAGAAGTAATTAAAAAATTAGATCGCGATGCAGTGAACAAAATTACGTTTGATTGATTTAATACGTCTAGAAGAGCATAAAGGATGCTTTTCTAGACGTTTTTTATTTAATATAGTGAATAAATAAATAATAGGGTTTTCCGAAGCTTACCGCTCGCTTACCGCTCGCTTACCGCGGGAGAAGAATTGAGCCTCCTCGTCGTTCCTCCTGCGGGGTCTCAATTACTCCGCTTTCCCGCAGGAGTCGAGCGGACGCTTCTCCAAACACTTATAAAGTTCAGACTTCTGATCATTCTTATTACTTCTGTAAAGAATATATTGTACGCAACATTGATTGACTTCACACAATATATGATTAGCTAGCAATTTTCCGTTGATTAGAGCGGAAGGCGGCGACTCCTGCGGGAATAGCTTGAGCTGAAGACCTCGCAGGAGCTAAGCGACGAGGAGACTGAAGCCAAGCCCGCGGAAAGCGTCCGCCTGAAGCGGAAATCCACTTTGTTCGGAAAACCTGATACACTTTTCTTTTTATTTTTGCATAAAAATTCAGTTGACTTTATGTTTATTCATAATTATAATGATAATTACATAAATATACGAAAAGGGGAGTTTTTATAAATGAAATTATTAGAATGGGTGAACTTAAAAATTGTCGACAGTTTAAAAGGAAAAGACTTATTGACGCTTTTTGATTACTCAAAAGAGGAGATAGAAGATTTAATTCAGCTTGCAGTTGATTTGAAAAATCTAACAAAAGCGGGGAAATGCCCCCCTCTTTTAGAAGGTAAAACATTAGGGATGATTTTTGAAAAACATTCTACACGAACTAGAATTTCGTTTGAAGTCGGCATGAAACAATTAGGTGGAAATGGTATGTTTATGCATGCACGTGATTTGCAAATCGGTCGTGGGGAATCGGTTTATGACACGGGGCATGTATTGTCAGGTTATTTAGATGGGATTATGATTCGTGCGAATTCACATGAAATGGTGAGAGAATTGGCAGAGCATGCAAGTATTCCTGTCATTAACGGATTAACGGATATTTATCATCCATGCCAAGCTTTAGCAGATATCCTGACCATTCATGAAGTGAAGGGATATACGAAAGGTTTGAAAATTGCGTATATCGGGGATGGAAACAATGTAGCACATTCATTAGTCATTGCTGCAGCATACATGGGTATGCATATTGCAGTAGCAACTCCAGTTGGATATGAAGCGAATGAAGAAATCATTCAAAAAGCTAAGGCAATTGCACTAGAATATGGAGGATCGCTATTTACTTCAAATGATCCATTAGAAGCGGTTGTAAATGCAGATGTGGTATATACGGATGTCTGGACTTCCATGGGTCAAGAAGAAGAAGCTTCAAAACGACTTGCTGACTTTAAAGAATTCCAGATCAATGATGAACTAGTAGCCAATGCAAAATCAGACTATATGTTTTTACATTGTCTACCTGCTCATCGTGAAGAAGAAGTGGCTACATCTGTAATTGATGGGCCAAACTCATATATTTTCCAACAAGCTGAAAATCGTTTGCACGCTCAAAAAGCAGTACTTGCTTCCGTAATGGCATAATGAACAACAGAATGTGATGGTAGGGTTTGCCTAGCAGTCTGCTATATACACGCGATGTCGATCGTCAAGATGGATGGCTTCATCGCTACATAGGAAGAGTGATTCGGGAGACGCTGAATCACTCTTTATTTTTGTTACGTAACAATATTCCTAAATATAGATATTTAAAAACAATATTTCCAAATAAATGTTATACTACTAATTACATTAAAGTGGAAAGGGTTTTAAAAGAATATGAGAACAATTTATATTTTATTATTTTCAATATTGTTAATGGTATTTATTCCGAATGCTTATGGAAACGTACTTGCAGCTAGTGATACTACCAACAAGATTCAAGAAGTTACAATGGACGCAAAATTTACAGATGTCTCCGATATATACTGGGCAAAAAATGAAATTATGCAACTTGTAGACATGGGAATAATGACTGGGGATCGTGATTTACAATTTCGACCCGATTTATTTGTGACAGTCGAAGAAGCTGAAGCAGTATTGACAAAAGCATTTAAACTAGAGCCACATATGTTAAGTAATTATCTCTTGGGAGATAAGAAAGACTTTGTAACGATGAAGCAAGTAGAAGCTGCACTAGAACACGCAATTAACGTGACAGAAACAGAGGAGAATAATAGTTCGCTTCTTGAAGGAAAAAGTGAATTAGTATCCCTACTTAGCACACCCTCCATTAATAAAAATAATTTCTCAAATTTGAATAATACGATCGATCGTGCTACATTCGCAGTTATGTTACATGAAGCACTAGTTAAAAGTGGAGCCATAAATACGATTAAGAATTACTCCCTAAAGAATTTATCGTTTTCAAATAATTACAGTCCACTCCATTCAGAAGCAAATTTAATGAAAGTTTCGTTTGATGAACACCCAATTTATTTAAGATCGACTGAAAATATTGTGTTTACAAATCATACAAGAATTGATAATTCATTTTCACGTGATAATGTTTATACCTATGATGTAGGTATGAACGGTGCGACAATAGAGTTAACTGTTCGTTCTTTTGATAATGGGGATTACTTTTTATTTTCCAAAATTGATAATCCAACTAACTCTGCTGTAGCAGTTGATGTTATTCAAAAGGAAAATCAAGTTGATTCATTAGAACTCTTCCGTTATGATCGCTACGAAATTAAACGCAGTAGTAAGGATGTTTTTGGAAGTGATATCACGTCTTATCCAACAGGATTACTTCGCTTTGTGAAGCAAGATGGTACAGTAGAAGAGCGTATGGTAGGTCAATCGTATATATCTAAACAGTTATCTTTAACGTATCCGAATAATGGACAAAGCTATATGCGCGATTTGCTTGCTGAAAAAGAAGCGTTATCGTATGCACAAGTTGGTGAGACATTAATGTCCATTCATACATTGGAATCTGAAGGTAAAGATATTGTTGAACAGTGGTACTTGAATGCAGATAATCCATTATTTGCTAGTAATGAGCATATGGAAAACTGGATGCTCGAATCGTCGGAGAACTACAAAAAGCGTAATAAGTGGTACACCGCAGACGGTCAATACAGTAAAATGGCTACAACAACCGAACCAATGCCAGAGTCTGGTCAAGGATACGGACGAATTTTATTATTACAAAAAGAGGATCGCGCATTAGTCTTATATAATCAACAAAAAGACCGTTATTTTGAGAACTTAATCTATAATTCTTTTGTTAACTTAAAGAACTTTAAAGGTGACAAGGGATATTGGGAAACAGAAGTAACAAGTACGTATTTGAAAAGTTTATATGAAATTACCGCTCCATTTATTGATACACGCTTTAATGAACAAATTGCGTTGTTTTATTATAATAGTGCGGATGCATTTGGAATTGAAAATGGAAAAGAGCCCCTTCGTAATTATGCAGACTTACTTGTATCACAGAAAAGTAAAGGCAATGTCATTCCAGTAGATGATGAATCTTATTACATTTCTGATTACTTCCCAGTCGTGCAAGATACCACAACACATGCTTCCATGAATCATGTGTTAGGAGGTATGAATATATTACTAATGGCTTACAATGAGTTTCATGATGAGAAATATTTAGAAGCGGCACATGCCATTCAAACAGCGATTGCAAAGGATAAGGATGATTGGATTCGAGATAACGGGGATATTTGGTACCGTATTTCTCCAGTGCAAGATTATAAAGGTGACGACTATAAGCACCTTACTTTAGAGGATTTAATTAATTCGTATAAGCTTTGGAAAGATATAGACCCAACCTATTTACCATTACTGGAGGAAATGATTGCTTCCAAAGCATCCTATTTATCGAATGAGAACCTAGGGTACACAACGAAAATTAAAAATGGATTAGCTGATATCGGGTTAATGCAATACCTTCCAGAAGGAAATGAGCAAACGGACGCATTATAAAAAAGATATTTTTATCATTAGAATAAGAGACTAACTCTGAAATTATCTCCTTTAATTGACGTTAAACAAATCATGTATTGTCATGGAAGTGCTCACTTCACTTAAAGGGGATTTTATTATGACGAAAAAAGAAAAAAATAATCCGTGAAGAGTTATTATTCTTCACGGATTATTTCTATTTGAATGCGGTCGCCACTTCATTTAATACGGAATTTCGTTTTGTATCATCCGCCATTTTCCACCATTTTTCAAAGATTACTCCAAGTCCAGGTAGTAAATGTTCTTCTCCTCTTTGAATGGCATCTTCGACTACCTCTCGAATATCAGTTGTCGAATTACCTTTCAAATTTGCAGTTATAGCTTCTCGAATTTGAAAATCCAATTTTCATCACTCCTCGCAATTATGTTATCCAAACTCTCGCAAGCTATACATGAATTTGTTACAATTAATCAAGAAAAGTGTAAGGTATTATTAAGCGGTCTCCAATGAGCGGCTTTACATATAAACTAGACAGATACTAAGTAGAAAAGCTATACTTTGTTATCTATAAAAAAGGCGGTCACACATAAATGAAACGAATTGAATCTCCACAAAATTCACTGGTGAAGCATTGGAAAAAATTATTAAGTGTTAGAAAAGAACGGGATAAAACAGGTGAATTTATTATAGAAGGCTTTCACTTAGTAGAGGAAGCAATTAAACAAAAAGAAAATGTGCTAACGATTATGATAAGTGATACTAGTGAGATTCCAGTGAATTGGGATGTAGAAAATATTGAAATGGTTGAAATAAATGATGTCATAAAAAAAGAACTTGCTGAAACAGAGCATACACAAGGTATATTTGCTCACTGTAAACAACAAACTGTGGTTGATCAAGAGCAAACGAACTGGAGTCGCCTATTATTAATTGATGCCGTTCAAGATCCAGGTAATATTGGCACAATGATACGTACGGCAGATGCTGCAGGAATAGACGCAGTGATTCTTGGAAAAGGATCTGCGGATGCATATAATTCCAAAACACTACGATCTGCACAAGGATCTCATTTTCATATTCCTGTAGTAAAAGGGGATCTACATGAATGGGTGGATCAGTTGAAAAATCGACATGTGCCAGTTTTCGGAACTGCATTTGAAAATTCTACACCGTTTAATGCAGTTAAAAAAGGTGATACGTTTGCGTTAATCGTTGGGAATGAAGGAAGCGGTATACATACAGAGCTACTACAGAAAACGGATCAGAATATTATAGTACCCCTTTTAGGTCAGGCTGAATCATTAAACGTAGCAGTTGCAACCGGAATTCTTCTATATGGATTAACATTAAAATAAAAGGCACTTGAAGATATGTCTAAAAATACGTATAATAGACTATAATTTGATAAATAGAAAAAGCTATGATCGGGAAAAGTATATATGATGATTCGAAAAAAGGGATTTTACACCGTGACTGAAAGTGTAAATAGAGAATGCATATAGAAGTTCACCCCGTTAGCTGCCACCGGGACCAGCGATTGCTGTAAAGGTGTGCCGGTGTAGAGCCGTTAGTCGAATTGAGTGATTGCACTTACTTTTGTGCAATAATCAGGGTGGTACCGCGAAATTAGTCCTCGTCCCTTTTATAGGGGCGGGGCTTTTTATTTTGTAAAATTTCATTCAGCCGAGTAATGTTGAATGAAATCATAGCCTCTGGCGGACGTCACAGATTTGCAAAGCAGGTCATCGAGCTAGCTCGATGCAAAATCTGGACTCCATTACGCCAAGGCGAATTTGATTAAGGAGGATTATCAGATGGAAGCACAACTTCAACAGTTGAAAGAGGAAGCAATTCAAAAAATTGCAGCTTCTCAAAATGTAAAAGAATTAAATGATGTGCGTGTTGCATATTTAGGTAAAAAAGGACCGATTACGGACTTACTAAAAGGAATGGGTAAACTTCCTGCAGAAGAACGTCCGAAAATGGGGGCACTAGTAAATGTAGTCCGTGAAGAAGTAACAGAAGTACTAGAAGCTCGCATGACATTGCTTCAAGACCAAGCGATACAAGAACAGTTAGAAAAAGAATCCATTGACGTAACATTACCAGGGCGTCCAGTGAAAACAGGTAATCATCATCCACTTACTCGTGTAGTAGAAGAGATTGAAGATTTATTTATTAGCATGGGATATGAAATTGCGGAAGGTCCGGAAGTGGAAAAAGACTATTATAATTTTGAAGCTTTAAACTTGCCAAAAGGTCATCCAGCTCGTGATATGCAAGATTCTTTCTATATTTCAGAGGATATTCTTCTTCGTACACATACTTCTCCAGTACAAGCTCGTACAATGGAAGCAAAAGAAGGCAAGCCGATTAAAATCATTTGTCCAGGTAAAGTGTACCGCCGTGACAATGATGATGCGACACATTCACACCAATTTACACAAATCGAAGGACTTGTAATTGGGGAAAATATTCGCATGAGTGATCTAAAAGGAACACTTTCTGTCTTTGCGAAGAAAATGTTCGGTGATGATCGTGAAATCCGTCTTCGTCCAAGTTTCTTCCCGTTCACAGAGCCATCTGTTGAAATGGATATTTCTTGCTTTAAATGTGGCGGAAGTGGCTGTAACGTTTGTAAGAAAACAGGGTGGATTGAGATTTTAGGTGCTGGTATGGTACATCCAAACGTACTTGAAATGGCTGGCTATGATTCGAAAAAACTATCTGGGTTTGCATTCGGTATGGGTCCAGAGCGTATTGCAATGTTGAAATATGGAGTGGAAGATATTCGTCATTTCTATACGAATGATGTGCGTTTCTTATCGCAATTCCACCGAACAGAAGTGTAAGGAGGAAATGACATGTTAGTTTCTACGAAATGGTTGGCAGAATATGTGAATACACAAGGACTTGATCCAAAAGAATTGGGTGAAAAAATCACTCGTTCAGGTATTGAAGTCGATGCAGTAATAGATCGCTCTCACGGTATGACAAATGTAGTTGTAGGTTATGTGAAGGAATGTGTGAAGCATCCAGAGGCAGACAAATTAAATATTTGCCAAGTAGATGTTGGAGAAGAAACAACACAAATTATTTGTGGAGCTCCAAACGTTGCAGCTGGTCAAAAAGTAATCGTTGCTCGTCCAGGAGCAGTGCTTCCTGGTGGCATGAAAATTAAAAAAGCAAAACTTCGTGGAGAAGAATCAAATGGTATGATTTGTTCGCTTCAAGAGCTTGGAATTGAAGGCAGACTGGTAGCAAAAGCTTATGCAGAAGGTATTTATGTGTTGCCAGAAACAGCTACTGCTGGAGAAAGTGCACTTCCACTACTTGGATTAGATGATACAATTCTTGAACTTGGCTTAACACCAAACCGTTCAGATGCTCTAAGTATGCTTGGAGTAGCTTATGAAGTTGGGGCAATTCTATCGGAGGATATGAAATATCCAGAAGCAACTTACACAGAAAGTAACGAGAAAGCTTCTGATTACTTAAGCTTACGTGTAGATGCTGCTATAGAAAATCCAATGTACGTAGCAAAAGTTGTGAAAAACGTAGTAATAAAAGAATCACCACTTTGGTTACAGCATCGCCTAATGGCAGCTGGCGTTCGTCCACATAATAACGTTGTAGACATTACGAACTATGTGCTAATGGAATATGGTCAACCACTTCATGCATTTGATTATGACCGACTGGAAACAAAAGAAATTGTCGTGCGACTTGCAACTGAAGGAGAAAAAATTGTTACACTGGATGATCAAGAGCGTACGCTAAAATCCAACCATTTAGTTATTACAAATGGCAAAGAGCCAGTTGCTATTGCTGGTGTTATGGGTGGGGCTAATTCAGAGGTGTATGAAGGAACAACAACAGTTGTCATCGAATCTGCATACTTTGTAGGCGGATCCGTTCGCCAAACTTCTAAGGACCATAACTTACGTAGTGATGCGAGTGCCCGTTTTGAAAAAGGTGTCGATCCGAATCGTGTTATTCCAGCTGCAGAACGTGCGGCAAGTCTTCTTGCAGAGCTTGCTGGTGGAGAAGTCCTAGCTGGTTCAGTGGTAGTTGATGAGCTAGATAAAACTCCAGCTGAAGTAGTTGTGTCGCCTGACTTTATTAATAATCGTTTAGGAATGAAAATTTCATTAGAAGAAATGACTTCTATATTAACTAGACTTAAATTTGATTTCGAAGCGGCAAATGGATACTTGTATATTAAGGCACCAACTCGTCGCCAAGATATTAAAATTAAAGAAGATATTGTAGAAGAAATTGCTCGTATGTATGGGTACGATGAAATTCCAATGACATTACCAGTGGAAGAATCAAAACCAGGTGGATTAACATCTTATCAAGCAAAACGTCGTCAAGTTCGCGCTTACTTGGAAAGTGCTGGTCTTTATCAAGCAATTACGTATTCATTAACATCAAAAGAAATGTCTCAAAAATTTGCATTAGAAACTGCTCCAGTAACTGAGTTATTAATGCCAATGAGTGAAGAACGTAGTATCCTTCGTCAAAGCTTAATCCCGCATTTACTAGAGGCTGTTTCGTATAATACGGCTCGCCAAGCGGATACAGTTGCTCTTTATGAAGTAGGTTCCGTATTCTTAGGTGAAACAGAATCAGGCTTACCTCATGAGCAAGAGCATTTAGCCGCTGTAATTGCAGGTAAATGGTTAGATCATAGCTGGCAAGGTGAGAAAAAAGTTGTCGATTTCTTCGTATTAAAAGGAATTGTCGAAGGATTAATGGAACTACTTGGACATACAAGTGAGCTTACATTTGAACGTTCAGTAGTAGACGGGTTACATCCTGGACGTACTGCTTCCATCAAGTTAGCTGGAGAAGAGATTGGGCTTATCGCTCAATTACACCCATCTGAGCAAAATGCACGTGACTTAAAAGAAACGTATGTAATGGAATTGAATCTAGCAAAAGTATTAAATAAAGAAGATGTAGCATTATACTATGCACCAGTTTCTAAATTCCCATCCATTACTCGTGATATTGCATTAGTAGTGGACAGCGAGAAAGCTACTGGTGAACTACAAGCAATTATTCAGTTATCTGGTGGAAGATTATTAAAAGGTGTGCATCTATTCGATTTATATGAAGGAGAAAAAATGGAGCCAGGCAAAAAATCGGTTGCATTCTCTCTCACATACTTCGATCCAGAACGTACCCTTACAGATGAAGAAGTAGTAAATGCACATAACAAAGTATTAAAAGCACTTGCAGAGCAAGCAGGAGCAGAGTTACGAGGATAATAAAAATAAACAAGAGCAACACCGATAATGGTGTTGCTTTTTTTATTTGATTTGATATTTGTGACCGGATAGGAAAAAATGTGACTGGATAAAAATATTTCTGACCGGATAGGAAAAAATGTGACCGGATAAATTTTTTTCTGTCCATATAGAAAATTTTTAGACCATCTTGGGTATGTTCAATATGAAAATAAACATAGGAGTAACACGAATTACTCGTGTTACTCCTATGTTTATTTATTTAATTTATGTTTACGAATCGTCAATAGTATACCAAATAACACGCCGATGAAGGACATAGCCGAAATGATGAAATAAAACGAATGCCCACCAAATTCATTATAAATATATCCACCTGCATAAGATGCGATGATACTCGATAATCCAAAAAATAAGAGTGCAAGAATGGTTTGTCCGGTAGCACGCCATTCCTTTGGCATAATTTGATATAAGTATTGAATTGCTGCGGTGTAAAAGATTGGGAACGTTAGCATTTGTAACACTTGTAGCAATGTAAGAACGATCGGACTCGTTACGAAACCTGAGGCCAAAAAACGTAAAAAGTAAAAAAATGTAGCAATCGTGATGATTTCCATTTCTTTTCCTTTGCGTAACCACCAAAAACTTAACGCAAAAATAACAATTTCACTTGTTGCAGCTATGAAGAAGGCGATTCCTACTAATGAAGTGTCCCCGCCAAGTGCTTTTATATGAATGCCTAAAAATGTATCGTTCATACGAGCCGGTATAGCGCTAATAAACACTAACGCTAAAAATAGAAGCATTTCTTTATTGTTTAATACTTGTTTAAAGCCTTCCATTGTCACTGGTTTTGATGAGGCTTGTACTTCTGGCATAAACCAAATAACTCCAAATGAAATAATTCCTACTATAATAAACAAAATAGATACACTGCTCACACCAAAATAATCCATTGCAAAGCCGGAAATTAATGCCAACACCGCATAACCTAGTGCACCATATGTACGAATAGACCCATAGCTAACACGTGCCATTTCAGAAACAGTAAAATTGAGGCTTTCAGTTAGTGGATCAATTGGCATCAAGAAAAAATAAACAAGCAGTGCAAAAATAATAAGTAACATGAAGCTATCTACGTTAAATAAAAAGTAACCGAAAATTGCTGTTAAACTAACGAGTAATAGCATTACCTTACGAATTGTTTTTGTTTTATCACTAATGAAACCCCATAACGGTTGTGCAATTAACGTCACAAAGCCCCCCGTTCCAATAATCAGACCTATTTCGCTCGCCGATAAACCCTGTTCACCCAAATATACAGGTAAAAATGGAATAAAGAGCGCAAGTAAACCGAAAAACAAAAAATTATAACCTTTTAATAATACTTGTACTTTCAATAAAATTTCTCCTTCTGAGGTAAAAATGCTTGCCTTCCATCTTTATTAAGATAATACCATTGATTATTGTAACTGATTTTCCTACCGAAAAGCTGTTTTTATTGTAATAAATGACCATTTTTCAATTTACTAATAAATCAGAAGAGTCCATCTGTTATAATTTGTAGTATTAAGGGGTGACAGTTAAAAATGAGAAGAGTAAATGTCGTGTATGCGTTGATTTTAAATGAGGATACGAAGAAAGTATTGATGGTCCATAATATTGGAGCAAGTTGGACACTTCCTGGGGGTGCAGTAGAAGATGGGGAGACCTTGGAACAAGCGCTTATTCGTGAGGTCAAAGAGGAGACCGGATTAGTAGTACAAGTGGGGGAAGTTGTATCAATTAATGAAAAGTTTTTTGAACAAAAGGGAGAACATGTTTTATTTGTAACTTTCTTCGTGAATGTAATAGAAGGAGAAATCTTCATTCAGTATGAGGACGAAATTTCAGAAATAAAATGGGTCGATAGGAAAACTGCTAATGAACTAATGCCTTATTATCCTGGTGGAGTAGAAGGTTTACTAAAATCAGCTGCTCCATACATATTTCAAATCTAGTCTAAATAACGTTAAGGAGTAAGATAGGATGTTTAATCTGTTTAAAAAAGAGGATCAAGAAGAAATTAATGATGGGGAAGACGAATTCATAGATGAAGAGGAAATAGGAATCCTTATTCAATATACATCTGTAGCGGTGTATATGTATCTCTGTTCAGATGGTCGCATTGAAAACGAAGACGTGCTTTTTGATGCGGCAGGAAGAGAAACGATCGTACAAGGTAATACTATATCGATAGTTGTAGAAAGACCAACTGAAATAGCCGAAATTATAGAACTTTATGGGTTGAATAAAATCAACCTTCCATTATTCACGATAGATGTGACATTGTATTGATTCAGAAAAAATAGTAATAAAGGGGGGAATGGATGTATAACCTGGCTTGGTCTCAAGCAAATAAAATTACTACTAGTAATACAGAAGGAAATTTTGATCTACTTAACTATTCAAAGATTCATAAGGAGATGTTAACGAAACTTCTTAAATAGAGGGAGGAAGATAGGAATGCGCAAAGTGGAGGTAATAGCATATTCAGAGGATTGGAAGAAAAAGTTTGAGGAAGAAGCAAAGCAGCTTCAAGCGATTTTTGGTCCAGAAATCATCGCTATTCACCATATTGGCAGTACTTCCGTACAGGCTTTATATGCAAAACCAATTATCGATATAATGCCTGTTGTTCGGGATATAACAAAAATTAATACATATAACCATGCAATGCTTGCTATAGGATACGAACCAAAAGGAGAAAATGGGCTTCCTGGTCGTAGATATTTCCAAAAAGGTGGAGATAATCGGACGCATCATGTCCATATGTATGAATCGGGAAATCCAGAAATTCAGCGACATCTTGCATTTCGAGATTACTTACGTGTATATCATGATGATGCAAAAGAATACGGAGATTTAAAAAAAGCGTTAGCAAAGAAGTTTCCTTATGACGTAGAGTCGTATATTAATGGAAAAGATCAATTAGCGATGGAGATCGAACAAAAAGCAATTAGATGGTATATGGGTAATGAAAAGGAAAGAAATTTTCATCGTGCATTTGGTGTCTATGGTATTTGCGTCCAAAATGAGAAGCTGCTAGTTATCAATAAAAATGGAGGTCCTTACATAAATCGTTTTGATCTCCCAGGGGGCAGTTTAGAAGAAAGAGAAAGTTTAACAATTGCAATGAAAAGAGAGTTTCTAGAAGAGACAGGTCTTGAAATTGAAATTATACAAAACCTAGGAACCACGGATTTCATGATTTCGTCTAACTGGAGAGGCTTGACGGATGTTCATCATATCGCTGTATATTATTTAGTTAAGCAAATAGGCGGCAGTTTAATAGAGCCCGAACAATTTGATGGCCAAGACTCACTAGGAGCTATATGGATTTCTGAAGAAGAGGTATCCGTTGAAAATGCATCACCTTTAGTGTTGAAAGCATTTGAATGGTTAAAAACAAATGATTTAGGGTTAGATGCGGTTTATTATAATGATTGGAAAGTGAAAACGAAATAAAGAAAGATTTCTTTAAATGTATAGAAATAATAGTCTTTCATATATGGTTCTCTTAAATGAAACACAGAAGGAAGTTTGATTTAGAAACTTCGATTCTGTGTTTTTTTATAAATCAAATAGTAGGTTTTTCAAGATCATGCTTTTTTATATGATATTGCAAGCTTTGCCGAGTGATACCAAGTTTTTGGGCAGCCTGTGATACATTCCAATTCGACTGTACCAGAGTTGTTTCAATTAGTTGCTTTTCCGAACTTTTAAAGATTTTTTTAAGAGGTCTTTTTATTTCGTTACTTTCTTCGAATGAAGTAGTGGAATGCACCACTAATATCTTTCCTCGCATATAGGATGGAAGATGATTAACTTCAATCGCTGTAGCATTTTCAGGCACACGAATAATTAGGTTTTCAATCATATGCTCTAACTCTCTTATATTTCCTGGCCAAGAATATTGAAGTAAACTTTTTTGTAATGAATTAGAAAGTATTGGAACTGATTTTGCTAGTTTTCTTTGATATGTATCTAAAAAATAATTTATAAAAAAATGTACATCTTCTATGCGTTCCCTAAGTGGAGGAATGTAAAGGCTTGTATGTGCAATTCGATAAAACAAGTCAATGCGCATTTTATTTTCCGCAATCAGTTTCTCCGGATCTTCGTTGCATGCACTAATAATAGTACATTTCACAGGTGCCACATCATTAGAACCTACTTTTCGAACTAACCTTTCTTGTAATACACGCATTAATTTGGTTTGCAAAGTAATAGGCATGGAATTAATTTCATCTAAAAAAAGGGTTCCATCTTGAGCGTATTCAAACAGTCCTATTTGATCCGTTGCACCAGTAAATGCACCTTTTACTGTTCCGAATAGAGTACTTTCCAGTAAATTCTCCGGAATTGCAGCACAGTTTATTGCCACGAATGGCTTATTAGCTCTAGGACTATGATTATGCATACTTTGCGCAAACAATTCTTTGCCAGTTCCCGTCTCTCCGACAATCAATGTATCGGCATTATGGATAGATACATTTTGGGCTTCCTTTATGAGATCTAAAAGTACAAGGCTTTTTCCTTTTATATCATTAAACGTAAAAATTGTACCGTTCTTTGAATGGACCTTCTCTTGGTGTGTAACATTTGCTTGTCTTTTTTGTTCGATTGTTTGATGAAGTCGGTCTTTAAGCTTTGATTCATTTGTACTCAGTGAAAACACAGAAATGGTTTTTCCATCTTTTTGAATTGGATATGTACTATAGTTTACATATTTCGGTATTCCGTTGATGGTAGAATGTGCACGATACCTTGAGAAAATTGGTTTTCCTGTTTTAATTGTATGCTTATGCTCGGAATATTGTGGATTGTAATTGTAAACAGACCATAAATGCTTGCCTATAATATTTTGACTGATTAAACCCTCCATTTTTTCTTGTGCTTCATTATATAAAGTAATTTCTCCTTCAGAGTTGCTCATCATGACACCTTCATCGAGAGAATCTATTATTTTTTCCAAGCAATACAATCGCTCTTCCATATTAGTCGTTTCATTAGTTAAATCTTTTAGACATAAGAAAATAATAGTATCCTCCGTAGATAAAACTTTGACGACAATCGATAATTGTTTTCCGTTTAAATCGAGAAGAAATGTTTCATTGTTTATAAAATGTTTGTTATCACATTCCATAAAACTACTAATAGTCATCCCTTTTGAAATATTAATAGGGATATCCTCTTTAATGTCATGCCAAAGAATTTCACGTTGCTCGTTTAAAGCAATCACTCCATCTACAAAACTTCTTATAATCGATCCTATAGACGCAACAGTCAAGGTAGTTTTACTCCTTCCTAAATTAAAATTATCAATAGTATAACATAATCTTCTGATTATTTAGAAGAGTCTGCATGTAAAATTTATCTGCACTAGATGAAAAGCATTGCCCGCAAGGAATTATAAAATATTTACTGAATTTTTAGATTAATAATGCGAATATATCTGCGCTATTGTAATGTCTTTTTGCACTGAAGACCATTTAAGATTTACTGATTCAATGATGAAAATAAAAAAATAACCACTGATGAGACACGATTATATGAAAATTTAACTTTATTTTTTGTCGAATGAAGAAAGTTGGCACGACTCTTGCAATATATAAAAGTGTAAAACACAAATTATTCTTTTAGGAGGAAATATCGATGACAACACCAGAAATCTTATACTCAGTAAAGGCACAAAGAGGTCCAGTATTACGTTGTAAAGGATGGAGACAAGAGTCGATTTTACGCATGCTAGAAAATAATATGGAAAATGCAGAAAAGCCAGAAGAGCTTGTTATCTACGGTGGAATCGGGAAAGCAGCCCGCAACTGGGAATCCTACCATGCAATAGTGAAATCATTAAAAGAGTTGGAAGATGACGAAACACTTGTCGTGCAATCTGGTATGCCAGTGGCTATCTTCAAAACACATAAATATGCTCCGACTGTAGTGATGGCAACGACAAACATTATGAAAGCAGACTGGCCAACATTTTATGATTTACAAGACAAAAACTTAACTATTTACGCCAACTATACAGCAGCACCATGGGAATATATCGGTACACAAGGGGTAATTCAAGGAACGTTTGAAACACTTTCTGCGATTGCCCGCCTGCATTACAATGACTCACTTGTTGGGAAAATCCTTTTAACTGCTGGTGCAGGGGGAATGGGTGGTAACCAAACACGTGCGATGACAATGCACGGAGGAGTAGCGATTCTTTGTGATTCGAATATTGAAATCATTCAACGTCGTATCGACAAAGGGTTTATCGATGAGGTGGCTAATTCTTTAGAAGAAGCAATTACGAAGGCAAAAGAATATGCGGCTGCAGGTAAACCACTAGGTATCGCTGTTGTAGGAAATGCCGCAGATATTTATGAAGAAGTACTTGAAAAAGGATGGTTGCCGGATATCTCTACTTCCATGACACCAGGACATGACCCAATTTCTTACTTGCCATCGGGCTATACAGTCCAAGAAGCTGAAGAGCTTCGTGATTCAGATCGCGAATTGTATTTAGAAAAAGCACGTGAAACGATGGTCCGCGAATTAAAAGCGTTAATTAAATTCATGGATCTAGGTGTTCACTCGTTCGAATACGGTACAAGCCATCGTAAAGAATGTATCGATGCAGGCATGGATGCAAAAGAAGCGAAGCGTCTTCCAGGTTTCGTAGCCGAATATATCCGTCCACTTTTCTGTGAGGGGCGTGGGCCGTTCCGTTGGATTTGTCTATCCGGAGAAGCGGACGATCTACGCAAAATTGATGACATGATTTTGGAAAAATTCAGTGATGATCACCTAGTGACACGCTGGATCAAGCTTGCAAAAGAGCATATTCCAATTGAAGCACTACCTGCTCGTATTTGTTATATGGGCTTCGGTCAGCGTAAGGCTTTTGCGCTGGAAGTGAATGATATGATTCGCCGTGGAGAGTTGTCTGGTCCAGTTGCATTCTCACGAGACAACTTAGACTCTGGTTCTATCGTGAACCCAACATTCGAATCCGAAAACATGAAGGACGGTAGTGATTTGATCTCTGACTGGCCGATGTTGAACGGACTTTTAAATGCTGTCGGTATGTGTGACCTAATTGCAATCCAAGCTAACTATTCTATGGGAGAAGCGGTTCATACAGGTGTAACAATGGTTGCGGATGGAACGGCTGAATCGGATATGAGACTCGAAGTGGCGATGACCGTTGACTCTGGAATTGGAGTTGTTCGTCATGCGCAAGCAGGTTACGAAATTGCCCAGGACGTTGCAAACGGAAAAGGAAAGTTAACGAAAGAGAGCATCCAAATACCATTATGGTGGAAACCTGAAGCTACATTTGGACCAAAGGATCTTCATAAAGAAGAAGTGAAGGCATAACAAACAAACTTAACAGATTATAGAGATCTAAGGTTACTTGGATCTCTCCCTCTACTTTACTCGAAATTTCAAATGAAATTATTTTTCTATTATGGGTCTAAGGGATAAAAAATAGATTAATTCTAAGGAGACAATGAAATGAAAAAGAAGGTATTTCTAACAATTGTCATGATTTTCTCTCTCATACTAGCTGCATGTGGGGATAATCAAGCTGATGCTGAAAAGAGTAGTGGTTCAAATGGGGAAAAGAAAAAACTTAAAGTTGCAACAGAAGCAAACTATGCACCATTTGTCTATTTGAATCAAGGGGAAATGACTGGATTTGACGTAGATTTTATGAATGCTGTTGCAAGTGAAGCTGGTTATGAAATTGAACTTGTCAATGTTGGTTGGGATCCTTTATTTGTTGAAGTCAAAAGTAAGCTCTCCGATTTAGGTATTTGTGCGATAACTATAAATGACGAACGGAAACAAACGTATGATTTTTCTGTTCCATACTATTTATCTACAAATAAAATTCTAGTACCAGAAGGCAGCGACATAAAGAGTGCTGCAGATTTAAAAAATGATAAAGTGGTAGCTGTGCTTGGTGGAACTACAGGTCAAGAAGCAGTGGAGAGCATTCTAGGTAAAAATCATGCGAATATAAAAAAATTCGATAATAATAATTTAGCAATTATGGAAATGCTAAGTGGCGGTGCAGATGCTGTTGTAGCTGATAATGCAGTTGTGGAGGAATATGCAAAAAATAATCCAGACCAAAACCTAGTTGTTATTACAGATGATGATGGTTTTGAAAAAGAATTTTACGGAATTATGTTTCCAAAAGGCAGTGAACTTAAATCGGATTTTGATGTAGCTGTTACTAAGGTTCTTGAAAACGGAACATATGCAAAAATCTATGAGCAATGGTTCGGATCAGAACCTGATGTAGCAACAATTCTAGCACAACAGAATTAAGTGAATAACCAAATTGCGTAACACTTCAAGAGTAGTTGCGCAATTTTGGTTTCACTAGGGGGGAAATCAATGGATTTTAGATTAGACATCATAGTAGAATATATCCCTTTCTTTCTAAAGGGGACCTTACTGACAATCGGGTTATCGCTTATAGGTATTTTAATAGGGACGGTACTAGGATTATTAATCGGTTTAGGTAAAATGATGCGCAATAAGTTTATTTCGTTTATTTGTAACTGCTATATTATATTTTTCCGTGGAACTCCACTATTCGTGCAAATTTTATTGATTCACTTTGGTCTCGTGCCTATGTTAATAGGGCATACAAACGGGATAGTAGCTAGTATTATTGCGCTATCGTTGATTGCGGGTGCATATATATCAGAGATTTTCAGAGCAGGAATCCAGTCAATTGATAAGGGGCAAATGGAAGCGTCACGTTCTCTTGGTATGAATCATATTCAATCAATGAAAGATGTTATTTTGCCTCAAGCCTTTAAAAGAATGATTCCACCATTAGGGAATGAATTTATAGTACTTATTAAAGAGTCCTCACTTGCAGCGATAGTTGCAACTCCTGAGCTTATGTATTATGGACGGGCACTGGCAAGTCAATATTATCGTGTATGGGAACCGTACCTTACAGCTGCGCTTATTTATCTAGTGTTAACTACTTCTTTGAGTTTCTTATTAAATCGTCTTGAAAGAAGGTTGGCAACTGAATGATTCAAGTAAAGAATTTAAAAAAATCGTTTGGAAGTAATGAAGTTTTAAAAGATATTAATGCATCCATTAAACCAAAGGAAGTTGTGGTGGTAATTGGACCATCTGGATCAGGAAAATCTACCTTTTTAAGATGTCTGAATTTACTAGAATCCATTACTGATGGTCAAGTTTTGATCGAAGGCATTGATATTACGGACAAGAAGACAGATATTAATAAAGTAAGAACCGAGGTAGGTATGGTATTTCAGCAATTTAATTTATTTCCACATAAAACCGTGATAGAAAATATAATCCTCGCTCCAATGAGAGTTAGAAAGTTATCTACAGAAAAGGCAAAAGAAAGAGGATTTGAACTTCTTCGTAAAGTAGGGCTAAAAGAAAAGGCAGATGCATATCCAGATTCGTTATCTGGTGGGCAAAAACAGCGTGTCGCAATTGCAAGGGCACTCGCGATGGAACCGAAAATTATGCTTTTTGATGAGCCGACCTCAGCGTTGGATCCAGAAATGGTAGGAGAAGTACTCGAAGTTATGAAACAGCTAGCCAATGAGGGAATGACGATGGTGGTAGTGACACATGAAATGGGTTTTGCTCGTGAAGTCGGTGACCGCGTGCTGTTTATGGATGGTGGTTTCATTGTAGAAGAAAATATCCCTAAAGATTTATTTGAAAACCCACAGCAAGATCGAACTAAATCATTCTTAAGTAAGGTTTTATAGTAAGTTGCAGAGAGTGAATAAAGATTTATAAATTTGCTATTACAGCATATGGGGTGAAAAAATGAACAGCATTCCAGAATCATATGATAATCGTCAAGTTGCCAAAGAAGAAAAACAAAATATATACTCGCTTCAAAACTTCTTGAAATTTTTCATTTTTAGTACAATTGGAATCTTTATGTTTTTTATTCCAATCGATATAAATGATAAAAACTCCATTCCGTTAGATCACTTAGTTACGTGGATTCGGTCGTTGTCTCATACTGTGAATGCCTACTATGCAATGATATTAGTAGTTTTAGGTGCAGCTTACCCATTTTACACTAAAACTTGGAGGAAAAGTAAAGTGGAAATGGTGTTATCTGGATTTAAAGTATTAGGAGCAATTGCTGCTTTTCTAGTCTTGTTTGAAATAGGTCCAGCTTGGTTAATGGCCGAAGACATGGGGCCATATTGGTATTATAGTTTACTCATTCCAATAGGAGTGCTCGTTCCAATCGGTGCAATCTTTTTAGCAATGTTAGTTGGATATGGGTTACTTGAATTTATCGGTATTTTCATGCAACCGATTATGCGTCCGATTTGGCGAACCCCAGGAAGATCTGCAATTGATGCAGTTGCTTCTTTTGTCGGTAGTTATTCAATTGGTCTGTTAATAACGAACAGGATTTATAAAGAAGGTAAGTACACAAAGAAAGAAGCTGTCATTATAGCAACTGGCTTTTCTACGGTGTCAGCTACATTTATGATTGTTGTGGCAAAAACTCTAGACATAATGCATATTTGGAATCTTTATTTTTGGCTAACTTTTTTAGTTACTTTCGTTGTAACCGCTATAACTGTTAGAATTTGGCCTATTAACAAAATGAGTGATGAATATTACGCAGAAGAAGGATTTCCAGAAGAGATTATTAAGGAGAATAGAGTAAAGTATGCTTGGGAGCAAGCAATGACTACTGCTCACAATGCTCCGAAACTAAAGGATAACATTTTGGAAAATGTTAAAGATGGCTTAGTAATGGCAATGGGTATTTTACCGTCCATTATGTCTATTGGATTATTGGGACTAATTTTGGCCAATTATACGCCTGTGTTCGATTTCCTTGGCTATATTTTTTATCCCTTAACTTGGATTCTTCAAATTCCAGAACCACTTCTTGCCGCAAAGGCTGCAGCAATTAACTTGATTGATATGTTTTTACCTTCATTGGTCGTACTAGAGGCTAGTTTAGAAACCCGATTCATTATAGGTTCACTTTCCATCTCAACTATTCTATTCTTTTCAGCGTTGATTCCATGTATTCTATCTACGGAAATACCGATAAAAATGAGTCATATGTTAGCAATTTGGTTTTTGAGAACAGTGTTAACACTCATTATTATTACGCCACTTGCATTTTTACTACTTTAACTTTATTACCAAAAGTTAGTTTGGAAGGAAAGGAGTTTTTGGAATGAAATCAAAAGTTGATTTAGTAATTAGTAATGCCGCTGAGGCCATTACTTGTACAGGTGAAGGCATGTCTGGCATTGGAGTCATCAAAAATGCTTGGATTGCTATAAAAGATGACAAAATTGTTGGAGTTGGTTCCGAAGAAGAGGTGAGCAACAATTTTGCTTTAGAGAATTCGACAATTATCGATGCAACTGGGAAAGTCGTTGCACCTGGGTTTGTTGATTGCCATACACATCTCGTCTTTAATGGTACACGTGTAGAAGAATATGCAGCTAAATTGACTGGTAATGACCCTGAAAAATTGAAAGAGCTTGGCATTACAACAGGACCTAATCGGACAATTGAATTAACACGTGATGCATCGGAAGAAGATTTATTTCAACAATCGAAAAAAAGATTGTTGTCCATGCTAGATTACGGAATTACGACAATTGAAAGCAAGAGTGGATACGGCTTAACGACTGAAAGTGAAATTAAAATTCTTGAAGTAGGCAGGAGACTTGGGAAAGAAACACCAGTAGATGTTCTAAACACATTTCTAGGTGCACACGGCTTTCCAAAAGGAATGTCGAAAAGTGAATACCTTGACATAATTATTAATGAAATGATTCCACAAGTTGGTGAGCGAGAACTTGCAGAGTTTTGTGATGCTTGGTGTGATGAAGGTTATTATACAGCAGCAGAATCGAAGCAAATTTTACAAGCCGCATTACAATATGGAATGAAACCAAAATTACATGCAGATGCGTATTCATACATCGGTGGTTCGGACTTAGCGGTGGAAATGAACATGGTTTCTGTCGATCATCTTAACTTTACACCTGTTGAAGTGATGGAGAAGCTTGCAAAATCAGAAGTAACTGGTGTGTTAATGCCTGCACTGGATTTTGCAGTTGGCCATAAGCACCCTTTTAATGCTAGGAAAATGCTTGACTTAGGGATGAATATAGCACTTGCAACGGATCTTTGTCCAGCATGTTATACAGAATCTATGCAATTTGTTATTAACCTTGCATGCCGTCTATATAAATTTACCGTAGAAGAAGCAATAAAATCAGCTACATATGGCGGAGCATGTGCTCTAAATTTAAGTGATCGAGGCGTTATTCAAGTTGGCAAACTTGCGGACTTGCAGATATGGGATATCCCTACATACCAGCATGTTGCCTATGAACTTGGAACGAATATTGTAGAAAAGGTTATTAAAGATGGAAAAATAGTTGTAAGTAGATAAAACAAAAATGAATTAATATTGGAGGACTTTCAATGACTAATAAACAAATTGTCTCTGCTGCTAAACAAGTAAATGAGGAACGATTGCTAGGTTTATTTCTAGAGCTTGCAAAAATTAACGGACCAAGCACGAAGGAACAACTGGTAGCCGATTATTTAATAAACGCATTACCTGAACTGGGATTTACACTAGACTTTGATGAAGCATATAAGCACTTTGACGGTGAAGTAGGGAACTTGATTGCCTGGCATGAAGGAACAGATTCATCTATACCTCCGTTATTTTTCTCTACACACATGGACACAGTACTTCCGACAGAAGGATTGAAACCGGTAATTAAAGATGATGTTATTTATTCAGATGGCACAACTATATTAGGTGCTGATGATCGTGCTGCATTGGCTGCGTATTTAGAAGGGATTCGGGCGATTATTGAAAGTGGCGCTCCACATGGTCCGATTGAATTTATTTTAACAGTGAACGAACAGCCTGGCCTTGTAGGAGCAACACATATGGACTATAGCAAGGTCAAAAGCAAAGCCGGTTATATTTTCGATAGCAGTGGTGACGTAGGGCAAATCATCTTAAAAGGGCCATACAGCAGTCGTATATGGATGGAGGTTGAAGGAAACGCAGCGCATATTGCATTGAATGCGGAAGAAGGGAATAGTGCATTTCTCATTGCTGCAAAAGGATTACTGAAAATGAATCTTGGTACAATTGATGAAGAAACGCTAGCTAATATAGGTATTATTAACGGTGGAGAATTGACATCTATTATTCCAGGTAGTGTAACGGTAGCGGGAGAGGTCCGAAGTTTTTCTAAAGATAAATTAGAACTTCAACTGAAGCACATGGAGGAAGCGATGCAAGAGGTAGTTACGAATAGTGGTGGGAAATTAACTGTACGAATTGAAAAGAAATACAGTGGATTTGATATTCCTAAAGATCATATTCTATCGGTAACCGTTGAAAAAGCGGCAAGCAACATTAATGTAAAACCTTATCTAACAAAAACATTAGGTGGAGCGGATACAAATGTGCTAAATGATAATGGATTAACTTGTATTACCCTCGGAAATGGATTTCAAAATATCCATTCATTTAGAGAGTGCATAAGTGTGGAAAACTTAATAAATACAGGTAGATTAACGGCTGAATTAATTGAACAATGGTATGTGAGTCATAAACAAAAATAATAGTATACGAACAAAATAGCAAAAGACACGGGGAGTGGACTTACATGGAAAGTGAAAAAATAGTTGAATTGGATGGTCTTACATTAGATAGACATAAGATAGAAATGGTTGTTTTTGGAAATGCAAAAGTGGTCATTCCGCAAGCAGATTTAATACGAGTTCGTGCTAGTCGCGAGAGAATCGAAAAACAACTTAATGATGGAAAAGTAATATATGGGGTTAATACAGGGTTTGGAAAATTAAGCGATATCGAAATTGAGAAGGAAGACATTGCTAAATTACAATTGAATTTATTACGTGCAGATGCTGTGGGTGTCGGGGAGCCATTGCCAAAGCCTGTGGTCAGAGCAATGATGATTCTCCGCGCCAATGCACTTGCGAAAGGGTTTTCTGGAATTAAAGAAGATACACTTTTATTGTTAATTGACATGATTAATAAAGGGGTCCATCCAGTTGTCCCTTGTAAAGGATCTGTGGGTGCGAGTGGAGATTTGGCACCTTTATCTCACATTGCAATCGTATTGATAGGTGAAGGAAAAGCGGAATATGAAGGAGAAGTTCTTTCGGGTGGGGAAGCACTTAAACGCGCTGGATTAAAACCTGTTTCATTGGAAGCAAAAGAAGGGCTTGCTTTGATAAATGGTACGCAGGCAATGACAGGTGTAGGAGTTGTATCCTTAAATGAAGCAGAGCGTGTAGGATTGGCTGCGGATATGGCTGCTTGTTTAACGATGGAAGCGCTGCAAGGAATTATATCTGCATTCGATAGTGAATTGTTAGCCGTCCGTCCTCATCCTGAGTTGGAATTCGTGGCATCACGAATGAGAAATTGGTTAGAAGGAAGTAAACGAATTACGCATCAAGGGGAAGTTCGAATGCAAGATGCTTATTCGATTAGATGCATTCCGCAAGTGCACGGTGCGTCTTGGCAAGCATTTAACTATGTAGAAGATAGACTGAAAGTTGAAATAAATTCAGCGACGGATAATCCGGTAATTCTGGAAAATGGAGAAATCATCTCAGGTGGGCATTTCCACGGTCAGCCGATTGCTCTTGCAATGGATTTCTTGAAAGTTGGTGCAGCAGAGTGGGCGAATATCTCAGAACGAAGAACGGAACGACTTGTTAATCCGCAACTAAGCGGTTTGTCGCCATTCTTAGCCATGGATCCGGGCTTAGAATGCGGGTTAATGGTTGCTCAATATGCAGCAGCTGCTCTTGTTTCGGAGAATAAAGTACTTGCACACCCAGCAAGTGTCGATTCTATTCCGACTTCAGCTAATCAAGAAGATCATGTAAGTATGGGGACAATCGGATCCCGCCAAGCGCGAGAAATTATTCATAACAGTGCTCGAGTGATCGCAATTGAACTGATCTGTGCATCACAAGCTATCTATTTAGAAAAAGCAGAAAACCAATTAGCACCGGCTACCAGAAAATATTTAGACGTCGTTCGAGGAATTTGCCCTCCTTTAGATGGGGACCGAGCTATTTCAGATCAAATGGAAGAGCTGGCACAATATATCTTACGGGCAGACGATTTAAAATAGTATCTGCAATAAGAACCAAGACTCACTTATGTTTAGTTAATAGTCAAATAAAAGTAATGTATACCAATAGAAAAAGAGGTTATGGGTGAAAATTGAAGTGCACCCGAAACCTCTTTTTCTTTTGAATAGAAACTCTAAACCCTAAAGATCTATTTCTTTACGTAGATTGGAAGAAGGAATATTAAGTTCTTCTCGGTATTTACTAATAGTTCTTCTAGAAATTGTAACCCCTTTTTCAGTGTTAAAATAATCTGCTATTTTTTGATCTGATAAAGGTTTACATTTGTTTTCTTTCTTAATAATTTTTTCTAAAAGGTCTTTAACTTCCGTTTGTGAAATGGAATTTCCGTCTATCGTTTCTAATTTGGATGTAAATAACTTCCGAATGTCAATCGAGCCTCGAGGGGTCTGGATAACTTTGTTCATAGTTGCTCTACTAACGGTTGACTCATGCATATCAATTTCAGTGGCTACTTCTTTTAATGTTAAAGGCTTTATTGAGCGAACTCCTTCTATAAAAAACTTTTCTTGTTTTTTCAGAAGTACTTCGACTATCTTCAAGATAGTAATACGACGTTGCTCTATACTGTTTAATAACCATTTGTAGCTAGTGAATTGATTGCTAATATATTTGGACGTTTCATCTTCTAAGTTAAGTAGATTCGAGTACTGGTTGTTAAAATGAATTTCTGGTAAATAACTTTCATTTAAGTAATAGACAAGATTTCCATCCTTGTATTCAACAATGATATCCGGACTTAAATATTCTACTGAAAAATCAGAAATATCAGAGCATGGGTTTGGATTAAGTGTTTGAATGAAATCATACGTTTCTTTTACACTTGCTAATGAAATCCTCATACAACGTGCGATATCGTTCCATTTTCTATTCGCTAATAGATCTAAATGATTTTCGATTAGGGTTTTCGCTAATTTTTTTTCCGGATATTCGTATGTTATTTGCAAGAGCAAACATTCCTTCAAACTTCTTGCGCCTATTCCAATAGGTCCAATCTGTTGTAGAAGATGAATCCCTTTTTCAATAGTAGTTTCATCAAAAAGTTCGTTTTCCTTTAAACGTAAATAGCCATTATCATCTAAATTGTTGATGAGATACTTAAGAAGTTGCTGATTTTGTTTATTTCTAAAAAGAAACTTAGCTTGTTCATATAATTTATGTCTCATTCCAATGTCATTACTTTTTACAAAGTCAATAAGTTGCTGAGATGAACTGGTTAATTTAGTTTTACCTTTCCATTTTTCCGAATCTATAAAATTATTTGTGCGTTCTACCAATTCTATTAATGGGTTTTCTAACTCTTGTTCTTTTATGTATTGATAAAGATCGTAAGTGGAATATTGTAATAATTCAATTGCCTGTCTTAATTGAAAAGTCATGACTAAACCTAGTTCTTGTTTTTGTTTAAGAACGAGTTCCATGTTATCCTCCTCCTTAACGCCTACATTTTTATACCTTATTATACTACAGTTTAACATTTTTATTAATATAAAATTAGAATATTTAGAATTATAAAAATTGGATTATACGAAAAATAAAGACTGTAGATAAGCGTATACGGTACGCTAATTCCACAGTCTATCTCAATTTTTTACATTATATTTCGTATTCATAGTATGGCTCTTCTTGCTCCGTATCATCAAAGTATCTCATCTCTTTAAACCTAAAACCAACCTTTTCCAAAATCTTTAAAGAGCCTTCATTTTCTGGGCTTGCTGAGGCTGTCACTAGTTGTACGTCCCCGTGGTTTTTAGCTACTTCCAAGCAAGCATTTGCAGCTTCCGTTGCGTAACCTTTTCCCCAAGAATTTTTACTAAAATGATAAATTAATTCTACTTCAATTAATGAACCAGATGTATTAAATCCAGCCGCTCCAATAATTTCATTGGTTTCTTTTTCTTTTACAGCGTAAACGGATAAACCATGGACATTATGACATTTGCGATATCCTTCGATAACTTTATGCAATACTTCATGGGAAGCAGGTCCAGCGCATAGTGTCATCACTTCTTCATCTCCCCAAAATTGTTTAGTTGACTCTAAATGAGCGTCCTCAAACACACATAAATACAAACGGTCTGTTTCATAAACAATTTCCATGTAGTCCCTCCGTATATTAAAATTTTCTTTTATTTGCAAGCTTCATTGCTTTTTGTGTATTCGCAAAATGCCATTTTGTAATGGACTTTAAAAATGCTTCTCCATGCTTCAAATATATACTTGCTGCGATTTCATCCACTTTTGCACTGGCACCTTTTGGGATGGTTGTATTTGCCAATTCGCTTAGACGGTCCATTTCTTTTAAGAATGCATATCTTGCAATAATGGAAGCAGCGGCAACAGAAACGTGCAACTGTTCTGCTTTTGTAGAGAACAGTACATTTTCACGTATGATTTCTTTTTCGGCTTTAATATGATTATAATAAATGCCTCGTTCAGCGAACTGATCAATTAAAATATGCGCAGGTTTTTCAGGGGCCATTTTACTCAAAACATGCTTAAGTGCTTGGTTGTGCATCAGTGCTTTTATTTTCCCTTGGGACCAACCTCGTCCCTGTATAGTATTATATTTTTCATTTTTTAAAACAAGAACGCTATGGGTTAAAGTGGCCATTAAATCAGTGGCCATTTTACGCATAACCTCATCTGTTAGCATTTTTGAATCTTTCACTCCAAGCTCTTTAATGAGTTCAATTTGATCTGCCCGTACAAAACATGCAGCGACTGTTATTGGTCCGAAGTAATCTCCTGTTCCTGTCTCATCTGAACCAACGACAGATAGAGAGGTGAAATTTGGTGGTAATGTATCACCTTTTGTCGTGCCACTATTTACTTTTTCTACTGATTTGCTAGTAGTTCCCCAAAGAGAAGCTTCACGAGCTGCTCCATTACCTTGAAACATGACTTTGCCAGATTTATAGACAGTAACTGCTGTATCTACGAGTTTTGCTGCAAACACGACACCTGGTGCTGATCTTTCTACTTTGTATTTTAGATAGTGAGCTTTTACTTTTTCTATTTCATGTGGTTGTAAAACTAGGACTTCATTTGCCATTCGTTTGTTCCTTTCTTCACATCGTAATCTATTTCGTGTATTATTATAATTAGGATTTTCTGGGGGAGGGCACGTCTTTGTCAGAACAACAAAAAACACGAATTTCTGTTGATATATATGGACAGAATTATAAAATAGTAGGTTCCGAATCTTCGGGTCATATGAGACTTGTAGCCTCCATGGTGGATGATAAGATGAGAGAGATTCATTCTCATAATGGTCAACTAGATATTGCGAAGCTTTCAGTGCTTACTGCTGTAAATGCAGTGCATGATTATATAAAGATAAAAGAACAACTAGAGTTTTTAGAAGAAGAATTGAAAAGGCTAAAGGACTGAAAAAATGATAGATATAATAATACTTATATTACTTTTAGCTGGTTTAATAACTGGTGCAAGGCGAGGACTAATTGTCCAACTTATTCATATGACTGGTTTTATAATCGCACTCATAGTGGCTTACACCTATTATAAACCACTTGCAGAGAAATTTGTGTTATGGATTCCGTTTCCAGCAATAACTACTGGTTCAAAGTTAACGATTGCAGTGGACAGCTTAGATCTTGATCAAACTTTTTATCGAATTATTGCGTTTGCCATTATTTTTGTCGCAGTTAAATTTGCACTACAATTACTTGCGTCGATGTTTGATTTTTTAAAGTATTTGCCAATACTAGGTTTTGTTAGCAATATTGTGGGGGCCATTTTAGGATTTATCGAGTTTTATTTTATTATGTTTGTTCTACTATACGTATTGGCCCTTTTACCAATTGATTTGATTCAGAATCTAATAGCTAACTCCGTATTAACAGGATGGATGCTTGAACATACGCCGATATTATCAGAACTAGTAAAAAAATGGTGGTTTATTTATATAGAAAAATAACTATTCTCAGGTAATCTGTGAACAATTTCAAATTTATATTAATGAGTTAATTTCATAATTAGTACTTTGTCATTAAAATACGAACATTTATCACTTGGTTGATTGAAGCGGCAGGCGGCGACTCCAGCGGGATGAGTGAGACAGATAAGCCATCACAAACGACGCGTGAGCGGCGGTGATGGCTTATCGCTCACCCCGCGGAAAGCGTCCGCCTATAGCTGAAATCAACTATACTTTATTCCGTGTAAAATATATATTCCTTTAGTATTGTTCGTGTTTTTTTTATGTAAATTGGAATTATGAAATTGATTCAACTACTTTTAATAAGGTGCTGTTCAACTACAAGGTTGTTATTTGGTAGAATCCGTTGCATTCCGAGGGCGAACTGACAAGCCTCCTCGGCTTCGTCTGTGGAGTCTCGTCTGTTTCGCTTTCCCGCAGGAGTCTACACGGATTCTACCGCAAATTGTACACTAAAAACAACAGTAAAATATTTCAGCGTCTCTAATAAAAACTTCTCTCAGTAGAGGGAAGTTTTTTTGAATGAAAGGAGTCCTAGTGATGGATAAAAAGACGATTATTAAAACATTAGAAAAAATTGCTTTATATATGGAACTACAAGGTGAAAATCCTTTTAAAGTGTCTGCTTTTCGTAAAGCGGCGCAAGTATTAGAATTAGATGCACGAAGCCTTTCAGAAATGGACAATATCTCCTCCTTAAAAGGTATAGGGGCTGCCACAGGTGCAGTTATAGAAGATTTAATGACAACTGGGGAATCCTCTTTACTAAAGGAACTACAAAATACCGTACCTAGTGGATTACTACCGATGTTAAAAATACCTGGACTTGGTGGCAAGAAAATCGCCAAGTTATATAAAGACTTACAAATAGATTCCATTGATGCATTAAGGGTAGCTTGTGAGGAAGGCAAAGTCCGAGTACTTCCTGGATTTGCTGCAAAAACAGAAGAGAAAATACTAGCAGAGTTAGCAAACTTTCAATCAAAACCGGAACGAACTGCGGTTTGGCAGCTGGAACCAATCGTGGAATTAATAGAAAATACATTAACTGCTATTCCGTTGATTGCAAAATTTTCGGTAGCAGGCTCTTATCGGAGAGTAAAAGAGGCCAGCAAAGACATCGACTTTATTATTGCTACTAGCTCTCCCCAAGAAGTTCGAGAAGAACTATTAAATAAGCTTCCCGTATTAAAGGTAATAGCAGCTGGGGAAACGAAAGTATCAGTTACATTGGACGTAGAAAATGAAGTAGATGTAGACTTTAGACTAGTGGAATTACATCAATTTGCTTCTGCGCTAAACCATTTTACTGGTTCAAAAGATCATAATATTAAAATGAGACAAATTGCAAAGGACCAAGGGAAGAAAATTAGTGAATATGGTGTAGAGCTAGAGGATGGAACAGTGGAGCATTTTGAGTCAGAGCAGGATTTCTATGCTTATTTTGACTTGCCTTTTATCCCTCCTACTGTTCGAGAAGATGGTTCGGAATTTACAAAGCTCGATCAATTGCCATTCCTCGTTACGTTAGATGATATTCAAGGTGATTTTCATATGCATTCCACATGGTCAGATGGGGCACACTCGATAGAAGAAATGGTGGAGGCCTGTCTAGCAAAAGGGTATTCCCATATCGTCATTACAGATCACTCAGACTATTTAAAAGTTGCAAATGGACTTTCAAAAGAGCGATTATTAAACCAAATCGAAACGATTCGAGCATTAAACGCCAAGTATACAAATATCGAAATTTTTGCAGGAACAGAAATGGACATTCTTCCGGATGGTTCGCTTGATTTTGATGATGAATTATTAAAGCAATTAGACTTTGTAATTGCTTCGATCCATTCAAGTTTTAGTCAGCCACAAGAAAAGATTATGGAGCGACTATTAAATGCAGTCAAAAATCCATATGTGCATATGATTGCGCATCCAACAGGTAGAATTATTGAACAGCGTAATGGCTATAATCCAGATGTCCCTACACTCATTGAGTGGGCAAAGGAATATGGAAAAATTTTAGAGTTAAATGCCAATCCGTACCGTCTGGATTTACAAACTGATTATTTAAAGATAGCACAAGAAAAAGGCGTACCAATTGCAATAAATACAGATGCACACCATATCAATCAATTAAAATACATGGACATTGGTGTCCGATATGCACAAAAAGCGTGGCTACACAAAGATAATGTCGTGAACACATGGTCATTAGAAAAGTTTAAGCAATTCATACAGAAATAAATAGGAGGTGCCTTAGTGATAGCTGAAAGAGCACTGAAAACATTAGAATATTTTAAAATACGAGAAGAAGTTTCGAAATACTGTACTTCTTCCGTCGGAAAAAGTCATATAGATAAACTTGTACCATCTGTCGATTTTGCAGAAGTGGCAAAGCTTTTAGAAGAAATGGATGAAGGACTATCGGTTCTTCGACTAAGAGGTAATGTACCGATGGGTGGGATTACAGATATTCGTCCTCATGCAAAACGCGCACAAATTGGTGGGATGCTAAGTCCCATCGAACTAATGGAAACAGCTAGTACAATTCGAGCAAGTAAAATTCTACGACTATTTTTAGAAAATGTAGCAGAATCAGAGGATGTAGAAATCCCTCATTTTATAGAGAAAAAAGACGCAATGCCAATATTAACTGCACTAGAGCATGAAATAAATGATTGCATCGATGAAAATGGTTCTGTTTTAGACAGTGCGAGCAGTACATTGCGTTCGATTCGCCAGCAATTACGAATCCAAGTTAGTCGTGTTCGCGAAAAATTAGAAAGCTATACGCGAGGTGCAAATGCATCTAAAATGCTTTCCGATTCGATTATTACCATTCGAAATGACCGATATGTTATTCCGGTAAAATCTGAATATCGAAGCCATTATGGTGGGATAATTCACGATCAGTCTTCTTCTGGACAAACTCTATTTATTGAACCATCTGCAGTTGTGCAAATAAATAACGATATTCGCGGTTTAAAAATAAAAGAACAAGAAGAGATTGACCGTATTTTAATTAGATTAACGGCAGAAGTAGAAATAGTAGGACATGAAATTTTCCTACTAGTCAATATTCTAGGGGAAATTGATGTCATTTTGGCGAAAGCAAAGTATGGACAAGCTGAAAAGTGTACGATGCCTGAAATTAATAATAGTGGATATATCCGTTTAGTTAAAGCAAGACATCCACTCATTTCGGTTGATCAAGCAGTGACAAATACGATTGAATTTGGAAAAGACATTACGGCAATCGTCATTACAGGACCTAATACAGGTGGTAAAACCGTGACGCTTAAAACAGTTGGACTATGTACGTTGATGGCGCAAAGTGGGATTCCTATACCTGCATTAGACGGTTCAGAAGTGGCATTATTTGAATCAGTATTTGCAGATATCGGAGATGAGCAATCCATCGAGCAGAGTCTAAGTACATTTTCATCACACATGGTCAATATTGTGGATATTTTGAAGAAATATGATGAAAAATCATTGATATTATTTGATGAGCTTGGAGCTGGAACAGATCCTCAAGAAGGAGCAGCTCTTGCAATTTCTATTTTAGATGCAGTACACGGAACAGGCGCGCGGGTGATGGCTACAACACATTATCCTGAGCTTAAAGCATATGGATATAATCGTCCAGGAGTGGCAAACGCAAGTGTAGAATTTGATGTTGAAACGTTAAGTCCTACTTATAAATTACTAATAGGTGTCCCCGGGCGTAGTAATGCTTTTGAAATCTCCGAGCGCCTTGGTCTTCCGGGACATATTATTTCGCAAGCACAAACGTTTACTGGAACCGATCGCGGAGAAGTGAATTCGATGATTGCTTCATTAGAAGATAGTCGTAGACAAGCCGAAAAAGATGCAGAAGAAACAGAAGTAAGATTAGAAGAAGCCAAACAAATACAAGAAGATTTAGAAAAAAGATTAGCTGAGCTCGATGAGAAAAAAGAGAAATTAGAGCAAAAAGCAAAAGATAAAGCGCGAAAAATTGTGGACGATGCACGTCGTGAAGCAGATGAAATTATTAGTGAGCTACGAAAAATGCAAGCGAATACCCATAAACTCGTAAAAGAGCATGAACTAATTGATGCTAAAAAACGTTTAGAAGAGGCACTTCCGAACAATCCAGTTCTTAAAAAGCAAAAGAAACTCAACGAACTTGGTAAAGAACTGAAATCCGGAGATGAAGTGAAGGTTCTGAGTTTTGGTCAAAGAGGAACATTATTAGATAAACTTTCTAATTCTGAATGGTCAGTTCAAATTGGTATGTTAAAAATGAAACTCGATGAGTCTGATTTAGAATATATTAAGCCGGAAAAACAAAAACAAACTGTTTCTGTCAATGCTGTTCGTGGTAGAGATTCACATGTGAAACTCGAGCTTGATCTTCGTGGAGAGCGATATGAAGATGCCATTATTCGGACAGAAAAATATCTAGACGATGCCATTCTTTCAAATTACCCGCGTATTTCCATTATTCATGGAAAAGGGACAGGTGTTTTAAGACAGGCGATTCAACAGTACTTAAAAAATCATTCGCGTGTCAAAAGCTACCGTTTTGGTGAAGCAGGAGAAGGTGGACATGGTGTAACGGTTGTTGAATTAAAATAATTGCCTCTTTATATTAGGCTGTTGTTATTTAGAAGCATATATTATTGACGAAAATTCGCGGAAAGCGAGCGGATTTTCGTTCATAACAACAGGATCGTTTATCATAGCCAAATAATAAAATAAATGAAACCTTTTATCGGTCTAACCGTATAGAAAGAAAAGTGTAAAAGGGGTTATTATGTTGCTACTATCTAGTTTTTGGTCAAACCCACTAGTGGAGTCTGCTGGTTATTTTAGTGTAGTCATTTTATGTTTAGTAGTATCAATGGTTTTATTTGAGATTGTGACGAAATATAAAAACTGGCAAGAAATCAAAAACGGGAATGTTGCAGTTGCTTTGGCAACTGGAGGAAAGATCTTTGGGGTTTGTAATATTTTCAGATTTTCAATCGCAGAGCATAATTCATTATTTGAAATGATTGGCTGGGGACTATTTGGATTCTCCCTGTTAATAGTGGCATACTGGTTATTTGAATTTCTAACACCGACTTTTAATGTTGATAAAGAAATAGAAAATGATAATCGTTCCGTTGGATTTATTTCTCTTATTATTTCCGTTGGCTTATCATTTGTTATTGGTGCAAGTATTTAACTTGATTCAGCAAAAATGTTTTTTGTATTTGATTAGGAGCGATCTAGATGGAGAAATTGTCGAAAATTTTAATTGCTGTAGGCATACTTTTTGTTGCTATCGGAATAATATATGTTGTAATGAATTAATAGAATGAGTATCAAATCATTCAGAGACTGTTAGTAACGCTTCCACTCATGTAAATGAATAAGCGAATTCAAGCAGTCTCTTTTTTAATTGAAGAATTGAATTGTCATTCATTTTTATCTATAATAAAAATATTAATATTCTTATTATTAAAAATAAAAGGGGGCAATAAGTTGACTGAAAAACCATGGCTGTCACATTATCCACCGGAAATATCGCATACGCTTAACTATGAATCTATTCCAGTTCAAGAATATTTAACGCGAGCATACAAGAGATTTCCACTGAAAGTGGCCATTCATTTTTTGGGAAGAGATGTATCATACAAAGAGCTATATGAATCTTCGTTGAAATTTGCAAATTACTTGAAGTCGTTAGGTATTCAAAAAGGGGACAGAGTGGCAATCATGTTACCAAACTGTCCGCAAGGGGTAATAGGATATTACGGAGCCTTATTTGCAGGGGCAATTGTAGTACAAACAAACCCACTTTATACAGAACGAGAAATATCGTATCAAATGAAAGACTCAGGTGCTAAAGTAATTTTAGCATTAGATATTTTATTTCCTCGAATTTCAAAAGTAATCAAAGACACAGATTTAGAAAATATTATACTAACAGGAATTAAAGATTATTTACCTTTTCCGAAGAGTCTTGTTTATCCTTTCATTCAAAAGAAACAGTATGGATTTAGTGTGAAGGTAGAACATCGAGGAATGAATCATTTATTCAATGAAATAATGAAGGTTGCGAAACCAAGTACAATCGAAATGCCTTTTGATTTTGAAGAAGATATTGCACTGTTACAATATACTGGTGGAACGACAGGATTTCCGAAAGGTGTTATGCTAACCCACAAAAACTTAATATCTAATGCGTCCATGTGCAACGCATGGCTGTACAAATGTAAAGAAGGCGAAGAAAGTATTTTAGGGATTTTACCATTCTTCCATGTGTATGGGATGACTGCAGTTTTAATACTTTCTGTTCTGTTAGGAAATAGAATGATATTATTACCAAAGTTCGATGTAGAAACAGCGCTTAAAACAATTGATAAGCAAAAGCCAACCTTGTTTCCAGGGGCGCCTACTATATACATTGGTATTCTAAACCATCCGGATGTTCAAAAATATGATTTGTCTTCTATTGTTGCTTGTTTAAGTGGTTCAGCAGCTTTACCGGTAGAAATTCAAGAAAAATTTGAAAAAGTTACTGGTGGTAAATTAGTAGAAGGTTATGGGCTAACTGAAACTTCACCTGTAACTCATGCAAATTTAATTTATAGCGATCAACGCGTAAAAGGTTCAGTAGGCATTCCTTGGCCGGATACAGAATCTGTTATTTTAGGAGTAGAATCTACAACCCCTCTTCCACCTGGTGAAATTGGAGAAATTGCAGTAAGAGGTCCACAAGTTATGAAAGGCTATTGGAACCGTCCGGAAGATACAGAAATGACGATGCGAGATGGATGGTTTTTAACAGGAGATTTAGGATACATGGATGAAAGCGGTTACTTTTTTATTGTCGATCGTAAAAAAGATTTAATAATTGCTGGCGGGTATAATATTTATCCTCGAGATGTAGAAGAAGTACTTTACGAACATCCGGCTATTCAGGAATGTGTTGTGGCAGGAGTACCAGATCCATATCGCGGTGAAACGGTTAAAGCATATATCGTATTAAAGGATGGAGTCGCTACAACGGAAGAGGAATTAGATAAGTTTTGTCGTGAAAACTTAGCAGCTTTTAAAGTTCCGAGAATATATGAATTTAGAAAAGAGTTGCCGAAAACAGCAGTTGGTAAAATATTAAGAAGAAGCCTAATAGAAGAAGAAAAAGAAAAATTGAAACAAGTGGCAATAGAGAGTTAATTGTTTATTGACATAATAGAAAATTAAATATAATATAAAAATATGAATGAATCATCATTCATATTTTTATTTTTGGGGCTGAATTCAATGAAAAAAGATAAACCTAAGTATAAGCAAATTATTGACGCTGCAATTATCGTCATTGCAGAAAATGGATATCATCAGTCGCAAGTTTCTAAAATTGCCAAGGAAGCTGGTGTAGCAGACGGGACGATTTACCTGTATTTCAAAAACAAAGAAGATATATTAATATCCGTATTTGAAGAAAAAATGGAGATGTTCGCTAATAATTTACAAGAAATAATAAAAGAAGATGTGAGCGCTTCAGAAAAATTATATAAGATGATTGAAAATCATTTTAAGGTACTTGCAAGCAATCATCACTTAGCAACTGTCACGCAATTGGAGCTGCGACAATCAAATCTGGCTTTACGTTTACGTATAAATGCCATTTTAAAAAACTATTTAGTTTTCCTAGAAACGATACTGAAAGAAGGCATCGAAAAGGGAGAATTTGAAAATAACTTGGATATTCGCTTAGCAAGACAAATGGTTTTTGGTACAATTGATGAGACGACAACTACTTGGGTCATGAATGAATATAAATATAGTTTAGTTGACTTAACAGAAAAAGTACATCGTCTATTGTTAAAGGGGATAAAGTGAAACTTCCATCAGTGGGGGGGTTCTTCATCCCACACTGATGGTTAGTTGAACCAATCGGGGATTACATGCTGTCTATCCCCACCTATTTTTTCTCGATTTCCTCTCGCAAAAGTTGTGGTGGGGGTATTACAGCCTGTTAAACCGGTATAAAAGCATAACAAAGGGGAAGTGAGCAAATGGAATTTTTATCATGGACTATTGAAGATCATGTAGCGATAGTTACGCTTAATCGTCCACCAGCTAATGCATTAGCTAGCGGAGTTATTTTAGAAATAAATAGCTTTCTAGACGATGTAGCAAATGATGATACCGTTCGAGTTGTTTTACTTAAAGGAGAAGGAAGATTCTTTTCTGCAGGAGCAGATATAAAGGAATTCACTTCTATATCAACAGGAGAAGAATTTTCGGAATTAGCTACAAGCGGGCAATTAATTTTCGAAAAACTTGAAACATTCCCAAAACCAGTGATTGCTGCAATTCATGGTGCTGCACTTGGTGGAGGTCTGGAATTAGCGATGAGCTGTCATATTCGACTTGTTTCGGAAAATGCAAAGCTTGGCCTTCCTGAATTACAGTTAGGGTTAATCCCTGGCTTTGCTGGAACACAGCGTCTTCCACGTTATGTTGGATTTGCAAAGGCGGCAGAAATGCTGTTAAGTAGCGATCCGATTAGTGGGAGAGAAGCGGCTCAATTTGGCTTAGCGAATCATGCTTACCCAGAAGAAGAACTATTTGCTCGCGCAAAGGAACTAGCAACCCAAATTGCAAAGAAAAGCCCTGTAGCTGTAAAAGCAGCTTTAGAAATGCTTCAATATGTGAAACCAGCTTCTTACTATGAAGGTGTGAAAGCAGAAGCAAATGCTTTTGGAACGGTATTCGTTTCAGAAGATGCAAAAGAAGGTATTTCAGCGTTCTTAGAAAAAAGACAGCCTATTTTTAAAGGGAAATAATTACTTGTTGAGAAGGAAACAACACTATACACATTGGGGGATTTCTAAATGAATATTTATGTTTTAGTGAAACGTACATTTGATACAGAGGAAAAAATTGTCGTAAGCGGCGGTAAAATTCAAGAAGACGGTGCAGAATTCATCATTAACCCATATGACGAATATGCGATTGAAGAAGCAATTCAAGTTCGCGACGCACAAGGTGGAGAAGTAACTGTAATCACTATGGGTGGGGAAGATGCAGAGAAACAACTTCGCACAGCGCTTGCAATGGGAGCAGACAAAGCTGTACTTATTAATTTAGAAGACGACGTAGAAGAAATGGACCAATTTACAGCTGCACAGATCATTTCTGAATACTTAAAAGATAAAAGTCCTGATTTAATTTTAGCTGGTAACGTTGCCATTGACGGTGGATCTGGACAAGTAGGCCCACGTGTTGCAGAATTATTAGGCATCAACTATGTAACAACAATTACAAACCTAGAAATAAACGGAACAACTGTTACGATTAAGCGTGACGTAGAAGGGGATACTGAAGTATTAGAAACTTCTTTACCACTTTTAGTAACTGCTCAACAAGGTTTAAATGAACCACGTTATCCTTCATTACCAGGAATTATGAAAGCGAAGAAAAAACCTTTGGATGAAATAGAATTAGATGATCTTGATATCGATGAAGACGATGTCGTAGCTAAAACAGAAACCCTTGAGATTTATCTTCCTCCTAAAAAGGAAGCAGGAAAAGTATTAGAGGGCGAATTAGCTGACCAAGTGAAAGAGTTAGTTCACTTACTTCATTCGGAAGCAAAAGTCATTTAACTTGGTTTAACAGATGGTCACTTCTGGAAGCAAGTGCTCCAAGGTGTATTTGATTCGAATTCATACTCAAACTGGGAGGAAAACAACATGTCTAAAAAAGTATTAGTATTAGGGGAAGCGCGTGAGGGTGCTTTACGTAATGTATCATATGAAGCTATTGCCGCTGCAAAGCAAATTTCTGATGGTGGGGAAGTAGTTAGTGTTCTACTAGGAGATTCAGTGAAAGAGCTAGCTGTTGAACTTGCTAAATATGGTGCTGACCGCGTGATCACTGTTGAGCACCCACATTTAAAACAGTATACATCAGACGGGTATGGCCAAGCTATACTTGCTGTCATTGAGCAAGAAAAACCAGGAGCGATTGTTTTCGGACATACTGCCCTTGGAAAAGACTTATCGCCAAAAATTGCAAGTAAATTACAAGTTGGTTTAGTATCTGACGTTACAGCTATTGAAGGGGAAGGCGATGAAGCTGTATACATTCGTCCAATCTATTCTGGTAAAGCGTTTGAGAAAGTTAAAGTAAAAGACGGAATCGAATTTATTACAATTCGTCCAAACAATATTGCTCCTCTTGCAAAAGATGATAGCAAAACAGGTGATGTCTCTTCCTTATCGGTAGATATAACGAACCTTCGTACCATTATTAAAGAGGTTGTTCGTAAATCTTCCGAAGGTGTAGATCTATCAGAAGCAAAAGTAGTTATTGCTGGTGGTCGTGGAGTGAAAAGTGAAGAAGGCTTTGCACCTTTAAAAGAGCTTGCAGCCGTGTTAGGTGGAGCAGTAGGTGCATCACGTGGAGCTTGTGACGCTGATTACTGTGATTACTCACTACAAATTGGCCAAACAGGTAAAGTAGTTACACCAGACCTTTATATCGCAGCTGGTATTTCAGGAGCAATCCAACATTTAGCTGGTATGTCTAACTCGAAGATAATCGTAGCAATCAATAAAGATCCAGAGGCTAATATTTTCAAAGTAGCAGACTACGGTATTGTCGGAGACCTATTTGAAGTAATTCCAATGCTTACGGAAGAATTTAAAAATTTAAAAGTGAATGCATAAAAATTGATACTCGGTTCTGTTAAAAGGGCCGAGTTTTTTCATATTACTTGCCTGTAAGCTAAAATGTAGAAGTAGCGTTTTTTGTCTGCTATAATCTATTTATAGTTAAAAAAAGGAGGAAATTTATAATGGCAATAGTTCACGGAACAGATCAAACTTTCAATCAAGATATAGAAGAAGGTTTAGTATTAGTAGATTTTTGGGCAACATGGTGTGGGCCTTGTAAAATGATTGCTCCTGTATTAGAAGAAATGGACGCTGAAATGAGCGATAAAGTCAAAATCGTAAAAGTAGATGTAGATGAAAATCAAGCAACTGCTAGCGAGTTTGGAATTATGTCAATTCCGACATTAGTATTATTCAAGGATGGTAAACCAGTAGATAAAGCTGTTGGATTCCAACCAAAAGAAGCATTAGTTCAATTTGTAGAAAAAAACGCATAATAATAAAACCGGGTCCTCTAAGGTCCCGGTTTTTTTAAACGGGTGATAAAATGAACGATTTAATCCAACAAAAATGTGCTATATTACCAGATCAACCTGGTTGTTATTTAATGAAGGACCGCCAAGGAACCATTATATATGTCGGTAAAGCAAAAATACTAAAGAATCGAGTACGCTCTTACTTTACAGGGTCTCACGATGGAAAAACACAAAGATTAGTACAGGAAATAGTGGACTTTGAATATATCGTCACATCGTCTGATATAGAAGCATTAATTCTCGAGCTTCATCTTATTAAAAAACATGATCCGAAATATAATATTATGTTAAAAGATGACAAGACGTATCCATATATTAAAATCACGGCTGAGAAAAATCCAAAGCTAATCATCACGAGGCAAGTAAAGAAGGATAAGGGCAAATATTTTGGTCCTTATCCAAATGTACATGCTGCAAATGAAACGAAAAAGCTACTTGATCGTTTATATCCTTTGCGGAAATGTCAAAAGTTACCTAACCAAGTTTGTTTATATTATCATATGGGACAATGTTTAGCTCCTTGCGTGAAAGAAATTGAAGATTCTATCTATAAAGAAATGATTCAAGAAATCTCTAGTTTTTTAAACGGTGGGCATACGAATGTAAAAAAGGACTTAACGGAAAAAATGCAGTCTGCAGCAGAACAATTAGAATTTGAACGTGCAAAAGAGTATAGAGATCAGATTGCACATATTGAAATGGTAATGGAAAAGCAAAAAATGACGATGAATGACTTCACAAATCGAGACATCTTTGGATATACGGTTGATAAAGGATGGATGTGTGTTCAAGTATTTTTTATTCGTCAAGGTAAATTAATCGAAAGAGATGTTTCACTATTCCCGATTTATCGTGATCCAGAAGAGGAGTTCCTGACATTTTTAGGTCAATTTTATGCCAAGCCAGAACATATTAAACCAAAAGAAATATTTGTTCCGATTAATACAGACTTGCATTTAGCTTCGGAGCTATTACAAATGAAAGTGATTATTCCGCAAAAAGGTACAAAAAAAGATTTAGTTGATTTGGCAGAAAAAAATGCAGTATTAGCATTAAGCGAAAAGTTTCATTTGATTGAAAGACGTGAGGAACGTACGATAGGTGCGGTAGAGGAATTAGGAAATATAATGGGGATTTCAACTCCAAATCGAATAGAAGCCTTTGATAATTCGCATATCCATGGTACGGACGCTGTTTCTGCTATGGTTGTTTTTGTAGATGGAAAAGCGTACAAAAAAGATTATCGTAAATATAAAACGAAGACTGCCGCGAAGCATGATGATTATGGTGCGATGAGAGAAGTTGTTCGTAGAAGATATACAAGAGTTCTAAAAGATCAATTACCTTTACCAGATTTAATCATTATTGATGGAGGGAAAGGACAAATAGAGGCTGCTCGTGAAATCATCGAAGATGAATTGGGCCTAGATGTTCCGATTGCTGGTCTTGCGAAAGATGGGAAGCACCAAACCTCTCAGCTTTTGTATGGAGACCCAATTGACATGATTCCGATGAAGCGTACGAGCGAAGCATTTTATTTACTGCAACGTATTCAGGATGAAGTGCACCGATTTGCTATTACATTCCATCGTCAACAACGTGGAAAGCATACAATAGCTTCTTCGTTAGACGGGATAGAAGGAATTGGACCAAAACGAAAAAAACTATTACTAAAGCATTTTGGATCTTTAAAGAAGATGGAAGCTGCTAGTAAAGAAGAGTTTATAGATGCTGGACTTTCCAGTAAGCTCGCAGACGTTATGATAAATCATTTTCATAAAAATTCGTTGTCTTCAGAATAATGTTGTGTTATGGTTGAAACAATTTAATATTCACTATTCAAAAGTGAAGATAGAGGTGCGAATTAACAAGAGTACTCATCAGGAGGATGAAAAGTTCCTAGGATTGTTGAGAAAAGGGTTATTCGCCGAAATATAGAAAAGCTTTTCCTTCTCTATGTTGGTCCTGCATTTAAGAGATGTAGGATTGTCAGAATTTGATATTCTGGAGGGCTATCTCACATGGACAATTACTTTTTGACCGTGTATGAGACAATGCTTTTCACAATATGTGAAAAGCATTTTTTAATCCTTGCAGATAAAAAAGGGAGATAATGTTCATGAGTAAAATTGTTATGAAGTTTGGTGGTACCTCTGTTGGGACTACAGAAAAAATTGCACATGTAGCTAATCGAATACGCAAAGAAAAAGAAAAAGGTCATGATATTGTGGTTGTCGTTTCAGCCATGGGGAAAACGACAGATGAGTTAGTGAAACTAGCACATGAAATAACGGAAAGTCCCACTAAAAGAGAAATGGATATGCTGTTAACCACTGGAGAACAGGTAACGATGTCTTTACTTGCAATCCAATTAAATGCTTTAGACATTGATGCCATTTCTTTAACAGGTTGGCAAGCAGGCTTACAAACAGACAATGTATATAGAAATGCTCGAGTAGAAAATTTGGATGGCTCTAAAATTCTGAACTTGTTAGAGGAAGATAAAGTAGTCATTGTTGCGGGATTTCAAGGGGTTTCAAGCGATGGAGAAATTACGACGCTTGGTAGAGGTGGATCAGATACAACTGCAGTAGCAATTGCTGTATCAATAGAGGCGGATATTTGTGACATTTATACAGATGTAGAAGGGGTATTTACTTCAGACCCACGATTCGTCCCAAATGCAAGGAAATTAGAGCAGTTGGAATATGACGAAATGCTTGAGCTTGCTAATTTAGGTGCAGGTGTATTGCATCCAAGAGCAGTGGAATTTGCAAAAAACTATAATATTCCATTAAGAGTTCGTTCCAGCTATGTAGAAAATGAGGGTACTATTTTAAAGGAGGAAGTAGACGTGGAAAAAAATTTAGTAGTTCGTGGAGTAGCATTTGAATCGGATATTGTTCGATTAACGATAGAGTACGAAGTTCCTTTTAACGGTTCGTTAGCTTCTATCTTTACTACACTTGCTAATAATCATATAGATGTAGATATTATTGTTCAATCCATTGTAGATGGTGTAAAACCAACTGTTTCATTTTCTATAAAAAAAGAATCCTTATCAGAAGCAATTACAGTTTTAGAAACTCATAAAGAAGTGCTTGGTTTTACATTTGCTGATTTTGAGGTGGGTCTAGCAAAGGTTTCAATCGTTGGGTCTGGTATGGTTTCTAATCCTGGTGTCGCTGCACAAATGTTCGATCGTTTGCGTAAAGAAAATATTCCGGTGAAAATGGTGAGTACTTCTGAAATAAAAGTTTCCGTCGTGGTACCCCAACAAAATATGATTCTTGCAGCTAATGCATTACACGATGAATTTAAATTAGGACTTAGCCAGTAAGAAGCGAAAAAAGCAATGTACATAGTCTATGACATGTACATTGCTTTTCGTTGGATTATTTACTTTTTATATCCCATTTAATATGAAAAGTAACGATTCCATTCTTTTTTAATTGTTCATCATAGCATTCAGTTAAGTAACCAGCTATTTTTTGTTGTTGCTCTGCTAAGAAGCCAGCTTCTAGTCGGTGGCTGCGACTTATCCCACTTTGGGGTAAATTATACGTATGTAATGTATAGTAAGCAGAATCCTTTGTTGTTTTATCGAGTTCTAGTGTACCCCATCCTGCTTCTTGGAAGAAAGAGATGGCTTCTTCCATCGAATAGAGTGGAAATTTGCGAGCAAGATCTTTTCCAGCCCAATATAATATGTCTTTTTCATGTTTTCCGAGAATAGAAGCAAGCACGTGGTCTCTTATTAATTCATATCCAAAGGAAGTTACATGTGAATGTTCTTTTTCATTCAAGTAGCAACCCATCTTTCCAAAAAAAATATTAATCTATCTTGTTTATTTTATCATAAATAAATTTGTCTTGGTAACCGAATAGTTTGTGAAAAAATAATTCAATCATTATAGAGGAATGAAAGTAGAAAGATTACTTAAATAATTAATCCTGCCTTGACGCTCAAAAATGTTGAGAGTACAATGGATATGTCATAAATTCGTAACATGAATATGTGAACAAGTGATGATACCTATTGTTCTATTACGATAGTAATTCATCTTTGTCAAATGTAAATATGAGGGAGGTACCTGTTTTGTCGAAAGATCGCGAATTTTACTTGCGCCGATTACATTCTTTATTAGGAATAATTCCTGTTGGATTGTTTGTGACGCAACATTTAGTAGTAAACCATTTTGCTACAAGAGGTGCAGAGGCATTTAATGGTGCAACACATTTTATGGAGAGTCTTCCATTCAAATTAATGCTGGAGATTTTCGTAATTTACTTACCATTAATGTACCATGCGTTTTACGGGATTTACATTGCATTTACTGCAAAAAATAATTCAAAAAACTTTGGAACACTTCGCAACTATTTGTTTATTTTACAACGTTTTACTGGGATTTTTCTTGTTGTATTCATCGCTTGGCATGTATTTGAAACAAGATTTCAAGCTGCAATTGGAGCAAAAGAAGTTAATTTTAATATGATGGCAGAAATATTATCAAATCCATGGATGTTAGGCTTCTATATTGTAGGGATAATTTCAGCTACATTCCATTTAGCTAACGGTATTTGGTCATTCTTAGTTAGCTGGGGTATTACTCAATCTCCAAAATCACAACAAGTTGCTACATATGTAACATTAGTAATCTTCTTAGCGTTATCTGTAGTTGGCGTACAAGCTCTTTTAGCATTCGTATAAGGAACCTTCTACACAATCAACTACTATTAAATAAGGAGTGAGAATAGCATGGCAAAAAGTAAACTTATTGTTGTCGGCGGTGGTTTAGCTGGATTAATGGCAACAATGAAAGCGGCCGAAGATGGCACACACGTAGATCTATTTTCATTAGTTCCTGTAAAACGCTCACACTCTGTTTGTGCGCAAGGCGGTATTAACGGGGCTGTAAATACAAAAGGAGAAGGAGATTCACCAGCAGTACACTTAGATGACACTGTCTATGGTGGAGACTTCTTAGCAAACCAGAAACCAGTAAAAGCAATGACTGATGCTGCTCCTGGAATTATTAGTTTGTTTGACCGTATGGGTGTTATGTTCAACCGTACACCGGAAGGATTATTAGATTTCCGTCGTTTTGGTGGTACTTTGATGCACCGTACAGCATTTTCTGGTGCAACAACTGGTCAACAACTTCTATATGCTTTGGATGAGCAAGTGCGTCGTTTTGAAGTAGATGGTCTTGTTACGAAATTCGAAGGATGGGAATTCCTTGGAATAATTAAAGATAGTGAAGGTGTTTGTCGCGGTATTAAAGCGCAAAATCTTCAAACAATGGAAATTCGTGCTTTCCGTGGGGATGCAGTAATTATGGCTACTGGTGGACCTGGTATTATCTTTGGGAAAACGACGAATTCAATTATTAACACTGGTTCAGCAGCTTCTATCGTTTATCAACAAGGTGCATATTATGCAAATGGAGAATTTATTCAAATTCACCCAACTGCAATCCCTGGTGATGACAAATTACGATTAATGTCAGAATCTGCACGTGGTGAAGGTGGACGTATTTGGACTTACAAAGACGGCAAGCCTTGGTATTTCTTAGAAGAAAAATATCCTGCGTATGGTAACTTGGTTCCACGTGATATCGCAACACGTGAAATCTTTGACGTATGTGTTAACCAAAAACTTGGTATTAACGGAGAAAACATGGTGTATCTAGATCTTTCACACAAAGATCCTCATGAACTAGACGTAAAACTAGGTGGCATTATCGAAATTTATGAGAAATTCACAGGTGATGACCCTCGTAAAGTACCAATGAAGATCTTCCCAGCGGTTCACTATTCTATGGGTGGACTTTGGGTAGATGAAGATCAAATGACGAATATTCCTGGTTTATTTGCTGCAGGAGAATGTGATTATTCACAACATGGTGCAAACCGTTTAGGAGCAAACTCACTACTATCTGCTGTATTCGGAGGAAGTGTTGCTGGTCCTAATGCAGTAAAATATATGAAACATCTTGATACTCATGCTGAAGATATGGACGCTACTATTTTTGAAGCGGAAGTTAAACTTGAGCAAGAGAAATGGGATAAAACAATGGCGCTGTCAGGTACTGAAAATGCATACTTACTTCATAAAGAACTAGGTGAGTGGATGACAGACAATGTAACAGTTGTTCGTTACAATGACAAACTGGAAGCTACAGATAAAAAAATTCAAGAATTACTTGAACGATATGAACATATCAATATGAATGATACACAACAATGGTCGAACCAAGGTGCTTCATTTACTCGTCAATTGAAGAACATGTTATACTTAGCTCGCGTTATTACGATTGGAGCACTTCAACGTAACGAAAGCCGAGGCGCACATTACAAACCTGACTTCCCAGAGCGTAATGATGAAGAGTTCATGAAAACGACAATGGCGAAATTTGATCCTGCAACAGGGACTCCAATTTTCCATTATGAAGAAATAGATGTATCTCTTATTGCACCTCGTAAACGTGATTATTCTTCTACGAAAGGAGAGAAATAAAATGGTTACAGCAACTGAAACGAAAAAAGTACAAATAGAAATTTTCCGTCAAGATACACCTGAATCCACACCCTATTGGGAAAAATTCGAAGTGAACTGGCGTCCAAATATGAATGTTATTTCTGCTTTAATGGAAATTCGTCAAAATCCAGTTAACGCTGATGGAAAAGCTACTACTCCAGTAGCTTGGGATATGAGTTGTTTAGAAGAAGTTTGTGGAGCTTGTTCCATGGTTATTAATGGTCGTCCACGTCAATCATGTTCTGCTCTTATAGACCAATTGACACAACCGATTCAATTAGCACCAATGAAAACATTCCCAGTAGTTCGTGACCTTCAAGTAGATAGAACGCGTATGTTTGATGCTTTGAAAAAAGTAAAAGCATGGGTTCCTATTGATGGTACTTACGATCTTGGAGAAGGTCCACGTATGCCAGAACGCAAACGCCAATGGGCATATGAATTATCAAAATGTATGACTTGTGGTGTATGTTTGGAAGCTTGTCCAAACGTAAACAGTGGTTCAAACTTTATAGGGCCAGCTCCACTTTCACAAGTTCGTCTGTTTAATGCGCATCCAACTGGCGCAATGAACAAAGATGAGCGCTTAAATGCAATTATGGGAGATGGAGGCCTTGCAAACTGTGGTAACGCACAAAACTGTGTAGTTGCATGTCCAAAAGGTATTCCTTTAACAACTTCTATCGCTGCTTTAAACCGCGATACAACAGTCCAAATGTTCAAAAACTTCTTCGGAAGCGACCATATGGTTGACTAATACTTTATTAGGAAGTCTGCGTAGAATATTATTCTATGCAGATTTTTTCTTTCTCTGATACAATAAGTGAATAATTATCCATTTTCAGAATGTTGCAAACCTGAATTATCCACTAATAATTCAACATAGGGGGATTAGTATATGAGACCTAGTTACATAGAAGATGCTGCAAGTTGGGAACAAGGATTTGCTTTTTACGCAGAGGTTAGCGTTCGTTTTTCAGAAACGGATATGTATGGACATTTAAATAATACTGTGACCTTTGCTTATTTTGAGTATGCACGCATTGAATACTTCAAACATATAAATCTAATGAACGATTGGTTAAATCCTAAAGGAGAAAAAATTCCTGTCGTAGCTGATTTGCAATGTGATTATGTAAAACAGGTTTTCTTTGATGAAAAACTGCGTATATATGTGAAGGCAAATACAATTGGGTCCTCCTCTGTAGATATTCACTACATGGGTAAAAATGAAAAAGGGGAAATTGTTTTCACTGGTAGAGGGGCAATTGTTCAAATTGATAAGAAAACAGGAAAAGCATCAAAATGGACAGAAAAAGATAAAGAAGTTTTTCAAAAGAGTGTTAACTAGCCGTCACCTACTATCCTCATGCTACATACGTTAGTAGGAGAGTGGATAGGGGGCTATGGCATTGTACGATAGTAATCAGCATCGATCAATACTGACGAACAGAGAACGTCAAATTTTTCAATTACTAGTAGAGGATAATTCTACGAAAGATATTTCAGTAACGCTATCTATTAGTGAAAAAACTGTAAGAAACCATATTTCTAATACAATACAAAAGTTAGGGGTATCGGGAAGGTCACAAGCAATTGTTGAACTATTAAGATTAGGTGAATTATCCTTAAATTGATTTGAATCCTTGCCATTTTCCTCAGAACAAGTCACAATATTAAATAGTTAGTATTGTTTTGAGGAGTGAAGGATTATATGGCAGATGAAATAAATAATATTAGACATGATCATAGTCAAGATGATGTTGCTTTTTTAGAAAAGGAACTCCGACATATATCAGGGATTATTAAGCAAAGAGGGCGTCAAATTTTAAATGCATATACAATTACGCCACCTCAGTTTGTAGCACTTCAATGGCTATTTGAACTTGGAGACATGACAATTGGTGATTTATCCAATAAAATGTATTTAGCTTTTAGTACGACGACAGATTTAATTGACCGAATGGAAAGAAGTGAACTTGTTCAACGAGTAAGAGATGAACAAGATCGTCGTGTCGTACGTATTCATTTATTAAAAGAAGGCGAACGAATCATCGAAGAAGTAATTGATAAACGACAACAGTACTTAAAAGATATACTAGATCAATTTGATCAAGACGAAGCAGCGAACCTAGCAATATTATTAAAAAAGTTACACCAAGAGATGAAAAAGAACTGAGGAATTAAAGTGAATGCCCCAATCGGTGTTATAGACTCTGGAGTCGGTGGATTAACCGTTGCAAAAGAAATTATGCAACTTCTGCCTAATGAAGAAATAATTTATATTGGCGATACAGCAAGATGTCCATATGGACCAAGATCAAGTGAAGAAGTACGAAAATTTACATGGCAAATGGCCATTGCTTTGTCTAAAATGAATATAAAAATGCTTGTTATAGCCTGTAACACAGCTACAGCAGTGGCGCTTAATTCATTGAACAATAAAATGCCTTTTCCTGTTATTGGTGTTATTTTTCCAGGAGCGAGAGCAGCTATTAAAGCTACAAAAAGAAATGAAATTGTAGTGTTGGGTACAAGCGGTACGATTAAGAGCGGGGCGTACGAAAAAGCTATAGCGGCTTTGAATACGTCAAGTAAAGTCATACCACTTGCCTGCCCTACGTTTGTTCCACTCGTAGAAAGTAATGAATATGAAGGGGAATTTGCTCGCAATATGGTATTTGAAACGTTGCTGCCATTAAAGTCAGAGCAATTTGATACGGTTATTCTTGGATGTACGCATTATCCGTTATTACAAAAGCATATCGAAGAAGTAGTAGGGAATAATGTTAGTGTGCTTTCCTCTGCAGAAGAAACGGCTCATGATGTCATGGAATACTTAGATTACCACCAAATGCACCATCCGATAAAAGAAGTGAAAACACCTGTATTTTATACGTCAGGCTCGGTACCAATATTTAAAACAATTGTAGAGAAGTGGTTAGAGTTACCGAATGCAGATGTACGAACAATTTCATTCAATTGACCCTGTTAGCTTGAGAAACCTCGATATAGCGGGGTCTTCTTTTGCGTAAAGGTATATAAAAAGGAGATATTTATGATTAGAACTGATGGAAGAGAAGTTAAGCAACTGAGAGATGTACAGATTGAAACGGATTATTTAATGCATCCAGAAGGTTCTGTTTTAATAACAGTAGGACGAACTAAGGTTATTTGTAATGCGACGATTGAAGATCGTGTACCCCCATTTTTAAGAGGACAAGGTAAAGGATGGATCACAGCGGAATACTCTATGCTCCCACGTGCCACAGAATCACGTACGCAACGTGAGTCTTCCAAAGGGAAAGTAACTGGTCGTACAATGGAGATCCAACGTCTTATTGGACGAGCATTGCGCTCCGTAGTTGATTTAGAAGTCATTGGAGAAAAAACGATTTGGATTGATTGTGATGTTATTCAAGCGGACGGTGGAACTCGAACAGCAAGTATTACAGGAGCATTTGTTGCTTTAACGATAGCCCTTGGAAAGTTATATGACAAGAAACAACTTCCTAAATTTCCGGTACGTGAGTATTTAGCTGCGACAAGCGTAGGAGTAATTGAAAACGTAGGAGTTGTTTTAGATTTAAATTATGAGGAGGATTCTTCTGCTTCTGTTGATATGAATATTGTCCAAACAAGCAACGGGGAATATGTAGAGCTTCAAGGAACTGGTGAAGAAGCGACGTTCTCTAAAAAGGAATTGTTGGAGTTATTGGAGTTTGGTGAAATTGGAATTCAACAACTGATGGCTATCCAACGTGAGGCACTAGGACAACTAGCATCTAAAATCGGGGAGAAAGGATTTGATTCCGAATGAAAAAAATTATTATAGCGACGAAAAATAAAGGAAAAGCAAAAGATTTTGAAGCACTTTTTGGTCCACTTGGGTATGAAGTGTTAACTCTACATGATGTAGCGGAAGAGATGGACGTAGAAGAGACGGGAACAACTTTTGAAGAGAATGCTCTATTAAAAGCGACAGCGCTTGCTGATCACTTGCAAACAATTGTCATTGCAGATGACAGTGGACTTGAAATTGACGCCTTAGACGGCCGTCCAGGCATCTATTCTGCAAGATACGCAGGCGAAGAGAAAAGCGACGAAGCAAATATCGATAAAGTGTTAGAAGAACTTAAAGATGTGAAAGATTTAGAACGATCTGCTAGATTTGTTTGTGCAATAGCTGTGGCTTCTCCTACGAAAGAGCCGTTTACTGTAAGAGGTACTTGTGAAGGTATGATTGCTACAGAAAGAAAAGGGAATAATGGTTTCGGTTATGACCCAATATTTTATGTTCCATCTGAGAAAAAGATGATGGCTGAGCTTTCAGGAGAAGAAAAAGGGGCTATTTCACATCGAGGAAATGCGATCAAACAGCTTGCTTCTAATTTAACTGACTTGCTACAAGATGCGTAGGTCTGGGAATGAAATTATTAGTACTTAGCGATACTCACCGAGATACAGAGACGATGGAGCAAGTAATTCAGCATTGCCAGGATGTAGATGCGGTTATCCATTGTGGCGATAGTGAATTAGATGCTGCTTATTTTGAAGGTACATCCATTCATATTGTTCGTGGAAATTGTGACTTTGATGAGCTTTTTGAGGATGAAGCTTTATTCGATTTAGCAAATAATAAAGTATTTGTGGTTCATGGCCATAAGCATAACGTAAAATCAACTCTTATGCCCCTTAACTATCGAGCACAAGAGGTACAAGCATCGATCGTATGCTTTGGTCATTCACATTTACTCGGTGCAGAATTGCAAAACGGCATCCTGTTTGTGAATCCAGGCAGCTTACATAAGCCTCGAGGGCGTAAAGAAAAAAGCTATGCAATCATTCAAAAACTGGAGAATGCATGGAGTGTTCTATTCTATACCGATGAACATAAGCTATTAGAACAAGTAAATCTTAACTTTATTTGAAATGTGGTTGACTTTCACTTGTGATCGTTATATAATAAATCTTGTCTTTCCTAACTGTATGGTGGGGGAGTACTTGTCTCAGTAGCTCAGCTGGATAGAGCAACGCCCTTCTAAGGCGTCGGTCGGGAGTTCGAATCTCTCCTGGGACGTATCGAAGTAAATCACAACTAATAAAGAAGAAAAAAATCCGCAAACGTTGTTACAACAATGTTTGCGGATTTTTTTATTTCGTAAAATCATTAAAAACAATGCAAGAAAAGAATGGATACTACACAAATGCAAGAAATGACTAGAAAGTTGTTATTCGGTCACATTTTTTTCTATACGATTAGAAAATGCCATATACGGTCAGAGATGAAAATGTTGATCACGATGGTGTGGTCTGACTGTGGTCTGACTATTTAAATTTAGTTATTTTGAATTCATTCCTTTAAAAAGAATTATGATAATTTTAAAAGGAAATTAATTTCACTGTGATAGAGGAGAGTGTACCTTACTTCAAGCTTAGTAACGATGCTTCATACTCCGTTAATGCTTCATCTAGCATTTGTAAGCCTGCGTCAATTTGTTCTTTTGTAACAATTAATGGTGGAATCATTCGAATAACCTCACCATGATTTCCGCATAGATAGAATAAAACACCTTTTTGAAGAGCTAAATCAAGAATTTTTAATAATCCTTCTCCGTTAGGACCACCAGTTTTAATATCAATAATTTCAATTCCAATCATTAAACCGACCGCACGAATACTTCCTATAACACTATGGCGTTGTTTAATCATTTCAAGTTGCTGAACTGCATAATTTCCCATTTGTCTTGTATTTTCTAATAGATTTTCTTCTTTCATTATTTCCAATGTAGTTAGTGCGACAGAACAAGCAATTGGATTACCACCGAACGTTGTACCGTGACTACCAAGTGGCCATTGTTTCATTAGTTTATTAGAAGCAACGGTTGCACTTAAAGGTAGGCCAGATGCGATTCCTTTTGCTATTGCCATAATGTCTGGGGTAACATCAAATGTTTGTGCAGCAAACCAATCGCCCGTTCTACCAAATCCAGTTTGGACTTCATCAAATATAAGCAAAATCTGGTGACGATCACATATTTCTCGCACTTTTTTCAGCCAACCTTTAGGTGGAACAACATAGCCACCTTCTCCAAGAACAGGCTCTAGAATAACGCAAGCCACTTCTTCAGGTGTTACTTGGTGGCTAAATAAGGAAGCGAAATCTGCTTCTAATTTATCGATGACATAAGTCTCCGGATCCGTACCAGGTGGGCATGCTTTCGTATTTGCATAAGGTATTTGATATGTAAGGCCTGATGGTTGCATAAATTTGCGATATTTACTTTTAGAAGTTGTTACACCCAACGCTCCTAATGAGCGCCCGTGAAAACCGCCAGTAAATGAAACCACATATGGACGTTTTGTCACATACTTCGCGAGTTTAAGAGCACCTTCTATTGCTTCTGTTCCACTATTAGCGAAGAAAAAGCAGTCCAAATCACCAGGCATAATCTCGGCAAGTTCATCTGCTAATCTTAAAATAGATTCATACATTATTACTCCTGATGGGCCGTGCATTAAACCGTCAGCAGCATCTTTAATAGTTTGAACAACCTTTGGGTGGCGATGACCGACATTTGTTACGGCAATGCCAGATGTAAAATCTAGATATTTCTTTCCATCTACACCGAAGTAGTAACATCCTTCTTCTTTCACAACGGGTAAATTTGGGTGATCCTTGGCCATACTCGGTGCTAACCGATTCGGCATGTTTTGTACAAGATGATCCCATTTGTTTTCCATACACTTGACCTCCATAGTCGTATTGCGATTTTTTAATAGTATGAAGCAGGGGAGTGCATTTATTTAATAGATTTCAAGCTTTCTTCTCGAATAAGAGATAATAATTCCTCTTTATAGTTTCCGAATTCTACAGTACTTTTCATACTGTATTCTCTCGGTCTATCTAATGTAATCGGTATTTTTTTCTTTAGACGTCCAGGTCTTGCTGTCATCACATACACGGAATCGGCTAAGAAGATAGATTCATCTACATCGTGTGTAATAAATAGTATTGTTTTTTTAGAGTCTTCCCATGCTTTTAGCAGTACCTCTTGCATAATCGTTCTAGTTTGGGCATCAAGAGCTCCGAAAGGTTCATCCATTAATAGAATTTTAGGATCGTTTGCCAAAGCGCGTGCAATAGCTACCCGTTGTTTCATACCACCAGACAACTGAATAGGGTAGTGCTTCTCAAATCCTTCTAAACCTATTAATTGTAAATAATGTCTAGCCAAATCGTCTCGTTCTTTTTGGTTAACACCTTTTAGTTTTAAACCAAACGTAATATTATCTTTGACATTTAACCATGGAAACAAGGTGTAGGACTGAAAGACCATTCCACGATCAGGTCCAGGGCCATTAATTTCTTGCCCATCTAAAAGAACTTTCCCCGAATTTGATTCTTCTAATCCAGCTACGATGCGCAAGATTGTGGACTTCCCACAACCTGAAGGTCCTAATATGGTCACAAACTCTCCGTCCTTGACGGTAAATGAAGTTTTTTCGAGAGCAACTGTTTCGCCAGATTTCGTCTTAAATATTTTCCCTACATCTTTAATTTCTAATTTTGGTGCGATGATCTTAGGAATTACTATTTCTTTATTGTTTAATACTGTATTCGTGTCGAGTTTTTGTGAAACCATCTTAAAAACCATCCTTTCTCATCCAAGAAAACGAAGCCCGGTAAATGGATTTGAAAATAATATCTGTAATAAGGCCTAATAAACCTATTATTAATATACCTACAATTATCTTGTCTGGTTGCAGGAAGCGCGATGCTTGCATAATCATATGCCCCAAACCGCTGGATGCTCCAACAATCTCCGCCACTACTAGATAAGTCCATGCCCATCCGAATGTAATACGAAGCGTATCTACAATTCCTGGTAAGGAAGCAGGGAGAATAACCTTCGTAAAAATCTGCGCATTTTTAGCACCTAACGTGTAAGAAACGTCAATCAGATCGTTTTGCACATTTTTTGTAACATCCATAACCATTAGAGTTAGCTGAAAAAATGTCCCTAAGAAAATAACTGCCATTTTTTCTGACTCGCCAAGACCGATCCATAATATTAATAGTGGGATAAATGCTGAAGCTGGCATATAACGGATAAAACCGATAATAGGTTCAAATGCGCCTTCCATAATTCGCAATGACCCCATAAGTATTCCTAAAGGTATTCCTATTAGTGCAGCTATAAGAAACCCTGTAAACACCCTTGAAAAACTAATGCCGATATCGGAAAAAATGTCGCCACTCACAAACAACTCTGTCGCTGTTGCTAACACAGTTGTAGGGGTAGGTAAAAATAAAGGATTAACTAACCCGCTATAGCTAAGCAATGACCAAATTCCGAGAACTAAAATAAATGTGATAAATCCAACTGAAGTATAAATTCCTTTAGATATTTCTTTTTTTGGAGTAAACCATTTCCCCATCATTCTATAACCTCCATCTTTGAACCTTTGTAAAATGTGTCGTTAAAAGCTTAACGACACATTCATTTCTTATTTTAGAAAGCTAGAATTGATAATATCTTCTGCTTTTAAGTCATTCTCCAGCATATCTTGGTCTTTGTAGAATTGAATAGCATTCTCTGCAGATTCATAAATCGATCCTTTTTTTGCATCTGTTCCGAATAGTTTATCGTTATCTTCTTTCAAGAAAAACTTCAAACCAGTTTCGGTTGCTTCAAATTCCGCTACATCAATTCCTAAACCTTTTGCCATGATTTCGTTTGCTTCTTTTTTATTGTCCTTCCAGAAATCCATCGCTTCTCCCATTGCCTTTACAAATGCTTTAACATCTTCGGGACGGTTTTTTATAACGTCTTCGTGAAAGGCAACGGTGTCGATGATAATACCAGGTAAGTCTTTTGTTGATAACAATACTTTCCCGTTCGCTTCCGCACCCTTAGATAACCAAGGTTCCCAAGTTACAGCAGCATCTACTTGTCCAGCTGCGAAGGCAGCTCCAGCATCACCTGCTGACATTTGTACGACTGTTACATCCTCTTCTGTTAGTCCACCTTGTGCTAATGCCGTTAATGCAAGCATTTGGCTAGTTGAGCCTACTTCGAAAGCCATTTTTTTGCCTTTTAAATCTTTTACACTATTAATATCATTTTTTACAAGAATTCCATCGCCACCATATGAATCATCAAATAACCATACAACTTCAACTGGGATACCAGCACCGGCGAAAGTAACTTGCACGTCTAATGCTGTCGCCATGCCATCGACTTTTCCACCAGCTAAAGCAGCTTTACGTTCGCCCAAGCCTTCAATAACAGAAAGTTCTACATCTACACCATTTTTTTCGAAAAATCCTTTTTCTTCAGCTAAAAAGAGTGGTCCGTATCCTGTCCATGTAGGAAGGGTCACTTTTAACGGCTCAGAAGACTTTCCGTTTACAGGAATTGCCTCATCATTTTTCCCACAAGCTGTCAACGTAATTAATATCACAAGCGAACATACAACTAATAACCATTTCTTCATCCTTATTCCTCCAATTTATTTGATTTTAAAATCTGAAGCTTCTGAGTAAGAATTGCCGTTCAGAGCGATGTACTTGGACTAGAGCCTCCTTTACTGACTGGTTAAATGCCATCAATCTTGCAGTTAAGTTGATATCATTCGATTTCATCTCCTAACGGTGCACTAGAGTATTTTTTTAGCTTACGAACGACGGAAGGTTGGCTAATTCCTAAAGCATGTGCCATCTCAGTAGTAGTCTTATAGCGTTTTTGCGTATTCAACATTACTTTCTTCTCAACAAACTCCAATATATGTGGTAATGTCTGCCCATCCAATTCAATACCAATTTGCTCTCCTTCAGAAGGTTGGTATTGTAATGGTAAGTCTTGAAGAGTAATGATATTAGTTTCACTTCCGATGACAAGCCGTTCCATCACATTTTTTAACTCTCGGAAGTTTCCTTTCCATTCAAGCTGAAGCAGATGGATGTAGACATCATCCGCTAATTTCTTCTTGTATTGATATTTTTCATTTAGTTCCTGCAAATAAAGAGAAATAGCTTTTTCGAGATCTTCAGGTCTTTCGCGTAATGGTTTTAGATATATCGATGCAATATGAAGTATGTAGAATAAGTCTTTTCGAAACTTCCCTTGGTTCACTATTTCATCTAATGGTGTCTCACTAACTGCAATGATTCGAGTATTTGTTTGATTGTTTAAAAGATGGAATAGTATTGATTGCGAAGCAAGAGACAGTTGGTCAATTTCTTTTAAAACAAGTGAACCACCTGAAGCAAGGGAGAGATAACCTTGTGAATTAGAGTCAGGGCGTCCAGTGAAAGCGGTTTCAATGATTGCGTCAGGTATAGTGCTGCAATTCACCTCTATAAATGCCCCTTCTCTTTGCCTGCTTTGTGAATGAATAAACTTTGCTAATGATGTTTTACCAACACCATGCTCTCCTTGAATGACAACAGAAGCATCGATACGTGCTACTTTAAGTGCTGTTTTTATCGCGTATGCGGAAGATTGACTTTCCATTATGGAACCGTCGATTTGAATATGCTGATCACGTAAATGAGCAAGCTCTTCTTTTACTTTGGACATTTCAGTTTCTAAATCTTGTAAATACTCTTTCATAACGATCAGTTCAGAAAGCTCGTAAGAATAACTAATTACGAATTCCACTTCACGCTTCTCATTGAAAAGTGGAATACCTGTAATTAACACTTTTCTACCTGATGGAGTCATTTGAACTGTCACGATTTTCTTTCTCTTATTCACCACTTCAGGAGTAATAGCTGGTGAGAAAATCCCTTGAGCTTGTAAGTCTAAAACGGACTTACCTAAAAGTTCTGAAGGAGACATTCCATAATGCTCGCCACTTATATGCGTAACTTTTATAATTTTTCCTTCTCGTGTAGTAATAATGATATCTTCGTCATGGGTATCCATGATTTCTTCATCTGTATTTGGAAGTAGGTGCATTGAATTCATAATTAACCTCCTTTTATTCATTCTTGTATAAAACTATACAATACTGAATAATCTTATTACAAGTAAAATTTAAAATATTCTTATAATTAAAGTTGTTTTATGAGCTCATAGTGCGATGAGATGGCGTTGGAGTAAACAAAAAAAAAAAAATGTAAAATAGGCTTGTAAAATATTGAATTTCCATTATAATATGAAAGTAGCTAATTTTGGTTGAGCACTTGTCAGTGCGTAGATTTGACCAAAAATACATAAGTCTCAGTAGCTCAGCTGGATAGAGCAACGCCCTTCTAAGGCGTCGGTCGGGAGTTCGAATCTCTCCTGGGACGTAAATAAAATAAGTAAAGAAAAGGCTGTACATGTTGTTAAACAACATGTACAGCCTTTTTTCTGTTTTCTTTTAAAGTATGTACATTATTCACTTTGGATAAATAGATAAATGGATTTTTATACATCTTGAGTTAGGTTATTTCATAAATTAAATACAGATCCAATTCTTGGAGGAATTTAAATGTATTTTGTGAAAAAAAGCATCGTCATTGTTATCGGTAGCATCCTTATATCTTTAGGGATAAATCTTTTTTTAGTTCCTTATAAGGTATTGGATGGGGGGATTATTGGAATTGGATTAATTTTAAATTATTTATGGGGTCTGAAAGCTGGACTTACAATTATAGTTTTAAGCATCCCTATATTTATTATTGCTTGGGTCTCTTATAGAGATTATTTCTATAATAGTTTACATGGCATGATTACATCTTCTCTTTTTATAGACTTCCTAAAAACAAATGACTCGCTATTTCCGATTAATCCTGTGTATAGCTCGATTCTAGGAGGGGTCTTAGTAGGAAGTGGTATAGGCTTAATGCTTCGATTTCGGACGAGTACAGGAGGTACGGATCTGATTGCGCAGTTCCTAAGTGATAAGACTGGTATAAATGTGGGGATACTCATTTTCTTCATTGATTCATTTGTAATATTGCTTGGAGGTATTTTATTATCGACCGATACATTGTTTCTCTCCGTTATTACAATTATGTTTGTTGCTCTTACAACTAGTTTATTTACTAGAAATGTAGTTCAAGCTTGAACAGTTTTTAATTGATGTAATTCCAATCGTTCTATTGATTTCGGTTTTTTCATATAATTTTCTCAAACACATAATAATTTTGAATATTTAAAATATTAACTTAAATATGGTGATAATACTTTAGAAATAAAAGGAGAGTAATTGACTTTGAAAACCATCTATATCAATGGAAATATATATACGATGAATCCTAACGAACCAATGGCACAATCTATTGTTACAAGTAATGAAAGAATTGTTGAGATAGGCAATGACGAAGATATGCTTCTTCAATGGGGGAGAAATGGAACAACAATTATTGATTTAGAAGGAAGAACCGTCCTTCCAGGTTTAATAGATAGTCACCTCCATATTTCGAGTGTAGGCATTAATTCGCAAGAGTTAGATCTTACTGGCGTAAATTCAAGAGATAAACTATTGGCTGCAGTTAGAGTAAAAGCAGCATCCATACATCCTGAAGAATGGATATTAGGTCGTGGATGGGATGAAAATATTTTTCCGGATAAACGAATTCCAACTATAGAAGAACTTGATTATGTTGCACCTTATTCTCCTCTTTTCTTGCCAAGAATATGCGGACATGCATTTTTGGTCAATAGTAGAGCGCTGGCTCAATGCGGATATCACTCCAATATGGCAATACCATACGGTGGTACTGTTGTCTTAGAACCTATTACAAAAAAACCTACCGGTCTGTTATTGGAGACCGCTTCAAATATTGTTACAAAACATATCCCTAAAAAGAATTACAATCAGTTAAAAAGTGCAGTAAAAATGGCACTCGATGACGCTGTTCGCCTCGGTTTAACGAGTATTCACACAAATGATCCGAATTATTTAGATGGTGCAAATCAAACTTATAAACTATTCGATGAGCTAGTTAACCAAGAAGGAATTGGTCCGAGAAGTAACCTTTTAATAGACTATACCTATTTGGACGAACTGAAAAGTTCTGGAATGTTTGCTGGCTATGGAAATAACAAGGTAATGATTGGAGCAATAAAGTTTTATGCGGATGGTGCTTTAGGAGGTCGTACAGCTCTTCTTTCAAAGACATACGAAGACGACCCAGGAAATTTCGGAAATGCCATGTATAACAATGAGGAAATATATCGAATGATTCAAGAGGCAAGAGGATATAAAATGCCAGTTGCAATTCATACCATTGGTGATCAAGCCTTAGCAAATGTGTTAGATGCATTAGATCAATTTGAACCTGTAGAACATCGTGATAGGCTCATACATGTTTCTGTTTTGAATGAAGAATTGATTAGTAGACTTAAGAATCCTCATCGTATTGCTGACGTTCAACCCAAATTTGTTCCTAGTGATTATCCTTGGATTGTTGATAGATTAGGTGAAGATAGATCAAATTATTCATATCCTTTTAAAAAGCTGCTTCAAGCCGGTGTATGGTGTGCGGGAAGTTCTGATGCCCCGATTGAGCCACTAAATCCACTGCTTGGTATTCATGCTGCTGTAACACGAAAGAAACATGGGGATACTCACAATGGTTTCAATGAGCAAGAAAGATTGTCGATGTACGAGGCTATTCAATTATTTACGTTAGGAGGTGCCTACGCAACAAACGAGGAGATGGACAAAGGAACACTCGAAATTGGTAAACTTTGCGATATGACTATCCTGTCACGTGATCCATTTTCCATGGACAGTGCTGACGAGCTTTTGACAACCGATGTGGAGATGACAGTTATCGGGGGAGAAGTGAAGTACCGAAAATAATGGTTTGGAGAATTGTACGTAAAAACTAAAGGGGGGCAAGAAAATGGATGCAATACTTGAAACGATTGTAGGGTGGTTATGGGGATTACCACTCATCGTTACTGTTTTATTTGTTGGTGTATATTTCACAATAGGCAGTAAGTTATTCCAGTTCGGCTATTTACCTCATATTTATAAACAGACTTTCGGAAAAGTATTTTCCAAACGAGACAAATCCGAGGACTCGAAAGGACTATTAACACCATTTCAAGCTGTTAGTACGGCGATTGGTGGCAGTGTCGGAGTAGGGAATATAGGAGGTGTCGCTACAGCGATTGCAATTGGTGGGCCTGGAGCAGTTTTTTGGATGTGGATCACTGCTCTTCTAGGAATGATAACAAAAACCGTAGAAGTAACATTATCCGTCTACTACCGGAATACGGATGAAAAAGGAAATCCATATGGCGGACCTACTTACTATATGGAAAAAGGGCTTGGAGAAGAAAAGAATTTTAAGTATTGGAAAGTACCTGCCATTCTTTTTGGTATCGGCATTTTTACAACGTTTTTTATTACGCTACAAAACTATACAATTTCGGAAGCGTTAAGCTCTACATTTAATATTGGAATGATACCTGCTTCGTTCATTTATTTAACGATTATTTATATTATTATTTACGGTGGAATTAAGCGAATTGGGGAGATTGCATCTTTACTCGTTCCTTTTATGTGTATGTTTTACGTTATAGCAGGCCTGTTTATTATCTTCAAAAATTATACTGAAATTATTCCTGTTTTCTCATTAATATTCGATAGTGCATTTTCCGGTATGGCAGCTGTCGGTGGTTTTACCGGTGCAGTTATTGCTCAAGTAATCCGGATGGGGGTTGCAAGGGCTGTTTATAGTAATGAGGCTGGCTGGGGAACTTCTCCGATGATTCACTCCACAGCGAAAACAGATCACCCGATTAAACAAGGGATGTGGGGATCAGTAGAAGTATTTGTGGATACCATTATTGTCTGTTCGATTACTGCTTTTACAATTATCATCACAGGCGTATGGTCTTCTGGACTTGATGGTGCGGCATTAACCTTGTCCGCATTTGAAATTGGGATTGGTGAGTTCGGTAGAATAATTCTCACCGTATCTATCTTTTTGTTTGGATTGACAACTTCCACAGGCTGGTATACGTACTATGAAATATTGTTAAGGCACGTATTTAATACAGAAAAAAAGATTACCTTAAAATATAAAATTCTAACTCTATTCAAGTGGCTTTACCCTGTACCAGGTTTTTTAATGGTTGTATATGCAGTAAAATATAACCTTCCAGGAAAAGCGGTTTGGTATTTTGCTGATATTACAACGGCGATCCCTACATTTGTAAACCTAGTCGTTATTTTAATACTAAGTAAAAAATTCTTTGAGTTACTTCGAGATTATAAAGCGAGGTATTTAAATATCGGTACCATCGACCCGAATTTCAGTGTCTTCTACGAAGATGAAGTGAAGAAACGGAAAAAGAAGTAAGCTTTAGTAGGCGAAAAACTTGATGAAAAGTGATTGAAATATTATGCAATAAAACAGCGACCTTCTCCGTTGAGTTGGTCGCTAGTTTATTATTTTAAGACGTTTTTGCCTTCGCGGTTCTTTTTCTTGTAGGAGGTTTTTTCGTTTTCGTTTTATCCAAAGAGGCCTGAAGGGCAGCCATTAAATCAGTCACATTAGAAGGAGCAGCTGGTTGTTTTTCGCTCGCTGCTACTGTTTGGTTACTAGCTTTTTTCTCATCAATTAAATCCATTAAGGCTGTACGGTACTCATCTGTATATTTTTCAGGGTCGAAAGCAGTTGTTAACTGATCCACTAACAGTAGGGCTGTGTCTAGCTCTCTTTGAACAACTGTTTGCTCACTAGGGATATTGGGGACGTCTGAGGCACTTCTTACTTCGTCAGGAAAATGTATGGTTTCCATCAGGAGCGTTTCTTTAAATACGCGCACTATTGCTAACTGTTCCTTCGAACGAATAATGATTTTGGCTATTCCAATTTTACCAGACTCCTGTAAGGCTTTTCTTAGAAGTGAATATGCTTTTCCACCACCACTATCAGGTGCCATGAAGTAACTTCGTTCAAAGTAAATAGGATCTATCTCCTCTAATTTGACAAAGTCTATTATTTCCACTGCTTTATCTTCGTTTTCTTTTTTTAACCTCTCTAATTCCTCCGCATCCAAAACGACAAATTTATTTTTGGAATACTCATAGGCTTTTACGATGTCTTCGTTCTGCACTTCTTTTTTACAACCCTCACAAACTTTTTCATAACTTATGGGTGTATGACATTCTTTATGAAGTTGACGTAATTTAATATCCTTATTTTCCGTCGCTGTATGAAGCTTTATTGGAATATTAACAAGACCAAAGCTAATACTTCCTTTCCAAACTGTATGCATTTATTTCCTCCTACTATTCCTTTTCTTCTTACTATGCAATCTTTTGGCTGTTTTTATGTATTAGGAATGTAAATTGATCAAAAGATAAACAAAATAGGAAAGTAGGTTAAACATTTGAAGCCAATGCTTTTAACTGTTGCAACAGAAATACCTTTAGGGAAAGACTGGCTGTATGAAGTAAAATATGATGGTTTTCGATGCATATTAGAATGGGAAGATGAACCTATTCTTATAAGTAGAAATGGAAATATACTTAATGCGATGTTTCCGGAGATTATTAGCTTCTGTCATGAAATGTATGAACGAATAAAACCTTTCCTACCCTTGACACTAGACGGAGAGTTGGTAAATCTAACGAATCATTTTCAAAGTAACTTTTCAATTGTTCAATTAAGAGGACGCATGCGCAACCAAGAGGTGATTGAGAAGCACGCAAAAGCATTTCCTTGCCATTTTATTGTATTTGATATACTGAATTATCATGGAGAAAATCGAACAAGTGACTCTCTTACTACTCGCAAGAAGCAACTTCATACACTATTTCAAAAGCTTCATCTTCCTATTTCTACAAACTATGAGGACATAAATCGAATTCAACTAATTGATGTGTTTCATGATAGTGATGTTTTATGGAACAAGATCGTTGTGAATCATGGTGAAGGAATAGTAGCCAAGCATCAAACGAGTAGCTGGAATAGCGATAAACGAACGATTAACTGGTTAAAAATAAAAAATTGGCGATATATAAGTGTAATCTTAATAAAATATGACGAAAGCAATAACTATTTCCATGGAGCAGTATACGAAAAAGAGGTGCTTGTAGAAGTAGTAACTTTCCGTCATGGCCTACAAGAAGGGGAGTTACATACATTAAAAACGTTGTTTCAAACTAATGGCACAAAAAGGACTGCAAGCACGTGGGAGATTGAACCGTCCATCTGTGTAGAGATAGCTTGTATAGACTTCGATGGAAAAAGTTTACGAGAACCACGGTTCCATGGATTTAATCTAGATAAAGAGCCTGGTGATTGTAGTTGGCAGCAAATGCAACGACAATTGTATCCACTTCCTGAAAAGCTACAAGTGACGCATCCGGAAAAACCTATTTGGCCAGCTAATGGTATTCAAAAAGACGATTACTTGTTTTATTTACAACATATATCTCCATATATACTTCCTTTTTTACGTGACCGTCAATTGACTGTTATTCGTTATCCACATGGCGTAATAGGTGAAAGTTTTTATCAAAAAAATTGGCCAGATCATCTTCCAGGCTTTATTGCAACGGAGCAGGTGGATGATATCCGTTATGTACTCTGTAATGATGTGGAATCCTTACTTTGGTTAGGAAATCAGCTGGCGTTAGAATTTCATATTCCTTTTCAACCTACTCAAACGGCTAAGCCAACCGAAATAGTATTTGACCTGGATCCGCCTTCTGTTCATGAGTTTTCATTAGCTATTGAAGCAGCTATACGAATGAAAGCTATTTTTGATCATTTTGAGCTCCCATCATTTGTGAAAACGTCCGGAGGGAAAGGGTTGCAAATTTATATCCCTTTACCAATAGATACTTATTCGTACGAAGACACTCGTTTATTTACGAAATTTGTTTGTGATTTTTTATGTGAGCAGGAACCACAATGGTTTACAACGGAGCGGCTGAAAAAGAATCGGCATCATAAATTGTACTTGGACTATGTTCAGCATCAGGAAGGGAAAACGATTGTAGCACCATATTCTCCAAGGGGAAATGAGCGGGGGCTTGTTGCTACACCATTAAATTGGGATGAGATATGTGAATCTTTAAGGCCAGATTTATTTTCCATCCCTTCTGTTCTAGAACGAATAAAGAAAAAGGGTAATCCATTTCGAGACTTTCGACAAAAAATAGATAATGAGCAATTTGCAGTTGTGCTTAGCCAACTAAAAGAACTATTAAATTCTAAAAAATAATAACTTTCATGTTTATTTCTTAAATCAGCGGGAATATAAGGACTAAGCTACTTTACTAGCTTACAGACTGTAGACAAACTCAATTTTTGGTGCATAGAGTTGTATATTAAATTCGGCAAGGACCACCACTTCGCTTTCCGTGGGCTTGGCTTCAGCCTCCTCGTCACTGCGTTCCTGTGGGGTCTTCTGCTCAAGCTGTTCCCACAGGAGTCTTCTTTACTAGCCTAATTTTTTTTAGAGAAGGATTAAATTTATGACTATCAAAGAAAACGATTCAAAAAGAAAGTATAGGGAAGAAGAGGAGCATTAACACGAAGAAGCTACCTCCAAAAAGTAGGGACAACAAAATGGCGGAGAACGTGATTTTAGTTTAGACGATACAACAAGCAGACAAAAAGATAGTAGAAGAGCTTGACATACTAAAAACTAAAGTTGGTTGGTTAGCGTTAGCCTAACTTTATTTAGTTGGAAGTATGAAATAAAGGAAGGATATCCTTTGTCTATCTTTGACTTTTAGGATATCCTTTTTCTTTGTACTATGCTCTTTTAACTTCTAGAAAACAACAGTCTAATTTAACATAGAATTGTACAAAGATAAGATAGTACATAAAATCGAAGTTCCTTGAATCCAGTGTTCGTGATATTTTGTAGGTTGAGATACTCTAATGAATTACATGTTTGTTTGCAAGTACTTTAAAGAACCACGATTAAGAAAATAATTCTCTACCTCATTTCTCACACTTGTAATATCACTAATGATGAAAAAATAGAGAGGGCAATTGATTGTAGTGAAAGACGGCGACTCCAGCGGGAATAGCATGAGCTGAAGGCCCCGCAGGAGCGAAAGCGACGAGGAGACTGAAGCCGTGCCCGCGGAAAGCGTCCGTCTGGAACGGAAATCAATACATTAGAAAAAAGACCATCTCTCAGTCAATGTATGACTTTAGTGACATCCCCTTATAAGTCTTCGATTATGAATGAGACAATGAAAATAACATGGTATAGTATTATGTATACATAGAACGTAAAGGCGGGCGATTAAATTGAAGAAAAAGCATCGTTTCCTTCAAAAAAAGGAAAACGTGATTGTTTTTCCTGGAATGGTAGAAACTTTAATTGCAGATGGTTTAGCGTTTGCGGAAGAAAGTAATTATATAAAAGCAGCATTGTGTTTTGATGAGGCAAAAAAGTATATTAAATTAGATGATATGATTCTGAGTGTGTATGTTCTCACGTTATTAGAAACAAGACGACCTCGAGAAGCGAAAGAGATATGTGAGAGTTTATTAGCGGAAAAGTCTCCCGTATTTGAACAAATGGTCGAATTATATTTAACGATATTAGTGGAGTTGAAAGAATATAAAGAACTCGATCATGTATTAATTCGTTTACTTAGAGACTATAACTTTTCACAAGATCGAATAAATAGTCTTCTCCAGTTAAAAGACTTGAGCATAAGACTTGCAGCTGAACAAGATATATTAATAGAAGTCGAAGATAGTCCTCTCGTGATCGAAATGGAAAAAGAAAAACTCGAGCTCGAATACTTTACAAGTCTTCGTTTTCCACAGCAAGAACAATTGTTACAACAGGCTTTTCACAAAAATATAATAGATTCAATTTCGGAGATTAAAGCAATTGCGGAAAGTGAAAGTATAGCTCCAACGATCCAAACACTAGCTCTTTTACTTCTTGGCAGTGCTGAGGTAAGCGATGAAGTTACAATGAAAAAGTTTGGTTTCAAGGGAAAAGTAAATCCTTCTGTACTTCCTGCTAATACAGCTATAGGCCGCAGAGATGCCATTACAGAGTATGTGCATGAATTCTTACAAAAAGATCCTTCCAAACTTGCATTAACGACAGAACTAGTGCATCGTCATGCATATGCCTTATTTCCTTTTGAGTGGGAAGGCTATCAGGATGAAACGGTTGCTTTAACGTATATTGATTATGTAGATACATTATTTGGAATAGGTTCATTGCAATCAAATCCGTTATTGGATTTAATCAAATTAGTGGAAGATTCTTTAGAAGTAGTAGATAATGAATAATGTTGAAACTCTAGTCATCTATGCTATAATATACAAGTTGTCAATATAATTAGTGTAAAACTGTCCTGTACTTGAAAATACAGGCTGCTAAATTATTGTAATTTATTTTTGGAGGTAGAATATATGTCAATGGATTTGTCAGTTAAATGGGAAAAACAAGAAGGAAACAATGGTTTACTAACTGTTGAAGTTACTGCAGAAGAAGTTTCAAAAGGATTAGATCAAGCGTTTAAAAAAGTAGTAAAACAAATTAACGTACCAGGTTTCCGTAAAGGGAAAATGCCTCGTCAAATGTTTGAAAAAATGTATGGTGTGGAATCTTTATTCCAAGATGCTTTAGATATCATTCTTCCACATGCTTATGGTCATGCAGTTGAAGATGCTGGAATTGATCCTGTAGATCAACCAGAAATTGACATCGTAACTATGGAAAAAGGACAACCTTTAGTATTTACTGCTAAAGTTGTTGTAAAACCTGAAGTTACATTAGGAGATTACAAAGGTCTTGAAGTAACAAAATTAGATGAAACTGTTACAGACGAAGAAATTGAAGAGCAATTAAAAAGCCAACAAGCTCGTTTAGCTGAATTAGTTGTTAAAGAAGATGCTATCGTTGAAGGCGATACTGCTGTAATCGACTTTGAAGGTTTCGTTGATGAAGTTGCATTCGAAGGTGGAGCAGGAACAGATTACGCATTAGAAATCGGTTCTAACTCTTTCATTCCAGGATTTGAAGAGCAATTAGTTGGTTTGAAAACTGGTGACGCAAAAGACGTGGAAGTAACTTTCCCAGAAGAATACCATGCAGCTGAATTAGCTGGCAAACCAGCAGTATTTAAAGTAACTATTAAAGAAGTAAAAGGGAAAGAACTTCCTGAATTAAACGATGATTTTGCTAAAGAAGTAGATGCTGAAGTTGAAGGTATCGATGGATTACGTGCAAAATTAAAAGAAGCTGCTGCTGAACAGAAGAAACAATCATCCGCACAAAATCTTCGCGATGATTTAGTAGAAGTTGCTGCAGCAAACGCAACAATCGATATTCCTGAAGCTATGATTCAGTCAGAAACTGACCGTATGCTACAAGAATTTGGTCAACGTTTAGAGCAACAAGGCATGAATTTAGACCTTTACTACCAATTCTCTGGTCAAGACGAAGCTGCTTTACGCGCTCAAATGGCTGAAGATGCGAAAACTCGTGTGAAAGTTTCTTTAACACTTGAAGCAATCGCTTTAAAAGAAGAACTTCAAGCTTCAGAAGAAGATATCACTGCAGAACTTGAAAAAATGGCTACACAATTTAACATGGCTGCTGAAGACATTAAAAAAGCACTTGGTGGTACTGAAGTTCTTGCTAATGACCTTCGTTTCCAAAAAACAGTTGAATTCTTAGTAGAAAACGCTAAAATTTCATAATTTGTCATTAAAGCGTTATAATATAAAACAAGGTACAGGAAATTGTCTGTGCCTTGTTTTATACCATACATAGTGTACCTGTCGTATAAAACATACTTAAACTTATTATTTGATTCCGTGTTAAGAATCTTGTAAGATAATGGCTTGAATAGGGGTGAATATTTTGTTTAAATTCAATGATGAAAAAGGGAATTTAAAATGTTCTTTTTGTGGAAAACCACAAGAGCAAGTTCGCAAGCTAGTTGCGGGACCAGGTGTATATATTTGTGATGAATGTATCGATTTGTGTTCTGAAATCGTAGAGGAAGAACTTGGAATAGAAGAAGCAGTAGAATTTAAAGAAGTTCCAAAACCAAAAGAGATTTTAGCTATTCTAAATGAGTATGTAATTGGCCAAGAACGAGCAAAAAAATCACTTGCTGTTGCTGTCTATAACCATTACAAACGCATTAATTCCAATAGCGTAATTGATGAAGTAGAACTATCCAAATCAAATATAGTTTTAATTGGTCCTACAGGTAGTGGTAAAACATTATTAGCTCAAACTTTAGCGCGTATATTGAACGTACCATTTGCTATTGCTGACGCTACTTCTTTAACGGAAGCAGGATATGTTGGAGAAGATGTAGAGAATATTCTATTAAAGCTTATTCAATCTGCAGACTACGACATTGAACGAGCAGAAAAAGGGATAATCTATATCGACGAAATAGATAAAGTAGCACGTAAATCTGAAAATCCTTCGATTACTCGAGATGTTTCAGGTGAAGGTGTTCAACAAGCACTTCTTAAAATCTTGGAAGGTACAGTGGCTAGTGTTCCACCGCAAGGCGGACGGAAGCATCCACACCAAGAATTCATTCAAATCGACACAACGAATATTTTATTTATCGTTGGAGGAGCATTTGATGGAATTGAACAAATTATTAAGCGTCGCCTAGGTGAAAAAGTGATTGGTTTCGGTGCAGATCCAAACAAAGCTCAAGTGGAAGCGGGTTCTGTACTTGCTCAGTTAATCCCAGAGGATTTATTGAAATTTGGACTTATCCCAGAGTTTATTGGTCGTTTACCAGTACTTGCAAGCTTAGAGCAGTTAGATGATAAAGCGCTTGTACAAATATTAACTGAGCCTAAAAACGCACTTGTAAAGCAATATCAAAAAATGATTGAATTGGATAATGTTAAGTTAACATTTGAAGATGATGCATTAGTGGAGATTGCAAAGCAAGCTATCGAACGTAAAACAGGTGCTCGTGGTCTTCGTTCTATCATAGAAAACACGATGTTAGATGTGATGTACGAACTACCTTCACGTGAAGATATTGTGGAATGTGTTGTGACGAAAGAAACAATTACAGATCACACACATCCAAAGCTATTATTAGCAGATGGAACTGAAGTAGAAAAAGATAACGAAAAAACATCGGCTTAAATTAGCCATTGAAGAAGCTGGCTTCCAAACTACGCGTGCTTAGCGTAAGCAAGGATGTCAGCTTTTTCTCCTTATGTGAGGATTCGTATTAACTGTCGGTTAATAATACATTCCTTAAATGATACGCTGTAACTGTATTATTACTTGATAAATCGGACAGAATAAGATGGAGGTGACTTCCCCAGATGACAAAAAACAATGTGACATATTATCCATTATTACCACTAAGAGGATTATTTTTATATCCAACCATGATTCTGCATATAGATATTGGACGCGATCGTTCAATCGCAGCTTTAAATGAAGCAATGGAGCGTGAAGAAAAATTATTTCTTTCTGCTCAGAGAGATATGAGCATAGAACAACCGACTGAACCAGAATTATATAATGTCGGTATTTTAGCGCATATTAAGCAAATCGTGAAGTTACCAAATGGAACAATGAGAGTCTTAGTAGAGGGTTTGCAACGAGCGATTTGGGACGATTATAAAGTCACAGAAACATTTGATGAGGTAACTGTAACTGCATATAGTGAACCGAAAACAGCAGACAAAGAAGACGAAGCGCTAATGCGTACTTTATTACATAATTTTGAAAAGTATTCAAAGGCATCAAAGCATGTATCGGAAGAAACGTATTTATCCGTTGCAGAAATACAGGAACCTGGTCGATTAGCTGATATGGTTGCATCAAGTTTGCCGCTGAAATTTTCTGGCAAACAAGAAATTTTAGAAATAATAGATGTAAAAGAACGTATAGAAACGCTAATAGGTCAATTGTATAACGAACAAGAGATACTAAATTTAGAAAAGAAAATTCATACACGTGTTAAAAATGCAATGGAAAGAACGCAAAAAGAGTTTTATCTTCGAGAACAAATGAAGGCAATTCAAACAGAGCTTGGCGACAAAGAAGGTAAAACTGGTGAAGTTGCAGAGTTGAAGAAGCGAATTGAAAAAGCGGGTCTTCCAGAAACAACTAAAATGAATGTCTTAAAAGAATTGGGGCGTTATGAAAAATTACCGACTCAAGCACCAGAAAGTGGTGTCATTCGGAATTATATTGAATGGATTGTTTCTATTCCATGGTCAAAATCAACGGAAGATCAGTTAGATATTAAGCGTTCTGAACAAATTTTAAATCGTGATCACGATGGATTAGAACCTGTAAAAGAACGAATACTAGAATATTTAGCTGTTCGCCAATTAACGAAATCCTTGCGTGGACCAATTCTTTGTTTAGCTGGACCACCTGGAGTAGGGAAAACTTCGCTTGCAAAGTCAATTGCGGAATCTTTGGGACGTAATTTTGTTCGGATTTCATTAGGCGGGGTTCGTGATGAATCGGAAATTCGAGGGCATCGTAGAACTTATGTAGGTTCGATGCCGGGTCGTATTATTCAAGGGATGAAAAAAGCAGGGACGATCAATCCACTTATTTTATTAGATGAAATTGATAAAATGTCCAATGATTTTAGAGGAGACCCTTCTGCAGCGATGTTAGAAGTGCTTGATCCTGAACAAAATAATACGTTTAGTGACCATTATATTGAAGAAACATATGATTTATCCAATGTATTATTTATTGCCACTGCCAATGATCTAAGTACCATTCCAGGTCCATTAAGAGACCGTATGGAAATTATTTCTATTGCAGGGTACACGGAAATCGAGAAGCTTTCTATTGCGAAAAATCATTTATTACCAAAGCAATTAAAAGAACATGGTTTGAAGAAATCGCAGCTTCAAGTTAAAGAGGACGCTCTATTAGATGTTATTCGATATTATACACGAGAAGCTGGGGTACGAAGTTTAGAGCGTGTGATGGCAAATATTTGCCGAAAAGCCGCACTTCAAATTGTTTCCCTTGATAAAAAGCGTGTATCGATTACGACCAAAAATTTAGAAGACATCATTGGTAAAAGAAAATTCCGATATGGACAAGCAGAAACAGAAAATCAAATTGGAGTGGCAACAGGACTTGCATACACAACGGTCGGTGGAGATACACTTCAAATAGAAGTGTCGTTATCGGCTGGAACAGGCAAACTCCAATTGACAGGTAAGCTTGGCGATGTCATGAAAGAATCTGCTCAAACTGCATTATCTTATGTTCGCTCAAAAGCAGAAGCATTTGGAATTGATCCAACCTTCCATGAAAACAAGGATATTCATATTCATGTTCCAGAAGGAGCGGTTCCGAAAGATGGACCTTCTGCGGGAGTAACAATGGTTACTGCTTTAGTTTCCGCTTTGTCGAAACGTCCAATTCGTCGTGAAGTGGGGATGACTGGAGAAGTAACACTGAGAGGCCGAGTATTACCGATCGGCGGTTTAAAAGAAAAAACATTAAGTGCACATCGCGCAGGTTTAACGACTATCATTTGTCCACAAGACAATGAACGCGATATTGAAGATATTCCGGAAAGTGTTCGCGAAGTATTAACGTTTCATTTTGTTTCCGATGCTGAAGAGGTGCTTCAAATAGCATTAGAGGAGGCAAAATAATGAAAATTCATAACGTAGAACTACTTATAAGTGCTGTAAGACCAGCTCAATATCCAGAAGGGGACTTACCCGAATTTGCTCTAGCAGGACGTTCGAATGTTGGGAAATCTTCTTTCATTAATAAAATGATTGGTCGAAAAAGCATGGCGCGTATTTCATCTAAACCAGGGAAAACACAAACATTAAATTTTTATAAGCTGGAGGAAGATTTAATTTTTGTGGATGTACCTGGATATGGTTACGCGAAAGTATCAAAATCAGAGCGTGCAGCGTGGGGTAAAATGATTGAGACGTATTTTACCTCTCGTAATGTGTTAAAAGCGGTTGTAGTAATTGTCGATTTAAGACATCCACCAAGTGCTGATGATTGCATGATGTACGACTTTTTGAAGCACTACAATATCCCTTGTATCGTAATTGCAACAAAGGCCGATAAAATTCCTAAAGGGAAATGGGATAAGCATAAAAAGATGGTAAAAGATGAATTGCAAATGGACAAAAATGACCCATTAATTGTATTTTCATCGGAAACAGGATTAGGCTTTGACGCTGCTTGGGCAGAAATAGAGAGCAGAATGTAATTACATACTGTTGTTAAACGCACTTTATTCGTTCTAAGTATCTAACTATAATGTAAGATTAGAACTGGTCTTTAGGAAATTATATTTTCTATACGACCAGTTTTAATATTTTGTACTGTTATGCAAGATAGCGTCCTTTTAATGGGGTTAGTTAGAAATTTATTAATTAGTTTTTTAGAATAGTTAGACTTCAATAAATTTGGGCAGAATGATTGTATCGGTATATAGTATTTGCTATTATTAATTTATAATAATTCTAATTAACATTTCATAGCTTGTTCACAAATGTATAATAAATGAAAGAAAAGCTATGATATAATAGGACTATGAAATGAACGTGAAAGGGTGACATGATTCCATGCATACAATCGTGGTTGGTGTCAATTACCGTACTGCTCCTGTCGAAATTCGAGAAAAGCTGTCATTTGTTGAAAATGAGCTACCGAATGCGATGCAAGCATTACAGGATCAAAAAAGTGTATTAGAAAACGTCATAGTCTCTACTTGTAATCGTACGGAGATTTATGCAACCGTAGATCAATTGCATACAGGGAAATACTATGTAAAGCAGTTTTTAGCCAATTGGTTTGATATACCTTTAGAAGACCTGTCTAGCTATTTGATTATTCACGAGGACGACCAAGCGAATAATCATTTATTTCGTGTAATAGCAGGTATTGATTCGATGGTACTTGGTGAAACACAAATTCTAGGACAAGTAAAAAAGAGCTTTCTAAATGGACAAGAAAATGGAACAACAGGTACTGTTTTCAACCAATTATTTAAACAAGCAGTGACGTTTGCAAAACGTGCCCATGCGGAAACGGGAATTGGTGAAAATGCTGTTTCAGTTTCTTATGCAGCAGTAGAACTAGGAAAGAAAATTTTCGGTTCTTTAAACAATAAGCATGTCGTGATTTTAGGTGCAGGGAAAATGGGAGAGCTTGCGATTCAAAACTTGCACGGAAGTGGTGCAGGAAGAGTGACGGTAATTAACCGTACATTTGAAAAAGCGAAAGAGCTTGCGGCTAAGTTTGATGGAAACGCCAAGCCAATGGACGAGCTTCAATGTGCATTGCTCGAAGCTGATATTCTAATCAGTTCAACTGGCGCAACAGAATATGTTATTGACTTTGAATTAATGCAATTTGTTGATCGCTTGCGTAAAGGGAAACCATTATTTATGGTAGATATTGCTGTACCTCGTGATTTAGATCCACGTATTGGTGATTTACCAAATGTATTCTTATACGACATCGATGATCTACAAGGAATTGTAGAAGCAAACTTAGCGGAACGTGAACGTGCTGCAGCACAAATTAATAAAATGATTGAAGCAGAAATTGTTCAATTTAATGATTGGGTAACAACACTTGGGGTCGTACCAATTATTTCGGCGTTGCGCCAAAAAGCGAATAGAATTCAAACGGAAACGATGAATTCTATTGAAAATAAAATGCCGAATTTAACCGATCGTGAACGAAAAATTCTAAATAAGCATACGAAATCGATTATTAACCAACTTATAAAAGATCCAATCTTGCAGGTAAAAGAATTATCTACAGGAAAAGGGTCAGCTGACCAGCTTAAACTATTCCAACAGATTTTCGGAATTGAAGAAGATGTGCAAAATGAAATTGTCGTTCAAGCAGAAAAAGCGAAAATTAATTTAAAACAGTCACTGGTGGAATCAAAAGATTTAGAAGGAAATTTATCATTTAACTAAGTAAAGGGAGGCGTTTTTGTATCTTATGGAAACTAATAGATATATGAAACGCCTTTTTATTGTGTAAAGGGAGAATAGTATGTCTGATTTGACGATGACAAGGCTACACGAGATAATGGTCATCCTCCAATCCGTTAGCCTTGTTTTTTATTTTATTGATTATTTGAATAAAGAGCGTCTAGCTCATCGCATTGCAGTGGGGCTGCTCTCCATTGTGTGGTTATTGCAAACGGTGTTCTTGGTTATGTATATGGTGGAAATGAAGCGCTTTCCAATACTCTCCTTATTTGAGGGGATTTACTTTTATGCATGGCTAATCATTTTGTTGTCACTTGTGCTACAATTCGTATTTCGTTTAGATTTGCCAGCATTCTTTTTGAATATCATTGGGTTCATCTTTATGACCATCCACACATTTGCACCAAATCAAATGGAACAGTCTCATGTTGGTGATGCACTTCGATCTGAATTATTATTTATTCATATCACGTTTGCATTTTTAGCATATGCAGCTTTTGCTTTAGCGTTTGTTTTTTCTATTTTATACTTGATATTGTTTCGAGTTTTAAAAAAGAAAAAGTGGACAAAGCAATTTTCAAGATTACCCTCCCTGAATCAAGCGGAGAATGGCATGACAATGTCCATTGTGACTGGCATTCCTTTATTGTTTGTAAGTTTAGTTCTAGGGTTACAATGGGGATATGTATCAATAGAAATGTTCTCTATTTTTGATTTCAAGATTGTCAATTCCTTTATAGTATTAGTTATTTATATTGTTGTGCTATTACTTAGGAAACGAGCAACTTTTATCGGGACAAACTATGCTTGGATTCACATATATGCATTTTTATTTGTCTTAATAAATTTTTTATTGGGTAGTCAATTATCACAATTCCATTTATGGTATTAAAGAGAGGTAGCGAAATAATGCGTAAAATTATCGTAGGTTCTAGAAGAAGTAAATTAGCTCTGACACAAACCAACTGGTTTATTCAACAAATGAAAGATATGGGAGCTCCCTTTGAATTTGAAGTGAAAGAAATTGTTACAAAAGGGGACCAAATCTTAGATGTAACGTTATCTAAAGTTGGGGGTAAAGGGCTTTTTGTAAAAGAGATTGAACAAGCTTTATATGATAAAGAAATTGACTTTGCAGTACATAGTATGAAAGATATGCCATCTGTATTACCAGCAGGATTAGTCATGGGATGTACGCCTAAACGGGTTGACGAGCGTGATGCATTTATCTCTACTGGTAATGTGAAATTTGCGGACCTTCCATCAGGTGCTATTGTGGGAACAAGTAGTTTAAGAAGAAGTGCGCAATTATTATTATTACGTCCGGATATCGAAATTAAATGGATTCGTGGGAATGTAGATACTCGATTACAAAAGCTGAAAGATGGCGAATATGATGCTATTATCTTAGCGGCAGCAGGACTAAAACGTCTTGGTTGGAGTGATGAAGTAGTAACGGAATATTTATCAACTGAAGATTGTGTGCCGGCTGTTGGACAAGGGGCTCTTGCGATAGAATGTCGTGAGGATGACGCTGAGTTATTAGCAGAACTTCGTAAGCTTTCCGATGAAGATACATGGAATGCTGTTCATGCGGAACGAGCATTTTTAGCAGCTATGGACGGTGGATGTCAAGTGCCGATTGCAGGCTATGCGACGATCAATGGTGATGAAATTACAATTACAGGTTTAGTTGCAGCTCCAGATGCATCTATTGTATACAAAGAAGTAATCACAGGTAAGGATGCAGAAGCAGCTGGTAAAGAAGTTGCTCGTCTTATTACAGAGCAAGGAGCATACGAACTAATCCAAAAAGTTAAGGCAGATTTAAATGTCTAAAGTCTTTCCTTTGCAGGATGAGTTTGTCATCTTTACTGGAATACCAAGATCAAAAGAAGCAGCGGACCTTACCTCAGGGCTTGGTGGAACAGCGGTAATTGCACCACTTATATCAACAGCAGAGATCGTTTCGACAGAGGATGAAAAGAAGCTTCTAGAAAGCCAAATGTACAATTGGTTTATTTTTACGAGTCAAAGCAGCGTGCAGGCTTTTCATGAAAAAATGAAACGCTATAAGCTAGATATCTCGTTTTTTCAAGCGAGAATTGCTGTAGTTGGCTCTCAAACAGCTTCTGCTATGGAGAGAATAGGCTTTACTGTAGATTTTACTCCAAAAACGTTTAGCGCCGATGAATTTGTGCGGGAATTTCCTGCTTTCGTCTCAGCGGATGATACTTGTTTATTTTTTAGAGGGAATCTTGCAAAGAATACAATCTCAGATGGTTTACCCAATGTTGTAGACGTCTGGACGATTTACGAAACAGTGGAATTGGAAGAAAATAAGGAGCAAGTACGAAAACTTTTAGAAAGTGACCAAAGCTGCTCGATTATTTTTACAAGTCCATCCACTGCCAAAGTATTTCACCAAAGTATTGGACAATATTTGGGTTATAATCGCTACACGATATGTGCAATTGGACATATTACGAAAGACTATTTAAAATCATTAGGTGTTACAGTTCATGTAATGCCAGACACATACACTTTAACAGAAGTAGTCAATAAATTAGCGCAATGGAAAGGGAGAGAGCAATGACAGAATTATTTTTTCAACGTCATCGTCGTTTAAGACAATCAGCTGGCCTACGAGCTATGGTAAAAGAAACTTACTTACATAAAGAAGATTTAATTTATCCGATTTTCGTCATGGATGGAGAAAATATTAAAAATCCAGTAGCTTCTATGCCGGGTGTTTTTCAATTTTCACTAGATCGTTTAGGAGAAGAAGTGGACGAGGTAGTTTCACTAGGTATTCCTTCTGTCATTTTATTTGGACTTCCAGCTGTGAAAGATGCGGTTGGTACACAGGCGTATCATGATCATGGCATCGTGCAAAAAGCAATTCGCTTTATTAAAGAGCGTCATCCTCAATTAGTAGTTATTGCAGATACTTGTCTTTGCGAGTTTACCGATCATGGTCACTGCGGAGTAGTGGATGCAAATGAAAGAATTCTAAATGACCCATCACTTGATTTATTGGCAAAAACAGCAATTAGTCAAGTACAAGCGGGTGCGGATATTATTGCGCCTTCCAATATGATGGACGGCTTTGTTGCTGCTATTCGTCACGGTTTAGATGAGGCAGGTTTTGCAGATGTGCCAATTATGTCTTATGCAGTAAAATATGCCTCAGCCTATTACGGACCTTTCCGTGAAGCTGCAGACGGAGCACCGAAATTTGGCGACCGTAAAACATATCAAATGGATTACTCTAATCGTATGGAAGCAATACGTGAAGCAACATCTGATATCGAAGAAGGAGCCGATTTCTTAATTGTGAAACCAGCACTTTCTTACTTAGACATTATTCGTGATGTGAAAAATAACTTTGCAACTCCAATCGTTGCGTATAATGTAAGTGGAGAATATGCAATGGTGAAAGCTGCTGCTATCAATGGTTGGATTAACGAAAAAGAAATTGTTTTAGAAACGTTAACAGGAATGAAACGTGCAGGAGCAGATATTATTTTAACGTATCATGCTAAAGACGTAGCGCGTTGGTTGGAGGAGAAATAATGACCAAATCATATGAATTATCCAAGCAGGCATTTGCAGAAGCGAAAGAGCTAATGCCAGGTGGCGTAAATAGTCCAGTCCGTGCATTTAAATCCGTAGATATGGACCCTATTTTCATGGAGAGTGGAAAAGGAGCAATTTTAACAGATATAGATGGCAATGAATACATCGATTATGTATTATCATGGGGACCTCTAATTTTAGGTCATACAGAGCCAAATGTAGTGAAAGCGATCCAACAAGTGGCTGAAACAGGCACTAGCTTTGGAGCCTCTACATTAATTGAAAATAAACTTGCCAAACTTGTGATGGAACGCGTCCCATCCATTGAAATGGTACGTATGGTTTCATCAGGCACAGAAGCAACAATGAGCGCACTTCGTTTAGCGCGTGGGTTTACAGGAAGAAACAAAATTTTAAAATTTGAAGGCTGCTACCATGGTCATGGAGATAGCTTACTAATTAAAGCGGGTTCGGGTGTGGCTACACTAGGCTTACCAGATAGTCCAGGTGTTCCTGAATCCATTGCGAAAAACACGATTGCAGTACCTTTTAATGATTTAGAGAGCGTTCGTTACGTATTCGAAAACTTTGGGGACGATTTAGCAGCAGTAATCGTTGAACCAGTTGCAGGAAATATGGGTGTTGTTCCTCCAGTAGAAGGGTTCTTAGAAGGTCTACGCGAACTAACAGAGCAAAATGGAACAGTATTAATTTTTGATGAAGTGATGACTGGCTTCCGTGTTGGATATAATTGTGCACAAGGCTATTTCGGTATTACTCCTGACTTAACATGTCTAGGGAAAGTAATCGGTGGAGGGTTACCAGTTGGTGCTTTCGGTGGGAAACGCGAAATCATGGAAATGATTGCGCCAAGTGGCTCTGTCTATCAGGCTGGAACACTTTCTGGTAATCCACTTGCCATGACTGCAGGATATGAAACATTAACGCGTTTAAACGAAGGATCATATGAGTATTTCATTAAACTTGGTGACTTACTGGAAAAAGGTTTCCGTGAAGCAGCAACGAAATATGATATACCACATACCGTGAATCGCGCAGGATCAATGATTGGTTTCTTCTTTACCAATGAGGACGTAATCTGCTACGATCAGGCGAAAAACTCGGATTTAGATTTATTTGCGAAATATTTCCGTTTGATGGCGGAGGAAGGTATTTATTTACCACCTTCCCAGTTTGAAGGAATGTTCTTATCTAGTGCCCACACAGAGGAGCATATTGAAAAGACTGTTCAAGCTTTCCATACAGTGTTTGAAAAATTATCAGCTAAATAATTTGTAAAAAGCCTTGCATATATTGCGAGGCTTTTTCATATTTTCCAATGTGTTTACATAAGTTGTCCTATATGAAGGAGGATGACAAATGGAAGTGAAAAATTGGGAAGTAAAAGAGCAATTTCGTTTTCCCCAAAGTTTTGGGATACCAAAAGAAATTAAAACGGTGAAAGTAACTCCACAATATGAGCAAAGTGAAGTAGAAGACGCGATTCAAATTGGTGGTATCTATCATATTACTTGTTACGTTAGGTTTGAAGAGGGAGAACATGCCCATCATGGGACAGGTGATTTTACTCAAATTGAGGATCTAGATGTGCAAGGAGAGCTTGGATATTTTGAATATGCAGTACCAATGAGCGTAGATATAAGTAAACAAAAAATCCAAGCAGGTAGCACACCTAGCTTAAGCGTCCAAAATGTCAATTCAAAAACGACAGGCCATGAAGGTATTGAAATATCTTGGATAGTAAACTGTGAATACGAAACGTCAAAAGAACAAATAGTAAAAGCTGACGTACAAGAAGCAGTAGCACAGGAAGAACAGGAAGAACAGGTAGCTCAGGTAGCACAAAAAGAAACAAAAGAATTGAACGCACAGGTACAAGAAGAAAGCGAGAATCTAGAGGAATCGGAGCTTCAATTTATTTTAAATTTAGATGATGGATATTCAAAGCTTACTTTCCCATCAAATTATGTCTTTGTAAAACAAAAAGCAGAAGAAGAGTAGAAAGATAAGTAAAAGAATATCCCAAGTAGTAGGAATAATTAATACACGTATGGTTTGGAAACCACAAATAGGAATAATTATCCCTTTACAATAAAAACGTGTTCTACGAAGCCACTCAGGTAGTAAATACGGGTTATATCTAGGCCCTTTTCTCATGATAATATCCTCCTTTCGCAAGACTGGACTTGACGGCATATAATAGTATTCGATACAATATAAACAACTATATATAGATGCTATGAATGGGAAGAGTAAAATGAACTGGTTTTCAAAAGAAAGGAAACAATTTGCTGAAATGTTTCTGTGAACCACCATTTGAAGGTAGCCCACGAGCAGTATTTGTGAACTAATAGTAGCAAATACCGGTTTGAAGCCGTTATCGAATTGAGAGCGTGATGCGTACTTTTGCATCTGCGAATAAAGGTGGTACCGCGAACAAACTCCTTCGTCCTTTAAGACGAATGGAGTTTTTTTATATTCTTTTTTAGGAGGAACAGAAAATGACAAATGAAACAACGATGCCAACGAAGTATGATCCACAGTCAATTGAAAAAGGTCGCTACGAGTGGTGGCTAGAAGGGAAATACTTCGAAGCACATCCAGAAAGCGATAAGAAGCCTTATACAATCGTAATACCGCCCCCGAATGTAACAGGAAAATTACATTTAGGGCACGCATGGGATACAACTCTGCAAGATATTATTATTCGTATGAAGCGTATGCAAGGATACGACGCATTATGGCTACCTGGTATGGACCATGCAGGTATTGCGACACAAGCAAAAGTAGAAGAAAAGCTACGTTCGGAAAATATTTCTCGCTATGATTTAGGACGTGAAAAATTTGTCGAAGAAACATGGAAATGGAAAGAAGAGTATGCAGGTCATATTCGTGCACAATGGTCAAAACTAGGTTTAGGCTTAGACTACTCTCGAGAACGCTTTACATTAGACGAAGGTCTTTCAAACGCAGTAAAAGAAGTATTCGTGAAGCTGTACAATAAAGGGCTGATTTACCGTGGTGAATATATTATTAACTGGGATCCTGCAACAAAAACTGCACTCTCTGATATCGAAGTAATTCATAAAGATGTACAGGGTGCATTCTATCATATGCATTACCCACTTGCAGATGGTACTGGTTCAATCGACGTTGCGACTACTCGCCCTGAAACAATGCTAGGTGATACTGCGGTTGCAGTTCATCCAGAAGATGACCGTTACAAACATTTAATCGGTAAAACAGTAAAGCTCCCTATCGTTGGTCGTGAAATTCCAATCGTTGGGGATGACTACGTAGATATGGAATTTGGTAGTGGAGCAGTAAAAATTACACCTGCACATGACCCTAACGACTTTGAAATCGGAAATCGTCATAATTTAGAACGTATTTTAGTTATGAATGAAGACGGTACAATGAATAAAAACGCAGCAATTTATGATGGAATGGACCGTTTTGCTTGCCGTAAACAAATCGTAAAAGATTTACAAGACGCTGGTGTTTTATTCAAAATCGAAGAACATATGCATTCAGTAGGACATTCAGAGCGCAGTGGAGCAGTTGTAGAACCATATTTATCAACGCAATGGTTTGTTAAAATGCAACCACTAGCTGAAGAAGCAATCAAATTACAACAAACAGAAGAAAAAGTAAACTTCGTACCAGATCGCTTTGAGAAAACATACTTACGCTGGATGGAAAACCTTCATGATTGGTGTATCTCTAGACAATTATGGTGGGGACATCGAATTCCTGCTTGGTATCATAAAGAAACAGGAGAAATATATGTTGGACACGAAGCTCCAGCAGATGCTGAAAATTGGAAACAAGAAGATGATGTTTTAGATACTTGGTTCTCTTCTGCACTTTGGCCGTTCTCGACATTAGGTTGGCCTAATACAGAAAACGAAGAGTTTAAAAAGTATTATCCAACGAATACACTTGTTACCGGTTATGATATTATATTCTTCTGGGTTTCTCGTATGATTTTCCAAGGGATAGAATTTACAGAAACTCGTCCATTTGAAGATGTATTAATTCATGGACTTGTTCGTGCAGAAGATGGAAGCAAAATGTCGAAATCACTTGGTAATGGTATTGATCCAATGGAAGTAATCGAGCAATACGGTGCCGATTCACTTCGATATTTCTTAAGTACAGGTTCATCTCCAGGGCAAGATTTACGTTATTCTACAGAAAAAGTAGAAGCAGTTTGGAACTTTGCTAATAAGATATGGAATGCTTCTCGATTTGCATTAATGAATATGGACGGCTTGAAATTTGAAGAGATTAATTTGGATGGGAAAAAATCCGTTGCAGATGCTTGGATATTAACTCGTTTGAACGAAACAATTGAACAAGTAACAAGACTTTCAGAGAAGTATGAGTTTGGTGAAGTAGGTCGTGCCCTGTATAACTTCATCTGGGATGATTTATGTGACTGGTACATCGAAATGGCGAAACTACCACTAAATGGGGAAGATGAAGAAGCGAAGAAAATGACACGTTCTGTTCTAGCTTATGTACTAGATAACACGATGCGCTTATTGCATCCATTCATGCCATTCATCACAGAAGAAATTTGGCAAAACCTTCCACATGAAGGAGAGTCCATAACAGTAGCTGCATGGCCAACTGTAAACGAAGCTCTTTCGAATAAAGAAGAAGCTGCTAGCATGAAGCTACTTGCTGAAATTATCCGTTCTGTACGTAATATCCGATCAGAAGTACAAACACCAATGAGTAAAAAAGTGCCATTGTACATTTCAGCTAAAGATGCAGAAACTCTTGCAGTATTAGAAGCAAATGCAAAATATCTAGAGCGTTTCTGTAACCCAGAACCACTTGTAATTGGTCAAAATATTGAAGCACCAGGTCAATGTATGTCGACCGTAGTAACAGGAGCAGAATTATTCCTTCCTTTACAAGGACTAATTGATATCGATGCAGAAAAAGCACGTTTAGAAAAAGAATTAGAAAAATGGGCAAAAGAAGTGAAGCTAGTTCAAGGGAAATTGTCCAATGAACGCTTCGTTTCCAAAGCGCCTGAAGCAGTTGTTGCAGAAGAACGTGCGAAAGAACAAGATTATCTAGAAAAACACGCAACTGTGTTAAAACGATTAGAAGAACTGAAAAACCTGTAAGTAGAGCTTTAAGAACTAAGCTTGTATGCCATTGTTTCCGGAGTGCTTTGGACGGACTTTGGCTACATGATTACCGTGGGATAATTTCGAATGGAGGGTCGTGACTTGAGTCACGACCCTCCATTCTTTTTTCGGTAATCTTGCTCGTTTAGTTAGAAAAAACATTAACGAAAAAAGAGTGCAGCCTCATTTAGATGGAGGCGCACTCTTTTTTCGTTAATTGATTATGGATATACTCCATGATAGGTATAGCAATGTCTTTTTGCGTTGTATGGAAATAAGATCTAGCACCAACTGGATCTTCTATTTCATTGAATAGCCAGCCACCGTTCGGTAATAAGAGAAAGTCGATTCCAATATAGTCACTTTTTAATGCTTTTGCTATTTTTTCTACATCAGCTAGTTGCTGAGAGTCCAACATATATTTTTCGACGGTTCCACCGAGTGTGAAATTCGATTTAAAGCTATTCTCAGCGCCAATTCTTTTCACGGCACCTATAACTTGCGTACCGAGCATAAATACGCGTACATCAGTAGCATTTGTTTCTATATATGTTTGGGCAATAATCGTTTGAGAATTATATTGTTTTATAAAAGCCTCTGCATCTTCTTTCATATGAAAAAGCTCTACCTGCATTCCACCATGGCCATCCGTTGTTTTTAAAACGACAGGATACTCGGAAATCTCTGAGATGCTTTGTATTTTCTTAGTTGGTACAGTAGCTATGCCAAGAAGCTGAACGAGCTGCATTGCTTTCCATTTATCATTGGCAATCACATTCACTTCTGCGCGATTGAACATGGGAATATTTCGTTGTTCTAATTGCTTTGAAAGCTTTGGGTTTCTAGCTCTAAAAAATATAAACTCAGCCTCTGGAATAGTAGACTGCTGATCATCTACAACAGAAAGTGTATGACCAAGATTTTCTGCAGCTATTATTAAACGGTCTATGAAACTACTATTTCGTTCTATTTCTTTTGGTTCGTAGATTAGTAAGCCGTTCATATTGCAGCGATCCTTACTTTAGACAGAATGTAACTAATCATCGCATCTCCTACGTTAATGCCTGTTACATTATATATATTACGAATATGGGCAACGCCGTTTACTTCACAAACAAGTGGTTCTTCATTTTCACCAAACAATAAATCGACTCCTGCAAATTCTGCATTTAATGCTTGAGCGGCTTGAATAGCAACTTCTTTTTGTCTTTCGGTAAGGATAATCTGAGATGCAGTACCTCCATTTGTAATATTGGCACGGAAATCAGTTTCAGAGTGGCGATGCATGCAAGCAACTACTTGTCCACCGACAACATTCACACGAATATCACGGCCTCTGCTCGAAGCTATAAATTCTTGAAATACGTATTCAATTCCTCTTAATTCTTCGACTTTTTCAAAAAACTGCTCTCTTGTCTCTATTAAATAAACTTTCATTCCAAATGAGCCATGCGCTTCTTTGATGATCATTGGAAGTGGAATTGTTTGTAGTACCTGTTCATAATAACCTGTATGCTGAATCGAGCAATCTGGATACACTTTTGGAGCAATAATTGTGAGAGGCATTGGAACTTGTGCTTTGGCTAACGCCATATATTGTCGCGCTTTATTATCACAAATTTCAATAACTTCTGGGTCATTAAAGACGGGTATGCCTTCATTTTTCAAATATTGTGCAAGTAAAATATCTTTATCAAGAAAAACAACAAAATCGGGTTTTGCATGTAAACTTTGCTGAACGTTCATTAGGAGCTCATAGTTTTTCACTAATGTTGCTTGAATTCCTTGCTTTTCAGCTGCTTCTTGAAGCAGGAGCGCTTGATCGATAAATTTATCATGTGTAAGACTACCGTTATAAACAATCCAACATGTCTGCATAATGAATGACCTCCACGGGTACGTGTTATAATATGTTTACAAGAAGTTTAGCACGAAAGTTGCTAAAATGGGAATAGGGTGGAGTAGTTGGAAATAAATAATTTTAATTTATATAAAAAAGAGTGGAAAGTAGAGAGTGAGACAATTATTAAGCCAGGACTGGAAGCCATCCAAAAAGCTTTAGCCAAGCTTGGAAATCCACAAAAAAAACATCGCATAATCCACATAGCAGGTACAAATGGAAAGGGATCTACTATAGCATTTTTAAGCGCCATTGCAAAAGAACATGGACTTGCATATGGCTCTTTTACATCTCCAAGCATTATCGACGTACACGATCAAATCCAAGTGAACGGTGTTCCTGTGACTCCGGAACAAATGGATCTTGCTTTTCAAAAAATGTTTCAAGCTGGCTTAAGTGGTATGTTAACCGATTTTGAATTGTTGACTGTTGTTGCTTTTCTCGTTTTGGAAGAAGAAACATTAGATGTTGTTTTTATAGAAGCAGGAATGGGCGGTAGATTTGATAGTACGAATGTGATAGATCGTTCTGTTGCGGTCATTCCAAGCATTTCCATTGACCATACAAATTTTTTAGGGAATACTGTCGAAAAAATAAGTTGGCATAAAGCAGGGATATTAAAAGATAATAGCAAATTAGTAATAGGGGCTTTATCCTTTGAAGCAAAAAAAATAGTCCTAGAAGAAGCAATACAGAAGAATTCAATAGTAATAGAATATAATAAAGCATTTTCTATAGGAGGACATACTTATACATATGAAGAGACCCAGTTTCATCATTTGTACCCACAAATGTTAGGAGAACATCAGTTATCCAATATGTCACTAGCAATAACTGCTCTATTAGAAAGTAGTTTTTCGTTAAAGGAATGCCATGTTCAAGCCGCTGTTAAAAAGGCTTACTTACCAGGTCGGATGGAAAAAATGAGTGAACACGTATACTTCGATGGAGCTCATAACAAAGCGAGTATTGACGCTTTAGTGGATACGATAAAGGAACAATTTCCGAATAAACGAATCCATTTTATTGTCGGTATTTTGAAAGATAAAGACTACCTATACATGTTGCGAAAGCTAGAGGAGGTAGCCTCCAGTTTTGAATTTGTAGATTTTCATCATGAAAGAGCATTATCAGCATCTATTTTATATAAACACTGTTCTCACAGTGCGAAAAGTGTTACTAAAGATGTAGGTGAAATTAATTTAGAAGAAAATTCTAGAATAGACATTACTATTGTCACTGGGTCTCTCTATTTTATTTCAGAAATTAAAGATAAAAACAGGTAAAAGGTAGTTAATAATAATTGGAATTTTCATGATATAATTTATTCGATAAGTGCTATTAGTACCAATAAAAATACACTAAAAGGAGATTAATAGTCCTATGGATATTTCGAAAAAAGCCAAGCAGAATATTTTCTTCATGTGGCTATTAGTTGTCCCAATCGGTACTTTTTTAGTGTATAGGTTCGCTTCAAGTAAGCCGATTGAATGGGATCTGTATTTTTATTATGTTGTACTTGCTTTGCTCACGACTATTTTTCCTTTTTTTATTGCAGGGGCGACAATGATCCTTGTTCAATGGGTCAACCTTGCACTCTTTTTGAATTACGGAATTTTAGCAGAACTTGTTGCGATGCAACTTTGTTTAATACCTCTTATATACCATATGAAAATAAATAAAGAGACTAGATATAAACTGTATTATAGTTCTTTTATGTTTTTTGTAATTTCTGTTGCGTGTGGCTCTTTTGTGATTTGGCTTGGATACGATATAGGTACTTTAGTCATTAAAGATGTTGTCATATACGGTTCCATTTATGCCTTTTTAAGTATTATTCTTAACCATGTTCTTTTATATGTTCGACAGGTAGCTACTGGATTAAAACCAGATTTTTTTACAAAAGATTTTGCATGGGATGTTATCTGTACAATGATTACGCTACCTTTTGGTATAAGCTTATTTTTCTTAGAAAGTTATGTTGGAGCTATTGCTTTTGTTCTATTAGGTGTTCCATTTTTAATGATTACATTATTAATTCGTATGTACAATGACTCGGAAAAGGTAAATGCAGATCTGAACAAGGCAAGTGAGTTCGGACATGAATTAGCAGAAAGAATGACAGGAAAAGAAATTATCGATATGTTTATAGAACGAATAGCAAATATGTTTCCTATGAATTCAGCCTATATTGTTGATAATATTAACAATCAGTTTGTTATTTTACGAGCAATAGAAGACGGAGTAAATAAAGAGATAAAATTTTCTCATGAAGATATTAAGCATAGTCTTGCTGGAAATGGCTATAAAAAGGGATATCCTATTTTATATAATAAACAGTCCGAGTGGATTCACATGAAGCCTCCATTTTTAACGTTGGATATGCAAAGCGTCATGTGTGTCCCAATCTATCGTAATCAAACAATAGAAGGCGTTTTAATATTAGCTTCTAGAGAGAAACATGCATTTCAAGCTTATCAACTAAAAATTGTACATTTGCTTTGTTCTTATTTTGCCGTATCAGTGGAGAAAGCAAATTATGTACGAGAAGCTGTTGCCAAAAGCGAAATTTGTGAGTTAACGAAGATTCATAATTATCGATATCTAGATAGACAGATTGATATAGATATGAAAAAATTATCGGCTGGTGTTTATCATTCTTTGTCTTTAATAATGTTGGATATTGATAAATTTAAGGAAGTAAACGATTCATATGGCCATCATAGTGGAAATCTTATTTTACAAGAATTTGCACAAATAATTAAAGCTGAAATAGGTCCGAATGGAACGGTTGGAAGGTATGGAGGGGAAGAGTTCGTTGTTATTCTTCCGAACTACACCAAGTTACAAGCAATGCGTATTGCTGAGCAGCTTCGATTAAAAATTGAACAAACACCATTTATAGTGCAGCTGGACTTGGCAGATGTTTCTCGAGATGAAATAATATTTATCACAGCAAGTATCGGTGTTTCCTCAGCACCAGATGATAGTGAAGAGGGTATGTCACTCATTCGAAACGCGGATCGAGCACTCTATATTGGTGCGAAACAGGCGGGTAGAAATCGAGTTGCGGAATATGTGAAATAGAACAAATGAAAAATGAGAGAATCCTGAAGTAAATGGATTCTCTCATTTTTTTCACCAGGAGTGCGGTTAATGGCATGCTAGGGACATCGCCGTTAGTCGGAGTAAGTCTTTTTTGTTTTCGTTGTTCCACTAAGAGATTAATCATTAATAATTGAGCAGCGGAAAATGAAATTTCGGTAGTTCTTTCACTTTGCTGTTTACTTATAAATTATTTCAGCAGTTAGACCATCTATTGAAGGTGAAATGGAATTATATGATCCTGATCCTAAGTTACAAAAACTATTAAAATCTTTTACAGGAAGATATTCAACTATTCCTGATTGTGTAGAACTACTAATATTTTCTTTTAATACATAAACGTTACTTGATCCAAGAAGTTTAATTTGACTAAGGGTTAAATCAGAAGGCTCTTTTTTAAGGCAAAAAGTGGTATCTATTAATTCTAAATCATACTTTTCGTTCTTTTTTTGTGTTATTTCTAAATAATTTGCCAATACCGTAGAATTTGTGAGCATTTTTTTATCTGATCCCGTGTTGAAATCAAATGTAATAGTTTTATTTGTTTCAATCAAACTATTTGTCATCTCAAAATGTTTATTAATGGTTAGGTTTGATTCGGTATATAATTTTATATCATTTCCACTAATGTGATCGAAATTCAATTCTGAATTTCCATAAATGTAAAGTGTTGAATGAAAATCATTGAAATTATTACTATTTGGAAATGTCTCATTTTTATTTAATTTAAAGTACAAAGTTTTGTTCTGGATACTATCTTTTTTAAAATCATTCAGACTTGTAAAATAACATTGGCTAATATCTGTGATATGACTACATTGTTTCTCGGGTAACGGTGGTGGTATTATTAAGTGACCGATGTTAGAGCTATCATTATTAGGATCATTTGAATTTTGATAATCTTCTAAGTCTGAAGGAATTTCAAATTTTGCTGTAATAATCTTTGATTTAGTTTTATTTCGTCCAGTTACATCAATTTCCAAAAGTCCTTGAATAGAATCTACTGGTTCAATAATATTAGAAATTTTGTAATTGATAAAATTGGAGTTATTTGTAAAGTTTTTCTCTACTTTTGAAGATTCTAAAAATGCGATAATATCATCGTTCATACTTCTTAATTGTTCCTGCTTGTATGACGTTTTTTCCGATGACTTTTCTGGTAAATTTAAATTGTTCTTTAAAATATAATCTTTAGTTTCTTCAGCATATTTAGTAATTACATTTAGGATTTTTGCTTGATAATACTCCACACCCATTTCAGCTATCGCTGTAACTTCGTAATTATCATCAGTCTGTTCCACTTGTTTTTGTTGACTCAGAGCTTTCATTGTAAAAGTTGCAAAGAGTAAAACTACTACAGTAATTAGAACCATTGTAAGGAGAAGAGTATAGCCTTGTTCATTATGAATTTTCTTCATTTTTTTACACTCCTTATTTTAATTTACTAAATGTCGTTTCTACTGGGAATTTTACAGACCCATTTGTTGAAGACACTAAAGTTAGCTTAAATTTGAACTCTTTACTAGGAACAATTGGTGGTGTATCTAAAATGTATAGAATATTTTTTTTATCAAAATCCACTTTTTTATTATCAATATCATAATCAATTGTCAAAGTATTATTGGAGGTAGAGCTAGTTATGCTATTTATCGTTGATTTTGTATGTAGTTGCTGAATAGTATTCACAATCAAATTTGCTTCTTGTTGTAATTGATTTTTTGTGACTTCTCTTTCATTGAAATTTAAGGCTTGAAAAAAGAAATTCCAAATAAGTACAGAAATTACTCCGAACAATGCAAGAGCGGCTAGTAATTCTACTAAAGTTATCCCTCTTTCATTCATTATTCTCTTCACATTATCACCTCTATCTTTCAATTACCCTTTATATATCCATATGTTGTCGTTAATGTAGGTGAATCTGTCTTTATTTCTTTCACATCCACATCAATGATAACTTGATGAAGTTGGTGAAACTGACTTTGATCAGGGGGAGGAAATTCTCCTATTTTTTTTATCTGTATTTTTATAAAAAATGTTTGCCCCAATTTGTCATATGTTCCTTCATATATAATGGAAGAAGTAAGGTCTTCTTTTTTAGTTAAGTTTCGAATGGTTGTTTTTATAATAAGATTCGAATCATTATTTAGAAAGCTAGTATAAGCATTCTTTTTAACTAACACCAGCAATTCTTTCCCCACATTAGCTGCATCCAAATTATCTCCAGTTCGATTATTCATATTCGCCATTTGGGGGAAAATAGATAGAAACATGGAAATAACTATAGTTAAAAGCACGACAGAAGCTAGAATCTCAATTAATGTAAAACCATTTTTGTTTTTGATATTATTTAACATAAGGGATTCATCCTTTGTGTTTGCGAAATTCGTGTATTTTTTTCTGATTAACAGTTCATTTCCTCTCTAAAATCTATTAGAAAAGTGCTTCTCCTATTAAATGCATAGTTCTCAATTCTTATATTAATTGTATGCCTTGGAAGAAGCTATGTTAAGATGGAATTAAATTTATATAACCTACTTTTTTAGTCTTGTAATTGGTAGTTTAATCATATATAAATAAGTATAAAGAATCAATTGTTATTAGTTGATTTAAAGGTTTTAGAAAATGGTGTTTCTAAAGTAATATGTACAATTTCTCTGAATGAGATATTATACTTTGTTTATATACATTAATTGGAATTTTGTTAACGCAACTAGAGTTATTTTGGCCTATATATTTGAAGGAGTTATGCATTGTGAAAGTTATTTGGAAAACTTCTATACTACTAATATTAACATTTTTTCTTTTTTATTTATGGTCTAGTAATAATTTCACTTCTTTGCAACAGTTTGCGAAAGCAGAGAGTGGGGTACCTAGTTCTACAATAGGTGGACAAGAAGTGGAATTGCTAAGGAAAGATGAAATAATATCTTTATTAAATACAAAAATTTTGGAATGGAAAGAAAAACCCATTCTTTTAACTGGAAACAATTCAGATCTGACATTACTTCCAGAATGGTTTACGTTTGATGTGGAAGCTACTGTTGATCAATATCTAATGGAATTGGACAAGCATTGGTATACTTTTTGGGAGTCAACTCCTTCTATTCATATACCCATGCAATTTAGCATGAATCCAGAAGTGAATAATTTAATTGAACAAAAGACTCAATTGAATAAGGAGGAAACTCTTGCTAATATCGTTTCTCAAGTTGGCTTACTTTCACCAAATCCAATTGAGACGGTGGCTATAGATTCTTCTGTATTTGAATTAGAACGACTTGCATTTGATATAGAGGAAATACCTGTGAATACAAATGATTTAGAGAACATCGTTTCTACTTTAAATGAACAAGTCATTGGAAATGGTGATATATTTTCTCTATTGGAACGATTAAATGATCTAGAGCTAGACGTAAATGATGAGAGTTCAGATTTTGTTGCTTCTGTACTCTATAGCGTAATTTTACAAACGAATTTTGAAATATTGGAACGACACTCGCAAGGAAAGATTCCAGATTATTTAGAGCCTGGAATTGAAGCGGAAATAAGAAAAAATACGAATGTAGATTTAAAATTTGTAAATAACAATGATGCGCCAGCAACTTTAAAAGTGCAGATAAAGGGTCCTAGTTTATTAGTAGAAATTTATACTCTACCTCTTGAAACAACAGCTACGTATCGAGTGACCGACCGAAAGCAAATTAAACCAAGAACAATTTACCGTTATTCAGCGGAGTTAAAAGCGGGAGAAGAGAAACTTGTTCACGAAGGGAAAGAGGGACTTCGAGTTTCTACCTACCGAACTATTGCAGACAAAACAGGACCATATCAAAACGAAGTACTTATTAGTCAAGATTTTTATCCACCGGTAAATAGAGTTATTCTTAAGTCTTCTCTCGTTCCAGAAACCACAACAGTAACTGATCCTGACCTAGAAATCGATCTGAATGGCGATGGATTACCAGATGTAGAGTCACCTACTACAACTCGAACAACACCAATAGAAGTGGATGGAACAAATGTTGAAAATCCACCAGAAGTGGATGAGTCTACCGGTTTATCAAAAGGTAGCTATTACGATAAAGCTGGAAATATTATCGTTCCAGAGTCTAAATGATGGCGTAGAGGGGCGAAGAGAATGAAAGCGAACACGCGGAAAAGGTTAGGAGATTTACTAGTTGAATCTCATGTAATCAGTAACGAGCAGTTAGAGTACGCGTTAACAACTAAAAGTCGAGATGAAAAACTAGGTGACTTTTTAATAAGAGAAAACTTACTTACAGAGCAGCAATTAATTGAAATACTAGAATTTCAGTTAGGGATTCCGCACGTAAGTTTAAATCAATTTTCAATTGAACCAGACCTTATTCATCTAGTACCAAAAGAGTTGGCAAAACGGACGAACATCATGCCAATACGAAAAGATCGCAATAAACTATTTATTGCAATGGCTGATCCAATGGATTATTTTGCTATTGAAGAAGTTCGAATGGCTACGGGATGCCAAATTGAAACTAGTATTGCTGCAAAAGATGACTTGTTTCGAACGATAACAAAATATTATGATTTACAAGAGTCCATGGATCAAGCATTAATGGATATGACGCCAAAAGAGTTGGAAAATGATACACAAATTACAGATGAAGATTCACCAATCGTACGACTGGTAAATCAAATTGTTGCGAATGGTGTTGCGCAGCGTGCTAGTGATATTCACTTTGACCCACAAGAAACGGAATTACGTGTTCGTTACCGGGTAGATGGTATGTTGAAAACGGAAAGAGCTTTACCTAAGCATATGCAAAATGTTATTTTAGCGCGTATTAAGATTATGGGTAATTTAAATATTACAGAAAATAGATTACCGCAAGATGGTCGTATAAAACTAGCAGTCAATATGAAGCCTGTTGATATTCGTGTTTCTACTTTACCAACAATTTACGGAGAAAAAGTAGTTATGCGTATTTTAGACTTAAGTAGTGCTCTAAATAATTTAGATAAGCTTGGATTCAATAAAGAGAATTACATGACATTTAAAAAAATGATTGAAAGACCAAACGGAATCGTCTTGATTACAGGTCCTACTGGTTCGGGTAAATCTTCTACTTTGTATGCAACGCTTAATCATTTAAACGGAGAAGATGTGAATGTTATTACCGTAGAAGATCCGGTAGAGTATCAACTGGAAGGTATTAACCAAATCCAAGTTCGTGATGAAGTAGGGTTAACATTTGCTACGGGATTAAGATCCATTTTACGACAAGATCCAGATATCGTTATGGTTGGGGAAATACGTGATTTAGAAACGGCACAAATAGCCGTACGCGCATCTCTAACAGGACATCTGGTGTTAAGTACGCTTCATACGAATAGTGCAGTAGAATCTGTTTCTCGTATGAAGGACATGGGCGTAGAACCTTTCTTACTTTCATCTTCATTGGTTGGAGTTGTTGCTCAACGTTTGGTTCGCAAGGTTTGCCGTGATTGTAAAGAAGTGCAAATGCCAAATGAACGTGAAAAAATTATTTTTGAAGAACGTGGGATGGAAATAAATGAAGTTCGTCGGGGAAGAGGATGTCCTTCTTGTAATAATACTGGTTATAGAGGTCGAGTAGCTATTCATGAAGTGCTAGCTGTCGATGAGTTTGTGAAAGATGTCATTTTAACTGGGAAGAGCACTGCAATTCTTCGTAATCATATGAAAGAATCTGGTTTTTATAGTTTATTGGAAGATGGACTATTGAAAGTACAACAGGGGTTAACAACAACAGAAGAAGTTCTTCGAGTTGCAACGACCGATTGAGGGGCGATGAGATGAAAATTTCAATAATCGACTTATTAGAAAAATCTTTTCATGATAGAGCATCCGATCTTCATCTTACAGTTGGTCTTCCACCTGTGTTTCGAGTAAATGGAGCATTACAAACTTTCGGAGATACGAATTTGGATGAAACCGATACAAGAGAAATGCTAAAAGAAATCTTACCTGCTTCAGAATTGGAGGAGTTCGATGAAAAAGGAGAGGTGGACTTTAGCTACGAATTACCAACTCTTTGTCGGTTCCGTATTAACGCCTATCATCAACAAAAACATGTGTCGATTGCAGCGCGTATGATCGATTTCAAAATACCAGCGATTGAGACACTTGGAATGCCAAATGTTCTTTATACCTTAGCAGATAAACCTCAAGGTCTTATATTAGTAACTGGTCCAACGGGTTCAGGGAAATCAACAACACTTGCATCTATGATTGACTATATTAACACAACACAATCAAAGCATATTATTACATTAGAAGATCCAATTGAATATGTGCATACCCATAAAAAGTCAGTTATTAACCAGCGTGAGGTCGGGTCAGATACACAAAGTTTTGCAAATGGTTTACGTGCTGCACTTCGTCAAGATCCGGATGTCATACTAGTTGGAGAGATGCGTGATTTAGAAACGATTTCTACTGCCATTACCGCAGCTGAAACAGGTCACTTAGTTATGGCGACTCTGCATACGAGTAGCGCTCCTACTACTATTGACCGAATTATAGATGTATTCCCTCCGCATCAGCAAGGGCAAATTCGTATTCAATTAGCGAATGTTTTACAAGGAATCATTTCTCAAAGGCTATTCGTTCGACATGATGCAAAAGGTCGAGTAGCGGCAACTGAAATATTAGTGCAAACACCATCTGTAGCGAACCTAATTCGCAATGAAAAAGTACATCAAATTCAAAACGTCATGCAAACAAGTCGAGCACTTGGAATGCATACACTCGAATCATCGATTCAAACTTTAGTCACTTCAGGTAAGATTTCGCTAGAGTCCGCAAAGCCGTTTATGAATGTAGGTGAGTATTGATGGTTGTATTTAAATACAATGGTCGAACTGCTCAAGGGGTATTAAAAAAAGGAACTGTGGATGCAATAAATAAACAAGCGGCGATAACGAAACTTCGTTCGCAAGGAATAAACCCAAGGGAACTGGAAGAGTCCAAAAGCATTCTACACAAAGAGCTATCCATTGGGGGAAAAGTAAAGAATCAAGATTTCGTTATCTACAGTCGACAATTCGCAACGCTCATCCGTGCTGGAGTTTCTATACTGGAATCTACTAGAATATTAGCGGAACAAACTGCAAGTAAACCTTTGAAAAAAGCATTGCAATCAGTAGAAGAAGATGTAAAATCTGGCTTGTCATTTTCAGACGCAGCAGCAAGATATCCGAAAATTTTTCCGCAGTTATTCGTGAATATGATTCGTGCAGGAGAAGCGACTGGTAATTTGGACGAGTCTTTAGAGAGATTAGCATTTTCATATGAAAAGCAATTCAACTTGAAAAAGAAAGTGCAGTCGACGATGGCATATCCAGTCGTTTTACTAGTTCTTACCGTTATTGTTGCAGGATTTCTGATGCTAACGATTGTCCCACAATTTGTATCGATGTTTGAAGATATGGGTGCGGAATTACCGACCATCACAAAAATGGTCATGGGTATTAGTGAAATATTACAATCATCTTGGTATATTGTTTTGGCGCTGATTATAATCGTAGTGATTGTTTTCAACTACTTATATAAGAAAAATGAAGCATTCAATTTTTCTATAAATGTCATGTTACTGAAAATCCCGATTTTCGGAAAGCTGCTTCAAAAGTCTGCAATTGCTCGAATGACTAGAACACTTTCTTCGTTATTCAGTAGTTCAGTGCCTATTTTACAAGCACTGACGATTGTCGAAAAAGTAATCGGCAATCCAGTAGTTGCAAAAGTAGTGCGTGAGTCGCGGACAAGCCTAGAACAAGGGAGTACTCTAACAGCTCCGCTTGAAAAAAGCTGGATTTTTCCACCATTAGTTACACAAATGACGGCAATTGGTGAGCAAACAGGTTCACTTGACTATATGTTAGAAAAAATTGCAGTATTCTACGAAGACGATGTAGATCGGACAGTAGATACATTGAAATCATTAATCGAACCACTCATGATTGTGATTTTAGCAGCAGTTGTAGGAACGATTGTTTTGGCCATTATGGTACCGATGTTTAGTATGTATGAACAAATTTAATCATTGTCTTCTATTAAAGGAGGTGATAAGTCGTGAAAACAATGATGAATGAAACACCGAACGAAATGATTGAAACTAATTCTAGGAGGACTAATAAAATGAAAAAATTCACAAAAATACTTAAAAATCAAAAAGGTTTAACACTTATCGAGCTTCTAGCGGTAATCGTTATTTTAGCTATTGTAGCTGCAATTGCTGTACCTGCGATTGGTAATGTTATTGATAATTCAAGAGATAAGGCAATATTAGCTGATGCATCAAGCGTTCTTTCGGCAGCGAAATTAGCAGCATTAGATGGTGCTTGTGAAGAAACCACAAATTCAACTACAAAAGTTAAAACTATAACTTGTGAAGATACAGATCTTACTAAGTATGTTGAAGGAGTTACTTTAGTAGCTGCAGATCAAGTTGTGAAAGTAGGAAATGTATGGACAGTTACTTATTCTAAACTAGCAGATATTAAAAATATTTCTAAATTTACAGTAGCTGTTGCAGGTAATGTTGTTACTGGATATACACCTCCCGCAACAGCAATCACAGAAAATGCACTTAATAAAGCAATGAATCAATAATAATATTCTACAGCAGACCCAGTCTGCTGTAGAATATTATTTTCACCTTTGAGCAAACGAACCATTCGTTTCCTGAAACGTGAAACTAACCATACATAATTATATAGATAGAAATATAGAGGGGGTAAACGGCTATGTTCAAAAGTAAAAAGAAGTGCTTTGTTGCTTTGGAAGTGAATGAATATCTGATCCGGGCAATCGTGATGAATAGCCTAGATTTGAAACAATCCGTCGTTCATGAACATCCGTTAAAACCAGGTATCATTGAAGGAGACACTATCCGAGATGAGATGGCATTATATGATGAATTGAAAGAGCTAGTTCCTACGTGGGGGATTAAACGCCATGATGTACGTTTCTTTGTGCCAGATCAGTCTGTTATGATGAAGACATTTGAGCATCCTTCTGATGTGACATCTTCTAAGCTAAAAGCTTACGTGGAAATGGAGTTAGGGCAAACCATTCATTTACCTTTTTCACATCCACTTATTGATGTGTATGATGAGAAACCGAATGACGGAGAGGCAACACTTTTTGCTGCTCCTTCGGAGGAAGTAAGTAAGATGGCTGGTTTATTAGCTGATGTCTCGCTAACTCCTACAGTTGCAGATGTACGTTCATTATCTACGATTCGTTTTTTAGAAAAGATAAATGCATTTACAGATAAAAAGAGTTATCTTATTACGGATTGGTCGATTACAGGTGTTTCCATTAGTATTTATACTCCTGGAAAACTAGAGTTCCTCCGCTACCAAACAATAGATACTCCTATGCAAAAATGGCAAGGGCGTCAAGTAGATGAGCAAACGGTTCAATTTTCATATGATGGCGAAATAGAAGAATATCGTATGCAATTAATGGATCAAATCGCTGAAATCGATCGAATTCTAAATTTCTATCGTTTCTCGCTTTATAAAGGAGAAAAGGCTGTAGACGAATTGATTGTTTTAGGAGATTCTCCAGATATGAGTTATATCTTATCCGAAATTCGTTCCAATTATGAAACTCCAGTTACATATATTGGGAATGAAGAGGTCCAGTCGTTATACCCTAATCTTAAAGCTAGACATGTTCCACTTATTGGACTTGTAACCAAGGAGGTAAATTAGTGGTTCCAGAAATTAATTTATTGCCAAAAATAGAAAGTAAAAGGTCCAATAATTTAGTAATTATCTTGGGTCTAATCGTATTTGGTGTAATTATTATTTTTTTAATCATGCAATCATTCTCTTTAAAGAAAGATATTAGCGCGTTAACGACTGAAGAAACACAATTGTTAGCTGAACAAGAAGTGCTAGCTGCTCAAATTTCTTCTACAAGTTCTGAAGATCAAGGAAGTCTATCTTCATCGGTTACTTTTGTAGAGAGTGTCTCGTATCCTGTCAGTCCTTTAATAGAAGAAGTACAATCATTGTTAGTAGAGAACACGTATTTACGTGACTATCAATTTGCAGAAATGGATGTTAATCTTACAGCTGATTTTGAGACGATGAATGACCTTTCTATTTTCATTGAAAAATTATTAAACAGTTCTTATTTTACAGATGTGAAAGTTCAGGAAATATCAACCTTTGAACCAGAAGTTAATTCAGAAGAAACTACGGATACGGATGAGACTGATTTTGATGTGCAACCGCGCTATTCTGCTATGATTGACCTCACAATTGACCAAGCGTATTTAAGTGCAGGAGGTGCCCGTTGATGAATGATTTAGTTAGTAATAAGAAAACGGGTTTTCTATTAATAGCAGCACTAGTAACAGTTGTCTTTGGGGCTATTTATTATTATGTTATTTATCCTTTAAACGAAGAAAAAAGTACGAAAGAAATAACGGTAAGCAATGTTCGCAATGAGATTGCCGTATTAAATGAGCAATTAACTGCTCCGAATGAAGAAGTAGAGCCAGAGCAAAATACGTTTGCTCTACAAAAGAAAGTTCCGTTAACACGTGCTTTAGACGAGCTAATTCGCTCGATTGAAGAAGTAGAACTTATTAGTGAATCTAAAATAGAATCTATAAATTTTAATAATTATGACGCAGCTGTTTCTGATTCTCCACTTGCCCCAACGCAAACGGAAGAAGGAACACAAACAGAGAATGCTGAACCAACAGAAGAGAATACAGCTACTGAAACACCTGTTTCACCAGTAGCTAATATTGTGCTTCCTCCTCAATTAAAGCTAATAACTTTTAATATTTCGGTACTAACAAAAGACTATGACCACCTAAAAGTATTTATCGAAGAACTTGAAAACTTAGAACGAATTGTTCGTGTCGATCAAATAGGGTTCTCCATGCCAGGTGAGGAACAATTGTACGAATTGGATTCAGAAGAAACGATTTCTGCTGAAATTCAATTGACTACGTTCTATTACGACGGCGAGTAAATGTTCAACTGTTTACTCGCTCTATTTTTGTGGATAACTACTATGTTAAGGAACTTTGAAGGGAGGGGTAAAGCGAATGTCTATTAGTCAGTTAAGTATATATTTGTGTGCATATATCCTCCCGGCTCTCTATTTATTTGGGATGGCTTGTGTCGTTATTTCGCAGCATCCGAAAAGACTAGAAAATAGACTGGTTGCTTCTGTCGTGTTCATCTACAGTCTCCTTTTTTTTGAAGAGTTTTTTCGACACTTATTACCAATGGAATATAGTGCAACTTTGACGAAACTGTTCTTTGGAAATTTAGGGTTGCTCGTTGTAGGTATTACTTTTCATTTATTTACATTTTTGGCCATTTCACATGAGCGGTTGAGAAAGCCTTTTTATCCGACTATTTTTTATGTTCCCTTCTTAGTAGCGATCGTTGCTCAATTATTTAATTACAATCTAATTTCCAATACACAGTATGAAGCAAAAGGAATTTGGTATGTTCCTGTTTTCAACATGCAATATTATGCAACGATGACGGTTTCAAATGTTTTTATCTTAGTGATGTTTTTTATATTAGTTGCTGGTTATCGGAAGACCAGAGTAATACAGCAAAGAAACTTACTTCGTTTTTTAATGACAAGTACGCTAGTTATCTTATTTTTGAATATTGGATTGGGGTATCCAGATTTTGCACCCGATCTTCCTCCCTATACGTTTATTTATGAAGGGTTTGTGTTCTCGATACTGTTATCAATTTCGGTGATGCGCTATCGTTTATTACCGAATGTAACTAAAAGGTATCAAACGATGTTCGACTTGAGTCCTGTGTCCATTATGATCGTTAATGCAAACTGGGATATTCTAGAGATAAATGAGCGCGCGGAGCTGATGTTAAATTTACATGATCAATTTGCTGTCAACATGATGAAATTTGCTCACACCAAGAACAATCAAAAGAAGCTCCGAAAACTGGCATTTGAGCTCCAAGAAAATGGAACGGTTCATGGGTATGAGATGTCTTTTGAGCTTTTGCATAGGGCTGGAGTCTCCCACTTTGCAATTGATGCATCGATAGTGTCTACTGGAGAGGAAAAAATCTATTACTTAATGTGGCGAGATGTTACGGACGAGGTAGAGAAGGAAAAGATTATTTTGCATATGGCTTATCATGATGCATTAACAAATCTACATAATCGTGCTTATTTTGTGACGAAAGTACGTAGACGATTAGTAGAAATAGCCAATCAAACAAATAATATGGGTGTATTAATTTTACTTGATCTGAATCACTTTAAAGAAGTCAATGACCAATTTGGTCACAGTTTGGGTGATCAAGTGCTTCAACATACAGCTAATATTTTGAAAAAGGCTGTTCGGAAGAATGATTTAGTTGCACGCTTTGGTGGGGACGAATTTGTCTTGTTTTTGCATGACTTCGCGTCAAGAGACTTATTTTATGAATGGTTAGTGCGTTTACGCTCTTTGTTTGCGGCAAACCGTTTTGAATCTAAGGGTATTATTGTAGAAATAGAACCTAGTATCGGTATTGCGTTTTATCCGGATCACGCGCTTACTTTTGAGGATTTATTCCATCAGGCGGATATGGATATGTATAAAGATAAAGAAAGTTTAAAAAGTATGAAATAAGGTGTTTATCATGGAAATTGCACTAATGTTGGTTATGTTTATATATGGGCTAGTATTTGGGTCTTTTTTTAACGTAGTGGGCTTGCGTGTGCCGATGGGGGAGTCTATTGTTCGTCCTCCTTCCCATTGTACGATCTGTGATCGAAATCTAACTGTGCGTGATTTAGTTCCTGTGTTTTCCTATGTGTTTTTAAAAGGAAAATGTAGAGGCTGTGGGACAAAGATTCATTGGGTGTATCCAGTGATGGAACTAGTAACGGGTTTATTATTTGCGTTTGCATTTGCTCAGTTAGGTTTCTCCAAAGAGTTTATTGTAGCCATTTTATTTATTTCCTTGCTTGTCATTATTACGGTTTCCGATATTGCGTATATGCTCATTCCGGATAAGATTCTATTATTCTTTTTAATTCCTTTAGTCGGTGCTAGAATTTTAGCTCCTCTTACCCCTTGGTGGGATAGTTTACTTGGAGCGGTAATTGGTTTTAGTGTATTGTTTTTAATTGCAGTATTGTCGAAAGGTGGAATGGGTGGCGGGGATATTAAGTTATTCTTCGTCATTGGACTTGTACTAGGTACAGTGTCTACATTATTGACATTGTTTTTAGCGTCCATTATTGGGACTATTTTCGGAATCATTTCATTACGAATTGCGAAAAAAGGGCGTAAGACACCGATTCCATTTGGACCTTCTATTGCCATTGCTGCAGTGATTTCGTATTTTTATGGGGGAGCACTTGTCGATTGGTATATGAATTTGTTTTTTTAACTCGATAAATTTTTAGGGCGAGCCGACATAGGTCTCGTCTTTTTTTATGTTTTTCGTGATAAGGTTGTGAAAAAAGAGGTGATATTATGCCGATTAGAAGGCGGAATCCTAGAAAAAAGATAATATTAGCAGCCGTTCAAGGGCTTGTTATTGGAGTAATTGGAGTTTTACTTTTTGGTTTTATATTAAATTTTGCGAATGAGAAAAAAGTAGAAAATGAAGAAGAAATTACTGCCCCTAATACTGTAAAGGAGAAGGAAGATGGAGAAGAAGAGAAAGTAGAAGTAGCAGCTGATGGATTGCTAGCTTTTAAAGCGAAACAATATGGAATGTTTACAACAAAGGAAAGTGCTATAGATTTTATGGCTACGGAACCGACTCTAGTGAAAGCGAGTATTGTTCAAGTAGAAAATCAATTTTTTGTTTGGAGTGAATTATTTGTGAACGACGTGCCTAGTTCTCAACAGGAAGCGCTCCCTACTTTTATTAAAAATCTATACATTTCAACAAACGGATGTGAAGATCCAAAAGTGAAAAAAATCATGACAGTTTTACAAGAAGAAAATATCTCGAAAAATTTCTTTGACTCTATCGTAAAAAAGGAAGATTATCCGGATGACCTAACAAGCATTGTGCAAGCGGTATCAACGTTTTCAGATGTTTCTTCGGTTATGAGATTACATGTTTTTTCTCATTATTTAGATCAGAATAGATGTGTAGAATTGAGTTTCTGAGCTTAAAAAGGGCCCAAAATGAAATAGTCGCGATTTCTACACAATTCCCATTTTTTGATTTCTTTTGTATGCTATTGAAAAGGGGGAATTAACCATGAAAATCATGACGAATCACCAAATTATTTTAGCAAGTGAATCTCCAAGAAGGAAGGAGCTTTTTGGTAAATTAGGAATTCCATTTGAAGTACAACCTTCAAGTGTAAATGAAGAAGTAGAAGGAGAACATACACCGGAAGAATTTGCGCTTTCCATTGCCAAACTGAAAGCAACTGCTATTGCAGAGAAAAATCCTCATGCAGTTGTTATTGGGGCAGATACAACGGTTCGTTTAGGAAATGAACTGCTCTCTAAGCCGGCAAATAATGAGGAAGCTAAAAAGTATCTGCAGAAGTTATCGGGTAAAGTGCATAATGTTATAACGGGTGTCTCCATTCAAGGGCTGGGAAGCAGTTTAGGTTTCACAGAATCTACACTAGTGAAATTTTACGATTTAACCGATGAGCAGATTGATGCTTATGTAGCTACAGGGGATTCTCTAGATAAAGCTGGTGCATATGGTATTCAAACAATGGGAGGATTATTTGTCGAAAAAATCCAAGGAGATTACAATAATGTCGTTGGGCTTCCAATTAGTCGCTTGTTTCAAACGCTATTAAATCTTCACATAATAGAATTTGATAAGGAGCTGAGTAAATGACCATAAACTTACCACCTGCTGCCTTAATGATCCGAGATGTACATATGGCCGATCGACCTCGAGAGAGACTTATTAGACAAGGTGCGCAAAGTTTATCCAACCAAGAGCTAATAGCGATCTTGCTTCGTACAGGTACGAAGCAAGAGTCTGTTCTACATCTTGCGAACCGTGTGCTTAATTTTATTGAACAAATACAAGAATTAAAAAATACTACCATGGAAGAAATTATGTCTGTGAAAGGTATCGGTGAAGCAAAGGCCGTGCAGCTCCTTGCAGCAGTTGAGCTAGGTAGAAGATTGTCTCAGCAAGTAACAGACGAAAAATTTACGATCCGCTCTCCGAAAGATGCCGCTACATACTTAATGCCAGATATGACCTCGTTAAAACAGGAGCATTTTGTAGTACTCTTCCTAAATGTCAAAAACCAAATTCTTCATAAACAAACTGTATTTATCGGCTCCCTTAATGCTTCTATCGTACATCCAAGAGAAATATTTCGAGAAGCTGTGAAACGCTCCGCTGCCTCTATTATCTGTGCGCATAACCATCCCTCCGGCAATCCCACGCCCTCTTCAGAAGATATTGATGTAACGAAACGATTGCTTGAGGCTGGACAGCTGATGGGAATCGAATTGATAGATCATGTCATCATAGGGGACCATCAATTTATTAGTTTAAAAGAAAAAGGGTATATGTGACACTGTGCTTTTTCTCTTCTATCCGTTATAATGAGAGTTATGACTTTAAAACAATTAAGTGAAACTTGTAAGAGATAGAAAGGGAGTAAGTAATAGTGTTTGGATTTGGATCAAGAGATGTTGGAATCGATTTAGGGACAGCGAATACGCTTGTTTTTATAAAAGGGAAGGGCATTGTATTAAGAGAGCCTTCTGTAGTTGCAAAAAATGTGCAAAACGGTGAAATTGTTGCTGTTGGTAACGATGCAAAAAATATGATCGGTCGAACTCCAGGTTCGATTGTAGCTATACGTCCAATGAAAGATGGTGTTATTGCGGATTTTGATACGACATCTGCAATGATAGAATATTATTTAAGAAATGCGATGAAGGCGTCTGGTATGTCTTGGAGCAAACCAAATGTGATGATTTGTGTGCCATTCGGAATTACTTCCGTAGAACAACGTGCTGTAATTGATGCTGCAAAACAAGCGGGAGCTCGTGATGCCATAACAATTGAAGAGCCATTTGCTGCTGCAATCGGAGCAAATTTACCTGTTTGGGAACCTACTGGAAGTATGGTCGTTGATATAGGTGGAGGTACGACAGAGGTAGCAGTCATTTCCCTTGGGGGAGTTGTAACGAGTGAGTCCGTTCGAGTAGGCGGAGATGCAATGGACCAAGCTATTACTAGCTATGTTCGTAAAACGTATAACTTAACAATTGGTGAACGTACAGCTGAATCGATTAAAATGGAAATTGGCTCTGCGAGAGTAACAGGAATAGAAGATAAAATGGACATTCGTGGCCGAGATTTAGTTACGGGATTACCGAAGACTATTGATATCTCTTCCAAAGAAATTGCAAGTGCTTTACGTGAATCTATTTCATCTATCATTGATGGTGTGAAGAAGACATTGGAGCAAACTCCTCCAGAATTATCTGCGGATGTAATGGAACGTGGTATTATGCTTACTGGCGGTGGAGCATTACTGAAAAATTTAGACAAAGTTATTAGTGACCAAACAAATATGCCTGTATTTATTGCCGAGAGTCCATTAGATTGTGTTGCTATTGGAACAGGAAAAGCACTAGATCATATGGGTCTATTAAAACGTCAACAAAACAAACATTAAGGGGAAGTGAGTTATGCCACAGTTTTTTTCGAATAAGCGATTAATTTTGCTGCTTGTAGGGATGATCTTTCTTGTGGCACTCATCAGCTTTTCTTTGCGCGATCGAAATCATGCATCATTACCAGAACAATTAATTAAAGATGTGGTCGGTTTTGGACAAACGGTGTTTTCTAAGCCGACCCAGTATGTTACTGGTATTTTTAACAATGTTGAGTCTTTGCTTAATACATATGATGAAAACAAACGATTGAAAGCTAGATTAGAAGATTATGCATCCTTACAGGCTGAAGTGAACGATTTACAGCTTGAAAATAAAGAGTTAAGAGGCATTGTAGATAAAGAAGAAAATCTCCGAGCGTTTAACCCAATTCAATCTACAGTGATTGCACGTAATCCCGATCAATGGGAAGAAAAAATCATTATTGATAAAGGTGAAATTCATGGAGTGGAACCAAATATGGCTGTTATGACTTCTAAAGGATTAATAGGGAAAGTCATATTGACTACACCATATACTTCTACTGTGGAACTTTTATCTACTCAAAATCCAAATTATCGTGTTTCTGCAGTTATAGCAGCTGAAGAAGAAGTTTTCGGGTTAATTGAAGGGTTCGATGAGAAGCGTAAAGAACTTATCATGAAAAGAATCGATTCAGACTTTGAAGTGAAAAAAGGTCAAAAAGTGACTACTTCTGGTTTAGGTGGTATTTTCCCAAAAGGGATTTTAATTGGAGAAGTGACAGAAGTAACAACAGATGATTATGGTTTAACACAACTTGCCTACATTAAACCAGCAGCAAGCTTCTCTATATTAGATCATGTCATTATTTCTAAACGGTCTATTACTTCTGTTGATGGTTCTGATGGAGATAATACAGAGAAGGATTTAACAGAAGGTGCGGGGGACGGCTCATGATTCGTTTTCTAGTAATTATTGTGTCGGTTCTATTATTTTATATGGAACCGATTTTTGGCCTATTTTCTCCAATTGAATTAAATGGAGATTTTTATGTTTTAGTACCACGCTTTTTAATCATGTATTTAATATTTGTCTCCATTTATTACGACCGCAAACGAGCGATGTTATACGCTTTGTTTTTTGGGCTCTTGTATGATGTCTTTTTCATTGATATTATTGGATTATATTCTTTTATTTACCCATTAATGTGTTTAGTTGCAAGCTTTGTTGTTAAGTTTGTCCATCAGCACTTAATAGTCGCTACTATTTTGACGCTAATTCTAGTAGCTGTAGTTGAATCATTATTATTCTTATTTTATACATTCATTGGTATTAAAACGATGTCGTTTACTGATTTTTATCAATATAATCTCATCCCAACGATGATTGCTAATCTAGTATTCCTATTAATGTTTGGGTGGGCATTTAAATATATTCTTCTAAATCGGTTTAATCAAAAAGCATTACTTCTTCAAAAATAATAGTTTTGGTTAAACTGTAGATCTGAGGTGACTTGATTGACGAAAAAGCAGTTAATATCGATTAAAGGAACGAAAGAGGGCCTTGTATTACGTTTAGACGATCAGTGTTCATATACAGAGCTTTTAGAAGAGTTAGCGAAAAAGGTATCTGATGAAGGTTTTGAAGGTCAAGCTGAAGTGCTATTACAACTTGGATATCGATATTGCAATGACGAACAGGCAAAAGAAATTATTAACTGTGTACAACAAACGGAACATCTTCGAGTAACAAAGATTCAAAGTGAAGTAATGACTGTGGAAGAATGTAATAGAAGATTACTAGAAAACCAGTCAGAAACGTACGTTGGAATTGTTCGATCAGGACAAGTAATAACGGCAGTAGGTGACTTAGTAATCATTGGAGATGTTAATCCGAATGGACGAGTTGTTGCTGGTGGTAATGTGTTTGTACTCGGTAGGCTAAAAGGTATTGCACATGCCGGTTCTAGTGGGAATAGAGATGCAGTAATAGCAGCCTCTTGGTTAGAGGCAACGCATCTAATCATTGATAATGTCGTTGAAATGATGACAGAGGAGTCAGGTATTCTATCAGAGAAACCAGAAATGGAATGTGCTTATTTACATACAAATGGTTCTATCGCAATTGACCGTTTACAAGACCTTCGATTGTTAAGACCAAATATATCAACATTTAAAGGAGGAAGCTAATGTGGGAGAAGCAATCGTAATAACTTCAGGGAAAGGTGGTGTCGGTAAAACGACTACAACTGCAAACCTTGGAACTGCATTGGCTTTGCAAGGAAAGAAAGTTTGTTTAATGGACACGGATATTGGTTTAAGAAACTTGGATGTGGTTCTTGGACTTGAAAATAGAATTATATATGACTTAGTAGATGTCGTGGAAGGTCGTTGTAAGATTCATCAAGCGCTTGTAAAAGATAAGCGTTTTGAAGATAAGTTATATTTATTACCAGCAGCTCAAACGACAGACAAAAACGCTGTCACTCCAGACCAAATGAGAGAGCTTGTGACAGAGCTGAAGCGTGATTATGATTATGTTTTAATCGATTGTCCAGCAGGGATTGAGCAAGGGTATAAAAATGCAATTGCTGGAGCAGATAAAGCAATTGTTGTCACAACGCCTGAGATTTCTGCAGTTCGTGATGCTGATCGAATTATTGGCTTACTAGAACAAGAGCAATCGATTGATCCTCCTAAGTTAATTATTAACCGCATTCGCCAACATTTAATGGTGAAAGGCGAAGCGCTTGATATAAACGAAATTACAACACATTTATCCATAGATTTATTGGGAATAATACCAGACGATGAGAATGTTATTACTTCTTCCAATAAAGGAGAGCCTGTTGTAATGGATCCAAGTAATAGAGCAGCACTTGGGTACCGCAACATTGCACGGCGTATTCTAGGTGAATCTGTACCTTTAATGTCAATGGATACGCAAAAAAAAGGTGTAATGTCTAAAATTAAATCTATCTTCTCTAAATAAAATAACTTGCGAGAAGCTAACTTCCATTAATAATTTGGAGTTAGCTTCTTTTATATTCATGAATTTGATTGGGTAGTCATACATTCTTTTTAGGGGGAATGTTATGCTTTCGAAAAAAAAATGGATGCTTGCATTTACATTGGTAATTTTGTTTGTAATGTTGGACAAATTCGAAAAAAATGATGTGTTATCTACTGATTACGCTACATCACTTCTGGCACCTCAAAAGCCATCTGAAGTATATAGGAAAGTCATGGAGTGGATTAATCCATCCGATGATTTAGTAAGTGTTAGTGCACCTGTGACGAATCCACCTTTAATCGAATATAAATCGATTCAACCTTTTGAAAAAGGAGCTATTTTAGCCATTGATGAAATACAAGAACTTTATGCTTCGGAAGATGGATTAATTATTTTCACAGGATATACAAAAAAAACGGGTAAAACGCTATCTATTTTGTATGATTCTGGAGAAACCGCTACCTTTGGTTTTGTAGAAGATTTTTACCAATTACCTTACACAACTATTAGTGCTGGAGATATTTTTGCGTCTGTAGAGAGCAAAGTTCTCTATATTCAAGTAGAAAAAGAAGGGGAGTTATTAGAAACGAGCGACCTAGTAGAATGGTTAACCGCATCGAATGAATAAGCCAGTTTACCGGGTACATCCTATTATGATTCCGTTTTTCCTCTTTTTTTATTTGTCTGGAGAAATTGCCATTTATTCGATCGTATTTGGCTCTTTGCTTATACATGAGGTAGGACATTTAATAGGAGCAAAGGTAGTTGGGGCAAGAGTTCGTTCTTGCACTATTCTCCCATATGGTGGAGAAATAAAAATAGAGCAGTTTTCCAGATTGAAAAGAAGCCACCAGCTTTTTATTATTCTAATGGGCCCTTTCTGTACATTATTATTAATGGTTTTTAGTGTTATTGTAGACTTTCCACAAGCAAATATACTATTTTTCACTCAGACGGTTATTTTAGGGTTAAATCTACTTCCTATTTTTCCACTGGACGGTGGACGAGCATTATACGTATTTTTCCCAAATTATTACGTGGAATTAATAAGCTTTTCGATTTGGATTAGTGTGCTTATTTTTTATGTCAGTTTATTTTACTTTCCTAAAGGTATGTCCATCTCGATTATTTTTTTATTTATCGCATTTCAAAACTATGCTTATTGGAGATTTAGAAAGTACAAACTTGCATTTGATCGTATTACTAGAAGTGCTTGACTCGTATTTTTATATGTGCTATTATTTTAATGTTATTGTTTGTAACAGCACCCGTTGTTACAACCGCTCTGAAAAGGTTCAAGTATACGAGTAATCGGATCACCTTTTGTAAGGCGAGTCTTAGTCTAAGAGGAGGTGCAAGTATATGTACGCAATTATTGAAACTGGTGGGAAACAAATCAAAGTTGAACAAGGGCAAGAAATCTACATTGAAAAATTAGATGCTAACGCTGATGAAGTTGTAACTTTTGATAAAGTTCTATTCGTAGGTGGAAATGATGTTAAAGTTGGTGCTCCATTCGTGGAAGGTGCTACAGTTACAGCGAAAGTTGTAAAAAATGGCAAAGCTAAAAAAATCATCGTTTTCAAATACAAAGCTAAAAAGAACTACCGTAAAAAACAAGGTCATCGTCAACCATACACTAAATTAGTAGTAGAATCTATTAGCTTATAATATGATTAAAGTGACTGTGATGAAAGATCAATCAGGTCTTATTCATTCATTTGAAATGAAAGGACATGCTGATTTTGCAGAACATGGGAAAGATTTAGTTTGTGCAGGTGCTTCGGCTGTATCGTTTGGTGCAGTAAATGCCATTATTGCCCTTACAGAAATCACACCTATAATCGAGCAAAAAGGTAACGGAGGCTATTTATACGTTGAAGTGCCAAGCATTACAAATCCGGAAAAGGCTGCAAATATACAGCTAATTCTAGAGGCGATGATTGTTTCTTTACAAACGATTGAACAAGATTATGGGAAATATATAAAAATAACCTTCAAACAGTAGGAGGTGGAACATATGTTAAAATTAAATCTTCAGTTTTTCGCATCCAAAAAGGGAGTAGGTTCGACTCGTAACGGTCGTGACTCTCAATCGAAACGTCTTGGCGCTAAACGTGCTGACGGACAATTCGTATCAGGCGGATCAATTTTATACCGTCAACGCGGTACTAAAATTCACCCGGGTGAAAACGTTGGACGTGGTGGAGATGACACACTTTTTGCGAAAGTTGACGGTGTAGTGCGCTTTGAGCGTTTCGGCCGCGACAAGAAAAAAGTAAGTGTATATCCTGTAGCTCAAGAAGCTTAAACAAAAAATCAAAGGACTGCATTTATGCGGTCCTTTTTTATTTTCAAAAAACATAAAAGTTATCCTATACTCTGGAGCAAAATGTAGCTATACCTGTTATACTAGACAAGGATAGTAAACGTTGGAGTGTGTATACTAATATGAGTCATAAACCAATAACAATAAATGAAATACTTCGCCATTCCATGCATGATTTTTTAAATCAAATGCATTTAATTCAAATGAATCTAGATATGGGTAGACAAGAGGAAGCAAAGAATTTAATTCATATGTATTCACAGAAATGTAATCAGTTCTTCGATATAAATAACGCTGGATTATTAACAACGAATGAATGGTTGCAGACGTTTACTATGAAGTATAATCACATGACTTTAGATGTTCAAACATCTCTTCTAAAACGTGGAGCAGAAAAATACGATGTTGCACTTCGGGATTATTTAGATCGGTTTGTTCAATCCATTTACCCGAACCTTAGAGGATATCAAGAGCAATTACTTAAAGTTCATATCAATTCAGATGAATTATTGGAGATTTTTATTGAAATCACTGGAGATTGGTCTCCCTATTCGTGGATGGAAGAAATATCGAATGAATTATTTCGAATAGAAAGACTGGTAAATACAGAAAACCAAATAAAATGTAAACTAATTGCAAGTGAAAGATTGGAGTGAAATATATGTTTGTCGATCACGTGAAGGTGTATGTAAAAGGTGGAGACGGCGGAGATGGTATGGTTGGATTCCGTCGTGAAAAATATGTTCCTATGGGAGGTCCCGCTGGTGGGGATGGCGGAAACGGTGGAGATGTTATTTTCGTAGTAGATGAAGGTTTACGTACGTTAATGGATTTCCGTTATAAACGCAATTTTAAAGCAACTCGTGGAGAACACGGGGGAAGTAAGAATATGCATGGTGCAAATGCAGATGATTTATTCGTAAAAGTTCCTCCGGGTACTGTTGTGATGAATGAAGAAACTGGACAAGTTATTGCGGACTTAGTAGAGCAAGGTCAAAAAGCAGTAATCGCAAGAGGTGGCCGTGGTGGTCGAGGAAACTCTCGTTTTGCAACGGCAGCAAATCCTGCTCCAGAGCTTTCAGAGAAGGGTGAACCAGGATACGAGTTAAGCGTTACATTAGAACTTAAAGTTCTAGCGGACGTAGGTTTAGTAGGATTCCCAAGTGTGGGTAAATCGACTTTATTATCGGTTGTGTCTGCAGCAAAACCAAAAATTGCTCCGTATCATTTTACAACAATTGTTCCTAATTTAGGAATGGTTGAAACAGAAGATCACCGTAGTTTTGCGATGGCTGATTTACCAGGATTAATCGAAGGCGCACATGAAGGTGTTGGCCTAGGTCATCAATTCCTACGTCATATTGAACGTACACGCGTTATTGTACATGTAATCGATATGTCTGGGATGGAAGGCCGTGATCCTTACGAGGACTATTTAACAATCAATGAAGAGCTAAAACAATATAATCTTCGTTTAACGGAAAGACCTCAGATTATTGTTGCAAATAAAATGGATATGCCAGATGCAGAAGAAAACTTAATTGCATTTAAAGAAAAGGTTGGCCCTGATATGAAGGTGTTCCCAATCTCAGCAATTTCCCGTCAAGGACTGCAAGAATTACTATTTGCTGTAGCTGACTTATTAGAAGTAGCTCCAGAATTCCCGTTAGAAGAATTGATGGAAGAAGAAACAGAAACATCTGTTATGTATAAACATGAAGGCCAAAAAGATGACTTCACGATTACTAGAGATGATGATGGAGCATTCGTATTATCTGGTGGGACAGTTGAAAGATTATTTAAAATGACTGATTTCAGTAGAGAAGATTCTATCCGCAGATTCTCAAGACAATTACGTGGTATGGGAATAGATGAAGCATTACGCCAACGTGGAGCAAAAGATGGAGACATCGTAAGACTATTGAAATTTGAATTTGAGTTTATCGAATAGGAGAAAGAAGGGAACCGCATGAAAGATGTTACAAACCAGCGCTTTTTTTTAGTGCGAGAGGATGTGCTTACTGAAGCAATGCAAAAAACTTTGGATGCAAAGCATCTTCTTCAATCTGGGAAAGTATCTTCTATTTGGGACGCAGTAAAAGAAGTTGACTTATCCCGAAGTGCTTTTTATAAATATCGTGATGCGGTTTTTCCGTTCCATTCGATTGTGCAAGAAAGAATATTAACGGTATTTTTACAGTTAGAAGATAGAGAAGGAACGCTCGCAAGATTACTCCAACTCATAGCAGACTCTGCATGTAATGTACTAACTATTCACCAAACGATACCAATTCAAGGCAGAGCAAGTGTGACGTTATCGCTAGATGTCACGGCAATGACAAAGGAATTAGAGGAATTCATAAATGAAATGAAGCGACTAGACTTTGTGGAATCAGCGGAAGTTATTAGTTCTGGTGCTTTATAAGGAGGATTTTAATTGTCAACTCAACAAGTGGCTTACCTCGGACCGGAAGCTTCTTTTACCCATTTAGCATCGAAGTGTTTATTCCAACATAAACAACTAGTTCCAATAAGAACGATACCAGAAGCCATTGAAGCAGTCGCTAGTGGAAAAGTGGATAATGCTGTCGTACCAATCGAAAATGCGTTAGAAGGTACAGTTCCATTAACGATTGATTATTTATTTCATGAAGCAGATGTGTATGTCATTGCTGAAATACTAGCTCCAATAGAACAGCATTTAATGGTACATCCAGACAATGAAAAAAGATGGGAAGACATAACGACTGTCTATTCTCATCCTCATGCTCTGGCTCAATGCCATAAGTTTTTGTATAATCGCTTTGGAAAAGTGCCACTTGAACAATCGACTTCAACAGCTGCTGCAGCAAAATTTGTTTCTGAAAATGAACAAGCATGTATTGCTGCAATTGGAAATACATCCGCTGCTACTGAGTATGGATTAAAAATCGTTGAGCATAATATTCACGATTTTCATTTTAATCACACTCGTTTCTTTGTACTCTCCCAAAAGAATAAGAGTATCCAACAACCTGGCCATACAGATCAAATAAAGACGACAGTGATGATCACATTGCCAAAAGACGATCGTTCTGGGGCATTGCATCAAGTACTTTCTGTTTTTGCATGGAGACAGCTGAATTTAAGCAAAATTGAATCCCGACCTTTAAAAACTGGACTAGGGCAATACTTTTTCATCATCGATGTATTAGAGGATGAAAGAACTCCTATGATGGTAGGTGCAGTGGAAGAATTAAAAGCATTAGGCTGTGAAGTGAAGTCTCTTGGATCTTACAATACATACGAAACGGAAACAGAAGCGCCTGCAGATTGAGGTGCTTCTGTTTTGCGTTTCATTTAATTTAGTCTCGCATTTACGGGAATTGGTCTCAGTTATTTGGGAAAGAATGTACTTTAAAAGAATTTGGTCTTTCTTTAAGCGAAAATGGTCTAGTTAAATCAATTATTGGATAAATAGACACCCTATTCTTCAATTACATATCCTTTTCTTTGAATAGCTCCTATTCCGCGGTTTAAAATTTCTTCTGTTGGTGCAGATAGAAGGTGGAGATGAATACCGGAAGTAAGTTCCAACAAAAAAGATGCTTCTGTTTCTCTAACTTTCTTTAAAAATATTTCTACATCATGACGGTTAGAAACCATGATGGCAGAGGTGATTTCTCCGTATACAGGATGCTCTACCGTGACATTTTCTACCGTAACCCCGGCGTCTACTAATGTGAGTAGCTCATCTTCCGAATCTTTTGATTGATGATTACATGCAACACGTTTTTGAACATAAGCACTATTCTCTTTGTCTGGTAATAAAATATACCCTTGACTTGTAGACACAATAGGGATGTTCGTTGCCTTTAATAAAGTAATATCATTTACAATTACCTGTCGGCTGACATTTGCTTGCTTAGCAAGCTCTGCCCCTGTTACCGGCTGATCTTGTTCTTTTAAATAAGAAAAGATCCAACTTCTACGTTCTGCCCCTTTTAACTTTTTCAACTTTAATCCCTCCAAACTTGCATAACGGTATAGTTCCTATTCATAAGTTTATCATGAAGGGAAGTGTGTTTGTTTTAAAATCTGTGACCAATTTTAGGTGTTACACATAATTTAAGGAGAAGGAAGGAAGGAGGAAGACTGTGCAGATTCATATTGTCAAAAAAGGTGACACCCTTTGGAAAATTTCAAGAAGCTATGGTGTTTCTTTTGAAGAATTAAAAAGGTTAAACGCACATCTCGCAAATCCGGAATATATTGTACCGGGTATGAAGATTTTTATCCCGGTTACACATAAGACGGAATCGATGGCTCATCCGTATAGCGAGAATCGGCCTGTTAAAAAAGAAATGACGAAGAAGGAGGGGGTAAAGGTTCAACCGATACAACCCAAACAAATAGTTCACCCAGTCCAACCAAAGCAAATAGTTCAACCGCAGCCACAGCCACAACCGATCCCGCAACCGCCACCGATGCCAGTGATGCCAGCGATGCCACAAATGCCGCAAATGCCACAGATGCCACAGATGCCACAGATGCCACAGATGCCACAGATGCCGCAGATGCCGCAAATGCCACAGATGCCACAGATGCAACCGGTTCAGCCAGTTTACCCTATGCATAAACCACAACCAATTCAGCCTTATTCGCTTCCATTTCATATGATGCCAGTACCAGACATAGATATGACACCATCTCCTCAAGGGTGGAGATTAGTGGAATCCACTTGTATTGAAGCAATTAGTGAAGAGTGTGAATCACCAGAAATGCCTTTACCAACACCAAGACCAACACCAATGCCAGCACCAATTGAGCAGGAAGTGTCTCCGATGATGGAGGAACCATCTCCTGCAATGCAGCCTATGTATGAGTATCCACCTATGCAGCAATTTGCATATTTGTGTTCATGTATGCCGCAAATGCACCCATGTATGCACCCACAGATACACCCATGGATGCATCCACATATGCACCCACATATGCATCCGCAAATGCACCCATACGGAGGATGTCCATGTTCACAATTATGCTACTTCCCAGTAGAATCATGCCCTCCATATCCACAACCATATCAAGCTTTTTAATAAGTGGACGATTACATTAAGCAAATTAAAAAGAATGTGTGGAAGTGGAAAAATGAAAATGGAGTATTTTCCGTAAAGAAATATCCTTCCGTGGTGCAGGCGGAAAAAATTCGTTTTATTCATAATGAATTGCAATATATGGAAAAACCATTTGTATTACCTGTTATCTCTTCTTCTCAGCCTGATTTTATCATTCAGCCTTGGTTTAAAGGAACGCACTCAGTTAATTATGGTAATGAAAAAGATCGGAAAGAGGTCTATTCATTATTGAATCGACTGCATAAAACAAACCGGATTACTTCTTGGGAAGATAGTAAAGTTCTATATCCATTCAATTTAGTTTCAAAGTGGCAAAATCGATTATTGAAAATAACAGAAATTGCATATTTTATCGAATCCTATATCGGTAATTACAAAACAAAGCATCTTTTGTTATATGGTGAGATTGCACTTCGAAACATTGGACCATTTAGTATGAAAGAACGTACTATTTTGCATGGTGATGTTGTCCACCATAATTTTTTATCGAATGGCTCTTCGTATAAGATTATTGATTTTGATCTTGCAGTTCTTGCTCCTAAAGAAATGGAATATATTTTATGGATTCATCGGGTACTTCCTGAAATTGAATACGATATTCATTTTTTACTTAGTGAATTTCCCGTATTAGAGGAAATTGTAAGCAAGCATAAAGAAGCTTTGATGTTTCCAAATGAATTATATAGAGAATGGTTATATGCATTTGGTTTACCGGTAGAAAGAAAACAAAAGTTTATTGATCAGTTAGTTCCATATACGAACAAAGCTTTAACCAATTGGACTAATTTGTGCTATAATTTAAGTCAGCTATAAGAGTTAAATGTGGAGTTGGTCGCTCATTTGGGGGCGGCCTTCTTTGTTTGATATGGTATAATAAGTGTATGGATTGTGAGGGATTTAGGGCATGTATGATTACATAAAAGGCCAGGTGACACGGGTGACACCTGAGTACGTAGTACTAGAACAACAAGGAATAGGATATCAGCTTTTTACACCAAATCCATTTGCCTTTAGAAAGAGTGAAGAAGTCATTCAAGTGTTTACGCATTTTCATGTAAGAGAAGATGCGCAGCAATTAATGGGCTTTTTGACATTAGCGCAAAGAGAGTTATTTCGAAAGCTTATTCTCGTATCTGGTATAGGTCCAAAAGGTGCCTTAGCGATTTTAGCTAGTGGCGAACCGACTCATGTGATTCAAGCAGTCGAACGAGAAGATGAATCATTTTTAGTGAAATTTCCAGGAGTCGGGAAAAAAACCGCTCGTCAAATGATTTTAGATTTAAAAGGAAAATTACATGATTTAATCGATATAGAACTGATGGAATTCGAAGACGACGAACCAACTTTATTTGTAGATAGCGATACAGAGCATGAATTAGAAGAAGCAATGCTTGCTCTGACAGCACTTGGCTATTCGGAACGTGAACTTTCAAAAGTCCGTCCACAATTGAAGACAAATAAAGAGCTTCAAACAACGGATGAGTTTATGAAAAAAGCTTTACAATTATTATTTTCCGGGAAATAAGTAAAGGAGGGACTTGGCATGACAGAACGTGTGATTTCGAGCGAAATTTCTAATTTTGATGAGCCATTTGAGCAATCACTCCGTCCGCAGTTATTAGCGCAATATATTGGGCAAGAGAAGATTAAGCATAACTTAGAGATTTTCATTGAAGCAGCGAAAATGAGAAATGAAAGTTTAGATCATTGTCTCTTGTATGGACCTCCTGGACTTGGTAAAACGACACTTGCTTCTGTAATTGCGAATGAAATGGACGTCCAGATACGCATGACTAGTGGGCCAGCAATCGAGCGCCCTGGTGATTTAGCAGCTATTGTTAGTTCACTAGAGCCTGGAGATGTATTGTTTATTGATGAAATACATCGCTTAAATCGCTCTATAGAAGAAGTACTATATCCTGCAATGGAAGACTTTTGCTTAGACATAGTTGTTGGGAAAGGTCCAGCTGCAAGGAGTGTTCGACTTGATTTGCCACCTTTTACATTGGTCGGCGCAACGACAAGAGCAGGTGCATTATCTGCGCCATTACGAGATCGTTTTGGTGTTTTACTTCGACTCGATTATTACGATGAAGCAGCACTTACGTCCATTGTTGTACGGAGTGCGGATCTGTTTAATGCGTCCATTGATCATGAATCCGCTGGAGAAATTGCTAGACGTGCCAGAGGGACACCGCGTATTGCCAATCGTTTACTAAAAAGAGTTCGAGATTACGCGCAAGTCCGAGGAAATGGGCATATATCAATCGACATGGCGAGGGAAGCTCTAGAGCTACTGCAAGTAGATCCTCGCGGTTTAGATCATATTGATCACAAGCTAATCAATGCAATGATTGAACGTTTTAGAGGGGGACCCGTCGGGCTGGACACAATAGCGGCGAGTATTGGAGAAGAGTCTACAACTATTGAAGATGTATACGAGCCATACTTGATGCAAATCGGTTTTATCCAACGTTCCCCACGTGGAAGAATTGTTACATCGCTCGCATATGAGCATTTAGGAATACCATTACCGATTGAAAGAAACAACTAATAAAGGATGTAAGCAAAATGAGAGTAGAAGATTTTGATTTTGATTTACCAGAAGAATTAATTGCACAAACGCCATTACTTGATCGGACAAGCAGTAAGCTGTTAATAGCTGATTATCCGAAGGGCTTCTATACACATGAAAAGTTCTCGGCCATATTGGATGAATTAAACGAAGGAGATTGCTTAGTATTAAACGATACTAAAGTAATGCCTGCTCGCTTAATGGGTGTAAAAGAAGAAACAGGTGCAAGTATAGAAGTTTTACTTTTAACACAAATTGAAGGTGACCATTGGGAAACACTTGTAAAACCAGCTAAACGTGTAAAGATTGGGACAAAAGTTACGTTTGGCGATGGTTTATTAAGTGCGGTTTGTACCGAATTAAAAGAACATGGTGGACGAGTATTCCGCTTTGAATATACAGGAGTGTTTTTTGAAGTACTGGATAAGCTTGGAGAGATGCCTCTACCACCTTATATTCATGAAAAGTTGGAAAATAAAGAACGTTATCAAACAGTATATGCAAAAGAACAAGGTTCAGCGGCGGCTCCAACTGCTGGATTGCATTTTACCGATAATTTACTTGATGACATTCGAGCAAAAGGTGTTAAAATAGCGTTTGTGACACTTCATGTTGGACTTGGAACATTCCGACCAGTAAGTGTCGATTCGATTGACGATCACGAAATGCATGCAGAGTTTTATCGAGTTTCTAAAGAAACGGCCGATACGATAAATGAAGTGAAAGCTTCTGGTGGTAAAATTGTTGCAGTTGGTACAACTTCTACACGAACACTAGAAACCGTAGCTACAAAATTTGACGGTTTGATAAAAGAAGATAGTGGCTGGACATCGATTTTCATTTACCCAGGGTATGAATTTAAATGTATCGATGGAATGATTACGAATTTCCATTTGCCAAAATCGACACTAGTTATGCTTGTAAGTGCTCTGACAGAAAGAGATTTTATATTGTCTGCTTATAAAGAAGCAATTGAGATGCGTTACCGATTCTTTAGTTTTGGGGATGCAATGTTTATAAAAGGAAGGAATTATTAAATGACAGCAATCACATATGAATTAATTAAAAAAGACAAACAAACAGGAGCTCGTCTTGGAATTGTCCATACACCACATGGCTCTTTTGAAACACCAGCTTTCATGCCTGTAGGAACACAAGCTACCGTGAAAACAATGGCTCCAGAAGAAATTAAAGAGATGGATGCTGGGATTATTTTAAGTAATACGTACCACTTATGGCTCCGCCCAGGTAATGATATTATTCGTGAAGCTGGTGGCCTGCATAAATTTATGAACTGGGACCGTGCTATTTTAACGGATTCTGGTGGTTTCCAAGTATTTAGTTTGAGTGATATGCGTAAAATTGAAGAAGAAGGCGTTCATTTCCGTAATCATTTAAATGGAGATAAATTATTTTTAAGTCCTGAAAAGTCCATGCAAATTCAAAATGACTTAGGTTCTGATATTATGATGGCATTTGATGAATGTCCTCCTTACCCAGCTACTTTTGAATATATGAAAGCATCTGTAGAGCGTACATCTCGCTGGGCAGAGCGTTGTTTAGAGGCCCATACAAATACAGATAAGCAAGGGCTATTTGGAATTATTCAAGGTGGGGAATACGAGGAATTACGTAAACAATCTGCAAAAGATTTACTGTCTCTTGACTTTCCAGGCTATGCAATTGGTGGCCTTTCAGTAGGGGAACCAAAAGATGTGATGAACCGTGTACTAGAATTTACAACACCTTTAATGCCTGACAATAAACCTCGCTATTTGATGGGAGTTGGATCTCCGGACTCACTTATTGATGGTGCAATTCGCGGAGTCGATATGTTTGACTGCGTGTTACCGACACGTATCGCCCGTAATGGCACATTCATGACTTCGAAAGGTCGTTTAGTTATTAAAGGTGCGGCATTCGCTCGTGACTTTGGACCAATTGATGACAAATGTGATTGCTATACTTGTAAAAATTATTCAAGAGCATATATTCGTCACTTATTTAAAGCTGATGAAACGTTTGGACTACGTTTAGCTTCTTATCATAATCTTCATTTCTTAATGAATTTAATGAAAGATGTGCGTCAAGCTATCCGCGAAGATCGTTTACTTGATTTCAAAGAAGAATTTTTTGAAGAATACGGTTATAATAAACCAAATGCAAAAAATTTCTGATTCTTGTATACTGTAAAGAGAGAAGGAGGGGAAATATATGAATATGGATTCATTAGTTGGTTTATTACCAATTATCGCGATGTTTGCTGTGATGTGGTTTTTTATCATCCGACCAGCACAAAAACGTCAAAAAAACACAGCTTCAATGCAAAATAGTCTAAAACGTGGGGACCAGATTATTACGGTAGGTGGTTTACACGGAAAGATAGATGCAGTGGATGATCAAACAATTTTTATCACGGTTGCGGACGGAACTCGTTTACAATTCGAGCGCGTAGCAGTTGGACGAGTTGTTTCAGAGTCTTAAGAAAAAAAGAACTTACTCTAAAATAAATGAGTAAGTTCTTTTTCATTGGGCAAAATAATGCTGAGGTGGTTAATGTGCACGACATACTCGTCATTATTTTGCGAACGATAGTCTTATATTGGTTCATTTTAGGCATACTACGATTAATGGGAAAAAGAGAAGTCGGTGAGTTGAGTATTTTTGACTTAGTCGTCTTTTTATTAATAGCAGAAGTAGCTGCTTTTGCTTTAGATGATCCGAATAGCAATTTTATTCATGCAATAGTTCCAATGGTTATTTTATTTATCATACAAATTGGCGTTTCCTATTTTTCTTTAAAAAGTAAAAAATTTCGCGACGTGATGGAAGGTAAACCTTCGATAATTATGAAGGATGGAATAATTGTTGAGAAAGAAATGAGAAAGCAACGATACAATTTAGATGATTTGCTGCAGCAACTACGGGAGCAGCAAATTGGTTCCATACAGTCGGTATCTTACGCTTTTTTAGAACCCTCAGGTAATTTATCTGTCTTCAAAAAAGAGGAAGAGCAATACGTATTTCCAATTATTATTGATGGGGATATACAACAAGATCATTTAGAACGAATTGGCAAAAATGAAAAATGGCTACTAGAAGAGTTAGAAAAAAAGTCTATTACCGATGTGAAGAAAATATTTTATTGTAGCTATGAACAGGATGCTTTATATATCCAACTAAAAACTTCTTTTTAAGACTTAGGCAATGTTAAATGAGGGCACTGAAACATCATGTCTTAGCGAGTCCTTGAACGACAAGTCGTTTAAGAACTCGCTTTTTGTTTAAATATGACATCAAGGTGATTCCGTTGCAGGCGGACGCTTTCCGCGGGCGGTCCGTGAGCCTCCTCAGGCCGACAGGATGTTGGTCACGAAGGCGTTGCCACACGAGGTGGCGTTCCTAGCCTTTGTTCCTATGTGCGCTCCTGCGGGGTCTCACCTGGACGCGCTTTTCCCGCTGGAGTCGCCGCCTTCCACTCCAAACACCATAAAATGGACGCAATGCGATTCCACCGATTCGCATGTTCAAATATCTAATATTGAAAGCGATTTTTGATGTATCAGATGTGGATGTAGTAGAGCGTTCGAAATATGATATGTCGATTAAATATTTCTTAAGATGGCTTCAGAAGAGCCAGTCAGTGGTGCCAGTGCATTAACGAAATTCCGTCGATTTCGTCTACAAGATAAAGCCTTATTAGACATGCTTATTGGAAAAACGGTAGAAATAGTACTAGAAAAGAACATCCTCACAACTTCAATCTGAAACGGATTTTAAATTACTAAACGAAAAGTAGAAGAAATAAACAAAGAAATCCAGCCCTTCCTGTTCAAACTTGAACAAGAAGGGCCGGTTTTTTGTTTAAAAAGAATTTACTGTTTTAAAAACGTAAGTTTTTCAGTGGCCTCTGTTAAATTAGGCTGTTGTTTTTTTAGAAGAATATGTTTTTTGACGTAAATCAATGAGACTCCTGCGGAAAAATGGGCTGCCAAGACCCAATAGCGAGCGGATTTTCGGCAGGTAACAACATGATCGTTTGACAGAGCTAAAACTAAAATCTATTTTTGGATGATTTGGCTATTTTAAAAATGACAGCTACTTCCTTACGTTTAATTTGTCTAAAGAGAACTAGCCCAATTGTTAAATAGACCATGGTAAACAAACAATCCATGATTAATGGACGGTCTCCAATGGATAAAATTAACGGACGAGAAATAATGGTAAGTAAAAAGACTACATACGGGAGAACAAAAAACGAGAAGCCAATTTGTGCTTCTTTTTTTTCTTTTAACGAAGCGATATGTAAAAATGAAGTAATTAACACTCCAAAGCCAATCGCAACTACAGCACCTTTTTCTTGTATGGAAGCTTGGGAGGCAAGGAAAAATAATAATAACAGTTTTCCTACACCACCATATAATGAGTTTAAAAACGCAGCTCTTGAATTGTTTAATGCTTGCAAGATAGAAAAAAGTGGACTTTGAATATAATAAAAGAAAAATATTGGGGAAAGAATTTTCATGTAAACTGTGCCATTTTCCACGTGAAAAAGTGCAGAAACTAGTTCACCACCATGTAAATAAAAGAGAGTGGCAGCATAGCAACCAGTTAACGTAGAAAATTTTAATGACAAATGAATTCTTTCTTTTAGTAAGGAGTAATTTTTTCTAGCAAACGCATCACTGACAGCTGGGATAAGCACAATAGAAAGAGCGTAAGGAATGAATGAAGGAAATAGTACTAATGGTATTAATACTCCTGAAATTACCCCATAAAGCGTAGTAGCTGCAACAGCTGTCATTCCTGTTATTGCAAGAGCTTTAATAAAAATAATAGGCTCTAAAAACCAAGTGAACGAGCCAAATAATCTACTTCCTGAAGATGGTAGCGCAATCGCAAACAATGGTGACAAAGGATAACCGCTTTTAGCTTTTGTGTAAGTTTGCTTATATTTCCATTTGTTATATTTCCATTTTAAATATAAGAGAGCGGCAAGTTCAGCCAAAAGAGATATAAACATTGCATAAGCTGCTGCTTCTTGTGGGGAAGCAGAAGTGAGAAAAAATGGTAGTAAAAAGCTAATGAGTATAATTCGAACAATCTGTTCCATAAGCTGAGCTACTGCAGTTTCCTCAAGTCGAGCAATTCCTTGGAAAAACCCTTTTAATATCCCACCCGCAGCTGCAATCGGTACGATGGCTATCGATACATAGAGCGTCATCGCTATCGCATCATTTTTCAAAAGATTTCCAGAAATAAATGGTGTGACATATAAAAAGAATGGTGTGAATGCTAAAATAGAAATGACTGTAACAATTACAGAAGTTCGCATGACCGAGAAATATTGAGAAATAGCATTCCTCGCCCGTAATTCAGCAATTATTTTGGACATGGCAACTGGTATTCCTAGTTGAATAAGCGATAGAAAGAATATGAAGGCAGGATATGCGGTCATATAAATACCTACTGCTTCTTCGCCTGTTAAGCGGACAAACTGCATTCGAAAAATAAAACCTAAGAACTTGGACAAAAAAATGGCAAGCATTAACAAAATAGATCCTCTTAAAAATGTAGACAATTGAACACTTCCTTCTCAAATACAGGAACTTCGTTTACAATAACAATATGCATATTACTTGGTACATTATTCTATAAAGGGGTGCGGTATTTTGGAAAACACATACGAAGATATTTTTACGCACGTATTACCTGCTTTAGAAAGTAAAAAAAGTGAATTTGAAGTATATCAATATGACACGGTTACCGAAAAAGACATATGGAAATATTGTGTGACAAAAAAGTGGCGAAAGCAAAACGTTCTTTCACTACCGTTATATCAAATTGTAAATGATGTTCTTTCTATTTCACCTGCAGAATATATGACTTTTGAACAAATCCAGAATTCTAGAACTTCGAATTGGTTTTCGGAAATCAATCAGGAAGAGTTACACTTATTATTAAACTCAAAAATTGAAGATAAATGATGTATCCGTTATTTGACAGTGAGCGCATCGTGTTTCATAATAAATATGTTGCGTTTTTTTTTTTTTGAATGAAATAGCAGGAATACTCTATTTCGTAATTGTTAAGCTCTAGATGTCAAATAAGTGATGTCTAAGTGCTTTTCTTAGGAGGAAACATACATATGAAAACTAGAGGACGCATAGTTGCGTTTTTATTGCTCATCGTAATTTTTGCAGGGACAATTAGCCCAACAGCTGCGAATGTTTTAAACAATATTAAACTAGGATTAGACTTGCAAGGTGGTTTTGAAGTACTTTATCAAGTAGAGCCATTAAAAGAAGGTCAAAATATAACAGAAGAGGTTGTTAGTGACACCGCTTCTGCTCTAACTAGTCGTATTGACGTACTTGGTGTTAGTGAGCCTAGTATTCAGATTGAAAATGGAAATCGTATTCGCGTACAGCTTGCTGGGGTGGAAGATCAGGATACAGCAAGAGAACTGCTTTCTACACAAGCAAATTTAACGTTCCGAGATTCTGAAGATAATATTATGTTGGACGGAACGGATTTAAAACAAGGCGGAGCGAAAGCGGCTTTTAACCAACAAGGACAACCAATTGTTACACTAAAATTAAAAGACGCTAATAAATTTGCAGAAGTTACTGGAGAAATTGCTGCTAAACCAGCACCAGACAATGTATTAGTAATTTGGTTAGATTTTGAAGAAGGTGTGGATTCATACGCTGCAGAAGTGATGAAGGAAAAACCTAAATTCACATCTGCTCCAAGAGTTTCACAACGAATTAGTTCAGATAGTGTGGAGATTTCTGGAGCGTTTACTGTAGATGAAACAAAAGATTTATCAGGTATTTTAAATGCTGGAGCTTTACCAGTTAAATTAAAAGAAATTTACTCTACATCTGTAGGTGCTCAATTCGGAGAACAAGCATTAAATAGTACTATTTTAGCTGGTATTATCGGTGTTGCAGCTATTTTCATTTTTATGCTTTTCTACTACCGTTTACCAGGTGCAATAGCGGTTATTTCGTTAATCGTCTACATTTTCTTGATTTTAGTTATATTTGATTGGATTAACGGTGTACTGACACTTCCTGGTATCGCAGCGATTGTGCTCGGTGTTGGGATGGCTGTGGATGCAAATATTTTAACCTATGAGCGGATTAGGGAAGAATTACGTGTTGGTAAATCTGTGAAAAAAGCATTTGACTCGGGAGCTAAAGAGTCATTCTCCGCTATTTTTGATGCGAATATTACAACGCTTTTAGCAGCAGCGGTATTGTTCTTCTTTGGTACAAGCTCTGTTAAAGGATTTGCTACTTTGTTAATCATTAGTATTTTAGTTGTGTTTATCACAGCAGTTTGGGCTTCACGTATCCTGTTAGGATTATTAGTTCATAGTGGATACTTTGATAATAAACCAGGCTGGTTTGGTATATCCAAAAAACGTATTCATCCTCCTGAAGAGGAAGTTGATACATTAGATTTAACAACTAAATTTGATCGTTTAGATTTCGTGCACAACCGTAAAATTTTCTATACAGCTTCTATTGTTTTAACAATAGCGGGAATCGTTGTATTGAGCGTGTTCAAATTGAATCTAGGAATTGACTTCTCTTCTGGTACTCGTGTACAGATCAATTCTGAAACTCCATTAACACAGGAAATTGTTTCCAAGAAAATTGAGAGTATCGGATTATCATCTGAAGATATTGTTTTATCTGGAGAAAATGGTGATAGTGCAGTTGTTCGTTACAAAGAGGAATTTTCACAAGAAGAGATTAAAACATTAAAAGCAGAGATGACAGAGCAGTTTGGAGAAGAACCTACAGTAAGTACAGTATCTCCAACAGTTGGTAAAGAGCTTGCTAAAAATGCTCTTAAAGCATTAATATTTGCGGCTATCGGAATTGTTATATATGTTGCGTTCCGTTTCGAATGGCGAATGGGTGTAGCTTCCATTGTTTCCTTACTACATGATGCTTTCTTAATGGTTGCTATATTCAGTATTCTACGTTTAGAAGTTGATATTACATTCATTGCTGCTGTCTTGACGATTGTTGGATATTCAATCAACGATACAATTGTAACGTTTGACCGTATCCGTGAGAACTTACTTCGTAGTAATAAAATTACGACCGAAGAAGAGCTAGCAACCATTGTCAATAAATCACTTCGTCAAACATTAGGACGCTCGGTTAATACGGTACTTACTGTTGTCTTAGTAGTTGTCGCACTTCTATTATTTGGTGCAGAAGGTATTCGCAACTTCTCCATCGCATTGTTAATCGGTTTAATAGCTGGAACATACTCTTCAATTTTAATCGCTACGCAATTGTGGTTCGATTTGAAAGTGAAAGAGTTACGCAAAACAGGTGGAATTGATGTGAAAAAAGAAGAAAAAACATGGGGTTCAGACGAGCCGGTAGTATAATAAAACGAAAATTCATTGGGGCGGTCCAATAAGCCCATAAATTGAAGCAGGTGTAGAAAAACGAGTCTTTTTCTACACCTGTTTTTTGTATACTTTTTATTAAAACTACTATTCTTTGTAGGCAATTGATTGTAGTGAAAGACGGCGACTCCAGCGGGAATAGCATGAGCAGAAGGCCCCGCAGGAGCGAAAGCGACGAGGAGACTGAAGCCATGCCCGCGGAAAGCGTCCGTCTGGAACGGAAATCAATACATTGGAAAAGGTACCATCTCTCAGTCACTATATGACTTTAGGGACAGCCCAATTTTTTTATAGAGTATGACCGGGGCCACTGGCGCTTTTCTTAAAATTTTATGGTAGAGTAATAAGTAAAAGGGGTGAAGGGATGAAATTTCAGTGGACATTACTATTAGGTTTAATTTTTGCTGTTATTATTGCTTTATTTGCTGTAAATAATGTTGGAGCAGTACCTGTAAACTATGTATTTGGAGAAGCGGACTGGCCGCTTATTTTAGTTATTTTAGGTTCTGCCCTATTAGGTGCCATGATGAGTGGAACTGTTGCAATTTATCGGTCCTTTGTACTTTCACGTAAGGTGAAGCAATTAAGTAAAGAGCTTGAAAAGAAAGAAGTATCTCTTGCAGCACTCCAAAATGAGCTTTTAGGCCAACATGCAAAACAAAGTGAGGTAGTTGAAAAATCAGTTAGCCTTCATGATGAGAAAACAACAAAATAATCCAAAAACCTTTTGGCTAATGTCAAAAGGTTTTTTTGCGTTATAATAAAGACAAGGAAGTGAAGAAAAATGATTCAATCTCAAAAAAGATGGCGTATTTCAAGACCCGACGAACAGCTAGTTTCTGCTTTAGAACAGGCACTTAATATCCAAAAAGTGTGTGCAAAAGTGTTAGTTTCAAGAGGTTTTGAAAACGTAGAAGATGCAAAAAACTTTTTACATGTAACGGAAGAACATATACATAACCCATTTTTACTAAATGGAATGGACGATTTAGTAGAAAGGGTACAGCAAGCAATAGATGCTGAGGAACGCATTATGGTATACGGAGATTATGATGCAGATGGTATTACAAGTACAACAGTGATGATGAAAACACTGGAGTCCCTTGGTGCGGATGTTATTTTTAAAATACCGAATCGATTTATCGATGGCTATGGACCAAGTGAGCGTTTATTTCAAGAAGCGTTTGACGAAGGGGTTAAACTAATCATTACAGTCGATAATGGTATTTCTGGTCTGAAGCAAATTCAATTTGCAAAAGAGTTAGGGATGGATGTTATCGTCACGGATCACCATGAACCAGGAGAAGAGCTACCTATAGCAGACATCATCATTCATCCTGGACTAAAAGACACTACGTATCCGTTTCCCCATTTAGCTGGAGTAGGGGTGGCTTTCAAGGTGGCTCATGCATTAATTGGGGAAATGCCAAAGGAATTATTTTACTTAGTAGCAATTGGAACAATTGCGGATTTGGTTTCATTGACAGGAGAAAATCGTTATTTCGTGCAGCAAGGAATAAAACAGATGCAACGAACCGATTCGGTTGCAATTGAAGCGCTCGCAAATGTAAGTGGTGTGGAAATATCTGCGATCAATGAGGAGACAATTGGTTTTATGTTTGGTCCTCGAATTAACGCGGTTGGGAGACTTGGCGAAGCCGCTCCAGGAGTAGAATTATTTTTAACCGAGGAGTCAAATTATGCACTCTCAATTGCCAATATGTTAAACGAAAAAAATAAAGAACGTCAAGCAATTGTCAAGCAAATTACCGATGAGGCGATTGAACTAATTGAACAAGAGAATAATATACAAGGTCCAAGTGTAATTGTGGTTGGAAAAAAAGACTGGAATCCAGGTGTATTAGGAATTGTTGCTTCCAAACTTGTTGAAAAGTATTATCGTCCAACTATTGTCCTTGGCTTTGATGAAGAAAAGCAAATGGCAAAAGGGTCTGCTCGAAGTATTGAAGGGTTCCATATGTATAAAGAACTCGCAAAAAATAATGATATAATTCCTCATTTTGGAGGACATCCAATGGCAGCTGGTATGACCTTTCCATTGGAACATCTAGAAGAGGTTAAAGTAAGATTGAACGATCAAGCAAAAGTTTGTTTAACAGAGGAGCAATTAGTTCCAGTCATTTTAATTGACGTTCCTCTCGAGATGGATGAAATTTCGACAGAATCTATTGATTCGCTTCGGAAGCTTGCACCATTCGGAATGGGTTTTGCAAAGCCTGTCTATTGTATAGAAAATATAGAAGTAGGTTCTATACGGAAAATTGGATCGGCACAAAATCATGTGAAGTTGGAGTTAAAGCAAGGAGCTACGGTATTAGATGCAATTGGATTTGGAAAAGGGGATTTAGCAGATGAAATCGCCCCGGCTACGAAACTATCATTTATCGGAGACTTACAAATTAACGAATGGAACGGCAGAAAGAAACCACAGCTAATGATTCAAGATGCAAGAACAAACGAATGGCAGCTATTTGATATAAGAGGAATTCGTCAAGTGAATCGCTGGCTACCAACCATTCCAGTAGGACAGACTATTTTTGTATCCTTTGATGAAGCTTCCATTAGTCATTTCCGTTCATTCATTCAGGAAAAGGTATGGCTATTTAAGGATTTGGTGGAGCAAAGGATCTATGCAGATTTCGTAACGGTTTTAGATTTACCTTCAGATGAAAAGCTACTGGTACAGTTGTTGGAACACCATCAATGGAAGCGAATATATGCACATTTTTATGCAACTGAGTCTACTTATTTTGAAGGGCTACCAACAAGAGAACAGTTCAAATGGTATTTTTCTTTTTTAACAAAACGAAAAACATTTGCACTAAAACAGCATGTACATGAATTATCGAAGCATACGGGTTGGAGTCAAGGAACAATTAATTTTATGTCAAAGGTGTTTTTTGAGCTTAATTTTGTTAGAATAGAGGGTGGGACGTTGGTCTTAAATGATAATATCGCTAAAAAGGATTTATCGGAAGCACCAGCTTATCACCAACGTGCTAAACAAATAGAGCTTGAACAAAAGCTTTTGTATGCGCCATATATAGAACTGAAACAATGGTTTGAAGAGCGAAAAGCAGTACAAACCGTTCCTGAGGAGGAGCAAAAATGGATTTAAAACAATACGTAACAATTGTAGAAGATTGGCCAAAACCAGGCATTCGTTTTAAAGATATTACGACAATTATGGATAATGGCGAAGCATACAAGTATGCGACGGACCAAATTGTTGAATACGCAAAACAAGTGGATGCTGATATTATAGTGGGACCTGAAGCACGTGGATTTATTATCGGGTGTCCAGTTGCTTATGCACTTGGTGTAGGCTTTGCACCAGTTCGTAAAGAAGGAAAGCTTCCTCGTGAAGTAATTCGTGCTGAATATGGCTTAGAATATGGAAAAGACGTTTTAACGATGCATAAAGATTCTGTTAAGCCTGGACAACGAGTTCTTATTGTTGATGATTTATTAGCAACTGGTGGAACAATCGAAGCCACGATTAAATTAGTAGAAGAATTAGGCGGAGTTGTTGTAGGGTGTGCATTCTTAATCGAACTAACATACCTAGATGGTCGCGACAAATTAAAAGATTACAATATTTGCACATTGATGCAGTATTAATTTCTGTTAAGATTATAGATAAGTGAAGCTATTTTCTACACAGTCTAAGGGTGGACTTTACAAGTCCCTCTTTTTTTTTATACAATATAGTTTATATACTATTTTGAAATATAACGAAATCAGGTGAATGGCATGGCAAAAGATCAAGTGAAGACAGCAGAAGATGTTTTCGATACACTTTCTACTTATATGAACAAACAGCATGTTGATTTTGTTAAAAAAGCCTACGCACTAGCAGAACATGCACATCGAGAACAATTTCGTAATTCTGGTGAACCATATATATTACATCCAATCCAAGTAGCCGGAATTCTTGCTGATCTTCAAATGGATCCAGAAACCGTTGCTGCTGGTTTTTTACATGATGTAGTAGAAGATACGGAGTTTACAAGAGAAGATATCGTTCGGGATTTTAATGAGGAAGTTGCGCTCTTAGTAGAGGGAGTTACAAAGCTCGGCAAGATTAAATACATGTCAAAAGAAGAACAGCAAGCAGAAAATCACCGCAAAATGTTTATTGCAATGGCACAGGACATTCGAATTATACTTATCAAACTTGCTGATCGTTTACATAATATGCGTACGCTTAAGCATTTACCAGAAGAAAAACAGCGTCGTATTTCCAATGAAACATTAGAAATTTTTGCACCACTTGCCCATCGTCTGGGGATTTCTGCAGTGAAATGGGAATTAGAAGACACTTCTTTACGTTATTTAAACCCACAGCAGTACTATCGTATTGTTAATTTTATGAAGAAAAAACGAACAGAGCGAGAGTCGTATTTAAGTGATGTCATGAACGACATTCGTAACCAATTAGATGAAATGGAAGTAGACGCAGATATATCTGGTCGACCGAAACATATTTATAGCATCTATCGAAAAATGGTCGTTCAAAACAAGCAGTTCAATGAAATATACGATCTTCTTGCAATGCGAATTATCGTCAACAGTATTAAAGATTGTTACGCCGTATTGGGGGTTATTCATACATTATGGAAACCAATGCCTGGTAGATTTAAGGATTACATTGCGATGCCAAAACAAAACCTATACCAATCTCTTCATACGACTGTGATCGGACCTAATGGAGAACCTTTAGAAGTGCAAATTCGCACGGAAGAAATGCATAATATTGCTGAATTTGGGGTTGCGGCACATTGGGCTTATAAAGAAGGAAAAAAAGTAGAGACAAACAAATTAACGGTTGATTCTAAGTTAACTTGGTTCAGAGAAATTCTTGAGTTTCAACAAGAATCGTCCAATGCAGAAGAATTTATGGAATCTCTAAAATTCGATCTATTTTCGGATATGGTATATGTGTTCACTCCAAAAGGTGATGTCATTGAGCTACCTGCTGGCTCTGTACCAATCGATTTTGCTTACCGCGTCCACTCTGAGGTAGGAAATAAAACGATAGGCGCAAAATTAAATGGCAAGATGGTTCCACTTGATACAAAGTTAAAAACAGGTGATATTATCGAAGTGCTCACTTCTAAACAATCATTTGGTCCAAGTAAAGACTGGGTGAAAATTGCCCAATCCTCACAAGCCAAAAATAAAATTAAACAGTTCTTTAAAAAGCAACTTCGTGATGAAAATGTTATTAAAGGTAAAGAACTTATTGAAAAAGAAATAAAAGCACAAGAGTTTGATATTAGGGTAGTATTAACTCCTGAAAATATAAAGCGTGTATGTGAAAAATATGCTTTTGCCGGGGAAGAGGATCTGTACGCTGCTGTTGGTTTCAACGGTATAACAGCGCAACAAGTAGTTAATCGACTTGCAGAAAAAATGCGGAAAATTCGCGATCAAGAAGAAGCGTTAGAAAAAATTACAACTGAAATGAAAACACCTAAGATTAAAAAATCGACAGATTCAGGTGTAGTTGTAAAAGGTATCGAGAACCTGCTTATTCGACTTTCCCGCTGCTGTAGTCCAGTCCCAGGTGATGAAATTGTAGGATTTATTACAAAAGGTCGAGGGGTATCGGTTCATCGTGGGGACTGCCCTAATGTACAAAATGACGATGCACACTCTCGAATTATTGAAGTCGATTGGGAACATTCAGATACACCAATGAAAAAAGAGTATCAGGTGGATATTGAAATATCTGCATTTGACCGTACTGGTCTTTTAAACGAGGTGTTACAAGTAGTAAATGAATCAAAAACAAATATTGCTGCTGTAACGGGAAGATCTGATAATGACATTGCTTCCATTCATTTAACGATCTTAATATCAGACATAGCACATTTGCATAAAGTAGCGGACCGTATTAAACAGTTATCAGATGTTTACTCCGTACAACGAATTATTAATTAAAGGAGTTATTTTTTCATGAAAGTGTTGCTTCAGCGTTGCAAAAATGCAAAGGTCACTGTCGATGGAGAAGTGACAGGGAAAATAGACCATGGCTACTTACTTTTAGTAGGTATAACGACAACAGATAGTGATAAAGAAATAACATATTTAGCAGATAAAATTGCAGGTTTGCGTTTATTTGAAGACGAGGATGGAAAGATGAACCATTCCATCGTAGAGGCTCGTGGTTCTATTCTTTCTGTATCGCAATTTACATTGTATGCAGATACGAGAAAAGGTAGAAGACCAAGTTTTACCGATGCGGCTCGTCCAGAAATTGCAAAGCCGTTATGGGAGTTATTTAATACAAAGCTTCGTGACAAAGGTTTTACCGTGGAAACTGGAGTTTTTGGTGCCATGATGGACGTCACCTTTACAAACGATGGTCCTGTTACAATCATGTTAGAGGCTTAAGAATTTGTATGAAAAAAGCTGTAATGACTCGTAGAGTTCACATTACAGCTTTTTTTGAATTTGCATGGGTAGATAGGATAGATTAATTCAAGGGCTCCCGAAATTGCATCTTCGGGAGCTTTCAACATGATTAAAAAAGATCGATTCAATACTACTGCTGATTTCCGGTACAGGCGGACGCTTTCCGCGGGGTGAGCGATGTGCCATCACCGCCGCTTGCGCGTGCGTTGTGATGTCTCATCTGTCTCACTCATCCCGCTGGAGTCGCCGCCTTCCACTGCAATCAAGTAAATGTTTTCAAATCAATTATAAAAGAAAGGACAACTAAAAGATAAGGAAGTATATAGTTTTTGAGTGCATAAAGACACTGGTAGTTTGAACGATAGGAAAATACAGTGGATTGTATACAAGGTAAGGTAGAGGGGATGGATCTGTTAGCTAGCAAGAATCTTTAAGAAGAGCATTTCTGCAAATTTTCTTATACTGGTAAAAGTGTATATGACCTAAAAATAGTTAGCATCTATTGTATAGAGGAGCACTAGAGCACACGAAATTGCATCTTCGGAGGCCCGCACGATGCGGGTCAGACAGTCGTTGCGAAATGTTCTTTTATTTTGCGACGAGCTTTGCGCAGGAGCACCACGATGTCGCGTTCCTAGACTGTCCTCCTTTATAAAAGGTTGGAAATCATCTTTTCACTCATTATCCAAAAGATCTTAACCTTATTCGTACTGTTGAAGGAGCACGACGGACAGACAAACGCCATAAGATTACCGAGAACAGAGAGGCTGGTCGTGACGTCAGTCACGACCAGCCTCTCTTAAAAATCAATCGGTAATGATATAACAATAAGTCTGTCCAAAGACCTCCGAAAACGATACAAAACAGGTTTTGTACTTAGAGGGCGCTTGCGCTTTTCTGAAAATTAATCTAATTGGCTATCAAAGTAATTGATTATTCCATTGTAAATTCCATGTGTTGCTTGTTCTCTAAACTTTGGCGTTGTCACGTTTCGTTCTTCCGTAGGATTACTTAAATACCCAAGCTCAACTAATACGGCTTTTTGCTTATTTTCTCGTAGAACTAAATAATTACCAGGTTGTGTGCCACGATCCTTTAATGAAATCATATCAGCTAGACCATCATGCACATACTGAGCTAATTCCTTTTGATAACCATGCATGTAATAGCTTGTAAAACCGCGAACAGAGCTATTTTCAACTGCGTCATAATGCAAACTAATAAATGCATCTGCTGAAACCTGATGGCCGATGGAAACACGTTTACGAAGGTCAACGTACTGGTCTGATTCCCTTGTCATGATCACATTTGCGCCAGCAGCTTGTAGTTTGGACGAAAGTAGTTCAGCTGTTAATAACGTAATGCCTTTTTCATCGGTCCCAAGAGCACCAGTTGTACCGCGGTCATTTCCTCCATGACCAGCATCGATGACAATCGATAATCCATTCAAAGTACCTTTTTTCCGATCTGATTCTACTTCTTTTTCAGGTATATTTTCATTCATTCCTTTAGTCGATGAAGAGGGAGAAACCACCCAACTCGCTACATAAGCAGTAGATTGATCGGCCAATGCAACTTTATACCAATCGTTGATTGATTCTAATACAACATAGGATTCCCCCGCATCTGCTCTTTTCACAACATTACTATTTGTTGCGCTATCAGAGCGCAAATTAGTACCATTATAAAGAACTGTAATGGTGCCATTGGAATCAGTAGATGGTGGTGATTCATCGACATCCGTAAATCTACCATAAAAACTATACAACCAACCTTTTTTTCCGTTTTCTAATTGTACTTGTACCCAATTATGATCTGTAGAAAGTATTTCAAATTGTTCCCCTTTTTCTACTTGTCCTATTTTTTTAGATGATAAATCTGCTTTTGCACGAACATTTAAAACATCGACAGACACAACGAATAACTTCTCTTTAGAAGGAGTAGGAGCAGGAGCTGGTTTAACCTCAGCAGAAGGTTGTTCAATTAGGGTAATATATGATTGATTTACCCAGCCTTTTTGGCCTTGAAAATCAATTTCCACCCATTCTCCTTCTGATTTGTATGCGATGAATTGATTTCCTTCGTTTATTTGGCCAATAGTGGCTGAAGAAGTGGAAGGTTCTGTTCGAACATTCAACCTATTCACCTTGGAAACAACTTGTTTATTGGTCATTTCTACTGTCTCACTTGTGGTATACCAATTAGCAACCCATCCTGTAGTATTTCCAAATTTAATATGAAGCCAGTCATTTTCTCTACCAATCACAGCTAATTTCTCGTTTTTTGTAACAGCACCGATTGTGTCGTATGTAAGGCCGGGACCTGATCGGACTTTCAATGTACTAACATTCACCGTTACTTCCTCTTCCTGTGCCTTAGCCTGCATTACTGGAACTAGTAGGATAAAAGCCAGGAAAATTAATGTCATTTTATGTAGTATTTTATCGTTCATTGGATTCACCCCTAGTCCTATTGTAAATAGTCTGATAAAAAAATTCTACCTTTTATTTAAAAGGGTTGACTTATTTCATTTACGTCATTAAGATAAAGTATAATCAAAAACTAAAACAAACCGATGACCGAAAAAGTAGCTGTTTAAAACGGATGACAAGAGAGGGAAAGACGTGGCTGAAATCTTTCCTACATACGAACTCAGTGAACAACATTCGAGAGGATTTTTGTCGAAAAAGAATTTCTTTAGTAGGCAAAAACGGAGCTGGCCGTTATCCAGAGTTGAGAGGGTCAATTTTTGGCCAACTAGGGTGGAACCGCGGAAGCTTATATAAGCTCTCGTCCCTTGCTATATGCAAGGGATGGGGGCTTTTTTTTTGTCTCTGTTAAATTAGACTGTTGTTTTTTAGAAGCATATATTTTCGGCAAGTAACAACATAGTCGTTTAGCAGAGCCTTATCTTTATATTTGAAAGGAGTCCTGAAAAATGGATATTAAAGTACCAAGAGGAACACAAGATATTTTGCCATCCGAAACGGGAAAATGGCAAGTAGTTGAAGATTTAATAAGAGAGCAATGCCGTATGTATCAATATAAAGAAATTAGAACTCCTGTATTCGAGCATACGGAACTATTTACGAGAAGCGTTGGAGATACAACTGATATCGTGCAAAAAGAGATGTATACATTCCAAGATCGTGGAGATCGTTCACTCACACTTCGACCTGAGGGAACAGCTTCTGCCGTTCGTGCATTTGTGGAACACAAAATGTTCGGTTACCCTGATCAGCCAGTGAAATTGTATTATATGGGACCTATGTTCCGATATGAGCGCCAACAAGCCGGAAGATATCGCCAATTTGTTCAATTTGGCATTGAAGCAATTGGTAGTGCAGATCCAGCAATTGATGCAGAAGTTATTTCACTTGCTATGTCTGTTTATCAAAAAGCAGGCTTGAAGAAATTAAAGCTCGTAATTAATTCCCTAGGTGATACAGAAAGCCGAGTTGCGCACAAAGAAGCACTAGTAAACCACTTTGCACCGCATATCAAGGAGTTCTGTTCGGACTGTCAAAACAGATTGCAAAAAAACCCACTACGTATTTTGGATTGTAAAATCGATCGCATACATCCTTTAATGGAAACTGCACCTTCACTAACTGATTATTTAAATGAAGATTCGGCGGCTTATTTTGAAAAAGTGAAGGAATACTTAACGATTTTAAACATTCCTTTTGAAGTAGATCCTAACTTAGTTCGTGGTTTGGATTATTACAATCACACCGCATTTGAAATTATGAGTGTTGCAGAAGGCTTCGGCGCAATTACAACTTTAGCTGGAGGCGGAAGATATAACGGCCTTGTGGAAGAGCTTGGAGGACCAGATTCTCCGGGTATTGGATTTGCAATGAGTATAGAACGATTATTGCTTGCGATGGAAGCGGAAAAAAATAATTGGGCTGATAACTCTACGTTAGATGTATATGTCATTGGCATGGGAGAAGCTGCGAAGAAAAAAGCGGTGGAACTTACGCATGAATTACGTCAAAACGCTATTACGGCAGATATGGATTATCTAGACCGCAAAGTTAAAACGCAAATGAAATCAGCAGATCGCCTAAAAGCAAAATTAGTGCTTGTAATAGGGGATGATGAACTGGAAAAACAAAGCGTGATGTTAAAAAATTTATCTACAGGAAACCAACAGCTAGTACCATTTAGCTCATTGATAGAGCAAGTAAAAAATAGTATGACAACAAAGGTGGAGGCAAAAGAACAATGAACAGAACCCATACAAGTGGAGAATTAAATGAACAACATATAGGTGAATCCGTCCAATTAATCGGGTGGGTTCAAAAACGAAGAGACTTAGGTGGACTAATATTTGTAGATGTGAGAGATCGTTCCGGACTTGTGCAAGTTGTATTTAATCCAGAATTCTCGGAAGAAGCAATTAAAATTGCAGACACACTCCGCAATGAATACATTATTGAAGTGCACGGAACAGTAATTGCGCGAGCTGCAAATCAAATAAATCCAAACTTGCCTTCTGGTGCAATTGAAGTACATGCAACAGATGTTTCTATTATTAATGAAGCGAAAAACCCTCCATTCGCAATTGAAAATCAATCAGAAGTTGGAGAAGATATTCGTTTAAAATATCGTTATTTAGATTTGAGAAGACCAGTGATGTATGACACATTTAAAATGCGTTCGGATATTACTAAAACAGTGAGACGTTTCTTAGATGACGAAGGATTTTTAGAAGTGGAAACACCAATATTAACAAAATCTACACCAGAAGGAGCTCGTGACTATTTAGTTCCAAGTCGTGTACATGATGGAGAATTTTATGCACTTCCACAATCACCACAATTATTTAAGCAAATGTTAATGGTAGCTGGATTTGAAAAGTATTATCAAATTGCTCGATGCTTCCGTGATGAAGATTTACGTGCAGATCGTCAACCAGAATTCACGCAAATTGATATGGAAATGAGTTTCTTATCCATGGATGATATTTTGGAAATGAATGAACGTATGATGAAAAAAATCATGAAGGATGTAAAAGGTATCGATGTAACTATTCCATTCCTTCGTATGAACTATGATGAAGCTATGGATCGTTTCGGTTCTGATAAACCAGACGTTCGTTTCGGTCTAGAATTAGTCAACCTTTCAGAACTTGTGAAAGATAGCGCATTTAAAGTATTTGCTTCTGCTGTGGAAACTGGCGGACAAGTGAAAGCGATTAATGTAAAAGGAGCAGCGGATAACTATTCAAGAAAAGATATCGATGCTCTTGGTGAATTTGCTGGAGTATATGGTGCAAAAGGGCTTGCTTGGTTAAAAGTAGATGCTGATGGCCTTAAAGGACCTATTGCTAAATTCTTTGAAGGCGAAGCAGCAGCTGGCTTAATCGAAGCACTAGAAGCAACTGCAGGAGACTTATTATTATTTGTTGCAGACAAGAAATCTGTTGTAGCAGATGCATTAGGTGCACTTCGTTTAAAACTTGGTAAAGAGCTGGAATTAATCGATGAAAATCGCTTTGAATTCCTATGGGTTGTAAACTGGCCATTATTCGAGTACGACGAAAAAGAAGGGCGATACTACGCAGCACATCATCCATTCACACGTCCATTCGACGAAGATCTACCATTAATGGATTCAGATCCAAGTAAAGTACGTGCACAAGCATATGACTTAGTATTAAATGGTTATGAACTTGGTGGAGGATCATTGCGTATTTATTCAAGACCGGTTCAAGAAAAAATGTTTGAAATACTTGGTTTCACGGATGAAGAAGCGAAAGCTCAATTTGGATTCCTAATGGAAGCATTTGAATATGGAACTCCTCCACATGGTGGTGTTGCATTTGGATTGGACCGTGTAGTTATGCTTCTTTCTGGCAGTACAAACTTGCGCGATACAATTGCATTCCCGAAAACAGCAAGTGCTAGTGACTTGTTAACACAAGCTCCAAGTCCCGTAGCAGATGCACAACTAGAGGAACTAAGTTTAAAGTTAAATATAAAGAATAAATAATTGCATTTCACATAACCTAAGGACCACTCGATCTACTGAGTGGTTTTTTTGATAACATTAGACGGAAACTATATTGATAAAAGTTAATACCCATACATAGAATAGAAAAGTATCTATTCTTGTGAGGGACGGTGGTCCAAGTTATTGAAAAAGCGTTACTATTTATCATTTTATTAAGGTTACTTTCCGGTAGTGTCGAAATAACAGCTGCAATGTTTATGTTAAAATTTAATGATTTGGAAAAGGCCTTTTATATCAACACTTTACTTGCTTTAGTTGGACCAGTTATTTTAATTGTTACAACATGGATAGGATTGATCGGCCTAGCTGAAAAGATTTCAATGACGCGGATAGTATGTCTGTTTGCCGGCATATTTCTCATTCTCTTCAGCTTAAACTCCAAATAAAAAAGGACTGATTCAGCTCATTGACTGTTCGGTCCTAATCATTACATAGTACAAGGGTGAAGTAGGTGTAGAAAAACGAGTCTTTTTCTACACCTGTTTTTTGTATACTTTTTATTAAACTACTATTTTTTGTAGGCAATTGATTGTAGTGAAAGACGGTGACTCCAGCGGGAATAGCGTGAGCTGAAGGCCCCGCAGGAGCGAACAAAGGAACAAAGGATAAGAACGCCACCTCCAATGGAAGGCAATCTAAAATCGCCGCGTCCTGCGGCAACGATTGCATGACCCACATCCTGTGGGCCTCAACGCCTTTGTGACCAACATCGTGTTGGTCTGAGGAGACTGAAGCCATGCCCGCGGATAGCGTCCGTCTGGAACGAAAATCAATACATTGGAAAAGGGACCATCTCTCAGTCAATGTATGACTTTAGGGACAGCCCCTTTCATTTTTCTATGCAGAATTTTTCTTTTGATCTATTTCATCTACCTTTACGCACTTAAACACAATGAATAAAAGGACAAGACCCAGTATACCAGAGGAAATATAGGTGACATTAAGATAGTCTGTCATTACAAGAGACATAACTGGAGGACCTGCAGCAACACCAATAAATCTGGCAGAGCTGTAAAACGAAGAAACGGTTCCTCTCTCTTCCTTTTGTATATTTTCTGTGATGATGGCGTCAAGTACAGGCAGTATTGCGCCAATTGCAATACCCACGATACTAGTTACTACTAACAAAAGTATAAGTTTTTCTTTGGTAAACCCAACAAAAACGACGCTTGCGGAAACAATTATCAAACAAAAGACTATTAATTTTTTTATCGTAGACAATTCACCTTTAATTTTTCGGCCCGTAATAAAAGACGCTATACATAGTAATAAAAGAGGAATGGCTAGTACAAATCCTTTTTTTATTCCTTTAATATGATGTACTTTTTCAAGATTCTCGGATAAAAAGAAAAGTACGCCGAATAATATAAACATAACAAAGATTCCATTTAGGAAAACGGAAAATAACCACTTTCCTTCCTGCTTAAATGTTTTTTTTATATTTCTTAAAAAGTCTTTTAACTTTACGGGCTCATCTTCTTCCTTCGGTGCTTTTACAAAGAAAAAAATAAGGGCAATAGAAATTAAACTAAATATAGAAATGGAGAAGAAAGGCAAAAACCATAATAGAGCGGCAAACGCTGAACCTAGAATAGGGCTTAACACTTTTCCGAACGTGTTGGATGTTTCAATAATTCCTAAAGTAGAGCTTGTTTTTTCATCGTCCCCTTTAAATAAATCGCCCACAAGTGGCAAAACAATAGGCATAGCTCCAGAAGCCCCAACACCTTGTAATATGCGTCCTATAATGATCCATGTAAATGGGTTATCCATTTTCCAGGAAGCAAAGCCGGCAATGAGACCTCCGATTAATGCAAGAATCAAACTAGGTAAGATAACCATTTTCCTTCCAAAACGGTCGGATAAATAGCCCGCAACAGGGATGAGAATGATAGCTGCAACCGAATAACTCGTAATAATCATGCTAGATTGAAAAGAACTGATCCCGACCTTTTCTTCCAAAACTGGTAGGACTGGAATAAGCATAGAATTTCCAAGTGTCATAACAAGCGGAATAGAGGCCAAACTAATAATACACCACTTGCTAACGATATTTTCACTTTGATCTGTCTTTTCCATAAACACACCTCAATAACATCAATTATTAAAGGTATGTTTACCTTACCTATTGTTTTTATGCATTTAGGAAAAGGAACGATTTAAAAATTATGTAAATTTATAAAGAGTTAAAATAAGGAATGATAAGCTTGGATGCCAAAATAAATTCCAAAACCAATCATGGAAATAGAAGATATAATAGAAATAGTTTTTAAAAACGAATTCGACAATAATTTACGTGAACCACTGGATATAGTTGCCATAGTTAAATCCACTAATGTAATGCCAAGTAAAATAGTTATACTAAATAAAATCACTTCAAATCCCGTTAAAGAACCGCCGCCTCCTACTAAGATAGAACCATATATACCCAACCAAAAAAGGATGGTCAATGGATTTAGAAGTGCCAAGAGAAAGCCAGCTAAAAATGAGTGTCTCAGACGAATTACTTTGCGAAATTTTGGATCCATCGAAATAGTATGGAGTGTCAGTAAATTTTCTATTCCTGTATACATAAGAACAAAAAAACCAAAGGACCATAAGAATGTTTTCATAAACGGATTATCGATAAATTGTCCGACTCCGAAATATACCATTAACATGTAAAGGATGTCGGTTGCGATAGCACCAAGACCAAAAAACCAAGCATGAAAAAATCCATTCTTAATACCTGTATTTAATAAGGTCGCCTTAACAGGGCCTATCGGTGCTGCTAATGAAACACCTAAGATGAAGTAGGTAATTAGGGAATTCATAAGGGAGCCCTCCGTAAATATCGTGTCTTTGCATAATATTCAACAAAGACAGGTTGTACGACTACTTCCAAGTTAATTTTTCATGGACTTTTTTTAAAGTGAACTCTAGTATATTTAAATTCTTTGGCACATAGGATAATTCATTTACTCATTTTCACAAGCGACTTATTGGAGAAAGAACCCGCTATGGATTAATACTTTGAGTATTTATTCCTACATTAAAATATTCAGAATAGTATAATTATAATGCGATAAAATAATTGAAGTTTATAAATCCATATGCTATCATACAAGTAATACGAATCCTGATGTGTTCGCTTCATGCCAATCAGTTTTGACCGAACAATTATATCGTCGGGAGTCTAACTTTTATTATGAATGACATGCCTTTCATTGGGACGTCAGAAGTAATAAAGAGGACACCCACCTGCTATATGCGGGTTCAAAACGATACGCTTTATGTGTCGGCACGATTGGGATTCGTCTAAAATTTTTAAATATCCTCTAGCAGTTTTTGCTGGAGGTTTTTTCTTGGGTATTATTCCTACTAATTTGATATTAATGGAGTGAATTAAATTGTTACATCAATTTTCTAGAAATGAACTTGCGATTGGTACAGAAGGTGTCGATTTATTAAGAAATACGACTGTCGCTATTTTAGGTGTTGGAGGAGTTGGTTCTTTCGCGGCTGAGGCTTGCGCGAGAAGTGGGGTAGGACGTATTATTTTGGTAGATAAAGATAATGTTGATATTACAAATATTAATCGTCAACTAGTGGCTTATATGTCAACTGTTGGTCGCTCGAAATCGGAAGTAATGAAAGAACGAATTGCAGATATAAATCCTGCGTGTGAAGTAATCGATATGCATATGTTTTATACAGAAGAAACGTATGAGCAGTTTTTTGCAATGAATATTGATTATGTCATTGATGCATCGGACACCATTATTTACAAAATACATTTGATGAAAGAGTGTTTAAAGCGTGGAATTAAGATTATTTCCAGTATGGGTGCAGCCAATAAAACAGACCCAACTCGCTTTAAAATTGTCGATATCTCAAAAACACATACAGATCCACTTGCGAAAGTCATTCGTACAAAACTACGTAAGGAAGATCGCATCACGAAGGGAATACCAGTCGTATTCTCTGATGAAAGTCCAATTGTAGTGCGTGAGGACGTGGTAGGAACTGTTGGAAAACCGGATGCAGCAATTCGTAAAGCAAAAATGCCACCATCTTCCAATGCATTTGTCCCTTCAGTAGTAGGTTTAATATGCGCAAGTTGGGTTATTAATGATATTACAAAGGACATTACGATTAATCGAGTACAGTAATTTGTTGCAGTTTTTTCCTTATCATTTATACTAAAATTACATAACTTATGAATGAGGTGGAAATAAAATGACGGAATCTACAAATCAAGAACAAACAAAAAAGAAAATGACTTTACAAGAAGCGGTGAAACAAAAGCTAGAAGAAAAGAAAAACCAAGCTTCGGGCGGAAAATCACAAGGTAACGGCACTGCTGGCAACCAAAAAATGAAAAGCCAGCAAACCAAGAAAGTAAGTAATACAAGACGTAAAATGGGTGTCTAAAAGTATTTGTGTATAGATAGTATTATCTATACAGTCTGCGACGAGCTTTGCGCAGGAGCACAACGAAGAAAGTGAGTAATACAAGAAGAAAAATGGGTGTTTAACCCTAAAGAATCCAGTCTATCTATAACGTAGACTGGTTTTTTTGTCTTCAGAAATTTATTTTGTTTCTCATAAGCTTCATAAATACAATGACAGAAAAATAGATAGCATTCCTCTTATAAAGCAGCAACATAGCTCCCGAAATTGTATCTTCGGGAGCTTAATTTATTTGTAGGATAGAATTAATTCTCTATTATCCAATCCAAAAGTAACATGTCTCCAAAAGTTACAGGAGAGCGACGGACAGACGACCGCCCCAAGATGACCGAAAAAAGAGTCGAGGGAAGTGACGTCTGTTACTTCCCTCGACTTTAACTTCCCTACGGTTATGATGTAGTAAAAGTCTGTCCAAAGCAATCTGGAAAGATTGAGAACAAGTGCTCCAAAAAAACTTCATTTAAGATGATCCGCCTTTTTAAAAGGTGGCGCATTGCATTTTCCTTATTTCTCCATTTTAAACTTCTCTAATCGGTTATAAATAGCTGCGAGACGTTTTTCTTCACCCGCTTCGATTGGTTTATAAAATTTCGTGCCAATGAGACTGTCGGGCAAGTACGTTTGATTAACCCATCCCCCGAAGGTGCCAATTTTATGATCGTGCGGATAAATATAGCCTCCGTGACCAAGCTCCGTTGCACCGGCATAATGAGTGTCTTTTAAATGACTTGGAATGTCACCCGTTTTTCCTTGATGAATACTAGCAATTGCCGCATCGAGAGCAGCATAAGCGGAATTAGATTTTTCGGACAAGCACATTAAAACAACGGCATTCGCTAAAGGAATACGCGCTTCTGGGAGACCAAGTCGTTCAGCCGCTTGTATGGCAGCAAGCACTTGTGACCCAACAGATGGGTTAGCAAGGCCGATATCCTCATAACTCATCACGAGCAGTCTTCTAGAAACAGCTACTAAATCTCCATTTTCAAGTAAATGGGCTAAATAATAAAGTGCAGCGTCCGTGTCACTGCCCCTAACAGATTTTTGTAAGGCAGATAATAGATTATAAAAGTGAGACCCTTTTTTATCTCCAAAAACGCCTACACGATCAATTAAGCTCTTAAGTGTGGCGTCTTCTACCTTTGTGGCTCCATCTTCCTCAAAGCTTGCAAATATAGTTGATTCTAATAGAGTTAATGCTTTTCGGGCATCACCATTTGCAGCATCTGCAATTTTTAATCGCTGTTCATCGGTAATATGTATGGATGTTTGACCAAGCCCTTTTTCTTTATCAAGTAAGGCTCTTTTTAAAAGCATATCTACATCTTCTGTTGTAAGACGCTTTAGCTGCTTTATCTCTCCACAACGAGAACGAATTGCCGGATTCACATCGTGAAATGGATTTTCAGTTGTCGCTCCAATTAATATAATTGAACCATTTTCAACATGTGGCAAAAGTGTATCTTGCTGCAATTTGTTGAAGCGATGTATTTCATCTAAAAACAAAATGACTTTTCCGCTAATACGAGCATCTGCAACCACATCTTCCACATCTTTTTTACCTGCTTTTGTTGCGTTTAATGCCACAAAAGGGAGCTTGGTCGTTCCTGCAATAGCAAATGCAAGAGAAGTTTTACCAACCCCTGGGTCGCCATAAAGAAGCATGGAGGGAACATGACCGTTTTTAATCATTTTATATAACGCTGTATTTTTTCCAATAACATGCTGCTGTCCAGCGAGTTCATCTATAGTTTGAGGTCTCATGCGATAGGCTAAAGGTTCGTTGTTCAAAATGATCACTCCTTCATTCGTACATTTGTTCTTTTATTATATAGAACATTGTTTAAAAAGTCATTTTGAAGTCGCTCGAACCAGTAACTATGCTATACTAGGGAAAGAATTTTTAACTGAAATTGATAACTAAAGAGGTGGAATATATTGAAATTTTCAACAAAAGGCCGCTATGGACTAACGATTATGGTTGCGTTAGGAAAACAATGTGGACAAGGACCAATCGCACTTCGTCAAATAGCAGCAGAGCATAATTTATCAGAAGCATACTTAGAACAAATTGTATCTCCTCTTCGAAATGCAGGACTTGTTAAAAGTGTGCGTGGAGCTTATGGAGGGTATATGCTATCAAAAGCACCGAATGAGATCACAACGGGTGATGTAATTCGAGTTTTGGAGGGGCCAATTCAAATCGTAGAAGGTATTGATGAGGAGGCGCCACCCCAACGCGAATTATGGTTGCGTATTCGTGACGCAGTGAAAAACGTGTTAGACACAACAACGATTGAAGATTTAGCGGAATATTCAGAAGAAAATCCAGAAGACCCTGGATATATGTTTTATATTTAAGGAGTTTACAATGACTAGAATATATTTAGACCATGCTGCTACAACGCCAATGGCTGAAGAAGTAATTAAAACGTTCACGGATGAGTTAAATCAAGTGTTTGGAAATGCATCAAGCATACATCAAACTGGTAGAAGTGCAAGAAAAAAACTTGATGAAGCAAGAACTATTCTTGCATCAAGTATTGGTGCACATGAGACCGAAATAACGATTACTAGTGGTGGAACGGAAGCCGATAATTACGCTATTTTTGGTACAACTTATGCGCGAATGAATGAAGGGAAACATATTATTACGACTCAAATTGAACATCATGCTGTGCTACATGCATGTGAACAGTTAGAGCGTGATGGATTTGAAGTTACTTACTTACCTGTAAACAAAGATGGACTGATTAATGTCGATGACTTGAAAAATTCACTTCGAGAAGATACTATATTAGTTTCTGTTATGTATGCTAATAATGAGGTCGGCTCGATTCAACCAATTCAAGAAATTGGAGATTTATTAGTAGATCATCCAGCTTATTTCCATACAGATGCCGTACAAGCTTACGGAAGTATTTCTATTGATGTACAAGCATTACACATCGATTTACTGAGTGTTTCTAGTCACAAGATCAATGGTCCAAAAGGAATTGGCTTTTTATTTCAACGAAAAGGTATTTTCTTAAAACCACTATTCTATGGTGGTCAACAAGAACGTAAGAAGCGTGCGGGTACGGAAAATGTTCCTGCAGTCGTTGCATTTGCGAAAGCTGTTGAATTAAAACAATCCAGTTTTAAAGATAGTATTAGTCATTATCAACAGTTAAAAAAAGCTTTCTTAAACGAGCTTGGAAATAAGGGCGTTCAGTTCACTATTAATGGATCAACAGATTACGTTTTGCCTCATGTATTGAACGTTAGCATACCAAAAACAGATGTGGAAACATTTTTAGTACAACTGGATTTAGCGGGAATTGATGCTTCAAGTGGTTCTGCATGTACAGCCGGTTCAATCGATCCTTCTCATGTGCTAGTAGCTATGTTCGGTGAAAATACACCAGAGCTTCGAAATTCTGTCCGATTTAGTTTTGGATTAAACAATACAGAGCAGCAAGTAATAGATGCTGCAACTAAAATAAGTAAAATTATTCTGTAGTTTGAACGAATAATCGAAATGAGTGAATATAAGTGAAAAAAATAGAAGATACACGTGTAGTTATTGGAATGTCCGGGGGAGTAGACTCTTCGGTCGCAGCTTATTTGTTAAAAGAACAAGGGTATGATGTAATCGGTATTTTCATGAAAAACTGGGATGATACGGATGCAAACGGTGTTTGTACTGCAACAGATGACTATGAAGATGTTATTAAAGTGTGTAATCAGATAGGTATCCCTTATTACGCAGTGAATTTTGAAAAGCAGTATTGGGATAAAGTGTTCACGTACTTCTTAGAGGAATATAAAGCAGGAAGAACTCCAAACCCTGATGTAATGTGTAATAAAGAAATTAAATTTAAAGCATTTTTAGATCATGCATTAGCGCTTGGGGCAGACTATTTGGCAACTGGCCACTACGCACAGGTGGAAGTTCGTGATGGACAAACTCGCATGCTACGAGGAAAAGACAATAATAAAGACCAAACGTATTTCTTAAATCAATTGAATCAAGAGCAATTAGAGAAAGTAATGTTCCCAATTGGTCACTTGGAAAAGAAAAAAGTGCGTGAAATTGCCTTAGAACAAGATCTTGCAACTGCAACGAAAAAAGATTCTACTGGCATTTGCTTTATTGGCGAAAGAAACTTTAAAGAGTTTTTAGGTCAGTATTTACCTGCCCAACAAGGTGTGATGGAAACAATGGATGGGAAACCAATGGGTAAACATGATGGATTAATGTACTACACAATAGGACAGCGTCATGGTTTAGGAATTGGTGGTTCAGGTGATCCATGGTTCGTCATCGGCAAAGATTTAGAACGAAATGTATTATTAGTTGGACAAAATATCAATAACGATGCATTGTTTTCGACAAGCCTAACAGCTACGGATTTATCTTTCACAACGACGCTAGAAAAACCAAAATCATTTAATTGTACGGCTAAATTCCGTTACCGCCAGGAAGATGTAGGAGTTCATGTAGAATTGCTATCTGAAGATAGAGTACTTGTCACATTCAATCAGCCAGTTCGCGCAATAACACCAGGCCAAGCGGTTGTTTTCTATCAAGGAGACGAATGTCTAGGTGGAGCAACGATTGATGAAGTGTTCAAAGATGGACTAAAACTGGATTACGTTGGTTAATGGAGGTTATAAACATGAATTATAATGAATTAGGTATCCAAGCGATTCAAGAAGAAAATTATGAAAAAGCAATGGAGCTATTTACAAAAGCAATTGAAGAAAGCCCAGAAGAAGCAATTGGGTATATTAACTTTGGGAATCTTCTTGCTTCCATGAATGAAAACGAACGTGCAGAACGATTCTTTCAAAAAGCTATTACATTAGATGAACAAGCGGCGACGGCATTTTATAGTTTAGCAAATTTATACTATAATGATGAGCGCTACGCAGAAGCAGCCAAATTATATGAAAAAGCGATTTCTAATGGAATTGAAGGTCCAGATGCGTATTTCATGCTAGGAAAAAGCTTTGATAAAGAAGGTCATACCAAGCTTGCCTTACCATACCTACAGCGCGCATATGAATTAGATGCATCAGATATACAAATTAAACTAACATACGGTATTGCGCTAGCGAGCATGGAAATGTTTGAACAAGCGGAACCTGTCTTTAAAGAAATTATAGAGGCTGATCCAGAAAATGCTGACGCTCATTACAATTTAGGCGTTTTATACGCTGTTTCAACATCGGATACGGAAGCTGCTCTTAAGCACTTAAAAGAAGCATTTACGATTCAACCCAATTATGATCAAGCACGATATGTGTACGACATGATTGCTCTTCGCAATTAACTTATTCAGACTCTGCTGAATTAAGTTAATGCCTCAGGCGGATGTCACAGATTTTGAAGGGAGATCATCGAACAAGTTCGATGCAAAATCTGGACCAATTACGCCAAGGCGAATTTGATTTATATTAATTGGAGGCGGTAGCATGATAAGCGAAATGAACAATGAAAAACAGTTTATAACGGGTCGTCCTATCGTCTCTATTTTTCATAATCCTCAAAACCTATTTTCTATTATTAAATTAAAAGTAAAATCTACTAATACTACATATACAGACAAAGAAATCATCGTAACTGGTTATTTCCCCTCACTTGTTCTAGAAGAAGCATATAAATTCACTGGACTTATTAAAAATCACCCTAAATATGGAGTCCAGTTCCAAGTGGAGACTTTTCAAAAAGAGGTTCCTGCTACGGAACAAGGAATCGTCCATTATTTATCCAGTGATATGTTCCCCGGTATTGGACGAAAAACAGCAGAACAAATCGTGAAAAAACTAGGTCAAAATGCGATAAATAAAATTCTGGATGATCCAGCTGCATTAGATGTGATTCCAAAACTCGGGGAAGATAAAAAACAAACTTTGCGAGCGGTGCTAGAGCAAAACCTCGGTTTAGAAAAAGTAATGATCCAGCTGAATGAATGGGGCTTTGGACCACAAATCGCCATGAAAATATATCAGGCATACCGAGAAGAAACAATAGTAGTACTGACGAAAAATCCATACCGATTAATAGAAGAAGTAGAAGGGGTAGGATTTGTTCGTGCAGATGAACTGGGGTATAAACTTGGTATTCAAGGAAATCATCCTGATCGAATCAAAGCCGCTATTTATCATTTAATACAATCAGCATCCTTAAGCGAAGGGCATGTATATATGTATGCTGAGCAACTATTAGAATCCGTCAAGAGGTTGCTAGAAAGCGCACAGCGGGAAGAAATTCCGTTTGAAGCAATAACGAAATGTTGTATTGAATTATCGGAGGAAAGCCGCATTGTAGGAGAAGTAAATCGTTTTTATATCCCTTCTCTTTATTTTTCAGAAGTGGGCATAAGCTCCAAAATCGAAACGTTACTTGGAGAGAATGATACCCATCATAAATTTCCACTAGCGGAGATGAAAAAGCAGTTGGGTGGATTGGAAGAACGTTTAGGTGTGCAATATGCTGCGACACAAATAAAGGCAATTGAAACCGCTCTAAATTCTAGTATTACTTTACTCACAGGGGGCCCAGGTACCGGGAAAACGACAGTTGTTAGAGGAATTGTAGAATTATATGCTGAACTTCATGGACTTTCTTTGGATCCAAAGGAATGGGCGAAAGACAAAAAGCCATTTCCTATTGTTTTGGCCGCTCCTACTGGGAGGGCAGCCAAACGATTAAGTGAGTCCACCGAGTTACCTGCCATGACAATACACCGCTTATTAGGGTTCACAGGGCAGGAAGATGCCGATGTGGAAGGAAAAGAAATTGAGGGGAAATTAGTCATTATTGATGAAACGTCAATGCTCGATACATGGCTAGGACACCAACTTTTAAAAGCAATTCCAAAAGACGCCCAAGTTATTTTTGTTGGCGACCAAGATCAATTACCACCCGTTGGTCCTGGACAAGTATTAAAGGATTTATTAGCTTCTAAACGAATTCCAACAGTAGAACTAAAAGATATTTATCGACAGTCGGAAGGATCTTCCATTATTGAACTAGCACACGACATGAAAAAAGGATCGGTGCCGTCAACTTTATTGGACAAAACAAGTGACCGTTCATTTATTAAAGCTTCCGCTGAACAAATTCCTAAAGTAGTGGAACAAGTGTTGAAAAGTGCACTTTCAAAAGGTCATTCCATTCGAGATATTCAAGTACTTGCCCCGATGTACCGAGGGCCTGCTGGAATAGATGCGTTAAATAAGATGATGCAAGAAATGGTTAATCCTAATACAGATGGCAAACGTAAAGAGATGGTATTCGGAGATACGATTTATCGAATTGGTGATAAAGTATTGCAGCTTGTGAATCAGCCGGAAAGTAATGTGTTTAATGGCGATATGGGTGAAGTTGTAAGTATTTTTAAAGCCGCTGAAACAGTTGAAAAGAAAGAAATGCTCGTCATTTCGTTTGATGGCAATGAAGTGACTTATGAAAAAAATGATTTGAACCAAATTACATTAGCTTATTGCTGTTCGGTTCATAAATCTCAAGGTAGTGAGTTTCAAACGGTTATTATGCCAGTGACAAGAAGTTACATGAAAATGCTTCGTCGAAACTTATTGTATACAGGTATTACAAGAGCAAAAAACTTTTTAATATTATGTGGAGAACCGGAAGTATTTAAGTTTGGTGTAGAGAGAACGGATGATCTCCAACGATTAACCACTTTAAAGAACCGATTAACGGTGAGGGAAGATCTATCAGAGGAACAGTCGGAAATAGTGAAGGAAGATTCTACTGAAGTTTTGGTAGAAGCTACTTACCTAACCGCTGATAATTACCATGTAATTGATCCATTAATCGGTATGAATGGTATAACGCCATATCAATTTTTGGATGCAGACAATTGACACAATGCAAATAGTTTTCTATAATCAATTGCATAAACGAAAATGATGACGGAGAAAGTACTATTGTTACCTGACTAGAGAAGGATTCCTTGGCTGGAAGAATCCACAGAGCCCAACAATTAGGAAAGCTACTCTTGAGTGCAATTAATACTTGCCGTATAGCCGCGTTAAGGCTTCTTGAGAGACACATTGGGCAAAATCCAGCGTGTAACTAGGGTGGTACCGCGAAATCATAGCTTTCGTCCCTTTTTTGGGATGAGGGCTTTTTTTTATTTCCCTAAAATATGTATCTTTCAGGCGTAATTCACATTTAAATTAGGAGGAATTTACATGAAACAATTAACAGGTGCTCAAATTAGACAAATGTATTTAGACTTTTTTATTGAAAAAGGACACACACAAGAGCCATCAGCTCCCCTCGTACCAATCAATGATCCATCTTTACTTTGGATTAATAGTGGTGTAGCAACATTAAAAAAATATTTTGATGGTCGTGTTGTACCAGAAAATCCACGTATTACAAATGCTCAAAAATCGATACGTACAAATGATATCGAAAACGTAGGGAAAACAGCAAGACATCATACTTTCTTTGAAATGCTTGGAAACTTCTCTATCGGAGAATACTTTAAAAAAGAGGCTATTCACTGGGCTTGGGAATTTTTAACGGATGAAAACTGGGTGGCTTTTGAAAAAGAAAAATTATCCATTACGATTCATCCTGAAGACGAAGAAGCATATCTTATTTGGAGAGACGAAATTGGTATTCCAGAGGAGAGAATTATTCGTTTAGAAGGAAACTTCTGGGATATTGGAGAAGGTCCAAGTGGTCCAAACTCCGAAATTTTCTATGATCGCGGTGAATCATACGGGAATGATTTAAATGACCCTGAATTGTATCCAGGTGGAGAAAATGAGCGTTATTTAGAAATTTGGAATTTAGTATTCTCGGAATACAACCATAATCCAGATCATACGTACACTCCACTACCAAAGCAAAACATTGATACAGGAATGGGCTTAGAACGTATGGCAAGTGTTGTTCAAAATGTTCCGACGAACTTTGATACAGACTTATTTATACCGATTATTCGTCAAACGGAAGCGATTTCTGGCAAATCATATCGTGAAAACAATGAGGATGACACTGCTTTCAAAGTAATTGCAGACCATATTCGTACAGTAGCTTTTGCGATTGGTGACGGCGCGTTGCCTTCGAACGAAGGAAGAGGATATGTACTTCGAAGATTACTTCGTCGTGCTGTTCGATTTGCAAAACAACTTGGTGTTGATAAACCATTTTTATATGAGCTTGTTCCAGTTGTTGGAGAAATCATGGAAGATTTCTATCCAGAAGTAACAGCAAAAAAAGATTTTATTATGCGCGTTATAAAAACAGAGGAAGAACGTTTCCATGAAACACTTCACGATGGTCTTTCTATTCTAGAAAAAGTAATAGAAGATCAACGTGCAAAAGGGGAGTCATTTATTCCTGGAACAACTACTTTCACGCTATATGATACGTATGGTTTCCCGATTGAATTGACGGAAGAATATGCGGAAGAAGCAAATATGACGGTCGACCATGAAGGATTCAAAGAAGAAATGGAAGCTCAACGCGCACGTGCTCGTGCTGCTCGTCAAAATGTGGACTCTATGCAAGTACAATCAGAGGTGTTCGGCAATATTCACGATGAAAGTGAATTTGTAGGGTATGATACATTAAGCGTTAAGACTACTATTACATCGATCGTTCTTGGTCAAGCACTAGTGAAAACTGCTCATGAAGGGGATGAAGTGAAGGTAGTTTTATCTCAAACTCCTTTCTACGCAGAGAGCGGTGGTCAAATAGCGGATCATGGAATGATTGGAAATGATACATTTAGAGGTTTTGTGAAAGATGTTCAAAAAGCTCCGAATGGACAAAATTTACACACCGTAGTAATTGAATCTGGTGAAATGATTGCAGATGCAGAAGTAGTGGCAACGGTAGATCAAGCACTACGAGGTCATACGATTAAAAATCACTCAGCTACACATGTACTGCACCAAGCATTAAAAGATGTGTTAGGAACACATGTAAACCAAGCTGGTTCTTATGTTGGGCCAGACCGCTTACGTTTTGACTTTTCACATTTTGGACAAGTAACAAAAGACGAGTTAGAGAAAATTGAACGCATAGTAAATGAAAAAGTGTGGGATAATATACCGGTAGTAACTGGATACCATAATATTGATGAAGCGAAGAAAATGGGCGCTATGGCTTTATTTGGTGAAAAATATGGCAATATTGTTCGTGTTGTACAAATGGGGACTTTCTCACTAGAGCTTTGCGGCGGTGTTCATGTGAAAAACACTTCGGAAATTGGATTCTTTAAAATTCTTTCCGAAAGTGGAATTGGAGCAGGTACTCGACGTATTGAGGCTGTCACTGGAAAAGGTGCTTTTGAAATTGTAAAAGAAGAAGAACAGATATTAGCAGAAGCATCGAATTTATTGAAGGCTCAATCGAAAGATTTGACTTCAAAAGTAGCACAAACGTTACAAGAATTAAAAAATGTACAAAAAGAAAATGAGTCACTTTCTGCAAAAATCGCGAATAGTCAAGCATCATCTGTTCTATCTTCAGCACAAACAGTGAACGATGTAACTGTACTTTCTGTCAAAGTAGATGCAAAAGATAATAACCAATTACGCCAAATGATGGATGATTTAAAACAAAAATTAGAAAAAGCAGTAATTGTCCTTGGTGCAATCGATGGGGATAAAGTATTGATTTCTGCAGGCGTGACAAAAGATATAGTAGGTGGGAACTATCATGCTGGAAATATCGTCAAATTAGTAGCGGAGCAATGTGGAGGTAAAGGCGGCGGCCGTCCAGACTTTGCAATGGCTGGTGCAAAAGACGGTAGTAAATTAGAAGCTGCGTTAACTTCTGTTTACGAATATATCAAATCAGTTTAAACAATTTCCAAATTAGGTTATACTATGTATAGATACGTAAAGTTACCTACCAAAATCGAAAGCGAGGTGCTGATCATGAGCTCATTTGATAAGACGATGAAATTTAATTTCCCTGAAGAATCTATGGAACAAGAAGTTAAACATGTGATGCTACAAGTTCACTCTGCACTAGAAGAAAAAGGGTATAATTCTATCAATCAAATTGTAGGCTATCTACTATCTGGTGATCCAGCTTATATTCCTCGCCACCAAGATGCACGGAACATGATACGAAAGTTAGAACGAGACGAAATTCTAGAAGAGCTAGTGAAGTTCTATATCAAAAAAAATAATGAGGCTTAAGCATGCGAATTATGGGTTTAGACGTCGGTTCTCGAACAGTGGGCGTAGCAATTAGTGATGCACTTGGCTGGACAGCTCAAGGTATTGAAACGATAAAAATAAACGAAGAAAATTTAGAGTTTGGTTTGGATCGTATTGATGAACTAGTAAAACAACATGAAGTAAAAGAATTCGTTGTTGGTTTTCCTAAAAATATGAACAATTCCATTGGTCCCCGAGCAGAAGCATCGGAACAATATGCAAAAATGTTAACCGACAAATATAATTTTCCAGTAACAATGTGGGATGAAAGATTGACAACGATGGCTGCAGAACGTATGTTAATAGATGCAGATGTTAGCCGTAAAAAACGGAAACAAGTGATAGACAAGATGGCTGCAGTAATGATATTACAAGGCTTTCTTGATAGAAAAAATAGATGAGGTGACTGGAAATGGACCACGGTCAAGAAAATATTACAGTTGTAGATGAAAACGGAAATGAGCAACTTTGTAACGTACTATTCACATTTGAATCAGAAGAATTCGGGAAGTCATATGTACTTTACTATCCAATTGGTGCGGAAGAAGATGAAAATGAAGAAATAGAAATTCACGCTTCATCATTCTCACCTAATGAAGATGGGGAAGACGGAGACCTACTTCCAATCGAATTAGATGCAGAATGGGATATGATCGAAGAAATGTTAAATACATTTTTAGATGAAGAAGAGGAAGACGAAGAGTAAAAGTAAGTGTTATTCTACTTAAAAGGATGGAAAGAGGTGCTCCTCATTCCTCCTTTTTCTTTTTGTCCATTATCTAGTATAATGAAATGGATATAAAGGGGGAGAACCCGTGGAAAATGAAACCAAAAAAGAGATCATGTTTGAAAAAATGAAAAAAAAGAAAAAAGAAGTGAAGCTTGTTAGACGAATTGTGTTAATAATTGCATTGGTAATATTAATTGTAGGTGGTATTGGTGGTTATATCACGTATAACTATGTAACAAGCGCATTAAAGCCTTTAGATCCTACTTCCGAGGAATTAATAAGTGTAGACATACCAATAGGATCTGGTTTAGACAGTATATCTGCTACATTAGAGAAGAACGGTGTCATTAAAGATGCTAAAATATTTAAATACTATGCAAAGTTTAATAATGAATCGAATTTTCAAGCGGGAAAATATGATTTAACAAAAGCAATGACATTAGATGAAATTATTGAAAGTTTAAAAACCGGTAAAATTTACCGAGAACCACTATTTACATTAACTGTTCCAGAGGGCTTAACATTGGAACAAATAGGACAAGTTGTAGAGAAGAAAACGGGTAGATCGGCTGAAGAATTTTTTAATCTCGTAACAAGTGATGAATTTGTTGATAGAATGATGGTCAAATATCCTAATTTATTAACAGAAGAGATTAAAGCGGAAAATGTTCGATATGCGTTGGAAGGATATTTATATCCTGCTACATATCCGTTTTTTGAGGAAAAACCTTCGCTAGAAGAAATTGCGGAAACAATGATAAAGAATACGGAAAAAACAGTTTCTTCGTATTACGATCTCTTGCAATCAGAAGAAAAATCCGTCCATTGGCTACTAACATTTGCATCTTTACTTGAGGAAGAAGCAACGGCTCAGACAGATCGAGAAACAATTGCAAGTGTATTTTATAATCGCTTAGATGCTCAAATGCCATTACAAACAGATCCGACGGTATTATATGCATTAGGCAGTCATAAAGAGCGTGTTCTTTTCGAAGACTTAGAATATGATAATCCATATAATACCTATCAAAATCAAGGGTTGCCACCTGGACCGATTGCGAATGCAGGTAAATCATCTATAGAGGCGGTTTTGAATCCAGAGGCAACAAATTACTTTTATTTTCTTGCGGATAAAACAGGAAAAAACCATTTTTCCGAAACGTATGAAGAGCATCTTCAAAAAATTGACGAATATCTAAAATAATACAATGCAGGAGAAGGAATGATGTCGCTTTCCTTCTCCTGCTATGTTATTATAAGATGTGTTTTTTACATACAAGAAAATGCGTAAGACGCTGACTGTAGCTTGATTAATACCGAATAAATGGTACGCACGTTAATATTTTCCCAAAGGGGTTAGCTTGGAATGAATATAAGTGATGATTTTTTAAAAGATCTAATAAAACCTCGATCTTCCATTTTCATGGAGATGGAACAGTACGCAAAAGAAAATCATGTACCAATTATGCAATTAATGGGAATGGAGTCATTACTTCAATTACTTTCCTTACAAAAACCTTCAACTATTTTAGAACTTGGTACAGCTATTGGCTATTCTTCTATGCGAATGGCGATGAAATTAGAAGAAGCAAGTATAGTGACTATCGAACGTGATGAACAAAAAGCAGAACTTGCAAAAAATTATATAGAGCGAGCAAATTTGCAACAACGTATTCAAGTAATTGTTGGAGATGCTTTAGAAATTTCATCGGAATCATTAGGTAATAAAAAATTTGACGCTATTTTTATAGATGCAGCAAAAGGCCAATATAAAAACTTCTTTGAAAAGTACGCACCCTTTTTACACGATGGGGGCGTTATTTACTGTGATAATTTATTGTTAAATGGTTTATCAGAATTACCTATGAGTGAAGTGCCAAGGCGTAAACGAACGATGGTGCGCAATCAGCATCAATTTATGGAATGGCTTATGAATCATCCAGACTATGACACAGCTTTCCTTCCTGTTGGAGATGGAATGCTAGTAAGTATTAAGAGGTGAAAAGATTGAAAAAAACAGAACTATTAGTTACTCCTGCAAGTATTGAACATATGAAGGAGTTAATCAGAGCTGGAGCAGATGCATTTTTAATTGGAGAACAATTTTTTGGCTTGCGTCTTGCTGGAGAATTCACTTTGGAAGATATAGAAGTTGCAGCAATGCTAACAAAAGAACATAATAAAAAAATATATGTTGCCATGAATGCTCTTTTTCATAATGATAAAATGGATGCACTTGTTCCTTATATGCAAAAACTGCAGGAAATTGGCGTAGACGGAATTGTTTTTGGAGACCCGGCGATTATTATAGCTAGACGTGAAGCAGGTGTCACAATTCCTCTACATTGGAATACAGAACAAACTGCTACGAATTATTTCACAGCGAATTATTGGGGCAAGCGCGGGGCAACTCGTGCAGTACTAGCTAGAGAACTCAGCTTAGATGAAATAGTAGAAATAAAAGAAAATGCAGATGTGCAGATTGAAGTGCAAGTACATGGGATGACATGTATGTTCCAATCTAAACGACCATTACTAGGGAATTATTTCTTATTCCAAGATAAAGCTATGGAAGTAGAAAATCGTGTAAACAACAAAAATATGTTTTTGCATGACAAAGAACGTTCGAACAAATACCCAATTTATCAAGATGAAAATGGGACGCATATTTTTAGTCCGAATGATATGTGCATGATCGATGAGTTAGAAGAGTTTCTAGATGCAGAGGTCGACAGCTTGAAAATTGACGGTATCTTACATGATCCTTCTTATGTAACGACAGTAACTAGCTATTATCGTCAAGCAATTGATGCTTATTACGAGTCAAAAGCCTCATACAAAGAAATTAAAAAAGATCTGTTTAAAAAATTGGAAGAAATACAACCTTCACTACGTCCACTAGATACTGGATTTTTCTTTAAAGAGACCGTCTACTAAAAACGTACATCGTAACAAAGGTAGACAGTAACTGATTGAAAAGATTTATTTTCTTAAGAAAGGGAAGGTTACAAGTGACAAATACAAAATTAGATAAAATTAGTGAACTAATAGATGGTAAAAGAGTAATTACCAAAAAGCCTGAATTATTAGCTCCAGCTGGAAGTTTAGAAAAGCTTAAAATTGCCGTACATTACGGTGCAGATGCTGTATTTATCGGTGGACAAGAATTTGGTTTACGTTCAAATGCGGGTAACTTTTCCATTGAAGAAATGCGCGAAGGTGTTGAATTTGCTAATCGTTACGGCGCAAAAATTTATGTTACAACGAATATATTTGCGCATAATGAAAACATGGATGGATTGGAAGAATTTTTGAAAGAAGTTGAAGGTGCTGGTGTAACTGGTATCATCGTAGCAGATCCATTAATCATTGAAACTTGTCGACTTGCAGCACCTAAATTAGAACTACATTTAAGCACTCAACAATCTTTGTCTAACTGGAAGGCGGTACAGTACTGGAAAGAAGAAGGTTTAAATCGTGTGGTGCTTGCTCGTGAGACAAGCGGTGATGAAATTCAACTGATGAAAGAAAAAGTTGATATAGAAATTGAAACATTTATCCATGGTGCAATGTGTATCGCCTACAGTGGAAGATGTACCCTTTCTAATCATATGACTGCTCGTGATTCAAACCGTGGCGGTTGCTGTCAATCCTGTCGATGGGATTATGATCTTTATGAGCAAAATGATGGAGAAGAACAAGCATTGTTTGTAGAAGCTGATACTCCTTTTGCAATGAGTCCGAAAGACTTAAAGCTTGTTGAATCTATACCAAGGATGATAGAACTAGGCATTGATTCCCTTAAAGTAGAAGGGCGTATGAAATCCATTCACTATATTGCAACAGTTGTGAGTGTTTATCGTAAAGTAATTGATGCTTACTGTGCAGACCCTGAAAACTTTATTATGCAGCAATCTTGGTTAGATGAACTTGAAAAATGTGCAAATCGAGAGACAGACACGGCGTACTTTGAGGGAGAACCAGGCTTTGAGCAGCAAATGTATGGGGTACATGATAAGAAATTAGGCTTTGACTTTGTAGGTCTTGTTCTGGATTATAATGAGGTTACGCAAGTCGTAACGCTACAGCAACGCAACTATTTCAAGCCTGGCGATGAAGTAGAGTTTTTTGGACCAGAAATAGAAAATGTTCGTTTAGTAATAGGTGAAATTACCAATGAAAAAGGACAAGTATTAGATGCAGCGAGACATCCATTAGAAATGATTCAATTCAAATGTCCTGTAAAGTTGTATCCAAATAATATGATGAGAAAAGGGATGAAATAATGTCTAAAAAAACCCCTCTTATTATTGGGATTACTGGTGGTTCAGGTTCTGGTAAAACGAGTGTAACAAAAGCAATAAGTGAAGTTTTTAAAAACCATTCTGTTGTTGTGATTGAGCAGGATTACTATTATAAAGATCAAAGTCATTTAAAGTTTGAAGAACGACTAAACACAAATTATGATCATCCATTGGCTTTTGATAATGATTTACTTATCGAACATGTGAATAATTTGTTAAACAATAAGGCGGTTGAAAAGCCTGTTTATGATTACGCACAACACACGCGTTCAGCAGAAACGATTACAATTGAACCGCAAGATGTAATAATTCTAGAAGGTATTTTAGTGCTTGAGGATGAGCGACTTCGTAATTTAATGGACATAAAATTATTCGTGGACACCGATTCAGATTTACGAATCATTCGTCGAATTCTGCGTGACATTAATGAAAGAGGACGTACAGTTGATTCAGTAGTTGATCAGTATATTAATGTCGTTCGTCCAATGCACAATCAATTCATAGAACCAACGAAAAGATATGCAGATGTTATTATTCCAGAAGGCGGTCAAAATGAGGTCGCTATAGATTTAATGGTTACAAAAATAAAAACTATTCTTGAAACTAATGTTATTGTATAATATGATGATTGAAGATTGACAATATTTTCATGGAAATTCATATCATGTTAAAAAGAAGCATATGAATGAGAAATGATTATTTATTAAGTGGTTATTTAAAGGAGTGTATGGGGATGTCAACTGAGAAACAATTTCCAATGACCGTTGCTGGCAAAAAAAAGCTTGAAGATGAATTAGAACAATTAAAAACGGTAAAACGTAAAGAAGTAGTAGAACGTATTAAAATCGCAAGAAGCTTTGGAGACTTATCTGAGAACTCTGAGTATGATTCTGCGAAAGAAGATCAAGCATTTGTAGAAGGAAGAATTTCTACAATTGAGTCGATGATTCGTAATGCAGTTATTATTGAAGAAGAAGATAATAATGATCTTGTCTCACTAGGAAAAACAGTAACTTTTATTGAAATTCCTGATGGGGATGAAGAAACATATACAATCGTTGGTTCGGCTGAAGCAGACCCGATTGAAGGACTTATTTCTAATGATTCTCCAATTGCTAAAGGGTTATTAGGCAAAACAATTGGAGATAAAGTAAAAATCCTAACTCCAGGTGGAGAAATGGATGTAGAAATTAAATCTATTCATAATAAGAAAAGCTGAAGACGCCTGAAAAATATAAAAAGAGGTAAACACCATTGTTTACCTCTTTTTATTTATTATGCTCTGTTATATTAAACTGTTGTTTTTATTGAAGCATATATTTTGAAACAAAAAGTAAGTTATAATCGTCTATAAGTAATATGTTCTCTAATAAATGGAGGAGGAATTGTATGCCAGAAAATAATCGAAGAATCAATTCACGCCTAAATCAAAAACATCGAAAGAAAAAAACTAATACGATGCTAAATGTGCTAATTGGTATTGTGCTCGTCCTTATTATTGTGACGGTTGTCAATATAGTTACTGACGATGAAGTGAAAGATAGTGCAGTAGAACCAAATACATCTCCAATAACGAATAACGAAGATGATACTACTGAAGACTCATCTGAAGACACTACTGATACAGAAGAAGAGAATAGTTCAACAGACCAAGTAAATGCACAAGACGAAACGAACACGGAATCATCTGTAGAGGATCAAGAAGAAGTAGAGTCAGAAACAATAGAGGAAAGTACAGGCACAATTACAACAGAACCATCTAGTGATTCAAATGTAGAATCAGAGATAGTAGATTCTGGTTGGCAACCAATTGGGACGACGCAAACTGGTGAACACGTTTCCAGTTATGATAAAAATTCCGTCGATTGGGCAGAAAAAGTGGAGGCATTAGCCTATGCCGCTAACCTAGATGCATCGAATATGTATGTTAAGCATCTTGGGAATGGCGGAAGTCCACAAAAATCGATTGGAACAGTTACATCTAAAGATGGAAGTGAAATTTACCGTATATCTTTAGAATGGGTAGATGGTCAAGGATGGAAACCAACTAAAAAAGAAAAATTAAATTCTCTAGACTAGGCATCTTAATAGACGGAGTGAGCCAAGATGCTTGTCGAATTGCCCGTGGGAAACAATCGGATTTTGTTCATAACAACATGACTGTTTAACAGAGACTAAAAAAAGACCCCTCCAGACTGGAGAGAGGGCACTGAAAAACTTACGTTTTTAAAACAGTAAATTCTTTTTAAACAAAAATCCGGCCCTTGTTGTTCAAGTTTGAACAGGAAGTACCGGATTTCTTTGTCTATTTCTCCTCTTTTTCGATCAATAATAGATATTTGAACATGCGAATCGGTGGAATCGCATTGCGTCCATTTTATGGTGATTGGAGTGGAAGGCAGCGACTCCAGTGGGAAAAGCGCGTCCAGGTGAGACCCCGCAGAAGCGCACATAGGAACAAAGGCTAAGAACGCCACCTCAAATGGAAGGCAATTTAAGTTCGCCGCGTCCTGCGGCAACGATTGCATGACCCACATCATGTGGGCCTCAACGCCTTTGTGACCAACATCCTGTCGGCCTGAGGAGGCTCACGGACCGCCCGCGGAAAGCGTCCGCCTGCAACGGAATCTCCTAGATGTTATCTTGAACGACTTGTCGTTCAAGAACTCTCTAAGAGATGATTAATAGACTTTTTCAGCTTCCTCTTGACTGGAGAGGTGTCTTTGACTTATTTTTAAAGAAGTGCTTTTTAGAGAGGAGTAATATTAAATGAAAATAGCAGTAATAGGTGCAATGGAACAAGAAGTAGAATTATTAAGAAGTGAAATTAAAAATGCAGAAACAAAGATAATCGCGAACAGTGAATTTACTGTTGGTACATATAAAGACCATGAGGTAATTTTACTTAAGAGTGGAATTGGTAAAGTAAATGCAGCAATGACTACTACCATTTTATTAAACGAATTTAAACCTGATTATGTTATTAATACGGGTTCAGCAGGTGGATATGATCCAAACCTAGAGGTAGGAGCAATTGTTATTTCGGATGAAGTAAGACACCATGATGTAGATGTTACAGCATTTGGTTATGAGATAGGGCAAGTGCCACAGCTACCTGCTGCATTTAAAGCAAATGTACATTTAATGGAACTTGCAGAAGCAGCAGTAAAAGAAATAGGAGAACATCAAACAGCAACTGGATTAATTGCAACTGGTGATATTTTTATGCATAATCCAGAAAAAGTGGAGATTGTTCGACAAAACTTCCCACAAATGAAAGCATGTGAAATGGAAGCAGCTGCAGTTGCACAAGTTTGTCATCAATTCGATGTACCTTTTGTCGTAATTCGTGCATTATCAGATATCGCTGGGAAAGAGTCTTCTGTTAGTTTCGATGAGTTCTTACCAGTTGCAGCGAAACACTCAACCCAAATTGTATTACATGTTATCGAGAGATTATCCTAACTTGTCATGAATTAGACAAACCCCTTAAATATTTTCATATTAATAATTATTTAAATATATGCTATGATGATAGCATCAAGCGCTTTCATATTGTAATAGGGGGAGATCGAATGGTTTTTATTATGGCTATGTCTATTTTAATTACTGCAGTATTGGCATTTGTAATGATAGCAGAGACAAGCGAAGATTAAATTCCTCTAAGCTCTTTTGGTGTTCGATACATCAAAAGAGTTTTTTTCATGAATATAATATTGATACAGTTTAACGAGAGCACGTTTTTCAATTCGTGAGACGTAGCTCCTAGATATCTTCAACTGTTTGGATATTTCTTTTTGTGTCATTGGCTCATGACCTAGTAAGCCATATCTACGAACGATAATTTCTAACTCTCGTTTTTCTAATTGAGATAAATGTGTATATAATCGATTTGTATCTTCTTCGTCAACAAGTTGTTCATCCGTACTTTTATCAATTCCTTGAAGTAAATCAGTTATTTCTAACGAATGGCCGTCTTTATCCATTCCGATTGGTTCATGTAAAGAAATGTCTTTTTGTACTTTTTTTAATGATCGTAAGTACATAAGAATTTCATTTTCAATACACCTTGCAGCATACGTTGCTAATTTCGTCTTTTTCGTAGGCGTGTAGCTATTTACAGCTTTCATCAAACCAATTGTACCAATGGAAATATAATCGTCTAAGAGCTCATGTTTTGGATGAAATTTCTTGACGACGTGAGCAACGAGGCGCATATTACGTTCGATGAGTTCATCTCTTGCGGATAAGTCTCCGTCTAAAAAACGCTCAATCATCACTTTTTCTTCTTCTGGCGTAAGTGGTTGATGGAACGCCTGACCTTTTAAGTATCCTAGAACAAGTGGAAGATCTGAGATGATGCCTATAAAAGCAGTCAAAAGACCAGAGATTATGTTCACCTCCATCTAGTTATAAGCTTAGTATATGTCGAAAAAAGGTAGAATATGAAAAAAACGACTGCAATAGCAGTCGCTTCAGAGAGTTTAAATTATTTGAAAAGTACGGTGAGCTCTTATACTTTTCGTAAAGTAAATGTGCTAATCATTAACAAAGATAAAATGATAAATAAAAACATGTAGGTTACAGAAGGAACAAAATTAATTGCAAAATAAGATAGTGTTAATATGACACCAGCAACTGTAATTGGAAGGCCAGTAAAAAATCCATTAGGCTCAGAAACATTAAATCTAGCAAGTCTAAATGCACCACATGCTATATAAATGACCGTCATAATCATTCCAGTAACACTGTATTCGTTCAAAATTAATGCATACATTAACAATGCTGGAGCTACACCAAAAGAAATGATATCGCTCATGGAATCGAGTTGTTTTCCTAATTCTGATTCTAGATTAAATTTTCTTGCAACCATACCATCAAATCGATCTAATAAACCTGCTATAAATATAAATAACACACTGAACGTGTAATGTTCATTCATTGTTGCTATAATTGCTGCCCCACCAAATGCAAGATTACAAATGGTAAGCATATTGGCTGCATGTGATTTCATTTTTTTTACTGTTTGAGTCATAGCATTGGGTAAATACATTGCAAATCACTCCTTTACAAATAATATATCTATTCATTATACTTCGAGTAAGCAAAAATTGTAAGTTATTTTTCATAAGGAGACAAAAATGAGAGAAAAATTATATCAATCAATGATCGAATTAACAAATGGGAAATGGTCGTCATCCATGATTAAAGCATTTTCACAGTCAAAAATGAGTAAAAAATTTATTCCCTCTTATATTAAATATTTTAATATTAAAACTCAAGAAGTAATCCGTCATGTTGATGATTTTTCTACATTGCATGATTTTTTTATTCGGGAAGTGAAAGAGGACAGTAGACCATTAGATGTTTCGCCATCTAGTGTTATAAGTCCCGTAGATGCAACGATTGAAACTTTCGGCGATATTACGTCCGAAGGGATTTTTTTCGTAAAAGGAAAAGCGTATACACTACATGATATGCTAGGGTCACAAAAAATAGCTAAAGAATATGAAAATGGGAAATACATTATTCTATATTTAAGTCCAGCTGAATATCACCGTATTCACGCACCAGTTGATGGCAAAGTGAAGCGTCAATTTGTCCTCGGAAAAAAATCATTTCCAGTTAATAAATGGGGACTTCAATATGGGAAAGAAACAATTAGTGGGAACTATCGTTTGCTAACAGAACTTCATATGTCAAATGGAAAGAACTGTTTCCATATTAAAGTAGGGGCAATGTTTGTCAATTCTATCGAACTTACGAATACTTCGCAGGAGTGGAAAAAAGGTGAAGAAGTTGGCTATTTCTCGTTTGGTTCTACAGTAGTTATGCTGTTTCAGGAGAATAGTATCGAGTTTTCGAATCATGTAAAACCTCGGAATTTTGTGCGAATGGGTGAGATCGTAGCAACTATGCTATAATCGTTAGAGAAAATGTGTCGAATTGGAGTGTTCGTCTTTGTATTCAAACTTTATACCAAGTGAATTTGTAAGAAGTGTCTTTCACATAACGCCGGAAATGTTAAAAGATAAAGGCGTTACAGCGATTATTACAGATCTGGATAACACATTAGTGGAGTGGGATCGCCCAGATGCAACACCTAAATTAATCGAATGGTTTGTTGGAATGAAAGCTGCTGGAATTCAAGTGACCATTGTTTCCAATAACAATGAATTGCGAGTGAAATCATTCGCAGACCCACTTGGAATCCCTTTTATTTTCAAGGCTCGAAAACCACTCGGGAAAGCTTTCCGACAGGCGTTAAATACCATGTCTGTGAAAAGAGAAGAAGTTGTTGTAATTGGTGACCAACTTTTAACGGATGTTTTTGGAGGAAATCGACAAAAACTCCATACGATTTTGGTGATTCCAGTCGCAAAATCAGATGGATTTTTCACAAAGTTCAATCGAATGGTTGAACGAAGAATTTTTAGTTACTTGGATAAAAAAGGTCAAGTGACATGGGAGGAAGAAGCGTGACAGAAGCACCAAAATGTATCGGTTGTGGTACAACGATTCAAACAGAAGTAGTAGGAGAACCTGGTTATGCACCTGTTTCTTCATTAGAAAAAGAGGATATTATTTGTCAACGTTGTTTTCGCCTGAAAAATTACAATGAATTACAACCCGTCTCATTGACAGATGATGATTTCTTACGTATTTTAAACGGCTTAGGGACACAAAAAGGCTTAATCGTGAAGATCGTCGATATATTTGATTTTAACGGTAGTTGGCTACCAGGATTGCATCGTTTTGTGGGGAATAATCCCATCTTATTAATTGCCAATAAAGCGGACTTGTTACCGAAATCCGTTAAGAAAAACAAAGTAATTAACTGGATGAAACAAGAAGCGAAGAAGTTAGGTTTGTCTCCGATCGATGTGTTGTTTGTTAGTGCACATAAAGGAACAGGTATGCCTGAAGCGATGGAAGCAATTGAACACTACCGAAAAGGTGAAAATGTGTATGTCGTTGGATGTACAAATGTAGGGAAATCTACGTTTATCAATCGTATTATTAAACAAGCTACTGGAGAAGATGCGGTCATTACTACATCTCATTTCCCAGGTACGACGCTTGATATGATTGAAATTCCATTAGATGACGAAAAATCATTGTACGACACACCAGGTATTATTAATCACCATCAAATGGCGCATTATTTGGATCCAACAGAGCTTAAATTCATTACGCCAAAGAAAGAAATTAAGCCGAAAGTTTTCCAACTCAACAGTGAGCAAACGCTATATTTTGGTGGATTATCTCGTTTTGATTTTATTAAAGGGGATCGCGCAGCATTTACTTGTCATATTGCGAATGATATTTTGATTCATCGTACGAAGCTCGAAAATGCAGATAATTTATATAAAGAACATAAAGGTAAGCTACTATCTCCACCTTCGGAACAGTTTGTTGACCAGTTCCCACCTTTAGTCCGCCATGAATTTAAGATTAAAGATCCAAAAACAGATATCGTATTTTCTGGTCTTGGTTGGATTACTGTGCAAAACGGGGGCGTAATTGTTGCAGCTCATGCACCGGCTGGCGTAGAGGTTTCCATTCGACCGTCGCTTATTTAGGAGGAATTGGAATGAAAAAATGGTTTGCGGTTATAGGAAATCCTATTGCACATTCACTTTCTCCATATATGCATGACACATGGCTTCAAGAGTTGGAAATGGAAGCAACGTATATTCCAATTCATGTAGAAGAAGGAAAGCTAGAAGAGGCTGTACAAGCTTTAAAGCTTCTCGGTTGCAGCGGTTGGAATGTGACCGTGCCATATAAAGAAGCGATTATTCCTTTTTTAGATGAAATTGATGAGTCAGCTAAACATATTGGAGCAGTAAATACGGTTGTGAAAACAGTAGATGGTAAATTTGTTGGCTATAATACGGATGGGTTTGGTTTTATCCAATCCCTCGGTCCTATTAAAGCAGATGATCGTATCTTAATGCTAGGTGCAGGTGGTGCAGCAAGAGGTATTGTCCATGCGTTCAAGCAAAGAGGCTTTAAAAATATTGCTATTGCAAATCGCACGTATGCGAATGCAGAAAAACTGGTGGAAGATTTACAAATTGGACAAGCATTGACTTTACAAGAGGCTGAAGACAATTTAGAACTATTTGATATTATTGTTCAAACGACTTCATTAGGTATGAAAAGCAACTCAACAACGCTACCAATTAAGCTAAATAAAATAAAAGAAGATGCAATTGTTGCAGATATTGTATATAATCCTTTAGTTACCCCATTTTTAGAGGAAGCCGAAAAATACAATGTTCGTACAATTAATGGCCTAGGCATGCTTGTTCATCAAGGAGCACTAGCCTTTTCATATTGGAATGAATTGAATCCAGATTCAGATGAAATGATTCTAAGATTGACAGAGCAATTAGGAGGAAATTATGTTAACAGGTAAACAAAAAAGATTTTTACGTAGTCAAGCACATCATCTATCCCCAATTTTTCAAGTTGGAAAAGGCGGCGTCAATGATGCAATGGTGAAGCAAATTAGTGAAGCGTTAGAAGTACGTGAATTAATTAAAATTAGTATTTTACAAAACTGCGAAGACGAGAAGCAGGAAGTGGCAGTTGCTCTTGCTAAAGGAACAAAGGCTGAGCTAGTGCAATTGATTGGTTTAACCGTTGTTTTATACAAACCATCGAAGAATAATAAACGAATCGAGCTTCCAAAAGCGAGCCGTGCATGAGTAAAAAAGTAGGGATTTTAGGTGGAACATTTAACCCACCGCATATTGGTCATTTAATCATTGCAAATGAAGTGTTACATGCATTGAATCTAGATGAAGTAAGATGGATGCCAAATGCAACCCCTCCACATAAACAAATGGACAAGCGTGTGACAGCTAACCAACGATTAAAAATGGTAGAACTTGCAATGGAAGGAATCCCCTATATGTCAGTTGAATTAATAGAGCTTGCACGTGGAGGAACTTCTTATACTTTTGATACGATGGAACTTTTGCAAAAGCGAGAGCCTGAGACGGAGTTTTTCTTCATCATTGGTGGAGATCAAGTGGAGTATTTACCTAAGTGGTATCGTATTGATGAACTTGTAAAAAAAGTGCGAATTGTCGGTGTATCTAGACCAAATACGACAATTGAATCAGCATATCCTATTATTACATTGGAGATCCCTCAAATTGATTTATCTTCTACCCTCGTTCGAAATCGACTAATGCAAGGTGAAACAACTAAGTTTCTTATTCCTGATGTTGTGCGAGATTTCATCCAAAAGGAGAAGTTATATGAAATTTGATCATGTATTGAAGCAGATGAAAGATCGTATGCCTGAAAAGCGATATATTCATACAAGAGGTGTCGCACTGACGGCAATTCATCTAGCAGAGAAATATGGGGAAGATACAGCGAAGGCAGAAATTGCAGGTATCTTGCATGATAGTGTAAAATATGCAGATAAAGAATGGTTAAGAGCAAAGATTCTTTCTGAAAAGATGGATCCAAATCTATTGAATTTCCACCATGAGCTTTGGCATGCGCCGGTCGGAAGCTATGTAGCAAAAAATGAATTTAACATTGATGATGAAGATGTTTTGCAGGCTATAAAGTATCATACAACTGGTCGTGCAAACATGTCCCCTCTAGAGAAAATCATTTACATCTCCGATATGATTGAGCCGAGCCGCAATTTTCCAGGAGTGGACCTTCTACGAGAAAAAGCAGAAAAAGATTTAGAAGATGCAATGATTAGTTGCATCCACCACAGTATTACATTTTTGATAGGAAAAAAACAGCCGGTATTTCCGGATTCATTTCATTGTTACAATGATTTGATACAAAAGAGAGGAAAAGTGAAAGAATGACTTCTACCCAATCATTAGTAGAGATTGCTTATAAAGCAGCAGACGATAAACGCGCGGAGGATATCGTAATATTAAATATGCAAGGAGTATCTTTACTTGCAGATTATTTTTTAATTTGCCATGCGAACTCGGATCGTCAAGTTCAAGCGATTGCTAAAGAGCTATCAGAGCAAGCACTTATCGCTGGATACAATGTGAAACGACTAGAGGGCTTCGATGAAGCAAGATGGATTTTAGTAGATATGGGCGATGTTGTGGCACACGTATTCCACAAAGACGAGCGTTCATATTATAACCTAGAACGACTTTGGGGAGATGCACCAATGATCGAAGTTGGGCAAGACGCATAATGTCCACTTACGACCAGTTTGCCTTTATTTATGATTCGTTAATGGCGGATATTCCCTATGAAAAGTATGCAGAATGGGTGCAATATCATGCACCTGTAACTGCAGGGAAACGATTAGTCGATATCGGCTGTGGTACCGGCGTTTTAAGTGTTCAATTTGCGAAGGCTGGTTACGAAGTAATTGGTGTGGATTTGTCGGAATCGATGTTAACGGTTGCACAAAATCGTAGTTTGGAGAATAATACGGCGATTTCTTTTATCTGTCAGTCAATGGCTGAAATGGATGGAATCGACGGTGTGGATGTGGCAGTAATTGCGATTGATTCCCTTAATTATCTCGAGACTTTTGAAGAAGTGGAACAAACTTTTCAACAAATTTTTGCTGCGTTAGCTACAGATGGTCAATTATTTTTTGATGTTCATTCACTTTATAAAATGGATGTCATTTATCCTAATGGTCCATTTACGTATGAAGACGAGCAAGTGGCGTATATTTGGCATACCGAACAAGGTGAAGACGAACATTCTATTTATCATGATATTACATTTTTCGTTCGAGATGATACTGGCTACTATGAACGCTTTGAGGAATCTCATTACCAGAGAACGTACCCCGTGGAAGCGTATATTGACTTGTTAAAACAAGTTGGATTCTCCTCTGTCACTATTTCTACCTCTATTTTTGGGGAGCAGGAAGAAGGCGCAATTGAACGCTATTTTATTCATGCAGTAAAATAAACTCTTTTCATCGAGAGGTAAATTTAGTATAGTTTCTATAACTCCATATAATTTACCTCTTTTCGAAAGAGGCTGATACTCCTGATTCGTATGTTAGTCCAGAAATACAAGAAAAAACTGTTGCTCCCAACAACAGTAATAGCGATTTTATTATTTTTCGTTATACAAGCTCAAATGGAATCAGCATCCCCCACAGCTGATCTAATTCAACCTCTCCCTACCAATGAATCCTATACAGAACAAGAAGAAACAACTGAATATATAGAAGATACGACCATTTATGTCGAAGTAAAAGGTGCTGTTCATAAGCCAGGAGTTTATGAACTATCCGAAGGAAATCGAGTATTAACGGCGATCGAACTAGCGGGAGGTTATTTACCGTCGAGTAATAGTAAAAATATTAACCATGCCCAAAGAGTAGAAGATGAAATGGTTATTTATGTACCGATAGAAGGAGAAGAAGTAGAGGAACTTTCTTCATCACCAGATCAAAAGTCCAATCTTGTTAATATTAATAAAGCAGAAGTAGCGATGCTAACTACTTTACCAGGAATTGGCCCTGCAAAAGCTGATGCTATTATTGCTTATCGAGAGGACGTTGGAGGCTTTAAGGAAAAACAAGATTTAATGAAAGTAACGGGCATCGGACAAAAAACCTTTGAAAAATTAGAACCACTTATTACTGTAAAGTAGTCATAAGTTATATTGAAGTTTTTTCGACAAACTACTAAACTTAAGAAAGTAATATATTTGGGAGGTAGTTATATGGAGCGAATTACATGGGATCAATTTTTCATGGCGCAAAGCCATTTACTTGCATTAAGAAGTACTTGTACTCGTTTAGCGGTTGGTGCAACAATTGTACGGGATCGTCGAATTATGGCAGGTGGATACAATGGATCCATTTCTGGTGGAGACCACTGTATAGATCATGGATGCTACGTGGTAGATAACCATTGCGTGCGGACAGTCCATGCAGAAATGAACGCCTTGTTGCAATGTGCGAAATATGGAATTACGGTAAGTGGAGCAGATTTATACGTGACACATTTCCCATGTTTACCATGCACTAAATCAATTATTCAAGCCGGGATTTCGCGTCTATATTATGCGCAAGACTACAAAAATAACGCTTATGCGATTGAATTGCTAGAAAAAGCAGGAGTGGAAGTAATTCATGTGCCATTTGATGACCGTAAAATTGACTTCTTAAGTGATGAAAAAATTGCACTTTACATGGAGCTTATGACAAAGCTGCGTGAGAAAGGGGCAAGTAGTGAAGAATTGGCACCTTATGAAACGAGGGTGGCTGAATTATTCGGTTTATAACAATTCAAGGTAATCTTATATATCTAGCTTTATCTATTGTAATAGCTACAGTTGCAGCTTATGAATCGGTAAGGCTATTACTTCTATTTGTCATGCTATGTAGTTGGTTAATATATAAACAAAAGCATGTACTATTTATTATTGGAACTCTTATATTTGGAATGCTTTCGTATGCATACGTTTTAGCGGTAATTCCTCAACCTGCAAATGAATGGAATGTAACGAACCTAACATTGACAGACGTTTACCGAATAAATGGACGTTTTATCAGAGGTTTTGCCGTTTCAGATGAAAATGAAAAATGGTATGTACAGTTGAAAATGAAATCTGAACAGGAAAAACTAGCTCTTATGAATACCTCCCTTGCGGGTATGATTTTCAAAGTAGATGCAAAAGAAGTTACGAAAAGACCCATGTCCCACCAATATGCTTTCGAAATGGATCAGTATATAAAAAGTAACGGAGCGGTCGGACAAATACAAGTAGACCAGTATGAAGTGATTGGTAAAGTTGAAGGCTTCTTGGCTTATATGGCGGAGAAACGTTTTAAGATGAAGCAGCATATACAAAATACTTTTCCTTTGTCTTTGCAGTCGGAAGCGGAAGCTTTATTGATCGGCAGTAGGGAACAAATGCCGTCCGACACTCAAAATGCCTATCAAACGTTAGGTATCACGCATTTGTTTGCTATTTCAGGCCTTCATGTAGCATTAGTTGTGTTCCTTATATATGAGTTACTTATTCGTTTGGGTGTTCGAAAAGAAACTGCAAATTGGATTTTAATCATTTCTCTTCCGCTGTATGGTTTTATAGCAGGAGGGGCACCGTCTGTTTGGAGATCGGTCTCGGTTACTGAGCTCGTATTAGTGAGTGTATTATGGAAGAAAAAACTTGCAGTAGATGATGCATTTTCAATTAGTCTTATTGGTTTTATATGGCTCTCTCCTTGGATAATCTTTCAATTGGGGTTTCAGTTGTCGTATTTAGCTGCATTCTCTCTAATCTATTCGTCTATACTATTAAAACATAGTACTTCTTATCTAGTTCAATCGTTTGTAATTACTTCTGTATGTCAGCTGATTGTGTATCCCATTCTTATTTATCATTTTTATGAGATTTCTATTTCTTCCTTCCTCGCTAATTTAGTTTTTGTCCCTTTATTTTCTTTCATCATTTTGCCAATAAATCTCTTTTTCTTATTCCTTACCTCTATATCTATCTCTCTAAGTCATCTCCTATTTTTGTTATACGAGCCCATTCGTACTTTGCTGGGAAATTTTATCATGTATTTAGGAACCTTACCTTATCAAATGTGGAATCCGATGAAACCTACGCTTTTATTTGTATTTATTGCGTATATGAGTGTTATTTTCTTTTTTATTTCCATGGAGAGAAAGCAAAAGAGATTATTTAGTATCTTTCTTCTTTTATTGCCAATGATAACCATTCAACTTACCCCATATTTAGATTCATCCACCAAGATTACGTTTCTAAATGTTGGACAAGGAGATTGTATAGTCATTGAAATGCCTTATAGAAAAGAGGTACTAATGATTGATACTGGTGGGTTATTACGCTTCGAGCAAGAAGCTTGGAAGGATACAAAGGAAGCTTATGAGATTGGAAGGCAGATTGTTGTTCCTTTTTTAAAAGGAAAAGGAATTACCAAAATAGATACGCTCGTCTTGACACACGCAGATGCCGATCATATGGAAGGGGCAGAAGAAATATTAAGAGAAGTGCAGGTAGAGGAAATTCATATTTCTCCAGGTTCACTGGACAAAGAAGTAATGAGGGACTTAAAGGAGGAAGTAGAGAAACTACAAATACCTATAATGGAAAAAAGAGCTGGAGATAAAATTGATTCAAAATATTTTCAACTGCAGTATATGTACCCATTTGATTCTGATTATGAAGGAAATAATGATTCACTCGTCTTATCGATGAAAAATAATTATTTTCATGGATTATTTATAGGGGACTTGGAGATTCAAGGAGAGCTAGAATTAGTGGAGAAGTATCCAAAAACTTTAAAAGAGATTACGTTATTAAAAGTTGGGCATCATGGAAGTAAAACGTCTAGTGATGAATCTTTTTTAGCGTGGACCAATCCCAAAATATCTATTATTATGGCTAGTTTTGATAATCGCTATGGTCACCCACATCCAGAAGTTGTTGAACGGCTAAATGATTTGAATATCCCTTTTTTACAGACAGGTATAGACGGTGCAATAGAAGTAAAAATAACGAAAAAAGGGGAGGTATTTGTTACGACCCCATAAAAAGGGAAAAGGGTTTTGCCTATAATAGACAAAACCCTTTTCAGTTATTATCGAGAAACAAACTCAATAACTACTGCAATTACAAACATAATTGTAAAAAATCCAAAGGAGACAGCGAAACCTACGCCTGAGTCGATCGCGTCGTTACGTTTCGACTGTACATTTTGTTCAAACTCGTTCATTGTTACCCCTCCTATTTCCACCTAATTATAAAGGAATGCCTATAAAAAATCTACATAGAATCTTTTCTTTTTCATTTTGCTCTCACAATGTCACAAATTATTCACCTATTTTACGTTATAATAAAGTTTAACTATAAGTAGCAAGGAGATCTAGTATGATTTCAGATAAATGGGCACAAATAACAAACAATAATTTATCCGATGTGTATTTATTATGTGGAACGGAAGCTTATTTTATTGAAGAAACATTGAAAAGAATTAAAAGACAGTTAAAGGAAAATGGGGAAGCAGAGGTTATTTCCTTTGATTTAGAAGAAAAAAATGTAGAAGAAGTAATGTATGAAGCAGATACTCTCCCTTTTTTCTCTGATAAAAAACTAGTCATTGCAAAAAATGCATTTTTCTTAAAAGCGACGGAAAAAGGAAAAGAGAAAATAATGCATGATACGACTGAATTAGAAAAATGGTTGCAGAGTCCTTCGCCAACGGCAGTTACCATTTTTATAGCACCTTATGAGAAGCTAGATGAACGAAAAAAAATAACGAAAGCAATGAAACAGTATGCAAATGTGATAGAAGCAATAAGTTTGCAAGCGCATGATTTAAAAAGTTGGGTATTACATGAAGTTTCGACATATGGAAAAACAATGTCTGAAGAAGCAATTAATTGCTTGATTGAACTTGGAGGTACGGATTTAGTTCACTTACAAACGGAGTTAGTAAAAATAGCGACGTATATAGGGGAAGATCAAGAAATTGACGCAGATACAGTGAAGCAATTATTAGTTCGAACTTTAGAGCAGGATGTATTCACATTAGGGAACGCTTATCTAGCAGGAAATAAAAGCGAAGCAATTGAAATTTACCATGATTTGTTGAAGCGTAAAGAGGATCCATTGAAGTTAAATGCATTAATTGCCACACAAGTAAGACTAATGGTGCAAGTAAGCCATTTAAAGAAAAAAGGATACCATGCACAGCAAATTGCCAATCAGCTTAAGGTGCATCCTTATCGAGTAAAATTATTATTTGACAATCCAATGCTGCATAATGAACAAAAGCTACTTCGCACATTAAATGATATAGCGACAGTTGATTTGCAACTGAAAACATTAAGTATAAATCGTGAGAGAATTTTAGAGTTGTTTTTATTAAAATGAAATTGTGACTAAATATTGACAAATAAATAAAGACTGGCCGAATAGAATCGGACCAGTCTTCTTTATTTTACGCTTTTTTCATTAATTGAGCTTTCTTACGACTAGCTGCGTTTTTATGAATTAAACCTTTTGAAGCTGCTTTTTCAACTTGTTGAATTGCAGTTTTAATAAGTTCTTTTGCGTTTTCATCGTTATTAAGTGCAGCGTTATCAGCTTTTTTCACAGCAGTACGCATCGCTGATTTAGCTTTTGCATTTTGAGCGTTTAACTTCTCATTTGTCTTAACACGTTTAATTGCAGATTTAATGTTTGGCATACCTTTCACCTCCTAATAAGGTCTGAGATGATACATTTTTTGTTGAAACTGTATTATACAACAAGCATTATTTTAACAAACGAAAAAACAAATTGCAATATATAAATGCAAAGAATATTTACTTGACACATCGTGCAAACTAATTTGGAGGTGAATTTTATGTGGGGACGAACAGATTTGTTAGATGAATCGGAAGAAATGGTCAAACATCGAACAAAAGATGAGAAAGACACTTTAAAAGAATCAGAAGGCATTATCTTTGAAGAAAGTCGAGAAGGTCCTGTTTTAATAACATCTATTGAAGTAAACGAGGAAGGAGAAAAAAAGCTAGGAAAGAAAAAAGGGAAATATATTACGTTAACGGACTTGACCGTTAGCCCAGATGAGGAACAAAGCTTTCAAAACTTAGAAAAATTATTCACGCGTAAGCTACAAGAGATGCATGAACATATTAAGTTAACCAAATCCTCTAAAATACTAATTATTGGGCTTGGGAATGCCACAATTACACCTGATGCTATTGGGCCTAAGGCAATCGAATACTTGCAAGGTTCGTCATTGACTCAAAATGAACAGGTTAAAGTAGTCATGTACGCACCAGGGGTGACCGGACAAACTGGATTTGAAACAAGTGATTTTATTGAAGCTATTAGCAAGGCATTTCAGCCAGATTTAATCCTTGTTTTAGATGCACTTGCTGCAAGGAATAGTGAACGACTATGTAAAACGATTCAGCTTACAAATACCGGTATTCATCCTGGGTCGGGTGTAGGAAATCAGCGAAAGGAAGTATCGGAAGAGGTGTATGGTGTTCCTGTTACAGCAATAGGAATACCCATGGTTGTCGACGGACCTGTCTTATATGCGGATGCAATGGAGCATGTTATTCATTATATTGCATCTAAGGTAGAAGAAAAAGGTAGGCCTTCATCTGCATTAGCAGTTACGCCGATGGTTTCAAGTAAAAAAACTTCCATAGATAAAACTGTTTTACAACCAATTTTCGGCGAATGGGTTACATGGTCAACGGATGAAAAAAGAAAATTGTTTGAGGAAGTATTTGTCGGAAAAAATCCATCTTTATTTGTCACTCCAAAAGAAACAGATGCCTGGGTTGAACAATACGCTTATTTGCTTTCCTCTGGGTTAGAAACATGGATAACAGGTAGATGATGTCGTTCTAAAATTCCACTTCTCCACATACGATTGTGTGAGGAGAGTGGAACTTATGGCAAATTCCCTAAAGAATTTAACAAGCATTTTATTACTTTTATTTTTAGCTCCCATTATCATAGCGACAATCCAGACACCTCTTTTATCGGCACCAACTGAAGAAAAGAAGAAAGAGGACACGCCAGTAGTATATGCAGCACAATTAGAGGCCAAGCCAACTGTAGCAGAAATAATAGCCCCTAAAAAAGCATTTGTTTTATTTACCCATTCGCACGAAGCCTATCTGCCTATACTTGCTTCACAAGGAGAAAAAGTTGCAGTTTATCATCCTGCAAATAATATAACTTCCTTTCAAGATCAAATAAATGATCAATTTGCATTTCATCAAATAGAAACGAAGTTTTTAGAAAATCATAATCCAAAAGAGATGGATGATTATGCTACTGTCAGACCGCTTGTTCAAGATGCATTAGCACATAATGAATATGATATTGTCTTAGATATTCACAGAGACGCAATGAAATCGAAAGTAACTACCCTTCAAACTGGAGAGGAAAGCTATGCGAAGATTCTGTTTGTTATTGGAGGAGAACACGATAACTATAAATGGAATGAGCAACTTGCTAATAATCTCTCGGATGAATTAAATAAATTAGTACCCGGGATATCACGAGGAGTTATGGTTAAAGCCGGTAAAGGTGTTGATGGGGTTTACAATCAAGACATCGCTAAAAATCTATTAGTGATGGAGCTTGGAGGTGTTGACAACACCGAACAAGAGTTAAATCGTTCCATCGCTATTTTAGCAAAAGCCATTTCTAATTTGTTCAATCAACAACTACCTTCTTAAAACAAAAAGAGATTGAGCGGAGAAAATGGAGGACCTAAAAAGTCTATTATTATTCATTTCATAGCGAGTTCTTGAACGACAAGTTGTTCAAGAACTCGCTTTTTTTGTTTAAATAAAACTTCTAGGTGATTCCGTTGCAGGATAATAATCACTTTGTTGATGGAAGCGGCAGGCGGCGACTCCAGCGGGATGAGTGAGACAGATAAGCCATCACAAACGACGCGTGCGGCGGTGATGGCTTATCGCTCACCCCGCGGAAAGCGTCCGCCTATAGCGGAAATCAACTATACTTTATTTCACTTAAAATAATATTTCTTTAGTTTCCTTTAATATTGTTCGTGTTTTTTTATGTTAATTGGAATTATGAAATTGATTCAAACAAAAGAAGAAATATTGATTGCACTTCCTGTTCAAACTGTTGAGTAACTCAGATTGTCTTACGAACAGAATTTTGGTAAGATTAAAGTCTGGCAAAAAAAGATGAAAATAACGAACAAATACATAGAAAAAATATTTTGAATAACAGACTTAATGATTATGCGTTACTTAGACGCGAGTTGTCTGTTATAATTCATAGTAGTTTAATTAGGAGTGAACAAGCATGAACAATGAAGATAGAATCGCGCGACAGAAGAAGATTCGTAATTTTTCCATTATCGCGCATATTGACCACGGAAAATCGACTTTAGCCGATCGTATTTTAGAAAAAACGAAAACATTAACTTCACGAGAAATGAAAGACCAATTGTTAGATTCCATGGACTTAGAGCGTGAAAGAGGTATTACCATAAAGTTAAATGCTGTTCAATTAACATACACTGCAAAAGACGGAGAAGAGTATATCTTTCATCTAATCGATACTCCTGGGCACGTAGACTTTACGTACGAAGTGTCTAGAAGTTTAGCAGCATGTGAAGGTGCAATTCTTGTAGTGGATGCAGCACAAGGAATTGAAGCCCAAACACTAGCAAATGTTTATTTAGCATTAGATAATGATTTGGAAATATTACCGGTTATCAATAAAATCGATTTACCTGCAGCCGATCCAGAACGTGTAAGAGGAGAAGTGGAAGAAGTAATTGGACTTGATGCTTCTGAAGCAGTGCTTGCATCTGCAAAAGCAGGAATCGGTATTGAAGAAATTTTAGAACAAATTGTAGAAAAAGTTCCTGCACCAACAGGGGATCCTTCCGCGCCTTTAAAAGCATTGATCTTCGATTCCTTATTTGACCCTTACCGAGGCGTAATTGTGTATATTCGAATTATGGAAGGTACAGTGAAACCAGGGGACACGATAAAAATGATGTCATCTGGTAAAGAATTCGAAGTCGTGGAAACAGGCGTATTTACACCAAAAACGACACAACGCTCAGAGTTGACAGTTGGAGACGTAGGATTCTTAACAGCATCGATGAAACATGTAGGAGATTCCAGTGTCGGGGATACAATTACATTAGCTTCTAACCCTGCAACAGAAGCGTTAGCTGGATATCGCAAAATGAACCCTATGGTATTCTGTGGATTATATCCGATTGATAACACGAAATACGTAGATTTACGTGATGCATTAGAAAAATTACAACTGAATGACTCTGCACTAGAGTTCGAACCAGAAACTTCTCAGGCGTTAGGCTTTGGGTATCGTTGTGGATTCTTAGGATTACTTCATATGGAAATCATCCAAGAGCGTATCGAACGCGAATTCAAAATTGATTTAATCACAACTGCACCAAGCGTTATTTATGACGTGAAGTTAACGAATGGTGAAGTAATCAAAGTAGACAACCCTTCTATGATGCCAGATGTGCAAAAAGTGGAAGCAATTGAAGAACCTTATGTAAAAGCATCGATTATGGTTCCGGAAGATTACGTTGGTTCTGTAATGGAGCTATGCCAACGTAAACGTGGAAACTTTATCACGATGGATTTCTTGTCTAAGGCGCGTGTTAATATCATTTATGAGATTCCATTATCTGAAATCGTATATGACTTCTTTGATTCATTAAAATCAAGCACAAAAGGCTATGCATCTTTTGATTATGACTTGATTGGATACAAAGAATCGAAATTAGTGAAAATGGATATCTTATTGAATAGTGAAAAGGTAGATGCTTTAAGCTTTATCGTGCATCGTGATTTTGCTTACGAGCGAGGAAAACTTATCGTTGAAAAACTAAAAGCGTTGATTCCAAGACAACAGTTCGAAGTACCAGTACAAGCAGCAATCGGTCAAAAAATCGTTGCTCGTTCAACGATTAAATCGGTTGGTAAAAACGTTTTAGCTAAATGTTATGGTGGAGATATTTCACGTAAACGTAAACTTCTTGATAAACAAAAAGAAGGTAAAAAGCGTATGAAACAAGTAGGGTCTGTTGAAGTGCCACAAGAGGCATTTATGGCAGTACTTAAGATGGACGAACCGAATAAATAAGAAAACCGGAAAGGGGGCACTAGTAGCCTCCTTTTTCTTTTATCCAGTTGTGACTTGTAGAAAAATCCTAGTTCAACTATCATTCAAGGAAATTAAACACTAGATGAAGTTGTGCTTTATATAGAAAGTAGGAATGATTATGGTACGAGGTGTATATATACATATTCCTTTTTGTCATCAAATTTGTAATTACTGTGATTTCAATAAATTTTTCTTTCATAATCAACCAGTCGATGAATACATTGAATCTCTTGGAAAAGAAATGGCTTTATGGACAGATGATTTAAAAAAGGCAAAGATTGAAACTATTTTTATCGGTGGAGGAACGCCTACTTCATTATCACTAGAACAATTAGAACGTTTATTTACACTCATCCACATGTATATTCCAATGGAACAAGTTATAGAATTCACATCGGAAGCAAATCCGGATGAAATCACGCTTGAGAAAATGCAACTTATGCGCAAATTTGGTGTGAATAGATTAAGTATGGGAGTGCAAACTTTTGATCAAGACTTGTTGAAAGTTCTTGGAAGAACACATTCCAATGAGCATGTTTATGAAGTGATTGAATTCGCAAAACAAACAGATTTTCCATCCATAAGTATCGATTTAATGTATGGCTTACCAAATCAAACGATGGAACAGTGGAAAGCATCTTTACAAGAAGCTTTTCGTCTAAAGATCCCACATATTTCAGCCTACTCATTATTAGTAGAACCGAAAACAATTTTTTATAATTTATTATCAAAGGGAAAGCTATCGTTACCAGGAGAAGATTTGGAAGCGGAAATGTATGGCTATTTGTTGGACGAGATGAAGCAGAACAGTTATCTACAATATGAAATAAGTAATTTTTCGTTGGAAGGCAAAGCTTCCCAACATAATTTACTCTATTGGAACAACGACGAATATATTGGATTGGGAGCAGGAGCACACGGTTATGTAAATGGTGTGAGATATTCTAATCACGGTCCTTTAAAAAAGTATATGCAAACAATCGATTCTGGTGAAAAACCACTGATGATGCAAAAAGAAGTAACACAGATAGAGAAAATGGAAGAAGAAATGTTTTTAGGATTGCGAAAAAATGCAGGGGTCTCCTTAGAAAGATTTGAAGAAAGATACGGACAAACTCTCCCACAAGTGTACGGTGAACAATTGGAAGAGTTGCTTCGAAAAGAATTAATCAAAATGGAAAATAACTTTGTAAAATTAACGACTCGTGGACGCTTTATGGGGAATGAAGTGTTTCAATATTTTCTTAAATAAATGGCTCTGTTTAATTGGCTGTTGCCTCGAGGAGGCTTGGCAGTTCGTTCGAGCAAAGCGAGCGGATTTTCGGTAGGTAACAACATGATCGCTTAACTTAGCTAAATAAATAAAACTAAATCGTTGACAGTTATCTATAGATTTGATAAATTTTATATGAGTATTAGCACTCTCTATAGACGAGTGCTAACAGAGGTGATGATCATGCTAACTAATCGGCAATTATTAATATTGCAAGTAACGGTAGATGATTTTATTGAAACCGCTCAGCCAGTGGGATCTCGCCAACTTTCGAAAAAGGAGGAAGTTTCATTTAGTCCTGCTACTATTCGAAACGATATGGCGGATTTAGAAGATATGGGTTTTTTAGAAAAAACGCATACATCGTCTGGCCGCGTCCCTTCAGAAAAGGGCTATCGTTATTATGTAGACAATTTGTTAACTCCCCAACGGATTACCAAAGACGAGATTAACCAGATTCGTTCTGTTTTTCAGGAACGGATGGGCGAGACGGAGCAAATAATTCGAAAATCGGCAAATATTCTTTCCGAATTAACGAATTATACCTCTATTATGTTAGGCTTAGATGTTAGAAAGCATCGTGTTAAAAGGTTTTCCATTGTTCCATTAACGGATGATTCCGCTGTTGCAATCATTGTGACAGATAGTGGGCATGTAGAAAATCGCGTATTTTCCATCCCGGAAAGTTTTACTGCATCTGACATTGAACGTATGGTTAATTTAATCAATGAACATTTAGTTGGTGTTCATTTACATGAGCTTCCAGCAAAATTAGATGCTGTCACATTATCGGTCTTGCGTCAAAACAGCGGTCGTTTAAATAATCTTCTAGGTTCATTAAACAAAGCTATGACAATCGAACATGAGGACAAAGTATACTACGGCGGAAAAATGCAATTGTTAAATCAACCTGAATTTAATGATTTAGAAAAAGCACGAAGTATCATGTATTGGATGGATCATGTAAATCAAATACCGGGACTTTTCCATTTAGAGAAAAAGGGAATTCAAATTCGAATCGGTTCAGAAAATAACCAACTAGGAATGGAAGATTGTAGTATTATTACTGCGTCCTATGAAATTGGGGATGAACAGATGGGTTCAATTGCAATCATTGGGCCTACTCGTATGGATTACAAACGAGTTGTTTCCTTGCTTGACGTAATGAGTGGAGATTTATCTCGGGAATTGTCCAAAATATTACATGGCCCACATGGATAAAGGAGAGTTGCTAGTAATGGAAAAAGAAAAAGATGAAATAGTTCTAGGACAAGAAATTGTGGAAGAACAACAAGAAACAGAAGCTACTGAAGTACTGGTAGAAGAAGAAATCGATGAATTGACACTTGTAAAGCAAGAACTTGACGAAGAAAAAGACAAAGCGATTCGTTTAAGAGCGGACTTTGAAAATTACAAACGTCGAGTTCAATTAGATAAGGAAGCCGATTATAAATATCGTGCTCAATCCGTATTAACGGAAATTTTGCCGGTGCTTGATAATCTAGAGCGTGCCCTTGCTGTTGAAGCAACAACAGAAGAAGCTGTTTCTTTAACAAAAGGTGTAGAGATGGTTTATCGTTCGTTATTAAGTGCAGTTTCAACAGAAGGCTTAGAGCCTATTGAAGCAGAAGGGGTTTCATTCGATCCTAATTTTCACCAAGCAGTTATGCAAGAAAAAGACGATTCTAAAGAATCTGGTATCGTGCTTCAAGAACTGCAAAAAGGGTATAAGTTGAAAGATAGAGTACTTCGCCCAACGATGGTTAAAGTAAACGAATAACAATCAGTCTTTTGAAATGCAGTTTATATAATAAAAAAATATTAATGATATCTCATATATCAGTTATATATTAGGAGGAAAAACGTATGTCTAAAATTATTGGTATTGACTTAGGAACAACAAACTCATGTGTATCTGTACTAGAAGGTGGAGAACCAAAAGTAATTCCGAATCCAGAAGGTAACCGCACAACTCCATCAGTTGTAGCATTCAAAAACGGCGAAAAACAAGTTGGGGAAGTAGCGAAGCGTCAATCTATCACTAACCCAAACACAATTGCATCTGTTAAACGTTTAATGGGTACAAATGAAAAAGTAACAGCAGAAGATAAAGAATATACACCACAAGAAGTATCTGCAATGATTCTTCAGTATTTAAAAGGATTTGCAGAAGAATATCTAGGAGAAAAAGTAACTAAAGCAGTAATTACTGTTCCTGCTTACTTCAATGATGCTGAACGTCAAGCTACAAAAGATGCTGGTCGTATTGCTGGTCTTGAAGTGGAACGTATTATTAACGAACCTACTGCGGCTGCACTTGCATACGGTTTAGATAAAATGGACCATGATGAAAAAATTCTTGTATACGATTTAGGTGGCGGTACATTTGACGTATCTATCCTAGAACTTGGTGATGGCGTATTTGAAGTACTAGCAACTGCTGGTGATAACCGTCTAGGTGGAGATGACTTTGACCAAGTATTAATGGACTATTTAGTACAAGAGTTCAAAAAAGAAAACGGCATTGATTTATCAAAAGATAAAATGGCTGTTCAACGTTTGAAAGACGCTGCTGAAAAAGCGAAAAAAGATCTTTCTGGTGTTACTTCAACTCAAATTTCACTTCCATTCATCACTGCAGGCGAAGCTGGACCACTTCACTTAGAAGTTACAATGACTCGTGCGAAATTTGATGATTTAACAGCTCACTTAGTAGAGCGTACAATGGTACCAACTCGTCAAGCAATGAAAGATGCTGGATTATCAGCTTCACAAATTGATAAAGTTATTCTTGTAGGTGGATCTACTCGTATTCCTTCTGTACAAGAAGCTATTAAGAAAGAAACTGGGAAAGAACCACATAAAGGTGTAAATCCAGATGAAGTAGTAGCAATGGGTGCTGCTGTTCAAGGTGGAGTATTAACAGGAGATGTGAAAGACGTTGTTCTTCTTGACGTTACACCACTTTCATTAGGTATTGAAACAATGGGCGGCGTATTCACGAAGTTAATTGACCGTAATACAACTATCCCAACATCAAAATCTCAAACGTTCTCCACTGCAGCGGATAACCAACCGGCAGTAGATATTCACGTATTACAAGGTGAACGTCCGATGGCGACTGACAACAAAACACTTGGTCGTTTCCAACTTGCGGATATTCCACCAGCACCACGTGGTGTACCACAAATCGAAGTTACATTTGATATCGACAAAAATGGTATTGTAAATGTTAAAGCGAAAGATTTAGGAACGCAAAAAGAACAAAATATTACAATCCAATCAAACTCTTCTCTCTCTGACGAAGAAATCGAACGTATGGTAAAAGAAGCAGAAGCGAACGCTGAAGCAGATAAAGTTCGTAAAGAAGAAGCAGAAGTGAAAAATGAAGCGGATCAATTAGTATTTATGACTGAAAAAACTCTAAAAGACCTAGAAGATAAAGTGTCTGAAGAAGAGAAAAAGTCTGCTGAAGATGCAAAAGAAGAGTTAAAAGCTGCACTTGAAGCTGGAAACCTAGAAGAAATCAAAACGAAAAAAGATAAATTAAATGAAATCGTTCAACAACTTACAATGAAGCTTTATGAACAAGCTCAAGCAGATGCTGCAAATGCAGGTCAAGCTGGTGGACCATCTGATGACGGTGTTGTCGATGCAGAATTTGAAGAAGTAAACGACGATAAAGACAAGTAAGAATGTCAACAGAAAAAGTCAAAGACCGTTTTCGGCTTTGGCTTTTTCAATGTTAAATAAGATAATGGTAAAATTTCTATTTGTTTTGCTATTCGGATTTTGTCCATGTTACAATAATTTTTATGTGTACGTTAACAGAGCAGGAGAGTGAACTATGAATAAACGTGATTATTATGAGGTACTAGGCGTTTCAAAAAGTGCTTCTCAAGATGAAATTAAAAAAGCTTATCGTAAGCTTTCTAAGCAATACCATCCAGATATTAACAAAGAAGCTAATGCAGAAGATAAATTCAAAGAAATTTCAGAAGCATATGAAGTATTAAGTGACGAGCAAAAACGTGCAGGGTATGATCAATTTGGTCACGCTGGTCCAAATCAAGGCTTTGGTGGTGGATTCAGTGGTGGAGACGGCTTTGGATTTGAAGATATTTTCAGTTCGTTCTTCGGAGGCGGAGGTTCTAGAAGACGTGATCCAAATGCTCCGAGAAAAGGAAATGACCTTCAATATTCTATGACAATTGAATTTGAAGAAGCTGTTTTTGGGAAAGAAAAAGAAATTGAAATTGCCAAAGAAGAATCATGTGAAACATGTAAAGGTACTGGTGCTAAACCAGGCACGCATCCTGAAACATGTACACACTGTAATGGCAATGGTCAAGTGAATGTTACACAAGACACACCATTTGGTCGTATTCAAACTAAACGTGCTTGTAATCACTGTTCTGGAACTGGAAAAATGATTAAAGAAAAATGTTCTACTTGTTCTGGTAAAGGTACGGTTAATAAACGCAAAAAAATTAAAGTTACAATTCCTGCAGGTGTTGATGATGGTCAACAACTTCGCGTAAGCGGTCAGGGAGAACCAGGTGTTAATGGTGGTCCAGCTGGAGACTTATATGTAGTATTCCGAGTAAAAGCAGATCCTCGATTTGAACGTGACGGCGACGATATTTACTATGAACTTCCATTAACATTTGCTCAAGCGGCACTTGGAGATGAAATTGAAGTTCCGACGGTTCAAGGGAAAGTGAAACTAAAAATTCCTGCTGGTACTCAATCACAAACGCAATTCCGACTAAAAGGAAAAGGCGTAAAAAATGTTCACGGGTATGGCATAGGTGACCAACATGTTGTTGTCAAAGTTATTACTCCGAAAAAATTAACAGAAAAACAAAAGCAATTGCTACGCGAATTTGCCGAAATCAGTGGGGATATTCCTGAAGAGCAAGGTAGCTCATTATTTGATAAAATTAAAAGAACGATAAAAGGCGAATAAAGGAGTTGGCGCAAGTGAAATGGTCTGAACTATCCATTCATACTACGAATGAAGCAGTGGAGGCAATTAGTAATATTTTGCATGAAGCTGGTGCAAGTGGAGTAGTTATTGAGGATTCAGAAGAGTTAGTAAGAGAACGAGAAGATGTTTTTGGAGAAATCTACAGCTTAAATCCAGATGATTTTCCAGTAGATGGTGTTCGAATAAAAGCTTATTTAGCCGAAACAAGTTTTTTATTAGAAACAGTGGAAGAGATCAAACTTGCGATTAACAACTTACTAAACTTTAATATCGACCTTGGACATAATATTCTTACTATACAAGAAGTAGATGAAGAAGATTGGGCAACTGCATGGAAAAAGTATTATCATCCTGTGAAAATATCGAACCGTTTTACAATTGTTCCAACATGGGAAGACTATGAGCGTGTCAATTCAGATGAATTGATTATCGAATTAGATCCAGGTATGGCTTTTGGTACAGGTACTCACCCAACAACTGTTATGTGTTTACAAGCACTTGAAAAAACAGTACAGCCTAACTCAAGCGTGATTGATGTAGGCACTGGTTCTGGGGTACTTTCAATTGGAGCAGCTAAACTAGGCGCTACTGCTATTCATGCACTTGACTTAGATGAAGTAGCTGTTAAATCTGCAAAAGAAAATATTCAGCTAAATAAGGTAGAACACTTAGTGCAGGTAACGCATGGTAATTTACTAGATAATGTGAAGGAACAAGCAGATATTGTTGTGGCTAATATTTTAGCAGAAATTATTATGACTTTTACAGACGATGCATTTTCGATTGTTAAAAAAGGTGGATTATTCATCACATCCGGCATTATTGCAACGAAAAAAGAGGATGTTCGCAATTCCTTGCAGCAATCTGGCTTCGAAATAGAAGAAGTGATGATGATGGAAGACTGGGTAACAATCATTTCTAAGAAGCCTGTTCAATAAAGGAGATTGTCATGCAACGTTATTTTACGAATGAAACTATCCAAGAAAATAATACAGTGACAATTTCAGGTGATGACGCGCATCATATGATTCAGGTGATGCGCATGTCTCCTGGAGATCAAGTATATGTAGTGGCAGATAGTAAGACGTATACGATGACGATTGTGGAAGGTACTTCTAAATCTGTCCTTCTACAAGTAGTTGAAATGCATGGGCAATCCAATGAAATGCCTATTAAAGTTTCTCTCGTCTGTGGTCTTCCAAAAGGTGATAAATTAGAATTGATCACGCAAAAAGCAACTGAATTAGGTATGCATACGCTTTATCCGTTTGAAGCTAAACGCTCTATTGTGAAATGGGATAAACAAAAAAATGAGAAAAAAATTGCGCGCTTACAAAAGATTGCTAAAGAAGCGGCAGAGCAATCTCACCGTTCATTTATCCCACATATACATAATCCAATCTCTTTAAAAGAGCTTTTGGAAATTTCTAAAGCATATGATGTGAGATTTGTTGCGGATGAAGAAGATGCGAAGCTAGAAGACCGACAAAAATTTGCGGACCAATTGAAAAAAGTATATGATAAACAATCGATACTGATCGTTTTTGGCCCAGAAGGCGGACTCGATCGTCAGGAAGTAAAACATTTACTAGAAAATGATTTTCAACCAATCGCTCTTGGACCAAGGATTTTACGAACAGAAACCGCTCCGCTATATGCGCTAGCTGCAATTTCCTATGAATATGAATGAAAGAGGTGTAAGGACTTGTCATCCGTTGCATTCCATACATTAGGCTGTAAAGTTAATCATTATGAAACAGAAGCTATATGGCAATTATTTAAAGAAAATGGTTATGACCGTACAGAGTTCGAAAAACAATCAGATGTTTATGTCATCAATACATGTACCGTAACTAATACTGGTGATAAAAAGAGTAGACAAGTAATTCGTCGTGCTGTTCGCCAAAATCCAGATGCAGTTATTTGTGTAACTGGTTGCTATGCACAAACTTCTCCCGCTGAAATTATGGCGATTCCAGGAGTAGATATTGTTGTAGGAACACAAGAACGCACAAAAATGCTGGAGTATATTGAGCAGTACAAAACCGAACGTAAACCAATTAATGCTGTCGGCAATATTATGAAAAATCGTGTTTATGAGGAGTTAGATGTTCCTGCCTTTACGGATCGCACTCGTGCATCATTAAAGATTCAGGAAGGTTGTAATAATTTCTGTACGTTTTGTATTATTCCTTGGGCTCGTGGACTAATGCGTTCTCGAGATCCAGAAGAAGTTGTTCGACAAGCACAACAATTGGTGGACGCTGGATATTTAGAAATTGTTTTGACTGGTATTCATACAGGTGGTTACGGAGAAGATTTAAAAGATTATAATTTAGCACAGCTTTTAAGAGATATCGAAGCAAATGTAAAGGGGTTAAAGCGACTTCGCATTAGTTCGATTGAAGCAAGTCAATTATCAGATGAAGTAATTGATGTATTAAGTGAATCGAAAATTGTTGTTAGGCATTTGCATATTCCCATACAATCTGGTTCAGATACGGTATTAAAAAGAATGCGTAGAAAATATACAATGGAGTTTTTTGCAAATCGATTAGATCGCTTAAGAGAAGCTCTGCCTGATTTAGCTATTACATCTGACGTGATTGTTGGCTTCCCAGGAGAAACAGAAGAAGAATTTATGGAAACGTTTAGTTTTATTCGTGATCAAAAGTTCTCTGAGCTTCATGTTTTTCCATATTCTAAGCGTACAGGTACACCTGCCGCAAGAATGGATGACCAAGTAGACGAAGATGTGAAAAATGAACGTGTTCACCGTTTAATTACGTTGAATGACCAACTAGCAGCGGAATATGCTGCCAGATTTGAAGGCAAAGTCCTAGAGATTATCCCAGAAGAAAAACATAACTTAGATGGCAAAGCTAATTTAGTTGAAGGATACACGGATAATTATTTGAAGGTTGTTATTCCTGGCACAGATGATTTAATTGGAAAGCTAGTCCGTGTGAAAATCACAAAAGCTGGTTATCCATATAATGAAGGTCAATTTGTCCGTGTACTAGATCATGTGGAAGAATTAGTTTAACCAATAAGCCTCCGATGGATGTTAGAGTCAGTGAGAATACTCTCACTGGCTTTTTTTTAATTTCTCTATTATGATAGAGAGGTACGTACAACTCGAGAGGGGAATATTTAATGACTCAAAATATTGCTGCATTAATCGATCATACATTATTAAAACAAGACGCAACTAAAAAACAAATTGAAAAACTTTGTGAAGAGGCTAAAACAAATATATTTGCTTCTGTATGTGTAAATCCAACTTGGGTAAAACTTAGTTCGACTTTATTACAAGATTCACCAGTAAAAGTATGTACGGTGATTGGTTTCCCACTTGGAGCAAGCACAACTGCTGTAAAAGTATTTGAAACAACAGATGCTATTGAAAATGGTGCAGATGAAATTGATATGGTTATAAACGTTGGAGCTTTAAAAGATCAAGATTATAACTTAGTACAAAAAGATATCGAAGCTGTAGTAGAAGCTGCAAAAGGAAAAGCGATTGTGAAAGTTATTTTAGAAACTTGCTTATTGACAGATGAACAAATTGTGAAAGCAAGTGAACTATCAAAAGCTGCAGGTGCAGACTTTGTTAAAACTTCTACAGGATTTTCTACAGGAGGTGCTACAGTTAACGCAGTGAAGTTAATGCGCGAAACAGTTGGACCAGACCTAGGAGTTAAAGCATCTGGGGGAGTTCGGAATCTGGAAGATCTACAAGCAATGGTAGATGCAGGAGCTACAAGAATAGGTGCAAGTTCTGGTGTAGAAATTATGCAAGGCATGGAAAGTAAATCCGATTATTAATTTAATTCAAAGTATTGACCAAGTCTAAAGTATACGGTATAATTTTTTAGTACATAACACTTGGTTATGTGCTTGACGTGTGTTCGGAGGGAGGGAAAAAGAGATGTCAAAAACTGTCGTTCGTAAAAACGAATCGCTTGAAGATGCTCTTCGCCGCTTCAAACGTACTGTATCTAAAAGTGGTACAATTCAAGAGGTAAGAAAGCGCGAGTTTTATGAAAAACCAAGCGTAAAGCGTAAAAAGAAATCTGAAGCTGCCCGTAAACGTAAATTCTAATTAATTGAAATTTACTAAGCTTCAAAGCTGAAGTTTTTATAACCCAAGCGTGAAACGTAAAAAGAAATCAAAAGATGCACGTTAACGTAAGTGGTATTTTTATCCCAACCATCCCTACGTTCAAAACACGTACTTTATGATTAACATTTACAATTATGTAAACCGAGAAAATTTATTTTCTCGGTTTATTTTTTTTGCTAATTTATTCAAACGAAGCAATTTACTGGGTACATTTGGTTAATCAACAAAAGTGACTGCAGAACAAACATTGGTAATTGGGTGTTGGAATATATAGGGTGATAATGTAAATTTAGTGATACAATAATATTAGAAAATTATTAAAATTCACTCAAAGGGGGAGGGTAAGTTGAAACAATTTATTCGAATATGTTGCATTGTATTTTTAGTCACTAGTTTACTAATCAGTGTGTTACCAGAAATAGTGCAAGCAGTCACTACTCAATCTGCAACAGTGAATACAAGTTTTGGATATGTCCGAGAGAAAGCTGATTTAACCTCTAAAAAGCTTGGAACAGTCGTTAAAGGTGATATCCTTACATTGTATAGTAGTTCGAAAACTTGGACAAAAATTGAATATAATAATTCAGTTGGGTATGTTTTGACGAAGCATTTAATTCTTCAGGAGCTAAATGAAACTTCTATAACAAAACAGGCAATAGTAAATATTGCCTCATTAAATGTTCGAGCAAAATCCTCTGTAACTTCCAAAAAGTTGGGGTCCTTAAAAAAAGGAATGACTGTTTCCGTTTATAGTACATCAAAAGGATGGGCTAAAATTATATTTAACAATCAAACAGCTTATGTAAGCGAAAATTACTTAACATTTGTGAAATCAACCACTTTAAAACCGAAATTTGGCATTGTGCAAAAAGAAGTAGCCGCAACTAAATATTCGAGTCGTTCTTCAGCGGTAATTGATACTTTGTCTGAAAAAGTTTCCGTATATGTATACGCTTCTAATAAGGGGGTTAGTCGTATTGATTTAAATGGTACTCCAGCATTTGTGCCTACTTCTAGCTTAAAGTTGTATGACTTTGATAAAGTCTCTGCAAAGGTGAATAGAATGTATAGAGGAAGTGGCTGGGGCTTAACTGATGATTTAAATGTATTTTCTAAACCAATCAAGCAATATGAAAAAAAATATGAAATCGGTAGATTAAGTCCAGACGAACAAATAACAATTCTAATGCCTAAAGATGCACCGAGATATGAAGTTGCCATTGTGGAGTATAAAGGACAATACGCGTATACAGCACAAGTAAACCTTTCCACTTTAGCAAATGATTCGACTGAGTTGGATGAAGCAGCGTATTATTCTACATTTGAAACGTCTAAAACAGGACACCAATATGGTATTAGAAACTATGATTCACTTGAGTCGCTTATGGAGAAAATGGGAGAGCCAAAATCGATTGATAAAATGGAACAGGATAATTATTATTTGTATGATGTTTTTCATTACGATAATTTACATGTAGGAATATCTAAAAAAACTAATACAATTCAATTTATGTATGAGTATTTTGAAAATGAAGAAGGGTATAATTCATCCGATATTCAAGCAGCTTTCCATATGTTTTCAGTTCGAAATCATACTAACTCTAAGTATGGTATAGTTATGGCAAATCGTTTTAACGTGCATAACGGTGGAATCGGTGTGTATTTTATTAATCCAGGGCCGGTTGGAGTAGATAATTCTGTTGAATATAACAGAATCTATCAAGAAATTGTAAATTTGAAACTGGTAAAGGGAAAAGCAACTGGCTATCTTGTTGGTCAACCATTTGATGATGGTATTTAATATATTTGAGTTAATTTCATAAATAGTACTTTGTCATTAAAATACGAAGATTTATCACTTTGTGGATTGAAGCGGCAGGCGGCGACTCCAGCGGGATGGGTGAAACAGATAAGCCATCACAAACGACGCGTGGCGGCGGTGATGGCCTATCGCTCACCCCGCGGAAAGCGTCCGCCTATAGCGAGCGGGAATCAACTATACTTTATTTCGCTTAAAATATATATTTAGTTCCCTTTAGTATTGTTCGTGTTTTTTTATGTAAATTGAAATTATGAAATTGATTCATTTGTAAATAATTTTATTTTAAATGAAACTTTATTCGTTCTATTCCGTAAAGAGTACTATACATATAGAAGAAGGGAGGTTTATATGTGAAATTGTCTCGGTATTTCATTTCAATCTGTATGTTACTTTTGTCATTTAGTATAGTAATTCCTTCGTTTGCTGCAGAAACTACAGTAGTTTATAAGATTCCCATATATAAAGAAGTGGAAAAAGGGTTACATGCTTTTTTGAAAAGGTCCATACATGATGCGGAAGAGGCTGGAGCCGACGCAATCATCTTTGATATTAATACACCAGGTGGATTTGTAGATTCCGCTGAAGAAATCATCAATTTATTAGATTCAACCCCCATTCGAAAAATCGCTTATATTAACTCCGAAGCATTATCAGCAGGTGCATACTTAGCGCTTCATACGGACGAAATATATATGTCGCCGAACGGTACGATTGGGGCAGCTGCTGTCATTGATAGCAGTGGAAATGCTGCGGATAAAAAAGCAACGAGTGCGTGGAAAGCGAAAATGATCAATGCAGCAGAACTTACAGGAAAAGATCCAATTTATGCACAGGCAATGGCCGATGAGACTGTTCATCTTCCTGAGTATAGGGCACCAAAGGGTGAATTGTTAACTCTTTCTTCCGCCGAAGCTTTAGAGGTGGAGTATTCGAATGGAACGGTCAGTTCTTTTGAGGAACTGCTAAAAGTGACGAATCTTTCCGGTGCGAAGGTTGTTGAAACGGAACAAGCATTTGTGGAATCACTAGCACGATTTGTTACGAATCCCATTATTGTGCCCATTTTATTATCCATTGCAAGTCTAGGGTTAATTTTAGAGTTATACTCGCCGGGATTTGGAGTGGCAGGGACCATGGGTCTTATCTCACTTGGTCTGTTCTTTTTCGGCCATTTAGTAGCCGGTCTAGCTGGTTATGAAACAATTATTATCTTTGTTATCGGAGCAATTCTGATAATTGCAGAATTTTTCTTACCCTTTGGAATTAGTGGTATATTAGGGGTAGCAGCTATTATTTTTAGTATAATATTAGCTGGAGGCGATCTTGTACAAATGAGCATCGCTGTTTTAATTGCATTAACAGTTGCTATATTAGGAATGGTGATTATGATGAAGTTCTTTCGAAAAGGACTAAAAGCATTGAATAAAGTGATTTTGACTGATGCAACTACTACAGAGCAAGGGTATGTATCTAATCAAAATCGATTGGATTTAGTCGGCAAATTAGCCGAAACAATGACACCACTTAGACCTGCTGGAACTATACGTATAGATAATGAGCGTATTGATGCAGTATCTGATGGAAGTTTTATTGGGAAAGACAAACTGGTTAAAATTATTAAGGTAGAAGGCTCTCGAATTGTTGTTCGAGAAGCTACAGAAGGGGAGGCAACATAATGTTTACAGGAACTACAATTGGACTAATAGTGGTGATTGTTTTAGCATTCATTTTGTTATCGGTATTTTTCACATTTTTCCCGATAGCATTATGGATTTCCGCACTAGCAGCGGGAGTTAAGATTAGTATTTTTACACTTGTAGGGATGAGGTTACGCCGAGTAATTCCATCGCGTATCGTAAACCCTTTGATTAAAGCACATAAAGCTGGATTGCAAGTTTCGATCAATCAACTGGAAAGTCACTACTTAGCAGGTGGTAACGTAGACCGCGTTGTAAATGCTTTAATTGCCGCACATCGTGCTAATATTGAACTAACATTTGAACGTGCAGCAGCGATTGATTTAGCAGGGCGTGATGTATTAGAAGCAGTACAAATGTCTGTTAACCCGAAAGTAATTGAAACACCGTTTATCGCTGGTGTTGCAATGAACGGTATTGAAGTAAAAGCGAAAGCACGTATTACAGTTCGAGCGAACATCGATCGTTTAGTCGGTGGTGCAGGAGAAGAAACGATCGTTGCCCGTGTTGGTGAAGGGATTATCAGTACAATTGGGTCAAGTACGAGTCATGAAAGAGTGCTAGAAAACCCGGATTTAATCTCTCAAACTGTTTTAGGAAAAGGATTAGATTCAGGTACTGCATTTGAAATTCTATCGATTGATATAGCGGACGTTGATATAGGTAAAAACATCGGTGCTGAACTACAAACAGAACAAGCAGAAGCAGATAAGAAAATTGCGCAGGCTAAAGCAGAAGAACGTCGTGCAATGGCTGTAGCATCTGAGCAAGAGATGAGAGCGAAAGTAGTAGAAATGCGCTCGAAAGTAGTAGAAGCAGAAGCTTCTGTTCCTTTAGCGATGGCAGAAGCACTTCGCGAAGGAAATATTGGGGTAATGGACTACATGAATTATAATAATATTAAAGCCGATACTGGTATGAGAGACTCCATCAGTAAAGTTGGAGGAGATAAACCTTCTACTGATGAGTTAAAAGACTAGTTATCATGCAGAAAGGAGGTCTTCTCCTTGGAATCATTAATTATTTTCGCTGTCATTGGTATTATTAGCGCATTGTTTGGCAAAAAAAAGCAGGAGCAAAAACCTGCTCCAAAACCATTTACAGCTACACCTCAGCGAAAGCCTATAGCTGACAATCCTTTTAAAAACTTAGGGGATCTAGCAAAGGAATTTAAGCGGGAACAGCAAGCTGAAATGGAACGAAAGAGACCTGTTTTGAAAGAAAAGCCAGTAGCTAAACCGGTAGTTATTGCTCCAAACACTGTAGAAAGACCTCAACGTGAGGTTAGCCGAGATCAAGGTGTTGCCAGAACCTCTGGACGCTTATCTGTCCATCAGGAAAATAAGGCTTCCTTAAATAGTGGTAAACCTATTGTTCATAGCATTTTACCGAATACAAAAGATGAACTTGTTCGAGCGATTATTTTCTCGGAAATATTAGCACCTCCAAAATCTAAAAGATAACTCATGAACACCCCTTTACATGCATAAATTCATGTAAAGGGGTGTTTTTTATAAAACAATTATTTCCACTCCATGCGAGTATTATGATTGATAATTTCAGCGATATTATATTAGATTACGAAATTACCCTTCTTCGGTTGAACGAAAACAGCTTAGTATGTTCTTACAATCAGTATCTTTTAGAAATAAATGCGGAAAATTTACAAATAAAGTCTCTATCCATTGATCGCCTTCATTTACATGTAGAAAAGCTTAACTATTTCAACCTAACTAGGAAGGATAAAACGTAATGTCACAGCTTATTCAAGTTCAAATACCAGCAAAAACAGATCAGTATGTATTGTTTCAACGTTTACTAGCAGCGAATATCGAAGTGTTTCGAATATATAGTTCAGAACAACACCTATTTTTTTCTATACAACGTAAAGATTTAAAATCCTTTCGAAAAGTTAGAAAAACAATGAAGATACCAGTTCAATTAGTAGATGAATCAACAAATGGAATAATATCTTTTTATTCTTTTTCTGTTATAGGTGTAGCATTATTTATAATAATTCCAGTTGTTCTAGCTCAATTTATATGGACAATTAATATCGATTCACATTCACCTGAAAGCAATGTCCTTATTTATGAACAGCTAAAAGAAATAAAAATTCAAGAAAAAATGCTTTCTTCATCTCTGCCACCGGAACAAGAAATAAGACAAAAAATTCTTTTAAAACATAAAGAGTTTTCATGGGTGCACTTTAATCAGTCTGGTTCTACTTTCACTGTTTCACCTATGTTAGCTCCAATTCAAACCGAACGAAAAATAAAAGAACCTCCACCTTCTCATTTAATTGCTAAACGAAGCGGTATAATAACGGATTTTGATTTAGTAAAAGGGGTAAGGGCAGTCGAAAAAAATGTCGCTGTAAAAAAAGGGGATATAATTGTTCATGGTTTTGTTACTCAAGGAGATAAAAGAATTATTACGAGTGCAGAAGGAAAAGTGTATGCAAGTTATTGGATTGAACTCAGCTTTGAGCTACCTAAAAAGGTAATCATAGTAAGACCGGCTGAACGAGAATTTTTAATTCAGAAAAAAAGTAATGCGAAACAACCCTATTGGAAAGAGATTGCACTACCTGCACCTCTTCAAAGTTATTTTAAAGCTGGATATGTTCAAAAAAATATCGAAGCATCATACGAATTAAATGAGCAATCAATCGACCAGTTAATAAGACCTCTGCTCTTTCAAAAATTAGTAAATGAAATGCCATCGGGGACTCAAATACTAGAAGATAAAGTTTTACAGGTATCCATACAAAATGATAAAGTAAATGGGAAGATCTTATTATTGATAAATGAAAATATTGCAATACCACAAGTTATACCCTAAGGAGACGAAGCATGAGCGATCAAAAACAACTGGATATAAATTTGCAAGATCCCACAGAGGCGGTAATGCTTCTAGGTATATCAGATAAAAATGTAAAGCTTATTGAAGAGGAACTAAAGGTACAACTCATCACAAGAGGCGAATTAATACAAATTGTTGGTGAACCGGATAATGTAGAAGAGGCAAAAAAATTAATGGTACAACTTCTTGCAGTTATTCGAAAAGGGATAAACATTAATTTAAGAGATGTTTCTTCTGCAATTGAAATGAGCTTAAATGGAACAATTGAATATTTTTCAAGTCTATATGATGAAGAAATTGCAAGAAATACAAAAGGAAAAGCGATTCGTGCGAAAACAATTGGTCAACGTGAATATATACAAGGTATACGTCACACCGATTTAACTTTTGGGATTGGCCCAGCAGGTACTGGAAAAACTTATCTTGCGGTTGTAATGGCTACCCAAGCTTTAAAAAATGCACATGTAAAAAAAATCATTTTAACGCGCCCTGCAGTAGAAGCGGGTGAAAGCCTAGGTTTCTTACCTGGAGACTTAAAAGAGAAGGTAGACCCATATTTACGGCCTTTATATGACGCATTGCATGATGTGTTGGGTACCGAACAAACAGAACGCCTAATGGAACGTGGAACAATTGAAATTGCACCACTTGCTTATATGCGTGGAAGAACACTTGATGATGCTTTTGTTATTTTAGACGAAGCCCAAAACACAACGAAAGCTCAGATGAAAATGTTCTTAACACGTCTTGGCTTCGGTTCGAAAATGGTCATTACTGGTGATAAAACACAAGTTGATTTACCAAAGGGCGCAGAGTCCGGACTAACGGTGGCGGAGAAAATTTTACAAAAGGTTTCTGGCATTCATTTTCAATATTTAGAGCAAGGTGATGTCGTTCGACATCCTCTTGTAGCCAAAATAATCCAAGCATATGAAGAAGAAAAATAATCATTCTATTTGAATCAAAGAAGCAACCGTCGGATAGTAGACAGTTGCTTCTTTTCATTTTGGAATTATTAGTGAATTGTTCAAATAATAAGGTATAATAAAAGAACTAGTTGTGAAGGGAATGAGGTTGAATGAAAACAATTATGTTGAAATGGAGAGGATGGCGCGAAAGTAAGTATCTCCCATTAGCCATCATTCTCTTAACCTCGGTTTGCATGTTTTTATTAATAATAGGAAATGTAAAAGAAAATAAATATGATATAAAACCGTTTCAACTCGCCCCTGATACAATCCGTTCTGTTAAAACAATGGAAGATCCATTGAAGACGGAAGAAGAACGTGAAAAAGCTGAATTGGAAGTTCTTCCAGTTTATCAATTTCAAGAAGAAACCTCTGATAATCAAGCAGCAATTATGGAATCCATTTTTGATAGTGTGATAGAAGTAAAGAAATCTCCGCCAACAGAAGCTGATCAAGAAGGGATGAATGAACAGTTAGGCAAGCTTAAAAAGGAAATGAATGTACTATCTGACAATGCAAGTTATGTTCCTTTAAGTGATGAAATGTTAAATGTTTTACTGAAGCAGACTTCTCCTTCCCTTAAGGTAACAAAAGAGAAACTATCTGTCCTTGTAGAGGAAGCATTGAATGAACCAATTCGCTCGGAAAATATTACTAGTGAGCGAGAGCAAATTGCTCAACAGGTAAGAAGGACGTTTAATTATTCTGATGATTACATGAATGTGCTTCTATTTATTGCGAGAGGAACCATTGTAGCAACAGAAGTAATAAATGAAGAGCAAACCCAGCTTCGCATAGAACAAGCGAAAGCAAGTGTCGATCCGACTCGAATTCTACAGGGGCAAATACTTGTACAAAAAGGAGAAATTATCGACAGGGAAGTCTATAGACAACTGGAACTACTTGGGATGCTTACAAATAAAGCATCTAAAGCATCCTATAAGCCGTATATTGGAGTCGGACTATTTGTCATACTTACCATGTGGGTATTATTTGGACAAACGATACATCGTCGAGAAAAAACGATTAATAATGCAAAAAATTTGATCGTTGTAGCTTTTAGTTTAATTGTTTCCGTATTAATGATGAAAGTGTTACAATCAGTTGCGAATAATTTTGATGTAATTATTGCGTTTTTGTTTCCAACAGCAATAGTTTCCATGCTTGTTTATTTATTAGTAAATGAACGTGCGGCATTTATAACAAGTTTTGTTGTATCAGCGTATGCAGGAATAATTTTTCAAGAAGGTTATACAAATGTGTTTCAAATGGAAATATCGTTATACATATTATTTGGAGGGATTGCAGGAATATTTGCTATGCAGCGCATGTACAATAATTCTCAAATATTACGCTCCAGTTTAATTGTTGCTTCGGTTAATACTTTATTTATTGTCTTTTATATATTAATGACGAAAACAACGTATGAATTTACGGATATTTTATTTTATATTGGTGCAGCTGTGCTGTCAGGTATCTTATCAGGAGCGTTAACAATTGGGATTTTACCGTTTTTTGAGTCTGTATTCGGTATTTTATCAACTATGAGACTGATTGAACTATCTAATCCAAATCATCCCTTGCTAAAAAAAATATTAACGGAAACTCCTGGCACGTATCATCATAGTTTAATGGTCGCAAACTTAGCGGAAGCGGCTTGTGAAGTGATTGGCGCGAATGGATTGCTTGCACGAGTTGGCTGTTATTATCACGATGTTGGTAAGACAAATCGTCCTGGATTTTTTATTGAAAACCAAATGAATGGGTATAACCCGCATGATAGCTTACCTCCTGAAGCTAGTCGCGATATTATTATTGCACATGCAGAAGATGGTGCGAAAATTTTACAAAAACATAAATTACCAAAAGAAATAGTAGATGTGGCGGCGCAGCATCATGGTACAAGTTTTCTAAAATTCTTTTACTATAAAGCAAAAGAAACAAATGAAAGTATATCGGAAGAAAGTTTTCGATATCCAGGGCCAAAGCCTCAAACGAAAGAAATTGCTATAATTTCGGTAGCTGATAGTGTGGAAGCTGCAGTTCGCTCGATGAAAGAGCCAAATGCAGAGAAAATTCAAAAATTAATTCAATCAATTATTAAAGACAAAATATTAGATGGACAATTTGATGAATGTGATTTATCTTTGCGAGAAATAAAAAAAATGGAAGAAAGCTTCTGCTCTACGATGAACGGTACATTTCATTCGCGAATTGAATACCCAAAATAGAAATGTTAGGAGAAAAAAATGATGTTAGAACTCGATTTAATGGACGAAACAAATACATTATCGGAAGAGACGATTGCCTTAGTCGAAAAAGTATTGCAATCTGCAGGGGAACAATTAGACATAAAAGAGGGTAGTGAAGTAAGTGTTACTTTTGTAACAAATGATGTCATTCAAGAAATTAATAAAACATATCGTAAAAAAGATATGCCGACAGATGTGATTTCTTTTGCAATGGAAGAAATGGGTGAAGGGGAAATGGAGATCCTAGATGCGGACATTCCAACAATGCTAGGAGATATTGTCATATCTGTTGAACGTACGAAAGAACAAGCAGAATCATATGGACACTCATTTGAACGAGAGCTATGCTTTTTAGCTGTTCATGGTTTTTTACACTTACTTGGATACGACCACGGTACGGAAGAACAAGAAATAGAGATGTTCGGTTTGCAAGAAACGATTTTACAAGCTTTTGGCTTGATGCGTGAAGGCCATGAACTTTCCTAAGTTTTTTAAGGCATTTGCATTTGCGTCTCAAGGAGTTGTGCATGCACTTAAAAGTGAACAAAATTTCCGTTTTCATCTAGGAGCAGCCATTATAGTATTGTGTGCAGGTTGGTTCACTGGACTGTCAAAATGGGAATGGATAATCATTGTGTTATTAATATTCGGGATGTTCATGATAGAATTAGTAAATGCGTCTATTGAACGTGTAGTTGATCTAACTTCTCCCGAGTTACATCCACTTGCAAAACAAGCGAAGGATTTAGCAGCTGGAGCTTGTCTAGTATATGCAATTGGTACGGTGATCGTTGGTTTAATCATATTTATCCCGAAATGGTCGGGAATCTTATTTTAGAGGTGTGAATGTATGAACAGAGAAAAATTATTAGAAGCTTCCAAAGTAGCAAGAGAAAAAGCGTATGTACCATATTCAAAATTTCCGGTTGGTGCTGCCTTACTAACGAAAGACGGGGAAGTTATTCACGGTTGTAATATTGAGAATGCATCGTATGGACTGACTAACTGTGCAGAGCGTACAGCTATTTTTAAAGCGGTATCAGAAGGGAAAAAAGAATTTTCAGCAATTGCAATTGTTGGAGATACAGAAGGTCCCATTTCTCCATGTGGAGCATGCAGACAAGTACTTGCTGAGTTTTGTGATGGAGATATGCCAGTATATTTAACAAATTTAAAAGGAAATGTATTAGAAACAACGGTCTCAGAATTGTTACCAGGTGCTTTTACAACGGAGGATTTAGACTATGCAGCAAAACAATGAAGGTTTTAAATCAGGATTTATATCGATTATCGGAAGACCTAATGTAGGTAAATCCACATTTTTAAATCGAGTAGTTGGGCAAAAAATTGCCATTATGAGTGATAAGCCCCAAACAACTAGAAATAAAGTACAAGGCGTAGTGACGCAAGATAATAGTCAAATGATTTTTATCGATACACCTGGAATCCATGTTCCAAAGCATAAGCTTGGTGACTTTATGTTGAAAGTTGCTAAGAACACTCTACGTGAAGTGGATGTCATTTTGTTCATGGTAAATGCAACAGAACCAAGAGGTAAGATTGATGAATATATTATGGAAATGCTTGAGCATAACGAAACACCTGTTTTTCTAATTATCAATAAAATCGATCAAATACATCCAGACGAATTAGTAAAAATTGTGGACTCGTATAAGAGCAAGTATAATTTTGCGGAGATAATTCCTATTTCTGCCTTACAAGGAAATAACGTAGATAGACTTCTTGAAACCATTCAAAAGTATTTACCTGAAGGTCCTCAATATTATCCTGCAGATCAAGTAACAGATCATCCAGAACGATTTATCATTTCTGAAATGATTCGTGAAAAGGTGCTCCATTTAACTCGAGAAGAAATTCCACATTCCATTGCAGTAATTATTGATAAAATAAAAAAAGAAGAAGACACGGAAAAAGATATGATTCGCGTCCAAGCAACCATTATTGTTGAAAGAGATTCCCAAAAAGGAATTGTCATCGGGAAAAGGGGAGCACTATTAAAAGAGGTTGGAACGAGAGCGCGACATGATATCGAAATGTTACTTGGTACGAGAGTATTCTTAGAGCTTTGGGTGAAAGTACAAAAAGATTGGCGTAATAAATCAACCCATTTGAGAGACTACGGTTTTAGAGATGACGAGTACTAAGAAATAAGGAAGCACTGAGGCTTCCACATATAGTGAAGAAGGAAGGGAAGGCTTTTGCTTCAAAAAGTAGAAGGGATTGTCTTACGGACTTCATCATATGGAGAAACAGATAAAATAGTCACTATTTTTTCGCGAGAACTTGGAAAGAGAGCGGCAATGGCTCGTGGGGCAAAAAAACCGACGAGCCGTCTGTCCTCTATATCTCAGCCTTTCACGTATGCCTATTTTCTAATTCAACAAGGTAGAGGAATGGGAACACTACAGCAAGGCGAGATCATAGACTCTATGCGCTCTATTCGTGAAGATATTTTCACTACCGCATACGCCAGCTTTATAATGGAACTGGTTGATAAGCTAATAGATGATGAGTATCCGAAACCGCATGTGTTTACTATTTTGCAACAAGCGTTGGAAGCTATTTCACAAGAATATGATCCGGAAGCAATTAGTTTATTTGTTGAGTGGAAAATGCTACCTATCGCAGGGATTCATCCTGTGTTACATCAATGTGTAAATTGTGGTGCGACAGATGGAGAGTTTGCATTTTCTTTTGCCCAAATTGGCTTTCTTTGTCACAGATGCTTTTCGATTGATCCGTATTTAATACGACTGACACCTGCGCAGGTCAAACTTATCCGGACTTTTTATACGGTTCCGATTAACCAGGTTGGAAAGCTTTCCTTAAAAAAAGAGTCAAAAGGGTTTATTAAAAAAATAGTTCGAACAATCTATAATGAGCAAGTCGGTATTCGTTTGAAATCGCAAGGTTTTTTAGATCAAATGGAGAAGACACCTGAGTTTTTCAATCCAAAAAAAGATCCAAGTTCAGAATAATTCTTCTGACTTGGATCTTTTTCTGTCATTTAAAGTCACGGTTGTTGATTATCCAATTTGCCTCATTAAAATTTCACAAGAAATGCGCAAGGGACCCATTTTGCACTTGTACGTTTTGGGTTCGCTTTGGACGAATTGAACACTACATCATTACGAGGGCACTGAAAAAGTGGTATTCTAATAAAATTCCTAATAAGTACCCGCTAATTGGATTTAGCACGGCTCTGTTCGCTTTCCGTGGGCGAGCGCCGAGCCTCCTCCTACGCTACGCTTCGTGCGGGGTCTCGACTGTCTCGCTTTCCCACAGGAGTCTCACGCCGCCGTGCAAAATCCTAAATGGAAGTGCCCGAAGATACAATTTCGGGCACTCTATCGTTTCTTATCATGTGTTACTTGCTTATTTTTGCAAAGCTCATGCTGGCAATATGGAGAAGCTATCTAGAAAAGGGACACTACCTCCAATCGAAAAGGCGAAAAGTACGCTAGAGAAGGACTGAGCAGCCAAAATTGCATCTTTGGCTGCTTATTGTATAAATAGGAAAATGGCTATTCTATCATTTCCAAAAGCTTTGGCACTTCTATTACAAGTAGCTATGGAGATTGATGGACGAACGACTTCCACACGATTAGCGAAAAAATGCAGAGGGATGCGACAAAGTCGCATCCCTCTGCATCAAGAAATCTCGATATGGTGTAGAACTCGTTCAGTTCTAAGTGCTCCATAAGCACCTAAACATAGTACAGAAAAAAGAAGGGAGAAAAGTGACGCTAGTCACTTTTCTCCCTTCTAAACTATCACCACTCGGTAATGTTGTACCACACGTCCCGTCCAAAGCACTGCGAAAACTAGCGCAACCAGGTTAGGCTTTTAAAGGACGCTTACCGCTATTTTTAAAATTGTAGATGGCCTTCAATATATGCTTTTACATCTGCGATTGGCATTCTTGTTTGTTCCATAGAATCACGGTGACGTACTGTTACTTGACCATCTGTTTCAGAGTCGAAATCGTATGTGATACAGAATGGTGTACCAATTTCATCTTGACGACGGTAACGTTTACCAATAGATTGTGACTCGTCATAATCTACCATAAAGTGTTTGCTTAAGTCCGCAAATAAAGATGTAGCACCTTCAGATAATTTTTTAGATAAAGGTAGTATCGCTGCTTTTACTGGTGCAAGTGCAGGATGGAATCGTAATACAGTACGCGTGTCATCGCCTTCCAGTTGCTCCTCGTCGAAAGCTTCACATAGGAAAGCAAGTGTAACACGGTCTGCTCCTAATGAAGGCTCGATGCAATATGGTACATATCTTTCGTTTGTTAATGGATCAATATAGTTAAAATCTTCACCAGAATGCTCCATATGCTGTTTTAGGTCAAAATCAGTTCTGTCGGCAATACCCCATAGCTCGCCCCAACCAAATGGGAATTTAAATTCGATATCTGTTGTAGCATTGGAGTAATGAGAAAGTTCGTCTTCAGAGTGGTCACGTAAACGAATGCTATCCTCTGAAACGCCTAATTTTAATAACCAATCTTTACAATAGCTGCGCCAGAATTCGAACCATTCCATATCTTCACCTGGTTTACAGAAAAATTCTAATTCCATTTGCTCGAATTCTCTTGTACGAAATGTGAAGTTACCTGGTGTAATTTCGTTACGGAAACTTTTACCTACTTGTGCTATACCAAAGGGCATTTTTTTACGCATCGAACGTTGGACATTTTTGTAGTTAACAAAAATACCTTGTGCAGTTTCAGGGCGTAAGAAAATTTCATTTGTTGAAGCTTCAGTCACACCTTGGAACGTTTTGAACATTAAATTGAACTGGCGAATTTCTGTATAGTCAAAAGCACCACATGATGGACACACAACTTCATGTTCCTTCATGATTTCTTCCATTTTCTCGAATGAAAGACCGTCAATAACCATTTCAATCCCTTTTTTCTCAAGTACATCTTCAATAATTTTATCGACACGGTGTCGTGATTTACACTTTTTACAGTCAATCATAGGATCGTTAAAATTACCGATATGTCCAGAAGCAACCCATGTTTTTGGGTTCATTAAAATTGCAGCGTCTAGGCCTACATTATAAGGAGATTCTTGAACAAATTTTTTCCACCATGCTTTTTTTACATTGTTTTTTAATTCCACACCTAGTGGACCGTAATCCCAAGTGTTCGCCAATCCGCCATAAATTTCAGACCCTGGGAAAACAAATCCTCTTTGTTTAGCTAAGCTTACTACGTTTTCCATTGTAAATTTCATAAAAATACCTCCATTTTATTTTATAAATGCTCTTAAAAGGAAAAATAGAGACAAAAAAACTCGTCTCCGGGCCATATTAGCCCGGGGACGAGTTTAATACCCGCGGTTCCACCCCGATTGATTGTAAAAACAATCCTCTTTAAAAGCATAAGCTCCGAGCTGCCGTTTTCCTGTCATGTGGACTTTCACTACCTCCACTCGCTACTGGTACAGTACTTATAATGCTCTTCAACGCTTTATTATTTGTTGCTATTGTATCACGAGCTTCTTTACTTCGCAATAACGGTTAATATAGTATATAATAAATGAGTATTAGTATAACACTTTGAGGCGGTGAGTCCAATCGAACTCAACAAACGGCAAGTCGAAATTTTGGACATTGTAAAAGGTAACGGCCCTATTACTGGTGAACAAATTGCAGAACGGCTTAAATTAACTAGGTCTACTCTTAGACCAGATCTTGCTATTTTAACAATGGCTGGATTTCTAGATGCTCGCCCGCGCGTTGGATATTTTTATTCTGGCAAAAAAACAAGCCAAGCAATTTCCGATAATATTGCACAAATGCTCGTAAAGGATTTTCAGTCTATTCCAATCGTGGTGGATGAAAGCATGACTGTATATGATGCAATCTGTCATATGTTTTTAGAAGACGTAGGATCATTGTTCGTCGTTGATAAAAAATCACTATTATCTGGTGTTCTTTCGAGAAAAGATTTTCTACGCACTAGTATAGGAAATCAGGATTTAAATAAAATCCCAGTACATATGATTATGACAAGAATGCCAAATATTACGTACTGTTCTAAAGAAGATACGATTATCGAGGTAGCAAATAAATTAATGAGTCGTCAAATTGATTCATTACCAGTTGTAAAAACAGGAGAAGATGGATTAGAGGTAGTTGGGAGAATTACGAAAACAAATATTACACGAGCTTTCTTATCTTTAGCTGACGACCATGATCTATGAGGAGTGAAACGATGAAAATGCTAAACCTGTTTATAGTCTCAGATTCTATCGGAGAAACGGGCGAACTAGTAGCAAAAGCGGCAATAAGTCAATTTAGACCTGGTCTACAACATACAAAATTGAAAAGATTTCCTCATATTGATTCTTTGGATCATATTAAAGAAATTACGGAACTGGCAAATGAACAAAAGGCAATTATTTTGTATACGCTTGTTCAGAAGGGCATGCGAGATGCTCTTATCAAATATTGCGATCTGTATAATTTAGAATCGGTTGATTTAATTGGTCCAGTAATCAATTTATTGGAGAAAAATTTAGAAGAAAAGGCTTTTGAAGAGCCTGGGTTAGTTCGGAAGTTAGATGAAGATTATTTTAAGAAAATCGAAGCAATTGAATTTGCAGTAAAGTATGATGATGGTAGAGATCCAAGAGGCGTATTACAAGCAGATATTGTTTTAATAGGCGTTTCTCGCACTTCTAAAACACCATTATCCCAGTATTTAGCGCATAAAAGATATAAAGTTGCTAATGTACCACTTGTTCCAGAAGTGGAGCCACCAGAAGAGCTTTTCTTAGTAGATCCTGCTAAATGCTTCGGATTAGTTATTACTCCAGAAAAATTAAACACGATTCGCAAAGAAAGATTAATAGCTATTGGTTTAAATGATGATGCAAGTTATGCTAAAATAGATCGTATCAACGATGAAATCGCCCATTTTGAAAAAATCGTACAAAAAATAGGGTGTAGAGTAATCGATGTAACAAATAGAGCAGTAGAAGAAACTGCTAATGTAGTGATTAACCATGTACAGCAAAAATAATTTTATGATATAAGAGCCGATTCACATTTGTGAAAAGGTTTTTTTGTATGGAGAATCGAATAAAGTATAGATTAATAAAATAAAATGTTTTATAATAGTTATTTGTGGAAAAAGGATAATAACTATATGAAACTTTTTTTTGAATTATTTTGTCGATTCTTGCAGGATTTTTCTTGATTCTCTCGAATTAATACAAAGTAGCAAGTAAAGCTGGTGAAATAATGACAAATCGTATAGAAGAACAAGTTATCGAACAAGTTAGAAATAACACAGATATTGTCGATGTAATTAGTGAATATGTTCAACTTACGAAAAGAGGTAGAAATTATTTTGGCCTATGTCCTTTTCACGGTGAACAAACACCCTCTTTTTCAGTAACCTCAGAAAAACAAATTTTTCATTGTTTTGGATGTGGGGCTGGCGGAAACGTAATTACATTTTTAATGGATATCGAAAATCTGTCTTTCCAAGATGCAGTAAGTAAACTTGGAAGTCGAATAGGTTTAACGATTGAAGAAAGCTCCTCCAATAATTCAGAAGTAAAAGCACCTGTCTCAAAAGAAGTGTCAATCATGAAAAAAGCGCATGAATTTGCAAGCGATTATTTTCATCATTTACTACTTCATACGGAGGAAGGGGAAAATGCATTAAATTACTTAGAAGAAAGAGGGTTTTCTACACAACTTATCGAAAAGTATAAAATAGGTTGGTCACTTCCTAATTGGGATGCTCTAACGACCTTATTAGAACGAAAAGGTATGGATTTACAAGAAATTGAGAAAACTGGGCTCATTATCAGAAAAGAAAATGAATTAAAGTATTTTGATCGTTTTCGAGGAAGAATAATGTTTCCCGTCTTTGATGAAACCGGGCAAGTAATTGCTTTTTCTGGAAGAATACTTGAGAAAAATGAAAATGAAGCAAAGTATTTAAATAGTCCAGAATCTCCTATTTTCCAGAAAAGCCAAGTACTTTATAACTTAGATAAAGCTAGACTAGAAATTCGAAAGCAACGCAATGTTGTTGTTTTTGAAGGTTTCTTAGATGTGATTGCAGCATCTAAAGCTGGAATAGAAAATGGCGTTGCAACAATGGGAACTGCATTGACGTCTCAACATATAACAAAACTGAATAGATTAACCTCAAACGTCACACTATGTTATGACGGAGATAAAGCTGGTATGGAAGCGGCTAAAAGAGCAGCAAACTCTTTGCAAGCTCAAAACATTCAAACTGAAGTCGCAATCATACCAGATGCAATGGATCCAGATGATTATATTAAAAACTATGGGGAAGAGGCTTTTCAAACGAAAATTATTGAGAAGCCCCATTCTTATTTATCTTTTATGATGATTGTTTCGAAAAGAGACAAAAATTTTAATAATGAAAACGATACGCTGCAGTATATTCAAGAGATCTTGGAAATACTGAGTGAAAGAAACTCTTCCGTAGAGCGTGACCTATATATTCGACAACTTTCGCAAGAGACGAATGTATCAGAAGAAGCAATTTATCAGCACTTACGAAAACTGCAAGGAAAAAAGGCAAAACAATTTAAGAATGAGCAGTCCGATCCTCTGCCACCTCAGCAAGAGATGACTAAAAAGAAGAGGACTATATCGGCAGATGAAAGAGCAGAAAGAATTCTACTTTCTCATATGCTACACAATGCACAAGTAATTGATATAGCTCGAAATAATAGTGGGGAACAATGTTTTATTAGAGATGCCTACGAGGCTGCTTATGTAAGATTAACTGGATATTATGAAGATTATCCAGACGGTGACTATCAGCGATTTTTAGAAGTACTAAACGATGCAGAGCTTAGGAAAATAGTTATGGAAGCAGCGCTCTCAGAACGTGATCCAGATCATGAAACAGAGGAAGTCATGGACTGTTTGCGCCATATTCGAAAATACCGGATAGAGCAACAAATTGAACGGAAGTTACAGGAAGCAAAAGAAGCAGAGAAAATGGCTGACATGGCAAAAGCACTAAAATTAGCCCAAGAGGCGATTCAGTTGAGAAAATCTTTAGCAACTTTTGTGTAATTATCCGGTAGTAAAAGGAGGAATTCTTATGGCGGACAAGTCTGAACGTACAAAAGAAACGGATATTGAATTATCATTAGCAGAAGCAAAAAAACAATTAATCGAACTAGGTAAAAAAAATGGTGAGTTAACTTATCACGATATAGCAGAGAAACTTGCTTCCTTTGACTTGGAATCCGATCAAATCGAAGAGTTCATTGATCACCTAGAAGGTAAGGGGATTGAACTTGGCCGAAAAGATGGCGATGAAGAAGACTTAGACCGTTTAATGAAAGGGAAAGAAGAAGAAACTTTCGATCTAAACGATTTAAGTGTTCCTCCTGGTGTAAAAATTAATGACCCAGTGCGTATGTATTTAAAAGAAATAGGTCGTGTTGATTTATTAAAAGCATCTGAAGAAGTTGCATTGGCTGAACGAATTGAGCAAGGTGATGAAGAAGCTAGAAAACGTCTAGCAGAAGCGAACCTTCGATTAGTAGTAAGTATTGCTAAGCGTTACGTTGGTCGAGGTATGCTTTTCTTAGATTTAATCCAAGAAGGTAATATGGGACTTATTAAAGCGGTTGAGAAGTTTGACCATCGTAAAGGGTTCAAATTTAGTACGTATGCAACGTGGTGGATTAGACAAGCGATCACTCGTGCGATTGCAGACCAAGCTAGAACCATTCGTATTCCTGTGCATATGGTTGAAACAATTAATAAATTAATACGTGTACAACGTCAATTACTACAAGACTTAGGTAGAGAGCCATCTCCAGAAGAAATTGGAGAAGAAATGGATTTACCTGCAGAAAAAGTGCGTGAAATTTTAAAAATTGCGCAAGAGCCCGTTTCATTAGAAACTCCTATTGGAGAAGAAGATGATTCCCATTTAGGTGATTTTATCGAAGATGCGGACGCTCAATCTCCATCGGATCATGCAGCTTATGAGCTTTTAAAAGAGCAATTAGAAGATGTGTTAGATACATTAACAGACAGAGAAGAAAATGTACTTCGCCTTCGTTTTGGTTTAGATGATGGACGTACGAGAACACTTGAAGAAGTAGGTAAAGTATTTGGTGTTACACGTGAGCGTATTCGTCAAATTGAAGCGAAAGCTTTACGTAAACTTCGTCATCCATCTAGAAGTAAACGTCTTAAAGACTTTTTAGAATAGAATTGAAAGACATCCACTATCTAAAGAGAGCAATGCAAAAAGGATAAAAACATCCAGTTTCATAATAAAAGCGCCCCCAAATTATGTGAAAACATAAATTGGGGGCGTTTTTATTGAATATGAATGATAGATTATACCTTTTACTGTGAATGGTCTTTTTGAAAGGCGTTTATTCGTATAAATGTTAGTGTCTTGCAGTGCCCCTAAAGGCTGTCTTTTTTTCAATCCAGTATAAATGGTATACTATTGTCAATTGTATAATGAAATGAGGATGTGTAATGTCACTTCAGCGTAAACAAATCATCTTAAATGAAATAGCTTTCTGGAAGAAAAATAAGCTTCTTCCGGAACATTATTGTGATTTTTTAACCGCATTGTATGCACAAGGAGAATTAGTAGAACAAGAGAAACCTACCAAAGCTGTACTTTCAAAAGAGAAGAAGAATTTGTTACTACCAGTGGCTATTGGAATCTTGACAGGCCTATTACTAGTGGCACTAATATTTATGTCTACTGCTGTTTTGATTCCTATTATTGCTTCTGGAATTGCTGTTTTCGCATTCTTATACATAGCTATTAAACTAGCAAAAACGAAATCGATTATGACTCCGCTATTATTCGTATTTTCCGCATTACTACTTTTAGGATTGTCTTTTAAAGTATGGGAGATTTATTTTGATAATTATCCTCTCCTGTTGATTGGATTAATCATCGGAAATTGTTTACTATGGCTATTTTCCGGATTACTACTGAAACTAGTTTATTTCAGCATTTCTGGCATTTTAGGAATTGTACTTATAGTATTCTACGTTTTTAAACTTTATCTTTAAGGAACTTGTAATTTAGCGAAAATACCAACTGATTAGCGAAAATCAGCATTCAAGCAAGCTTAAATGATAGAGAATCTTACTAATAGATAATAAGTTTCTTAAGCGTAAACTAGTGCACTATATAAAATTGATTGATAGAAAATTGGATAAATATAGAGTTGGAGTTGTCTTACTCTTAAGTTTATTTATCTAATAAAATCTGTCTTTCAAGTTCTTTTATACTTGGACTTGGAGAACAGATTTTTTATATACTGTAAATTTACAGTTTTTTTAGTATAATAAGAATGTAAGCGTTTTTTTTGCAAAGGGGATGGAAGAGATGAATTTCGATTTGACGCAAGAACAGCAAATGGTACGAAAAACAATTCGTCAGTTTGCAGATGAAGTGGTTGCTCCTGGTGCAATGGAGCGAGATAAAACAAAAGCATTTCCAAAAGAAATCTTCAAACAGTTAGCCGACATGGGGATGATGGGCTTACCGTTTGCAGAGGAGTATGGAGGAGCCGGTGCAGACACCATAAGTTTTGCGATTGTCACAGAGGAGCTAAGTCGAGCATGTGCTTCGACCGGTATAACGTATTCTGCTCATATTTCGTTAGGTGGTGCTCCTCTAAGTTTGTTTGGAACAGAAGAGCAAAAGCAAAAATATTTAGTTCCAATATGTACAGGTGAATCTTTTGGTGCTTTCGGATTAACAGAGCCTAATGCAGGATCAGATGCTGGAGGAACGCAAACGACTGCAAAAGAAGATGGTAATGATTTTGTGATAAATGGAAATAAAGCATTTATTACAAATGCTACCTATGCAAAACATTTAGCATTAACAGCTATTACAGATATAAAGGATGGCGAAAAAGAAATTTCTGCCATAATTGTACCAACTGATGCAGATGGATTTACAGTTATAGATAACTATGAAAAAATGGGATTAAATGCTTCTAATACAACCGAATTGGTTTTAGAAAATGTTCGAGTTCCACAAGAAAATTTACTTGGTAAACGAGGAAATGGATTTAGACAATTTTTAGTTACATTAGACGGTGGACGAATTGGTATCGGTGCTATGGCAGTAGGAATTGCGCAAGCTGCTTTTGATCGTGCGATTCGCTATTCAAAGGAGCGTAAACAATTTGGTAAAACACTTTCTGAATTCCAAATAACGCAGTTTAAGTTAGCGGATATGGCAATGAAACTCGAGCTAGCTCGAACGATGGTATACAAAGCGGCTTGGTTAAAGGACCAAGGGCGTGCATTTGGTAAAGAAGCTTCCATGTGTAAGTTATATGCTTCCGAAATTGCCATGGAAATAGCAGACCAAGCAATTCAAATTCATGGTGGCTACGGTTATATGAAAGAATATGAAGTAGAACGTTTTATGAGGGATGCTAAACTATTAGAAATAGGTGAAGGTACCTCGGAAGTACAACGTATGGTAATCGCAAGGCATTTAGGTTGTTAGTTTAATAATGTGTCGAAATTGTCACAAAGCGTGAAAACTTCCTCTTTAGGCTTTTCGTTTTCGTTAGAATGCAGTACAATATTAGTGTTGACTAATTCTATTAGAAAAGATTGTATTTAGAGGGAGGGTTTACAATGCAAAAGAATCCAATAATTCCATTTATCTTAATCATGGCATTTGGTATCGGTCTAATTTTCTTCTTATCTGTTGATGGAGTAAATAATAAAGAAGAAATGGCAACGGAGCATGCTGCTGAAGGTGGCGGTGAAGAAGCGGCAGCAGGTAACTTTGATCCTGAAGCTCTTGCTCAAGGTAAATGTATCGGTTGTCACGGTAACAGTTATGAAGGTGGTGTGGGACCAAAATTAGTAGGAACTGCACTTTCTGAAGAGGAAATTAAAGAAGTATTAGCAAAAGGTAGAGGCGCTATGCCAGCTGGCTTAGTACCAGAAGAAAACCTAGACGCTATGGCTACTTGGGTTAAATCTTTAGAGTAACCAATAATTCTAATAAAGAGGCCTCTGATTCTGTATAGAATCGAGGTCTTTTTTACTTGAATAGTGCGTAAGTATAAAATTTTGCTCTTAGAGATTACAGGCGTCATACGCTTTTCTTTGCTATAATGTTAAAAGAAGAGGTGTTTACTATTGAATGCAAAAAATTTATCGGAAAGACTAAAAACGGTCGCTTCCTTTGTTGAAAAAGATACTATTTTAGCGGATATCGGAAGTGATCATGCCTATTTACCTTGTTACTTAGTGCATGCAGGAATAATTTCAAACGCAATTGCGGGTGAGGTTGTAAAAGGACCTTTTGAATCGGCACAAAAGCAAGTGAAAAGTGAAAATTTAGAAGAAAATATAGATGTACGTTTTGGAAACGGTCTAGAAGTTGTAAAAGAAGAAGATAATGTAGGCACCATTACAATTGCCGGAATGGGAGGTCCACTAATTGCTTCTATTTTAGAAGCAGGAAAGAAAAAACTCTCCACAGTGGATACATTAATTTTACAACCTAATATTCATGCGAAAGCAATTCGGGAGTGGGCAATAAAAGAGAAGTGGAAAATTGTAAATGAAACGATACTAGAAGAACATGATAAGATTTATGAAATTCTAGTACTTAAAAAAGGTAAAATGGAACTGACTGATGAAGAACTGTTATTAGGCCCAATATTGCTGAAGGAAAAATCACCTGTTTATAAGAAAAAATGGAAGAATGAAATTAACGAATGGCAACGAATTATTGACCAGTTAAATAACATACCATTGACAACAGATGTTCAGTCGAAGAAAGAGGAACTGCAGACAAAAGTCGCATTGGTGAGGGAGTTGCTATAAAAAATGAAGGAAACAAATGGTCAACAGCTTATCTCACTATTTGAACAATGGGCCCCTAAGTCGCTTGCTGTAGAAGGAGACCCCGTAGGACTTCAAATAGGTACTCTAAATAAGCCTATCTCCAAAGTGCTCGTAACACTAGACGTCAACCCTGATGTAGTACAGGAAGCAATAGATAGCGATTGCCAACTTATCATCGCACACCATCCACCGATTTATCGAGGGTTAAAAAATATGCGTACAGATTTACCACAAGGAAGCTTAATAGAAAAACTAATTAAGCATGACATTGCAGTATACGCAGCGCATACTAATTTAGATATAGCTACTGGTGGAGTTAATGATTTACTCGCAAATCAATTACAATTGGAAAATGTGAAAATCTTAGAACCAACGTCTACCGAGAAGTTGATGAAACTAGCGGTGTTCACTCCAAAAGAATCGACAGAGCAAGTAAGAGGTGCTTTAAATACAGCAGGAGCTGGTCAAATTGGAGAGTATGATGCATGTAGTTTTACTTCGAGTGGGGAAGGGCGTTTTAAACCTTCTGAAAATGCCGATCCTTATATAGGTAAAGCGAATGAACTTACCGTAGTAAAGGAAGATAAAATAGAGGTTGTTTTTCCAGTTACTATGAAAAATCGACTATTAAAAGCTTTGCTGTCTATTCATCCTTATGAAGAACCAGCATATGATCTAATCTTATTAGAATCAGAAGTGAACGAAAAAGGACTTGGAAGAATTGGTACATTGCCAAACCCAGTCACACTTGCAGAATATGCACGAACAGTAAAACAGCAGCTTGGTGTCCCATTTGTACGGGTGGTTGGAGATATGAAGAAGACTGTTCAAAAAATTGCTGTGCTTGGTGGAGACGGTAATAAATACATTCAAATTGCTAAAAGAGCAGGTGCGGATGTCTTTATAACTGGAGATTTGTACTTTCATGTGGCGCAGGATGCAGAGGCTATTAACCTAGCTGTAATTGATCCAGGCCATCATGTGGAGCAGATTATGAAAGTAGGAGTTGCTGATTATATGAATTCAGCATGTAACGAAAAGAAACTTGCATGTACATTCATTCCATCTAAGCTTTCAACAGAACCATTTCAGTTAGTATAAGAAAAAGCTGCTTCCGAGGAAGCAGCTTTTAACTATTGCATTGTATATGGTTCAATTCGATTGACTGGTTTTGGAACTTTTATTTTCGGTAGAATCTTTTCCAACTGTACTTTTTTCGTAGTATCATGAGTAGAAAGGTCATTTGGGTCGTATTTCTCTAAAAATTGAATGACTTCTTTCACAATTGGTGTAGGAGTAGATGCTCCAGCGGTAACCGCTACATGCTGAACATTTTCTAACCATTCTAGCTTCAATTCCGAAACGTCTCCTATTCGATAAGAAGGTGTATCTGCAATCTCCTCCGAAACTTGTGTCAGTCTATTAGAGTTATTACTCATCGGATCACCAACAACAATTAATAGTTCAGCTTCGCCTGCTTGTTGGGCAACAGCTTCTTGTCTTACTTGTGTAGCAAGGCAAATTTCTGAATGCACATCAATATGCGGATACTTTTCTTGTAGTTTTTCCATCAAGTGTTTAACATCCCATTGGGACATAGTAGTTTGATTCGTTACGAGTAGTTTATCCGTATTTAGTGTTAAATGTTCAATATCCTCTAATGATTGGACAAGGTGTACCTTATCTGGCGCTACGCCGATAGCACCTTCTGGCTCCGGATGCCCTTTTTTACCAATATAAATGATGTCAAAGCCTGCTGCCGTTTTTTCTTTAATCAAATCATGAGTAACTGTAACGTCAGGGCAAGTAGCATCAATAGATACTAATCCTTTTTGACGAGCAAGTTCTTTTACTTCTGGGGATACCCCATGTGCAGTGAAAATTACAGTACCTTTGTCTACTTTGGAAAGGATATCCAAACGATTTTCACCATCTAACGTAATAATTCCATCTTTTTCAAAAGCATCTGTCACATGTTTGTTATGGACAATCATTCCTAAAATATATATTGGCCGAGGGAGAGATTTGTCAAGTGCAGCATTACGAGCAATTACCATTGCATCCACTACACCGTAACAATATCCTCTAGGCGAAATTTTTTGTACAATCATTTCTGAAACTCCCTTCAATACGAGCATACTCATATTATAACGGAGCACATAGATGATTACAAAAGATTAAAATGGTGGTTGAAAAATTCGTGGAAGAGAAAGCCCATTCGTCACGGCAGCTGCAGCACGTGCAACTGGAGCTGCTGCTGCACCTGCATTAGTAGCTGTTGTAGCTGCAGCGACATTTGGAGCGGCCTGAAACCCTCGATATAGCCTAAGAAGTGCTGGTACATTTTGAATCATTGGTGCAAACTGTCTAACCATTGGTGTAAGCTGTTGGGCTGTGTTAATAAATTTATCAGCGGTTTGTAAATACGACATGGTTCTACCTCCACCAGCACCAGCGCCTCGTTGTGGGGCACCTAAAGCACCGGCGCCTTGCTGAAATCCACCTGGACCTCCTTGCTGGAAGCCACTTGGGCCTCCTTGCTGAAATCCACCTGGGCTTCCTTGTTGGAAGCCACCAAAGGGTCCTTGTTGAAACCCACCTGGGTCTCCCTGTTGAAATCCACCTAGGGCTCCTTGGAACTGTCTAAACAGATTAGTTGCAGGACCGCTTGCAGGACCATTAGTAGGTGGGACAAACATATCTTGAGCAGGTGGGGGCGTATTGAGTGGTGCAGAATTGTTGATATTAAAAAAATCATTTCCACGTGGTTGAGCGAATGGATAAAAAGACTGGTAGCGCATTTTTTCATCTCCTTTCGAACAATACAGACTAATCTATTCTATGCAAATTATACGTTTTATGTACAATCGTGGTACAATAAAGAAATGTGAGGGAGGGACTCAAATGTCCAAATATACAGATTATAATTTTCAGCCTTTTTTGCAAAATGCAATTGATAAACTAGGCTTTCAAGAACCAACGCCAATTCAAAAAGAAATGATTCCTTTAGTTTTAAAAGGGAGAAGTGCGATTGGTCAAGCACATACTGGAACAGGAAAAACACATAGTTTTTTGATCCCAATTGTTGAAAAAATAGATGCTAGTAAACAAGAAGTACAAGCAATTATTACATCACCAACAAGAGAACTTGCAACTCAAATTTATAAAGAGTTGAATAAGCTAGTAGAAGGTACAGAAATACAAACAAAACTATTCATTGGTGGTACTGACAAAGCACGTTCCATTGAGAAATTAAAGACGCAACCACAAATTGTTGTTGGAACACCAGGAAGACTGCGTGACTTAACTGTTGAACAAGCATTACTTGTGCACACTTCAAAAATTCTAGTAGTAGATGAAGCGGATTTAGCATTTGACCTTGGATTTATAAATGAAATTGATCAGTTCGCATCTCGTATGCCAGAACAATTAGAGATGTTTGTATTCTCTGCTACTATTCCTGAAAAACTACAACCATTCTTGAAAAAATATATGGACTCACCAGTGCATATTAAAATGGGAGATAAACGTCCAGTTGCTGATGGAATCGACTTTACCGTTGTCCCAGTCCGTAGTAAATCACGTAAAAAACGTTTGTTGGATGTAATCGAAGGGATTAATCCATACTTAGCGATCATTTTTACGAATACGAAACAGCATGCGGATGAAGTAGCTAATTACTTACAAGGTAATGGAATAAATAAGGTTGGGGTTATTCATGGAGATATCTCTCCTCGTGATCGCAAACGTGTGATGAAACAAATTCATGAACTAGAGTTCCAATATATTGTAGCTACTGATTTAGCTGCACGTGGTATTGATATTCCAGGAGTAAGTCATGTTATTAACTACGAAATTCCAGAGGATTTAGAGTTTTTCATTCATCGTGTGGGAAGAACTGCTCGTGCTGGTTTAACTGGTACAGCAATTACTTTATATGAGCCTTCTGATGAAGATGCATTAGTTCGTATTGAAAAAATGGGCATACCATTAGAGCACAAGGATGTTGTAAATGGTGAGTGGTCTGAGTTAAAAGAAAGACACGCTCGTAAAAATCGTACAAAAAATGAAAATGAAATAGATGCAAAAGCGAAGTCTATGGTGCGTAAACCGAAAAAAGTAAAACCAGGCTATAAACGTAATATGAAATGGGAAATGGATAAAGTGAAGAAAAGAGAACGCCGTATTAAAAACCGTCAGAAATAAGGAGGTTTTCCATTGCTTTTAGGATCACATGTTTCGATGAGTGGAAAAGACATGCTTCTTGCATCAAGCAAAGAAGCAGCTTCATATGGTGCAAATACATTTATGATTTATACGGGTGCACCTCAAAATACTCGTAGAAAACCAATCGAGGAACTTAATATAGAAGCAGGCTTACAACATATGAAAGATAATGGGATGTCTAACATTGTTGTACATGCACCGTATATTATTAATCTTGGCAATACAACTAAGCCAGAGACATTTGCTTTAGGCGTTGACTTCTTACAAAAAGAAGTGGAACGTACAGCAGCAATTGGTTCAACTCAGATCGTGTTACATCCAGGAGCTCATGTTGGAGCAGGAGCTGAAGCTGGAATTCAGAAAATTGTGGAAGGCCTTAATGAAGTGTTAACACAAGATTTCCCTGTCCAAATTGCTTTAGAAACAATGGCAGGAAAAGGCTCTGAATGTGGGCGTACATTTGATGAATTAGCCCAAATTATTGATGGAGTTAGCAATAATCATCGTCTGTCTATTTGTTTAGACACTTGTCATATTCACGACGCTGGCTATGATATCGTAAATGATTTCGATGAAGTGTTAAATCAATTTGATAAAATTATCGGTATCGATCGTTTAAAAGTACTCCATATTAATGATAGTAAAAATGTGCGTGGAGCAGCTAAAGATCGACACGAGAATATTGGCTTTGGGGAGATTGGCTTTGATGCGCTCCAATACGTAGTGCATCATCCACAGCTAACGGATATTCCGAAAATCTTAGAAACACCTTTCGTAGGAGTAGATGCTAAATCGAAACAAGCTCCATATAAATACGAAATTGAAATGCTTCGTTCCAAAACATTTAACCCTGAAGCAATTGACGCATTACGAGATTAATTTAAAGTACCTTCTTCTTTTCAACGAAAAGAGGAAGGTGCTTTTTCTATTATTTCTTGATATAGCGCGCCTGCCCGTTGTTCTCCAAGTATTTGAATAAGTTTTTGTTGAATGGAAATTGGTACACCAAGCACAAGCCAGGTAATAGATATTTCTTTTAGCAATGGATAGACACCATCCAGTTCTTTATCGGATAATTTAATATCAAACCCTTTAATGATTGTTTTAAATTCTTTTTTGGAGCAACTTTGTAACTGAAGAACAAACTTCGCAATATCCATTAAAACATCCTTTCAAGCAATTTTATTTACACATGACGAGTTTTCCTCTATACTTTAACTTTGTAAATCGTAATCATTATGAATTGGAATAGAGGAAATAAAATGGCTACACCATTAATAAATTTAAATAATATTTCGTACCAATATGAACAAACGAAGGCATTGATTGATATTAATCTAACGATTGCAGAAGGAGAATTTTTAGCAATCATTGGGCCAAATGGATCTGGAAAGTCTACATTATTAAAAATAATGCTAGGCTTATTAAAACCGACTAAAGGAGAGGTATTTCTTTTCGGTAAGCCAGCCAATCAATTCAAAGGAAAAGAATTGATAGGGTATGTGTCCCAAAAATCAAATTCATTTAATACAGGATTTCCGGCGACAGTAGGGGAAGTAGTGCGAAGTGGATTAGTGAAAAAAATAGGATTATTTCATCGTTATCCGAAAGATGTGCAAATGCAAGTTCGACAAGCTCTAAAAGCAGTGGGTATGGAGCAATTCGCTGGGAAGAACATTGGAGATCTATCTGGTGGGCAACAACAGCGTGTTTTTATTGCAAGAGCCTTGATTAGTAACCCTAAAGTATTAATATTAGATGAGCCAACCGTTGGAGTAGATAGTAAAAATGTTCGTTCGTTTTATCATATGTTATCGCATTTAAATCGGGAACATAATATCACAATTGTACTAGTTACACATGATGTAGATGCGGTTTCCAAAAGTATTAGTCATGTTGCTTGTCTTAATCAGCGTATACATTTCCACGGATTTAAGAATGATATGGAAGCAATGAGTGAAGAACAATTAGAAGCGTGGTATGGCCACGCAGTTCGCAAAGTGGAACATCGAAGCGAGGTGCAATCATGATCGATTCGATCTTTCAATATCAATTTCTCCAAAATGCATTTGCATCCGGCCTAATCATTGGGGTTATTGTACCTCTTTTGGGCGTATTTATAGTTGTACGTAGACTTTCCCTAATAGCTGATGCACTGAGTCATGTTACACTTGCGGGGATTGCAGGAAGCTTGTATTTGAGTCAATCAATAGGTGCTTTAGCGGTATTAAATCCTTTATATTTGGGTATTGTGGCTTCGGTTACAGGTTCTTTATTTATTGAAAGATTACGCAGATTATATAAACATTATGAAGAATTAGCAATTCCAATCATTATGTCAGCAGGATTAGGTTTTGGAGCTATTTTTATCTCGTTAGCAGAAGGGTTTAGTTCTGATTTATTTAGTTATTTATTTGGCTCTGTATCTGCTGTTAGTCGGCAAGATTTGTGGATTGTATTATGTATAGCTTTTATCGTTGTATTATTTTTAACGCTATTTTTCAAAGAATTATTTGTTCTGTCGTTTGATGAAGAATATGCGAAAGCTTCTGGATTACCTGCGAAGTGGGTTCATTTGTTATTTATGATTGTAATTGCATTAGTTATTGCTGGGTCTATGCGAATTGTTGGCATTTTGCTAGTGTCATCGTTAATGACATTACCAGTAGCTGCAGCAATGCGTATTTCCAAAAGCTTTAAGCAAGCGATCATTTTTTCAGTATTATTTGGAGAATTAGCTGTCATTATTGGGTTAGTAAGTGCGTTTTACTTAGATTTAGCTCCAGGGGGTACCATTGTTGTAACATCTATTGTTATCTTACTTCTTACTATTTTGTCGAAAAAGATGGGGAGAAAGGGAGTTGAGTCTCCGTGAATATAGAAAAAGCATGGGATATTCTTAAAAAAGAAAGCTTTAAAAAAACAGATAAAAGAGAGCAAATCTTAAAAATTTTTTCAGAAACCACAAAGTATATAACAGCTAGAGATATTTTAAATGTCATGATGGAAGAGCATCCAGGGATGAGCTATGATACGATCTATCGCAATTTAAGTACGTTTGTAGAGCTTGGTATTTTAGAAGAAACAGAGTTAACAGGAGAGAAGCATTTCCGTATGCAATGTGAAATGGACCACCATCACCACCATTTTATTTGCATGAGATGCGGCAATATAAAAGAAATTAATTTTTGCCCAATGGAAGTAATTCAAAATTCGATACCAGGCTACCAAATTGAAAAACATAAGTTTGAGATTTACGGGAACTGTCCGGAATGTCATTGAAAAAAATAAGAAGTAGTGAGGGCCAATATCCATGGCTTTCACTACTTTTTTTATTATAGGCTCTATTAAATTAGGTTGTTGTTTTTTAGAAGTATAAAATTTGTGATGAATCTGCGAGATTATGTATCGCTTATATTACAAAGCCAATTGTACAATTTGTTCAAATCAAAAGATATTTATAACTGGAAGTGAAAAAATTAATCGGTAATTTTACCATATATCCTTCTTGTAAAAGAGCTAATGATCCGTTTTTTTTGAGAGGTACTAGAGCTCCCAAAATTTAGGCACTATATGTATAGGTGCTTTTGGAGTGCTTGGAACTGAACGAGTTCTACACCATTATCGAGATTTCTTAATGCAGAGGGATGCGACAAAGTCGCATCCCTCTGCATTTTTTTCGATAATCGTGTGGTAGTCGTCCGTCCGTCACTCTCCAAAGCCACTTGTAATAGAAGTGCCAAAGCTTTTGGAAATGAAAGAATAGCCACTTTCCTATTTATACAATAAGCAGCCAAAGATGCAATTTTGGCTGCTCAGTCCTTCTCTATTGTATTTCCGCCTCTTCATTTTGAAGGAAGTGTCGCTTTTCAATATAGCACCACTATATTGCAGGCATTAACTTTGCAAAAAATAAGCAAGGAACACATGATAGAAAGCGATAGAGTGCCTGAAATTGCATCTTCAGGCACTTCCACTATAAATAAAAAGGTAGCTATTCTTTCATTTTCCAAATCAATTGCCGTTTTATTTTGAACGTTGTAGGTAAGTGGCGGACAAATATCCACAACAAGATTATCGGAAATAGTGTAGCAGGAAGTGACGCAGTCACTTCCTGCTACACTTAGCCCTCGGTAATGATGTAGTGATCATTTCGTCCAAAGCGAAATCAAAAACGTACAAGTGCAAAATGGGATTCTTGCGCATTTCTCGTGAAATTTTTAATGGGGCAAATTGGATAATCAACAGCCGTGTAATGGATATTCTCCTTATACTTTTAATAAGAAGAAAAAAGGATAACCCTTTGAAAGGTTATCCTTATCTCGTTTATTTTATTGCCATCGCAAATTCTTTTTCAATCCATTCATTTGCTTCCAGCCAATTATTCACACGAATTACACCTTTTGGAGCAGCTTGTTGATTGTATGGTGTATTAAATAATAAAACAGGGATATCCAATTCTTCATGAATTTCCACTGCATTGTCATGCTTATCTTCAAAGAAGACATGGACGCCATGTTTTCTAGCAGTTTCGATTTTATTATGCGTGCCAATTAACTCAATATGATCATACAGTAACTCTTGTTCTTTAAACCAATTAAGCGTGACATCTCTTACATTTTCTCCACGTGCAGAAATGAAAAATAACTCATACTTTTCCTTCCATGCGGACAAAACAGCGTGTGCGTCTGGCTGAATTGGAGAAGTTGCATAAATAACTGATTCTTCTTTTTTAAACCATTCGTAAAACTCTTTTTCGGTCACTGGAAATGCTTTAGTTAAATCATATTCTTTAATGTCGTCTAATTGTAAATTGCAATTAAACGCACTATTAATATGAGGAAGCAAAGAAGTAGGGCATGTTACGGTCCCGTCTATATCGATTCCGAATCGAATGTTCGTCATTTCAACATCTCCTTATGCTTGTTGTTTCTCTATCTCTTGTTGTTTTTCTAATTCTTGCTTTGCAAAATACTCTGCAGCTATTTTATCGATTTCGATTTTTAATTCGTCAACCATAGTTGCTTCTGGTACTTTACGAACTGTTTTCCCTTTACGGAATAAAAGACCTTCTCCGCGAGCCCCTGCAATCCCAATATCTGCTTCTCGAGCTTCACCAGGACCGTTAACTGCGCATCCTAAAACTGCAACCTTAATCGGTGCTTTAATATGAGAAATATATTCCTCTACTTCATTTGCAATCGAAATTAAGTCGATTTCAATACGACCACATGTAGGGCAAGAGATTAAAGTAGCTGCATTAGATGATAAAGCAAATACTTTCAAGAGTTCACGAGCCACTTTTACTTCTTCTACAGGGTCAGCACTTAATGAAACGCGCATTGTATTTCCTATACCCATAGAAAGCAATGTCCCTAAACCAGCAGCACTTTTAATTGAACCGGCAAAAAGTGTTCCGGATTCTGTGATACCAAGATGTAGAGGATAATCAAATGCTTGAGATGCTTTACGATATGCTTCAATTGCTAGTGTTACATCAGAAGCCTTCATCGACACGATAATGTCGTGAAAATCTAAGTCTTCTAGAATTTTAATATGATGTAGTGCACTTTCAACCATACCATCTGCAGTAGGGTATCCATATTTTTCTAGAATTTTTTTCTCAAGAGAACCAGCATTTACTCCAATGCGAATTGGAATACCTTTTGCTTTAGCTGCATTTACAACAGCTTCCACTTTTTCTTTACGTCCAATATTACCTGGGTTAATGCGAATTTTATCTGCACCTTGCTCAATAGCAATAAGAGCAAGTTTATAGTCAAAATGAATATCCACAACTAGTGGAATATTAATCCGTTTTTTAATTTCACCGATTGAATACGCAGCACGTTCATCTGGACATGCGACACGAACGATTTGACAACCCGCTTCTTCTAGTCGCAAAATTTCTGCAACTGTTGCTTCTACATCGTGTGTTTTGGTTGTCGTCATACTTTGAATAAATAGTTCGTTACTGCCACCTATTGTTAAGTCTCCAACTCGAACGGGACGAGTTTTGGAACGATGAATTATTTCACTCATGAAATTCTCTCCTTCTTGAGGCTTTATGCCATCACTATCCTTCATTTTATCAGTCTTTCTAATGAAATGACAAGGAAGAAACTTCTACCTATTATTTTTTGCATTGCGCAGATGCTGTGTACACCGGTAACAATACTTTTTCTCCAGCTCTGAATGTTTGATTGACAAGGTGTGGATTCAATGTATAAAAGTCACTTAACCTTTCCGTAAAAGAAATGGATTCATTGGAAGGGTATATTGCAAATAAGGAATATATAGTATCTCCAGCAACAACCTCTACGGAAATAAAATCGAGCGTTTCTAAACATTTTTCGACTTCAGGTTCATTTGAATAAGCGAGTGGAATTGTTCCTTCAAATAAATCTACTTTCACAATATAGAACGAGATTAAGAGTAGAATAGTTGCTACGAATATTTTCATGAAAAAACCTCCTTGTCAAAAGTTATGCAGGACAAGGAGATTATATGATTATCTTTTAATAGGATAGTATTTAGAAGCTAGAGTTAAATAGATAATGGTAATCCCATAGATTATAAGCTGAATATAGGTACTCGACCATTGTAATAACGCGAAAATTATAGACAACATCATCGATAAAGTACTAGCAAAGAGTGTAGTTCGCCAAATATGACGATATTCACCTTTTCGTTTTCTCAACTGAAGTATAAGACTGCCAATATATGCAAATATACTTATGCGTACAAAGATTAATAACGTATTTAATACAAATAAAAAAACAAAAGCAAAAGGATAGAGTAACCAAAGAATTTCAGAAAAATATTCGAGTATTCCTTCCATACTTGTATGTTGGCCAGAAATTCCGTTTATAAAAAGAACGAAAGAAATAATAGACATAATGAAAATATAACAAAATATGTACTGCATCACTTTGCCAATCGTAATGAGTCGAAAAGCGGCAATTTTTTTTGGACTATGTAAACTTGCTTTGAAAATTTGGAATAAACTCATGGAAGACACCCTTTCTAAGTTATTTTAACATTTTTTGAAGATAGGAAACAAAAAAATGATTCGAAAGTGTTAAGAAATTATAAAAGTATATACATTCTCTTTACATTTCCTTTATACTTTAGTTTTGTAAAGTACATGTGAAAATTGTCGAAATGGGAGTTGAATTACGACATGGAGCTGAATTGGCAACAGATGCTCTTTGAATTTTTTGGCGGATTGGGAATTTTCTTGTTCGCAATTAAGTTTATGGGTGACGGCTTACAAAAAGCTGCTGGAAATAAATTACGAGACTTGTTAGACCGATATACAACTAATCCATTTATGGGAGTTATAGCTGGGTTACTTTTTACAGTACTAATTCAATCGAGTGCAGGGACGATTGTTATAATAATTGGACTTGTTAGTGCCGGTTTTATGACACTTCGACAGTCTATTGGAGTTATTATGGGTGCTAATATAGGTACAACTATTAAGGCATTTGTATTCGGTTTTGAAATAGGAGATTATGCATTACCAATTATGGCGATAGGTGCATTTTTCATTTTCTTTTTTAAAAAGAGGCCGATCCAAAACGTAGGAGAGGTGATCTTTGGATTTGGTGGACTATTTTTAGGTTTAGAATTAATGATGAGTGGGATGAGCCCACTTCAACAGCTTAATAACTTTACAGATTTCACTTTAAGTATGAGTAATCAGCCGTTATTAGGAGTTATTGCTGGAACAGTGATGACCATGCTTATTCAAAGTTCAAGTGCATCTGTAGCCTTTTTACAAGGATTTTATTCAGAGAATTTAATCTCTTTAAGAGGTGCGTTACCCGTTTTATTTGGAGATAATATTGGGACGACGATAACAGCGATACTTGCTTCTTTAGGTGCATCGGTTAGTGCAAAGAGAGCAGCTGCATCACATGTATTATTTAACGTCGTAGGCGCATTTGTCTTCCTAATTTTTTTAACACCATTTACGTTGTATTTAGAATGGATTTCGAGTGTTCTATCATTAGAAAATAAAATGCAGATTGCATTTGCACATGGTACGTTCAATGTTGTAAATGTTATTCTACAGTTTCCACTGATAGGTGCATGGGTATTTTTGTTAGTAAAATTATTACCTGGTGAAGATACGATGGTAAAATATAAACCAAAACATTTAGAAGAGGATTTTATAGAAGAAGCTCCATCAATTGCAATAGGGCAAGCAAAAGAAGAGATTTTAAGGATGGGGAATTTTAGCATCCAAGGCCTAGAAAAAACATATGCCTATTTAAAGTTAAGAAATAAGAATGATGCAGAAGAGGCTTATCAATTAGAAGATGCAATTAATCATTTAGATGCGAAAATAACAAATTATTTAGTGAAAATATCGTCACAATCTCTTTCAAGCCAAGATTCAAGTAGACATTTTATGTTATTGGACACGGTACGTGATATTGAAAGGATCGGGGATCATTTTGAAAATATTATTGAATTGATAGATTATCAAGGGGAACATCATTTTGAGCTAACAGCAGATGCAATGAAAGATCTGTCAGAAATGTTTGAGCTGACAATCGATACAGTTAAAAAGGCAATAGAAGCGTTAGATTTAAATGACAATCAATTAGCACGTGAAGTGGCGGAACAAGAAAATGTCATTGATCGAATGGAAAGACAGTTTAGGAAAAATCATATCCTGCGATTGAATGATGGGGTATGTGAAGGGCATGCTGGTGTTATGTATGTAGATGTTTTAAGTAATCTTGAAAGAATAGGAGATCATTCTGTGAATATTGCGGATGCAATTTTAGGTAATCGTGTATGATAGAAATTATCGGTTGGATTTTAATAATTACTAGTTTTATCATTGCTTTTGTTGGAACCTTTTATCCAATTATTCCATCAGTTGTTTTTATGTTACTAGGGTATATATTGTATGGATTATTTTTCAGTTTTGCAGAGTTAAACTGGCTTTTCTGGATAATTCAAGTACTATTCGTTGTTTTATTATTTAGTGCTGACATGGCGGCAAATGCTTTTGGGGTCAAGAAATTTGGAGGTACTAAAGCCGGAGTATGGGGAAGTACAATTGGGTTAATTTTCGGTCCATTTGTGATCCCAATTGCGGGAATTTTAATTGGACCATTCCTAGGAGCGGTCATAGCGGAACTAATCGTCACTCGAGAAGGCATTAAGCAAGCAATTAATTCGGGAATAGGTTCTTTAATAGGTTTTCTTACTTCTTCCGTTGTGAAAGTTATCGTTCTTACCGTCATGTTAGTTGTTTTTATTCTGTTTATCTAAGTTCGGTCAAAAGTATGAGGATATTTTCGGGTGTTTTTAATTGAACGTTTTCTCTTATTTTGATACGCTAATAAACGGAAAGAATTTTACTAAAATATTCTTTAGGAGGAAACAAACATGGCATACGAATTACCAGAATTACCTTATGCGTACGACGCACTTGAACCACATATCGATAAAGAAACGATGAATATTCATCACACGAAACACCACAATACTTATGTAACAAACGTAAATAACGCTTTAGAAGGATATGCAGATCTTCAAGGGAAATCAGTTGAAGAGTTAATTGCAGACATAGACGCACTTCCAGAAGGAATTCGCACTGCAGTTCGTAACAATGGTGGAGGTCACGCAAACCATTCATTATTCTGGCAAATCCTTTCACCGAACGGTGGCGGAAATCCAACAGGTGAATTAGCTCAAGCAATTGATGCAAAATTTGGTAGCTTGGATGCATTCAAAGAAGAGTTTGCTAAAGCTGCTACAACTCGCTTTGGTTCAGGTTGGGCTTGGTTATCAGTAGCTAACGGAGAATTAGAAGTTTCTTCAACAGCTAACCAAGACTCTCCAATCATGGAAGGTAAAACGCCATTATTAGGATTAGATGTTTGGGAGCATGCTTACTACTTAAACTACCAAAATCGTCGTCCTGACTATATCGGATCATTCTGGAATGTAATAAACTGGGATGAAGTATCAAAACGCTACGCTTCTGCGAAGTAATTAAAAATACTTAATAATTACCTCTGTTAAATTACACTGTTATTTTTAGAAGGATAAATTTTGTGACGAAAATCCGCGAGATCCCTGCGGAAAAACGGGCTGACAAGACCCCCAAGCGGGCTTACGAGTGAGGAGGCTTGGGAGTTCGTCCGCGGAAAGCGAGCGGATTTTCGTCCATAACAACATGAAAGTTTAACAGAATCCGATAAATAAAGAAACTTAGCACACACTTTTTCGTCTAAAAGTGTGTGCTTTTTATGTTACACTAATACATAAGTAAATTTAATAAATAAGTAGGTGAATCACATGCGGAAAATTTCGAATAAGCGTGCACAAAGTATAAAGGCAAAACAACGAGCTACTATTACATTTCGCATGAATATACTGTTCTTTTCAATATTCATCCTTTTTACGATCCTCATTTTGCGTCTAGGATTCTTGCAAATTGTTAAAGGCGAAGACTATACAAGAGCTATAGAGAGAACAGAGGAAGTTGCTGTAAATACAAGCGTACCGAGAGGACGTATTTTTGATAGTGAAGGTAGAATTTTAGTGGATAATAAGCCGCAACGAGCGATTACGTATACGAAAGTGCAAACAACGAAAGCAGAAGAGATGTACAAGACTGCAAAGAAGTTAAGTAATTTAATCGTAAAAAAGACAGATAATATTACTAAAAGAGACTTGCAAGACTACTGGCTTTACGTAAACGAAGAAGAAGCGCAAGATTTAATAACAGATGAAGCTCGTAACAAAATACTAAGTGATGAAGAATTATCGAAGAAAGAAAAAAATATTGCAATTGATCGACTGATTAGAAGCAAAATTTCCGATGAGCAATTAAACTCATTTACACCAGAAGAGTTGGAAGTAATTGCTATTTATCGCGACATGGCTTCTGGCTATGCACTTTCCCCACAGATCATTAAAGGGGATGATGTCAAAGATCCAGTAACAGTAGAAGAATTTGCTCAAGTTTCAGAAAGACTAGGTGAATTGAGTGGAGTAAATACAACCACAGACTGGAGAAGGGTGAAAAATTCATCTCTTGCTATTTTAGGTAGTACAACATCACCAAAAGAAGGGATACCAAATGACCGTTTAGATTATTTTTTATCTAGAGATTATACTCGAAATGACCGAGTTGGAAAAAGTTATATTGAACAGCAATACGAAGAAGTATTACAAGGTCAAAAGAGTGTTGTCAAAAACATTACGAATGGTAAAGGTAACGTCATTGATGTACAAACAGTGTACGAGGGTGAACCCGGAAAAGATCTAGTGCTGACGATTGACAGTGAACTACAACTAGAGATGGAGACTATCTTTGAAAAGAAATTAATAGAAATGAAAAAAAATGCAGGAACAAAATATTTAGACCGTGCATTTTTAGTAATGTTAGATCCTTATACAGGAGAAGTATTATCAATGGTAGGAAAGCAAATTGGAAAAGACTCGGTTACCGGAAAACAAACGGTTAATGATTATGCATTTGGTTCCTTTACAACTGCTTATGAAGTAGGATCAACCGTAAAACCAGCTACGTTGCTAACTGGTTACCGTGAAGGAGCAGTGTCAGTTGGTGACGTGTTGATTGATGAACCTATTCGCATAAAGGGATCTCAACCAAAAAGCTCTGTTTTTAATAGAAATTCCCGTATAGCACTAAATGATTTAGAAGCTCTTGAGCGTTCTTCCAATGTATATATGTTCAAAGTCGCGTACAGTATAGCCGGTCGAACATATCAACCAAATCAATCGATTAACTTTGGGACGGATGCTTTTAGCAAAATGAGAAATGGATATGCACAATTAGGATTAGGGGTACCAACTGGAATTGATCTACCAGGAGAGGTTTCGGGTGTAATGGGTGGAGTGGAAGATGGTCAATTATTAGATTTAAGTATTGGCCAATATGATACCTATACTCCACTACAACTTGCGCAGTTTGTTTCCACACTTGCAAATGGTGGTAGTCGAATAAAGCCGCATGTCGTGAAAGAAATTCGAGAGCCGTCTGTTGATGGTACACAATTTGGTACATTAGTGAAAGAAATAGAACCGACTATTCTAAATACTGTAGATAACACAAGAGCGGAAATCGAACGAGTTCGTCAAGGGATGCAACGTGTATATTTTGGTAACAATGGCTCCGCAAGAAGAGCTTTTTCAAACGCACCATACACGGCTGCAGGGAAAACTGGAACTGCTCAGTCCTTCTTTTATGATGCTGCGCAAGGAAAAAGTTTTCAAACAGTCAATCTAACCCATATTGGTTTTGCTCCTTATGATAATCCAGAAATTGCATATGCAATTGTCGTGCCTTGGGCATCGGAAGCGTCAGTTTATGAATCGAACTATACGAGTGCACTTGCGCGTGAGGTAGTTGACAAGTATTTTGAGATACAAAAAAAGAATGATGTGTTAAAAGAGAATGAATCCTCTTCTACGCCAACTATAAAACCAGCGTTTACTAATGATAAGATTGATGAAGAAGAAACCGAATAATGGTGAAAAAGAAGGTCATCCTAATATCTAATTAGGATGACCTTTTTCTGTATTATATAAACATCCTGAATACCCTCTTTACAAAACCTTTACAATACATTCATATCGTCTCAACATGTAACCTTTAAAGTAAGGTTTGTAAGAAAGAAAAACAAAACATTTAGGGGGATTTACCTGATGAAGAACTGGAAGTACTTATTAATGACAACAATGGTAGGATCAGCATTAACACTTGGAGCTTGTGGAAATGATACAACCCAAGAAGAGACTGCATCTGAAACTGCATCAGAAACAACTTCTGGTGACACACAAGAAGAGGCAGTACTTGAAGGACAGGTAGCTGGTGATGGTTCAAGTACAGTAGCTCCAATTATGGAAGCGATTGTTGAAGAATATGCTGGAGTACAAGATAAAGTTCAAGTAACTGTAGGTGTATCTGGAACAGGTGGCGGTTTTGAAAAGTTCATCGCTGGAGAAACTGATTTCTCTAACGCTTCTCGTCCGATCAAAGACGAAGAAAAAGAAGCACTTGCAGCAGCAGGTATCGATTTCACTGAATTCAAAGTTGCATATGACGGTTTATCATTAGTAGTAAATAAAGACAATGATTGGGTAGACTCTTTAACAGTGGAAGATTTACAAAAAATGTGGATTGAAGACGGTACAACGAAAAAATGGTCTGATATTAACCCGGAATGGCCAGATGAAGAGATCGTATTCTACTCACCAGGTACAGATTCAGGTACGTATGATTACTTCGATGAAGTAGTACTTGATGAAGCTGACTTAGTAAAATCTGCTACACTTTCTGAAGACGATAACGTATTAGTACAAGGTGTACAAGGCGATAAAAATGCAATTGGTTTCTTTGGATATGCTTACTACTTAGCGAACAAAGATACATTGAAAATTGTTAAAGTTGAGGGTGTAGAACCAACAAACGAAACAATTGAATCTGGAGAATATTCACCACTATCTCGTCCACTATTCGTTTATGCTAAAAATAGTGCTATTAAAGAAAATCCTGCATTTTATGATTTCATGAAATATACAATTGAAAATGCTGGAGCAATGTCAGAAGCAGTTGGATATGTAAAACTTCCAGATGCTGATTACGAAAAAGGTTTAGCTGATTTAGAAGCTTTAAAATAAATTAATAGGTCAATCTGAAAAGTAAGAAACGAGTAGCAGGGCTTGCTACTCTTTTCTTTCGTTTGGTAAAAGGGGGATTCACCATGGCTCAGAAGAAATTAACTGGTCAACCATCAGTTCAAGAGCTAATTGCTAGATCAAATAGCAAAAAACAGAAAAAAATAATAGAGAAAATCATTCCGATTATTCTATTACTTATTGCATCTGTTTCCGTATTGACGACTTTTGGAATCGTTTTTACTTTAATCGTGGAGACAGGAATATTTTTCTCAAGAGTTCCAGTAACTGATTTTCTATTTGGAACAGAATGGTTTCCTTTTGGAAATACGGAACAATTATTTGGCATTTTACCTTTAATAGCTGGAACATTAAAAGTAACATTCATAGCAGCTATTGTTGCAGTTCCATTTGGAATTGGTTCTGCCGTATTTTTAAGTGAATACGCAAGTGATAAATCACGAAGAATTATTAAGCCTATCCTAGAGGTATTAGCTGGAATTCCAACGATTGTTTATGGGTTCTTCGCTTTAACGTTTGTAACACCACTTTTACAACAATTTATTCCTGACTTAAAGATCTTTAATGCATTAAGTCCAGGGATTGTTGTAGGAATTATGATATTACCAATGATTGCATCATTATCGGAAGATGCGATGTCATCCGTGCCAAACTCGATTCGTGAAGGTGCTCTTGCAATGGGATCTACAAAATTAGAAGTAGCGCTAAAAGTAGTGTTACCTGCAGCTTTATCAGGGATCATTGCTTCCGTTGTACTTGCTATGTCTCGAGCAATTGGTGAAACAATGATCGTTTCGTTAGCGGGTGGATCAACGCCAAAATTCGATTTAAATGTGACAGATTCCATTCAAACAATGACTGCATATATCGTTCAAGTGTCATCGGGTGATGCAGGATATGGAACAACGATTTATTATTCAATATACTCAGTAGGTTTTACATTATTCTTGTTTACACTATTGATGAACTATATTGCTCACGTTATTTCGAAAAAATACCGGGAGGAATATTAAGATGAAATATGTAAATCACAAATCAGTCATTAAAAGAATGAATAATCGACTTATTATAAATCGCGTTTTTAAAACAATCTTCTTTATAGCAACATTATTTGCTTTAGTTACACTTGGTATTCTATTTTATCGAATTATCACACAGGGTGTTGGCTATTTGACACCTGAATTCTTTCAAAACTTTGGCTCTCGCTTTCCTGCCAAAGCAGGGATAAAGGCAGCTTTAGTTGGTTCCATTTGGTTAATGTGCGTTGTGGCACCTGTTTCCTTAATATTAGGAGTTGGTTCAGCTATCTATTTGGAAGAGTATGCTAAGAAAAATAAACTAAATGATTTTATTCGGATGAATATTTCAAATCTTGCAGGTGTTCCTTCTGTTGTATTCGGGTTACTTGGTTTGACTATCTTTGTTCGTACTTTAGCGCTAGGGAATAGTATTTTAGCTGCTGGATTGACGATGAGTTTGTTAATATTACCTGTCATTATCGTTGGAGCTCAAGAAGCAATTCGTTCAGTTCCTCAAGATGTTCGAGAAGCATCGTATGGAATGGGTGCAACGAAATGGCAAACCATTACAAAGGTTGTTTTACCTTCAGCTATTCCTGGTATTCTTACAGGTGCAATATTAGCTCTATCTCGAGCAGTTGGAGAAACAGCTCCTTTAGTAGTAATTGGAGTACCTGTTATTATTCAGTTTTTACCAGAGAATCTATTGAGCCAGTTTACAGCGTTACCTATGCAAATTTATGATTGGGCAAAACGACCACAACAAGAATTTCAATACGTTGCTTCTGCAGGAATTCTTGTTCTCATGATGTTCTTGTTGATCATGAACTCAATCGCAATATTTATTCGGAATAAATTCCAAAAAAGATACTAAGCTAAATCGTGATTAGGGGGAATTAATATGGTACAATCGTTAGAAAAAGGATCAATTTTACAAAATGAATCATCAAGTATCGTATACAATACACAACAATTGAATTTATGGTATGGAAATCATCATGCCCTTAAAAATATTGACTTACAAATAAAAGAAAATGAAGTAACGGCAATTATTGGGCCATCTGGTTGCGGTAAATCCACTTATATTAAGACGTTAAATCGAATGGTGGAACTAGTGCCTACAGTGAAAACTTCTGGGCAAATCTTATATCGGGAACGCAATATTTTCGATGCAGATTATGGTGTAGAAGAGCTACGTACAAAAGTTGGAATGGTATTCCAAAAACCGAATCCATTTCCAAAATCAATTTACGACAACATTGCCTATGGACCAAGAATTCATGGCATTAAAAATAAAAAAATTCTGGATGAAATTGTAGAGAAAAGTTTACGTGGAGCGGCTATTTGGGATGAAGTAAAAGATCGCTTAAATACGAATGCCTATAGCCTTTCTGGTGGGCAACAACAACGTATTTGTATTGCTCGTTGTCTTGCTATTGAACCGGATGTTATCTTAATGGATGAGCCTACATCAGCGCTTGATCCGATTTCTACATTGAAAGTAGAAGAATTGATCCAAGAATTGAAACAAGATTATTCGATTATTATTGTGACGCATAATATGCAACAGGCTGCACGTATTTCAGATAGAACTGCATTTTTCTTAAATGGTGAAGTAGTCGAATTTGATGATACAGATGTAATTTTTTCTACTCCTGAAGATAAGCGTACAGAGGATTATATTTCAGGGCGTTTCGGATAAGGAAAGGGGACATTGGAGATGGTGGGAAGAGAGAAGTTCGATGCAGATTTAAAAAAAGTACAGGAATTACTACTAGAACTAAGTAATGCTGCTATTCAAACATTAAATGATTCTATGGATCACTTACTAGCAAACAATATTGAAGGTGCACTTACAGTAATTAATAACGATGTTCATATTAATCGGATGGAAGAAGAGGTTAATGATCGTGTTATTTTACTAATTGCTAAGCAACAACCGGTTGCTAGAGATTTAAGAAGATTAATGGTGCTTGTAAAAATTGCTGCTGATATGGAACGTATTGGTGATTATGCTGTAAATATAGCAAAAGAAACAATACGGATAGGTAAGGATGAGCATATCGCACCAATTCATTTATTAGATGAAATGCGTATCAAGACTATTGCGATGTTAAAACAAATTTTAGACGCGTTTATTAATGAAGATATGGAAGAAGCTAAGAAAATTGCAAAGCAAGATGATGAAATAGATGAAATGTATGGTCATGCTATCAAAACACTTCTTGCAGTTGGAATTGAACAACCAACCCAAATGGGTCAAATAACTCAACTCTCTTTTGTTTGCCGCTACCTAGAAAGATCTGCAGATCATGCGACAAATATGGCAGAACGTTTATTATACCTGTTAAAAGGGAAGCATTACGAGTTAAATAATTAAAAAGAAAGCACATGAGCCCTCCTTCTAGGAGGAGTATCATGCGCTTTTTTTAGGGCTTTGTTAAACTACATTGTTGTTAATTGGTAGAATCCAGGCGGATTCTACCGCAAAATATATGCTTAAAAAACAACGGTATAATATGAGGCAACTGAAAAAGTCTATTAATCAAAAAGCGAGTTCTTGATTAAATATAACTTCTAGGTGATTCCGTTGCAGGCGGACGCTTTCCGCGGGCGGTCCGTGAGCCTCCTCGTCGCAAGCTCCTGCGGGGTCTCACCTGAACGCGCTTTTCCCGCTGGAGTCGCCGCCTTCCACTCCACACCATAAAATAAATACTCGAGTTAATTTCATAAATAGTACTTTGTCATTAAAATACGAACATTTATGACTTAGTTGATTGAAGCGACAGGCGGTGACTCCAGCGGGATGAGTGAGACAGATAAGACATTACAAACGACGCGTGAGCTGTGGTGATGGCTTATCGCTCACCCCGCGGAAAGCGTCCGCCTATAGCGGAAAACTACTACACTTTATTCCACGTAAAATATATATTTTCAAATCAAGTATACCTTCACTTAAGCCCTTACATGGCACTATACGAAAAAGATAATATGCTTCTCTAAATCAATGAACTGGTGGACTTTACTTTTATCTTGGAAGAATTAATAACAAAATACTGCTTAGACAATAGACGCAATGCGATACCACCGATTCACATGTTCAAATATCTATTATTGAAAGTGATTTTTGATGTATTAGATGTGGATGTAGTAGAGCGTTCGAAATATGAAATGTCGTTTAAATATTTCTTAGTGATGGTTCCAGAAGATCCAGTCATTGATAGCAGTTCATTAACGAAATAATTCCGTCGATTTCGTCTACAAGATGTCGGCTTATTAGACATGCTTATTGGGAAAACGGTAGAAATAGCACTTGAAAAGAACATCCTCAGAAGTAAAGCAATCATTGTTGATACCACACATACAAAAGCAAGTTATACTCAAAAATCACCAAAAGAATTTTTAGAAGAGAATTCACAAGATTACCGAAAAAGGAAAGGAGGATCGTGACGCTAGTCACGATCCTCCTTTCCAAATAATCGAGCGGTAATGATGATGTAGCTAAAGCCCATTCCAAAGAAATTCGGAAACGTCTGCGAACAGGTATTGTACTTAAAGGGAGCTTGCGCTTTTCTTATTTTTGTATATTATTTCGTTATTATTTCTGCTATTTGTTTGATGGTCATGGAAGAATGGAGTTCATATTCACCAATTTGAAGGCGACTAGATAAATCTTGTGCTTGTAAATAATCCTCTAAATCGAGTTTGTTTTGAATAACACCCGATTGTTCTAATAAAGAGCCGACATCATTTGAATTCATACCGGATTGAATGATGAGTACCATATTTCTTGTCCCATCAGACGCCGATTTTTCAGGTGTTTCTTTTTTCTGTGCTACAGGAGTAGTAGCTTGCTTTTTTTGTGCATTTTGTAAATCAAGTTGAAGGGCAGCTAATTGCTGTTTCACTTGTGTTAATTCTTGTTGCGCCTCATCATATGATTGTTGTGAAATTGCGCTTGTAGAGGCTATTTCTTTATCTTTAAGCATATGCTGCACTTGGAAAGCTGCGCCAGCTAAAAACAGTCCTATTCCAAAAAAACGGATGGCAGATCTATTCATTAAATGCCACCACCTACGACAGATTTTACTTCTTCTACAGTTAAAGAAGAGCGTATACTAATATCTTTTAAAGAGTAACCTTGTTTATGCAATTCCAATACTTGATTTTTAATTATTTCATGTATTATTGGTTTTTTAATTGGTGCCTTTTTCGGTATGGTAAGCTTTGTTGATTCAATCATTAATTCTTCTTCCACTACTTTAAGTCTACGTTTAATGGCACTCGTTTCTTGATACAATGTAAAAGAGAGTTCTTCGACTTCTGTTTCTACTTTTTTTGACGAATCTTTTACGAAAAACGAAATAACAATTAAAAGTATACCTATAATCATTATGATGATGGAAAAGTCCATTGTATTCACCTCAATTATTAAGTTCTTCTCCTTATTCTACCATATACTAAAAAACTTTGAATAATTTCTTGTATTAAGAGTAGATTTTATTTGATTATATGCTATAATTGGTTAGTCGTATAAATCATGCTCAAATTTTATATTTAATCCTGACAAAGAGTGGGAGGGACAACCATGCGCGTTAATATTACATTAGCTTGTACAGATTGCGGAGAGCGCAACTATATTTCTAAGAAAAACAAGCGTAACAATCCAGAACGTCTTGAACTTAAAAAATATTGCTCACGTGAAAAGAAATCGACTCTTCATAGAGAAACTAAATAATAACTTAAACCAAAACCAATTTCGGTTTTGGTTTTTTTCTATTGTATGGAGGAAAGGTAATGACGAAAAAAGAAGAAAGAGATAAGATGAAAGCCCACTTGTCTTCATTAAAGGAAGAATTATATAGAGCATACTCAAATGAAATCGAACAAAAATTTTTAATGGAAGAAAGCGTAGTGAATGCTTCTATAATTGGCATTACAATTTCTTCATTTCCAGAAGTTAATACAGAAGGAATTATTCAAAGTCTTTGGAAACAGGGAAAGACCGTAGTTGTCCCCAAATGCACACCTAGAGACCGTTCTATGACGTTTTATAAAATAGAAAGCTACAAACAGTTAGAAACAGTTTATATGCAGTTATTAGAGCCTAATCCAAATGTAACGAGTGCAATTGCTCCGAGCGATATTGACTTGCTTGTCGTCCCTGGGATTGTATACAGTAAAACGGGATTTCGCATAGGTTATGGTGGAGGGTACTTTGACCGTTTTTTAACAAATTTTAATGGCAATACCATCTCACTAGCGTTTGACTTTCAAGTAGTAGAAGTAGTTGAACATGAAATATTTGATTTGCCTATTGATAAAATAATTACAAATAATGCAATCATTCCATGTAAAGGGAATCGCGACAAGGATGAGTAATTTGAATTCAGTATATGATGTTATGCAGCTGTTAAAACGTTTCGGAATTTTTGTTTATACGAAAGATCGAATTGCTGATTTAGAAATGATGCAAGATGAGATAAGAGAACTGTATAGGATGCAGATGATAGAAGTAAAAGATTTTCAATTGGCCATTTTACTATTAAGGCAAGAGCAAAGTAAACTGAAGAAATAAAGAGCGTCAGATGCTATATGGGATCTGTCGCTATTTTTTATTAAAATATGTTTTTTTGTGCTTGTCCGAAACTTTTTTTGTTTAAGACCGTCTAATAGTGGGTATAAGGTAAAGGGATTGTAAATATATTAAATTCTTATTTCATTTTTGTTGATTTATTGTGAAGAAAGGATTAAGATATACTCTGTTACTTTTACTTATTTAATAAGATTGAAAAGGGGAGGATGTAGTCATGATGAAGAAAAAATGGCCGACACATTCTATTCTTGTTATAGCAATTGTGGCAACATGGATGAAGACGTATGTTGTTTACCACACGAGCTTTGATATGAAAATCGAGAATATAATGCAACAAGTGATATTATTTATTAATCCACTTAGTTTTCTATTGTTTATATATGGACTATCATTATTTTTCAAAAGTCCTAAAGCAAGAAATAGATATATAGTAATTACGAGCATCATACTAGCAGGTGTTCTTTATGCTAATGCAGTTTTTTACCGTTTTTTCAACGACTTCATTACGATTCCGGTATTATTCCAAACAAGTAATTTTGGAGATTTAGGAGCATCGGCGAAGGAAAGTATTCATGTAATGGACATTTTTTATTTTACAGATGTATTTATTATTTTGATAGCAATGAAATGGCTAAAAATTAATGAGAAAGTCTCACTTATTAAACCTGCTATGAGAAGAGCATATTTTGTTTTAGCTGCCGCAGTATTATTTTTAAACTTAGGTTTATCTGAAATTGAAAGACCGCAATTATTAACTAGAAGTTTCGACCGCGAAATGTTAGTGAAAAACATCGGACCTTACAATTATCATTTGTACGATTTGTATATCCAATCAAAATCGCATGCTCAACGTGCACTAGCTGATGGAAGTGAACTAGTTGAAGTGAACAACTTTGTTCGTTCTAATCAAGCAGATCCGAACGAAGAAATGTTTGGTATGGCAGAAAAACGCAACCTAATAGTTGTGTCGATGGAATCGTTACAATCATTTGTTATAAATAATGATATGAATGGGCACGAAGTAACACCTTTTTTAAATTCATTAACAAAAGATAAAGACACGTATTATTTTTCAAACTTCTACCATCAAACAGGACTTGGGAAAACATCTGATTCAGAATTTCTATTAGAAAATTCCCTATACCCACTTGGTGGAGGCGCTGTATTTTTTACACATGGTGAAAATACATTCCATTCGATGGCAGAAAGCTTAAATGAAGAAGGGTATTTTACAAATGTTATGCACCCAAACAAGAAGAGTTTCTGGAATCGTGATATGATGTATCAATCGCTTGCTATTCAAAAATATTATGATGTTAATAGCTATGAGGTAGACGAAGAAAATGCTGTAAACTGGGGAATGAAGGATATTCCATTCTTCGAACAATCAGTTGCTCATATGAAAGAAATGCCACAGCCATTTTATTCACGTTTAATAACACTTACAAACCATTATCCATTTACATTGGATGAAGAGGATAAACTAATTCCTGAATACGATTCTAACTCTAATACTTTGAATAAATACTTCCAATCTGTTCGATATATGGATGAAGCATTGAAGACTTTATTTGATGATTTAAAAGAACAGGGATTATATGATAATTCAATCATTGTGATGTATGGAGATCATTATGGTATTTCAGAAAATCATAATGTGGCAATGGAACAGTATTTAGGGAAAGAAATTACTCCATACGAATCAGCAAAACTTCAACGTGTACCTTTATTCGTTCATATTCCGAATAGTGGGCAAGGAGAAGAAATTACAGAGACTGCTGGTCAAATAGATCTACGACCTACTATTTTACATCTTCTTGGTGTAGAAACAGCGAAAGATATGCAATTAGGTGCAGACGTATTTTCGGAAGATCATGAAGAATTTGTTGTTTTCCGTGATGGTGGTTTTGTAACAGATAAACTAGTCTATACCAAAAATGCTTGTTATGACAATGCAAATGGTACTGAAATTGATATAGAAAACTGTCAGCCATATATTGACAGGGCTGCGCAAGAACTTGGTTATTCCGATAAAATTATTAATGGTGATCTACTGCGTTTTTATGATTTGAAAACAGGGAACCTCCTATTGGATGAAGCCGAGAAATTAAATCCATAAAGTACGAAAGGCACAGACAAAAATGTCTGTGCTTTTTTGTGAAACAAATGTAAAATTAGTACGTCTAATATATAACAAGAGGGGGGAGTAGATTGAAGAAAATTGGAATGCTTTTAATATGCCTTTTTTTATTACAAGCATGTGAAGAAAGTTACCCTCAAGTTGAAAATAATGGACCTAACTCAATAGAAAAAGTACCACAGAGTGTTCCAGGCAATCAGGTAGCTACTCCTACGAAAAAAATTCCATTGCTTAAGTTAAATCGATCTACGTTTCATAGTGTAATTGGGTGGATGTCTAATGATGAAATACTATTTATTTTAACAGAAGATGGCGATTGGACTGTTCAGTCGTATAACTTGTCTACTGAAACTTGGAAAACAATTTATAGAACAAACACTCCAATTATTCAAGGTACAATTCATCCATCAAAAGAAATGATTTTATTACATACATCTAGCAATTCGTCATCTGCTGAAATACAATTAATACATAAAAATGGCTACGTTGTACAAAGCTTATCCTTTGAATCAGCTGAAATTTACATGGATTGGCACCCAACAAATCCAGATTTAATCGTATTTTCTACATTTTATGATGATTGGTCTTATAGTACCTTTGTGTATGATGGGTCATCTCAACAATTAAAATCAATAGAAGTAGAGAATCCATTTGTGAAATGGTATGACGAACATCGTTTAATGGTTTTTAAATGGGGAGATTCTAGCTTGGATGGCAGTGATCTTCTCCTTTATTCTACAGCTGATGGAGGAACAGAAAGTACAGAATTTCAACATGTGTTAGATGTCCAAAATTTAGGGAATACGATGGTTTATGTTCAAATAAATGAAAAACAAGGAAAATTTGAATATCATATGGAGCAATCAGAAACTGGACAATATTTTGACTGGACCTCACCGGCTGTGAGCAATTATTCCGAGTGGGTTGTACCAACTTTTTCTGTCGTTCACCCAAATCAATTAATCGCAATTCGATCAAAAGCAGCAGGAAATGTGGATGAGTTTGATGATAAAGGGGTACTATCGAGTTATTCATTAGATGGTGAAAAAAGACTTGGTGAAATAGTTGATCAACCATTAGATTGTTCACCTAATGGAGAGGTTTGCCTAGGGGGATATGAAAAAGAAAACTGGATTCAGTTAAATCCGTTTAATGAACAGGCTTGGTTACAATTAATAGAATAGAAAAAAGCTGCTGTACGTTAAGTACAACAGCTTTTTCTTTTACATTTTAGTGTAAGCTTGGTGGGAAACCTTGGTTCACGATTGTCATGACTGTAAAGAAGCCAAAAACAGCAAATGTTCCAAAGTTAAATAAAACACCTAGCACATTCTTTTCTTTGAAAGCTTGGAAAGTGCCGACTACAGCTAAAACTGTAACTAGTCCAAAGATAACCATTAATAAGTTCATGAAAGACACTCCTTCCGACATCTGAAAATGAATGTCGCGTTTGCATATTCCTCTTCTATTGTAATTGTATTATTAACATTTGTCGAGAGAAAAAAGTGGCGAAGCATTGAACAAAGGAATCATTATCGTTTTAAATAAAAAAGAGGTGAAAAAGTACGTATCCATTCCCTAATCTTCCTTAAACACAAGTTAAAAAATCAGTAAAAATCTATCATGCTCTACGTATTGGAAATCAATTTTTGGACGAAAGAAATAATTGAATTCCTTTGAATAACTGCAAAAAAGACAGGTTTTTAAGACCTGTCTCAGATGTTCTGTAGATTTTGGTTATAAGCACAAAGTCAATAACCGCCGCCGTATCCACCGCCGTGGTCACATTTACTTATGAAACTTGCTCCAACAATAATCAAAAGAATAAACAGAACAACAATTAAAGCGAATCCGGATCCGTTGTTTCTATCTCCACCTACATTACTCATATTATACACCTCCTATATTTGAGTTAATTCATTCTATGTCTAAAATAGATGTTCACCTGATTCATTTGTTCGGTTTTAAGAAGATATTTTAAAACCACTGGAGGCACAGTCAGGGTGGTATGATGTGCCCTTCAGTTATAATAGAGTATTCAAGTTTTTATAAAGTGCAGAGGCATATACCTAAGAGTAATTAGTTGAGCTAGTTCGTTTGTGAGAAAGACGCATTAGTCAAATTAAGTGGAGTAAAAAGAGTTTACCCAACTATCTGTGCATAGCTTCTAATTCTTATGTAGAGGATTTCATAATGTTGGAGATAATTACTTTATTGGATTTGCAGTGTGGTCTTCAGACCTAAAATTCTGTACAATGTAATAAAATCAAAGAAAAGAGTGATTAAATGGCTACTTGTAGCATCAGAACTTATCCATTAGGTTTTATTCAGACAAATTGCTATATCGTATCGAATGCTGAAAAGCAATGCTTAATATTTGATCCAGGTGGAGAAGGAGAAAAGCTAATTAGCGAACTTCATCGATTAAAATTAAAGCCACTTGCGATCCTATTGACACATGCGCATTTTGACCATATTGGTGCAGTAGACGAAGTAAGAGATGCATATAGCATTCCTGTTTACATACACACTGCTGAAAAGAAATGGTTATTAGATCCTTCCAAAAATGGTTCTGCAAAGTATGCAGAAATACCATCTATTTCTGGGAAAGAAGCAGATAACATATTAAATAATGAATCGGAATTGCAAATAGGAAATTTCCATTTTCAACTTTTACACACACCTGGACATTCACCTGGTAGCTTAACGTTTTATTTTGAGGAAGATGGATTTGCTGTGGTTGGCGATACGTTGTTTCAAAATAGTGTTGGTCGGACAGATTTGCCGGGAGGGAATGAGCAGCAACTAATGAAAGCGATACACACAAAGCTTTTAACATTGCCTGAAACGACGATTATTTATCCAGGACATGGTCCAGCAAGTACAATTGAAGATGAAATGGAAAAAAATCCGTTTCTCAATGGATTTTAAACAATGGCTCTGTTAAATTAGACTGTTGTGTTCAACAAGAATATATTTGTGAAGAAAATCCGAGGACTCCTTCGGAAAAACGGGCTGCCAAGACCCGATAGCGGGCTTATAGGAACAAATCCTACATTAGCCACATTCATATGGCAACGGATTTGAGTCTGTTGGCTACGCCTTTCGACGCAGAATGGGCGCTGTGACCAACATATCGTTTAACAGATCCTAAGCAATAAAAAAAGCAGCCACAATGGGCTGCTTTTTTTAGACGTATTATCAATGTCCGCCAGGTACGTGCATAAACGTTGTGTAGTATGTAAAACCTGCGAAGAAGAACATTAAGTAAGCCCCGAAGATGTACATATACATACGCTCAGAAAGGTTCAAGAACCCTAAAAGTAGGAATAATCCCGTATTTGCTAAAAATAGTAAAGATGCTTCTGTCATATCACCTAAATAAAACATAACTGCAAAAATCCCTGTCCAGAAAGCCATCACTTTATACATATTGCCCATTTGTAAGTCCCTCCTTTTGCAACGATACAATAATTCTCCTATTCATTATAAATGAAAGTGTTCATACATGTAAACTGAATAATATATTTCCATATAGGATAAACATAAGATTGTCACAAATATGATTCATCTATTGTTTCATTATAGGACTTCTATTTGATATACGCAATTGTTACAGTGATTTTGCATACTTTCCACTTGTACAAACTCATTGGTAGGAAAAAGTGTATCAAACTGTCCTTTTAAGAAAGATTCATGCAGCCCACAAACTAGATGTGGGTATTTGTTTAGCTGATCCTTGTAAGGGCAATTGTAAATAGAAAACGTAATACTTTTTTTACCTTCTTTTTCTGTAATTTGTGGGAAGTAACCAATAGAATTTGCTGCTTGTGTTAATATTTCCAATTTAGTTTCAAATGTCTGTGTTGAAGTATTACCATGTTGTATACTCTTTTGTCCATTACGATAACTAATTTCTTTTGCTTTGGTGATAGCTATTTCACCGATGGAATCGACTAGTTCAAGCAACCATTGTAGCAGTAAATGATTTTCTTGTTTAGGAAAACTTAAATAGATAGGTTTTTCAGCAAGTAAGTAGACTCTTGCGGGTCTTCCGCCTTTTCCGTTTTTCACAAATTCGGATGAAAGTAATTTAGATTCGGTCAGTTTTGTTAAGTGCAGCCTAGCCACATTAGGGTGGATTCCAAACTGTTCGGCAATTTCTTGCACATTTACTTGTTTTTTCTCTTTCAATATATATTGATAAATGGAATATCTAGTTTCATCCGCTAACGTATTAGTAAGCTTTAATGTATCTGACATTATATCCCTCATTTCCCCTGTTACTTATTATTATAGTAAAGATTCTAAGAATGACAAAATAAATTAAAATCTTCTTTAATAATTTGAAAACTTTATAAAATCACTTTATTTATATGGCAATTACAAGTATACTAATTTTGTACAAGTTGTCTGCGGTCACGACTTGTATCTGGAGAAAGGAAAGATGCATGCAAAAAACTGAAAATATAGTAGAACAAAAATGTTTTCAATTACTGATAAAAGCACATCAATTTGGTGCTTCTGATTTACACATGATTCCAAACGAAGAGAGTTACTATTATTATTTTAAGAAAAATTCTCAAATGTTTGAAGCAGGGAAGCTTCCCCTAAACATGGGTGAACGTATCATTTCATTCTTCAAGTTTTTATCCTCTCTTGATATCAGCGAAAAAAGAAAGCCACAAAGTGGTTCATTTCAACAAACATTCAACTCTCAAAAATTTTCATTTCGAGTTTCAACTCTCCCATCTGTCTTTGGAAAAGAAAGTTTGGTAATCCGTCTGCAACAGCATGATAATGCAAAAATAATCCATTCATTGTCATTATTCCGGGATGCCTCTGAAAAAATTGTAGAGCTAGCAAAACAGCGACAGGGACTAATTCTTTTTGTTGGTCCAACGGGATCTGGTAAGTCCACTACAATGTACTCGCTCACAAAATACTGTTCGGAAAATTTAAATCGACATGTCATTTCTCTAGAAGATCCTGTTGAAAATAATCAGTCTCATTTACTTCAAATACAAGTGAATGAACGGTCAGGAGTGACATACTCTACAGGCTTAAAGGCCATTTTAAGGCATTCTCCGGATGTTATTATGATTGGGGAAATACGTGATGTAGATACTGCCAAAGCTGCTATTCAAGCAGCTTTGACTGGACATCTAGTTGTGTCGACTATCCATGCAAAAGATGGGGTGGGTGCTTTATATCGTTTAATGGATCTCGGGGTTTCTGTGGACGAATTAAAACAAACAATCACAGGAATTGTGACACAAAGGCTCGTCACCGTCATAAATACAAAAACCCCAGAGCTATCGGCTATATTTGAAATTATTTCAGAGGAATTTTTATCGGAAGCGCTAAACTCTCTTTTAACTGGAAGAAACTTTTGTGTACCACATACTAATACTCTTTCCTATCAAATAGAGAGAGGAGTTAGAGAAGGTGTTATTCAAAAAAATTAAAGCCTATCTCAAAAGGAAGGATGAAACAATTCCTTTAGATATGCAATCCTCTTTTTTAAGTAGGCTAAGCGATTTATTAAAGGAAGGCTATACATTTCATGAAGCAGTTACAATGCTTCTTCCATTTCATGTGAAAAAATCCGGGATTGTCATTCAAAAGATAACTGATATTCAAAAAAATGGGTTGAGTGTAACGGAAGTATTCAAATTACTAGGATTTCCTAGTAGATTGCTTTTACCGATTAATTTGGCTACGATCCATGGGCAACTACAAGAAACTGTAGCGGTTCTTGGGGTAAATGCAGCGATCTTTGAACGTGCAAAGAAAAGGTTAAATAACTTATTAATGTATCCACTTTTCTTATTCGTCGTTATCTTTTTGTTGTTTACGATATTTCGCCTCTATTTTCTTCCTAATATGAAGTCATTGCTCGGGTCAAGAGATGCTCTTCAGGCTGAAAGCTCTCTTGCATTAACAAACATGTTATTGCAATTACCGAATACGTTTTTAATGACTATTTCAGCGATAGCAGTGCTCATCATAATATTCCTGTTCCTATTAAATAATAAAAACATAAAAACCCAGCTTGATTTTTATAGAAAAATACCAGTAATGAAAAGTTGGTATCGACTAATACTTACAAGAGTGTTCTCTAGAGAACTGGGAGGGCTTATTGAGAGTGGAGTGTCGCTCCAGAAAGCATTAGACGCATTAATAGCGCAAGAAGAGCATAAAGGTCTTCAGTATATTGCCGGACAATTGAAAGAGAAAATTGTCCACGGGGAAACTTTCTCGGATGGTGTCTTATTACTCGACTATTTTACAAACGATTTTCACCATTTTGTCGTCCATGGAGAAAATAGTGGTTATCTTGGAAGAGAACTAACACTTTATAGCGAATTTTTAACAGAAAGAATGGAGACAAAGCTCTCCCGCTATTTAAGTATTATTCAACCAACGCTGTTTTTAATACTGGCGATTTTCATTATCGGTGCGTATTTAGCTATTTTATTACCAATCTATGAAATGATAAATATAGTATAAAGGAGTCTCATATGAAGAAGATATTAACAAATGAAAAAGCTTTCACTCTGGTGGAAATGATGATTGTTTTATTAATAATCTCTGTATTAATATTAATTACAATTCCGAATGTAACGAAACACTCGGCTTCCATAGATGAGAAAGGCTGCAAAGCTTTTGCACGGATGGTGGAAGGTCAGGTTGAAGCATATAAGATTGAAAAGAGAACTATACCCACATTAGACGATTTAGTTACAGAAGGTTTTTTAAAGGGCGATAAAACTTGTCCAAATGGTACACCAGTACTTATTGACCCGAATGATGGCAGGGTAACGATAGAAAATGAAGAGACCGCGGGATCTACTAGTGATGGTTAAACATTATGAAAAAGGGTTTACTTTAATTGAAACGCTGCTCGTTTTATCTATTGTGATGGTCATGTCGTCTTCGATTATATTTGTTACTTCTTCCAAGATGGAGGAAGTAGAGGAAAAACGATTTTTTAGACAGTTCCATTTAGATATGCAAAGACTCCAATCCATTGCGATTGGAGAATATAAGTATACGTATGTAAACTTTGTTGAAAATGGCTCGAAATATGTCGCGAAAAGTGCAAATGTACCTTTATTTGAATATAAAGTTCCAAAACATATGCGCCTATCAATGGATAGCCACTTAAAAGGAATTGCATTTCATCCTAACGGAACAGTCAGTCAGTTTGGATCTTTCCTATTTGAAACAAAAAAAGGTCACAAAAAAGTAACGGTGTATATTGGTAGAGGCCGACTAAGTTATGAAGAATAATGACGGCTTTTCATGGCCTGAAACCATACTATCGTTAAGTATAACTCTAATTATCGCAACCACATTACTTCCTCTACTCCATAATTTTACCGTGCAATTAGAAGAGAAGAAGCGGAAGTATCATGCCTCTATTGTGATGCATGAAGCAACGAAAATGTTCATAATGGAAAATATTTTGACTGGATCCATACACATTGAAAAAGTCGCTTATATGTTTGTAATTGATAACGAAAACATATGTGTGACTTATGAAGGGGTGCGAGAGGAGAAAACGAGTTGCTTAACTATTTCAAACAGAGAATCGTGGATGAGAAAGGATATACACTAATAGAAGGGATAATTCAACTCTCGGTCTTAATGCTTTTTTCGCAAGTATTTGCTGTAACGATGTGGTGGTTATATAAAATGGAAGAAAATGTGACTAATCCGATGGATACCGAATGGGCTTTATTTGTCCAAAATGTAGAGACGTACTTAAATGATATAGATTCATTAGTTATACAAAAAGAACAACCAGGAATTCGGTTTCATAAATTAGGCGAAGAGTATGACATTGAATTTTATTCAACTTTAATACGAAAACAGAAGAATAGGCTAGGACACGAACAGCTGCTGCTTCAAGTGGAGTCTTTGTCTGTGTCAATAGAAGGTAAATCTTTACGTTTTTTTGTCACATTTTTAAATGGCATGGAAAAGGAGCATACATTTTATGTTACGTATCGTGCAAAATGAAAAAGGAATCCTGTTGCCCGCGGCTGTTATACTCTTATTAATTGTTTGTTTTTCCCTTTTTTCGACAACTGCTGCATACCAATCAAAATATCGAACGTATGATTCGTTGGAAATGAGCAATATTAATGCTACTATCATTAAAATGGATAAATTTAAAGAGCGAGAAAATAATCCAGATATGTAGTGAGTTGGTGAATCGTGTACAAGGTATATTTAGTTGGCTTTATGGGAAGTGGAAAAAGTTCGGTCGGTAGGAGACTAAGCTATTTATTAAAGATGCCATATTATGATATGGATAAAGAAATAGTGAAAAGTCAAAAAAAGTCGATTTCTGAAATATTTGAGCAAGATGGGGAAGCGTATTTTCGAAATATAGAAACCGAGTTTCTTCAAAACTTTCGAGATGAGGCCTGTATTATTTCTACTGGTGGCGGAGTTGCCATGAAGGAGAAAAATATTCAAATTATGCGGAGTACAGGTTTAGTTTTGTATTTGGATGCATCATTTGATGATATTTGGATGAGAATAAAAAGCAATAAAAATCGACCAATCGTACTACAAAGCACCCGTGAAGAATTAGAACAATTATACAAAAGCAGAAGAAGAAATTATAAAAAAGCGGCACATATAACTATTCATACAGAATACCGTCCGCTTCGACAAGTAACGGAGTATGCTGGTTATCAAGTAAATCGGTTAAAAGGCGAATGAACTTTGTTTTTAAGTTAATATAGTTCGTGTTTTAATTAAATTATCAAAAAAGATTGCTTACTTTATGGTTCAATGTTAGGATATAGACAAAGCTAGTGATTATACAGATAGCGGATGAATATACGGGGAGAGAACGCTTCGATGCGTCGCCGAAGGAGCAAGTAATGAATTTTATGAATCTCTCAGGCAAAAGAACTCGTATAGGACGCAACTCTGGAGAGTGCTTTCGTTTAATTTTACGCAAAGCCACCAAAGAGGAAAGCCATATTTGGTAAACTTTCAGGTGCCAGGACAGAGAACCCCTATTTTTACAAAGGGGTTTCTCTGTCTTTTTTTATGCGACGGATTAGAAAGAACAGCTTTCGAACCTTGTTGCAGCATCATGGGGTCATTCGCTTTTTTATGTGTGTATTATTGAAGGAGGAGATCTTTTTGTCAGAGCAATTGAAACGAACACCTTTATTTGATGTCTACGCAGCCTATGGAGGAAAAACAATTGATTTTGGTGGCTGGGAATTACCTGTGCAATTTTCTAGTATTAAAGCAGAACATGAAGCGGTAAGAACAAAAGCAGGATTGTTTGATGTCTCACATATGGGAGAAATAATCGTTACAGGTTCAGCAAGTGAAGCATTTTTACAAAAATTAATGACAAATGATATCTCCAAGTTAGTAGAGGGTCAGGCGCAATATACTGCAATGTGCTATCAAGATGGCGGAATTGTAGATGATTTGCTAGTTTACAAATTAGAAGAGAATCATTACTTACTAGTAGTGAATGCAGGTAATATAGAAAAAGATTTTCAGTGGATGCAACAAAATGCATCGGGCGATGTTGAGTTAGTAAACAAATCCAATGAATACGGATTACTTGCAATACAAGGACCTCTTGCCGAGCGTATTTTACAAAAGCTTACTTCCCATAATCTTGAAGATATCAAATTCTTTCGTTTTGCGGATCAAGTCGAGATTGCAGGTAAGTCTGTTCTAGTTTCTCGAACAGGTTATACAGGTGAGGATGGATTTGAAATTTACGCAGCAAGCAGTGATGTTACGGAATTATGGAGCAGCATCCTAGAAACAGGTAAAGAAGAAGGAATTCTTCCCTGCGGCCTTGGAGCGCGCGATACTTTACGTTTTGAAGCATGCTTACCTTTATATGGTCAAGAGCTTTCGAAAGATATAACTCCATTAGAAGCAGGTTTAGGCTTTGTCGTAAAACTAAATAAAGAACAGGATTTCAACGGTAAATCTGTTTTAGCCGACCAAAAAGAAAACGGAGTACCTAGAAGAAGTATTGGAATTGAAATGATTGATAAAGGAATTCCACGCACTGGATACCCAGTCTTCGCAGGAGAAGAACAAATCGGTTTTGTGACAACAGGAACGCAATCTCCTACATTGAAGAAAAATATTGGTCTCGCATTAATTGACGCAAAATTTGCTGAAATCGGTAAAGAACTAGAAGTCGAAATCAGAAATAAACGATTAAAAGCTATTACGGTTGCAACACCATTTTATAAACGACAAAAATAATTTTGCAGAAAGAGGTTGTCCATTGATGAAGCATCGTTATTTACCAATGACTGAACAAGATCAAAAGGAAATGTTAGATGTAATTGGCATTTCCACTATTGATGAACTGTTTGCAGACATTCCTGAGAAAGTACGTTTTAAAGGTGAGTATAATATTAAACCAGCTAAAGCGGAATCAGCTTTATTAAAAGAATTATCTGCACTTGCGAATAAAAATGCAGATAGCAAAAAATACCCTTCCTTTTTAGGTGCTGGAGTTTATGATCACTTTAAGCCAATCATCGTTGATCACGTGATCTCTCGTTCAGAATTTTACACGGCGTATACTCCTTATCAACCAGAAATTTCACAAGGGGAACTACAAGCTATATTTGAATTCCAAACAATGATTTGTGAACTAACTGGAATGGAGCTTGCAAATTCATCTATGTATGACGGTGGAACTGCACTTGCAGAAGCAGGTAACTTAGCAGCAGGTCATACTCGCAGAAAAAAATTAGTTGTTTCGGAAGCTGTTCATCCTGAATATATTGACGTTGTTAAAATGTATGCCAAAGGTCAAAACGTGGAAGTAGTTACTGTTCCAACGAAAGATGGAGTAACTGATTTAGCGATTTTAGAAGGATTAGTAGATGAAGAAACAGCTGCTGTTTTAGTACAGTATCCGAACTTCTTTGGACAAATTGAAGATTTAGCTAAAGTAGAACAACTGACGCATGCTCAAAAAGCGCTATTTGTTGTTTCAGCTAACCCACTTGCATTAGGTGCGTTAACACCTCCTGGTAAATTTGGAGCAGACATTACAGTTGGAGATGCTCAGCCATTTGGAATTTCGGAAGCATTTGGTGGTCCACACTGTGGTTTCTTTGCAGTATCTTCTAAATTAATGCGTAAAGTACCTGGTCGTCTAGTTGGTGAAACAACAGATGAAGAAGGTCGTCGTGGATTTGTATTAACTTTACAAGCTCGTGAACAACATATTCGTCGTGACAAAGCTACTTCAAATATTTGTTCGAACCAAGCGTTAAACGCGCTAGCTGCTTCTGTTGCAATGACAGCACTAGGTAAAAAAGGCGTAAAAGAAATCGCGATTCAAAATATCACGAAGACACATTATGCTAAACAAGCGTTTGAAAAAGCTGGATTTGAAGTTCCTTTCCAAGGTGCTCATTTCAATGAAATCGTCGTAAAAGTGAACGGTACAGTTGCAGATGCAAACAAAGTACTTCTTGAAAAAGGAATTATCGGTGGTTTCGATTTAGGTAGAGTAAATGCAGACCTAAAAAATCATGTGTTAATTGCTGTTACAGAACAACGTACAAAAGAAGAAATAGATGCACTCGTGCAAGAAATGGGGGCTCTTTATGCATAAGGATAATCAACCACTAATTTTTGAAATTACGAAAGAAGGCCGTGTTGGGTATAACTTACCTGAACTGGATGTGCCAGAAGTAGATCTAGCTTCTCTATTACCACAAGGTGTGCTTCGCGAAGAAGAAGCAGAATTACCGGAAGTATCTGAGCTTGATATTATGCGTCACTATACAGCTTTATCTAACCGTAACCACGGAGTAGACTCAGGATTTTATCCACTTGGATCTTGTACGATGAAGTACAATCCAAAAATAAACGAATCAGTTGCTCGTTTCCCGGGATTTGCTAACATTCACCCGCTACAAGATGAGTCATCTGTACAAGGTGCAATGGAATTAATGTATGAATTGCAACAATCTTTAGTAGAAATTACTGGTATGGATGAAGTAACGCTTCAACCAGCTGCTGGAGCACATGGTGAATGGACAGCGCTTATGATGATCCGTGCATTCCACGAAGCAAATGGCGATACGCAGCGTACAAAAGTAATTGTTCCTGACTCTGCGCACGGTACAAATCCTGCATCAGCGACTGTCGCAGGTTTCGAAACTATTACTGTAAAATCTGATGAAAATGGTTTAGTAGATTTAGAAGATTTACGTCGTGTTGCTGGTCCTGATACAGCTGCTCTAATGCTTACTAATCCAAATACATTAGGTTTATTCGAAGAAAGCATTTTAGAATTAGCTGAAATCATCCACGGTGTTGGTGGTAAGCTTTACTATGATGGAGCTAACTTAAACGCTGTAATGTCTAAGGCGCGTCCTGGAGACATGGGCTTTGACTGTGTACACTTAAACTTACACAAAACATTTACAGGTCCACACGGTGGTGGTGGTCCAGGTTCTGGTCCAGTTGGAGTTAAAGCTGACCTAATTCCGTTCTTACCAAGTCCAGTACTTGTAAAAGAAGATGACAAATATACATTCGACTACAATCGTCCACAAACGATTGGTCGCGTAAAACCATTCTACGGAAACTTTGGAATTAATGTTCGTGCTTACACATACATTCGTTCAATGGGTCCAGATGGTCTAAAAGCAGTTACCGAATATGCAGTATTAAATGCAAACTATATGATGAGACGTTTAGAAGCGTATTACGATCTTCCATACAATCGTCATTGTAAGCATGAGTTCGTACTAAGTGGTCGTCGTCAAAAGAAATTAGGAGTTCGTACACTTGATATAGCAAAACGTCTTCTTGATTTCGGATACCATCCACCAACAATCTACTTCCCATTGAATGTAGAAGAAGGTATGATGATCGAACCAACCGAAACAGAATCTAAAGAAACATTAGACGCTTTCTGTGATGCAATGATTCAAATTGCAAAAGAGGTAGAAGAAAACCCAGAAATCGTTCAACATGCACCACACACAACGGTTATTAATCGATTAGACGAGACAAAAGCTGCGCGTAAGCCAGTACTACGTTACACAAAAGCATAAAGTAAAGAGCGCGATCCTGATATGGATCGCGCTTTTTTATATAGTAGAAATCCAAAAGTAATGAATATGTTGAAAAAATTAACAAATTTGAAACTTTTCTAACAATTTATCGTATTAAAAAAGATGGCGCTGTTAAACTACATTGTTGTAATTGATAATATCCGCTTGCTTTCCGCGGACGAACCGACGAGCCTCCTCGGCTTAGTCTGTGGGGTCTCGTCTAGCTCGTATTGGACGCAGCATGTTGTACAAGTTCTTCAAATGTTTGTCCATTTAGGGATATTATCTATTTTTGTTGGAGGTGCAAGTCAATATCCGGACACTCCTTGGCGTTTAGTTCCAGAAATATATAAGCTATCCGGTATGATTTCCATTTCTTGGGAAGTATTTATGACAAAGCAATTTTGGATGATCCTTCCCCCGTTATTTGTATTTATGTTACTAATCTATTGTTTCCATACAATAGCAGAGGGAATTGCATCGAATAGCTCAAGTTCTCTTCTGAAAAAGAAGCAAAAACGGGAGAGAGCCATAGTTAATAATTGGGAAGAACAAGAAACTGTGCCCAGTCATGATTATAGTCGCATCTCTGATGCAGTTAGTATTAAAGAGGAATGATCTAAGAGGATAAGAAGACGCTTTATATACGCATTTTAAGGGGCATGTTTACCATATTGGTTATTCTATCCAGAACGATCGGAATAACGAGCGAATATAGGAGAGCATGATTGAATTAATCCAGACATTTATTTTAGAAGAATCATAGAGATAATTTTTATATTACTTACTTGCAATATAGGGACTAGACGAAAGGGTGATAGAACATGTTGTGGGTTAAGGTATTTCTATTCTTTTTAATAGTTGCTAGTTTTTTAATTTTAGATAGGTTTGTCAAAAAGAAATATGATTTACCAAAGAAGCTTAAGTATACGAAACGATTTAACTCTGACCAGGTGATCGTGGAGACAGGACTATTATTTATTGCACTCGTCGGAATACTATTTGCAAGTATCTCGAGATTGGAAAATGGGATATACCGTCCGCTAAATCCCATTCCTTTAGGGATATGGCTATTTCTTTTTATCTCTGTTTTGTACGTTTACAGAGGATATATGGTAAAAAAGTATTTTCAAAAGAATATTATGTACATTTTGCTTTTGCAATTTGGCTCCCTTTTGCTGGACTTATTTTGGAACTATTATTTAAACTATGACAAGAAACGAGAAGCGTATTCTTGAACTTGTAGTAAAAATATAAACTATGAAGTTAAAAGCGGGACTGGGGCTCCCGAAATTGCATCTTCGGGAGCTAAATTTTTACGCATTGGAAAGTATTGATTCTCTCATTATCCAGAATAGCACTAACATGTTCTCAAAAGTTGCAGGAGAGCGGCGGAGAGACAACTGCCACAAAATTACCGAAAAAACGAGGGGAGGAAAGTGACGTCAGTCACTTTCCTCCCCTATGGTTTCTCGTAGGTAATGATGTAGTAAAAGTGAGTCCAAAGCACTCCGGAAACAAGTGCAAACAGGTTGGCTTTTAAAAGGCGCGATTAGCGCTTTTCCACTTTTTAAAAACCGATCGAATGCTCATCTTTATCCCATTCATTCTTGATCGATCGTTTATTCTGCTTGAGTAGTTCCTCGATACGTTTTTCGTAGGCTAGCTTTCCGTCGTAATGCCAGTTCAACGCAACAGACATATAGAGCTCATTTAACTGTGACATAGAAAGACCTTTTGTACGTTTGGCCATATCGACAAGTTGTTCGTCTGTAAAAATTTGCTTGATATCCAATTTGTGCAAATAGCTTTCTCGAACTTTTTCAGAAGGGGAAGGTATTTCATAGGCCCGATCAAATCGGCCAGCACGATTAATAAGCGCAGGATCGATTTTCTGAGGGTAATTAGTTGTACCGATGATAAATAATCCCTCTCTTGATTGAGCGCCGTCTAGCGTGTTTAAAAAGACAGAACGAGTGTATTCTGGCATCGAATCAATATCCTCAATTACTAATATGGCAGGTGCTAATCTCGTGACAATTCCAAACACTTCTTGTACAGAATGACTGCCAGTGAATTCGGTAATTTGCCAATACACTACAGGAGCTTTTGTTGAGCCTGTTATGGATTTAACTAAAGTCGTTTTTCCATTGCCAGGTGACCCGTATAGTAAAATACCACGTTTATAAGGGAGACCATACTCTTTAAAAAAATGTCCCTCTTCCTTAAAAAATTCATCAATGGAACGGAAAATATCCTGTTTAATATTTTCGTCTAGTAATACATCTTCTCTATTTACCGATGCTTGTTCCCCATATTTTCTACGTTGTACTCCATGTTCAGTATCAACCAAATACGTAACGGATTGCATTAATAATTGACGCATCTTTTCATTAATTTCTTTCAGAAAAGCAAGAGCGGTTTCGGTAGAAGTTGCAAAGAAATGATATTCTGGCCAAGTGTTACCACCAGAATAATTAAAAGCAAGTGTCATAGCTACATCATATTCTGGAAAAAAGATGAGATTATTATCAAACGTTTCCACAATTTCTAATTTGCTTTCAATCGACAATTGTGATTTACTTGTTATTTTGCCCTGAGATTTCGTTTCGAATATGGACGCTAATACTTCATACGTTATGAGATGGTTCTCCATCATTTCTAATAAATTACTATCCAGTTGCAAAATGGACTCTCCAATATCGATAGCTTGCCAATTGCCGAGACGACGTTCTTTTAAGAAATTAGTAGCTCGTTTAGAGACAATTGCGTAGTCTTCATAGTTCGGATGGGAATGTCTGAAATCTTCATCGTGTGAAAATAAAATATGCTTGTGCATGCAGTACCTCCAAAAGTGGGATGATTCAATAAGAAAAGTGCAAGGTGATAGGAGACTAGTACTTACTAATTACGGAAGAAGTTTATACTTTCTTCTCTAACAAAAAAGGTTCCTCTGAAATAGAAGAACCTTATGTATTATTTGGATTTAATCTTGCCAGTCCAACCGCGGAAACCGCCTTGAAGCTGGTGAATTTGCGTATAGCCTTTTTTCTTTAAAAACATTGCTGCACGAGCACTTCGAGCGCTGCTTTGACAATATAAATAAACTGGTTTGTCTGGGCGAATTTCTTTGAAACGCTGACGAAGTTGAGAGGATGGAATGTTTCTAGCTCCTAAAATATGTCCTCCATCAAATTCTTTTGGTTCTCTTACATCGATTAATTGCGCTTTACGATAGCCTTCGATGAATTGTTCTTGCGTAAGGTTAGTTACGGCTTTCTTCAGTCGGAATGCAGAAATACCTGCATAGACTAAAAAGATGACTAGCACTGCAATGATTATATACAGAAAATCTAACACGGTCTTTCCCCTTTCTATGTTTACATATTCATTATAAAAGATTTGCTAGATACAATACAATCTATTTGATAAAATGAATAGCATTGTGAGGGGGAGTTTTGATGGAAAAGACAAAATGGTATTATATTAATTCAGGTCCCTGTAGTCCATCTTATAACATGGCGCTGGATGAAGCGTTGCTAGATTGGCATAGTGAAGGGCTTATTCCGCCAGTAGTTCGATTTTATGAATGGAATCCTGCAACTTTATCCATTGGTTATTTTCAATCCGTTGAAAAAGAAATTGATATGGAAGCAGTAGAACGTTTAGGGTTAGGATTTGTTCGAAGACCTACTGGTGGAAGAGGCGTACTCCACGAACATGAGCTAACGTATAGTGTAATTGTTTCGGAGAGTTATCCAGATATGCCAGCCACGGTGACAGAATCATATCGTGTTATTAGTGAAGGCATATTATTAGGTTTTCAGAATCTTGGATTAGAAGCTTACTTCTCTATACCAAATACGGTAGAAAAAAAGCAGGATTTAAAAAAACCGAGAACCGCTGTTTGTTTTGATACACCAAGTTGGTATGAGCTTGTTGTAGAAGGTAAAAAAGTAGCAGGTAGTGCACAAACAAGACAAAAAGGTGTCATATTACAACACGGTGCAATTCTATTAGATCTAGATGAAGAAAAACTTATTCAAACATTTAAATTTTCTTCGGATGAACTGAGAAAAAGAGTAAAAAATAGCTTATCGCAAAAAGCTGTTGCCATCAACAAATTAATACAAAAACCGGTAACGGTCGACGAATGCAAAGTAGCATTTAAAAAAGGATTTGAAGATGCATTACAAATAGATTTAGTTGAATTTACGTTAACGGAGGAACAAGAAAACTACGTTAAAGACCTTGAAAACAGGCGTTATGCAAATGATGAGTGGAACTATAAAAAATAATTTATTTTTTTTTTGGTAAATTAGTCCATTGACTACTGATACATATAGGTTTTCATCATATCGGGTCATTTGCAAAATAACACAACATATAGTATCGTTTGTAAATGAAATTATACTATATATAGTGTTGAAAATTTTAAATTAAAGGGAGGCAATATGATGGTATTAGCATCTCAGAATAAAAATGCAACCATTAACATTGAACAGTTAAACAAAGACATTGAATTATTTCCACAAGTACACCCAATTACAGAAGACATGAAATTAACACACAAAGGTGTTTCCCGATTAGTTATGATTGACCGGTATTCATTTAAAGATACGGAAAAGAAAACGCTAAAAGCAGGAGATTTTGTCGTTTTGACGGTAAAAGCAGATCCTAAATTTCCTGCACGTGGATTAGGTCATATTGTATCGATTGATCAATCGACAAAAACTGCCGAAGTATTAATCGAAGAGGACTACCGTAGTGCAATCGATGACAATGACGAGTTACAGTCAGGTATTGTGAAACGTTCACTCAATATTATTGAAAAACCGCTTGAAGTGTTTTATGAACAAATTGCGAAACGTAATGCTACGGGTCTTGCTTCTGTGGAAAAAACAGAGGAAAAGCGAAAAGAATGGTTTGAAAAGTTTTATCAACAATTAGTTACATTAAAATTCATCCCTGCTGGACGAGTACTTTATGGAGCAGGAACTGGAACAGATGTAACATACTTTAACTGTTATGTGATGCCATTTGTCGCTGATTCTCGTGAAGGAATTAGTGATCATCGTAAACAAGTGATGGAAATTATGAGCCGTGGTGGTGGAGTTGGAACAAACGGTTCGACCCTACGTCCACGAAACACTCTTGCTCGTGGAGTAAACGGAAAATCTTCCGGATCTGTTTCTTGGTTAGATGATATAGCTAAATTGACACATCTTGTGGAACAAGGTGGTTCACGCAGGGGAGCACAAATGATTATGTTAGCCGACTGGCACCCTGATATTGCAGAATTCATCATTTCTAAGATGCAAAATCCGCGAATTCTACGTTTCTTGATTGAAAACACAAATGATGAAACGATTAAACAATTAGCGAAGGACAAGCTAAAATTCAAACCGTTAACAAACCAAGAAGAAGCAATGTACCAAGGTATTGTAAACTACAAAGCGATTCCTGGCTTAGGTGGCTTTAGCGATGAAATAATTCGTGATGCAGAAACAAAACTGCGTGATGAGGGAACTTATTCGGTTCATAATCCTGAATTTTTAACTGGTGCGAATATTTCAGTAACACTGACAGATGATTTCATGAAAGCAGTGGAGGAAGATGCTGACTTTGCATTACGTTTCCCTGCAACTGAATCTTACACTCCAGAGCAAATGGATTATTATAACAAACATTGGCATGAAATCGGAGATGTTCGTGAATGGGAAGAAATGGGCTACCCAGTAAGAACATATCGCACAATGAGAGCGAAAGAGCTTTGGAATCTAATCAATGTGTGTGCTACTTACTCTGCAGAACCAGGTATTTTCTTCATAGACAATGCGAATGAAAAAACAAATGCTCGTGCATATGGACAAAAAGTAGTAGCGACAAATCCTTGTGGGGAGCAACCACTTGCACCGTATTCGGTTTGTAATTTAGCCGCTGTCAATTTAGCACAATTTGCAAATAAAGAAACAAAAACAGTTAACTTGGAAGCATTAAAAGAAACGGTAAGCGTTGGTGTACGTATGCAAGATAACGTAATTGATGCTACTCCGTATTTCTTAGAGGAAAATAAAGTACAAGCCTTAGGAGAAAGACGTGTAGGACTAGGTGTTATGGGGCTTGCAGATCTTTTAATTTATTGTGAAAAGGAATATGGCTCGGAAGAAGGTAATGTATTAGTCGATGAGGTCTTTAAAACGATCGCTATTGCTGCGTACGAAACATCTGCTGAGTTAGCAAAAGAACGTGGAAGCTTCCCATTCTTAATAGGCGACACAGAAGACGAAACGAATCGACTTCGTAAAGCCTTTACGGAAACAGGCTTTATGGAATCAATGCCAGAAGAAATTAGAGCAACCATTTTAGAGAATGGTATTCGAAACTCTCATCTATTAACAGTTGCTCCAACCGGTTCAACTGGAACAATGGTAGGTGTTTCAACAGGTCTAGAACCCTACTATTCTTTCACTTATTACAGAAGTGGACGTTTAGGTAAATTTATCGAAGTAAAAGCAGATATTGTACAAGAATACTTACATGCAAATAAAAATGCAGATGAACAGAATTTACCAGAATGGTTTGTTACTGCAATGGAGTTAGCACCTGAAGCCCATGCAGATGTCCAATGTATTATTCAACGTTGGATTGATAGTTCTATCTCCAAAACAGTAAATGCTCCACGAGGATATACTGTGGAACAAGTAGAAGGGGTATATGAGCGTTTATACCGCGGTGGTGCAAAAGGCGGTACGGTTTACGTTGATGGCAGCCGTGATTCTCAAGTTCTTACACTGAAAGCGGAAGAGAATACGCTGGATGATCAAACACAAGAAGAAAAAGTATTTGAAAAACGACCGATCGTATTAATTGATACTATTCAAGACTTACGTTCTACGAATGTAACCATTGGATCAGAAGTAGGGGACACTTGCCCGGTTTGCCGTAAAGGAACGGTAGAAGAAATGGGTGGATGTAACACATGTACAAACTGTAACGCGCAATTAAAATGCGGACTATAATTTTTAACTAAAAGAAACACACGCTGAGTAATAGTTTTTCAGCGTGTGTTTTTATTTGCCTTTTTATTGTTTAATAATTTTCTTCTAAACACAAACTAAGTGAAAAAGGAGACTTGATTTATTTATGAAAACTTTATCTATTAGTACTAGTTTGGTTGCGTCTCTGGGAACAGTGATTATGCTGAAAATGTTATCGTACTTTCATTTTATAAAATGGAATCCGATTGGTTTTTCGCATACATTTGAGATGTTTAGTAAAAGTAATGCGTCCGTTAAATGGGGAGTTTTATTTCTATTTACTTGGGCTGTCTGTATTGCTTTGTATTATATTAGCATTTTATTCATGAAAGTTCCGGTGTCGATTACTAGCCTCGTATTAGGATTACTAATAGCATTTGCTTTAGAATGGATCATTTTAGATGCAGATTCAATTGAAAAGACGATTAAAAAACTATCCATACCTTTTATATGTATTGTTATTATATTCGTTCGATTTTTAATGGAATCAGCCATCTTTCATGCACAGGATACTCCATTAAGTAAATGAAAATTTACCGTCCTCGTTTCCTATGATAAAATAACAGATAGATGTTATTTAGAAAATGAGATGAGGGCTAAAGATGAAACTTGAAAAGTTACGTGCTGCATTAGAAGAACGAGGTGTTGACGCATTACTGATTACGAATGGACATAGTAGACGATACATGACCGGATTTACTGGTACTGCCGGTGTTGCGATTGTCTCTAAACAGGATGCTGTGTTCATCACTGATTTCCGTTATACAGAACAAGCAGCAAGTCAAATTAAAGACTTCCGCATTGTACAACATACGAAAACATTAATCGAAGAAGTGGCAAATCAAGTGAGTGAGTTAGGTATCCATTCTCTTGGTTTTGAAAAAGACGATGTGACTTACAGTAGTTTTGAAATGTACAAACTAGCAATTTCAGCTGATTTAGTACCACTTTCTGGGTTAGTAGAAAAAATTCGCTTGATAAAGACCGAAGAAGAGATTAGTATAATAAAGGCAGCTTGTCGTATTGCGGATGAAGCATACGAGCATATTGTTACATACATAAAACCAGGAATGACAGAGCTTCAAGTGTCCAATGAGCTAGAATTTTTCATGCGTAAACGTGGTGCAACTTCTTCTTCTTTTGATACAATCGTTGCTTCAGGTATTCGTTCTGCACTTCCACATGGAGTTGCGACGGATAAAGTAATTGAAGAAGGCGATTTTGTTACATTAGACTTTGGAGCTGTATACAATGGATACATTTCCGATACAACTCGTACAGTAGCAGTTGGAGAGCCGACCGAACAATTAAAAGAGATTTATCAGGTTGTTTTGGATGCCCAACTACTTGCTTTAGAAAAAGTAAAACCAGGTATGACTGGGAAAGAAGCGGACGCTATTGCACGCGATTATATTGCATCAAAAGGATACGGTGAAGCATTTGGACATTCTTTAGGACATGGCATTGGTCTAGAAGTACATGAAGGTCCTGGGTTATCTTTCCGTTCGGATGTTGTACTAGAACCAGGTATGGTTATTACGATTGAGCCTGGTATTTACTTGCCAAATATTGGCGGTGTTCGAATCGAAGATGATGCACTTGTAACTGAAAATGGTCTAGAAAAGCTAACACATTCCACAAAAGAATTATTAATACTAGCTTAAATTTGGAGGGAAAAGAATGATTTCAGTAAATGATTTTAAAACAGGGTTAACAATTTTAGTAGATGGAGTACTTTACCGAGTACTTGATTTCCAACATGTAAAACCAGGTAAAGGTGCCGCTTTTGTGCGTTCAAAACTAAGAAACCTACGTAATGGTTCTGTAAACGAAAAAACATTCCGTGCAGGTGAAAAAGTAGAAAAAGCACAAATCGATAACCGTAAAATGCAATATTTATATGCTAGTGGGGATCAACATGTGTTCATGGATACTGATTCTTACGAGCAAATCGAATTAAGCGAAAAGCAACTTGAGTACGAATTAAAATTCTTACGTGAAAACATGGAAATTCAAGTAATTCAGTACCAAGGGGAAACGCTTGGAGTAGAATTACCAAAATCAGTTGAACTAGAAGTAACAGAAACAGAACCAGGTATTAAAGGTGATACTTCTGGTGGTGGTTCTAAAACGGCAACGCTTGAAACTGGCGTAGTTGTAACTGTTCCACTTTTCATCAATGTTGGAGATAAATTAATCATTAACACGGATGAGGGTTCATACGTTTCAAGAGCATAATTTTTAAGGCTATGGCGAAATGTTGGCCATCAGGTTAAATAACACAAAAATATAGATACAAAAAGAGTCTCGCTTTTGCGAGTCCACTGAAAAGTCTATTAATCATTACTTAGCGAGTTCTTGAACGACAAGTCGTTCAAGAACTCGCTTTTTAATTACATATAACATCTGGTGATTCCGTTGCAGGCGGTCAGTGAGCCTCATCGTCGCAAGCTGAGTGCACTGAAAAAGTGGTGTTCTAATAAAATTCCTAATAATTATCCGCTAATTGGATTTAGCACGGCTCTTTTCGCTTTCCGTGGGCGAGCGCCGCCGTGCTAAATCCTATAGTACACAGTATCGACACATCAAATATTTATCAAAAAAAATTCTCAAATAGAGTTTTTCAGTGCCCTCCGCAAGCTCCTGCGGGGTCTCACCTGGACGCGATTTTCCCTCTGGAGTCGTCACCTTCCACTCTCATCACCATAAAATAAATACTCGAGTTAATTTCATAAATACTACTTTGTCATTAATATACGAACATTTATGACTTAGTTGATTGAAGCGGCAGGCGGCGACTCCAGCGGGATGGCTTATCGCTCACCCCGCGGAAAGCGTCCGCCTATAGCGGAAATCAACTATACTTTATTCCATGTAAATATATTTCTTTAGTTCAAGCGAAGACCTTCTATTTTAATATTGAAAAGTGTAAAGTTTGTCAACTGCGAGACGGCTGTTATAAGAAGGCACAAAAACTAAAACGTATTCAGTTTCGATTAAATCGACAGAACATCAAGAACAAGCAGCGTTTCAAGAAACGGAAACGTATAAATAGCTTGCGCGAAAACGCTATAACATCGAAGTGAAAAATAGTGAATGGAAGAATACTCACGGATACGATACAGCATCCTTTGGGGGTTATTTGGCATGGAAATACAAGTTGCCACAACGATATTCACCGTCAATCTGAAATGGATTTTGAAATTATTGAACGAAAAAGAGGAGAAATAGACAAAGAAATTCGGCACTTCCTGTTCAAACTGGAACAAGAAGTGTCGGATTTTTGTTTAAAAAGAATTTGCTGTTTTAACAACGATAGTTTTTCATTGGCCACGAATTTGCAAGGCTCTTTTTCATATTCTCTTTTATTCTTTCATATGCTACTTGTATGGAAGGGGGAGGCATTGTGGAACTTCACGATGTACTTCGAGTTGCGGGTATAGGCTTATTAATAGCTATTCTTCACTTGTTTTTTGAGTCAACTGGTAAGAAAGAATTCGCGTTTTTCTTGTTTTTTGTTGGGTATATTTACATGACAATCGAGTTATTACGTTTATTAAGACTATTCTTTTATGAGATTTCGTCATTTTTAGAATGGCTTCTGATGACGAGCTAACAAATGATTGTATATGTAACGATTATTCTCGCATTTTGTTTATTGCAGCTAGTAAAAGAAACGTATCCTCGGTTACATTCCATTATCTATACCATTTATATCTTTCTATTTCTAACTTATATTGTGACATCCATCGTTATTCCATTTGTTACACAGTATATTTCGATCGTACCAGAAGCCCTTCTACCCGTATTTAAACTTCTCCTTTTTTCGGTAATCTTACTTTTTATATCTCAAATTGTGGAAGAACTTCTTTTAGACTATGAATATACAAGCCTGGCTATCATCATTACATTTACAACAAAAGCAATCTTACTCGTTGTTTGGCTCCAACACATGAAGAAGTTTTATGAAAAGTTTTTATCGATAATGGGATTACTCTCTTGAAGGAATGAACTAGGATGGAAGAAATAATTTCAACTGTATTGCAGCCAGTGAAAGAAGTTATACAAACATTTACGTATATTCTCCTGTTTGGTTTTATTTTTGTTTGCTTAGAGTGGTTTATTCCGAGTAGCAAAAGACTCTTTAAATTATTATTTATCATGATTATTTGTTTTTATTGTTTAGAGCCCGCTTTTCGAACAGTAGGTATGATTCAAGCACTAACAAATCAGCTAGTTCATCTTTTTTTAGGTGTGTACCCTCTGCTTACGGCAGGTATAGCTATCTCAGGTGGCGCATTACTAGTAACTTCTTGGAACCCCGCGGTAATGTTATTTGCGACCTTTACGTCCATTTTGGCAGAAAGGGTATTAATACCAGCATTACTAGCAGCGTTTATTTTTGATTTAATAACGAGAATTCATCCAGCCACATCATTTTCTAAGATGTCGGATCTAATTCGAATGACGTTAGTGGGATCAACATCCATCATTCTTGTCCTGTATAGTTTCTTTATGACTGTGAATGGTGTCATCACATGGACTGTAAGTGGAGCAGTCAATGAAACGGTCAAACGCTTAATCCAAAATAATATACCCTTTGTCGGGTCGTTATTGACAGAAAGTATAAGTACGATGAAAAACTATTCATCCTCTGCATCCGTAGTTACTGGTAATGCCGTTTTGTTTTCTGTATTAGTGTTAGTATCTATTCCAACGATTCAAACGATCTTAATTGCTTTCCTGTATCGATTGCTAGGTGCTATTTTAGAACCTTTTATAGATGGACAAATTAGTGGACTGTTAGATGATATTGGAAAGACACTATTTGTCTTATCTATTATTTCGGTGTTAATCGCGTTTGCATTTTTCTTCACAATCATATTAACCATGCTTTTTGCAAAACTACTTATAAGTGTGAAAGGATAACTACAGTCGTTTCAACCCTTTTATATGGTATTTTACTCATAGTTGTCGTCGGTGAGATTCTCTCCATTCTATTAGAGCATATGGATAAGGAACGTACAGGCTTTCTTGTAAAAATTTCGATTATATTTTGGATTATGTCCTTTCTCTTCATATAAATAGGTTGTCTTGCATAAAGTATGTTATCCATTATGAAAAGAAGGGTGAAGTACAATTCCATTTAAACAAAAGCCCACTTTTCGTTTTGTTGTAATTAGTATAGCTGTTCTAATCATCAGTCTACTTTTTTCAGAAGTAATTGGTCGGAATGATGGTGATAATGCGAATACAGTTCAACCAGTTTCCCAATCTCCAGATGAACTTTCTACAATTCTGGAAAAAATAAATGGAGTTGGTAGAGTCGCAGTTTATTTTCATTACGAATCGAACGCTGAAAAATCATCGGAAAGTGACGTATCATTTTTCCAATGGACAAGTGACAGTGGGAAGGACAAAGAGGAACTGATTGGAATACTAGTAGTTGCGGAAGGAGCGAGCGATAAACGTATACAAAATAATTTAATAAAGACCCTGTCATCTGTTTTACAAATATCTCCGCATCGAATTGTAATAGAAGAAATGGAATTGGAGGATAAATGATATGAATAGAAAACGATCCGTTTGGTTTTTAACATTACTAAGTTTAGTAGCAGTAGTTACAGTATTTTATATGTCGGAACGACCATCACCGTTTGATGGAATCCAGCTTTTTTCTGATGATACATTAGATGAGGTAGGATTAGTAGAAACTTCATCAAATGAACAATCATTTCTTTCTAGTAGCAATGCTTTTGAAGAAATGAGGATGGAAGTACAAGAAAAACGCAGCCAACTTCGTGAACAACTCACAACTAAAGTAGGAAATAACGATCTTACAGCAGAAGAAAAAGATCAAGCTTACAGCGAAATAGAAGAGTTAGTAAATGTTGATTCTGCTGAAGCGATGCTAGAGTTAATCATTAAATCATTAGGTTATGATGATGCGTTCGTTCGCATTGAGGATAACAATGTATTAATAGATGTGGTTTCAAATGAATCGTCTCCAAAAAAAGCCTCTGATATTATTTACAATGTAAAACGAGAGTGGCCACAAGCTTATAAAGTAGAAGTGAAATTTGACGGACAATAACAAAAGAAAAGTGCCTTAGGGGCACTTTTCAGCTTGACGACAAAAGTATTTTTATTAATGATTATGAATAATAATATCAATAAATATTCCTAAAGAGGTTACTTTATCTAATTAAAAGTAAAGATAGTGGATATCTATAAGGAATTGTTTATAAGGCAAGGACCACCACGAAGACTCCTGTGGGAACAGCTTGAGCAGAAGACCCCGCAGGAACGCTTGAGGAAGGAAGGCCAAGAACGCCGCGTCCTGCTCCTGCGCAAAGCTCGTCGCAAAAGAACTTTTGCGGCAACGCCTTCATGACCAACCTCGTGTTGGCCCGAGGCTGAAGCCAAGCTCACGGAAAGCGAAGTGGTGTTTCCTTGCCGAATTTTAATATACAACTCTATGCACCCAAAATTGAGTTTTCCTACAGTCTGAAAAGTGCCTCGGGGGCACTTTTTTTGTTTGCATAAAAAAAATAGTGGTTTTTTAATGCTTAGGAACTTGAAAAATGCAAAAATATACCGGTTACAGGGAAATTTCATAAGAATTAATTGTTTCCTATTTCAAAATAGGCTGAAAACGTCTAGAATGGGTAGAGTAGTATTAATAATGTATTCAAAGGGAGATAGGTTATATGAAAATCCAAGAAATTAGAGAAATTATTAAATTAATCGATCAGTCTACACTAGATGAATTTTTATATGAATCAGAAGGTACTAAAATTAAATTAAAAAAGAATGATAAAGGTTCTGTACTAAATTCTGGACAAACATTTGAAAGTTCTTCCGTAGTTGTGGAACAGCCAAAAGTAGTAGAAGCTAACCTGCAACCTGTAAGTGAAACTCCAATAGAAAAAGTGGAAAAAATTACAGCACCTGTTTTGGAAGACAGCAATCTGCATAAAATCACTTCTCCAATGGTTGGAACTTTTTATAAATCTTCTTCACCAGATTCAGCGGCGTATGTAGAAGTTGGATCGAAAATTTCTTCCGAATCGATTGTTTGTATCGTAGAAGCGATGAAACTATTTAATGAAATCGAAGCGGAAGTGAACGGTGAGATTGTTGAAATTCTTGTAAAAGACGGACAATTAGTTGAATACGGTCAACCTCTGTTCCTCGTAAAAAACTAAGAAAGGAGCAAGGATGATGAAAAAAGTATTAATTGCCAATCGTGGTGAAATTGCAGTTCGTATCATTCGTGCATGTAAAGAATTGGACATCGAAACGGTTGCTGTCTATTCAGAAGCAGATCGTGATGCACTACATGTTCAAATTGCGGACGAAGCTTATTGTATCGGTCCTAGATTATCAAAGGATTCCTATTTAAATTTCTCTAATATCATTAGTGTTGCTAAACTTACTGGCTGTGACGGGATACACCCAGGTTACGGATTTTTAGCAGAAAATGCAGAGTTTGCGGAGCTTTGTGAAGAATGCGATATTACATTTATCGGACCAACTTCACAAGCCATTCGAAGTATGGGAATTAAAGATGTTGCGAAAGAAACCATGCAAAAAGCTGGTGTTCCAACAGTTCCAGGTTCGAAAGGAATCGTGGAAACAGAAGAAGATGCATTAAAAGTAGCAAAAGAAATCGGATTCCCTGTGATTATTAAAGCTACTGCTGGTGGTGGTGGTAAAGGGATCCGTGTTGCAAAAGACGAAGAAGATTTGATAAAAGGAATTAAAATTACACAAAAAGAAGCAGCAGCAGCATTTGGTAACCCAGGTGTGTACTTAGAAAAATATATCGAAGTATTTCGTCATGTAGAGATTCAAGTTCTTGCAGACGCGCATGGGAATGCGGTTCACCTTGGCGAACGTGATTGTTCTATTCAACGTCGCATGCAAAAACTTGTAGAAGAAGCGCCGTCTCCAGCATTATCAGAAGAACTTCGTGCCGAAATGGGAGAAGCAGCTGTGAAGGCTGCACTTGCTGTTGGCTATCGCAGTGCTGGTACAGTAGAATTTATTTTTGATCACATCAATCAAAAATTCTATTTCATGGAAATGAATACGCGTATTCAAGTAGAACACCCTGTAACAGAAATGATTACGGGAATTGACTTAATTCAGCAAATGCTGAAAGTGGCAGCAGGAGAAAAATTACCTTTCAAACAAAAAGATATTAAACTTAAAGGATGGGCAATTGAATGTCGTATTAACGCAGAAAATCCTGCTAAAAACTTCATGCCTTCTCCAGGTTTAGTTGAATTTTACTTACCACCAGGAGGACTTGGCGTTCGCGTCGATTCTGCTGTTTATCCAGGCTATACTATTCCGCCATTCTATGATTCGATGGTAGCGAAGCTTATTACGTATGGTGAAACGCGAGAAGAAGCAATTGCGAAAATGAAACGCGCTCTTGGCGAATTCGCCATCCAAGGTGTAGAGACAACAATTGGTTTCCATGAAAAGCTCATGAATCATGAAGTGTTTGTATCTGGAGATTTTGATACGAAGTTTTTAGAGAAATACGATGTAATGAATTCATAAAAAGGAGTGTTCTATATGACAGAAACAACCGAACAAAAATTTGTTCAAATGACTCCTGAAGGAAAAGAATACTTAGGAACAATTGAAATCGCTCCTGAGGTAATAACAGTAATTGCAGGTATTGCTACTAATGAGGTGGAAGGAATCGCAGGAACACGCGGTAACTTTGCTGCAGGAGTTGTAGAACGATTAGGAAAAAAAGTGCATGGTAAAGGGATTAAAACAGAGATTACTAATGATGGATTGTTCATCGACGTATATTGCGTAGTGAAATACGGCTCTTCAGTACCTGCCGTTGCAAAAGAAGTACAATCTCAAATTCGCCAAGCAATTGAAAATATGACAAGCTTAACACCTAAGGAAGTAAATGTGCATATTATGGGCGTACAATTTGATACTGCAGAATAAATGATAGAGAGCCTTCCATGAGATGGCTCTTTTTCTTATTTTCTTCTTTCTAATAACCACTGTACAAAAAAATATGCTATTATTGTGTAGATAGTTACATTTAAAGGAGAACTAAATAATGAAACGAAGAGAAGCGAGAGAATTAGCACTACAAGCACTATTTCAGTTAGACAATCACGAAATTACGATAGAAGAAGCAATTGGACATGTTACGGATGAACAAGACTCGTTTTTAACTCAATTAGTAACTGGAACAATTGAGCATAAAGAGCAAATCGATTCTACCCTAACAGACAAGCTTGAAAACTGGTCACTTTCTCGATTACCAAAAATCGAACGAACAGTTCTTCGTATAGCTGTATACGAATTATTATATACAGAAGAGACACCTGCTAAAGTAGTTATTAATGAAGCTTTAGAAATTTGCAAAGTGTTCGGAGATGAGAAATCTAGCCGATTTGTAAATGGTGTATTATCTAAATATACAGAGCAATAGTATACGTAAGTTTAAGGAGCGTTTTTAATGACTAATCATAAAATTGATGGCAAACTCATAGCAGGTCAAGTAACAGATAAAGTAAAAGATCGTGTAGAAAGCTTAAAAGCAAAAGGGGTAACACCTGGATTAGCAGTAATTTTAGTAGGAAGTAATCCCGCTTCCCAAACATACGTAAACAACAAGACGAAAACATGTGAAAGACTTGGCATGTATTCAATCATGATCGAATTAGAAGAAACTATTTCAGAAGATGAACTACTAAAAAACGTAGAGGCACTAAACCATGATGAAAAAATTCATGGGATTTTAGTTCAACTACCTTTACCAAAACAAATCGACGAAGATCGAGTAATTGCAGCTATTTCTCCACTAAAAGATGTAGATGGTTTTCATCCGCAAAGCGTTGGCAAAATGATGATCGGTCAACAAACCTTCCTTCCATGTACACCATTTGGCATAATGAAACTTTTAGAATACAGCGATGTAGATGTAGCGGGGAAACATGCTGTAATTATTGGTAGAAGTAATATTGTTGGTAAACCAATGGGACAACTATTACTACAAAAAGATGCTACGGTAACGTATTGTCATTCGAGAACGAAAGATTTACATGCATTCACAAAACAAGCTGATATTTTAGTTGTAGCAACTGGTCGAGCAAAAATGATAGACGCTAGTTATATTAAAGAAGGCGCTGTAGTGATTGACGTAGGGATCAATCGCGATGAGAATAATAAGCTTTGTGGTGATGTTGATTTTGCATCTGCGCAAGAAGTTGCTTCTAAAATTACGCCAGTACCTGGTGGGGTAGGTCCTATGACAATTGCTATGCTAATGGAAAATACATGCCTAGCAGCCGAAAATACATTAAGTAACTAATTAAGAGCTGTTCTTCAGAAAATCAGCTGAGGTTGAAGACAAAATCTAAATTCGGAGGTTTCGCTAGACTGTGGAAACGCTAGTCTAGGTAGCAACCTAAGTTCCTCGCATCCTTGCGGCAACGGTTGCTAATTTTTTTCTGCGACGAGCTTTGCGCAGGAGCACTGAGGCGGAAGCGAATAGAGCTAAAGTTCATGAGCTTACAACGATGTGTAAGTAACGAAGAATGAAAGCGTTTGTCAACAGTCTGAGCTGTTCTAGAGAAGAACAGCTTTTAACTTGTCACCAGTCTGAGGAGTTGTTTTTGTGTCTTCACATACATACTTAACTGTAAAAGCACTAACTAAATACATAAAAAGAAAATTTGATGCGGATACGCATTTGCGGGATGTGTACGTGAAAGGAGAGCTTTCGAACGTGAAAGTTCATTCTAGCGGACACATTTATTTCACGTTAAAAGACGATGCAGCACGCGTCACCTCTGTCATGTTTGCAATGAATGCAAAAACGTTAAAATTCACTCCAGAAAGCGGTATGAATGTACTTGTACGAGGCGATATTAACGTGTTTGAAGCAGCTGGACAATACCAGCTATATGCTGGAAGCATGCAACCAGATGGTATTGGAGAACTTTTCTTAGCATTTGAACAACTAAAAAAGAAGTTAGAGCAAGAAGGATTATTCCATCCAACCCGAAAAAAACCGATTCCAACTTTTCCTAAGAAAATTGGGGTTGTTACTTCTAAAACGGGAGCAGCAATCCGTGATATTTTAACTACTTTAGAACGACGATATCCTATTAGTGAAGTAGTCGTATTTCCTAGTATTGTGCAAGGTCCACAAGCTGCACCTTCCATTGTAAAATCCATTGAACAAGCAAATGGATTCGGAGATATTGATGTACTAATTGTAGGCCGAGGTGGAGGTTCCATTGAGGATTTGTGGGCATTCAATGAAGAGATAGTGGCACGAGCAATTGCCAATAGCCATGTACCAATCATTAGTGCCGTTGGTCATGAAACAGATACAACGATCGCCGATTTTGTATCTGACTTACGAGCTCCAACACCAACTGCAGCAGCAGAAATGGCTGTCCCAAGCAAAGAAAATCTGATGAAAAATATTTTATCCTATCAGTCTGCTAGCTTACACTTCGTATCCAAAAAACTTGCGGATGAAAAAAATAGATACAAACGAGCAATAGAATCTCCCGTACTGGCAACTCCGGAAAAGTTATATCGTCCTTTTATAGAAAGATATGTCCGAGCGGAACAACAATTACAAAGAGAAACGAGCCGTCTATATCGAGAAAAAGGCCGTCATTTTGCTCAAATACAAAATAGATTCATTCAACTGTCACCACAAAAAGTAATTGATCAACATCATAAATCAGTACATTCGATTACGAATCAATTAAACCAAGTAGTACTCTCCACTTTTGAAAAGCATCGTCAACAATTTATAGGATCTTTACGCACATTAGAAGCTTTAAATCCATTAAAAATAATGGACCGTGGATATAACATTACCTACAAAGACGATAAGTTAGTAAAATCGGTAGATGATGTACAACAAGGAGATTCTATATTTGTCACACTTTCAGATGGTCGTATCGAAGCGATTGTTCAACAAGTTGAAATGAAAGAGAGAGGAGATTAACTGTTATGACTAAAAAAGAAATTCCATTCGATGAAGCTATGCTACAACTGGAGGGTATCGTTCGTCAACTAGAACAAGGGGATGTACCGCTAGAAAATGCAATTGAACTTTACCAAAAAGGGATGGAGCTCTCCAAGCTGTGTAGTGACAAATTACAAAGCGCAGAAAAACAACTTGTCTCTTTCATGGGTGAAAATAAAGAAGAGGCTGGCCAGGCGAATGAGTAATGTATTGCAAACTTTTATCCAAGCCAATCAACCACTTGTAGAACATAAATTAGATATACTAATTAAAGAAATTAAAGCTCCTAAAGAATTAAAAGAAGCGATGTCTTATTCACTTCAAGCTGGTGGAAAGAGAATAAGACCACTTTATACACTAGCAGTACTTGAGGAACTGAACATAACAAACAAAGATGCAATAATAGTAGCTAGTACGGTTGAAATGATTCATACGTATTCTCTGATTCATGATGATCTACCAGCAATGGATAATGATGATCTGCGCAGAGGAAAACCTACCAATCATATTGTATTTGGGGAAGCGCTTGCTATATTAGCTGGAGATGCTCTCGTTACGCTTGCATTTGGAATCATCGCACGACTTCAACATCTTACAGCAGAACAAAAAGTACAATTGATGGACCAACTCAGTTTTGCAGCAGGTGCTGAAGGAATGGTAGGAGGGCAAGTGTTAGACATGTTAGGTGAGGGTAAATCATTAACTTTGGATCAATTAGAAGAAGTTCATGTAAATAAAACCGGCGCACTTCTTTCCTTTAGTATTCTAGCTGGTGGCATTATTGCAAATGCATCCGAGGAAGTAATGGATGCCCTCAAGAAGTATGCATTCCACATTGGATTAGCCTTTCAAATACAAGATGATATATTAGATATAGAAGGCACCTCTGAACAATTGGGCAAAACGGCTGGAAAAGATGTATTAAGTGAAAAAAATACATACCCATCTATTCTAACCTTAGATGGGGCGAGAGAGCAGCTACAAAAACAATATAATTTAGCGATTGTTGCTTTAGAAAAAGTAAGTCTTCATAAAGGGCTACTTTTAGAGATTGCTAATTATATTACAAAAAGATCGAACTAATAGCGTATAATTTTGTTTTACGCCTAGTTATTGATATGATATTAACTAGTCGTATAATAGGAAATCTAAAAGAAGGTGTGTGATGGCAATGGATTTAACTTCAATTTCTAGCCCATCCTTTTTAAAAAGTTTAGATAATGAACAATTAAAGGAACTAAGTGAAGATATTCGATCGTTTTTAATAGAGAAGCTATCCGTTACAGGAGGTCATATTGGACCTAATCTTGGTGTTGTTGAACTGACAATTGCATTGCATAAGTCTTTTAATAGCCCAGATGATAAGTTTCTTTGGGATGTTGGGCATCAAGCGTATGTGCATAAAATTTTAACTGGGCGAGCGGATCAATTTGATACATTACGTCAATTTAAAGGACTTTGCGGATTCCCAAAAAGAATTGAAAGCGAACATGATGTATGGGAAGCAGGGCATAGCTCTACCTCTCTCTCCGCAGCTATGGGTATGGCAAAAGCAAGAGACTTGCAAAAGAAAAAGAACTTCGTAATACCAATTATTGGAGACGGAGCGCTTACTGGTGGTATGGCATTAGAAGCGTTAAACCATATTGGTCATGAGAAAACAGATATGATCGTTATTTTAAATGATAACGAAATGTCAATTGCTCCGAACGTAGGGGCTTTGCACAATGTATTAGGTAAATTACGTACACATGGTACGTACAATAAAGCAAAAGATGAATTAGAGTATTTATTAAAGAAAATTCCTGCAGTTGGCGGTAAACTTGCTGTTACTGCAGAGCGAGTAAAAGATAGCTTAAAGTATTTACTCGTTTCAGGTGTGTTTTTTGAAGAAATGGGCTTCACTTACTTAGGGCCTATTGATGGCCATAGCCTGGAAGACTTAGAAGAAAATCTGCAATATGCGAAGAAAATGAAAGGTCCTGTCCTTCTTCACGTCATTACGAAAAAAGGAAAAGGGTACAAACCAGCTGAACAAGACAAGATTGGTACTTGGCATGGAACTGGTCCATATAAAATGGAAACTGGCGCTTTTGTTAAATCATCGACTCAAGCACCATCATGGAGCGGGCTTGTTGCTGAAACAGCACGAAAACTTGCTCGCACAGATGAACGTATTGTCGCAATTACTCCAGCTATGCCGGTAGGTTCTAAATTAGAAGGGTTCGCTACTGAATTCCCTGATCGAATGTTTGATGTAGGAATTGCTGAGCAACACGCTACAACTATGGCTGCTGGTATGGCTGCAGACGGAATGAAACCATTACTAGTGATCTATTCGACTTTCCTTCAACGTGCGTATGATCAAGTTCTACATGACATTTGCCGTCAAAACTTAAATGTTGTAATTGGTATAGACCGCTCTGGATTAGTAGGAGCAGATGGTGAAACACATCAAGGAGTTTTCGATATATCGTTTTTACGTCATATGCCGAATATGGTTATTATGATGCCAAAAGATGAGAACGAAGGGCAGCACATGGTGAAAACGGCATTTGATTATTCAGATGGACCAATTGCACTTCGTTACCCAAGAGGAAACGGACTAGGTGTGCCAATGGATGAGGAGTTGCGAACAATTCCTATTGGATCATGGGAAGTATTGAAAGAAGGCACTCAAGCTGCAATCTTAACGTTTGGAACAACAATACCTATGGCCATGAGTGCTGCAGAACAATTAGAACAAGCGAATATTTCTGTCGAGGTTATTAACGCTCGTTTTATTAAGCCGCTAGATGATGAAATGCTTCGAAATTTGTATGAGCGTAATATTCCAATCATTACGGTTGAAGAAAGTGCTCTACAAGGCGGTTTCGGTAGTGCAGTGTTAGAATTCTATAATGAACAAAACCTTATTGCCAATGTGAAACGAATTGGAATTCCAGATATCTTTATTGAACATGGAGATGTTAGCCAGCTATTAGAAGAAATAAACATTACAACAGAAGACATTGTAAAGCTTGTAAAAACTACAGTAAGTGATACTCAAAGGTATATTTCATCATGACAAAAATACCGAAAGAACGAGTAGATATACTATTAGTGGAACAAGGTTTATTTGAAACAAGAGAAAAAGCGAAGCGAGCTATTATGGCTGGGCTTATATATAAAAAAGAAGAACGAGTAGATAAGCCAGGAGAGAAAATAGAAGTTGATTCTATTTTGACTGTGAAGGGCCAAGTGTTGAAATATGTAAGTCGTGGTGGACTAAAGCTTGAAAAAGCAATAGAACAATTTGATCTTACTATTCAAGACAAGATTATGTTAGATATTGGCTCTTCTACAGGGGGCTTTACGGACTGCGGTTTACAAAATGGAGTTAAGCATGCATACGCATTAGATGTGGGAAGTAACCAATTAGCTTGGAAAATTCGTCAAGATCCTCGTGTTACAGTGATGGAGAAAACAAATTTTAGATATTCTACACCTGCTGATTTTGCTGAAGGATTACCTTCGTTTGCTTCTATTGATGTATCCTTTATTTCCTTAAAACTTATTTTTCCTACATTAAAAACTATTTTAGTTCCAAATGGTGACGTGATCGCGTTAGTAAAGCCACAGTTTGAAGCAGGGAAAGATCGAGTTGGGAAAAAAGGTGTAGTAAGGGACTCAGCAGTACATATAGACGTGTTAAATGACATTGCAAACTTTGCGGAAAGTCAAAACTTCCAATTGAAAAATGCTTCCTACTCACCAATTACCGGTGGAGAAGGAAATATTGAATTTCTATTTCATTTAATTAGCGTAAATGCAGAAGAGGTAATTCCTCATGGAATTGATTTTACAAAACTCGTCAACGAAGCGCATAATTCCCTAAAATAAGTTGCGGCTCATTTAAGAGCCGCATTTTTCTTGTGACTTTTAAGTCGAAATGCTAATGTAGAAAGTAAATAGAATAAATATACAATGAGGTGACTAATTTGAATAAAGGCCAGCGACACATTCGCATTCGTGATATTATTGCAAATTTTGAAATTGAAACACAAGATGATTTAGTTGACCATTTAAAAAATGCAGGATATAACGTAACGCAAGCAACCGTATCTAGAGATATAAAAGAGTTACATTTAGTGAAAGTACCACTCCCAAATGGCAATTACAAATATAGTTTACCTGCAGACCAACGTTTTAATCCGGTACAAAAACTTCATCGTGCTTTAACAGATGCCTTTGTTAGTATCGATGGAGCAAGTCATTTCTTAGTAATGAAAACTTTACCTGGTAACGCACATGCAATTGGTTCGTTAATCGACTATTTGGATTGGACAGAAATACTTGGGACGATTTGCGGAGATGATACCTGTTTAATATTATGTAGAGAAGAAGAAGACAGTGAAATAGTGAAAAATCGCTTATTAGAGATGCTTTAAAAAGAGGTGAAGGCTGTTGTTAAAGGAATTATCCATTAAAAATTTTGCCATTATTGATGAACTCACAGTGAGCTTTGAAGAGGGACTTACTGTGTTAACTGGAGAGACAGGCGCAGGGAAATCCATTATTATTGATGCTGTTCACTTATTATGCGGTGGAAGAGGCTCTCAGGAATTTATCCGTCATGGAGCTAAAAAAGCGGAACTAGAAGGCTTATTTATCATTTCCAATCCCAGCCATAGTGTCTTTAAAAAAATGACAGACGTTGGGATTGACATAGACGAAGATACAATTATTTTAAGAAGAGACATTAATGATTCTGGCAAAAGCGTTTGTCGAGTGAACGGGAAACTGGTCACTATAGGAATTTTGAGAGAAATTGGCGCATCCTTAATAGATATTCACGGTCAACATGAAAGCCAAGAACTAATGGATGACAAGGCACATATTTATCTACTGGATCAATTTGCAGGTGAAGAGCTAAAAGTTGTGAAAGAGGCGTATAAAGAGCTATTTGCAAAATATAAAAAGTGGAAAAAAGAGCTTGCTATATTAACAGAAAATGAGCAACAAATCGCCCATAAAATTGATTTATTTACGTTCCAAGTAGAAGAAATTCAAGAAGCCCAACTAAGGGTTGGGGAAGAAGACCAGCTACTGGAAGAAAAAAAGAAGCTACTAAACTTCCACAAAGTTTTCGACAAAATGAGCAGTGCGTATGAAGCTATCCTAGCAGAATCTAGAGGACTGGATTATATAGGTACAGCGATGGCAGATTTAAAGGATATTTCAGATGTTGATAAAAATATGCATGAACTTAGCGAAAATGTATCTTCGGCATTTTATATGCTACAAGATGCTGCATATCAATTAAAAAATGAATTGGACGAAATGGAATACGATAGTAATCAATTACTAGTTGTAGAGGACCGACTCGCGCTCATTCAAACACTGAAAAGAAAATATGGCGCTTCGATTGAAGAGATTTTACAATATCAAGAGAAAGTTCAACATAGCCTTGATCAGTTAGTTAATCGAGATGAACAAATACAAAGGATGACTGAAAAAATTCGTCAGATTGAAATTGATCTGGAGTTAGAGGCTAACGACTTAACGGACAAGCGTAAAATTGCTGCAAGTCTATTAAGTGAAGCGATTATGGAGCAACTGCAAGAGCTCTATATGGAAAAAGCTACATTCTCAGTCATGTTTCATGAGTCATTAAAATCAGCTTATAATGAAAATGGATTAGATGAATTATCTTTTTATATTTCAACTAATGTTGGGGAGCCGCCTAAAGCGCTCACAAAAATTGCATCTGGTGGGGAATTGTCTCGAATGATGCTAGCACTTAAAAGTATATTCTCTAAGCACCAAGGAATTACTTCTATCATATTTGATGAGGTTGACACAGGAGTTAGTGGACGCGTTGCTCAAGCAATAGCTGAAAAAATTGCAGCGATTGCTACTAATTCACAAGTATTATGCATTTCCCATTTGTCACAAGTTGCGGCGATGGCCGATCAGCATTTAATGATTAAAAAAGAGGTAGCGGGAAATCGTACATTTACGATGCTCGAAGAGGTAACTGATGAAAAACGAGCAGAGGAACTAAGTCGTATGATGTCTGGTGCAGAAATAACAAGTACCACCTTACAGCATTCGAAAGAACTGCTTAAATTAGCAAAAAATCGAAAAAAAGTTTTACGAAATGCGTGAAGACCTTATTCTATAGGGTCTTCTTTTTTTTATCAATTATTTACCTCACATAGAGTTCTTTCTGTAGGACATAGTATCAGTATGGGAGGTGAAATATGAAAAAAAGCTATCGTATTTGGTCGCTTTTGCCAATACTTTTCTTTACTTTATTCTTTGCAGGTCTACCTACTTTTGCTCAAAAAACCTCTGTTGTTCCACTCGGTCAATCGATTCAAATTGATCTTCAGTATGGAGCGGTATTTCTAAGCCACGATGTCTTGCTAACGGATGATTATTGGTTACGAACCGGTGATGCTATACACCAAGTAAACGACCAAACGATAACGAATATAGAAGATGTAAAAACCGTAGTAAAAGACAAAGAGCAAATTATTCTTCAGTATGAGCGTAACAAAAAAATGTATACAAAAGAAATTTATTCGGAACAGATGTTAAAACTTCTTCCTTTCCTAAGAGATGCCACAGAAGGGATTGGTACTTTAACATACTTTGATCCAACCACAAATGAATTTGGGGCATTAGGTCACCAAATAGTGGATCATACTTCCGGTATCACACCAAAGTTTTCACAGGGTTCAATTTATTTGTCTTCCATTGAGCAGATTAAAAAAAGTATACCCGGAAAACCTGGGTATAAAATTACTTCTCATCAGTCCAATACTACCCCACTTGGCGGTGTGAATGAAAACAATGTGTATGGTGTGTTCGGGAAGTTAGAGAAAAATGCATTGGAGAATATACCTAGGCAACAAGTAGATATTGCAGAAAAAGAAGAAATAATGACTGGTGAAGCAATAATGCGCACTTCCATCGATGGCGAAAAAGTTCAAGACTTCACTATAAAAGTAACGTCAGTAGATGGGCATGTTTTTCAATTCACTGTTACCGATGAGAACCTCATTCAGAAAACGGGTGGAATCTTGCAAGGTATGAGTGGAAGTCCAATTCTGCAACAGGAGAAATTAATTGGTGTTGTGACCCATATGTATGTAGATAAACCGAAAAATGGGGCAGCATTAGCAATTACTGAAATGATGAAAAAAAATCCTTAAAGATTGAGGATATTAATCGGAAGGCTACACCGAATTATGGTGTAGCCTTTTTTCTTTCCTACATATACAATGGAAATAGAGATAATTCGACAAAGTTGTTGAAAGATTTAACATAATGTCGGAATTCAACGGAAACGTATTCTAAAAGACTTATTTTTCAAAAAAATAAAGGATGCCGTCAAAAAAGAGCGAATAGTATCTAAGTCAAAATATACTAAAGGTGGATGAGTTTTATGGAAAAAATTAAAATTGCAATTGTGGATGATAACAAAGACTTGATTCGTACAATGGATTCTTATTTTGATCAACATCCAGAAATAGAAGTAATAGGTACTGCTGTAAACGGTAAGCTTTGTTTAGAAATGTTAGAAACCATTAATCCGGATGTTTTATTACTAGATATCATCATGCCACATTTAGATGGTATTGCAGTTTTGGATTCATTACAAAAAGATGATAAACTAAATGGCATTCAAGTTATTATGCTAACTGCATTTGGTCAGGAAGATGTGATGAAGCAAGCAGTGGATTTAGGAGCTTCCTATTTCATGTTGAAACCTTTCGAATTTGAAAGACTTGTGACACAAATTAAACAAGTTGCCGGTAGAAAAGGCACTGTTCAAGAAGTTCCAGCAAAATCGAACCCTGAAAAAGAAGCAGTGCAAAACAAACGAATGATAGATAATATTATTACAAATGTCATTAAAGAGATTGGAGTACCTGCACATATTAAAGGCTATTCTTATTTAAGAGAAGCCATTCAAATGGTCTACACCGATATCGAGTTACTTGGTTCTATAACGAAAGTATTATATCCAGAAATCGCTAAGAAATTCCAAACGACACCATCACGTGTAGAACGAGCAATTCGTCACGCAATCGAAGTCGCATGGAATAGAGGAAATTATGAAACGATCTCCAAAATGTTCGGTTACACGGTACATCACTTAAAAAGCAAACCAACTAATAGCGAATTCATTGCAATGATTGCAGATAAAATTCGTATGGAGAATATGGCTAGCTAAGCGTGTTTTTAGCTTTTGGAATAAAAGAATAATCACATATTGAGAGATTTTGGAATCTATACCACCAAACTACTTTTTGTACACAATAAATCTAAATGAATAGATGCAAAATATGAAACACCTTCATTTACAAGTTTTCCTTCAAGTGAGTAGAGGTGTTTTTTGTTGTGCCTGATTTAGTAATTTGTTTATGTTTGACTATTCGCTTACTGTTCAAACTATTTAAGAAATCTATATATAGCACTAAAGTGCTAATGATATATTAGAATTTTAAGTTATTTTTAAATTTTCTAGGTATTAATAGGTATATTCAATTTTCTGACCATTTTTTCTAACCTACTATTATTAATGGGGCGTATAATGAAAAATGAAGGGTGTGTGCGAATAATGATTATCGAAGAAAATGATGATATGTCGCTATTTGAAGATAGTGGACGAGTATACATTACGATTAAAAAAGATGGTTTTAACCTAAAGAAATTTGATGAAATGACTCGAAAATATCCGCGTTTAAAAGTATCTAATTTTATGGCGGTCAAAAAAGCTGTTGAAAGTAAATCTCATGAGGCAATTGAGATTGGCACTTGGATTGAAAGTATGGGACTGGATATTAGTGCAGATAAAATGGAAGCGCTTATTACATTTTATGAATCTCAAGCATATATTCATGAGAATATCATAGATGTTCAATCAGCTATTCAAAAATTATTAGTGGAACATCATATTACCTACGGTCAACAACCATTGGATTTTTTAACGATTAAAACAGGGAAATCATACATAATTGCACAAGGCTTACCTCCTCAAAAAGGGGAAGATGCGAAAATCTCCTACTTATCGCAGGCAGAAAAAAAGCCTGTTATTAATGAGGATGGTAAAGCAGACTATTTCGACATGAATTTTATTGTCGAGATTGAAGAAGGCTCTTGGTTAGGAGAAAAAATTCCTCCGAAAAACGGAACTCCAGGAAAAAATATTCTGGGAGAGCAAGTACCCGCTAGCCCAGGAAACGATCTTCCATTAAAGTATGATACGAAATGTGCCTATGAAGTTGAAGAAGTTGGTAAAACAGTTCTTCGTTCTAAAACAAAGGGTGTCATCGGCGAAGTAAATGGCCTGTTGTCGGTTCAAAAGCATCTAATAGTGGATGGTGATGTTGGATTGGAAACAGGAAATTTAAAGTTTGATGGGTCTATTCAAGTAAAAGGAACAATTATGCCAGGTTATTCTGTGATCGCATCTGGAGACGTTTCAGTAGAAGCTAAAGAGGGTGTAAATTCAGCGGAGCTAATCAAATCTACAGAAGGGGATGTCTTCATAAAGGGAGGCATTTTTGGGCGTGGTGTTACCAAAGTAGAAGCACATAAGAATATTTATATTAAACATGCAAATGAATGTTCACTTGAGGCGAAAGAAAATATTCAAATCGGATATTATGCTTTAGGGTCTACAATATTTGCAAATGAAATATTTCTAGATGAACGTAAAGGAAAAATTATTGGTGGTAAAGTGATCGCGATCAATTCTATTACAGCAGCATATTGTGGAAATAGCTTAGAAAGAAAAACAGAGCTCATTGTTCAAGGTATTGATCGCAAAATACTAACGGAAAATGCGAAAATACATGCTGAAAAAATGATGAAGCTACAAAATGAACTGACGAAACTGAATGTCCAGGTCAGCCAATTAAAACAATTAGAAAATACGATGTCCGTCCAGCAAATTGCTGTATATGAACAAACAAAGCAAAAATATAATAATATGCAACAAGAAGTAAAAGAAATAGATGCAGAGATTCAACGTATATTAAAAATGTTGCGACATACTGGGGATTATTATATTAACATAACCAAGGAAGCAAATGCGGGTACAATAATTCAAATTGGCAATAAGTCTTCTATGCTAGCAAGTCGAACAAATGGTAAATTTAAGTTAGAAAATGGGGAGTTAAATGTCTAAAATACCTGTATATGCACATCGTGGATACTCGGTGAAAACAGTCGAAAACTCCATGAAAGCCTTTAAAAGAGCGATCAAGATTGGAGCAGATGGCCTTGAATTGGATCTTCAACTATCTGCGGATGGTGTTGCATTTGTCACGCATGATATAGATTTTTTTCGATTAGCTGGAGATAAGCGCCGTATTACGGATATGCTGGCAGAAGAAGTATTGGACCTCAAATTAGGGAGAGTATTTTATCGTAAGTTTTTCTATAGTCGAGTGCTGACATTCGATGAATTTTTACAGTTTGTCGCACCAACAGGCATCAAGCTTAATGTTGAACTAAAAGAATCCTTTCTTGGCAAAAAGGAAAAAATTAGAGAAGTCGTCGAAAAAACAAAAGGGATTGCCGATGTCCATTTTTCTTCCTTCGAATTTAGCATATTAGAAACGATACATGAGATGCAATGGGATACACAAACAGCTTTTATTGGTAAAAAAAACTCTGAATGGGATTACGTCTTATCGTTAAAAGAATTAGACGCTATTCATTTAAACAAAAAGTTTTATGATTCTGAACTCATGCACAAAATATGGGATGCTGATTTTCCAATACGTTTCTATAATGTAAAAGGAAATGAAAAATATATCGAGCACCCACATGAATCAGTTATTGGCTGGATTACCGATTATCCTGAGAAAATATTGCAAAGACAAAAAAGACGCTGACCATGATTACAAGTCTGCGTCTTTTTTCTTTTGAAATCGTGGAGCAACTTTTCCGTTTTTTCGATCTCTGTTTAATAAAAACCCAGCAAAAAAGCCTAATCCTAAAACAGTGAAAATAATTCCGCTTATAAATTGAAAAGCCAAGCCCCCGATAGGGAGAATTTGTAAACCGAAAAAAGTATCTCTCATTAATTTAATCCCAAATGCTGCTAAAATTCCAGGAATTAATAATACGATTAAAGCCGCTAAGCGAGCCATTTTCTTCACTCCTGTTCCTACCAATATAATTTTACATGCAAGAATTTGATTGTCAATGGAAGAAACTTGCGTTATGATAAATGAGAAGTGCAATTAGTTGCATAACAAAAACGGGGGTGTGCATATTTTTGCAAAAAATACTCATTGTAGGTGCGGGTAAAGGTGGATATGCACTTCTGAAGTTGATAGAGCAAGCAGATTACCTACAAGTAACTGGTGTTGTAGATATCAATGAGGAAGCTCCTGGAATGATTTACGCTAAAAAGAAGAGAATTCCGACTTATTCAGATTGGACAGTTCCGTTAAGTGGTGACATTCAAATTATCATTGATGTGTCAGGACAAAAGAAAGTGTTTCAAGAGCTTCTAGCCAATCGGCCTGCCACAGCTGTTTTAATACCAGGTGGAATTGCAAACTTAATCGTTACATTAATTGAAGAGAAAAATGATTATATTCAAATCATTGATCATAAAACGATGATGCAAGAATTAATTTTTAATTCCATCGAAGAAGGTATGATTGGTATTGATGACCAAGGCATTGTAAACTTTTTCAATAAAAGTGCGGAAAAGATGACGAAAATGCCTGTAGAGGAAGCAATTGGGAAGCATGTACATGAAGTTATATCATTAAGCGAATTACCGAGAATATTCGAAACTGGTTGTTTCGAATTAAACAAAGAACTGACTCTTGAAAGCGGTACCAAAATTGTTACCTCTAGGTATCCGATGATTAATGAGGAAGGGAAACGAGTCGGCGCATTTGCCGTCTTCAAAGATATTTCGGAAGTTGTTCGACTTGCAGAAGAAATTACAAATTTAACGGAAATTCAAAAAATGTTAGAAGCTATTATTTATTCAAGCGATGATGCTATTTCTGTAGTAGATGAAGAGGGCAAAGGAATTCTGATTAATCCAGCTTATACTCGTATTACTGGTTTTAGCGAAGAAGAAGTGATTGGTAAACCTGCAACTGCGGATATTTCGGAAGGAGAAAGCATCCACTTAAAGGTGTTGCAAACAAGGAAGCCGATTCGTGGAGTAAATTTAAGAGTTGGAGAGCAGAAAAAAGATGTAATTGTGAATGTTGCACCAATTATTGTCAACAACCATCTGAAGGGTAGTGTCGGTGTTATACACGACATGACTGAAATGAGATTGTTAATGAAAGAACTCGACCATGCTCGTACGCTCATTCGAAATTTAGAACTTAGTTTTTCTTTCGAAGATATTATTGGGAAATCCGAACAAATTCAGTTCGCTGTCAACCAGGCCAAACTGGCAGCTAGTGTCCCTGTAACCGTTCTACTAAGGGGAGAAGTCGGTTCAGGGAAAGAATTATTTGCACATGCGATTCATACCGCAAGTAATAGAAAATATAATCAGTTCATTCGAGTAAATTGTAGCTCGCAAGAAGAGCATCTTCTAGAACGTGAATTATTTGGATACGAAGAGGGTGGAACAAGTTACCCTGGTCTATTCGATGAGGCGAATAATGGTACCATTTTCTTAGATGAAGTTGGTGAACTGACAAATAAAACACAGGCAAAGCTCCTAAGGATTCTAAGAGAAAATGCTATTATTCGAGTAGGCGGCACTACTTCTATTCCAGTGGACGTTCGAATAATAGCGGCAAGTTACTTTAATCTGGAGAAACTGATGCTGGAAGGAACATTCCGAGAGGATTTTTATTTTCAGTTAAATCGAATGCCTATACATGTGCCAGCATTAAGAGCTAGGAAGCAAGACATTCCATTAATTGCGAATCATCTCCTTGTTAAATTAAACAAAGAATTTGGACGCAACATAGAGGGATTTACCAAATCAGCGATGGAAAGCTTGCACTTTTATGATTGGCCAGGTAATTTAAGAGAACTGGAGAACATTATCAGCCGAACAATGATTTTCCTAGAAGCACAGGATCGAATAATAGAAGAGCATCACTTACCAAAGTATATTTTGGCTATGTCGGATGATGGCAGTGATGAAGAACAAATAGGGACGCTTGCAGAACAAATGGATGTTATGGAGAAAAAAGTATTACTGAATGCTCTCCGAGTTTGTGAAGGCAATAAATCACAAACAGCTAAAAAGCTGAACATCTCACTCCGTACCTTATATTACAAATTAGAAAAATATCATTTAGATTAACGTGATTTTTACATGGGGATGTTCAATCACTGGAAATGTTGGCGATTTATTCAAAGGGGTTTTAAACATATAAATTTTATTTAAACTACATGGGGATGTAATTTAAGAATATAATCATTTTCAAAAAAATATATAATTTCTTAACTACTAGGAGGAACTACAAATGGAAATTTTTAAATATATGGAATCTTACGATTACGAGCAATTAGTATTTTGCCAAGATAAAACATCAGGTCTAAAAGCAATTATCGCTATTCATGATACTACATTAGGACCAGCACTTGGTGGAACGCGTATGTGGAATTATGCTTCAGAAGAAGAAGCGATTGAAGATGCACTACGTTTAGCTAAAGGGATGACATACAAAAATGCAGCTGCTGGACTTAACCTTGGCGGCGGTAAAACTGTAATCATCGGAGATCCATTAAAAGATAAAAATGAAGAAATGTTCCGTGCGTTTGGTCGTTTTATCCAAGGGTTAAATGGTCGTTATATTACAGCAGAAGACGTTGGGACAACTGTTGCAGATATGGATTTAATTCATGAAGAAACAAATTATGTGACGGGTATTTCAGAAGCATTTGGTTCTTCGGGTAATCCATCTCCAGTAACTGCTTACGGCGTGTATGTTGGGATGAAAGCAGCAGCAAAAGAAGCATTTGGTTCCGATTCACTTGAAGGAAAAACAGTTGCTGTTCAAGGTGTAGGGAACGTTGCTTACACACTATGCGAGTTCCTTCATAAAGATGGTGCTAAACTGATTGTAGCAGACATCAATCAAGCTTCTGTTGACCGTGCAGTAAATGCTTTCGGTGCTGTACAAGTAAGCGTAGATGAAATTTATTCGCAAGAGGCTGATATTTTCGCACCTTGTGCACTTGGTGCAATTATTAATGACAACACAATTCCACAATTAAAAGCAAAAGTAATTGCAGGTTCTGCAAATAACCAATTAAGAGAGTCAAAACATGGAGATTTAATCCATGAAATGGGTATCGCTTACGCACCAGATTACGTTATTAACTCAGGTGGTGTAATAAACGTTGCAGACGAATTGTATGGCTATAACCAAGAGCGCGCAATGAATCGTGTAGCAGGTATTTATGATAAAATTGAACGTATCTTTGAAATTTCCAAACGTGATGGAATCCCAACATATGTTGCTGCGGACCGTTTAGCGGAAGAACGCATTGCTCGAGTGGGCAAATCACGCAGTCAATTTTTACAAAACGGAAAACATATATTAAATGGCCGTTAATCAATAATTTCATCGAGTAACAAAATGGCCGACTTTATAGAAACTTGTAAAGCGGCCTTCTTAAATGGAACACTAAGGGGATGTTAAACTTGGCAAAAGAATATGATGTAGTCATTATTGGTGGAGGTACAGGCGGGTATGTCGCTGCTATTCGATCGGCACAGCTTGGCTTAAAAACAGCGATTGTTGAAAAAGGGAAACTAGGTGGCACATGTTTACATAAAGGCTGTATTCCAAGTAAAGCATTACTTCGAAGTGCGGAAGTATTTAAAACAACAAAAAATCACGCTGCAGATTTTGGTGTCATGACAAGTGAAGTTACTTTAGATTTTAGTCGTGTGCAAGCACGTAAAGATTCCATTGTGGACCAATTGCATCAAGGTGTACAGGGTTTAATGAAAAAAGGGAAAATTGATGTTTTTGAAGGTACTGGAAGAATGTTAGGACCATCTATTTTTTCTCCTTCCCCAGGTGGGACGGTATCGGTTGAAATGAATAATGGCGATGAAAATGAAATGCTCATCCCGAAAAACGTCATTATCGCAACTGGGTCTAGACCACGAACATTGCCAGGGTTAACAATTGACGGAACAATAGTGATGAGCTCTGATGAAGCATTAGCAATGACGGAATTACCAAAGTCGATTTTAATCGTCGGAGGCGGTGTTATTGGAATCGAATGGGCCTCTATGTTAAATGACTTTGGCGTAGAAGTAACTGTTTTGGAATATGCAGATCGCATTATACCAACAGAAGACAAAGATATTTCAAAAGAAATGCAAAAGTTACTAGGGAAAAAAGGAGTAACATTTGCAACAAGTGCAAAAGTACTTCCTGAAACACTAGAAACGACAGATAACCAAGTAACGATTTCAGCAGAGACGAACGGAGAAACAAAAACATTTACTGCAGAGAAAATGTTAGTTTCTGTTGGTCGTCAAGCAAACGTTGAAGGTATTGGTATTGAAAACACAGATATTATGATCGAAAAAGGATATATTCAAGTATCAGAAACATTCCAAACAAAAGAATCACATATATACGCAATTGGTGATGTAATTGGTGGACTTCAGCTTGCACATGTTGCAAGTCACGAAGGAATTACAGCAGTTGAGCATATTGCAGGTAATACTATAACGCCAATTGACTACAACTTAGTATCACGCTGTATTTATGCAAGTCCAGAAAGCTCTAGTGTAGGAATTACAGAACAACAAGCAAAAGAACAAGGCTTTGATGTGAAAGTTGGTAAATTCTCTTTCAAAGCAATTGGCAAAGCGCTTGTATATGGAGAATCAGATGGGTTTGTGAAAATAGTTGCAGACAAAGCCACGAATGATATATTAGGTGTTCATATGATTGGACCACACGTAACCGATATGATTTCGGAAGCAGGTCTTGCAATGGTGTTAGATGCTACACCGTGGGAAATCGCTCATACTATCCATCCGCACCCAACACTTAGTGAAGTCATGGGAGAAGCGGCGTTAGCGGTAGACGGTAAAGCTATTCATATGTAAAAAGGGGGAGTTCTATATGACAACAAATCGTCACGAAGAATTAGGCTTAACAAATAAAGATGTGCTTAAAATGTTTGAAACAATGCTAATGGCACGTCGTATTGATGAACGCATGTGGTTATTAAACCGTGCTGGGAAAATACCTTTTGTTATTTCATGTCAAGGTCAAGAAGCAGCTCAAGTTGGGGCAGCATATGCTTTAGACAATACAAAGGATTATATTGCACCGTATTATCGTGATATGGGTGTTGTATTACATTTCGGCATGACGGCTAAAGATCTAATGCTTTCTGCTTTTGCAAAAGCGGAGGATCCAAACTCAGGTGGACGTCAAATGCCTGGCCATTTTGGACAAAAGAAAAATCGCATTTTAACAGGCTCTTCACCTGTTACAACCCAATTACCACACGCAGTTGGGGTAGCATTAGCTGCAAAGATGGAGAAAAAAGATTTTATTTCATTTGTAACGCTCGGAGAAGGATCCTCTAACCAAGGAGATTTCCACGAAGGGCTAAATTTTGCAGGGGTTCATAAATTACCTTGTATTACAATGGTTGAAAACAATAAATACGCCATTTCTGTTCCTTTTGACCGACAAGTTGCGAGTAAAAATATCGCGGACCGTGCTATTAGTTACGGAATGCCTGGTGTAGAAGTAGATGGAAAAGATCCAATTGCGGTTTACAAAGTAGTGAAAGAAGCAGCTGATCGTGCGCGTAATGGAGAGGGCCCAAGTTTAATCGAAGCAGTAACTTATCGTTTAACTGCTCACTCTTCAGATGATGATGACCGCCAATACCGTACTGCTGAGGATATTGCAGAAGGAAAAGCATTAGATCCGCTTATTACATTTGCAAACTACTTGAGAGACCTGGATATTTTACCAACAGATTTAGAGAAGGAAATTAACGATCGCATTATGAATGAAGTAAACGAAGCGACGGATTATGCAGAAGCTGCGCCGTATGCTGCTCCAGAAGATGCAATGAAACACGTATATGCGGAAAAAGATGGGGGGAACGAATAATGGCAATCATGTCTTATATCGATGCGATCACACTTGCAATGAAAGAAGAAATGACTCGTGATGAGCGCGTTTTCGTTCTAGGAGAAGACGTTGGGCGTAAAGGTGGCGTATTCAAAGCAACGAATGGTCTTTACGATGAGTTCGGGGAAGACCGCGTACTAGATACACCTCTTGCAGAATCGGCGATTGCTGGAGTAGGAATCGGGGCTGCGATGTACGGGCTACGTCCAATCGCGGAAATGCAGTTTGCTGATTTCATTATGCCAGCTGTGAACCAAATTATTTCTGAAGCATCACGTATTCGCTATCGGTCTAATAATGACTGGTCGTGTCCAATCGTTTTTCGTGCACCTTTCGGAGGCGGAATTCATGGTGCTCTATATCATTCACAATCCGTTGAAGCAGTATTTGCAAATCAGCCGGGGTTGAAAATCGTTATTCCTTCCACGCCTTATGATGCAAAAGGTCTATTAAAAGCAGCAATTCGCGATGAAGATCCAGTAATGTTCTTCGAGCATAAGCGTGCATATCGTCTGATTAAAGGGGAAGTTCCTGAAGAAGATTATACGATTGAAATCGGAAAAGCAGATGTAAAACGAGAAGGGGAAGATATTACAGTAATTACGTATGGTCTTGCTGTTCATTTTGCACTTCAAGCGGCGGAGCGTTTAGAAAAAGACGGAATTTCTGCCCATATTCTTGATTTACGTACAATCTATCCTCTAGATAAAGAAGCGATTATTGAAGCCGCTTCTAAAACTGGAAAAGTACTACTTGTTACGGAAGATAACAAAGAAGGAAGCATTATTGGTGAAGTTGCTGCAATTATCGCAGAGAACTGCCTATTCGATTTGGATGCACCAATCATGCGACTAGCTGGACCAGATGTACCTGCGATGCCATATGCACCAACGATGGAAAAATTCTTTATGATTAATCCAGACAAAGTCGAAAAAGCGATGCGCGAGCTAGCTGCTTATTAATAGGAAGGAGGATCTAACATGGCACTAGAACAAATCAAAATGCCTCAACTTGGGGAAAGTGTAACAGAGGGTACAATTGAAAAGTGGTTAGTTAAACCAGGCGATCACGTCAATAAATATGATCCACTAGCTGAGGTAAATACAGATAAAGTAACTGCTGAAGTACCTTCTTCCTTTACTGGAGTTGTTAAAGAACTAATTGCAAGCGAAGGAGATACTCTTGCAGTTGGTGAAATAGTTTGTACGATTGAAACCGAGGGTGGGGGTTCGGAGGAAGTAATTGAAGCTGCTCCGGAACAACCAACAGCAGAAACAGTCAAACCTGCAGAAGTGCAAAAGCATGCAGCCCCAGTTGAACGTGAAAAGGGTGCTAAAGCTCGTTATTCTCCGGCAGTACTAAAACTATCACAAGAACATGGTATAGACCTTACTTTAGTCAATGGGACCGGCAATGAAGGACGTATTACGCGTAAAGATTTGCTGAAGATTATCGAAAGTGGTGAAATTCCAGTAGCTGCTCCAGCGGAAACAATCGCTGCACAGGCTCCTGTAGCATCTCAAGCTTCAGCACCTACACCAAAAGCTGCTGCGCCAGCAAACATTCCTGTTGCAGTTGGAGATATTGAAATCCCAGTAACAGGTGTTCGTAAAGCAATTGCAGCGAATATGCTACGCAGTAAACATGAAGCACCTCATGCTTGGACAATGATTGAGGTCGACGTAACAAGCTTAGTTCAATATAGAGACTCTATTAAAAATGAATTCAAGCAAAAAGAAGGCTTCAATGTAACATACTTTGCATTCTTCGTAAAAGCAGTAGCGCAAGCTTTAAAAGAATTCCCAATGATGAATTCGATGTGGGCTGGCGACAAGATCGTACAGAAAAAAGATATTAACATTTCAATCGCAGTTGCAACAGAAGAGGCACTTTTCGTTCCTGTCATTAAACATGCAGACGAAAAAACGATTAAAGGTATCGCGCGTGAAGTGACTGAGCTTGCTGGAAAAGTACGTGCTGGCAAGTTGAAATCCGAAGAAATGCAAGGAGGTACATTCACTGTAAACAACACTGGGTCATTCGGTTCTGTTCAGTCAATGGGCATCATCAACTATCCACAAGCAGCAATTCTACAAGTAGAATCCATCGTAAAACGTCCAGTCATTATGGATGGTGGTATGATAGCTGCTCGTGATATGGTCAATCTTTGTCTATCTTTAGATCACCGTGTCTTAGACGGCTTAGTGTGCGGTCGCTTCCTATCGCGTCTGAAAGAAATATTAGAAAACATTTCGAAAGAAAATACATCTGTTTACTAAAATAAATTCAAAAGACGGAGCTCCCTAATCTCGATTTAGGAAAAGCTCCGTTTTTTATTGTTCTCGAATAGAGCAGTTGATTCACTAGATTAGATTACCAATAAGATTTCATTTTCACTTAATGATGAAAGCCTGAGGCCCATGTTATCTCCGTAGATATCTCGCCCGCATAAATGGAAGAAAATCCAGGCGCTAACTTTATTTTTATCAATTGAAATCCTGTAGTGAAAATTGTTACTGGATTTTTCTAATTACTAAAATTACAACTGGACTCATAATGTTTAGAAGACGGGTTTATGATTATACATCGTGGAAAGAAAAACTACAAAATGAATAAAAGCTACTCTCCAAAGGGAGTAGCTTTTACATTATCAATTACCTCCGCGTTCATCAACATAGTGATTATGTTGTCCATCCTTTACTTGGAGTATTTTCTTCTCTTCTTCACCTAATTTTTGAGGTTCCAAATACTTTTCACTTACACCTTTTTTATTCGTAGAATTGTTGAATAAACTAGTCATTTTATTATTTTTCACTTTATATCCTCCTTTTTAGCGATATCAATTTTTAGTATTTCCACAGACTAGACAAATAGTCATGAAATTTTTATTAAAATTTTTTTATAACTATCAAGTACTTTATTTAAGATAATTGAGCTACAAGGGCAGCTCTTTTTTGTTGAGCTAGAGTAGCTGTAAAGCACCAATAAAATGCTATAATATTATTGAAAGTAAAAAGTGAAATAGTCTCAATAAATTAGAAGGAGTGAAATTAATGATTAATAAAGTCGGTCAAATTATGTTGTATGTAAATAACCAAGATGAGGCAGTGAAATTTTGGACAGAAAAAGTAGGGTTTAGTGTAATTTCTGAAGAAGATAACGGTCAAGGAATGAGATGGATTGAAATTGCTCCATCAAAGGAAGCTGAAACAAGTATTATACTCCACAATAAGGAATTAATTGCTAAAATGGAGCCTCAATTAAATCTTGGAACACCTTCTTTGATGTTTTTTACAGAAAATGTTGATAAATTACATGAAGACTTATCAAATAAAAATATCACAGTCGGAGAAATTGTAGATATACCTTCTGGTAGAGTATTTAACTTTGCAGATAGTGAAGAAAATTACTTTGCGGTCATGGAAAAAAGGAAATAACATTAGAGTAGTTGAAACACCGTCCTACAATGGACGGTGTTTTATATTATTTACTGAATAAAGCACTATTAACCACTCTACAACATGGATTCAGGACTGCTAAAATCTTCCTCATAATCAGTTAGTATAAATACGATATTAATTCATGATGATCGTATCGACGCTTCAAGTCCCTTTTATTTACTTTTACTTCAGAGTTCGATAGATTTGATTCCGAGGACTATTATTTTCATTGAAAATGTTACCGAGCATAAATAAAAGGGGCGATAGATGAATGAGATTAAGTGTACTAGACCAAGCACCCATTACAACGGGCAACACGGCTGCAGGAGCGCTAAAAAAAGCGGAAGAACTTGCTGTTTTAGCAGATGAATTAGGCTATCACCGTATGTGGATGGCTGAGCATCATGGAACAGGTGCTTTTGCAAGCTCCGCACCTGAAGTAATCACAGCACATTTAGCAGCGAAAACGAACAATCTTCGTATTGGAACTGGTGGCGTCATGATGATGCATTATTCTCCGCTGAAACTTGCGGAAGTATTTAAAACACTAAGTGCTTTTTCACCTGGTCGAATTGATTTTGGCGTAGGCCGTGCACCAGGAGGAGATAACCATTCGATGTATGCCCTTTCCGAAGGTCGACAGCCAATGCTGAACAATATGTATGAAAAGCTGAAAACAGCACTACAACTTATAAATGATGAAGTGCCAGAGGATAGTTTATATAACCGAACGATTGCAACACCATCGAATATTGTATTACCAGAAGCTTGGTTACTTGGCTCGAGTGGGAATAGTGCCGTTCAAGCGGGGCGTATGGGTGTCGGATACTCATTTGCACAGTTTTTCCAAGGTGGAATGACGCCTGCCATTTTAGATACGTACCGCAACAATTTCCAGCCTTCTGCGTTTATGGAGAAACCCGAAATTAACGTCACATATTTAGTAACGATTGCGGAAACTAAGGAAGAAGCAGAGTTCGAAGCATTGCCACAGGACATTGCACGTCTCTCTCTAATGAAAGGTCAAATCTATCAAACTTTAACGCCAGAGGCAGCTCAAGATTATCCATTAACGGAAATGGACCGCATGATGATTCAGGAAAATCGTAAAATTCATTTAGTCGGAGCAGCTAAAGATGTAGCGACTATTTTACAAGAGGAACAAGCCCACTATGGCTTTGACGAAGTAATGATATGCAGCATTCCGCACTCGCAAGAAAAACGGTTAAATGTGTATCGTTTACTTGCAAAAGAATTAATGTAAGGTATGGGGAGACACGCTCTTTTTGAGCGTGTCTTTTTGCTTTGGGAATGGATGTCGCTTTGGAGGTGGTGTTTGTCGTGTTCGGGTGGTCAATTGTCACTTTCGCATTGCTGTTTGTCGCGTTGACTTCATGAAATGTCGCGCTAAGCCATTAATTCCCTGTTGAAATAAGAACAAGTGTTCTGTATAATGAGTGAAAAAGGATGAGTGATCAAAATGGCTAACTTCGAGGAAGATTGGAACCGACTAGATTTATCTCAAGTGCGCGACAGAGGGTCGAAAAAATGGGTAGCCATGATGCTGCCAGAGCATGTGAAAATGCTTCGAGACTACAACGAAGAGATAAAAAAAGTAGCACGTCCAGATTTAAATGAGTTTGACTACGAAGCAATTCAAGAGCAAATCGAACTTGCGATGAAAAGAAATGTGGAAATCAAAATCAAACGATGGAAGGAAGGCGAATTTCTGTATAACCGAGGCACTATCCAATGGATTGAATTAACTAAACGAACAATTGAAGTGGAAGATCCATTCCGTTGCTTTGAATTAAAAATAGATGAAATTATAGATGTGACTATATTAGAGTGATTTAACAAAAATATTGCACTTAGAAGGCCTCCGAGATGAGGTTTTTTTTATGTTCAATATTGTAAATTCCCATTAGATAAAAGCAGGATAATAAAAGGAAGATGTGGAAGATACTTCAAGAGAAAGATGGATAGGAAAGAAAGGTAATAAGAAAACAACATGTAAAAGGGGTTAGTATATGTTAACGCTATACATAACAAGACACGGCGAAACAGAGTGGAATACGCAGGAGAGGATGCAGGGCTGGAAGGATTCGGACCTGACTGAGATTGGAGTACAGAATGCGATTGATTTAGGAGAAAGGCTTCAATCCACTCCAATAGATGCTATTTATTCTAGTCCAAGTAATAGGACGCAAAAAACTACTAAATTGATATGTGGGAATAGAAATATTCCTATAATATTGGATGAGGATTTAAGAGAAATTAATATGGGCATCTGGGAAGGTAAAACGCAATCGTATATTAAAGAAAATTATCCAACAGAACACAATAATTTTTGGAACGCTCCCCGGTTTTATAACCCTATGGAGGGTGAAAGTTTTTTCGATGTGCAACGAAGAGTTCTAACAGTTTTAAATCGTATGAAGAGTGATAAATGTTCAGGAAATGTTTTGATCGTTACGCACTCGGTTGTCATTAAATGCCTTTTGTCGATTTTTAAGGACCTCCCGATAGAGAACATATGGGATCCTCCGTATATACACGATACAAGTCTCACCATTGTCGAAGTAAACGAAAAAGGTTATCGCATCCTTTTAGAAGGGGATACACTGCACAAGGAAACAGCCCGTTCATAAAAGGGAAGGAAAACAAGATTTAATGCAAGGATTCATTGATCCTATATGAAAGCAAGGAATCCTTGTTAATAAAGGTGACTTTCCCTAAAGGTATTAAGTTGCTTTGGCAACTCTTTTTCTTCGTTCAAGTAATATTAGAAATATGTTAAATTGTTTAATCAAACACTTCTGTTAAGCTTTGACATAACATTGCTACACTATTCGATTCATGATATAATAAAAAAACGTCAATAATTTGCGAGTGATAATGATGATTCGACTTACATCTAAAATAAAATATTTTAAAAGCCCGAAACCTCGACTACTATCAGTCGAGGTTTTTTGTTTCTCCAAGGAAAGAGTTCTAGCTAGACGACAAATTTATGGGTGAGGCTATCTATTTGAATATTACAGTTATTTTAATTTGGCTCTGTTAAATAAGGCTGATGTTATTTACGATGTTTGATTGCAGTAGGGGGAAATAAAATGGAAAATAAGAAGTATAATGATCTTAAATTAGGAGAGCGTGGAGCAATCATTAGCATTATTGCTTATATATGTCTTTCCATTATGAAGTTGGTTGTTGGATATATGAGTGACTCAGCTGCATTAAAAGCAGATGGTCTAAATAATACAACCGATATCATTGCATCCATTGCTGTCCTTGTTGGACTTAGACTTTCTCAAAGACCACCAGATAAAGATCATGGTTACGGTCATTGGAAGAGTGAAACAATTGCATCCATGATTGCATCTTTTATTATGTTAGCAGTCGGGATACAAGTGTTAACCGATGCAATTAGTTCTATGTTTGAAGGAAATAAAGAAACCCCTAACATTATTGCCGCATATGTAGGCATTTTTTCAGCTGTCGTTATGTATTTTGTCTATCGATATAATAAAAAATTAGCTACAAAAATTAATAGTAAAGCAGTTATGGCAGCTGCAAAAGATAACATTTCAGATGCTTGGGTAAGTATAGGGACTGCAGCAGGTATACTAGGCTCCCAACTAAATATGCCCTGGTTGGATACGATAACTGCTATTATTGTGGGATTATTGATTTGTAAAACAGCATGGGATATTTTTAAAGAAGCTTCTCATGAACTTTCAGATGGATTTGATGTAGATAAAATTGAACTTTATCGGAATGTCATTCAAAAAGTTGAAGGAATTAAAGGGATTAAAAAAATTAAAGGGAGAAACTACGGCAATAATGAGGTTATCGATGTCGTTATCCTTGTTAATTCTACGTTAGATATTAAAGAGGCTCATGATATAGCAACCCATGTTGAAAAAGTCATGATGAAAGATTATGGCGTATACGATGTTCATGTCCATGTAGAGCCAGATTAATTCAACTAAAAAAATTGCATGAATTATCCCCCACTTCTCGAGTTTTTTTCAAGCTGCATGAGGTTAGGGGATTGATGGTAGTATTTTAGGGGTTAGTAAACTAATAAATTATTAGAAACCAATAGGAAGGGATCAATATCATTCATTTTTCTTATTGGGCCGTGCAATATAAATAACAACTATCAATAAGCCTACAACTAGTAAAATTATATATAGAAGATTATTTGCTGAGTTATCAGAGGATGGTTGCTCTTCACCTTTTAAGTCGTTTAGGTTAATCGATACTTGCTCGGTTGGTTCCTCCCCGATCCCTAGTTCATCTAAATCCATGTCAGCTGTTAATAGCGGAGTGGTTCTGGAACAGAGACCCGTACTAAGTTCTCCATCCGTTTCGTTTGCGTATACTAGATATTCTTGATCTAAAGTAAATTCATAGCCACAACTGGCAGAATCTCTTGCTGTATAAATAATGACTTGTGTTTGATCGAGACCCTTCCACGTTTCTTTCACTTCAAATAGAACTGCAATTGGGTCAGCAGAGGATTGAATGGAATTATTTTTATTTACATCTACTATGTCGACAACTTTCCCAGAGAAAACCGCTGCACTTCGGTCCAATTCAGCCTGCGCAGTATCGGGCTGCATACAGGAACAAGCGAAGCTATTAATAGGGGAGTAATTAAACATACATAGAAAAGCCATCATGAACAGAAATGCAAACCTAACCTTACTCTTTTTTCGTGTTTCTTTTTCCAATGTTTTCCCTCCTTTTAATTTTAGACGGTTATACTGGATAACAAGTTACATGTGAATGAATTTTCTGTACTCTAATTATTTTTCGAACTTTAGATCATACAGAAGGGGAGATGAAATGTTTAGAAGAAAATTATTTGCATTTATGTTTACTGTAATAATATGTATGCCTATTATCGGTTTTTGTTTTATGCTCATTGAACAGAGTACGATAAGTGAGATACCAGGGTTAATAATATTTGCAAGTATGTATGCAATACCTGTAACTCTTTTATTTGGGGTTCCTGTATCTATTCTTTCAGATAAAATAAATGACAGATTAATTGGTATAAAACGAGTATTTTCTTCATTTGCTATCCATTTACTTTTCGGTATCAGTTTTCCCTTCTTTTTTATGCTGTTAGCTGATTCTAGGTCAATCTTGACTAATTTCAACTGGGATGATTTATATTTCTTAATACCTTCGACGCTTATCTCGTTTGTGGGGTGGGGAATGGACGAGGTTTTGAGAATCTATTTTAGAAACTGAGACCTTTTATAATTTCAAGGTCTCTTTCCTGTTTATTCACATATTGTAGGGGGATGATTATTCAATTCTTCCAAGATAGTACGCCGAGATATAGTTTTACGTTCAGTCATTCTTGGAAATGCAAATTCATGTTCTATCCGAAAAAATACTTGGAAATTTGGTTAATAAATTCTTCTTCCAAAGCACCTTTCTTTTTTACGATAATGAAGGTCGAGACAGATGGTAGCTCGAATAGATCGAAGTGTGGCTGCATGATTTTCCCTTCGATTAGTTCGCGTCTTACAATAGAATGAGGGAGAAAGGAGACGCCGAGACCGTCTTGGATAAATCGTTTTGTGATATGTGCTTGGGTTACTTTCATCGTGCGCAGTCCGACGACCTGTTTATGTAGTTTAAAAAGTAGGTCATCCCAAAAGACAGGATGATGGTGCGTAAATAAGTAATTCCTCTGTAGTATCTCTTTTACATCGATTGGTGGTCCACTTTCTTCATCATAGCCATCGACCGGCATAACGAATAATATCGGATCCTCATAAATGGAAATGGATTCAATATTTTTCTGCTTAGCATCTAATGCGGAGATACCGATATTCACTTCTCCTGCTTCGACGAGCTCTTCAATCATATAGGATTCCTCCACACGAATGTTTATCTCCAAGTCAGGATGAAGTTTCATGAAGGAACGCAAAAAATGGGGGAGAATCGTTTCAGCCATAAGAGGAGAAATGGCGATAGTCCAGTTCCGCCGATACCCTTGCGTAAATGCAAACACTTTATTGACGCTATTTTCAATGCTGTTCACTATTTGCTGTGCTTCAGGAAGAAAGAACCTACCAGCATCGGACAGCGATACGCGATTATTTTGTCTGTCAAAAAGAGTCGTACCTAAGTGTTCCTCTAATAATCGAATATGAACAGTAACGCTTGGCTGGGACATGACCAATTTCTCCGAAGCCTTTCGAAAGTTAAGCGTTTCTGCTGCTATACAAAACGTTTTAAGCCATTGATACTCCATATTTTCTCCGCCCCTTAATTAATAATATTAATTATTTCAATTATATATATTTAATTTTTATTATCAAGTTCCTCTAATATACTAAATGCAAGGAGGGATTTTGTATGTATCAAAAAGGATTAAAAGATGTTGTGGCAGTTCATACGCATATTGCTTCAGTAGATGGAGAAATTGGAGAACTTAGATACCGTGGAGTGAAGGTGGATGAGCTCGTCACAACAAGAACGTTTGAAGAAGTGGCGAATTTTCTATGGAGTGGGGAACAATCAAAAAACGAAGGAAATAGTTTAAATAAGTATAGAGAACTTCCTAATCATGTGAATGTAATTATTGATTTGCTTCCAAAGGGCGTATCCCTCATGGATGCGATGAGAACGGCGATCTCTTCTTATGCACATGAGGACTTTAAGGAGAAAACAATAGAGGAGCAGGCGGTGATTTTAACAGCAGCACTGCCAATTATTGTTGCAAGACATTACCGAAATCAACAGGCACTTCCGATTGTTGAATCAAGAGACGATTTATCACATACAGCGAATTACTTGTGGATGCTAAACGGAGAAGTACCGAGTGATGTGCAAGTAGAAGCATTAGAGACATATTTGAAGCTAACAATGGAGCATGGGTTGAATGCCTCGACATTTGCCGCAAGAGTGACAATTTCTACTGAATCGGACCTAACCTCAGCTGTTACTTCTGCACTCGGTACGATGAAAGGGCCACTTCACGGAGGTGCACCATCTGGAGTCATTTCCCTGTTAAATGAAATGAAAGATCCATCCATGATTCGAACAATCATAGAAAATAAAATGGAAAATGGGGAAAAGATAATGGGCTTCGGCCACCGCATATACAAAACGGAGGATCCCCGTTCCATCCTATTGCGTGAGAAATGTTTGAGCCTACAAGGAAAAGATCCATGGTTAGATATAGCAACAATTGCAGAAAAAGAAATTATTGATTTACTTGCAAAGCATAAGCCGGGGCGTAAACTCTACACGAATGTTGAGTATTATGCAGCAGCTATCATGCGTTCCATTGATATGCCAGCAGAACTATTTACCCCAACATTCAGTGTAGCGAGAATGGTTGGCTGGACTGCCCATGCTATCGAGCAAACAAGAGACAACACCATTTTCCGCCCGCAATCTATTTATGTGGGTGAGCTAAAATAACAAAAGTTGCAGACCAATTGATGTTGGTCTGTAGCTTTTTTTTATGCCAATAAAATACAGGATAAATAATAAATGATGGAGAATATACAACTAACTAGACATATAAAATTTATGAAAGTAAGGAAGTTGTGTATGAATGTCATAATTGAAACTGCCAAACTGGAACATTATGAAACGGTAAACCAAATAGTAAAGGAAGGCCACGATGAACATGCTTTAGCGTTACCTCACCTATTTAAAAAAGTGGAACATGTAATGCCTAGGAGTTACTTTAATGAACTTCTTGCGGATCCAGACTCAGATGTACTGGTAGCAACATTAAATGAAGAAATGGTAGGGTTTGCGGTAATGGAATTGAAAGTAGCACCTGATTTTGACTCAATGATGCCAAGAGTTTTTGCTTACATGAATGATTTTGGAATGAAAGAATCTTATCAAAAAAGAGGCTTCGGAAAAGAGTTATTTGATGCTTGTGTCAAGTGGGCAAAGCAAAGAGGCGCATCTTCATTGGACTTAAATGTATGGGAATTTAATCAAAATGCGATTTCCTTTTATAGTCAGAGAGGCATGGAGAGTGTAAGCAGAAAAATGACACTACCACTTAGAGATTAATTAACAAGTTTTCGCACCATCTAGCGTAACAACTGTTTGAAATACTAGAAGAAGCATTCTCGAAATATCGATCAACAGTTCTTCCAAAACAATAGAGGATAAATATCACCTACGAGTGTCACCGACTAACAAACAAGCCGTTTCTTTCTAATAAAAGAAGCGGTATGCAAGAACTTAAAATGGAGTTAGATGGGAAAGTAATAAGAATGGAAGGTTTAATATAAAGAACAAAAGACCTTCTAAATAAAAATAGGTCTATATGAAATTAGCGCTAATCCAATTAAATAGAATTACAATTACTAAAAGTGGTAATCCGATTATAATAAGCCCTGCGAAAAAATAAGAAAAATAATAAAAAATATCATGAATAGCTCCTGCTAAATCATCGATAAAACGTCTCATCTGTCTTCACTCCATAAAATATTATACATATTTTAACATAATTAACAAAGGAGCGGAAAGGTTTTAAAAGTTAAGGGTGGATGACTTGTTTGGTAGAATATACCATAATAAATAATCACTTGATTTTTTCTGAATTTTGCGTATTATATAATGTAAATTAAAAATAATGGCTATGAAGAGGAAAAGTAAAGTGATGATGTTATAAAGAGAGCTTCTGTCGGTGGAAATGAGGCAAACTAATCATTTGAACATGATCTCTGAGCTTCGTACTGAACGTTTAAGAATTAGTAGGCTACGACAAGGTTTGGCACTTGTTATCCATGTCAAAGTATAAAAGCATTTTTTGCTATGTACTTATGGAGTCAGGCGGTGTGAATCGTTTGAGCATTAAGGTGGTACCACGAGTCATTTAGACCTCGTCCTTATCGATTTTTCGATAAGGGCGAGGTTTTTTTGTATGGAAAAACATTTGGAGGGATTAGGATGAGTATTTTTATTGGAGGGGCATGGCCATATGCGAATGGCTCCCTACACTTAGGTCACATTGCAGCACTATTGCCAGGGGATATTTTAGCAAGGTATTTCAGGGCGAAAGGGGAACAGGTACTGTATGTTTCAGGAAGTGATTGCAACGGGACACCAATTTCCATTAGAGCGAATTCAGAAGGGATTACTACGAAAAAAGTAGCCGACAGATACCATGCAGAATTTGAGGACTCCTTTAAGCGACTTGGATTTACGTATGATCTGTATACACGAACAGATAGTGCGAATCATCATGAAGTCGTACAGTCTATTTTTTTACAATTACTCGAAAATGGTTTTATTTATAAAAAAGAGATAGAGCAAACGTATTGTGAGGTTGACCAACAGTTTTTACCTGACAGGTATGTGGAAGGTAATTGTCCAAACTGCGGAAGTCGAGCACGGGGAGACCAGTGTGATGTATGTTCAACTATTTTAGATCCACTCGATCTAAGTGACCGCACATGTAAACTTTGTGGAAATGAGCCGAGTATACGGACGACAGAACACTTTTATTTTTCATTAAGTAAATTTCAAACGCAGTTAGAAAGTTATGTGAGCAATGCAAAGACGAATGGAGCATGGCGAGACAATGCCATTCAGCTGTCTGCGCGTTATCTAAATGAAGGGCTACAGGATCGTGCTGCATCAAGGGATCTTCCAAATGGGGTTAGTATTCCAGTCAAAGGCTACGAGGAGAAAAAAGTATATGTATGGATAGAGGCAGTTTCCGGTTATTATTCGGCAAGTAAGCAATGGGCAAAATATCTCAACAAAGACGATGAAGCATTTTGGTCCGATCAAACAACATCTTACTATGTGCATGGGAAAGATAATATTCCATTTCATACACTTATATGGCCAGCTATATTGACGGGAATTAATAATAAGTCTCTACCAACTCATATCATCTCGAACGAATATTTGACTTTGGAGAAAAGAAAACTATCTACTAGTCAAAATTGGGCTGTCTGGGTCCCTTATGTATTAGACAAATACCATCCAGATTCTCTGCGATACTTTTTAACGATCAATGCTCCGGAAAATCGCGATACGGACTTCTCTTGGAGAGAATTTATTTACAGTCATAATTCAGAGCTACTAGGTGCCTACGGGAATTTTATTAACCGCACATTGAAGTTTATGGAAAAGTCCTTTGGAGGAAATATTCCTGAGAATGAAATAAATAAAGACATCCGTGATTTAACAGAGAAATTATATACAGATATCGGCAATCAAATCGAGAAAGGTCATTTCAAATTAGCATTAGAAACGATATTTACTTACATTCGCTACGCAAACAAGTTCTTTGATGAACAGAAACCTTGGATTCAGGTGAAAGAAAATTTACAAGCATGCAAGGAAACGATCGCAACTTCTGTGTACATCATTGCAAATGCAGCACAAATACTGTCACCTTTTTTACCTTTTTCCAGTGAAGAAGTGAGAAAAACCCTGCTCATAAATGAATTTAGTTGGCAGCCAATAACGGTGAAGCATAAACAATTGCATGATATAAAACCTTTGTTTGAAAGAATAGACACAAATACGATACAAGAGGAAATGGATTATCTAGTAAAGCAATCTATATAGAGATATCAATGAGGTAGCAGGGTTTCATGGATGGTTAACGGAGCAGTTTAGTTGAAGAAGGAGTATTTTGAAATGGTATTGAATAAGTTAATATATGTAAATTAACATTAGGAAACATGCTTTCAAACTTGTTAAAAACTTCTGATGAAGAGAAAAATAACTATTTACGTTATTTCATACACTGTGCAGAATGATCAAAAAAAGGGGATTGAGAAAGGGGATTTAAAAATGAGTTTACAAATTTACAGCAAAAAACGTTCTATACAAAGTTATCTTTTTGAAAAATATCTAACTTTGCGAAATACAAAAAAGGGTTTTTCCACTATTGAAAACACCTCGCAGTTCGTAAAACAAAGGGGAATTGAAAATATTAAGCCATATGTTATAGAGAAGGCTAAATTTTCTTGCGAAATTAAGGAGCAAGTAATTGAGGACATAAAGGTTTTCACATTAAATGACCAAAAATCTTTGAAACAAAAAGTAATTCTCTATATACATGGTGGTGCCTGGACTAATCAACCTTTAATATTTCACTGGAGGTTCATGGATAAAATGGCTCAATCATTAAATGCAAAAATAATTGCACCTATTTATCCTAAAGTACCTAATTTTAATTATCAGCACACCTACCCAAAACTCTTAAACCTATATAAAGAAATCCTTGGAACCGTTGAAAGTCCTAAACAATTGACCATCATGGGGGATTCGGCAGGCGGAAATATATCACTTAGTTTGGCACAACTTTTAGAGAGGAATAATATACCTCAACCAAAAGATATCATTTTGCTATCTGCATGTGTTGATATGGGGCTTGAAAACCCTCTTATACCTGAATATGAAAAAAAGGACCCAATGTTGGCTATTGGAGGTATGGAAGTGATTACAAGGATTTGGGCAGCTGATAAGAACATAGATGACCCATTAATTAGTCCAATCTACGGTAACTTTAAAGGACTTGGGAAAATCACTCACTTTATTGGCACGCACGAAGGTTTATATCCAGATGCTATAAAACTTGACGAAAAACTAACAGAGCAAGGAATTGAGAACAATACATTTGTTTATCCAAAAATGAATCATGTGTTTGTTGTATTTCCAATCCCTGAAGCTAAAGATGCTCAACAAAAAATTATTGAGATCATTAATAACTAAGTGAGGTCTTTCAACTGCAAATTAAGAGTGCTTGAGGTAAAGACCTAGTGCGTCATTTAGGCAGCATTTTGTCATTAAATGGTCAGAATATAAGATTGTAAAAGGTTTGCACTTAAACTAAAGGGTACTCTACTTCAAGAACGAGTAAAGCATTCTTTCTTATTGAACTAAAGCAGCAGGTTAGTTGAATAAGGAATATTAATTGGAATCTAAAATTTTATATATACATTTAAGAGGCTACTAGCAACTTGCTAGTAGCCTCTTAAAGCAACATGAATTAAAATCTTTTTACTTTAATTCGGTAAGATAAACAATTTGATAACGAAGTGACTTCTTCAAACTGCCAAGTATCAAAATTAATTGCTCCACCCGGGTAAAATGCAATTATTTGAAGACCCGCTTGTTGACATAAAGTATATATTTCATCTGTTGAATAGCAGGCTAGTGATTGTGTGAATGTTTCATTAGGTGAACTTCTTTGCCAAAGTGTATCTGTCATGCGACAGTTAATATCATCATAACCGTATTCTCTCATAATCTGAGTTTTTTCAACGACAAACATTTGTTGTCCCTTAACATTTCGCCAATAGTTGGGTTCGTATATATCAATAAGTGCATATCCGTCAACTTTCAGCCACTCATGTATTCGTTGTAAAAGTAATAGTTGGTCTTTATCTGTTCCTACGCCAAAACCATCTAGATAGAGAACTAAATCAAATTGTTTAGTTAGTTTTACCGAATAAAAGTTATCACACAAAATGTGTATAGATGGATTTGAGTGAGCTCTTGCGTATTCAACCATTTCGGATACGAGTTCAACTGTAGTTATATCCTTATTGGTTAGTGAAAGTGCGTTTGCAAGTATCCCTGAGCCAGCACCGATTTCAAGAACATCCTTAAAGGTTTTACCCACTTGTTCATGAATCATAGCTACTTCCTTTTTATTATCATTTAAATCGTCTAATGAATCCTGATAAAACTCAAATTGTCTTTTGTAAAAGGGTTGTACCCAATTATTTTTCATTAAATATCCTCCTGTAATAAACTATTCGTTTACAGGGAATTATTTAAATTTCTGATACCCATATTGAGCACCTCCTGTTATTATCTTATCATATATAGATGATAAAAAAACAGAAAATTTAGTTTTATGTAAAAGTATATCTATGTAGTTCAATTAACGTGGTGCTTTATAGGAAGATTGTTGATGTAAATATTTAGAGAATCATAAGGGGGATATTATTTGAATACTCCAAAGAATAATGGATTTGAATTTCTTGAATTTATTAGTTTAAAAGAGAAGGATATTGATGATTATCAGCCATTAGCAGGTTCTTACGCAGTAATAAAATGTAAAGAAAAATATCTTCTTTGTTATAACAATTATCGTAAACAATGGGAAGTGCCTGCTGGTCAAAGAGAAGAGAATGAAACACCGAAGGAATGTGCATTAAGAGAACTATACGAAGAAACTGGACAAATAGTAACAGATATAGAATTCAAGGGTTTATTAAAGGTGAAAAATACAATGAATGGGAACATTAAATTTAATCCCGTTTACTTTACAACAATTAAAAAATTACAACCATTTATAGAAAATGAGGAAACGTCAGATATAGTGCTATGGAACTTGTATGACGAAATAGGCAACATTGATTCGGTAGATATAAAGATTTTTGAATACGTCTAAATTGTTAGCTCTTTTTCCTTATTAATGAAAGGAGTAGTAAATTTGAAATCTAATATTCCTCTTTTTGTATCTTTTAACTTCATTATTATTAATAACTGATTGTACGCTTAGTAATTCCTTAGAAACATATGAAACAAAAAAGGAAAATGTAATCAGTATAAGAGAGGAGGAAGTATTATTGATCTATTACTTGAACTCCTCGGAGTAATTAAAATAGTTGCAGCAAAAGTTACAGAAGAAAATGGGGCTTGTAGGATTATTACAAACTTAGGAATTTATCAGGATTCTAAACATCTCCATTGGCATATCGTATCTGGAAAACCCGTTAAATAGAATATTTTTTATTGCACTAAAAGGTGAGCTTTAGTTGAAAATCGTTGAGCTGCTTAGACGGCTCTTTTTTCTTATTGTGCTAACAGTGCAGGATAGTTTAAGAAGGAATTCAGTATATGTGTTAAGAATAATATACTGATGAAGCGTTTATATTTTTGTTATATTAATTGAACAATCTAAAAGGAGTAATCACATGGAAAGATTTGAGTATATAAAAGAAAAAATAAATCGATTTGGACAAGGACATCTTCTCTCCTTTTATAATGTATTAAATCCAAAAGAGAAAGAAGCTTTAATAAATCAAATAAATGAAATTGATTTTGAAGATATTGAAATTGCATCCAGTCAACTTTCTATTCCACTAAACAATAAGCGAGAAATCGTTCCTATCGAATATGAATCTGTATTAAGTCTTACTGACTCAAAAAGAAAGATGTATGAAGAACACGGACTTAAACTTCTAAAAGAAAAGAAAGTAGCAGTGGTACTTATCGCAGGAGGTCAGGGAACTCGACTTGGACATGATGGACCTAAAGGAACCGTAAGCATTGGCGTTTCTTCCAATCAATCACTTTTCGCTTTACAGGCTGAGCGACTGCAAAAGATTGAAGAAAAAACAAAATCAATAATTCCCTGGTACATTATGACCAGCCCTATCAATGAGTTGGAAACAAAGAAGTTTTTCAAAGACAACGATTATTTCAATTGTAATCCGAGACAGATTTTTTTCTTCAAACAGGAACTTATTCCTACATTAACAACAAACGGTAAAATAATTCTTGAGAGTAAATCAAAAATCTCTATGGCTCCTAATGGAAACGGGGGGGTATTTGCTTCAATGAAGTCAAGTGGGATACTTAAGGACCTAAAAATGAAGGGTATAAAGTGGGTATTTTTCAATAATATTGACAATGCGCTTGTTCAAGTTGCAGACCCGTTGTTTATTGGTTTTGCTGATAAAAAAGGAACAGAAGTATCCAGTAAATCTGTAAAAAAGAGAGAGCCAGGAGAGAAAGTAGGGGTTTTTTGCTTATCTGAAGGTAAGCCTTCGGTTATCGAATATTCTGAAATGAGTAAAGAAGAAAGTGAGGGAGAAAAATTTACAAATGCAAACATAGGAATTCATCTTTTTCAGCTTTCATTCCTTGAGAAAACAATGGATGTTAAACTCCCTTATCACTTTGCTCATAAAGTTATCCCCTCAGTTAATGAACTTGGTCAGACAATCAGAAGCATTGAGCCGAATGGATATAAGCTCGAAAAATTTTATTTCGATATATTTCAATATGCTGAGAATATGTCTGTATTACAAGTAATAAGGGAAAATGAGTTTGCACCAGTAAAAAATAGAATAGGACTAGATAGTCTAGAGACTGCGAGAAAGATGATTTTGCAGAATAATAAAAGAGACAAATTCTAGGCTTCTATTTACCGGTGAGTTTGTCGTTTCAAACCAAGACAAGGACCTTAAATAAGGTCCTTGTTTTCTACTCGATTTTGGGTAATATATTTTTAAGGAAACAATTATAAATCAAGTTTGTGAACTATTTCGCTCAAACTAACGAGTGCTTTAGTGAAAGAACATTGGGTTGCTTAGGCAACTCTTTTTTTTTATTGAACTAACGAAGCAGGTTAAATCTCCTGTCGAATTAGTCAATTAAAGAAAGTTAGATAGGATGAAATTTATAAATTTAATTAAAAGCATTTTCCAGAAGATTTAGGAGGCAGATTCGAAGAAAACAGTTTATTTCTTAGCACCAGGACGATTAAATATCTCCATAAAATGGTTGAACGAAACGAAGAAGGATGTAAACGCGAAAAATAACACATCGAACTCGACAAACCCCATAAACAACCTTAATCTATGCAAAAACACACTTCTCCTCCAAGTACAACCCCTCACCCTAGAAAATATTTACAATAATATAAATATTTTAATTTCAAGTTTCCAAAATTTGCTTTATAATATAATTATTACCGAAAAAAGGGGAGAGATTTAATTTGAAGAAGATAGGGATTATATTTACTGCATCTGCTTTATCGATTGGGATGTTTTCATCTGCTGCTAGTGCAGCGAGTATAGTAGAAGGACAACCAGTAAAAGTGGTAGCACAGGTGGCTGCTACAGGGGAGGTTGTTACTAAGGAGGACTTGCTTAAAAAGTTCCGTTCTGCTTTTCCTGGGATTTTTGACTTTGTGAATGCGAGTGATTTTCATATGAGTTCTAATAATTATCCTGGAGATGAGACAACAAGGTATCATTTATTTTTTAGTAAGCTGCAAAATGGGAAGGATATTCATGGAAACATAGGGTTTTATGGAGAAGATTTAGAGATAGAATCCTTTAACTACGAGCCTGTTAGTACTCCAGATGCGTTGTTTCCAGCTAAGGTTTCTAAAGAGGAAGCTAAAAAAGTTGCAACCGATTTCGTTAAGAAATTTCTCAAAGATGGCAATTACAAACTAGATGAGGATTATAATGATTACTATAATTATTCAAAGCAAATTTTAACTAGGCCCATAAGTTATTCCTTTTCTTTCAATCGTATGAAGGATGATGTTGCAATTGCTGACCAAAGTGTAAACGTTACCGTTCTCGGAAACGGGGAAATTGTAAGCTTCAATGGTTCACAAATAACTAAATCTCCTACTTTTGAAGATGTAAAAAAAGTAAAAGATCAAAAAGAAGCATTAGAAAAAATAAAAGGAAATCTTACTGCGAAACTACAATATCAAGTTAACACCAACTATGAAACTGGGGAAAATGATGTGAAGCTGGTTTATGTGCCTGATGTTCTAAGCATAAATGCTATCACAGGGGAATGGTTTAACGGTAAAGAATTTGTAGCAAAACAACCAACTAAAAAGGAATATGTAAAGGTTACAGAAACTGCATTGCCAGCTAAGCAAAATGGGATAACAAAGGAAGAGGCAAAGAAAGCTGCAGAAAAGTTATTACAAGTGAAGTCTAACAAAATTAAGTTAAGCATTCAATCAGTCGAAGAAGTAAAAAACAGTTATGGCCAAGAAATATTTAGTGTTCACTATATGTATAACTACGGTAATAGTGGAAGTGGGGCTACATTAGAATTTGATAAGAAAACTGGTGAGCTGCTCCAGTATCATAATACACTAAATAGTTTATTGTCTGAACTAGATGGAACTAAAGAGGAAGTCACAATTTCTAAAGAAGAGGCGATTGCTCAAGCAGTTAAGTATGTAAAGGAATTGGTACCCTCTTACCTTCATGAGTATGCTATGCCTTTAGAGGAAGGTTATCAAGATGAAACAATGGGCAATTACTATATAACCTTCCCTCGCATTGTTAATGGAGTTATGGTTATGGGAGATCAGATTAGTTTAAGTATTCATAAAGACGGCTCCTTAGAGAGTCTGAATGTAATTAGACCACAAATTGACAAGTGGCCGGCTTTAGACAAGGTAATCTCTTCAAAAGAAGCTGAGGATATTTTGAGTAAAGCGCTAAGTATAAAAATGAGCTATATGAAAGAAAATCAAAAGAAAGAAAATAAACATTATAATTTAGTATACTCTCCAATTTTTAATGAAACTGCCTTTAATGTGTTAGAAGCCAATTCGGGCAAATGGATTAACCAGTACAATATGGAAGTGACCTCCGAGGTTTCTCATCCAACAGCAGCTGAAGAGCTGAACTATTTAATCAAGGCGAAGGTATTGACGGTTAGTGATCCAAAAACCTTTAACGGGGATGCAGCAGTGTCTAGAGGGGAAGCAATCAAGATTATGATGAATTCCTTAACGTATATTTATGAGACAAGCAGTTATAGAGAGTCAGAGAGTATAAAGCAATCCTATACAAACGTTGATCCTAAACATGCTTCTTATCAAGCAATAGAGCGTGCAGTGGAAGCGGGGATTTTGAAAACAGACCAGAAGACCTTTGATGTAGATAGTCCCATTACTAAAGAAGAGCTAGCAGTATGGTATATTCGAGCACTAGGTCTTGAGCAAGCAGCGAAACATAGTAATATTTTTAAAAATGATTTTACAGACAGCCAAAAAATAAAAACGGAAAACGCTGGATATGTGATTTTGGCGCACTCACTTGGATTAGTAAAGGCAGAAAAAAATCAGTTTAACCCAACAAAAGAAGTAACATATGCAGAATTAGCAGTGTCCTCTATCCGTCTAGCACATGAAATCTCCAATAAGGGAAGAGATTTCAGATATGGTTATTAAATCTCAACCAAATTAATAATCAATAATATAACAAGAGGGTTGTGATAACAGTCACGACCCTCTATTTTTAACGGGGCAGGTTAGTTGAAGAAGCAGTACTTTTTATATGTTGGATAATTCAAATTGGAGAACTCTCATGGTAAAGTACATTCTACTCTTGTTCCTATTTTTTTGTTCGCATCAAATATTGAACCAACATTTCACATTTGGTTTTCATTCTTACTTTCAGTACTAATATCAATTCAATCGTTTTTAGGTGCTATTCGGTTATTTAAAAAAAGTAAAAAAACCTAATTCAGCAAAAGTGTGCTTTAGTTGAAGAAGGAACACTAAAATAATCAAGCTTTTTTGTGAGACTGAATACTAAATCACAACGGAAGAATCCATTTTGAACAATCTTTTTTCAAAATGGATTCTTTTATTTTATGGTTATATAAGGGTTAAAGAGGAACTTTTAAACTTTGTTATTTTCAACATATGTCTTTTAAATCTCTTCTATTAAATATACTCTCCAAACAACTCTGGTTTCCAACTATGAATAGAATGATTTTCTTTTGCGAACATAGTCACTAGAAGGTTGCTGAAGACATGACAAAATGGACTATTAATTTTTTTAGATCGTAGACTTTTATTCGGTATCTTTACTTCATCTTTATTTCGTCAGGTTATACTTTTTTGAAACAGAATTTAAATTTATTGAAACTCAAATATTGAAAGAAGTTAGTACATAACCATTGGTAAACAATTAAATAACAATTGTAGAGTTGCAACATTTTTCTTATTACCAAGTTTGATAGGTTTTTTCCTTTTATATTTACTCTCGCTCGTAATGGGAACGATTTATGCATTTAAGGATGGAGTAATCGAAGAGTTATTGGATAATAAGAATAAAGAGTATCAAAAGAGAGTGTGGGGGTTTGAAAATGCAGTACAAAATTTTAATAGTGGAAGATGAAACTATTTTACGTGAGATAGTGAAAGATTATTTATTAAACGAGGGGTATACGGTAGTTGAAGCTATTGATGGTGAACAAGCAATAGAATCATTTCAAAACAATGCTTTTCATCTAATTATTCTTGATATCATGTTGCCAAAAGTAGATGGATGGACTGTTTGTAGAAGAATCCGTAAGGCATCAAATGTTCCAATCATCATGTTAACTGCTCGTATTGATGAGGATGATACATTACTTGGGTTTGAGCTAGGTGCAGATGATTATGTTGCAAAACCATATAGTCCATCAATTTTATTAGCAAGAGTTAAACGTTTACTTGAAAGTCGATATCGATTGAATGAAGGTTCAATTGATACTTTAACTAAAAATGGCATTTCAGTAGATTTTTCTTCAAGGTTAGTAAAGGTAGAAGGTGTAAATATTAATTTAACACATACGGAATTTGAAATCTTAACGTATTTAATGCAAAATCAAGGAATTGTGATTACAAGAGAACAACTCTTATATAAGGTTTGGGGACATGACTACTTTGGTGATGATCGAACGATCAATACACATATTCGTAATTTGCGAGCGAAATTAGGAACCAAATCAAAATTGATTTCAACGATTATTCGAACAGGGTATAAGTTTGAGGAGAGTTTATGAAATACGGTATTGTTTTAAAATTATTTTTATTAACAACAACGCTATGTTTGTTCATTACAGGTACGATTTATATTGGTCAGACCATATTCTTTAAGCAATACTATGAAAATCAGAAAGTAAATGACTTGAAATCAAGTATCAAATCATTTGAGAAACAATACTTAAAAAGTAATGGAAATGTGCAATCCATCCAGCAATTAGAACAAGATTTTTATCGTACTAACAATACATGGATAACCACATTGGATAAAAACGGAAATATCATATCATCAAATGATTACTATGTAGAAATTAAGATAAATGACGATAAAAATTCAAATCAATTAGTAACGATTCCACTGTATCATTTATTAAAAGGAGAAGATGTTTTTAAAGATACGCCAACCATTACATTAGGTGAGGAAGTGGATCTTTATACGATTGAAAAAAATAATATAATACTCCCGTTTTATCTATATTTTTTGCAGAATGATTCTGATTGGTTAAATCAATTTATTTGGACAAGAATTGATAATGAACTCCAAAAGAATAGTAAAGAATTTAATGAATATAATCTACATGAGAAAATAACATTATCAATTAAATATCATGATCATCCTAATTTTCGAATCAATCAATTTAAAGGAATCGTACAGAATGTCCGATTTCCTGATCAAAATGATGTTTCCAGTATCATTTATAGTAATAGCTTTTTTATGGAGCGTATTAGTGATTTCCAAACAGGCTTATTGTTTAATGGACAAAATCAATTCACAACATTCACAACAGATAATTATGAGAAAAATGGAATAAAATATAAACTGTTCATTGACCCGGTTAAAGATAAAAATGGAAACATTAGTTATATTTTTGCTATGGCTTCCTTACAACCAGTAGATGAAGCTGCACAAATGGTCAACGATTATTTTATCTATTTGATAGCTTTTGTGTTACTACTAACTATTTTGGCTTCCTTTTACTATTCAATCAAAATTGCAAGACCATTATTAAAAATCAACAATTCAACTAGAAAAATTGCAGGCTTAGATTTTTCAGAACGAATTGAATATTACTCTAAAGATGAAATAGGCGATTTATCTCAGAATATTAATTTACTATCGGATACACTACATTCGCACATTACTCAGCTACAGCAAGACATTGAAAAAGAAAAACAATTAGAGAATATTAGAAAAGAATTTATCTCAGGTGTCTCACATGAATTGAAGACCCCACTAAGTATTATGAAAGGTTGTATTTCGATCCTGAAAGACGGTGTTGCTAGTCATAAGAAGGATTACTACTTTGAAGCAATGGAAAAAGAAGTCGACAAGATGGATCGTTTAATTATCGATATGCTTGAACTAGCAAAATACGAGTCTGGAACGTACAAAATGAAAATGGAATCTTTTTATTTAGACAAAGTAATTGAGCATATTTGTCATCAGTTACATTTAGAAATAGAGAAAAAGCAATTAACCATTCATAAAGAATTGACTTCAATAAAAGTTTTAGCAAATCAACATCTTATCGAACAAGTCATTACGAACTATATTACAAATGCAATCCGTTATACACCTTTGAATGAGCATATCTATATTTCGACCATCGTAGAGAATGAACAGGTAAAAGTATGCGTGGAAAATAAAGGGTCACATATTCCAGGTGGCCAATTAGAAAAGGTTTGGGAACGATTCTATCGTGGCGATACGTCTAGACAACGATCAGAAGGTAGTACTGGATTAGGTCTTGCCATTTCGAAAAATATATTAGATCTACATGGTTTGCAGTATGGTGTCATGAATACTTCAGATGGCGTACTATTTTACTTTTACTTAAATACGAATCGTTGAAACGTAATGTATTTAAACATCAGGTTACCATCATATCTTTCATTTGAAGTAGATGACTGTTATTAAATGTGGTATGAAAGAAAAAGGCGTCCTCTTAGCGAACTGACCCAGTTATTGAGACAGGGAACAAATCTCAACTGTGTTTTGATTTGTGTTTTATTTGGTTTTACAGGTACTCCTGCTAATCTTAATTCTCCTGCTCTTAATTTAAATCTGCTGGATAACTTACTCTTGTACCCATAGAAAAACACCTCCAAGTTGTCTTAGGTAATACATACCTGTTTTTCAACTTAAGGTGTTTTTATTTGTCTCAATCTATGGGGTCTGTTCCCAGTCAATAAGAGGAGTCTTTTTTGTTTTACAAAAGAATTTAATATTCGAATTTTCTTAAATTGGTAAAGCGGTGAAACAGAACATTACCTCCAAGGTATTTCAGTTTTGTGCTCAATCATTTGTAATACTTTCGGTTCAATCTCTTTTAATCGTTGTTCCATTGAATGAGAGTTTTTAGGAACTTCTCCATTTTCTTCACCTTGAATCTGCACGGTAATCTGTGCTTTCGCAATGACCTCAAACACTTGTTGTGTAGAAACATTTTTAGATGATGCAATTTCAACAACCGATTTTCCAGTTGCTAATTCTTGTTTTAATTCTGCCCCATTCATATTTAATAAAGAAAATAGGTCCTGATTATTTAAAAAATTATTAGCATAGTAATCAGGCTGACCATCTCTTGTGAAAAAAGCCTCATCAGTAAAACTAAATTCAGTTGGTATTTTTATGCTTTCTTGTACTTTTACTTCTTGTTTTGTTGTATCATTCGATTCTTTGTTAACTATTTGTACCGCTTTTTCTGACTCATTTTTCTGAATTTGTGTAGCATAGGCACTTCCAGTTCCTACTAATAATGCTGTTGAAATACTAAGTACAGTGAATAAATTCTTTTTACCCATTTAAATTCCTCTTTTCATTGTTTTATTTGCCTTACAAAAACGATTATAATTGGACAATGTAAAGATGAAACCAAGACGATATCAATTGGAAATAAAGTTTTTTGTCTTTTGCGAAATTTTAAACCAAAAGATTGCGATTAACTTACCATAAAGATGAAATACATGTCGTTATTGTTTAATTTTTCAAATCCAATGAACCGAATATAGTTTGATTTAAATCCTGTATAAATTTAAACAAAAAAAAATTCTTTTTTCTGGTCTTGTCGATGTTGTAAAACCTATGGAAATTATATAAAGTCTTTCGCATACGATGTCGAAAGTCTTTACATTGATATATGTTTTGGATAGAAAAATTCGTAATTGTTTAATAGAAGTTATAAATATTGTTTTTCTTATTCAAGTAAAGGGAGCTTTAGCGGAAAATCGTTTAGCTGTTAAGACAGCTCTTATTGTACTTAAGAGCAGGTTTGTGAAACATTGACTTTTAAAAAAATTTTAAAAATAGGCTGATTAGAATAACTTATAAAAATAAAAAACACAAGTGGAATAATGATGCCACTTGTGTTTTTTGGCTTTGATTTTAGGTAAAATTTTTAAGCTATGTGTACTTAACAGACTTTTTTATTTCCTCCTTTCATAAATATTTAAAAATTCAAAATTAGGTATATTCATACTTTTCAATTACATGAAATCATGTATAATCATATTAATATTTTGGTTATTTATACTTAATAGACAATTATATTTATAGAAAGAGGGGGAATAGAGCATGGGGATACCTACACTGTTATTAAATGCATTCATTATTATCCTTTGTATTTTTTGCTATCAAATATTTTGGCTAGATAAAGATGGAAAAAAAGTGCGTAATAATGTATTAATTTCCTTTCTTTCATCAATTGCTACTGTTCTTTGTTTGACGTTCCCTATTAGTTTTCATTTCGGATATATTTATGATTTACGGCTTATTCCTATCATTCTAGCCTTTCTATATGGAGGTTTAAGAAGCTTTATTTTTGTCACCTTTGTATATCTTTCTTACCGTTTTTACTTAGGTGGAAACGGCTTTTTACCATCAGTTTTTATTATGGTTATAATGTTCTTTTCTAATATTGCAATATATTATTTTTTTCTACCAGCTTATATAGAGAAAAGAAGAATACTGTTTGGCTCACTGTTGATTCTCATTTGCACTAGTTCTTTTTCTGTTTTTGCTATAATGTGCGAAATAAAGATAAATGGAACAGTCAGCTCTGAATGGATGCAATTTTTATGTAGTTATATAGTAATCAATATTCTTACGGGATTGTTATCAATTTATTTAATTGAAGGAATGATTGAAAAGTTTAAAATGAAAGATAAAATTCAAAGGGCAGAAAAATATTATGTGATAAGTGAATTGGCCGCTTCTTTTGCTCACGAGATTCGAAATCCACTAACTACGGTAAATGGATTTATACAGTTGTTACATAAAAATAAAATCTCGGAAACACATAAGGATGAGTACTTACAAGTCATACTGCAGGAGATAGAAAGGACGCAACTCATTATTGATGAGTATTTATCATTAGGAAAACCACAAAATAATGATAAGAAAGACTCGTTAGATATTAACCTAATTGTCAATCAAGTAATTAACAAAATTTCACCGCTTGCCATCTTACATGATATTGAAATCAAAATAAGTAATAATGATTCGCTTTTTATAAATGCTAATGCTGATAAAATAAAAAAGTGTTTAATTAACATAATTAATAATGGTATTGAAGCGATGGCTAATGGTGGGATACTAAGAATTAATGTGAAAAAGAGAAAGAATAGTATTGTGATTGAGATTATCGATTCAGGCATTGGAATGTCTCCTGTAGAAATAAAGCGAATCGCCATGCCGTTTTATTCATTAAAAGAGGAGGGGACTGGGCTCGGCACTATGATTGCATATGGTATTATTAAAGAATTAAACGGAGATATAGAAATTAAAAGTGAAAAAGGAAAGGGAACATGTTTTTCAATTATTATTCCCTCATTATAAAAGAGCCCCTGTAAGAGTTAACGTTCTTGAACGATTTCCAATGCATTTAATTCACTGATTAATGTAATCATACGTGAATAAGAAGCTTCTGATGGAATGTCATCCGGGACGAGGAAACCACAATCAACTTTGAAATGTAAATCAGTTCTAGGGCGTATCGTATAATGGGGATAGAGCATTGATAGAGCATTCCTCCAGTCTGTTTATGTTTGTGTCGTAACTCTCATAATACAGGATTTGGGGAGGTGCTCTATTTACTTGTCATTTTAAGCTTAGAGCCGCAAGGGATCGATATTATGAAATAAACTCAAGTATAGCTATTATCTAAACAGCCAAGTGGTATGAGTTCATGCATAAAAAGGGGTATAGCCAAAGAAGGTATACCTACTAAATCTCGTATATGTTACTGGTTCTCATTCCCAATCAAACACAATATTTATTTTGATAAGCATTTTTTAATAGAAAAGGAGAAAAACTATGAACTTTGAACAATTACTATATATTGTTGAAGTCGCAAAACACAATTCCCTTTCTATAGCAGCACAGAATCTTTATGTGACTCAATCCGGTATTAGCCAATCTATTACTAGTTTAGAAAAGGAATTGGGGCTAAAAATTTTACATCGCTCAAGGGGACACGGTGCTGTACCAACCGATGAAGGTAGAATCATTCTGAAACAAGCCTACGAAGTGTTAAGAAAAATTGAGGAAATCAAAGAGACCGCCCACTCATTTAATTCCATGGTAGGAGGAGAACTAAAAGTATCTTCCATACCAGGATTGACGACGGTTCTATTAAAGTCTTTAGCTGCTTTTAAACAAGATTATCCACAAGTAAATGTAGAAATAAATGAAAAAAGCGGCTCTTCTGTGATTGAAGATGTTCGCCAGCATAAAACCGACATCGGATTGATTGCCTATTCACCAGATTGGAACATAAACATGGAAGGAATAGCTTTTGAATCACTATATGAAGGGAAGCAGAAAGTCTATGTTTCTAAACATTCTCCCTTAGCGTTTACAGGTGCCATATCTTCACATGAGATACTAGATCAAACGCTCGTTACATATTACGGTGAATTTATGCAATACTTTGTTCATGATTTCTTTAACAAATACCAGCCTATGAAAATTCTATTTACATCAAACAATTCGGACGGCATTCTCCAAGCTATCATTGAAAATTTGGCTATTACATTCGCTCCTGATTTCATCATGAAAAATTATCCCCCTGTCATTAATGGAGATATCATTCCTGTTGATTTGGTGAATAACAGGCGTCTAGATATTTCTTTTGGATTAGTTTTATCCGAAGATAAACATTTATCCATTTTAATAAACAAGTATATTCATTATCTAAAATCTGAAATTACGAAAATATAAGAAAAAAAGAGTTGCCACTTCGTCTAATAGAAGGGCTTCTCTTTTTTTATCAATCTAACTATTAAAATTTAGTCACATCTATAGGTGTAATTCCTTCGGCCGCACAATGATCATGGTATTTTTGCAAGAATGACTGCCAATTATCTCTAGCAATAATTTCTCCATTCTCATTCACATAGTCTAATGTTGCCTCAACAATATTTAACGTAATTACCTCTTCATCTCCTACAGATTCAGGTGTGTGTGAGGATCCAGCGGGCTCATAAACTACATCCCCAGCGTTAGAAACCCAATCATTCTCCATATATCTCCAAGAGCCATTAATGGTATACACAATAACCGTTCCAGGATGGAAATGGGTAGGAAGCTGTGTCCCCGCAGGAACTTTTAACAGGGTAATAGTTTGTCCTGTTACTGGATTAACCTTGAGTAACTTAAAATGAGCCACCCCAAAATAAGGAATCCACGGTAAATCATCTGGACAGATATTACCTGCATCATATACTTCTACAGCGTTTGCACTATTCATTTAAAATCCCCTCTTCTAATGTAAGTTTTGAAATTCGCACATTGATAGCGTATACACTAGGAAGCTCATTAACTATCGCGAATTCTTAATTTTGAGTATATTCGTAATTATTTGTTTATTCAAATTATGGTTTTTAATGTGCAGTTTAATTACATTAATATATACATGCAATTCCCTTACGATTATCATAATTGCGTTTTGATTTGGGCATTCCCTGATTTGAATTTCTAACTAGCTTCCTCCTTAACTTTTGTCGTTGTATGGTTTCGCTTAGTATGACGTACGCCAATGCTCTATTAGGATATCATTCATTTTTTCGGGTGTATTAGTAAGTGGAGATAGAATGTGGGCTAACTTAGCAACTGAATCTGTTGAGGGTAGAAATCAAAGAAATAATGTTAGTTATCGTTCAGCTTTGATTGCAATTCCAATTTTTGTGGTAGCAATTTTGTTTTACTTTTTATTGAACTTCGAGTGCTTAGTTGAATAACAGAATGTTGTTATAGTTAATAGGAAAAAGGATGTCTTTAGGCGAAGTATTACAAAAGGACTTTGTATGAAACGGGGTGACGACTATGTTAAATACGATAATTGATTTACCTGAAGATAAAAGAATTGCAGGTGTACATTGTATTCCAATAACAGAAAATGGAACAATTGTTATGGCGTGGGATAAAGAAGAAAAGCTATTAACGACTATTGGTGGAAGAATTGAAGAGAACGAAAGCATTGATGAAGCACTTGAACGTGAAGCTATGGAGGAAGTAGGTATGACACTTAGTACTAAGAGGATTCCATTTGCATCGTGGTATTGGCAAGCATCGGATACTTATACAGTGTGGTTTTTAGTAAAGGCTATAAGCGACAGGCACTGTTGACAGTCGAGATTTTTGTTCAAAACGGGCTAATAACACAGGTCGCATATTACGACGAACTTGACGCTACTGTCGTCATTGGAACCAGGCCCAACGTTTAGAGCTCTGTAGAACAAAAGAAAACCACTCCTCCCCTGAAGCAAAAGAGTGGTTCTCGTAAGAAAAACTAAATATAGACAACCACCACTTTTACGGTAGAAGTTGCATTTGAGGAGTGTTATGCGACACTTCTCATTTTATATTAATCACTAAAAAAAATCCGGGCGAAGCTTATGCAAGAATGTAGACATCCTAGCACATCCCAATTCACCTAGTTAGTCATTATTACTTGGAAATGCAAATGTTGAATGGGATTCGCTATTTTCTTCAAACCACTTCTCTGAAATTGTTTTTGCTTTTGTGAAGAAGCGGACTTGGTCTGGTCCAAACATATGACCCTCGCCGAATTTCGAGCGTTTCCAGCCGCCAAAGTTATGATAGCCGACTGGGATTGGAATTGGCACATTTACACCAACCATGCCGACTTCGATTTCAGTGGTGAACTTGCGAGCGGCAGCACCATTATTTGTGAAGATTGTAACCCCGTTACCTAGCTCATGCGCATTGATTAATTCGATGGCTTCCTCTAATGAATCAACACGAACCACATTACGAGCTGGTCCAAATACTTCTTGTTCATAAATCTCCATACCTGGTTTGACATTGTCTAATAGCGTAGGGCCTAAGTAGAACCCATTTGAGTTTTCCGCGATGTCTGGGTTGCGACCATCGCATACTAACGTAGCGCCTTCTTCTAAGCTGCGGTCGATAAAACCAATGATTGTTTCCTTGGATTGCTTTGTAATAACGGGTCCAAAATCAACTTCTGGATCTGTATATGGACCTACTTTTAATTTTGATATTTTATCAGCTAGTACTTTTACAAGGTTATTCGCTGTTTCTTCGCCAACCGGAATGATTGTTGAAATGGCCATGCAACGTTGGGAAGCAGACCCATAAGCAGCTCCCAAAAATGCGTTTGCGACTTGTTCTAAGTCAGCATCAGGCATGACAACCATATTGTTTTTACCGCCACCTAATGCTGTGACGCGTTTCCCATGTTTGGAACCTGTTGCATAGATATAATCAGCTACTGGTGTTGAACCAACAAACGAAATGGCTTCAACTGTTGGATTTTCTAGTAATTCATTGACAGTTTCCTTGTCGCCATTGATGACTGTCCAAACGCCATCTGGTAAACCAGCTTCTTTCCACAGTTCCGATAAAAATAGTGCTGAGCAAGGTACGCGCTCGGATGGCTTTAAAATAACGGAATTGCCGACTGCTACTGCCATACTTGTAATAGCAAGTGGCACCATCACAGGGAAGTTAAAAGGGGAAATCGCTGCAACAACGCCAAGTGGTGCTTTAGTTGAGTAAGCATTGATATCCCCACCAACATTTACAGAGTACTCGCCTTTTAGGAGGTGAGGGGCATTGATGGCTAAGTCAACAGACTCTAATCCCCGCGTGATTTCACCCCTAGCGTCTTCAATTGTTTTTCCACTTTCTGTACAAATCATGTCGATTAATTCATCTATATTTTCTGTCATCAATTGACGGAACTTCATGACAATTTCAGCGCGTTTACCAACGGATAGTGCACGCCATGCTGGAAATGCGGCTTTAGCTGTTGCAATTGCGTGTTGCACTTCTTCTTTAGTGGCGATAGGTACACGTGCAATGACTGACCCTGAGCTTGGGTTGAAGACATCTAAGAATTGACCACTCTTTCCAAGAGTGATTTCCCCATTGATGAAATGCCCCAGTTCTTTTACTTCTGTATTGGTTACCATAAAATTAATTTCCTCCTTTGTTTTCGGCTCTATTAAATTCCATTATGGTTTTTAGCGAAAATGGTTGCGCTTTCCAAGGGCAGTAGCTGAGCCAACTCGTCGCTACGCTCCTGTGGGGGGCTTTGCTATACTGCTATTCCCACAGGAGTCAACGCCATTTTCGCATAACAAGTTAACAGCTATAACATAGCCTAGTAATATTGTTTACGGCTGTTGTAAAAGTTCGTTTAAAGCGTTCGTGAATTTTTCTACGATGAAATCCTTTTCTTCCAACGAGATAATAAGTGGTGGTGAAAGTGTGAGAACATTGTTAAAGCCTGCAACAGTTACACCATTTTTTCCGATGATGAGACCCTGATCTTTACATAATCCAATCACTTTATTGACAGCAGCTACGTCGAGTGGGGCTTTACTGTTTTTGTCGCTCACAAGCTCAATGCCGAGTAGTAAGCCTTTACCTCGGATATTACCTACGTTTGGATGGTCTTTTAAACGTTCTTGTAACTCTGCGAGGATGATCGCGCCCATTTCTTCAGAACGTGCAAATAAGTTTTCATTTTCCATGATTTCAATATTTTTAAGGGCAACTGCACAAGCCGCTGGAGAACCACCAAATGTATTTACATGGCGGAAGAAGTCGTACTCCTCGCTACCTGCGAATGCCTCATAAATTTCACGTCGTACAGCTGTTGCAGATAGGGGCATATAAGCGCTTGTTAAACCTTTTGCCATTGTCACAATATCTGGCTGAATGCCATAGTTTTGGAAGCCAAATGCTTTGCCTGTACGTCCGAAGCCACAAATTACTTCGTCAACAATAAGAAGGGCACCATGTTTTTCACAAACAGCTTTCACCCCACGTAAATAATCTTCATGTGGCATAATCACGCCGCCGCCGGTAATAATGGGCTCCAGGATAACTCCCGCGATCGTATCGGAAAACTCCCACGTCATGACATTATCGATAGCCTGAACAGACGGTAGGGCAGAGGGTTCTGTAATATGGTCTTCATTTGCACGGTAAGCATCAGGTGGTGCGACATGAATAAAGCCTGGTGCTAACGGTTCGTATTTGTATTTGCGCTGTGCTTGACCTGTTGCTGCTAATGAACCCATCGTGCTACCGTGGTAGGCACGATACCGAGAGATAAATTTGGTGCGTCCTGTGTGTCCTTTTTGCTGATGATATTGGCGAGCGATTTTAAATGCTGCTTCGTTCGCCTCTGAACCGCTATTCGAGAAAAATACAACGTAATCGTCACCTAATACCTCGCTAATTTTTTCACTCAATTGAATGGCAGGGATGTGACCAACTGATAGCGGTGTATATGTGTTTTTAAGTAATTGGTCGTAAGCAACTTTGGCGATTTCTTCTCGCCCATACCCAACGTTTACACACCATAAACCAGCCATGGCATCTAAGTAACGCTTTCCATCGATGTCAGTGATCCAAGCCCCTTTTGATTTTTCTACGATCATTGTGGCACTTGGATTGTACGGCTTCATCGAATGCCAAACATACTGTTGATCTTTTACTTGCCAATTTTGACCCGTTAAATTCGTCATCGAAAATCACTCCTTTGCTATAAATCTATTATTAAATTTTGGGGAAAATTAAGCATTGTACAAAATGTAAAACAAATGGAATACAACTTTTTACATAAAGGTAAGATTAAGGAGAGGAAGACCATTCAGTTGCCACTAACATCAATTCGAGTGCTAATCGTTTTTCTGGTTTCATAAAATCATGACCAAGCAGTTGTTCGATTTTTTCCAAGCGATGGTACAATGTTTGTCTAACGATAAAGAGACGTTCAGAAGTTTCTTTTTTAAGCCCATTTGTTTGCAAATACACTTTTAAAGTTTCGACTAAATTGCTGTTATGTTTTTGATCATATTCGATGAGTGGATCGATATATTCTGCCACCATCTCCATAATGGCAGGGTTTTTTTGTAATTGAAAAATTAAATGATAAAGGTGTAAATCTTCGTAGAAATACGAAAGATCTTGCGATTTCCATCGGATTTGCAAAGTGTCTTTGGCTGTAGTGAAGCTATTTTTAACATTTTGTAAATTGGTAACGTATTTGCCAACTGCGAGTGAAATTTTGAGCTTAGCATATTTTTTATTATTATCGTGTATCCGTTCAATGGCTTGTTCGATACGATGCTTATATGTCCCTCGCTCACGTAGATTCGCTAAAATGAAGATAAGTTGGTGATTTTTTTCTACTATAAAAGGAAAAAAACCAAACTTCTCAAACACATTTCGTGTAAATAACTTATAGTACGTTAAATCACTATTTTTGCTTTTTTGGATTTGATGGATCATGACAATCCAATGATTCGTAGTGGTAGTTGCATGATGCTCTTGTAAGAAATGCGTCAACTCTTCAATATTGGATACACCATTCAACCATTTCTCTAAAATTTCACGATCCTCTAAACCTTTTTTCTCTTCTATATATAAATCTCGCAATAAATATTGAGATAGTGCAATAACAGTACGATCCAAAATAAGCGCATCGTATTCATTGATGACGCGCAGCGGAGAAAACAAACAAACCTCACCGTAGCGTTGATTGAGGATATTGACATCACAACTGATTAAATGTTTTTCTTTATATTCGACGTTCGATTGCTTTTGCATCATTTCATACTTGTCTTGATGAATATTTGGGATGAAAATCGATCTTTGTCCGTTGAAAGTAAAGATGACCTGCAAGCCTAGATGTTTATATAAATGCATTAAAATTTGCTCGTAGTTGTTGGCAGTGAGTGTGTATTTATTAATTTTTTGTGCATAATCTTCGAGGTTTTTAACGATTTCATATTGTTGATTGATGAGAGTGCTGTGTATTTCTTGTGTGATTTCGACAAAAGCGACTTCCTCTTGAAAAATGATGAGAGGGAAATGATAGTCTGTAGCCAATTGCTGTACTAAATCAGGGATAGTTTGAATGGAGCTACCCAGCTCTATGCATAATCCAGAAGCTTTTGACGCAATTAATTGGTGAATAAATTGTTTAAAGTCATCAACATTGTTTTTTAAATGAATACCGGTCGTTAATATTAATTCATTGCCTTTTAAAAGCTTCGTAGCATCCATATTTTCGACGATATGTACCCATTTGATGATATTTTGTTGTCCATTTGCACCTGCAATCAACTTCGCGCTACTGAATAACTTTTTCGTAAGTACATCTGCTACCGTGAGTGAAAAACCATTCATAATTTCCTCCTCCTAGAACAAGCAGCATTTCTAAAACAATTACGTCAATAAATTCTTTGTGAAAGTTAATGAGAGTTTGTTCAATGAACACGTTGATTTCCGTTACAGGCGGACGCTTTCCAGGGGGCGAGCCTTGAGCCGCATCGGGCCAACGTGATGTTGGTCACGAAGCCGTTACCACATGGATGTGGCGTATTTAGGCTGCGTTCCTCTAGTGCTCCTGCAGGGCCTCAAGTTGCTCGCTGATCCCCTAGGAGTCGCCGCCTTCCACTCAAATCAACTTGATATTTTTAGACAAATTTTTTTTTTACTTTACAAGATAGTCAACGGAGATGGGCCAATCAAATTTTGTGATAGATAGGTTGTAGTTTTATCAGGCGTGTTGATTAGATACACTGTAGGTGATGAGAATCGAGAAAAAATCGTTTTTTTATTAATTTCCCCTTGAAAATAGTATTCACTAAGTTGATGAGAACGAAGGACTGCGTGACTCCAGCGGGAATAGCGCGAGCCGAAGACCCCACAGGCTTGCGCTAGCAAGTCGAGGAGGCTGAGGCCGTGCCCGCAGGAAAGCGCGCAGTCCGAAGTGGACATCAACGATTTTCAAAGGTTAATCAACACACTTGTTGTTTAATATGATTCTGTAATGATTTTTAGAATAACATATTTTGATTGAATTTTCTGATTTATTAGGTCGTGAAAATACAAACTTCAATTATTGATGCGTTAATATATCCTCTATTAAAAAGGCCATGTAAAGATTTGTTTTTGTAAAGGGGTTACTTAGGTCCATATCTAATAGCATTTCTATTTTTTTGATTTTATAAAGGACCGTGTTGCGGTGGATAAATTGTCGTTCGCTAATTTTACTCGTGCTGCCGTTTTCTTCGAGAAAAATACGTAAAAACGATAAATAATCCGTGTTATGCAATTCATCATATCGATGGAGTTGTCCAAGTATATCTTGGCTGAATGATTCGATCAATGTCCGATTTTGCACACCCATAATAATTTTATATGCACCAATTTCTTTGTATTTGTATAAGAAGCGGTTGTTATGCAGTTGCGCTAATTGAATGACAGTGAGCGATTCATCGTAACTTTTTCGGATGTTTTCATAGTCCTTGTGAAAATTACCCTTGCCAATAATTACATTTAAGCTGCTATTTTTCTGTGTGATTTTTTCGTAAATTTCTTCAACTGTTTTTGAGAAGGGGATATTTGGTGTGATTATTTGTGCTCGGTCGATTAGGAAGATGAGGTGATTTTTATACTTTAATCTTAAAAAGCGTTTATATCTGTTTTGGAATGCGAATTGAATCATAACCTCATAGCGGTCAATCCTGCTTTGTGCATCTGTTGTTGTGCAAGTGATGATGGCTAATTCAGAGCCTGGTGGGAATCCGAGTTGTGTTAAGTTTTGTTTAATAGATTCAGCGTGTTGTTTGTAGTGAAACAGTAAGTTGTAAAGCACCTTATCTTCAGTAGATTGTTCTTGCTGGTGAGTGGCGATAAATTGAAATGTTGTTTTTAGAAGATCGGCGACACGACGATCCCAAGGCATTTGAAAAATTGGAAAGTCATGCTCATTGGCAAATTTAATGACCGATTCAGGAATGTCAGGAATGTATGGCCCTGTATTAACGATAAAACCTGCTACTTTTTTTGTGTACGCTAGTTTAACTAGTTGTTCTAAGGATGAATTTTGGTGTGAAAAATTAATGCCTGTTGTCACGACTAATTCATTAGGTCGGCAAAACATAATTAAATCAATGCTTTCTACTACGTTAATACCTGTAACTTTTCGATACATACCACTTTGTCCGGCTACTAATGTCAGCATAGGGAATAGAGCCCCCTCTACGATTTTGCGAATCGTCCCCATAACAACCCTCCCTTATTATGCAAATAATTTACCATAAATAATGTGCACTTGCACAATTTTTTTTAGTTTCCTATCCATATCTTGTAAATCTTTTCTATTTTAGAATTTTAATAATAAACACCTTTTTAGTAATTGTGAAAGAGAGGACTGGCATATGTATAAATGTAATAGTAGTCGTTTGCAAGAGTCAATTGAGCAATTTAGTCAATTTGGAGCTACTGCAAATGGTGGTGTAACGCGTTTGTCTCTTTCTAAAGAAGATAAATTAGCGAGAGACTATTTTTGTGAAGTATGTGAAGAGTTAGGCATGGAGATTAAAGTAGACGACATGGCGAATATCTATGCGATTCTACCAGGAAAAAAAGATTGCCCACCAATCGTAATGGGATCACATTTAGATTCTGTTGAAAAAGGTGGGAGGTTTGATGGCGTCTTAGGTGTTTTAACCGCAATAGAGGCTGTAAGAACGATTAAGGAAAATGACATTGAACTAGACATCCCATTAATGATTGTGAATTTTACGAATGAAGAAGGTGCTCGTTTTGACCCCGCGATGATGAGTTCTGGTGTAGTTGCTTCAAAATTTAGTAAAGACAAAATGATACAGTCTACTGATAAAAATGGCATCACTTTTAATGAGGCGCTTCAAGCTAGTGGTTATGTGGGGGAGAAAGAAAACCGTTTAACAGAAGCCCTCGCATACATTGAACTGCATATTGAACAAGGACCAGTATTAGAAGCGAAGCAACAAGAAATTGGTGTTGTCGAAGGCGTTTTAGGAATGGTTTGTTATGAAATTACGGTTACAGGTGAGTCAGACCACGCTGGAACAACGCCGATGTCGATGCGTAAAGATCCGTTGATTGTAGCGTCTCGCATCATTTCGTATTTACATGAGCATCTTGGGAAAATCGACGAACAACTTGTTTATACATTTGGTCGTATGAATGTTTCGCCTAATATTCATACAGTAATTCCAAACAAAGTTGCACTTACCATTGATTCTCGTCATCAAGATCCAGAAGTAATGCGAAAGGTAGAAGAAATTCTAAAAAGCTTACCGTCAGAGGAAAATGGTTGCTTCGTCCATCCAGTCAAGTTATGGGGGCGTGATACTGTGTTTTTTGATGTAACTATTTGCAATGAAATAGAAAGATCTTGTCAGGACTTTGGCTACTCAAGCCACCGAATGTTCAGCGGGGCCGGTCATGATGCGCAGTATATCGCGAGTTTTATCCCTTCTGCAATGATATTTGTCCCGAGTATTAAAGGGAAAAGTCATTGCGAGGAAGAGGAGACGACATTTGAGGACTGTGCGAAAGGTGCAGATGTTTTACTTGAAACCGTGCTGACGCTGCAAACAAAGTTCGTAATGGGAGAGACATTTACTTTACATTAAATTTTTTAACAGGTGACTTTTTACTTTAATAGTAAAGTTGAAAATAGATTAATCAACACACCAGTTTTTTACGATTAAATTTATCAAGTGAAGGGTGAGGGGTATAGTGAAAAAAATTATTACAGGTGGACTAGTTGCTACGGCTTCAGATGTGTATGAGGCAGATATTTTAATAGAAAACGGAAAAATTGTTCAAATTGGCAAGGATTTATCAGCAGAAGGAGCAGAAATTATTGATGCAACGGGCAAGTACGTGATGCCAGGAGGAATTGATCCCCACACGCATTTAGATATGCCATTTAACAACACAGTGACAGACGATGATTGGAAGTCTGGCACGATCGCAGCTGCATTCGGTGGTACGACGACTATTTTAGACTTTTGCTTATCTGCAGGTGAAGAGAAGCTTTCAGCAGCGGTGGAAAAATGGCATGAAAAAGCAAAGGGAAACTCGGCTATTGACTATGGTTTCCATTTAATGATTGGTGATTTAACGCCTGAGACAGAGGCGGAATTACCGTTATTACTAGAGCAAGAAGGCATAACTTCCGTGAAGGTATTCATGGCTTACGCGAAAGAATTCCAAGCGACAGACCGTACGCTTTTCAAAGCATTCAAAATTGCGAAAGACTTAGGTGCTGTCGTGATGGTGCACTGTGAAAATGGCTCAGTCATCGATGAACTAGTAGAGGAAGCGAAACGTGCTGGTCATACAGAGCCGATTTACCATGCACTGACTCGTCCGGCAGAGTTAGAAGGCGAAGCGACAAAACGAGCAATTGAATTAGCACATATCGCAGGTGCCAAACTTTATGTTGTCCATGTTACTTGTAAAGAAGCAGTCGATGAAATTATTGCAGCGCGTGAGAAGGGGTATGACGTATACGGGGAAACATGTCCACCATATTTAACGCTCGATCAATCTGCTTTAGCACAGCCAGGCTTTGAAGGTGCTAAATATGTTTGGTCACCACCACTTCGTCCTAAGTACCATCAAGAGCATTTATGGAATGCCTTAAAAGCGAAGCAACTGCAAACAATTGGCTCAGATCAATGTTCATTTAGCTTTAATGGGAAGAAGCAATTAGGTATAAATGATTTCTCTAAAATCCCAAATGGTGGACCATTTATCGAAGACCGCTTTGGTATTTTATATTCAGAAGGCGTAGCAAAAGGGAAAATTTCAATCAATGAATTCGTCGATATGATTTCAACAAGTGCTGCAAAGATTTTCGGTTTATACCCACAAAAAGGAACGATTGCAATTGGTTCTGATGCAGATATCGTGATTTTCGATCCTTCGGTAAAACGTGAAATTTCAGCGAACACACATCACATGAATGTCGATTATAACGCTTATGAAGGCTGGGAAGTGACAGGGGAGCCGGTCAGCGTACTATTGCGCGGCGAGTATGTCATTAAGAATAAAGAGTTCGTAGGGGTATTTGGCAGTGGACAATATATAAAACGCGAACTAAAACCAACTGTTACAGATACGATTAAGGTTTAACTAGAAATAAACACATGAGGGGGATGTGGAAATGGATTCAATGACTTCGCAGCTTCAACGAAATTTTGTTGAATTGACAAATAGGATGACAAAAAATGAAGCGCTAGAAGAGGCAAATCGCTGCCTCTATTGCTACGATGCACCTTGTATTAAAGCCTGTCCAACGAGTATTCAAATCCCAAATTTCATAAAAAAAATTGCATCTGGTAATATGAAAGGCTCAGCTACGACTATATTAGAAGCAAACCCGATTGGCGCAAGCTGTGCGAGAGTTTGTCCGACAGAGGAGTTGTGTGAAGGGGCATGTGTGTTAAACGCTTCCACAAAACCAATTAAAATAGGTCATTTGCAACGTTACGCAACTGATTGGGCGATGGAATCGGATGCCCAGCTATTTAGTAAAGGCCAAAGCAATGGACAAAAAGTAGCGATTATTGGCGCTGGTCCTGCCGGGTTATCAGCAGCACGTGATCTTAGTCGTTTTGGATACAGTGTCACAATCTATGAAGCTGAATCGAAAGCAGGTGGTTTAGGAAGCTATGGTATCGTGTCATTCCGTTTGCCGAACGAAGTAGTGGATTGGGAAGTTGAGCAAATTGCAAAGCTTGGCGTAGACATTAAAACGAATACAACAGTAGGCATTGATATTTCTGCCGAGGCAATTTTAGAGCAATACGACAGCGTTATTTTGGCGGTTGGCATGGGGGCAGTGCCGAATCTTAGAATTGAAGGGGAGGAACTAGCTGGGGTCCATGATGCAATCGAGTTTGTAAAGCAAACAAAAATGGGAGCGCTTACAAAAGACTTGGTTGGAAAGCGCGTTGCTGTTATCGGTGCTGGGAATACAGCAATCGATGGTGCTACATGCGCTGTTCGACTAGGTGCTGAAAATGTGAAAATTCTTTATAGAAGAACACAAAAAGAAATGACAGCGTACAAATTCGAATATGAATTTGCCAAGCAAGATGGTGTGGAGTTTAATTGGCTGACAGCTCCCCAAAAAATTATCGGTGACGAAGCAGGCCAAGTCGTAGGAATTGAATGCGTCAAAATGAAACTCGGGGAGGAGGGTGCAGACGGCAGACAAAGACCTGAAGTGGTTGAGGGATCCAATTTTATCATTAAAGTAGATGCAGTGATTAAAGCCATTGGTCAAACACGCTTTGTATCATTAATTGAAGCGTTTGGCTTAAAGCATACTGACGGTGTAGTTGATATTGATGAAACGACAATGCAAACCTCGAATAAGAAAGTTTTTGCATGTGGAGATGTCGTATTCGGCAACGGTCAAGGAGAAGCAATGGTTGTAACAGCGGCACAGCAAGGGAAAGACGCAGCACAAATGATTCATAATCGATTGAAAAAACCTAGTGAACTTGCGTAGGGGGGACAGGGCATGGCAGACTTACGAATTGACTTAGCAGGCATTAAATCACCAAATCCATTTTGGCTAGCATCAGCACCACCGACTAATTCAGGTTATCAAGTACAACGTGCATTTGAAGCGGGATGGGGTGGAGCTGTATGGAAAACATTGGGTGAACCGATTTTAAATGTTTCTTCACGTTTTGCGGCGGTGAGTTATAACGGGCAGCGAGTAGCAGGCTTTAATAATATTGAGCTAATTACGGATCGTCCGTTAGAGGTCAATTTACAAGAAATTTATGAAACGAAAAAAAGATTTCCAAACCATGCCATTATCGTTTCTTTGATGGTTGAGCCAAAGCAAGAAAAGTGGCATGAGATTGTAAAAAAAGTAGAAGATGTGGGGGTTGATGGTCTTGAGCTTAACTTTGGTTGTCCACATGGGATGGCAGAACGAGGAATGGGTTCTGCCTCTGGTCAAGTCCCTGAATTGGTTGAAAAGCAAACGTACTGGGTGAAAGAAGTTGCACGCACGCCAGTCATTGTAAAGCTAACGCCGAATATAACAGACATTACGGTAACAGCAGAAGCAGCAACACGAGGTGGAGCAGATGCCATCAGTATGATTAATACGATTAACAGCTTAGCAGGGGTGGATTTGGATACATGGAATACGGTTCCGCACGTTGGTGGTAAAGGTGCTCATGGTGGTTATTGTGGCCCGGCTGTCAAACCAATCGCGCTCAATATGGTAGCAGAGTGTGCACGTAATCCATCCATCAATGTGCCAATATCAGGCATCGGAGGTATTTCAAACTGGCAAGACGCTGCGGAGTTTATGTTGATGGGTGCAACCGGCGTGCAGGTTTGTACAGCAGCGATGCACCATGGATTCAGTATTGTAGAGGACATGATTGATGGACTTAATAACTATTTAGATGATAAAGGCATTGCCTCTGTGATGGATTTAGTCGGCAGGACGGTACCACGTTATTCTGACTGGGGTAACTTAGACTTAAACTACAAAATTGTCGCTGAAATTAATAATGATGTTTGCATTAACTGTAATAAGTGTCATATCGCTTGTGAAGATACGTCACATCAATGTATAGATCTGTATACAGAGAGTGGTCGTCCGATGCTAAAGGTTCGTGAACAAGATTGTGTAGGGTGTAATTTATGCTCAATTGTGTGCCCTGTAGATGGCGCGATTACAATGGTTGAAAGAAAATCAGCTATTGCACCCATGACTTGGAATGAACGCCAATCACTGATAAGCAATCTTGCTAAGTAAAAGAAAAGCGCTCAATGATTTGATGAGTAACTGAAATTCAACTTTATTCAGTAGATGTTATGGTGTCAACTGTATGGAGAGAAGGCTTAAGTGGATGTCACGGAAAATGAAAAATAAAAAGGAGAGACATGTATGGGAAATGATGGGAATTATTTAAAATCCCCAGATTTACTTCCTGTGACACATCAACAAAGAAACATCGGAGCATTTGGTTTTGCGGTAATTTGGATAGGGATGGCGATTGTATTAGCTGCATTTGCAATTGGCGGGTCGGCTATTATGAGTCTACCATTGCCCATGGTTATTTTAGCCACGTTAATCGGTTCTTGTTTAATCGGTGTGTTTATGACGTTAATTGGGGATATTGGCATCGAGCACGGCTTATCGTTCCCAGTATATATGCGCGCTCCATTCGGTATATTTGGAACGCATATCCCGTCACTTGTTCGTGGCGTAACGGCAGCATGTTGGTTCGGGCTTAACACCTATTTTGGCGCAATGGCGATTAACGGCATTTTAAATTTACTATTCGGATTTAATAATTGGTTTTTATGCTTCCTTGTCTTTGCCGCTTTACAGTTATTTAATACATCATTAGGCATAAAGTCGATTGAAAGATTTGCAGATTTAGCAGCGCCAATAATTATTTTAATTTCGTGCTGGATGTATATTACGCTTGCAGATAATGCAACGTCACAAGGAAAAGAAATTTGGACTTGGGTAGAATCACCGACAACAGGTGTAGCGGCCTTTACAGCATTTATGGTAGTGATCATGGCAAACATGGGATTCTGGGCTACGTTAGCGGCCGACATGCCGTCACTATCACGTTTCTTTAAAGCGCCAAAAAATGAGCGCAACTGGTTTAAACGAAATAAAACACAGCTAGTTGGTTCTATTATCGTAATGCCCATTACGAATACTTTTATGGTGACAATTGGTGCAGTTTGTTATATGGCCGTGTCATCTGCTGATCCGATCAACGCATTACAACAAAGTGCAAGTGGGATTGTATTAGGAATTTTATTGTTGATGATTGTATTAGCACAGTGGTCTACAAATACTTCAGCAAACGTCATTCCCGCAGCAACCATTTTCTCGAACATCGGTGGACCAAAAGTGCCGTTTTGGGTTGGGGTTGTTATTGCAGGAATTATTGGCGTTCTAGCACAGCCATGGAGCTTGTTTGACGTCTTAGTTAATGCACTGTTAATCATTGGCGGTATATTAACTGCAATTGTAGGTATTTTATTTGCTGATTATTATTTAATCCGTAAACGCCGCGTGAATGTAAAAGATCTTTACGAGCTAGATGGGCAATATAAATACATGCATGGCTTTAACTTTGCAGGTTTAATCGCTTGGGTTGTCGGAGGGGCCATAGCTAATATGTTCCCGACTTATTCTTCATTAATTGGTTTCTTCGTGGGGGCGCTCGTATACTTTGTGTTAGCGAAATATTGGTGGTTCAAAAAGTACCCTCAAGCTGAACTAATTGATCCGAGTGATGAAAAGTATTTAGGCATTACAGCTGGTCATAATCTGGATTGAATTTTTGGTCAAAAACCCGTACTCGTGCCTCCAATTGTACCAGCAGAAGTGGACCCACTATTTGAAATAAAAGATGAGGAATGAAGCAAAAAAGCGAGGTGATTTTATGTCGGATTACTTACAAAGTATAAGTGAAATAAAAAAAGTAGATGATTATTTAGACAGTGGCTATAAAATTCAATACGCGTATGAAAATTTAAGTGGTATGTTTGTAGAGTTTACAAGTCAGGAGGAAGTTGTTCATTTGCAGATTCTTACAGCAGATGCGCGTAAATATTTTTCGGCAAAGCTACAAGAACAAATTTCTTGCAATGAATGACAGAAATAAAGGTGAAGAAAAGCAATTTGCTTTTCTTCACTATTTTTATGTTACTAGGTGCTTTTATCGTTAAAGCACCGTCAACCAATACATATGGATGTAAGTTGCTGAGTTAACATGTAGGAATTAATAATCTATAGGAGAGGGCTATATGAGTATATACAAAACACAATCTGGAAGAGAAATGTCTTTAAAGCTTTATGATACTCAATTGAAGAAATTGGATTATTCATATAAGGATGTTTACGTGCATACTCGTTTTGGAAGAACACATATCATTGAAACTGGCAATCTATCGGGTGAACCATTGCTAGTATTTCATGGCGGAAATAGTACGACTGCCTATAATTTACTAATGTATAGATTCCTGCTTAAGAATTTTCACATCTATGCGGTTGATATTATTGGCCACCCTGGAAAAAGTGATGAAGTGAGTCTCTCTCCTAGAAATTATGATTATGGAAAGTGGGCAAGTGACGTTATTATAGGGCTTGGATTTGATAAAATAGCATGTTTTGGGGTTTCGTTTGGAGGCGGAGTTTTGGCAAAACTAATGTGTAACGCGCCGGAAAAAGTAGAAAAATCCGTATTAATTGTGCCATCAGGAATTAATAATGCTTTTCCAATCAGTACCGTGAAAATGATGATGCCACTACTCAAATATAAACTAACAAAGAATGAAAAATATATAAAAGAAACGGCCTTATTTATGGCTCTTAAAGAAGAGATTCTTGATAAAGATACTTTGGATATGTTGAAAGATAGCCTTGATCATGTAAAAACAAAAGTAGGAATGCCATCCAATGTGAATGAGAGATTAATGCAACAGTGTAAAGCACCGACACTTATTATGGCAGGAGAAAAAGATTGTTTATTTCCAGCGAAAAAAGTATTACCAAGAGCAAAAAGAATCATACCAAATAGCACGACTCATATGCTAAAAGGGTGCGGACACATGCATATGATGCCAAAGCGTGAAAAGAAAATAATCGTTGATTTCTTAAATGTTTAGTAACTTATAAAGTTATAGAAAGGAGTGCGATTGTTCAATTAGAGCAGTCGCTTCTTATGCTAACGAAGCAGTTTAGTTGAATAAGTATGTAATTGAAATTTGTTAATATGTGGTAGAATAGTGATTATTAAATGATAGGAAGGAACAATTTAGAGTGAAAATAGAGTGCACACGATTTCGAGTGAAACAAGGTAAAACAGAAAAAGTAAATGAATGGTTAGGCTTCTTAAATAAACATATGGAAGATGTATTAGTAACTCTTGAAGGCGAGAAAATGTACGTAGAAACCATTTTCCGAGAAGTTTTAAATGGAGAAGAATATTTATATTGGTATTCTGTTCAAGGTACAGGTGGAAATAAGGTTGATGAATCCGAACATTGGATTGATAAACAACACCTTGCATATTGGAATGAATGTATTGATGACACATATAAACCAGTTGATTTACAAACTGAAGTTGTGATGATTCTTGATAAAGTTCGAGATTCTATGAAGTAAGATATTAAAGTAATATGATTTTACTATAAAAGCAATGAGCTGTTTTAGACAGCTCATTTTTATTTACCTAACGCAGCGGTTTAGTTTAATAAGCAGAAATGGACTTCGTTAGTTTAAATCGGATAATTCACTTAATATTGGAAATTCCATTCATGTCAAACGTAAAGTAAAGGGATTATGTCAGTTCAATGAGATACATATAAAAAAATAATTATTAAAGGGGGAAATAAAATGGGTATTTATATGGTAATATTACCAATGATTAGTATACTGTTAGGTTTGTATTTAGTATGTCTGGGACTATGGGAATTAAGAGTTGGTTTAGATAGAAAAAGATTTATAACCTTCTCGTTTACTGGGCTATTTTTGATCTTTATATTACCCGTTATCTTTGGGTTTCAATTGATTATTAATAACTTTCAATAAAAATTTTTCCGCTTATTGAACCAACGAAAGTATTAGAAAAGATCAATGATCTGCATAGAGAGGTTCCCTTCTACTCGACTAGTGAAAGAACATTGAGTTGTTATTTCAGTACTTTTTTCTTTCTCAACTAAAGAAAGCAGTTTAGTTGAAAAAAGAATTGTAACATCCTTCCATTTTATTCGTCTAACTATAAAGCATGTTAGTTTAATAAAGATGAAAAGGACAGGATGGGATGTTACATAAATTTACTCGTGGAGGATAACAATGAATAAAATTAACCATTCAATAGTATCTTTCGCAAATATTGTTATTACTTGCTTAGCACAAGTATTTTTTGATGGTTCGCTTTTTTTTAAACTTCTCATTCTTCCTTTAGTTATTATACTTATTAACATTTTCTTTTTACTTATAAAATTTAAATTAGAATTCCATAAATACTTACTTTCTATCTATTTAGGATTCTTTTGTTCTGTTATTATTTATTCTATTATAATTTTATTTCCTTACCCTCCTAAAGAACTACCACCAGGTGAGATTGTATTAGGTGCGGATGTTATATTTATATTTTGGATATCAACAATACAGTTATTTCTTTTGAATTTGTTTACTGTCATTTTTTATTTATTTTATAGACTATTTCTGAAAAAATGAAGAATATTCATACTAGTGAAGTAGCTGCTTTGGCTATAATATAACTTATGAACTTGAAGAATACTGGTCTGTTAGATTGTGAAGCAAAATTAAACGAACGGGTGCGTTTCTACAATAAGTGGAGACGCTTTTTCACTAAAGGGGCAGTTTAGTTAATCGCTTGAAGAAGAATATTGGAATACTATGTTAAGATTTAAAAAAAGGATATAGAAAGGACTGATTTTTTAATGGATATTAGAAAACCTAATGATTCTGAACTTGAAAAGGTAATTTTACTTTCTCCACAAGCTTTATTTGATGGCACAATGGGTGAAGTAAAACCTACAAACGAAAAAATCAAACGTCTTATTGAACCATTACTGGAAAAGGGAAGCTATTATTTAATAGCAACAGAGAACGAAAAATTAATGGGCTGGATTCTTGTAGGTGCAGGTAAAGACCAATTTACTGACAAGATGAATGGATTTATTTATGAACTGTTTGTTATAGAAGAATTTAGAGGGAATGGAGTTTCTAAACAGTTAATGAGAACTGCATTTGACCATCTAAGACAGGATGGATATTCTGAAGTTCGACTTAGTGCGTTTGCAGGGAATCCAGCTATAAAACTTTACGAAAAAATGGGCTTTTACATAAGAACAGTTTCTATGAGTTTGCCTTTATAAATAATTGACTTCTTGTTCAACTACCAAGGAAGAATGTAGTTTTCTTCCATATTTTGTGGTAAATCAGGGCTTCATGTATGCCTAACGGGGCAGGTTAGTGGAATAAGAAAGTAATTTTAGTGTATTTAGAAAATTAATAGAAAAATATAGTATTATTAAATAGTCTAAAAATTTTTTCCTATTATTTCTAGGCAATAATGGTAGAGGGGGAGTTCATTATGACAAACAAAAGAATTTTTACTTTGAAAGATAACAAGGGGATAACGCCTAATTAACAAATTGTAAAGCGTTTTCCCAAATTTGAAAGGGGAAAATTATGAGTACAAAGCATGTGAAAATTGTAGAGTTAAATGCGGAAAATTGGTACGACTGTTGTGAATTAGAGCTATCAACAGAACAACAAGAATACATGGAGCCAAATGCTAGATCAATAGCTCAGTCAAAGTTTGAACCTTCACTAAAGCCATATGCTATATATGCTGAAGAAAAAGTAGTTGGATTTTTAATGTACAATTCTGTTCAAGAAGAACTTGATGGTTATTGGGTATATAGAATAATGGTGGATAAGGAATTCCAGGGTAAGGGTATAGGTAAAGCGGCAACTAAATTAATGATTTCAGAAATGGAAAAATTACCAAATGCAAATAAAATTATTGTAGGTTATCATCCAGGAAATTTGGGAGCACATAATTTATACTCAAGTTTGGGATTTATTGATAATGGTGATAGATTTGGTAAGGAAATGGCTGTTATTAAATATATCGAGTGATAAACCATAGATAGAATTATAAGTTAGACAATATGAAGAGGACCATTTTTTGGTCCTCTTCATATTGTCTAATCGGGTGGTTCACTTCAAGATTCTTTACAAACCTTAACTTTGCTTGCAACCTTTTTACCTTCATTTTTCTACCCTCAATATGATTTATTAAAGAATTGACACGAAATAATTTATTTGATACCTTTAACTGACGAACGTTCGGAAGGGTGAAGATATGACTTTAAATCGAATTAAGGAAGTTGCACTTAATCGTTTTACGGAAAATGGATATGATGGGACATCAATGGCGCAGATTGCTGAAGATGTAGGGATAAAAAAACAATCCATCTATACTCATTTCAAAGGAAAAGATGAACTTTTTCTTCAGGTTTGCAGTGATGTGTTTGCTAATGAATTAAGATTCATTAGCAATTTTATTGAAAGTAATAACACTCGATCTATAGAGGATTTCTTATTTGATTTTCTTTTGCATTATAAAAAGCGTTATGAGAAGAACGAGTATACTAAATTTTGGCTTCGCATTTCGTTTTTTCCCCCATCTCATCTCTACAAACAGGTCATTACATATGTCTATGAATACTGGGATAAGTTAGATGAACTTTTGGTTCCAATTATAGAAAAAGCTATGATGGAAGGGGAAATTAGTTCTTCCATTGGGGCTAGGCGAGCTACCGCTGCATTCTTGGGGGTATTAGATGGGATATACGTTGAAATGTTATATGGAGGGCCTGAGCGAGTGATTAAAAGATTAGATGCTTCTTGGTATCTGTATTGGCGTGGATTATCGAAAGATTAACTGATTTAATGGAGGGAAATTGAATGAATCGAAATTGGAGACTTGTAATAATTGCAGGTCTAATTGAAATTTTATGGGCGATGGGGTTAAAGTATTCAAATAGCTGGGTTTCTTGGATTGTCGTTGCTTTACTGATCTATTTATCATTTGTTGTGTTGCTTCGAGCTCTTCAAACAGTACCAGTCGCTACAGCATATGCTGTCTTTACAGGAATTGGGACAGCAGGAACGGTTTTGGTCGAGATGGTTGTTTTCGGAGAAGCTTTTAGTTGGACTAAAGTAATTTTTATTCTTTTACTTTTAGTTGGCGTAATAGGTTTAAAACTTGTCACTTCAGAATCAAGCGAGAAAGAAGGTATAGCATAAATGGATTGGATATACCTTATTCTGGCTGGCTGTCTTGAAGTGATTGGAGTTATAGGTCTGAACAGAGTCATTAAATACAAAAACATACAGTCATATATAATATTGTTTATAGGGTTTATTTTAAGTTTTAGTTTTCTGGCACTAGCTATGAAAACCCTCCCTATGGGGCTATCCTATGCAGTTTGGACAGGGATTGGAACAGTAGGAGGGACAATCATAGGAATGTTGTTTTATGGAGAATCGAAAGATTGGAAACGGCTTTTATTTATAGGCATGATTTTAGCATCAGTAATTGGTTTGAAATTGACATCTTAAATACAACACGTTATTAAACTAACGGAAGCTAGAGTTAAAAAGAGCAAGGCCATTATGAACTGCACCCAATTGTTAGACTCATTCTAACAATTGGAGGTACAGTTCACTTAGGTGGCTCTTTTTTCTTATTGAATCAAAGAGGCAGTAAAGTGTAAGAGGACATTTTCCTAAAAAGGGGGAGATATGGCTTTTGGAACACTATGAAGCGATTGTTAGATATGAGAAAAAGCGATTTTATAAAAAATGGTTAAAGGGCTTCATAATAATTGGTTTGTTATTTGTTGCCATGGTCGGATACGGGGGTTATTGGGCTTTCTTTGATATGAATAGGTTACCCACAGGAGAATATCTGACAGAAGAGTTATCACCTGATGGAAAATACACTTTAAAAGCATATGTTACAAATGGGGGTGCTACAACTTCAACTTCTGTTCGTGGTGAGTTAGTATTTAATGATGAAGATAATAAAACCAAAAATATCTATTGGAACTATCGGGAAGATACTGCAAATATTACTTGGACCGACAATAATACAGTGGTAATTAACGGACACTCGTTAGATGTACCAAATGATAAATTCGATTTTAGAAATTAATAATAATGCCTTTTGATAATAGATATCTTGGCATTTTAAATGAGCCCAATTCTATGTGAATTTGGGCTCTATTTGTACGTTTATTTTTGAAGTTGTACCATTTAATAGAACGATTTAATAAAAAAAAGTTGTCTGATTTTTCCAATTAAGATACAATAATAGTAAGAATATTTAAAGTATATTTGGATAGGAGTAAATAATGGAACTAAAAACAAGACTTAGAGAAATAAAAGAAAAACCAGCAAATGTAAGCTTATTAAATAACCTAGATGCGTTATTAGAGGAGATGCTACAGAATATTGGCACAACAGATTCGGAGCTAAGGGATAAGCTTATTTATTCAACTTTTTTTCAACTAATAATAGGAAACCATCTCAACAAACCACAACTTCTTAGAATGATTGAAGTATGTTTAGATGATCAGCATCTATTTTATAAAATTGGAGAAAAAAATACAGATTCTGTTTTTACACGATCCTTTTCTTCACTAGTAATTGACCTCATTTTAGAAAAGGATATGGAACTAAATTTCTTAGAAAAACATATTGCAAAGGAAGCATATAAAAAAACGATTCTTTACTTACAAAAAGAAGAGGATACTCGAGGGTTTGTAGATGGCAAGGGGTGGGCTCATAGTATTGCTCATGGAGCTGATCTGTTAACTTCGACAATAAAGCATCATTCGTTTGAACTTTCTAACACGAAAGAATGTTTAGATACACTTGCACATTGCGTATTAAAAGATTCAGTTTTTATCGATGATGAGGACGAAAGGCTAATTTTTGCTATAGAAGCACTTATTCAAAAAGGTTTGAAAGAAGATCAATTAAACGCTTGGGTTGGCTCTTTCTCTCTATTTTTAGAGGATCATTATGATAATAATGGTTTTTCATTAGATTATTTCAAATATAAATCTAATATAATGAACTTTTTAAAGTCACTTTATTTCAGACTATCTTATCTTAATAACGAGCAAAGCTCGCTTCAAGTTATAGAGGAAAATTTACAAAAAATGCACAAACGTGTTTATACGAATTGATGAAAGTATGAAGTTCCTGTTTTTCTATGAAAACAACGATTCAAGTAGGAACCCTTTTTTACATACGGTACAGAATTTTTGAAGAAAAATTTAGAAGTTATCTCTAATATACAAATCAGAGGTGTAGATCAATGAATCCTCCTATTTCTGCTATGCAAATAGATGTTGATTGGGGTGGCCATATTATAAGGTTAAAATGGCATCCCTTCAAAATCTTAGACAAAAGTGAAGTTGCTACAAGTGTGCATAGTTTTTGCTTTAACCAAGATAAAGTCTTGTTAGTTCACGTAAAAGATCGAGGATATAATATTCCAGGTGGTCACATAGATTATAATGAAACTCCTGAAGATGCTTTGCATAGGGAAGTTTATGAAGAAGGTTATGTAGCGGGGAACATAAAGTATCTTGGCGCCATCGAAGTCAATCACACAGACAATCCTTCCTTTGTTCAGGATGGACCATATCCACTAGTAGGTTATCAATTATTTTATAGAATGGATATTGAAGAGTGTTTCCCATTTCTGAGAGAGAACGAGACTACTTCTCGTATTTGGGTAGAACCTGAAGAAGTTCCATATGTGATAAGCGACCATGAACTAATTTTGATAATCTTAAAAGAAGCTTTAAAACTGAATAATATATAAATGACATATTAAAAGAGCACTCTAAATCTGTGAAGAAGGTGTACTTTTTACGGTTTTGGTATGATGTTCATCAGTCGATTTATCATCATGGACAACTGCATTAAAAACTGTCCATTAGTAATTATGAACGTTACAAATCCCAAAATGTGCATGGAGACATGCACAGTTTTTTAATTATACCAACACCGTTATATAGGAAAGATAGACAGACCCCCTAAATGATTGATTTAGGGGGCCTTAAAGTACTTATTAAAGGATAAATGAAAAAACTAGAAGAGAAATTTTAACAATTAACTAAATCATTGACTGGTGTCGTTGTTTCGCTATCAATTGAATTATTGGGGCGATTTCCTAATAAATCACAAGGTTTACCAATCAGTTCAATCGATCCATCTTTTAACTTTACAATACGATCAGCTAGTGCATGTGCATCGTTTTCATCGTGCGTAACAAAAATAGACGTGATCCTTGCTTTTTTCAAAATAGATCGCAAATCTTTTCGAATTTTCACTTGCAATTCCGCATCTAAATTGCTGAAAGGTTCATCCAATAAGATTAAATGTGGTTTTGGTGCAATAGCCCGGGCAATGGCAACACGTTGTTGCTGCCCTCCGCTTAATTGATGGGGATATCTCTTACCAAAGTCCTGTAATTCAACAAGCTCTAAAACTTCTTGTAGCCGCTTTTTTTTCTCTGTTTTCTTCATACTAAACAAACCAAATAAAATATTTTCCGAAACAGTCATATGAGGAAAGAGCGCATAATCCTGAAAAACCATCCCAATTCCACGTTTTTCAGGTTGACGAAATCTTTTTTGATCAAACATTATTTCCTCTTGAATTGTAAAGGATCCTCTTGTTGGATTTTCAAGTCCTGCAAGTAAGCGGAGGATGGTACTTTTCCCACTTCCACTTCTACCTAAGATTGAAATTACTTCTCCTTTTTCAATGGTTAATGAAAATTGATCTAGTGCATAACCTTCTGAGTTCGGATAGGAATAACAAACGTCTTGAATAGAAATAAACATATTATTTCGTCTCCTTATCTAGAAACTTATTAAAAATTACAATGGCAATGGCACTTATACTAACTATTAATAAAGAAGCTTGTGATGCTTCCATAATTTTTTCATCACTTGCATATTGAAAAGCTTTTGTAGATAGTGTATCAAAGTTAAAAGGACGCAAAATTAGTGTTAAAGGAATCTCCTTTAGTATGTCAATAAAAACAACAATAAATCCGCTAATAATAGCACCTTTCATCATCGGGACATCGACTTTAAAAAACGTTTTGGTTATTCCTACACCAAGTAATCTCGAAGCATCTCTAAAATTTGTTCCTATTTTATCATAACCGGATTCAATTGAATTATAACCAATCGCAAAGAACCTGATGATGTATGCCGTGATTAACATGACCAGACTAACGCTTAAAACTAAAGTTGAACTTTCACCGAGCAATTGATAAAGTGGTGTTAAAAATTGGTCGAGTGCGATAAATGCCGTAACAACTCCTACTGCTATGACGGCTCCTGGAATAGAATAGCCAAGTATCGTTAGTTTAGGTAATAATTTAGCGTATTTCCCATGAACAAGGCGTCCAAAGTTACCTAAGATCAATGCAAAAACTACAATACATGTGGCACTAATTCCAGCAACTAGAACTGAATTTTTTACGTATATCAAAAATTCATCCATTGGAATCTTGCCGAAAGTTAAGATTAACCAGTCCACCAGCTGGATAACTGGAATAAAGAAGCCCAAGCTTAAAATGAGGAAACCATATAAGGTTGCCAAAAATGCTTTAGCCCCTGTTAATTGAATAAGAGGCAAAGGTCGTACTTTTGTTGTCGAATAACTATACTGTCTTCGGCCTCTTAGAATCTTCTCTAGCATAAGGATAAAAATCACTAATCCCATGAGAGATGCAGCAAGTTTAATAGCAGTTTCAATATCACCTAAGCCAAACCACGTTTGAAAGATTGCCGTACTAAAGGTTTGGATTCCATAATATTTAACTACCCCATAGTCATTTAACACTTCTAATATAACTAAGCTTGCCCCACCAATTATAGAAACTCGTGAAACTGGTATTACGATCTGAAAGAAAACTTGCCATGGTCCTTTACCCAAGACACGTGCACTCTCAATCAGCGATGCGGATTGTTGTGATAGGAATATACGGGTAATTGTATATACATAGGGATACAAGAAAATGGTATAAATGAATATGGCGCCTGGCAGATTCATGATATCGAAATAAACGTGATTAAGTTCTAGTCCAAAACGCTCGCGTAGAGTTGTTTGAACAATACCTGTATAATTGACGATTCCATGATAAGTATAGGCACCAATAAATGGAGGAATCGAAAGTGGTAGAATTAATGCCCATTTTAAGAATTGACGAAAGGGAAATTGATATTGAGCAATAATCCAAGCTAAACTTAAACCAATTATTATCGATAAGATAGCTGTAAAACCTATCAGTATGAAGGAATTTTTAATATAAGTGCCCAAAACAAACTCTTTCATGTGTTCCCAGTTCTCATTGGACGGTGTGAAGATACCCGAAATAATGGTTAGATTCGGTAAAAATAAGAGAAGTATAATTATTCCTGCAATGACAGTCCAACTATTCACATTAGCTATTCTTTTCACGTTTAAAACACCTCTTAAAGAAATAGAAAGAAACCCCTTGCCAATGAGACAAGGGTGTTTAACATATTATTTCCAGCCTACTTCATTAAATATTAAAATTGATTTTGCATTATTCTCACCTAAAGCAGATAAAGGTATATCTTGTTCTTTAAACTCTCCCCAAGATTTTAAAAGCTCAGATGGTTCTACGGACTCATTCACTGGATACTCATAGTTTGCTTCTGCGAACGTACCTTGTGATTCAGGAGAAGATAAGAACTCAAGTAATTTAATCGCATTCTCTTTGTTCTTTGCCGCTTTAACAACTCCTGCACCGCTTACGTTAACATGCGTTCCAGTTGTTTCTTGGTTAGGAAAAAATACCCCTAATTTTTCGGCTACTTTTACTTCTTCTGGATCTTCTGAGTTTAGCATTTGACCAAAGTAGTAAGTGTTCATAATCGCTACATCACCAATACCAGCAGCAATTGCTTTTGCTTGGTCACGGTCGCCGCCTTCAGGATCACGTGCGAAGTTTGCTACTAGGCCAGCAGCCCACTCTTTTGCCTTTTCTTCCCCGTTAATTTCTATAAACGAGGCTAACAAAGATTGGTTATAGACATTTTCTGATCCACGAATCAAGATACGGCCCTTCCACTTATCATCTGTAAGTGCTTCATATGTAGACAATTCTTCCGGTTTTACAGTTTCTTTGTTATATACCATAACACGTGCACGTTTAGTTAAACCATACCACATTTGGTCTTTATCTTGAAAGTTCGATGGGATTTGCTCATCCAACACATCACTTGAGACAGGTTGTAATAATCCTGCGTCTTTTGCTCGGTATAATCGACCTGCATCCGCTGTTAAAAATAAATCAGCTTCAGTTGCATCGCCTTCACGTTTAATACGCTCAAGCAATTCGTCAGCTTCACCTTTAATGACATTTACTTTAATGCCAGTTTCTTCTTCGAATTTCGCATATAGCTGATCGTCCACATCATAATGACGTGCCGTGTATAGGTTTACCTCTTTGCTTTCGTTTGTTTCTTTTGTATTGACTTTAGAGGTTGTATCGTTGCTACAAGCCGCTAAAGCTACCAATGCAAAAGCTAAGATAATGAATAATGCCTTTTTCATTGATTGTGTCTCCCTTACTATGTAGATGAATCTCGAATGAAAACGATTCTCAATTTCAATTATAATGTTCAAATCATCTTTGTCAAGAAACTTTTTACAAAATAGTTAATTCATATTTCATTGGGAAGATACGAAAGGAATCTAATGATTGGAAAAAGTGTATATAGTATAAAATAGAAAGCAATATGATAGGGTTTCAAAGGAGATAGCACTCCTTTTCCATCACTTTGCTCAGCATTAGTGTAGAACAGGAGATAATGGTATGAAAGCTATCAATCAAAAAGTAAAATAGATGGTTTTGGTAAAGAACTAACGTGGGCATTACTTCAAGAAAGGAGTAATGCCTTTTTCTTCTTGAGCTAACGGAGCAAGTTAATACAATAATGGAGAGAAGATTTTTTACAATATGAAAAAAGACTTACATTAGCTAAGACATTGGGAGTGGAGATGGAACCCGACCTCATAAAGGGGGATGGAAGATGGCTAAATCACCTGAAGGAAATAATAGTAGTAAGAGTACAAGAATGGGCACTTATGTTAAAAATTAAGTTGAAGTAGGTGATTAAATGTATAAGTACCGTATTACAAAGTATGACCCCTCATTTAGAGATGAGGAAGGCAGATACCTAAAAGATGATTGGATAGCAATTAGTGATATTGGGAAAACCTTTGATGGTGAAAAGTTAACGATAGAAGGTTACCAAAAAACTGAGGATTGCTATATTAACGCTATACACTTAGTTATGAATTATTTAAACGTCCCTTATCTAACAATAAATGATGTTACCCAAACTTTTTCATTTGAAATGCTTCTAAATATAATAAAGAAATACCGAGAACTTTATACTGAGAAGATGTTGAAGTATTATTCGAATGTAAAAAATAATGAAAACTTAAATAAAGAAAACATAGATTTTTTATGCAGGTTTCTACTTAGAGAGGACATTCATGCAATGGTTTTTTATCCTAGAAAAATGAAAGTATTTATAGGGTATGACTATTTAATGGGTATTTATACGTCAAGACCATTAGACCCAATCATTCCTTTAATTGAAGAAATGGGATTATTTATTGAAGACTTTTCAAATTAACCCAAATAAATAGGATGTAATAAAATTCTTAAAAGTACTAAATGGAAAATAAGAGAATTTGATGTAGCATTACTGAAATGTTATGTGACTATAAAGGTGTTTATTATATTTTAAAGTCGTAAAAAAAATAAAATGAGCTCTATGTTCAAATTAATGGTACAGTTAGAAAGAATATTTTAAAAGTGAGTAGGGGAACAAACATGATTGAGGTAAAAACATCTCCAATAAGTGATGGAGAATTCAATAGAGGTATATTTGCAACTAAAGATATCAAAAAAGGCGAGCTTTTTCATGAAGCACCTGTCATTTCTTATCCAAACGAAGAGCATCAATACATTGAGAAAACCATACTAGGTGATTATGCTTTTGAGTATGGGATAGGTCAATCTGCTATCCTTCTTGGTTATGGAATGTTGTTTAACCATTCCTATGAACCTAATGCAACGTATGAAATTAATTTTAAAAATCATACATTTGACTTCTATGCTTACACAGATATAAAAGCAGGAGATGAAATTCTAATCAATTATAATGGCGACGTTGATGACAAAGATCAACTGTGGTTTAATCAGGAATAAAAGGATATGGAGGCGATTCTTGATGATTCGCCTTCCTATAAAATTTAGAAATGAAGAAAACTATTTTTTAAAACATCTTAAATAACCATCTATCAGAGAAACTGATAGATGGTTATTGTATTTTTAGGAACAAAATAAAACAACTTTATAATCTCTACACATCAAACGTGTGTAGAACAGCATAAAAAAGAATCCATACGAGTGGTCGTATGGATTCTTTTTTTGTATTTGATGTTTGGTTAAAGGAAAGATGTATTGGGTATTAACCTAAAAGCAGGTTAGTTGAATAGGCTACACTATATTGCACGATTAAAATATGGGCTCACTCTGTGCCTCTTCAGTCAAAAGAAGCTGGCTTTTAATATTTAATAATAGCTATATAAGTCTTTTCAAAAAACCTCCAAGAGTCAACTTAATAAAATAGGGCTGCAGGCTTAGTAAATAATTAGTCTCAAGCTGGTTAACCCAATAAATGCCATTTTGTATGATTACTTTAGTACTTTCAATAATCATTCAGGCAAAGAATACTAAGAAACCAGCATATACAGTTTGCTTAATCATCTCGAGCTGCTCAATCGTCTAAAAAGGAAGATATTGATGAATTCTTCACTACCTATATGGAACGTAAGGGGCAGTTTAGTTGAAGAAGGAACGTAAAGATATTGTTAATTCTTGTAAACCATAAAGGATTTTAGTATACCCCAAATGAATTATTAAAAAAATACTGGGTTTGTCTGAGGAAAGAATGAGTATTAATAAATATATTTAACATTAATTTTGTCATTCTAGCTTAATGCTTGTTCAGGAAATGAAAAGTAATAGAAATAGAAAAAATATTATCTATGTTGGAAGGAGAAAAAAATGTTTTTGAAAATGATAAAGAATGATTTCATCAGGAACAAAATTGTAACGATAACAGTATTTGTATTTATAACTATGGCTGTTATTTTGGCGGCTAGTGCAATAAATAACGTTGCCAATCTGATTCAGTCGATGTCGGACCTACAGGAACGTGCAGTACCAGCAGACATTACGCAAATGCATTCTGGAGAATTTGATCAGGGAGAAATCGATAAATTTACAGAAGAACATCGTGAGGATATAGCGATGCAGGAGACGATGGTTCTTCTGACATTGGATGGAAATAATATTCATTTCGGCAATAATCAAACGATGGCTGGAACTGTACAAGATATTTCATTTGTTGAACAGAATAAAAAATTTGATTTTATATTGGATCTGGATAATGAAAAGCTAGATATGACGGAAGGGGAAGTAGCGGTTCCCATCTATTTTATGCAACAATACGACTTAAAAATAGGTGATAAGATTACGGTGAAAAGCGGAGAGTATGAGAATGAGTTTGTCATCTCAGATTATGCAAGAGATTATGAGATGAACTCTTCTCTTACTTCTTCGAAACGGTTTGTTATTAATCAAGCAGACTATAATGAAATGCTTTTAAAGCAGGCCGGGGAACTGGAATATCTGATCGAATTCAAACTGAATGAAAATGGGGATTCTCAAGCTGTTCAGACTGCATATATCGAAGGAGGTCTTCCAGCAAACGGTCCTACAGTCGGAGGAAAGATATTTCTGATGTTTAATGCCATGTCAGATGCGGCAGTTGCAATGATTATTATACTTATTAGTATTCTGCTAATTATTATAGCTTCGCTCTGTATCAGACTTACGTTCCTAGCAACGATTGATGAAGATTTAAGAGAAATTGGTGTAATGAAAGCAATAGGGATATCCGCAAAAGATATAAATAAGGTATATCTTAACAAATACAGAGTCATGTCAGTAGCAGCTGGTATTATAGGCTATCTACTTTCCTTTGCGGTAGTAAATCTGTTGAACGGTAATATGAGACTTTACATATCTTCGGATTTATCAGGAAACTTAAAATATATACTATCTCTTATAGCACCATTATTGGTATATTTCATGATTGTGATGTACTGCAAGAAAGTACTGAAAAGAATCGATAAGATTTCTGCGGTGGAAGCCTTACGCTCAGATATTATGGAGCGTGGAAAGAACCGAAAATACAGTTTTCCACTACTTAAGAACAAATTCTTTAGAACCAATATTTATATAGGACTTAGGGATGTATGGAAACGATTCAAATTATATAGACTACTATTCTTTATTTTTATCGTATGTACGTTTATTGTAATACTTCCTATAAATATTTATAACACCATGAATTCACCGGAATTTTCCACATACATGGGAATAGGAAAATCCGACATGCGAATCGATCTACGAAAGACAGATACAATTACAGAAGATTTTAAAAAGCTGCAGGAAGAACTGAAGAATGATTACGATATTGAAAAGTATGCCGCTTACATCACAGGTTCCTACCAGGTCAAAAATGCAGAAGGTTCCTGGGACTATATTAATATTGAAACCGGAGATCTTTCCGTATTTCCATTAAAGTATCTGGAAGGGAAAGCACCGCAGGGTGAAGGGGAAATCTCACTTTCCTTTGCAAATGCGTCAAAAGATGGATTAAACAAGAAAGTGGGAGATGGAGTAGTAGTAAAGATTGCCGGGGCAGAAGTGACTTTGAAAGTAACTGGTATTTATCAAGATATTACAAATGGCGGGAAAACGGCAAAGGCACATACCAGTCTCGGATTAAATAAAGATGCCGTTCTTTGGTATATTGTGAGCATGAATGTGGCTCAAGGCGTCGATGTTCGGGAGAAAATGGACTATTATCAGAATACCTATGATTCAGCGCAGGTAAATGATATTAAAGAATATACACAGCAGACTCTTGGAAATATCATTGATCAGATGAGTCTGATTGTAATAGCCGGAATCGCAATAGCAGTAATCATTGCTGTATTGATCACTGCATTATTCCTTCGGATGTTATTATCAAAGGATATGTCTCAGATTGCAATCATGCGAAGTTTGGGATTAACTTCTAAAAATATTAAACATCAATATATGGCAGGAACTATGATGGTACTCATATTGGGAATTATAGTTGGAGTACTAGCTTCAAATTATTTAGGGGAGTTTCTTGTAAGTATGGCAATGTCCTCTATGGGAGCCGCAAAAATTGAATTAGTTAATGTTGCATGGCAGACTTGGTTGCTATGTCCGTTAGCATTGATTGTAGTGGTTGGATTTACTATTTCTGTGTGCTGTAAGGTAGCAGTAGAAGAAGATTTATCTGTAGTTTTAAGAAGTTAGTATGGTTGAAAAAAGTCCAGTCGGAGGCTATCCCCGAAATTGACAGAAGCCTCCTGCATGAAGACGCCGATACAGATAAGAATACAAGTTTCTGAAAAAATAAGGCATTCCTGGGTGCCTCTGTGGATATATTTTTGACATTGGAGGAGTATATAATGAGCAATATAATAGAAGCAAGAAGTATGAATAAAAAAGTAGAATTAGGAAAAGATAATGAGCTTCATATTTTAAAGGATGTAAACTTGGAGATAGAAGAAGGTGAATTCGTATCGGTCATGGGGCCATCCGGAAGCGGGAAATCAACACTGATGTATAATGTAAGCGGTATGGATAGAATTTCTACTGGCAGTGTGAAATTTAAAGGCCGTGAAATAGGCAATCTAAAAGAAGAAGAGCTGGCAAAGATTCGACTGAATCACATGGGATTTATCTTTCAGGATATTAATCTATTAAAGAATCTGTCATTGATTGACAATGTTATGTTTCCTGCTCTTGTATCAAAAGATGCGGATAAAAATGTAGTATATCAAAAAGCAGAAAAACTGCTTAAAATGACAGGAATTGAAAAGCTTGCAGATAATAATATCACTCAGGCATCTGGTGGCCAACTGCAGAGAGTCGGCATCTGCAGAGCATTGATAAATGATCCGGATATTATATTTGGAGACGAACCGACCGGAGCATTAGATTCCAAATCGACAGAAGAGATTATGTCAATTCTTGCAGGGATTAATAAAAAAGGGACAACCGTAATGCTCGTTACGCATGATGCAAAGGTGGCAGCAAAAACCGAAAGAGTATTGTTTATGGTAGATGGAAATCTTGTTACACAGAAGAAAATGAGTAAATACGATGCGCAGCATGACGATATGAAGAAAAGAGAAGAAAGCATTATGAAATGGTTAGTGGAAAATGGATTCTAATATTTCAATGGCATTCGCATAAAGTTCATATGGGAAATTATTAGGTAAGTTTGAAAGGAAAAATTAATGACATTCAATAGTTAAGAAGATCTCTCATCCAAACGTGAACTTGGAGAGAGGTCTTCTTTTTTGTGTTTAGATAGTTTATAAGCTCATGCGAAGACTAAGACACGAAACATGATGTTTTGATGAAATGCGGGGCGTGTACCAGATTTTAAACAATTAGAAATAGTGATCTGGTTGTGTGAGAACCTGGTACGCACCACTACCAAACTTTTGAGAAGCCTTTTTCTTTTGTAATGCGTTATATGAAACTTTCTCCTGTTCTAGTATAGATTTTCATGAACGTACAAATGGACCATTTCTGATAGAATTCGTTATCAAAATGTACAACACCATCGTTGTCACAAGTGTTATGGACAAAACGATACAGCTGGACCCAAGGGGACTGACGCCAGACCACAGCAACGTAAAATGGATAGCTGTGATAATTACCGGAATAGGCATACCGAATAAAAGACTCACCAAAACGTTTGGATTGGACTTGATAGCTTCGGAGGGGGTAGTCCAATCTGAACTTGGGTTTTTCATATCAAATAACGGAGTAAGTAGGTTATAACAGATAACTAAGCAAGTAATAACGAGCAATATCACCGTCGACTCCATGTTCCAATAGCCAAAAAGTGCATAAATTAAGAAGCTAATTAAAACAGCTATCATATTCAAAAAGAAGGCGAAACCTACCTTTGTTAAATACAAGATATAATGATCAAACGGCAAACTTTTTATCAAAAAATGATATTTACCTTCTCTGGAATAAGGTGTACCGCTAATATTGTTGATACAGCACAAAAATAAAACCAAATATGAAAAATATTTATCGAAGATTCCTTTTTTAGTAATGTTTAAATTATCCGGAATGACCCCATTTTGTATAGCGACTAGAAAAATTAAAGAAATAACAGGTGGCAATAAAATCGTTAGGACGACTTGCATTTTAAAATAAGCTTCAGATTTAATCACCCACAACTCTCTTTGTAGATAATTACGCCAATGACTTTTCGCTATATATGCTTTGGATTTCTTTATATTCGCTTGATTGTTTTCCGAAGACCCGTTTTTTAAGTAGTTCTTTGATATGTTTCCCTTAATTAAGCGATACAGTAACGTATTAATAACCAAAAAGAATACAACTAATAACAAAAAGGAAATGGTTATTTTTTCAGACATAAAAGTTAAGATTATTAAATGGATCATAGGCATTCCCTGGAAGGTTTCTTGTGAATAATTCAATAGGAGAACGAGTGTCTCTTTACATTTAGTTAAGGATGATAAATCAATTTGCGAAAATAACTCGGTTATGTTGAGTGTAGACTTGCTTATATAGTAAGCAATTACTACGGCAATCATCAAAAGAACAGTAAAAGTATTCGAGATTAAATAGGTGAGTTTATTTTTAAAGCGATATCTGTATCTATTAATAAGTGATAAAACAAATAGCATCATTAAGGCGGTAAATACGTTTATAATAGGTAAAAACAAGAGCAGTTTGGTTGCTATGAAGTACTTTCCATCCAATATTAGAAATAAAAGAGTGGGTAGTTGAAGAAGCATTGTTATTCCTAAAGGAACACACAAGCTACTTATCAATTTTGCAGAAGCAATCTTCTCATAGGATAATGGTAACGTTCCCAACACATTAAATTCGTAATAATTAAAAAACGTTGAAATGGATAAATAACATATTAACGAAAAGACGAGAATGTTAGATACCAGTAAATTATAAAGCAGTAAATCTTGTGTGCTTCCAAGGAAAAAAACAAACGCATTTATAATCGTGAGCTGCATGAATAGGTAGAAGAAGGCAATGATTAAGACAACTTGCATCATTGGTTGCGTTTGTTTTCTATAGAAGGTTGAAACAAGAAATTTGGTTAATTGAAATTGAATTTTCATATATGTTTCTCCATGAAAATGGATTCCAAAGTATACTCACCAATTACATTTTTTATTTCGTCATGTAGAATTATTTTGCCTTCCTTCAAAATGGCAACTGTCGTACAAATTTTCTCCACCACATCGAGTAAGTGTGTAGAGAAAAAGATCGTACCGCCTTCTGTTACATATTTTTTAAGGGATTTTTTAAATATAACAACAGCATTGGGATCCAGACCGTTTATGGGTTCATCCATAATAATAATTGGGGGATTAATAGTAAACGCTGCGATTAAAGCCACTTTGTGCATCATTCCAAAAGAGTACGTGCCCATTGGTTTGGATATGACTTCTTCCATACTAAATTGGTTAATATACTCTTTTAATCTTTCTATATCTTCTCTATCATATAGTTTCATTAAAAAAAGAATCCAATCGTACCCTGTAATATTTTTAAATACATCGAGAGTATCGGGTATAAAGAAAAACTGTTTTTTATAATCAAGTCCGTCTTTTTTTGTTAACCCATTAATCTCTACGGTTCCTGTATCAGATTCTAGAATACTTGTAATAATGTTTAAGGTCGTTGTTTTTCCTGCACCGTTTGCACCAACAAAACCGAGAATTTCACCTTTTTTAATATCTAATTGAATTCCGTTTAAAATTTTCTTGCCGAAACTTTTCTCCAATGATTTGATGCTTAACAACGATCTTCATCCTCCAATCATTCGTTACTGAATTTTTTATTAGAAATCCAATAGTTTGTTACAAAGATTGCCAAGGTTACACAAAGAAACGTCACCGCTAGATTGCCTATTGCGTTTGGATTTACAGATCCTGTTATGAGCACTTCCATTGCATGTTTACTCATACTGGCGGGATTTACTATATCTATCATTGAACTCAAGCCAACAATAACTCTGCAACCAATTAAAAAAGCAATGGAGATTAATGCAATAAGCCCTGGACTATTTATAAGAGTGCTAATCATCGTTGTAAACGAAACTATAAAAAGAACCCATACGAGATAAAACAATAGGGCTGTGAGCATATCGGAAACAGGAACATTTGTGAATAGAAAATTAACGTAAAGATAGGATGCAAAGTAACCAATAGCAATACTAATTCCTGTAATAAAATAGTTAGAAGCAATTTTACCTCCCACGTATGAACGAACAGCTACAGGTCTAGTTAAAATAAAGGCCAACATTCCGTTAGCTTTATCGGTTTGGATGATTCCCATCAAAGAGATTGCGATAATCATGATTCCAAGCTGATCAAATTGTGCACCTAACGTGCCGGCTAATATCTCTCCGCCTTGTTGAGCTGTCATACTTGGGTCAATTGTAATGCCTTGACCGCTTCCCAAAGCTTCTAATATGGTGGGCAAGTAATACGTCATTACAGGTTGTGTAATTCCTAATAAGATAAATACCAGCGGGAGCCATACAATTTTGAAATCTCGTACCATTTGGATAAATTCTTTGTTCATCAAGACTATAAAACTTCTCATTTCTCCACCACCAATTTCAAGAAAATTTCTTCTAAAGTATCGTTTCCGACTTCAAACTTTACGATATCTACATCATGCTCCAATGCATGGCCTAGTAGTAAGTTTTTGTTAGTTTCTAGGTTTTCAACTTTCACCTTTACCTTATTCCCAATGACTTCTACGTCTTTCACGTAAGGTAGTTCCTTTATAATGCCAATCCATTTTTGATCTCTTTCTGTAATTTCTATACTTAATTTATTGTCACTATTTCTTTGAAGGAGTTCAGTGATCGATGTGTCTTCTATTTTCAGTCCATTTTTAATAACTATAAATCGCTCACAGATTTCTTGTGCATCACCTAAAATGTGCGTTGATAATAGAATGGTCGTTTCCTTTTTTATTTCTTGAATAAGGTTTAATACTTCTCTTCTACCAATGGGGTCTAAGGCAGAGACTGGTTCATCCATAATAATGAGGGAAGGCTTATGTAGTAACGTTTGAGCAATTCCAAGTCGCTGTTTCATGCCACCTGAAAATGTGCCGACTTTCGAGTCTTCCTCTCCGCTTAATCCAACTTTTTTTAAAATGTTTGGAATAGAGCTTGTTAATTCACTTCTTTGTAGTCCCGAAAGTTTTCCCATAAACATAAGTGTCTCTTTGGCAGTCATCCAGTAAAAAAAGTTTGGATACTGTGGTAAGTACCCAATTTCTTTTTTCATCGAAGAAATCTTTTTTCCGTTTAATAGAATTTCACCAGTGTCCGGATTAATAATATCCGAGATCATTTTAATAAGCGTCGATTTCCCAGCTCCATTGGGTCCGATTAAACCGACACAATCTCCTGAATTGAGCTCCATCGAGAAGTTGTTCACGGCAGTTTTGTTTTTAAAAGTTTTCTTTACATTTCTAATTTCTAACTTCAAACTCGCTCACTATCCTTTCTTCCTATAACAAAATACAAAATGGGCCCAACTGTATTGCCTAAAATTATAAGTAGCGTCCACATGAGTACATTTTTCCTTCTATTTTTATTTCTGTACAAATCAATTAATGCAATCAATGCAAGTGTAAACCCTACTAAAATAACTGGAAGCACAATAGGTAGAAACGACATTAAATCAAAGTCTTTTAAATCATTTATTCCATAATGTAATTGCATAATCCCAACTCCTTTAATAATTTCATTTTCATTATTGATAATGATAACACGATGTTTTATATTTTGCACTAGTTATTCTTATTCTTTATAATGAGAATAAGAATAGACAAGTGAGGGGATAGAATGTTAAATAAAGTTGAAGTTTTAATGCATCCAGTACGAATGAAAATTTCTCAAGCATTATTAAGGAATAAAGAAAATGGATTAACACCATTGGAAATGGTCAAAATCATTAAAGATGTGCCTCAAGCAACACTCTACAGACATATACAAGTGTTATTGGACTCCGAGATAATTCGTGTAATAAAAGAAAAGAAGGTAAAATCCGTTTCCGAGAAATATTATGTATTAAATGAAGAAGAGTTAAAACTTGACCAAGGTGAGTGGAATCAAGCATCTCAGCAAGAAAAACTTGATTTCGTATCTTTTTATCAATTATCACTAATGACTCAATATCAAAACTATTTAAAAAAAATAGAGGAAACGAACAATTCTCATGATGGAGCAGCGTTTTCTTTAGTCGAATTAAAAATGGATGATGAAGACTTCTTGAATTTTCAAAATGAATTAAAAGAAATCTTGACTAAATACTACCTTTCTACAAGTAGCAAAGACGGAAAAGATATCCCCGTGCGAACAATTGCGGTTACAATTATTCCAGACACATGAAGCAGCATCAAAGTATGAAGGGAAGTTAAGAGGTAAAAAAATTTACAGTGGCTAGTTGTATAATCAAATACAATAGCTTTTTACGTAAAAACCACAGATAAACCTTGTATGATTGAGACAATGAAAAATGTGCGAGAACTTGATACCCACAAATTACTTAAGACATTCAATAGTTACGAAGACCTCTCATCCAAACATGAAGTATGAACTGCCCCGTAAATGTTAGACACCAACTAACATTTACGGGGTGTTTTTATGTCCAAAACATCAAGTAGATTTCGGCGATCCATTGTGAAATGTTACACTTAAACTAACACAGCAGGTTAGATAAATAATGGCTCTGGAAAATATAGGTTGGAGAAGTTATACTCTTAAACATAAACTAATTCGGCGGAGGATAAATATGGAATTAATTGTTGGAATAGCACTTTTACTCATAGTATTTTTTTCTTCAAGTATTATTGAAAAACGATTAAAGAATATAGAAAAACAAAACAATCGTGTAATAGAAATTTTAGAAGAAATTAGAGATAAGAAATAATGGTTCTTTAACTAACAGTTTTCTCTAATTGAACTACCATGGAAGAACGTAATTTTCTTGTATATTCTGTGGTGAAGCAGGGCTTCATGGATGGCTAACGGGTGCTTTACTTGAAGCTCATTGAGCTGTTTAGACAGCTCTTATTTTATTCTTCAACTAACGCCTCAGGAACTGCCGTTAGATATAGCTGACTCTGTTAAAAATAATGTAAAGTTCTATTGATAAAAGTAATTATTAGTTCGATGAAGTTGAGCTTATTTTACTGAAAATACTTTTTGACTAGGCAACTCTAAACAATTCAATTGTCCTCCGTATACAGCTCCACCATCGATACCGACGATTCGATTGCTTCCAAAATAGACATTGTTATTGTTGATATCCCTATGAAGAGAATTTGTTTCTGTATGTCCAAATATCACGATCTTTTCACCATTATAGCCTTTATGAAACTCGTCTCGAATCCACATTAAAATATGTGGATCTGTCTCAGCAATAGGTGTTGTTGGGTGTACGCCCGCGTGAACAAACATATAATCGGATGTTTCTATGTAATTTTCTAATCCTTGTATAAACTCTAAGTGTTTATTTAGTGTAGATGAATGTAGCTCTGGTTTTTGGAATTTTTCTTCACTTGCGGCTATATCAATTTCTGAAAAACCATAGCTAAATAAAGTTTTATCTCCACCACATAATTTAATCCAGTGGTTCCACGATCTTTCTATGTCAGTAGTTAAAGCTTTTATCATCAAATCTTCATGATTACCTTTAAGCAATAGAGCTCCGGCTTCTTTTAAACTCATCACCTTTTCAATAACACCTTTTGAATTAGGTCCTCGATCTACATAATCACCTAATAAGATTAATTGGTCAAATTCTGGATCGTATTCTACTTCTCCAAGTAACTGTTCAAACTTCTTTAATTCACCGTGTATATCACTTATTACAAGAGTTCTTTTCATTTTTTTCGCTTCTCTCTAATTGAATATGTAATTTCAAAACGATTTCTCGTTTTGCTTTTTTTATGTTAGATCTTCTTGAATTTTGTAAGCATTGAAATAGCTGTGCCAATAAGCGAACCGATTGTAATGCAAATAAACATAAAGAAAAAACTCATTGATTCCCAGCCGTCCAATGTGAAAAAACTTACGACTGCGATTACAAATAATATTCCTATTAATAGAACACTAGGTATCCAAAACTTGGTGTAATTCTTTTTTCGAAGAATAGATGATGAAATGGTAACTAAGAGGATTGTTGCTAAATTTATATAAATAAAAATTTGTAAAAAGTTTCTCTTCTTTCGGTATTATTTAGTGGTAAAATTATCTCCTATTTCGCTATTATATTCGAAAATTGAAATAAATAAAATGAATCTTGAAAATTTACAATTCCTAGTAAGTAATACAATTAAAGAAAGGTTAAATAGTTGAAAGTAAAAAGATGAACTGAAATCTCTTTTATAAAGGGATATCAGTTTTTCTTCTTGAAATAAAGGGGCAGTTTAGTTGAATAAGGAGGTAATTTTTGAAATGTTGTCGAAGTAGTTATTTTATGGAGAATTAAACTGGCAGTTTTTTTGAAAAGGGGGATATCTCTTGGAACAAAGCTTGCGATATAAAGAAGGCAAAGTATTAAAAAAGCAGTTATATACTTATATTTACCTTCCATTATATCTGTTATTTTATATGGGTTATATATTGCTTGATAGTTATCGGCTAAATAAGTCAGATTATTGGATAACGAAGAGTAACCTAACTCAAGAAGATATTCAAAGTATCAGTCAATTAGCAGCGTGGCAGTCGATTTTCGAAGTGATGTTCCTAGCTTTATTTATTATCGTAGCTAGCATAATTGTCTTTCCCAATCGTAAGGATAAGCAAGTGTTAAAACGTTTTTTATTCGTGCATATCAGCTTATTTATGACAATCCTACTATTGAGCTATTCATTAGCTTTTGTGACGCCATCACCTATTGGTAATTTAACACAACCCTTGATTACACCGACTTTACTATTGGGGATTATTTTGATTTATTTGGGATTATTGATGATAAAGGAAAAACGATATAAAAGTAGATAAGGGGGGCGGTATTTCAATAAATCAATGTCGCCTTTTCTTATTGAACTAAAGGGGCAGGTTAGTTCAATAAGGAATTTTATAACTCGACTCTGGAGGCAAGTTAGTTGAATAGTATTATTTCAATTTAAAAATATTTTAAGATGTAGGAGGTAGTTTTATATTGGAATCAATGACGGTTTTATTACCAGGTTTAGTATTTTTATTTTATTTGGTGCCAATTATTTTTGTGATTTGGTTTATGGTCACGCTCGTTAACCAGCTAAAAGTTCAAACTAAATTGCTTGAAAAAATTAATGAGAAATTGAAGGGTACTGTATAGAAAGAGATGTTTTGAAATGAGGTATATTTGAGTTTAAAAGTTAGTGAAATATGGAGGGTGGAAATGCTAAAAGAAAAAATTAAAAATTGTGATTAGCATTGTAGAGAAGAGAACTTTATTGGGATTGGCTTGACAAGAAAAGTATTCAGAATAATAATTTTCCGAAGTCATATTCAATATTAAATTTTTCGAATCTTTTTAAGCTGTTGTCTCGTACGTTAAAGTAGGAAAGGAAATGGAGGCTGGTAGAAATGGAAAAAACAAAAAAAATGATGGTCGGGATATCAGCAACAGCATTAACGTTAAGCTTAGCTGGCTGTGGCACATCTACAAGTAGCTTACCACCAACGCCTACAGATCAAAGTTGTCGCGATTGGGACTGGTCAGATGAAGATGGCGTATGGCAATGCGATGAAAGTAGTTCAGGCCATCACGGCGCATACTACTATGGGGGACGCTATTATAAAAATAAGTCCGCATTAAATAGTAGCACTGACTATACAAGTTATAAAAGTAGTGAGAGCTTTAAAGCGGTACAATCGAGCTCAGGCTTTGGCAGTGGCTCAAAAAGTTTTGGGGGATAAGAGAGGCGGAAAAACATGAATGTGTATGTAAATTTTTTATCATATTTAGGCGTATCACTAAGCTTATTAATTATTGGGATGCTGTTATTTACGTTAAGCACGCCCAAAATTAAAGAGTTTCAATTAATTGCCAATAAAAATGTAGCAGCTGCAATGCTTTTAGGTGGTAAAGTAGTGGGGCTAGCAATTGTATTAGGGGCTGCTGCCGAGTATTCCATATCGTTAATAGATATGGCCGTTTGGGGTGCAATTGGAATTGTAGCGCAAGTAATTGTATTTTTCATTGCAGAACTAATGACAATTCGTTTTAGTATTCAAAAAGCGATTGAAGAAGATAATCGAGCAGTCGGAACGATTTTATTATCGTTATCAGTAGCAGTTGGCTGGATTGTCGCGAAATGTTTATCTTACTAGCATGAGGTGGGGGTAGCTTTGAAGCAGTTAAGTTATTATATCGATAAAGGAAATGGCCGTTTTGAGCCATTTTATGAATATATGGCAACCAATGTAGGCTTCGATGAATTTTATGCACGACAGCTTTGTACATATTTTGTTATGCATGGTACACAATTTGAACTAATATCGAACGAAATGAAAGAAAATGAGGAAGTGCTTATACTAAAAGAGATGGGACGTAATTTATCTGGTGAAGACGAACAAAGCTTCCGAGGACGAGGCATCCATATCGAATTTAGAAGTCCAAATGAACGTGAAAATTACCGAGTGCTCTCACGTATTCCTTGTGAGACTCATTTTGAAGTTATTCGTTATTTACTAAAGGATGTTGTAGATATTCCTATAGTTGGACAAATGCTCGTTACTTCTACTGAAATTGACGAAGACCGTGGTGTATATGTGATGTATGTAACAGATTTGAAAGTGAGCTGAATGCCTTCATGTATAAAAGCAATCGTAAACAGTTTTATTCACAAATAGAACAGTTTTGGGCAGATTTATATGATGAGGAATATGCACTTTATGATTTATATGAAGTAACAGAAGATGAAGTGGAAAAAATTCGATTAGCGACGGAACGCACCGGCAAAATTTATTTTAAAATCGCACATTTGTTGCGTAATGTACCAGATGAAATATTACTTGAAATGGGCTATCCAGAACAAACCCTTCATTTTCTTCGGTTAAAAATTTTAGAGGCTGAAAGTGTAATCGCGCGCTTTGATTTTATTCCATATAACGACAGCTACAAATGTATTGAAATAAATGCAGATACACCAACATTTATTAAAGAATTGTTTTTTGTTAATGAACGTATATGTCATGCGTTTGCAATGGAAAATCCAAATGCTAAAATGGAGCAACTTTTAAAAGATATGGTTAGGAAAAGTGTTGCACAAAGTAAACCTTCACAAAAGGCACATATTGTCTTTACTGCGCATGAACAAAATATAGAAGACTATTATACAACGCTTTACTTAATGCAATTTATACCTGGAGCTAAATTTACACCGTTACATCAACTACAAATACAAAACGGAGTCGGATTGTTTGATGAGGATGGGAAGCAAATTGACGTTTTGTATCGTCAAACGTTTCCTATTGAAAATGTAATTCAAGATGTAGACGAAGCACAAAATCCAATCGGTTTATGGTTACTTGATTTAGTTGAACAAAATTTGTTAATAATTATTAACCCACCTTCTGCGTTTTTGCTTCAAAATAAAGCGGTACAGGCTGTTATTTGGGGCTTACATGAGGAAAGCAATGTATTTTTTTCAGCTGAGGAGCATGAGTGGATTGCCGAGTATTTTTTACCAACATATTTAGAAGAAAATTCATTTATCGAAAAAGGCCTGCCCTATGTAAAAAAACCTGTATTCGGTCGTGAAGGAAATTCAGTTGAAATTTATGACACGAGTGGACAGTTAATAAAAGAAGATATACAAAAATCTTATAATCAGTATATAAAGGTGTATCAGCAATATATCGAGCAACCAAAAGTAACCTTCCAAAGCGAAAAGGGTGAACAAGTAGGGGAAATGTTAATTGGCAGCTTTTTAATTAGTGGGAAGCCAGGTGCTATTGGATTGCGAGTAGGTGGGATGATTACAAACAATTTGTCGTATTACTTGCCCATTGGAATAAAAAGGACTATCTAAACAGGGACTAGTTTGGGTTCTGAACTATTTATGAGATTGTGAAGGAATGTACTTAAAGCAATGGGGTGCTCTAGTGAAAGAACATTGGGTTGCTTAGGCAACTCTTTTTTTCTTATTGAACTAACGCAGCAGGTTAGTTGAAGAAGAATCTCATGAAAAGTGCTATCAGAAAGGAATGGAAATTTTTGACGAAAGCACTTATTGATAAGGCAAAGAGTATTTTAAGTGGAATAGAAATTGGCTATTTTATTACAAGTAAAAAATGGACTAAAAATAACTATGATGATTATTATCAATACTTTTCGCATCCTGATTATGAAGTGCGAAAATATTCGCTTCTTGTCTTTGGGGCAGGACTTGGTAATTGGTCTGCTAAATCTGCTTTTATCTTTACTCATCGTCAAAGGAAAGACCCTGATTTTGACCCCCAAAAAATCTATCATTTGAAGTATTATATCAAGTCATTTCTAGATAATAGAGAGCCTATCAAACAAGAATTTCCATTTTTATATAAGGCAATCATATATTATTTAAACGAATTAGATTATGAAAAACCTTTTGAAGTTGTCTTTCCTTCAGTTGATGAACAACTGTTTATTTCTCTAAGAAAAGTGTTGAGGAATTCTGGAATTGACGAAAAATATGTATACGAATTCAATTTTAATGATATTTTAAGAGAAGTTGGGCTTCCCACTTTCTTTAAAAATTAATCATATTCCTCACTTAGAACCAGAAAACAATATGGAAATTTCCGTAACCTTTCCCCTTAGAGTTTTTTCGGACTCTTATAAAAGCTATCAAACAAACATTTATGAATAGAGATGGGTGAAGATAAGGTATTTAAGTAACAATTTTACTAAAAGAAAAACCTGTTGTTGAACTAAAGAAACAGGTTAATTCAAGAAGAATTTTGCGAAATATAATAATAAATATTTTTATGATAGTTAGTTTATTTTAAAAAGGTGTGAAAGTAATGAAACAAAATAAGCAAAGAATTAAACAAGTTTTGTTTGTCATCTTTATAATTGCAGTATTATATGACACCTTTTTTAATTTTTATGGTATCTGGGGGAAATGGGAAACTGGAGATACGGTATATGCATTTCTTTCATTAATTGTTTACATAGTGGGAATTTGGGCATTTGGTAAATGGATAAAAAGAGATTAGATTTAGTTAATCATCTTAAATAATTATGGAGTTGTTACTACGACTCCTTTTTTTATTGAACAAAGCGGTTGTGTTGATCAAGATAGAATGCTATTTTTGTCGAATATATTGTACTAACGTAGCAGGTTAGTTCAATAAGGAAATTAGATGGGAAAATGAAATATGTGCCAAAATACAAATGGAGGATAGGAATGAATCACCCTGAAGTCATTCACTGAAATATTTATTGAATCCATGTCTCTATACTTAAAAATCGACAAGTAATGTTTAAAACACATTACCTGTCTTTATGATTTCCACATTTACTTTTGGCTCTATTTTAGTATTTTTATAATCTTCATCCCAATTCATTTTCTTCCATACGTCAGGATGTCTTTTAGCTATTTCCATTTCAATCCCAAAGACATCGGAATTTGCTTCTAAAAGAATAGCAGTTATTTCCTTTGCTTGTTTAGTTAATCCTGCAGAAATTTCTTTATTTAATTTTTTTGTATTTAAATCTTCTTTTAGATTTTGTGGATAGGAATTTACTTCTACTTGGATGCTAATATCTATGGTACAAGTTATATCTCCACTTGTCTTGTCTACTGTAATCTCCATGTCTCTTTTTATCTTCCTTGTAGAAAAAGCAATTGATCGATCTTCACTCGTTGGATTTAGTATGAGTGACATGAAGTTCGTCTTTTTAAATCGATCGAGTAATAGTAATAATAACGTGCTTTGCTCCTTTGATAATGTTATTCCAGAAAACTTATCTCCATTCAATAGGGCTACCCCAGCAATCGCGATTTTATCTGATTCTGTCTTTTCTAAATATGGCAAGATAAAATCTTTGCCCGGAGTTAGAATTTTTGTCCATATATTAAAAATAGTTTCTTCCGGTAAAAAGGTAGTTTCCTCTGCTCCTTCAATCATTTGTAAAATAAAGAATGCAATCGGGCTTTTATCTTTTTCCGTTGATAAGACATCGTGTGCTTTACCTTTGGTAATCGCAATTTTCGCTGCAATATTTGAGTCTTTTCCACGATAAAAAGAATCTAGTGTTTGATGAATCCCTTGTTTAGCCAATTCATCACCGATTAAAAGAAGATGTGTTTGACTATAGTCCACCCGTCCCGCTGACTTGCTATCAATATCCATTGATAAACCAACCATAGTAGGTCTTTCAGCACTCACAAGTTCATCTTCAATTTCAAATTGGCCTCCTCCTTTACTTTTTATATTAATGTTACGAGCTTTCAAAAGTATTCTTCCTTCATCTGTTAAATCAAAACTGATTCCGTTAACGATTGTCTTATCAACGAGCTGGTGTTGATCCCAACAACCAGTCAAAAAGATGTTCAGGATTATCAAAATTAGTAGGAGTCTTTTATTCAAGCAGTCTCACCCGTTTCATGCTTTTTAAATATTAATGACAAAATTAAAAGGAGAACTGGAATGACATAGATAACAGCATAATTTAAATAAGAAATATATTTGGTAAAAAGATTGGTGATTTCATCAGTATGAGGAATAAGTGAAATCAAAAATATAAGAATTCCATTTATCACGACAATCTTTTTATAAGACTTTTCTTCATTGCTAAGACTTTTACTTGCAAGGAATAAATATGCAATAATTGTCGTTGTCATTGGAACAATCCAAAACGAGAGAAAAATTAAGTCTACACGTGCAAACATTTTAAAAGATAGTCCTCTAAAAAGAAATATCAATGGCTCTCTTATTAGATTCAATTGATCAGGACTAAAACTAATTAAACAAATGAAGACTATGAAGGTGTAAAATCCAGTGACAAAGATATTTGCCAATGAAATGGTTTTTAATACTCCTTTGTTATTATGAATAATAAAGGAATATAAAAATAATAATGCTTCAAAACCAACCATCGAAAATAAAGCACTATTGCTGCCAATTAGAATGTTTTTAATGCCGGAATTTCCAACTGGAAGAATAAATTGAATCTCTTGAGGGAGTAATAAAGTAAAAAGAGTAAGAAACAGTAATAAGATTATCAGAGTAAAAGCTAGGACAAAAAATCTTGCTATTATCTTTAAGTTGCTGATGGTCAAATAAATACAAGCGCTTAAAATAAGTAGGGATATCATCCAGTTAGGTGTTATAGGTAATAACTGTAAATTTATTAATTTCACCATTAAAATAGTCGATAAACTGCCCGTCATAATAAAATAAAAATAAAAGAAGAAATTTATTATTTTGCCTAACGTACGTCCAAGGATTTTTTGAGTTATTTGGGCAAATTCATCATTCGGAAATCTTTTCAATAAAAACAAATAGACAATCAGTAAAAATTGTACACCTGCTCCTGCTAAAATAATCGATATCCACGAGTCTCCTTTTGCTGATTCCTGAACAACATTTGGTAAAGAAAATAGACCTATGCCAATCTGGCTTTGAATTAATACAAAAAACAACTGAAACTTTGTTATGGAATATTTTTTAGTAATCACTTCTTCCACCCTCTTGTATGCCGTTGTTGTTGTTTGTATACAGGCTGTGAGTCTGTTGGTCGTGTTTTAAGCTTCCAAGTAGGGAGTCTTACAAATGTATCTTTTAAGTCCTCTAGTTTAAAAGGTGCTAATGGAGAAAAGTAATGCGTGCCAAAGGATTCTAATTTACATAAGTGCATAACGAGTACCATTAATATTAGTACAATTCCAAAAAAACCGAACAATGATGCTGCGATCATGACAGGAAATCCTAATAACCTAGCACTAGTTCCCATTTGATTTACTGGTGCTACGAATGAAGATATGGCAGTGAGTCCAATAACAACAATCATCGAATTTGAAACTAAATTAGCTTCCACTACTGCTGTACCAATTATAAGTCCTCCTACAATACCAAGAGTTTGTGCTATCGGAGTAGGTAAACGAATGGAAGCTTCTTTTAGTAACTCAAGAATGATTTGCATCACAATTGCCTCGACTAAAGGAGAAAAAGGCACATATTCTAATGAAACCCTAACTGAGTACAAAATCCCAATTGGGAGTACTTCAGAATGAAAAGAAATAATTGCAATGTAGATTGCCGGCAAACTGATAGAAATCATCAAACTGAAGAAACGAATAATCCTAAAAAAAGAACCTAATACCCAACGACTATTGTAATCATCTGGTGATTGATAAAAAGCGAAAAAGGTAATTGGAACAATTAAAATTCTCGGACTACCATCAACAATTAATATGATTTTCCCTTCTGTTAAGTATGACGCTCCTCTATCAGGCCTTTCAGTAGTTAACATTTGAGGAAAAGGAGAATGTGGATTGTCTTCAATGAATTCCTCTATATCTCCAATTGAAAGAAGATGATCAACATCGATAAAAGTAATTCTTCGTTCAACTTCCTCTAGAATTTTTTTATTAGCAAGTTTGTCAATAAACACCATACTAACTTTCGTATTTGTGATTTTTCCCAAGGTGAAGAATTTCACTTTTAACTGTGGGCTCTTAATCCTTCTTCTCAAGAGTAGAATATTAGTACTTAAATTTTCGACAAATCCATCATGAGAACTTAGAATATTCCGTTCATTAGCAGGTTCTTCAATAGAACGCTCTGCAATTTCTCCTACAACCACTGACTTTGCTATTGCATCATTTTCTATTAGAATAGTACAGTAACCTTCTAATAAACTAGCCCCTACTTCTGAAATGTTTGAAGAAAATTTCAGTTCAGTTGTCTTCACCACATTTTGAATTTCTCCGGATTTCTTTTCTAATATAGGTCCAATAACAGAAGATTGAAGAATATCTTTTTTCACCATTGAATCAAGAAAAAGAATAGTGCAACCCATTTTATTAAAACTCATTTTTTTAAACATTAAATCTTCTGTTTGACAAAGATATTCGTGAATCATCTCTATATTTTTTTTTAGATCATTAGTAAGTTGTTTATCGTTTTCATTGAGAGTAATATTTTGTTTTGGTGTATTTTTAAAGAAACTCAACTTAGAATACTCCTCGCTCTGCCTTCAAGTGCTATTATTCTTTCCGTATCTATTCGAAGTTATTCAAGATAGCCAAATGACATCAGCGTCCTGAAGAATTATTTGGGGTAATCAAAACCTCATTTCAAGAAGGAGAAACATCTAAGCCAGGAATATTATTAACAGTGTGAACAGTAATGATGTTGAAAAAACGGCAGGATATTACGATTATAAATATGAGAATACAATAATTTTAATACGAAAGAAGCCTTCTATGGAAACTTTGGATTTCCTGTATTTGTCTCTTTGTATATCTATTTATTAGATTTGAATAGAAATTCAGTGAGCTTGAAAAAGCCAGATTAGTCCTGGTTCTATGCTTAATGTTAAAAACGAATTAAATTTTCATGTAACATGAAGAAATGGAGTAATTTATTTGAGAAACTGTGACCTGTTTATATATGGGCTTTTCTTGAAAATCGTTGATCTATTTTTAGATGCTCTGTTCTTATTTTCATGGATGGCTAAAGAGGCAGGCTAGTTGAAGATGAGAGAGTAGATGTTTGAGCAAGAAACCAATTTAGTGGAAGATCGTTGAGCTGTTCAGACAGTTCTTTTTGAACTACCATGAAAATAAGTTTCCTCAAAAAAAAGAAAAATGACAACAGTTAAGAAGACCCTTCTCAATTGTTAATAAAAAGAGGAGGGCGTACATTAATAAGTCTATGGATTTCGGTGGACTATTAGTATTGATTACTCTTAACCATTTTCATACTCTGTGGTGCAGCACTATTTTGTGCTGTATGGATGGCTAACGGGGCAGATTAATCCAATAAAACATTAATTATTCGGAAAAAAACAAATAGAGAGAAGGTATTAAATCATGAAAAAAATTATGGTTGTTGGGGCATCTGGTGTTCTTGGAAAATTAGTTTGTATTGAATTACTACGGATATTTGATAATCAAATAAAGTTAATAGTAACAGACTATAAAACTGAAAGAGGGGTGAAATTAGCAAATTCTTTTAACAATAATGTTCAATTCCAATATTTAGATGTAAATGAAGAAGAAAATGTAAAGCAAGTGATTAAGAATATTGATATTGTAGTAGTTGTATTGAAACAGAAAATTCCAAATGTACAAAAGTGTTGTATAGATAATAAGATATTATGTGTAGATGTTACCCCGTTTTATGACTTTGTTGAGAAAGTAAATGAACTAAATAAAAGTGCAGAAAATAATGATGTAGGTTCTGTTGTAATGTCGGGATTTTTTCCTGGATTATCAGGTTTAATGGTAAAAAAAGCTGTTTCAGATTTTAAAGAAGTAACAGAGATAAACGTTGGATTATTACAAAACACTAATGCTAAAGCAGGAATATCTGGAATTTTAGATATGTTAAAGATAATTACTCAACAAGTACATTTTGAAAACAAAGTTATATCTGGATTTACTAAAAAAAGAAAAATATATTTTCTTAATCACCTCAAAGAAAAAGAGGTAAGACTAATAGACCATTCGGAGAAAACCTTGCTAAAAGATAAATTAAAAACTAATCCTATTAATTATTGGACTTCTTGGAATGTTAATGCTTTCAATAAACAGGTATCTTTACTAAGACAAATTGGCTTCATTGAAATTATACATAAGTTTAATAATAAATTTCTATCTAAGGTAGTAAAACATAATCCAAATAAAAATGAAAGTGCTTTTCTTACTGTTGAGGTAAAAGGAATAGTTGATACCAAAGAGAGGGTGAAATTACTATCTTTATCTACTTTTTCTGATTATCATACAACTGCAATGGTTACTGCTTCATTAGCAAAAATTGCTCAACAAAAAAATGTGAAAGGTGTAGTTTGCCCTTTTGAAATAACGAATTTAGATGAATTGTTATCGGAAATTAACTGCCCTAACATTGTAATTCAGGATGTTGAAATGTGAAAAATGTTATTGCACTAAAGAATCCCTTAAATGAAACAGGTGTAGAAAAACGAATTGTTTTTCTACACCTGTTTTTGTGTTTTTATCATTCTACTTTCAATAGATTGAAGACCATGGACATGATGCAAAAATTCGATTATTGTATAATCACTTTTCATATAGGTTCAAGTAAATAGTTGCTATTTCATTGTTTGAAAAAGCATGGGCAAGTCTCTGCAGTGAGGTGCGCTTGGCCGTTTAAAAAGTCCATGATCATATACTGAACTAAGTATTTACTATTTATAAACGCTCCGATGCTTTGTAGATGCCTTACGCAAGAAGTCGGGCAGAAAACTACTGCCAGTCTTTTCGCTCCGGCTACCAATTGAAAGGAGCAATCGCTAGTTCTGTCTAGGTATATTGATGACATCAATTTAGGAGGTACTGAGAAACTATACTGAGAAAAAATTTTACTAATTATTTGCAGAAACATTACTTTATATCACAGGATTTAGGGTAGGAGCAATTTTTTGTCGCGAACTTGCGCAATTCCCATACTCTGCATGGTAATTTTTAGAAAATTTCGGAAGAAGTCGAAACTCCTGCTGAATAACAATAGAATGGATTCTTATAGTCAATATCAACTAAGATAATAAACAATTACCGATTCTATGTTTAATGAAACAATCCAGACTGTCTGGACTTCTCCAGTAATTCATTTGTTTTCTTGTTCGACTTTTCTTTCAAGAAGGCACCAAAAAGTAGGAAGAGTATTCCTACGCATGATAGAAATAGGATGTCTAAGCCTGCTTTTCTCCAAATAATACCTCCAACTGCCTCGCGCATAAGATCTATTGCATAGGTGAACGGTAATGCAGGATTAATCCATTGGAAAAATTCAGGGAGCAATTGAACTGGATATGTTCCACCAGAACCAGCGATTTGTAAGACCAACATAATGATTGAAAATGCTTTTCCAATATCTCCGAAAACCGATACAAAAGTATAAACAATGGATATGAATACACTGCTGATAAATAACCCAAATAAAATAAACCAAAAGGGTTCTTGAACTTTAACTCCAAGTAAGGCTATATCTCCAACTGTGACAATGAGCGTTTGCATAATACCGATTGTCCCAAAGGTTAAAAGTTTACCGAAATAGATTTCACGTGCATGATATAAGTCTACTTGGTGAACGTTTACGGAAAGTAAGGAGATTAACAATAGGCAGCCAACCCAGATTGCTAGAACTGAATAAAAAGGTGTCATGCTAGTGCCATAGTTTTCTATTGGGAACAGTTTATGTTCATTTAACTCAATAGGTTGTTTGAGAAATTCACTTTCTGCACTTGGGTTATTTTGTAGAAGCTGAATAAGATCGTTAATATTTATTTCGCTTTGGAAACTTCGAATTCTCTTTGCAAGTTCTGTTACTTTATTGCTAATGTAGGGATATTCGTTTAACACAGTTTCGATTAGTTCTTTGCCGTCGTTGACGTGAGAAGAAGTACTTGTCAAAATGCGATCGACTTCAGGTAAAACAGTTTGGATACCATTCATAATACCTTTTGCTTCTGTTAACATTTGCTTTACCTTTTTTATTTCACTGAGAACAGTGGGCTCAATCGTATTCTTGTATTCATTTATAAAACTGTCGATTTGAACAGAAGTATTCTCAGCAATCTTTTGTAAATCAGTGATTGAATCTTTCAGTTGTGTTTCTTTTGAAAGTACTAGTTTATTTATATTTCTCGCATTTGTTTGTGCTTCCTGAAGAGTCCCTTTAAGTGCGGTTGTTTTTTGAATAGCATCGTCTAGTTTTCCTTTACTTTGAAAGTCTGTATTTTGCGCATTCATTTGTTTTAAATCTGTCAAGCTTTCTATAATTGTATCAACTGTACTGATTGCATTTGTCATTTGTTGATCCAACTTCTTTTGAGTGTTTTCCAAATCCGATGTGTCTACTTTAACGAGTTTTAGCTTCGTCAATAACGTATTAGCTTGTTGGGCGATGTCTTGAACTTTTTGTAGATCACGGTTGATTTGAGGCACTAATTCGTTAAATCCAGACTCAGCTTTCGTTAAAAAATCGGTTGTGTTTGCAATAGTTGATAATCCATCATCTGTAAGTTTTTTTACGTTTGAAAGACTACCTTGAGCACGTTGAGTAATCTTTTGAGCAGATGCAGCATCGCTTAAAGAAGCATTTAATGATTGATGTATATCCGGTAGTTTTTGTTCAATTTCGAATACGTATCGTTCAAATTTCTGAATGTCAGGTAAATCGGCTTCGATTTCTATACCCAATTTATTAAAAACATCAAAAATAGTTCCATTTACAATAGCAGCGAATTCGTTGCTCATTTGGTCTACAATGAGGCTGACACCAGTATCAGAAATTTTCGGTGCAATGGAGTTAATTTTTTCATTTACATAATAATCGACGTTTGCTTTCTGAGGTACTTCTAAAATGACCGATCCTAGTCTTTCCGTAAAGTTTTTTGGAATAATTATTACAGCAAAATAGTCCCCGTATTCTACTTTTTCCATTGCTTCATCTCTATTCGTGAATTGCCAATTCATATCATGATTACTTTTTAATGTTTGAACTAGTTCGTCTCCTGCATTAATATTTTCTCCACGAATGGATGCGCCAACGTCTTCATTGACAATTCCTATTGGAAATTGCCCAGTTTGCCCGTATGGATCCCACGATGCAAGAATATTGAGCCATGCGTATAGAGAGGGAAGAAAGATAAGACCACCAATTAGAATAGCGGCTACCCAGTTGGTACTGATACTTTTAACGTCTTTTATAAAGATATTTCTTATATTCCTCAACTCAACGTTCCTTCCTAATGGTTTATGAGTAAATTGCTTATTATAGAGTAGGTAATATTTAGGGTAGCCATTCTCTATTCATTTCAAACCGTTACCCAAAATGACGAAGTTTAATTATCTTATATGTCCATGGGGGGGACACGACAATCCATAAGGTTTATTTTCAAATACATACTGGTTACGCTTATAAACATGATTTAAAGGGAAAATATGAGCTTATATAGAATCTATTAATAACTAAAAAGAAAGCAGGTAAAGGTATGAGTAAAATAATTGATTATTATCAGAACTTCGATGAATGGGGTCGTTTAGATAGAGAGCCAATTGAATTTCAAGTGAATTGGCATTTTATCAAAAAGTATATACCTGAAAAAGGGGATGTACTCGACAATGGTGCTGGGCCAGGAAAGTATTCGATGGAACTCGCAAAAGAAGGATATATGGTCACATTGACTGATTTAACACCAAGATTAGTTGAAGTAGCAAAAGAAAAAGCACATGAACTTGGTTTGCAGAAACAGTTTAGTGGATTTCATGTTGCTGATGCTAGAGAGCTAACTAGTTTAGGTGATACACAGTTTGACGCTTCGTTAATGCTTGGTCCTATGTATCACTTACAGGATGTAAATGACCGAATAAAAGCAGTGCAAGAACTGCGTAGAGTTACCAAAGATGATGGCATTGTTTTTGTGGCCTTTATGTCTCGGATTAGGCATACGTTAACTTCTCTTATGTATCCGGAAAATTGGAAACCAAACAATACTCTGGATTCCATTAATGAGTTTTCTAAAACAGGATGCTTTAACCATTCGGATGAAGGGCGTTTTACAGGTGCATATTATTATAATATCGATGAAATAAAACCATTTATGGAAAAGTGCGGATTTGAAAGTATGGAACTAATTGGATCAAATGTAGGTGCAATTTTAACGAACGAACATTGGGATTACTGGAGAAATAAAGGAGGAGATGAGGTAGAGGAAATTGTACAACTAATAAAAGATAATGCTGCTAATCCTCATATTCTTGGTATATCATCTCATTTGCTTTATATTGGGAGAAAAAAATGATGAGAACAATCATAAGAGAGGCAACTATTGCTGACGCAGAAGGGATAGCAAAAGTACATGTAGATAGTTGGAAAACAACCTATAAAAATATTGTCCCAACTGATTTTCTAGATAAGCTTTCTTATGAACAAAGGACGGAATTATGGACAAGAAATTTATCGGAAGAGGGGAATATTGCGTTTGTTGTAGAAAATCTGGCTGGACAGATAGTTGGCTTCACTAGTGGGAGTATAAGTAAAGAGAAAGACACTGGCCATCTAGCTACTATCTATATACTAAAACAATATCAAGAGATGGGAATTGGAAAGAAATTGATAAAAGAAATCTTTTCAAAATTTAACGTGTTAGGATTTCAATCCATTATGGTTGAAGTATTGGAGGATAATGATGCACGACTTTTTTATCAGGCATTAGGTGCTACATTACTTAAAAGTGAACAAACGAAAATGGCAGGTACCGAATTGTGCCTTTTAATATATGAATGGAAAGATATTACCCTTTTATTAGAGAGATTAAGAGCTTCCGATTTTAACAACTGGAAAGGAATTCATTAATACTCGGTAAATCGGAGGAAAAATGAATAGTGAAGACAAAAGGAGAAACCTAATGATAATCAGAGAAGCTACCTTAGATGATGTTTCTGAATTGGCATTGCTAATGGAACAATTGGGATATCCAACATCTAGTGAGAATATGCAATTAAGATTTAACAATATTGAAACAAAACTAAACTACCACACTTTAGTTGCTGAGTATGAAGGTAATATTGTTGGCATGGTTGGGTTAAGTATTAATTATACTTATGAGATTGATGGTTCATATGCTAGAATTTTAGCTTTTGTTGTTAATTCTTCCTACCGTAATAAAGGGATAGGAACTAAATTAGTTCAAGAAGCAGAAGAGTGGGCAAGCAGACAGGGAGCTATTGCCATTGCGTTAAATAGTGGGAATCGTCCAGAGCGTATAGCTGCCCACAAATTTTATACGTATATGGGATATGAAGGGAAAAGTACTGGATTTGTAAAGAACCTATAAGTATTGATTCCTTCGGTTTGAAGAATACTCTAAATGCGATATCGATGGTTGGGGTTTAAAGTTTGGTTTTGAGATAGGCAGGGTAATTTCAAGAAGTCATTGCATAGTGATGATTTCTCATCTTAAATTCTAGGAAAGTCGTAAAAGATATGAGTATTGGGATGCGTTTAATATGGGGTTTGTTCACTAATAGGGGTGTTAATCCATGAAGGATTAACGCTTTTTTTATAGAACTTATTGAACTACCATGGAAGGATGTAATTTTCTTCCATATTATGTGGTGAAGCAGGGCTTCATGGATGGTTAACGGGGCAGGTTAGACGAACAATATATCCCTTATTCTGGTAAAATAAGAGTTAATAATGAAGACCAAAAGGAGGCAGACCATGAATGAGAACGAATTGTATGTTTATCATATCGTTACTAGGAATAAAATGAGTCTAGGACAGATAATTAACTTTGACAAGAACCAAAAAAATACCTTATATAGCTTCTTTTTTGAGAGGGAACAATTGAACTCTAAAGGTGAAGACTTTATTCAGATTTTATACGGTCATTATACAAATGACGGCTTGAACATTAATAAAGAGAATGCCAAAGTGGCTATTGAGTATGTAGGTCAAACAATCAGAGCTGTTAGAGAAGTGATAGTAGAAATGGTTAGACTACAAGAATATCATGAATATCCTTCAAGATTGTCTTGCTTATACGCTGCTAAAAGCTATGAAGACTCTTTGAAATGGAAAGAATTATTTGATTCTTACAATCGTAAAGTTTTGCAGATTGTAAAACTTCGAGTTATTGGGAATTATTTTGAGGGTGATGGAAACCTTTTACCAAAGGAAGATGGGGTTCCTTTCTCTCAAAAAATTGAACAAGCTAGAGAATACTGGAAAGGTAATGTAAAAAACGAGCTTCCTGAGCTTTTGATAAATGGAAAAATTGAAGTGGTAGAAATTATTGATGATTTCTCATCTTAAATTCTAGGAAAGTCGTAAAAGATATGAGTATTGGGATACGTTTAATATGGGCTTTGTTCAATTAATAGGGGAGCTAATCCATGATGGATTAACGCTTTTTTTATAGAACTTATTGAACTGCCATGGAAGAATGTAATTTTATTCCATATTCTGGTTAGTTGAAGAAGGGGTTTTGAGGAAAATATAGAATATATAGTAGAAAAGAGGTTCTATTGAAAAGAAATAAAATTTTTATTTTTGGTTCTGTGTTCATATTGTGACACCTGGATTAATTTAACGATCGAACGGTTAACTGTATATGTTTATTGGTTTGCTCAAACGAAGGAGGGCTTATATCCAACTGTTCCAGAAATTCCTTTGTTCGATAATTTATTTACTTTATCTTTTTAAATTTATCCAACTCTTTTAGAAACATAGTGTCTACTGATATATTATAGTTTTTTTATAGATTTCATTAATTGATTCTTAGAGAATTGTATATGTTATTCATTGACTGAGTGGTTATTGGAATCTGTTTGTAAAAAGAGGAAGGGGGACTTATATGAAGCATGTATTAGAGTCTATTTTGCGTTTTTTTTGCGTTGTCATTGGGTTAATTCTTTTAAGTGCGTTTGTAGGATTGTTTACAAAAGGAATCCAGTTAGATATCGGATTGTATATGGAGAGCATCATTCAGATTGTCCAATCATTGATTCGTCCCCAAAGCTTAGTGTTTATCGGGCCAACTGGATTTGAGTACTCTATTTTTATTAATTTTTGGGATAATTATTTCTATTCTATGGTTTTATTTCTTACAGCATTATTAATATCTGTAGTGATTGGGATATTTATAGCATATTTGACGACACTGTTACCCCAAAAAAATAATCAATTTATCGTTAAAACGGTTTCCTTGTTAGAATCATTGCCTGATTTGTTAATTATTATTGTTCTCCAATTATCAGCGATATTTTACTATAAGCAAACAGGAACATTATTGTTTTCAACTGCTAGTACCTCTCAAAATAAATCGTACTTTTTGCCAATAATTACGCTAGCATTAATCCCAGCTGTAATGGTTTTTAAAGTTATTCTTTACTTAGTAAATGAAGAGATGAAGAAAACCTATGTAGATTTAGCTAAAAGTAAGGGCTTTAACAGGTCCCATATATTTTTTTCACATGTTCTAAGAAATATTGCTCCTAATATTATTATTCATAGTAAATCAATTATTATTATTCTTTTATCTTCAATGGTAGTTGTCGAAAAATTGTTTAATATAAATGGGATATTTTCATATATTATTGCATATCCGAATCCTGACATTATTGCCTTTACGCTAATTTTGATTTATGTACCTATTTTCATAATATATACATTTATCACGAAAATTATTTATAAGCAAACAGGTCAAAGATTGGAGTGGTGATATAAGTGAGTATAATGAAAAGAGTTTTTAAAAATAAACTATTCCTTTTTGGTTTTAGTATAATTAGTGGAATTTTATCGATAAGTATTTTGTATTTTCTTGTTTTTCAAGATCGAATTCCTACGGCGGGGTTACTGTATGATAGTGCTGGAAAACCACTACCTGCCCCTTATAGTTGGAAAGTATATCCACCTTTAGGGACTGATAATTTTGGACGGAATATTGCAGTAGTTATGATTGTTGGGGCAAAATATACAATATTCGCAGCAATAGTTATTTCAATTATTAGAGTTGTTCCCTCCATATTCTTTGGGTTTATCATTCATTTTTATCTAAAAAAAATTAAGACACCAATTAAATATCTTGCCGATTCTTTTAATTATTTTCCAATTACTTTATTTGCATTTTTGATTTTGAGTTGGGCGATTTTTCAAGGAAGTTTTGAGGGGAAGAGGCCAGAATCCAACTTATCTTGGGAGCTAGTTTTGCTCTATATTATAGTAGTATCAATTGTTTATATTCCCTCCAATTCCATATTAATTGCTAATGAAGTGCAATTAATAAACAAGATGGAATTTATTGAATGCTCCCGAACTTTAGGAGCAACGTCTTGGCGCATTATTACAAAACATATTAAACCGTTTTTAGTTCCTCAGTTATATATAATTTTTATCAGAGAGTTTATACAATCGCTCATTCTCATGGCTCACTTAGGTGTTTTAAGTGTATTTATTGGAGGGATATACTATAAAGAAGATTTATGGGGATATTCTAATGCGGTTTCTCCATCAAGTGATTGGGCAGGTACATTAGGGATGTGGTGGAGGTTTCTCTGGACTTCTTACCCGTGGATTTCTTTAGTACCTATTGTTTTATTAACGATATTAATCTTAGCAGCTAAGTGTATATTAGATGGCTTGCAGGCTGTTCTTTCGTCGGAGGAACAAGTTGTTAAAGTGCCTGAACAAGAACCAGTTAGACGAATTGAAATGCTTGAACCATTTCAGTTAATCAAGGAAAAATCTACTTGATTGTTTTCTGGGAGAAGAAAACTTTTGGAGGTGGGAGACATGAAACAACAAGAGTTAAGTAAGATGAACGAAGCAGGATGGAATCAATCTGCTTATCAGGCATGGGTTAATCGCCACGGCTTACCTAAGGAGTATGCGCAAAAACTAATAGCAAATCCCACTCAAGCTATTTCACATTATTTGAAGTATATGGGTGACGTAAGAAGTAAAAAAATAGCTAATCTGCTAGGTTCAAAGGGTAATAAAGCAGTATCCTTTGCTTTGTTAGGAGCAGAAGTAACGGTTGTCGATATTTCCAAAGATAATAGTCGATATGCATTAGAGTTAGCGGGTGAAGCAGGAGCGCCTATAAAATACATAGTTTCTGATGTATTAGATATACCGGAGTACGAAAAGCTAGTAGATTTTGATTTTATCTTATTAGAATTGGGGGTATTGCATTATTTCGTTGACTTGCAGCCATTATTTGAGCTTGTATATCATTCACTTAAACCAGGTGGGAGATTTATCGTGAGAGACTATCATCCGTTTGTATCCAAGTTACTTTGTACAGAAGAAAATAAGATGATCGCAAGTGGAGATTATTTTGACAACGAGTTGGTGGAAGTAGATGTTGCGTACAGTATCTTATTAACAGATACAGAAAAAGCAAATTTAAACAAGAATACAATTCGTAGGTGGACATTAGGTGAAATAGTAACTGCCATTGCAAAGGCTGGTTTACGTATGGAAATGTTGGAAGAAGAATCAGGGGTCAGATGGGCATTCCCAAAAGATTCCCCAGGAAATATAGAAAAAAACATTCCAGGTTTATTTACGATTATTGCTAAGAAGTAACAAAAGCTCTATATCACCGACTTTAGTATTGCAGTTTTATGTTTTTTTTAAAAAGAAATAGAAAGATAATCGTTAACGGGCTGTTGACCCTAAAAAATTCATGTCGAATACATAGAAGCATGGAACTCCATGTATTCGACTGTACTTAATTCATACCAACCAAAACACTTCTTCTTTCTAGAAAAACATTATCCCTCCATACGCCATCCATTTTCCCGATACGTTCTCGTATACCTACTTCTCTAAATCCATTTTTCTGATGTAGATGAATACTAGCTATATTTTCTGGGAAGATGGATGCTTGAAGTGTCCAAAAACCATGTGCTTCGGATGCTTTAATTAATAATTGCAAAAGTAAATTTCCAATACCTTTTCCTTTTGAATCAGGATGCACATAAATACTAACTTCTCCTACACCTAAGTACACAGTTCTATCCGAAACAGGTGAAAGTCTGCACCACCCTAAAATTGTATTTCCTTCATGTAGAACTAGCGTACAGTCTTGGTGTGCTTTTGACAGCCACTTTTCATATGAAGGTGGAGCTTGCGATTCGAATGTCGCATTCCCAGTAGCAATTCCAGCCTTATAAATGGATTTAATTTGATTCCAGTCTTCTTTCGTTGTTTTTCTAGAAGAGTAGTTCATAAATTATTTCCTCCTTTACATTAGATTTTATTTTCATTACTTGTATTTTGCAAGTAAATGTTTTATAACTAAAGGAAGAGGTGAAAATCATGGAAAATAAACGTGAATTATTTCAAGTTTTAACTCGACGTTTTGGATTGTTGAACAAAAACTGTTGTTCCATTGGAGCGATTGATATTTCAGCTATTCAAAGCCATATTATTTATGAAATTGAGAAACAGCATACACCATCTATGCAACAAATTGCAGATACATTGGCAATGGATATCACAACGTTTAGCCGACAAATACAAACACTAGTGAAAATGGAGTTAGTAAAAAAAACACCTGCTGCTGAAGACAAGCGGGTTTCGATATTGAGCTTAACCGTCCAAGGGAAATTTGTTGCAACCACGATTGACGAATCAATGAATACCTATCTCGATGATGTATTCTCGCAAATGAATGAATTTGAACGAGAAACGGTCATTCGCTCGCTGGAATTGTTAAATAAAGCGATGTCTAAGTCAACTGTTTGCTGTTCTACAATGTGCTAAGATTTCTGCCTTATCTATCAATTACTTGTAATTTACAAATAAATTTTCCTGTGGAGGTTATGAAATGAAACAAATTGAACTAATAAACATTTCGGATTGCTGTGGAACTAAGCCTCAATACTTGCAAGGTAAGCCCTCGCAAACAGGTAAAAAATTACCGACGGCTATTATTGGTGCGGGTCCAGTTGGTTTAGCTGCAGCTGCTCATTTAGCTAATCGTGAGGAGCCTTTTATCCTCATCGAGGCAGGGGCACGAGTTGGGACGAATATTCTGCAATGGGGGCATGTGCGCTTATTTTCTCCTTGGCAATACAACCTCGATAAAATAGCAAAGCAGTTACTTGAAAAGAGCGGGTGGGTTGCACCTGATTCCGAACAACTACCATTAGGAAAAGAGATCGTGGAAGACTATTTAGAGCCCCTTGCGAATTTACCTGAAATTTATCCAAATATTCTATTCAACACCACCGTAACTGCTGTTAGTAAAAAAGGTTTAGACAAAATGAAAAATTCTAATCGTAAAGATGCTCCATTTGTTTTATATTTGGAGCAACAAGGTGAGACGAGACGTATGGAAGTGAAAGCTGTAATTGATGCAACTGGAACTTGGTCACATCCTAGTCCAGTGAATGCAGATAATAGTTGGACGAAAGCAGAAAAGGAATTAAACAAACATATTTACTACGGCATACCAGATCTAACCGGTGCTGAACGTGAGCGATACATGGGTAAACGCGTTGCAGTTGTTGGTAGTGGACATTCAGCTATTAATACTATTTTAGAACTTTCGCAATTAGGTCAACAGGTGGAAATCTACTGGATTATGAGAAAGGAAAATGTAGAGGATGCTTATGGCGGGCAAGAAAAAGATGCACTTCAAGCTAGGGGTGAGCTAGGAACCCGTATTCACCACTTAGTAGATACAGGTAAGGTAAAGGCAATTACTCCATTCCACATACATGAGCTGAAGCATTCAGATAGTGGGATCGAAATTATAGGAGAACAGAATGGAGAAGGTTTTTCACTAACAGGCGTGGGTGAAATCATTGCGAATACCGGAAGCCGTCCGGACTTTTCCTTTTTACGGGAAATAAGGCTTAGTGTAGATTCAGCAACGGAGAGTGTAGCAGCTCTTTCCCCTTTAATCGATCCTAATCTTCATAGTTGTGGAACTGTTCGACCACATGGAGAAGAAACGTTAAGACAACCGGAAAGGAATTTTTATATCGTTGGAATGAAAAGCTATGGACGCGCACCTACATTTTTAATGGCGACAGGGTACGAACAAGTTCGATCCATAGTAGCCTATTTAACAGGGGATTTCGAATCCGCACAAAAGGTAGAACTTGAATTACCGGGAACGGGAGTATGTAGCACCAATTTAACAAGTCAAAATGGTGGAGCATGTTGTGGCTCTTCTTGTTAAGGAGTGAGGAAACATGACGGTCAATAACGGTGGGAAATTATCAACAGAATATTTTGTTTCATATTTGAAGTTAATTATGAATGCAAGAAATTGTTCGCTAGAAACAGCTAGAACATTTATGTTCGACCAGTTCTTTAAAGGTAATAAAGATACATTTGGAACTTATAGTTACAGTAATTTTTTAAAAGCTTTCGAAGGCTTCTCATGTTGTAACTCGTAATATAATTTTATTTAAGTAAAGGAGAGGTCAAATTGACTGACGCGATTTTAGCATCCTTGATTTTCCTTTTAACACTGACGTTAGTTATTTGGCAGCCTAAAAATTTATCTATTGGATGGACTGCATGTGGTGGAGCTATCATCGCATTATTAGTTGGAGTTGTAGGAATTCAGGATGTAAAAGAAGTAATCGGAATTACGTGGAATGCAACATTGTCATTTGTTGCAATTATACTGATTTCATTAATATTAGATGAGATTGGATTATTTGAATGGGCTGCTCTTCATATGGCGAAGGCTGCAAAAAGTAATGGAATTAAAATGTTTGTTTATGTCAGTATTTTAGGTGCAATTGTTGCGGCCTTTTTTGCAAACGATGGAGCAGCACTTATACTGACACCAATTGTTTTAGCAATGGTTCGAAATTTGAATTTTAAGGAAACGATGATTTTTCCTTTTATTATGGCGAGTGGATTTATTGCGGATACAACTTCGTTACCTTTTGTTGTGAGTAACTTAGTTAATATTGTATCGGCTGATTTCTTTCAAATCGGATTTATAGAATATGCTTTACGGATGATCATACCGAACTTATTTTCACTTATTGCTACGATTGCAATACTGTTCTTTTATTTTAGAAAAAGTATTCCTAAATCGTACGACTTAACCAAATTACGAGAACCAAAAGAAGCGATTCGTGATGTAAAGATGTTTCACCTTTCCTGGTATGTACTTGGGATCTTACTAATCGGCTATTTTGCAAGTGAGTCTATTCATCTTCCAGTTTCAATCGTTGCTGGAGTGATCGCGATCTTCTTTTTACTAATGGCGAAAAGAAGTAATGCGGTGAATACCGCAGCCGTTATCAAAGGTGCGCCATGGAGTATCGTATTTTTCTCCGTTGGGATGTATGTTGTCGTATATGGGTTGGGAAATGCATGGCTAACACATGCGTTAGCAGGAGTAATTCAAGTAGCTGCCGAGCAAGGTTTATTCATTGCAACGATGTCGATGGGCTTTATCGCCGCGTTTTTATCGTCGATGATGAATAACATGCCAACTGTAATGATCGATGCACTCGCAATTGCTGAAACGAATACTTCGGGTACCATCCGAGAAGCACTTATTTATGCAAATGTTATTGGTTCTGACTTAGGCCCTAAAATTACGCCGATAGGGTCACTTGCAACCTTAGTATGGCTGCATGTTTTATCTCAAAAAGGTGTCAAAATTTCATGGGGAACTTATTTTAAAACAGGGATTGTATTAACAATACCGATTCTTTTCTTCACGCTATTAGGACTATATATAACATTACAATTCTTATAATGGAGACTAAGATGATGACTAAAAAAACAATTTACTTTTTATGTACAGGAAATTCTTGCAGAAGCCAGATGGCAGAAGGTTGGGCAAAAAATATTTAAGTGATGAATGGAATGTATAGTGGACAGGCTTTTTGAAAATGAATATGTGTAACAGGATAAACTAACATCATTATTATTATATACTTAAACAAGCCTGCTGATTAAATTTAAATCAGTCAGGCTTAATTTTTTTTTTACATACCATAGTAATTTATAATCCATTTTCTTACCTTGTTTACTTTTTTTATCTGTTACTATCCAATTACCATCTTTCTTTTGTACTTGATAAATTACATTTGTACCATCAGACCTTTTAAAGAGTATATAACCTGTGTTGCCTTTTATAAAGGTTACAGGGTCTATAACATTTTTGTAGGGTATCTTTCTCTCAGGAAGCAAAATGTTGGTTACAATTTCTTCAGCAATATTAAAAAGAGATTTAAATTCATTATTTATTTCTGATTGGTATTGCAACTGATTATATGTGTATGAAGAGTAAGGCTCTAAATTTAAATTAAAAGACTGTTTTATATCTGAAAGTGTTGCACTATAGAATTCATTAATTTCTTTTTCTTCTTTATCTCCCTTATGTTTAAAGCTAATTGTTTTAACCCCAAATGGACTTATTTTAAAAGTCATAATTTCTTTACCATAAGGAGGGTCATGTGCATGTTCAAATGTTGTGATTTGGATTTTTGCAATAAAGCTAAACTGACCCTCAGGTTCTCTGATGATACTCAGAATCTTAGCATCATATAAACCATATTGCTTGGGATAGCCATAGTAATTAATAATTTCCTGTTCTATGGATGGGTAAAGGGTTGTAATCAATGTATCATAAAGAAGTTTATAATCAGGTTGTTTACTTTGAGTATAAGTATTATTTGGAATTATCAGAAGAGTTATTGTGACAGTTAAGATAAAAGTTAATTTTCTCATGGGGTATTATGCCTTTCTAAAGTATTTTTCATATATATCTTGTGCCAATAAGAGCAAATTATCTAGAATTTTTTAAGGGAATTCGGGAAAAACTATTCTGAGGTGAGAACATGAGAAAAATCTTAATGACCTTAATTATTTTTATTTTTATTTGTCCAACAATCTCCTTAGGTGCAAAACCAGATGGCTTAGAATGTCCTAAAACAGAGATGCTGATGAAAACTACTGAAAAAGATAAAAATGAGCTTTTAAATGCTTTAAATGAAATTATCCCAAAAGTCTATGGCTCAAGTCCTGATTACAAAGAGTGGAGGATTAAGATTATTAATCCTATGCCAAACTTAACTGGATTTGAGGAGAATTACTATGAAATGGCTATTAACTTTTGTGGTAAAGAAGTAGCAGACCATTCTTGGTTTGTTAGGCTAAGGTTTCCAAGGCTATTACCAGCTCAAAGTGCATCATTAGGGGAGCTCTATATAGTTAAGAAAAAAATAATAAATGGTTTGCTTGGTTCCAATACCATTAAATTTAAAACAAGAGGAGTGGCAGTCAGTTTCTTTTGTTTTTTTAATATGGTTACAAGGTTATTTGACAAAGATAATAACTTGTTTATTGAAGGGTCTTTCAAAGTATTTACTCTGCATGTCACAGTTTAATAATCCACTCTAATTATAGCTCTGTAAGAACATTGCAGACAGGAGTGGGAACAGCATGTCAAAAGAAACAAATCAAACATCAGAAAATACTTTTGTCGTCAAGCTGAGCTGAGAGATATACTCTCGGCTTTTTTTAATTAGACTTAGTTTAAAATCATCATCGAAAGGTATTTAGAAATATTTATAGAATGTATGATAATCGCTAAAGTGTATGAAGGAGATTTTTATTCCCGCAAAGATTTAAATGTGTTATATCATAATCTTCAAGTAGATTTTAGAAGTTTACTTATGTCTTTTACTAGTTTTTACAAAGGCTATAAAACAATTGAATAACAAACCAGGATTGAGTGCTTACAATTATTATCTTTACAAATAATTAGATTGGTAATACTATTAGTTAGGCTAACTAACTAAATTGGATTATGAATTTGAAAGGAGAAATTATGTATTCATTTTTTTCGAAGTTAAAATTAATACATCGTCCTTATAGCAATCAGACAAACGAGGTACTTTTCCCTTATGAGTTGTCTGAAATTCAATGGGGATTGATCCGCTATCTCTCGGAAATAGGCCCTTCTACTTTTACAGATGTTGCAGCTTATTGGGGAGTGGAAAAACCATCGGTCACACCGATTGCTCAGAAGTTAGTGGAGCAAGAAATCATATATATTTCCCCTGGAATAGATAAAAGGCAGAAAGTTATGCACTTATCACCAAAAGGTATGGAAAAGTATGCACAAGGTAGGGAAGCGATGTATTTATTTCAAGCACAATTGCTAGAAGGAGTTTCACAAGAAGAAAGAAAAGTAGCAGAGGAAGTACTTGAAAAAGTGAGCGCGAATTTATTGAGAAGAGGCTAGTAAGTGATGAAAGAAAAACTATGGACAAAAGAATTCATGATTGTATCCACGATTAATTTTATAATTACACTCATATTTTTCTTATTAATGGTTACCATTGCATCGTATGCAAAAACTGAATATGGTGCATCTACTAGTACAGCCGGTTTAGTTTCTAGTATCTTTATTATCGGTTCTTTAATTGGTCGATTAGGAGCTGGTAGGATTATAAGTGATGTTGGTACTAAAAAAACGTTGTGGGCTGGTTTACTATTTTTCTCAGTCACATCGATTTTGTATTTCTTAGCATTCAATATAAGTCTGTTACTTGTTAATCGTTTATTACAAGGGATCGCAGTGGGTATTGCAGGTACGGCCACTGGCACTATTATTGCTCAAATATTACCGAAAACCCGTAAAGGGGAAGGGATTGGCTATTATAGTTTAAGTGCTATTTTAGCGACAGCTATAGGACCATTTATCGGTATATTATTGATGAAGTTTGAGAATGGATTCCAATGGATTTTTGCATTAGGTGTGACGTTATCTATCGTATGTTTAATCATTTATGCAACTGTTAAAATCGATGTACAAATAAATAAATCTAATGTATCTCAAGAGGAAAAAGGGGCGTTACTGTCAAAATTCATAGAACCAAAAGCGGTGCCAATCTCACTGATCGCTTTATTGATCGGCTTTAGTTATTCTGGCGTCATGTCTTTTTTATCGTTTTACGCAGAGGAAATTAATTTAGTTTCGGCAGCAAGCTATTTCTTTTTAGTTTATGCCATCGTTATTATTTTTTCTCGTCCATTTACAGGGAAATTGATGGATACAAGAGGAGCAAATATTGTGACGTACCCATGCTTAGTCATTTTTGCCGTAGGTATGTTCCTATTTAGTCAAGCTACAGCTGGTTGGATGTTGCTAGTAGCAGCAGCATTTATTGGATTGGGTTATGGTAACTTCAATTCCATTGCACAGACAGTAGCAGTCAAAGTAACACCTCCTCATCGCTTTGGCTTAGCGACTTCTACTTATTTCATTTTATATGATATCGGTTTGGGTGTGGGTCCATTTTTACTAGGATTTATTGTACCAAATACTGGATACCGCCCGATCTTTGTATCCATGGTCGTGGTCATTTTATGCTGTATCCCTCTATATCACTGGTTACATGGAAGAAAAGATAAAGAGTTGTTACAGGCATCTTAAATTTAGGTCTCTTAAAAAAGAATCCACTTTGAACACATTTTTGTTCAAAGTGGATTCTTTTTGTATTTGCTATGTTAGTAATAAATTTTTTAGTGATAATGGATCTAAATAAATGGTTATATGATCTTTATGTAGAATATATAAGGATACGCAAATGTAAGGAGGACTTTCAAGTGAAATTTTATAGATTTGATCAAGAGGTTGGAAAAGGTATTGCTCATTTTAATTCAAATTTCATCATGTCTCGAATTATAAAGACAGAAAAGCCAACGCAAATTGGTTGTATGCATTTAGGTCCAAACGGGATTGTGGGATTTCATCAAGCTGTTGTTTCGCAATTAATGCTTATTGTGGGTGGTGAAGGCTGGGTTCGAGGTGATGCTGCTGAAAAATATTTTGTTAAAAGTGGTGATGCAGTCTATTGGGAAAAAGGCGAAGGACATGAAACAGCAACGAATACTGGGTTAACTGCCATTGTAATTGAATCAGAAGAATTAAATCCCTCAAACTTTATGCCAGTCAAAGCAAGTGAATCCTTCAGTTTATGAATGGTAAATTAGCACTGGATGGTTAGAAAAGCAAAAAGGGGATCTAACATGTAGGAGGGGGGTGCAGCAATGATTTATGTGATTAGACACGGGGAGACAGATTTGAACAAAGAAGGAAGATTGCAAGGTAGACTGGGGTTACCATTAAATCCTTATGGTATTAAGCAAGCGGAACGTTTAAGTGACAAGCTTAGAGATATAAAATTTGATTTTGTGTTTTCCTCTCCACAAGAAAGAGCTATCCAAACAGCTGAGATAGCGACAGGTTTAGAAGCAATAGCTGATGACAGATTGGATGTTTTTGATTTAGGAGAGGCTGACAGATTAAAAAAAGGCGAAGTAAAAATGAATGGAATAGTTCCAGATACCAGTGTATATAAAGGTGTGGAAGAAATACAAAGTTATATGAAAAGGGTTTTTCAGTTCATGCAGGAACTAGAAGCGGAATATGGAAAAAGAGAAGTGAACATTTTATTATCTGGACACAGATGTACCACTGGATGTATAGGATCTTATTTTGAAGGCATATCAAAGGACGGGAATATTTTAAGGTTTTCATCCGAAAATGGGGAATATAAAAAATATGATTTCAATTGCCATAAAAACTCTTAAATGGAGAATTTGATGATTATTGCTCACCTATTAGGATAATAAAAAATGTTATCAAATTCATGAAAGAACCTAACCATTCGTAATAGTATACTTTCTTATCTCGGTGGAACAGCCATTCCTCCAATCCACGATTTAAACCTAACAAAAAAAACAGTCCAAACATTGGACTTACTACGATCAATGAGTAAGTTTGGAAATTAGACCTTTCAATCAAGCTCATAGTGCTAAAAATAAATAAGAAAATAATGACGATATCAATTGCGAATGAATATGGGTTTCTTTTTCAAGTAAAACTCGGTAATAAATAGATAGATCGCAAATACAATCAGTAAGCTTACTATTGTAAATGTATTCATTTGGTCTCTCCTTCCAATTATAATCCAGCCTCAATTCAAATAGCTCCTTAGTCAAAAGAGTTCTTCTACCACTGTCAAGAAGAACTATACTTTCCCGATTTTGAAAAGTTGAAAATACCTACAATTAAACATGTCATACTAAACGCCCAAATAACTCCGGCAATCCCTAGCTGAAGTGAAATTTCTTCAGATGCCATTGGATGATTATGATCAAAAGAAATTGCATGGAAGGCAAAGTATATAGCAATAGAGAAAAGTATTAGATGTAATAATGTCCAAACATATCCAGAGTTCTTGTTGTTATTTTTTATCCAAAGGAACAAAGTAACTATGATTGCAATTCCCATAACAACTGCGAAACCACCAATTAACAAACCATACACTTATTGCTCTAATGGCATATGACATCGCACCTTCAAGTGAATTGTATGGAATAATTGTAACATTCATTCCATTTAAATGTAAATTATTGTATGTAATAAATTCAATAAAGGAAAAAGGTATTCCTTTATAGAAGTATAGATTAACTAATATGAATGTGGGTGAGTGTATGAGTAAGATTATTAATTACTATGAGAAATTTGATGAATGGGGACGTTTAGATAGAGAACCAATCGAATTCCATGTGAATTGGCACTATATTAAAAAATATTTGCCTGAAAATGGATGTGTATTAGATAACGGAGCTGGACCAGGAAAATATTCCATGGAACTGGCTAAAGCTGGCTATAAGGTAACGCTGACAGACTTAACTTCAAAGCTAGTAGAGATTGCAGAAAAAAAAGCACAAGAACTTCATTTAAATGAACGGTTTGATGGATTTTATGTTGCAGATGCTAGAGAACTTACTAACCTAGCGGATAATCAGTTCGATGCATCCTTAATGCTTGGGCCAATGTATCACTTACAGGAAGCAAATGATCGTATAAAAGCAGTAAAAGAATTGAATAGAGTGACGAAAAAAGATGGAATTGTTTTTGAAGCTTTTATGTCCAGGATTAGACATGTTTTTTCATCCCTTATGTCTCCAGAGAATTGGAAACCAAATAATAATATGGATTCGATCTTACAATTCTCGGAATCAGGTTGCTTTAATCATGCAGATGAAGGGCGTTTTACTGGAGCTTATTATTATAATATCGATGAAATCAAACCATTTATGGAAGCACAAGGGTTTGAAAGTTTGGAGCTATTAGGGTCAAACGTAGGTGCAAACTTAACTAATGAAAACTGGAATTACTGGAGAAACAAAGGGGAACAAGAAGTAGAAAAAGTAATCAAACTATTGATAGAAAATGCGACAGATCCTCATATTCTTGGAATATCATCTCATTTACTTTACATAGGAAGGAAAAAGGATACTAGTACGAACTAAGGGAAATGAAAAACTCTATTACAGAATTTTTTATGATAAATATTTGATGTGACGATACCGTGTACTATAGGATTTAGCACGGCGGCGTGAGACTCCTGTGGGAAAGCGAGACAGCCGAGACCCCGCACGTAGCGTAGGAGGAGGCTCGGAAAAATTACAAGCGGAGAGAAAAGGAAATTAGAAAATAGCATGATATTCCAACATCTATGTATGCTAAAATTATATTCTATATTTTGGCAAGGAGGATTATGATGCATATATCTAAGCAATGGAATCAAGCGGATAGTGATTATATTAGACAGAAGGTTATTGAGTATAACATGTCGGTGCTACCTGATGAGGTAAAACATCCTGTGAAAAACGTTAGCTTTATTCTTCGAAATGATGATGGAGATATTATGGGAGGAATAACGGGGACAATTTTTTGGTATCACTTACATATTGATTTTCTATGGGTTGATCAATTACACAGAGGTAATGGATACGGGATAGAATTATTACATCAGATAGAGGCTACTGCAAGAGAAAATCAGTGTAGACTTATTCAATTGGATTCTTTTAGCTTTCAGGCTTCGGATTTTTATCAGAAGTTTGGGTATCAGGTTGTCGGGGTAATAGAAGACCATCCTAAAGGTTTTCAACAGTATTACTTAGAGAAAAAACTAATTTTATAATCTTTATAAAACAGAGGGGTAATAAGATGTCAAAGGGACTTATTCATCATGTGGAATTATATGTTTCAGATTTAAAAAGGTCCATTGATTTTTGGGGCTGGTTTTTAGAGAAGATAGGGTATTGTACTTTTCAAGAATGGGAAAATGGACAGAGTTGGAAATTGGGAGAAACCTACATTGTTTTCGTACAGGCAGAGGAAAGATTCCTCGATGTCCCATATCACAGAAGTCGAGTAGGCCTTAATCATATCGCATTTCATGCAGATTCTCGTCAACAGGTCGATGAGATCACAAACAGCTTACAAGATAAAGGAGTGCACATCCTTTATACAGATAAGCATCCCTTTGCGGGAGGAAATGACTACTACGCAGTTTTCTTTGAAGATCCAGATAGAATAAAGGTCGAATTGGTAGCGCCTCAACACGAATAGTATCTTATTTTTTGGAGCGCGAAGGGTGGGAGAGCGATGGAATATTGTAAAACCATTGTTAACCCGTTAATCATATTCAATAGTAGGACACGTATTACTTTTGCGTAATATGTGTCCTACGGGTTTATTTAATCTCTGGTCTCACCCAAAGCTTCGAAAAGTCGACATACCCGAAATGCTTAATTTTAATATTCATTAAATCTGCAGAAAAGGGAATTTGGCGTTTAGCATAATATAATGGAATGATAATCGAGTCCTCAATTAGTGCTTGTTCTACTTGTAAATTTAAGTTTGTCCATTTTTCAAAAGGAGTCTGAGCATATCTCGCCAATAACTTCCGATATTTGTTATTATTCCTTAAGATATCAGCTAGAGGGGAGTAGCCATTCATTAAAAAATGGAAAAATGAAAAGTTTTGATTCATCTCAAAAATTTCTCCGTGAATAAAAAGATCTACACTTCTGTTCCAATCCTTATTAGAAATATTATCCGCAAAGGAAACCCATTTTGTTTGAATGGGAATACCTTCTTTTTCTAAGATATCCTTTAACCAAATCGTTGTGTTTTTCGTGTAATTAACATCTTTTAACACAAGTGGCTTTGACAAGTCTGGACAAGCTACCTCTTTTACATCGTAAGACTTACTCTTACCAATTAGACAGCCTTGTGAATTCGGGACTATCCGCTCTCCTTCATCATGAATCTGATGCCGATATTTTGATACGACATAGTGAATATAATCTCGTACCTCTTTCCTATGGATAGCTGTTTGTTGAGCTATATTCATAATAACAACGCCAAAGCCTGAGTCACTTTCTACGGGGAAAAATGATTTTTCATTTGCATCGCTAGAGGAGCTATAGGCAATCACGAACTCTTCTGGTACTTGGACGAATTCAATGTTATCCAGTAAAGGCCTTTCCCCAAAGTAATCTTTAAATGCCCCTAATGTCGTTTTCGTTTCATTGTTTTTTTCGATATAAAAACAACCAGTTCCAATCAATGTATCATTCTTTTCCTTGTATATACTCGTATTCATCGTACCTAACATTTGTAAGCAATAGCTACACCCATTTGGAAAAATTATATCGATAACTAATGGAGCGACTACCTCAATATATTCAATAGGCTCCCACAGTGTTTGAAATTGCTGTTCAATACGAAGTCTATCCAAACAGTTGACCACATCTTCTGCAGTTAAGATAGAACCATCATGAAACCTAATGTCTTTCTTTAAATAAAGTCGAAGTTTCTTATCGGTCATATCCCAACTGTGCGCGAGTTCAGGTGAAACAACTCCATTTTCATCTACAGCAACTAATCGATTATAGATAGTTGATACAATGTTTGCACTAGATACGTCAGCTGCATATAACGGGTGCATGGTTAAGAATAGGTGTTTCCTAGGCACCACAAGCTTGTCATTTGAATTTTGAACATACCCGAATTTTGTACTGAATTTATTCATTAAACGCAGTTTGCTATCCATTGACCAGTCAAATAAGAGGTATTTGCTGCTCACTTCCACGGTTTCTTCCTCGATGGTCTGCATGACTTGTTCTTCGAAAATTGCTTCGACGTCCTTTAACCACTCAAGTTTAGAAACGTTACCTCTACCACGACCTGATGTAAAAATTAGCCAACCTTCCGCTGACCATTTCTGTATATAGCGCGTTGTTTGTTTTAGACTTAAGTCCAGCACTTCTGCTAGTTTATCCAGTTTCATATTTCCGGAGGGGACTGCATTCCATAAGGTTAATAAATGTTTATCCATCGAGTGCACCTCTATAAGTAGACATAATTGTTTAAAATGTCCATTTTTCATTTCAAAAGTCTAGTTTAATATACTAAAGACAGAGGAGGTATACAAGATGAAATGGAAAAACTACCCACAAAATATTAAGGTTCGATTAATTACCTCTTTTTTTAATCGAGCAGTATCATCTGCGGTAATGCCATTTATGGCACTATTTTTCGCACAAGAAATGAGCAAAGTTTGGGCTGGTATATTTTTAGTATGTACGGTAATTATAGGTTTTTTTATCAATTTAATTGGTGGCTATATGTCGGATCGATTTCCACGTAAAAGAGTGTTAGTACTAACGTCTTTATTAAGTGGTTTAATGTTTTTATTGATGACAATTAGTTTATTTCCTGAAAAGAATATCATCTGGTTATTTGCATTCGCGTATGTAGCTTTTATCATCACAAGTAGTCTTGGTCGACCAGCCATGCATGCAATTATTATAGATTCGACGACACCTGAGAATCGAAAAGAAGTGTATGCACTCGATTACTGGTTAGTAAATTTATCGATGGCAATTGGAGCAGCACTTGGGGGATTGCTCTATGTAAATCACCAAATCGAACTTTTTATGGTACTTTCAATTACATCCTTACTCCTTCCGATTGCCTATAAAATTTGGCTTCTAGACGAGCATACAAGCATTTTGGAAAAACAGCACCAAAATGTATTGCTGGATGTAATTCAAAATTATAAAGTGGCTTTTCAAGATAGACCTTTTGTAAAAGTCGTGATTGGCTCCATGTTTATTATTGCCGCAGAGTTTTCGCTGAATAGTTATATAGGAGTTCGACTAGCGGAAACGTTTAAGTCTGTACATATTGGAGATTTTGAATTAGCAGGCGTCCGTATGTTAAGTATGCTTAACATTGAAAATATGCTGCTTGTTGTTTGCTTTACATTTTTTATTAATAAAATAACAGATCGTTTCAGTAACCATAAAGTATTACTCGTTGGACTTATTGTATATAGTATCGGTTATGTCACGGTCACTTCAGCAAATACGTGGTACATTCTCATTTTGTTTAACTTTATTGCAACAATTGGCGAATTGATCTATTCTCCTGTACGTAATGCGGAGCAGGCGAATATGATTCCTGCTGACAAAAGAGGGTCATATTCTGCATTTTCGAATTTTTCCTTTAGTGGTGGAGACCTAATCGCTCGTTCTACAATTATTATTGGTGCTTACTTAATCCCAACAATGATGTCTGTCTATATAGGTGTCATTTTAATGTTCGGTATCTTCTTATTGTACACAGGCTTATTTTGGAGGAGACCCCTTGCAACAACTGTTTAGCAATTAATATTGTCCGAAGTGCTTCTTTTTACTGCAGGACTAATCATAATTCTGCATATCCTGTTCATATGTTACATAAAGGATGAAGGAGAATTGACAAGATGAAATTAATTGCCAAAGGTCATAGCAGGAAAAGTCCTTCTCTTTACTTACTAATCATTGCAGCAGTATTAATCATTGCAATTCCTACCTGGATACGAATACAAGGAGATTCTCCTAACGATCAGCTTAAGGAGAGTATACAAATAGCTGCTACTGAACTCTTTGAAAAGGATAATGCGATAGCCGAATTTAAGATTGATAGCTTAGAACTTAGCCATACAAATGAAGCATCAGAAGAGGTTTACCTCCTTATGTTTTCTATAAAACCAGCTGATCCAGAAAATTTTGTACTCGTTGGAGGTGGAATTGAAGGAGAAGAAGGATGGATTCATGAGCGAGTAAATTATGTAACTGTTAAAAATAACAACAAACTGATTTTTAGCACAAGTCCTTAATAATGAGAGCTACCTATTTATTTGGGTGGCTCTCCTTTTTTATTTTGGCTAAGATAAACGAATATGTTGTTACCTGTCGAAAATCCACCCGCTTTCCGCGGACGGAAGTGCCAAGCATCCTCGGGGCAACAGGATGTTGGTCCCAGAGCCACTCTGTGTCGAAAGGCGTAGCAGACAGATGCAAATCTGTTGCCACATGGATGTGGCGATTTTAGGATTTATTCCTATAACTTGGTCTTGGCAACCTGTTTTTCAACAGGAGTCTCGCGGATTTTCGTCACAAATATATTCATCTAAATAACAACAGCCTAATTGAACAGAACCTTTATTTTAGAATGCAACGTGAAAATTCTTTATTATGTTTCAAATGCATATATTGATGCAAATAAGTTAGGAAGAGGATGTACTTATTGGAGAAAGGAGAAGTACCTGCATGAGATTAATTGCTTCGACCCCTAACCAGAAAAGGAATGCCTATAAATTCAGTCTAATGATCATAACAATTATGTTAATCCTAGTAATTCCTAGTTGTATACGTTATATAAAAGCAGATTCTACGAATAGTCAACTTACGGATTATATAAAAACTGCTGCATTTGAATTACTTGAGAAGGATAAAGCAATATCTGATTTTGTAATTGATAGCCTAGAATTTAGCCATAAGACGGAAGAATCTGAAGAGGTTTACAAGATCATGTATTCTATGAAACCAGCCGACCCAAAAAATTTTGTACTAGAAGGTAGTGGAAAGAAAGGAGAGGAAGGGTGGATTCATGAGCGTGTAAATTATGTAACAGTTAAGAAGAATAGGGAACTAACTTTTAGCACAAATCCTTAATTATAAAATTGAAGAATGAAAGCCAATTTAATGTATTAGATGGCTTTCATTTTTTCCGTTTGAAAAGACTTTTCAATTAAGTCTTTTTTTTTTGCACATATATATCGCGTCGTGATATAGTCGTGTTACGACATAGTCGAAGTGTGACATATGTGAGGGGTGAATAAGTGGAAAAAGTAATTAAGAAGTATGTACCGATGACAGAAACGGCTTTTTATATATTGCTGTCCTTAACAGAACCAAGGCATGGGTACGGCATTATTAAACGAGTAGAAGAAATGACAAATGGAAGGCTTACACTAGGTTCTGGCACGATTTATGGAACATTAACGAAAATGCAACGAGATGACATAATAACAATTTATGCGGATGAAAAACGCAAAACCATTTATGAAATTTCGGATTTAGGTAAGCAACTTATGCAAGTAGAAATGAATCGGTTGAAAGAATTACATGACAATGTCTTACGTTATGAGGGGGACTTTCAGTGATAAAGAAAGTGAAAGGTCTATGGAGCTACAATGTAGATAACACGGAGAAGTGGCTTTCAGAAATGGCTATAAAAGGTTGGCATTTAACACATGTAAACAGATGGACGCGAACATTTACATTTGAAAAAGGCGAGAACAAGAATGTGAATTACCGAATCCAATTCAGGCAAAAAAATCACTCTTTGCCTCCAACGTTACAAAAAGCTGGATGGGAGATTGCAGTTTCATCCGGAAAATGGTTATTTCTAGTGAATGAAGAGCCAACCATTCGATTGTATCCATCAAGGGATGCTTATGTGAAACGAAATCGTACGCATGCATATGTATTGAGTCTACTTGCCACTTTGCATATATCAGCATCGATGTTACCAATCCTTCTCATAGGGATTCTTTCCTCTGCAATGGAGGAAGAGAATATTTTAGGTCATAATTTAGGAATACTATTATTTTTTGTTGCTGAAATAGTTTTAGTAGCTTGGTTTGCTATCTATGTGTTCAGAGCATATCGGCGATTCGAAATTCAAGAGTTTGATGCGAAAATAGATAGTATGTTAACAGGTAAAAAAATGCGTAAATTTAGAGGAGCCTGGATGTATCAACTTGAGGAAACAAGAGAATGGCTTGAACGTCTTGCAAGAGAAGGCTACGAGCTCGAGAGCGTCAAAGCTGCAATCTTCACATTTAGAAAAACGAATCCTTCTAATATAAAATATGAATGCATGTTTGAATATAAAGTGCACCCTTCCTATTTTGCAACACACAAAGAACTTGGGTGGCAGCTTAAATTTTCCTCCAATATGACATTATTGAATTATTCCATATGGGCTATGCATTATGAAAATGAAGAGGAAATGCCTCAATTCTCGTATGACAAACAGGAACAACGCCAATCGATTAAACGAGCTTTTAAAATGAATCTCGGTATGAGCATTTATCTTATCTTTATTTTATCTTTTTCTTTTTACACCAATATGTTAAGTAAATATGAGCCTTTTCTTGCTTGGAGCTTTGGGGGAGTCATGAGAGTATTATTATTTGTTTTTTTATTATTTTGGTTATATAAATTCTTTCAAATTTTGTTTAGCTATCGGAGAAGTTTAAAGGCCCTGAAGTGATAGAAGTATCACAAAACAATACAATGACTATCAGGTGGAATGATACTTTTGATTTGTAACATCATAAGTCAATAAAAAAAGCATTATCTCCAAAGAGATAATGCTTTTTTTCTGAAGAACCCTTCGTTCCTTAAGAGTTCTTGCGGGTTTGGCACCCAATAATGCCGACTGGAATCAAACCAGTGAAATTATTTCAATCGATATTATTGGATGTCAAAACGAAGTAATATTGTTTACTAGGTTAGTATAGCATAGGGAGTATATTATTACAATATAATATTGTCCAGTAACTTTGTATTAAAGTAGGTTACTGATATTTATAAGAAATTTTATAGAACTCAAAGTTTAGTTTGAATTTAATAAAGATGGTTAAAATCACCTACATTGCCAACCATATTTTTGCATGACACGCTGCACAGTTTTCTCACAAACTCCCGTGTATAGGGCGGCAATCTTTCGATAACCATATCGGAATTTATGTTGTTTACACAAGTCGCCAATCTGCTGGTCTCGATTTTTTTTTGTGTGAGTTGATCCGCATTCTTTTTCCAACGATAGTATGACGAGCGACCTACGCCTAGGTGACGACAGATCTCGCCAATTGGCATAACATCCTTTAATTCTTCGACTAATTGAATTACCACTTTTGGCGCCACTTCCTTTCCAAATCCGCGTACTTTTTTAAAACTTCAATCTGTTGCTTCAAATCCCGATTCTCTGCCTGTAGCTTGGCTGTCTCGCTTTCATATTCCGGTCCTTTGTCAAAGGCATATTGTTTACCAACTGGTTTTTTAAGACGGTGTATTTTTCCATTTCGATACCAATGCATCCATCTATTCAATTGCGTTTTGTTCCGAATGTTCAATTTTTCCATTACTTCTTTTACCGGTACCTTTGCCAATCGCATTTCAATCGCCATCATTTTCACTTTTACTGGATAACTGACTCTTGTTCCCATAGAAAAAACACCTCCGAATTGAATTTAGGTATTGTATACCCGTTTTTCAGCGAAAGGTGCTTTTATTTGTCTCATTTTTTTATGTCAGTGCGTTGTTTAGATAGCTCTTTTTTTTATTCAACTAACGCAGCAGTTTAGTTGAAGAAGAAGGTTTTTTTTCGATTGTGTTGAATAAGTTAATATATGTAAATTATTGAACAAAAGTGGGGTTTTAATGAAAAAAACACATTTTATTAAAGTGCTAATAATTAGTGTGGGAACAATTGTATTTATACTTTGGATTAGTGGATTACTGAATATTTGGATAAATGGAATTGGTTTTATTGCTGACGATGTTGAAGGTTATCAAATTCAATCATATCCTGTTGATGGAGAATATTCTGTGAAGATTGATTTGAGTGATTTTGATAGTAATGAGGGGAAAGTGCTTTATGATGATGGGGAGAACCAAATTTACGTAGAAAGAGTATTTGTCAATGGTAATTCAGATTACGAAGTTAGCTTTAGGTCTAGTGGAACTTATAGTTTAAGAGGTGCAACAGTAGTATCAGGCATTGAACACGCACGAACCGAAAATGGTTTTACACATATTAATCATGTTAACGCAACAGCAACATTTCAAGAGGATTCGTATAAAATATACCATTCTAGTTCATCTGGTTTAAATTATCGGGATGGAGATTCATTTGGATTTTATTTGTTTCCACATGATAAAGATGTAGAAGTTGATATTGAAAAAGATTCCATTATAGAAGTGAAACTTTCAAATTTATATATGCATAATTGGGAGAAGAAATAAATGCTTACTTTATAACTCTCTTCAACTAACGAGTGCTTTAGTTCAAGATCATGGTGTTGCTTTGGCAACTCTTTTTTCTTTTTGAACTAACGGTGCAGTTTAGTTGAAGAAAAAGAAGGGGGATTTAAATGGCTTTTGGAATATTAATGATAATTTTCGGGTTTAGCCACCTAATGAAGAGTGACTTTTTTTTATCAAAAAAAACAAAAGTTATTTTAGGTGAGAAAAAGTTTCAATCTTATCAAAAAGGATTAATTTTTCCTTATTTATTTTTAGGAACCTTAATGATTTGTATGGGAATAGTTGAGAATATGGAAATTCTCCAAACATCAATATTTATCACTTTATATATTATCTTAGGCATTATTCCTTTTATATTGTTGATTGCAAATAATAAAAAAAACACTGGTAGATATTGGTTTTGGGTAAAAGATATTTAAGTAAAGTGGTAACGTAAAATATTTCTTCTTCAACTAACGGGTGCTTTACTTCAAGAAGGGGTAAAGCCTTTTTTCTTTTTGAACTAACGTAGCAGGTTACTTTAAGAAGAGGATATGGTTTTATTCTGGGGACTTTTTGGAGGATTTATTACATACCTTCTTAACAGGAGGAATTGTATGTTAAAAAAGATATTGATTATTGCTGGAATACTCATAGTGGGAATAGCTTCATTTAGCCTGTTAAATAAGGCTTTAGAGGTTGATTCTTCTGTTGCAAATAAAGAAGAACAAGAACCTTTAGTTACTAAAGAAGAAGAACTATTGAAAAAGGTAAAAGAAAAACTTACTGAGAAATATGTGATTGATATAAAAACGACTTCAAAGAAAGAATTGTTGATACAAGTTATAGGAGATGAAGAGTATTTTAATTCCGTAAAAAAGGATATGGAGTCCATTGCAAAAACTGTAATTAAAACCTCCACATTAAAAGATTATACAGTTGTTTTTGAGAGATGGGATTTATTTAAGATGCCCGAAGAATTTAAAAAAGAACAAAAAGAAATTCTCCATTTAGGAAAGACTATAATGGAAGGACTTAAAGATTATGAAGTAATTGGAAATATAGATACTCATTATCAAAAATCCATTACCATTCATACATCATTAAAGGGTTCAGATAAAGATGCACATAAGTTAGCAATGGAAATTGAAGAGACAGTAAATGAAATCCTACATTCTAAGGAACTAAATTCTGTATCCCATATTGATTCTTATGAAATTAAAATATTGAATGTCAAAGGGAAAGTAGTAAATTAGTCAACCTTATAAGGCTAAACAATACTGGCATCCCTTTTTATTAAGCTAACGAGGTGCTTTAGTGAAACAAGATCATCATTTTGAACTGCCCCGTAAATGTTTGTTGGTGTCTAACATTTACGGGGCAGTTCATTTCGATGGTCTTTTTTGCGTCTAAAACATCAAGAAGGTTTCGGCGATACAATGTGAAATGTTACACTTAAACTAACGCAGCAGGTTAGTTGAAGAAGGATTTATTCAAATTTTGGTGAAATACTGTTTATGTGGAAAAAAATACAAGGTAGGAGGATATTAATGAATCGAACTGATTTGCTCTTAAAAATGCTTAATACTACGTTTGATAAAGAGAGTTGGTACGTGCCATTCAAACCTGCAATAGAAGGACTCACCGCAGAACAGGCTAGGTGGAGACCAGTAGGAGAGGCAACCAAAACAATTTGGGAAAATGTTAATCATCTGATTTACTATAAAGAGAGACTTGTAGCAAATTTAGAAGGCCGTGAATGGACAAATAATCTCGATGGTGATCAAACCTTCTACCTTACTGAACAATTAAATGACGACAAAGAATGGATAGCAGTCGTTGAACTTGCAGAAATGGTACAACGCAGATTAAGACAAGTGCTAAGTAAAACAACTATTGAAGAACTTCAACAAAATTCTCTTGAAGAAAAGCTTTTACAAGGATCTTGGCCATCGCATCGTTAATTGGTGGAAAAAGAATATTTGTGAAACATTATACTTAAACTAATAGGGGCGTTGATCCAAGAAGGATTAATGCCCTATTATGTTGAACTCTTTATGGTAGTAAAGGGGCAGAATAGTTCTGCAATTTGCCCGCATGAATATAATTATAAAAAGGTATATAGGATTTTTTCCTGAATGAACTAAACCTAATACTAATGTAGGATGATATGCGGTTGTAATGAACACATACCTAGGTTGAAAGGAGGTTTTTATTTGTGACACAAACATCAAAAACTATTCCTGGTGCCGCAGTACGCGGAACGGCATCTGGTGTATTTTTCATGGCGTTTTTCGGTACTCTGTGGGCGTACACAGGAATTATGGGATTACAAGGCTGGGGAGTTACATTATTGTTAGTTACTGCTGTTGCCATAGGTATAGCGCTGTTCATCGGCGGTATATCATTAATACGCGCATCGCGAGAATTGACGAATCAGGTTTCAAAAACAGACTTAAGGCGTGGGAAGCGTACAAGGTTTTGGTTTAACATTATTTTTGCGGCAGAGGGTTTGGCTATAGCAATCACGATTGCTGTCAGTAACGCTACTGGTCACTCTGAACTTATACCTGTCGTAATAGCTATTATTGTCGGTGTTCATTTTCTCCCATTGGCCCTTCTTTTCCAAGTCAGACTCTATTATTTTACAGGCGCACTCCTTTGTTTACTCGCTATTATTACATTGCTGTTTGTACCTGCGAAAGTCACACTAGGGGAACATCAGATCAATGCATTTATGTCTTTAGTAGGCTTTTGCTCTGCCTTGATCTTGTGGGGAACGGGTCTTGCAATTTGGCTAATGGGTAGAAGATTGTTAAGTATCGTCCCAAAATAAATAGCATAAAAAGGAAGATAGGACTTTACACCGAAAAAATATGTTTATTGTACAATAAAATGAAAAGCAGAGTTACTTTCTTATTCAGCTAACGGGTGCTTTACTTCAAGAAGGAGTAAAGCCATTTTTCTTGTTGAACTAAAGCAGCAGTTTAGTGAAAGAAAGTTTCATAAATATAAATAAAAAAATCCTTTTCTAACATGTAGGAAAGGACACATAAAGTTTTGTAGACTATTGATAAAGAAATCTACTCGTAGTTAGCCATGTAATTTCCTTCTTCAAATATTTCTTTCGGACTTTTGGAAGTCCATTCTTCTACTGTCATATCGGGATGCAAGTTTAAGTAGGATCTAATCATCTTGTAGCCCTCACTATAGCCATAATAATTGGGAAAACCATTAGTCCCACCTATCAGTATTTCATAAATCTGATCAGTAACAGAACCCTCAAGATTTGGTTCAATCCTGCTCCAATATTCTTTGTTAAAGTTTTCGTCGATCACATAAGCGGTACTATTTGAATCGGGATACACTAAGGTTTCAAACATCACGGCTTGCCCTTCCATTACTAAATAATCTAATAGTGTTGGATAATAATCTTCTGTATAATGTTTTTCGATCCAAACGCTATGATGATATTCATGAGAAATACCTGATTTATGATTATTATCAAGCTCACTCAAACTATAATAGTTATCGAAATCATTGAAAAAGACTAAGATTTTCCCTGACCCGGCTGTTATCATGTCAGATGGAAATCTTTCATTTTTAGGAAACACACATACATTTGTTTTTTTATCGGATGAAAGTATCTCGGAGGATTTAACAAGGGATTCCTCGTATAAATTATTTATATGATCTTTATCTATGGATTCAACTTGATTCTTGATACTATCATAATCACTTTCTTCCGGTGTCCATTCAAACAAATTAATTTCTAAATGTTCCGTATCTTTAAAACATGCATCATATATAGGTTCTATAATTTCTTGTTGATACAATTTATGGGGTGATTCATCTGGATTATCCTTTACAGTTTCAAAATAGTTCTCATATAGCATGTAAGCATGAATTATATTAAATTCTTGCCCTGTATTGGGGTTTTTAAAAGAATAGGTTATATTTTGTTTTTCATTTTCCATATTTATATTCTCGTGAGATTGTTCAGTTTGCTTACAGGCTGATAAAATAAAAATTAATAGAAGCATACAAAATAAAATAAAAACTTTATTTGTGATATTCAAAAACTTCATCTCCCTATTCAATATTAATCTACTTCCTATACATTCCATTTTGCCTAAAAGTTTCATTAGTATAAACTATTAATTTTAATAACATAAAACAAAACATATTTTTAAGATAATAGGTTGGCTTGAAATAGTTGGAGGGAAGAGTCTTGAAGAGGGAGACTACTTTCCAATTACAAATAAAATATTTGTGAAATAATGTACTTCAACTAACGAGGTGCTTTAGATTACTGCGTATTTTAAAGTTAAAACCATAACATTAAGAAAATCATTGAGTTACTAACTATAATGTAAAAACCTTAAAGTACGATTGGATGGGTTACAAACTATAATGTAAATTAAAGTTTTTTGAAACATCCGTATTTCGTTGCTGCTATTGAATTTTGGAGTTAACAACTATAATGTCACTGGACAATATTTTCATCTTTTACTACTTGTTCATTCCGATAGGGGAGAAAGTAGTATTAGATACAAAAAGAGTGACCCCGAGGGATCACTCTTTTTGTGCTGTCATAGCTGCTCGGAGGAGAAGAAAGGAAGTTTCAAATCCTATTGCACCTGTTATCCGAGATTTTATAGAATGTTAATCGTTGAATGTTGAACGTTACAAATTAAGAGCGTTGATGGTTAAGCTTTTAGATCTGAAGGTTAAGCTTTGAGCTTTTTACCTACTAGTACTATTAAGATTGGTTGTAGTGCAGGGTTTGACCCAGACCCAGCAAACGGGGAAACTTTCTTCTTTTTCGCTAGAACAGCAAGTCATTTGATTAGTTAACAGAAATAAAAGTACGCGCATTGATTTCGCTTAAAGCGACATCAACATCGTCTTCGAAAGTCTCAATATCTAGAGACATTTTTGTCGCAACTTCTTTTACACTGATCGGGTCAATCAGTTTGGTTTCTTCAGATTCCCAAAACAGTTTTTTATAGCCTTCCACAGCGGTTAAGTCCGTTTTTCCATCTTTAGAAATCATGTTATTTAGTTGAGTGTCTAGTCTATCTTGAGCTAGTTCATTATTTTGTTCAACTCGTACTTGAGATCGACCATAATCACTGTTCATTTTTCCTAGGAGTGTCTTTTCAATTTCGATAAAGTTTTTACGCTCAATTGCGTCAGCTACTGTCATTTTTACTCCGGAAACTTCTACAGTCGTTTTAGCATTTGATTCTACAATCGCTTTTTTAATCTGTTTTCTACGATCAATCAAATCTTTTATCGATTGCAGGTTTTCTTTTGCTTTGTTTTCGAACTCATCGACTGTTTTGAAGCCAGGGATATTTTCTTTTGGCTTTTTTGATGCGGCAAAAGTAGTTTCATTAATTTTCTTTAAAATGCGTGCATCCAATGTCTTTAATTCACGTAAAGCTCTTGTAATGGAGATATCCATCCATACGTCACTCCCATTCGTCCATTTATTGTAAATATTAGTCTATAGTAGTTTACGAATCTATTCAAGTAATCCTACTATTTTTCGGAATAATATGTGTGGGAGGGGCCAATAATTAGATAAAAGGCGCATTCATTGTATCTAATCCTGAGTTCCTTTAATATGATTTTTATATTCTAAAATACGAGGAGTAATAAAATGAAAGCACTAATTTTTGAAGCGTTTGGTGGACCTGAAGTGTTGCAATACAAAGAAATTCCTGATCCTGCAATGAATGAAAATGAAGTATTAGTGAGAATGAAGGCAATCGGAGTAAATTTTGCGGATATTTATAGACGAAGGGGGAATTATCATCTAGCCGGGAACCCACCTTACATTTTGGGTTATGAAGGCTCAGGTGTAGTGGAACAAGTAGGTGTTGGTACAACTAACATAAAAGTTGGAGATCGTATTGCTTTTGCAGATGTTCCGTTTGCAAATGCTGAATTAGTCGCAGTTCCTATGGAAAAAATTATCCCCTTACCAAATGACATTTCCTTTGAAACAGCATCTGCTGTTCTATTGCAAGGTTTAACAGCACAGTACTTAACAAGAGACAGTTATGAAATAATAGCTGGAGATACAATTCTAGTCCATGCCGCAGCAGGTGGTGTTGGTCAAAATCTGGTTCAAATCGGTAAACTATTAGGAGGGACAGTCATTGGTCTTACCTCGTCTTTAGAAAAGTCTGAAGCTGCATATGACGCAGGAGCAGATTTTGTATTTCTATACACTGATTCTTGGGTGGAAAAAGTAAAAGAAGTAACAAGGGGTCAAGGCGTAGATGTCGTATATGAATCAGTAGGTTCTACTTTAACAGAAAGTTTTGAAGCGACGAAAATAGGCGGTACAGTTGTATTTTATGGAATGGCTGGAGGAGACCCTACACCGGTCGATCCACGAATGCTGATGGATACTTCTAAAACTTTAACAGGTGGAGACCTATGGAATGTTTTGACTTCATTCGAGGAAAGAAAAATTCGTTCCCAACAATTATTTGAATGGATTTCCGAGGGGAAAATAAAAGTGAAAGAATCAACTATTTTTTCGCTAGAGGATGGCTCTAAAGCACACATTTTACTGGAAAGTAGAAAAAGCGTAGGGAAAATTTTATTGAAACCATAATAATAAAGGTGTGATCTAAATGAAAAAGGCAGTATTTTTGGATCGTGACGGTGTAATAAATGAAGTGCTAACGGATAGGGTTAAATTTGTGAATAAGCCCCATGAGCTATACTTTTTACAAGGTGTACCAGAAGCAATAAAAAAATTGAACTCTTTCTTTGATTTCATATTTGTCGTAACCAATCAAGGCGGAGTGGGATTGGGATTTATGAAGGAATCTCAGCTCCAAAATATACATGACCATATGATTGCTGAACTAAAGAAGGAAGGGGCAATAATCCATGATGTGGCTTATTGTCCGCATAAGCCAAAAGCAGGTTGTGCCTGTCGCAAGCCAAACAGCAAATTAATAGTCGATCTTAGTAAAAAGTATGATATTGATCTATCCCAATCCTATATGGTGGGAGATACCGATACAGACATTATTGCAGGGAAGAAGGCAGGAACAAAAGGGGTATTCTTGGGTAAGAGTGATCCACTTGCAGATGCTGTTTTCCCTGACCTAATTAGTGCTGCAGATTGGATTATAGGGGATGCAACTGCGAATTAGAACGTGCCTTTGGTATGTTCTTTAACGGTAATAATTTTTAAAAAACAGTTTACTTTTTTCTGCTTCTTATTTTGTATTAAGCATTCATCCTCTTTTTACTTTCTAATTTAGTTTCTAGATGCATTTTCCTCGTTTAAATTTGTCCAAAAATGGAATTGCTCAATAAAACGTTTCTGAGTTAGAAACTTTAAATTAATTGTATGAATTGCCATGTTAAATAAGAAAAAGCCTAGCTAAGTAGATTTTAGCTAGGCTTTTTCTATTAGGCTCAATAATTTCCACTTGAATAAGGTTTAATTGTGTGTATACTATAAAGTAATTATATAAATTAAATGTTTTCTAGGGTTCCGCAACAAGTTGTTGGTCTGGTCCGAGAGAAAACTCACAGCTATGCTGTGTCACGGAAGGATAAAAGCCTGGGAGAAACTGTTTAACAGTTATCTCTTAGGCTTTTTTGTTTTTTTGGTAATAATAAAATCGGAGGTGTTTGTTTAAATGAATACAAACTGGATTAAAGTATTTGTTGCTGCTTTCTTTGAAGTTTTTTGGGTTATTGGGTTAAAACACGCTGATGACTTTTGGACATGGACTGGAACTGTTATTTCTATCATCATCAGCTTTTATGTAATGATTATGGCAGGTCGAAAACTTCCCGTGGGTACTGTATATGCAGTTTTTGTTGGATTAGGTACTGCAGGAACTGTCTTATCTGAAATACTATTCTTTGGTGAACCATTTAAAATGGAAAAAGCGCTCTTGATTTTACTTTTATTAGCAGGAGTAATTGGCTTGAAGTTAGTTACAAAGGACAATGGTCAGAAAGGTGATGAATCCTAATGGCATGGATTTCTCTAATCTTAGCAGGTTTTTGTGAAATGTTTGGTGTTGCTATGATAAATAAATTGCATAAAGACCGAAATTGGCAATCATTACTTCTATTAATCCTAGGATTTGGAGCAAGTTTTCTATTTCTTGCTTATTCAATGAAAACACTTCCTATGGGTACAGCTTATGCAATTTGGACAGGAATTGGTGCGTCTGGTGGAGCAATTTTAGGCATGATTTTATATGGTGAATCAAAAGACTGGAGAAGACTTGTCTTTATAGGCATGGTTTTAGGTGCTGCAATAGGTCTAAAACTCGTCTCATAAAAGTGTTTTAGATTGTAGTATGAAGAAGATAATCTGTTTTTATTAAGCATATTATCTTCTTTATTTTTTTATTCTTGTTCAACAAAATGGCCCGATTGCTGAACTAGCAGGAATTATCGCCTTTTTTGTCGAACTTATTGAACTAACATGGAAGAACGTAAATTTCTTGCATATTCTGTATATAGTAAAGAAGCACATTAGTGATTTAAAAATAACAGTCAAAAGAATGTTAGGAGGTTTTTTATATGTCTGTTTCACTTCAAGAAGTATTTGAAAACGAGAAAACAATATTACGTAACTTATATTCCTATTATCTTCATGATCTTTCTAAGTTTACACCAAACCTTACTATCAATGAAAATGGATTCTTTGATTATGAGGATCTTAACTCATTTTGGACAAATGAGGGTATTTCTCCTTACTTCATCAAATTTGATGGGAACATCATTGGATTTATCCTTCTTTTGGAAAGGCCATTTTTAAAAAAAGAGAATGATTTCGGAATTAATGACATCTTTATTCTAAATAAGTTCAAAGGTAAGAGCTTCGGAATACAGGCAGTAAAAGCGTTATTTGAATGCAAAAAAGGAAAATACTTTGTTATTGAACTTGTTCATAACCTCCCTGCAGTATCCTTTTGGAGAAAGGTATACAAAGAATTTCAAATTGATTATAAAGAAGAAAATCAATTAATTGATGATGAACCTTGCGTAGTCCAAACGTTCAAAATCTAAGCTGTTTTAATAGATTTTGGCAGTTCGTCCGCGGAAAGCGGGCGGGTTTTCGGCAGGTAACAACCTCATCGTAACAGAGAAATTAATGAACCAAATGAAATAGGATACTCAACAAATAGCCCGTCATGGTAAATGTTACAACTGACCTCATTGGAATAACTCGAATATGATGCAGAATAAATTCTTTTACACTTGTAAACGCGATTAAGCTGATGGATACACCAATCAGAACACCTTGTCCCCTTGAAGTGAGGTGGACAAGATGTCCAAGCCAAATGAATCCACTAAAGCAAACAGATAAGCCAATAAAACAAATAAATAATCCCCATAGTTTTTCACCTTGCGAGAGAAATGCCGAAGTAAGAGCGAATCCTTCCGGGAGATGGTGAAGAATTGTGGAGGTCGTAATCGTACCACCGAAAGACGCATCCGGAGACAAATTTCCAATGGTCAGACTTAACGGAATGGTATGTATAAACAAGCCAATAAGAAGCAAGTAAATAGTGGGTTTATTTTGGCTAGTAGAATGGAGTAATTGGTACATTATCCGAAAAAGGAAGTATCCAATTAGACCGCCAATAATTAACGCTGGTAATTCATACATGTTGAAAGCAGATGGAATGATATCGGATGCTAGAAGTCCCACTAAAAATCCACCGCATAATAGTGCCAAACCTTCATTTGAATGTTGAAAAAATTTAGATACTAACAAGGCAAATCCTCCACCAACACTAACACTAATAAATAGAAATCCCCCAAGGATTATTGCGCTCAATTTCATCATTCTCCATCCCCAAAAAAGTAATTATCCTATCTCAAAATATATGCTCATCGATTTCAGGTATGAGCGTGTCATGACAAATGCACTTTCTTCCATCCACACACTCATGTAAAATGAAATTTGTACGAATGATTTTACGAGGGGGTAGCGGAAGCGTTCATATGACTATACAAGACATGAAGCAAACGGTATTTAAAGAAGCAAGTCTTGCAGAATGGGAGCAAGCTGCGATTAAATCCTTAAAAGGAAAATCGCTTGCATCACTTTCGACGAAAACGTTAGAGGATATCATTTTGAAACCGCTTTATTCTTTAGCGGATGTAGCGGATATTCCTGCAAATCAAACTAATACAATTCGCCAAACCAAAAAAAATTCCGAATGGTTAGTGGCACAAACGGTTACTGGTCATTCATGTGAAGAGATTTTGGCAGACATGAAAGATTCACTGGCTAAGGGGAATAATGTCATTCATTATGCAGTGGATAAAGACCATAAATGGAATAGTTCTCAGATAGAAGAGTTAAAATCTCTTTTTATAAATAATCAAGTATTACTGGACGTATCCAATAATCCTTCCTTTTTACATAACTTTCACGACATAAAAGGAAATATAAAAGGAGCAGGTGAAACAGATTTTACTAATGCACGCACGTATTTTCTAGACGGATCCAGCACTCATCAAGCGGGTGGAGACGCTGTAAGTGAACTTGTCAGTGTATTAGTTCAAGCGGATATACTTGCTCGCAAATCCAGCATCGATCAACTTGTACAAAAAGCATTTGTACAATTTTCGGTAGATAGTAATTTCTTTATGGAAATTGCGAAAATCCGTGCATTCCGCGTTTTATGGAAAGCACTTGGCGAAGCAAATGGACAGTCAGATGTAGCATCGATCCCTGTACATGCGGAAACTTCTTTACGATCATTTTCCGCACTTGATTCGAATGTGAATATTCTTCGCGCAGGAAATAGTGCACTTGCAGCCGTTTTAGGGGGGGCAGACAGTGTGACGACATATCCTCACGATGTTTTAACAGGAGCGACTTCTACTTCAAAGCGTATCGCTCGAAATATGCAACTCGTGTTAAAAGAAGAAACACATATCCAGCGTGTGATCGACTCAGCTGGTGGCTCGTATTATTTAGAAACATTAACAAAAGAGCTTGTGGAAAAAGCATGGGCATTGTTTTTAGAAGTAATAAAAGAAGAAACGCTTAAAGCAAGAGTCGTAAAACTTCAAGAACGTGTGGATGCTAAGTGGGAGCAACAACTAGAGGCACTTTCTAAACGGAAGAAGTCTTTAATTGGTATAAATAATTATGCAAATCCAGAAGATTCATTAGCATTTGAAATCATTCCTACCAATTATAAACGACTGGCGGTGCCTTTCGAGCAATTGCGTAAAGCCTTTCAAGAGTTTCCTTTACAAACAGCCATTATCCCTTATGGCGTTTTAAAAGAATATAAAGCGCGATTAGATTTTGTTAGTGGGTATTTAATCGCATTAGGAATTTCACCTAAAGTAGCACCTGAAAACTTAAAGCCGTTCGATCTGCAAAAGTGGATTGATGAACAGGGCATTGATTATGTTGTATTTGTTGGGAATGACGAGCAAACAGCTGGTCTCGTTCCTGCTTTATTAAATGAACAATTATCTGTTCCAATGGATGTTGCTGGAAAGTTTGAAGAATACGAAGACTGGCTGGATGCTGGACTTTCTGGACGTATATATGCAGGTCAATCTCTACTTCAAAAAGGAAATGAACTGCTAGCTCTTGCGAAAAAGGAGGATTCTCATGACAATGCCTAATTACGCTAATGTATCCATCCAAAAGCTATTGGAGAAAACGATGGACCGTGATCCAATAGAAACTACCTCTTTTATGACGAATGAAGGTATTGAGTTAAAAAAAATGTATGTTGAATCTGATAGAGCTAGCTTGAAGCATTTAAATGATCTTCCAGGTATTGCTCCAAATACTCGTGGACCATATCCAACGATGTATGTCGCAAAGCCATGGACAGTACGTCAATATGCCGGGTTCTCTACAGCAGAGGAAAGTAACGCTTTCTATAGAAGAAATTTAGCAATGGGTCAAAAAGGGCTGTCAGTTGCTTTTGACTTAGCAACTCACCGTGGATATGACTCTGACCATGAACGTGTAACTGGGGATGTAGGTAAAGCAGGTGTCGCGATTGACTCTGTCGAAGATATGAAGATTTTATTTGACGGAATACCGTTAGATCAAATGTCGGTTTCGATGACGATGAACGGTGCAGTGCTTCCAATACTAGCATTTTATATCGTAACTGCAGAAGAGCAAGGAGTAACTCCGGAGCAGCTTGCAGGGACGATTCAAAATGATATTTTAAAAGAGTATATGGTTCGTAACACCTATATTTACACACCGGAAATGTCGATGAAAATTATTGCAGATATTTTTGCGTATACAGCAAACTATATGCCGAAATTCAACTCTATCTCGATTTCGGGTTATCATATGCAAGAGGCTGGAGCGACCGCGGATATTGAGCTTGCGTACACATTGGCAGATGGATTGGAATATGTGCGTACTGGAATAAAAGCAGGAATTGAAATTGATGCATTTGCACCAAGGCTTTCATTCTTCTGGGCAATCGGCATGAACTATTTTATGGAAGTAGCGAAAATGCGTGCGGCACGTAAAATTTGGGCACAAATGATGCAAAGCTTCGATCCGAAAAACCCTAAAACACTTGCACTTCGTACGCATTCACAAACATCTGGCTGGAGTTTAACGGAGCAAGATCCATTTAACAATGTAACGAGAACATTAGTGGAAGCTAATGCAGCTGCCATGGGACATACCCAGTCACTTCATACGAATGCACTGGATGAAGCAATCGCACTTCCAACCGATTTCTCTGCTCGAATTGCACGTAACACACAATTATTTTTACAAGAAGAAACGAATATGACGAAAGTGATTGATCCATGGGGTGGTTCGTATTATGTGGAAACACTGACGAACGAGTTGATGGAGAAGGCTTGGGCATTAATTGAGGAAATTGAAGAACTTGGTGGCATGGCAAAAGCAATTGAAACTGGTTTACCGAAGATGAAGATTGAAGAAGCCGCAGCAAAAAAACAAGCACAAATCGACTCTTCGAAAGAGATCATTATCGGTGTCAATAAATACCGACTAGAACAAGAAGACGCGATTGATATTTTAAATATCGACAATACAGTTGTTCGCCAAAAACAAATGGAGCGACTAGCAAAGGTAAGAGCTAATCGCGACGAAATAGCAGTACAAGAAGCACTTGCGGCACTAACGGAAGCTGCAAAAACAGGTAATGATAATCTCCTAGCTTTGGCAGTGGATGCTGCGAGAAAACGTGCAACGATCGGAGAAATTTCCGATGCTATTGAAGTAGTAGCAGGAAGACATAAGGCGGTGATTCGTTCCGTGAGTGGTGTATATAGCGCAAACTTTAATGACGCGGAGGAGATCGAAGCTGTGAAACAAATGGCAGAGGATTTCCGAGGAAATGAAGGTCGACGCCCACGCATTTTAATTGCCAAGATGGGTCAAGATGGGCATGATCGTGGTGCGAAGGTGATTGCAACCGCATTTGCAGATTTAGGCTTTGACGTGGATATTAGTCCTTTATTCCAAACACCTGCTGAAACTGCGCAACAAGCAGTAGAAAATGATGTGCATGTAGTTGGAGTTAGCTCCCTTGCGGCTGGACATATGACACTTGTTCCTGCATTAAGAGAAGCATTAGCGAAACTCGGTCGGGAGGATATATTGATCGTTGTTGGGGGAGTTATTCCGGCACAGGACTATGCTTTCTTACGTGAAAATGGAGCATCAGCGATTTTTGGACCAGGTACAGTTATTCCAGTCGCCGCACAAAAAGTAATTGAAGAAATTTATAAGCGATTGGGTTATGAGGAAGTGGAAGGCTAATGGCTGAAACGGATAAAACAAACCAATCTTCGATGCATGTCATGGGTGGTATTAAGTCGCAGCATGATGGAATGGGAAAGGCTTCTGTCAAAAAGTTTTCTAGAAAGAAGCCATTTGTTATAGATGAGGAAGCATATATCCGAGACATCCGAAATGGGTCAAGACTCCATTTAGCAAAAGCGATCACGTTTATTGAAAGTACAGTAAACGAGCAGCAAACGATTGGACAAATGTTGTTAAAACAACTCCTCCCTTTCACGGGAAATAGTATTCGTATTGGCATTACAGGTGTACCTGGTGCTGGGAAAAGTACGTTTATCGAAGCGTTTGGGAAGATGTTATGCGACAAAGGTTATAAAGTAGCAGTACTCGCCATCGATCCAAGTTCGTCGTTAACAGGAGGTAGTATTCTTGGCGATAAAACGCGGATGGAGGAGCTAGCGAAGCATCCAAGTGCGTTTATCAGACCTTCTCCAACTGCTGGAACACTGGGTGGCGTCCATAAAAAATCTCGGGAGACAATGCTATTATGTGAAGCAGCTGGATACGATGTAATTTTAGTGGAAACGGTCGGTGTTGGGCAAAGTGAGACAATTGTTCGAGGAATGGTTGATTTCTTTTTACTTCTCGCATTAACTGGCGCGGGAGATGAACTACAAGGAATGAAAAAAGGTATCATGGAGCTTGCGGATGCAGTTGTGGTGAATAAAGCAGATGGAGCCAATGAAAAACTAGCGAAAAAGACGGTAGCTGAGTTTAAGCAAATCTTGCACTTTCTTGCGCCTTCCTCGCCAAATTGGACAACCCCTGCACTAGCCGTATCTTCACTCTATAAAATAGGTTTAGATACTGTGTGGGAAACCATTTTACAATTCCAGCAAATTATGATGGAACAGCAAACTTGGCAAAATAGGAGAAAAGAACAAACCGTCGATTGGTTTAAAACGATGATTATCGATCGTTTGTATGATGACTTTTTCTCTTCTATGGAAAAGAAACAAACGATGTCTGAACTAGAACAATCAGTGCGAAAGGAAAAGATAACGGTTTCGCAAGCAGTGGAAGAGTTATTTTCCTCGAATTCTAAAGAATAATCTGCTAAGATAAAACTAGTTTTAACTTTACTCAGCAAGTTCTAAAACCTTGCTGAATAAAGTTAAGCCTCCGGCGGATGTCACAGATTTTGAAAGGAGTTAATTGAGCAAGCTCAATTCAAAATCTGGACGAAAATACGCCGAGGCGCATTTGATAGGAGGAGTGTTGAACAATGAATATGGATTTTAATTTATTGATGAATGATATGTTAATACAAGCTCGTGGAGAAGTGGAAGCAAGCGGTTATGAACAATTAACTACACCAGAAGATGTAGATGCTGCATTTGCTCGCCCTGGTACTACACTAGTTTTAGTGAACTCTATTTGTGGATGTGCTGGAGGCATCGCTCGTCCTGCAGCTGCAAATGCTGTACATTACGATAAACGACCAGATCATTTAGTATCTGTGTTCGCTGGTCAAGATAAATTAGCGACACAACAAGCACGTAATTTCTTTGGGGATGATCACTTACCATCTTCACCTTCATTTGTTTTATTAAAAGACGGACAACTAGTAGCGGAAATAGGTCGTCACGAAATCGAAGGTCACGCACCAACTTCTGTTATCACGCATCTTCAAGGATTATTCGAAGAGTACTGCGAAGAAATATAAGAAAAGAAAAAACAGCGGAAGCATTTGTATGCGACCGCTGTTTTTTATACTTTCTTATAAAATAAAGCTCAACCCGAATAATAATGTAGACATTACCATTACAATAATCATTAAATAGACGACAATTTTACGAAATGTTTGATTGCGCATGAAATTCTCTCCTTTAGCTTGTACTTTTATTTTAACAAAAACGAAAAAATGCACAAGAGGTAGAGATTTTTTTTCGAAATATGTACAATAGAGTAGTGAATAATCAAACAATAAGGGGTGTGTGACAATGGAAAAGGTCGATCATATTGGCATTGCAGTGAAAAGTATTGAAGATTCCCTCCCATATTACACAGAAACGTTAGGATTGAAACTTATACATATTGAGGAAGTTCCTTCTGAAAAAGTACGAGTTGCATTCATCGATAGTGGAAATGTAAAGCTGGAGTTACTTCAGCCAATCGATCAATCGAGTGCGGTCTATTCTTTCATTGAGAAAAGAGGAGAAGGTATCCATCATGTTGCCTTCGGGGTAACAAATATTCAAGAGCGTTTAAATGAACTAAAGGAAAAAGGGGTTCGACTCATTCAAGAAACACCTAAGATTGGTGCTGGAGGAGCACAAGTAGCATTTATTCATCCAAAAGCATCTGGTGGCGTTTTATATGAATTATGTGATAAATCAGGGGGAGCGAAGTAAACAAATGGATATTTATGAGAAAATTAATGATTTATACGATCGTAAACGAAAAATCGAATTAGGTGGCGGAGATGCCCGTATTGAAAAGCAGCATGAAAAAGGAAAACTCACTGCTCGTGAACGGATCGAACTACTCGTAGATAAAGGCACATTTGTTGAATTAAACCCATTTATCCAGCATCGTACAGTAGATTTTGGCATGGACAAGCAAGAAGGACCAGGTGACGGGGTTGTGACTGGTTACGGAAAAGTAAATGGAAGACCCATTTATTTGTTTTCCCAAGACTTTACGGTTTTTGGTGGAGCACTTGGCGAAATGCATGCACTGAAAATATCCAATGTGATGGATTTAGCTGCTAAAAATGGAGCGCCTTTCATCGGGTTAAATGATTCAGGTGGAGCTCGTATTCAAGAAGGTGTTGTCTCACTTGATGGATATGGACAAATCTTTTATCGAAATGCTATCTATTCCGGTGTCATCCCGCAAATTTCGGTTATTTTAGGGCCTTGTGCTGGTGGAGCCGTTTATTCACCGGCTATTACAGATTTCGTTTTCATGACAGATGACACGAGTCAAATGTTTATTACGGGACCAAAAGTAATTGAAACAGTAACAGGGGAAAAAATTTCTTCGGAAGACTTAGGTGGTTCAAAAGTACATAATACGATAAGTGGAAACGCCCATTTCCGTGGAAAAACAGAAGAGGAAGTTTTAGCAAATGTACGGCTTCTTCTTAGTTATTTACCACAAAACTTTGAAGAAAAAGCTCCAATGACAGAAGTACCAGAGGGCGCGGACGATCGCCCAGATTTAGCGGATATCGTACCGTTTGAAGCAATCCGTCCGTATGATATTCGCAAAGTAATTGAACAAGTAGTGGATAGCGGTTCTTTCTTGGAAGTACACAAGGAATTTGCGAAAAATATTGTAGTTGGTTTAGCACGTATAAAAGGCGAAGTTGTTGGTCTAGTATGTAATCAACCGAAATTTATGGCTGGAGGACTTGATATTGACTCTTCCGATAAAGCAGCACGCTTCATCCGATTCTGTGATGCCTTTAATATTCCTATCATTACTTTTGAGGATGTAACTGGCTTCTTCCCAGGTATTAAGCAGGAGCATGGCGGTATTATTCGTCATGGGGCGAAGATCCTATATGCCTATTCAGAAGCAACTGTGCCAAAAATGACAGTCATTTTACGTAAAGCGTATGGTGGGGCATACGTTGCGCTAAACTCTAAATCGATCGGTGCAGATGTTGTATTCGCGTGGCCGAATGCAGAAATTGCGGTAATGGGTCCTCAAGGAGCAGCAAATATTATTTTTGCACGTGAAATTGCAGGTAGTGACAATCCAGAAAAAGTGCGTGATGAAAAAATTGAAGAATATCGTGAAAAGTTTGCCAACCCTTATGTAGCGGCATCGATGGGAATGGTAGACGATGTAATCGATCCTCGTGAAACACGTATTAAGCTTATTCAAGCATTAGAAATGATGCGCAATAAAAAAGAATCAAGACCAAAGAAAAAGCATGGAAATATTCCATTGTAAAAGGAGACTTTACACAAGATGAATCGATTAATAGAAGAATTTTTTGAATTAGTAAAAATAGATTCGGAAACAAAGCATGAGCAATTAATTGCGCCGATTCTAATGGATAAATTGGAGCAACTCGGCTTCTCTGTAATGCAGGATGATTCTGCAGAAAGAACGGGTCACGGTGCAGGTAATTTAATTGCAACGCTTAAAGGAACGAAAGCTGATACGGATACCATTTATTTCACAACTCATATGGATACAGTAGTGCCAGGTAAAGGGATTCAACCTGTTTTGAAAGAGGACGGTTATATTTATTCGGATGGAACAACGATCTTAGGAGCAGACGATAAAGCGGGAATTGCTGCTTTATTTGAAGCAATTCGCCGTTTAAAAGAGCAGTCGATTGCCCATGGAGACATCCAAGTGATCATTACAGCTGGGGAAGAAAGTGGTTTAGTCGGTGCAAAAGAAATGGATCCTGCTCTAGTAACAGCTAAATATGGATATGCCATTGATAGTGATGGTCCAGTTGGCGGTATTGTGACTGCAGCTCCCTTCCAAGCAAAGCTTTGGACAACGATTACAGGGAAAACGGCACATGCAGGTGTAGCTCCTGAAAAAGGTATTTCAGCTATCACACTTGCTTCTAAAGCAATTTCGGCGATGAAATTAGGTCGTATCGACTCGGAAACAACGGCAAATATTGGCCGTTTTGAAGGTGGACAAGCGACAAATATCGTTTGTGATGAAGTGCATATATTAGCGGAAGCTCGTTCGATCAATCAAGATAAATTAGATGCCCAAGTGGCGCATATGGTCGCAACGTTTGCAGAAACAGCCGAAAAATTCGGAGGAAAAGCAATAACGGTAACGCAATTGATGTATCCAGGCTTCCGATTTGAAGTAGACCACCAAGTGGTACAAGTTGCGAAACGCGCAGTTGAAAGTATTGGAAGAACTGCCGATATAAAAACTAGTGGTGGAGGTAGCGATGCAAATGTCATTGCTGGGTTTGGTATTCCAACCGTTATTTTGTCAGTAGGCTATGAGGAAATTCATACAACAAATGAACGTATGCCTGTTGTAGAGTTAGAAAAGCTTGCAGATTTACTTGTGGAAATTGTGAAAGTAGCTGCAGAGTAACACGTATAGGAGGTGCCGTTATTGACTAGTGAAAAAGTAGTTGTATTTCAATGTGGAAACGAAGACTACGCGGTTCCAATCGAGCATGTCGTGTCTATTGAAAAATTAGATCAAGTGAATCCGATTCCTCATTTGCCAAACTATTTAATCGGTCTAATGAAAATTCGAGGGGAGCTTGTTCCGATTATTGACTTCGAACAAATCCTGTATAATCGCAGCGGTTTAGACAATGAGCTTGCACGCGTTGTTACGTTGCATACACAAGATATGTCCATTGGTATTCTTGTGAAAGAAGCAAAAGAGATTCTCGATATCGCCTCGGAAGATTTAAAGCAAATTGGGTTAATGAACTATTCGAAAACACAATACTTCACAGGTGTTGCGAATTTAGAGAATCGCATGATTACCATTGTAGATCCTTCTATTTTAGTTCGTTCATTGGAAGGAATTAAGGATATTCAGTCGTACTTAGAAAATGCTAAAAAAGAAGCTTTAGAAGCAACAAAGCAATAGCTCTGCATAGCGTTCGGCGCAGGAATTATTTCAACAAGAAAAAGGTAGCTAGTAATAGCTACCTTTTTCAATGTGTAAGGTAAGCTTAATAAGAGAGAAAATATACAAAACATACAAAACATTATTATTTGATATTGATGATACATTATTAGATTTTGGAGCAGCGGAAAATGTTTCAGAAGATACAGGATTTCAAAAGCCAATGAAGGAATACTTTGAGTATGTCTTTGCTCGGATTCCTAATTTTTCTCTAGAAAGTGCATTGATTATAGGTGATTCCCTAAGTGCGGATTTACGTGGTGGTTTGCTTGCAGGTATTGATACATGCTGGTATAATCCAAAAAAGAAAATGAATGATACTCATATGGTTCCGACCTATCAAATACATAGACTAGATGAACTCTATCAAATATTAAATGTTTAAGTGCTTTCATATAATCGAAATGGAAAGAAGGGTTGTATAAATTGGAACCATTCATACACGGTTTTTTGTTGGCATTTGGTCTTATTTTACCTTTAGGTGTGCAAAACGTCTTTGTATTCTCACAAGGAGCACAGCAAACACGCCTTGTACGTGCGTTGCCAGCAACAATTATGGCTTCCCTTTCCGATACATTCCTCATTTTACTTGCAGTTCTTGGTATATCAGTTATTGTAAGTGAGGTAGAGCAATTGAAAATGCTATTAATGAGTGCTGGTGTATTATTTCTTCTTTATATGAGTTTCACCATGTGGAAAGCAAAACCAGAATTGCATGGGAATACAGAAGGCTTATCGATCAAGAAGCAAATCATTTTTGCTCTATCCGTCTCTCTACTGAATCCACATGCCATTTTAGATACAATTGGTGTCATAGGAACAAGTGCGCTAAGTTATGCGGGTACAGAAAAAGTCATTTTTACTGCAACCTGTATTTTCGTATCATGGTGTTGGTTTATCGGGCTTACGTTAGCTGGTAGTATTTTCAAACGATTGGATGGGTCAGGGAAAATGTTGGGCATTATCAATAAATGCTCAGCTATCTTTATCTTTTTGACTGCATGTTGGTTAATACGTGACCTTGTTTCTTAAGATAGTTGATATTTAATAGAATGATAGTTCGTATTTCGATGATTCAGATGTAATATCTGTTTACCTGAAAAGATGGATTCTTCCGATACGATGAAAGAGAAAAGAGGTGGAATTCCATTGCTTGAAACTTTTTTAATCAATATTTTGTTTTTAATACTCCCAGTGCTTCTTGTTGTGATCTTTTTTGACAGTTATCAAAACAAGTTTCTGTCTTTATATATCACATTTTTCTCCTCTATTTCAATGATTTTATGTATGATTTATCCTTTTAAATTGGAAATTGGATTTATTGTTGATTTACGTTATGTACCATTCATTTTAGTGGCGCTTTATGGTGGGTATAAACGTGTATTTCCAATGTATGTGATATTAAATATTTATCGATTGCTTATTGGTGGAGAGGGTTTGCTTCAATCATTTGTTTTTTCAACAGTGATTTTTATAGCAGTGCCGATGTTAAGCAAAAAATTTACTGGATACAATACAAATAAACGAATGATGACTGGGGTCACGGTAGCCCTTATGACAATGCTGTTTTATCTACTTACACTGTTGTCCTTTTTTGATGAACTGACGAAAGAATATTGGACGCTTGCTTTTTATGCACTCACTACTCATGCAATAGTTATTGGTCTAAATCTAAGTATGATTGAAAAGATAATTTCCAATTTTAATAAAAGAGAAAATTTCCTCCGTGCAGAAAGGCTGCATGTGATGAGTGAACTTTCTGCAAGTGTTTCGCACGAAATTAGAAATCCTCTTACGGTGACGAATGGATTTTTGCAGTTATTGAAGGTATCAAAAACCATTAATCCAGAAGATAAAGTATATATAGAATTTGCATTAAAAGAGTTGGTTCGAGCGGAAACTATTTTAAATGATTATCTTGCGTTCGCTAAACCACAATCCGTACATATGGTTCACTCGAATTTGAAGGAAGAAATGGAATATGTGAAGAATGTATTGATGCCATATGCCAAATTAAATAATGTGGAAATTGTCTATCAATTTTCAAATTCCCTCATGAAAAAATATGATCAAAATCAGATGAAGCAATGTTTGATCAACTTATTGAAAAACGCCATAGAAGCAATGAAGGAAGAGGGAGGTACCCTTTCGATACGAGTATTTGAGCAAAAAAAGAATATTGTAATATGCGTGAAGGATGAAGGGATAGGGATGTCGAAAGAGGAGGTTCTTCAATTAGGGAAGCCTTATTATTCCACAAAAACAGAAGGTACTGGTCTAGGCATGCTAATGGTATTTGGGACGATTAGTAAATTAAAAGGGAAAATTGATGTACAAAGCAAAAAAAGCGAGGGAACGACATTTACTATAAAGATTCCGACCTAATTATTCAAGAGGTAATATATTTGAATCAGACTTTCAATCTGAATTTATAACAAAAATGGATGAGTTTAACTCCTAAACGTTGTTCAACTAACTGGGGCATTACTTCACTAAGGAGTAATGCCTTTTCTTGTTTAATTAATGGGATAAGTTGGTTCTTGGTCTAATGGATTGGCGTATGAAATAAGTACGAAAGTCTCTTTCTTCCGAAGCAAGTTATTATTCAGAAGTTTTTTTACAGGTGAAATTATTTACTTTAATTTATGGAAAATTAAACCTATAATTAATTGGAGGTTGAGATTTAGTAGATTTGGGGGACTAGATGATATGAAGACATATGATGTTGTTGTGGTTGGGGCAGGACAAGCTGGTATAGCTATGGGCTATTCTTTAAAACAACAAGGAATTTCCTTCGTTATTTTAGATTCACAATCAAGGGTGGGGGATTCTTGGAGAAAACGCTATGATTCTTTGGTATTGTTTACACCTCGTAAATATAGCTCATTACCTTCCTTACCTATGGATGGCTCACCGGAAGGATTTCCAACAAAAGATGAAATGGCAAATTATTTAGAGAAATATGTAACTCATTTTGATCTACCGATAAAGCTTGATACATCTGTAACGGAAGTTAATAAGAAAAAAGAGGCCTTTGAAGTATTAACCAATCACGGGGTAATGGAAGGTAAACAAGTAATTATTGCTTCTGGCGCATTTCAAAAACCTTTTATTCCTGCTGTGATAGATAATGGTAATACGGATGTGTTCCACCTTCACTCTTCTTCGTATTCCACTTCCAATCAATTACCTCAAGGTTCTGTACTAGTTGTTGGAGGTGGTAATTCAGGCACACAGATTGCGGTTGAGTTAGCACAATCAAAAGAAGTGACTTTGGCGGTAAGCCATCCATTTAAGTTTTTGCCACTTCAATTTATGGGTAAAACTATTTTTAGTTGGTTAGAATTTGTTGGTTTATTATATGCAGGAGTTGATACAAGGAAAGGAAAATGGTTTAGAAAACAAAGCGACCCAATCTTTGGCTACGAGCTCAAAAAATTAATAACTAAGGAAGAAATAAATATTAAGCCAAGGGTAGTAAATATACAAGGGAAAGCAGTAACATTTGAAGATAACAGTAAAATGAATTTCGATGTCATTATATGGTCAACTGGCTTTGTCCCTTCTTATAAATGGATTAATATTGAAGGAGTTAATACACCAAGTGGACACCCTATTCATCAGAGAGGAATAAGTCCGATTAAGGGTTTATACTTTATTGGTTTACCTTGGCAGTATCAGCGGGGGTCAGCCTTAATTTGCGGAGTGAGTAGAGATGCTGATTATTTAATCCCTTTTATTATGAGTAATTCTTGAGAGGTTCTCCTTCGTTTAAAGGGGTAAGCAATTATTTAGTGGAGGGAATAAAAATGAAAATGGATCAAAAGGAATTTAGTGTTAACGGGGTATGCTACATAGTAAGATCTGCAATTAATAAAGACGCAAAAGATTTGTCTGAAATCAGATTACAGATTGATGGAGAGACTGAAAACCTCGATAGAGAAAAAGGGGAAGGATATCTAGACACACCTGGTTTTGAGAAATTAATCAAAACCGATACGGAGAATAAGAAAAACCTTTTTCTGGTTGCCGTTATGAACGACAAGATTGTCGGATTTTCAAGATGTGAAGGAAATCTCTTGAAACGATACGCTCATAAAGTAGAATTTGGAGTCTGTGTATTAAAAGATTATTGGGGCTTCGGTATTGGAACAACCCTTTTAAAAGAATCCATTACTTGGGCGGATTCAAACAGTATTAATAAAATAACTTTAAATGTATTAGAAACAAATGACAAAGCAATAGAACTCTATAAAAAATTTGGTTTTAAAACAGAAGGCATTTTAGAAAATGACAAAATCCTGTCAGACGGTCAATATTACAACACCGTTGTTATGGGAAGATTTAATGAATGATGCTTTAAAACTAATAAGGTCAACGTTTTTAATCTAATTCTCTAAAAATAAAATCAGAAGAGACAGGTTTCAATCCTATTTCTCTAGCCCAAACAGATAATTGTCCAATATGATGAATCTCATGTGAAATGATATGTCTTAGTATTTTATCGTATGAGAGGGATCTTGTAGTACCATTCTTACTTTTAATTACCAAAATTCTATCCTCAACTTCAGAAGTATTTGATTTTATAAAGCTCTGAGTGACTGGTTGTGTTAGATTAGAAAATGCTTTAACATCGTGAATGTTTAATATTTTATTTATATCTTGCAAGAAAACAGGTGTTCCTTGCATTTGATTAACCCATATTTGTTCGCAATCAATTACATGAAATAAGTTATGTAAAATGCTTCCCATACCACCGATACGTTTTTTTGTGAGTTCTTCATTTGAAATTGTCTCACACCATTTAAACCATTCTTCTCTGATTTGCCAATTATACAGAAACATATCTATCAATCAAATCACTCCCAAGTAAATGAATAAGTTGTAAAATATCTTAAGTTAATGCTTAAATGATTCCATACTTTTTTAAGGCATAATCGATTCCGTCTTCACTTGACTTTTTAGTAACGAAATCTGCAACACTTTTTAATTTTTCATTCCCATTTCCCATGGCTACACCAAGTCCTACTAATTCCAACATGTCAATATCATTCTCTCCATCACCAAATGCGATAGCTTCTGATCTATCAATATCAAAATACTGTAAAACTTTCATAATGGCTAAAGATTTAGACACCTCTTCTTGTAATACATTTAACACGAAAGGGTGCCATCTTTTAAAGGTTAGCTGCGGAAATTTATGCATGTATTTCTCAACCGCTTCATCAGTAGCATACAAACACATTAAGTATACTTCTTGTTGAAAAATTAGTTGATTTATTGCAGGATAATCATTTAATGACAAAGTTTCCTTCAATGCTTTTAGTATTTTAATATCTTTAACCCCGTTCATGCAAAAATCTTCCGTGAAGAATGACAGTCCGTGATTCTGTACTGACGCAAATTCAACCACTTCTTGCATTAAATCTTTATCTATCGGAACTTTATGAATCACCTTTTGATCGTGCTTCACATACCCTCCATTTGCTGTGATGAAAGTATCTATTCCTATTTCTCTTATTTCTTTGCACATAGATAAAGGTCTTCCAGTAGCGGCTACCACTCTTATTCCTTTGTTTTTTAATTTTTTTATTGCTTCTTTGGTATTATTCGAAATACTTCCATCTTCATGGTGCGTAATAGTTCCATCTACATCGAAAAAAACAACTTTGTAATCCATAAAAATCCCCTTTAATAAATCAAATATAGGAAAGTATGTACCTTGTAACTATTAATAAACTTATAGTTAATCAAATACTCCGACAAATATTACCACATGCTAATACTATAAACGTGAATTTAATATCTCGCAATATTTCGAAAAATATTCTAGTGAAAATATCTGAATAAAACCACTTTTGTACTAGAAAGTAGATCGACCCAAGCGAGTTACAATAAGGCTGACTAGGGCAGACGTTACTTACTGAACTTCCAGTTGCAAGCGTTGAAGTTTTAGATATGGATTGATTGCTCTATTCCTTTATGAAAACGTAACAGGTTAGCATTAATACAATATTTTGTGTCTTGGCGCAAAAGAGCGTTGATAAATGGTTTAAATTAAGTAATGATTGAATTAGTAAATTAATAGATAATTGGCTTCAATGTTGTTTGTTTAACTCTATTAATTCATGAGAGGAGAGAGAAGTTAATGGAAAAAGAATTTCCAATAATTGAAACAAGTAGATTAATTTTAAGAGAAGTAAAAAAAGAAGATGCATTTGATATGTTTACATATCTATCGGATATAGATGTTGTGAAACCTATGGGGTTAGAACCCTTCCAAACTGTAAAAGATGCATGGGATGAAATTAACTGGTATACATCTATATACGAAGAAGGCACAGGTATTAGATGGGGGATTACACTAAAAGATTCTGGTAAGGTGATAGGAAGTTGTGGATTTCTTAATATGCTTACCAAACATTCCCGAGCTGAAATTGGATATGAATTAAGCAAAGATTACTGGGGAAAAGGGATAGCAAGTGAAGCATTGGAAGCCGTTGTTAAGTATGGTTATCATCACTATCATTTAGAACGAATTGAGGCTTTAATTGAACCTGCTAATCTTTCTTCACAAAAACTAGTAGAAAAGCAAGGATTTAAAAGAGAAGGCTTGCTGAGACATTATGAATTTACTTGTGGTAAATTCGATGATTTATATATGTACTCAATCATAAAAGAAGATTTCAATCTTATTTAATGGCTTGTTGAACTTTCGGGGCCAAGTGTTCTAAAGTAGGTCGCTGCGACAACTTTTCTTACTCGACTAAAGAAACAGTTTAGTGAAACAAGGATTTATTAAAGTTCATACTGACTTGTGTTTTTAGCTACCAATTGGGAACCTTAAGGACTAAAGGAGAGTTAGTATGATAAACAAAATTTATCCAAGTTTTTTTATACTATTGATGTTAATTATGAATTTGGAAAAGAATGATGAGAGTGAACGAGTGGTGCTCTTAAGCATACCATCCGATATATGGTATAACAGAATTTACTTAATAGCCGATAAAAAAAGCTGGATGGATTATGAAAATTTTACCGTTCAAATTGGTGACCGAGGTGAATTAGTTTATAATTTTCCCCATTGGTACCATGGAAAGTACGATCCAGCATTATATAACCTAGATATAAATGGTGACACGTTAGAAGATGTTATCATTGTGTTAAATAATGATAAAGCTAGAATTGGAAAGCCTCTTAAGGATATTCATATCCTAAATCAAATACAAGATCCGTACCGAAGATATGAAGAGGCTCCAATTGAGCCAATTAACTTGACCATGGATCGCCTTGTAAAAATAGATCAGCATGGAAATATCGTGATTATTCTTGCAGACAAAAAGGAATATAAAATTGACCTTTCCAAGTATAATTTCTCCAATCCTCGTGATCCATATGTCAGTACCGACACCATAGAATATTCTATTGGAAATGGAACATTAAAAGGAAAGATCAATGCTTATGTAGTACGTGATAACAGTGTTTATGGAGGTATTCTTGGTCATTTGATTATTGATTACTTTTGGGACGGGAAAATGTATAAAGCAAAGTCCATTACATTCAAACAGGATGAACGTGAAAACAATTAATAATCAGTACATCAGAAGATTGGTTAATGGAGGAAACAAATTTTTTTTAAAGGAGCTTGAGGTGAAGTCGTGTATATTTTAGATCAAACAAACGAATGGGATGTCGATTTAACTGAGTTCGATGTGCGAAATGAAGAAATTAAAAATCAGCGAAAAATGCTTTATGATTATTTTGTTATGAAAGCCTCTACATTGGATATATTGGTATACAATGAAGATCATCTCATAAAGAAAATGAAGAAGTTTTTTAAAAATAAACGAGTTAAAACAGACCATCATGGTAAATGTTACAAGTTCTTTTTAGATGACGTAACAAGAAGTTGGATTATAGCAAATAATATAAGTGAATGTACAAGCGTTTTATATGATGAAAATAATAAAGTGATTGCGGATATTAATAGACATGTGAAGTTTTATGAAAAAGTGAACTTACCCTGTAAGGTGATGCTGGTAAAGGACCTTCCAATTCAACTTGACTTTTATATGCTTGAAAAAGATAGAGATTGTGATGTGGATTTAAAGGTACAAGCCAAATCGTATTTTATTAGTACGGACTATGATCATATCGAGCAACTTGCTTTTGAAACAATTGAAAGCCTTTATTCTTATCCATTGTCTATCTATATTGAAACGCACGATGGAGAGCAGGATCAAATGCAAAGGGATTGGGAGAAGTATGGTGTAGAATATATAGACTCCGGGCAACGTGTGTTAACTCTCTCTTCAAAAGGAATGTATCATGCGGAAGTCCCAGGCTTCTTTTTAACAATAAAAAATACCGATGGATTAAGAGGTGTATTCGAAGAGCTATTTTACTTAGCTTATCAAAACGATACATTCATCGTGTCGCAAAATAAGCTGGAAATTCGAACTGGCCGTAATCGAATATTCAAATCAGACGATGAAATGGTATTAACATTCGATCATGATGCACAAGGGATTGTCCTATACACTGCCCAAAATTTTGAAAAAGTAAAGAGCTATTTTACAAATAATATGATTACGCACGTACAACAAGGAAGTTAGGAAACTAACCCGCTTCTTTCAATCCTTACAAAAAAAGAGACAGAATTTATGTTAAGTGGAATTATTGATATTGGTTTACAACCTTTTATATTACCAGATTGAAACGCGCGAAAAAACGTTAGTGCGTTTTGTGAAAAGTTAATTTTAACTAAAGATGTGTTGCCTTAGTTTAGAGATGTGTATTTTGCTACGACTGTGAAAGCTTATCTAGAAGTTTCTTGAAATTCAATATTAACCACTTTTTCAGTTTCGGTAATAAACTCAATTCTTACAAAAACACCGAATTCTTTGTCCCCATCTTTTAACCATAGCTTAAACTTTTCAATTGTCGAATCCTCTTTAGATTCTCTTCCTTCATGCAGGTAGTCAATAATCTTCGCATTCGGATATTTTGCTTGTGTTTCTTTCATAGCGAGCTTTCCCCACTCAGCATAAGCCGGAATTTCCTTTTGTGAAGGAGCAATAGCTGGGATATGTGTTGGTGCTAAATTAACTGTAATAAAAATTCCAAATACAATAAAGATTTTCCGCATAATAGATTTCATCTCCTTTTTTATAGGATGAGTAATTTGCTAAAAATCATTCTATACTGAATAAAATAATAGGACGGTAAACTTTTCGAAATAAGGCCTCTAACATCTGCGGAGCGAATTGACCAGTTAATGTATTTCTTTTTTAACGAAACTATTTTTCCGTTCCTATAACCCGTAAGGAAATGAACTCAAAGATTTCCTTTTCTATAGGAGAAAAATAAGCTTCCCCGGGATTCGTTTACCTATCCTCGGTTCTTTTATCTTGGCTCCTGGATGGTTTTAGATATTTTCTTTCAAATTTTTCCCATGCTTTTGACAATAGCAAATGTATTCCTCCTAAAAAAGAGGAATTATTTGTGTTTTTATCGAAAAGTAAAACTAGGCCTTAATTTGGAGAAGAATAAGTGTAATTAAAGATTTTACTTATATTTTTTGTTGTTATTTTCATAGAAAGAAGAGTTGAAATGTAAAACGCGTTTAAACCATTACTGGATATGGAAAGAGGTATAGAATATTGTCTTTATTTTATTTATTTATTTTATTCATAATCTTGCAACCAACAATTCTTTTACATGAGATTGGGCATGCAATTGGAATAATTCTATTTACTAAAGACTGTGAAGCAAATATTTTTTTAGGTAAAGCGAGCTTCGAAAACAAAATTAAATTCAGTATAGGTAGGATGCATTTTTATTTATCTTTGGGTATTGTTGGTTTTTGTTTTATGACTGATAGAGAAGCAAGTAAAAATCTTTCAAGAAAACAGTTAATGATTATTGATGCTAGTGGTCCTTTAATGTCTTTGTTTATTTTCTTAATCGCAGTGATAGCTTCACTTATACTAGGAGAGTTTCATTTTCCATTAAAAGAACTAGCACTTCTTAACATTGTTATTTTTATAACATCGGCTTGTCCCTATACATATCCATCGTGGGAGGGAGCACTTGCAGGTATGCCCTCTGATGGTTTGAGAATCTTAAGATTAGCCAGAAAACAGGATGCTTGGAAGGGGAAAGTATAGTTAATCGTATATTAATATTTCTTGGTTCTGTTAAATTGGTTGTGTGTAAAACATTAACCTGCACAAGCAAAGGCATCTTTATTATGGTTTGTATAATCGGAGGGGCTGTCCAATAAGCCCATAAATTGAAGCAGGTGTAGAAAAACGAGTCTTTTTCTACACCTGTTTTTTGCATACTTTTTATTAAACTACTATTTTTTGTAGGCAATTGATTGTAGTGGAAGACGGCGACTCCAGCGGGAATAGCAGATGTTTTCTGCAACGAAAGCGAAGCGACAGGTGCATGAGCTGAAGGCCCCGCAGGAGCGAACAAAGGAACGAAGGCTAAGAACGCCACCTCGTGTGGCAACGCCTTCGTGACCAACATCCTGTTGGCCTGAGGAGACTGAAGCCATGCCCGCGGAAAGCGTCCGTCTGGAACGGAAATCAATACATTGGAAAAGGGACCATCTCTCAGTCACTATATGACTTTAAGGACAGCCCCTTTTTTCATTTATTCTCCCTTAACAATTTCATACAAGCCCACGATGTATCTTATTCTCTAGTTGAAAATCCTTTCGTAATGGTTTTCCTATTTATCTGATGCATGACACTTAACAGTTTTTGCATCAGGATAACTTATGGAAAAAATAAATAAATAAATAAATGTATTGACAAATATTTGTCCCATCGAATAAAGTGTTATTAAATACTTTTAATTTTCCTGAAGGAAACTTTTTTGAGGGGGTAAAAAACTGATGGACAAAAGCAATTTAACAAGAAGAGACATTTTGAAGTTAGGATCTGCAGGAGTTATTGGATTAGCGGGGAGTTATTTCTTAAATACAATTTCAGGACTTACGCCCACTGTAAATGCGGCTTCACACAACAAGAATGATCACAATCACATGAATCACAGCAATAACATTGGGGATACATCAAAAACTGAAGGCTATTTAATGGCTGAAAAGTTACTTACTACGTTTGACTATGGAAAAGTGAGTACTCTACCAAATGGTCAAACATTAAGGGAATATGATGTAATTGCGATTGATAAGGAAATCGAAATTGCTAAAGGAATTAAATTTCCTGGATGGACATATAACGGAACGATTCCTGGACCGACCTTTCGTTGTACGGAGGGGGATCTTCTACGGTTTCATTTTACCAATGGTGGAAGTCATCCTCACTCCATCCATTTTCATGGAATTCACCCACCAGAAATGGATGGGCTTGATCCCATTTATCCCGGACAAAAATTCACGTATGAGTTTGAAGCAAACCCATACGGATTGCAAATTTACCATTGCCATGTCCTCCCATTAGCACGACATATTCATAAAGGATTATACGGTAATTTTATTATTGATCCAAAAAAGCCAAGAGAATCGGCAATGGAATTGAACATGGTTATGAATGGATTTGACTTAGATTTAGATGGAGAAAATGAATTTTATACAGTAAACGGATATGCAAATGCATTTATGAATCATCCTATTAAAATCAAGAAAGATCAGCTCGTCCGAATTTATTTGAGCAATTTAACTGAATACGATTTACTAAATTCTTTCCACTTACATGCTAATTATTTTACGTATTATCCAACAGGCCGAAACGATAACCCCTCACAATTTACAGATACTATCATGCAATGTCAGGGAGAACGTGGAATAATAGAAGTTCGTTTTCCTTATAAAGGGAAGTATATGTTCCATGCTCATGTAAGCGAATTTGCGGAATTGGGCTGGATGGGATTTTTCGAAGTAGAGTAAAGGAGGTCCACTAAAATGAAGGTTAAATGGTTAATTTCAGGATTAATACCTCTATTGCTACTTATAGCAGTAGTAGCATGGGTGATGGTAAATGGCGCTGGTATTGAAAAAGACCCTGCTGCACCAATAGAGGTATTAAATATTGAACGTATAAAGACAACAAATAACGGATTTGAATTATCGATTAGTAATACTGGTCCGGAGTCAATTACGCTATCACAAGTAATAGTCGATGATTCAATATGGGGTTTTAGTGTCACTCCTTCAGCAACATTTAAACGTTTTGAAAAAGGAACAGTAACCATTAATTATCCATGGGTACAAGGCGATCCACATGTAATTAAGCTTATTACCGAAAACGGGATTATTACAGAGGGTGACATTGCAGCTGCTACGCTCACTCCAGAAAGAAGTTTGAGTAATTTCCTTAATTATGGATTTATCGGTTTTTATGTAGGGGTTATTCCAATTACATTAGGATTATTATGGTATCCATTTATGAAACGTTTCTCTCGAAAATCGATTAACGCAATCCTTGCTCTTACGGTTGGATTACTTTCATTCTTATTTATTGGAACTCTGGTTGATGGTTTTGAAATTGGTGCTGAAGCCCCCTTAGTTTTACAAGGACATATGGTGGTAATTCTAGGAGCACTACTAACTTTCCTATTATTAATTGGATTTGATCAGTACCAACAAAGAAAGCAAGAAAAGAAAGTTTCTTCCCCTTTCAATATCTCTTTGTTAATGGCTGCCGGAATTGGGCTTCATAACTTTGGGGAAGGTTTAGCAATAGGTACTTCTTTTTCCCTAGGTGAAGCTGCGCTAGGAACATTTTTAATCATTGGGTTTACTCTTCACAATATTACGGAGGGTATAGGAATCGCTGCTCCTTTATTAAAAATAAAACCTCGCATTCGCGATTTCGTCTTACTTGGATTAATAGCAGGTGCTCCTGCTATCTTAGGAACTTGGTTTGGCGGATTCATTTTTTCACCGATTATCGGAGCATTGTTTTTAGGAATTGGTGCAGGTGCCATTTTACAAGTAATTTATGTAATAACTAAAATGTTAATAAACGATCATAAGAAACATTTGGAACCAACTGTTTCTTGGATGAATTTAAGTGGCTTCTCGCTTGGACTACTAATCATGTATTTAACAGCATTTTTTGTTAAATATTAAATGATTCTAGAGTGAAGAATTTGAATAGAAATCTTCTTTAAAAAAATGAGTATTGAAGTTTGGCTGTATAGTCAAGAAGATATAAGCATATTTCTTTTAGAAAAAGCTTCTGGCATCAGTTACTCAACAATCTCTAAATTATGCAACAATCCAAAAAACTTACCGAGATTTTCAACGATTGCTAAAATGAATTAAGGTTTAAAAGCGCTTGGGAAGAGTATCAATTTAGATGATTATTTTTGATAAATAATTCAATAGGATTATATTAGTCCAGTAAAAAATAATTTTGAAAATTGGGGGATATCATGATTCAAAACTTAGGAATTCCAGGGTTGTTATTGATTTTGGTAATTGCTCTTATTGTTTTTGGACCATCAAAGTTACCTGAAATCGGAAAAGCATTTGGTTCTACATTAAGAGAGTTTAAAAACTCAACAAAGGATCTTTTATCTGAAGACGAAAACATTGCCAAAAAACAAGGAAAAGAAAATTCAAAAATAAATTGATTATTTATAATTAAATTATTTAACCTTCTACTCATGGGAAAATATTGATAGGTAATGACTTGAAAGATGCAGCATGTAGAAGTACTAAAAGGTTCACGAATTATCACTATAGTAGTTTTTCTGAGTAGATAGAGTCCTCTTGTATGATGTTGGTTCAATGGTTGTTGAAACTAATGCATCATACAAGAGGAGTTTTATTCTTCAAGCACTCGGTAGAGGGCTCGAATTAACTAAAGATGGAAATGAAGCGAATATAAAAGAGTTCTATACACGAAATTTCGCAACAATTGAGTTGGATAGCTACTAAAATGAAACCACGCTAAGCTATGTGGGTGTTTAAGATCAGCAATTCCAACGTATTGTCGTATTCCAAATCAAATTACATAAAATATGCAGTATGCCCACCTTTAGAAAAGGTGGGCATTATTCGTTTACTTTTATAAAAATATCGCAAAGGACCATATGTGCCGAAATGGAAGCTGATACAGGGCTAGAAGAAAATAAGGAGACAAATTAATACATATAAAGTCTGGGGATAGTGCAAAAGATATTTCAAAAGAATATAATTTAAGGAGAAGCATTATAAAGTGTACATAAATGAAAAGTATTTTAAAGAATGCATCAAATTGTAAATGAGGTGAGTAAGGATGCAACAGAAAGGGCGAATCATATTACATGTGGATATGAATAGCTTCTATGCATCTGTCGAGCAAGCGCATGATCCTACTCTTAAAGGAAAGGCAATCGCGATTGCTGGAAACCCAAAGGAAAGGCGAGGCATTTTAGTTACTTGCTCGTATGAAGCGCGTGCAAAAGGGGTTTACACAACAATGTCCGTTTGGGAAGCGAAACGTAAATGCCCTAATCTGATTTTATTGCCACCTAATTTTGAACTATACCGAGCAGCATCGAAGGCGATGTTTGATATTTTGCGCTCTTATACCCCGCTCGTGGAACCAGTCTCGATCGATGAAGGCTATATGGACGTGAGTAATTTGGAACTGAAGCAAGGTGCAGTCGCTTTTGCGGAATCCATTCAGCAGCGTATGATTCGAGAGCTCGACTTACCAAGTTCCATCGGTATTGCTCCAAACAAGTTTTTAGCTAAAACGGCTTCGAATATGAAAAAACCAATGGGTATCACTGTTTTACGCAAACGAGAAGTAGCGGATAAACTTTGGCCACTCTCAGTCATTGATATGCACGGGGTGGGAGAAAGTACAGCGAAAAAGCTTGCGGAAATTGGCATTCAAACCATTGGAGATTTAGCCAATGCACTACCTGGAGTGTTAAAAGAAAGGCTTGGAAAAGTTGGAGTCCGACTTTCCGACCGTGCCAATGGTATAGACATTCGTGCGGTGGATCCAGAATCTGTATATGATACGAAAAGTGTTGGGAACTCCACGACGTTGCCTTATGATGAAACGAACGTGGAAGAAATTGAAAAAGTATTAAAGCGCTTATCGAAAAAAGTAGAGTCTAGACTAGATGCAAAAAATTTGGCAGGACGATCGATTACGATTCATATTCGAGATGCCAATTGGAAAAATAAATCGAGAAGCAAAACAGTGTTGAATCGGCTTTACAAAGAACAAGAAATCTATCTGCTGGCATTGCAACTGTTTCATGCAGCTTGGAACGGTGATCCGATTCGATTGCTCGGCGTCACAGTAAATAATGTGTATGATAAAGGCGAATCGGTTGAACAGCTTTCCATTTTTAATTTTGAAGAGCATGCAAAAGAAGAACCGATTCTAAAGCTTGTCGAACAACTACAAGCAAAATTTGGAGAAGATAGCATTAAACGTGGGATTAAGGTGAAAAAGAAGCCTTCATTTGAATCCAAAACGAGTTTTAGTAAAGATTTTTTAGATGATCACTGATCATGAAAATCGGGCTGCCAAGACCCCACAACGAGCTTGCGAGGTAGGAGGCTTGGCAGTTCATTCGAGGAAAGCGAGCGGTTTTCGTCAACATTATTTAAAAGAGGCAATATAAAACATGGCGTTCCTACAAATTGATGTGGGGGCCTTTTTTGTTTTTAGAGGCTATCCGTATATCCATGCATTTTTTTCGAGCATTACAAAATGAAAAAACTCATCTGAGAAAGATTTAGGGAAAGAAATAAAATCCAGAAAATTCATGTTAATAAAACAAATCCCTTTACATACCCCTGGTAGGTACTATATAATGTGATTAAGAATAGGAGGTTGATTAGTTGGACAATGTAAAAGAAGAGGGAATAATTGCATCCGGCATAACTTGTCGAAAAAGTCATCATCCTGAACATGTAAAAAAAGATTTAACGAATCGATTAAACCGAATTGAAGGGCAAATACGAGGTATTAAAGGGATGGTAGACAAAGACGTCTATTGTGACGATATTATTACCCAGCTTTCTGCAACTCAATCAGCTTTAAACAGTGTAGCCAAAGTACTTTTACAAGGGCATTTAAAAGGCTGTGTTGTGGATAGGCTTACTGAAGGCGATGAGGAAGTTTTAGATGAGTTATTAATAACGATTCAAAAATTAATGAGAAAATAATAGGAGGAACAGAAATGGTCAATCAAGTAACGTTAAATGTGCAAGGTATGTCCTGTGGTCATTGTGTAAATGCAGTTGAAAGTAATGTAGGAAAGTTAGATGGCGTGGAGCAAGTGAAAGTGAATTTAGAATCAGGGAAAGTGGATGTATCGTTTGATGATGAGAAAGTAACAGTTGAAAAGATAAAAGATACGATTGATGATCAAGGATACGATGTTGAATAAATAGAGAAGAGTGCTATTTAAGGCACTCTATTTCTTTCTTAATTTTATACCCCCTAACCGTATATAGAGGAAGGTGAGATTGAAATGAGCAATCAGATAAAAGAAACAAGTCTACAAATTACTGGAATGACGTGCGCAGCCTGTGCAACAAGGATTGAAAAAGGCTTAAATAAATTGGATGGTGTAGAAGAAGCAAATGTGAATTTGGCTCTTGAAAAGTCATTAATTAAATATGATCCTGAAAAATTGAGTGATAAAGATTTAGAAAAGAAAATCCAAGACTTGGGATATGGTATTGCCAAAGAGAAAAAGGAATTTGCAATAACCGGTATGACTTGTGCAGCCTGTGCAACAAGAATTGAAAAAGGTCTAAACAAGATGGAAGGAGTAGCCTTAGCAAATGTCAATTTGGCACTCGAAAATGCAACGGTCGAATATAATCCTTCTCAAATTTCCGTTGCAGATATTATTGCCCGAGTAGAAAATTTAGGTTACAGAGCACATAACAAGGAGAATGAGAAGGATGCTGTAGATTACCGTGAACTGGCTATACAGAAGCAAAAAAGAAAATTTATCTTATCTGCGATTTTGTCGCTCCCATTATTGTGGAGTATGGTCGGTCATTTTTCGTTTACATCGTTTATTTATATGCCTGAATTTCTCATGAACCCGTGGGTACAAATGGCGCTTGCAACACCCGTTCAATTTATTATCGGAAAGCAGTTTTATATAAGTGCCTATAAAGCTTTGCGAAATAAAAGTGCCAATATGGATGTCTTAGTCGTAATGGGTACATCTGCTGCCTATTTTTACAGTGTCTATCAAGCTATCATAACTATCGGTGAACATCATGCTGCACAACTATACTTTGAAACGAGCTCTGTGCTGATTACACTTATTATATTAGGAAAGCTTTTCGAGGCGAAAGCAAAAGGTCGTTCCTCTGAAGCCATCAAAAAGCTAATGGGTCTACAGGCTAAAACAGCATTAGTTATTCGAAATGAAATGGAAATAGAAATACCGATTGAAGAAGTTGTTACTGGAGACACTATATTAGTAAAGCCTGGTGAAAAGATTCCAGTTGATGGAGAAGTCATGGAAGGCAATACAGCTGTTGACGAATCTATGTTAACAGGTGAAAGTATTCCAGTAGATAAAACAATTGGTGATTCATTATTTGGTTCAACGATCAATAAAAATGGTTTTATCAAAATGAAAGCAACGAAAATAGGTAGAGATACAGCTCTCTCTCAAATTATTAAAGTGGTGGAGGATGCGCAAGGCTCTAAAGCTCCAATTCAAAGACTCGCAGACAAAATATCTGGTGTGTTTGTACCGATTGTAATTGGTATTGCTATTATCACCTTTTTAGTTTGGGTTATTTGGGTCAATCCAGGGGAGATCACCCCAGCACTAGAAGCTCTGATTGCTGTTCTTGTTATTGCTTGTCCTTGTGCACTCGGACTTGCGACACCTACTTCGATTATGGCTGGGTCAGGACGTGCAGCAGAGCTTGGAATTCTGTTTAAAGGTGGAGAACATCTTGAAACGACTCATCATATTGATACAGTTATTTTAGATAAAACTGGAACTGTAACGAATGGTAAACCAGAATTGACCGATGTGATGGTAGCAAATGGTGTAGATGAAGTGGAATTTCTATCTTTAATTGGTGCAGCAGAAAAACAATCAGAACATCCACTTGCCGAAGCAATTGTTCAAGGTATTCTAGAAAGAGGGATTACACTTGGTATAGTTCAAGAGTTCGAAGCAATCCCAGGTTATGGGGTTAAATCAATCGTTAACCAAAAAGAAATCCTTGTAGGAACTCGAAAACTAATGAATCAGTATCGTGTAGATATTTCGGATATCTTAAAAGTAATGGAAGAACTAGAAGCTAATGGGAAAACGGCGATGTTGGCAAGTATTGACGGCCAATATGCGGGGCTAATTGCAGTTGCAGACACCATTAAAGAAACTTCTAAAAAAGCGATTAAACGTTTAAAAGAGATGAATATTGATGTCATTATGATGACAGGTGATAACCAACGTACAGCTACAGCAATTGGAAATGAAGTAGGTATTGACCATATCATTGCCGAAGTACTTCCAGAGGGAAAAGCGGAAGAAGTGAAAAAACTTCAGGCTGCTGGTAAGAAAGTAGCAATGGTTGGTGACGGGATTAATGATGCACCTGCACTAGCCGTGGCTGATATCGGAATGGCAATCGGAACGGGAACAGACGTCGCTATGGAAGCTGCAGATATTACGTTAATTCGAGGCGATTTGAACAGTATTGCCGATGCGATTATTATGAGCCGCAAAACGATGCGAAATATTAAGCAAAATCTATTCTGGGCTTTTGCCTATAACACACTAGGAATTCCCATTGCCGCAATAGGACTACTTGCACCTTGGGTAGCAGGAGCAGCTATGGCATTTAGTTCAGTTTCGGTCGTTCTGAATGCTTTACGCTTACAACGAGTAAAACTGGAGAAATAAGTTCGATATACGATCCACTCTGGTGGGTCGTATATTTCAATTATTGAATTGGTTTCGATTTTATATTTATCGTATGAAAAGGATTATTGATTTTTGTTTTAATTAGTAAATTTAGGGGAAAATGTTGTATGAAGTACTTACTATGCTAGGAGGATTATATTGAAAAAGACTGTCGTAATAGGTATTGTTTCTTTGTTTTATGTCTTTGTTTTATCCGGATGTGCCAGTGATAAAGAGGTGTCGAAGTCAAATGAAAATATGCATATGGTTCATTCTGACGTAAACCATTCTACTTCAGGAGAAATTCCAAAAGGTTTAAAGGTAGCTGATAATCCAACTTTCCAAGTGGGAAGTAAAGCGATTATGGAAGATGACCACATGAAAGGCATGAAAGGTGCTGAAGCAACGATTGTTGGGGCTTATGATACTACTGCCTATATCACTTCTTATACTCCAACAACTGGTGGAGAAAGAGTGGAAAATCACAAATGGGTGATTCAGGAAGAAATAAAAGATGCCGGTGACAAAACTTTAAAACCTGGGACCGAAGTTATAATAGAGGGAAATCATATGCCAGGGATGGAAGGTGCAACTGCCGAAATTGTTTCATCCGAAAAAACGACAGTGTATATGGTTGATTACACTCCGATAACAGGTGGAGAAGTAGTCAAAAATCATAAATGGGTAACTGAAAGTGAATTGTCACCGGTTAAATAAAGTTGAATAGCTCAAAATTCTTAGAAAATAAATAATCAACAGCAAAAAAGGGGCTGTCCAATAAGCCCATAAATTGAAGCAGATGTAGAAAATGAGTCTTTTTCTACACCTGTTTTTTGTATACTTTTTATTAAAACTACTATTTTTTGTAGGCAATTGATTGTAGTGAAAGACGGCGACTCCAGCGGGAATAGCAGATGTTTTCGGCACCGAAAGCGAAGCGGCAGGTGCATGAGCTGAAGGCCCCGCAGGAGTGAAAGGGACGAGGAGACTGAAGCCATGCCCGCGGAAAGCGTCCGTATGGAACGGAAATCAATACATTGGAAAAGGGGCTATCTCTCAGTCAATGTATGACTTAAGGGACAGCCCCCATTTAATAGTGTTGACTCTAGAAAGTGGTTTATCAAATCAAGCCCCAACATCGGTCAAAGTAGTGTTCTGCGCAGATTGCTCTTGTAAAACGCTCGAAATTGCTTTGGCAAGAACAGAGATCGTACGATTAATTTCTTCTTGCGTGTTATCAATTCCCCCAAGTTCAATTAACACCATATTATTAGCAAGGTCTTGATTATAGATACCGTTCACATTGTCTCCTTTTTTTCCTATAACGCCGCGTGATATTCCAGGAACCAATTCGTTCAAATTAGCGGAGAGTTGTTGGGCAAAGGATTTATTCAAAGCAAAATTTGGATAATCTTCTCCTACAACAAAATAGATTTTTCCAAAAGTCTCATTGTTGTAAGTTAGTGTTGATTTATCTCTAGTTGCAGCGTCTCTGTGTAAATCAATGATTATGTCATACTTATTTTCTTGAATTTGAGCTGTTAGAAAAGGGCGTACGACAGAATAGGCTTGTGAAAAAGTACGATTTGTTTTTTTCATTTCAGCCATTGTGTCGACAGCTAGAAACTCTGTTTCAATCGAGTTTAGGCTAAATTGATTTCTTATAATATCTTCAAAAGCAGTGATGTTGGAGGTTGAATGGTATACTGCTGTTTGACCATTCTCACTTTGTACGATTGGTAAAAAAGCTTCATGTGAGTGCGTAAATAGCAACAAAGCTTTTTTGGATTCCATTAGTTCTATAGTATTCGGGATTTCATTTTGAGTTGCAGAAGCATAAACGACTTGCTTATCTTCTATTGGCTCTGCAATTACTACTTGTTGAGGCTTACTAGAAAAAGTCGCTATTATTATTGGTGAAATAAATAAGAGTAAAAATAATCCGATTAATATCCTCGCTTTATTTGGCATGTTAAATCCACCTCAAACAACTATATGTTGGAGGAAAATAGAATAGAACTGAATTGCTCTGAGTACTTAAACCTTTTAGGAGATTTTCATTTTCTTTTTCATATGTAGTAACATTAGTATTATTATTAAAAAAGCTACAAAAACATACAAGTAATTCATCGGAAATTTTTGGAGAACCCCAAAGACTACAGCTACTTCAATAATGACCGCGGGAATTTTACCGATAGAACTTGCAACCATAAATCGCCATGCGCTAATAGAAGTCAATGAAGCGCCCGCAGTAACTAAACCAGAGGGAACAAACGGTAAAATTCGAAATAAAATAATTAGAATAAATGTATATAAAGGTGAGCTCTTTTGGATAGCTTTGAAAATAGAATGATTTATCCAACCAGTACGAATTTTAGAAAAGCCCCATCGATAAAGGTGAAATCCAATGAGTGCACCGAGAATTTCCCCTATAAATGTAAGAATGGAGCCTAATATCAACCCAAGAGAGTCGATATTAATAGCTGTGATAAAGAAACTTGGCACAAATCCAATTGCACCGATGCCTAAGTTGAGGATAAGTAATAAGATGAATTTGAGTGCTATGCCCAGTAATGGAATGAGCTGTATGGATTCATTCATAGGTTATAAATCTCCAATCGACTGAAACTAGTCTTATCATTCTTTTGATTGTTTTAGTTCAAGTTCTTCGAACGATTATTTAGATCTAATCGTGTATACTTTCATTACATATTCTTCTTGATAATTATAATTAAAATAGGGAAAAAATAATGAACAATCTTATCAATTTTAACATGAAGACGAATTATAAGTGTTGGAAATTTAACAACATTGCCGTATGATGAAACGAATGTGAAAAAGAATTCTAATTAATCCAGAACGTGTTTTAATATAGATTTATTAGATGATTAGGAAAGCAGGTTACACTATGCAATTATTATTTTTAGGAACGGGAGCAGGAATGCCGTCGAAACAACGTAATACGACAGCAACTGTTTTAAAATTACTAGATGAACGAGGCACATTTTGGATGTTTGATTGCGGGGAAGCAACACAGCATCAAATCCTTCATACAACACTTAAGCCAAGAAAACTAGAAAAACTATTTATTACCCATTTACACGGAGACCATATTTATGGGTTGCCTGGTTTATTGGGCTCTCGGTCGTTTCTAGGAGGAAACGAACCACTTACCATATACGGACCAAAAGGAATAAAGGCTTGGATCGAACTGACACTTGCCACTTCCAAAACGTATGTTAAATATCCACTAACGATTAACGAAATAGAAGAAGGCATTATTTTCGAGGATGACCAATTTATCGTAGAAGCAAAACCACTCGAACATGTTATCCCTTGTTTTGGATACAAAGTGACTCAAAAGACACTATCACCTGAGTTACTAATTGAAAAAACAGATGCCCTTGGGGTTCCGAGAGGCCCTTTATTGAGACAATTAAAAGAAGGCAAGGATGTAGAGCTTGCAGATGGACGAGTGGTGAAAAGTGCAGAGGTGACAGGTAAACCAAAAGAAGGTTTCCAAGTGACAATCTTAGGCGATACAAAATTTTGTGAGAATTCTATTTTGTTAAGTAATGGATCGGACATTGTGGTGCATGAAGGGACATTCGATCTAGAGACTGCTGATCTAGCTAGGCTTTATGGACATTCCACAATTGTTGATGCGGCAAATGTATGTAAAGAAGCTAATGCAAAGCATTTAATCATCAATCATATTAGTGCCCGATTTATGCCATCGGATATGAAGGAAATGCTTGCTCAGGTAGAGCATTACGATTTTCCAGTCTATGTAGCAGATGACTTTGCTGAATTTGATTGGTCCGATCGTACCTTAGTTAAACGAGGAAATTAATAAAGAATCCGAGTGAATAATTGATCACACTCGGATTCTTTTTATTTTTTTGCTCTGTTAAATTAGGCTGTCGTTTTTAGAAGAATATATTTTGTGACCACCATCCTGTTGTCTCAAGGAGGCTTGGCAGTTCGTCCGCGGAAAGCGAGCGGATTTTCGACAGGTACCACATGATAAACTTACCCTATTTTTTATCAAATAAAACTAAGCTCAGCGTTCCAATTGGTCCAAGGATGAGGGAAAGAAGAAACCAATTGAGTCCGCTTCTATTTTTTCCTTGTGCAATTCCAGCATTGATCAAGGCAAGTGTTCCCCAGCCAACAACATATGAGTTATCCATCTGTTCGTAATCACCTTTCTAATCGTTTGGTCTCGTTCAGCCCAAATAATTCATCATTACTCGTACTGCTTCCCGAGTTCACGTGATTTTTTTTGTGCTGCGTCAATGCAAGCGAAAATTGCTTCGTCTACTTTGTGCTTTACTAGCTGTTCAACTCCAGCTTCTGTTGTACCACCTGGACTCGTTACTTTTTTGCGGAGTTCTGCCGGCTCGACACCACCTTTTTTCAGCATCTGTGCTGCACCTTCCATCGTTTGGATGAATAATTGGCGGGCATCAACTTGGTTCATACCATGCTCTACAGCTGCTGCTTCAAACTGCTCTGCAAAAAAGTATAAATAAGCAGGCCCACTTCCGGCTAGTGCGGTAACCACATGTAAATCCTCTTCTTCAACAGCTTTTACTGTTCCAATAGATTCTAATAAGTCAATTATCGCTAGTTTTGATTCCTCTGAAACTAAGTCATTCCAGCTAACGGCGGATGCGCTTAATCCTACAGCTGCGGATGTATTCGGCATTACACGTGCAATAGGGCGTGAACCAAGATGAGCGGTAATTGTTTGAATGGACACACCTGCAATAACCGAGATAATCGTTGCTTCTTTGTTAATATATGCAGCTATTTCTAGGCAAGCATCTACTGCATCTTTCGGTTTCATTGCTAAAAAGACGATGTCTGCTTCTGTTAAGGCTTTCTTTTCTGCGCACACTAGTTGTACATGATATGTGCTTTCTAAATGCTTAAGCTGCTCCAAGTCTGATTTGTTTGTCACATGAATTTGCTCTGGTGATACTTTTTCCTTCTTCGTCAAACCCTTGATAATTGCTTCGGCCATGGCTCCTGCTCCAACAAATACGATCTTCGTCATATACAATCCACTCCTCTTTTGGTCAAATAATAGCTCTATTAAATTAGGTTGTTGTTTTTTACAAGGATATATTTTGTGCCGAAAATCTACGAGACTCCTGCGGAAAAACGGGCTGCCAAGACCCCGCAACGAGCGTGCGAGTGAGGAGGCTTGGCAGTTCGTCCGCGGAAAGCGAGCAGATTTTCGGCACGTAACAACATGATCTTTTAACAGAGAAATAAAAAAAGCGCTCTCATCCTAAAAAATAAGGACGAAAACGCATGTTTTCCGCGGTACCACCTAAATTTGCTGATCATCAGCACAACTTATACCTTCTTATCGCGAAGGTAACGACTATGTTTACACAGTAGCTCCGAAGTAGGTTCTACATATGAGCGGGAGGTGAAACTTACAGCGGGTCATTTCACTCTCTTTAACTCCATCATATATGTACTATTCTTCATCTTGGCTTTTATTATCTGAATTATAGAAATTATATGGTTGTTTCAAATAAAAGTCAATGTCAAATTAGTGACTGATTATGAAAAAGTCTGTACAATAGAATGAATAGCCATTCATTAAAAGGGGGATTTATCAAATGATACATAAAATCATCATTCCAACACCATTTGCAGTAGGAGATGTAAATTCTTATCTTATCAAGGGAGAGGTATTAACCTTAGTCGATGCTGGTCCTAAAACAGATCAAGCATTGCTTGCTTTAAAGGCTGGTATACAAGAAGCAGGCTACAGTCTGTCCGATATCGAGCAAGTCGTCCTTACACATCATCACCCGGATCATGCTGGGTGGGTGGATGCATTCGAACAAGCGATCATTTTAGGGCATGTCTATAACCAAGTATGGCTAACGAAGGATGAAGATTTCTTACAATACCATGATGAGTTTTACAAACAATGCCTAATAGAGGAAGGGGTACCTGCTCTTTATCTGGCATGGGTGGAAAAAATGCGACGACCCCTGAATTTAATTGGAAACCGCCCGCTGGACCGCTTTTTAGCAGAAGGAGATGTTTTACCAGGGCATCCCAATTTTCAAGTAATAGAAACGCTTGGGCACGCCCAAAGTCATATTTCGTTATGGTCCGAACAATCTGGTGTCCTAATTGGTGGAGACCACATATTAGAAAAAATCTCATCTAATCCGTTAATCGAACCGCCAATTGAAAGAGGAGCTGCGCGTTCAAAATCGATGCTGCAGTATAACGCATCCTTAAAACGAGTTCAAGCGTTAGATGTACAAAAAATCTATAGTGGCCATGGCAATGAAGTATATAATGTATCCGATCTCATTTCTTCTAGACTAGAAAAACAAAAAGAGCGTGCATTTAAAGTACTGGATATGATGAAAGATGGAGAAAAAACAATCTATGAACTTACCCAGCAACTATTCCCAAAAGTTTACGAAAAAGAGCTTGGTTTAACACTTTCTGAAACGATCGGTCAAGTCGATTATCTGATGGATGAAGGGCTTATAAAAGAGCTTGAAAACGAGAAAGGAATTTTATTGTATGAGCAAGCGTAAGAAACTATTGATTACCGGGGCTACAAGTGGCGTCGGTTTAATGCTTGCAAAAGAGCTCCAAACAGAGGGGCATGAAGTGTGGGCAACTGGTCGTAAGGTTCAAGTATTAGAGGAGTTGGCACAACTTGGCATACATACTATACAGGCAGATTTAACAACGGAACAGTCTTTTGACGAGTTATTTCATGAAATGGGTACGCCAGATACAATCGTTCTCTGTGCCGGCGTTGGTACTTTTGCTTATATAACGGAATTAGAAGAGGGTGACATGACGCAAATGATGCAGGTGAATGTGTTGGCACCCATGGTCCTTACTAAACATTTTGCAATCCAAATGAAAGAAAGAGGGAGCGGACATATCATTTTTGTTGCGTCCCAAGCTGGCAAAGTTGCAACACCAAAGGCATCGGTTTATGCTGCCTCGAAGCATGCAATTCTCGGATTCGCCAATGCTGTTCGAATGGAGCTTAAAGAATATGGGATTCAAATTACGACGATCAATCCAGGACCAATTGATACTCCATTTCTTGATTTAGCGGATCAAACGGGCAATTATCGAGAAAAGCTAAGTAGACATCTTTTATCACCCAGAAAAGTGGTTTCTACCATAATTAAAGCGATTGACCATCCAGTTCGGGAAGTAGACCTACCTTCGTATATGAGTCTTACAAGTAGGCTCTACGCTGTTTTTCCAAAGACCGTGGAAACCCTGGGAAAAGGATTTTTTAATAAAAAATAGTCTTTTATTCTTTATTTATTCACTGTTTAGTTCAGGAGGAATTTCAACATGATGTTACAAGATATTATTAAGTTAAATTTTGCTTATTTAGAGAGCTTTACCAAACGAACGGACACCGCTTGGGGATCATTATTCTGTAATGAAAGCCAGCCAACATACTATGATGCAAACCATGCACATATTAGTGAGACCTGTGCTAATTCTCAATTAATACTTGATGAAGTGGTTCGTTATTATGAAACTAAAAAGATTATACCAAGGTTTTATATGTATGATTTAGATAACCAACGCGATCTTATTTCCACGTTAAAATTAAATAATTTTGGCTATGAAGAATTAATTAGCCCTGTTCAATTGTGGGACAAAAAGATGTTGAAAATAGAAAAGAATGAGCGCGTGGTAATTGAACTTGTAACTAAAAATAATTATATAGAAGCTTTAAATATTGAATGCAGTATAAAAGAGTTTGGTGGTAAAGCGGTTAGGGAAAAAGCATTTGAACAGGAATTTAACCATCCAAGTTTTGTTCACTATTTACTCCGCTACAATGGCATTGCCTGTGCAACTGCTTGTATCTTTTTTCAAGACAATCAAGCTCGTCTAGAGAGTGTAGCTACCTTGGAAGAATTTAGAGGTAGAGGCTTAATCGGAGAGCTTATTCAATATATTCAAATGGAAGTTGCCAAAAAAGGGATAGAAAACCTTTGGGTATTTCCAATCAATGAAAAAATTGAAAAAGTGTATCAAAAATATGGATTTCATACAGTTGCAAAACTAAAAATGGGTCACGCATTTTTAGGAGGAAAAAGTATTAAAGAAATCCAAAGTTGAGAAAGGTGATGGATGAAATTATCCATTAGTAAGCACATCTCCAAATAAAAAACGATTAGTCGATACTTTCTAGCGACTAATCGTTTTTATTTCTTATAAAGATATTTATTCCTTTCAAGAAGCTTTGCCTTGATATCTATTGAGTAATTGATCTAGTTCTTGGCTGCACGCGACCACCAGTGGATGAGTAAAGCCTAGCATTTTAGCCTTTCGATACATGACTTTTCTCTTAATTCCGATCTGAATCAACAGTGCCTTTTCGTACATTAAGCTTTTCACAAAACTTCCTCCATATAGTATATTTAGCTTCAAATCATGAGGATATTTTCTAGAAAGTAGGGAAGCAACTTGTCCATTGTACGACATATAAAACGCAAATTTTGTCAAAGTGTGTAGGGAATGGCATATGTAATCAAATTGTAATAAAAGTAACAAATCGCCGTTTCATGCGTTGACAAAAAATGGCAGAATAAGACCACAAATGTCGGAATCGAGACGAAGCAGCTAGAAAAAGAGACCAATTTTCAAAATCCGAGAACAACTCGAAACAAACCGAGACTATATGACTATATGTTAAATTCCATTAGGCTAAGTGGAAAGCTAACACTCAGTAGTAGAGAACCCTCCGAGCCAAGATCTTTATGACCAGGACTTTTTTAACAATTGAACTCCTAAGAGAATTTGATCCGTTGATAAATTACTAAATCCAAGTTGAAGCATAGCTTCATGAGTTTGCTCTTTCACGAAGTAATGTGCAGTCGGATAAACCTTTACTCCATGGTCAAGTGCTCGTTTAATAAGTGTTTCTTCGCTAATGGAGTACTTTAATTGGATTAAAATATATAGCCCTGAATACGGGCCAATGATTTGAATACTTTCACCGAAAGCACCTTGTAAAGCAGTAACAAGTGTTTGCATTTTGCGTTTATATGTTGCACGCATCTTCCGAATATGGGAATCCCAATAGTCGCGTTCCATAAAATAAGCCATTGTCCGCTGATGAATGCTAGAAGCTGTTTGTTCCACACCCGAGAATTGCTGTTTGTATCGATAAAGTAATTCTGTAGGAAGCACCATGTAACTTAACCGAATGGATGGTAAAAACGCCTTTGAAAATGTGCTTATATAGATAACACGTGCTTCTTGTTGAAGTGACATAAGCGCTGGAATTGGTTGTTGCTGATACCGAAATTCGCTATCGTAATCATCTTCTATAATATAGCCATTTTGATCGTGTGCCCATTTCAGTAATTGAAGCCGTTCGGTAATTGGTAGGGTCACACCTGTTGGGAACTGATGGGATGGTGTAATATATACTAGCTTAGAGTCACTTTTCTTGAGTTGATTCATACAAAGGCCTTTCGCTGTTACATCAATCGGGTTAATTTGATATCGGTTTAACTGAAAAACGGTCCGAGCTCCATCATATCCTGGATTTTCAACTGCAATTGAAGCATATTCTTGTTGCAATAAAATTGCCAAGTGCATTAATAATTGTTGTGTACTACTACCAATGATAATTGAATCTTGACTAGTCGCTATACCTCTAGATTGTAATAAATAATGTGCAATTTTCTCGCGTAATAATGAATCTCCTTGTTTATCACCGTAAGTATATACAGTGTCTTCTTTTAAAACTTCATTGACACATTTTCGCCAAGCTTTTATGGGAAATGCCTGTTGGTCTACTGTTCCTGCTCGAAAATCAACCTTAATGTTCGGGTCAGCTGTAAATATATTCTCTTCACTCTGAATGGTCGTCGATACTCCAATTGGCTCAAATGTTGTGACAAAATAGCCTCTTTTATGCTCACTTCGAATATAGCCTTCTGCCAATAACTGTTCATATGCAATTAGAGTTGTGTTTCGACTAACATGTAAAATATCTGCAAGTTGTCGAATGGAAGGGAGTTTCGTGTTAGCTTTCAGTTTTCCATTTTCTATAAGTGTACGAATGGAATGATAAATTTGTTTATACTTTGGACTGTTTTCATGTAGATGAATCAATAATTCTTTCATAACGTACTCCTAACTGACATGTTGGAAGTGTTTAATCTGTATCTTTTTGTAATGTCACTTCTAGTGAATACTATAGGAAAGGAGTGAAGAATATGCAAGTCCAAAAAGTACAAACAAAAGATGACTGGAAAGTGTCCTTTTCACTTATTAAACAATTGCGCACTCATTTAACAGAAGAAAGCTATTTTGAACATTTACAACAAATGCCGAACTATCAAGGGTGGGTAGTGTTTGATGGGACGCCTAAGGCATTTATCGGCTTTGAAGAACGCCATAACTTTTACAATGAAAGACACCTATTTGTCCATGATTTTGTGACAGATGAAAAAGAGAGATCTAAAGGGTATGGGGAAAAGCTTATCGCAGCTCTTATTACATATGCAGAGAAACATCAGTTTTCTTATATTGCATTAGAATCAGGTATACAACGAACCGAAGCACATCGATTTTATGAAGATAAGATGGGATTCCATAAATGGTGCTACTCATTTAGAAAGGGGATTGACTGGTGAACGTTGTAAAAGGGAATATCAGTTGTCTGGAGGATCTAACTCCACTATTTAATGCGTATCGAATATTTTATGAGCAGCAAAGTGATGTAGAAGGAGCAAAAGAGTTTTTAAAAGCAAGAATTCAAAAGGATGAATCCGTTATTTTTATGGCATATGAGGAAGATATAGCAGTAGGGTTTGTGCAGTTATATCCATTTTTTTCTTCTGTTGGTATGCAACGAGCTTTTGTTTTAAATGATTTGTATGTAGATATGACCTTTAGAGGAAAAGGGGTAGGGAAAGTTCTAATGGAACAAGCTTTTCGTTTTTGTGAAATGGAAAAAGCAAGATTTGTCCTGTTACAAACAGCAACTAACAACCATACTGCAAAAGCTTTGTATGAGCAAATGGGTATGCAAATAGATCATGAAAATGATTGTTATATAAAATATTTATAGGTAGAAAAGATACTATCCGGTCATAAAATTTCTTATATGGACAGAAAAACATTTATCCGGTCACAAAATTATTTATCCGGTCACATTTTTTGCTATACGGTCACAAATCCAAAAAGTCCCCCTAAGAAGGGGGCACTGAAAAAGTCTATTAATTATTTCTTAGCGAGTTCTTGAACGACAACTCACTTTTTGATTAAATATAACATCTAGGTGATTCCGTTGCAGGCGGACGCTTTCCGCGGGCGGTCCGTGAGCCTCCTCGTCGCAAGCTCCTGCGGGGTCTCACCTGGACGCGCTTTTCCCGCTGGAGTCGCCGCCTTCCTCTCCAATCACCATAAATTCCTCTAAGAAGGGGAGAGTTCTTTGTCAAATCTTTTGGTATTCCATATGCAAACGTAGTAGCTGACAAAAAGGTAGCATATTTAAAAGAAAAATTGGGATTTGATCAGTAAAAAAGGTTCCCACGATAAATGGAAACCCTTAATCAGCACCTAAATAAGTTGTGTTAACCTCGGTTTCTACGGCCGCTTCAGATTTATTTGTAACGAAATAAGCTTTGGCATTTCTTCTAGAGCTCACCGCTGTATAGAAAGAATCATCTATAAAGTGTAAAGCAACGCCATCTTCTGCTGCATAGCCTGCTTGCATTTCACCCTTAGAAATCAAGTCATGATAAGCAGGTTTTCTTTTACTTTCACCGTTATAATGTGGACAATTGCTGCCCTTCAAAAATCCTAAGCAATCCATTTTGTATAGAGGGGCATTTAAAGGGTCGGTTAAACCTTCTTCGAACCAACAGATGGATCCAGCGCTAAGTCCAGCAAGGATTATCCCGCTTTCATATGCTTTTTTCAGCAAATGGTCTAAACCCCACTCTTTCCATAAGGTAAGCAGATTTCTTGTATTGCCTCCGCCAACATAAATAATATCATGTTCCAGTACGTATGCTTCTAAATCCTCAAAGTTTGGCTCAAATAACGATAAGTGTGTTGCCTTGCATGGCAAACTATTAAATGCTAAATAAAATCTTTTCACGTAATTATCTTGATCTCCACTAGCAGTCGGAACAAAGCAAACCTTCGGTGATTCTTTCTTAGCCTGAGCTAGAATATATCGATCTAGTAACAGGTTTTCGGCTTCCATAGAGAAACCACCGCCGCCCATTGCAATAATTTGTTTCATTAATCTCATCCTTCCTCTATATAATTTATACTACATAGCTTGAATAATATCCTTCCCAGGTTCGTTTAAAGGATTTATAAAGAAATATGGAGAATATTACGAAAGATAGTAACGATAGTGAGATTGGAAGTGTATACATAAAGTAGGGAGGGGAGAGTCTTGCTTAATGAGAGAGTCTTGCCGAAGCATGTAGGGATTTCGGTGGGGATTGGAATTATTATAATACTTACGCTTTTTATTTTCTTTCCCGGTGGTTACTCATTGAAAGAAATGAATGATAACAAGGTGACGATCTCCAAAAATGGTCTATTACAAACAGAAGCATTTACTGTAGAAGTCACCACTGAAAATGAACTTAGAATCGCTTTGTTACGTAATCTGATAAATAAATGGAAAGTAATAGAGTTGATTGTTTATATTTTTATTCCAGTAGTATTAATAAGTTTAGCTGTAAATTTTGTTAGTAGATCAAAAGAGGAATTCACGTTTATGTTTGTGCTTTCCGTATTATTGATAGCTGCAGCAACTTATTTATATGTGAATAATTTGCATTTAATGGACCAATTAGTGATGAAATTGAAGGTATAAGCTCCAATAATGCCAGACAGAATTTTTAAATCTGGCATTATTTTTTAAATTATTCTTTAGTAAAGTCCAAAATCCTTATTAGATTTCCAGAGTTGTCCTGGAAAATTGCATAACGGCCAGGAGGAATATCGATAGGCTCTTTAATGAATTTAATTGTGTCCTTATTGTCCTCAAAGTATTGATCTACACTATCAACTAAAAAAACTGCTCCAGGAGTTAAGCCCACCTCATCATTTTCTATCATTAATTGTACCTCTGAACCTGGCATTTTTAATGCAACGGTATGATCTCCTTCTCGCCAAGCTTCTTCAAAACCTAATACATCGCGATAAAAAGCAAGTGATTCTTTAAGATTTTCGACTGGATAATCCATAAACACTAATTTCATATACCTTCCTCCAATGTTTTGTATTTTAAGAATAATCTAATTATGTATTACGTAATTGAGTTATGTCAAGCGTAATTCATTTACGTTGTTTACTGGTTACGATATAATGAACGTATGAAAAATTGGATACCTATACCTGGAACGAACAAAGAAAAAATCATTAAAGTGGCGTTAGAAGAATTTAGTTTAAAGGGTTACAAAGGGGTTAATATTGCAGAGTTGGCTGCAATGGCGGACATGACTACGGGTGTCGTCTATCACCATTTTGGGTCTAAAGCAAAGCTTTATGAGATTATTAGAACCGATATGGAACAAAGAATAATTGATAGAATGGAGGGAGCAGCTTCTTTATTTGATCAAGAGGGAGAAGCATTGGAGGCAGCACTTGTAACAGGAATAAACTTTGCAGTGAAAATGAAGATTTGTAAGCTGTTAAGTGAAGAAAAACCATATACTAATCAAGATAAAGTAGAGGAGTTTTTAACATACATGCTACAAAAAGAAAACCTTCCGCTTGATATAGTTGTCCTTTCTTCCTGGCGTTCTATTTTGAATGCAATTTCATCGGACCAGATAACTCATGAACAAGGAATAAATTTAGTAAAATGGCTTTTTAGAAGCTAAGAAGAACGGTCAGAATAATTATAAAAATGGCCTTTCCCTGATATGTCAGAGAAAGGCCACTTTTTAAGTAATTATTGTTCTGTTAAAATTTTTACAAGATCGTCAAGCATTTGGTTTGCTGCTAATACACCACCAGCAGTATTCCAAGTCGCATCACTAACTTCGTATGCATTTCCATTTTTAACAGCATTTAAGTTTTGCCAAAGAGGGTCGTTTGTCCATTCTTTTGCAGTACTTAATGCTTGTGGATCTCCTGAGGGAGCGTAAGTAAAGTAGAATATAAGATCCCCATCCATTTTAGGAATAAGTTCTTTGCCTACCTCGATTGCTAGGTTTCCTAGTTTACTGTCATCCGTGAAAAGCTCTTCTTGTTGTTCTACTCGTTTAAATCCTAATTGATCAAAAATAACGCCCGAGAATGAATCAGTATAATAAATGCGAGTAGTACCTGCCATGAAACGTACAACAGAAACTTCTTGGTTTACTTTATCTCCAAGTTTTACTTTTACATCTTCAATTTTTGTATCATATTGCGCTAATACATCGTCGCCTTTTTCTTCAAGGTTTAAAGCTTTAGCATATAATTTGAAGTTCTCTTTCCAATCTCCTCTAAGTGTTTCAGCAAACACTGTTGGAGCTATAGCATTTAATTGATCGTATACAGCTTCTTGACGAATTTTATTTCCAATTATTAAATCTGGCTTTAAAGATGCAATCTTTTCTAAGTTTACTTCACTTTCCACACCAACAACTTCGACACCATCCATGTCCGATTTAATATGATCGTACCAAGGATCTCCAAGCCAAGATTGAACTGCCCCAACAGGCTTAACTCCTAAAGCAAGAAGTGCCTCAGTACCTTCATTTGTCAGAATCACTACTCTTTCTGGCGTTTTTTCCAACGTTGTCGTACCCATTGCATGTTCTACGGTATAGCTAGTATCTACTTTATTTTCTTCCTTATTTTCTGTTTCTGTGGATTGGTCACCTGTGTTACTTCCACAAGCAGTAAGAAGTAAAATTGCAAGTAGTGCCATCATGGTGCAAAGGGCCTTAATATTCTTCATCATTCATAACCTCCAAATTATATTGATAATGATAATCATTTACATTAGCAAACTAATCATAAAATTAAAATATCAAACTGTCAACTATTAATTGAAAATGATTATCAGAGTCATTGACAGAATCGCATTTCCACAACTACAATGAAAGAAACATTTAGAAATGGGATTCGGAAGGTAACTATACATGCTATTAAAAAATGCTAGGCAAAGATGGATTGGATTTGGTGTCACTATTATAATACTTATAGTTTTAATGAGTATAAGTATTGTGTACGGTTATACGAATACTACTTGGCAAATTTCATTTAACGCTTTTACTAATTTTGATGGATCAACGGAACATATAGTAATTCGAACTGTAAGACTTCCTCGTGCATTGATCGCTGCCGCTGTCGGAGCGAGTCTTGCTATTGCTGGTGTACTCATGCAAGCACTAACAAAGAATCCATTATCGTCTCCAGATATATTAGGTGTAAATGCTGGTGCCGCTCTAACCGTTGTGATTGCAATCACTATTTTTGGAGTAAGCAACCTACAGTTATTTACATGGGTTTCCTTTATTGGAGCAGCTATTGCAGCTATTAGTGTTTACATGATTGGTAGTGTTGGTCGGGACGGTTTAACGCCTATGAAGCTAACCTTGGCAGGAGCTGCTATGACGGCTATGATAGCATCGCTGACTCAAGGCCTATTAGTTTCAAATGAAGCTCTTTTAGACCAAGTGTTATTTTGGCTTGCAGGATCAGTTGCAGGAAGAAGCTTAGATAATTTGGTTGCAGTGCTTCCTTACTTGGTTCTTGGGTGGGTCTTAGCCCAGTTAGTATCTGGTAAGATGAATGTATTTTCTATGGGGGAAGATGTTGCAAAAGGACTTGGGTTAAACACGGCAATCCTTAAAATCACGATAGGAATAATTATTGTTTTACTTGCAGGTGGATCAGTCGCTGTTGCAGGACCTATTGGTTTTATAGGAATCGTTATTCCTCATGTTACGAGGTTCATTGTGGGGATCGATCATCGTTGGTTAATCCCTTATGCAGCGCTTAACGGAGCTATATTACTAATTGCAGCAGATATTGCATCGAGATATATATTGATGCCTCAGGAAGTTCCAGTTGGTGTTATGACGGCAATTATCGGAACCCCGTTCTTTATATACATTGCAAGAAAGGGGTTCAACAAAGGATGAAACACTATAAAAGCCTTCGTTTATTCAAAGAAAGATTTTCGGTTTTAGTAGACAATAAAGCAATGATGAAAACTCTTACTTTATTTTTATTAACAATTGCTGTTTTTGTTATAAGTACAGGGTTGGGTGAGATGACTATTCATCCTTTAAATGTTTTAAAAGTTTTCTTTGGTGGTGGTACGGATTTAGAACAGCTAGTGGTTCAGTCTTTTCGTCTCCCACGAATTATTATAGCTCTTCTAGTTGGGATGGGACTTGCGGTATCTGGGGCGATTTTGCAAGGGATGATTCGTAACCCTCTAGCGTCACCGGATATATTGGGGATAACTGGAGGGGCAACAGTTGCAGTTGTTGGTTTTTTGGCGGTTTTTAGTGATAAAAATCAATCATTAACTGTAAGCATCAGTTGGCTACCGCTTGCAGCATTTATAGGAGCAACAATTGTCGCACTTCTTGTGTACTTATTGGCTTGGAACAATGGAGTTTCTCCTATCAGGTTTGTACTGATTGGGATTGGAATCATGTCTTTGATGAAAGCATTGACAACAATGATGCTTATTTTAGGACCAATTTATAAGGCAAGCCAAGCAAACCTTTGGATAACAGGATCTGTATCAAGTTCAACTTGGAAGAACGTAGCGGTTTTGGGACCTTGGACGATCTTGTTTCTTGTAATTGCGTTTGTTTATGCAAGGAATATTAACATACAAGAGCTTGGGGATGACGTAGCAACGGGTCTTGGTGGAAGTGTTCAAAGACAGCGCTTCACATTATTAATGATCAGTACGGCATTAATTGGTAGTTCAGTAGCATTTGCAGGGGGAATAGGCTTTGTAGGGTTAATGGCTCCTCATATTGCGAGGAGACTTGTAGGATCAAATTTCGGTTCATTGTTACCGGCTTCCGCTTTGGTTGGAGCGATATTAGTAATGATTGCAGATTTAATTGGTCGTACTTTATTTTCTCCATTGGAGATTCCTGCCGGAGTTTTTACGGCAACAATAGGAGCACCATATTTTATCTATTTGCTGTATAAAACTAGAAACACATCAAAGTAAGAAGGAGTGGGGAAAATGGAGCAAGCCATTGAGACGAACAAATTAACACTTTCATACGGGGATACGATTATCATTAATGAGTTGGATCTTACTATTCCTAAAGGGGAGATTACTGTTTTTATCGGTGCTAATGGTTGTGGGAAATCTACACTTCTTCGTTCCATTGCCCGATTATTAAAGCCGAAATCAGGTGCTATCTTGTTAGAGGGAGAGGCTATTGCCAAGCAGTCAACAAAAGAAATAGCAAGAAAAATGGCAATTCTTCCTCAATCTCCTGATGCCCCAGAAGGCCTTACTGTACTTCAACTGGTGAAGCAAGGGCGTTACCCATATCAAACTTGGTTAAAGCAGTGGTCTTTAGAGGATGAAATGAAAGTTCAAAATGCATTAATTGCTACTAACCTGGAAGAATTAAAGGAACGACCAATTGATTCCTTGTCGGGTGGACAACGCCAAAGAGCATGGATAGCAATGACGCTAGCACAGGATACCGATATAATCCTGCTGGATGAACCAACCACATACCTTGATATGACACATCAAATTGAAATATTAGACTTGTTATTTGAGTTAAATAGTAAAGAACAGAGAACGATTGTCATGGTTCTACATGATTTGAATTTAGCATGTCGATACGCGCATAACATAGTGGCTGTCAAGAATCAAAAAATATTTGCACAAGGTAAGCCTGAACATATTATTAATTGTTCACTAGTCAAAAATGTGTTTGATATGAATTGTGAAGTGAGCGTAGATCCATTGTTCGGAACCCCTCTTTGCATACCACATGGAAAAGGAAGATGTATCAACCAAACCCTACTTCAAAAATAGCAGAGGTATTGAATCAATTTCATCATTCCAAATTACATAAAAAAACACGAACAATACTAAAGGAAACTTAAGAAATATATATTTTACATGGAATAAAGTATGGTTGATTTCCGCTATAGGCGGACGTTCCGCGGGGTGAGCAATAAGCCATCACCTCAGCTCCACGCGTCGTGTGTGATGGCTTATCTGTCTCACTCATCCCGCTGGAGTAGCCGTCTGCCGCTTCCATCAACGAAGGGTGATAATGTTCGTATTTTAATGACAAGGTACTAATTATGAAATTAGCTCATTTAAATATAATTAATATAATCATGCAATGACCTTGGAAAATAATTCTAAGGTCTTTTCGTTTCAGGTGAATTATTCTCAAAGTATTGAATCGACTCTTCTAAAAACTGCATCACTTCGTCTCTTATGGGATATAAGTTTAATGCTTCAGATCCTTTTGGAGATTTCCGAACGTTCCAAAACTTTTCTTCTAACTCACGATTTCCCCCAAATATTTCATCCGTCAGTATAATAGTATCCTCCGCAAGAATTTGTGCTTCTTCTGAACTTGAATCGATTTCTCTTTCCAAACAAATTTCAATTCTTTTAATCAGATTAATCCACTTCTTGATTTGTTTGTCATCTCGTTCCATTTTGGGTAGTTTTGCTTTTACCATTTCCTGCTCTTCCTCAGTAAAGTAGGTATCCCAACTATTTTGTTTTTCTTCTTTGTCCTTTCTAACTAATGGTATCAGTTGTTCCCAGTCTAGCTCTTCCTCAATCTTTAGTATGTTCAGCAACGTATTTGTATGTAATACGGATTTTTCTAAATCAGTCATCTTCTCTTTTAACAATCTTCTATTAGCCGTTAATATCTGTTCAATAGTGACTTCCGTCATTACTTTTTTTATATCTTCTAAAGACAAATTCAGTGTCTTTAAAATTGTGATTTTTTCTAAGGTTAGGATGTCATGGTCATTGTAAAACCTTTTACCATTGTCCTTTTTTAACGACGGTTTTAGCAAGTCGATTTGATCATAATATCGTATTGTACGTACGGAAATCTCTAGTTTCTGTGCTACTTCTCCTGTTGAGTAATAGTTCAAAAAAAATCCCTCCCTAAAAATGCTTGCAGGTGACGCAACGTAACCTATTAGACTTAATATAACACATATTTATTTGGGGGAATTTCATTGAATAATAGAGAACCGTATTTTAAGCAAACACCTTGGTCGTGGGGAGAACTTCTACTATTACTTGGATTAGTGCTAGTAGTGGTACCATATTTTATTGAATTTTTATTGGAAGGTTTTTTAGCAGAGCTGTTCCAAAATAATTTATATTCTGGAACGTTCGTCGGTTTTATTATGTCCATTATTTTCACTCTTGGAATCTACTATATAGCACTGAGACCTAATCGACTAAGTTGGAGTAACGTTGGGCTAACTAGGTTTCCAAGAAGCTATTGGATTCCTTTAGCTGGGTGGACATTTGTTTTAATTATTGTGAGCATAGCAATTGCAATAGGAATGGAAGTTTTAGGGGGGGAATTAGAAAATAGTAAAACGGAGAGTCTTCAGTCTAGAATGACTCCTATAAATTTTGTAATTGCATTTGTGTCGGCTAGCATTATTTCTCCTATATATGAAGAAATTTTTTATCGTGGCTTCCTATATAGATGGTTCAGAGGAAAATATGGGATTTTAATAGGGATGGTAGTCAGTTCTCTCATTTTTATGGTTGTTCACATTCCAACGTATAATGTATTACCAACAGCACTTGTATCTGGGTTATTTTTTTCGTGGACATATGAAAAGACCGGCTCCATTATTCCAGGAATCATTATGCATAGCACTTTTAATGGAATCGCTCTTATAGTTACGGTCTTTGCGTAAATAACTACGAAGGAGCTACCTTTAAATGTAACTTTATTTTGTAGCTAACGCCTTATTAGAAAAAGGGAGGCGATGGTTTTGAAATTAAAACATCTGATATTGTTAATTATCGTATTTTCTTCACTTTGGATAACTGGTTGTTCAAACGAAACGAATAAAGAAGGGGAAGTAAAAGAGAATGAATTTCCCCCATCTATGACAGGACTCATTCGTATTAATGAAACAGAATATGAAATGATCGTTGGGAATTATAAATGGGAAATAAAGCAAGGGTTAGAAACACAGGTTGTACAAACGGATGCAGCATCTCCATACCAAATAGCTGAAAATGTGAAAGCAATAATAATAGAGGAAAGCTCTAACATTAAAATCGAAATCGAAGGAAATCCCGAAATATCCGTCTATTTATGGAATGAAAACGGAAGAGAAAAAGAAGTTAAAGTAGATAAAAATCAATTATCAGTACCCACAAGTAAGGGGCAGTATATATATGAGGTATTAGCAAAATGGTCGAATGGGGAAGTATCCTATACATTTGTAATTGAGATTAGATAAAAGTCCATTATTTAATACTATTACAATGACAGTAGGAATTCAGTTCAAAAAATACGTTCTATATTAATTGATTTTTCTAAACAAAGTAAATATTATGATATAATTCTTATATATCTATGAAAGGTGTGATTTTTTATGAAGAACAATAACATGAATCAATTTGGCTTAGAGGAAATGATGGTCGACTAATCGAACTGTTTTAGAGGGTACTATCAAGTTCGATAGTTCGTCCAATTAATAGGAGGAACGTTCGTGCTAAATAACCAAGGATTTGACTTATGGGCAAATGATTATGACAAAACTGTAAAAGTAAGTGAAGAAAATAATTTGTATCCGTTTGCTGGCTATATCTTTAATGAAGTGATGCAAAAAAAGAAGTCTAGAGTTTTAGATATTGGGTTTGGAACTGGAGTTTTAACCAGTAAACTCTATGAAAATGGTCATCAATTGGATGGCATAGATTTTTCACCAAAGATGATTGCCATAGCAAAGGACAAAATGCCAATGGCAAATTTAATAGAGTGGGATATTTCAAATGGTTTACCAGGTTATGTGAAAGAAAATAAATATGACTCTATCGTAAGCACGTATACATTACACCACTTAACTGATGAAGATAAAACAGTATTTATAGAAAGTTTACTGTCGTTACTTGCTGACAATGGGAAAATATTTATTGGGGATATTGCTTTCCAAACACGAGAGAAACTTGAAATTTGTAGAAATAATAACAGGAGTTATTGGGATAATGATGAGTTTTATCTAGTGTATGAAGAGTTAAAAGCATCCCTAATAAACATATGTACATGTGAATTTCAGCAAGCATCTCATTGTGGTGGTGTATTTATCATTTCCAAGTAATGGTTTGTTAAAAGTAGTCAATGGCTGTCCTTACAGGGCAGCTTTTTCTTTTTGAATTAATAAAGAGTGTTAGTAGAACAGGCTATCAAACAAGCCTATATAGCTGAAAGGAAATTATCATCGAAGGAATCAAATCTGTTAATAGCAAGTGTCTGAGGATGCTTGTTTTTTTGGCAAACTATTTCCATTTGATAATCGTCTAATCATTATAAAGGAGGGAAATGAGTGAATGATGTATCACTACCTATAGAATCTATACATATCCCAATTGATGACATGATGCTTTATGGTCAAGACTTATTACAGCTTGTGTATACCTACGTAAAGGACAAGGCACTTGCACAAGATTTAACGCAGGAGATCTTTGTGAAATGCTACGAGGCATATCCAACATATAAAGGGAAATCCACACTGAAAACATGGATGTGGCGGATTGCAATTAATCACTGCAAAGATTATTTAAAGAGCTGGTATAACCAGCATATTCAAGTGGCTGTGGATGCTGGGGTAGACGTGCAGGCAAGCAGTAATGTGGAACAACAGGTTATTCAACAAGACGAGCAGGAAAGGCTCGCGAAAACGGTGATGCAACTACCCATCATGTACCGAGAAGTAATTTATTTATTTTACTTTGAAGACTATACGAGTAAGGAAATAGCGATTGTGTTATCGATTAATGAAAATACGGTCAAAACAAGACTCCGTAAAGCGAAGCAATTTTTAAAAGAGCAGTTGGAGGTGGGCGAATGGATTTAAAGAATTTAAAACAGGCGATGCAAAAGCATACATTCCAAGATGTGCAATTTGATGAAATGGAACAGCAAGCTGTGCATACGAAAATTCAACAACTCATTTCTGTCGAGGACTTAAAATCTGCATTACTTGGACTCACACAAACCGAAAAGTCCGGATTCGAATTAACAGAATTACTGCATATGCGCAGCGAGCAAGCCATTTTTCAAAATGAAGGATTGCTATACCAGTGTTTACATGAATTAGAAGCGGACGAATACATTAATGGCTTATGGAAGAATGGCGAGAAGGTATATTTTCTTTCGAAAAAGGGACAAAAGCAGCTCACATTGACTCAAAGACCAATCGGAGGTGTTAAATGGAACGCTTTATTCAGCAAGTAGCAAAGCTTATTCGATCCAAAGAAGCCAAAGCCACTGTAGCGGAGGAACTAAAGCAACATTTAGCACTAGCGCAAACAAAACATATGGAGCGTGGGCTTTCTAAAGAGGAAGCGATGAGAAAAGCGATTCAAGACATGGGAAGTCCCATCTCTCTTGGAGAATCAATGAATAAAATCCATAAGCCTAAAATTGATTGGCTGCTCATTGCTGCATTTAGTGCATTGTTATTATGTGGTTTCTTTCCACTTGAAGTCCCAGCGTATCCAAAAAAGGTATTTATCATTTTCCTTGGTGTAGGATTAGTCGTTGTTCTTTACCGATATGACTATCGAAAACTCACAAAGCATGCGGAGTGGTTTTTAGTAGTAACTATTGTGGTTTTGCTATTACTTGGTTATTTTCCAACATATTATATAAATGGCAAGCCAGAGCTGAAATTAGGTCCTTTCCGTATAGATAGTTTATGGACGTTACCGATGCTCGTCATCGGCTGGGCTGGCTACTTTTCGAAAAACCGTTCATTATTCGGTGGATTCGCGTTATTTACCTTCATTTCTATGTTATTTATGTTGCAACCACATTTAATTGCATTTATATTACATACCATAATGTTCATGGTTATTTTCCTATATAGTAAGCACACAATCAAAACGAAAGTTATCACAATAGTGTCAAGTGCTATAGCTGGTGCTACATTTATTGTATTTGTCTTAGCGAATGCTATGCCTTATCAGTTAATGAGGGTTTATGCGTTTATCAATCCGGCCAATGATGCAGAGGGTTCTGGCTATGTCTATATACGTCTACAGCAATTAATCAGAGAGGCAAAATGGTTTGGTGCTATTCCTTTTGAAGGGATACCAGAATTGCACACAGATTTTGTTTTTGCTGGGATTATTCGTTCCTACGGATTTGGACCTGCTGTATTCATCGCTATTTTATTATTTGTCTGTATCATTCGTTTACTCTTGATAATTCAAAAGGTTCGTGATCCATTTGGTCGCTATTTACTAACTGGTAGTATGACTCTATTTGCCACACAAGTTGTCGTGAATATTGGAATGATTTTCGGTTTTTTACCGATTATGGCGATGTCACTACCTTTTATTAGTTATGGCTTAATGCCAACGATTATTGCAGCAGCGATGATTGGCTTCGGACTAAGTGTGTGGCGTCGTAAATCATATGTCATATAAACTAATGCTGTGGTTGAGTAGTATGAAAACTTATTAAAAAAAGTATAGTTATTGAAAGATGGTGTGAAGTTGAACTTTCATTCCATCTTTTATTGTTTCTAAGTATCATTATGGTAAGGGAATCAGCTTTATTATTCCTTAGAAATGGTATTATGCCAATAATTATTTATTTTCAAATAATTTTAATAACCTCATAGAATTATCAAATATATTTCAATAGTAAGCGTGCGAATTAGATTACATATTAAAGGTATTTGTAGTAAACGTATAGAAATAAGAATGAAATGCTATGGGGGATAATATGAATTACATAAGTGAAATGAGAAAATTTATAGGGAATGAAACCCTTTTAACAGTTGGTTGTGGGGTTATTATTGAAGAAAATGAAAGAATTTTATTACAGCATCGTACGGATGAAGATAATTGGTGTATTCCAGGAGGGGTAATGGAAATTGGTGAGACCTTCGAAATTACGGCTAAGAGAGAGACCTTTGAAGAAACAGGTTTAATCGTTACCGGTTTAGAGTTATTTGGATTATATTCAGGTGAAAAATGCTTTGTACAATATCCAAATAAAGATAAAGTATTTAGTGTTCAAATAATATTTAAGACAAATAATTATTCCGGGGAATTGAAACAAGAAGGAATCGAAAGTAGAGAACATAAATTTTTCTCTAAAACTGAACTTCCAGTAAACTTGAATCCACGTCAAAAAGCTTTTATTTTAGATTGGAAAGAAAACAAGAAAACTCCGATTATTAAGTAATAGATAAGACTAACAAGAGATAGAGTAAATTATGGTGCATGTCAAAGAACTACGTTTAATAAAATGGATAATAAGGAGTTACCGATGGATAATCATACAACTAAGAACCTTAAATTAAATATTTTGGATGAGAATGATGTGGAAGGATTAATATCTTTATCTCAATCAGTTGGTTGGGATTATGACCGAGATGAAATTAGAACTGTTATGTCTTCGGGTAAAATTATCGGACATAAAAATGAGTTCGGTCACCTTGTATCAAGTGCGGCAATAATTCTTTATGATACGCATTTAGCCTCAATAGGGATGGTAATTGTACATAAAAAATATAGAGGCCGAAGTCTTGGAAAAGAAACTACTCAAGCGTGTATTGATCTTGTACCAGAAAAAAGATCTATCATGCTAATTGCTACACCCGAAGGAAAACCTTTGTATGTAAAAATGGGTTTTAAAGAAGTGGGTTGTGTACAAAAGTTCATCTGTAACAACTATATACCATCTAATCGATTACTTTTAGAAGGAATAAAAGCAGAGGTATTCAAGCAGAGTGATTTTGATAAAGTTGTTGAATTAGATACAGATGCATATGGGGATTCGAGGAGAAAATTCCTTGTAAATAGAATAAGACAGTCTCACCAATCGCTTGTCCTAAGTGATGAAAATGGAAGAGTTCTTGGATATGGTCTCTCTATCTTAGGTCCAGAAAATTTAGTATTAGGACCGATTGTTGCTCCTAATAACAATGCAGCTACCTTTCTAATAAATCAATTGGCCATAAATCATCATGGAAATCTAAGGATTGATACTTCAACAGGAGATGAAATATTTATTAAATTTTTATATGATAGTGGCTTTGAAAAAGTGAGTCAACCCCCAATAATGATCATTAATTCCGATACTATGCCTAGTCGAAATAAAAATTTATATGGTATTGCGGCACAAATTTTCGGATGATATTGATGAATATACAGCTCTTCTCGTTGAGGGAGATGGTTGAAGAAGGGGGCAATAAAATGAAAATATTATTAGGAACATTATTAGAACTACTACGTATAGTTATTATATTTGCATTTTTTGGTGCTTTGGGCTCGGTGATTATGCGAAACAGTTATACAAGATTAGAAGTAACTGAAACTTATTCATGGCTTGGTCAAATAGCTATTTTGTTAATACTCTTTGTTCTGTATAGGAATAAGTGGCAATTCTCTGGTTGGTACAATGGAAAGGCTAGAGAGAAGCTTCCAAAGAAAGTCTCTTTGACACTAATTTTAGTTTCTATAATACTAATTATCTCTCCAATTATATTAGGTTCTTAATTAAGCTAGTAATGGCTTTCTTTTAAGGTAAGTGAGTTGCTTAGGCGACTCTTTTTTCATATTGAACAAAAGTGATAGGTTAGTTGAATACAAATGTATTTCTGGACAACAACGAATTCTGATGAAAATTAAAGGAGAAAATTTCAATGATGAAAAAAAATGCCTTACTTGTACTTACTATCTTATTTTTATCCTTCTTTTTAAGTGGGTGTAACCAACCTGCAAAGATTGACTTTGCAGAAGTCCTATCAAAATCAGAGAAGGAATTTAAAGAGTCAGGTATTGAATGTGTTTCTGCCTTTGACGGTAAACTTGTAAAGTTTAGACTTTTACTTGAAGAACAACCAACAGATGAAGAAGCAACTAAATACTTTGAAAAAATATTAGATACTATAGCAACCTATTCAAATAATCCTGATACATGGGACTTCTATAATGCCGAATTCGATTTGGTGTATGAAGAAATCGTTATATATGAAGGTAAAAAAGAGGCAGGTAAAGATTTGAAAGTTAACAAAATCTAATGTATTCGCATTTTCACTTTTTATACTTAAGGGAGCGAACTTAATAAAATGGATAGGATGTGGTGGTAATATGTCTGAAGAAGAAAGAGAAAGATTAAAAGCAAAAGAACAACGAAAAAATCCAACCGGCACTTTAAATAATGCGTTAGCACAAGCAATCACTGGTGCACCAAGTGGTGGGTGTTTATTAAATATTACTTCCATCATTATGATGATCGTATTTGTATTAATAATTAGGGCTTGTTCGAATTAACTGTTACTTAACAAACCGGGCAAGCTAGTTAAATTAGAAATGTGATTATTCGACCAGAGAAAGGAAATAGCTAATAAGAGGGAGGGATAGTATGAGCATTAAAGAGTTTATTAACCAATTCATTGAAAAATATCCTGAGATTGATAGGATTGATGTTGCTACAGATGAAATGATTGCAACATACGAAGAAATACTTGGATATTGCCTGCCAGTTTCATTTGTGGAATTTTTGAAGAAATTCTCCAATGGTCTATTTTTATTGGATTGTGAACCTATTGGAGGTGTTAGTAAAGACTCTCCTTGTGGTGATATTTGTAATGTAGATAGGATTATTCTTGACATTCCGAATGAGGTTTTAATCGTAGAAACCAATGAGTGGATAGAATCTGAGCGGCTTATTTCCTTCACTACGTTTGATGCTGGAGAAACTTCGAACAACCACTGGGTATTCTTATGCGAAGATGGCGTTCCAGATCATGAATATAGGGTTGGGTTTGTTAGCCAATCTTCAACCAAGATTGTAAAGATTTTAGATAATTTCCAAGAATGGTTGACAATATTATGGGAACATGATGATGAGGACGAGATGACATATCCTGTGTTCCACATACTTTTCCCAACGTTTGAAGAACGTGGAGAAATACTATATGACTGGTGGTTTGATTGAACAATCATTTTTATTAAGTTGAAGAGTCACAGACTGTCAAGAAACCACAGATTAGGTTTTCATAGGAGGAAATAAGAAGGTTTTGATAATGTGATATGAAATAACGTCGGTATTACTTCTATAAAGGGTAATGCTTTTTTTTATTCTTTTTCCGTTTCACCAAAAAATATGAGGTGGAGTGATTATGTATCGCAAACCGTTTACTATACATTAATGAACTAAAAGAATGGGAGGCATCCGCCAGCCTTTTTTGTCCTTCAACTAAATGAAAGGAAAGTTGAAGAAGGGATTTTTGAGTATTTACAGAATAGTATTTTATAGATCAAAATTTTGCAGTATTGAAGGAGTACTAAATGAAAATAAAGTTCAACGATTTTTTTAGAGAAGAGTTAACGATTAATGAGATACAAGCAGCTGTCGAGAACGGAGAAGTAACCTATAAAGAGTTGGTGATGTATTACCTGGACAGAATAGCAAAGTATGACCAAGATGGTCCAAAGATAAATTCTGTTATTGAAATAAATCCTGATGCAATTTTTATTGCGGAAGCACTAGATTATGAAAGAAAGACAAAGGGAATTAGAGGGCCACTACATGGTATTCCTGTTTTTCTTAAAGACAATATCGAAACAAATGATTCCATGCATACCAGTGCAGGAACACTTGCATTAGAAAATCATCTTAGCAATCATGACGCATTTCTTGTGGAAAAACTTCGCGAATCAGGTGCTGTAATTTTAGGGAAGACAAATATGACAGAATTAGCAAATGGCATGTCAACTAAAATGTGGGCAGGCTATAGTTCCAGAGGAGGACAAGTGTTAAATCCATATGGGGATGCTGACCTTTTTGTTGGAGGATCAAGCTCTGGTTCTGCCGTGGCAGTTGCTACAAACTTTAGCGTATTATCTGTTGGCACGGAAACGGATGCTTCTATTCTTAGTCCTGCGATTCAAAACTCAGTGGTAGGAATTAAACCTACTGTTGGGTTAATCAGTCGCAAAGGCATTATCCCATTTACTTATTCACAAGATACAGCAGGACCTTTTGCAAGAACAGTTACGGACGCAGCTATTTTATTAGGTGCTTTAACGGGTGTAGATAAATTTGATCCAGCTACTTATAAAAGTGAAGGTATTTCAAAACAAGATTATACAATCTTTTTAGATTCTAAAGGATTGAAAGGTGCTAGAATCGGTATATTTAATCAAGCTTCGGAGGACTATTATAACTCAGGAGAATACGATGAAAATCTGTTTAAACATGTTATTCAAACCTTACGTCATGAAGGAACAGAAATAGTCGATAATATCGAAATACCTTCTTTCAATAGGGATTGGAGTTGGGGTGTACCAATATATGAATTGAAACATAGCTTAGGAAATTATTTATCCCTATTACCGTCTTACATACCAGTCCATTCTGACTCAGAATTAATTCAATTTAATAAACAGAATGAACAGAAAGCTTTAAAATATGGTCAGAATAAGTTGGAGTATAGAGAAAATCTACCAAACACTTTAAGAAATCCCGAATATTTGAATGCGAAATTAGAAGATTTGTATTTTTCTCAGGAAATGGGGATTGATTATACTTTAAAAAAGTATGACCTTGATGCGATAATTTTTCCATCTTATATTGGCTCAACCATATGTGCTAAAGCTGGCTATCCATCTATAGCTGTACCTGCTGGTTACATGGAAAGTGGAAGACCATTTGGCATAACATTTGCAGGTACGGCTTTTAGTGAAGGTGTATTAATTAAATTTGCTTATGCTTTTGAACAAGCTACAAAACATCGGAAATGCCCGAAGTTTATATAATTATTCCGATAGGAGGTTTTAATATTGTTAGATACTCAACAAATTCAATCTATTATTAGACACCGTTATCCATTCCTTTTAGTGGATTGAATTCTTGAATTAGAAGAAGGAGAACGAGCGGTTGGGATTAAAAATGTGTCAGGAAACGAAGCATTTTTCAATGGACATTTTCCTGGTTATCCAGTGATGCCAGGTGTTTTAATTGTAGAGGCACTCGCACAAGTAAGTGCAGTTATTATGCTTACAAAAGATGGAAACGAAGGCCGGCTAGGGCTTTTAGCTGGAATTGATAACTGTCGCTTTAAACAGCAAGTAAAGCCTGGGGATCAACTTCGACTGGAAGTAGAGATTACTCGTTTAAAAGGACCTATTGGAAAAGGAAAAGGAATCGCTACGGTTGATGGAGCGTTAGTTTGTGAAACAGATTTACTATTTGCATTTGGGAGTAGTATTTAAAAGGTGCATGTAAATCAAGGGAGTATCCAATTGATCTATTGAATAGAATAAATATCGTTACTATTCAAGGAGGGATAACTTGAGTAAGAAATCTGCAGAAATGAAAATGTTGAAACGGACCGTTCAGAAAGACGCTAACATTCAAAATGCATGCTTTCTTATCCATTCAGACAAACAAAATTTTCATTTATTTCGGTAATTTTGGCTCCACTGGCTCTTTTATGTTTTATCACCCCGATAGGGATATATACTTAATTGGTACTTTAAACTATATAGGATATGGTAGGAAAGGTATTCAACTAATGTTTAAGGCGCTCAATAAGCTATTCTAACTGAACAAATAACTTGAATAGGAGAATCGTATGAACGATTACAAAGAAATGATGAATAGGGTTAGGTTATGGGGTGAACAAGAGGATGATATTCGTTCTATCTTCGTTGTTGGATCAATGGCTCGTAGCGATAAACCTGCAGATGAGTGGTCGGATTTGGACTTAGCCATTGTGTCATCTGATGTGGATAAATGGTTGCATAGTGAAGAGTGGATTAGTCAATTTGGGAATCCTCAGGTCTCTTTTTTAGAAGAAAGCCCTGTTGGAAGCTTAATGGAACGACGTGTCATGTTCGCGGGAGGTAGTATCGTAGACTTTAATTTCTTGAAACTAGAAATGGCCAAACCATTTTTAAGAAGTGACGCAGTTCGAGAAGTAATTGCACGTGGAGTTAAAGTATTACTAGATAAAGATCAGCTTACGGAAGTGTTTCATTATTCTACTTCAGAGACAAAACGGATAGACGAACTAAAGTTTAGTGAATTTAAGAATGACGTAAATGACTTTTGGTTCCATACAGTTTTTATCGCAAAAAAGTTGCGTCGTGGGGAGCTGTTAGTTGCTAAATCTTGCTGCGATGGTTATTTGAAACGCCTGTTATTAAAAAATGTTAAGCTTCAATCTAAGATGAACAAGAGCAATAATCAGCAAAACTGGCATGATGTAAGATTCTTTGAAGACTGGGCAGATAAGGATGTTCTACAAGACTTTGATAAAATTTATGGAACATATGACGAAGAAAGTGTCTGGAAGGCATTATTCCAAACGATGGAGCTATATAGAAAGGTCGCTCAAAAAGTAGCAAATGAACTAAATTATACGTATCCCGAGGTAGCTGACCAAAGTTCTTCTGCGCTTGTACTTGATTATTTCAACGGGAGAACAAACACGGTGATGAATAAATGACACATTTTAGGTACAAAAAATGCTTCATGTGAAAGCATGAAGCCCAGAACTTATTTAGTGTTTGTGTAATCTCTCTCCACTTTACAAATCCTAGTTGTATAGGAAGAATACCAGTCTTGTTTGCCTTTTTCTTGGGCCTTTTTGTGAGCTATATTCTCTTTCCATAGCTTAATAGCTTCTAGAGATTCCCAGTAAGAGACTGTTATTCCTAATCCATTCTGTCCTCTTGCACTTTCCACTCCTAAGAATCCTACTTGTTTCGAAGCAAGTTCATCCATTAAATCAGCTGTTATGTTATAACCTTTGTTATCATTTTCTAATCTTTGAGAAGTGAAGACCACAGCATAATATGGGGGTTCTGGGGTATTTGCGAAAAACATATTACTATTCCTCCTTTTAGTTTATATTGGTAATTCTATCACATGTATCGTATAAACTTGCGTTCCAAAATTATGGTTTTTTCTTCAGAAGTATATAGTTTTAAAATGATTTAAATGTTCGAGATTCCCCTCATTCTCCTGAAAAATTACTTTTAAGCATTGATAACTAAAATGAATAAAACCGATCGAATTCCTTGTGGATTTCGGATCGGTTTTATTATATTAGGACACTTATAATCCTCTTCAATTAAGATTTAGCAACGCATCTAGCTCTTGACTAATTGAGACGACAAGTGGATGAGTGAATCCTAACTTTTTCGCCAACTTATACATATTTTTTCTCTTAGTCTCTATTCGAATGTCTAACGCGTTCTCGTTCATAAAACAATGCATAAAACTTCCTCCATGATTTATATTTGGCTTCAATTCTTAAGGAGATTTTCTAGAGGTAGGGAAGCAACAAGTTCATTGTATAATACCTAAAATGCAAAAAATGTCGGATGTTGTAATGAAAGTGAAAATTCATGAATTTGTCACAAATAGAAATTTTTAATTTACGTTGACATATTTCGAATCATTACTCTATTAGTTCAGTTTCAGTTTAGGTTACTCTTCTACAATAGGAACTTGTGTAAACTATATAGAAATACTGGTGGCAATTATGAAATCAATTTTACATGGAATTAGCGCCATCATCCTGAATTTTAGAAAGTAATGAAGTATTAACAGAAGAGCAAATGGAAGCAGTGAGATTAGAACTTGGTCTTTCCCTAGTAGATGGGTTATTTGGATACGATGCTGTAAGTACGCGTGTCCCAGTATACGCATTTATCTTCCTCGTAGCGTTAGGAATAGATTATAATATTATTTTAGTGTCTCGTTTCATATATTAAAAATTGCAATCCGTAATACTTGCGGTGTTATCTCTTCTGCTGGGTTAATTTTAGCAGCTACATTTGCGGATCTGTTTGTTTTCAGCTTTATCGTAGCTATCGGTATCTTAATGGATACATTCTTAGTACGTGGTATATTATTACCAGCATTGATTTTATTCATTGAAAAAGATAAAGCTTAATATTAGTAGTAACGCAGAGGCCTTTTAATATTTGTCTCTGCGTTTCTGTACATTTGGAGAGGCGGATTCATATGAAAATTTTAGTTGTTGATGATGATGTGCATATTCTTCAGCTCATCACGATCCATTTAACAAAAGAAGGCTATCAGGTGTTGGGAGCTACAAATGCGGATGAAGTTTTGATGATTTTGGAGAATCAGTTGCCGGATTTAGCAGTTGTCGATGTGATGATGCCAGGCATGGATGGTATAGAATTAACCACTATTTTGAATAAAGACTATCAAATTCCAGTTCTATTACTAACTGCTAAAGGCGAAATGGAAGATAAAGCAAAAGGCTTTTTAGCTGGTGCAGAGGATTATGTAGTGAAGCCTTTTGAACCGAAAGAGCTTCTATTTCGCGTAGCGGTAATTTTAAGGCGATTTCGAAAAGAATTCACTTCCATCATTGAAGTTGGGAACTTGACGATCAATCGAAATATGTTTGAAATTTCAACTGGTGAGCAATCCGCTGTCATACCATTAAAAGAATTTGAATTGCTTGCATTATTAGCAAGTCGAGTAGGATATGTCGTGGAACGGGGTACCATCATGGAGCAAATTTGGGGGTACGATTATGAAGGGGACGATCATACTTTGAATACGCATATGAAACGTCTTCGGGAGAAATTACAGCGTTTACATGCAAATGTGGAGATTCAAACGATCCGAGGTCTTGGCTATAAACTAGAGGTGGTATTTTGAAAACCTTATACCGACAATTTATTGTAACTACCATCGGCATTATGGTAATGAGTGCGGGAATTGGGTTTTTGATAACGAATGAGTACTACCATAATGTGACGAAGGAACAAATTGACGCCACAAATGTAACAATTGCTGAGGAAATCACCGATTATATAGAGGCTTCCGACAATCTAGACCTAGATGAATATTTAACGACGATCAGTAACATAGGTTATAAGGTATATATTATTAACGAGTCAGGGTATGAACAGTTTTTCGGGGAGAAGTATAAAGAAAAAAACTTATCTGAAGCTGCAAAGGAAATGGTTTTAGAAGGGAACAACTACCACGGGATGTTAGAATATCCCAAAAAATTCTTTATTACCGGTTTTTTTGCAAATGAATTACGTAATACTGTTGGTCTTCCATTCAAATATAATGGTGAAAATTATGGATTGTTCTTGCGACCGGATATAAACTTGCTTTTTTCGGGAGTGCATACTGTTTTAGCTGGTTTAATAATTTCAATTGCACTTATTAGTCTGATCGCTATGGTATTTGTGGCGAAGCAATTAATCAAACCAATTACGCAATTAACAGAAGCAACCAAACAAATCTCGCGTGAAAACTTTAATTTATTATTGAATATAAATCGTAAAGATGAAATTGGGCAATTAGCTAGAAGCTTTAATCTAATGACGCATCAATTACAGGAAAATGATCAAGCACGTAAAGAATTTATTAGTAATGTATCCCATGATTTTCAATCACCTTTACTCAACATTCAAGGATATGCAGATTTGTTGAAGTCTTCTTCGATTTCAGAGATACAACGATTATCATATACGACGGTGATTGAAGAGGAAACGAAGCGTTTATCCAATTTGACCAAGCAACTACTTCTTTTAACATCGCTAGATCAATCTTCCCGTACAATCTTAAGAAACGATATAGCGCTAGATCGACAATTAAAGGAAGTCACCGCAAAATATATGTGGCTTATACAAGAGTTAAATATGGATATCTATTATAATTTAAGTCCTATTCACTATTTCGGGAATGAGAGCTTACTTGAAAATGTGTGGGAGAACTTATTGTCGAATGCTATCAAGTACAATACAGAAAATGGTTCCATTGATATTTCGCTTTCACAGACCGAAAAGGACATCATAATAATATTTCAAGATTCAGGAATCGGAGTCAAGGAGGATGAATTACCTCATCTGTTTGAGCGTTTTTATCGTGCGGATACTTCTCGAACGAAAGAAGGAACAGGACTTGGTCTATCAATCGTTAAAGACATTGTCGAATTACATGGGGGGCAAGTTCAAGTAGAAAGTAAATGGCAGGAAGGCACGACATTCACCGTTATCTTACCAGTAAAATAGTAGAGCAAGAGACTAATTCGAACAAGAATCAAGTCTCTTGCTCTTTATTTTTGGCTCTGTTAAATTAGGTTGTAATTTTTAGAAGTATAAATTTTGTGACGTAAATCCGCGAGACTCCTGCGAGAAAATGGGCTTCCAAGACCCCAGAGCAGGCTTATAGGAACAAATACTAAGTTCGCCGCATCCATCTGGCAACGGATTCGTGACCAACAATCTGTCGCCCGAAGAGGCTTGGCCGTTCGTTCGTTGAAAGCGAGCGGATTTTCGGCAGGTATCAACATGATGGTTTAACAGAGCCTATTTTTTACAATATAAATGGAGGTATATGTTAAACACTGTATTTATACTAAGCACTAACCTAATAACATATAGTATGTGTAGGGAAGTTAAGACAGGGTGAAAGGGGATTACGTGGACAATTCGACGTCAAACCAAATGAACAATGTGGATAAAAACAGTAAGGAACGCCAACTGGAGCAGTTCCGTGTGAACAATGATGGGAAAAAGCTTACGACCAATCAAGGACTCAAGGTATCAAACGATGAGGAATCATTAAAAGCGGGTGTACGTGGACCAACATTACTGGAGGACTTCCATCTTCGAGAGAAAATCACTCATTTCGATCATGAGCGAATTCCAGAGCGGGTTGTGCATGCAAGAGGATACGCAGCTCATGGAGAATTTGAATTGTATGAATCAATGAAGGATTATACAAAAGCGGGATTTCTTCAAAATCCAGGTTCAAAAACGCCTGTCTTTACACGATTTTCGAATGTAGTTGGTAGCTTGGGTTCCGTTGACACAGCCCGTGATGTTCGAGGATTTGCGGTTAAATTTTATACCGAGGAAGGGAACTACGATCTTGTTGGAAACAATATCCCTGTGTTTTTTATCCAGGATGCAGTGAAGTTTCCAGATCTGATTCACGCAGTGAAACCAGAACCGCATAATGAGATACCACAAGCAGCCTCCGCTCATGATACATTCTGGGATTTCGTCGCGAACAATCAGGAGTCAGCCCACATGGTTATGTGGCAAATGTCCGACCGCGCAATTCCGAAAAATTTTCGAGTGATGGAAGGGTTTGGCGTTCACACGTTTCGTTTTGTTAATGCCAAAGGGGTTGCAACATTTGTAAAGTTTCACTGGAAACCTGTTCTAGGTGTACATTCGCTTGTATGGGATGAAGCACAGAAAATTTCGGGGAAAGATGGAGACTTTCAGCGACGCGATTTATGGGAATCCATTGAAGATGGTAATTATCCGGAGTATGAACTTGGAGTACAGATGCTTGATCAAGCGGATGAATTCAAGTTCGATTTCGATGTCCTTGATGCCACGAAAATTTGGCCGGAAGAGATTGTTCCGCTAAAAATAATCGGCAAGCTGACACTAAACCGAAATGTCGACAATGTGTTCGCAGAAACAGAGCAAGTAGCTTTCCATCCTGGAAATCTGGTACCTGGCATTGACTTTACGAACGACCCACTGTTGCAAGGGAGATTATTTTCGTATATAGATACGCAGCTCCTTCGTCTTGGGGGACCTAATTTTACTGAAATTCCGATCAATCGACCTGTTTGTCCGATTCATAACAACCAGCGAAATGGTTTTAGTCGTCAGACAATCAATGTAGGAAAAGTAAGTTATCATAAGAATTCGCTTGCTAATAATACGCCCTCTACGAGCACAGCAGCAGAAGGTGGATTTGTTCATTATGAAGAAAAAGTGGAAGGTCACGTCATTCAAGCAAGGAGCCCCTCATTCAATGATCACTTTTCACAAGCAAGGCTATTTTGGAACAGTATGTCACCTCCAGAAAAGCAACATATTATACTTGCATTCAGCTTCGAACTTGGAAAAGTAAATAGTCGTGATGTTCGCCAACAAGCAGTGGATATGTTCGTCCACGTGGATAAAGAAATGGCATGCATTATTGCAGATAATATAGGGGTAAAAAGACCAACTGGAGAGCAATCCCAAGTTACCGCGTCTTCACCCGCACTTAGTCAGGAAAATACAAGGAAACTTCCGCTTACGTTAAAGGTCGCTGTACTTCTTGGCAATGGTTTTGATGTGGATGAAGTGGAAGAGACCGTAAAAACGTTAAGACGCTATGGAGTACAATACCGAATTGTGGCGGAAAAACTGGGGCTTGTCAGAAGTCAAGATGGATTTAAAGTAAAGGTCAATGAAACCTACCTTACAACAGATCCTGTTCTGTTCGATTCCTTATACGTAGTTGGTGGCACGGCTGTCAATCAAGCTAAACTCAACTCTGATATCATTTACTTTATAAATGAAGCGTACAAACATTATAAACCAATTGGGGTAGCAAACTCAGGTATTCCATTTTTTAATGCTTCGAATGCAAAAGCGGGACCAGGAATCGTATTTGCCACAGGAAATCCTGAGTTTGGGAAGACATTTGTGAAAGCAATTGCACAACAACGTTTTTGGGACAGAGATATTTATTAGAATTGTATTGCCTTTAGAAGTCGCTCCAGGGTTTAAGTGGAGCGGCTTTTTATCTAACTTTTTCAAATGTATGTTACTTCTTGTAGTTTCATATAATGAAATAAAATTTCACTTTCTTGCATTTACTTTCGAATGTCCATTAGGATAAGTAAAATGCCGAGGAGTGCAAATACTTAAGCAATTATTCTCGATCCTAATGAAATGTTACCCTATCCTTTTTTCAAAAGTTAAGTAGGACAAGGAGCTTGCGAGAAAGAAAATAAAAAATGGTAATTATGAGGATCTGTTGCACTTTCAGTTACTTTTTGTAATTTAATTTATTGACACAATTAGATTACTAATATATAGTAAGTTACGAAATACAAGTAAAAGGAGATTGAAAGAATGAATAAACAAGACATAGGGACTTTAATTCTACGCGTATTATTTGGCTTTACCTTCTTACTGCATGGTGTAGCGAAATTCCAAGGAGGAATTACGAATACAGTAGGCTTTTTCGAATCATTAGGGATTCCAGGTTTTATGGCTTATGTTGTTGCTAGTGTTGAATTAGTAGGTGGATTAGCATTAGTACTGGGCTTAGGAACAAGAATTATAGGGGCAACATTTGCAATCATCATGGTTGTAGCCATTGTGACAGTTAAACTTCCTTTAGGATTACTTGGGGATGGTGTAGCAGCGGGTTATGAACTTGAATTAATTTTCTTCGCAGTATCAGCTTATTTTGTTTTTGCGAATCGTTCAGAAATATCACTTGATGCGAAAATTTTCTCAAATAATTAATAAATAGCTACAGCTGAAACTGTGTGATTAATGTACCAAATACATAGGGAAATTTCAGGCTCTTAACACATCCTGACATTACCATTGTCTACTAGGTAGGTAAAAAATAGAAGAAAAACATGTAACTAAGTTCTAATATAATGGGGCTGCCCAATAAGCCTATAAATTGAAGCAGGTGTAGATAAACGAGTCTTTTTCTACACCTGTTTTTGTATACTTTTTATTAAACTACTATTTTTTGTAGGCAATTGATTATAGTGGAAGACGGCGACTCCAGCGGGAATAGCAGATGTTTTCTGCACCGAAAGCGAAGCGGCAGGTGCATGAGCTGAAGGCCCCGCAGGAGCGAACAAAGGAACGAAGGCTAAGAACGCCACCTCGTGTGGCAACGCCTTCGTGACCAACATCGTGTTGGCCTGAGGAGACTGAAGCCATGCCCGCGGAAAGCGTCCGTCTGGAACGGAAATCAATACATTGGAAAAGGGAACATCTCTCAGTCAATGTATGACTTTAGGGAAAACCCCGTTTTTTTTTTTGAAAAGTTACCGATCATCTATGATTGATTTCAGGATGGTACCATTTGGAGGATCTTGTAAACAGTAAATCTATGTTAAACTGAATGCTATAGTTAAAATTAAATGGAACGAAAGGTCTTTTGATTAGAAGTATTCAAAAGCCCTTTCGTTCAAATTTTATTTTGTTAATAATTTAAAAGGAAAGTAGCTAATTGCAATAGGAGTATATCATTTGACTCTTTTTGCTTGTAATTATATACTAGGTTACGTTATGTAAGTGGTAATTTATAAAGAGAATATAATAGAAATAGGAAACAGGTCATTCAGCATGGAATGAAGACTGTTCACATTATAAGATAGATGGGTGAGAAAAAAATGAAAATATTAAAAGAAACGATAGATATATTACGAGATAAAATGAAACTAATTGAAACTACTGATCAGGAGAATTTATGTTTAGTTGGCCCAGTTAGAATGCCAATTAAACAAGATGATTTTACTGCAACTTTCAACTGGTATTCTTGGGTAAAGGTAGATAAAATGCTAACAATTGAAGAGGTTGTTGCTTCACTTGCAACGTCCAATTTAGCATTCGGTCAACAGTCGTCTGTTTTAGTATATGGAGACTTTGCTCAAGAGGAGGATGCACTCATTCGTATGCATAGCATTTGTCACACTGGTGATATTTTTGGTAGTCAGCGTTGTGATTGTGGCTATCAGCTTCACGAATCAATGAAAATGATAGCGGATAATGGATGCGGAGCAATCTTTTACTTAGCAGATCACGAAGGGCGAGGTATTGGCCTATTTTCCAAGTCATTGGCTTACCTTTTACAAGAAAATGGTCATGACACGGTAGAAGCGAATCAAGCACTAGGATTTGAGGATGATACACGTTCATACGAGGATGCTATTCGTGTACTAGAAGCGTTAAGAGATAAACCAGTTACGCTAATTACAAATAATCCAAAAAAGCTAGCTGCTTTAAAGGCTCATGGGTTATTAGCGGATCATCACGTACCATTATGGGGCGGGCTTACGGATACAAACCGTTTTTATTTAGAAACAAAAGTCCAAAAGTCAGGACATATTCTAGAAGAATTACCTACTTTAAACGTCTAAGGAGGGCAAAGTGTTGAAAACTGATCAAGACTATATGCGCCTAGCACTTGATTTAGCTGAAAGTGCAAAAGGTAAAACAAATCCGAATCCAATCGTAGGGGCTGTCCTTGTAAAAGATGGCGTCATTGTTGGTACTGGGCTGCACCGCAAAGCGGGAGAACCGCATGCAGAAGTCCACGCTTTTAATATGGCAGGGGAGCATGCAAAAGGTGCCACCCTTTACGTTACGTTAGAACCCTGCTCGCATTTTGGTAAAACACCACCTTGTGCGAACCTTGTGAAGGAATCAGAAGTACGTCGGGTTGTAGTAGCAGTGCAAGACCCAAATCCAGAAGTGGCAGGTAGAGGTATTAAGTTGTTACGAGAAGCAGGAATTGAAGTAGAAGTCGGCGTGTTAGAAGACGAGGCTAAAAGACTCAATGAACGCTTCATTCACAACATGATAACGGGGCGTCCTTTTGTCATTTCGAAATTTGCGATGACGCTAGATGGCAAACTTGCAGCACATACTGGCCATTCCAAATGGATAACAGGTGAAGAAGCTCGAGCAGATGTTCATATGCTTCGCCATCAAGTGGACGCAATTTTAGTCGGCGTGGGAACGGTATTAGCGGATAATCCATCTTTGACGACTAGATTACCAGAAGGCGGAGGGAAAAATCCAATCCGCATTATTCTAGATAGTGAATTACGCACACCATTAGATGCAAATGTCATGCAAACTGAAGTTGCTGAGACGATTATTGTGACAAGTCTAGAAGCCGATACAGAGAAGGTCAAGTTGTATAAAGCAAAAGGCGTTTCGATAATAAATGTATCAAGAGAAGAAAATGGCTTAAGTTTACAAGAAATGCTTGAAAAACTATATAAACGTGGAATTACAGATGTGCTCGTGGAAGGTGGAGGTGCAGTCAATGCCTCTTTCTTACGAGCTAATTTAATCGATAAGTACTTTATATATATGGCACCGAAAGTATTGGGTGGTAGCAATTCTGTCACACCATTTACAGGTAAAGACGTTGATACTATGGATGCTGCCATGCTTGTATCTTTTTCAGAAATTGAAAAGTTTGGGGAAGATATTCGGATTACAGCGTATCCAAAACATGGTGATCAGCAGTGAATGTGAAAGTAGATGTATGTATCGTTGGTGCTGGACCAGGAGGGGCACTCTTAGCGTATTTACTTGCAAAGAAAAACGTTTCCGTTATGCTTCTGGAGCGAACTCAAGAAATTGGAAAAGCATTTCGTGGAGAGCATTTAAACGAAGAAGGCGAAGCGGTTTTAAAAAAGCACGGTCTTTTTGATGCAATTGAGCAATTAGGGTTGTTACGTATGGAACAACTTGAATATTGGCATGCAGGAAAGCTATTTAAAACCATTTTACCTGATCCAAAAGTAGGTCATCTAGGCATCCACGTACCACAAGCACATTTGTTAACAGTGCTGATACAGGCAGCAGAGGAATATCCGAATCTAACTTGTCTGATGAATACTAGAGTAGTAGAGTTATTAAAAGATGATTCAGGATGTTTTTGTGGTGTCAAAGCAGTACAAGATGGGCAAGAAATGGTGATTGAAAGTCAACTTATTATCGGTGCAGATGGTCGTAATTCAACTGTACGAAAAAAAGCAGAAATTGATGTCACTATTCGTAAGCATGGCTATGATTTATTATGGGCTAGAATTCCAGCACCACAGAACTGGGAGCCTTCTATTAAAATGGCGCTTATAGGTGATAAACAGCTTTCTCTATTTACACAAGCAAAAGGCTATATACAAATCGGCTGGAATATTGAAGAAGGCTCGTATCCAACATTGCGTAAGGAGCCGTTTACTCCGTTTATTGAGCAATTGGTGGAAGCATTTCCTCAACTTAAAGAAACCGTTCCTCAACATATTCAATCATGGAAGGATTTTGTACTGTTAGATGTGTACAGTTCTACGAGTGAAAGCTGGGGCAAGGACGGTGTTGCGTTACTAGGGGATGCAGTCCACACGATGACTCCAACAGGGGCTTTCGGGTTAAACAGCGCATTAAGAGATGCAGACTGTCTAGCTACTCTAATTGATAAAGATTATGTATCACAACTTAGTTTTATTGATTGTGCGTCTAGAAGAAAAAAAGAAGTAGAAAAGATTCAAGCGATTCAAATTGAAAAAGAGCAGTCTTTTGCGTCACAATTTGTCGTAATGGCTTAAAGAGTAGGAGAATTTACGTGAAATTTGGTTTTGATATTGACGATACGTTAATCAATTTAAGAGAGTATGCCTTTCATTTATACAATAAAAAATTAAATCAAAGTATTGCTTTAGACGTGTTCCAAAGTTTAAAAACTGTTGAAATCCATGAAGCATTTGGACTTAAAAAAGAAGTTGGAAATAAAATGTGGACTGACTCGATGGAAGAGATTTACTTTACGGATTGCCCAGCATTTGAAGGGGCAATTGAAACGTTGCAGCAATTAAAAAAAGACGGACATGAGATCTTTTATATTACTTCACGTCCTAAAAAATACTGCACGCAAACACGCGAATGGATAAAGGCTCAAGGATTCCCTGTGGAAGATAACCATTTCTACTGTGGCATGGAAGATAATGAAAAAATTGCAACAATTAAAGAACTAGCGTTAGATTACTATTTTGACGATAAACCAGCAGTTCTTGAAACGTTAAGTGATGTTACAACGAAAGTATACATTATGGACCAATCGTATAATCAGCATGTAAATCTACCACGCATGAAGCAATGGTCAGAACTAGAAAAAATCATGATAAAGTAAAGTCCATATCTAAATGAAGTCGCTCCAGGCAGTTATTGGAGCGGCTTTTTTTTATTTTGGAGAAAAAGATTGATTCAATACTACTGTTGGTTTCCGTTACAGGCGGACGCTTTCCGCGGGGTGAGCGATGAGCCATCACCTAAAAAGTGTGAAATGTGATATCCACAGAGGGTTTACAAAGGAACGAAGGCTAAGAGCGCCACCTCATGTGGCAACGCCTTCGTGACCAACATCCTGTTGGCCTCCGCTGGAGTCGCCGCCTTTCACTCCAATCAAGTAAATGTTTTCAAATCAATCATAAAAGAAACGACATCTAAAAGATAAGGAAGTATATAGTTTTTGAGTGCATAAAGTCACTGGTACTTTGAACGACAGAAAATGCAGTGGATTGTATACAAGGTAAGGTAGAGGGGATGGACCTGTTAGCTAGCAAGAATCTTTAAGAAGAGCATTTCTGCTAATTTTCTTCAAGCATCTATTGTATAGAGGAGCACTAGAGCACTCGAAATTGATCATCGGAGGCCCGCACGATGCGGGTCAGACAGTCGTTGCAAAATGTTCTTTTATTTTGAGACGAGCTTTGCGCAGGAGCACCACATGTTGCGTTCCTAGACTGTCCTCCTTTATAAAAGGTTAGAAAGCATCTTTTCACTCATTATCCAAAATGATCTTAACCTTATTCATACTGTTGAAGGAGGGTGACGGACAGACAAATGCCATAAGATTACCGAGAAAAGAGAGGCTGGTCGTGACGTCAATCCCGACCAGCCTCTCTTAAAAATCAATCGGTAATGATATAGCAATAAGACTGTCCATAGACCTCCGTAAACAATACAAAACAGGTTTTGTACTCGAGGGCGCTTGCACTTTTCTTAGGGTTAGTTGACGCTTCCACTATACCATCGAAAATCAACTTATCGAACAATCCAAGGCGAAAGCTATTTGAAAACAACAAGTTTGGCTTGTTTACAGAAATCAAATAATCCGTTCTAAAATATATTGGAAATTCGACATAAATGTGGGGTATTATGGTATTGTTGAAGTATTTTTATACAAGAATATTTGATAATAGAGGAGAACTAAATATGCACTTTCACATTACAAAAGATCCAGATAAAGAAGCTAGTAACTATATAAATAACGAATTGTATCAATATAATTTGAAACATTTTCCAACAGATTTAAAAGGTAGGTATAAGGAAATAAAACTGTTCATAAGAGATGAAAACAACATTGTCCGAGGTGGAGTTATAGGGGAAGTATGTTGGAACTGGTTAGAAATTCAAGTATTCATGGTAGATGAGGATTTGCGAAAATTAGGGCTTGGTACAAAGTTGTTATTAGAAGCGGAACAAATTGCAAGAGAAAGTCAGTGTGATTTCATCAAGCTCGATACTCTTAGTTTTCAAGCGTTAGGCTTCTACGAAAAACATGGCTACGAAGTATATGGCTGTATTGAGAACGTCGGCAGAGATCATAAGCACTATTACATGAAAAAGGACTTGAATTAGCAAATCTTGATTTATAGTTATAGGAAACGAGCCCAATTCATATGCGAATTTGGGCTCGTTTTGTTCGTTAGTTTGGAATTTGTACCACTCAACTGAATGGGTTATGAATTATGTGTCGTATAGAGAAGCAGCCTTTTTACCATGGACAAAAGAGTATAAAACGATAGATAACATCACTGTCTCGCTTGCCCGCAGGAGTCTTGTGCGTCGCGCTAAATTCACTTAAATTAAATACAGCAAATAGTTCCTACAAAATACTTTTTTCTAGTTTTTCAGTACCATCTTATTGATCTATTCTGTTTTTCACCTTTTGAATATTTGCGATGGAGTATTTATGAAGTTTTACCATTTTTTCTTCTAAAAAGCTTGTTCGTTCAAACAAAATGAAACGTATATTATCTAGTTGTCGCATTATTTTTTCCATTAATCCTTCTTGATTATCTACCCGGTTACTTAATCCTTTTTGAGTCTCTTCCATATTACTAATTTGATCTGCCATTGTTTGATGAAGGGAATGTTGTTCCTCTATTTTTAAAATCATGTCTTCATTAGTTGAACCAACTTGTTCTAATCGATTAAGTACCTCCTCATTTCCCACTAAAAATTGATCCATACGATTAGCAACTTCCTCAGTTGTCACTTCCATTTGATTCAATTGATTGACGATTTCCCCATAAGAATGACTGATACTTTCTACTTGAGTAACTAAGTCTTTTTTTCCTCGCTGTTCATTCATCATAATCATTTGAAGTTTTTTATTTTGGTTCTCTAGTTTTTCTAACCAATCTATTACTTGGTGTTCCATTTTTTCATGTTGAGCATTAATTTCTTTTAACTCACTTAAACGTCCTTTTATTTCATTCCATTGTCTCCATTGTCGGCGGTCAAAGTTGTTTTGTGCATTTCTTAAACCATTAATCGCTACATGAAATGACTTATTGGACGCCTGTTGCTCCTTTACAAGCTCCGACAAATAGTCACTGCGACACTCGACTTGATTTACAGCGTTAAGTTCACCGGTATTTTTAAATACTGTCGGGTGTTGACTTTCATTAATGAATAATCCCATCGGTGTTCCCCCTTATAATTTACCCTCCTGTATACTATGCTTAGAATAAAAAGTGTTCATTAATTTGGGGGCAAAAATACAAATACTGAAAAGAATTCTAGATCGTATCGTATATTTGATCACAATGAATACACTTTCGTTAACATGCAACACTACTAGGGAACCAGTAACTTTCTAAATCTGATTTTACTTTTGTGGTCTAATCTTATTATCAAAAAGTCTCAGCTTGTCGTTTGTCCTGTTTTTTGTTTCGCATAATGAAACATCTGTTACTTTTTTTGCAATATACATAGAGAATTTATTATAATACTTTATGAGTTGAGGTGATGAGATGAGCCAATATGAAGTGACCACGTTAAAAAAAGGATTACAAATTATTGAGTTGTTAAAAGAACAAAACGGTTTATCATTAACAGAAATTACAAAGCACTTAGAACTGAGTAAAACAACTGCTTTTCGGATGCTAGCGACGTTAGAGGAAATGGGCTATGTCCAAAAATTTCAAAGCCGCTTTGAAATTAATCATAAAATGTTTTGTGAGCATTTTGAACGACGTATCGCATTAGACTGGGTTTCTTTAACGACACCTTATAAAGTAGCGAAGGAAATTGGAGAAAGTTTGTACATAGGGAAAATGGACGGTACAAATTTAGTGACGGTACATGCTGTACTAGCACCATATAAAGAGCCTGCTCGTGAAGAGATTGGCAATCGTTCATTTATCCATCAATCAGCTTTAGGGAAAATCATTTTAGCCAACCTACCATCTAAAACTCAAACAGACATATTACGAAAGTTGAACTTTACCAAAGCGACAGATCATGCATTTGAAGACGCTCATTTATTTGTCCATCATTTAAATGTTATTCAAAAACAAGGCTATGCCTTTGACGATGAAGAACGTATTGTAGGCATTCGGTGCGTAGCTGTGCCCTTATTCTTAGAAGGAGAAATAATTGCTTCCATAGCAATTGCCGCACCAGCTGAACGAATTACGAAAGCTAAAAGATCAAAAATTTATTTAAAGCTAATGGAAGGAAGCGAAAAGATTACAAGAGAGATCGAATCGCTTAGATAGAAGCTGAAATGATTTTCTATCCCAGATCAATCAACGTTTTGATTTTTGCTAAAATGTAAAGCCATTTTCAACAATAGGAGGAAACACACATGAAAGTAGTAGCAATAGTAGGAAGTATCCGTAAAGATTCATACAATTTAAAATTAGCACAACACGTACAAAACCGTTATGCAGATAAATTTGAGCTTGAAATTTTAAGCTTACGTGGAATACCAATGTACGATCAAGATATCGAATTAGATGCACCACAAATTGTACTTGACTTTAAAGCAAGAGTTAAAGCAGCTGACGCTGTTCTTTGGGTAACTCCAGAATACAATTCAACAATTCCAGGGGTACTAGGCAACGCAATTGACTGGATGTCTCGCGTGGACCGTTCAGTTAATGGTAAACCCTCGATGATCATGGGTGCTTCAATGGGTGCAATGGGTACAGTAAAAGCACAAATGCACTTACGTGACATTCTTTTCGCAAGTGGCTTAAACTCACCATTACTTCCAATGAATGAAGTATATGTTGGTGCAGCTCATACGAAATTTGATGAAGAAGGTAATCTTACAGACCAAGCAACTGTTGAGTTTTTAGATAAAGTTATTGAAAACTTCCTTAACTGGATGAAAACATTCGCTTAATATCGTGGAAACCTTATGCACCTATTGCATAAGGTTTTTTTGTATAAAGAATTAGATAATTCGGGCCGGTTGAGACTCCAGAATAATGGGGGAGGCGAGGATACGCATACAGCAGGAATGGAAAGTTTCCTCCCATCAGTATATGAAAACCTAGGTAACAATGGGAAGAGAAGATAATATAAAAGACTTGCCCTCAAAAAGGCAAGTCTTTTAAATTTGCTTATTATAAGCACTATCTCTTTTTCTTCTTACCAAGGTCTTTCGCGGCAGCTAGATTTTTAACAACTATTTTTTCAAACTCTACATGTACATGATAGATGTTTTCTTCCATCATCTTCACGCTAATAACTTTTCCTTTACGACCTTTAATTTTTAATTCCTCATCTACAGAAGGAATACGTCTCAAAGCTTGAATTAGTAATCTAGTATTATTTTCAAAAAAATGAATGGCAAACATTTTCTTATCCCCCTAATTCTCTATATTTAATTCCTAAAAGTTAGAATCTACTCATTTTATGATTATCATGGAGATATAGAACTTTAGAAATAATAAATAAGAGAGTAAAAGTATAAGTAATGTGATTAAAATTGTTATAAAACACATAAGTACTTAATGGGACTTAAAGAGAGCAAAGATTAAGGCATAAAGCACCAATCGTAGTTATGGTAGCCTTGTATTCTCCCAGGGTAAGAAAAACGCAAATGTGAGTTGTTGGAAATTGTGTATAACACAAGAGATTTTCTATGTCCAGCTGATAGAGTTAAGTCTATTAGTAGAACGTACGTGGGTAAAATTTAAACATAATAGATAGTTCACACGAGTATTGAAGCCAACGATCTTTTTTGAATACAAAATACAAATTTAAGCTAATTGGTATTAATAATAGTAGTAACCAACATTAAACATAAATTCACTTTACAAACTAAAATATTGAACCTCTAATTGTACTTGTTCTTAGTAATTGGTATTTATCTTTTACGCCGTTACTTCAATTAAATGTGCTGTTTCTAAGCGGCGACGTACGACAACGCCAAGATATGCAGCTAGTACTGCTTTTAATATGCCTACGATAATAAACGGTGCTGCTCCACCCATAAATGCTGCAGTCCACGTTAAGTCAGCTGCGATTTTTAACCAGGCTGTTCCGAGTGCTAATGTTACTATCATACCAATTATATTTGCCACAATAGCATGTGGAATTGTGATACCAAATTTTTTCATGTAAAGACCCATTATTACTGCTGATGGCAAGAAACCTACAATATAGCCGCCAGTTGGCCCAACCACAACCCCTAACCCGCCAGACATGCCACTGAATACTGGCATCCCTACTGCGCCAAGTAATATATATAATAATACCGATAATGTTCCTAATCTTGTGCCTAAAATTGTCACGATTAAACCGATTGCTAATGTTTGCCCTGTAATTGGTACGAGTGGTAACGGAATCGTCACCTGTGCGAGAATTGCGATAATCGCTGCACCAATTGCAGCTAATAAGTATTGATATGTATTTCCTTTTTTCAAAATGAACTGCCTCCCCTTGTTGTGTTAACCAAAATATTTTATTGGTTAACATGAAGATAAAGCAATTTAATAAGATTGTCAATCAGCTTTATGTTTTCAACCTTTAAAGAAATTTGTAGGGCCTTTTATTTTTAACAATAATACATAGTGTTTCCGATGTTGCAAATAAACTAAAACTCAGACCATGACATCCCCGTTGTAGGCATAATTAATGCCTATCTCAAAAGATCCTTTTCCAGAAAGTAAGGCTCCCTTCATAGGGTAAAGGGAGCCTTCGCTTTTTGATTAAATAAACATTCCTTTTATTATAAAGGTAACGCGCCTCTTTTTAGTTTAAAGCGTATTTATTTTATGGTGATGGGAGTGGAAGGCGGCGACTCCAGCGGGAAAAGCGCGTCCAGGTGAGACCCCGCAGGAGCGCACATAAGAACAAAGGCTAAGAACGCCACCTTGTGTGGCAACGCCTTTGTGACCAACATCCTGTCGGCCTGAGGAGGCTCACGGACCGAGTCCGCCTGCAACGGAATCTCCAAGAATTCCTCCACGAGCCCTTACATGGCACTGTACGATTTAATCGTGCCAAAAGATTATATGCTTTGCCAAATCAATGAACTGGTGGACTTTGTGTTTATCTTCGCTGAATTAAAAACAAAATACTGATTAGATACTGGTCGCAATGCGATTCCACCGATTCGCATGTTCAAATATCTATTATTGAAAGCGATTTTTGATGTATCAGATGTGGAAGTAGTAGAGCGTTCGAAATATGATAAGTCGTTTAAATATTTCTTAGAGATGGCTCCAGAAGATCCAGTCATTGATGCCAGTTCACTAACGAAATTCCTTCGACTTCCTCTGCAAGGTGCCACAACGATTATCGCCTTCAATCTGAAACGCATTTTGAAATTATTGAACGAAAAAGAGGGGAATTAGATAAAATAAATCCGGCAATTCCTGTTCAAACTTGAACAAGAAGTGCCGGATTTTTGTTTAAAAGAATTTACTGTTTTAAAAACGTAAGTTTTTCAGTGGCCTCTATCATTAGAAGGTACCTTTAGTAATCTAACCTATTTCGATGCTGGAGCTATAGTTGCTTCTGGTGTTGTTACCTTGTCATAAAAATCTACGAAATTATCGCGATCTTCGCTATTACGGTAAGCCATGGCGACACGTGGATGTTCATTAAGTACACCTGAGATCATGTAAGGGATAATATAACCCCATTCCCAATTTTGACGCATTTCTAACATATGCTTTTCAATGATACCAAGAACTGGCTTAATCTCATAACTAGGTTTTTGTATGTAGCTAACGAGTAGTTCTGTGTGACAATTACCAGCTGCACGCCCCATACCATAAACAGAAGAATCAAGGAAATTAACCCCATTTCGCATCGCTGTTAATGTATTTGCGAACGCTAATTGCATATTATTATGCGTATGAATACCAAGCTGTTTGTTAGGGAGCATTGCTTGGAATTTTTTTACTTGATGCTCAATATTTAAAGGATCTAAACTTCCGAAAGAGTCAACGATATAAACAACATCAACAGGACTTTCCAGCACCATTTCAAACGCTTCCTTAAGCTGGTGTTCAGGTACATTAGATAAAGCCATTATGTTAAGAGCAGTCTCATAACCTAAATCATGAAACATTTTCACAAGCTCCAAGCCTTTATCTACTTCGCGGATATAACACGCCACTCGAATCATATCTAAAACACTTTGCTCACGTGGTAGAATGTCATTTGGATCTACACGCCCAATATCTACTAGAGCAGATAGCTTCGTAAACTTTTTCTCAGGGATAATCTCTTTCAGGAAGTTATCGTCAAGAAATCTCCATGGATTAGGTTCAGTCGCTTTAAGAAGTTTAGGGGAATTTTTATAGCCAATCTCCATGTATTCAACACCAGCTGCACTTAGGCCATTATACAAGTCTTGAACAAATTCGACGCTGAAATCCCAATTGTTAACCAAACCTCCATCACGAATGGTACAGTCTATTATTTTGCTATTATGTTCCATAGTAGGCATTTCCTCCAGTTATTGATATCATTACTTACTTCTACGAAGTGACTTCTAATATTCGTTAGAATATTAGAAGTAATAATAATATTGCAATTTGATTTAATTTAAATAGTATGGCACATTTTACGAAAAAACATAAATACTATTTTATGCAACTTTTGCTTAACGATTTTGTTATATTGTGTAAGAAGAGGGGGGAGAAGCAATGTTTTTTCGGTATTACATCTCTCGTTGTGTCTAAATTGTGGACGTATGTGCTGGTTGAAACAAAAAAATCTTGAACTTTAGAATTTTTTTTTGTTATTTTTAAACAGACCGGCTCCCTTATTCACACGACTTTAATAAATTCGGTAAGAGTTTGGCAATCGTTTTTAATGGATCTGTTGATTTTTGCGTTAAACAAAGCATCATTGCACCTTCAATCGAAGCTGTCATCATCAACGAAATAGCGGAAGCTGATTCATTTGAAAAGCCTTCTGTTAGAAGTTTCGCACAGTAAATGTGTTGAATGTTTTCATATAGCGCACTACAAGCATTGCGGACAGGTTCACTCATCGTGGCCATTTCACTGACAATGCTGCTAAATGTATACCCAGTAATGGTACCGTCTTTTTCAAATTTGTGAATTAACGTATCAATCATTGATAGAGTAGCATCTATTGTCGATAGATGCCTACTGAAAATAGCTTCGATATCTGTCGTAATAGCTTCGTTTAATCCGTGTAAACAAGTAATTAACAGTTCTTCTTTTCCATTTGGAAAATGGTGATAAAGGGCTCCTTTAGTAACGTTACATGCTTTTAAGATTTCATTGAGTCCTACACTTTTGTAGCCTTTTTGCTGAAAAAGCAATGTAGCAGTATCAATCAATAGTAATTTTGTATCCATATTTGATGTATTTCTCCTAACATACCAACAGGTCTGTTTGTTAGTATAACAAATTTTAACATGTATTATAGTTTTTTATTTTATCAATCAAATCTGTACCAAATTTAGATGGTAAAAATTCTTTATTTGAAGGAGTTCATTCCAAATTTGGGGGAATTTTTATCATTTTTTGTGATAGTATGCAAAGATAAAATTCTTAAAATCGTTTGCAAATGAAGATATTTGTTTTTTAACCAGGATAATCCTACGATAAATTTGGAATGAGGGTCTGAAATTCTAATATAATTTAAGTCATATTTTTCACAAATAGTAATAGGAATTAATCCTACTATTTAGAAATAGACTAATGGTAAAGTAAGGGGTGAAGGAAACATCTTTAATCGTAAAAAAAGTACACCTTATATCGTTTCTGTTATTTTTACGTTACTCTATTATGGCATATTTTTATATTTATATCTTCATGATGTTATCGGTGGAGTTTCATTTGTCTTTTTATTATTGCTTAGCCTCATCATCTTATTAATTGTTCGCATTGTGCATCGAAAAAAGAATAGATATAAACGAAAAATCCCACTTTCTTCTTGCGTCATGCTCTTGCTGATTTGTTTCGAACTACCACTTATATTTTTTGAAGGATATACGCACAGGGTTTTTCTTTATAATGAACCAACAAACATATTCGTAAACTCAGGAATCTACTTAGTAGGGGTAAATAGTGTAGATTTTAAACATATGGAGAGCAAACAGTCCGTAGAGGACTCTTTAAACAAACAACATATACAATTCTTAGATATTATAGAAGTAACCAATTTTGATCTTTATGGAAGTAAAAACCGGCAATTATTGGATTGGCTTCTTCTTAAGAAAAATGACTTTGAACAAATGAGAGAAAGCGTGAATCATTACTTAGGCCAAGAAGATGCAACAATAAATGAATTTTTAAATAGAGATCATATTGGTGGAAATAGCGCAGGATTAGGTCTAGCGTTAATAGGGCTAATTATAAGAGGTGATTTGCAAAATGATTTATCTTTTGCAGTTACTGGGGCAATTAGTAAAACGGGAGACGTGTTACCAATAGGTCTTATCAAAGAAAAAATACAAATTGCTGAAGTATCTGGTTATTCCTATATGATTATACCGAGTGAAAATGCGGAAGAAGCAGCAATCATTCAAAAGGAACAAAACATAACCATGCAAATTTTTGATGTGTCTCATATCGATGAAGCAGTTCAAATGATCAATGAGTTGAACGATAAAAATAAATAAATATAATTTTCATAAGATCTGCTTCATACCCATGTACATGAATGAGTTGTTCTAAAACTTCATTGAATTATTTATGGGAACACTTGATGGGTAGGTCAAATAGGGGAAGGTTCTATGAAAAAGAGAAATCTAATCTTTGTTTTTTTAGTATTAACAGGTTGTTCTAGTGTCGAAGGTTATATTGTCGATAAAGAAGATGGTAGAATACTCATAGTTAATCCTGAACCAATTACGTATGGTGAATCAAAAAAATCCAATGAGCATTATGATGCGGTTTGGGTATCTACAAATGATAAGAAATATGAATTGGGACAAAAAGTGAAAGCATATTACAACAATATTGAAGAATCCTATCCTGGACAAGCTAGATCAAATCGCATTAAGGTTTTAGGTTCTAATAAACCGAATAAAGCAGATTTATCAGAGCAAGATGTCATAAAATTATTGTTAAGTGAACAGGAAGAGTTATTGGTACCTGCAATACAAAAGATAAATTACTCAGCCGAAAGTGATAATTGGGATATAACTGTTATAACTGACGGCGAAGAATTATATTTCCAAATAGAAGATGAAGCATCGCGAGATGAGTACTAGTCTCGAAACCTGCTCTCTCCTTCCATCATTATCAACATTCTCGACTTAAATGAATAAAAAGAAGGCCTTTAAGAGACATTACTTAATTTCTAATGAAGCTCCTATTGCTAGTTTTAGATGTTGTACAATTAAAGTTCCATAATTATTAATTCCAATAATTAGATGTGATATTTGAGTTTTAATATCTAAACAAGACTCTATCTATTTATTTATTGTTAAATGGTAGCTTGATATAAAAGAATCATTGGAGGACCAATAGTATTTGTTTCACTTGCCTATAAGAGAAAATTAATCCAATTGGATGATGTGCTTTTGGATACAGGTTACTTAGTTGAAGGCTGACAAAAATATATTGTAGTTAGCTTTAATTATGCCAAATAAAATATGAGGGTTTCAGGTGAAAAATGAAAACATATAAGTTTATTAAAGACTACAAAAACAACAATAACTATCGGGTATCATTTAACAATCTAGCTAAAAAGACCTTTGGTATTGATTTTGAAGAGTGGTATCAACAGGGCTTTTGGAATGAAAACTATATATGCTACAGCTATGTTAATAATAATGAAGTAATTTCTAATGTTTCGCTCAATACAATGGAACTGATCATTGATGGGAAAATACAGAAGGCTATCCAGATTGGAACGGTAATGACTGATCCTGAATTTAGAAGACAAGGATTAGCATACCAGCTGTTAAGTAAAGTACTTGCAGATTATGACCATCTATATGATTTATATTTTTTAGCAGCTGATGCTGAGGCAGTACCTCTCTATCAAAAATGTGGTTTTACGCACAATGATGAGAACCAATGTGTTATTGATCTAAAAGGATACCAGCTTATCGATGAACCGTTAGAAAAATGCATTGTTCCACCAAATATGATGCTAGAAATTAAAAAACAATCTCAACCTCACTCAAATATTTTATCCGCGCGAGGCGATGAGCATGTTCTGATGTTCTACTATACATTAGGTTTTAGGGACTTAGTCCATCGACCGCAGGATGATGTTTATACTATTTTTAAAATTGATGGAGATCAGCTGCATCTATATGACATACTGTCACCGAGGAAAGTAAATTTACAGGAACTTGTTGAGCTAATCACTCCGAAGAATGTGAAAACAGTAGTCTGTCACTTTACACCTGATCAACCTATTAAAAATTTAAAAGTAGCAGTAGATACATCTAGCAATTGGATGATCCGGACAACCACTAACAAAGGCTTTCCGACGCTCGCCCGATTTCCTAGGATATCTCAAACATAAAACGATTAAGTAGACATAACCTCATTTCGATTCGTCACGGTGAACCGTATCACAATAAGTGAGGTTTTTTTACTTAATGTTAAATTATATGTTTTAAAAGAAAATTACTGAAAATTGAACAATCATAAATGATCTAACTAATTTAGTTAGGTCTATTTTTTATATAATGATTTTACCTATGGAAGCAGCGATAGGACAATCTGTTTCTACTTTTTAGTCTAGCATCAAACGTATTCAATATTGCATTCCGGAACTGACAGGTTTTGTTACTCTCTTATTTCGTATAGAGAAACAAAAGGAGAAGGTGGCAATCCTTCTCCTGTGTTTTGGTACTCTCTCTTAAATTTTGATATAGCTTCATTAATAAGAGCAAGCTGTATTCCTGCTTCATTAAATAGAAAAGAATGATTTTGTATTATTAAAAATGTGATAATAAACTTCATCAATTGTAAGCTTTTTTATTTCGGATATCGTTTTAATAGATTCTTTTATCATGGAGGGATGAGTCATCTTTCCGGTAAAAGGTCCTTCAAACGGCCATGGACCATCTGTTTCGACCATGATTTGCTGAAGTGGATAGGATTGAACGAGCTGTTGAATCTCCTCCTCATACAAAACATCGGGCGTGACAGAAATGTAGTACCCGTTTTCTGCCATTCGCAGGACCGTTTTGGAATCACCTTTGAACCAATGAAAATGGGCTTTTGAAACTGAATATCTCTCTAAAAGATCACAAACGATGGGGGCATCTTCATAAACAGCATGAAGGACGATAGGTTTTTCAAATTCCTTACTTAGTTTAATAAATGCTTCTAATAGTTCAATGTACTGGCTGCGTTGAAGAGTCGATAGTTTTTGTTCTTTTCTTAAATAATAAGGAAGCCCTACTTCACCAATTGCAACCATGTCATTTTGATTGCTCTTTATCCAACTGAAAAGATCATCCAATTGCTTCTCCGTAGGGGGTGTTTGCTCAGGATGATAACCGAAAGCAGGCTTAACCTTTGAGTATATTTTGGCAAGCTCTTTATTTTTTTTACTTGAGTCTAAATCAAAAGAAACGGATATTAGTGCTTCTAAAGATGAGTCTCTTTCAATGATATCCTTTATTTCTTGATCGTTATAATGATCTAAGTGAATATGTGCATCAATCATTTTTAGCAACTTAATCACTCTCCTGTTTTTTTGAGGGAATAGTAAATTTTCCTTTTCCATTCTAAGAACTCGTCTTCTAGAAATAGACTTTCCTCCCTTGGACGTGAAAAAGGAACGTGAAATTCGGCTGCCACTTGAGAAGGTTTATTGGATAAAACAATAATTCGGTCAGATAGAAATAATGCTTCTTCAATATTATGTGTCACAAAAAGGATGGTTCTTCGATGTCCTTCCCAAATCGATAAAAGCCATTTTTGCATATCAAGCCGTGTTAATTCATCTAAGGCTGAAAAAGGTTCGTCCAAGCAAATGATGGATTGTGGACTTAATAATGCTCGAATAAAGGAAGCCCTTTGCTTCATACCACCTGATAATTCATGAGGATACGCATTTTCATAACCCGTTAATCCAGCGATATCGATCATTTCTAATGCTGCTTCTTTTTCTTTTTTTCCTTGAAGTTCTTGCCCTAGCAATACATTCTCAAGGATCGTTCTCCAAGGTAGGAGAGAAGGGGTTTGTGGCATATAGCTAATAAACCCCCGTTTTCCGTTAATGACTTGATGATCTAAGTGAATGGTGCCTTTATCTGGTGAGAGGATTCCTCCAATAAGACTAAAAATAGTACTTTTCCCACTACCTGATGGCCCAATAATCGAAACAAACTCATTCTCTTCAACTGTGAATGCGAGATTCTTGATAACTTCATTTTTGTCAAATTGCTTAGAAATATTGGAAACCGTAAGATGACTCACTTCCATTTCGCCCCTTTCAACTGCCACCGAACAAGCCAGCGCTCAATAAGAACAATTATAGAAAAAAATAATAAACTTAATGTCACAATAGCAAATATAGCCACAAATACTCTATCTGTTCGAAAGGATGAAGAGGCGAGTGTCATATAAACACCGATACCATCCTTCGCTCCAAGCCATTCAGAAATAACTGCCCCCATAACACTGTAGGTAGCGGATATTTTCAAACCTGAAAATAGTGAAGGAAGTGCATAGGGAAGCTCCAGCTTCCAAAATAATTGCTTTTTCGACGCACCTGCCATAATCATGTAATGCTTTAATTCATTGGAAGTTTGCTTAAAACCATCTAATGCGGCAACCGTGATTGGAAAAAAGCAAACGAGCGTGATGACGATTATTTTTGGTAATAATCCAAAGCCAAACCAAATCACTAAAAGAGGGGCCAATACAATAATTGGAATGTTTTGTGAGATGATTAGTAACGGATAAATCGATTCCCGAATGAAAGGGAACAAATGCAATAAAATAGCCGTAAGTAAACCGATTAGTAAACCTAGTGCAAATCCGAGTAAGGATAGTTTTATGGTTGATAATAAATGTGGGTAAAAATTGGACCAACCTTCGAAACCTTCATAAAATATTTTTGTCGGAGTGGGTAAAAGCCAATCTGGAATTCTAAATTTAATCACAATCGTTTCCCATACAATGAATAAAAGGAGGAGAACCAGTAAAGGTCTCCACCCTTTCGATACGATTTTCATCATTATCTATATTTCTCCGTAAGCTGATCCATTAAAATGCCTGATGGTTGGTACAATACTTTTATTTGAGAGATAACGTTACTGCTTCCCATCTCAATCATGCGATCGTTCATTTTCGTGATAACCTGAAGTAATTGCTGTAAATCGCCTTCCATTGTTGTTTCGAGAGGGTGTACCTCAAATTTTACCCCGGACTCTTGTATCACTCGGATTGCTTCATCTACATACGGAATAACACTTTCGCCATTTTTTGTTTTTGGTATGATTTGAATACTGATCAGTGAATTTGTCATTTTATAACCCCTTATTGTGGTAAAAATTCATTTGTAAATGCTTTTTTGGCATCAAGCTTTTTCTCAAGCAGGCCATTGTCAAACATCCACGAAGCATAATTTTCCCATACTATTTGTTTTTGCTCGCCCCATCTTGGTGCATCATCTTGATATTTAGAGGCTAGCCATTCTTGACTTTTTTTAACAAGCTTTGGATCCAAGTCAGGCACTTCTTTAATTAAAATGTCGGCAGCATCGGATGGATGTTTAATAGAAAATTCATATCCTTTGGATGCAGCTTTTACAAAAGCTTTTACTGTATCTGGGTTTTCTTTAATCATATTTTCATTAGTTGAGAGAACTGGCGTGTAATAATCAAGTTTATCAGAGTAGTCTGTTAAATATACCATGTTGAGCTTTTCTCCACGCAGCTCTGCCTCTACACCAGTCCAACCATAATAAATCCATGCGAAATCGATGTCTCGTTTCACAGCTGTAAAGAAATCAGTATCTCCCATATTAACAAACGAGACTTTATTTACATCAGCATTCTCTTCTTGCATCAAGGAAGAAATAACAGATTTTTCAACAGGTGATCCCCAGCCCCCATATGTTTTACCTACAAAGTCTTTTGGTGTAACAATGTTCTTCGCAGCTGGTGAGGCAAAACCAGATGTATTATGTTGAATGATGGCTGCAATGGAAACAAGAGGAACATCTTGTATACGTGCCTGTGTGATTGATTCTTGATAGCTTATGCCAAACTCAGATTTGCCTGAAGCCACAAGCTGATCTGCTCCAGCATCACCCGGCATAATGATGTCCACATCTAATCCTTCGTCTTCAAAATAGCCTTTTTCTTTTGCCACATATAAACCGGTATGATTCGTGTTTGGTGTCCAATCAAGTACGACAGATACCTTTTTAAGAGAGTTTGTGTCTTTCTTTTTCGTTTCCGTTTCCGTTGCTGATTTCGGATTACTACAACCTGCAAGTATTAATAAAGAACATAATACAATTAACCACTTTTTCATTTCTAATCCTCCTATTTACATAATAAAAAGCACCCTAGGGGAGAACCTAGGGCGCATATAAGTAAACAAAGTTAATTGTTCAAGATAATGTTCCCTCCGCTGGTATCAACCAGATCAGGTTCTAAGAGTCAACATCTCAAGGATGTAATCTCAACCGGCAACACCGGTCCCCCCACAATTCTAACTATTAAATTATATTCCAAACTCATTATAACAGAATCCTTTATTTTGACTAGTGTAAAATATGGGAATTTGGTGAAGAGGGGTGAAAAGAAGAAATGATTATTTTAGAAGAGATTTTGATAATAGAGTGAGGTCTACTGGCTTGTAAAAAATAATAATCAAAAAAGATAGAGCAAGGCATATAAATGAACCTCACTCTATCTTTCTAAATGATTATCAAAATTTTAGATTACTGCACTTTAGTTGAAAGTAAGGAGTATACGTTCGTATCATACGGAACATTATTTTGATACATATAATTTCTAAGAACCCCTTCTTTTTCAAACCCTAATTTTTCTAACAACACATTGGATGCATTATTTTCAGTAAAAACAACAGCTCCAATTCGAGTTAAATTTAGCTCATTAAATCCGTATGATAGAACTTTTTTAACCGCTTCAGTGGCATACCCATTTCCCCATTGTGCAGGCAAAATTGCATAAGCTATTTCTGCTCTCTTATGCTCAGAAGACCATCCATGAAATCCAATGGTTCCAATAATTCCTTCTGTTCCTTTTATCTCAATTCCCCATTTAATCCCTTGTTTTTCCTTATAGCTATTTGAAAAATTCCTAACAATATTTTTAACTTGTTCTATATTTGTTAATGGATTTTGCCCATAGTAACGTAATACATCTTCATTTGAAAAGCAATTCAAAATCCCTTGTGCATCGTCTTCTATTAGTTCTCTCAAAATTAGCCTTTCTGTTTCTAACACAGGAAACATTCTCCCACTCCTTTTTATACAAACATATTATTGTTTACACATTATTACAACATTATTGTAATAATTATTTTTAGGATCAATACCAAAGTCTGTTCTTGATATTAAAATCTGGTTAAGAACAGCAGCATTGGCAATGTATCGGGAAAGTAACCGGTAAGAATTTAGATATGATTAAGATAGAAGTTCTACTCTATACTGCACTAGCTATACATTTGTCAAAAGCCTTGATTGTGCGGCTATTTAGCTTAATTAGTTGGCATCATTGATTATATTTGTTAAATACTAAACTAACAGTTGTTAGAATTTTCCGATAAATGTATAATGAACAAAAGGATTCCACTTGAATTAACACATATTCAAAGTGAAAGGAGCAAGTGAATGCAGATTAAAGAAGGACCTTTAGTGGAAACAACGGCAGGATGGATTGAAGGTATACGGTTATCGAAAGTGGATAAGTATTTAGGAATTCCCTATGCTGCACCACCGATTGGACAGTTGCGATGGAAGAGGCCGCAAGATGTGGAGCCTTGGGAAGGAGTATACAAGGCAAATGCCTTTAAGGAGCCCTCTGCGCAACCCGGTACAATTTATGGAACTGCAGATACTAGTCTGTATGGGGAACTTGTTGGTTCTGAAGATAGCCTTTATCTAAATGTGTGGACACCAGTTAGAGATGGTAGCGAAAAAAGACCTGTTTTAGTCTTTATTCACGGAGGAAGTAATACTCGAGGAACAGCGAGTGATCCGATTTATGAGGCTTCTCGGCTTGCAGAGGAGGCGAATGTGGTCGTAGTGACGATTAATTATCGTTTGGGATTCTTAGGGGCGTTTTATCACCCTGCACTACAAACAGGTGATGCTGTAAATGATTCAGGTAATTTTGTGACGCTAGATTTGATTAAGGGCTTGGAGTGGATAAAGCTCAACATCGGCAATTTTGGCGGCAATGCAAGTAATGTCACCATTCAGGGTCATTCTGCTGGTTGTATGAATGTTTGGGGACTTATTCATTCACAAATGGCAACTGGATTGTTCCACAAGGCGATTGCGATGTCTGGATATCCACTTCTTCGTTCGACAGTGAAGGCCGAAGAAGCTGCAGAGGCTTTGGTTACAGTATTGTTGTTGCAGGATGGGTTAATTGATTCATCCAAAATGGCAGAGCAATATAAGCGTACTATGGGAGCGGATGGTGTTCGTCGGTATTTGTTAGGTAAAACAACAGAGCAACTTATAAAAGCAGGAGCAGGGGTAAAGCAGATTTCTCATATTCGCGATGGGGTGGTATTGCCTTTAGGGAGTGATAAAGAATTACAAGTATCAAATGCAGTTCCGATGATGATTGGTACTGTTCGCAATGAAGCCAGTCTACTGCTTGTCTATGGTTATAAAGGTCAGAAGGAATTGTGGGAGCTATTTAATCATAATGAGAAAAATTATAACAGGCGAGCTTTCTTAAAGTATCCATCATATCTGTCTTATAAATTGAAATGTACAGTATTCAATAGAACCCTTTTCTATTGGTTTAATAACAAGCTGATGCGAAGGGTTGCTGACATTCCAAAACCAATTTATCAATATAAGTTTACATGGGATGAGCTACCGTTACCTTGGGGAAAGGTATTTGGCACTTTTCATGGTTTGGATGTTATTTTTACGTTTGGGAACTTTTTAAGGGAAGTACCGAATTTAGGACGTTTTGTTTGGTCAAATGACAATCAAAAAAGCCGTGAAACACTCCATGCGGAGATTGTAAGTACTATTAAAGGTTTTATAGAAACAGAGAATCCTAATCTATACCGTCAAAAATCAGAAGAATGGCAACCAATAAGTAGCAATTCCAGAACTTATGTGGTTTGGAAGTAGAAATCCTCTTCCGTTGTTTTCCCCAAGAACTTCTTGGTTCTTTTATGATATTACTAGTTAGAGAATCGTAAGGAGAGAAACGATCATAGAAATCGGGAAAGTAGTAGATAAGAATATAAATACAATCAAAAAAAGAAGATACCTCCGATTGGTTACAGCTAATTGGTGGTGTCTTCTTTTGGGTAGAGATCTAAAGGGTATTATCCTATTTTTGGAGAATATTATTACATAAAAAGAGAGTAGCTGTATTAAGGGGAAGTTCTACATATAAGGCTATCGAGGAAGACATTTATAAAATCGAGTGGGGGTATTGAGTATTCTATATTCGATAAAGTGTTAATTAAAAAGGCATCGTATGCTGGTTTTCTTTAGGAATAAGAAAGTATATAAAATTTTATGCCAGGAACAGGTTAATTTCCGATCCAATTAACAGGTCAAATAAGAAAGACAATATGCTTCATACAATTTAATGAACTGGTTTACTTTCTTTTGCTTATTAATATGTAAAGTGGAAATAGAGAAAAAATAGGAAGGATCGATTGATAAAGAAGTGAAGCTGCGTCCGAAATTGTATCTTCGGACGCTTTTAAAAAAGTAGGGAAGTATTTCTTCTCTCATTGTCCAAACCAAATGATGCATCATGTCCATTTACATTCCAAGAGGGCGACGGACAAACATTCGCCATAAGATCACCGAAAAAGGAGGAGCTTGATGTGACGTAGTCACATCAAGCTCCTCTAAAAATCCCACGGTAATAGTATAGCCAATATTTCGTCCAAAGCCCTCGGGAATGTAGATGCCCTTAAAGTGCAGCAAATGTTGATTTTCTTATGAACATTGAATGTGACAGAATTAAGTGTTTAAGTAGTGATATGTCGTAATTTGTAAATAGATGTGGTTGTATTTGTTTAAGTGATAATGGTTTAATAGTAATAGTTAACTAAGGAAGGATGACATAGATTGCTTCACTATCGAACTTATGAAATTAGCCCAACTGCCCCATGGGTAACATTTATACACGGTGCGGGGGGGAGTTCTTCTATCTGGTTTAAGCAGATTCGAGAATTTAAGAAAGAGTATAACGTTCTTTTGATCGACCTCCGTGGTCACGGGAAATCCGAACGTGGCCAATGGAAAAAAGGAGATACGTTTAAAGATGTCTCTAAAGAAGTAATCGAAGTGTTGGACCAAATAGAGGTTGAAAAGACCCATATTATAGGAATGTCACTTGGTACGATTGTTGCGCAAACAATTGCGGATCATTACCCAGAACGTGTGAAATCACTGATTCTTGGCGGTGCAATCATTCGATTCGACATTCGTGCGAAAATATTACTATGGACTGGACGTGCAACAAAGTTGTTTGTTCCTTACATGTTGCTCTATCAATTATTTGCCTACATACTTATGCCACGTAAAGAACATGAAGAATCACGGTTAGCGTTCGTCAATGAGGCGAAAAAGATGTGCCAGAAGGAATTCGTAAAATGGATGTCCTTAACAAAACTCATCAATCCTTATTTGGCAAGCCTACAAGCATCTACAACTGCAATTCCGACATTGTTCCTGATGGGTGATGAAGATTATTTATTTATCCCTCCAATTGAGGAAGTTACTCGGAACAATAAGGGCTTTGAATTTATCAAAATAAAAAGAAGTGGTCATGTTTGTAATATTGACCAGCCTGAGTTGTTCAATACGTTTTCTATCAATTATATTTCGAAAATTGAACATAGTAGTGCTGTCATTTAATTGGATGACAGCATTTTTTTTAGAATAAGAAGGTCTACATTCCAAGAGGGCGACGGACAAACATTCGCCATATGATTACCGAAAAAGGAGGAGCTTGATGTGACGCATTCACATCAAGCTCCTCTAAAAATCCCGCGGTAATAGTATAGCTAATGTTTCGTCCAAAGCACCCCGGGAATGTAAAGGACAAGATGCACTTAAAGGGCGCTTGCGCTTTTATTAACCAAATAGCATCTAAACTTAAAAACGCAAGAATGTTGATTGATTTAACAGCATTCTTGCGTTTCACTTTATTAAAATTTTCGGGTGTATTACTCCTCTTTATTAAGGAAGTCCGACGCTCAGTAGTACTAATTTAACGACTGCTCTTAATGACAATCCCAGTTATACCAAACGTTTTCAAAGCTCATTCGTTTCAAATCATCTGGATGGATGAAGAAATTCCCGATTCCACAATCACCCCATATAATTTCTACCCCTTCACCCTGGCAAGAATCCAGTTGGAACAGCAGTATATCTTGTTGTAAATCTTCATTGTGAATACGTGGATCTTCCTGTGTAAAACTTGGAAAACCTCCTATTTTACCATCACCATCATTATCTGTCACAAAGTCGTAAATTTCATCCAAAAAATCATCTGCTGTATCATTAAAATGCTCTTCGATAAGTTCATAAATATTCTTACCATAATATTGCTCAAATTCAAAACAATCCTGTAGCAATAATGTCTCCCGGATTTCACCCGTCAATTTGTACTCACCTTCTACAACTACATATTCAGGTTCTTCAGTATAAAAATTAGCCTGCTCCTCTTTTGAATAAGAAGCTTCTGATGGATTTTCAAAATAATGAACGGCATAACCTGATCGATTCTTATAGTTGTTTAAATCCATACCAATCAAATCATCGTATAAATCCACATAAAATACCAAAATACCTGATGTAGGATAACCCGGCAACGGTGGCAATTCCGCTAAATTCAGCTGCGCTAATAAATACAATGGTTGGCCTTCTGAATTTGTTGGAAATGGTTTGTTTTTTGGAAAGTAGCCATAACCTCCTGCTTTAGATGCAGTTAATGGTAGTTCTCCAATATTTTCAACATTTAAAGCAATAAATGACTTGGAGGATTTCAACATTTGCTTACCTATATGAGCAGGAAATTTTTCTAAAATCTGTAGAGACATTGTTAGCACCCCTTAAATAAGACTGTACTATCATATTAAAATAGTAACCAATAAAAAGAAAGTAAGGTTTACACATTCACTTTTCCATTTTCCCGCAACGGGCAGTAATATCCCACAAACCACTCTTAGAAGATAACTCAAAAAAATTATTAGTATCAGTTAGGTTTACAGCTATTGGGGAGGAACTCATAGAGAAGGATGCTATTATAACCGTTGCCAAAAGCATTCTAAATTAATATATAAATTATCATACCTGTTGATTATATAATTTATATCATTATAATTTCGTTGGAAAAGTCCACTGCACCCTGTTTTGCATTAGAGCGTTATAGGTTTACTTAGGACGAAATAATCGCTATTCTGTTAGTGATTGTCAAAGTGCCCGAAGATGTAGTTTCGGTAACTCTATAGTTATTTAATGGTGTGTTTCTTGCTTATTTTCACAAAAAGCGCCTAGTGGGGTTAGCATACTCTATCGAAAAGGTATGCTCTTATTTAAATGACTAGGAATCAGTTCCCATGTTGGTCAGTGGAACTCGAAAAAAATAGTGAATATCCATAAGTAAAGAAGTGCAGAGCTTCCGAAATTGTATCTTCGGACGCCTTTAAAGAGTAGGACAGGATTTTTTTCCTCATTATTCAAACCAAATGATGAACCATGCCCATCCACATTCCAAGAGAGCGACGGACAAACATTCGCCATAAGATGACCGAAAAAGGAGGAGCTTGATGTGACGCAGTCACATCAAGCTCCTCTAAAAATCCCGCGGTAATAGTATAGACAATGTTTCGTCCAAAGCCGCCTGAAATAGGTGTAGGACATGTTGCACTTAAAGGGCAGCACATGCTGGTTTTCTCATTTGACAAGAATTGAAAAAGCACTATATACCAATAAAACTGCCATAATTATATTAAACTGTTTTCTGTATTGTAATAAAAACTTTTGAAAAATCGAGCCAAATAGCCCCCAAGTAAATGTACTTATTAAACCAACTACTCCTAAAAATAATGAGAAAAGAAGGTAGCTTAAATAGGAATCGTAATAGGGAAGAATGAAGGTTGCTACAACAGTTATCCCAAAAAGAATACCTTTCGGATTAACAAATTGTAACAAGCTACCTATTAAGAAAAAGTTTCTATTACCTACATCATTTCCGCTGTCATTGTCCTTACTTGTAAGTATTTTATAAGCCAAATATAACATATAACCTACACCTAAAATGGTTAACGGAAATTTAATTATTGGCAAAACACTTGTAAGTAAGATATTAAAAAAACTACACAATAATGTGATAACAAAAAATCCGACACCTACTCCTAAACAAAACTTAATTGTTTTTTTTAATCCATGTTTATTCGCAAACGCCATTGCCATGATATTGTTTGGACCTGGAGTAAAACTGGTAATAAAAACAAATAACAGAAATGAAAATAAAGGCATTTTTGGACCTCCCTTTTTATTTTGTATGTTATAATGACCGAAATAAACAATATAACGTAGTTCGTTTTATTATACATAAAGGTCGTTATATTGTACATAATGTAGGAGTGATTTTATGGAGGAAATCCAACTTATACTTGCAAGAAATTTAAAAGCTATCAGAGAAAAGGAAAAATTAAGCTTGGAGAAGGTCTCGCAATTAAGTGGAGTAAGCAAAACGATGATTGGGCAAATTGAAAGAGGAGAGTCAAGTCCAACACTTACAACTATTTGGAAAATAGCTAATGGTTTAAAGGTTTCCTTTACTACCCTTATAAATAATCCACAGCCCGATACCAAAGTTGTTTTTAAAAATGATATTCAAGTATTATCTGAAGACAATGGAAGGTATAGAGTATATCCCTACTTTCCTTTTCAAGAGGATAGACGCTTTGAAGTTTATTCTGTTGAAATTGAAAAAGAAGGGATATTAACTTCTGATTCTCACAGAGAGGGAACTGAAGAATTTATCACTGTTTTTGCTGGAGAACTAACTATTCGTGTCAGTGAATGTGAATATACATTAAAAAGTGGTGATTCAATCAGATTTAAGGCCGATAGACCTCACACATATTTTAATTCTGGAGAAACACTAACCAGATTAAGTGTGACGATACATTATCCAATCTAAAAGAAGCATAAAGGTATACGACTCAACTCGAATTACAACAAACGGGAAATATGTAAGGTGGAAGAATTCATAAAGATTTTATTAAAAGTATAGAATGTATGAAAAAAATCCTTTTGTATGATCCAGAACTATTACATGAACAGGTTGATTTTCGGTTCAGGCGGACTCTTTCCAGGGGACAAGCATCAAGCCGATTGGGCCAACACGATGTTGGTCATGAAGGCGTCGCCTCAGGACGAGGCGCCCTTAGCCTTCCTTCCTTTATCGCGCTCTGCCTAGGGTCTTGATTTGCTTCGTTCAATCAATGAACTGGTGTATTTTATGAATATGGCAAGTGGAAATAGAGAAAAAATAGGCAGTATCGATTGATAAAGAAGTGAAGCCGCGTTCGAAATTGTATCTTCGGACGCCTTTAAGAGAGTAGGAAAGTATTTTATCTCTCATTATCCAAAGCAAATGCACCATGCCCTTTCAATGTCCAAGAGAGCGACGGACAAACATTCGCCATAAGATTACCGAAAAAGGAGGAGCTTGATGTGAGGCAGTCACATCAAGCTCCTCTAAAAATCGCACGGTAATAGTATAGCCAATGTTTCGTCCAAAGCACTTTGGAATTGGCAAAGGTCAAGATGCACTTAAAGTGCGCTTGCGGTTTTCTAACTTGTGCAATTCAGAAATGGTTACAAATGAATAACCTTCACCTTTTAGGTAAGCAAGCACTGCGTCTAACCCTTCAGCAGTAGATGCATGAATGTCATGCATTAATATGATTGATCCGTTTTTTACATGTTGTTTCACGTGTTGAAGTAAGTGATTAGGATCGCGATATTTCCAATCCATTGTGTCAACATCCCAAAGGACAACAGGAAGTGCAGTCTGATTGCGAACTGTTTGATTTACTGCGCCATATGGTGGACGAAATACTGTAGGTTTGCTACCAGAAGCTTTTTCTATAGCATTGTCTGTATTATTAATCTCTAAAGCGATTTTTTCTGAAGAAGCCTTTGTTAAATCAGGGTGATTCCATGTATGGTTTCCTAATTCATGTCCGGCTGCTTTCATTTCTTGAACAATTTCAGGATAAAAAGAAACCCGGCTTCCTAGCATAAAAAAGGTAGCTTTTGCATTATACTTTTTAAGTGTCTCTAAAATTTTCACTGTTGTATCCGGATTAGGTCCATCATCAAATGTTAAGCTAACTACTTTGTCTTTTGGGGATACTTCGCCTGCTTCTTCTGTAGTAGTTTTCGGTACATTTTGTTCTTCTTTTGCAGGAACTTTTGTAGAAGGTTTAGAATCTACTGCTACGACAGGAAGTTTAAATGCATCTGCTACGAGATCATTGATTTCTGTGAGTGGTATCGTTACGATAGGTGCCCCTGCAGATCCTGTTGTAATTTCATACTCATCATAATAAAATAAGATGGAATCTTTTGTAAGGGCGAAATTAGAGAAATTCCCCCATTTTGGAGCAGTTTTTTCTTCCAATTGATCTTGTATTATATATGGTTTAATTTGTTTATCCATTGTTACTGCTTTTTTCACTTTTTCTGAAAGGGTTACGAGTGCTTTTTCATTTTTTCCTAGTAGTTCTTCTAACGTTAGCATATGTCCTGATTGGTTATGTAGACGGAAAATTTTCTTTTCGGATACTCCGTTAGCTCCACCTGTATACATACTAGAATGTAAAACAAATGAGTAATATCCAGTAGAATGTTGGAATACTTCAAATGAAATATTTAGCTCGCCTTTATTATGCTTATTCGTTTCGTTTATGTATTTTGTTTCTTCTAAGTATAGTGTTTTTAATTTTTGTGTATATGTTTTCACTATTTCGTTGAAACTTTGAACATTACTTTGCGGATATTGAATTGCATATGGGGCTTTTTTTTCGTTCGATGTTTCTGTGATAATACGAATTCCAGGATAAACCGAATTACTTTCTTTGATTTTTTCTTTAGCCTCAGGTGATTGCTTTGACGAGGCAACAATTTCTTGTTGTTTAGTGGAGGTAGATTTTAACAGAAGGAAGACTGTTAAACTACTTAATAAGATTATAGCGACGATACACAAGATATCGATCCAGTGACTTCTTTTTCTGGATCTTGGACTGATAGACATGATAATTCCCCTTTCAAGTATATAAGATTAGACTTACGAGCGTGTACGAAAGTTTTAAAATAGATTGTTTTTATTTTCATCTTTCGACAAGATTATCGTAATTAGGGGAAGGAGAGAGTTCTTTAGCAAATTTTATTAAACAACATACAATAAAAATCCACTTCTATCACTATTAATATCTATGATGAAATAGGCACTTTAGTAATATGCTATATCGAAGGAGGCGTAGTATGAAGCAACTTTATATAAAGCAGAAGGTATTCAGTCTAAGTGGCAAATTTACGGTAAAGGATCATCAGGAGAAGGATGTTTATTACGTGGAGGGCAGTTTTATGCAAATCCCAAAGACTTTCTCCATTATGAATGCAACAAGAGATGAAGTCGCACTTATTACGAAAAAGGTGTTCAGCTTTTTACCGAAGTTTTTTGTTGAGGTGAATGGTCGAGAGGTGTTAACGATTAAGAAGGAATTTTCTTTCTTTAAAGCACGCTATACGATTGATGCTGCTGACATTGAGGTACATGGTAACTGGTGGGATATGGATTTTCAAGTCTTACAGCATGGTGTAGTCATCGGTAAAGTGAACAAGGAGTGGTTCACTTGGGGAGATAGCTACAAGGTTCAAATATTTAATGAGGAGATGGAGGCCATCATCATTGCGTTCGTTGTCGCAATTGATTGTGTGAAGGCTGACCAAGCAGCTGCTTCCTCAGCAGCGACGTAATGTAGGGACTAAGAATATAAAATGCTGACGTTTTTTTTAGAAATTCAAAATAATAAATAACATCAAAAAAGTGGGGAAATCACGAACGAATTCCCTGCTTTTTATTATCGAGTTTTTAGTGATACAGTAATAAAAAAGAGAAAGGGGAAGCTACTAGATTAAATACCTAAAAATAAATAGTCAGAGTCCCTTGAAAGATTGGTATATAGGTATTCAAAGCTATTTTTTGTATATATCTATCTTGAGTAGCAGTGATAGAAAATGAAAAACTGGATTGATGGTGCAAAAAATAAAAAATTTATAGCCTCATATAGTGGAGGGAAAGACAGTACTTTAGCGTTATATAAAGCTATGCAAGAAGGAACAGCCATAGGAATTATTGTAATGATGGAGGAAACTGGAGAAAGGTCAAGATCACATAGTCTTATTCCATCGGTGCTTAAAGCACAAGCAGAATCTATAGGACTTCCGCTATATACAGGGGCTGCGACATGGGAAGGTTATGAAGGGGTATTTGTAAAGCTGCTAAAAGACGCGAAAGAATTAGGATCAGAGGTGCTTGTAACAGGTGATATTGATGTACCAGTACAAGATTGTTGGCATGAAAGAGTTACAAGCAGTGTAGGGCTTGAACTTGGTATGCCACTTTGGCAAAGAGGACATAAAGATGTAGTAGAGGAGTTTATCCATTTAGGCTTTATAACAAAGGTAGTGACAGTTAATTTGAAAAAAGGAATGAAAGAAGAAGATCTTGGACGTGTACTAACTTTAGAGTATATGAAAGAGTTAGAAGAAAGGGATATCGACCCTTGTGGTGAAGCAGGAGAGTTCCATACCACAGTTATAAGTGGCCCACTTTTTAAACAAGATTTAAAGGTTAGAAATGGTGAGATTACATCAAAAGGTGATTACATGTACCTAGCATTAGAATTAGAAAATTAATATTTTGAAAATAACCTCCTTTGGAGGTACAACGGAGAACCGTATCATAAGTAAAGGCGGTTTTTCTGAATTGAATAGGTATAGAATTAGTGAAAAAATTTTAGTTGGCAAATTAGATAATGAAATGAAACAAACGTTAAAAGAAATTAATAGTATATGTATGAGTATCGATGAAAAATTAGAAGATAAACAACTTGTATAGTATAAAGATATTCATAATGAAAAAGCGGTTTATGAAATTTTATGTTCTTATAAAAAGAAGGGCACTAATTTTATGCAAGCAAAGGGTTGCCTTCTGAATAAGAAGGAGATTTTATATTAGGGCGCTTTACTACAAAATTAGTTACCAGAATATTATCGCAAATGTAAGAAAAAAGAGAAAGAGGTGACAGATTTAATGGATCAAGAAACGATTCACAATCAACAACCACCAAAAAACCCGTACATAAAGCTATTTCTAGCCGCTGCACTGATCATTTTTGCGATAGGTGCAATACTTGTATTAACGAACTTATTGAATACCGAAGAGCCACAACAATTTGAAGACCCAGTAAGCTTTCGTATGTTTGATGATCGAACTATAGAAATCACAAAATATGAAATGTTTTATCGAGATCACTTTTTGTATTCTAAAGAAGCTGTTGAATTTTTTAGTCTAATTAAGACGATCGAGAAATTTGCACTTTTCCATCATTTAGAGCAGCATGATTACAAATGGAATGAAGAGAATCGTGATTTTTTCAGAGAACGTATCAAAATGGAGCTTGAATATGACAAGAAGGATGCTAATTTAAAAGCATATTATGAAAAAATGTTTGCTACGCTGCAGATTACAGAGGAAGAATATATTGAGTATTATGTACTAGTAAACAGAGAGTACGAAATGCTTTATCAAGATTTATTTAATAAAGGAATCGGCTTGGACGAAACAGGCGGATACCCGAGTGGAGAAGTGGCAATGGCCTATAGAGATCTTATGGGGATTACAGAAGATGAGATGAACGAGCTTGCAGAAAAGATTCCTAAACGACTCGACCCGATGGAACCACAGCCAGACTTGCCTTTTATTACAGATGATTTTGGGCTGAAAGTGACAACAAATGCGCAAGGGGAATATATTTTTGTAGAAAACATGTATTTGCCTATTTACCATGATGAACCGTATAACGATATTTTATACGAATTGAAGCGAGAGATTGTAAAGGAAGAGTTAACGCGCTATTCCATAAAGCGCTATCAGGAGGCAGTGGCATCGTACGAAAGCGATGATGCTCAAAAAATGAAGTCAGTAAAAGAACTCGGCTTAATTTTGGAAATTTTAGAGCGAACAATCGAATTGGAATTGTAGAATATGAACATAGTAATATCATAGAGAATATAAAAATGTGGATGATTGCTCAAGTATTAGAAGATAAACGGAATAGTAATTATGATGTAATAGAAATATATGTAGAACTAAAGCGAGGAGAGTTTCAAAAAATTCCTGGCGAGAATTTATTAAAAGCAGCCTACTATTGCGTATGTTTCCAAACATGTGGATATTTCCAGGCAAGCCACCCATAAATTCATAAAAAGCTTGGAAGCTAAAGGACTAGTTGAAATTAATAATGTGGAAAATAACTAGAAAGATAAATGTATACGGTTAACTAAATTAGGTGAAGAATGTTATGTGAAAAATGAATCGTTGTAGGCAAATTTAGAAAAAGAAATCGCTGATAAGATAGGTCCTGAACAGTTAAAACTTCTTAAAAATTTTCTAAAATTGGATAGGGGCTTATAGTTTCCAGTAAGAAAACATTTTAGTTGAAAACTTAAAGTAAAAATCACTATCCTTTCCATTTGGAAAGAATAGTGATTTTTAAATACAATGATGTTGGAATTGCTTACATTACAAATTGATGTATTTAATTTTATAAAACCACTAAACTAAAATTCTGTTTCTAATGTTGAATAACTAATTTCGAATTAGATAATCAAATGAGCCTAATGCTGCAGTTGCACCAGATCCCATAGAAATAATGATTTGGTTATAAGCACTGTCTGTACAATCACCAGCAGCAAATACACCAGGAATTGTAGTAGCTCCACTCTTATCAATGATGATTTCACCAATACGATTTCGTTCAAGCGTTCCTTCTAACCAATCAGTGTTAGGAACTAGACCGATTTGGACAAATACACCAGCTAATTCGATGTGTTTTTCTTCACCTGTCTCTCGATTTACGTAAGAAATACCATTTACTTTGTCAGTACCAGTAATTTCTTTTGTTTGAGCGTTTGTTAAGACAGTGACGTTTGGAAGGCTGTATAAACGTTTTTGTAGTACCTCATCAGCTTTTAACTCTGAGTTATATTCAAGAACTGTTACATGACTCACAATCCCTGCAAGGTCAATCGCTGCCTCAATCCCTGAGTTACCTCCACCGATTACCGCAACGTCTTTCCCTGCAAATAATGGCCCATCACAGTGAGGGCAATAAGCTACACCTTTGTTTTTGAACTCTTGCTCACCGGGAACATTAACATTACGCCAACGAGCACCAGTTGAAATGATTACTGCTTTACTCTTAAGAACAGCACCATTTTCTAATTCAACCTCAATTAGGTCTTTCTTTTCTAAACGTTTTGCACGTTGTAGGTTCATAATGTCAATATTATATTCTTTCACATGCTCTTCAAGTGCTTGCGCAAGCTTTGGTCCTTCTGTCTCTTTCACACTGATAAAGTTTTCGATTGCCAGTGTGTCTAAGATTTGGCCACCAAAGCGTTCTGCTACAATCCCTGTGCGAATACCTTTACGTGCTGAATAGATTGCTGCACTTGAACCAGCTGGACCACCACCAATAACGAGTACATCGTAAGGCTCTTTTCCGGAAAGTTCTTCTACATCAGGACCAGTACCAAATTTAGATAGAATCTCCTCAATCGTCATTCTACCATTTCCAAATGACTCGCCATTCAGGTAAACAGCTGGAACTGCTAATATATCTTTGCTTTCCACTTCTTCTTTGTACGCTGCACCATCAACCATGGTGTGTGTAATGTTAGGGTTTAGCACACTCATGATATTAAGGGCTTGCACAACGTCAGGACAGTTGTGGCAAGTTAAGCTAACAAATGTTTCAAAGTGATATTCACCAGTAATATTTTTAATTTGGTCGATTATACTTTGATCAACTTTTGGCGCTCGTCCACTCACTTGAAGCAGAGCTAACACTAAAGAAGTAAACTCATGGCCTAGTGGAACACCAGCAAAATTAATTCCAGTTTCTTCTCCAACACGGGTAACACTAAAGCTTGGTGTTCTTGGTAGTTCTACTTTTTCTACAGTAATTTTAGATGACATAGAAGCTAGCTCTTCAACTAGAGCTAGCATCTCATCTGAAACTTTGTCAGTGCCTACACTTACTTTTAGTACGATATCGTTTTCAAGCAGTTGAAGGTACTGATTTAATTGAGACTTAATTTCTGAATCAAGTGCCATTTAGTATCGCTCTCCTTAAATTTTACCCACAAGGTCAAGGCTTGGTTTAAGTGTTTCTCCGCCTTCTTGCCATTTAGCTGGGCAAACTTCCCCTGGATTGTTGCGAACATATTGTGCTGCTTTAATTTTGTTAATAAGAATGCTTGCATCACGTCCAATGCCACCTGCATTAATTTCAAGAGCTTGGATTATACCATCTGGGTCAATGATGAAAGTACCGCGGTCAGCAATACCTTCTTCTTCAATTAACACATCGAAGTTGCGAGAAATTACATGAGAAGGATCCCCGATCATTGTATAAGTGATTTTACCGATTGCATCTGAACTATCGTGCCATGCTTTATGAACAAAATGAGTATCAGTTGATACAGAATATACTTCAACACCAAGTTTTTGTAATTCTGGGTATTGTCCTTCAAGATCTTCAAGCTCAGTTGGGCATACGAAAGTAAAGTCAGCTGGGTAGAAGCAAACAACACTCCATTGACCTTTTAAATCTTGATCTGTAACTTCTACAAATTCTCCATTTTTGTATGCTTGTGCTGTAAAAGGTAGCACTTCTTTTCCGATTAATGACATAATTAAAATTCCTCCAAAATATTAGTTAATGATAATAATAATTATTATTATCAAGGTTTAATTGTTACGTAGGTGTCGATTTTTGTCAAATATAATACCTTTGTATTTTGTATTAACTTTAAAAAAATATACCTATAAATTGAATGAATAGCTTAATTGATACCGTAGGATAAAAGGGATTAGAAGTAATTATGGCATCAGTAAAAAATATTACAAAGTACCAATGGTATTTTCATTTATAAGAATCTGGGGTATTGGAGATGTTTTTAAGCTTGAAGGAAGACCTTTTTGTTATATATATATTAGAATCAATACGATGAATCGTATAATAATTTTTTGGCTTTCTTTTGCACCATTTTTCATTGTTGGTTTTATTTTGAGGGTTCTCATTTAGGAATCAGAGTAAATACCACATATAGGAGTATCACGGTGAACCGTAAAAAATGGGCGGAACCTCACGGTTCCAACCCATTTTTGACACAATTAGAAGATTGCCTTTATCCTTTTACTTCTCATCAATCCTGCACCTGGTCCATCGATTTTTTTCTAGTAAGCCAACGTGCCTGGATCGGTATTGCCAAATGTCAGATAAAACGGCGTGCCTAAAATTCCAGGAGGAACAAATACATCGAACGAGCCACTCTCAACGTCATAGCGCCGTACCGAGCCTGTATCGGGTCCGTTTCCAGTAATAGGGACAAAGAGTTTTCCTTCCGGTCCAAACAGGATAGCCTGCGCGAAGGCACGGGGCCCTCCGACTTCATCAAGGTCAATCTTTTTGATAAATGTACCCGTTTTGCCTTCAAAAACTAAAATTTTGTCGGTGTCTTCCGCGTCCGCTCGGAAACTGGTGATGTAGAGGTTACCGTCTGGACCGAAGACCAAACCTTCAGGTCGGTGAAGGTTGTTGACAGAATTGCTCTCAATGAACACATCAACGAATTCCCGTGTCTCCGGGTCGAAGCGCAACACAAAGCCATTAAGGGGGTCAAAAGGGTTAAAGACGGAGACATATAGCAATCCGTCTGGTCCGATGACTACACTGCGGGGAAAAAATGGTCCGTTGAATCCAGAGTGGTTGAGAGTGCCTAGAAAGTCACCAATCGCGCCATTATACGCTCTTAGTTCTCCCGGCTGGGGCTCTTCATTTGAACTGGCGCTCTGAAGGTCTGCCACAAACAGAACATTGCTATTAGAGAGGACGATGCCGTGCGGAGCAAACGAAGCGCCTACTTGAATGGAGCTAACGAGTTCACTAAGAAAAGCACCAGTCTCTCCATTGTACTTCAACACGTTGCCGTTTTGAGGTAGATCGACGTTCTGGTTAGAGACAAGGAGATTGCCCACATGGTTGAAGATAAGACCTTGAGGACCGTGTAAGCCGCCGCTTCCTGATGTTACAAAAGTGCCAATGAACCGTCCAGTGACTGCGTCAAAACGCTTCACTGTGTCGTCACTTTGATCACCAATATAGAGAGAGTCTCTACGAATACCCATAAAAAAACCACCTTCTAAAATAATTTAGTAAAAACTAATTTTCACATACTATAAAATATGTGAACGAGAGATTTGAGATATGGACAAACTCCCTAATGAAATAACAAAATTTCTAAATTATGTAATATTAATTTTGATTTCCGAAATAGTAAATGTAAAATATTATGTAAGTATGTAAAAACCTCATTTAATTAGATTCGCAGAACCGCACCACAAGTTAAGCAAAAATTAGATGGTGGCAGTTCACTGGAAACGGCAAACCAAAGACTTAACTCTTACAAGAAGGCGGGGCAAGGCATTTCTTTTTGTGTGTTTCTAGGTATGAAAGAGTTCTCACTTTTTGCTACCTTTTAAACAAATTTATAACTTTCATTTTATATTTGATGTTTTAATTATTAACTTATTTTGATAGACTATTAAAGGTATATAATTGATACAGAAAAGGTGTGTCACTGAATTGCGCCTTGGCTTGCTGTGAAACCTAAGCTGGTGCTTCTACATCATTTCTGAAAGTCTTATAGAATAAGGATGATAAAAATGAGCAACAAAGAAACTAAAACAGACGTTATCTTAATTGGTGCGGGAGTCATGAGTGCGACTTTGGGATCATTACTGAAAGAATTAGCACCAGACTGGGAAATCAAAGTGTTTGAGAAGCTTGCTAACGCAGGAGAGGAAAGCTCTAACGAATGGAATAATGCGGGAACAGGGCATTCTGCACTGTGCGAGCTTAACTATACACCCGAAAAACCGGATGGATCCATAGATATTAGCAAAGCTATACAAATTAATGAACAGTTTCAGCTTTCAAGACAGTTTTGGTCTTATCTTGTAGACACCAATTTGATCCGTAATCCGCAGGACTTTATCGTGTCTTTGCCTCATATGAGTTTAGTAGAAGGGGAAAAAGATGTATCGTTTTTGAAAAAACGATTTGAAGCATTGTCAAACAATCCCCTGTTTCAAGGGATGGAATTTTCCGATGACCCTGGAAAACTAATGGAATGGATTCCGCTTATTATGGAAGGTCGTACATCGAATGAACCGATAGCGGCAACAAAAATCGACTCTGGAACTGATGTCAACTTTGGGGCTTTAACAGGCCTGTTATTTGACCACTTAAAGAGTAATAACGTTGAGATAAACTACAAACATAGTGTTAATGACATTAAACGTACTACCGACGGCTCGTGGGAAGTGAAAGTACGTAATCTCGATAGCGGTAAGGTCGAAAGTCATACTGCAAAATTCGTCTTTATCGGCGGCGGTGGAGGTAGCTTACATTTACTACAAAAATCCGGTATTCCAGAATCAAAACATATTGGAGGATTCCCAGTAAGCGGACTATTTATGGTATGTAACAACCCAGAAGTTGTAGCACAGCATCATGCAAAAGTATACGGAAAAGCTAAGGTTGGTGCTCCGCCAATGTCTGTTCCGCATCTGGACACAAGATTTATCGACAACCAAAAATCATTGCTGTTTGGACCGTTTGCCGGCTTCTCGCCAAAGTTCTTAAAAACAGGTTCCATGTTTGATTTGATAACATCCGTAAAACCGGATAATCTCGTAACCATGTTGGCGGCAGGAGTAAAAGAGATGTCATTGACAAAATACCTAATCCAGCAAGTTATGCTATCGAATGAAAAGCGTATGGAAGATTTACGAGAGTTTATCCCGAACGCCAAAAGCGAGGATTGGGATATAGTGGTAGCGGGCCAACGTGTGCAAGTTATCAAAGATACGGAGACTGGCGGCAAAGGAACACTTCAATTTGGTACGGAAGTTGTTACTGCCGAAGATGGCTCAATAGCTGCATTACTAGGGGCTTCCCCGGGTGCTTCTACTGCCGTTCACGTTATGCTTGAGATAATTAATAAATGCTTCCCGCAACATATAAAAGAGTGGGAACCGAAAATAAAAGAAATGATACCATCTTATGGCGTTCCACTAATGGAAAACCCAGAGCTTCTGCATGAAATTCATACTTCAACAGCAGAGACACTTGGTCTAAACGAAAAAGAGTTAGTCTATAGTTAAATCTTTGGATATAGGAACAAAGCTATTTGATGAAAACATTTAAGTAACTTTTTTCATCTATGGAGAATAGTTTCTTTGATGAAGAATATAAAACAGAGAATCTTTGATCTATTTATAGATTGAAGGTTCTTTTTTAATAAAAATCGTAGTTAGATTGGATACAGTGAGTCTTATCATTAGAAACTAAGTTAATTTCATAAATAGTACTTTGTCAATAAAATACGAACATTATCACTTCGTTGATTGAAGCGTCAGGAGGCGACTCCAGCGGGATGAGTGAAGCAGATAAGACATCACAAACGACGCGTGAGCTAAATTGGATTTATGGGCTTTTTCACAGCTTTATTTAACAGGGTTGATACTACGCGTTTTGTAGATCAATCCCTGTTTTTATTTATCCAAGTGCACTAAAGAGATAACTCAGTAAGTAAGAGGGCACTGAAAAACGCTATTACAGAATTTTTTAAGATAAATATTCAATGTGATGATACTGTGTACTATAGGATTTAGAACGGTGTCGCTCGCCCACGGAAAGCGAACAGAACCGTGCTAAATCCAATTAGCGGATATTTATTAGGAATTTTATTAGAATACAACTTTTTCAGTGCCTTCGTAAGTAATGGTAAGCATTTTCCAAGATTCAAATGTAAGTTGATTTGAAATTATATCTTTGGGGTATTAGTAACATTGGATACAAACACACTGAATAGAATTTTGAATCGTGTTCATTTTCTATACTGAAATATTAAGTGTCGGCCAATGAACATTTTTGGGAATTGGGTATGCTTGCTTTTCCAAAAAACAATTTACTACATAAAATATAAATACTTAAATATCTTCATTTTAAAATGGAAGCGCTTTCTCGAAAAGATTTGTCTAGAATAAACGCAAATGGTTAACAATCACTGTAAAGGTATTATTTAAGGGGGTTCTCTTATATGAAAATTAACAATGCAATTGAGGTTTTAGATCGGATGCGCCTACCGAACGGCGCTTACACTGCCAGTATTTCAAAGGACTACAATTTTGTTTGGATACGTGATGTTGTATACACGGTTTTACCTTTCTTGCAAAGCCAATCTGAGCGGTATGAAAAAGCTTTTCATGCCTTATTTGACCTTTTTATAACTTATGAATGGAAAATCGACATTCACCGTGAACAAAAACCGGTTTATCTTTTTGAATATATCCACTCACGGTATTCCACAGATTTAAAGGAAATGAGCCAAGAGTGGGGTCATGCTCAAAATGATGCAATTGGATCCTTCTTATGGGGAGTAGGGGTGGGCATGAGCCATGGACAAAAGGTTATCCGTGATGACAAAGATCTCGCTATTGTTCAGAAGCTAGTCGACTATCTTGAATGTCTTCAATACTGGCAGGCAATGGATAATGGCATGTGGGAAGAGACTATGGAACTGCATGCTTCAAGTGTAGGTGCATGCGTGGCAGGCTTGCGTGCGGTGAAAATGCTCGTAAATGTTAAGGATGAACTGATTCAAAAAGGTGAGGAGACGCTGCGGTTTCTTTTACCAAGGGAAAGTGAAACGAAAGAAACAGACTTATCGCTGCTTTCACTAATCTATCCGTATCGGATAGTTGAAAGGAAAACGGCGCTTAAGATAGTTGAGATGGTTTCCAAACACCTTGAGCGGCCAAATGGCTGTATTCGTTATCAGAACGATCAGTATTACAACGAAGGAAGCGAAGCAGAATGGTGCTTCGGACTACCTTGGCTAGGATTGTGCTATTTTGAACTGGGCATGTATGATAAGGCTTATGAATATGTAAATAAAACGAAACTAATCGTACCAGATAATTGGGAAGTCCCTGAATTATATATTGGCGGTAAAAATGTGCCAAATGGCAACACTCCATTAGCTTGGTCCGTCTCCCTTTCCTATTTATTATTAAACCGGATGATTACTATGCCTTCTTCACAATGGACAGGAAATGATTGATCTAAAATACAGGTTTATACTAATAAATTCTTAGGGATCAGATTTAATATATTGTTAAAACACTTTTCACAATCAGTCATTTGTAAGGTGAGAAAAAGTATGGTGTGTGGGAACTCAGCAGATAACTGTGTAGACGAACTGCACATGAGAATTTATTATTTTTGACAGTACACGATCAAATAGAATGATACAAAAATCCTTCATTTCATGGAGGATTTAGCTTGACGACAAAAGTATTTTTATAAATGGTTATGAATAATAATATCAATAAATATTCCTAAAGAGGTTACTTTATCTAATTAAAAATAAAGATAGTGGATATCTAGAAGGAATTTTGTTTAAAAGGCAAGGACCACCACGAAGACTCCTGTGGGAACAGCTTGAGCGGAAGACCCCGCAGGAACGCAGGAGGAAGGAAGGCTAAGAACGCCGCGTCCTGCCCCTGCGCAAAGCTCGTCGCAAAAGAACTTTTGCGGCAACGCCTTCATGACCAACCTCGTGTTGGCCCGAGGCTGAAGCCAAGCCCACGGAAAGCGAAGGGGTGGTCCTTGCTGAATTTAATATACAACTCTATGCACCAAAAATAGAGTTTGTCTACAGTCTGAATCCTTCATTTCATGGAGGATTTTTTATTCTGTCTAAAATTATTATTATTATAATAAAAAGTAAAATATTTTAAAGGTGTTTTTTGATAGATGGCGAATAATTTAGGAGATGAACTGGTATATTAATTGAAATATTCATAGGGTGAAAGAGGTGTTGAAATGGTAGAAATTCTAAAGTTGAATAACCAGCTATACCCAAGTGATTTTGATGTATATCTTTTCCATGAAGGAACGCTGTTTGAAAGTTATAAGATGCTCGGCGCTCATATCCTTTATGAGAACGATATTCAAGGTGTGCGTTTTGCGGTCTGGGCTCCACATGCAAAGCATGTATCCGTCGTGGGTAATTTTAATAATTGGAATGGTACCCAGAACCAAATGGAACGCTTGGCTCACTCTGGAATCTGGTTTTTATTTATACCCGAACTTACACATGGAGACATCTATAAATATGAGATTACAGGACCAGATGGGCGGAAGGAATTAAAAGCAGATCCTTTTGCCTTTTATTCGGAGCTGCGGCCGTCAACAGCTTCTATCATCTACAATTTAAATACATTTGAATGGCAAGATCAAAAATGGATGGCACAGCGAATAAAGAAAGATATTTACCACAAACCGATGATGATTTACGAAGTTCACTTGGCTTCCTGGAAACAAAAAGAAGGTGGTGAATTTTATAATTATCAAGAACTTGCGGACGAATTAGTCGATTATGCAATTGATAATGGCTTTACACATATTGAGTTGATGCCTGTTATGGAGCATCCTTACGATGGTTCATGGGGTTACCAAATAACTGGATATTATTCAGTGACTAGCAGATACGGTACACCTGAGCAATTAATGTATTTTATAGATCAATGCCATCAAAATGGCCTTGGTGTAATTCTTGATTGGGTGCCTGCACATTTTTGTAAGGATATCCATGGTCTAGGACGGTTCGACGGAACGCCTCTCTTCGAATCAGCAGATCCCATGCGAGCCGAGAGGCCTATTTGGGGAACATATAGCTTTGACTATAGCAAGCCCGAAGTTGTCAGCTTCCTGATTTCAAACGCAATGTTTTGGATGGACTTCTATCATGTGGATGGTCTTCGGATTGATGCAGTTTCTTCCATGATTTATCTAAATCATGATAATCCACTTCCTGTAAAATTGAAGAATCAATATGGTGGCGAAGAAAATCTGGAAGCAATTGATTTTCTGAAAAAGTTAAATGAATCCATTTTCCAAAAGTATCCTGGTGCCCTCATGATGGCGGAGGAAGCAACCGAATGGCCGCTGGTTACAAGTCCCACTAGTACAGGCGGGCTTGGATTCAATTATAAATGGAATATGGGCTGGTCAAATGACGTACTTAAATATATGAAGCTTGATGTTAATGAACGACCAAAGTATCATCACCTATTGACGTTTTCATTTTTTTATGCATTTTCGGAAAATTATGTCCTTCCATTTTCACATGATGAAATGGTCCATGGAAAAAGGTCATTAGTAAATAAAATGCCTGGCGATTACTGGCAAAAATTCGCAAATTTACGCCTTTTATTCGGCTATTTATTCGCGCATCCAGGAAAAAAACTTTTATTTATGGGCAGTGAATTTGGGCAGTTTGACGAATGGAAATACGGGCAAGAAATGGATTGGATGCTTTTAGATTTTGACGCTCACTCCACTTTTTTTCGATACTATAAAGATTTAAATAAATTTTATCAGGAAACCAATTCCCTATGGCGTCTGGACCATGAGCAAGCAGGCTTTCAATTGATCGATGCTAACAATGCGAAACAAAGCGTGATTACTTTTATGAGAAAAGGAAAACGGAAGGGGGATTATTGCATTGTTGTTTGTAATTTTTCTGCCGATGTTTACCATAATTATCAAATAGGGGTTCCGTCCAATGGGAAATATTTCGAAGCATTTAATAGTGATGTTGCATCATTTGGCGGATCGGGACAGGTGAATTCTGCCCCAATGCATGCCAGTAAGGTCCCGCACCATAACCAACCTTGCAGTCTGGAAATAACCGTACCGCCGCTAGGGATTGCAATATTCATGAAAGAAACAAAAAAAAGGCAAAGGGGATTCAATACAAATGGCATCTAAAAAATGGGTTGCAATGCTTTTAGCAGGTGGACAAGGTTCAAGACTCGGGGAATTGACGAGTGACTTAGCTAAACCCGCAGTACCATTTGGAGGCAAGTACCGGATTATTGATTTTACTTTAAGCAACTGTACACATTCAGGTATTGATACAGTTGGCGTACTTACTCAATATCGTCCCCATATTTTGAATTCATATATTGGTAACGGACGCCCGTGGGATCTGGACCGCAATAACGGTGGGGTTTCTATGCTTCCACCTTATCAGGGGAAAAATGGTGGTGAATGGTACAAAGGTACAGCAAATGCCGTGTACCAAAATTTCCATTTTATCGATCATAATGACCCAGAATATGTACTTGTAATCTCAGGGGATCATATTTACAAGATGGATTATAATAAAATGCTTGAAGATCATATTGATAAGGGTGCAGATGCGACCATTGCTGTCATAGAGGTACCTTGGGAAGAAGCAAATCGCTTTGGAATAATGGATACCAACGAAACTGGTCAAATTATTGAATTTGATGAAAAACCTAAACATCCAAAAAGTAATTTGGCTTCGATGGGTGTGTATCTCTTTAACTGGAAACATCTCAAAAAATATTTAACAGAAGACGAACAGGATAGAAGTTCTACTAATGACTTTGGAAAAGACATTATTCCAAAGATGCTGAATGATGAAGCAAGATTACAAGCGTATCGATTTAAAGACTACTGGAAAGACGTAGGTACGATTGAAAGCCTGTGGGAAGCGCATATGGATTTGTTGGAAGAACCATCCGATTTCAAGCTCGGAGACCTAAACTGGCAAATATACGCAGGGAATGCCAACCACCCCCCACAATATATATCTGAAGATGCTGAGGTGACACAATCTCTAGTCAATGAAGGTTGTTTGGTATTTGGGAAGGTGGACCATTCTGTTCTTTCCTATAATGTCCAAGTAGGAAGTGGCTCTACCGTAAAGAATTCCGTTATCATGCCAAATGTGAAAATCGGGAAAAATGTAATAATCGAAAAGGCTATAATCGGTAGCGGTACAATAATCGAAGATGGCGCTGTGATCTCTGACTCTAAACAAGGGCTTACCTTAATTGGTCAAAATCAGCGTGTTTCTTCGGAAAGTGCTTTGCTGCAATCTTTATTATAGGAGGTAGCTTAAATGAGGAATGTATTAGGTGTAATTAATCTTGTAAATGAAAGACCCATATTAAAAGAATTGACCCATCACCGTTGCCTAGCCTCCGTACCATTTGGCGGACGCTATCGGATGATTGATTTCACCATGTCAAACTTTATGAATGTCTCCGTAAGTAAAGTTGCTATTTTCACAAAAGATAAATATCGATCGTTGATGGATCATCTAGGTTCTGGAAAGGAATGGGATCTCGATCACCGTTCACAAGGTCTATTCATTCTTCCTTCGATTCATCCTGATGAAAAAATTAAAGGAGATTTACAGCAGTTCTATGATCATCTAGAATTTTTCCAACGAGCAACTGCAGATACAGTAATTATTGCTCCTGGTCATCATATTTGTAAGATTGACTTTAACGATGTGATTAAAGAACACGAAAGTAATGAAGCTGATATTACAGTTTTGTATAAGGATTATGATGGGGTACCAGTTAAAAGACCTCTTTATCATCAATGTTCACTTGATGCAAACGGTGAAGTTCGTGATATAAACCTTTATACGTCACCTAAGAAAGGTGACCATATTTGTTTGGAAACATATGTGATTAAAAAACAACTATTAATAGATTTAATTAAGAATTGTATAGAGTATGATGAATATGATTTTTTGAAAGATATTGTTAAAGCAAATTTGATAAATCTAAAAGTGCAAGGGTATCAGTTCACGGGTTATATGCCATTTATTCATTCCCTAGAAACATACCATGCTAGTAATATGGAATTTCTTAACCCAGAAATTCTTCGCGACTATTTTTATGATTCATGGGAAGTTTTCACGAAAATTAAACACGAAGCACCTGCCGAATTTGCAAATTCCTCAAAGGTGTCTAATTCCTTAATTGCCAATGGATGTATTATTGAAGGCACCGTCGAAAATAGTATTATTTTCCGAGGAGTAAAAGTTAGAAAAGGTGCATTAGTTAAAAACTGTATCATTATGCAGAAGGGTGATATTGAAGAGGGAGCACATATCGAAAATGTGATTACTGACAAACAAGTAATCATTACTAAGGATCGAATCATTACAGCGAGAAATAAGCCGATGGTAATCAAAAAAGAAGAAGTAGTTTAAACTGGAGGAAATCGGGCATGAATGTTTTATTTGCAGCCTCAGAGTGTGCCCCATTTATAAAGACCGGGGGACTGGGTGATGTTATTGGCGCCTTGCCTCAATCTTTACATGAAAAGGGAGCAAACGTCAGTGTGATATTACCGAAATATGGCGATCTTCCATTACATTTTAAAGACCAAATGCAATGGATCAAAAGCATTGAAGTGCCTGTAGGTTGGAGACGTCAATTTTGCGGTATAGAAAAGTTTCATTTTCAGGGGATAACAGTATACTTTCTCGATAACGAATATTATTTTAGAAGGCATGGCAGTTATGGCTTTGGGGATGATGGGGAACGTTTCGCTTACTTTTCCCGAGCCGTACTAGAGGCTTTGCCATACTTAGAGGAACGGCCCAATATTATCCATTGTCATGATTGGCAAACAGGGTTGATTCCTGTTCATTTGAAGGCCCATTATGAAAATAATCCATATTATCAGGGAATCAAAACGGTATTTACCATTCATAATTTACGCTACCAAGGTGTATATCCTAAATCAGTGCTTTCCGATTTACTGAATTTAAGCGAGCTTTATTTTCACATGGACGCCTTAGAGTTTTATGGGGATGTCAGTTACCTCAAAGGAGGGCTGGCCTTTGCTGATCGCGTAACAACTGTAAGTTCGACCTATGCATCCGAAATACAATCTCCTTTTTATGGGGAAAGACTTGATGGGTTTTTACGAAAAAGAGGCGCTGAACTTCAAGGAATCGTGAACGGAATTGACAATGACTCCTATGATCCTAAACGTGATGAAAATTTATTCCTTCCATTCGACGATTATAAGGGGAAGTCTGTAAATAAAAAGCACCTACAGGAAACACTCGGGCTTCCTATGAACGCTGATATCCCAATAATTTCAATGGTTACAAGACTAGTTGATCAAAAAGGTATAGATTTGATTCTACATGTCTTCCATGAAATCCTCGGTTTGAATGTCCAGTTTGTTTTATTAGGTACAGGCGATCAGCAGTATGAAGAGGCATTCAGGTATTTTGAAGAAGTTTATCCCGATAAAGTTTCAGCAAACCTTTATTTTGATGAAGCTTTGGCACGAAAAATTTATGCCGGTTCTGATCTTTTTCTAATGCCATCCCAATTTGAGCCGTGCGGCATAGGACAGTTGCTCGCACTTCGCTATGGAACGTTGCCGCTTGTCCGTGAAACAGGTGGACTAAAGGATACGGTTATACCTTTTAATGAATTAACCGAAGAAGGAAATGGATTCAGCTTTGCTAATTATAATGCCCACGAATTGCTGTATACGATTGAGCGAGCAGTCGCACTTTATCGCTTCCAGCCTAACAAATGGAGAAATTTAGTAGAGCACGCAATGGATCTTGATTTTAGCTGGTCATCATCTTCGCAGCAATATATAAAATTGTATCAGGACCTCCTGAAATCTGATAAATAAAAAAGAACCGTTTTTAAATATATGAAAACCATTTATTTGTGTGCCACATAAATAAGGATTTTCATACACATTAAAAGATGACGCAGTCCTAAAGGGATGCGTCATCTTTTTTGCGCTTAGTACGGATGAGTCTTAAGGATACAAGTGCGCATTATTCCAAAGACCAAATAGCCAATGCAACAAGTTGGCAATGATTGATTGGATGAATTTTTAATAAGAGTCGTTCTACAATTGAAAATTACTGAAGTATTTAAATCATACTATCGTTCATTTATGTTATTAGTTGTATTATCGATTATTTTGGTTATTTTGTGGTGTGTCTTTACGTTTAGTTTGATTTAAATTTAGTTCTTCTGCAAATTCTTCACGAGTGTTGTTTTTTGAATTAGGTTCTTTCTTCTTAAAGTTTGGTTTACTTTTCTTCATGGTATCGTCACCTCCTAAAGTTAATGTGCTCAGTATAGTTGGTCTTATTCAAAATGATTTGTTCTTAGTAATACTTTCATGAAATTGGAATTGATTAATGAAGTCTTCTTCAAATAAAGGGAGGATTTAGTTAAAAAAAAGGGCTGATTCTACACGTTTTGTAGATCAAGCCCTGTTTTTATTTAAATCTTATTTAGCAACAAACTTTATGTTAATTATTTTATTATTTGATATTTTTCTAGATCTTTACTCGCACTATTAACCATCGCTGCTATTTGCGCCCTTTTAACATAATCGCTAGGGTAAAATCCTCCATCTTCTTTACCCTTAATAATCCCATTACTACTTAGTTTTAAAATGTCTGAATACGCCCAATGTTCTTTTTGTACATCATAAAAAGGAGACTCATTCGTATTATTTAATGGGTAGTCTAATATTCTCGATAATATTGCTGATAATTGAGCTCTTGAAATTTTGGCATTTGGTTGAAATGTGTGTGGATTCGTTCCATTAACAATATTATACTTATGTGCAATTTCAATATCTCGTTTTGCCCAATGGTTAGTAGGAACATCAGTAAAATAATTGGGTGCTTTTTCGTTTGTTTCGTCTAAACCAATAGCGTTTATAAGGATTTTAACAGCTTGTGCCCTTGTTAAATCACCATTTGGGTCAAAAGTGTATTCGGTTTTTCCGCTAATCCATCCCTTTCTATAAAGAGACATAATATCCTTATCAGCCCAATGATTTTCTGAATCTATAAAATTATGTTCTCCATTCGCCCATGACGAATAAAAATCCCATATTCCGTTATCTGCTTGATTTAAATCCCAACTACCAGTTCCTCTTAAATTATATTTCTCTACTAATCTCAATTTATATTTTAATGATAAATCATTTTCATACCATATTGTGTAATTGCCCGTAGTAAGTTTTTTACCACCAATATAAGTTGGTGAATCACTACTTTTAACAGTAAATTTAGCATAAGCTGATTTGGAGGCATTATCAATAAATAGTTTTCCTTTATGTTTATTTACTATGCTTTTGACAGATTTATTAGCTACACCTTCTCCTCCAATTTTCTCGTCATCGTTCCAGATTCGACCGTAAAAAGGTAGGCCTAAAACTACTTTCTTTGAATCCACACCTTGATTTAATAAAGATTTAATAGAATTTTCAACAAATGATAAACTAGCGACAGGACCTGCTGTGCCACCTTTCCAGCTTTCATCATATGCCATTAACATTAAGTAATCGCTATATTCACTTAGTTTTAAATAATCATATGACCCATGCCATCCTACCGTCCATCCATTTGGATTTGCAGCAACCGCTATTGATACTGTTTTATCATTAGGCATTTTTTCATTTAATAATCGTATAAAATCTGTGAATTCTTCCTTATCTGTATAGTTTAAATTCTCAATATCTATTTCTATTCCATCTAACTTATTTTTTACTACAGAATCTACAATTTGAGTAGATAAACTTTCTCTATTTTTCATAGCAATTTGAGCTAAATTTCTATCCCAATGGTTAGTAATAAATGGAACGACTCTTAATCCTCTATTGTGTAACGCTTCTATTAAACTATTATCAATTAAAGATTTTAAACTACCGTCAGCGTTTAAATTATAGAATTCTGGCGTAGCCGTATTTATCGCTCCTAATGTCATATCTATATTTTCTAAAGAGGAGCCAGAAGTTCCGCCATATATATAAGTCATGTGTATGTCATTTACCGAGGCATCAGCACTAAATGGATAGGCCAAAAATGTAATTAATAATGCCGGGATTAGAAAATATTTTTTTAATTTTTTTTTCATTGCTTACTTCCTTTAAAATAGATTTTATCAACTTTAATTATCTATTATTAGGGTCAAATAACAATGATGAAAATATGGTATCTTAGAGTTATTTAGTAAATTAGGCTATAAAATTATGAAGCTACCATTACAAGTTCATGAGGGAAATTCTTTAATTGATATTAAAAAATACTTTATTGATGTTAAATCGGAGTTTGTTAAGCTTTTCAACTTATCACCTAAGAAAGATGGAATTGTTGGACGCGTACAGTTAAAAGGGATAAATTTATATTTTGGATGGGTAACTGAGGTATAGAAAGTTTAAGCAGAAACAGATAACACTTCTCTAGGCGGTGATTCACAAATTGGCACAGCTTTTTTTGTATAGGATATGTTATTGATGAAGTGTGATTATCTGATTTTGTTGAATATGAATGTGCAGAACGTTCGTTCTTCTTCGTCGAAAGTAGGAGTTTAATTTTTGAAATGTAAGAATAGAACATTTTTAGAGGAATGTGAGTGAACTAATGAATATACTCACTTGAAGGACAAGTATGCTCAGTGAATCATATTTGATGCTTCACTGAGCAAAGGGTATATAGGCTGAATTTTAATTAAAGACTTTGGAGAAATGATATGACCTAAATATAGAAGAATGATGTCGGATTATGGTGTGTTTTAAGGTACTCAGGAGCGGTTTTTGTTAGTTTTTGCGGTTTCCCAGGAAATATTTCGTTTACGAATTATTCGCTCATTTCTTATTGAGCTACAAGAAAAGATTAATATATTTGGAGTGTCCCAAGTTGTGAGTTAGAAAGGTTATTTTCCGAAAGATAGAGTCGTTGCTAAATCAATATTATTTAATTGAATCTAAAATAGTAAAAGAATTGAGTGCAAGTTTTTAGGGATTAAGTAATATCAGTGACCATAACTCAGAAAGAGATACAACCTTGAAAAAAGGTTGTATCTCTTTCTGTAAAGAAATTCAAAGTGTCCAATCCTCATTAATACACTATAACTAGTTAGAAAGCGAGATGGAATTATGAATCTTCACTTTTGTGGCTTCAATTGCTAGAAATTTATACGAGATTTACAATACTTTATAAAAATATTAAAATTTTTTGCAACTTTTAGACAGGGTTCTGCGTTGTTTGTACGAATGGAGGCAGGTACATGGAAATTGAGGACATCTATCGTTTATATGTGAATGATTTGTACCGCTATTTGCTATCCCTTTCAAAAGATCATCATAGGGCGGAGGAACTTGTGCAGGAAACGGTTTATCGAGCTTTTCTTCATATAGAGGATTATCAAGGATACGTCAAGCCATGGTTGTTTAAAACAGGATATCATGTGTTCATTGATTCAATACGGAGAGATCGAAGGGTAGTACTTACGGATACGCCATTACTATCTAGTTGGGTGGCAAACGAATTAACGGAGGATGCGGTTATGGAGAAAGATGGATATAGCAAGCTTTTGGCATTGATTGAGGGGCTTCCCACAAATGAGAAACAAGCCATATTGCTCTGTGATGTACATGACTTTTCTTATAAAGAGGCATCCGAAATTCTCGTTCAAAATATGAATACAGTAAAAAGTCATTTGTTTCGAGGCAGAAGGAAATTAAGAAAAATGCTAGAAGGAAGGGTGGAAACTAATGAGTCATAAGGATAAAGCATATGAGAACTTAATAAATGGAGCAAAAAAAGAAATGCATGAACAAAATTTTCATATTTCTGAAGAACAGCAGCAAAAAATTATGAAGTTGGGTAAAATGCGTGCAAAGTGGACCACAGTAGTAACAATTTTGGCGATTCTATTATTAACCTTACCTGTTCTGACTCTGTTTTCATTTGGTTATTATGCCATTGGAGGCCGTGCAAATGAATTAATTGAAGTTGCCGATAAAACGATTTATTTAACAGAGCCAAATGTAAGTGTAGCGGAAAGAGAAGTAGAGACGACTATGGGGATTTTTTCGATGGATGTGCACTTAAACTTAGAGAAAAAAGTTGGCAAGGATACAATTAGATTTGGCGAATCCTCCGTTCCATTCTTATTCAATAATGCGGAGCAACCAGTTAGCGAGTATCGTGTTGATTCACCACCAAAGAAAATACCATATTTTAATGATGAATTGATTCATCCGAAAGCACCGCTACCTTATGCTGAAGGTGACGAGTGGGAGAAGCTGCAAGGTCTTCCAGAAGGTACAGTAGCAGAAGCATATATATCGTTTGATAAAGAATATTCAGTAGAAGAAATAGAGCAATTATTTGCGGATAAAGAAATGGAGCTTCGTTGGTATGCTGTTTATACAGGAAACGAAGATATTCAACAGGCGGAAAATGGAGTATATGTTTCTCCAATCGGCTTCCCAGCACAAATCGATTCAGATCAATGGTCTCCTTTTAACGGAGAGGAGTCGAATGAAAAAGTATTCCTTGATAGCTTAAAGTTTTTAAAAAATCATGAAGACGTGGCGACGATGGTTGCAAGGTCTAAGGAATTAGATTTAACGAAACGAGTACAATATGTCGAACAAAATGGCATTAAAATTTACGGAGCGGTAGTTACAGGTCCTTCTAAAGAAATCATGAAGTTACAAGAGGAGTCCTTTGTTAGAGGGATGAAAAGAGGAGAAGTGAGGTTATGGAATTGGAATTCGTAAAGGGAAAGGAAAAGCATACGTTTCGAACGAAAGAAACAATTACAGGTACTATTTCTACTCTTTTAGCTCTATTCGCGCTGTTCATGATTAATCTAGGATTAATCATGAAATCTTCATTCATGCCTACGGAAATCATTAAGTCTTTTCTAGTAGGAGCTACTATTTTTGGTGTGGCAGGGCTTTTCACCAGAAATGGAAAACGTACGTTTGCACTTCTAGGATTAGCAATTAGTTTTTTCATCGTTGTATTCATGTTCTTTATGATAGGCTTTGCATGGTCTATCAATCCAATGCCTTAGTAGAGTTAGCAAGAAAGGGTTTGTCTCATAAGTCGATCTTTCGACTATGTGGCAAACCCTTTCTTTGAAGAATAAGAAAGTATACAAATTTTTATGCCATGAACAGGTTGATTTCCGCTGCAGGCGGCAAGCATCAAGCTGCTTGGGCCAACACGATGTTGGTCATGAAGGCGTCGCCTCAGGAAGAGGCGCCCTCAGCCTTCCTTCCTTTATCGCGCTCAGTCCAGGGTCTTGATTTGCTTGCTAATCCCCTAGGAATTGCCGCCTTCCGCTTCAATCAACAGATCTAATAGAAAAGACAATATGGTTCGTCCAATCGATGAACTGGTTTACTATCTTTTGCTTATCCATATAGTAAGTGGAAATAGAGAAAAAATAGGCAGTATCGATTGCTAAAGAAGCGAAACCGCGGCCGAAATTGTATCTTCGGACGCCTTTAAAGATGTAGGAAAGGATCGTATCTTTCATTACCCAAACGAAATAATGCACCATGCCCTTTCACAATCCAAGAGGGCGACGGACAAACATTCGTCATAAGATAACCGAAAAAGGAGGAGCTTGATGTGACGCAGTCACATCAAGCTCCTCTAAAAATCCCGCGGTAATAGTATAGCCAATGTTTTTTCCAAAGCACTCGGCAATTGGTGAAGAACAAGGTGCACTTAGAATGGGATTTTAAGTACATACTCGTATCAACATGAACCTCTAGACGTATTAATAGAAATATTAACACCAACGTTTAACCTTGCTAAAGAAATTTTAATTTTAGGCTTTAAAGAAAAATTGAAATCAAGGGAGAGAGAATGATGAAAGCGAAAAGAGTTTCTGAGCATATTTGGAGTTTAAATACTTGGATGATAGTGCCGATTCATGTGTGGGTTGTTGTCGAAGAGGACGGGGTTACATTAGTGGATGCTGGGATGCCAATAATGGCGAAAGGAATCATGAAATTTTTAAAAGAACTAAACTTTGGACCATTGCAAAGAATTCTATTAACTCACGGACATGTCGATCACGTAGGTGCAATAAAGGCAATATTGACCGAAAATGAAGTGCCGGTATACGTACACCAAAAAGAAATCCCTTATATGGAAGGTGAACTTCTTTATCCAAAAAGGAAGAAGCTTGAGCAAAACGTCGAAAAAGGAATCGCGAAAGCTCTCGCAGAAGATGAGCTAGGAAACTTGAAAAAAATTGGTTCGTTGACACCATTCTGGACACCAGGCCACTCTCCGGGCCATGTCGTATATTACCATGAAAAGGATCAAGTGCTGTTAGCAGGGGACCTATTTTCATCTAAAAAAGGAAAGCTTCGTCCGCCGTTGTTTACACCTGAAATAGCTGAAGCAGTAAAAAGCAGTAGCATTGTAGGAACATTAAACCCGAAACGTTTAGAAGTATGTCACGGAAACACCGTGTATTACCCTGCCAATCAATTAGAGGAGTATGTAGGAAATATGGAAAAGAAATTAGGAGCAACGGAGTTTAGTTAAATATCAAAAGGATGTGATACTTATGATAATTAACCAATCCATAGTGCTTTCACTATTCTTCCTTATGGAATTATGTGCTCACGCAGCATTTTCCTATTGGGGCTTTCAGGCATCATAATTTCCGGCTGATAACTACGAATAAAGTGAATTAATTTTTCATAAGTAAGGTCTTCACCCCATTTACTCAATGTTTCTTTAGGTGTCTTGGAAAATCCAAAATCGAAGATGGGATCCGAAGTTGTTTTGCTTAAGTGATATGCTTTGACACCTGTAATTTTTGCGTCTTCAATCATTTGTTGGGAACGTATAATTCCTAACGTATTGTCGAGCTCATTGCCAATCTCATTTTGGGCCTTTTACCACGATTTGCAATTAAGCTAGGGGTTTTACACCTAATCCCGTGACAGATAGGCTATCAGGTCATTTCGTTCATCATCAGGATGTGCACCAGTATTTAGAAAAGTAACAGTCGTATCCAGTGGCTTTAATGAATTCCACAAGACCACATCTTGCTGTTCTGCGGATGTGTGATTGGAAAACCCACTACTGATAGAAAGGATTAAAACGAGTGAAACGAGTATTACTGTGAGTTTCTTCATAAGCATTTCCCCCTTAATTATTTGGACCGTTTATGGGTGTAAAAAAATGGTTCTTTATTCTTATCTGAAAATTCAAAATAATTGTTGACTGGAAAGCGTTTACAATCTACACTGATTTTGAAGGTTAGTTAACTATACTAACTAAAGGGGGGTGGGTGAAATAAGAGAAGTGGAGAAGGCGAGTCATCATACGATGAAACAGTCGAATCGTGAAATGATATTGAAAACGTTACGTACTTTTCCTTCTATATCACGAGCAGACCTTGCGAAAATAACGAAGTTAAGTAAACCAACAGTCTCAGCAATTGTACTTGAGCTAATAACGGAAGGGTTTGTTACAGAAATTGGTGCAGGTATATCGACTGGTGGACGAAAGCCTATTCTACTGCAGTATAATGCAACATTTCAATTTGTAGTCGGCGCGCTCATAGAAGGGGAGAGCCTTTCTTTAGTTCTTGCGAATCTGGATGGCAAAGAAATTGAACATCTTTCTATGAATTTGCAATTACCAATGTCAGTGAAAGAAATATTTTCCTTACTAGCAAGTGGGATTGAGGAGTTTGTATCGCATCACTGCGAAGGGCGAGAGCAGATATTAGGTATTATTTTAGGTGTTCCAGGTATATCAAAAAACCAGTCATCTGGTTTTCTCCATTCACCAGGTATCATTTCTGAATCCGATGATGAAATTGAAAGTACCATTCACAAATTGGGTATTCCAATTGTAATAGAGAATGACGTGAATTTAATGACGATTGGTGAATATGTTAAGAAAAAAGATAGACAGTTAGATTCATTGCTGTTCATTTTTGCTAGTCGTGGTGTCGGTTGTGGTTTAATCATGAACCAACAGTTACAACGGGGGCATTCCCAAGCTGCTGGTGAAATAGGATCGATGCTAATTGGTGACCCGCGGAATTTACAGTCTACTATGGGTGTCTTTGAATCGAATTACGGTGCTTTAGGTGTTTCAAAGGCGCTTCAACTTTCATCACCTGCAAAAGCAATTGAAACGATGGTAAAAAATGCTGATAAAGACTCTGAGATTAAAGTGATTTACGAAGATTATCAATGTCATTGGGAAAAAGCGATCCTTAGTGTTGTTTCAGTTACTGACCCTGAAATTGTAATATTGTCAGGTGACTTAAGTTATTTGGGACACGATTTTATTCAGCGTTTGAATGACAGTTGTTCGATTTACTTACCGATGAATCCGACTTTCGAGTTTGCGATAAAGTGTGATCGAGTGGGCCTAGTCGGGGCTATTGAACTTGCATTAGAATCCTATTCAATTTTTGGAGAAAATAGTAATTACTATTAGGGGGTAATAATTTGAAGAAGAAGAGCTTATTACTGTTTCTACTCGCATTTGTGTTCATCATTTTATCAGCTTGTAGCGATGACAAGGTCGAGAGTCCGACAGAAGAAAAGGAGACAGATACAGGCGCAACTGAAGAAAAAGAAGGGGATGCAAATGCTACTGAAGAGAAAGAAGCATCTGGCAAACTAGTAATTTATACTGCACGTGATGAAAGTGTTGTTGAACAGGTTGTCGGTATGTTCAATGAGAAGTACCCTGACGTACAGGTGGATGTGTTAACAATGGGTGCACAACAAATATTAGAACGTGTTCGAGGAGAAAAAGCAAACCCACAGGCTGATTTTTGGTGGGGAGGAACGCAGTCTGCATTAATGGTTGCAGCAAACGAAGAGTTACTAGCATCATTCAAACCTTCATTTGATGCCTCAGTTGCAGCAGAGCATAAAGATCCGGAAGGTCGATGGTATGGCGAAATGTTGCTACCAGAAGTTATTATGATTAATAGTGATATTTTGACAAAAGAAACTGGTCCACAAGACTGGGATGATTTACTCGACGAGCAGTGGAAAGATAAAATCATCATTCGTGGCGTATTGGCATCTGGTACGATGCGTACAATATACTCTTCAATGATTTATCGTCAGGATGCAACTAGCCCAGAAAAAGGCTACGAGTGGTTGAAAGCATTGAATGAAAACACAAAAGAATATACGCAAGATCCAACAAATTTATATTTGAAACTTGCACGCCAAGAAGGAACGGTATCACTATGGAACTTACAAGATATTCTTTTACAAAAAGAATTGAACAACCAACCATTCGATTACATCTATCCAAAGAGTGGTGCTCCAATTTTAGTTGATGGTGTTGCACTTGTGAAAGACGGTAAAAACAAAAATAACGCAGAGCTTTTCTACGAATTTCTCTTTGAAAAAGATGTTCGTGTGAAACTTGCTGAAGATCTATTCCAAATTCCAGCGCGTTCAGATATTGCTGTGGAAGATATGCCTGCTTGGTATAAGGAGCTTGACTTAAAATCGCTTGAAATAGATTGGACGTTACTAGCTGAGAAAGAAGCAGAATGGATGCAACATTGGGATGAAAAAATTAAGTCAAAGTAAGGCGTGATATGATCTTTTGAAGACCTCGATTACTCAAGTGCGGGGTCTTTTTTTAAAAGAGAAAAGAGGTGCTTTTATGAAGGGTGTAAGATTAGAAAATATTACAAAGAAGTTTGGGAAAGCGCATGGTGTAGCAAATTTAAATATTGATATTATGCCAGGAGAATTTTTTACGTTTCTCGGACCTAGTGGATGCGGAAAAACAACAACATTACGTATGATTGCTGGATTTTACTTTCCAACAGAAGGTGAGATTTATTTTGACGATCGAAATGTATCTACCCTTCAACCAAACAAACGTGAAATCGGAATGGTATTTCAAAACTACGCATTATTTCCACATATGACGGTAGACGAAAATATCGCATTTGGGCTTCAAGTTAGAAAATTATCGAAAGAAAAGATAAAAGAAAAAGTGGATAGAACTCGAACGATGGTCCGACTTGAAAAATACGGCTCCCGTAAAATCAATGAATTATCGGGTGGACAACAGCAGCGTGTAGCACTTGCAAGGGCTCTAGTAATCGAACCGGATATTTTATTGCTTGATGAGCCTCTGTCAAATTTAGATGCAAAATTACGAGAAGAAACGCGTGTAGAAATGAAGCGATTGCAAACAGAGTTTGGTGTTACAACAATTTATGTTACACATGATCAAACGGAAGCGATGGCAATGTCTGATCGGATAATGGTCATGGATAATGGCTATGTAAAACAAATTGGGACACCGCAAGAAATATATAATCGTCCAGAAAATCGTTTCGTTGCTTCTTTTATAGGAGATACGAATATGATTAAGGCCACGGTGAAAAATGTAACGGAGTCAGAAGTGGAAGTGGAAAGTGAAGAAGGAATTCGACTGGTAGGGATGCCGACGAATGCAGCTTCCAATGCAGAAATGAAAAAAGGAAGTACGATTTACATATCAATTCGTCCAGAGTCATTATGTATTGGTGCTGGAACTAATGGAATGATTGGAACAATTAAGTTTGTTGAGTTTACGGGAGTAAGTATTAATTACGTCATTGATGTAAATGGATTCCTTTTCAATACGATGATGATTAATAACGGAAGTGAGCTATTGTCGATCGGGGATACAATGTCTGTTCACGTCCCCATACGAAATGTGTATTTTTTGGGTGAATAGGAGGGTAAAAGATGAGAAAGGGAACGACGACAAAGGATAGTAAGCGGGCCCGTTTGACACGCTCACCTTACTTTATTTATGTACTAATTTCTCCACTATTTTTAATTTTATTGGGCTATGTAATTTTTCCGTTTTATCAAACCTTTATTCAGAGTTTTGTAGAGGGAAGTGCACTAAGTAATTATCGTCGTTTTTTTAGTTTGGAGAGCACAGCGAATTTAGAAGCCCTATGGACTAGTGTGTATATATCCGTTTTAAGTGTAATTACTTGTGCTATTGTCGGTGTTGCTATGGCTTTCTTATTGGAACGCTATGAATTCCCAGGACGTAAAATATTATCGATTTTAGTATTAGTTCCAATGGCTCTGCCTCCTTTAGTTGGTGTCTTATCGTTTACATTTTTGTATGGTGAAAGTGGAATCATTCCGCGTGGGATACAACATATTTTAAATCTGGAGGAAGTCCCATTTGCATTGAAGGGGGTTTGGGGAGTAATTGTCGTACATACTTTTACAATGTATACGTACTTCTATCTTACTGCTTCAGCCGCAATCAAAGGTCTTGATCCTTCCCTTGAAGAAGCATCCACGATTCTAGGAGCAAGCAAATGGACGACGTGGAGAAGAGTAGTATTGCCAATGCTGACACCTTCGCTGGTCGCAGCAGCGCTGTTAGTTTTTATGATTGCTATGGCTTCTTATACGGCACCGTTGATATTCGGAGTGGAACGTACGATGACGATGCAAATTTACTTGTCCCGTACAAATGGTAATTTGGACATGGCAGCAACACAATCCACGATATTGTCATTTGTTTCGATTTCATTCTTAATCATTATGCGTTGGTATCAAAATCGGAGAAACTACCAAAATCAAAGCAAAGGAATTTCTGTACATCGAACTGAAGTAAAGACGAAAACCCTGAAGTATGTATCTATGGTGTTGTCGTGTGTTGGTGTCATTATTTTACTATTACCAATTTTGGTGTTGATTTTAATCTCTTTCACAACAGATGGTTCTTGGACGATACAAGTTCTACCACCAGAATATACGTTAGATCATTATAAAGCTTTATTTACAGATGAGCGGACATGGAGACCTATTTGGAACTCTCTTCAGATGGGCTTTGTCGCTACAGTTGGTAATATTATTTTTGGTGTAGCCGCTGCGTATGCCATGGTACGGATGAATTTTAAAGGTAAAGCACTTTTGGATATTTTAATCATGGTTCCTTGGGCGCTTCCAGGTACTGTTGTTGCTGTTAACTTGATAGCAGCATTTAGTCAACCAAGCATCTTTAGTTTTAATCAGGTGTTAATCGGCACATTTTGGATTTTGCCGTTAGCTTATTTTGTTCGACATCTACCACTAGTTTTCCGATCCACATCGGCAAGCTTAATGCAATCAGATCAGTCGATTGAAGAAGCTTCTCGCAGTTTAGGTGCATCGTGGTGGACGACATTTCGAAGAATTGTCATTCCACTCTCTTTATCTGGTATTTTAGCAGGTACACTATTGGCGTTTGTTCAAAGTATTGGGGAATTTGTTGCATCTATCTTAATTTATAGCACATCAACAATGCCTTTATCAGTTGCGATATTCCAAAAAATGTATGCATTTAAATTTGGAACTGCTTGTGCTTATGGTGTACTTCAAATTGTCTTGATTTTATTCGTCTTAACGATTTCGGATAAATTGTCTAAAGGTAGTGTAGGCTCAGCGATTTAATGGATATTATGTGAATCGAAGGAAATGTTTTCAAAACAGAAAGGAGAGATACATGATGAATGGTTATAAAATGGAAATTGAAGCAAGAGAGGGGAGTGTATTTCCCTCTTTAACTTATAAGAACATGATACTTGAACCAGCTTATGATGAAGCAAAAAGAAATTTTGTCGATTATATGATGCAAATTAATATTGCGCATTTAGTCATGCTACAGGAACAAGGTTTAGTGAGTGTAGCTGAAGCAAAACAAATTGGAAAAGCAATTTCGGAAATAGATTCTGAGTTTTATAAAACGAGTGCGTATAGCTCTGAGTTCGAAGATTTGTTTTTTAGAGTGGAGCATGACCTGATTAGTAAAGCGGGTGATATTGCTGGGAATCTACATATTGCTAGAAGTCGCAACGATATGGGGATAGCTATCTATCGTATGACACTGCGAAAAAAGATATTGAAGTTAATGAAAGGCTTACTTGTTTTTCAAAATTCGTTGCATGTCTTTGCTAATGAACATATCGAGACAATTATGATTGGTTATACCCATACACAACAAGCACAACCAACAACATTGGCACATTATATAAGAGGATTGATGGATAAGTTAGATCGAGATTTTGTACGACTTCAAGCTGCATATAAAACAGTCAATCGCAGTAGTATGGGAGCAGCTGCACTTACGACTTCAGGGTTTGCGATTAGCCGTCAACGAATGCAAGAGCTACTTTCATTTGATGAAATAATAGAAAATGCATGGGATAGCGTTGCGGGTGCAGATTATTTAATGGAAGCATCAACAGCAGTCCAAATAGCCAGTTTAAATTTGGGACGTTCCATTCAAGACTTGCTAACATGGGCGACCAAAGAATTTAACGTGTTCACGTTAGCAAATCCCTATGTACAAGTTAGTTCTATCATGCCACAGAAAAGAAACCCAGTTTCCCTAGAGCATACGCGGGCTTTGTTATCATCAGTTGTTGGGGATACCAATACGGTATTAATGATGATTCATAATACACCTTTTGGAGATATCGTGGATACCGAAGACGATTTACAGCCTTATTTGTGGAGATCATTAGAGAAGCTTAATGGAATTTATGAGCTGGTTACGAGTGTAATTGCTACATTGAATGTCAATAAAAAGGGACTTGAAAAACGAGCGAGAGAAAGCTTTGCAAACGTTACGGAACTAGCGGATACATTAGTACGGGTAGAGAATATATCTTTTAGACAGGCGCATCATATTGTGAGCAATGCGGTACGAGCATTAGATGGAAGCGGACATGAAAAACTATCAGATTTAACCTACGATATGGTGAATAGTGTAGCCCAGAATATATTAAAAAAACCACTCACACTAACGGAAGCACAATTCCAAAAAGCAGTATGTCCACGAAACTTCATTGAATTACGTACAATCTTAGGAGGACCTGCTCCTCTTACGATGTCTACATCACTAGCAAACTACGAACATCGTTTGATTCAATTAAATGAATGGGTAGAAGGGAAAGAAAATGAAATTGAAAAAGCAGAAGAAGTATTAGAAAGTTTTAAAAATCATTGGAGTGAATCAAAATGACGACGTATTTAGTAGCGATTGATGGAGGTGCCACAAAAACAGTCGTAACTCTCAGGGATGAAAATGGAGCGATATTTTACGAAGGAGATTCAACAGGTTCTAATTATCAAGTAATTGGGATAGATGCGTTTAAAAAAGTCGTACAAAATCTATTAAAAGAACTTCTTCTAAAGCACCCTGTATCCACAATAAATGTTGGTGTATTCGCATTAGCGGGAATCGATACACTTGTAGACTATCAGGTTGTAAAAGAAGTAATAATAGAAATTTTGGATGAATTATCACTGACAATTGTTGATCTGATTGTTGAGAACGATGCATATTCTACATTAGTCGGAGTAACGAAAAACCAAGCTGGAATTTTAATAATTTCTGGAACAGGATCTATTGCATATGCACATGATGGAAAAGGAATTGTTGCTCGATCTGGTGGATGGGGCCATCGCTCTGGAGATGAAGGTAGTGGTTACTGGATTGGCAAACAAATCATAAAAACTATTTTCAGAATGGAAGATGGTCGAGGTCCCGATACCGCCTTGAAAGAGAAGGTGTTCGAACAGCTGGGCAAACAAACGATAAATGACTTCACGGCATGGTTATATGGAGAAGAGTACTCTGTTGATGCAATAGCAAGTTTTTCAACTTTATTGGATGAAGCAGTAAATCAAGGTGATCAAGAAGCCAATCGAATCCTTTATGAAGCAGTGGATGAATTAACAAATCTAACGACTTCAGTCATTCATTCAGCGAAATTGAATGATGCATATTGCACCATTTACTTAAATGGTGGAACGATAAAAAACTTTGATAAACTTTTCTATATATTGAAAACTGAAGTTGAAAAAAAAGACACTAAGAAAAAAGTAGTTCTTTGTAACGCTCCACCAATTGAGGCTATCTATACAAGAGCCTTAGTAAGGTTTGAAGAGCTTGTGAAAAAGGGTTAAATGCCTCGCAATAAAATAAATAGCATGATGAAAGCCAATCCTTCCTGTCAGTATAGTAATTGACAGTGAGGATTGGTCTTTTTGAATAATAAGCAAGTATACAAATTTTCTGCCAGGAACAGGTTGATTTCCGCTGCAGGTGGACGCTTTCCAGGGGGCAAGCATCAAGCCGCTTGGACCAACACGATGTTGGTCATGAAGGCGTTGCCTCAGGACGAGGCGTCCTTAGCCTTCCTTCCTTTATCGCGCTCAGTCCAGGGTCTTGATTTACTTGCTAATCCCCTAGGAGTCGCCGCCTTCCGCTCCAATCAACGGGTCAAATAAGAAAGACAATATGTTTTTTCTACTCAATGAACTGGTGTAATTTCCTTTGCTTATCCATATGGCAAGTGGAAATAGAGAAAAAATAGGTAGTATCGATTAATAAAGAAGCAAGGGGCGTCCGAAATTGTATCTTCGGACGCCTTTAAAAAAGCAGGAAAGATTTCTTCTCTTATTATCCAAACGAAATGATGCACCATGCCCTAGCAAATTCTAAGAGGGCGACGGACAAACATTCGCCATAAGATTATCGAAAAAGGAGGAGCTTGATGTGACGCAGTCACATCAAGCTCCTTTAAAAATCCCACGGTAATAGTATAGCCAATGTTTCGTCCAAAGCACGCTGGAATTGGCGAAAGACAAGATGCATTTAAAGGACAGCACATGCTGCTTTTCTTAAAAATATGCTAGATTTTAAACCGGTTTCTTTTAGAAGCCGGTCTTTTGTGTTTTTAAGCAAGATATTTAGTTTAATGTTTAGTTTTTTATTTTGAAACCATCAATTATTGCTTTAGTAATGGGAATAGAAAGTGATACTAAAGTTTTGTTAGTATCCTGTAATCCCCAGTGATAAATTATCCCCATATAGGACTGGTTAATTATTGTTAATGCTTCGTCTAAAGAAAGCTCCGGTTTAATTTGACCTTTTTCAATTGATTCTTCAACTATTGCTCGCAAAATTTTAAAGAGTGTGCGATTGGAATCTAAGAAATAGGTATGTTCTTTTGATTCCAATGCTGCTCTGTAAATAACCTTCATTAGATTTTTGCCCATTTCCTCTTCAAGAAAGTGCATTAGTTTTTGGGTGAAGATAGATAATTTTTCAATAGGATCCATGTCTACAGGGAACGATTGATAAACTTCCAAATAATAATTATCTACTTCCATAAATCGTACTAAAAATATGTCAGCCTTCGTTCGGAAATGTTGATAAAAAGATCCTTTTGATGTTCCACTTTTTTTGACAATGTCATCAACGGTTACTTTGTTAAATCCTTTCTCACTAAAAAGTTCTAAAGCGACTTTTAAAATTTTTTTCTTCGTTTCTTCTCCTCTACGTTGTTTTTTTACAGGCTCGAGCATAAAAATACCTCCAAACACTATTGACAGAATACTCTAACATCTATTAAAATCAGACTACAGTCTAATTAAAAGTAGACCGTAGTCTAATTTTTGGTAGGTGATGGTTCACTGAGTTATACCTAATTTATATTACATTCAATCTACTTTCAAGGATAATTAATAATTTATAGAGAAAAAGAAAGCGCTTTCTAACGGTGGAGGGAAAACAATGAATAAAGTAATTGACTCAAGGGAAATTCGAAAGTTATTTAAGAATGGTGATCAAATTTTATCAGGTGGATTTGGTTTATCTGGTACACCACTTACGATTATTGACGAATTGTTAGAAACAGATATTCAAGATTTAACTATCGTAAGTAATAATTTAGGAGATCTTGGGCAGGGTTTGCACAAACTGTTCATGCAAGGGAAAATCAAAAAAGCAATTGGTTCATTTTTTTCAATAAACAAAGAAGCAGTAATCGCCTGGTCTAGAGGAGAGCTGGAAATCGATTTGTTACCACAAGGCACATTGGCGGAAGCAATTCGTTGTGGTGGTGCAGGCATTGGAGGTTTTTATACAAAAACTGCAGTAGGAACTGAGTTAAGTGAAGGTAAGGAAGAAAGAGAAATAGATGGTGAAAGATATATCTTTGAAAAAGCAATTAAGGGCGACGTGGCGATAATTAAAGCTGCAAAAGCTGATAGATTAGGGAATTTAGTTTACCATACGACAGCTAGAAACTTCAATCCTATGATGGCTACTGCTGGGAAAATTGTAATTGCGGAAGTAGATGAAATTGTGGAGGTAGGGGAACTAGACCCGGAATATATTGTTACACCACATGCTTATGTTAATTATGTTATCCAAAGTAAGTATTCCAAAATAGGGAGTGAGTATGTTGATTCAAGATAAAAGACATGTCATTGCAAAAAGAATTGCGGAAGAGTTAGAAGATGGTCAAATTGTTAATTTAGGAGTTGGTATTCCTACAATGGTTTCGTCTTATTTAGGAAATAAAGAGGTTTTTTTACAAACGGAAAATGGATTATTGGGGATGGGACCTCCTGCAACGGAAGAGAATTTAGATATCGATTTGATTGATGCAGGAAAAGAGCCGGTAACATATTTAAAAGGTGCCTCTTTTTTTAGCAGCGCAGATTCATTTGCGTTAATCAGAGGTGGTCACGTAGATGTTGCAGTATTAGGAATACTTCAAGTAGACATTCATGGAGAAATTGCTAATTGGGCTGTACCAAATCAACCAATTTTGGGTGTGGGTGGAGCAATGGATCTGGTAGCTGGCGCAAAAAAAGTAATAGTTGCTGCCACGTTGTTCGCAAAAGATGGAACATCTAAATTAGTCAAAGAACTTTCTTATAAAACTAGTGGTATTCGAAAGGTTGACTTGTTTGTATCTGATTATGCTGTTTTTAAATTTACGGAAGAAGGTCCAAGAGTAGTAGAGTTGCTTGAGGATATTTCTATAGAAGAGTTAAGTGAAAAGGTAGATTTTCCATTAGAATTTGAAAAATCTTTTTCACTCAAATAATTTAAATTGAATAATGGGGGGTACCTAATGGATAAACAAAGAACCGTTCTGATAACAGGTGCAGCGGGTGGGATTGGTAAAGCTATTGCCTTGGAATTTAGTAATCAAAATGATTTTGTGTATGTAGCAGATCTGAACAAAGATGCTGCAGAAAAGACCGCAAACGAAATAGGTGGAAATGCAAAAGGAATTTATTTAGATGTCACGAATGAAGAAACTATTCAAACGGCTATAGCTAATATTATTCATGAAAGAGGATCCATTGAGGTTTTGGTTAATAATGCTGGACTACAATATCGTGCACCATTAGAATCTTTTCCTTTAGAAAAGTGGAACTTACTAATTGATGTCATGTTAACTGGTGTGTTCTTAATGACGAAGCACGTATTTCCACATATGAAAAAAGAAACGTACGGTAGGATTATTAATATTTCATCGGTTCATGGGAAGTTAGCTACACCAGAGAAGATTGCTTATGTTGCTGCGAAGCATGGTGTCATCGGTGTTACTGGAGTAACAGCGCTAGAAGGGGCTGCCTATAAAATCACTGCCAACTCGATTCTACCTGGTCCAGTGAAAACAGAGTTACTCATGAAACAGATTGATAGTTTAACAGCAGAAGGAAAAACTGAGAAAGATGCACTAGAGGCAATTATGTATCCTAAGCAAGCGATGGAGCGTTTTATTGAACCAGAAGAAGTTGCTTCAGGTGTTGTATATTTAGCATCTGATGTAGCAAGTGGCATTACAGGAGAACATATTAAAGTCGCAGGTGGAATGTAATACAAGGGGGAGAGCAGGATGACGACGTATATTATTGATGGTGCTAGAACAGCTTTTGGAACGTTTGGTGGTTCGCTAAAAGATGTAAACGAAATTGATTTAGGGGTAATTGCAACGGAAGAAGCGATTAAAAGGAGTGGTATTCCTGCTTCAGATATTGACGAAATTATTTTCGGAAACGTCATCCAAACAAGCGGTAACTCTGCTTATCTTGCAAGACATATTGGATTAAAAAGTGGGTTAGAAGAGTCATCAAGTGCACTTACGCTTAATCGATTATGTGGCTCTAGTATGCAGTCTATTGTGTCAGGGGCTCAGGCAATAGCAGTTGGTGATGCGAACGTCATTGTCGCTGGAGGAACGGAAAATATGAGTCTTGCTCCTCATGTATTGAGAGGAACTCGTTTCGGCTCACCTAACAAAGCACCACTAGTTGAAGATATGCTTTGGGATACTTTGACGGATAAATATGTTGGTTGTGGTATGGGGATGACAGCTGAAAATTTAGCTGTAAGATATGATATTTCTCGTGAAGAACAGGATGCGTTTGCTGTTCAATCACAGGAAAGAGCTATTCAAGCAAGAGACAACGGTAGATTTGCAGAGGAAATTGTGCCAGTAAAGTTACAAGGAAAAAAAGGCGAAGTTATTTTCGATAAGGATGAGCATATCCGTGATGGCACAACTGTTGATGGACTATCAAAGTTAAAGCCCACTTTTAAGAAAGACGGTACAGTAACGCCTGGTAATGCGAGTGGGATTAATGATGGAGCGGCTGCTGTTTTACTTGCATCGGCAGCATATGTAAATGAACATAATTTGAAGCCATTAGCAAAAATCGTTTCGTGGGGTGTAGCAGGTGTTGATCCGACAATCATGGGTATTGGACCTGTCCCTGCGTGCAAAAAAGCATTAGAAAAGGCCGGATTAAGCTTGGAAGAGATTGGCTTGTTTGAATTAAATGAAGCTTTTGCAGCACAATCCTTGGCTGTTATCAAAGAGTTAGGTCTAGATATGGAGAAAGTGAATGTGAATGGTGGGGCAGTTGCATTGGGGCATCCAGTGGGAGCAAGTGGCACGAGAATTACTTATTCTTTAGGTGTTGAAATGAAGAAAAGAAATGTCCGATATGGTTTAGCATCGCTTTGTATTGGTGGGGGACAAGGAATTGCGATTATTTTAGAAAATGTAAATTAGAAATATAAAGAATAGATTAATGAACGACTAAAACATTCAAAGGGGAGAAATGTTAATGAGTCAAACAATGAGTGCACTTGAAAAAAGAACTGTTAGAAAGACAATGCTACGTATTCTGCCATTTATATTAATTTTGTATATTGTAGCGTATTTAGATCGAGTTAACTTGGGGTATGCAGCTTTACAAATGAATGCAGAATTAGCATTATCGGCTGAAGTTTTTGGTCTTCTTTCTGGTATTTTCTTTCTAGGCTATTTCTTTTTCGAAGTTCCAAGTAATATGATTATGCACAAAGTTGGAGCAAAAGTGTGGATTGCGCGGATAATGTTTTCATGGGGAATTATCGTTATCTTAACTGGATTTGCACAGACGACTACTCATTTGTACATTTTACGCTTTTTATTAGGGGTCGCTGAAGCTGGATTTTTCCCGGGTATTATTTTGTATTTAACGTATTGGTTTAGATCTCGTGAAAGAGGAAAAGCGACAGCGGTATTATTACTTGCGTTACCAATTGGTGGTTTAATTGGAGCACCTGTGTCCACATGGATTCTTGATAGTATCTCTTGGTTTAACATGTCTGGATGGAGATGGATGTTTATCTTAGAAGGTATTCCAGCAGTTATTTTAGGATGTTTTGTTATTTTCTACTTAACGAATCGACCTGCTAATGCTAAATGGTTATCTCAGGAAGAAAGAGATTGGTTAGAAGGTGAACTAGATATTGAGCGACAATTAAGTATCAAAGTAAACAAAGTATCGAAAATTGATATGTTGAAAGATTCAAAAGTTTGGAAGCTTTCTTTACTTTACTTTGCTGCCTATACAGGGGTTTATGGTTTGTCATTCTGGATGCCAACCATTATTAAATCTTTATCAGAAACTGCAACAACCAACTTAGAGATAGGCTGGTTAGCAATGATTCCCGCTGTTGTTGGTATACCAGCAATTCTATTTGTTGGCTGGAGTGCTGATAGAACTAATGCACATAAATCACATTTACTTGTTTGCTTTCTAATTGCCATTATCGGATTTATAGGAAGTGGGTTTTCCAATAGCTTATTTATGATGGTTCTTATGTTAGCTATTACTTCTGCAGGATTATATGGATTTACTGGATGTTTCTTTGCATACTTAACATTCTTCTTCACCGAGTCCACTGCACCAGTTGGAATCGCTTTAGTTAATTCATTTGCAGCATTAGGTGGATTTGTAGGGCCGATGATTCTCGGTTCTGTAGCATTTACTACAGGAATGTTCATTATCGCTGGTATTCTTGTAATCGGTGTCATTACTCTTGTTACATTAAAATTGGCAACAGATCGAAAAGCAGAAAAACTTAAAGAAGTACAAGTCAACGTGAATCACATTTAATATTAATAGAAGACACCAGAGAAAACGAAAGAATTTCTCTGGTGTTTCATTGAGTAACTATACTGTACTGAATTATGGTATAAACTTAAGGGGTTGTCACAAAAGTCAGTGAAAAATGATTTTTGAAAAGACAAGAAAGTATATAAATACCATAAGCAATTTGTTTTCCGAAGCTTACCGCTCGCTTTCCACGGGGCGAGTGTCGAGCCGCTTCGTCGCTATGCTCCTGCAGGTCTCGACTGTCTCGCTTTTCACGTAGGAGTCGAGCGGACGCTACTTCAAACAAGCTAATGTATGCTCTATGAAAGCCTTATCCACTTCTGAAAATATAACATATTTTTACATCTTGCTAAAAGAAAATAAGCAGCATCTCTAAATTGAGAAGCGAAGAGCGCCCGAAATTGTATCTTCGGGCGCCGCTCTCCAGGTAGATAGTATCTATTCTTTCATTAACCTAAAGCAAAATTCACCTGACTCCAACCGTTTCAAGCGGGCAACGGACAAACGACAGCAATAGGATAACCGAAAAAGAGGGACGGGAAGTGGCTTGCCACTTCCCGTCCCTCTTAAAATTTATGCGGTAATAAGATGGCCGACATGCTGTCCAAAGCACGCTAAAAAGGATGAAGACAAGTTGCACTTAAAGGGCGTTTTGCGCTTTTCTTAAGAATAAGAAAGTATATACATTTTTATCCCATGAACGGGTTGATTTCCGCTGCAGGTGGACGCTTTTCAGGGGGCAAGCATCAAGCTTGGACCAACACGATGTTGTGTCGCCTCAGGACGAGGCGCCCTTAGCCTTCCTTCCTTTATCGTGCTCAGTCCAGGGTCTTGATTTGCTTGCTAATGCCCTAGGAGTCGCCGCCTTCCGCTCCAATCAACAGGTCAAATAAGAAAGACAATATGTTTTTTCTACTCAATGTACTGGTGTAATTTCCTTTGCTTATCCATATGGCAAGTGGAAATAGAGAAAAAATAAGTAGTATCTATCTATAAAGATGCAAAGTCGCGTCCGAAATTGTATCTTCCGACGCCTTTACTGATGTAGGAAAGGATTATATCTTTCATTACCTAAACCAAATGATGCATCATGCCCTTTTACAGTTCAAGAGGGCGACGGACAAACATTCGCCATAAGATTATCGAAAAAGGAGGAGCTTGATGTGACGCAGTCACATCAAGCTCCTTTAAAAATCCCACGGTAATAGTATAGCCATTGTTTCGTCCAAAGCACGCTGGAATTGGCGAAAGACAAGATACATTTAAAGGACAGCACATGCTGCTTTTCTTAAGGATTTTGTAAGGTTCACACAAAAACAATGTAAGGTTGATCTTTTATAGTTATAAACAAGCAAGACATCTATAGAAGAGGTGAACATTAATGGAAACATTACTACAAGTAACGAATGTGAACAAAGTATATGGGAAATCGTCCAATGCATTTACTGCATTAGAATCTATTTCATTTGAGATAAGTGTCGGAGAATTTGTTGGTATCATGGGTCCTTCCGGTGCAGGAAAGTCGACCTTATTAAATATGTTAGCAACAATTGATACCCCTACAGAAGGAACTATTGAGGTAAACAATCAAAGATTAGATAGCTTAAAAGAGAATGAATTGGCTACATTTCGCCGCGATAATCTAGGCTTTATTTTTCAAGATTATCATTTACTGGATTCGTTGACTGTAAAAGAAAATATATTATTGCCGCTTGCCATTGCGAAAACATCGTCAAAGGATATTGAACAACGTGTGCAGCAAATGGCGACATTATTTGGGATTGAGTCTCTTCTTGCTAAATACCCTTACCAAATTTCTGGGGGGCAAAAGCAGAGGACAGCTGCAGCTCGAGCATTAATTGCCCAGCCTAAGCTTATTTTGGCGGACGAACCAACAGGTGCGCTTGACTCGAAATCAGCCACAAGCTTGCTAGAAACCTTGGGCACTTTAAATGATCAGCATGACGCAACAATCATGATGGTTACACATGATGCATATGCCGCAAGCTTTTGTCGACGAATTATATTTATAAGCGATGGGCAGCTATCACACGAAATACACAGAGGCAATAAGACGAGAAAACAGTTCTTTCAGGAGATATTAGACATTCTCTCTACTTTTGGAGGTGGTGTGCATGACACTATTTAGTTTAGCGAAAAAGAATATGCGCCGTAACTTCTCGCAGTATTTTTTATATATGGCGTCGATGATTTTCTGTATCGTCATTTACTTTACCTTCGTTACGTTGAAATATAATGACACGATGGCGGAGCTTTCAAGCACATCAATGAAGGTAGAAGCATTAATGAGCGGAGCGGCCTTCATATTACTATTCTTTGTTACCATTTTCATCGCGTATTCTAACTCCTTTTTTATGCGCAAGCGAAAAAAAGAGGTTGCACTGTACTCATTATTAGGCGTTCGAAAAAAACAAATTGGTTGGATGCTTTTTAATGAAAACTTGATTATAGGGCTATTCGCATTGATCGTTGGAGTTGCTCTTGGCTTTTTGTTATCGAAGGTATTTTTGACGATTTTAATTCAATTAATGGGCTTCGAGACATTTGCAAGTTTTACGTTTTCAACTAAAGCGGCAATAAATACCGCGAGTGTCTTTTTAATTATTTTTCTAATTACTTCGTTTCAAGGCTATCGCTTAATTTATAAATTTAAGCTTATTGATTTGTTTCATGCGTCGAAAAAAGGAGAAGGCATTCCAAAGGCCTCCTTCGTAATGGTCTTTGGTGGAGTTGGTCTTATTAGTTTTGCTTATTGGCTAGCATTACAAGATTTATTTACATCCGAGGTATGGAGAAAAATAGGCATTGCTCTCACACCATTATTAATTATTGGTGCGGTCATGATTGGATCCTATTTGCTCTTCCATAGCGTGACTGTCTTTTTATTAGCAGGAATGAAAAAAAATGTTCGCTGGTTGTGGCGAGGATTGAATGTGATGACGGTTTCGCAGCTCCTTTATCGTATACGTGGGAATGCAAAAACGTTAACGGTTATTGCGATATTAAGTGCAACAACGATTACTGCTGGTGGTGCAGTGTATGGGCTTTATTACAATATAGAGTCGAACATTCAGAAAGCAGATCCAAATACGTTCATGTACCAGGCAACAGACGAAGCTTGGGCAAAAGAGGTAGAAGGTTTACTGGAAAAAGAGAATTATGTTTACAAAGAAAAAATCCATGCAATTACAGTGGAAGCCGAGGAAATAGAAGGCTCCGATATTAAGATGATGTACACCGTTTTGTCAGATAAACAATTCAACAAACTTGCTAAACTCCAGCAGCGTACAGATCAATTGAGCTTAGATGGCAATCAAACGATTATATTAGATGCTATGTACGATGAACGCTTTTCACCGAGTTATACGGGAAAGACCACGGTTGTGAATGAAAGAGAAAAGCTAACATATAAAGGCTTCAAGCAATATAATGTGCTAAATGTCGGTGTTTCAGGCCCAACACTCGTTGTCAGTGAAGAAACGTTTGAACAGCTGAAACAAGACGGTAAATCACTGGCGCTCGTCGCTTATGGATTCAAACAGAGCAAGGATCAGCTTGAGGTTTCCTCTCAAATACAAGATTTAGTGCCAGCGGAAGCTATGTTCAGTAGCTTTCCAAAAGATTATAAAATGAGTTTAGAATCTGTTGGATCACTCTTATTTGTGGGTAGTTTTTTAGGATTAGTATTTTTGGCTGCAACGGGTAGTATTATTTACTTCAAAATATTAACTGAAGCAGAAGAAGATAAAGAAAAATATAAAGTATTACACAAAATAGGGGTCAGTCAAAAAGATATATTGAAAACTATTGCAACACAAGTATTTTCTATCTTTGTGGCTCCATTAGTAGTGGGGATTATGCATAGTGCCGTTGCTTTAATTGCATTTTCTCAGTTGCTATCGATGAACTTAACAAAACCAGTTATTTTCTGGATGATAGCGTACACTGCAATTTACGGTGCGTACTATGTATTGACAGTATATTCGTTTAACCGGACTGTAAAACAAAATTACGAAAACGAGGGATTATAATGAAGAAATTAATTATAGGTGTAGTGGTAACAATCGTTTTAGTCGGAGGTATGTTGTTTGCTTTAAGAAATATTAATATTAATCGCATAAATACTAACCATTTTTATGTGCAAATTACGGAAGATGGAGTAAAAACAGAAGAAAAATTATCTTCTGGAGAAATTTTTATACAATATGAATATTCATTGGATGGTTACAATAAAAAGGGAGATAAACAAAAACTAGATTTCACAGCAGCAAAACAGCTTCGAAAAGATGCTTACTTGCAACTCTTTGTGAATGATGAGAATACTGTGAAATCCTATCAGGAAGTTAAGCTGGAAGAAATACCGGAAAAAGCTCAGTTGAAATTTAAAAAATAAAGAAGTAAATGAAAGTCAGTCAAGAGAATTTCTCTTGACTGACTTTTTTTAAAGAATAAGAAACAACCATGGCTCACGTTTCACGTAAGCCAAGGGGGCGACGGACAAACATCAGCCATAAGATTACCGAAAAAGGAGGAGCTTGAGGTGACGCAGTCACATCAAGCTCCTCTTAATCAAACAGAAATAGTGTAGTAGATGTATCGTCCAAGACACTCGGGAATTGGCAAAGCACATGAATATTAGAGCAGTTAGGATGAAGCTTTACCAAAAATTATAATCGAATCTCGATTGTCGTACCTTGTCCTTCTTTACTCATCAACTGAACCTCTCCATTATGTGCGACTATGATATCACGTGCAATTGCCATACCGAGCCCCGTACCATGTACATGATCCGTGTTCGTGCCACGATAATAACGTTCAAATACTTGCGGCAAGTCCTCATTTCGAATGCCTTTCCCGTTATCTTGAATCGTAATATAGGTCCGTTCTGCTTGGTTTATTCGAATAGAAACCTCGACATCTAAATCATTATGTACTAGTGCATTGTAAATAAAGTTTAGAATAGCCCGTTTCATTAATTGTTGATCAATCATATGCTCGATCACTTCGGAATCGGCTTCAAAATGAATAAGTCGTTCACTATATGAGGGATCATTTAGTATATCAATGGTCATTTCTCGTATGAAGGTTGTTAAATTGACCTTCTGAGTGTAAAGAGCTAGCTGTTGATTTCGTAAACGGGTAGTTAAATTTAAATCTTCTAGTAATTCTTTCATATAAATTGCTTTCTTTTCGATAATGCCTGTATATGCTTGCATTTCTTCTGTTGAAAGTTCGCAACCGCTATCCTTCATTAACTCAGCATATCCTTGAATGGATGCGAGCGGAGTTTTTATGTCGTGAGACATGTTACTAATCCATTCTTCGCGCATTTGCTCAAGCCTTTTACGGTTTTTCTCGTGCTGGTCAAGAGTTATGGATACTTCATTTAAATTTTGAAAAACTTCTTTATACATTCCCTTTGGAATTAAAACCTTTTCAAATTTTCGCTGCCTTAGTTTTTGAATATCATTCATAAGAAAGTATAATGGCTTGGTCAATTTCTGGCTAAATAGGAACCCTATGATAATGGCAATTAACAAATCAAATAATAAGAATAGTAAACCAAAAACGTTTAGCATTTTGAACACGCTGTCAATACGATAGTTAATCACATGCTTCGCGATGTATCGATCCTGTATACCGATGAAATAGCTAATCGAATCTTTTTTACCAATAAATACAGTCGTTTCAGCATCTACTTCTTTATATTTATACATTTGGATGATATCAACGGGAGTATAGTGTTTCTTAAGGTCTTTTGGAGTTAGAAAGCTCGCTACTTCATTTCCAGACTCATCTAAAAACTGAATCCAGGCATTGCGCTTTTTTAATGCTTCAAGCCCTATTTCACTGACAGAGACTTTCTCATCTTCAACAGTAACGTATTGTTGAAAGGTTCGAGTGAATTGTTCCTCAGAAGCGGCAGGAGACTCCAAAACGTTGGTGCTCTGTTGCAGTATGAAAATGCTAAGTAAGATCAATATATTAACAACAGATACAATGGCCACAATGGCAACAACTGATAATAGAAAACGCGTTGTTAGCTTCCATTTCATCAGGTCTTCTCCTTGATAACAAGCTTGTAGCCAAGTCCTTTAATCGTCGTTAAAAAGACTGGATTGGAAGGATCTTCTTCAATTTTTTCGCGTAATCTTCGAATATGAACCATTACGGTATTATCAGATCCAAAGAAATCTTCTCCCCAAACTCTTTGGAAAAGTGTCTCTTTACTAATAATTTGGTTTGGATTATGTAGAAAGCAGCGCATTAGACCGAGTTCTTTTACTGTTAATACCAAAAGACAATCGTTTTTCTGTACCTCCGTCTCATCTGCATTTAATAGGAATGGTCCAACTTTCAAAGATTGAGTACTCGTTTTTTCGGCTGCATAGCCCGCTCGTCTTAGCTGTGCTTTAATGCGATAAGCAACTTCTTTTGGGCTAAAAGGCTTCGTTATATAGTCATCGCCGCCAATCGCAAGACCTAAAAGCTTATCAATTTCTTCTGTTTTTGCGGACATAAATAATATCGGTACATTTGAAACCTGACGAATTTGCTTACACAAATCATAGCCTTCTCCATCTGGAAGCATAATATCCAAAAGCACTAAATCAGGCTCCCATTGTAAAAATTTTTCTAAGCCTGCTTTCAAAGTAAACGCTGTTTCTATTTGTGTTAAACCTTCTTTTTTTAAAACTGCAGTCATTAAAAGCACAAGATCTTCTTCATCATCGATTAATAAAATACGTGGATGCTTCACGGTCATTAGTCGGCCTCCTTTTTACATTTAGTATAGTACATGTTTAGGGTAAATGCTTTCTCTGTTTAGGAGAGACCCATGGAATTATTCCTTACAAGTAAATAAAAATCGCAATTGTGATATGAATTAAAATGGGGTTACAAAACCATATTAGTAAAGAATAAAGTTGTGAAGAAGGAGGCTTTATTATGGGCAGAGAAAATTGTAATGGAGCTAGAAAAAACGCTAGTTCTGCACCTAAAACGAAAGAAGAATTTTCTCTTGAGGTAGCTGAAATGGATAACTTGAATCCTAAGCAGGAGAGTATGAATCCGTATAAACGGAGTAAAAAGGCTTCAGGAAAAACGTATTAGTGAATAGAAAGTTTAACCACCCACAAGTTTCTTAAACACAGTCTTTGTTCATTTTTAATCACATCAAGTTAAGATGGTTTTTTTAGAATTTTAAAAAGGAAAGCACCGTTTAAAAGAAGATCAAACGGTGCTTTCCTTGTTTGATTTATAAATGCAGAGAAGATGGGGTAATGGAGTTGTGCTTGTACATAATCATATCAACAAGGTGATGATTAAGTTAATGGGTAAGTGGTAATAGTATGGCCAATGTTTCGTCCAAAGCACGCTGCTTTTCTTAAGGAATAAGAAAGTTTATTAATTTTTATGCCAGGAGCAGGTTGATTTCCGCTGCAGGCGGACGCTTTCCAGGGGGCAAGCATCAAGCCGCTTCCCTTGCTCCTGCGCAAGCTCGTCGCAAAAAATAATTTCGCTGCGCTCAGTCTCGGGTCTTGATTTGCTTGCTAATCCCCTAGGAGTCGCCGCCTTCCGCTTCAATCAACAGATCTAATAGGAATGACAATATGCTTCATCCAATTTAATGAACTGGACCAAATGCACCATGTCCATTCACAATCCAAGAGAGCGCCAGACAAACATCCGCCACAAGATTACCGAAAATAGAGGGTCAGTATGTGACGCAGTCACATACTGATCCTCTAAAGAAAGCAGTAATAGTGTAGCCGATGTTTCGTCCAAAGCACGCAGGACCTGGCAAAAGTCATGGTGCTCTTTTCTTAATGTGGTATACCAGATTCATCTGTAATTCGGAGTTTAATGAGAACCTGGTACCCTACACTTATTGTTGCATTACTTATTAATATAAAGATCAAACAAATCGCTAAAGTCTTTTCTAACGTACTTGTCTTTTTGTTCGATCATCCAGTCAGTTGAGAAGCGAGTAATTGCTTCGAATGAACCGGCAGGTGTGACATCTTGACTTGAGATTCTACCGATGGATTGAGCAGCGTATGATAGGCTTGCTTGAGCGATATCATATTTTTTCTCATTTTCTTTCCCTTCAATTGAAATAGCATGAAGTACTTTGTATAGATCTTTAATCTCAGTTGCAAATTTTTTGTGGATATCAATGGACTGAGGAACATCGCCGATTGTGAATTTGATTTCTACATCTAGGTCGATTGTGCCTGCTGTCTCTAATGCCACATTAGTTATTGGATGATATGCGTAGTCATATCTTCTAAGCATTCTTTTTTTACTAATTGCATTTTGACCATCAACGTGAATAAGTGCCTTATTCGTAAAGCAATATTCATCGGCTTTTGTTTTGATAAGGAAATAGATAACTTCACCTGATTCGTGCATGACAAAATCGTCTGCTTCTGTTTTATCAAAGTCCGCTTTTAGTACAACAACCCCTATATCTGAAAGTCCTAATGCATCTGCAGCCATTTTTTTAAACATGTGCAATTCCTCCTGTAAGAAAATTGATTATTCCCTTTCATTTTACAGGTTCCTTCATAAAAAAACATTACATTATATATTTCTAGTGTTTTCACTGAATTCAGAGTTGTGATAGAATCTATTACTCAAAACTACTTCTTTGCGATGAAATATACGTTTTGATTGAATCCAGAGTTGTATTAGAACCTTTACCCTACTTATTATGTTATGATAGAAGAACTTTTCCTTTCAGGGTGAGGAGGACCGGCAGTGGTGGGAGAACCCAATTATATTTACTACATCATCCAAGTAGGCGAGCAGTTTGCAGCGAACCGTGACTGTGAATATGCCCTAACAGAAGACGAGGAACAGGCACATGCTTTTCTATCGTATGATGCAGCTGTTTTGCAAGCGAACGGAATCAATGGGATTGTTCAACAAAGGACGGTCTACGAGACAGAACTACAGGCGTTAACTGAGCAGCACCATGCTGAATATGTAACCCTGCCACTAGCAGAACGAGAAGAAATCGCTTTGTTGTGTCAGCAACTAACAAAATTATGAAGAGCTAAGCCGAATATGTGCTTAGCCCTTTTTCTTTTAGATAATCCTGTGGCAGATTGCTCCCCCTATAACCACCGTGAACATGATGTTAAGCTTTGGGGAATGAGAGAATATGATGGAACAAGCGTGGGAAGGGCTTTCTGGATTAATTTGAGAAAAAATAATTAGTGTCGATGGATAAAAAAGCGGAGAGCATCCGAAATTGTATCTTCGGATGCTTTTAAAAAAGTAGGAAAGTATTTCTTCTCTCATTATCCAAACCAAATGATGCACCATTCCCTTTCAAAATCCAAGAGGGTGACGGACAAACATTCGCCATAAGATTACCGAAAAAGGAGGAGCTTGATGTGACTCAGTCACATCAAGCTCCTCTAAAAATCCTACGGTAATAGTAGAGCTAATGTTTCGCCCAAAGCACGCTGGAATTGGCGAAAGACAAGGTGCACTTAAAGGGCAGCGTATGCTCGCTTTCTTAATGCTTAAAATTATTAGGTATTCCTTCATTAATTTGAGAGGAAAATTAAATTATTAAGTTCATTACATATAATTCTTTAATTTTTACTGTATTTTTTTAACTTATATACTTTATTTAAAGTAGTTACGTATAATGAATTAAAATACAGAGAAAAGGAAGGGAAACTGATGGATCTAATAGATGCGAAGATTTTAGAAGTTTTAAAGAAGAATGGAAGGGCTACTGCATCTGAAATCAGCAAGCAAGTGAACTTATCAATACCTGCAGTATCAGAACGAATTCGTAAGTTAGAAGATGCAAAGATTATTGAGCAATACACAGTGAAAATAAATCGAGAAAAAATGGGATATAAATTATTAGCGATGATATTCTTGAATATTGACCATGCAGCGAATATAAAGAATTTCAGAGAAGCTATCATCCATTTTACAGAAGTAATAGAATGTCACCATATGGCTGGTGAGTATGACTATTTGTTAAAAGTATTAGTAGAGGATACAGCAGAATTAGAGATTCTACTAAATGACAGGCTAAAATCGATTCAAGGTGTTGTCACGTCCAATACGTTAATCGTATTATCCACACTAAAAGAAAACTCGAATAGGTAGGTGTGTAGTGGATGATTTGGAAAGGATTTCGATTTGGGATGTTCCTACAGATTGCTGTAGGACCTATCTGTTTATTTATTTTTCAGACTGCTGCAACATCAGGATTTGTTGCAGCAGAGGTTGGCATTTTAGGTGTAGTCATTGTGGATTGCTTATTCATTCTTGCTGCGATGTTTGGTATAGGAGCGATATTGAACAAATATAAAAAAGCAAAACAAATGATACATTACTTTGGAGCAGTTGTCCTAATTGTTTTCGGTTTAAGTAATATAGTAGGTTTCTTCGATGTGTCTCTAATGCCGAGTTTGGAACAAGGTACAGGGAGTGTTTTTTGGAAAACAGTTGTTTTAACTGTTTCGAATCCTTTAACGATCTTATTCTGGGCCGGTGTTTTCTCGACAAAAATAGTCGAAGAAAATATAACGCAACAGGACCTATATTCTTTTGGGCTCGGTGCAGTTTTATCGACGTTATTTTTTCTAACAATGATTTCGATTTTAGGTAGTTTTCTAACGATATTTTTGGCACCATTTATTCTGAAAGTATTAAATTTAATCGTAGGATTAGTGTTGGTCGGTTTTGGAATAAAAACGCTAATGAAAGTCAAGTCTGCATAAAAATCCTTAGCTATAAGTAATATCTTTTGTTTCCTTTGTCTCGGGAATTGGTGAAAAATAAAGGTGCACGGATAGACAATCAAAGCGCAATCATCCCAATGTTTTAGGGTGATTGTTGCTATGCATAAGGCCAAAGAATAGTAAAAAGCACGACTAAAAAGACCTGTTGTCCTTGTGTAGCCGAGCTCAATTCTTTGTTACCAATAGCCAAGTAGTTTCCACCATAAGCCACCGACTATAAGAAAAATGAGAATTGTAACGATAGAAACAATAAAGCCTACCGTCCACCATTTCTTCTGTTCAATATAACCTGCGCCAAAGAATACAGGGGCAGGACCAGCGCCGTAATGAGTTGTAGCACCAAATAAATTACTGAATGCTGCTAATAGGATCACCGCAAGCATGGCCGGTGATCCCGCTTGAAGCATAACAGATAGAAACGCGGCATACATAGCACTAATATGCGCTGTAGAACTTGCAAAGAAATAGTGTGAATAGAAATAGACAAGTGCTAATATCAATACCGCGAACATCCAGTTATAGCCAGACACAAACGAACTGACCTCTTTACTAAACCATGGAATCAGTCCAAGCTTGTTCATGTAAGAGGCCATCATAAAGAGCGTTGCAAACCAAATAAGCGTATCCCATGCTCCTTGTTCCTTCTTAATATCTGACCATGTCAGTACTTCTAATAATAAAAGTAAGGAAAGCCCAATTAAAGCAGCTGTTGTGGCACCAATGCCTAAAGCATCCCCACCAATCCAAAGTCCTAAAACAACAATAAACACTGCAATCATGCGTTTCTCAGAGCTTTTTAGTGATCCAAACTCATCTAATTTCTCTTTCGCAATTCGACTTGCTTCTGGAGTTTGTTTAATCTCTGGAGGAAAAATCTTATAGATAATAAATGGAACAACAATCAAGGCTGCTAATCCTGGAACAATCATAGCTGTTGCCCACCCAAACCACGTTATTGTCACACGAGCCGTATCACTCGCTAGCTTAACAATTAAAGGATTGGCTGCCATGGCTGTCATAAACATAGCAGATGTAATCAAGTTCCCTTGAAATCCTACCGTCAAAAGAAAGGCTCCCATTTTACGTTCTGTACCGTCTTCTGGTTTAGAACCAAATGTACGTGATAAGGATTGGATAATAGGAAAAATCACACCACCTGCACGAGCCGTATTACTCGGAATAGCAGGCGCCAAAATTAAATCACTTAACAATAAAGAATACGACAAGCTTAACGTTTTCTTTCCAAATAACCGAACAAATACATAAGCAATACGCTCACCTAATCCCGTCTTAATAAATCCACGCGAAATAAAGAACGCAATAACGATAAGCCAAATTGTTGAATTACCGAACCCACTTAGCGTTTCTTCAATTGTTAACGTATTAGTCACTGCGATTACTGCCATAGCAATAATTGAAATAGCTCCCATAGGTAATGGTTTTGAAATAAAACCGACAATTGTCGCAACAAACACAGCAAACAAATGCCATGCACTTTCTTCTACTCCAGCAGGTGCCGGTATAAACCAAATAATAATACCAATTGCAATGGTAATGAAGAAAGGAACCCACTTTATCGTACTTCCTGATGTTTCTTTCATGACAACAAGCTCCTTTCACGTCAGTCTCCTATAACAACAGCGTCTCCCATCTAAAATTTTTCCCGACATTAGCTGCTTACATTGAGTTTAACCAATCTAAGTTATTAACCATGCATCCCATTTACTAGTAAATAAAATTTTATATCTAGTCTAGTTCGTGTCCTAATGAAAAGAATTTTTTCATCATTTTGGATCTCACCAAAACTCGAAGTTAGAAAGATCACAATAGATTTACTCATTCATTAATTCAAACGTCTCGTGAATTCGTTACAACAGTGCTAAAATCTGATTTTTTCTCAAATAAAAAAGGGTCACCCTATTCTCAAGAAATAGGAATAAAATAGAAAGGTTTAGCGCGTAATAAAAGAGATTGGAGCGTGAAAGGAATGCTCGAAACAAAGAATACACTTGAAGAATAAGAAAGTATACAAATTTTTATGCCAGGAACAGGTTGATTTCCGCTTCAGGCGGACGCTTTCCAGGGGGCAAGCATCAAGCCGCTTCCCTCGCTGCGCTCAGTCCAGGGTCTTGATTTGCTTGCTAATCCCCTAGGAGTCACCGCCTTCCGGTCCAATCAACAGATCTAATAGGAAAGACAATATGCTTCGTCCAATTTAATGAACTGTTTTACCTTCTTTTGCTTATCCATATGGTAAGCGGAAATAGAGAAGAAGTAGGGAGTATCAATTGATAAAGAAGCGGAGAGCTTCCGAAATTGTATCTTCGGAAGATTTTAACGGTATAGAAAAGGATCATATCTTTCATTACCCAAACAAAATGCACCATGTCCATTCACAATCCAAGAGGGCGACGGACAATCATCCGCCACAAGATTACAGAAAATAGAGGATCAGTATGTGACGCAGTCACATACTGATCCTCTAAAGAAAGCGTTAATAGTGTAGCTAATGTTTCGTCCAAAGCACGCTGGAATTGGTAAAAGACATGTTGCACTTAGCGCAAGAAGGGGGGCTACTACGAGTTTGAATGCACTTTGCGTAGGACATACTTAGTATCAGTATCCTATAGGAAGAAGGCATACAATGTATAGGAAACAGTGGATAGTGACGCAAGAATGGCATGATGTATTATTTCTACATTGGCCAGTTTCTCCGGATGATTTACGAGAACACATTCCTCCTGAACTAGAACTGGACCTGTATAACGGTAGAGCGTGGATAGGGTTAGTATCCTTTGAAGTAAAAGAAAATCGACCAAGATTTTTTCCACTAACACTTGGTTTTAGATCTTATTTACAACTAAACGTTCGTACCTATGTTACATATAAGGGGAGAGTAGGGGTTCATTTCTTTAATTTACTTGCGAATAATTCGTTAATTGTAAAATTGACAAAACTCGGCAACTTTTTGCCTTATCGTTATGCAGAGATAAGCATGATGTGGGGTAAGAATACATGTACATTTCATAGCACGAGTAAAGATAGAAAAAACGTTACTGAAACGCTTGTTACTACATTTCAACCAATACCTAGCCCAATTGAATCTAACCAATTTGATCAATGGCTGACAGAACGTTATCATTTATGGACAAAAACGAAAGATCACTTATTTCGCATAGATATTAGTCATTCACCTTGGATTTTGAAAAATGTAACCGCGATGATTAACGAAAATACAATGGCATCATTTATTAAGAGTGATTATCGAGTAAACCAACCGATTGCTCATTATTCTAAAATGAAAAAAGCTAAAATGTTCCTGCCTGTAAAGGAAGATAGTGGAGAAACAGAAGTGTAAACCTGAGATCGCTTTGACTAATGCCCAAAAAACGTACAAGTGCAAAGCAGGTCGCTCGGAGATTTTCTTAAAGAGTAAGAAAGTAGATGTTTTTCTACTCAGTTCCAAGAGTGCGAAGGACAAACAACTTCCACAAGATTACCGAAAATAGAGGAGATGGATGTGACGCAGTCACATCCATCTCCTCTAAATCAAGCGGTAATAGTTTAGCCAAAATGCCGTCCAAAGCACTCTGCAATTGACAGAGGACAAGGTTCCCCTAAAGGTGCTTTATTATGAAATACATTAAAGATAATTCTCACGAATTAAAGTTTCACTTTATATAGAAATTTTGTTAGAAAACTGACTGTTATACAAATCGGCATAAAAGCCATTTTCATTTAGTAGCTCTGTATGAGAACCTTGTTCGATTACTTTTCCTTGATCCATCACTAAGATTAAATCAGCGTCCTTAATCGTAGAGAGGCGGTGAGCAATGACGAAGCTAGTTCTTCCCTCCATTAAACGATTCATCCCATGTTGGATGAGCAATTCAGTACGTGTATCCACACTTGAAGTGGCTTCATCTAATATCATAATAGGAGGATCTGCAAGAACAGCTCGAGCAATTGTTAATAGCTGCTTTTGACCTTGAGATATGTTCGATGCTTCTTCGTTTAAAACTGTTTCATATCCATCAGGTAATGTACGAATAAAGTGATCAGCACGTGCTGTTTTAGCAGCTGCGAAAATTTCCTCGTCTGTTGCACCTTTTTTCCCGAAAGCAATATTATCTTTAATCGTCCCGTTGAAAAGCCATGTATCTTGTAGTACCATTCCAAACGTTGTACGAAGGTCAGAGCGGGACATGCTCCGAGTGTCGAGCCCGTCTATTAAGATTTTCCCATTATTTAGTTCATAAAACCTCATTAATAGATTGATCAATGTTGTTTTTCCAGCGCCAGTAGGTCCTACAATTGCGACAGTTTGACCAGGTAAAACATGAATGTTCATATCCTCTATTAACAGGTTATCTCCATATCCAAAATCGACATGCTCAAAAGTGACTTCACCTTTTGCCCTTCCTAATTTCATCGTTGTTACTTCTTGGACTTCTTCTTCCTCATCGAGCAATTCGAAAACACGCTCTGCAGCTGCAATTGTGGACTGTAAAATGTTCGCAATGTTAGCTGTTTGTGTAATTGGCTGTGTAAACTGACGTGAATACGTAATAAATGCTTGAATGTCCCCAATTGAGATGGCGCGGTTTATGACTAAAATACCACCAATAATGCTAATTAGGACATAACTTAAATTCCCAATGAAAAACATTAAAGGCATAATCATTCCTGAGATAAATTGTGCTTTACGACCTGATTCATATAATTTTTCGTTGATCTCATCAAACTGATAAACTGCCTTTTTCTCGTGACCAAAGGCTTTAACGACTTGATGTCCGGTATACATTTCTTCAATGTGACCATTTAATTGACCAAGATTTTTTTGCTGGGATGCAAAGTGTTTTTGTGATCTTTTTAGTATAGGTCGAATAACGAAAATGGATAGTGGTAAACTTACAATGGATATTAAAGTTAAAATAGGGCTTATTGTTAACATCATAATGATAATTCCAATAATAGTAACGATCGATGTAATAAACTGAGTCACACTTTGCTGAAGTGTACTACCTATTGTATCGATATCATTGGTTACTCGACTTAAAGTTTCTCCATTTGGACGACCATCGTAATATTTTAATGGTATCTTCTCCAATTTTTCGTTTACATCTTGTCTTAAACTATAAACGGTTTTTTGAGCTACACTCGACATGATGTACTGTTGAATATAGCTAAATAGGCTACTGAATATATATAAGCCACCGAGAAGAAGCAAAAGTTGACCGATTCCATTAAAATCAATTGCAGCTCCGGGTACCCCTTTTAGCTTTCCATAAGCACCTTCAAATAATTTAGTGATTGCGTTCCCCATTATTTTCGGGCCTGCAATCATAAAAACTGTACTCAAAATGGCTGCAACAAATACTGCGAGCAACTGATTACGACGTGGTTTCAAGTAGGAGAGAAGGCGTCGAAACGTACCTTTAAAGTTTTTTGCCTTTTGACCACCCATCATCATCATATTTCCGCCGCCAGGTCCCATGTGGCCTCCACCTTGAGCTTGCGATTTTTTTTGCTTACTCATGCGATTTCCTCCTCTGAGAGCTGTGATTCAACAATTTCACGATACACACTATTATTTTCTAGCAATTCTTTATGAGTACCGATGCCTGCAATTTCTCCTTTATCTAACACGATAATTTGATCAGCATCAATAACTGTACTAACACGTTGTGCGACGATAATTACGGTTGAGTTCTGCGTTTCAACTTTCAACGCCTCCCGTAATTTAGCATCCGTTTTGTAATCTAGTGCAGAAAAGCTGTCATCGAAAATATAAATGTCTGGTTTTCGAACCAATGCTCGTGCAATAGACAAACGCTGTTTTTGACCACCGGATACATTAGAGCCGCCTTGCGTTATAACAGACTCATAGCCATCCTTCATTTTGCTAATAAAGTCTTCTGCTTGAGCTATGCGAGCGGCGTGCTCGATTTCCTCTAGTGTTGCATCTTCTTTCCCAAAGCGAACGTTTTCGGCAATTGTTCCTGAAAACAGTAATGCTTTTTGTGGGACGAATCCGATTTTTGAACGAACTTCTTCGTGTGAAGATTCACGAACATCCACACCATTTACTCGAATAGCACCGTTCGTCACGTCATAAAAACGAGGTATTAAGTTTACAAGTGTTGACTTACCAGCACCTGTACCTCCGATGATAGCGGTAATTTCACCTGCCTGTGCATGGAAACTAATATTCGTTAATGCGGATTCCTCAGCTCCAGGATAACTAAATGATACGTGGTCAAATTCAAGCGTTCCGTGTTCTAGGTTAGCTGACTTTGTACCTTCATCTAAGAATGTTGGTTTCATATCAAGCACTTCATTAATACGTTTTGCGGATACGGCAGCACGTGGTACCATAACAAACATCATGGACGCCATAACAAGCGCAAACATAATTTGCATAACGTATTGTATAAAGGCCATTAGGTCACCTATTTGCATGGCACCATTGTCAATGCGAATACCACCAAACCAAATGACACCAATAACTGTTAAATTCATAACAAGCATCATAACTGGCATTAAAAACGCCATGATTTTGTTTACTTTAATCGAAACATCTGTTAATTCAACATTAGCTTTTTGAAGTCGAGCTTTTTCTTCCTTCTCACGATTAAAGGCACGTACAACACGAATTCCAGTCAAGTTTTCACGTAAAACTAAATTCAATCTATCTAATCGTTCTTGAACTGTTTGGAAAAGTGGTACACCTTTATAAAGAATAAAAAGCACAGAACCAATAAGAAATGGCATAGCTAAAACAATGACAAGCGATAATTTCGCATCTTTTGATGTCGCCATGATCAGTCCACCGATAAACATAATAGGTGCACTAATAACCATTCGTAGCATCATAATAACTACTTGTTGGACTTGTGTAATGTCATTTGTTGTTCTGGTAATTAAAGAAGCGGTGCCAATCTTATCAAAATCTTGAAGCGAGAATTGTTCAACATGATTAAATACTTTAGAACGAATATCACGCCCAAGACCCATAGCGGCTTTTGATGAGTAAAAGCTAGCAATAATAGATGCTGTTGCTCCAAGAGCAGCAACTACAAGCATCAATCCACCGATATTCCAAATATATTTGGTGTCGCCTGATACTACGCCTTTATCAATAATATCTGACATAAGTGTGGGTAAATAAAGATCAGTCATGGACTGTATGAAAACTAATCCAAGGACTGCTAGAACTATCCACTTATATACGGAAAGATTTTTTAGTAACTTAATCATTCTTTTGGATCTCCTTTGTATTAGTTTCTTTTTCTATAAAATCTGCGATATGGAGAAGGGTAGTTTGTATCTCGGTACATTGTTTTTTAGTTAGTGTATCCATAACGGATTGGATAGTCTGATGAATACTTCCTTTTTGAGCACTCATTTTCTCAAACAATGCTACACCTTTTTCGCTAAGTATTAACTGTATTTCACGACGATTATCCTGAACTGGCTCCCTATAAAGCCATCCAGCTTGAACAAGACCATCTACCGCCTGACTTAAAGTACTTTTAGGAATTTGTAATTTCTCACCTATTTGCTTTTGAGTCATTTCTTTATGTGGTGCAATGGCTAGTATAAGAGAATATTGTGGTATAGATAAATCATTTTCTAATGCAGCTTTATGTACAAATCGCATAAGACTTCTACTCACATACCAAAGTGAATGTAAAAATTCTGATGAATCCATGTCAGACTGATTGTTCATTTTTATCACTCCGTTCTCATTAGAATTGTTCATTTACGAACAGTTCATTTGCATTCTTAAATTTACTCCTCCAAATACAGAGAGTCAAGTTTAAAGATATAAGGTAATTTTGTGGTTTATGCAAAAATAAAAAAGTGTAGACAATTCACCTTACACGAAATACCGACACTTAATGGATGTTTTTGAAAATGTTGATATTAGGAATTAATTCGCTATGTTCCGTCCAAAGCCCTTAAGAATTGGCCTATATCATGGACAGGTTGATTTCCGCTGCAGGCGGACGCTTTCCAGGGGACAAGCATCAAGCCGCTTCCTTCGCTGCGCTCAGTCCAGGGTCTTGATTTGCTTGTTAATCCCCTAGGAGTCGCCGCCTTCCGCTCCAATCTATGAACTGGTGTACTTCCTTTTGCTTATCTATATGGCAAGTGGAAATAGAGAAAAAATTGGTAGTACCCATATATTAAGAAGCAAAGTCGCGTCCGAGATTGTATCTTCAGACGTTGTTAAAAAAGTAGGAAAGTATTTCTTCTCTCATTATCCAAACGAAATGATGTACTATGCCCTTTCACAATCCAAGAGGGCGACGGACAAACATTCGCCATAAGATTACCGAAAAAGACAATCGATACTCAATGGTGGAGGTCTTGAATTGATGTTTGAACAATGCTCTTTGTTAAATATAGAAAAATACCACTTTTTAGAGATATATAGGTAGTTATTGTTGTTGTGTATTTTCTGTCTTATTAATACAGCTCCTTGCCTAAACACCCTTATTTAGGTTTTTTTGTTTATCAAATAAAGAAGATAGAATTTTTAGAAAACAATGTTGACAAAAAATTTTCACGATGTTAATATTTTTACAATAGCTAAGTTTTTTCACATTTAGTTAAAAATGAAGGGGGAATTTCAATGAAATTTATGACAGCAGAACCATTTAGAATCAAAATGGTTGAAAGGGTTAAAAAAACTACTAAAGAAGAACGACAAAAATGGTTGAAAGAGTCCGCTTATAATGCATTTAAATTACGAGCAGAGAATGTTTATATTGATTGTTTGACTGACAGTGGGACATCAGCGATGAGTAGTGAACAATGGTCTGCATTAATGCTCGGTGATGAATCCTACGCAGGGTGCAAAAGCTTCTATAAACTTGAAGAATCTGTGCAAGATATTTTTGGATTGCCTTATGTTCAACCAACTCATCAAGGTAGGGCAGCGGATTATATTATGGCCAAAATATATGCAAAAGAAGGTAAATATGCAATTGGAAATATGCATTTTGATACGTTTAGAGGAAATGCAGAAGTCTTAGGAGCACTTGCAGTAGATTATGTAGTCGATGAAGGTAAGGATACTTCAAGCCCTTCTCAACCATTCAAAGGAAATATCGATATCAATAAAATGAAAAGATTAATAGAAGAAAAGGGAAGTGAACAAATTTCCGTTGTAATAATTACAGTAACTTGTAATAACAATGGTGGGCAACCAGTATCTATGGAAAATATTAAGGAAGTTAGTGAATTGGCTAGGGAATATAAAATACCCGTAGTAATTGATAGTGCACGATTATCTGAAAATGCATATTTTATTCAGCAGCGAGAGGAAGGGTATAAAAACAAATCAATTAAAGAAATTACTAGAGAAATGTTCTCCTACTGCGAAACGGCTACTATGAGTTCAAAAAAGGATGGGTTGGTTAATATTGGGGGGCTATTCGTTACAAGAAACCATGAAGTGTTTCAGCAAGCACAGCAACTAGCCATTGTTCATGAAGGATTTATAACATATGGTGGATTAACGGGACGAGATATGGAAGCGCTTGCAGTTGGATTGCAAGAAGGGTGTGACCAACAATATTTGGAGTATCGTATTAATCAGGTGAAGTATCTTGGAGACCGACTTGAGGAAAATGGAATACCGATAATAAAGCCAACTGGTGGACATGGTGTTTATGTAGATGGGAGAAGATTTTTCCCTCATATATCTCAAGACCAATTTCCATCACAAAGACTTGTTGTTGCTCTTTATGAAGAAGCTGGGGTTCGTGCAGTAGAATTAGGGGCATGTGCATTTGGGTCCAAAAACACTATCACGGGAGAACCTATTTGGCCTGAGCTAGAAACAATGAGAATTGGAATTTCGCGAAGAGTCTACACAAATAGTCACATGGATGTAATTGCAAATGCTTTGGGGGAGATTTATAAAAATAGGGATCAATATAAAGGATTAAAACTTGTTTATGAAGGACCAATCGTTTCACTAAGACATTTTACAGCTGGATTTGATTTACTCTAATAACTTTAACTATCAATGATCGTTTAAATACAATTAGAAACTGGATTGCAAAAGTAATAGATTATTAAATTAATTCTATCAATCTCTTTGAATAAGCCTAATTTTACATTGTAAATATGAATATGATGAGCAAATTAACTTCAAATTATGGAGGAGCTATATGATAAATAAAGAAAGAGAACAATGGTCGTCCAGTTTAGGATTTATTTTAGCATCGATAGGTGGTGCAGTTGGTCTAGGTGCCGTGTGGAAATTTCCCTACACGGTAGGCCAATATGGAGGATCCGCTTTTTTAATTGTTTTTTTAATTGTGCTCATGTTGATTGCTACACCTCTTTTAATGATAGAATTTGCAATTGGTAGGAAAACAAAGTTAAATTATCAAGGGGCGTTAAAGTTATTATTTCCAGGGAAAAAATGGTATTTAATAGGGATGATTGGTTTAATTGTTTTGATAACAGTACTTTCATTTTATTTAGGAGTATCTGGATGGACAATTGCTTATTTATTTAAATCTTTATTTGGCACTTATGCTGGTGATGCTCCTACAGAGGTTGCTAATAGTTTTGGAAGTTTTTTAAATTCTCCTTTTGAAGTATTGTTTTGGTTGTTAGTAATGACGGTACTTACTGGGTTGGTTGTATTAAAGGGTGTTCAAAAAGGGATTGAAAAAGTATGTAAAATTTTAATACCCTTGCTGCTTATTATGATTGTAATACTAAGTATAAAAGCGATCTCTCTACCCGGGGCAGCACTTGGACTTGAATTCTACCTTAAACCAGATTTCAGTGCAATTTCATTTGAATCCATATTAGCTGCAATTGGCTTGGCATTTTTTACTTTAGGTGTAGGAGCCGGAAACTTAGTTATTTATGGAAGTTATCTGGACAATAAACGTACTATCGGCAGCAGCACTTTTATTATTGTGCTTGGTGATGCCCTAGTAGCGATTCTTATGGGATTCATTATTTTCCCAGCAGTATTCGCATTTGGAATTGAACCCACCGCAGGACCTCCTTTAGTTTTTATTACTTTACCTATTATTTTTGCTCAAATGAAATTCGGAATGTTATTTGCAGTAATTTTTTATCTCTTATTGATATTTGCTTGTCTTACTTCCACAATCGCAATATTGGAAGCGATTGTTGGTTATTTCGTAGATGAGTGGAAATGGAGTAGGAGAAAGACGGTTGTAATATCGCTAACGGGTATTTATATTCTTGGTGTTTTTCAAATGTTATCCTTTGGTCCATTATCTCATCTGACCCTATTTAATATGACTATTTTTGAGTTTTCAGATTACCTCGTAACAAATATACTATTGCCCGGTGGTGGATTAGCTCTATTAATATTTGCTGGTTGGATGTGGAAACCAAAAATGCTACTAGATGAAATTAATATTGGTGAAGGATTCAAAATTAACAAATATTACAAGATTACAGTAAGATATCTTGCCCCAATTGCATTAGCAATTGTATATTTACAGTTATTAGGCATTATTTAGACCTTATAAAGAGAAATGATTATCATAGGTTCTATGTTTACTTCCGCTTTAAGTAATTTAATTTTTCTAGATTATTTAAAGTGGATTTTATATTTTGGGGAATTCGTTTTCTAAACACTTAATTTTAAATACTGCTAGTCTAAGTTTCAATATACATAAGTAATCATAACCTAGTATACTTTTTTATTTTATTGAGCATTATTTTTTTTCCAATTATAATTGACATAGATTATCACTATAGACGTGAAGAACATGGATGTTCTATTTTACAGTTGTTCAGAGAGGAAGGTAATAATGGAGTTAAATTTGTATATTCCAATTGTCGAATTTTTAGAAGGATTTCTTGGACCTGAAGCAGATATTGTATTATTTGATACAAAAAAGGAAGAAGCAATTTTCGTAAACGCATTAAATAGGGATTTTTTTATTGGGAGTCCTATTCGTGAAATAGAACAAAAGTTTATCAAGCAAGAAATATATGTAAAACAGAATTCGGTATTAAATTATCGTGCTTTCTCTTCAGAAAGAAAAAAACTAAGATCAGCCTCATATTTTATTAAAGATTCCAACAATGAACTAATTGGAATATTAACTATTAACTATAAGGTCGATGGATTATTAGAACTTCGTAATACTTTGAATAACTTAATTAGTGGAACGAAAACTTCAGATATAAAAGAAGAAGAGTATTATGAGAGTTTTAATCTTTCTTTTGAAGATTTAATGACAACTACAATTCAAGATAGTCTCAATAAATTTAATGTACCACCCGATCGTTTATCTCATGATGAAAAATTGGAAGTGATACGCTCGTTAGATGAAAAAGGAACTTTTTTAATAAAAGGTTCTGTCATCGAATTGGCGAAAGTCCTTAATACATCCGAAACATCAATTTATCGTTATATTAATAAACTTTAGAGAGTCACTTTTGGGAGTTTTTAGTTCATGGTCACTATTATTCTACCATATGTATAAATTTGCTGAAGTACTTTATCTCAGATTATACATTTGGCCAAGTTAAACTACTCGATTTTTGGGTAAAACTAGCTGATTTTTGTGTATCATTTCCGCTTTATAGTTTGTAGAAAGTGTATCAACAAATAATTTTACGTAAAAGCCCTTCCTTCAGAAGGGCTTTTTTAGGTTTATTCCTCAACTTTCATTTCATTAGTAAGCGTCAAATAATGCCCACCTAGAACTTAAGTGGGAACTATAGACTCGTCTACACTTCCAAGAACTGAGTGATATTAGCAATTTCTTTATTGGAGAACGCATTTACTAGTAGGTGGTGTTTCTCCATAATGTATCTATTGTTTGTGGCAGACGTTTGTTTAATCCGGATTTTATATTCATAATAAAATATAATCACTTCTGTTATTTAAGATCAACTTTTCAACTAGATTACATTTCTTATTAACAAACTAATTCTACGACAGGTATCTTGTTTTCTTTTCCAAGTACATCCAAAAGTTTAAAAACACAACCCAAGAGCCATCAAATATCATCTTTTCCATTTAACGCACCACCTAATATACAAATTGTTCTTACAGCAGAACTAAGATCTACTAGTGGCAACTTTATAACGGCATTCTGTCGTGATTCATCAAACACAATAATACAAACAAAGATATTTAAAACTTTTTAATAATTCATGATATTATGGATATAAAAAAGGGTGGTTCTTTGGGTATTCTTATATTTGTTATATTTTCCTTGTGCATTTTTGCATTCTGCATTTTATTAGGAGTAATATATTCTTTTGGAAAAAGGGGGAAAAACTTTTTTTAAATTAAATGATATCCAAAACATCAAAACATATTAATAGGAACATAATGCACATTATTCCCTTAGGTGGGGAAAATTTGATTTCATTAATATCTTACCTTTTAGCTGTAATGTTACTAAAAAAAGTCTTAATTACATTAGTATTTAGCATACTTTATTAATAGTTATTTTCTTCTGCTTTTTCAAGGCAGGCTAATATAATAGTGTTGCTGTAGGGATGTTTAAACACAGATAGGATTTAGTATTGCTGGGAGATCTGTTATTATCGGTATTGCGTTTTTTTTATTAATAGTAATTAGGAAAAAAATGATTCGTCTGACACTGGACTAAATGCATAAACAATTGGAACGAGTCTAAAAGCGTTATTGGGATACAGATGGATGTTACGAATGGGAAGATGTTGCAGAAAAGTTGTATATGTCTCGGCATAAGGTATTGGGTAAGAGGAATATATTTAATTGATAAAACTGCCGAAAGGATAGGGTGGGTGTGAATGAGTAAAGAGAGATCGGTAAAAGTAACGACTAGCGGTATTGGTTTTGGAGTTGTATTAGCAATAGTTATCTCTTGGAGTGTCAACAAGTCAATACTGTGGGCAATCCTACACGGACTCTTTGGATGGTTCTATGTAATTTATTATGCAATAAAATACTGAACTTCTTAACACTAGCGATGTTCACAAATAAATGTAATAAAATAATAGCATGAGTTACTTCATAAACGACTCATAAAAGTTTTCACCCTTTAATAAAGCACTTAGGCTATTGGTCTAGGTGTTTTTTGATTATTATGGTGACAAACGCAGCGGTTTAGTTGAACAAGAAGGAGTTTAGATAAGTAAATCGAATTAGTATATAAAGGGAGATATTAAATTGGAGGGAATAGAAAATGGATGTAAAGACACTTTTGTTACAACAATGGGCAAGCTGCTTAGATGAAGAAGACTGGTTTCCACCACTTGAAAAAGTGCTTGAGGATATCACTTTTGAACAGGCAATTTGGAAACCAGCTGATGGGGCAATGAATTCCATTTGGGAATTAGTTTGTCATTTACTTTTCTATGAAAAGAGATTTCTGATGCGATTTCTTGGTGAAACAGCGAATGAACCACAGGCAGAAAATAATGAATCTACATTTCGATTACCAACTGAGACGTTAGAAAATTGGAAGGAAACAAAACAAGAATACTTTTATGTTCATCGTGAACTTGGAAAAATACTAGCAAAATCAGAACATGAAGATTTGTATAGACAGATCCCAGGAGAAGATAATTCATTAGTGCTTGAACTGAAGAGTTTAGCATTGCACGACGCATATCATATTGGGCAAATTGTATTCCTAAGTAAAATGCAAGGAGCTTGGCCAGGGAAACGCAGCTTTTAAAAAAGCTTCATTAGCTTTACAGTTATTCCATTATAGGGGGCTTTAATGGAATAAGAACGGGAACTTCCAAATCGGACGTTCCCATATTTTATACATGAAAAACAACAATACTACTTAACAAAGCATTTGATTATGAACACGTAATGGCATCTGAAGAAAATTCATTTCAAATAGAGGTTGCTGGAATTACTTGGGCTTTTAGTATGGTTTGTTATATAATAGGAATCTTTAAATTTTCAAACTCTGGAAAAGTAATTTCTTCTTAAATTAATGGAGGCTTTAGTTAAAGAACATGGATTGCTTAGGCAACACTTTTTTCTTATTGAGCTAACGCAACAGGTTAGTTTAACAAGAGAAGTGGAATTTTTTTCTCTTTTATATCGCATATGAGCAAAATTAATAAAAGCCTGACACTTTAATGTGAGGCTAGGGTATTATTATTCTAATTCATCTAATCTTTTCTATAATATCTTTATTTTAGATTTATTGGTAAATTCATTGAATAAAGAATTTGCTTAGGTTAATCTTTAAAAAAAGGGATTTCGGGTTTTATAAATGAGGGGTGGATAAAATGAAACAGTTTATGACGTTTATCGTTGCATTTTTGCTAACGATTCCTATGATATCCAACGCAAAAGCGGAGTCTAACCAAGCATTTTCAGATTTAAAAGGAAACAGTGCTGCCGAAGCAATTTTATATTTACATGACAAGCATATTATCAGTGGCTATCCAGATGGTACATTCAGGCCAAATGAACCTATAACGCGTGCACAGGCAGCGGCAATGTTATTGAAAGCACTTGATATAGAGGTAATTGAAAATCCTACCGTTCAATTTAAAGATGTAACACCCAAATCGAACTATTATTCCATACTAGCGACAATCAATGAAAAAGGAATAATTCGTGGAGAAAATGGTTACATGCGACCAGGGGAAACAACCTCTCGCGCACAAATGGCTGCCATTTTGCGGAGAGCGTTCGATATGCCTTTAGACAGTTAGCCAACTTTTACAGATGTATCTCCGGCACATTGGGCCTATTCAGATATAAATAGCATTGCTAAAAATCGGGTTGCAAGTGGTTATCCAGATGGTTCTTTCAAACCTTCTAATATAGTTACACGTGCACATTTCTCCGCATTTTTAGCTCGTGCAATGGAAGATTCGATGAAAGTGAAAGCTAATAAATCCTTTGTTGGTGAAATCGGTTCAGAAATTGTCCGAGACGGTTGGAAGTATACGACTAAAGACGACAAGCTAGTCAAAATAAATCAACAGACAAATGAAGAAATTGTCTTACTTTCAAGTAATAATTTTGACCGTGTAGATGGCCACTTTGAGGAGAGACTTGGAAGAGATTTCCCGATTATTTTATACAATAATGATCTCTATATCCCATATCAAAGAGTTATCGGAATGATGACTGAAATTCCTTCTTCATTTGGTTTGATGAAGACAACGATAGAAGGTGGAAAGTTTGAAGAAATTAATCTTCCGTTTATGTCGTATAATATAAGAGAAAGAAACATGTATGTATGGAATGACAGAATCTACTATACAGTAGAAAAAGAACCACGTGGTTTTGAGCATACCTATAAAGATGTACCCAATGTAGATGATCCCTTATTTCTTTATTCCATCAATTTGAGTGGTGGAGATTTAAAATTAGAATCCAAATTTAGTGCTCGATTCATTTTTGAGGATATTGGTGGAAAAATCGGTACATTCCCTTATACACAAAATCATAAATCCGTAGAGTATGAGCATTCAACCATCTACTATTTCAATAAAAAAGGGGTATTTAAATACAGTTTATTAGATAAGAAAACAGCTCAACTATCTAGCATTCAAGCAAAAGATATAATAGTAACAGATAAAGGACTAGAGATTATAGATGTACGAGATAAAAAACATATATTGAAAAAATAATTGATAAAAGCATCCTCAGGGGTGCTTTTTCTATTTATTTATAATCAATTAATCTCTAGAAAACTTTTCTTAACATAAGAAATTAACTTCGCCATACTAAAGTGAATCTAAAGAAAGAAAAAAGTCATGCTTTATTTTATTTTTTATTTAAATATCTTAGTATCGGCACGTTAGCTCCCCAAACGAACATGGCATATATATTCCATTTCTTCAACTGAAGATTCCACTTGTTATTACCAAATTATTCCTATCGATAATTGCATGTTCCCCTGGAACGCTTTGAATAATATAGCGTTTTCTCTTTAGAGCCAGAATTTATAATATGTACAAATTCTGAATAAATACCAACCCTAACATATACCGTCTCTCCTGGTCTTAATGTATCCGCTGCTTTTTGAATCGTATTCCACGGAGCTCCTATCAGAGTTAAATTTTATCATTTCAATACGTATTCTATTTGTGGTGATTGTTTCTCTAGTTTGACACCCTTTAGAAAACATAATTTCAAAAATCGCCATTTCCATTGAGGAATGAGAGGATTCACGAAGGTGTTCAATCTCTCTACCTTGGGCTCTTTAATTTTGGAAGTTGGATTCTTACTCAGGTAGCCTTCTTCATGAGACCAACGAAAAAACAATTTCATAAAGCGGATACGATGTGCAAGTCTGGCTGGTTTTAAATGCTTGCCGGATATAGCAAGATGTTCCTTTAGTTGATTTGTATCCAGCAAATCCATCTCTACATCTTTAAAATAACCAATTAGTAGCAAAGACTGTAACTGGTATGCCTTCAATGTTTGCGAAGAAAAACCTTCAATTCGCTTATAAGCTTCAAACAAAGCCCATGCTTTTGACAGTAACAATTCCATTTTCCCCCTAAAATAGTAATATTAAAGGGATTATTGCCAACTTAATAGAATTATAGCACAAGGAGTGCTTTTACTAACGGGGTATTATAGTTTAAAAATTTTCTACGATATAGGGGAGGAAAGTTAAAATTGGCTAATATAAAAAAAATATGTTTAATTGCAATGATAGTTATGACCGCTGTTTCATTTGCAAATTTTTTAGGATTTAGTATTGCTGGGATATCTGTTATTATCGGTATTGCGTTTTTCTTTATTAATAGAAATTTGGAAAAAAATGTTTCTGCTGACACTGGACTAAACGCAAAGGCAATTGGAACGAGTCTGAAAGACAAAACAATTTATTTTTGGATTGTTTTACCGCTGATTTTAAATGTTGTTTGTATTGTGTTGGCAAAATTAATTTTGCCCGAATACATAGAACATCTTTATGAAAGAATGGAGTTTGTTGTTTCGTTAGATAAGATAATATTTCTCGTCTTTCAACTTGCTATTTTAGCATTGGGTGAAGAAATTGCGTGGAGGGCTTTTTTCCAAAAGCAATTGAATAAAGCACTACCAATAATACCTACTTTAATTTTTACATCCATAATATTTGCATTTGGTCACATTGTGGAGGGGAATATTGTTGTAGTCGCTTATGATATTTTCTTTATCTTTATAAATAGTGTTTTATATGGTGTGATATTTAATAAAACAAACAATGCTTGGATAAGTGCTATATCGCATTTTATTGCAAATTTATTTAGCATTATTGTAATATCATTTTTGTTATGATAGTGACTTTGAGCATAATGTATTTGCCCATTTCGATTCCATTCTTAAAGAATAAGTTACAGATTTTCTTATTCTGCTAACGGGTGTTTTACTTGAAGATTATGTGCTGTTTAGAAAGCTCTTTTTTCTTGTCCAAATAAAGACGCAAGTTAGTTTAATAAAGGTACCTTAGTTATAATTGAAAATAAATTACTTTAGGTTAAAACACGGACAGTAATGTTAGGAAGTGAGTAACAATGAACAAATATAAAAACTATGTGAGTAAAGCGATTCGTTATGAAATATTTGGGTTTAGAAAAAAAGCCATTGAAATAATGGAAAAAGCAATGGAACAGCCATTTTCAAAATTAGAAATGGGAAGTGGATTGATTTATATAGGTTTAATGTATCGTAAATTAAATGAATTAAACACAGCGAATGAATATTTTGAGAAGGCATTAAATTTATGCAAAGAAGAACAATATCCTTATAGTTCTGACTTTAAAATTATTATTCAATGTTATTTAGAAAATGAAGAATTAGAAAAGGCAACTAAATGGATTCATCATTTAACAGAAAGAGCCAACTATGATAAGAAATTTTCTAAATTGAAAAAACTGAAATTGTATTGAGGTGCTGTGAGAAATATTTTGTATAGATTTATGATGTATTTTTAACTGTATAGGTTAAAAATACTTTTTTTATGGAAATATTCGGCTCATCAGCAAGAGTAGGGGATGATATCGCTATTCTATCACTTGTTGGATGTTCGCAGCAAGATGAAAAAGAAACAGCTAAAGATGATAAAAAGGTATTTACTTTTTCTTGGTCAGGAGATAATGGTGACGTTGTATAAATTATGCTAGAATGTAAGATAAGTGAATAAAAATTGCAGAATATAGGGGCTCTTTAACAGAGCTTAATAGGGAATTCGGTGCAAATCCGAAGCTGTTTCCGCAACTGTAAGTGTAAATGACCACAGAGTAATACCACTGTCGAATGAAGAAAAATGCTTCTAGTAGATGGGAAGGTTCTGATTAGGGATACACGAGCCAGGAGACCTGCCTATATTCATCGTATAACTCTCTTCGGAAGCTAGGAGAACTTACGGCAAATGGATGGACGGGCAAACTGTGTTTTGCGCCCTTTTTTCTGTTTTCCTAAGATGCTTCTCTTCATAAAAGAGAAGCATCTTTTTTGTCGTACGAGTTTAAAGCAAGTAATTTCACTAGAAAAAATTTTAGGAGGTAACAAATGAATACTTATAACAAATGGTTGAATATAGCGATTGTATTTATTTTATCATTCTCGCTATTATCACCTGCTGCAATTGCGGAAGTGCAGGAATCCGAACCAAACGAATTAGATACAAGTTCTAATACTAATAACTTCGATGAACATAGTATTCAATCTAATTGGGATACGTCACAAATATCGACTAATGCACTCTCCTCAAATATAACGAGTGATGGTGCAGAAATCGATGTTACAACACTAAACGAAGCCCAACCTTCAGGCTATGTGACGATTTCTGTTGAAAAGTTTACAATTGGCCAAGGATACGCAATTGAACCAATCCAAGTTCCTTTTTATGATGGTGAAATGGTAGGTCAAGTTGTTGCTAGATTACTAGAAAGTGGTAACTATAATAATGGTTCAACTGACGAAAACATTGTCTACTTAGCAAATATTAGAGATAGTGAAAGCATCGTTAATATTCCACAATATATACAAACAGAAATAGCAAAAGATGACCCTTCAATTCGTGGGAAAGCTGATAGTGACTGGCTTGGACAGTTTGACTACACAAATATGTCCGGTTGGATGTATACCGTAAATCACGAATTGCCGAGTTTCGGAATGAGTGAGTATGAAAACATAAACGAAGATGTTATTCGATTACAATTTTCAGTATATGGTTATGGTCGTGACCTTGGTTTCGGTTTCGATGATTGGGAGACTGGAGAGCCCATTAAACCTTATATTGAAGTTGCTAACAAAGACGCACTAACAGCAAAAATTGCTAAAATTAATAGTGCTCCAAATAAAGACGAAATTTTAGCAAATGCAAATGTAAAGTCTGCTTATGATGACGCATATGAACAGCTCACGAATATGGAGAGCAGTCAAACAAATGTCGATGCAGCACTCGCTCAATTAAATTCGGCCTTAAATGGAAATAATGAAGAAATTGTTGAAGCTGATACAACAGCTTTGCAATCAGCTATTCAACAAGCCGAGCTCAATAAAGCTTCCGTGAAAGTAAGTGAAGATGGACAAGATATAGACCCTACTGATTATTGGGTATCTCAAGCAGTGCTAGAGGCATATACAAATGTAATTGTAGAGGCTCAACAATTAATTGCGGATGAAAATGCAATTCAAACCGAAATTGATGCAAAGGTTTTAGCACTCGATCAAGCCACTGATGTATTTAATGCAGCAAAAAGTGCTGGTTTACAAACTGTTGTTACTAGCGAAATAAAATTCACTGTCGCACCTAAAGCAGTGAAATTAAAGCTTTATGATACGAATGAACAAGAAATAAGCATAGGCGTTGGTGTAGAAGGAACGTATAACGTATACACAGCAACAATAGCAACAGGCAATTATCGCTACGAAGGCTTTGATAGCAATAATAAAAGTGTTGGTGGTGGACAGCTAACAGTTACAACTGAAGCAAATCAAGAATTTCAATTCCGCCAACTTAATTTTAAAGCAAGTAATACAGGCTGGACTGTAGATAATGATTACACTGTCAAAGTTGGACAGGATATGCCAAGCGACACATCACTAAAGCTAGGTGATGTAACTGAACAAGGGCAGATTCCTGTATTAGCTCTTGCAGGAAAAACATTCTTCTATACATTTGAACCAGATGCTAAGCACACAGAATTTATTACATTAAGCGATAGTAGGACCATAACAATTGGAACATCAGCTCAAGCGATAAGTGCAGCAATTCCATTCTCAGGGAATATAACGTTCACAGTTCCGCAAGATGCACAATTATTTGTCGGAAAGAAAATTAAACACTTTATTTCATTTGAAGAAGTATTACCTAAGCGTGAAGCAGAGATTAACCAAAATGGTACAAAAACATACGCATTCAAACTAGTGAATGGTGGAAGTTATAACTACCGAGTGAGCCAAGAAGGTAAGCTGACAAATACAGGTACATTTACAGCGAATGCACAAAATGCAACACTAGAAATTACAAAAGAACAGCTCGAAATTCAATCACCACAAGCAATACTAAATAAAGGTACTTACCTTGAAGGTAATATTTATTTAAATATTAACGAACAAAATCATTTGAAGTTAAATCAAGGTGACAACTTTAAACTACTCCCTTTACGTAGCTGGCAAGCTTTAATTGAAGGAATTAACAACTACTTCTTTGAGCCTGATTTCCATTATGAAATTATTACAGGAAATGATGTAGTGGAAATTGAGCCAGGAAAACCAGGAAGCTCTGCGACAGTAAATGCTTTAAAAAATGGTACAGCGATTGTAAAAGTTACTTATGATGCTTTGAAAGTAAACGGTTCAACTTACATTAAAGATGCAAATGATGCATTTAGTGCAATTTGGCCAGAAAATGTTGGTCTATTCGTAGTAACTGTTGGACAAGGTGAAATGGGCATTTCAACAGGTATTGAAAGTAATAAAGAACGCAATCGAAAAGCAAATGAAGGTAAAACAGGCAATGCGATTATGAACCTTCAAAACGGTATTTTTGATGCTGATATTGATAGTGTTTATTATGTTCAAGGAGAACCAGGAGCATATTATACATTCAAACCAAGTTCAGGAAGCTCAGTAAGCGTTCTACGTCCTATTATTAATCATGATTTAGGTACTGTTTCTTATGGTGATGGTACGTTTTCAACAGAAAATGCAAAATTAAATATCGACGACTCTTTCACCATTTTATTAACTGAAGGACGTAATATCGTTAAGGTTGAAAAAGATGGGAAATCTGAATATCATGTGATGACAGCACGTCCACTTGACGTAATAATTGAAAATCTTACAACACCGAACAAAGAAATAGTTCCTGGCGATAAAGTAAATGTTACTTTAAAAGGCCTCTCTTTCCCAGCAAATAAGCTATCAGGAATTTACAATTTCCAGGGGCAGTTAAGATTCTTTGCTGGACCTGAAAATACTCTTGTTTTAGGTGATGCAAGACAATATAATATGACAACACAGGCGAATAGTATTACGTTTACAATTCCGTCAGAACATAATGGGGAATATAGTTTACGAAACGGTCATATTCGAGTAAGCTCATTCGGTAGTCCGATTGGTGACCACCGAAATATTGATCCAACAGTAGGTGCAAACCCTAACTTTACTGCATCAGGGAGAGAAGGATACTATAGCATCTTCCCAACGATCACAATTATCGACGGCCCTACAGATAAAGTAGAATTACAAACTGCGATTGAAAAAGCTGAACAAAACAAAGCTTCAGTGAAAGTAAGTAAAGACGGAAAAGATGTAGACCCTACAGAAAAATGGGTAACTCAAGCTGAATTAGATGAGTACGCAAATGTCATCGTATCTGCTCAACAACTAATTGCTGATGAAACGGCGACACAAGAAGGCATTAATGCGAAAGTTTTAGCACTAAACCAGGCAACAGATACATTTAATAAAGCTAAAAAACCAGGAACAAAACCTAATGTAAATACTCCAACTCAACAGGCTTATAATACCGTTGGTAAATACATGGTAGACAAACTGCATGATCCTAAGTTTGGTAATGAATGGTGGATTATTGCATTAGCTCGTGGTGGCTACGAAGTACCCGCAGGCTATTATGACACTTATTATAATAATGTTGTTGACTATGTTGTTTCTAAAGACGGTGAGCTAGATAAAAGAAAATACACTGAATATTCAAGACTAATTATTGCCCTTACTGCTATCGGCAAAGATCCGACAAATGTAGGTGGTTACAACTTAATTGAAAAACTATCAGATTTCGATAAAGTTGTTTGGCAAGGCATAAATGGTGCCTATTTCGCGTTAATTGCTCTTGATACTTGGGACTTTGAATTACCTGAAACGGCAACGACTACACGTGAAAAACTAATTGATTTCATTTTAGATAAGCAACTTGCCGACAAAGGCTGGGCTCTATCAGGAACTAAAGCAGACCCTGATATGACAGGAATGGCGATCCAATCGTTAGCGCCATATTACAACAGTAATCCAAAGGTAAAAGAAGCTGTTGATAATGCATTAACTACTTTAGCTGCTTTGCAATTAGAAAATGGTGGCTATAAAACATGGGGTATAGAAAACGTTGAAAGTGCAGCTCAAGTTGTCACTGCACTTGCTAGCTTAGGTCTTGATGCGAACAAAGACCCGCGCTTTAACAAAGTTATCGGGAATATTATGACTTATTATAGTGTAGAAGATGGTGGTTTTAAACATGTTCTAACTGAAACGAAAGCGAATGGTATGGCAACTGAGCAAGCTGGTTATACATTAGCTGCTTATCATCGTTTGCTAAACGGTCAAACAGCACTTTATGATACTTCTGATGCGAAGTCGAACAATCCATCTAACCCAGGTGATGGCGGAAATAACCCTTCTAATCCAGGCAATGGCGGAGATAACAACAATCCAGGTGGAAATCTCCCATATGGAGATACAAAGTTCTTAATTCGAATTTCATCTTCGGAAGTTCCATTAAGAGCAACAACTGTTGAGCTATACCCAGGGGAAACAGTATTCGACGTATTAAAACGTGTGACAGCTGAAAATGGTATCTCACTAAGCTACCGTGAAACTCAATATGGTACTTATATTGATGGCATCGCTGGTCTTTATGAGTTTGATCGCGGTCCTTTAAGTGGCTGGATGTATCGTGTAAATGGCAACTTCCCTTCTTACTCTGCGGCACTTTACACATTATCTCCTGGTGATTTTGTTGAGTGGCTATATACACTTGATTTAGGTAAAGATATCGGTGGCTATGTCGACGGAATCGAAAACGGTGGAGCTCCTGGTGGAGAAGTAAATGCAGAGTGTAAAAAGGGAAAAACAGAGGATTGTAAAGTAGTAGATAAAGATAGCACAGTAGTTGAGATTTCAACTGAAGAAGGCAGTGACAAAGCATTCATAACAGCTGAAAAAATTCAACAATTTATTGATAAGAATATTCAAAAGCTTGTTATTAAAAGTGAAAAAAATTTCAAGCTAGAGGTTCCTACATCTTCATTTAAAGGCATTACACTTGCAAAAGGTGAAAAAGTAGTTGTCTCTGTTACTACAGAGCCTGGGAGCAAACAGTTCACTGCGAATTTTGGAATAGAAACGGCTAAAGGTCGAATAAAGCCAATTTCTCTAGATAAAGACTATTTAAAAGTTACGCTACCAGCTGATGACGTAAAACCGAATACTGTTGTTTTACAGCTTGTTGGGGGCAAATATAAGCCTGTTCCACATAAAATTGCCAACGGTGAAATTGTACTATTCACAAAAACAAGCGGCACATTCATCGTGACTGAAAAGCATTTTACATTCAAAGACATCGAAAAGCTTGCAAATAAAGACGAAATTGAATTTTTAGCAAACCGTCTCGTAATTCAAGGTGTTACACCTGATACGTTTGAGCCAAATAAGCCGATTACACGTGCACAGTTTGCTGCACTCTTAAGTCGCTCGCTTGGCCTACAAATTTTAGGTGAAAATCCATTTAGTGATACTGCTGGTAAATGGTACGCAAATGACGTACAAGCACTATACGAGGCTGGCATTACGAAAGGAACAACTGCTTCAACATTTAATCCAGAGGATCCAATTACACGTCAGCAGGCAGCTGCATTTATGGCACGTATACTGGAGTACTTAAATATAGAAGCGCAGGTGACTGGAGAAGCTAACTTCAAGGACGCTGGCAAAATTAGCGCTGAATACTTGCCTTATATCGAGCTATTAAACAGCCTTGAGATTATGACTGGTAAACAAGATGGCTCATTTGATCCTGGAGCTTCTTTAAAGAGAGCGCAAACAGTTAAAATTTTAAAGCATACGTTAAATATTGCAGACATGATGTAATTTTCTTTACTAACCCAAATGCATTTTGCCTTTGGGTTAGTAACTTTTTATAGAATGGAGGATGTCTGAATGAAGAAAAAATTATCGATGTTACTTATGACGCTACTTGCCGTTTTGCTTATCAACGCTCCAGTTTATGCACAAAATATCTCTACATTAGATGCTTATAAAACAACTGGACAGTATATGGTAAAACAAGTGCTGAATCCTAAATACGGGGATGAATGGTTTATAATTGCACTTGTTCGTGGCGAATACAATGTTCCGAAAGATTATTATGAAAAATATTATGAAAATGTTATAACGCATGTTCAGTCTGTGAAAGGTGAATTACACAATCGGAAATATACCGAATATTCACGCCTAATTATTGCGCTTACTGCAATTGGGAAAGATCCAACAAATGTAGGTGGTTACAATTTAGTAGATAAATTAAGCGATTTCGATAAAGTAGTTTGGCAAGGTCCGAACGGTGCTTATTTTGCATTAATTGCGTTAGATACCTGGGGCTTTGAGCTTCCGAAAAATGCAACGACAACGCGTGATAAATTAATTGATCATATTTTATCGAAGCAATTAGCTGATGGTGGATGGGATTTATCAGCAACGAAAGCAGACCCTGACATGACAGCGATGGCAATTCAAGCACTTTCTACGTATAAAGATCAACCAAGTGTAAGAAAATCGATTGATCGAGCGTTAGTAACATTGCAAAAATTACAGGATGCTAATGGTGGTTATAAAAGCTGGGGAACAACAAACTCTGAAAGTGTTGCGCAAGTGATTACAGCACTTTCTAGCTTAAATATCGACCCTAAAGAGGATGCTCGATTCACTAAAGTGTTAAATAGCTTTTTGACTTTTTACAATGAAAAAGATGGCGCGTTTAAGCATGTATTAACAGAAACATCTTCTAACGGTATGGCAACAGAGCAGGCTTCCTATACGCTAGCAGGCTATAATAGACTTCTAGCTGGCAAAACAAAGCTATACGATATGTCAGATACTAAGAAAAATAAGCCTTCAACACCACTTGAGAAAGCTAGCTTTAAAGATATTCAATCGCATTGGGCGAAGGATGATATTGAGGCTGCTGTAGCTAAAGGTTTATTAAAGGGTTATGAGGACAATACGTTTAAGCCGAACAACCATTTAACGCGTGTGCAAGCTGTTTCCATTTTAGTTCGTTCATTAAATTTGACGAGCACAGGTGATGCCCCATTTACAGATATACAGGGTTACAATGAGAGCACGAAAAAAGAAATTGCCGCCGCTTATGAGGCAAATCTATTAACAGTTAAACTAGGTAAATTCTCACCATCTTCTCCTATTACACGTGAGGAATTAGCAATTATGCTCAATCGTGCCTATACATTCAAAACTGGTCAAGCTTATGCATCGAGTAAGATTGCACCATTAAACGATATTGCGAATCTTTCAAATGAATCAAAGAAGGCGATTACTTTTTTATATGATTTCGATATAGCTCAAGGCTCAAATGGAGCATTTCAACCATCAAATTCTTTAACACGAGCACATGCTGCAAAAATGTTTAATAATTTTTTAAAGGTAGTGGATGAATAATGAAAAAAACGTTGCACTTCCTTTCCGTTGCTGTATTCGCATTTTTATTAGCAGCATGTAATATTCAAACAGTTGAGCAATATGAACAAATGGAGGAGCAAGAGCGTAGTCTCGAATCTAAATCTACGTCAGAGCAAGAACAGCAAGCTACTCAAGAAGAAAATAATACAGAGCAAAATGATGAAAGCAGCGAGCAAAAAGAAGCTGAATCAGACAATGAAGAAGCCGAGCTAGAAAAGAAAGAGGATGCTCCTGCACAAAAAAATGATAAAAAGCAACAACAAGTAGAAAAGCAGGAAACGAAAACGGAAGAAAAAGAAGTAGCAAAAGATACGAAAAAACCTGAACAGCAGGCCAAAAAAGAGCAGCCATCTAACAAAGATACAGCGGCTATAAGGCCAAATAGCAATGAGCAAAAGCAAAATACTGAAAAACAAAAAGTAGAAAACCCAAAGCAGCCACCTGTTGAAAAAACAGAGCCTCCAGCTGAAAAAAAGCGAACTGTTACAATTGCTATCCGTGTAGACACTTTACTCAAGCATTGGGATATGTTAGATCCAGCACTACAAAGCGAAAAATATGTACCGAAAAACGGTGTCATTTTAAAGCCGACGACGTATGAGCTACTATCGGAAAAAGATACTGTATGGGACATCATACAGAAAGCGACGAAAGAGCATAAAATTCAAATGGAATTTCAAGGAGCAAATGAAAATATTTACAAAAGTGTATACGTAGAAGGAATTAACCATTTATATGAGTTTAGTGCTGGTGAATTAAGTGGATGGATGTATAAAGTGAACGGAGTTTATCCTAACTATGGCTGTAGCCAATATGTTTTAAAAGATGGCGATGTAATAGAATGGAATTACACAGTCGATTTAGGTCGCGATTTAGGACATTTCTGGGACGGTAATTAATGAAATCGTTTGAAACTTTTCATCCACTAGTTATTTTCGCTTTTTTTGCCGCAACAATTGGTCTGTCGATGTTTTTTATACATCCCGTTTATTTAGTGATTACGATTTTTTTAGCGATCAGCTTAAATATCGCTTTACGTAGAGGTCAATTTTTGAAAGATTGGAAGCTTTATGTTCCGCTTTTTTTCATGATGGCAATTATTAATCCTTTAATTAGTCATAATGGTGTGCTTGTTTTGTTTTATGTAAATGATAATGCCGTTACCGTGGAGGCAATTATGTACGGAATTGCCATTGCCACTATGATTGTTGCGATAATAGTATGGTTTAGCTGCTATAACGAAACGATGACGACGGATAAGTTTATTTACTTATTCGGTAAAATTTCTCCGGTACTCTCTTTAACGATATCGATTGCATTAAGATTAGTACCACGTTTTCAGCAGCAATTAAAGCAAATCGCCAATGCACAAAAAGTAATCGGTATGGATTATCGGAGTGGCTCATTTTTACTTCGTATTAAATGTGCGCTTCGTATTTTATCGATTTTAATTACGTGGGCGTTAGACAATGCGATTGAGACGGCGGATTCTATGAAGGCGAGAGGATACGGTGTTGGTAAGCGCACGTCCTTCTCTTTATTTATTTTTGAACGTCGAGATGGCATTGTGCTTGCTTCTATTATTGTTCTTTTTATGATAAATATTTGTGCAAGCATAATCGATGTAACGACTTTTTATTTTTATCCGACTTTTTCGGACATTCAATGGAATATTGCAAGTGTGTTTTTCTATAGTAGTTACTTTCTTATGCTCTCTATTCCATTAATAATCGAGATGAAGGGGGCAATACAATGGCGATTGTTAAAGTCGAAAATGTAAGTTTTACTTACCCAAATGAGACAAAGCCCATTTTAAACGATATTCATTTAACGATTGAGCAAGGTGAGTTTATTGTTTTAATTGGTCAATCGGGCTGTGGGAAAAGTACGTTACTCCGCCATTTTAAAAGAGAAATTTGTCCACATGGCACGAAATTAGGCGCGATTTTTTATGATGGACAGAAATTAGAGGAACTTCTGCCCGAAAAGGCTGCTTCAGAAATTGGCTACGTCTTTCAAAATCCAGACAATCAAATTGTGACGGATAAAGTTTGGCATGAATTAGCTTTCGGCTTAGAAAGCTTAGGGGTTGATGAGCAAACGATACGTCGAAGAGTAGCTGAAATGGCAAACTTTTTCGGTATTCAAAAATGGTTTCATCAAAAAACAACTGAGCTATCTGGCGGGCAAAAACAGCTATTAAATTTAGCTTCTGTTATGGTGATGCAACCGAAATTATTATTGTTAGATGAGCCAACATCGCAACTTGATCCAATCGCTGCGATGGAATTTATTCAAACGTTAAATCGTTTAAATAAAGAATTAGGCATAACTATTATTTTAATTGAGCATCGACTTGAGGAAGTGCTTCCTATCGCTGACCGCGTTCTTATTATGGAAGAGGGGAAATTATTGTTTGATGGTCAGCCGCGAGAAATTATCAAAGCTTTACCTGCTAATCATACAATGATTTCAGCTTTACCTTCAGCTACAAAAATGTATCATTTCTTAAATTGCGAAGGACCGATACCTCTTACAATTCGTGAAGGGCAAAAATGGCTTGTGACGAAACAATTCGATTTACATAAAGCGCATCAGCTCCCTACAGCTAGTGAGGCGCAAAGTATAGTCGTGTTAGAAGCGAAAGATGTCGCTTTTCGTTATGAGAAAACTGCTAATGATATCGTTCATCACTTGAATTTACAGGTGAAAAGGCAAGAGCTTTTATCAATTGTCGGAGGAAACGGCACAGGAAAATCAACGGTTTTGTCCTTGCTTGCGGGCTTACAAAAGCCTTATCGAGGGAAAATTTTATTGTTTGATAAAGCATTGAAAAGCTATCGTAATAAAGAGCTTTATCAAAATCATTTAACTTTATTGCCGCAAGATCCTAAAACATTATTCGTCCAAAAAACGGTGAAGCTAGAATTAGAGGATATGGCGAAGTTTCATAAAGTTTCAGAGGCGAAAGTTGCGGAAATGCTAGAACAATTTCAGCTAACTAGCTTGCTAGAGCGCCATCCTTATGATTTAAGTGGTGGTGAGCAGCAAAAATTAGCACTTGCTAAACTATTATTAATGGAACCGGAAATAATGCTACTAGATGAGCCGACGAAAGGGCTGGATGCTCATGCGAAAGAAGAGCTTGCTGCTATTTTGAAAAACTTACAAGCTCAAGGGATGACGATTATTATGGTAACGCATGATATTGAATTTTCCGCTCAACATAGTAACCGCTGCGCATTATTATTCGATGGAAATATAGTTTCAGAGGCGGAGCCACGTGCGTTTTATAGTGGAAATAACTTTTATACAACAGCTGCGAATCGGATTGCTAGAGGAATTATAGACGGTGTAATTATATGTGATGATGTGGTGATGTTATGCGAAAAAAATTAAGCTTCATCATTTCTCTAGTTATCATTTTTATATTTATCCCATTAACTTTATATATAGGCATTACATTTTTTGCAGATAGGAAATATTATTTTATTTCCATGATCATCATTATGTTAGCTTCGATTCCTTTTTTTCTTTCATTTGAAAGAAGAAAGCCACAGCCTAGGGAAATATTAATTATAGCTGTTATGTCAGCAATATCTGTTGCGGGTCGAGCTTTATTTGCTATTACACCCGGCTTTAAGCCTGTTGCAGCAATTACGGCAATAACAGGTTTTTCGCTTGGAGCGGAGGCTGGCTTTTTAACAGGTGCCATTTCTGCCCTTGTTTCGAATATGTTTTTCGGTCAAGGACCTTGGACGCCTTTTCAAATGTTTATGTGGGGTATCATCGGTTTTATTGCTGGGCTATTAGGAAAGACGGGAGTTATGCATAAAAAAATTCCACTCATTTTATTCGGAATTTTTGCGGGCATTCTGTTTTCATTCGGTATGGATATTTGGGGGACGATGTCTTTATATGGAGTGTTTAGCATGGAAGCATATATCGTTGCTCTAACTTCAGCAATTCCATTTACAATTATTTATGCGGTTTCCAACGTGATCTTTTTATTAATTCTTGCAAAACCTATTCGTGAAAAATTAGAGCGGATTAATAATAAATATGGGATCTTTCAGTAACGAGAAAGTTAGAAATTAGTAAAATAACAAAATAGACTTTATTAAAGCAATCGCCATGACAATTCATGCTGCGATTGCTTTTATTTTTCAAACATCTGCAGTAAGCCCGAAATATAAAAAAGCACATCTTTTTCGGTACGCGCGACGAATGGCCATCTATCCTGAAATTTTTTCGGATAGATGGCTATTTTACATATCCTATTAAAAATGCAGGCGTTAAAGAATGGGATTTTACTAGCATTTGAAAATGAAGAATGAAGAGAGAGCTAAAATGTATATAGAGAAAGTGCTGGAGAAATATCCACGTTATCGACGGGATCATTTAGAGAGTTTCCGTTCAGTCTCGACAACGTACTCAAACTATTACTGAAAGGATGAATTTAATTCCTGCATGATAAAAAATGTTGGTTGCACAAGCTCTGAAGAAATAAACATTATCTCATCAGGGATGTTATTAATAGGAGAGGACTCAAAGAGTAAAATGCATCTATTCTAAAGGACGTAAAACGTTAGGTCACATAGCAGCCTTAGCCTGAGGGCTAAGTTTATTTATTTCTTCTGGAATCGTTTGTTATTGTAGAATCAAAGGCAGTCCAAAATTTAGACTTTCTAGAAGATCGATTGAAAACGATTGGTTGTGAAATTGACATTTGGTGTTGATTAAATAAGATGCACTACTTTCTCAATGCTACAGCTGGCTCTGTATGTGGATAGACGCTGTTTAATGCCTTTCAATAACGGGTTTGAAGGAAATGATGGCTTTTCGTCCAAACTGCAAGATGGCTATTGAACCCGAACTAAAAGAAGTTATTTCCTCGACTATTCAACTTCGCTTCCCTTAAAGGCTGCGTGGTACATCCAGGTAATCGGAAATTGTTTTTTATAGAGTGAAAGATTCGCTTCTTACTGAGCCTGTACAAGTTGCCACTGCTCAAGTTCTTCTTACTTTTTACGCCTCGTTTTTGGTGTCCCTTTTTAACTTTATTTGTGTTGATTGGAGCACGATTATGTGATTCAACATGGGTTGCTTCAATGGCTATTGTTTCATTGGAGACAAATCCTTCCGATATTGTTTGTCGAAGAAGACCCTCTTGAACAATTTCTATTACATCCGATTCGTTAATCAGTGTGTTCATACGTGTATAAGAAACTTCCGATGGAATCTCATTCGAACCTAGGAAATCGCAATCAACCATTAATCTTACATTCTTATCGAGACGTCCCACCATCTCCATAATAAAAGATAAACTTTCATAGATTCGTATGATTAATGGTTAAATAATAGTGGAATAGTTCAGGGGTTTTTTTGGCCCAAAAAGGGACTTTTTAATGAACGCATCTAATAGTAGAGGGATATAAATACCTAATAAAATAGAATGACAATGATAACAATGTACTGAAAATTAAGAATATATATTATATTTAGAGATTGTTGTCGTATAATGGACATAAGTGTCTCCCTCTCATCAATAACACTTTTTTGCACTTATTAATTTCGAGAATTAGGAGGTACTCCTTTTTTATACTCTAATCCTTGTGTAGTAAGTTATGAAGGTCACGAAACTGATTCAAATAAAACATGTGGTGAACAGGCAAATGAAGAATACAATATTACACTAATATTACATCTAACCATTTAACCAATGTACAAACGGTGATTGGCTAATGGTACAGTGCCAGTTTTTTGTCAGATATTAATAGTCTAAAATAGAATCTTAAAGATAAAGAGAAGGTGACATTTTGGAAAAGTTAAGCTCTATTGCTATGAGGGAACATTTATCCAGTTTTTATATTTATTCTATTTCTTTTCTTGGTTTGATTGCTGTTATTGCCTCCATAATAATGAGTGAAATGCCTTCTGACCCTATAATCCTCTTGCTGTTAGCTGTATTTATGGGGATTATGGAGTATTTTCCTCTCCGTATTGGTAGAGGAGGAATTACACTTAGCCTTACGCTCATTTTTCCAATGATTTGGGAGTTCGGGATACATATAACTGTTATTGCTTGTGTGTGTGCAATGGTATTTACCCATTCCCTTCGCCGTTTGCCGATGCAAAGAACACTATTTAATTCCAGCCAATTTGCTATTAGTCTTGTTTTGGGAGAATGGCTCTCCCATAAAATTCTTCTTATTATTGGACCGAATCTGCCTATTTTATATGCGGGATTAATAAGTTTGCTATTATTCAGTTTATTTTTTTGCCTTTTCAACACGCTCTTTTTCGATTTTTTAATGGTGCTATTACCACAGCCATATTCGCTTGAACAGTGGCATAAGAAGAATAATTTAGTATTTTTCAGTGCAAGTTTTTGTTTACTCTACGCAGCTCTTATCTATCTATTAGATCATCAATATAATGAGGAATTTGGTAGAATTGCTATGCTGTTCTTCTTTTTCCCACTTGTAGCAATTTGCATTATAAGTTCTTTCTCTAGGCAAATACGGATAGAAAAGGAACGATTATATAAACTTTTTTCCATTACTACGGAGTTGAGCCAGGGACTGTCTGCTGGAAACTTACCTCAGATGAAACAATCACTTGAAGGTTTCTTAGGAATACAGGCATATGCTTTATGGGCAAAAGATGACGAGAATTGGAGAATTCTGCTAATGGATGGAAGCGTACATTCCAATATTTCAAGTTCGTCTGACATACAACCGAATTTTGAAGAGATTTCCGAAACCTTTGTTGTTAGAGATTGGAAAACGGGGACGGTTCCAGGAGATGAAGTATTTGAAAATGTCATACGGTCCCTCGTCTACTTACCTCTTAAAGTCAATCAGGAGTTGGTTGGAATGTTTGTAGCGGGTAAAAGCAGGGGGGCGAGTTTTATTGCCGAAGATATACAGTCTTTAGCTACATTTTCCAATCAATTGGGCGGGTTGCTTAAAACACAGTCTCTCGTATCCGAACAGGAAAAACGAATCATTCTAGAAGAAAGAAATCGACTTGCGCGTGAAATCCACGATGGAATCGCACAAGTATTAGCTGGGGTCATATTTCAACTGGAATCAGCTCAAAAGCAGTCAGCCTATCAATCAGGAAACTTGAAACAAGTGGTAGAAAAAAGTATAAAAAAATTACGGGAAAGCTTAGGTGATATTCGATATTCTATTTATGCTTTAAAACCGTATCCTACCCAACGATTAGGGCTAAAACAAGCAATTGCGAATAAAGTTCAATCTCTTAAACAAGAATATGATCTGGACATTAAATATCATGAAAAAGGCCGTTCTCGAACACTCAGTTTTTCAAAAGAAAGAGCAATCTTCGATACTTTACAGGAAGGTTTACAGAACATTACAAAACATGCAAAGGCAGATAAAGTTGAGATTCTTTTAACCTATCAACGTGAACATGTGCTTTTAAAGGTGAAGGACAACGGGATTGGCTTCTCCCTTTTTGAATCTATGATTAAAACGAAGCATGAGCCCCATTATGGCATCTTACATATGAATGAACAAGCTGAACAGCTGGGTGCAACCCTTCAGATTGATAGTTCAGTAGGAAAAGGTACAGTAATTACATTGTTAATTCCGGATTCAGAAAAGGGGGAGGATTACAATGATTCAAATATTATTAGTGGATGATCATACGGTCTTGCGTGATGGAATTCGGAGTATATTGGCTCTTGAATCCGACATCCGAGTCGTAGGAGAGGTTGTTTCCGGGGATGAGGTGTTGAAGAAAGTAGAGGAGTTTCAACCGGATTGTATATTGATGGATATTAATCTTCCTGGAAAAAGTGGAATTGAAGTCACATCACTCGTGAAAAGTCAGTATCCGAACTGCCGAGTGCTCGTATTAACTATGTTTGAACATGAGGAATACTTGATGGAAGCACTTCGGGCGGGTGCAGATGGCTATTTATTGAAAGATTCATCATCAGAAGAAGTGGTGGCAGCCATTCGAATGATATCACAAGGAAATTCTGTTATTCATCCTCGAATGACGAAAAAGCTGGTAACGTATCATCACCAGGAACCAAACGTAAATATGCTGACAGAGCGTGAAAAAGAAGTCCTATTTGAATTGGCCCAAGGTCTTAGTAATAAAGAAATTGCTGAAGCCCTATTTATTAGTGACAAGACCGTTAAAATTCACATCAATAACATTTTAAGAAAGCTGGAAGTGAAAAGCCGTACACAAGCAGTTATTTATGCCGTTCGAAATCAACTTGTTCCCTTTTCTTAAAGAACTATCCTGCGCCTAGACAAGGTGCGGATAGTTCTTTTGTTTTATGTTGGTTTAGAACCAAAAGCTGTAGCAATTATACCTTTTGATTAATTTTCAGAAAAGTAAAAAAGTGAAATAATAAAGATAGATTTGAAGTTTACTAGTTTCATCTATTTATTATTTTAAAAAGAAAAGGAGATAGGTTCATGAAAAAAAGAAAAATGAAGGCATGGAAAGTCATGACCACAGCGGCGATGACTTCCTTATTATTTTCATCACTTACCGTTTCTGCAGAAGGTGATGTTACGCAAGATGAGTCGCAAATGGTTGAAGAAATTGAGGAACAAGGAGGACAATTATTTTTTGATAAGGATAAAATCGAAACAGGTCAAGAAGATTCACTATATAAAGACGTTAAAAAAGAAGGTTTGGCTACAGCGTATAAACCGAATGATACTGTTCGCTTAATCGTAGAAGTTGAACAACCAACAGAAATTGAGCAAACAGCCAAAAGCAAAAAAGCTTTATATAAACAAAAACAAGATAAAGTAATCGAAGAAATCTCAAAAGAAAAAGATTCTAAATCAAATGCTCCTATTAAAGTGAAGCATCGTTTTTTCGAAGGGTTTAACGGATTCAGTGTAGAAACAGAGTTTCAAAATATAAAAGATATCCAGTCTATTCCAGGGGTTACGAATGTCCATATTGCCAGAATTTTTCAGGAAAATATGGCAGCAAGTAAAGAATTAGTACAAGCTCAAAAAGTATGGGAACAGTATGGTTATAAAGGTGAAGGATTAGTAGTAGCGGTCGTAGATTCCGGGATTGATTATACGCACAAAGATATGAATCTATCTGACACAGCCAAAGAGAAAGAAAAATGGACTCAAGATAAAATTAATCAAAAATTTACTGAGACAGACGTAAACGAAATTTGGTATTCCGAAAAAGTTCCAACAGGATATGATTGGGCAGACAATGATACCAATGTCATTCCGGGAACAAAAGGCAGTCCGCATGGTACACACGTGGCTGGTACAATTGGAGCAAATGGCGACGAAACGAAGGGTGCTGTCGCTGGAATTGCACCAGGTGTTCAACTATTGGCTGAGAAAGTATTTTCTGATAATGGTGGTGGTGCCTATGAGGATGATATTATCGCAGGAATCGAGCATTCAGTCACAATGGGTGCAGATGTAATCAACATGAGTTTAGGTGTTGATGCAGGCTATGTAGATGAAGATTTTGATCCGATCCAAAAATCAATCCGAGTTGCGACAGAACAAGGCACCCTTGTTGTAGTGGCAGCTGGTAATACAGCCTATAGTACAAAGAATAATATTATTCTCTCCTCAATAATACCGTATGCGGAAAATCCAGATATTGGAACAGTTGGTGCGCCAGGTGTAAGTCCATATGCATTATCGGTTGCTTCCTATGAAAATACTAAACTTCATTTAAATGCATTAGCAGATCCAAGTGGTTTTTCGGTGCCGTTCAAAGATCAAACGCAATTTCCAGCATCGTACAATTTTAAAGTCTCTAAGGTTCTTTCACCAGATGTACCTTATGATTTGTTATATGTTGGGGAAGGAAAGAGTGCATCAGATTATCCTAAAGGCAAAACTGACTACATTGCCGTAGTTAAACTATTAAATCCATATAGTACTGTTTCAACCATTCAGTTTACTGCAAAGAGTGCAGGAGCAAAGGCTATTATTATGATACCACCTGCAGTATGGTCAGATTATTCTTCTCTACCAGTAACGCCAACTGCAGTACCAACGGCTTCAACTAGCAAAGCTGAAGGTGAAGCATTACTGAGTAAAATGAATAGTTTGCCAAGTGGTCAATATTTAAGCATGAAATTTGCAGGCGATACTTGGGTAGAGAATCCGGCGAAGGACACGATGTCCTTATTTTCATCCTTTGGTTCTCCAAGTACATTAGATTTTAAACCAGAGATTTCTGCTCCTGGTGGAAATATTTATTCAACTATACCAGGAAATGATTATGAAGTGATGAGCGGTACATCGATGGCAACTCCTCATGTTGCAGGCGGCTCAGCATTGTTATTGCAGGCCCTTTATCAAAAAGGATTAACCCATTCAAAAGATACAGTTTTAAAAGCAAAACTTGCTTTAATGAATACAGCTAATATTGCCATGGATCCAAGGACAAATGGAGAAGTTCCATATTCACCACGTGTACAAGGGTCTGGGATAATGAAAATTCAAAATGCCATTAATACACCAGTCATTGTGACAAGTAGAAACACGCCTTTAGAACAAGCTGGAGCAGTTGCATTAAAGGAAATCGGTCAAAATACAAGCTTTAAATTAAACATGGAAGCATTCGACACTCCTAAGGGTAAAAATAATAGTGTTGATATTGAATACAATGTTTATGTAGATCTATTGAAAGATAAGACTGAAATGAAGGAATTCGATTTAGATAGTGATGGGCAATTGGATTCAAAAGAGTATTTAACATTAACAAGTGAACGAATTAATGGTGCGACTGTCACTGTAAATGATAATGTAGTAACAGATAAAACTGGAGCATTAATTAAAATCAAACCAGGACAAACAAAAATGCTTACTGTTAATGTGACGTTACCAGATTCCTTAAAGAAAAATAGTTTTGTAGAAGGATTTGTTCGTCTAGTCCCAGTAGCCAAAGACCAAGAAAAGGCAGTACCGTTAACGGTTCCATATATGGGCTTCTATGGAGAATGGGATGAACCAGGAAATATCGATGCTCCTGCATGGGAGAAAGATGCATTTGTGGGATATACGGCACTTTGGGATGAAAGTGCAGAAAGATATCCATTAGGATATAACCCGTATTCTGATACATTCTCTCTTAACCATATTGCCTTCTCACCAAACTATATTAATGATGGAATCTTTCCGTCATTCCAAGCATTACGTAATTTAGAAAAAGTTGAAATGTATGTTGAAGATCAATCTGGAAATCTCATAAAAAAATTAGGTGATTTTAGTGAATACACTGGAACACCATGGAAATTCAGAAAAAATATTATGTCATACGGGGATATAATGTATGGCGGATATAAATGGGATATGAAGGACTCTTCCGATCAATTTGTACCAGACGGTATATACCAATATGTTATCAAATCAACATTAGAATATGAAAACGCAAAACCACAGATTGTTAAAATGCCAATGACGGTAGATTCCATCGCTCCGACCGTATCAAATATTCAAGTAACACCAAAGAAGGGAAAATATGAAGTTTCCTTTGATGCGCAAGATAATGCCACTGACTTTAATTCGGCACTTCTTTGGGTTAATGGGAATTTTTATTCACCAGCAGTTGGAGTAAAATCTATACTCTCAAATACAGAACCGAAAAGTATTATTATTCTAGCCATTGATTATGCAGGAAATCAATCGTACGAAGTTTGGGGAGATCCGAGCTATATTAAATATACTATGGCCGTTCAAACGATCAGTATAACTCCGACTGCAAATATTAACAAAAGCAAACCTGCAAATATTAATGCCTGGGCTTATGCCAGAGTAGACTGGACGATTAATGTTAAAGATGCAAGTGGAAATATAGTCGATTCGTTTGAAGTGAAAAATGAACATTCACTGAAAACACAATGGGTACCTAATACGGACCTTCAAAATGGAACGTATTCTATATCAATTGATGTCGTGACAAAAGACGGTTTTAAAGTAACAACAACGCCTAAACAAGTAACGGTCCTCCAACAATAAATCGATTGCGACCCAAGTGAGAATGATTCACTTGGGGTTTTTCACGCCCAGTGCATGGTGCCATTTTTTACCCAAAAGATGAATGATTAAATAAAATGTCGTGGTGTAGTGCTTTTGTTTTATACTGGTATAGAACTAATAACGGAAAAATTTACATCCTATGTTTAATTTTAGGGAAAGTAGAAATATGGGATGATGAAAGACAGAATCGAGTTAACTAGTTTCATGGATTCTTCTTTAAAAGACTTGTTTGTAAAAAATATAAGTTAAGAGAGAAAGAACAATTACATAAGGACAAGGGGATGCGGTATGAAGAGGAAGAAAATCAATAAGTAGATAGTAATTAAAAAGTGGTTATTAAGCAGCCTTAGCCCTGTATTCTTGAGGGCTAAGGTTATTTAATTTCTTCCGGAACAGTTTGTTATTGTAAACCAATCTACATTCGTCCCATATTCAGCGATCAAACGCAGAATGCGTAATAACATATTCTTTAGTAATGTTCGCACGAGATTTACCATTTTCATAAAGCTTCACCGATTGCAGGTTAAATTCGGATGTAAAAGTTAGAACTTGACGTGTCATGGTAGCACGCTCCCTTAAGTTAATAGTCTAAGTTTACAAGCCCTTATTTTAATCTGATCTACTAAGTGTAGCCGTCCTCCTTCATGTTTAAGAGTTTGTTTAGTCACTAACTGATTACGACATTTGTGGAGGTCCTCCTTTTTCTGTGTTTGAAAGCCCATTGGTCATAAGGGCTTAGGGTTATCGATTTAATTACATTGTTAATTCAATATTTAAGAAACGAAGGAGGATTATCATGATTCAAATATTATTAGTGGATGATCATACAGTTTTGCGTGATGGAATTCGAAGTATATTGGCTCTTGAATCCGACATACGAGTTGTAGGAGAGGCTGTTTCCGGGGATGAGGTGTTGAAGAAAGTAGAAGACTTTCAACCGGATTGTATTTTGATGGACATTAATCTTCCAGGAAAAAATGGAATAGAGGTCACATCACTCGTGAAAAGTCAGTATCCGAACTGCCGAGTTCTCGTATTAACTATGTTTGAAGATGAAGAATACTTGATGGAAGCACTTCGAGCGGGTGCAGACGGCTATTTATTGAAAGATACATCATCTGAACAAGTGCTAGCTGCCATCCGAATGGTATCACAAGTAAATTCTGTTATTAATCCTCGTATGACGAAAAAGCTGGTAACTTATCATCACCAGGAACTAAACGCAAATATCCTAACAGAGCGTGAAAAAGAAGTCCTATTTGAATTGGTCAAAGGTCTTAGTAATAAAGAAATTTCTGAAGTCCTATTTATCAGTGACAAGACTGTTAAAATTCACATCAATAACATTTTTAGAAAGCTGAATGTGAAAAGCCGTACACAAGCAATCATTTATGCCGTTCGAAATCAACTTGTTCCCTTCTCTTAACTAAAATGTCCTGTACTTTTTATTCAGATTTAAGATAAGTGTTTGGAATAGTACTTTTGTTTTATCTGGTGTAAAACAAATAGCCGCGAAATTTACACCTTTTACTATATATTCACAAAATTATAAATATGGGATGATGAGGAAGTAGAATTTTGGGAGAGGAAAATGACAATTACATTAGAAAAAGGGGATGCGGTATTATGATGAGGAAAAAATTCAATAAAATCATGACAGGATCGTTAGCGGTTGGACTGTTATTATCTCAAGGTGCTCCATATAACGTATTGGCAGAAAGCCCATATGAGCTGAAATCGGTTAATAATGCGGAAGAAATTCTAAAGAACCTGTCTTCGGAACAAAGAAAGGCGTTAGAGCAATTAGAGGCAAGTTCAACCTTTACTATTTCTCCAGATATTAATGTGAATAGCCCTGAATTAGTCAAAGTCATCGTGGAATTCGAACAGGCACCAGTGAAAATTGAAGTGATGAAGCAAGCCGTGAAAGGAAAAGAACTATCTACTGCTACTGCAAATGAAAAAGTGGAGCAATCACACAAAGCTTTTAAAGAGCATGTGCAAGCATTGAAAGTGAAGAAGGACACGACCGAATACAAAGTGGAAGATGTAAACATTACAAGAGAATATAAAAATGCCATCAACGGTGTAGCGATGACGTTACCTGGTATGGCAGTAAAAGATTTGCTGCAATCTAGTGTAGTTAAACATATCTTTAAAGATTACGAGGTAAAAGTAGATCCACCGGTAGAAACGCAAGAAGCCATTGAACCTAAAATGGGAGATAGTATTCCGCAAATAGGCGTGGACAAGCTTCATGCCGAGAATATTACGGGTAAAGGCATTAAAGTCGGTGTGCTGGATACAGGGATTGACTACAATCATCCAGACTTAAAAGATGTTTATAGAGGAGGATATGATTTTGTAGATGATGATGCTGATCCGATGGAAACGACCTATCAGGATTGGATCGATGCTGGCGAGCCAATAGAACCAGGTTATGTGTATTATACGAATCATGGAACACATGTCGCAGGGACGATTGCAGCCCAACAGAAAAATGATGTGGACTATGCTGTGAAAGGGGTAGCACCGGAAGTAGATTTATATGCTTATCGAGTATTGGGACCTTGGGGTGGAGGAAATACAGCGGGAATACTTGCTGGAATCGATCAAGCGATTGCAGATGACATGGATGTCATTAATTTATCGCTCGGCGCCGCGACGAACGATCCTTTATACGCCACTTCTGTCGCAGTAAATAATGCTATGCTTTCAGGCGTAGTGGCCGTCGTTGCTGCAGGAAACGCCGGTCCGAACGAAAAAACGCTTGGTTCACCAGGAACAGCGGCTCTCGGTATTTCAGTCGGGGCGAGCGATGTTTCGATGACCATTCCTACATTTAGTGGGAGCGTTTTCACAAATGAAAATGATAATTTGCAACGTCAAGGCGAAGACCTTTTTCATCAATTAGAAGATTCAAAGCTTGACAGTGAGGACCTTTCTTCTCAATTAGAAGATTCAAAGCTTGACAGTGAGGACCTTTCCTCTCAGTTAGAAGATTCAAAGCTTGACAGTGAGGACTCTTCTTCTCAATTAGAAGATTCAAAACGCTTCGACACAGATTTTTCTTCTAAATTAGAAGATAAGAAGAAGGAGTTGTCTCACCAATTAGAAGATTTGCAACTTCTGGGCAAAGACTTTTCTGACCAATTAGAAGATTTACAAGGACAATCTTTACCATTTGTATATGCGGGACTGGGTAAAGTAGATGATTTTACAGGAAAAGATGTCAGCGGGAAAATTGCGTTGATTCAGCGCGGGGAAATTGCATTTGATGAAAAAATCAAAAACGCCAAAAACGCTGGGGCCAAAGCTGTGATTGTGTACAACAATGTCGACGGGCAAATACCTAGCTACTTGGGAGAGGTCGTCGGTTTAATCCCGTCCTTCCGTCTGTCAAAAGCGGATGGTGAGCAGTTAAAGGAGCTAGGCGAAGGTTCTTTCACATTTGAAACGTTACGTAATACAAAAACAGAAGGCGATCATTTAGCAGATTTTAGTTCACGTGGGCCGGTAAATGGAAATTATGATATCAAGCCAGATATAGTCGCTCCAGGTGTGTCCATCTTCTCTACTACACCGGAATTCATCAATGATCCAGAGGAAGGTATTAATTACGGGGATGCCTATGTACGTATGTCGGGGACATCGATGGCCACGCCACACGTGGCAGGTGCAGCAGCATTGATTTTACAGGAGAATCCCGAATACACGCCTTTCGATGTGAAATTGGCACTCATGAATACTTCGGTCGATTTACAAGGGGATAATTCTGTATACGAAGTGGGCGCAGGAAGAATCGCTGCCTATCAAGCGGTTCATGCAGATACCTCCATCAAAGTATGGGATAAAACACAAAATATCGAGAATGGAAACGTCGTAGAAATTGATGAAGAAACAGGTTCCATTGTATTCGGAAGACATTTTAAAAAAGATGATCAACCCATTGAGGCAAGTAAAAAGGTGACCGTTCAAAACAACAGCGAGGAAGAAAAATCTTATACACTAGAAGTGGAGTATCACGGTGAGCGTAATGGTATTCAAGATGCGGTGAGTAACGGTGTTACAGTGGATGTACCTTCATCCATTACAGTGGGAAGCTTCCAAGTGCAGGAGCTCCAGCCTACCATAACAATCCCAACCAGCGCTGCGGGAGGAAGATATGAAGGGTATATTCATGTGACCAATGCCAACAATCCAGACGAAACCTATCAAATTCCATTTGCTGTGATGGCGACGGAAAAAGGATTTGATTTTGTCAAAACGACTAGACCATCCGTGACAAATACGACAGCTTTCTGGGAACTTAATGACAAACAAATCCATTTCATCATGAAGTTGAATAGTCCAATGACAACCATGGATGTGCTTGTAAAAGACGGTAAAACAGGACAAGCTGTAGGGTTCATAGGGACAGCGAACACTAACTTCCCAATAGATAGACAAGTGTATCTTACTGGTGCGTTCAGCGGTACGGTCTTACCATTTACAAATGACCCGTCCAACCCAATCAGTGATATTCCTATAAAGCTTCCAGCAGGCGATTATATACTGGAACTGGTTGCACACGATGAGGATGGCAAATCGTATGTTTTCCAAAATCCGCTTATCGTGGACAATACAGCACCAGAAGTCAACATGGATATAAAATCGGGTGTAATCGAAGTCAATGATTCTATGTTTACAGTAGAAGATGGCCAAAAAGCAGTGTGGCTTCATGGAACAGCTAAGGATGCGACAGTAGATCTATTGCAATCTAAAGGGTTGGACGTCGATCAATCGTCCAACACTATGGCTTACTATACAGGTGACTCTGGATATATGGCTGGGTTCTTCCCGATTCAAGCGAATGGAGATGTGAAATTAGGAATTGAGGAAAGTGATATTGCAATACAACCTATGAGATTGTGGTTGAGAACGTGGGATACTGCAACGGCAGTTGGTTACCAAAAGTATTACTTCATGAAAGAAGGAACGGAATATACGACTACTAGTTATAACAAGCAAGAGTTGAGACTCGGTGATAACTTTACGATGACACTCAGCCTTAATAATGTGAAACAGCTTGTCTCCGGAGAATTTAATGTAGAGTTCTTAAAAGATTACTTCAAGTTCTTGAATGTGAAGCTGAACACTGCAGTCAAACAATATGCAATGGAAAAAGGCTTACAGGTATCACTAAATGAGCCTGTCGTGACGGAAGGTTTATACAATAATAGTTTGAACATCGGTGCTTCCATTACTGGAAATGCATTCAAAGGGCTGAACGGAGACATGCCGTTCCTCGATGTAACGTTTAAAGTAGTGAAAGGTGAAGTTTACGAAGATGTTCCTGGATTTGAAGTCAAGAAGGGGTCTTATAAGAAATCAGGACAAATAGCAAGCACTGCTATTCCTTTTTACAACACTCAAGATCTTAAAGTAATTCCTACACAGACACAGTTGATAGGATCCATCAGTCCGGAAGCATTTATTTTACAAGGTTCAGGGGCGGAATATTTGAAAGCGGCGGATTATTCGAAAATAGGGGCACAAGTATACGCTCTTTCCAGAAGCGGTAAAAAGTATAAAGGAACAATTAAAAGAAATGCATCTTTCGAGATCAATGGTATTCCGGCTTCCGATCAAGTGTATACAGCAGTTTTTGAAGTTCCAGGGCATCTTAAAGTGATGAAGAAATTCATTCCTGGATATCATGATGAAAATGGTGAGCTACGTGGGCAATTTCTAAGAATTGGTCAGAGAAGTCTTGCAGGGGATGTGAATGGCGACAAAATGATTGATATCCTCGATATCCAAAGTGTCGTGGATGCATACGGAACGAAAGATACTTCCATCGTGCCGCAAGATCTCAATCAAGATGGTGTGGTGGACGAGACGGATGTTCGTTTAATTGAGACTAACTTCTTAACGAAGGGACCTGACGCACCTGACAACAAACAGCCGAAAGAAAAAATCGGCAAAAAAGGGCTAGAATACTTCCTACGCCTTATCGGTCTCGAGGTGAAGCAATAAACATAGTATCATTAGGGATGTTCATAAAAGTAGGGGGCTCATAGAGTAAAATGCACCTTTTCTAATGAGTGTATAAGGTTAGGACACAATTGAAGATGATTTCTATAATCTGGACTTACCCCTCTCAAATAGATAGTAATAATAAAGTGGTAATTAAACAGTCTTAGCCCTATATTCTTCAGGGCTAAGGCTATTTAATTTTTTCTAAAATCGTTTGTTATTGTCGAACTAGACCATTTTCGTCCAATAATCAACGTTATTTGCTTTAATATCATTTTCTAATACTAAACGTTTGTTTTCTTTACGTAATCGAGCTATTTCGTTTTATTCTTCAGAGCGATTATCTTTGGCTGCGAATCTAGCAATGTATGCACGAGATTTCCCATTTTCATAAAGCTTCACTAATTGCAATGTCCTGTGCTTTATTAATCAGCTTTAATACTAGTGATTGGAATAGTACTTTTGTTTTACCGGATATAAAACCAATAGCTTCCCAATTTACACCCTTCGCTATATATTCAGAAAATTATGAATGCGTGATAATGAGAGTAGACAAGTTAACTGGTTTTCCTGAAATACTGGAATTTACTTGTTAAAAGAAACATCATTTTGGGAGAGGAGGATGACAATTACGTTAGAAAAAGGGGATGCAGTATGATGAGGAAAAATCGCAGTAAAATTATTACAGGAACGTTAGCTGTTGGAATGTTATTATCTCAAGGTGCTCCATTCAATGTATTGGCAGAAAGCCCATATGAGTTGAGACGGGTTGATCAGGCGGTAGAAATTCTAAATAACCTGTCTTTGAAATACAAAGAAGGGGGTTAGAGCAGTTGGATACAAATACAACCTTTACCATTTCTCCGGATATTGATGTGAATAGCCCTGAATTAGTCAAAGTCATCGTGGAATTCTATCCGGCACCAGCGAAAATTGAAGTGATGAAACAAGCAGCGAAAGGAAAAAAACTATCTTCTGCTGCTGCAATTGAAAAAGTGGAACAATCTCACAAAGCTTTTAAAGAGCATGTGCAATCATTGAAAATCCAAAAGAACTCGACTGAATACAATGTGGAAGACATCAACATTACAAGAGAATATAAAAAGGCCATCAACGGCGTAGCGATGACGTTGCCTGGTTTGGCAGTAAAAGATTTGCTGCAATCTGGAGTAGTTAAACATATCTTTAAAGATTACGAGGTAAAAGTATTTCCACCGATAGAAACGTAAGTAGCCATTGAACCTAAAAAGGCAGATAGTATTCCGTAAATTGGCGTGGACAAGCATCATGCCGAGAGTATTACGGGTAAGGGATCGGTGTGCTGGATACAGGTATTGACTTCAATCATCTAAACTAAAAAAATGTTATTAAAGGTGGATATGATTCACCATGAAAAGCGGCTCTCGGTATTTTCAGTAGGGTCGATCGATGTTTCCATGAACATTCCTACTTTTAATGGAAGCGCTCACAATAATGTGTTTGAGGATTTCTAACTTCTCGTCGAAGACTTTTCTGAGTTGATGCTAGATTAGTTGAAAAAATTTAATAACCTGATGTTGAAAGTCAGATCAGAGTATTAAATGTGAAGTTAAGTCATTAGCACGAAACCATCACATTTTTACAAATATATTAATCTACTATTTAGTAAGGAAAAGGGGGAAATTTAATGGGGAAGAGGAGAAACAAAAAAATTGTTAATGTAATGACCACAGGATTGGTATCTGCAGTACTTTTGGCAACAAGTACTGGTAATTCATTTGCTTATGATGACACCGTCGCAGAAACGCTGGTCACTCAGGGGTCTATGCAACTGCAGAACAACATGGTTGTCGACTCGCACACTGTTACCCTTATCACAGGCGAAGTTGTGATGCTCGACCGTTATGCCGACGGATTACAGGCAGCGACAATCGCACCGTCACCCGATGGCGAAGCAATGGAAATAACGAAGATCCAGTTGGGTGACGAAGTCTATGTCATCCCGGCTAAAGCGCAGCCGTATATCGAAGCGGATGAGCTCGACCGTGAATTGTTCAACATCACCAAGTTGGTAGAGTACGGATACGACGACTCCAATGGCTCCGATATACCGGTGATCGCGACTTACTCGGACACAATGGCTACAGTGGGCAAGGCATTAGAAAAGGTGTCTCCGGTAGGTTCTAAGAAGGACAAGATATTAGAGAGTGCCAACGCAGTTGCGCTAAAAGTGAACAAATCGGAGGCTGAGACGTTCTGGGAAGCAATCGACGACGACAGCGTCTCCGCAGCGACCGAGCCGGAGCTTGCTGGTGGGATAGAGAAGCTGTGGCTTGACAAACAAGTACAAGTGACGCTAGAACAGAGTGTTCCCCAGATCGGAACACCGACAGCATGGGAAGCTGGATATGATGGCGAAGGCGTGAAAGTAGCTGTCTTGGACACTGGAATCGATCCGAATCATGTTGATGTTAAAGCATCTATTATAACCGCTAAGAACTTCACGAACGATTCTGATTATACAGATGGTCACGGTCACGGAACGCATGTTGCTTCGACTATCGTGGGATCTGGCGCAGCTTCCGGCGGTAAATTAAAGGGAGTAGCTCCAGGTGCAGAACTTTTAATTGGGAAGGTGCTTAACAATGAAGGTTCAGGTCCTGAGTCGGGAATCATCGCTGCAATGGATTGGGCAGTCGAAGAAGGTGCCGATGTCGTCAGTATGAGTCTTGGTAGTCCTATTCCGAGTGACGGCACAGATCCAATGAGTCAAGCGGTTAACCATTTGAGTGAAACCACTGACACATTATTTGTTATTGCTGCAGGTAATACAGGACCAGATAAGAAAACTATAGGAGCACCAGGTGCAGCCGAAAAAGCATTGACCGTTGGGGCAGTTAACAAAAACGACGTGTTAGCTCCCTTCTCAAGCCGTGGTCCGATTATCGAGAATTACCGTGTCAAACCAGAAATTACGGCACCAGGAGTAGGAATCGTAGCTGCTCGTGCTGCAGGAACTTCCATGGGTACTGTCGTTGACGCCAATTACACGGCTGCTAATGGTACATCGATGGCTACACCACATATTGCTGGTGCTGCAGCCATTCTTAAACAAAGACACCCGGACTGGTCTGGTGACCGAATTAAGCAGGTGTTAGTTGGAACGGCTAAGACAAATGCCAACGATACGGCATATCAGCAGGGAGGCGGACGTGTAAGCATTGATAACGCTCTGGATGCGAACATCTACAGCAGTCCTGCAGTTGTCAGTCTTGGAAGTGCTGAGGAAACTAGTGAACCGCTCGAGCAGACATTTGACTATGTCAATCCATCAGATGTTGAAATGAAATTAACGCTTAATATGGTAGCTAAAAATGAAACGGGAGCCCCGGCTCCGGATGGTATGTTTACACTAAGCGAGTCAGAAGTAACGATTCCCGCTAATAGCAGCAGTGAGGTGAAAGTGACGTTTGATCCTTCACTTGGTACTGTAAGTGATTACAAAGCGGTGGTTACGGCTACTTCAAGTGACGATCAAATAATAACCACGACCATTGGTGCGACGAAGAAGGTACCGTCCGTGGATTTAACTATTCAAATGATTGACCGCAATGGAAACCCATCAACTGGAGAGGTCTTTGTGGTTAATCTTGATACGGGATTAAACAGAACAGTCTCCCCAAATAGAGACTCTGGGATTAAGATCGTCGAAGTGCCGGAAGGGCGTTACTCGGTAATGGGTACTGTGACCACATTCGATGAGGCTAAATGGCGAGCAGAGAACCATACACTTGCAGGTGTGCCTGAGGTTGTGCTAAGCGAGAACACCATGATCACGTTAGATGCACAGCTGGGCAAAGAGGTCCAGATCTCTACTCCTCAAGAGTCCGAGGGGAACGGATACAAATTAGGATACCGCAATACGCAGCAAATTAATGGCATCCCGTTTGTGATTGACTTCATGAAGGGCTTTACGGCACCGTACTGGGATCACGCATATGTAGTACCAACCGAGCCGGTGACGACCGGCACGTTCGAGTTCGACTTCCAGCAGCGCAGGTACGCCCCTTTGATCCGTGCATCTTATGACGGAAATGGTGGTTCAATCCCGCTCGAGCATGTACTGTATACGCCTAAGTTGGACGGCGATAAGACGCTGGAAGCTGTCAACCTCGGCTTTGCGCGACCTGATGACCTCAGTGGTAAGGATGTCAGTGGCAAACTGGTAGTCATCACTCGTGATACGACATCGACGGTTACTGACCAGATCAAAGCTGTGACAGCTGCCGGTGCAGTGGGTGTATTTATTGTCTACGACGGACCAGGTATTTTCTGGACTAGCGTATTTAAAACAGCTGGCATTACCATTCCGGCCTGGACTCTTCAACAAGACGATGGAGAAGTGCTATTCGATCAAATTGCCAACGGTCCTACTAGTATCAACTTGAAAGGTATTGCCAACAGCCCGTATGTGTATAACATGGCGATGATGGTTCCGGATGCGATCCCGGCTAACCCAGTCGACGCGGTGACAAAAGAAAACTCTGCAGTGGTGAATGCACACTACCGAGGGGCAAGAGGCAGAGTAATCAGTGAATCGTTGGCGCCGATCCGCCCGCTTGAGGCTTCGATCTTCCTATCTCCAGAGTTTCTCGATGCACCACTAGACCGAGAAGAGTGGTACTCAACCGGCAGCATGTCACCTACCATGAAAGATATGAAATGGTACCACGCGGTCTACGACGAAAATCGCATCAGCCGTAACATGAAGGATATATTCCGTAATTATCTGCCAGGTGAGCAGCGCGAAGAGACATGGCTGGGCGCGGCGAACGGTCCGGCTCAACGAGACACAACAACGGCGTTCCGTGAGGGAGACACAGTCACCCTCAACATGCAAGAACAGGGTGACAGCCAACCGGGGCACTGGGGCTATTTTGGATACCCTGAAGACACGTCGATGGTTCGGATGTATCAGGACGGAAAGCTCCTCACAGAGAGAAAGTATTTCTCAATGTTTGAACCGCTGACGGTTAGCCCTGACCCAACGACATACCAAATCACGATGGACACTGCGCACCCGACGGGGTTCAGAATGTCTACAAAAACAAGCACTGCGTGGACGTTCAAGTCTGAGCGAACAGCAAATGGGAAGGAAAACCTAGCGCTTCTGTGGCCGAGGTATGACCTTGAGCTGGATGAGGAAAACAAGACAGAGGGTGGAAAAACTTACCACTTTGACCTTTCATTCGCCCTTCAATCAGGTGATACCCCAGACATAAAAGGGGTTGAAGTCGAAGTGTCCACTGACGACGGCGTCATCTGGAACACTGCGAAAGTGTCGAGCAAGAAAGATGGTAACTACAAGGTGTCCGTGAAAAACCCAAAATCTGGTTACGTGTCGCTCCGCGTCAAGGCATGGGACGCAAATGGTAGCCAGATCGAACAGACTATAATTAAGACCTACGCTGTGCGCTAACACTCGCGGTAGATACAATAGATTTGCATAATGTGCATTGACACAGGATGACACAGGAATACATGGACTGGTATATAAAATATCGGATGTAAAGTAGTCAAAAAAAGACCAGGCGTCTTTTAAAATGTTCCCTATAGAGTAGACATGATAAAAAAAGTCTACTTTGTTGAAATGCCCCGTAATTGTTAGACACCAACTAACTATTTACGGGGTGTTTTTATGTCTAAATATACATTAGAAGTTAAATTACAAGCGGTGGAACGCTATTTAACTGGAAATATTAAAATCAGAACTGCTTTATTTACAAGAGTTTGAGAGCATGGCGCATTTTGAAAAGGAATTAGAAGAATATCTTGAATATTACAATCACAAGCGAATGAAGGCAAAATTAAAAGACCTGTGCCCGGTAGAATACCGAACTCAGATCTTAGTAGCTGCCGAAAATATTTGTCTAACTTTATTGGGTCAGATCATTTTAGTGGTCTACATTAATAAGATTTATCATGAATTATTGTGAATTTTAACCCCCTTCATAAAAATGGAATTAAAAGTAGTTGAATAAAAAAAGCCACAAACCCTTATGTATCAAAGGATGTGACTCTTCTGTATATATGGTCCCGACTGGTCTCGAACCAGCGACCCCCACCTTGTCGAAATTATCTCACTTATAAAATTTAGCTAAACTGAGTTTGATTAGGTTAAATAAGTCTGATTTAATAAGGTTTTCGCAGCTGTGAAAATCATTTGAGTAAAATAAGATATGTACAAAAAATTAATTATGCGGACAAATTGCGGACAAATGAGTGAACAGATGGTCTGTATTACTTTTTTGTTTAAAACAAGATAAAACAGTTGATAAGTGTCAATTAACAATTATTTCATTTCAATACTCCACTATTATAGATTAGCCAGATTATTTGAGCCAGCAGGTCGGAGCAGCCGAAATCTTTTCTCTCATTTAAATTATATGAGCATCATATACAGGGACAATTAGGGAAAGACTATCCGATTACCTATGAAGAAAAGTAGAAGACATTTTAAATTCATATCAAGTTGGTTATAACGGGAAATCAGTAGCATTATCCACCCATTGTTCATAAATTGTTTAGGAGGTGTATATGAACTATTGGTGGATTCACGTATTACCCAGTTGTTTTAGCTCATTTTTATTTTGTTTCCCCTTTCATGATCATAGCACTTCTTGTTAATTTAATTTCAGGAGGTGGCAAGAATGAATGATTTCCATAACGAACTCCAGATGTTGAATGTTGGCGATTTCAATACTAGTCAGCCAGTTGCTTTGGACCCAAACGGATCCTTTTCAACTCAAACTGCGCAGCTCGGTGGTATCGGTGGTGTAGGTGGTGTAGGTGGTATCGGTGGTGTAGGTGGTATCTTCCGTTGTTTTAGCTGTTTTAGCTGCTTTAGTTGCTTTAGCTGCTTTAATTGTTTTAATTGTTTTAATTGTTTTCGTTGCTCTAATTGTTTTCGTTGCTCTAATTGCTCTAATTGTTCTAATTGTTTTCGTTGCGGTGGTCACGGCCGCTAATATTTCTAGATTTCTAACAAAAATCGTGATTGCCAAGGTCCCTGCAGTTGTTGCAGGGACCTTTCTCTATAAGGTTAAACATATGAAACAAGCTACAGTACATAGGATGTAATGTTAAACATAATATCGATTTAGGAATAACTATGGTTAAGGAGGAGCAGAATGCCAAATTTGACCCCTATGATGCGTCTGAAAGTGAAAAGGGACACATTTTTTCTCCCCGATTCAAATAGTGGTGTGTATTTTCGAAATAATAAAAGTTCTTTTCATGTGGAAGGAAATGAGATCGTTCAGTGGATTGAAAAACTGATACCGATGTTCAACGGGAAGAACACGTTAGAGTATTTGACAGATGGATTACCTGGTCCATATCGGGATCGCGTCTATGAGATTGCGGAAGTGCTATACCGAAATGAATATGTTCGGGATGTGAGCCAAGATCTTCCTCATCAATTGGCGGATCCGGTTCTTAATAAGTATGCTTCTCAAATTGAGTTTTTGGACAGTTTCGGTGATTCGAGTGCGTACCGATTTCAAACCTATCGTCAGGCAAAAGTGTTGGCAGTTGGCTCGGGTCCTTTTTTTGTTTCGTTGGTTTCTTCATTACTTGAATCCGGATTGCCCAAGTTCCAAATTCTAATCACGGACTCGGTGTCGACCAATAGACGGCGGGTGATGGAACTCGTGGCACATGCACGTAAATCTGATACCGAGGTAGCGGTAGAAGAGGTTAGCCTGCAGAAGGAGGGAAGACATTTTTGGCGGGAGATTGTTCAACCGTTTGATTCGATATTGTATGTGTCTCAGGAGGGCGATATTGAGGAACTCCGAGTTCTTCATGAGGTTTGTAGGGAAGAAAAGAAGGTGTTTCTCCCTGCTATAAGCCAACAGCGTGTGGGCCTTGCGGGTCCGCTAGTGCATCCTGACTCTAAGAGGTGTTGGGAGTCTGCGTGGAGGCGCATGCACAGAGCTGTACTTTCCAAAGAGCAACAGTTCACCACTTTCTCTGCAACAGCAGGGGCAATGTTAGCAAATGTAATCACATTTGAATTGTTTAAAGAGATTACTGGAGTAACCGAATCTGAACAAAGGAACCTATTCTATCTACTTGATATAGACACATTGGAAGGAAACTGGCATTCGTTTTTGCCTCATCCGTTGGTGGATGGACACGTGTCTAGCGAATGGGTAACAGATTTGGATGTGCGTCTTGAACAAAGCTTAAGCAAAGATGAAACGAATGGATTATTACTTTACTTCAGCCTGTTGACATCGGAAGTATCAGGGATTTTTCATATTTGGGAGGAAGGAGATCTAAAGCAGCTGCCTTTAGCTCAGTGCCGCGTTCAGGCGGTTGATATGTTGTCGAAGGGACCCGCTGAGCTTTTACCAGACATTGTTTGTACAGGTCTGACGCATGAGGAAGCACGAAGGAAAGCGGGACTGGCTGGGATAGAATCATATGTGTCACGAGCGGTTGAACTACTCGTTGCGACCCTACCTTCATATCAGGAAAATGGGGAGAATGTGGTAGAAATAAAGGAATTCATCGGAGTTGGAGCGGGGGAAACGGTTGCGGAAGGTATTTGCCGGGGATTGCAAAAGTGTTTGGACAAAGAGCTAAGCATGCAGCTGATAAATAAAAAAAATCATGTTTCTCGGTTGCAATTGGATATGGTAGAAGATGAACGTTGCCGGTTTTATTTGGAGGCACTGACCACGATGCTTGGCTCACCAACGATCGGTTTAGGAGAGGAAGTGAACGGTTTCCCTGTCATTTGGGTCGGAACGAATGACGGCTGGTATGGTGGTGTAGATTTGAATATTACATTGGCGTTGCGAAAAGCGTTACAACAGGCGCTTATGAAGGTACAATCCCCTACGGCTTCCCACCCGGTGCAATCGCAGGAAGTTTCGGCCGTTATATTGGAAGAAAAGGTGCCCCTAAGCCTTGTTATCTCCGCTTGTGATGAGAACAGACAGTCCGAGATTTTGCAATCCGCTATACAAATTCTAGAACGGAATCACAAACGGCTTTTAGTGCTTGATCTAGCGTTTGAACCATTTTTGAAAGAGGGAATCGCAGGGCTGTTTGGCGTGTTGTTACGAGAGGAGAGAGGATTCCGGTGAGTGCCGTCGTGATGGTTGTTGGAGAAGGATTATTGGCTGATCGTGTGTGGGGGGATCTATCCACTCAATACGAAGTAATACGCCGCTCCGATTTCGAGGCGGGAGTACCAGAAACGACTAATCTGGTTCTGGTATTGCACGATACCTTGAATCCTTCCCTTCATAAAAAGTCGGAAGAGGTATTGCGGCCAACCGGCATACCTTGGCTGCGAGGTTTTGTTTCATATGGAGAAGGAGTGATTGGGCCACTAGTACGTCCGGAAATACCAGGCTGCTCCCAGTGTGCAGACAAACGACGTCTCATGGCCGGACGAGACCGTAAAGAGATGTGGGAGATGGAACAGAGACTTACGGCTCACGGTGGGATTTCGTGTGATGCTTGGGCATCGCGTACGGGACTATTGCAAATGGCGCACCTTCTCGAGGCGGAGGTACAAAGCATATTAGATGGAAATCAGGCTTATTCGGAAGGTCGTTTATGTTTAATCAATCTGAAATCGCTAAAGAGTTCGTGGCATCCGTTTCTTCCTGACCCGTTATGTCCGGTCTGTAGTCGATTACCCAATGATTCACCAGCCGCGGCCCGAATTACATTGCAATCTAGTCTGAAGATCAGTACTGACAGCTACCGCTGTCGTTCCATGGATGACCTGAAAAATATTCTAAGCAAGGATTATCTAAATGAGCGGACTGGTTTATTAAATGGTAAAATGTATGACCTCAGGCTACCATTTGCCGATGTAAGTGTTAATCTGCCGTTGTTTACGGGAGACGAGGGTGTGGCAGGACGAACTCATTCATACAAGGTTAGTGAGTCCACGGCTATTTTGGAGGGATTGGAGCGGTACTGTGGTCTTTCTCCAAGTGGAAAACGAACAGTGGTTCATGACAGCTTCCGCAATCTGGAAGACCGAGCGCTTAATCCTCTCAAGGTAGGTGTGCATTCAAAGGAACAGTATACGCTGCCTGATTTTCCGTTCAAACCGTTCAATCCTGATCGCTCCATCGATTGGGTTTGGGGTTATTCGTTTTTGCAAGAGTGTCCTATTCTGATTCCAGAGTTGCTTGCTTATTACAGCTTGGGCTACGATGAGGGATTTGTCTATGAAACTTCCAATGGTTGTGCGGTAGGCGGTAGTATAGAGGAGGCCATTTTCTACGGTATTATGGAAGTTGTAGAGCGTGATGCGTTCCTGATGACTTGGTACGCAGAACTGGCACTCCCACGTCTTGACCCTTATTCTACTAACGATCAAGAATTAAAGTTAATGATTGACCGTGTGCGTGCGGTTGGAGGATATGATCTCTATTTTTATAACTCGACGATGGAGAACGGAATTCCAAGTGTTTTGGTGCTGGCGAAAAACAGGAAAAAAATGGGGTTGAATATCATCAGTGCGGCCGGCGCTCATCTGGATCCAATACGAGCGGCGAAAAGCGCGATTCATGAGTTGGCTGGCATGATGCTAATACTTGATGAGAATTTAGAAGCAAACCGGGAGGAGTATGTGCAAATGTTGAAAGACTCTTCCTTGGTACGGAAGATGGATGATCATGGGATGTTGTATGGGTTGCCGGAAGCGCAAGAACGCCTACAGTTTTTGTTGGATGATAATCGGCCATTGCGAACGTTTGACGAGGAATTTAAATGGGAGGCAGTGCATGCAGACCTTACGGATGATCTGCGGGATATTCTCCAGGTGTTTAGGGGATTGAACCTCGATGTGATCGTGGTGGAGCAAACGACACCGGAAATCAAACAAAACGGACTGTTTTGCGTTAAAGTCCTGATTCCGGGGATGCTGCCAATGACATTCGGTCAACATCTTACGCGAATAACAGGGCTTGAGAGAGTGCTCCGGGTGCCAATGGAACTCGGATATAAGGAACAACCGTTAACACTTGGACAGCTCAATCTATATCCGCATCCGTTCCCATAACTAGTGGTTAGGAGGTAGGAGGATGAATCTTGAGGCATTTTTGCATAATCTCCATTTTGATATTGAAAAGGTAAGCCCGCCAAACTGGGAAGTGGATTGGGATGATGCACCGCTTACGTATAAGCTCTATCGGGGCGTACCTGTGATTCCGCTTTCTTTAGAAGTACCGTTGACGCTTAAAAGGTTAGAAGCAACTGTAAAGCCTGACCTAAGCAGAATCGGTCATTTTCTCTGGTATGTATTTGGTCTAACTCAATTTAGCGAGTCTGTGATGAACTTGGATTTCAGCGATCAAGCCATAGACCTAATGCAGTCGAAACGGCGGTTTGTTCCTTCCGGTGGGGCGCTGTATCCAAACGAATTGTACGTTTATTTGAAGATAGAGAATTTGCCTGCCGGTGTTTACCATTATGATGTAGCACATCATCGCTTAGTGTTGCTGCGAGAAGGAAATTTCGATTCATATATATCCCGGGCACTTGGCAATCGCTGTGACCTATCCGATTGTTTTGGTACTGTTTTTGTATCGACAATGTTTTGGAAAAATTTTTTTAAATACAATAACTTTGCCTACCGGCTTCAAGGGTTGGATGCTGGTGTGCTGATTGGACAATTACTGGAAGTAGCGAAATCTTTTGGCTTCGCAACTGGGGTATATTTCCAATTCCTTGATCGGGCCATCAACCACCTGCTTGGGCTTTCCGAACAAGAGGAGAGTGTGTATGCGGTGATTCCCCTATCGGCGGAATCAACAAACTGCTTCAACAGAAGTAACATAGATGGGGATGACTCTGCCACTGAATTATGCCAAGAGTTGACAGCAATTCAGTCTACTCATTACGTCCAATCACGAAGGGTTAAAGAGTTTCCAATGTTAACCAAGATGAATGAAGCGTCTATGTTGGAATCAACGAGATCGTTTCGGCAGATCAAGGATGAGCAAATAAATTGTGAGGGTCAAACATTGACTCTGCCTTATGTGAAGCAATTGTCGTATGATTTGGCGTCGGTCTGCCGAAAGCGATTTTCACCGGACATAGATTTCGTTTTGGGAAAGGTAAGTCAACTTCAGCTTGCCACACTGCTTAAGGGCGCGATGGATTCCTTCTCGTATCAAAATGATTTGGATGGAGTTCAAAAGAAACAGAAGTCCCGTGTTTCACTTTACGGATGTTTGTATAATGTCGAGGGCATTCCGAATGGTGCATATCACTATGACAGCTCTGCCCATGCGTTACGTCGAGTACAACTCGGAGATCAGCGATTACGGTTACAGCACGGAATGTCCGGAGGTAATGTAAATATGTTCCAAGTACCGCTTTGTCTACATGTGGTTGGGAACAAAAATCATTTCAAAACGGAAATGGGATACAGAGGATATCGCATCCAACAAATGGAAGCGGGTATGCTGGTGCAAAGAATCCTGCTAGTCGCGTCAGCCCTCGGATTCGGAGGACACCCACTCCTCGGGTTTGATGCGAACATATGTGATGAGATATACAAGCTGAGTCCACAAGGAAAAACCAGCCTTATCCAAATCCCGACAGGTCCGTATCGACACCGTCCTTGGTTAAGTGGAAGTCTGCATAGTTAAGTAAGTGGTAATGCCTCAATTTCCTTTTAGGAGTTGAGGTTATTTTTATTCAGAGAATTCAAACAATCGTGTAAGCAAAAATTGAATCGTGTCGACCGTTTTCGTTTAGATTTAAATTTACTCCCGTACTTTCTTATAAGATTTATCATGAATTATTGTGAATTTAACCCCATTCATAAAAATGAAACAAATGCGTTTAAATTAAAAAAGCCACAAACCCATATGTAGCATGGATTGTTACTCTACTTTAAATATGGTCTCGACAGGTCTCGAACCAGCGATCCCCACCTTGTCGAATTTATCTGGCTTAATAAACCTAGTTAAACTGAATTCAATTAGGTTAAATAAGTCTGATTTAATAAGGTTTTTGTGAGTGCTAAAGTAATTTCGGTAAAATAAGTTCGGTACAAAAAAATAATTCTGCGGACAAATTGCGGACAAAAGAGTAAACTGGTGGTCTGTAATACTTTTTTTGATTGTAACAGCGTGTAACAGCGTGTAACAGATATATATATAATGGATAATATTACTTTTCATAATTGTATTACCATTTCAGCACATTCATGGCAATATATTATATCTTGGTGCCAATAGATAATATGCTACGTCGAATCCATGAACTTGTTGACTTCTCATTTATTCATCAAGAATAGTAAACAAATTATTGTCTTGATAATGGGCGATATGCCATTCCACCAATCCGCGTGTTCAAAATATTGGAATGATGAGGACAATATTTATTAATATTCTAGAATTGTGAAAAAGAGCCTTGTTTAAAGCAAGGCTCTTTAAAAATTTCAAGTGTATTTAATTCTATTCAAGAACAACTTCCCATTCTAAACGGATGCTCTATTGTCACTCTCTTCTTTATTTGAGGAATCTTTTTTTTCTTTTTCAAGGAACATTTCATATACTGATTTTAATTGGTCGGCTTTTATTTCAATTTTGTTTTCATGCATATACTTAATGGCGTAACCTAAAGCAACTGTCGTTGCCCCAGCTACACTTGCTCCTATGATTGATCCAGCGCCAGGTACAAATTTTACAACTTGACGGAAAATAGTTTTGCCTACGTTACCAACAATAGTTGCTATAATAATTTCTTTGGCGTTTTCTTTTGAGATAGGTTTATCGTAAAGTGTAGAAAGTTTAATCATTAAGCTTACTTGAATTCCAGTCAATGGAATGAAATCCGAACCCGGAATAGGTGAAGCCCCAACTACAGCTGAGGAAGCTCCAGCAGCGAGAATCCATCGATTAGCAATTGAGGATTTATCCTTTAAATTCGTTGCGAACGTAATATCCTTTGACTTTTTTTCTAAAATATCAAGTAACTTATTTTGTAGCATGGAAATATTTTCACCAGTACGCGAGGAAATTGCAACTACAGGATATTTATAGTATGTATGATCTTGAATATATTTAACTAATTCTGGAATATCTTCAGCAGCATCTATTTTATTTAATACTATAATAATGTCTTGGTTAACTTTTTCAATTTCTTTTAAATTTTTAAGTTCATTTTCAGAGAGAACAGTCCCTGCAGCATTTAAAAAGAATAATATTACATCTGAATTTTTATAGTAATTCAAAGTGATTTCAGAGTTCTCTTTAACTACATCGTCTAGGCCAGGTGTATCAACAAAAATGATATTATCTTTATACTTTATTTCATTAATTAGAATAGTTTCACCAGGCTTTGACCCTACACTTGTTATATCTTCTTTCATAAGTTTATTAATAGTGGATGATTTACCACAGTTAACATCGCCTACCATTGTAATTAAAACTTCTCTGTTTAGTTGAGCGTTAATTTCCTCGCATTTTTGGTCAAACTCTTCATCAAGTGATTTTTCCAATTCATCAATACTAATATTCATTGTGAACAACTCCTTAAATATATTATTTTGCAATAGATTTTTGTGAAAATATTCAACACACCTAAAATATAACATAATTCAGAGTCTTTGTTTTTCAAATAATTCTAGTGAAATAAAATGTTTAGATAACATGGTATTTCCAAATTGAAAGGGTTACTCTTAAAAGTCGGTCTTCCGTGACTTTTGACTTTTGGGGGAGTACTTTAAATACGCAACTCATTTGTTGAATAATGGAGCTCCTATTGAAGTCATACAAAGTGCTGTGTCTAAGTTGATGTGGATGAATTTCTTTATTAATTTCCGTACGATTGGAGATCCGCTTGATAATGTATCGCATTTGGGCGAGACTCCTTTTATGTGGCTGTCTTGCTGTTACAAAGATAGCAGGATTATGGTCATTACGGCTTTCCATATAGCGTTTAAGCCATATGTCGCAACGTGTATTAAAATAAACTTCCCTTTCCTTATCACCTTTTCCTCTTACAATCGCGGATTGTTTGATCAATTAATATGGTTTTTTTCTAACGCAACTATTTCTCCAATTCGATAACCGGTAGAAAACATGAATTCAAAAATCGCTTTTTCCATTGGGGAATGACAGGATTCACGAAGGTGTTCAATCTCCCGTTCGGTTAAATAATTGGGTATCCGCTTACCTACTTTAAATGCTTGCCGGATATAGCGAGATATTCCTTCAATTGATTTGTATCCAGTAATTCCATCTCTACATCCTTAAAATAACCAATTAGTAGCAAAGACTGTAACTGGTAGGCCTTCAACGTTTGCGGCGAAAAGCCCTCTATTCGTTTATCAGCTTCAAACGAAGACCATGCTTTTGACAGTAACAATTCCATTCCCCCTAAAATAGTAATATTAAAAGGATTATTGCCAACTTAATAGAATTATAGACATATTGTGTATTTTTACTAACGAGGCAGTTTAGTTGAGTATAAAGATTTTTTGGGAACACCAGAACTTCTAATCGGGAGGTAATTTAGTGGAAAGAAAATATAATTTGTGGTCTTTTCTTTTATGCTTGTTAGTAACGGTTCTTTCTTTACAGAATTTATATGCTTCTTATAACCACTCGTGGTCAGTTGCACCACCTGCTTCGGTTTTATGGTTGCTCACTTTTATTACTTTTTTTATGGGTATTTCGGGATTTAGAGACAAAAGCAACAGGGGAGCAAGATGGCGAAGTTGGCTGACTGTCTTAATTGCATTTCCCCTTTCAGCAATTTTTCTATTAGGGATAGTAGTGAATACATTTGCAAGAGAACCCATTGCAACAACCCAATCACCCGATTCTAAAACGACAATCGACTTCTACACATTAAATGGTGGTGCAGCTACTTCTATTAGTGTAGTAGGAATAGTAGATGGTCCCCTTTGGTTCAAGAAGAATATCTACTATGATGACAATATGCACAAGGCAGATGTTGCTTGGACAAATAACCATATTATTATAATCAACAATCACACTTTGAACTTGGATAAAGGGGAAACTTTTTCGGATTAAAATATTCTTTTTACTAACTGGGTGCATTAGTTGAAGAACAATGAGTAGTATAGACGGCACTTTATTCTTGTTCAACTAAAGAAGCAGGTTAATGGAAGAAGGTTATTTTAAAAAAGTTATTTGCATAATTGTTGTTGACATATTTTCTTAATATTATACGATTCACAATTATATAAATCTTGGAGAGTGATGGGATGGTTAGGTTGAAATATTTTGCAGGGATCTTAGTTGCACTAGCTTTATGTGGATTTATATGGTTTGATCATCCGGCGAAAAAACAAGTTAAACAATTGGAAGGACAAATCAGTTGGCAATACATACACGCAAATTTTTTACTGTGGGATACGGTGGAAGAGATCCTCGAATGGAACTTTAGTCAGCCCTTAACCGATGAAGACAAGGTTTATTTAAGCGAACTTTCCGATGAGTTCCTTTACATAACGGGTCTCATTTTTAGTGGGAATGTAGTGCATCAAGAGTGGAGAAACCGAATGAATGATATACAAGGTTATTTGAATAATTATGTGTACGGCCCTTCACTTTCAGAAGAAGATGTAGCTGATTTACATCAGGCACTGCAAGCAACTCGTTTTATTTCTATGGATTTTAATGATTTTATTGAGAACAATCAAGACTTTTATGATGCGATGCATGATGAAAAACATGAAATGGTCGAAAGAGTTAAAAGTCGTCTAGCCACACAATATTGATCATATTAAAAATGAAAAACACCTTTCTTTATTGAACTCACCATGTGCTTGATTTTAATAAATAGTAGTTTGTGAATAAATGTACTTAAAGTAATGAGTGCTTTAGTGAAAGAACGGTGAACTGCTTAGGTGGTTCTTTTTTTTCTTATTGAACTAACGCAGCAGGTTAGTTCAATAAGGTAAGATGGACTTCACAACAGAAATTGTTTAAAATTGGAAGTAATGATGGGTTTGTTGGGTAATTGTACTTAATGAAACATGAAAACCAAGTTGCCATAGGTTAAGAAAAGGACTGATTAGGAGGTGTGCAAAATAGATAAATTCACGAAATGGTTTATAGCTTCATTTATATTGGGGATTGTAGGGTTAATAGCAGTATTTTTCGTGGAGGATATTGCAAGAGGGACTGGTGAAAAGAGTCGAAGGATATTGTTAGCTGGCACTCTAACTATATTCATTTTAATTCTATCTTCCTTATTTAGTATTGTTAAAGCTAATTCAAATAGAATCAAAAGAGAATTAGTTGTCTCAGCATTTGTTACCATAATCCCTTTAACAGCTTTAGTAATAAATGGGTTAATTTTTATAGTCTATTTTGTAGGCAAATAAAGGGTCTATTTTGAAGAAATGTTCTTAAAGTAATTTATTATTGATTTGTTCTACTGAACAAGCACTTGAGTTCGCACAGCATAAACAGAATTAAATAGTACCTTCTTCAACTAACGAGTGCTTTACTTCAAGAAGGGGTAAAGCATTTTTCTTATTGAACTAACGCAGCAGGTAGTTGAATAAGAAATGCTATAATAGCCTTAATTTCAAAACGATTTTAAGGAGTTAAACCGTATGATTATAAAAATTGACTTTGGTGATGATTTTATTCAATACATTTCTTGTTCAACAAAAGTAGGCAGGAAGATGAACAGTATTCAGGAGGACTTTCTAAATTGGATTTTTGACGAGGAAAAGAATACAGAATATTGGGCTTTAGAAAATGGGGAAAAAATTCACCCTAATTATGATGCAAAAGCAATTGTTGAATGGTTAAACAATGTAAGATTTAAGCGAGGAATAGCGAAAGCTAAATTAATCACGAATCCTCAATTATGTGTTAAAAAGAAATTATATTTTTAGAGTTTTCTTAAATGTTTAATGTTCGACCCATAAGATTGTGAAAAAATGTACTTAAACTAACGTTGTGCTTTAGTGAATTATAGAGCTGATAATACAGCTCTTTTCTCTTGTTCCACTAAAGCAGCAGGTTAGATCAATATTAATTGAAGAATAATGAGATAATGAATTAACTTAATTGTGGAGATGATTTAGTGTTTAAATATAATGTATGTTTTTTGAAAAGTAATGACCGAATCTTAATGCTAAATCGTGAAAAGCCACCGATTATGGGTGTGTGGAACGGGGTTGGCGGTAAATATGAAGCAGGAGAAACAGCTGATGAGGGTGCAATACGTGAAGTATTTGAGGAAACAGGTATTAAAGTAAACGAATATTACTCAAAAGGTGTAATTACATGGGATAAAAATGATGGGGAAAAAGATGGGTTACATGTGTACTTATTCGAAGTAGATGCGACATTAGGGAATGAACCCATAAAAAAAACAAGAGAAGGGATTCTCGATTGGAAACAAATAGATTGGATAATTACCCCAAATAACTTAGGGATTGCTGAAATGGTATTACAGTACTTACCTGTTCTATTAGAAAAAGAGAATGATTATTTATTTGAGTACAAAGACGGTATAGTAAAGCTAATAGTATAAGAAGTATCATATAAAAATTTATTGCCTTTAAAAGATAGATATTGTTTAACTAACGAGTGCTTTACTTCAAGAAGGAGTGAAGCTTTTTTCTTATTGAACTAACGGAGCAAGTTAGTTGAAGAAGGAATATTTCTTTGATGATACAATAAAAGTTATGATAAATGAATTTTATTGTATATTCGGAGGAGACATTATGAAAAATAGGTACATGAAAAATTATTTTGCCATCATCTATGAACAGCGAGAAGAATTTGCTAATGAGATAAAAAAATTTAAAAATAAAGAATGGGAACGTCCTCAAGAAAATAAGTGGTCTTTTGGAGAAACATATTATCATTTATACTTAATGGTTAGATTATTTAGACAGTTAAACAAACTGTATTTACCGATTTCTAAACCCCTTGCTACATTAAGAAGGGGAAAGTCATACAAATTTCATAGTGAAGATATATTCACTGAATACAAAGAAAAACACAACAGACCTATGAATGCACCTTTTGTTTTAGTGCCACCAAAAGATAGTAAAGAGAAAATTTCATTTGAATGGTTAGTAAACGAACTAGATAGCGAAACTAGGCAATTAGAAAAAATGCTTTCTAATTTTAGCGATAGTGTTGCTGGACATATACGTTACCCAGATCCAATAGCTCATTATCCAAATTTAATACAATGTCTTGCCATACTAGGTATACATGAAAAACATCATTTTTTATTATGCAAAAAGTATTATAACTTACATTAATATTTACCTATAAAATAGATATTTTATTTGAGAATTTCTTATAATACGAACGGGTGCTTTACTTCAAGAAGGAGTAAAGCCCTTTTTCTTATTGAACTAAAGCAGTAGTTTAGTGGAAAAAGAAGGTTTTTTTGGAAAGGTGTTGAATAAGTTAAAGCATGTAAACTTTTGAACAAAAGTGAAGGCGTTCTAAGGGTGCTTTACTTTCGGCTGGGACAGGCACTTTTATATTGAACTAACAAGAAGGTTTGTTGAACAAGAAGTTGGAGGGATAAGATGAAAGAATGGTTTGGTTCCGCAGCAATTTGTATTAATGAGGACAAAGCAGTTTTAATGGTAAAAAGCAGCTGCTGCTACGGAAAGTCAAGTAATTCAGGCGATTAATATGGCCGTATCTGTAATGGAGACTAAAAAAGTACCCGAGCAATTATTGGTTAAAAGGTTAAATGAAATTACTGAAGGTAAGTTTATAAGTTAAGTTTCTTAAACATGAGCCTTGAAATATAGCAATATAGACAAACACCCGCCTTGGGTGAAAATGAAGTCAGTTGGAGGAGATATTAATTATGAATCATAATGAAGTTGCTGAAATATACGAAGCTTATTTAAGTCCACTAGTATCAGAGTTGTACGAGTTGGAAGGCTATGAAACAAGTCTAATTAATGCTCATGCCGGAGGGCGGAATGTCGTTTATAACTGTGAGAAAGAGGGCGCTAGTGCAAAAATACTCAGAATCGCCTATTTAAATGACAGGAGCCGAGAGGATTTGTTGGGCGAAGTTGAATATATCCAATATTTATTCGAGCATGGCGGTAGTGTCTCGAATGTGATCAGCTCCCGGAAGGGGAATCTACTGGAAGAGATCACTCATAATAATCACAGCTTTTTTGTCTGCCTGTTCGAAAAGGCTAGGGGAAAAATGCTTGTAGAAAATCATTATCAGTATCGCGAAGGAGTTCCTATTACGGAGTACTATTATAACTGCGGTAAAGTTCTCGGGAAGCTGCACCAATTGTCGAAAGGCTATGCTCCTGTTCATCGCCGGTATAGTTTCTTTGATAAATACAATGTCGAGTATATCGATAATCTGATACCAGGTACGTTACCATTGCTTAAGGAGAAGATGGTAGAGCTTCTTAAAAACTTAGAAGGATTGGACAAGAACTCTGAGTCTTTCGGTATGGTACATTTTGATTACAATGATGGTAATTATATGATTGACTTTGATACCGGACAAATCACTGTATTTGATTTCGATAACTCTTGTTTCTGTTGGTATATGTATGACTTGGCGAATGTCTGGATGCTCGGATTGGGCTGGATACAATTCGAACCAGATGCCGTTAAACGAAAAGACTTTATGGATGATTATTTCAAAACAGTACTCGAGGGATACACATCTGAGACCAAAATCGAAGATTCGATGTTGAATAATTTGTCCTTATTTATCCAAATTACCCTCATGGAAAATATTATAGATGCAGTCGAGGTCATGCGGAACAACGGTGAAGAGCTGAAGTGCGATGAGGAGTTGTCATATAGCATAAAATGCCTCGAAGAAGATATCCCGTATAAGGGATTTTTCCATGAAGTTTTCTCGTGCGAAGAACCTTTCGAGTGTGAGGAACGAAATATTTAATCCACCAATTTCCGAAGATGACGACGGTGTATCGTCATCTTCAAGTTACTATTCTTGTTTGGCTGCTTCCACATATAAAATTATTAACGACTTTCGGGAAGTGGTTGGAAAATCATGGTGTTTTTTTGTCAAATACTGGCGCAAAAAGATGGTAGAAGTGGTAAATTCTAATGGCATTAATCAGATGCGGTCATAGACGGTCTTATTTATGGGATACACCTTGCTGAATTAGTGCGGTTTTACTCATAGAACAATATCTACTCATAGAACAATAGCGTGTTAGAATTTCTTATTGCGCTAAGTATACTTTTATAACCCACATGTAAATCGGTAAGTCAGTGGAAACCAAAAAGGAAATTTTAGTTTAGACTTTTTTGTCTCAAAATATTTGAAGAAGAAAGAGTTTAGACTTTTTTGTCCAGATTGTTTAGACTTTCTTGTCTTTGTACAAGAATTTTTTTGAAATAGTAATTATTATTTTGTATGTATTTTTTTTACTACGGGTGCTTTAGTTAAACAAGACCATCATTTTTCGATGGTCTATTTTTAAGTCCATAAAATTGTGTTTCGAATTCATCGTCATCACCTCAAGATTTTTATACTTCTATTTTTAAAACAAAAAAGACTGTAACCAAACTCGATTTTATCGAGTTTAACTACAGTCTCAACCGTACATTAAATATGCTTTTAAGTTTTTCTAAAACTAGTCATCTGGATTCAGGTTATTTTGCATAAGTTCCTGTACTTTGCCGACCTGCTCCTTAGATGCAAGCTCCGTCTTATACCAGCCTTTGTTACCCATTATCTTGAAAAGCTGATAATGGTTTGAGCTCGCATTTTCAAAACATTGTTCATAAATTTCTCGTAGCTGCTGATGTGTGGTCTCTAACATTGTATTGCTAATGCTGCGACAGCGTCCCTTCTCCAGCTCTAGACAAAGCTGGAGCATTTCACGGTCTGTTAAACCACGTCCTGCGATATTATTTGGCATATGAATCCACCTTTTGCAGTTATTGAGTGTTGTTAGTTCGATTGAAGTATTGGGAGAGGCTGCCAATTTTTAACTGGTGTTTTTCCGCTATTTCTTCGAGTGTTTTTCTTAGCTCTTGGTCTTTGCATTGTGTTGCACACCAGTTCATCGTTTTTGCGATTATCTCCTCTGCACGTATTTCATCTTCGATAAATGCCAATTCTTTCATCGTTAGAACGGTCATTTCATTTCACCTCCCAAACAATGGTACGTAAAGTTAGTTTGTTTGTATTGATCTATTTTATCCTTTATAAAAGTCTTTTAACTCTTTAATTAACGTCTCCGATTAATTACTTCAAAATTTTCCGTAAATTTTTCTGAAGTTCCTCTAGGCTTGACTGATTAGCTATCCTTATCAGTGATTTTAAAACCTAGGGTGTTATAATTGACGTATGTTGGCAGTACTTCCTCCTGGTTGTTTTCAGTATAGAATTCTTCTTGGATAGCAATATTTGCCTCAGCTGAAGAGCTAGCTCCTTTTTTGTAGGTAATTTTATTGTCCTCATTCACTAGTTTATTCAATTCAATGTTTGCTTCAGCTGTTTCCATATCTAAAGACTCTTCTTTTTTCATCCTTTTCACTCCTTTAACTATCAGTATGAAACAAAAATGGAGAAAAATTCGGTATCTAACTTGATTATTAATCCATTACTAAATAACTTTTGTGTGAACTGTTATTAAACTCATATGAAAATTAAAAACGCTCAAACTCTATAAAATTGCATAACAAAAGTGACTCAGAAAATGCTTTTTTAAAAAAAGCTGAGCCCTCTGAAAGATTAGATTGAGATGCTAGGTAAATCACGAACAAACTCTATTCTTTCTAGAATAAAGGCAAGGCTAGTGCAATAACTATAGTAGGATTAATCTCCCATGAGTGATACTCGTATTATGTGCGACAGTCTGTGATGCACCGTGGTCGTTGGAGTCAGACTAACGGATGGGCTCTATGGCACCATAGTTCATCGACCTTCCTCTCCCAGCCGTAGTATCCTATACTCATTCCGTACACATTTTCATCCTCTGTGGTGTAGCGCTGGTTTTGCGCTACATGGATGGGAGAAGTAGAGAATATAAATATAAGTAATTTAAAAGGAGTAGTAGTACTTCAAATACAGATTTCTAGTTTGAATGAAATACAAACGATTAGATCTCAAATAATGGATTCTGTGAGGCACCTATATATAACGATTAAGGATCTAACCATTGAATAAGATTATCTAAGTGACATTTATTTAAATGTTGCTTTTTACTTGGCTTTGTTAAAGAAAAGGTTGATTGATTAGTCGTTAATGAGTATGGAAAATGGGTTTCCCTATTATTACTGGATATTTATGTTAGTATATGCAAGATTGTGAAAGTGTTCACTTAAACTAACGGAGCAGTTTAGTTGAAGAGGGGGTGTGAGCTATACTGTGGAGATTAACTGGAATATTAACGAAGTAATTTTTTATAAATAGGACTCCAGACGTAGTTATAAACAGAACTTCGGACCCGCTATTATAAAACACTTCTCATGTATCATCGAAGCTAAGATAATCAAAGGAGTGGGAATTATTTATAATGGAAACGCATTTAATAGTAAATAGCGTTAATGGAGTAGTAGTAGGAGGAGTAGAAACATATGAGGTCGGAAATAGCTGATAAAACTTATTTCACTAAAGGCTGGGGCTATGTTGCAGCTCTTGCACTGTTACCGTATGCGATTTTAAAATCGCTTTGGGCATGGGGATCAACAATAGGACTTACAACAAAACAAGCTGTAGAAAATGTAGCAGGGTTAGCTGATACATTAAAGGAAGGACCTGCTTTTCTGTATACATTATATAACATCGGAATAGACTTCACAGCTATTTTAGCGATACTGGCATCTTTATTTGCTTTAGCTCTAGTGACTTCCTGGGGGGAGAAGCTATCAAAAAGGTTATTAATTATATCTGGATGGTCAGTTGGGGTATTGACAGTTCTAATTTGCTTCTTGACTGCTCTTCAATTTTTAGGAGTGCTTCCAAAAGGAGACACCGAAGGGTTAGCCATATGGGTGTATGTGGTAACGTACGGAGGATTGTTCTTGTGGGGAGTAACTGTATTTATAGCGACTCTGTCGTTCCAGCATCGAATTAAAAACAAACAGTCGATACATTAGAAGTTATAGGAATTATACCTGGAGAATAATAGTTCTTTTCTTCAATTAACGGATGCTTTAGTTAAACAAAACCATCATTTCGATGGTTTATTTTTTTATCCGAAACATCAAATAGATCTCAGAAATCCATTTTGAAATGTTACACTTAAACTAACGCAGCAGGTTAGTTCAATAATTATATGCATAAAGAATTGATGAAATAGACTATATAAAAGAGATAATTAGTGAATTGAATGATAAAGGGGGGATAAATAGTTGAGAGTAGGTTACAGTGTTTTAAAAGAAATCAACGAGAAAACCTTTACACCATGTGCATCTGATTATGGATTAACTCAAAGAGAATTTGAGAATTTTGTCCTTTTCCTCGAACACAAAGGATTTGTAGAAAGAGTATTGAGAGTGGATGATAATTTTTCTTTAAATCCTGCTCGTTTAACTAAAAAGGGTATAAAATTATTAGAAGATAACAATCAATATATGGAAACATACCCAAAAAGAAGTGATCTGAAAGTATGGATACAAGAAGATAAAGAACTGTATTCAAATAGTGCTGAGGAAGAATAAAATAATACCTGTTATTCAACTAACGAGGTGCTTTAGTTCAAGATCATGGGTTGCTTAGGCGGCCTCTTTTTTCTTATTCAACTAACGAAGCAGTTTACTTCAATACCTATTAGGTGAATGGGTTAATCTATCTGAAGATGATAAGTGTGTGATGGGACCTCATATGACTTCCCCTACATTGTGGTGGGAAGAAAACGCTGAAATATTTAGTCGCAGTAAAAGAGAAGAAGACACGATGTATCAACTTGATTACATCCACATTCTTTACAAAGGTAAAGATTATAGAATTAACCCGATTTTCATCCAAATCGTCGAAGGTTAAATTCAACCTCAACTAACGGGTGCTTTACTTCAAGATGGAGTAAAGCCTTTTTTCTTATTGAACTAACGCAGCAGGTTAGTTGAATAAAAATTTGAAACATTATTCCACTTTATTCGTTTTATTTATATGATTGTGGGGTGAGATTAGTGAGAAAAAAAACTACTGCTATCATACTTGGAAGTTTAATTTTAGCAACTATATTTGGTGTATTTGGTCAAGGAATGGCTTACTTTTTGAATGAAAATTTCGCTAAAATACCTCCAATATACTATTTAACTGTCCTAACGATAATAAGTGTTTTTTTATATTTAATTTCTTTTGTTATGACATATCTTCAATATAAGAAACAAGGAATTGAAGAAGTAAAATTGGTGTCATATTTTTCTGTAATCGGTTGTATTGGTATACTAACTTCTTGTTGGTCTATATTAGTTTTAGCTATGTGGTGGGGTTAATACGGGAGTTATTTTTCAACTAACGGGTGCTTTAGTAGAAGATCATGGGTTGCTTAGGCAACTCTTTTTTCTTATTGAACTAACGGTGCAGTTTAGTTTAAGAAGGAAATGACATAAACAGAGGGGAATATTATACTGAAGCTGTCTAACATTTTATTACGGGAAAGGATGGAATAAGTATGCAACTTCAACTTTTGATTGATAAAGTAAAAAACTTCCCAAACTGTATAGTTCATTCTCCTTCAGGTTATCCAGTTGTAGAAAAAGGTCATTCATTACCAAGCGATTTATATGAATTTTATAAAATATGTGGTGGAATTGATTTATTTAATGACTGTGATTATGGGATATCAATTGTTCCTCCTAAAGAGTTTGTACTAGCAAACCCTGTAATAATCGGTGAGAAAGCTGAATTTGATATTTCTTCAAATTGGTACATTATTGGTCGAGATAAGAATAATGATTATTTAACAATTGACCTAAACAAGTTACTTTTAGGTAGATGTTATGATAGCAATTGGGAAATTCATGGTGTAGCTGGCAGTTGTCCTGTAATTTCCAATTCCTTTACGGAGTTATTAAATAGCCTAGTAATGAATAACGGTAACCATTGGTACTGGCTTCAAGATGATTTTACCTCACTTGGTGATGCATATGATGAATAAATGAATGGTTTATTAAACTAACGAGGCTTTACTTCAAGAAGGAGTAAAGCATTTTTTTTTCTTATTAAACTAACGGAGCAGTTTAGTTGAATAAGCAATGAAAAAAAGTTATATATTTTTTGTCGGTGTAGAATTATAATATACAAAAATCAGGAGGTAATTATATGGTGAAATATATAAATTATACGACAGAACCCCCTATTAACTTTGACCAATTACTAACCCTATATGAATCTTTAGGATGGAATTCACTTAAATTAACAAGTAATGATTTGGAACGAATGTGCAATCAAAGTTGGTACGCTATTTACGCATTTGATGAAGAACAATTAGTGGGTATGGGACGTGTTATTTCAGATGGTGTAATTACTGGAGTTGTTTGTGGATTATGTGTTCTACCAAGCTATCAGTCAGAAGGAATCGGCAAAGAAATGGTTAATCGAATAATTCACCATTGTGAGCAAAATCGGGTAATTCCTCAACTAATGTGTGTGGAAAGTTTGGAACCATATTATGAAACCTTTGGGTTCAAGAAATTTACCATTGGCATGTCAAAAAATATAAATAGATAGATTTAATTTGATGTTTAACTAACGTGGTGCTTTACTTCAAGAAGGAGTAAAGCCTTTTTTCTTATTGAACTACCATGGAAGAACGTAATTATCTTCCATATTCTGTGGTGAAGCAGGGTTTCATGGATGGCTAACGGGGCAGGTTAATTTAATAAGGAATAGTGGTAAAATAAATGTAAAAACGGATTGCTCGGAGGAGAATAAATGTCGATAAATAAAGTTCTAGAAATTATAGAAGCGAACCAAGAAGAAGCTGATTTTATTGGTGAAATTGATGAACAAACAATTATTGATGCAGAAAATAAATTAAAGGTGAAATTTCCTAAAAGTTATAGAGAGTTTCTAAAGAAATATGGTTTGGGAGATATTTTTGGACAAGAAATTTATGGTCTAGGAACAGATGAAACGGGAATCCCGAATATGATTTGGATTACCAAAGAATTAAGGGAAAAAGAAAATTTGCCTAATAATCTAATTTGCTTTTATTTCGCTGATGATGGCGAATATTTCTGTCTAGATTGCTCCAAAGTACGAAGTAATAATGATGACGATGGACCTGTTGTTTCGTATATCAGTGGACTTCCGATAAAGGAACAACCATTTGAAATGATTGCAGAGAACTTTGGAGATTTTTTATCAGAGCTATTAATCAATTCTCTAGAGGATTAATTGCTTTATAAGAGGGACTACATATATTTATTCACGAGTGCTTTGCTTCAACAAAGGAGTAAGGCATTTTTCTTATTCAAGTAACGGGTGCTTTAGTTAAGCATGTGGCTGTATGTAAGGGTAGCTTTTTCTTATTGAACTAACGCGGCAGTTTAGTTGAACAAGAAGGTTTTTTTGCGATTGTGTTGAATAAGTTAATATATGTAAATTAATCTGCAGAAGGGGTCCTTTACTACAAGTCTAGGGGGCACTTTTTTCTTGAACTAACGTGGCAGTTTAGTTCAAGAGAGGTTTTAACTTGTATTCAACAATCGGGCCATCTAGTTGAAGAGGAAAAGTGAGGGAGAACTTGTATGATCTATGTAAATGTTAGAGCAATAATTGAAAGAAATGGACCAAATGGAACTGAAATCGTTATACAAAAAAGGGTTAAATCTAATGAGAATAAAACACCTTATGAGCTACCTGGAGGAAGGTTAGAGGAATTCGAGTCATTTATGGAAGGACTTAAAAGAGAAGTGCACGAAGAAACAGGACTTCATATAACAAAGATTTTTGGGGAAGAAACTAGAATTGAAACTAATGATGTGGACTCAAATGTTGAAGCTATGAAGCCTTTTGCTGTTTATCAAACGACAAATGGTCCAGTAGATTCATTAGGCGCTTATTTTCGATGTCAAGCCTCTGGTAATTTAGTTAAAGAAGGCGACGGTACTATGGATATAAAGTGGATTCCAGTAGATGAGCTACACCATTCACTAGAGAAGGATCTAATAGATTTTAGCTGGGTCGATAAGTCTGGAATAATGTATTATTTAAAATGGTATTACGCAGAAAAACAACAAATTGATTAGTATGATGCCTATTTTATTCTGGAAAAGCATTCATTAAATTTCCGATAATAACTTTACGGGACCTTTGTATAATATTGGAGTGGTTATATTGAAAAAATTGTTTTTGAAACGGATTGTGAAAGAAAGTACTTAAAGTAACGGGTGCTTTACTTCAAGAAGGAGTCAAGCCTTTTATTGAACTAAAGCAGCAGGTTAGTGGAATAAAAAGTGAATTAATCCATTATTATGTGTATTATGTTAACTGCATAAATCAGTTGTACAGAGGTAATAAAGTTGTTTAATTTGCAATTATTTTGCGGTAATGAAATTAAATATCAAATAAAGGAAATATCTTCTTGACAGTCGAATATTAGTATAGAACCATAATTAACTAGTCCGATGAGGAGGATTCTTGTGCGTCCACGACCATTATCTATTGAAAATCCAGAGCATGCTAGGTATGTTAGTCTTGTGCCAGATGGAGATATTGAAGAAATACTTAGTAAGCAACGAACTAAGACCATTACCCTCTTGAGCAGCATATCAGAGGAGTCAGCAAGGAAGGCGTACGCACCAGGGAAATGGACTTTAAAAGAAGTGATTGGGCATATGACCGACTCTGAACGTGTGATGTCGTATCGAATGCTTGCCATTGCACGAAATGAAAGTGCGCCACTCCCAGCAATGGATCAGGATCAATACGTTTCTGCAGCAAACTTCAACAAATTATCCTGGGAGCAGCTACTAGCTGGTTTAGACACGGTACGCTCCAACACGTTAAGTCTTATTTCAACCATTGATGATGCAGCATGGGATCGTAATGGAACTGTAATGAACAGCCCAGTTTCGGTAGGTACCCTTGCATATGGCATTGTCGGGCACGAGTTACACCATATGAAAGTGATTAGTGATAAATACTTATAAGTCTTTTTCTATTAATTAAAAAACCTAATTTCTCATTTAATGCTGAGAAATTAGGTTTTTTAATATTGAAACTTCCTTAAGGTTGTAAATCCGCATTTTCCTGACGCTACTGTACAGAGATAATAAAGTTGTTTAATTTACAATAAAGTCATTAAAAAATAATAATGTTGTTTAAAAATCCTTATGTCACAACGGGGCAGTTTAGTTGAACAAGTCTAGTTTATTTAAGGAGGCTTATTTTGCAACTCTTTACGTTTTGGAACGTATTAACAATTATAAAATAAAAACACGAAGGGGGTTGTTCATGAAAAAGTGGTCAACTTATATATGGAAATTAATTTGGGTAATTGGATTATTTTTATTAACAATCATCAGTTATGATACTAAAAATCAAATTAAAGATAGCTTTACATTTCATTCCGAAATGATTTATTGGACTAGGTTTATTATTCTCTTTATATGGGGTATCTATCTATCACTTATTTTTATAAAAAAGTGGTCATTTAAAATAAATCTACCTTTACTCACTTGCATATTCATTCCTTGTTTTTTCTTTTCGTTAATTATGCCATTATCAGCAACTTTTTCAATTTCTTTTTCAACAGGTGGTATGTGGTTAGTAAAAGTTTTAATTTCCAATTTGATTGAAATTGTTGCAGGTTTAACATTCATGCTAAGCATTTTTAGTAATTCAATAAGCAAGAGTGAATAAAACAGTTTGTGAATAAATGTACTTAAACTAACGAAGCAGTTTAGTTGAATAAGAATTTTTTAATGAACTCCAATATTATTTAATGGTTTTGAAAACGAAAAGACCTGTCTTTGGCAGGTTTTTTTGTTGTAGTTTAAGAAACAAAGGGAAAGGTATTCCGGCTTTATAATTTTTTTTAAAATCAAATTTTATTAAATGTGAGAAAAAAAGTGTATTTGTTACGTTGTATATAGTGTGAGGGATTTTACAAAAAGTAAGGAGACAAATCTTATGAGATCTACCGCCCATAATTTTATAAAACGGCTTAAACGTCAAAAAGAAGATGCTTTGGAATATGCAGTTGATAAATATTTACCGTTAGTTAAGGGCATTACCTATAAAGTATTGTCACCATTAGGAAACCCTGGTCTAGTTGATGAATGTATAAATGATGTTTTTTTAACTATTTGGCATCACGCAAATCAGTTTGAAGGGGACACTGATGATTTTCGGAAATGGCTCTGTGTGGTCACAAAATTTAAAGCAATTGATACCTTTCGGATAGCAAACAAACGTGTTGAAGTTGAAATTGTTGGTACGAATGATTTAGATGTAAGTAGTAGTCCTTCTGTAGAAAACGAAGTTCTCGTAACTGAAAATAAAAATGAACTATTAAAGTTAATGTATGGGTTTGAAGTGATTGACCGAGATATTTTTATTATGAAATTTTTCTTGGACATGACAAGTGAAGAAATTGCAAAAAATATTGGTTTAACGAAAGCCGCAGTCGATAATCGCATTTACCGTGGAAAGAAAAGACTAAAACAACAACGGACTACTAATAACTTAGGGGGGAATTTTGCATGAAAGATATCTTTGAGCATTTAAATAATCTCAAGCTGGATGATGAAGATTTTAAAGAGATGGAAGTAAGCGAAGTCGAAAAGGCAAGAGTAAAGGCAAAATTAAAGCAATCAATAGACAAGAAGCAGTCGCATAAGATGAGAAAACAATCAACTCGAAAAAAATGGGGTTATGGCATTGGGGCAGCAGTTTTGGCTTTTGGATTGTTAGTCGCTTCTGCGACGGTGTCTCCAACTATGGCACAGGTCGTCTCTTCTATACCATTAATTGGTCAAATATATAAGAACTTAGGCGATATCGGATTGAAAAATGTTTCGGAAGCAGGGTTGAGTGAGTTTTCCGGGGAATCTAAAACAATCAACGAGATTACGATAACACTCGGGGAAATCTATTACGATAATGCCCGGGTAACAGCCAGCTTTTCCGTCGATTCTGAAAAACCTATAACGTCGGATTATTTTAACATTAAACATAATTATAAAGGTGGAATGCCTTTATCGAATTATGGAATTACAACGGATGAAAGTTCACCGACAAATTGGACTGGAATCCTAAATATTAATTACTCTAGTTTTAACCCTGATACACTTGAATTGGGTATAACTTTTGAAGGTAAGCAAGGGGAGTTATTTGAGTTTAAGAAGGAAGTGGTTAAAGCTGAATATGATAATAAGATAGATATTGCAAAATCTCAACAAATAGAAAACTTGAAATACGAGATACATGATATTAAGTGGGGCACTCCTGGCATTCTTATTTCGTATGATGCCCAGTATAAGGAAGAAAATTATGGAAGAGGCGTTATACTTGAATTTGAGGTGGTCGACTCTTCTAACAAACGGTTAAAGGAGATTAGTGGGAAGTACGGTAAGCAATTATTTGAACCGCTCGAAAATGATGTGACTGAATTGACAATCACCCCTTATGCTAAATTTGATATTCAAAGAGGAGACGGTCATATAGAATGGAAGGAACATGAGTTGGAGCCCTTTAAAATAACGATCCCATAAGTATGTCGGACAGCCAGCAATGGTTGTCTTTTAAAGTTTAAAAATTATAGTATTCTGTTTGTCCTATCTCCATTGCTTTTCTGCTTGTAATAAAGCGTATAGTGATGCAAAGATTACGCTTCGTGGATTGCCAATAATAGTGGGCAAGAAGAAAAATACTACAAAAGAGCAATAGAGTTTAATGCCGATTATGAAGGTCTTATAACGGGGCTTTAGTAGAAGATCATGGGTTTTTTAGGCAACTCTTTTTTCTTATTGAACTAACGGAGCAGGTTAGTTGAAGAACGAATAAGTTAAATGGGGATGAGGAAATGTTATTATTATGGCAACTTTCATTATTTGTTTCAATTACAACTTTATTGGTGGGTGTTGTTAAAACGTCTTGGGTATTCTTACTAATTAGTACGATTACATTCATACCAATAGCATATTATTTTTCAGAGGCAAATAATGCTTGGAAATATGTTGGATTGACTCCTGTTATATTACTTGTTCTAACGATATTAATTTGGTTTATAAGTAAGAAAAAGATGAGTGCATTTAAAGGATAAATCGGAAGCGATTGTTTCAACGGGAACAGTCGTTTTTTTACTGGAGGAAACAGAAGAAAGAAGTTAAAAAGCCTTATTAAGCTAAAGGGTCTTTAGTTGAAGATCCTAAGGTTGCTTATGCAGCTCTTTTTTAACGGGAAGACTCGGTTGTAAGCCGAGTTCATTTTTTGTCTAAAATTGGTATCAATTTCTTGACAGCCTCTTGGTATAATTTACTTTATTAGAGGTGGGAAGAAATGTTTATTACTGTATTTTTTTATATTATGGCTCCTTTATTATCACTTTCGATAGGGAGACTAGGATTTTCAATGATTAATGGTAATTTTGTAAATCAAGTTGAAACAATTTTCTTAAAGCCAAATAAATTTGGATTTATTAACATTCTTACTAATATAGGCCCATTAATATTAGGTATATTTGTTATCATTGTTAATTTAATACTTCCAAATAATTTAGGGAAAATTATAACGAAAATTATTTATGTAATTATCGGATTAATGTTCATTATTTTAGCGATTCTAATGCTTTATATAATTATCACAGAGGGAAATTCAATTATATCTGATGTAAAAAAAGACAACCTCTAAGGCCGTTCTGATTAACTCATATAAAAAGGCAAGTGAAATTAAAGAAATAAAGAAAAATTATTTTACTAACGGTGTGCTTTACTTCAAGAAGGAGTAAAGCCTTTTTTCTTATTGAACTAAAGGTGCAGGTTAGTTTAAGAGGAACTGTTATAATTTGGAGATAGGTAGTGCATGAAAGAATACGCGAGGAAATGGGAGACAATTTAGTGAATAAAAAAATGGGTCTATTAGGATTATTGGGGTTATTGTTATTTATGTTCGGTATTTACATTTCACAATGGACACTTTTTGGCATGGTGATTGGTATTGGTGGAGGTTATGTCATGGGGTTTAGTTCATTCAAATTATTTAATTAGTTATTCTACTAACGAGTGCTTTACTTCAAGAAGAAGTGAAGCTTTTTTCTTATTGAACTAACGAAGCAGTTTAGTTGAATAAGAGATATGAATATTCCATTCTTTTTATGCCGCATTTGACACAAAATACGACATAAAAAAAGAGCTAAATTTCAGCTCCAAATTTGTGCGGTTTATCAACCTTGATGGATGCGACTTCTCCACAATCTTTACAGAAAGTATAGGTGAGTGATGATCCAGAAGAAAAGATTTTATTGATTGATCTTATCAAAGCGTAGCCATGACTAACTTTACCTTGGGTAAAAGTAGTACCAGCGCAGGATTTACAAACAAATTTCTGGTTTGACATATTATCACCTCACCACTTAAATACGGATAATATTGATATAAGTTTCAAAAATTCAGGGGAATATTTCACAAGTTTAGTCGTAGTTCGACCAAAATGTGAAGTAGAAGAAAAGGTGTTCCTCAACTAACGCAGCAAGTTAGTACAATAAGCACTGTGTTAAAATTCGGATAGAAAAAAGGGGAAGAGAGAGGTTTTTTAAATGAATAAAACTATGTTTTACTTTTGGATATTTGCTATTGCTGTTATTGCATTTTTTACAGGGGAAATTGCTACGGTTATGATGCTGTACTTAATTTTAATTACTCTAAATGCAATACATTCAACCATTAAAGATTTTTATGATGATTGGAAAAATAGGTATTAAAGTTGAAATACTGTTTATCTTTTCACTTTTTAAACTACCGGGTGCTTTACTTCAAGAAGGAGTAAAGCTTTTTTCTTATTGAACTAACGTAGCAGTTTAGTAGAATAAATCTGTTGGTTAATTGTGGTAAAATGGAATTAGATGTGGAGGGATTTCATTGGACTCATTTTTCATTTTAATGTTCGTTACGTTTGAAAACATAATTACTACTTTTTTTAAAAATGGTATTTGGGTAATCGGTTTTTTTTATTTGTTAAATAAAACATTTGAAAATAATAGACTTAAGTATTTTTCTAATATGCTATATGGATTGTTATGTCTATATTATGTATCCATTCAATACTAATAGGTATACAAACTTTATTCTTGTTCAACTAACGCAGCAGGTTAGTTTAACAATGGCAAATGGTTTTTATAAAAAATCAACTGGTGAAGGTGGAGTTTATTATTAGACAATTTATGGTTATTTTAATGGTTATAGCTATTTTTTTCATATCTGCCTGTAGTGATAAGGATAATATTGACCATTTCTCTTCTAAAGAAGAAACTTTGGAACATTTTTTTCAGAATGAAAATATTAAAGGGAATATTGATTTAATTACAACGACAAATGATGAAAGTTTATTAGTAATACAGTCAAGTGGAAATACATATTTCGTCGGTGAATTAGTGGAGGACAAGGAAGGATATTTCGCTAAGAGAATATCAGCCAATGTTGAAATGACGACAATAGGTGCAAGTTGGGAACTAAATACAATGGATAAGAATGAGTACACTATATTTTTTGAAAAGAACATAGAAGATGCGAATTACATACAGTTCTCTAATGGAGAATACGATATCTCGCTTGTAGAGGGACATACGATAAGTGAAAACACCTTTGCTTTAACAAGTGCGATAAAGGAAGTTGAAACAGTAAAAGATTAAATCAAATAACGGATGCTTTAGTTAAACAAGACCATCATTTTTCGATGGTCTATTATTATATACAAAACATCAAGTAGATCTCAGAAATCGATTGTGAAATGTTACACTTAAACTAACGGGGCAGGTTAGTTCAATAAGTGGTGTTGGAGTTCTGGATATCATAGAGGGCTAGAGGCGTTAATCCAATAATGGATTAATGCTCTTTTTGTTTGTATAATCATAAATCTTGATGAGATGATAAAAATTATTTTCAACACTTAAATAAGTAATTTGAAAAACGTGACGCTTTCATTTTAATTTACGTCTAAGTATATAGAAAGAGGTGAACATTTTGGAACAAGAAGAATTAACTAAATGGTTTGATGAATATGGCGAATCCATTTTAACCTACATACTATTAATAGTGAAAGACTACCAACATGCAGAAGATTTAACGCAGGAAACTTTTATAAAAGCTTATAAAAGTCAACATAAATTTGAACAGAAATCGACGGTGAAAACGTGGTTATTCTCTATCGCTTTTAATGTGATAAATGACTACTTTCGAAAAAAACATCCGTTACAACATTATTTGGGTATAACAATAGCAGAAAAAGACTACATGCCAATACCTGAACAAATCATAGTAATGAATGATCAAACTGAACAATTATATAGGTCTATTCAACAATTAAAACCTTCCTACAGACATGTGATCATTTTGCGGAAGTTAAAAGAATTCTCTACGGAGGAATCATCTATCGTTCTAAACTGGTCTGAAAGTAAAGTGAAAATGACTTTAAAAAGAGCTTTAGCAGAACTTAAAAATGAATTATTAAATGGAGGGTTTACCTATGACAACTTTCTTAGATGAACAATTTAGTGATATGGAACAAGAATTAAAGATGACAGAAAAATCCAAAAGTCTATTAAGAAATAAAGTATTGCAGAATACAGTTATAATCAAAAAACGTGATCTTAAAAATAATCGTGCTTGGCAATATAATACTATCACCGTCATATTAATAGCAGCCGTCATAATATTTCTTGATACACAGTCATTAGATACTTTAAGGGAAACTGCAAATAAAGTGTCATATAGTGATGAGATATTTGAACCAACAGAAGTTAAGATGATGGATAAAGTAGTAGTACAAGATTATATTGAATTTACGATACAAAGTAATAATTTTGGTAAAAAAATTAATCCATCAAATTCAGGACCTACTTCTAGTTATATGTTTAATGGTAATAATGGTGAAATTTATTTAGATATTTTAGTAACTGTACGAAACACATCATCTACTGAGTTATCTGAGGCAAATGATTTTATGAGTATTGAAATCATCTATGATGATAGAGAAGAATTTAATTCATTTACTAGGTTTGAAAGAGTCGGAGAGAGTAAATTTACTAGTTTAAACAATTCGATTATTAAACCGTTGCAGACTAGAGTGGTTCATTTTTTAACCTCTGTTCCAGCAAGTATAGAAAAAGATGGTAAACCATTGAAAGCAGTAATAACAGCCAATGGGGAAAAATATGAGTATGTGATTCGATAACGAAAGATTAAAGTATAATTTGATGATTTAAAAAATCACGTTCTTAAACTACCATGAAAATAAATTTCTTCAAGAATAGAAAAATGACAACACTTAAGAAGACCCTGCTCAATCGTTTAAAAAAAGAGGAGTGTGTAGATAAAGAAGTCTATGGATTTCGGTGGACTACTTGTATTGACTCCTCTTAACCATTTTCATTCTCTGTGGTGCAGCAATATTTTGTGCTGCATGGACGGCTAACGGGTGCTTTACTTCAAGAAGGAGTAAAGCCTTTTTTTCTTATTGAACTATAGCAGCAGTTTAGTTGAATAAGAAAAAAAGTAAAATGTTATATTTTACTAAATGATACAATGAAGGTATCGTCTTAAAAGGGGGTCAGTATATGAATAAACATTTAATGTCTTGTTCTATTATTTTCTTAGGAATATGTATTCTTTTAGGTTCATGGTTTATTTCACAGTCTTTAAAATCCGAACGAGTTATTAAAACGCAGGAAGAACAAGTTAGGTATGAGTTAATCTCACCAAATGATACTAATATCATTATATTTGATAAGCAAAGTGGAGAGTATTGGCGGAAGTTTATTGAACCTAATGAGGGACCATCTGATTGGGAAAAACAAATATCACCAATTTCTACATCTTCAAAATAAATCTGATATTTTTTAGTAATAACGTGGTGCTTTACTTCAAGAAGGAGTAAAGCCTTTTTTCTTATTCAACTAAAGCAGCAGGTTTGAAAAGGCTTAGATAAAAAAAGGGGGGGTTCCATGAACAGAAAAGTTGGCACTTTTTTACTTACTTTTTTTTGTTTTTTAATGTGGCTTTACTTTGCACTATATCACTCTTCAATAGATAATTGGTGGACAGTCAATGAGATAAAACAGACAAGTTTGGATACTACTCAAATAGGTGTTTCAATAGTAAAGGTCTTAATTGGAACAGTTCTATTCACTTTTAGTGGAATTATTATCTATTTATTAATTAGAAATAGAGAGTAGTTCTTATTAAACTACCATGAAAATTAGTTTCTTCAAGAAAAGAAAAATGACAATACTTAAGAAGACCCCTACTTAATCGTTAAAAAAGAGGAGAGCATAAATAAGTCTATGGATTACGGTAGACTGGATTAAGGTCAGTATCAGTATTGACACTTCCTAAACATTTTCATTCTCTGTGGTGCAGCACTGATTTTGTGCTGTATGGATGGCTAACGGGTGCTTTAGTAAAAAATCATGGGGTTGCCAGAGGTAACTCTTTGTCTTATTGAACTAACGCAGCAGTTTAGTTGAATAAGGCCATAATGAATTTACCGAAAGACGGGAGGAATTCAATTGAAGAAATGTATTCTGCTAATGTTATTTAGCTTCACCTTAATCTTATCTGCTTGTTCCCAAGCTGAAGAAGACACACAGGAATATTCAGGGATTATTGGTGATGAACAATCTTTGGGTTATGAGTACACCGTATTAAAAGAACAAAATAAATTTTCTTGGAAGGTTGGCTACAAAGGAGATATATCTATTATCGAAGAGAGTGCTGCCAATCAAGACGATTTAGTAAATTACATGAATGCTGTAAATGATAGTAAATTGGTATTGGCAAAACTAATTATATCGGTATCATACTTATTAATAATTATAATAACAACGCTTATCCTTTATAAGAAAAATAGAAAAATGCTTAAAGATAGCGGTGTAGTTATAACTATGTTATCAGGTATTGCAATATATATTGCCTTCAAAGCATCATTTGATTTAATTAGTTTATTACAAAATACAAAATACTATTACTTGATACTAACTAATTAAGCTAACGGTGTGCTTTACTTCAAGAAGGGGTAAAGCATTTTTTTTTATTGAACTAACGAAGCAGTTTAGTTGAAGAAGAAGTTTTTTTTGCGATTATGTTGAATAAGTGTTGTTTGACACGAAAATAGGCAGTGTTCTTCTATCGTAAGAACTCTGCCTATTTTTTCAATTTTATTTTAGGTCGATACGTATTGGATCCATCTCTTTTTTTTCTAGTCCTTTACCTGAACCAAAAGAAAAATATATAACGGGTATAATGGTTATTGATTTTGCATTTGGATCAATAGATTTAATCGTGCTACTCCATTTAAATGACAATCCGTTATCACGACTTGTGCCTCCGTTACCATCGACGCTATATTTATTTCCTAAATCATCTTGAACATTTATAATTTCTACGGTTACTTCTGGCCATTCTTCTAGAACGTGTTTTTCTACAGTTTGTTCATAGTGAATAACAGTCGATAAATCATTCGTTTCATATGAATTGATTTTAACTGTAACACCATTATTTGTTACTGATTGATTCACTAATTCTTTTTTGTTTACCAAAGCTGGTAGTTCAAATGCAAATTGCCAATCACCTATAATGGATTCATTTGTTTCCGTGATTACGAATGCATCCGGTTCCCAACTAATTTCAATAGTATCTGGTTTAGAACCATTAAAAATAGGAGTTATTTTTTCTGTACCTACATAAGTTGTTTCATTCACTTTTTCAATCGTACCCGTTGAGCCCATTCCCTCTGCACCTTGTACATCAAACATTGCTGACGTGCGAGGATTTAATCCTAAATCTTTATCGGTTTCAATTGCATAAGAAACAGTAATGGAAGAACCATCATATACAGCATCCTCAATTATGATGGATACACCATTACTTGATTTAACTTGTGAAATATCTGTTGCGACATCAGTAAAATTACTATTATAAGAATTTTCATCTGAAAAGTAACTCATAATATTATTGAAAATTGGAATCTGAGAAGCAAGTGATGGAACAGCAAAACTGGTAGCAATCGTTGCCCCGATTGTAATCGATGCTACTATCGCAATATACTTAAAGACATTTGTTTTTTTCTTTCTCCCCATTATATACTGTTTAACGCGTTGTTCTTCAAATACACTGACTTCCACAGGTTCAATTTCATCAATATTGAGTTCAACTAACTTTTTATAGTCAGTCATATAATAAATCTCTCCTTTAGTTTAATATTCTTCGCTAGTTTTTTCTTTCCGCGATACAATCGATTATCAACTGCTGATTTTGTTAAATGTAGTGATGTAGCAATTTCACTATTATTCATCTCTAAAAAGTATTTCATGATAAAAATATCGCGATCTAGTTCATCGAGTTTGCTTAGTTCAAAAAGTATCTCATTTTTTTGTTCGCGTTCTAAAATGGATTTTTGTATACTCGAATGAGTGCTGATTTGATTGAATTCATCGAAATGTTCTTCACGTGACACTTGTTTTTCATAGATACGATAGTAATCGATAGCTTTATACTTCGTAATTATGCCAATCCATTTTTTGAAATCAACTTCATCACCATTAAATTGATGGCTGTTTTTCCAAACTTCTAAAAATACGTCATTGATACAGTCATCTACTGAATCACGTTTTCCGAGTGGCTGTAACACTTTAAGTGAAATTGCTTTGACAAAAGGCATATACTCAACAATGATATATTCCAATGCGTCTTCTTTTTGCTTCTTTAAACGTTTAATAAAATTTTTGTTAGAAACGGCCATGTTTTATTCTCCTTATATGTTGAAAGAGCTCTTTCACTAACTATAACGAAGTGACCATCGTAATATTCGCATCTATTTTTGAATTTATATTTAAACAAGAAATATAACAACATATATTAAGTTCTATTTAAGTGGGCGTTCTTCGAAAAAAATTCTAAATGGTACTTCCTATAAGATTTCATAAGTTAAGTTCTTTGAGCTGCTAAACGGCTCTTTTTTCTTGTTCAACTAACGGGGCAGTTTAGTTGAATAAGAGATATGAATATTCCATTCTTTTTATGCCACATTTGACACAAAATACGACATAAAAAAAGAGCTAAATTTCAGCTCCAAATTTGTGCGGTTTATCAACCTTGATGGATGCGACTTCTCCACAATCTTTACAGAAAGTATAGGTGAGTGATGATCCAGAAGAAAAGATTTTATTGATTGATCTTATCAAAGCGTAGCCATGACTAACTTTACCTTGGGTAAAAGTAGTACCAGCGCAGGATTTACAAACAAATTTCTGGTTTGACATATTATCACCTCACCACTTAAATACGGATAATATTGATATAAGTTTCAAAAATTCAGGGGAATATTTCACAAGTTTAGTCGTAGTTCGACCAAAATGTGAAGTAGAAGAAAAGGTGTTCCTCAACTAACGCAGCAAGTTAGTACAATAAGCACTGTGTTAAAATTCGGATAGAAAAAAGGGGAAGAGAGAGGTTTTTTAAATGAATAAAACTATGTTTTACTTTTGGATATTTGCTATTGCTGTTATTGCATTTTTTACAGGGGAAATTGCTACGGTTATGATGCTGTACTTAATTTTAATTACTCTAAATGCAATACATTCAACCATTAAAGATTTTTATGATGATTGGAAAAATAGGTATTAAAGTTGAAATACTGTTTATCTTTTCACTTTTTAAACTACCGGGTGCTTTACTTCAAGAAGGAGTAAAGCTTTTTTCTTATTGAACTAACGTAGCAGTTTAGTTCAATAAGCCAAATGCATTTTTGAAAATTACTAATGGGAAATTTGTTTAATATTGGAACTTCTATTTATTTTAAACGTATTAAAGTAAAGCAGCAGGTTAGTTGAAGAGTGTTGTTTAACTTGTGTTCAACAATCGGGCATTTTGTGTATGGAAAATCAGGTGGACAGAAAAGGTGATGGAATGAGTCTAATTCAAGTTATATATATAGTGCTTATATGGGCAATTCCTATTCTGGGTTCTTGGTATTCCTTCAGAAAAATGGGGAAAGAGAAACAGATAGAGCTTATAAAAGAAATTAGACATCCTTTATCTATTTTAGGTATTATACCTATTTTTATTGGTTTGCTCGTATTTCTTACAGGCTCTGTTTCAGCATCTGGCATAGAAGTCTTACGCCATTTGGGAATTGGTTTAACGTTCTTTGGTTGGTTTGTAAATTGGTTGGTAGGTTTGATAAAAGGAGAGGAAAAAGCTTTTAAGAGTATTGTTATGATCTTAATAGGCGTTTCCGTACTAATTGCTTATATCTATCTGTTTTAACAAACGAGCAAGATTGTTTAATAAGCGTCTCTGTTCTTCTTAAACTAACGCAGAAGGTTAGTTGAAGAAGAATATGGGAGTGAAAAATAGATGATCAATAGTATTTTTAGAGTTATTGGTTTACTTTTAATGGCTAGTCCAGTTCTCTTGTATGGACAAAATATTGTTGGCGAAAAAGTAGCTATTATGATTCTTATTGTAGGTATAATAATTACATTTTTATTTAGAAAAAATAAAAAAATACAAAGTTAACGATGAAGTAAACTATGGACACATTTCGATCATAAAGTGTAATAAATAAGAAGGTGCTTATTCAACTAACGAGTGCTTTAGAGGTGATTTTATAAAATCCAATTAACGGGATATGAATCGATTTTTAAATTGGGGAGCGGGATTATTTGTTAAATGTGATGAGGGTTATTTTTGCGGTGATTACATTCAGTTTAGCAGTATACTTATTCATAACTGTTAAAGACCAGGTAATACCTTATATGTTGTTTTCTTTTGGTGCAATGGTATTGGTTACAGGAATTTCTGAACTAAAAGAAAAACGAAAGACAAATGCAATAATATCCTTCCTTGTATCTGCTTTTGTCCTTTTTGTTTTCATCAATACTTTTAATGCTTTTCACTAACGGTGTTCTTTAGTAAAAGATCATGGAGTTGCCATAGGTAACTCTTATTCTTATTAAACTAACGCAGCAGGTTAGTTGAAGAAGGCAAGTTATTAATAAGCACTGATTTGAACATTTTATTGCGTTTATCAATTTAAGGGGGCGATTTATTGAATAAAGTAGCTTTAATATTTCTATCATTGGTTTTCTTGCTGACTGCTTGCCAAGCAACAGATTCCAATGCAATTTCATTGGAAGAAGTACTATCTTCATTTGAGGAACAGGGATTGTCACTTAAAGAAAGTAAAGTTAGAGATAAAAACATTTTTGGAATGAAACTTAATGGAGTCAGACCTTCTGATTATGAACTGGATGGGAAGATGCTAGCGGTTTATATCTTTGATTCAACTAAAGAACGAGAAAAGGGTTTAGAAGATTTTCAGATAAAACAGCATCTGCAAATGTTGAATCTTATAGCCCATTTAATAAGTTAGAAGAAGAATTCTTGAATCGCTATATTGCCTTTGAATGCGAACCTGTTCATAAATAAGAATTTGTGAGACTATCTATTGGAAATAAAAATAGAAGTACAAGAATAATAAGATATAAAGAGAAGATATCGTTAACCATGTATATTATACGGTACGATCCTGCAATAATATCTTTTGATAAATTGTTTAATAATAAGGATAAGATAGAAATATTATCTAAAAATGATTGTGTGAATATCATATATTATGAAGGAAGTACCAATATAATACAATCGCTATAATAAACATAGCAAAATAAAACATAAAAAAGGAGTTTTTAGACATGAAATTTAAAAAATTATTATTATCTGCAGCAGCATTTGCTTTTGTATCTACATCTGTTTTAGGAGGCACAATGGAAGCTGAAGCTGCAACTTACAACAAAACATTTAAAGATGTTTCTAAAAGTAATGCGAACTATGATGTAATTCACACAATGGCTCAAGAAGGAGTTATTAGTGGGTACGAAGACGGCACATTTAAACCAAATCAAACAGTTAACAGAAAACAAGCTGCTGCATTAATCAATCGTTCTGTTAAAGATTTACCTAAAACAACTTCATTTAACAAACCAAAAGACTTATCAACATCAAATGTTTATTATACTGATATCAAGAAGTTAATGGAAGCTGGATTACTTGAAGCTGACAATAAAGGAAATATTAATCCTAATAAATCATTAACACGTGGAGAGATGGCAAAAATTCTTACAGTTGCTTACAATCTAGATACTAGAGGCTCTCATGAAATGAAAGATGTATCTAGCAAATATGATAAATATGTAACAGCTTTGTCTGTAGCTTATATAACATCAGGTTTTGAAGATCGCACATTCAGAGAAAATCAATCATTAACTCGTGCTCATTATGCTGCTTTTATGTACAGAGCTCAATATTTCAAAACAACAGAAGTGACATTAGATGATTTGAAAACTATGACAGATGCTGAAATTTTAGCTCTTGGCAATAACCAATTAGGTCGGTTAATTTTACCATACAGAAAAGCATTCTATGGAAAAGTAACATTACCAGAAGGACAAAATGATGCATCAGTATTGACTGAGCAGCTGAAGAAGCAATACAATGCTAAATTAGTTGAAATGAATACAAATTACAATATATCATACCCTATGAATTTAAGTGACACAGCAAATTTAAATCATAAATTTAATGGTCTATCAGGCAATGTACTTCAATTATCTCCATTAGATACTATTAATCTTATAAATGAAGCTTATACAACAGGAAAAGTAATGACTTTCGATAAAACAAGCAATTCAAGAAAATTCGTAATGTACTTTAATTATTTAGAAAGCCGTCTTTATATAGCTGTTAATTCAAATTAATGAATTTAATTTTAATGTAAAGGAGGTGAAATATTGAAAAAAATATTTTTTGTATTATTTCTGACATATTTATGGTTTAGCACTTCTATCTTTGTCTATTTTCCAATAACAGCAAATGCTGCATTGCCATCAGGTCCTTACACAATAAAAGATATCGTAGCTCATGATAGTAATCAACATCCTTCTACATTAGCAGAACTAAAAACATATCTATATTCAGGAGGAAAAATACCAGGCCGTACTGGATGGAGTGCATATGAATTAACATGCAAACCAAAAAGTTACGGTACAGGAAATTACTAGGAAAAAGGTATAGAAGTAAATACTTCAGATAGTGGAATGGATAAACACTACTCTGTTTCTGAATATCGTTCTGAAATTGTTGCGGCTTATGGTCAAGACATGTATGACGCGGCACTGGCAAGCGGTTTGACTTTACAATATCAAATAGGATCTAAAACAGAAGACCCAATGTTTTACTCTACTATGTGCATGGACTTGACCTAAGTTTAGTAGTTGAAGTTCATGAAGACATTCAAAAAGTAGTAGATGAATTAGATGAAAATTCGCTTTCATGCAATAGTTTCTTATTCCACTAACGAGTGCTTTAGTTAAAGATCGTGGGGTTGCTTATGCAGCTCTTTTTTCTTATTAAACTAACGCAGCAGTTTAGTTTAAGATGGTTATTTAAGAATGAGAAATGTAAGGGGTGTTTTTATTGAAAAGGCATACCAAGACTGGAAAAATCTTATTTTATTTAGGAGTATGGCTAATGGCAGCTGGATTTGCTTTTAATCAGACATTTGGAATTGCGGATACTCCTGAACCATATGCAACATTTTCTATACCCTTAATTGTTATCGGAATTATATTAGGGGTGGTATCAAACTTTTATAAGAAAAGTAAAGAGAGTAATTAGTGATTTCGAAGGCTTTTCTTATTGTGCTAACGGGTGCTTTAGTTAAAGATCATGGGTTGCTTAGGCAGTCCTTTTTTCTTATTGAACTAACGCAGCAGTTCAGTTGAACAAGGAAGTTTGTTAAAATTGTGATATATGTATGAGAGGATTAAACTCATGTCGATACAACTGGTTTACAGGGAAAGGGGAAACAAATACATGTCGATTTACCATAAAGTAATTGGAAAAGGATATCCCATAGTTATGTTGCATGGTTGGACACTTGACCATCAAGTGATGTTACATGCAATGGAACCGTTATTCGAGAAACGAAGCGGTTGGAAGAGAATATACATAGACTTACCAGGTATGGGGCATTCCGAGTCACAACCATCTATTCAGAACTCTGATGATATTTTAGAAGCTATATTACGTCTTTTGGACGAGATTATCCCTGGTCAACCGTTTATTATTTGTGGTAATTCATATGGAGGGTACATTGCCAGAGGTATAGTCCGTTCACGGCAGGACACAGTTCGTGGATTACTGCTGATGGCACCATTGACTATACCCGAATTAGATGAAAGGGTAGTACCACAGCAGACCGTTCTAAAAAGAGACAGCAACTTGATATCACATTTGTCTCCAGATGAAGTTGATGTATTTTGCTCCATGGGGGTAGTGCAAGGTCAAACTGAATGGGAGAGGTTTCGAAATGAAATTTTACTTCCTTCTAAACAAACAAATTATGAATTCTTAAACCACATTCGTCAAAATGGATATGGCTTTACCTTCGATATTTCATCTAAACTTGAGTATCCCACGCTAATTATCACAGGGCGTCAGGACAATGTAGTCGGATACCACGATGCGTGGCGACTAATTGAAGATTACCCAAGGGCAACTTTTGCAGTGCTTGATATGGCTGGTCACAACCTACAAATCGAACAAACCGATGTATTTAACGCATTAGTTCATAACTGGTTAAACAGACTTGAGTCGGAGAATTTTCGAACCAGTATCTACTGAAATAAAGTTAATCTTGGAATGTACTATTATCAATAGGTTAACAATGTTAATCTATGTTAACATTCCGAGATTTTTAGAATGAACAGTATGAAACTATTATAGGAGAGTCCTAAAATGAAAAAGAAAATGAACTATTTAATCTTACTTTTAACAACCATCTTTATGGTTGGTTGTACCAACTTAGAAGATGCATCCATTACAGATGTAGAAACAGATCCACAAGAAGTAACCACAGTTGAAACAAATAAAAATAGTGAAAAAGAAGAAACTATCACTACGGTTGTTGATGAACCAGTAGTAAAGGAAACACCAACCCAACCAAATAATGAACTGGCCAAACGGCGAGAAAATATCCTAAATGGGACGTATTCAGCTCTGATAATCGCCGTCCAATTGTAGAATGACTAATCGACTTTAATCCGAATTCTTCTAAAAACTTTGGTTTAGAACAAAGTAATAATAATCGACGTACTAACATATCATTCAAAGGATCTATACGTTTTTTTTCCATTGCGGAAGCTACTTAGCTTTGGACGCTGATATCCTAAAAATAATACATAATATTCAGAAAGATGTTGACATTCAGAAATAAGTAATGATATCCTATAGTAGTTAGATATTCAAATTAGAAATGGAGGTACGGAAAATGACTACATTTAGAACTTTAAAAAATAATCGTATAGTGATTTCGTGCCCAACCGCTAATTATTTTTTTGTAAATAATTAATACGGACGGCATGTTATGCCGTTCTTTTTCTATGAGCACACGCTTATGTAAAGAAGCGTGTGCTCTTTTGTGTGCATTTTTAGAAACTTTGGTGTTTTCACGCATTGCGTGTTGCATATATAAACAAAATAACAAGAAAAGGAGTGCTGGTGATGATGATCATAAAACAGCGAAGAAAGTTATTAAAAAAGGAATCTCTCGAAAGTGGATAGCACCGGTTGGGGAAAGATAAACCCCAGTTGACTAAAATGATGCTATTGGTTTAATCGGAAAAATAATAAATGAAGGAGGAAAAAAAATGATGATACCAAAAAAGAGTGGTAAGCAGATTAATAAATTTGTAGGTAAAAATAAATTGGAGTCGCCAACACACTATTTAGGTGAAAAGTGGCTAACAGGAATGGTGCTAGCCACACCTTAACAATATAATTGGACTTCTCCTTAAGGAGAAAAATAATGTTTACGATTAACGATATAGAATATACAAAGCAACGGATGGCTGACTTGGAAAAGGAAGCAAGACAATATAAATTAGGACATAACTACCTATCTAGAAAAAAGAAAATCCAAAAATCTTTTTTGAAAAGAGTCTTGAGTTATTTTACACGCGTAAATTTAAAATAACCTTCAGAATTGGTAACGATAAGTTGATATAAAGTGAACCTTTAATCAGTGGGGGTATTACTGCCAGTTAATGCGGGATAAAGAATCCCATTGAATTCGCTACGGCGCTAGGGATGCACCTCGCCATAAGACGCTGGTCTGATGACTTTGGCTACCCCTGTTAAGGCTCCTGCACTTAGTTCGTTTAGATATTCATTAGTTCGATTTATATAGATAGTAGTCAATTACCTATTCATAACTAAGAATAGATCTCTAGCGCGTGTGAGTACGCACTAGAGATCTTTTTGATTAGAAATATCGATAATTAAGTGAGAGGTACCCGCGTTCTAACACGATTATTATTGGAATTGGAGATATCCCCTTGAGTCTTTCGAGATTATGTTGTTCTCAGATATGCATTGTGAAATGTTACACATAAACTAAAGCCGCAGTTTAGTTCAACAAGAAAGCATGGAGAAATTCATAAAAATAATCGAGGTGATTTCATGAAATATACTTGTCCTTGCTGTGGATATAAAATATTAGAACAAGAACCAACTTATACAGATGCAATTTGCAAAATATGTTTTTGGCAGGATGACGGTGTTCAATTTCAAGACCCTGATTACGAAGGTGGGGCAAATGAAATTTCATTAAGGCAAGCACAAAAGAACTTCATTAAATTTGGGGCATGTGAAGAATATTGTATTAAATTAGTACGAAAGCTAAATAAGGAAGATATAAAAGACTCTAATTGGAAACCACTTGATTAGTGATTTCTTATTAAGCAAACGAGTGCTTTAGTTAAAGCAAGTGGCTGCCTGTATGGGTATTTTACGGGGTAGAGGGAAGGCGTACACCTTTCGCCTTAAACGAATAAAACCCCGCACACGCTAACGCTATTAAACGTTGACGTGACGGGGTTTTGAATACCGATATGGTCTCGACAAGTCTCGAACTTGCGACCCCCACCTTGTCGAGGTGGTGCTCTCCCAACTGAGCTACAAGACCGTTATATGTATATAAAAAATATATATACCAAATGTTGCTAATCTAAATAGTAGCACAAAATAAGGTGGTCGTACATACCTAATTTAGAAAGCATTATATAGTTTAGTCATTTAAGGTAAATAACCTCTGGATTACAGGCATTAGCTGGCTTTTTTTCTTGTAAATTAAAAGCTCTGTTAAATTAAACAAAGTTTCTATGGGAAAAATGAATTAAATTGCGAGGAATGATTATGTCGTTTTTCCATTGAGAAAGTACATATCTTTATTGATTTTTCTAAAGCTGCATATGATATAGCATTAGTTATTCGTTTCTTAAAGTATATAAAAAGATGCTAGATGCTTATTACAATGGGGGTAAATTGCAAAGAATTCTAGAAGAAATCGTAATTTTGATAGAGACTGTATGAATAAAATATAAAGTTCTCCATTTTGTTTGTTATTTATTTTTATGTTTTAGAAAAATCGATTTGAGGGAAACTAAAATAAGAAGGGGATTGTGATAGAGATTTTTACATTCCTTCATTAATTGTCCTGAAATTTTAGCAGAAGAGAGGTACTATAAAAATGAGTTTAACCCCTAAACAAAGAATTGAGTTACATGGCTTTAATAACCTTACAAAGACATTAAGTTTCAATATGTATGATATTTGTTTTACAAGAACGAAAGAAGAACGTGAGAAATATATTGAGTACATTGATGAGCAATATAATGCAGATCGATTGACAAAAATATTAACTAAAGTATCTGAGATTATTGAGGCAAATATTTTAAACATTGCTAAGCAAGATTATGAACCGCAGGGAGCAAGCGTGACAATCTTGGTTTCCGAAGGACCTGTCGATGATTCTTCCGTGGATTCTTTTAAAGAATCACCAGGACCTCTACCTGAAACCGTAGTGGGACATTTAGATAAAAGTCATATAACCGTTCATACTTATCCTGAATATCACCCGGATGAAGGAATTAGTACATTTCGAGCAGATATTGATATTTCCACATGTGGAGAAATTTCTCCATTGAAAGCGTTGAATTATTTAATTCATTCATTTGAGACAGACGTTATGGTTATGGATTATCGTGTACGGGGCTTTACTAGAGATGTAAGGGGTCATAAATTATTTATCGATCATGATATAAACTCTATTCAAAACTATATACCGGTAGGTTTACAAGAAAATTTTCAAATGATTGATGTAAACGTATACCAAGAAAATATATTTCATACAAAATGCAAGCTAAAGAAATTTGATTTAAATAATTACTTATTTGGTTATACAGAAGACGAGTTAACTGAGGATGAGAAGATATTAATCACGAAGAAGTTAAAAACAGAAATGGATGAGATTTTTTATGCTAAAAACATGGCAAGAACAGAATAAAATTTATATGTAACTAATGCATCCATAAGATCAAAAGTCAAAGTGTCTATCAAATTCATCGTTGATTTGGTAGACATTTTTTTTGTCTAAAAGAAGTGTAGTCAAGTAACAAGGAAATGTAAATTTATTTACAAATAAATATAACAATTAGGAACTCAAATATTCCCTTTACGTCTTGGTAATATACGGAATATTTTAAGCATGTTAGGGGGATGATTTTTGTTTAAATATATTATACAACTCATTATTGGATCGGTTGTATTATGTACTGCAACATTTATCGCTTGGTATGAAGGCAGTGCCATTATGAATCATCCATGGGAATGGAAGTATTCAACACCATTTACTAAATTATTACATATGGACATTATGGATGGTCGTGATATTAGCCAGCTAGATTATTTTGTTTATGCCGCTAAATTCCAACCATTATTTCCAACAATTATGATGGTCAGCGGAATCTACATTCTATGTGTAATTGGTTATTATCTATTGAAATGTAATTATGATTGGACTATAGGTTATTTTGGATTGATCGGGTGTATATTGCTAGTGGTAAGTGGTCTCGTTTATAATTCACCAACAAATGGTGGAAGAATTTTTTTCTGGCTCACCTCAGTATGTGGCTTTATATTTATGGCCGTTGCAGGTATGGGTTGGATAAGAAATGCTCAACAAAAGGAGACTATTAACACATAAAAGATGTACCTATGCCTGTAGGTTTATTTTGAAGAAAGGCAACCAGGCCGTTTCTTTTTAGATTGAAAGAAGGGTAGAAGAAGCTCTCCTACCCTTCTTTATATTATTAAATTTCTTCCATTGTTTTTAATGTTCGGTTTAGAATACAGCGAATTGTTGGCGACTGACAGGGCGTTTCGTTTGAAGTAGTATCCATTGAACCATACATGTCAGATGATAGCAATCACTTGAATGCATTTAATATAACCGTTGATTCTTCTAAACTATATGACCAAGAAGATAATAGTTATCGAAAGCTCAATTGCTTTCATTTTCATAGTATAATTCTCTTTTTTTTGTTTTTAATTAACTAAATATTTTTTATTGTATAATAATAGTGGATTAGGATGAATCCTTTGAAAAAAATACAAGGGGAATATTCGCCCTCAGATATTTCTTTCTATTTTAAATACTGTTAGTGTTCTTTATGCATTTATGCTATTCCTTTCTATTGAACTTCAGCTCAACTTCTATCGAATTTGGCGGTTAACGGGTTGGGAGGCAGATTTAATAACTGACTTAACAGCCGTTTTACATATTGTAGGTTTTTTCCTATCAACAATCCTAATCTACGTTATTAAAAGAAATTGGCTGCAAGGAAGAAAAGTTGGGTATTGGTCAGCAATTCTTTGGCTTCCGTATTTAATCTTCTTTCAGTTTCTTTTCGCATACCTATTTCCTATTACTTATCCAGGTGATAAACCTGCACCAGTACAAGGCCTTCTTATTATAGTTCAGCTAATTACTTTTCCGTTTTATTTGACATTTATTTATTTCTTTACATCTGTCATCGAAAGTGTTCCTAAGGAGGACTCCCAAATTAACTGAGAGTAAATCCTACTTTTATGTGAGCATCGTATTTTGTCCGAATATCTAACAAAAACACAAGTTAGGAGCTATTATGAATAAACAAATAAAACCCAATATTCCTGCACAGTTTGTTAATTACATAGGTAAAGTAATTTCGTTTTCTTATCCTAAAAGACAAGGTGCAACTTCTGAAGTAACGCTTCTTCATACGGATAAAGGTCAGTTTGTATGTAAAGTAGCCAGCAAATTAAAATATAGAGAATGGCTTTCGCAAGAAGCAGAAATCATGAAATGCTTGAATGAAGAAACAGACTTGCCTTTACCAACCTACTTTCATTTTGTAGAAGATGAAGATAAGAGTTATTTACTTATGAGTTTGGAGGAAGGAGTGACCTTAAGAGAAGCACTTCAACAATCTCCATCAGATGCTGAAAAATATGCTCTTATCCAAAGTTTTGGAGAGCTTTTACAGCAATTGCACAAAACACAACCGCCAACAGCTTGGATTACGGAAGGAAATTGGCTAGATACACAATTACAAAAAGCGGCTTACAACTTACAAAACTATGAAGTGGATGGGAATCAAGAGTTGCTGGATCAATTAATAAAACATCCACCTATTCGGTCTAAACAAGTGTTGATTCATGGTGATTGCACAATTGATAATGTCCTTGTTTCCAATGGAAGAGTTCAGACATTTATTGATTTATCTGGAGCAGCCAATGGCGATCCTCGCTATGATATCGCACTAGCCATTCGTTCTATTAAAGACAATGAAGCAATGCTAAAGGCTTTTTATAAGGGGTATAGTTTGCAAATGATTACGGCGGAAGAATTCGACTATTTTGATGGGGGTTTATACGAGTTTTTTTAAAATTTATCCAACGAATAGGGTGAAATAATCATGTGGAAGAAGACGATACTCTTTTCATTCAGCATAATAGTTATTAGTATTTTATGGGGTTGTGAGGATACTAGTTCAGTAGATAAACAGAAAGCATTAGAGGAAAACGGCTTATTAATAGAAGAACAAAAGGAACAAATAGATAAGCTAAAGAAACAAAATGAAGAACTGTTAAACGAATTAGATGCTCAAAATATTGACTTGAACTATGCAAAAGAACAAATAACTTATTATGAACAGTTTACGGAAGATGCATTGCTATTTTTAAGTGAATCGGAATTACTTGAGCTTGCAAAAAAACAATGGACTTATTCGTTAACAGTTAACAATCAGCCAATACCTAAGAATGGATACGTAGAAATCCAAGAAAATATAATGGAGATTTCCTTGGTTCAAATACAAGCGCCGTATAATCCATTGCCATATGACATTTATAGCCAAGGTGCAATTAGCGGGAAATATGAAGAACATTTACAACAGTTAACGCCACCCCCAACAGAAACATATTGGACGGATGGAACACTTACAACTGGATTACATTATAAATATGAAAAACTAGAAAGCGCTTCAACCATTTCATTTTTTATTACAGAAGAGTTAAAGGAAAGGTTAGGACTAGATACTACACAGATAGAGGTTGTTAAAAAGTAAAAGTTACTTTAAATGGTAATTTGGGGGAATAAAAATGAAAATTATCGGTCCGTTTATAGTATTTTTGGGTTTAGCTGGTATTACTTTTTCATTATTTGAGTTTCTAACTTTAGAAGGTTTTGAACAACCAAAGTATTTCTGGTTAGGTTTTGTCTCGATGCCTGTTATTTTTGTTGGATTTATCCTAACGGGAGTGGGATATCGAAAGAAAATTCAAAAGTTAAATGAAGATGTTTTGAGAGATCAAATGAGAGCTGCTGGACAAGGATTGAAAGAGGGATTATCGGATTCCATTCAGTATTGCTCCGATTGTGGACATGCAACTGCTCGAACTTCCAAGTTTTGTTCCGAATGTGGAAAGTCTCTCTGATATAAATTAACTGAAAATTATTATAATTAAAAGGTTATTTGCAAAAGGCATTACATTTAATTAATAGCCTAGTGAGAAATGAACTTAGTTAATTATTACTTAAAGTAGTGGAGGGATATGAATGTTTCCAAAAGCTAAATCATTAGGATTAATAGTTAAAGATAATATGATTCTCTTAGAAGAACAAAAAGGGAAACATTCAAAGGGAACAGGAATATTTTATCGGCCAATTGGCGGCACGATTGAACTTGGCGAAATATCAAGTGAAACGGTAATCAGAGAGTACCAAGAGGAAATAGAAGTAAAAATTGCTATTAAAAACTATATTTCTTGTTTAGAAAACATATTTAAAATAGATGAAACTATTGGTCATGAGATTATTCAAATTTATTTAGTGGAATTTGAAGATAGAAGCCTATATCAAAAAGAAAGTTTTAAAGTTGTGGAAGGAAGTAAAATTACATTAGCAAAATGGGTTCCTTTACAAGAACTTTTTAACGAAAAAAAGGTACTCTATCCAAACGGACTTAGTAACTTAATTCTAGATAATATGGAGATGATTGTATGAGCTACGATAATGAAACTGAAAATCAAGGAGTATATTAAACAACAATTATTTTAGTGAAAATATCAAAGGAGAAATTACGATGAAGAGTTGGAAAACGTTGAATTCGAGTTATGTATATAAAACTCCATACGGAAATCTGCGAAAAGATAGTTGTGAGCTACCGGATGGACAAAAAATAGAAAGCTATTATGTAAATGAATATGCTGATTGGGTAAATGCCGTTGTTCTAACAAAGGATAAACAGATTGTCCTCGTCAAGCAGTATAGGTATGCAGCTCAAGACTACTTTTTAGAAATACCTGCTGGTAAACCAGAGGGGAATGAAGCATATGAGACAGCTATTTTAAGAGAAGTTAGGGAAGAGACTGGCTTTATAACAGAAAGAAATCCAATATTACTTGGTGAGTTTTATGTGAACCCAGCAACACAAACGAATAAAGTAATTACCTTTTTACTATTGGATGCGTATAAAGCTTTTGAACAAGAATTAGATCCAACAGAGTTTATTGACATTCATTTGGTGGATTTTAATGATTTGGAACCGATGATTGCTAAAGGCGAAATCAATCAACTATTTACTGTGAGTGCTTACTATATGTCTAAATCGTTCTTAGATAATTGATCTCAACGGAGGGAGTGATGAAATAGTGATTAAAGGAATCATATTTGATTTTGATGGTTTAATAGTAGATACAGAGACAGTATGGTACGAATCGTTTAAAGAAACACTATTTGAAAAGCATGCGGTTTCATTAGATTTAGCAGGTTACTCCAATTGTATTGGAACAGGCAATGAAATCTTATATCAATACTTTCGTGAAATAGCAGGAAACTCAGTAGATTGTGAGCAAATAGAGGAAGAAGCATTCAATAAATATAAGGATAAAATGAAAGAACCTTTACTTAGAGAAGGAGTTAAAGCATATTTAGATGAAGCAAAAGAATACAACTTAGTAATTGGTTTAGCTTCAAGTTCATCTAGAGATTGGGTTCATTCATATCTAGAACAGCTACGAATTATTGATTATTTTGAAGTAATAAATACAAAAGAGGATGTGACTAGGGTTAAACCAGATCCTGAACTCTATATGAAGACATTAAGAGACTGCAATTTATTACCAACAGAAGTGATAGTGTTCGAGGATTCGTTAAACGGATTAAACGCAGCAAAACAAGCAGGTATTAGGTGTGTGATAGTGCCTAATGATGTTACTAGAAATTTAGTATTCAAAGATCATGATTATGAACTTCATTCTATGAGTCATGAATCGTTGTGTGATGTTATCAAAAAAACAGTTAGTACCTAAATGGAGCGTTTGCTTCTTACTATACAAAAAGCATATCCATTCAATGGTGTTCAAATCGAAAAAGGTCGAACTACCGCTAACTGGACCACGGTTAGAAAATAATCAAACTTTTTTATAAAAACTTTATATTAAAATTACAAGAAAGAATCCATTTTGTTAAATCTTTTTTCAAAATGGATTCTTCTTATTGACCCTAAAATACGGGTTTGTTAGGGGGTTATTGAACAAACATTATTTCAAATCAGCAAAGAGCTCTTTGCTTGTTGCTTGTTTAGACAGGGTTAAGCGAAGGTTAGGAGTACTTAGAAAAAACTTTAAAGCGAATTATGGAATCTGCTTTTGCCATAGGTAAGCATGAACTCCCTCATTAGCTGCTAAAAAAGATCCTACAATCTGTGTACGGTCATTAATACCCAAAGCATCAATGAAAGTTTCTGTACCGAGTTCGTTCATCACACCGTTTTGCCATAAGAAAGCACGAACTTCCCCATTTCCATTAGCTATTTCCGAAAATCCCACAACCTGTCTACGGTTATTAATATCAAAAGCAACACTGAAGGTTCCTCCGAGCGTACCGAGATCGATCATCACACCATTTTGCCATAGGAAAGCATGATCTTCCCCATTAGTCGTTAAAGAAGATCCCACAACCTGTTCACGTTCATTTATACTAGTAGCTCCACTAGTGCTACCACCGAGGGTACCGAGATCGGTCATCACACCGTTTTGCCATAGGAAAGCATGCGTTTCCCCATTAGCCGTTTCCGAAAAACCTACAATCTGTCCACGTTCATTTATACTAGTAGCTCCACTAGCGCTACCACCGAGCGTACCGAGATCGGTCATCACACCGTTTTGCCATAGGAAAGCACGATCTTCCCCATTAGCCGTTTCCGAAACTCCCACAATCTGTCCATGGTTATTAATACCAAGAGCTGCACTAAAGCTACCACCAAACGTACCGAGATCGGTCATCACACCGTTTTCCCATAGGAAAGCATGAGTTTCCTCAAAATTAGCCGTTACCGAATATCCCACAATCTGTCCATGTTCATTTATACTAATAGCAAAACTATAGATAAAGCTACCACCAAGCGTACCAAGATCGGTCATCACACCGTTTTCCCATAGGAAAGCATGCAGTTCCGAATCATTATCCGTCCTAGACGCTCCTACAATCTGTCCACGTTCATTTATATCATTAGCAAAACTGTTGGTTCCCCCAAGCGTACCCAAATCAATCAAATCAAATACGGTCTTATTCCCATATACATCATCCTTTCAAATGATAAGTACATTAAAGTATATGAAAGATTTAATATATTTGATTGTGCTAAACTCTCTTATAATATAAAAATCAGCTTTCTATAGTAGTTTACTAATCTATAGCTTTGAACGTAGAGATTATATTCACGATGAAAGTAGATAAAAAGCTTATTATTTGTTCCTAATATATTTAAGAAAAAACGCTTTAGCCTCTGAAAGATCATTTACGTTTATACTCACATGAAACATCATTAAGCCCAACTATTCTGTCTATCTGTTCTCCATCCAATTCCCATTCCGCTTGCACTTCAAGTCCTAAATAAAGGGCACGGAAATCTTTAGTGAGATACAGCAGTATGAAGAAAGTTATAAGTTATGTTATGTTCGTGGTCCAGAGGGAATTATTTTAGAGTTGGCCGAGAAAATCAGATAAATATTGAAATTGACTCCTCTTAACCATTTTCATTCTCTGTGGTGCATCAATATTTTGTGCTGCATGGATGGCTAACGGGGCAGTTTAGTTGAACAAGATGGAGTTTAGATAAGTAAATCGAATTAGTATATATAAAGGGAGATATTAAATTGGAGGGAATAGAAAATGGATGTAAAGACACTTTTGTTACAACAATGGGCAAGCTGCTTAGATGAAGAAGACTGGTTTCCTCCACTTGAAAAAGTGCTAGAGGATATTACTTTTGAACAGGCAATTTGGAAACCAGTTGAGGGGGCAATGAATTCCATTTCGGAATTAGTTTGTCATTTACTTTTCTATAAAAAGAGACTTCTGATGCGATTTCTTGGTGAAGCAGCGAATGAACCCCAGGCAGAAGATAATGAATCTACATTTCGATTACCAACTGAGACGTTTCAAAATTGGAAGGAAACAAAACAAGAATACTTTTATGTTCATCGTGAACTTGAAAAAATACTAGCAAAATCAGAACATGAAGATTTGTATAGACAGATCCCTGGAGAAAGATCATTAGTGCTTGAACTGAAGAGTTTAGCATTGCACGACGCATATCATATTGGGGAAATTGTATTCCTAAGTAAAATGCAAGGAGCTTGGGCAGGGAAACGCAGCTTTTAAAAAAGCTTCATTAGCTTTACAGTTATTCCATTATAGGGGGCTTTAATGGAATAAGAACGGGAACGTCCAAATCGGACGTTCCCATATTTTATACATGAAAAACAACAATACTACTTAACAAAGCCTTTGATTATGAACACATAATGGCATCTGAAGAAAATTCAATTCAAATAGAGGTTGCTGGAATTACTTGGGCTTTTAGTATGGTTTATTTGATAATAGGAATCTTTAAATTTTCAAACTCTGGAAAAGTAATTGAACTAAATCAGCAGGTTAAAGCAAAATGCTGCAAATGTATGCAAGGATGCTATAAAAATTGCCAAAGCCTTTAAAAACAAAAAAAAGGTAGGTTGTACATCATACTTTTGCCTAATTAGAATAAAATGGTAGTAAAAAGATATTGGAGGGGTTTTATGAAGCTAGTAGGGCAACAAATTTATCTTCGACTTTACAAAACGTCTGACGCCAGCGAGGTAGCTAACTTACATACTAGAAATCGCGAATTTTTTCAACGAGTTAGCCCATTACTCCCAGAAGCCTTTTATACAGAAGAACATCAAAAAATACGCATTGAACAGGCATTAAAAAAGACAGATGAAGGGCAATTATATGCCTTTGGAATCTTTTTAAAAGCAACTGATAAACTTATCGGAGACATTTCATTAACTCAAATTGCTAGGGGAGACCTCCAAAGCTGTTATACGGGATTTACTTTAGATAAGGAGTATAATGGAAAGGGCTATACAACAGAAGCTCTTCAACTTGTTGTAGACTTTGCTTTTAGAGAATTAAAATTACATAGAATTGAAGCAGGAGCTATGCCTGACAACATAGCATCTATTCGGGTATTAGAAAAAGTAGGGTTTAAAAAAGAAGGTATAGCTAAAGAAAATCTAAAGATCAATGGCAAATGGACAGATCATCAAATATTAGGTATCATCAACAGCTTGGATGTGTAAGCTCATTTCACTTCCGATAATATTATGTAAACAAACACAGTCTCGTGAGAGAATTTGGTAATTATCTAAGGAGTTGCTTGGCAACTCTCTTTTTTTTGAAGATTGTTAAATATATCACTTAAACTACCATGGAAGAACGTAATTTTCTTACATATTCTGTGGTGAAGCAGGGCTTCATGGATGGCACGGGGTAGTTTAGTTTAACAAGCTTTGTTCGTATGATATTATTAAATTCAGCATTTAATAATATGTTTTGGATAGTGATTGAAGCAAATATTGTACAGAAATGAGTTTGATAAAGGATTTATGGAGACAAAAGTTGTGATTTTATACGGTGATGTATTACCTCCATTTAAACATATTAGGAAAATCCTAATTAAGTACGGTAAATACTATTTAAGAGATATGAACATGGAAGACTTTCAAGAAGATAATTATTATGATGTACGGATAGAGGAACGACATACGGGTATTACATATAGAGACCAGCTTTTCGGTGCTCCTGTGGTCCCAGTGAAGAAAGAATATCTATCAAAGTTCTTAGACATATTCAAAGCTTTAAACGGAAATGTGTGCTTATGCAACGTAAACCACGAACATCCTATTGTTTGGGTTCAAGGGGTAGCATATGAAGGTTATTGTTTTTATTTAGATAATGGCGAAGAAAAGGTGCTTTTCTTGGAAGAGTACAGTGACAATGAGGAACAATATTTTGACGTGAAAGAACTAAATTGGTATAAGCGAATACCGCATGACAAACGATGGATTCAGATAGATGTAAATGAAAATACGGAGAAAGTATTTTTACAATGGTTGAAGGATCTCATTCCCTCAGAAGTATACCAAAAAGGTTAGAATATGTGTATCTTAAAGAACTACCATGGAAGAACATAATTTTCTTCCATATTCTGTGGTGAAGCAGGGCTTCATGAATGGCTAACGGGTGCTTTAGTTCAAAAAGGATAGTAAAATATTACATCAAAAAAAACGCTCAGATTCCTGAGCGTTTTTTTTGATATTGAAGTATATACTGATTAGTATGAAATTTACTTTGTTATTAACATTTTTCTCCCCAGCAACCAAACCCGTTAATTCAATGGACATGCTTTTTGTTTTAGCAAAAATCTTAGCAAATCTAGTATTTATTAGACTGTTCATGCTGAAGTAGCCATTCGTTTCTCCACAAACCACCAGCAAACCCTGTAAGCTTTCCACCTACACTGATATTTCGATGACAGGGACTAACGATACTTAATTAGTTTCGTCTGTGAACATAATAGAATAGATAGCTTCTTCCGTACTAAAAATCTCTATTATTCCAATGGGTGATTGATAATCTAATTTATACATATAGTGTCCTCCAAAGGTAAAAGGTAGTATGTCATTCGGATTAAAAAGGATTTCAACATATGAAAGAAGAATATAATTAGATGTAGATAAAAGAACGAAGGAATAAAATCGAAAAAAAGGTGGGGGAATTATTGACAACCGTAGGATTCATAAGGCACGGAATTACAGAGTGGAATGAACTTAAACGGGCACAAGGAATTTCTGATATCCCTTTAAATTAAACAGGTAAAAAACAAGCGTTAGCATTGGCAAATAGACTCTCAGTAGAGGGAAAGTGGGACGTTATAATAACGAGTGATTTATTGCGTGCCAAAGAAACAGCACAAATAATTTCTGATCAATTATATTTGCCTATTTCCGGTTACGACAAGAGAATTCGTGAAATTAACTGTGGAGAAATCGAAGGAACAACCGAAGAAGAAAGGCTACAAAAGTGGGGATGCACTTGGCGAAAATTGGAACTAGGTATGGAGAAGTTTACAGACGTATCTAAAAGAGGGTCTGATTTTTTAGAAGAAGCAGTAATTACGTATAAAGATAAGCGAGTATTGGTAGTGAGCCATGGTGCGTTAATTGGTCTTACGTTAAGACGTCTACTACCAGAGAAATTTACTAGTACACTCATCGATAATACATCTGTAACAATTATAGAAAACATTGAAAACCAGTGGGACTGTACTTTGTATAATTGCACAAAGCATTTAGAGGGATTTATCCAATAATATACTCATTACCATATGGAGGATTTTGTGAATATTAAAATGGTCTATTTTACTTTAATACTTTTTACCACATTTTGGGTTATCGGTTGTTCAAACATACAAGATGATATGAAAACGACAGATACGGATAATTATAATCATATAAGGGAAGTAGCGTGGGAGTTCATTAGAGAGAAAGGCTGGGATGACACAGCTAGAGAAGATTGGCAAAGTGCAGTAGTAAAGCAGAAAATTGCAGATAGTAGCTATGAAATGTTAGATCCAACTTTTGTGGGAAAAGAGGCCTTATCTGTTTCTTTTAAAGACAGAGGTAAAGTTGTCATAGGCACGCCATCCATACTTGTTGATCCTGCTACTAATGAAGTAATTGGCTATATGCCCGGGGAATAGAAAAAGTGTTTGCTTCTTCCATGTGTATAAGAAAGGTAGTGAAAAAAATGGGAAATGAAAGATATCCAATAGGGGAATTTCATTGTTCTACATGTATTTCAAACGAGGATATACAAGGGTGGATTAATGAAATAAGAACTTTACCAATAAGATTAAAAGAAGTGGTCCATGGCTTAGATGATCAAGCTTTAGAATATACTTATCGTGAAGATAGTTGGACAATTCGCCAACTTGTTCATCATATTGCAGATAGTCATATGAATGCCTATATAAGATTTAAATTAGCTTTAACAGAAGATAATCCAACGATTAAACCTTATGCAGAAGAGAAATGGGCAAGTTTACTTGATTCAAAACTGCCAATTTCAATCTCCTTGAAACTTATTGAAGCGTTACATGAGCGTTGGACGTATTTACTCGAAACTTTAACAGATGAACAATTAAAAAGAAGTTTTAACCATCCAGACTCCGGCATTACCTCTGTAGAAAAGAATATTGGTATTTATGCTTGGCATGGTAATCACCATTTAGCTCATATCAATAATGCTATAAATCGTTCTGTTAGCAAGTATTGAATAATCCTTTTCAAAATAGATTCTTTATACTGGCTATAACATGTTTTCATATACACTTCATTTTTTAACGCTGGCCTATTCATTTAGCATCAGCGTTTTTTTTATTTCCATATCCTCTACACGTATGAAACTGACGATCTCTTCCACCATTTTTACTTCTCCTCTAAACTCAAGCTCTGCTAAAAGTGAAAATTACTCTGCAGTTCATTGGCTAGTGTATATAGTTTAATTAATTTTAAAATTTCTGAATTTTTCGTTGACTTATTCTTTTTGAAATATTAATCTATAAACATATTACAAGTTAAATGATAACCGTTAATTAATTGTTATACGAAATATGTTTGAATACTAAATAGGAAATATAGATAAAGTAAACAGAGGAGGAATGATGTTTGTATAATCCATTAATGGAAACGATGAAGCGCGAAGATATGGAGAGTCTACAACTTGAACGTCTACAAGATACCGTTCTAAATGTTTATGAGCATGTTGAATTCTATCGTAATAAATTCATGGAACTAGGAATTACTCCGGACGATATACAAAGTTTAGATGATCTATCGAAATTACCATTCACGAAAAAACAAGACTTACGCGATCAGTATCCATTTGGTTTATTCGCAGTACCGCAAGAAGAAATTGTTCGAATTCATGCATCATCCGGTACGAGCGGCAAACCGACCGTTGTTGGATATACAGCAAACGATATAGAAATGTGGGCTGAAGTTGTAGCACGTTCGATTGTGGCTGCAGGTGGCAAAAAATCGGATATTTTTCATAACGCGTATGGCTACGGTTTGTTTACAGGGGGAATTGGCCTTCATTATGGTGCGGAAGTGCTTGGCGCTGCAGTTGTTCCAATGTCAGGAGGAAATACAGAAAGACAGATTACATTGATGGAAGACTTTAAACCAAGAGGAATATGTGGAACGCCTTCTTACATGTTGAACATAGCAGAGAAAATGAAGGAAATAGGAATTGATCCAAGGCAATCGTCCATGGAGTATGGAATTTTTGGAGCGGAGCCTTGGTCCGAAGAAATGCGGACAAAGCTTGAGAAAACGTTCAATTTAAAAGCAATCGATATTTATGGATTGAGCGAAATCATTGGACCAGGTGTTTCCATTGAATGTCACGAAGCACAAAATGGCTTACACGTGCATGAAGATCATTTCTTTATTGAAGTAATTAATCCTGAAACACTTGAACCGGTTGCTGAAGGGGTAGAAGGTGAACTAGTTTTTACGAGTTTAACAAAGAAGGCGCTTCCAATTATTCGGTATCGCACGGGTGATATCTCATCCATCACACGAGAGAAGTGTAAATGCGGCAGAACCTCAACGAGAATGTCGAGAGTAAAAGGTCGCACAGATGACATGCTGATTATTCGTGGTGTGAATGTATTCCCATCGGAAGTTGAACGAGTTCTACTACAGGCTGGAGAAGACAAGTTGGTACCTCATTATCAAATTCATTTATTAAGAAAAGATGCAATGGATATGGCAGAGCTACATGTCGAAATTAACAGTATGTTATACGAAACGATTGCAGGAGATTTGAATGATTCGCAGATAATTCAACTGAAAATAAAAATTCAAAGTTTGTTGAAAACGACTTGTTTAGTATCGATGGATGTCGTTATCAATAGTCCTAAAACGATTCCACGATCAGAAGGAAAAGCGATTCGGGTTGTAGATTTCAGAGATAAAAGTGCAATTGGCGTATAAGTCCATTCACAAGGAGGAATTAAATTTGTCTCAAAGCGAGGAAATTTTTGACGTAACTATTATTGGTGGAGGACCGGTCGGCATATTCACAGCATTTTATGCTGGCCTTCGAAATATGTCTTGCAAAATTATTGAAAGCCTTCCTCAGCTGGGAGGACAATTGTCCGCATTATATCCGGAAAAGTATATTTACGATGTTGCGGGATTTCCAAAAATAACAGCGCAACAACTCGTTGAGAGATTAATGGAACAAATGGGCCAATTTGAACAAACAGTTTGTTTGAATGAAGCGGTGGTAGAGATAGAAAAACAGCCAGACAGTTCTTTTAAACTAACGACGAACAAAGAGACACATTTTACTAAAACAATTATTATTACTGCGGGAAATGGCGCATTTCAACCAAAGAAGCTGGACCTAGCAGATTCTTCAAGATTCGAAAAAAGCAACTTGCATTACTTTATCAATGATTTACAACAGTTTGCAGGGAAAAAAGTACAGCTATTCGGTGGAGGAGATTCTGCAGTAGACTGGGCTCTTATGCTGGAACAAATTGCAGAAAAAGTAACGCTAGTGCATCGCCGCGATAAATTCCGAGCACATGAACATACAGTGGAAAAGTTGATGAATTCTTCTGTCACTGTTTTGACTCCATTTGTTCCATCAGAATTTATCGGAGAAGAAAAAATTACACAAGTCGTGCTTAAAGAAGTGAAAGGCGATGAAACAAAGGTTATTGACGTTGACAATGTCATTGTAAATTATGGTTTCGTATCTTCTCTTGGTCCGATCAAAAATTGGGGATTTCATTTGGATAAAAACAGCATTATCGTCAATTCCAAAATGGAAACTAGTATTCCAGGCATATACGCTGCTGGTGATATATGCACATATGAAGGAAAAGTGAAGTTAATTGCGAGCGGATTCGGCGAAGCACCAACAGCGATTAGCAATGCAAAAGTGTATATTGACCCGACATCAAAAGTTCAGCCGTTACATAGCACAAGCGTTATGGATAAAACGGAGAAGCCTGGTGAAAAAGCTTGATAAATGGCTCTGTTAAATAAGGCTGTTGTTTTTAGAAGATTAAATTTTGTGACGAAAATCCGCGAGACTCCTGTGGAAAAACAGGCTGCCCAGAACCCGTAATGTTGCCCCGAGGAGGCTTGGCAGTTCGTCCGCGGGATGTGACTTGATTTTCGTTAACATAATCGTTTTACAGAGCCTAATAAAAATAAGAAAGGGTGTACTTTATGCCTGTATTTACAACAGTTGATCAGGAAACGTGTATTGCATGTGGAGCTTGTGGTGCAAGTGCACCTGACATCTTTGATTATGATGATGAAGGCCTTGCGTATGCAATACTTGATGGAAATAAAGGGACGGCGGAAGTGCCGGAAGATTTTCGGGATGATTTAGAAGATGCGTATGATGGATGCCCTACGGACTCTATAAAAATGGCAAACGAGCCAATTATAAAAGAAATGGCTTAAGGGGTATGTATAGTAGTTATCAGAATTAACTCGCTATTTATATAACGGTATCATTTTATGACGTTAATTAATTGTTATGTGCAGTGCTGGCAATGCATAAATTAAATATTGGGGGGTTAGATATGAATAATTTACACAATACGGCAGAAGATCTACAAATGGCTCATTTCATGCAGCGTATTGAAGCTGGTGACAAAATTGAAGCGGATGATTGGATGCCAGAAGAATACAGATTGACATTGATAAGATTAATTTCCATGCACGGGATAAGTGAAATAATGGGTGCATTACCGGAGAAAGAATGGGTGCCAAAAGCTCCTTCTCTTAATAGGAAACTTGGCATTATGGCAAAGGTGCAGGATGAAATGGGTCATGGTCAGTTGCTATTACGCGTTACGGAAGACTTACTTCAACCGTATGGGAAAAATCGCGGGGATTTAATGCAAGACCTATTCAATGGCGATTTGAAATTTCATAATGTTTTCCATATGGAAACGAGAACATGGGCGGATGCAGGAATCATAGGTTGGCTTGTGGATGGTGCAGCTATTATTACGCAATCAAATATGCTTGGTGCTTCATACGGTCCATACGCAAGAGCACTGCAGCGCATTTGTGCGGAAGAAGTATTCCATGCACAACATGGCGAATCGATCATCATGGCGCTAGCAGAAGGAACAGATGAGCAAAAAGCAATGATACAGGAATCACTTAATCGTTGGTGGGAAGCCCTACTCATGTTTTTTGGACCAGCGAGCAAAGAAACGACGGGTTCATCGAAACAAGACTTGACGATTAAATATAAAATTCGCACGAAAACAAACGAAGAATTTAGACAAATCTTTTTTGACAAATACATTCCGCGTATTTTATCACTCGGATTGACAATTCCGGACCCAACTCTCCACTTAGATGAAGAAAGTAAACAATGGTCATATAAACAACCTGATTGGAATGAATTTAAGAAAATCATTAAAAACGGGGGTCCACGTTCACTTGCTCGCTTAAATTTACGTCGATCTTCGTACGAAAATAACGCTTGGGTGCGTGATGCATTAGCTGCAACGGTCAACTAAAGGAAGGAGTAAGGATAATGGCTGAAAACAAAACATTTTATCAAGAATATGAAATTTTTAGTAAGCGAACGCCAAGCTCTGCATTCCAACACCAGTTCAGCTTATTAGCTCCAAATGAAGACATGGCATTAATTTTAGCGCAGGAAAATTTCATGCGTCGCGAACCGGTTGCTGATATTTGGATTGTGAATCGAAAGAATATTCGAAAGATGGATGTCGAAGAGAAAATGACACTTGGCAGACTGGACAACAAAGACTATCGAACGACAAAAGGATACGGTTACTTAAAGAAAAAATGGCGTCAATACGAGCAGCAAATTTTGGATGAAAAAGAGATTCTGTCATGGGGAGGAGAACGCAAATGAGCGAAAAAGATACGGTCATGAGTCCAGAGTATAAAGAAGCACTAACTAGCTTATTACTCCAACTGGCCGATGATGATTTTTTGTACGCCTACCGAGGATCTGAATGGCTCGGGCTAGCTCCTCATATTGAGGAAGACGTTGCTTCTTCTTCCATCAGCCAAGACAGTATGGGGCACGCAGCTATGTATTACAAACTCCTAGAAGATTTAGAGGTGGGAAGAGCAGATGACCTCGCACATTTGCGTCCGGCTAAAGACAGAAAAAATAGCATATTGACGGAGCGAGTAAACGGTGAAGGCTATTATATGGAGACACCCGAATATGATTGGGCTTATCAAGTTGTAAGAAGTTACTTTTACACACAAGCGAAAAAAGTAAAAATGGATTCGTTATGTGAAAGCTCGTATAGTCCTATTGCAGAAACGGCAGTAAAAGTAAGAATGGAACTTTATTATCATAGGTTGCACTGGGAAATATGGTTTAAACAATTATTAAGCTCTACGGATGTAGCGAAAAAGAAAATGCATGATGCAATCAAGCTCGTGATGACTGATTTTGGTGATGTATTCTCTTATGGCAAAGAAAAACAAATAATTGAGAATAGTAGATTAATAGAAAGTGAAGAAATATTGAAAGAAAAATGGAAAGCAAGTCTTAAGCCATTGTTTGTTGCTCTTCAAATGGAAGTACCGGAGATTCCAGATCAACCTACAAAAAACGGCAGAAACGGCGATCATACAAAAGACTTGGATGATGCATTACTCACACTTTCCGAAGTTTACAAGCTTGATCCAGTAGCAGGCTGGTAGTCCGAAACCGAAATGAGGGGACCTAAATGACTGCATCTATAGAAGTATCTACCGATCGTGTATGGGAAGTACTTAAACATGTAAATGACCCTGAAATTGATTCCATATGCATTATCGACCTTGGTATGGTTGGAGAAGTTACTACACAAGGAAATAACGTAAAAGTTGTTTTACTTCCTACTTTTTTAGGGTGTCCAGCTCTCGAAATTATCAAGTCGAATACGATCAATGCTGTAAAAGAACTACCGGAAGTAAAAGATGTCGAAGTCGAATTCGTCTTTCATCCACCTTGGACGTCTGACCGAATAACGGAACAAGGACATGTGAATCTACGGAAGTTTGGAATAGCACCTCCACCCCGTCATTTTGAAGGGGACGGCTCTTGGCATGTTGATTGTGCATATTGCGGATCTACCTTTGTATCAATGGAAAATATTTTTGGACCTACAGCGTGCAGAAGTATTTTGTACTGCAAGAGTTGTAAAAATGTCTTCGAAGCAATGAAACCTGTTTCAACATTAATGTAAAAGTGAGGAGAAGAGAAATGGCTAAATTAATCGCATTATACAAACATCCTGAAAATAAAGAGGCTTTTGATCACCATTATTTCAACGTGCATGCACCACTTACAGCAAAAATTCCGGGACTTCGTGAAATGAAAGTGACCAAAGTGACTGGATCTCCGATGGGTGGAGAGGGAAAATACTATCTCACGTGTGAGATGCATTATGACAATTTGGAAGCATTGCAAGAAGGCTTACGTTCACCTGAAGGGAGAGCTTCTGGCAAGGATCTAATGGGATTTGCAGGTGATCTTGTGACATTAATGATCGGTGAGGAAGCATAATGAACAGTTTCGACTTCATTGAAACTTCCCTAACTGGAAATGTAGCAGTTATTGAACTGAATCGTCCTCGCCAGTTAAATTCATTGAATCGAAAAATGGTCAGTGAAATCGTCGTTGCGATGGAAGGATTTGACCGAGATGAAAACGTCCGAGTGATTGTACTTGCCGGTAAAGGACGTGCATTTTCAGCAGGCGCTGATATTGATGAAATGATGAATGATCATCCAATTAGCTTAGAAGTGCTGAATCAATTTGCTGATTGGGACCGTTTTGCACTCATGAAAAAACCGATAATCGGTGCAATAAATGGGTTTGTTTTTGGAGGGGGCTTTGAGCTTGCACTAAGCTGTGATTTATTAATCGCTGCAAGCGGTACGGAGTTTTCATTTCCAGAAGTAGGTCTTGGCGTCATGCCAGGTGCAGGAGGAACACAACGGCTGACGAAACTTGTTGGTAGGACGAAAGCTCTCGAATGGCTTTGGACAGGTGAGCGAATTTCTGCGGAAACGGCTCTTAAACACGGAATCATTAACAAAATCGTTGCACCTGAATTAGTAATGGAGGAAACGATGAAATTTGCAGTGCGTCTTGCAAAACAGCCGCCTCTATCGTTGCGCCTCATTAAGGATTCGGTAAACAAAGCAGTAGATTATCCTTTATATGAAGGAATGCAATATGAACGGAAAAACTTCTACCTACTTTTCGCTTCACAAGATCAGAAAGAAGGCATGAATGCATTTGTTGAAAAAAGGAAACCGAATTATCAAGGAAAGTAAGGAGGTAATTACATGTTTGAAACGATTCGATATCACGTCAAAGATGGTATTGCTTGGCTGTATTTAAATAGACCTGATAAATTAAATGCATTTATCGCACAAATGAACCGGGAAGTGAAAGAGGCAATTAAAGCAGCTACTTTTGATGACCAAGTTCGTTGTATTGTCATTACAGGTGAAGGCAGGGCATTTTGTTCTGGACAGGATTTAGCAGAAGTCGATGAAAATATGGATCTAGGTCAAGTATTAAGAGATCACTATGGACCGATGATTAAGCAAATTAGACTATGTGAAAAGCCCATTGTAGCAGCGGTAAATGGGGTAGCTGCTGGAGCAGGATTCAGTTTAGCGCTTGCTTGTGACTTCCGACTTGTTTCGGAACGTGCCAGTTTTTTGAATGCTTTCATTCATGTCGGCCTCATTCCGGATTCAGGTAATCTTTATTATTTGACTCAGTTAGTTGGTCAGTCTAAAGCTGTGGAGCTATCTATTCTTGGAGAAAAAGTTCCGGCTACAGATGCAGTGGCAATGGGTCTAGCGAACCGACTCATTTCATTGGATACATGGGAACAAGATGTTACCGCTTTTGCAGAACGTCTTGCTACTTTGCCAACAAAAGCTATTGGGTTAACCAAACGCTCGTTGAAGGCAATTACAGATCTTTCTTTTGAAGATTACCTGGAACATGAAGCACAAGGTCAGCGAATTGCAAGTTTAACAAATGATCACCGCGAGGGTGTCCTTGCATTTATAGAAAAAAGAAAACCTGTTTTTTCAGGACAATAGGGAGAGTAGAGCACATGACAATAATTGGAGAAAATGAAATCGAGCAAGAAGCGATGAAACGTGACTTTTACCATTTAATTATTAATGGAGAAAAAGTAAAAAGCAGTACAGGGGAAACAATTAAAACATACAATCCAGCAACAGGTGAACTTGTAGCAGAAGTGGCTAAAGCGTCAAAAGAAGATGCTGAAAATGCTGTTTCCGCAGCTCGATATGCATTTGATAACGGTAAATGGAAATTGTATCCGGTTGGTCGCCGTGCACAGGTCTTGAACAAAATTGCTGCAATCATGCGCGCTCGTTTTAAAGAACTTGTTGAATTGGAAATTCTCGATACAGGTAAATCTCTTCATGCAGCACAAGGTCAAGTTTCACAAGCAATTGAAGACTTTGAGTTTTATGCTGGAGCAATTGTTGGCCATAGAGGAACAGTAAACAATGTCCCAGGTCAATTTCACAACTATACAGAGAAAGAGCCAGTAGGGGTTTGCGCGCAAATCATTCCGTGGAACTACCCACTCATGATGGCTGCTTGGAAAGTGGCACCTGCTATTGCGGTTGGTTGTTCGGTCATTGTGAAACCGGCATCACTTACTCCCTTAACTGCTATTATTCTAGGGGAAATTTGCTTGGAAGCAGGTGTTCCTGCTGGCGTGGTAAATGTTATTCCTGGTTCAGGTGCTGAAATAGGAAATTTATTAGTGGAGCATCCGCTAGTTGATAAAGTAGCTTTTACTGGTTCTACTCCAATCGGGAAAGACATCATGGGCAAAGCATCTCAAACGTTAAAGCGTGTCACGCTGGAGCTAGGCGGAAAATCTCCTAGTATTGTATTTGAAGATGCAGATATTGACGCAGCAGTAGATGGTTCTTTGTTTGGTATTTTCTATAACTCAGGTCAATCATGTGAAGCTCGGTCTCGATTATACATTCATGAAGACATTTATGATGAATTCATGAGCAAGTTTGTAGAAAAAACGAAAAAACTACAGCTAGGAAATCCATTCGATAAAGGAACACATGTCGGTGCAATTATCGACCAAGGTCAACTAGATACAATCGATGGGTATGTCGAATCTGCTCGCAAAGAAGGAGCAGAAATTCTTGTTGGTGGTAATGTTGCGAAACCAGAAGGATACGAAAATGGTTTCTGGTATGAGCCTACTATTATTGCAAATGTTCATCACGATATGACAGTTGTGAAAGAAGAAATTTTTGGCCCAGTTGTCGTTGTGATGAAATTTAAAGATGAAAAAGAAGCAATCCGAGTTGCGAACGATACAGAGTTCGGATTAGGTTCCGCTGTTTGGTCAAAAGACGGAGCACGTGCTACACGCGTTGCAAATCAGATCCAAGCAGGAATTGTCATGGTCAACTGTCCATTTTCTGCATTTCCAGGAACACCGTTTGGTGGGTATAAGCAATCCGGATTCGGACGAGAGCTATGCATCGAAACACTTGACCTCTATTCCGAAACGAAAAGTATTTTATCATACTATGGCAGTCGCCCGATAAATCCGTTCGGACTGTAAAAATAAAGCGGGATTACGGACAGGGATCTTAAAAACCCTGTCCGTCTTCATTCATTACCAAAGGAGGAGTAGAACGATGATAAACCGAATTGTTATCGTAGGTTCAGGTGTAATGGGAAGAGGGATTGCTTATGTAGGGGCAGTTGGGGGATATGTAGTGACAGTTGTCGACAATAATTATTCTGCATTACAGAATGCGAAGGAAGAAATTGATCAAATTTTCGAAAAGAGTCTTGTCCGTGGGAAGATTTCATCTGATCAAGCTGAACAAGCACGTAGGAATTTAAGTTATGAAAGCGACCTTGCAAAAGCTGCAGGTATAGCTGACTTAATTATTGAGGCAGTACCTGAAAAGACTGCGATTAAAAAGATGGTGTTTGAAACGATGGAAGAGCATGCGCCTTCTCATTGTTATTTTGCAACCAATACATCAACGATGAGCCCAACAGAAATTGCTTCGTTCGCAAAACGTCCAGAAAAAACAATTGCGATGCACTTTTTTAATCCTGTACATAAAATGCCGCTTGTCGAAATTGTTCGGGGATTAGAAACGAGCAATGAAACGGCAGAAACGATTAGAGAAGTTGCTATCAAGATGGGAAAAGAAACGGTTGTCATTAATGAATTTCCAGGATTCGTCACGAGCCGAATTAGCGCACTTGTTGGCAACGAAGCTTTCTACATGCTCCAAGAAGGTTTAGGCACACCAGAAGAAATTGATAAAGCGATAAAGCTAGGATTAAATTACCCAATGGGTCCGTTTGAACTGGTAGATCTCGTCGGACTTGATACACGTTTAAATAACTTGAACTATTTACACGAAAAGCTTGGAGAGAAGTATCGCCCGGCACCTCTACTTGAGCAATATGTTAAAGCGGGGCGCCTTGGACGAAAGAGCGGTAAAGGGATATATGACTATACAAAAGAGGAAGAGCTGGTGACAGAATGAGAGAAGTGGTCATTGTAGATGCTGTCCGTACACCTATTGGGAGATACAATGGTGCATTAAAAGACGTGCGCCCGGATGATTTGGGAGCTATCGTTATTAAAGCACTCGTTGATCGAAATCCAAACCTTCCCAGAGAGAAAATAGAAGAAGTTGTATTTGGAAATGCAAATCAAGCGGGGGAAGATAATCGTAACGTTGCGCGAATGTCCGGCTTGTTAGCGGGTCTACCTGTTGAAGTGAGCGGTACGACTATTAATCGTCTTTGTGGTTCGGGTTTGGACGCTATTATGTATGCTGCTAGAGCAATTGCAGTGGGCGAGGGGGATATTTACATCGCAGGTGGCACAGAAAGCATGACGCGAGCTCCGTTTGTCATGGCAAAGCCAGATAAAGAATTTCCACGAGGTAATATGGAACTGCAGGATACAACAATCGGCTGGCGCTTTACAAATAAAAAGCTGAAAGAAATGTACGGTGTTGATACGATGCCGCAAACAGCCGAAAACGTTGCACAGCGGTATCGTATACCACGCGAAGATCAGGATTTATTTGCATTTGAAAGCCAGCAACGTGCAAAAAAAGCAATGGAAGAAAATCGTTTTGCGGAAGAAATTGTTCCGGTTGTTTATAAGGACCATAGAGGCAATGAAAAGATTGTAGATCGAGATGAACATCCGCGTCCAGATACAACACTTGAGAAACTGGGAAAGCTACAACCTTTATTTGCAAGTGGGACCGTAACAGCTGGCAATGCTTCGGGCGTAAATGATGGTGCAGCTGCTTTACTTCTAATGAGTGCTGAAAAAGCGAAGGAACTGAATTTAAAGCCATTAGCGAAATATGTTATCGGGGCAACTGCGGGACTAGAACCGGCTGTTATGGGTCTAGGTCCTATTTTTGCTTCACAAAAAGCATTAAAACGTGCAGGACTGACTTCAAATGATCTTGGACTCGTTGAATTAAATGAAGCTTTTGCATCACAATCATTGGAATGCATTCGTCAGTTAGATCTTGACCCTGATCTCGTAAACGTCAATGGTGGAGCAATAGCGCTTGGACATCCTTTAGGTGCAAGTGGTGCCCGAATCGTCACGACCCTTTTATATGAAATGAAGAAAAGAAACGTTCAATTTGGCTTGGCAACCATGTGTATCGGGGTAGGTCAGGGAATTGCAGCAATTTTTGAAAATATATCAGAATAGGTAGTTGAATAAGGCTGTCTTTTGATTGGGGCAGCGAGGCGATTTTGAGCAGGTTCCAACATAATTGTTTAATAGAGTTTGATTAAAAAGGAGATGTTATAGTGAAGACGATTTTACTAAATAAAGAAGACGGCATTGCTTACGTGACTATTAATCGTGAAGAAGCATTGAACTGTTTTAACTACGAAACATTGCATCAGCTTCAAGAAGTGGTAGATGCGATTTCACTTGATCCGGAATTGAAAGTGGTTATTTTTACAGGTGCAGGTGATAAATCATTTAGTGCAGGAGCTGATTTGAAAGAAAGGAAAACATTGAATGAAACAGAAGTTCGGAGGAATGTGAAAGCGATTAGAGATGTGTTCAACAGTATTGCAAATCTTCCACAGCCGACGATTGCTGCAGTGAATGGCTATGCATTTGGTGGAGGCTTTGAATTAATGATTGCGTGTGATTTTTCCATTGCAGCGGAAGGGGTCAAAATGGGCCTTACAGAAACGAGCTGGGCTATCATCCCAGGAGCGGGAGGAACGCAACGACTTCCTAGACTAGTTGGAGAAATGAAAGCAAAAGAGCTTATTTTTACTGCAAGGAAATTCACAGCGGAAGAAGGAGTTCAACTTGGGGTTGTGTTGAAAGTCGTGCAAAAAGAAAATCTTCTTGCGGCATGTGAACAATTGGCCAATGAAATGATGGCAAATGGTCCAGTGGCGATTAAACAAGCAAAATATGCAATCACCCAAGGAATGAATACGGACTTGCAGACGGGTCTCGCAATCGAATCCAAGGCATATGAATTAACAATCCCAACCGTGGATCGAGTAGAAGCGCTTCAAGCATTCGGTGAGAAAAGAAAACCGATCTTCTTAGGAAAATAAGAAGTCAAAGTTAATTCCTATAACAAATTAATGAAAGAAGGGTAGAAACGTGTTATATTGATAATTAGGGGAAAAAAGAAAGAGTGAGTTTATATGTCGAATACACAATCTATGATATTTACCATATACGGTGATTACATCCGCCATTACGGCAACAAAATATGGATTGGTAGTTTGATCCGATTATTGAAGGAATTTGGCCACCACGAACAATCGGTTCGAGTAGCCATTTCAAGGATGATGAAACAAGGTTGGCTCGAATCCGAGAAGAAAGGTAATAAGAGCTATTACTTTCTGACGACACGTGGAGAAGCTCGGATGGAAGAAGCTGCAATTCGGATATTTAAATTGAAGCCGAACGATTGGGATGGGAAATGGCGGATGCTTATGTATACGATTCCGGAAGAAAAAAGGCATGTTCGGGATGAACTACGGAAAGAGCTATTATGGAGCGGATTCGGCAGTTCTTCAAATGGGTGCTGGATTTCACCGAACAATCTTGAAAAAGAAGTAGAATTTCTTATAAAAAAATATGACATTCAAACTTACGTTGATTTCTTCGTATCCGAGTATAAAGGACCGCAGACAAACAGAGCACTTGTCGAAAAAAGTTGGCCGCTTCAAGAGATAGAAGGGAAATATAAAGAATTTATTTCGAATTATAGCCATCAATATATTATCCATCAAAGCTTGATAAACGATGGTCAAATGACAGATGCAGAGTGTTTTGTGGAAAGGACAAACCTCGTGCATGAATACCGCAAGTTTCTTTTTATGGATCCTGGGCTGCCGAAAGAACTGCTACCAGAAATATGGAGTGGGAACCATGCTGCTCTTTTATTCGAGCAGTACTATAAATTGCTCGCACCATCTGCAAGCTGTTTTTTCGAGGACGTATTCCAAGAAGATAATGATATGCGTAGAAAAGACAAAGGGTATGATGCTGGTGATCATCCACTTCTTAAAGACTAAAGCGAAGATTCTTCATATAAGCAACTTGTTCCGTTGAGTGGTATTAACCTGAAAATAATATCGTTATCAAATTAAATTAACCTAATAAATTTAAGTACAAATTAGCATTGCGTATAGCAGTGCTTTTTATTTTTAGTAAAATAATATTATATAAAAGAAAATTAATTAATAATATTGTGATAATTTAATAAGAAAAGTGATGAATATATTAATTTTGTTGCTGAAAGTTAATAGTTTATTGACAGTATACTAGAAGTTTTTTATAGTTAAATACTGAGCAGAATACTATTTTGTAAAAACTATTTACTTGAAGCTAATCTTCTGTATAATTCCTATCCACATCCATGCTTATGGGAATGAATTGCTTAGAAAGCAAGCAAGAGAAACAACGAGATAAATCTAAGTGATTTTTATATTGGAGATGAAAGAATGGCAGATTTAAATGGCCCGACCTCAAGGTATAGACCTGAAATTGAAGGTTTAAGAACTGTTGCAACACTTTTAGTAGCAATTTATCATATTTGGTTAGGAAAAGTATCTGGTGGAGTGGATGTCTTTTTCATAATATCCGGTTTCTTAATTACTACTTCTTTATTAACTAAAATGGAGAAGTTAGGCAGAATAAATCTTATAGAGTACTTCTTAGGGTTGGCTAGAAGGTTATTACCACTTGCCTTTACTGTCATTTTGGTTACATCTTTATTATCTATTCTGTTTATACCTCAAGTGCAGTGGAAGCAAATCATTTCTGAAATTTTTTCTTCTACCTTTTACTTCGAGAATTGGCAGTTGTCAATTAACTCAATTGATTACCTAGCTAAACATAATGAAGCTAGTCCCTTTCAGCATTTCTGGTCTAATTCTATACAAGGACAATTTTATGTTATATGGCCCTTCATAATTTTATTAGCATGTTACATTGCCCGAAAGTTTCTAAAATTGAATGTCCGGAAGACTCTATTGGCTGTCTTAGTCACCATTTTTACTGTTTCTATTAGCTATTCTGTATACATAACATCCGTCAATCAGCCCTGGGCGTATTTCGACACATTTGCTCGAGTTTGGGAGTTCAGCTTAGGCGGAATTTTGGCATTATTGATCCCTTATTTATCATTTAAAAAGTCCGTAAGTTTTGTCATTGGATGGGTAGGATTAGCGATTATATGCTTTACTGGTATTATTTTACCTGTATCTACTGTTTTTCCAGGGTATGCAGCGTTATTGCCAACTACCGGCGTGATGTTAGTGTTGCTTGCTGCTGAGAATAGTAGCCGATTTGGAGTAGACAAGTTGTTAAGTTTAAAACCATTTATATTTTTCGGTAGTTTTTCTTACGGGTTTTATTTGTGGCACTGGCCACTACTGATTTTGTATTATGCTTACATGGGGACTGACAGCGTATCTCTTCAAGGTGGCATTACTATTCTACTCATGACATTTGTTTTATCTTTTCTCTCTACTAAAATCATCGAAACACCAGTACGGAAAATTAATATTAAACAATCGAAAATCAAACTTACTACTGTTTTGTTAAGTTTCCTGCTTCCTGTGCTTATTGTTAGTATTTCTTGGGGAGTGTATATGGGTGAGACGAAAGATAGTCCAAATGAAGGGTATAATATAGCGAAATATCCAGGAGCACGTTCTATTTCTGATAAAATTGTACCTCCCACAGGTATAGAGCCAATCCCTTCGACTGCTCATGTGAAAGAGGACCTACCAGCATTCTATGGATATCCAGGTTGTGTCACTGAGAAAAGTACTGTAGTAACATGTTCTTTCGGAGAAACAGAGGATCCAGATTACACGATCGCGTTAGCTGGCGGTTCTCACTCAGGTCATTGGTTTCCAGCTCTAGAAGAAATGTCCAAAGAACTTAAAATAAAGATAGATGTATACAATCATGATGGTTGCCGTTTTACGGATGATGATTTTAACGGTGTAATGACAGAGGCTTGCATGGAGTGGAATGAAAATTTAATAGACATATTAATATTGAATCCTCCTGATTTAGTATTTACAACAGCAAATGTCAATTCAGGTGATACCATACCGGTTGGATACCTAAGTCAGTGGAAGAAGCTTGAAGGAATTACTGAAATATTGGCAGTTCGTGATAATCCAAGGATGTTAGTGGACATCCCTATGTGCTTGGACCAAGAAGAAAATCTTGATAATTGTTCCATGCCTAGAAATGAAGCCCTATCGGAAACTCCACCATGGGAGAACACGGATGGAATACCAAGTAATGTGACTTTTGTTGATTTATCGGAGTATTTCTGTGACGATGATACATGCTACCCTGTTATTGGAAATGTTATTGTATATCGTGACAACAACCATATTACAACCGCTTATTCCAAAACGCTGGCACCTGCTCTTAAAATACATGTCAAGGAAGCTTTAGAACACTGAAAAAAGCTATTGGTGTGACTATAGCTTGATTCACTGTGAGTTGAAGTGTATTGGGATCCAATTTGAGTTTAGTTTATATAAGATTTTTGCTAAGAATTATATTTTTATCCAGTAAGCTCATTAATATATAAATTATTTTAGAACCCAATTCCATTGAGGAATTTGGGTTCTTTTTCTGAATTTTATCAAAGAAAATAGAGCGGGTTACCCATTGTTATATTTTTTCATTGTTTTGAAAAATCTCACGATAATCGTATCCTTTTTGAACATACGTTTCAATGGATAACTGGATAAGTTCCAGATCCTTGTCAGTTAGTTCCCTTACTACTTTACCCGGTGAACCGACAACTAGTGAACGGGAGGGAATTTTCTTACCAGGTGGAATTAACGTGTTAGCACCGATAATACACTCTTCTCCGATTTCAGCATGATCTAGAATGGTAGAGCCCATTCCAATAATGGAGCGTTTCCCAACTTTACAACCATGTAGGATCACATTATGACCAACTGTAACTTCGTCTTCTACTACGACTGGAGCGTCCTCAAATAAATGAATGGTCGAATTGTCTTGAATACTACATCTTTTTCCAATCGTAATCGATCCTTCATCTCCACGCAGAACTGCATTAAACCAAATGGTGGATTCTTCTCCAACTAGGACTTCCCCGATAATTTTAGCCCCGGGAGCAACAAATACTGACGGTTCCAGCTCGGGTGCTTTCCCTTTATAAGTAATAATCATTAATTTTACCTCCGTTTTTAGACTTTTCCTAATTGTCATTCTACTTAAAATAGTATAACATATTTTAGTAGGGGTGGATAAAAAATGATATATGTTTGTGAAAAGCTACAAATAAAATATCCAATTATTCAAGGTGGTATGGGTAATATTAGCAATGCAAAGCTCACTGCGGCTGTATCAGAAGCTGGGGGTCTTGGCACAATAGGGTGCGGAACAATGACGCCAAATGAAGTAGAGAAGATAATACTTGAAACAAAAGAACTAACTGATAAACATTTTGCGATTAACATTGCAATTAGCGTCTCACCTTATGCGAGTGAACTGATTGATCTTGTTATTAAGCATAACGTTCCTATTGTTTCGTTATCAGCAGGTAATCCGGCGCCATATATTCCTAAACTGCACGAACATGGTGTCACAGTTATAGCGCTTGTCGCATCCGTAAAGCATGCTCAGAAAGCGGAAGCAGCTGGAGCGGATATTCTAGTGGCAGAAGGATTTGAGGCAGCTGGCATTAATTCAACTTTGGAGCTGACGACATTCACACTAATACCACAAATTGTGAAACATGTAAAAGTCCCGGTAATTGCAGCTGGGGGAATTGGTGACGGCAGAGGGTTGGCAGCTGCACTAATGTTAGGCGCATGTGGTGTACAGATTGGTACTCGTTTAATTGCGACTAATGAAGCTCCATTCCATGACACATACAAACAGAATCTTGTCAGAGCAAGTGATACAGATACATTACTTATAGGACGTAGCTTAGGGAGATTGAGGCGTATATTAAAGACACCCTATGCTTGGAGGCTAACTGATTTAGAGAAATCGGGAATGACAATTGAACAATACAATGAGATGACTTCAGAAAAACAACATGTTAAAGGTGCGATCGAAGGCGATATGGAAAATGGCTTTATCAATAGTGGGCAAATTTCAGGATTGATTGAAGACATACCGACTGTAAAAGAATTACTTGATAGTATGATGGAAGTAGCGGAAGATCAATTGAACAATTCTGTGATGGAATTTAGAAAAATACAAAACAACTAATTTCTCTCTAAAAGGCTCCGTTAAATTACGAGGGCACTGAAAAACTCTATTACAGAATTTTTTATGATAAATATTCGATGTGACGATACTGTGTACTATAGGATTTAGCACGGCGGCGTGAGACTCCTGTGGGAAAGCGAGACAGCCGAGACCCCGCACGAAGCGAAAGAGGAAGGAAGGCTAAGGGCGCCTCGTCCTGAGGCAACGCTTTCATGACCAACATCGTGTTTGCCCGAGGAGGCTCGGCGCTCGCCCACGGAAAGCGAACAGAGCCGTGCTAAATCCAATTAGCGGATATTTATTAGGGATTTTATTAGAATACCAATTTTTCACTGCCCTCTAAATTACGCTGTGGTTTTTTATAGAATATATTTTGTGACGAAAATCCGAAGACTCCTGCGGAAAAACTGGCTGTCAAGACCTCGCAACGTTTAACAGAGCCCTCTAAAAAAACGCCGACCTAATTCTAGGTGCGGCGCTCGTTTTAGATAGATTAATTTCGCTCTTTAAATGCTTCAAGTGTAATTAGTTTGTGTTTACGTGCATATTCTTCGATTTCCGAACTATCTGCGTGGTCTTTCAAAAGTTTAATGAGCGTAGAGTGTTCTTCGATTGATTGTGGTGTACGCTTGGGATAGAAAGTGAAACCTGCTTGTCTAACAATATCTAACCGATTCCATGTTTCTTGAATATTTTTTTTTAATAAACTGTTCGGACAATAAGAATAAATTTGGAAGTGAAATTCTCTATTTAAGGCTCCCAATTTATCCAGTTCATAGTTTTCAAGCATCTCTTTCATTTCGTTATTAATGTTTTCCAATGTCTTTATTCCATTTGATGTAATATGCGGAGCACTAAGTGCCGTTGCATGACCTTCTAATAAAGCTAAAACATGCATCGTTTCCATGTAAAGTTCGTTATTAATACCTCGAACAATTGCTCCGACATTTGGTTTAAATTCAATTAGTTGATCGGCCTCTAATTGATGGATGGCTTCTCTAACGGGTATATGACTTGAGCCGACCTCCTTTGCAATTTGATTAATTATTATCCTTTGGCCAGGGGAATAAGTACCGTCTACAATTCTTGTGCGAATCACTTTATAAGCATATTGGCGTTTATTCATATTATTTTTCATAGTAAGCAGATTGTATATCAATTAATATATGATTGCAATAATAGTTTTCTAAAATATCAGATTTCTATAAAAGGGTATGGTCAGAAATGTTATTTTAATATAATTCAGATTATAATAAAAATTCAGATAAGTACTTGAAATCATATACTATATCATATATGATAGTTGTAAATTAACGGTTATAATATAAGATTTTCGTAGACTGATTGTAAGTGAATACTTACTAATACAGTTATAAATTAATCGTTTCTTTGTAAGCGCTTCCAAGTTAACCTTTTATTCTTTATTCATTTTAGGCATTCAGTTGAGTTACTTAAAATATACATGAAGTAGGTGATACTTAATGAAACGTGGATTGAACTTAGGTAGACAAGAAACGATAGAGATAACTGTGACAGAGGATATGTTTGCATCATTTGAGGGAGTAGTCGTACATCCGGTCTATTCAACAGTTGCAATGACCTATCATATGGAATGGGTTTCTCGAAAAATCATTCTTCCATTTTTGGAAGACTATGAAGAAGGAATGGGTGCATCCGTGCAGCTGAAGCATCTTGCCGCAGCACCACTTGGATGTACTGTTATCTTAACTGCAACGTTAATAGAGCTTCGCGACAACAGAGTTATAACAAAAGTCACCGCAGAAAATCACTTGGGGATTATCGGACTAGGTGAAGTGACACAAGTCATATTACCAAAGGAAAAAATTGCGATGAGACTGAAAGAAGCTTCATCCAAAAAAGAGATAATGTAAGGTAGATCCGAAGGGGGAAAATCTTTATATGCTAGCTGAGAGAATGTCTATGACAAAGGAATTTGAACTTTTTGAACAAATGAGTGAGCATGAACAAGTCGTTTTTTGTAATGATCCTTCAACAGGCTTACGTGCAATTATTGCCATCCATAATACAACGCTTGGACCAGCACTCGGTGGATGTCGTATGCAACCATATAGCAGTGTGGAAGAAGCGTTAGAGGATGTTCTTCGCCTTTCAAAAGGAATGACATATAAATGCGCCGCTGCTGATGTCGATTTCGGGGGCGGAAAAGCAGTTATAATCGGTGATCCTAAATCGGACAAATCACCAGAATTATTTCGTGCATTCGGTCAATTTGTGAACTCACTAGGTGGCCGTTTTTATACAGGAACAGATATGGGAACGACGATGGATGATTTTATTCACGCGATGAAAGAAACGAACTTCATCAATGGTCTTCCAGAAGCTTATGGAGGTGGTGGGGATTCATCCATACCTACAGCTGCAGGAGTTCTTAATGGTATTAAAGCAACCAATCAGATGCTATATGGTAATGATGCATTAGGTCCACGTGTTTATTCCATTCAAGGTCTCGGAAAGGTTGGATTTAAAGTTGCAGTTGGATTGCTGGAAGCAGGTGCTCATATTTATGTAACGGATATTAGTGAGGAAAGTTTGCGAGCAATCGAAGAAGTAGCAGTAAAAACAACAGGCACAGTTCAACGGGTTGCAAAAGAAGCTATTTATTCGCAAAAAGCGGATATTTTCGTTCCGTGTGCATTTGGAGGGGTTATTAACGACACGACAATTCCTCTGTTTAAAGTTAAAGCAATCGTAGGTGCAGCTAACAATCAGTTATTAGATGCTAGGCACGGTAAGATGTTGCAGGATAATGGAATTTTATATGCACCGGACTATATCGTGAATGCTGGTGGTCTCATTCAAGTGGCGGATGAATTATATGGCTTTAATGCGGAACGTGTACTTGCCAAAACGAAACATATATACGATGCGGTTTTGGAAGTGTACAAAGAAGCAGTGAGTAGTGGAAAAACAACGGAGGAATCGGCGAATGCGATGTGTGAGAAAAGAATAGCAAATCGAGGGAAACGTAATAGTTTTTACTCAGTACCTCTGAAACCAAAGTGGTCCATTCGCAAACAATCCTGATAGGAGGCAAGTTAAATGGAACATCACTATCCTATAAAAAGAATCATAGACAATCAAGGCTTTCTTGTTGATGAGAGCTTGGAAAAACAGATAGATGAACAATTGGTTAAAGACCTTTATTATCACATGTTAAGAATACGTACATTTGATAGAAAAGCAATTAACTTGCAGCGACAAGGACGTTTAGGAACGTATGCACCTCTTGAAGGGCAGGAAGCAGCTCAAGTTGGTAGTTCACTTGCATTAAGTCCTGCTGACTGGGTTTTTCCAACTTATCGCGATCATGGTGCGACCATAACATTCGGAAAAAGTATGATGCGAACATTTTTATACTGGAACGGCAGAGTGGAAGGGTGTGTAGCTCCTGGAAATAGGAATATTTTCCCTCCAGCTGTTCCAATTGCAACTCAACTCCCCCATGCCGCAGGAGCTGCCTGGGCTGAAAAGAAAAGAGGAACACAAAATATTGCAATTGCTTATTTCGGAGACGGTGCTACTTCAGAAGGGGATTTTCATGAAGGATTGAATTTTGCGAGTGTATTGAAATTACCAGTCGTCTTCTTTAACCAAAATAATGGTTATGCGATTTCAGTTCCGATTGAAAAACAAATGAATTCTGCAACGATCGCACAAAAATCTGTTGCCTATGGTATTCCAGGGGTCCGGATCGATGGGAATGATTGTTTTGCCGTTTATTTTGAAACCAAAAATGCTTTTGAACATGCAAGAAGTGGAAATGGCCCAACATTAATAGAAGCAGTTACTTGGCGAAAGGGTGCCCATACGACTGCGGATGATCCCTCGAAATATCGTCCAGAAAAACAAGGGGAGGATATAGTTGATCCTCTTATACGATTAGAATTGTTTATGAAAAATTACGGCTACTGGAATGAAGATTGGATTCAAGCTACGAATGAAAGAACAAGTAGTGAAGTAGAAGCGGCTGTTGAAGAAATGGAAAAGTTCCCACCGCCAAACGTAGAAGACGTTTTCGATCATGTATACGCTGAAATGCCAGCTCAACTTGCTGATCAAAAAGAAGCATACCTTGACTATTTGGGGAGGCAGTGATTAATGGCACAAATGAAAGAGTTAAGTCAAAAAAATGAAACGACAAAACAGCTCACGCTAATTCAAGCAATCAATGAGGCTATGCGTTTGATGCTAGAAGAGGATGAGCGAACCATCATACTCGGAGAAGATATCGGTAAAAATGGAGGCGTGTTCCGTGCAACAGAAGGACTCCAGGAAGCGTTTGGTGATGACCGAGTAGTCGATACACCGCTTTCAGAAGCAGGAATTATCGGTACGTCCATTGGCCTTGCAGTGAATGGTTTTAAACCGGTTGCAGAAATTCAATTTCTTGGTTTTATCTATCCCGCATACGAACAGATTATGACGCATGTCTCCCGTATTCGAATGCGGTCAATGTCGCGTTTTACGGTGCCTATGGTTATCCGTGCACCTTACGGAGCGGGAATTCGTGCGCCTGAAATACATTCTGACAGTACAGAAATCTTATTTACACATATGCCAGGCATCAAGGTTGTTTGTCCTTCTAATCCATACGATGCAAAAGGATTATTGATAGCAGCAATGGAAGATCCAGATCCGGTGCTCGTTTTGGAGCCCATGAAAAACTATCGTGCCAAGAAAGAAGCAGTACCTGTTGGAAAATATACTGTGGAAATTGGTAAAGGAAAAATAGTACGTGAAGGAACGGATGTCACGCTTATTGCTTGGGGCGCTATGATTTCAATCGCGGAAAAAGCAGCAGAACAAGTGGAGAAAAAGGGGATTAGTTGTGAAATTATCGATCTGCGAACATTGTATCCAATTGATCGTGACATGATAGCGGAGTCCGTGCAAAAGACAACGAGAGCAGTCATCATACATGAAGCGCATAATACGGGGGGGCTGGGAAACGATATTGTGTCGATTATTAACGATACATCTTTTCTTTATCTACGAGCTCCAATAGAACGAGTTACCGGATTTGACGTACCGGTTCCATTCTTTACATTAGAAGAACATTATCTACCAACACCAGCACGCGTGGTTGAAGGAATAGAAAAAGTGGTTCATTTTTAAGGAGGAAATGGAATGTTCGAAGTAAAGTTACATGATATCGGGGAAGGAATGACGGAAGGGGAAGTGATCCATTACTTAGTTAAAGTTGGAGATTCGGTTAGGACGGATCAGCCGCTTGTCGAAGTACAGACGGACAAAATGGTCGCTGAACTTACTTCGCCCTGCTCAGGTTTCGTGAAAGAAATTCGAATTGAGGTAGGTGAAACCGTCAAGGTCGGAACAAGTCTACTCTACATTGAAGCAGATGAAGTTGCTCGAACTGAACAAAAAGCTCAAGTAAATTCGCAACAATATATGGAGAAGAAAGCGATTCCTGAGATGAACAAGGACTTAAAAGCTCTGCCCATTTCTTATAAGCGAGTACTCGCTGCACCATATACACGGAAAATTGCGCGCGACAACAACATAAATCTAGAGGATGTAAAGCCGACTGACCCTTCTGGAAGAGTAACAGAAGAAGATGTTTTCCGATTTATTAATGAATTGCAAACGAACGAGACTGCTGGGAAGAGTGTGGAGCAAGAAGTTGTTGTTGTTCAAGAAATCCCAGATGAAATCCCATATAGAGGGATACGCAAAAAGATTGCAGAAAAGATGAAGAAATCACTCTATACCATTCCTCATGTCACGCATTTCGATGAAGTTAATATGACAAACCTTTTTGAAATGAAGGAGCAGATGAAAATTGCTGGTGAATCTGTCAGTATTCCAGCATTTCTTATAAAAGCACTTGTTATTTCATTGAAGGATTTTCCGATTTTCAATGCTGAGTTGGATGAAGAAAATAGTCGGATACTCCTCAAGAAGAATTATCATATTGGCATTGCCACGAACACAGAAAGTGGACTTATTGTCCCTGTACTCCATGATGTCGATAAGAAATCAATTAAACAGATTAACCAAGAAGTCAAAGGATTAACAGAAAGAGCAATCGCTGGTAAATTACAACCGTATGAAATGCAAAATAGTACATTTACGGTGAGTAATGTTGGGCCATTAGGTAGTACAGGTGCGACGCCAATTATCAACTATCCAGAAACAGCTCTTATTGCTTTTCACAAAACGAAAAAACAACCCATCGTTAATAAGTTTGATGAAATCGTTATCGGCCATATCATGACACTTTCCATGGCATTTGACCACCGTGTTGCGGATGGAGCAACGGCTGTTAAATTTACAAACCGTTTTGCGAGCCTGATTGAACAGCCTCACAAACTGATGATGGAGATGATATAAAATGGTTGTTGGGGAAATCAGTCAGGAACGAAATCTAATTATTATTGGAGGAGGGCCAGGAGGTTACAGTGCTGCGATACGGGCTGCACAGCTTGGTCTTTCGGTCACGATCATTGAACAGGCTCATATGGGTGGTGTTTGTTTGAATGAAGGATGTATTCCATCTAAAATATTTACACATGCAGCAGCTAAACGCTCAGAAAGCGCTCATTTACAAGATCTTGGAATTGGAAATTCAGATAACCTATTCGATATGAAAAAGCTAAGTGATTATAAGTCTAAAGTCATCCATCAGCTTCGGTCTGGTGTAGAAAGTTTATGTAAATCAAACAAAATTGAAATAATCCGTGGGAAAGCTACTTTCCTTGCTATAGACAAAATTGGTGTAGTAAATGGTCATCAATTCGATATTTTTGAATTTGAGCAAGTTATTATCGCAACAGGAAGTTCCCCGAGCATGCCAGCTCCTTTTATAGACAAAGGGGAAAGAATTTTATTTCCACATGAATTATTTACATTGGATCAGTTACCGGAACACCTTATTGTAAGAGGCCAAGATTACATTGCCCTTGAAGTGGCTTCTAGTTTTGCGGCATTAGGGACACAAGTCAGTGTGGTTATAGATTACAAAGCTGGCTTTCCTTTCGATGAATCCATTAATAAAGAGTTAAGCCGCTTATTTAAAAAGCGAAAAATTAAAGTGTATAAAGAAATGGAATTAATTTCCTTTGACGAGACGAAAGATGGCATTTCGATATCGTTCCTAACAGATAAAAATGTAGAAGAATCAATAAGTGGATCTCATTTATTCGTTTCCGGAACAAGGAAACCCAACTTAGATTCTCTAGGAATAAGTCGTTTCGGAATTGCGAAAACAAATGAGGGCTTTATAAAGATAGACGTAAATATGCGATCATCGATACCTACCATCTATGCAGTAGGTGACGTAACGGAAGGTCCAATGCTCGCAGTTAAAGCAATCAAACAAGGAAAAGCTGCCGTAGCATCCATTGCAGGAGAACAAACAGAAGTAGACCCTACATTTATACCAGTTGTTGCTCATACCATTCCTCCAGTCGTATCTGTGGGGCTTACGGAACAAAGTGCACGGGATTACGGATTGGCTATTCGTGTCAGTCAATTTGCTCTTGGTACCAACGGTTATGCAGCCATTACTGGTAAAAAGGATGGGTTAATTAAAGTTATTTCGGATTCAACAACAGAGATAATACATGGGATTCATATGATTGGTGAAGGGGCTGTTGAAATGTCAGGGTCCTTTGTCCAGTTGCTAGAAATGGCCGCAAAAGAAGAAGACGTTAAATTCCCCCACTATGCACATCCAGCATTTAATGAAGCTCTACTTGAAGTGGTAGAGGGGTTAATCGGTCAATCCATTCACTCTACCAATGTTAATAAGGCTGAATATATTAAAATCTAATAAAATAACTCTATCAAAGTAGTGAAAGAAAATGTATAATAAACAAATTAATAATCAGAACATTCTAAATGATTTGAACTGGTCTTTATTAAGTTAGTAGTAAATGTATCGGCGCATTGGGTTCAAATAACTACTAAATAAAACAGCTTAAAGAGGGGGAAATGAAATGAAGAACAGATGGAAAAAAATGTTGGCTGTAATTTTCAGTACAACATTAGTACTTGCAGCATGTGGTGATGGAGGAGATAAGGAAGCATCCTCGAAAAAATATAAAATAGGTGTAACCCAAATAGTAGAGCACCCATCACTCAATGCAGCATACGACGGCTTTAAAAAGGCTTTAGAGGACGCAGGAATTGATGCAGAATATGATGTTCAAATTGCACAAGGGGATAACAGTGCCAATACGACAATTGCGACAAATCTTGTGAGTGAAAATGTGGATCTAATATTTGCCAACTCAACTCCTAGTGCTCAGGCAGCAGCTAGCGCTACATCAGAAATTCCAATCGTTTTCACTTCCGTAACAGATGCAGTTGGAGCGGAACTGGTTGACTCAATGGAAAAACCAGGAGGCAATGTAACAGGTACAATTGATGCACATCCAGATGCAATTTCTAATACAATGACGTTCCTGAAAGATGAATTAGGAGCAAAAAATGTTGGAATGGTATTTAACTCTGGAGAGCAAAATTCACGAGCTCAAGTAGATGCAGTAAAAGAAATGTTGAAAGAGATGGATATGACTGTTGTGGAAGCGTCTGTTGCTACTTCTGCAGATGTAAAACAAGCGACTGAATCATTGCTAGGTAAAGTTGATTCTATGTACATCATTACAGATAACACGGTTGTTTCCGCACTTGAATCTGTTATTTCAGTCGCAAACGAAAATAAAATTCCAATGATGGTAGGCGAATTTGACTCTGTTAAACGAGGTGGCTTAGCAGCATACGGATTTGAGTATTTTGATATTGGTTACGAAGCTGGACAAATGGCAGTTAAAATCTTAAAAGGTGAAAGTAAACCAGCTGATTTACCTGTTCAAATTCCACAAAAATTAAAATTGATCATGAATAAAAACACAGCATCCACAATAGGACTCGACATCAAAGACGAATGGAAAGCTGAATTTAGCGAGTAATTAGGAGGTGGTTCTACATGTTTTCAGCAGTATTTGGCTCTGTGGAGCAAGGAATCATCTATGCAATTATGGCACTTGGCGTGTATATTTCATTCCGAGTGCTAGATTTTCCGGATTTAACAGTAGACGGAAGTTTTGTAACTGGAGCTGGAACTGCTGCCACGATGATTATCTTCGGATATCATCCGGCAGTAGCTACAGCAGTAGCCATAGTTATTGGCTTTCTTGCTGGATGTGTTACCGGTCTCCTACATACAAAAGGGAAAATTAATGCACTTCTATCTGGGATATTAATGATGATCGCGCTATATTCCATAAATTTACGCATAATGGGACTCACCTCTCCGAATTCCATTGGTCGTCCAAATATACCTTTATTAAATGCTGAAACAATATTTATTCAGTTCCAAACCGTTTGGGGTAATTTAGGTATCGACAAGGCCATTACGAATTTTTTAAGCATGCTGGGTTTTCAGTACTTACCTTCAACTTGGGGTACTTTATTCATCATGACTATTATTGTTTTGATTATTAAACTTGTCGTTGATTGGTTTTTGAAAACCGAAGTAGGTCTTGCGATAAGAGCTACTGGCGATAATAAGAAAATGATTCGAAGCCTATCTGCTAATACAGACACGCTTGTGATTCTTGGTCTTGGCTTCTCAAATGCACTTGTTGCTTTTTCTGGAGCCCTGATCGCTCAGTATGCAAAGTTTGCGGACATCGGAATGGGAATTGGGATGATTATTATCGGACTGGCTTCTGTCATTATTGGTGAAGCGATATTTGGTACGAAAACGATTGTCCGAACAACATTTGCTGTAATTGCTGGAGCCATTATTTACAGAATTGTACTTGGCCTCGCCCTTAGAGTGGACTTTCTTGATACGGGAGATATGAAACTAATTACCGCTGTCATTGTCATTTGCGCGCTTATCTTGCCCCAGTTCTTTGAAAAGAAGCGGGAAAAAAATAGGAAAGCTAAACGCCATGCGGAAAGATTAGTCGAGGAAAAACATTTGCTAATGAAGGAGGGGAATGCCGTTGCTAAAGCTCAGTCAGATTAATAAATTGTTTAATGAAGCAACACCTGATGAAAAAATTGCATTGGATCAAATCAATCTGCAGTTAAATCCTGGTGATTTTATGACTGTGATTGGAAGCAACGGTGCTGGAAAATCAACTATGTTGAATATGATTTCTGGCGCTCTTTCTCCTGATTTTGGTGTAATTGAAATTGCTAATAAAGACGTTACAAAAATGCCGGAATATAAGCGTTCCCAGATGATTGGGAGGGTATTTCAAGATCCAATGGCAGGGACCGCTCCTTCGATGACGATTGAGGAAAACTTGGCAATGGCTTATTCACGAAACAAAAAACGCACATTAAAAAAGGGCGTTGACAAGAAACGTCGTGAATTTTTCCGTGCATCACTTGAAGCGCTTCATTTAAACCTGGAAAATCGATTGAATGCAAAAGTAGGAATGCTTTCTGGTGGGGAGAGGCAAGCACTTTCTCTATTGATGGCTACCTTTACACAACCGTCTATTTTACTTTTGGATGAACATACTGCCGCACTAGACCCATCGCGAGCAGAATTGATTACGAATTTAACGAAGCAGCTTGTGGAAAAGGACCAGCTAACGACTCTTATGATTACTCATAATATGCAACAAGCGCTAGACTTAGGGAACAGGCTTATTATGATGGATAAAGGTCAAATCATTTTAGAAATAGAAGCAGAAGAAAAGAAAAAATTAACCATTCCCAAACTGATGGATGAATTCCAACGGATTCGTGGCGAGAAATTAACAAGTGATAAAGCATTGTTATCCATATAGTAATTTGTTTCAGTTTGTGTTAAATAATGGACAACTAAATAAGGGTATTTTGAGAATATAGTTTCTGAAATGTAGGGGTACCTCTTTTAATAGTTTGTGGTTTGAAAACTTCATCCTAGAAGAAGGGTGCCCTTTTTTGTATCGTACTTAGTATTTCTTAGGAAATATAGTTGTTTCGCTATTGAAAATTAGCCTGGCAGCTGAAGGAGTGAAACGTATGACCAGGGCGAGGATCAAAGTGTTAGGGGAACGGAATTTAGCATTAGTGGATGTGCATGCAGGAACTAATACAGTTGTTTTAGGGAATAGGGTGTTGAGTGTTAATGAAATACAGTTCGACAACCCGATTATAGGTACAGTTTATGGGACGTTACTGAACTATAAGGGGGCTCTTGAAAAATTAGGAGATGCTGTAAATGACAAACCATATGGTTCGCCGCCACTCGCTCCTATTCTTTATATTAAACCAGCAAATACCTTTAAGCATTATGGTGCAGCAATCCCCATGCCACCAGGGATAGAGAAATTGGAGATTGGCGCAGCACTTGGATTAGTAATAGGGAAGCTAGCAGTTGCAGTCGATGAAAAGAATGCACTAAATTACGTGGCAGGCTATACGATCGTAAACGATGTCAGCGTACCAAATGAAAGCGTTTACCGACCAGGAGTTCAACATAAAGCACGTGATGGATTTTGTCCGATCGGACCATGGATTATAGATTGTCATGAAGTAGAGAATCCAGATGATTTAGCCATTCGTGTCTTTATCAATGGTATACTCCAGCAGGAAAATTCGACTTCCAATTTGATCCGTTCGGTATCTCGCCTACTTGCAGATGTCACAGAGTTCATGACATTAAGCCCTGGAGATGTATTACTAGTAGGAGTCCCTGAAGACGCTCCACAAGCAAAGGTAGGAGATAAAGTTCGCATCGAAATAGCTGGGATTGGGAGCTTAGAAAATGTGATTGTGGATGAAAGTGAAATCAATGGGAGGGGGAAGATATGAGAAAAGCGCGGATTGCATATGGGGGTGCCATTCATGAAGCGATTGAATGGGAAGGGCGACTTAAGTTAGATGATGGGCGAATAGTAGAAGCGAATAAAGTAACCTGGCTAACACCGATTGTGCCGCGTACCGTGTTTGCATTAGGACTGAACTATGCGGATCATGCAGCAGAACTGTCTTTTGATGCCCCATCGGAACCACTTGTCTTTTTAAAAGGACCGAATACGTTTATTGGGCATCAAGCATATACGCGTCGTCCTGCAGATGTCACCTATATGCATTATGAATGTGAACTAGCTGTAATTATCGGGGAAACAGCTAGACATGTGAAAAAAGAAGAAGCATACAAATATATTAAGGGGTATAGTGTAGCAAATGATTATGCCATCAGAGATTATTTAGAAAATTATTACCGTCCTAACCTTCGAGTGAAAAATCGTGATACCTGTACACCATTCGGACCATGGATCGTCGATGCAACAGATATCGAGGACCCAATGAATCTAAAGTTGACGACACATGTCAATAATAAACTGGTTCAAGAAGGAACAACAGCGGATATGATCTTTGATATTCCAGCGCTTATTGTTTATTTAACTAGCTTTATGACATTGAGTGAAAATGATGTCATTCTTACAGGCACTCCTAAAGGATCAGTGGATACTACCGTTGGAGATGTTGTTGTCACGGAAGTGGAAGGAATTGGTCGCTTAGTAAATACCATAATCGGAGATGATTCCTTTGCAAATCGATAGTGGAAAAGGGGGGGAGTTTTTTGCCGCATTTTATTGTGGAGTACACGGATAACATTAAAGATGAAGCCAATCTTGCAAAGTTACTAGAGGAAATCCATCGAGTTTTGATTGCACGAGCCCCTATTTTTCCAATAGGAGGTCTTCGCTCAAGAGCGATTGAATTAAAAGACTATCGAGTGGCGGATGGAGCCGAGGATGATGCATTCGTCCATGCAGTGTTAAAAATTGGAGCAGGACGTTCCGAGGAAATAAAGAAAGAAGTTTGTCATACGCTATTTGAAGTAATGAAAGATCATTTCTCCGAGCTAATGTCCAAACGATACTTAGCATTGTCCATGGAACTTATTGAATTTAGTGAAGCTGGAACCTATAAACAAAATAATATTCACACAAGATTTAAAAAGTAAACTGTGAAATTATAACTATAATCATATATTATTTCATATATCATTATACATTTGGAGTTCTGAAAATTATGAAAACACTATTTTAACATATCAAATAGCAATTAGAGGAGGGAATAGAATGGGCGCAAGAACGGGGAAAGAATATATCGAAGGCATTAAAAAGAGGAATACGGAAGTATGGATTCATGGGGGAAAAGTAGAAGACGTAACTACACATCCTGCATTTAAAAATGTAGTTGAAAGCGTTGCAGGTCTTTATGATTTACAGCATGAGAAGCCGGAAAAAATGCTATATACCTCACCGACATCTGGTAAAAAAGTGGGGCTATCTTTTATTGCTCCTAAAACAAAAGAAGATTTGTTTAAAAGACGTGAAATGCATACAGAATGGGCAACTTTTTCAGGTGGGATGATGGGACGTTCCCCAGACTACTTGAATACAAGTATTATGGCCTTCGGAACTGCTAGCCAGTTTTTTGCGCAAGAGGGCGGTGGAAGTGAGCAATTTGCTAAAAATGCTGCAGATTACTATGAATATGCTCGAGAAAACGACATTAGTTTAACCCATACTTTAATTCATCCTCAAGTAAATCGATCAATGTTAACGCAAGCAGAGCAAAAAGATCCATTTCTATCAGCACGTATAACAAAAAAGACCCCAGACGGAATTATAGTGAATGGTTGTCGTCTCCTGGCAACATTAGGTGGTATTACTGATGAACTCGTCGTATTTCCTTCTACTATAAATAGAACACCAGGAACTACAGATGATCCATTCGCATTTGCGTTTGCAATTCCAAATAATACAACGGGTTTGAAATTCTTATCTCGTGAATCATTCGACTATGGAAAAAGTAAATGGGATCACCCATTAGGAGCTAGGTTTGATGAGAGTGATGCAATTATTTCATTTGAAGATGTATTAGTTCCATGGGAAAGAGTATTTGTATGTGAAAGTACAAATATATGCAACCGTACGTATGCCGAGACAAATGCGGTTATACACATGACGCATCAGGTTATTTCGAAAAACGTCGTAAAAACCGAATTTGTCTTAGGTGTCGTTATAAGCATGATGGAAGCGATTGGTATCGACCAATTCATGCATGTGAAAGAAAAAGCAAGTGAAATCATGGTTATTTTAGAGGTTATGCGCTCTCATATATTCAGAGCGGAGCATAATGCCAAAATCGATCAGTATGGTAATATGACGCCTGACTTTGAACCATTAAATGCAGCACGTAACTGGTTCCCAAAAATGTATCAGCGTATGAATGAAATCATTAAAATTCTAGGGGCTTCCGGATTAATGGCACTACCAACCGAAGCCGACTTTAGCAATTCCGATGTTGGTCCGTTAGTCCATCGTTACACACAAGGTGCAAATATAAATGGTGAGGAAAAAGTACAGTTATTCCGCTTAGCATGGGATATATCCATTAGTGCTTTCGGAAATCGCCAAGCACTTTACGAATACTATTTCTTTGGGGATCCTGTGAGAATGTCGAATGCTTATTATGATGGATTTGATAAGCAACCTTATAAAGATATGGTGACAAACTTTTTAAATAAAGCCAAAAAGGAAGCGGGCATATTCTAAAATCAAGTAAATGTCTCCTAAAAGTAGAGAGGTGGATGCATGATGCAGCAAGAAAATCACGAGATTGATGATCGGTTATTCCGAAATGCGATGGGCAGTTTTTCAACAGGTGTAACGGTCATTACAACAAAAGTAACGGAAGAAATTTATGGCATGACTGCGAATGCTTTTATGTCCGTTTCTCTAAATCCAAAGTTAGTAGCAATTAGTATCGGGGAAAATGCAAAAATGCATCAGCATATAAAAGTTTCGAAGCAATTTGCTATTAATATGTTATCTACTAACCAGCAAAACGAATCGAAGCAATTTGCAGGTCAGATAGGTGCAAAATCTAACATTACATTCGCATCTTTTAAAAGCTTGCCAATTCTGGAAGATGCAATAGCAGTTGTTACATGTGAACTGCATAGCGAATATATAGTCGGAGACCATACCATTTTTATTGGTAAAGTGACTGGAGTAAAAATGAATCAAGGAGATCCTTTATTATTTAGTCAAGGAAAGTATCGCGAACTAAAAGAGCTAGAGAGGGAGTAGATTTTATTGGCATATGAAGAAGCTAAAAAGAAGTTAAGAGGTTCTATTTGTCCTGTAATTACACCTTTTACTGAAAGTGGTGCAATTGACGAAAAAGTATTCATCGAGCTGATCAATTGGCAAATTGAAAGCGGCAGTCATGGGATTTCAGTTACAGGTACGAGTGGAGAACCGAGTTCTTTAACAATAGATGAAAGAAAAAGAGTTATGAAACTTGCAAAAGAGACGATAGATGGACGTGTGTTTTTTGCACCAGGTACAGGGTCTACCAATCATGATGAAACAATGGAGCTAACGAAATATGCAGAGGAGCTAGGTGCAGATGCTGCAATGGTTATCGTGCCTTACTACAATAAACCAAATCAAGAAGCACTCTATCAGCACTTTAAAACTGTAGCAGATTCAGTTGAAACACCAATCATTATTTATAATATTCCAGGTCGATCAGCTGTCAATATGGAAGTGAGCACGATGAAGCGCTTAGTAGAAGATTGCCCAAATATAATCGGTGTTAAAGAAGCAAATAAAGACTTTGAGCACGTAAATCGGGTGCTTTTAAACTGTGGAAGAGATTTTTTACTATTCTCGGGGATTGAATTACTTTGCTACCCAATGCTTGCAATTGGAGGAGCAGGATTCATTAGTGCCACTGCAAATGTCGAGCCTGCAAAAGTAGCAGAACTATACAATGCATGGGAAGCTGGTGAAGTTGCAAGATCACAGGATCTTCATTTCGAATTAATGCCATTAAATGACGCGCTTTTTAAAGACACAAACCCTGCACCGGTTAAAGTGGCACTCGGCATGATGGGAAAAATTACACCGAAGCTCCGCTTACCTTTAGGATTACCTTCACCAAAAATACAAGAAGAAGTTCGGAAATCACTAATTGATCTTGCCATTTTGCCTAAGGAATCAGCTTTAAAACTATAATAAGAAACTAGGTGATTAGTTTGGTATCTTCTCAGAAGTTAGCTTCTTTAATACATGAAACACAAAAGAATATTTCACTGTATATAAATGGAGAATTTACTACCGCTTTAAGTGGAATGACGTTTAAAAATATGAATCCATTTACAAATGAACAAATTAATGAAGTTTCTGAAGGACAATCGGATGATATAAATAAAGCAGTTGCAGCTGCACGGGAAGCTTTTGATCATGGTCCATGGAAAACAATGAAGCTCACTAAAAGATTGGAATATATTTACCGTATAGCCGACTTGATTGATGAAGAAATAGAGAAAATCGCTTACTTAGAAGCACTTGATACGGGACTTCCCATTAGTCAAACGAGAAAGATGGTAAGTCGTGCTTCTGAAAACTTCCGATTTTATGCTCGTATGGTAGAAAATCGTTTGGTTGGTGATGCCTATCAAGTGGATGATGAATTTATCAACTACACAATTCATGCACCTGTAGGAGTGGCTGGATTAATCACACCGTGGAATGCTCCATTCATGTTAGAAACATGGAAAATTGCGCCAGCACTTGCTACTGGTAATACTGTTGTCTTAAAGCCAGCAGAACTTTCTCCTCTTTCGGCTAATTTATTGGCAGAAGTGATTCATAAAGCAGACCTTCCAAAGGGTGTTTTTAACGTTGTTCATGGTCGAGGAGAAATAGCGGGTGATGCACTAGTAAAACATCCTGATGTCCAACTTATTTCTTTTACTGGGGAAACGACTACGGGTTCAACAATTATAAAAAATAGTGCAGATACATTGAAAAGTTGCTCCATGGAACTTGGTGGAAAATCTCCTATTATTGTATTTGAAGATGCTGATTTCGATCGCGCTTTAGACGCTTGTGTCTGGGGAATCTATTCTTTTAATGGGGAAAGATGTACTGCGAACTCACGCTTGTTTTTACAAGAAGGAATCAAAGATAGATTTATTGATGCTTTAAGGATTCGAGTTGCAAATATTAAAGTTGGTGATCCACTAGACGTAAGTACAGAAGTGGGGCCATTAATTGATAAAGAGCATTATGGTAAGGTGAAAGGTTACTTAGAAATTGCAAAAGAAGAAGGCACTGAAGTCATTACAGGAGACATCCCACATGAACTCGCTAAAGGGAACTTTGTCGCACCTACGCTTATTCTAAATGCAAAAAATAATATGCGCGTTTCCCAAGAGGAAATCTTCGGTCCTATTCTGACTGTCATGACATTTAAAGATGAAGAAGAAGTCATTAAGTTGGCAAATGATATTAAATATGGACTTGCGGGTTATGTATGGACGAACGATATTAAACGAGGTCACCGCGTGGCGCATAAAGTAGATGCTGGGATGCTTTGGGTAAATGCCCAAAACGTTCGTGATTTAAGAACTCCTTTTGGAGGTTCAAAGTCCTCTGGAATCGGACGTGAAGGTGGACATTACGGCTTTGATTTTTATACGGAACAGAAAATTATTCATGTTTCAATTGCTGACCATCACATACAGCAGTTCGGGAAAAATAGTGGAAGGTAAGGTGAACACGGTGAATTTTTCAATCATTCGATTCGCGCGAACTGTTCTTCATGTATTGGATTTGGAGCTGTCCCGTAAATTTTATGTGGATGGCTTAGGCATGATTGAAACAGAAAGGGATGACAATCATATCTATTTACGAGGTTTAGAAGAACATTCGCATCATAGTTTATTATTGAAAAAAGCAGAAAAAGCCGTTGTAGAAGTACTTAGTTATAAAGTGGAAAAAGAACAGGACCTCGATGAAATTGAAGAGCTATTTATCTCCATGGGTCTAAAAACAAAGTGGATGGCGAAAGGTGAGCAACATGCAATGGGAAGAACCCTTCGAGTCCATGATATCTCTGGCATTCCATTGGAATTTTTTGCGGAAATGATCACTGTTGACCGGATGCTGCAGCGATACGACCTATATCATGGAGCGAAAATACAGCGCATTGATCATGCAAACTGTGCAGTACCCGATGTTCAAAAAGCCTATGATTTCTTTGTAAACCAACTAGGATTCTCGTGTTCCGAGTATACGGATACAGAGGACGGGGACTTATGGGCAGCATGGCTTTATCGAAAACCAACTGTTCATGACCAAGCCTTTATGAGTGGTCCTGGGCCAAAGCTACATCATTTTGCATACACATTAGCAGATCGACTAAGCGTACTCGATTGCTGTGACGTTTTAGCGAGTATGGGATATGCATATTCTATTGAACGTGGACCAGGTCGACATGGATTATCTAACGCTTTCTTCCTCTATTTGAGAGACCCAGATGGGCATCGCATAGAACTGTACACAGGTGATTATTTAACAAGTGATCCAGACCTAAAACCAAAACGTTGGGATCTAAATGACCCACTACGCCAAACATTCTGGGGACACCAAGCACCAGATCGATGGTTTAATGAAACAAGTACGTTCATTGATATTGAAACATGCGAAGAAATTGATAGTAAAGAACCGATTTTGGAACAAAGAAAACCAAAGATTATTGTATAAATACCATAACCCACCTATGAAAATGTTTGCTATCACATTTTCATAGGTGGTTTTGTATTGGCAAGAACATATATTTGAAGAACATGTTTTAGGTGAGTGAAAGCTTTTATCCAAGCAAAGCCTCTCGACATCCGAGCCAAGACGTTGCTTATCCGAATAAAATTTAATCACTCCTAAGGTTAATGTATAAAACGATTACTGCTTTGATAAAGGGTTTTATTGATAAGGAAAAGAATATAATAAATATAGGACTTATTCTCAAAAATAGAAAATGATTATATTGAAAATACAATTTTGGTCGCTTACATACTATTTCTCTTCTAACAAAAGGTGGTATTAAGGATGCGCGTCGAGGTAGTCAAACGTATTTTAATAGGAATAATAGCAACTGTCATATTCAGCTTTTCACTAGCTGTATTTACAGTTGTACCATTCTTAAATGGAGAATCTAACACTTTTGGTTTTTCGTTGCCAGCTTATTTTATCATCTTTTGCATATTCTCAGGGCCTGTCTTTATCATTGCTGGATTTATATGCTCGTTTATTATTGATACTTTATGTACTAAGTATTTACATGCTTTAATTGGTTATATTATTGCAGGAAAAATTACTGCCATCGTTATATTGTATTTCAATTTAGGAGGGCCACTTCCATTAAATGCAGATACTTTTAGCTTTTTAGTATTAGGAATACTTGCATCGCTTTTGTATTATCATATTTTCATTATTTGGAGGACTAGATTTTTTAAAAGATCTCTATCCCTCCATTAAATAAGTACTATGATGATTGACTCCAAAGAGAAGTTTCAACAGTGTGGGAGGGATTTTATTGAAACGTTTTATCTATTATTTTTCCTGGGTTTTAGTTATTGTTTTTATCTGTTATTTAGGTAGCAGATATTATTTGAGTTTAAAGGCCATCGCAGAGTCAACGTTTGATTATAAAGGAATATTTATATTCAATCTCATCTTTCCAATCCTCATGGGGATGTTATTAAAGTTTCCTGGATTGATCAAAGACATTCAGCACCAGAAAAAATGGACATTCGATTGGGTGAAATTGTTAGCAATTGGGACTCCAACTCTTTATATCGCTACTATTCCCATTTGGTCTTATTCATCATTTGGGCAAAACTTTTTATGGGGAACTTTGTTCACAGATTTACGAGAAGGATAAATCTATCGCAAAGGGGAAAGAACTTGAGTTTTATCTCTCCTTTGTTAAGGACAAAAACATGAAAGCATTAGAACCAATGTGTGGAAACGGAAGAATGTTGATTCCTTTTATGCAACATGGAATCGATATTGAAGGGTTTGATATGTCAGAAGAAATGCTGCAAGTATGTATGGACAAAGGAAATAGGTTAAATCTTAAACCAAATGTATCTTATGGAAAAATAGAAGAATTTAGAGATACAAAAAAGTATGATTTAATTATAATACCGTTTGGATCTTTTTCACTTTTATCTGATAGTTTAGCAAAAAATAGTCTTTTAAACATGAAAACGATTTTAAAAGAAGATGGGAAATTACTTTTAACAATCATGACGAAAAAAGACAAGTTGAAGAAATTCCGAAATGGATTGAAACGAATAAGCAGCATTTTGATAACTATGTGATCGTTGAACACAAGAAAGCCCTTTATGACGAGGAAAGCAAGTTACTAAATATGAAATTAAAATATCAATTGATGAAAGGAAAGCATATAGAAAAAACAGAAATAATGGATTTTCCCATTCGACTTTATGAACTAGGTGAATTTGAAAATATTCTCGAGTCGAATGGATTTCATAAAATTGTGCTTCACGAAGTTAAGAATGGATATGGAGAAGGAAGTTCATTTCATGTATTAGAGTGTTCAAAATAAACTGTAAAAAGGCCTATGTAAGGAGAAATACGGAACATGTAAAATAAAGAAATAGACTTTAAAGTTATAAGATGGGGGAAAATATATGCACAAACTACTGGATAAAAATGAGTACGCTCCATATTATTCTACTTATGTAGAGTTGGTACCTGATGGGGATATAATGATAATTTTAGAAAAACAAATGGAAGAGACAATTTCCTTACTTCAGGACATTACAGAACATCAAGCCCATTTCCGTTATGCTCCTGGTAAATGGGACATAAAAGAAGTGATTGGTCATTTGGCAGATACAGAGCGAATCATGGGTTATAGACTCCTATCCATAGCTCGTGGTGAGACAATTGCTCTTCCTGGTTACGACGATGTTGCATATGTTCAAAATGCAGAATTTGATAAACAGTCAGTAGAGGAATTGCTTCAAAATTTGTCTGCTGTCCGTCAATCAACTATTCATTTGATTAAGAGTCTAACAAGCGAAGATTGGCTTCGTCGAGGGATAGCAAACAATTATGAAGTAACTGTCCGTGCACTCATAGCGATTATTGCCGGTCATGAAATTCATCATCGCACCATTATAAGAGACAGATATATTTTGTCCGAAGCGTACCCAAGTAGCTAATATACAATATAAAAAGAGCGTCTCTGCAATAGCTGGAGACGCTCTTTTATTATCAAGATGGTAGAAATTAAATAGAAATGCAGGGATATACTTACTCTAAATAGAATAATTAGAAGAGGATAGTTAGGAGGATCTTTACATGGATAAAGATAGTCATTTTGCCTTTCTTCTTACTATTGATACTCAGATAAAACAATTTCATAATTCTAATTTACATAATGTGAGTGAAAGGAGGAAGAAATAGTGCAGATTAGGCTAGCTGAAAGGAAAGATATCGATCAATTGATTCAAATGAGATGGGATTTCACTGTTGAGCATAATGAAACGAAAACTTTTGAGGAGAGCGATTTGGAAGTATTTAAAATCGAGTGCCGTTCCTTTTTAGAAAATGCGATTGCGAGTGAAACTTGGTTTATTTGGGTTGCAGAGAAAGAATCAAAAATTGTATCTCATATCTACATAGAATTAATACAAAAGGTGCCACGTCCTGGCAGAGTAACTTACCCTTTTGCATTTATGACAAATGTCTTTACAGTGAAGGATTACAGGAATCTTGGTATAGGAAGTAAATTAATCACAACCATAAACGAATGGTCGAAAAATAGAAAATATGAATTTATCATTGTATGGCCAAGTGATGATAGCATCGATTTCTATAGAAGGAATGGATACATACATTGTAAAGAGCCTATGGAATACTTTCCTATATAAATATATATGCTCTATCAAGAGGTTTTTCTTTTTAGGTTAAAGAAGGTATTTTTGAAAGGACATCGAAATAGTTATTAAAAGGGGATGCAACTTGAGAAATGAGTTTTAAATTAAATTGAAAAGGAGTTTTTATAGTGAAACAAGCTTTGCTAGTTATTGATGCTCAACAGGAATTAATTGATGGAAATCAAAATGAAAAAAGTGTTTTAAATAAAGAAAAATTAGTGGATAATATTAATTTGGTTATTAATAAAGCATTAGAATCAGATGCTTTAATCGTTTTTATAAGAGATGTGGATGTCGCTGAAGGGACAGGAAAAGGGTTTCAAATACACGAAGATATTAAAGTACCTTCCATGTCAAAAGTATATGATAAAAAAGCAACAAATTCCTTTTATGGAACGCCATTGATGAGCGTTTTAAAGGAAAATGAGATCGAACATCTTGTAATAATGGGGTGTAAAACAGAGTATTGCATCGACACAGCGGTTAGAACTGCCACCATCAATGATTTTGATGTCACTTTAGTATCAGATGGGCATTCAACGACTGACTCTCCAACCTTATCTGCCGAACAGATAATCACTCATCATAATAAAATACTTCATGGGCATTACAATGTCGATCATTTTTCGGTTGTTAGAAATGCTCAGGAAGATCTGTTTCAACCAACTCATAACAGTTACCGTGAAGAAGAATGAAGGAATAAAATAAAAGAACCATAGTTATCTCCTTTCTCTTGAGAAGGAGATAACTATGGTTCAAATGCCTATGATAATTCTTTTACCATTAAAATATGCGGAATACCATCTTCCATAAATACATCAGATGAAGTCTGATAACCAAGTTTTTCATAAAAACCTTCTGCATGTGTTTGAGCATGTAATTTAACTTTACCTATTTCTTTTTCTGTCGCTATTTCTTCTAATGCGTTAATGATTATTTTTCCAAGCCCCAATTTTCGGTAAGGAACTAAGATACAAATTCTCTCCAATTTACCTATACCATCAACTACTCTTAATCTTCCAGTTCCGGCAGGTTGTTCCTCGGAATAGACTAAAACGTGTTCACATATTCCATTAAGTTTGTCGAATTCGTCAAATTCATATTCTAACGGTACCTCTTGTTCCTTTACAAATACTTCTTCTCTGATATAAAAAGCTTTTTTTAGATCGTCTTCTCGTGTTATTCTAATTGATTTCAATTATCTTCATCCGTTCTAGATTTATTTAATATACCAGTCCTTTTATTAGTTTAAGGTAAATTATTTTTGTTGTAAATACAACAAAAATTACGATATTAATGAAGGAAATTCAAATGAATAAATTCTAAATATAGAAGGAGGATTATATGTGTTTGATAAACAAAAAATTGCTACTTATATAGCGACAGGTATTGTGACCCTCTTATTATATCTAGTTTTGTGGTTTATATATTATCAGGATTTGATCAATGCTTTTGTACTGGTTGGAGTTTTATTAGTTGTATTAACTATCCAGTTAATATGCTTGATTATTTTTCGAAAAGATCAAGCAAAGATAGAGATAATGAGTATTTCCACAATCATAGTAGCAATACTATTATTCTTTGAATTTCTACTTTTAGAATATGAGGGTCATACATTTACAGCAAGTTTTTATGCGGATTCTATAGAAGTCATTGACAATTCGGGAATACACTTAATGGTTGTTAGAACGGAAGATATTGGTTACATAGAAGATCGAGAAGTAATTGTTAAAAGTTTAGAACAAGAAAACGATTTTATTAGCTTGCATAAAATAAACAATAAAGCCCGATATCAAAGTAAAAATGCTGAAATTCTTCGATTGTTAAGGATTAATAAAGATCATTTTACTCTTATGAAGCGCAATGTAAATCGTTATCTTGAAGGTGAAACTTCCAGTATTGAAGCGTTTTTAAATAGAGAAGATATTTCAGGAGATAGTGTGGGATTAGGATTAGCATTGACAGTTCTAATTGCACAAGGGGAGCTCTCAAATAAGTTATCCTTTGGTGTGACGGGTGCACTTAGTGAAACAGGTGATGTGTTACGCATAGGGATGATAAGAGAAAAGGTACTGATAGCGGAGGAAAATGGTTACCCATTCATGATTATTCCTATTGAAAATGCTGCTGAAGCTAGGGAAATAAAAGCATCACGAAATCTTAACATTGAAATATTTGATGTCAACCATATTGATCAAGCTGTTGTTTTAATTAAGAAGTTAAACGAGGAACATAGTAAATAATATGTATGGAGGAAATGAGAATGAACGTGGGAGAACGGCCAACTGGAATAAGAATTGTACCATATGATGAACAATGGGAATTTGAATTTCTTTTACTTCAACAAGTGTTATCGAATTCGCTTGGTGAGTTAGTAAAGTGCATCGAACACGTTGGGAGTACCTCAGTAAAAGGTTTAGCTGCTAAGCCTATTATCGATTTAGATTTGGTCATAAATGCTAATGATGATTTTGAAAAAGTTAGTCTTAAACTACAAGATTTAGGGTATTTATACGAAGGGAATTTAGGAATCGAGGGAAGAGAAGCCTTTGCCCGAAAGGATGAATTTGTTCCGTGGGGGGGCGATCAAACACATTGGATAGAGCATCATTTATACGTATGTACAAAGGATAGTGCGGAATTGCATAGACATCTTACTTTCCGCAATTACTTAAGAGAACACCCAGAAGTAGCAAGTTCATATGAACATTTGAAAATCTCTTTAGCAAAAAAATCTACATCTCGCTCGGAATATATGGAAGCAAAAGGGGAATTTATAAGGGGAATTTTAGAGCTAGCTAATTAAGCAAAATATCACGGTTGTATTATCCAATTTCCACCATTAAAATTTCGAAAGAAATGCGCAAGGATCCCATTTTGCACTTGTACGTTTTTGGTCTACCACACGATTATCGAATAATGCGGCTGTCCCTAAAGTAATACATTGACTGAGAGATGGTCCCTTTCCAATGTATTGATTTCCGTTCCAGACGGACGCTTTCCGCGGGCATGGCTTCAGTCTCCTCGTCGCTTTCGCTCCTGCGGGGCCCTCCGCTCATGCTATTCCCGCTGGAGTCGCCGTCTTTCACTACAATCAATTGCCTACAAAAAATAGTAGTTTTAATAAAAGCACCTATACATAGAGTGTTAGTGTGTTATCACAATAGTCTTGGTATAGGTAGTAAATTAATCACAACCATAAACGAATGGTCGAAAAATAGAAAATATGAATTTATCATTGTATGGCCAAGTGATGATAGCATCGATTTATATAGAAGGAATGGATACTTGAATTGTAAAGAGCCTTTGGAATTCTTTCCTAAATAAAAACCCCCTCTCTATCAAGAGCTTATTCTTTTTCAGGTAAAGAAGGTATTTTTGCAAGTACATCGAAGTTATTATTAAATGGGGAATTAGACCAGGAAATAGTGTAGTAACTGATTGTATCAGTGGAATGTAGTTTGAGGAGTTATTTTGTTTATGAGTAGTTTATAACTGTAATTAAAAACATAATAGATAAACAGGGTGGTGTTGGAATAAAATGGTGGAACCTTGGTGGAAACGAAGTGTGGTATATCAGGTTTATCCTCGAAGTTTTATGGATGCAAGCGGCGATGGTATTGGGGATTTACAAGGCATTATTTCAAAACTGGATTATATAGAGAAACTAGGTGTGGATGTCATTTGGTTAAGCCCAATCTATGATTCTCCAAATGACGATAACGGCTATGACATTCGAAATTACATGGCTATTATGAAAGAGTTTGGTACGATGGAAGATTTTGAGCAATTGATAGATGAAGCGAAACAGCGAGGGATTCGAATTGTAATGGATCTTGTAGTTAATCACACTTCGGACGAACATACTTGGTTTGTTGAATCACGATCTTCTAAGGATTCGACATACCGTGATTATTATATTTGGCGAGAAGGTGAGGAGGAAAACCCTCCAAATAATTGGAGTTCTATATTTTCTGGCTCTGCTTGGGAAAAAGATAACACCACTAATTCGTACTATTTGCATTTATTTTCAAAAAAGCAGCCAGATTTGAACTGGGAACACGAACCTCTTCGACACGAAATTTTTGATACGATGAAGTTTTGGTTGGATAAAGGAATTGGTGGTTTCCGAATGGATGTCATCAACTTTATTTCAAAAAATGAACAATTGCCAGATGGAATGATTCATCCAGAGCAAATGTTTGGAGATGGGAGTCCATATTTTATAAATGGGCCGAAAATCCATACTTATCTACGTGAGATGAATGAAAAAGTTTTGAGCAAGTATGACGTAATAACAGTGGGGGAAATGCCAGGAGCTTCGACCGAGGATGCCCAAATCTATACTGATCCAATAAATCAAGAAGTAAATATGATCTTCACATTTGAGCATATGAACTTAGACAGTGGACCGTATGAAAAATGGGATATTCAGCCGTTAAATTTGGTTGCATTAAAACGCAATTTAGAGAAGTGGCAGCACGCTCTTCATCAGGTGGGATGGAACAGCCTTTATTGGAATAACCATGATCAGCCACGCATTGTTTCACGTTTTGGTGATGATGACAAATATCGTGAAGTATCCGCAAAAATGTTGGCAATTTGCCTTCATATGCTCCAAGGTACTCCATATATTTATCAAGGTGAAGAGCTAGGCATGACGAATGTGAAGTTTGATACTATTGATGACTATCGAGATATCGAAACACTTAATATGTACAAAGAGAAACGTCAAAAGGGTATTGCGCATGTAGAGATAATGGCGAGTATTTATGCGAAAGGGCGAGATAACGCTCGAACTCCTATGCAATGGTCATCTGATGGTGGGTTCACTGCAGGGACACCTTGGATTCAGATGAACCCTAATACGTCTAACATTAATGCAGAACAAGCTCTTGCAGATCACTCATCGATTTTTTATACGTATCAAAAACTTATTCATTTACGAAAAGAGTCTGACATTCTTACAAACGGGAGCTTCCAATTGTTAATTCCTGATCATCCGCACCTCTTTGTATATAAAAGACAATCAGAGGAAGAAGAATGGATTATCGTAACAAATTTTTCCGCGCATAAGGAACAATTAGAGTGTGAACTATGTGGCGTACAAAACAGTAACGGAAAGATCATAATAGCTAACTATGAAACTCCAAATATTAATGGAGATATCATAGAAGTACGTCCTTATGAAGCTTTTGTACTCGCTTTTGAAAGGGGAAAATAAATTGAAAAAAGTACTTGGTGTGGACATTGGGGGAACAAAAATACGGATGGGTGTCGTAAATGAAAACGGCAATGTTATCTCTGATAGGACGATTCCCACATTGTTACCTTTATACCCTTATCTTGAAAAACAGATTTTAAAGGTCAAAACGGATTTTCCTGACCTTATTGGTATTGGTATTGGAACAAGAGGAATGGTAGATGCGAAAACAGGTGTTGTCACATTCGAAAAAGAGTTGGAAGGTTGGCAAGGGACCCCTGTGAAAGCTCAACTAGAAGTTGCTACTGGTCTTCGTGTAGAGATAAACAATGACGCCAATTGTGCTGCTCTTGCAGAGGCGCGACTTGGAGGAGCGGCTGGATTTCAAAGAGTTGTTTGTTTGACTTTAGGAACAGGACTTGGAGGCGGCTTCGTTTTTGATGGAGAAGTGATGAATGGGATACATGGTGGTGCTGGAGAAGTCGGTCACATGATTTTATATCCAAATGGGTTGCTTTGTAGTTGTGATAGACGTGGCTGCAGCGAACAATATGTTTCCGGAACTGCACTAAAGAGAATGATTCAAGAGGAATATGTTGTGGATCCAGAAACTGGAGATCTAGTATTACCGCAAAACTTGTTCCGACTTGCAGCGAGTGGTCATTCAAGAGCAATAGCAGTTCGTGATCAGTTTCTTTCTAATTTCGCAATTATCATTTCTACTCTTCAAGCAGTGCTGGATATGGATTGTGTTGTCATAGGGGGGGGAGTTTCAGATTCTGCAGAAGATTGGTGGGAATGTCTTCTTGAGCAAGTAGAACCGCTGAAACTGAAGCCATTAGAGCTGATACGAGCTGATTTTGGGAATGAAGCAGGTATGCTTGGGGCAGCTATGCTCGTTTTAGACACATCAAATGACATGGAATACAAAAAAATATAGATATGTCAACATTAACATTAAAAGGTGTTTCTAAAAAAATGATAATAAAGGTATAAGCCGCTCAGAACATAGACGTGGTCAATGAAGAATTTAACGTTTTTGAGTCATAGCCATACGAGGCAAGAATTTATAAAGTTAAAAAAAGACGTTTTGTCCACGGACAAAACGTCTTTTTTTATTGGCGCTGTTAATATTCATTGTTGATTTTATGGTATAAATAAATTGGAACTCAATTTTCAGAGTTCCAATTTATTTATTCTTTTAAAATCTTTATTCAGAGAGGATTTCTTCAATTTTCTACTTTTTAACAAATTTTTAATGTCAGAGACATTATCGTATGAGAGTTGAATGTAAAAGTAGTTAATAAACTCTAAAATTGCAAAGATATAAATGAAGAATGCAATTGATAATCCACCCAATGGAAAAGATGGATACCATTTAATGAAATCAAAAGCAAATGCAACAATTGCGGTAATAATCATAACTATATTAAGCGATTTTGAACGATGTAACAGTCGAACAATCTTAATCGGAGTTATAGCCGATTTCTCATTTCTTAGTCTATTAAGTTTTGCATACCAATAAATCGTTCCTTGTAATAAAAGAAACTCTAAAAGGATAAAGGATACCCAAAATGAATATAGAGAATACAATTGTAGATTAGGGTATGCATAATTTAATAGATAACTAACAAGGACAAAAACGATTATAGAAGATAATTCCCCAGAATATAAATAAGCTAATCTTTTTTCTAACATTTCCTTCAAATTTACTACTAACCTCCTGATAAACATTATGTGGGTTAAACTGGTTGTATAAGAAAACTACATATTGAATTTTGACAGTCTCAAACTGTCATATGTATCTGTCACTTCAAATACAAATGATGTTAATAGAAATTCTTTTATATGCTGTTTAGTGCTTTCGTTACTACGACTATCGACAAATAAGAACCAAGCAAGGTAATTATCAAGATATTTCGTAGCCACACCTTTAAAGCGGTCTATCCATTGTTTCATACGGGAATGAAGACCGTTTACATTTTGGATGTGGTATAAGCCTTTTATAACGTGTTTGCCATCATTTGATTTAATCCTATAATGTTCTAATCCTCTTTCTCTTGCATAGGTTTTATAGGCTCTCCAAGCATCTGTAACGAGTATATTATTAGATGTCAGTTTAGAACCAATCAAGTTGTCACCCTTAGTTTTCACAACACGACCCATACAAGCAACTTTGGATACAGTAGATTTTGTGCGGTCTCTGGCGACAAGAACACAGACCTGTTCGTGGCTAATGCCTCTGTATTTAGACTTCCCTACACGTTTTCGAGGTTTACGGTCAATAATGCCACGTTGTCCCTTTTGAGAGTACAGGAAATAGGTCTCGTCAATTTCAACGATACCATCAAAATGTTCAAAATCCATTTGTTTCAAATCACTCAACAATTTGTGTCTCCAATAAAAAAGCGTAACCCAAGTAATCCCTACGATTTCAGCCGATTTTCGCAGTGAATATCCTTTGAACATTCAATCAACAAATGTAATCCACTCGTTGCCTTTTCGGGTACGGTACAAAACGGTATTAGTTGTGTCAGTAAAGGTTTTGCTACAACATTTACACCGATACCGTTGCCTACCATTATATTTTCCGAATCGAACAACGTATTCTGATGAACAATGAGGACACACGAATCCTTCCTTGAATCTTGTTTCTCTCATTTCATCAATTAAACGACCAGCAGCAGAGGTAGAAGGCTCAACATAGCGTTTAACCCATTGGTCTAATCGAAAAGTTCAATCATAAAATTGGGTGATAAGCAGTGATAATCGGATGACTTTAGGTGATTACATGCATCTTCTCTACATTAGGATATATCCCGGTTTTTTTAGAATCTTAAAGATGTTTGATTTGTAATCTTCTACTCCTGGTTGATCGAACGGATTGATGTCTAGTAAGTATGCACTGTATGCACAAGCCATCATATAGAAGTATAAGAGGTGGCCTAAATGTTGTTCATCTAGTTGTTCGAAAGTGAGTGATATTTGTGGCACTCCTCCAGCAAGATGTGCCGTTTGGGTTGCTTCATGACATGCCGAGTTAAATTCATGTAGTGTAAGGCCACTCAAATAGTTCAATTCATCTCCGTCATTTTCTTCTTCAAAAACTGTCAAATCACCTGTCGGCTTTTCCACCATTAAAAACGTTTCAAATAACATGCGTTTTCCATCCTGGATGTACTGGCCTAAGGAATGCAGGTCGGTTGAATAAAGAACGGATGTAGGAAAAATTCCTTTCCCGCCTTTTCCTTCACTTTCTCCAAATAATTGCTTCCACCATTCTTGGACATACTTCAACTTTTCATCAAACGTTGCCATGATTTCGACTGGGTAACCCGCATTATACAAATAATTGCGGATGACTGCATATTGAATGGCAGGATTTGAATTTGTATCAAATACTCCAAATTCCTTCTCTGCTGTTCTTGCACCATTTATTAGTTTTTCGATATCATGACCTGCTGCTGCAATAGGCAACAAACCGACTGCTGTGAAGACAGAATATCTTCCTCCAATGTTACCGGGGATGACAAAGCGCCTATAGCCTTTTTCTATTGCTAGTGTCCGCAAGGCCCCTTTCTCTTCATCCGTAGTGACTAGTATACGGGATGCAGCTTGATTGCCATATCTTTTTTCCATGTATTGCTGTAAAAAGCGGAATGCAATGGCTGGTTCTGTAGTTGTGCCAGATTTTGAAATAATATTCAAGGTGACTTCTTTATTGTCTAAATATGCCATCAGTTGTTTTATATATTCCCCACTTACTAAATGACCTGCAAAAATTACTTCTAAGTCATTTGAATTCTGGAATGGTGTAGATAATGCCTCGATTACCGCTTTTGACCCTAAATATGACCCTCCAATACCAATGACAACTAAAACATCAGAAGTAGAGCGAATGCGTTCTGCAGTTTCTTTGATATCCTGTACAAACGCTGGACTAATAGAACTCGGCCACTCTGCCCAACCTAAATAATCGGCGCCTTCTGCAGATTTCGTATGAATTCCATGATGGATAGCTTGTAATTTTTTTTCCAACTCAGGTGTAAGTAGTTGTAGATAATCTCCTGAATAATTGACCAAAATGTTCATACTATTCTCCTCAGTTTTTCGTTTTGTCTTGCTATTAATATATAAAAGGTATAACTATTTAATTCGCTATTAGATGAAAATTTTCCTTTTTATTAGGGAGAATTATCTATAAAATTAGAATATTACTGAAATTGAATACTGCTGAGGTGAAGGCTGTACGATTCTCGATACTAAATGCCATTTGAAAAGCTCTCCAATTTGGCGTGAGGGTATATTTTAAAAAAAAGCTGTGGAGGTGCATTTGAGATTTATACAGACATTTCTTCGAAAGTTTCTTACTATAACAAATACTAGTAGTTTTCATTCTAATTTTCTCTTAAACCTTGTAATGAGGGGTGTAAACTTAATCGTTTCCAAGGATGCTCCATATCAAGGCACTGTAAATTAGGTAACTGGGTTATTCGCCCTTGCTACTGCTTTTTCAATAAAGGGAAATCCTTATTCGATATAGAATCTTATAATGATGAAATTATTACTATTGGATAAATGATTGATCAGAATTCAGAAATGACTTAAAGAGAGGTATATATGAAAATTGAAAATGGTGAATACCTAATAGATATTAATGGAATAAAACATTGGATAAAAGTGGAGGGAAAAGAACATAATACGATCCCTTTATTTATTATTCATGGTGGTCCAGGAGGAAACCTATATACATTTGAAAGAACTGCCGGTCCTTTTCTTTCTCAAGAAAGAACCGTTATATATTACGAACAACGTGGTTGTGGTAGGAGTGAAAAACCACTTTCTGATAAAGCTTATTCTATTAATGAATTAATTAATGACTTCAAGAAAATAATTGAGTGGATAGATGTGAAAAAAATCGATTTACTAGGCTACTCATTTGGAGGGGAGCTTGCTCTTGAATTAACATATGCTCTTCCAACTATTATTAACAAAATTATTTTATCTGGGCCAAGTTTAATGGCCTTAAAGACGCAATATATGATTCAAATAGCTGGTTTCGTTTCCGTCGCAAACCTTCCTTTGGCAAATAAAATGGAAGAAATACTACAAGAAGATACTTCAATTGAAGAAAAATATAAAAAAATATGGGGAATTGTTGATAATGAAACAGTGGATCGCTTATTTTTTTTGAATCAAGGTATTGCTAAAAAGTACCGCCAATTAGTAAAGGAAAGCAATTTGCATAACACCGGTCTTATGTTGGCTGCATTGCAGGAAAATCCAGTAGAGATACCCTTATATGAGCGTCTTCAAGAAATTACCCAACAGACATTAGTGATTACTGGAGTTCATGATAGGAATACTGGGATTCCCATTTCAACAATTATTTATAGAAACCTTGTAAACAGTGAATGGAACTTGTTTAACAGCAGTGCTCATTTTCCGGAGTTAGAGGAAACTGACAAGTTTGTTCGTATTGTATTACGATTTTTAAAAGCCTCATAAAGTTCAATGTTTCTTCGATTTACCATTATTTCATCTATACCTATCGTGGCATCTATGGAATGTAGTTCCCAATAAATAGTTAAAGTTAGAATACAAATATTATTTGGAGGTTTTATATGAATCATTTCCCAACAATTACTTTAGGTAAAGTATCGTTTCAATTAAAAGAGCTACATGATTTTGAGTGGCTTACAAGACTAGGACAAGTATTTTGTGTGTTTGACGAACAAGATTCTGGAAATATTAGTTTTGGTATTGAAATAGACGGATTGAAAAGGTTTGTAAAGTATGCAGGAGCAAAGACTTTAAGGTATTCTGGCTCTCCAGAAGACGCTATTGCTAGATTAAAAAGTTGTGCTTCTCTTTATGAAGATCTGAATCATCCTCATTTAGTAAATTTAGTAGAATACTTTGAGGTTGAAAAAGGGTATGCATTAGTGTTTGACTGGTTTGATGGGGAATGTCTACACCCACACTGGTCTTTTCCTCCACCACAGAAATATAATCACCCAGATTCCCCATTTTATCGGTTTAAGAAGTTACCTATTGAATATCGTTTAAAATCATTAAATAGTATCTTTGAATTTCATGTAAATGTTGAGAAGAACAACTACGTAGCTGTTGATTTTTATGATGGTAGTATTTTATATGACTTTAAAAATAACATTACAAAGATTTGTGATATTGATTTATATATGAAAAGGCCATTCATTAATTTTATGGGAAGACTTTGGGGTTCCTCCAGATTTATGTCACCAGAAGAATTTATGCTTGATGCTGTAATAGATGAAAGAACAAATGTCTTTAACATGGGTGCGATTGCATTTGGACTGTTAGGAGGAGAGCTGGACCGTTCCTTTTTAAAGTGGGATGCAGGACAAGAACTCTATGAAATAGCAGTCAAGGCTGTTGAAGAGGATAAAAGCTGCAGGTATTCTTCCGTGGAAGAATTCTACAAAGCCTGGAAAGTTGTTTTATTAAAGGCTAATTTAGATTTTTGAGATTAATTATTAACCCAAAAAGGGGCTGTCCAATAAGCCCATAAATTGAAGCAGGTGTAGAAAAACGAGTCTTTTTCTACACCTTTTTTTATAGGCAATTGATTGTTGTGGAAGACGGCGACTCCAGCGGGAATAGCAGTTGTTTTCTGCACCGAAAGCGAAGCGGCAGGTGCATGAGCTGAAGGCCCCGCAGGAGCGAACAAAGGAACGAAGACTAAGAACGCCACCTCGTGTGGCAACGCCTTCGTGACCAACATCGTGTTGGCCTGAGGAGACTGATGCCATGCCCGCGGAAAGCGTCCGTCTGGAACGGAAATCAATACATTGAATAAGGGAGCATCTCTCAGTCGCTATACGACTTTAGGGACAGCCCCTTTTTGTACTTCTATTAGATGGAAACTTAATTAGCTGTATACAATACTCTCAAATAATGCGTATTGAATAATACTGTCTCCAGTAGGTTCACTTGCATTTTCTATATTAATATCATGCGGTCTATTTTTAAAGTTTAATTCAATTCCCTTAAGTAATTTTTCCAAATTTAAAGACCAACATTTTTCTTCATTTTCTCGGTCAACAAATTCAATTGTTTCCCCATTTAATAACAAGTTAGTTGCCCATTCATATGTATATAGTCCTTTTGTTTTCAAATTCCATTTTTCCCCAGTTTTAATTACGTGTGCCCAATAGCCTATTCCGCCTTCTATGGCAGCGTTCATGATGCTTTCAATATTATTTTCCGTTACGATAACTTCCACTTTTATTTCTGCAATCTTAGTATTATTTGCCATTTTAACTCTCCTATTTCCAATTTTTATTGCAAATTAACTATAAACTTAAATGTAATGCTTTGTAACCAGGTAAGTTTTGGAATAAAATAATAAATTTAAATCATCTAACTATTTTATATGGTTTGATTGGTTTCCTCCTATTAAAATTGCGGTATAGGATTATAGGCAGGGGTAATACTTTAGAGAAGTAGGTCTTTTTGAAACAGTTTCGAAGTGTTAACTATTGATCTATTATTAATCCTAAGGACAAATTAGAATAATCCCGATTATCAAATTAATGCGGATAACTAATACGAAAAAATAATCTAAAGTCGTTGATCAATCCAAGGGAAGTCTATAGTGGGATTAAATGCTCTGCATCGAAAAAAGGTAAACCTCCCAAAAGCCTAGGAAGCAATCGGGTGGTTTACCTTTTGGAAGACATGTTTTTTCTACTGTTACTAATACAATTCTAATTTTCTTCACAAGCTATAAAGCATTTGACGTTAATTAATACCCTCTCTTATAAGGAGTAGGAGGTATTGCTTTACCTGTGATGGCTATTTCTGCATGAAGTGCCCAATATGGATCTTTTAACATGCCACGCCCAACTGCGACTAGTTCTGCATCTCCTTCGACAATGACTTTTTCTGCAAGATCCGGATTTTCTAGTATTCCAACAGCGATAATAGGTACATTTAGCGCTTGTTTGTATGCACGAGCAAAAGGAACTTGGTACCCAGGGGTGTTTGCAGGTTTTACTTTACCTGGAGTTGCCTCTCCACCACTCGATACATGGAACACGTCCACACCAGCTTCTTTATATTTTTTCGCAATTTCTATAGAATGCTCGAGGTCGTAGCCATTGTCTATATACTCTACTGCTGATATGCGGAGCAATAGGGGCATTTCTTCTGGCATAACGCTACGTACTGCTTGGATGACTTCTACTCCAAACTTCGACAAGTCCTGTCCGTATTCATCCGTTCTGTTATTAATCGCAGGTGAGTGGAATTGGTGAATTAAATAGCCATGTGCTCCGTGAAGCTCAATTGTATCGAAACCAGCTGTAACCGCTCTCCTTGCAGCGTCTTTATATTTATTGATCATTTCTTTAATTTCATCTATGGTTAACGGTCTTGGCTCTTTCCATTTGCCATTCGATTCCACTGGAATGTTGGAGGGACCTACTGGTTGAATAGCATCTTGCGCTTTTCTACCCGCATGTGCAATTTGAACCCCAATTTTAACTTCATATTTATGTACTTCTTTTACAATTCTTTCGTATGCAGGAATATGATCATCGGACCATAAACCTAAATCGTAATCTGTGATTCGCCCATCTGGTTCTACATCCGTCATTTCGACGATGATTAATCCTGTTCCACCAACTGCACGTGATACATAGTGAACAAAATGCCAGTCATTTGGCTTTCCATCCTTTGATTGAACGGAATACTGACACATCGGTGCCATTACTGTTCGATTTTTTAATGTTAAACCTTTTATACTTAATGGCGAGAATAAATGAGACATTTCTTCATCACTCCTTTTTTATTAGTATTACGTTTTTTGAAATATGAATCAATAATAGTGAACTGAGGATATTCATTGTTTGAAATATTTCCTGTCAGAATATTAGGTATAATATAAAGAGGAGGGGTTACATATGGTGAAAAAATTAAAGCAGTTAGAATCGATTTCGTACTCCAAATCAAAAAAAGAATATAAGGAAGAATTGAAACAATTACAAATCGATTTACTTTGTCTACAAAATATATTATTAAATGAAAATATTGGATTAGTACTCGTCTTTGAAGGAATGGATGCTGCAGGTAAGGGTGGAGCCATTAAACGACTGACTCAACGTTTAGATCCACGTGGATATATCGTGCATCCAATTTCTGCTCCACAGCCACATGAACTAAGATACCACTATCTGCAAAGGTTTTGGCGGAAGTTACCTCAGCACGGACAAATTGGTATTTTTGACCGTTCCTGGTATGGACGAGTCCTTGTCGAGCGTATAGAGAATTTAGCAACGAAAGCGGAATGGAAACGTGCGTACAGAGAAATAAATCAATTCGAAAAAATGTTGTCCAGTGAAAACTATATTGTTATGAAACATTGGATACATGTATCCAATGAAGAACAGTTAAAACGCTTCTATGAACGTAAAATCAACCCATCAAAAAGATGGAAGCTAACAGACGAAGACTGGCGAAATCGTGAAAAATTTGATTTGTATATAAAAGCGGCAGACGAAATGATGGATAGAACGAATGCAGCAAATGCTCCGTGGTTCCTTATCCATGGAGATGATAAGCTGCATGCTAGGCTGACCGTTCTACAAAATATCATACAAGAAATCGAGCGTCAATTAGAAAAACGTGGAATAGATTACACACTCGATCAGCAAAATGAGGACGTTCATATAGCAGAAGAGGAAATCGAAGAAGCTCAGACTGAAGAAGTTTCTCTTGAAAAAAATAACGAAATTCAAAGCTAGTCATTCTTTTTCAATATATTTGTATATTTAATAAATTATTAGTTGTATTTATACATTGTCCATGATACATTATGTATATTAATACTAATAAAACGTATATAAATACATTGGAGGAATATAAGATGAATAAAAAAGTCGTTTTAGCATATTCAGGTGGACTAGATACATCCGTTGCCATTACATGGTTGAAAGACGAAGGATATGATGTCGTAGCGGTTTGTTTAGACGTAGGTGAAGGTAAGGATCTAGAATTTGTAAAAAACAAAGCGCTTGAAGTTGGAGCTATTGAAAGCTATATGATCGATGCAAGAGAAGAATTTGCGAATGATTATGCATTAATTTCACTTCAAGCACATACTTGGTATGAAAACAAATATCCTTTAGCTTCTGCTTTATCACGTCCTTTAATTTCTAAAAAACTAGTAGAAATTGCTGAACAAACAGGAGCAACTGCTGTAGCACATGGTTGTACAGGTAAAGGAAATGACCAAGTTCGTTTCGAAGTTTCTATTAAAGCATTAAATCCAAGTTTAGAGGTAATTGCACCAGTTCGTGAATGGAGCTGGAGCCGTGAGGAAGAAATTGCTTACGCGAAAGAAAAAAATATTCCAATTCCGATTAACTTAGACAGCCCGTTCTCTATTGATGCAAATCTTTGGGGTCGTGCAAACGAATGTGGTATTTTAGAAGATCCGTGGGCAGCTCCACCAGAAGAAGCATATGAATTAACGGTTGCAATAGAAGATGCACCTGATACAGCAGATATCGTTGAAATCGAGTTTAAAAATGGTGTTCCAGTTGCACTAGATGGTGTGGAATATAAATTATATGAATTAATCTTAAAAATGAATGATCTAGCAGGTAAGCACGGAGTTGGACGTGTCGATCACGTGGAAAACCGTCTTGTTGGTATTAAATCACGTGAAGTATACGAAATCCCAGGTGCATTTACATTAATCAAAGCACATAAAGAATTAGAAGATATTACATTAGTAAAAGAGGTAGCTCACTTTAAACCAGTTATTGAGAAAAAATTAACAGAGCTTATTTACGAAGGACTTTGGTTCTCTCCGCTTAGAACTGCCCTAGAAGGATTCTTAAAAGAAACACAAGTATATGTAAATGGTACAGTTCGTGTGAAACTATTCAAAGGCCATGCAATTGTAGAAGGACGTAAATCTCCGAACTCTCTATATGATGAAAAACTTGCTACTTATACAAAAGAGGATGAATTTAACCATGCTTCAGCTGTTGGGTTTATCGAGCTTTGGGGGCTTCCAACAAAAGTTCACGCAATGGTGAACAAGGGAGTAGAGAAGGTGAAAGCATGACCAAACTTTGGGGCGGAAGATTCCAAAAATCTGCCGAACAATGGGTAGATGAATTTGGAGCTTCTATTAGTTTCGATCAAACACTAGTAATGGAAGATTTAGATGGTAGTACAGCACATGTGAAGATGCTTGGGGCATGTAATATTTTGCCCCAGGAAGATGTGCAGCAAATTCTTAGCGGTTTAGAACAATTAAAGAAACTAGCTGCAGACAATGCATTAGAATTTTTAGTTGCGAATGAAGATATTCATCTAAACTTAGAAAAAATGCTCATGGATTTAATCGGACCTGTCGGTGGAAAACTGCACACTGGCCGCAGCCGTAACGACCAAGTAGCAACAGATATGCATCTATTCTTGAAAAATAGAGTAGGAGAAATCATCGAGTTAATCGAGCTTTTCCAACAAACACTTGTAGCACAAGCGGAAACGCATATCGAAACACTTGCACCAGGGTATACGCATTTACAACGTGCGCAACCAATTTCTTTTGCACATCATCTAATGGCGTATTTCTGGATGCTTGATAGAGACAAAGATCGTTTTAAAGACTCAATCAAACGTATCGACATTTCTCCACTAGGAGCAGGGGCACTTGCAGGAACTACTTTCCCAATTGACCGCAAACTTTCGGCTGAGTATTTAGGTTTTGCAAATGTGTATGCAAATAGTATGGATGCAGTAAGTGATCGAGATTTTATTTTAGAATTTTTAAGTAATTCTTCCATGTTGATGGCGCATTTGTCTCGATTTGCAGAGGAAATTATTTTATGGTCTAGTTCAGAGTTCAATTTCATTGAGTTGGATGATTCATTCTCTACGGGCTCCAGTATTATGCCTCAAAAGAAAAATCCGGATATGGCCGAACTAATTCGTGGGAAAACTGGTCGTGTGTACGGGAACTTGATGGGCTTACTTACTGTCATTAAGGGATTACCGCTTGCCTATAACAAAGACATGCAAGAAGACAAAGAGGGTATGTTCGACACGGTGCATACAATCGTTGGTTCGCTGAAAATATTTGAAGGTATGGTTCGTACAATGACTGTTCATAAAGAGCGTTTACATGATACAGTACACAAAGACTTTTCGAATGCGACTGAACTTGCTGATTATCTTGCAGCTAAAGGACTTCCGTTCCGTGAAGCACATGAAGTAACAGGCAAACTAGTATTTTTATGTATTCAGCGTAACTATTTTTTACTAGATTTACCATTAGAAGATCTTCAAGAAGCGAGCAATTTAATTGAGTCTGATATTTACGATGTATTATCACCCCTTGCTGCTGTGAGAAGAAGAAACTCCCTTGGTGGAACTGGTTTTGACCAAGTTGCAATTCAAATAGAAGAAGCTAAAAAGCGTTTTTAGCATAATACAAACCGTAAACACTCATAGCGATGTGAGTTGTTTACGGTTTTTTCTGCAAAGTATGAGTCAGGAAGAACTATTAATGCGAGAAATGATTACCATTGTTCTTTGGAACTGGTATATTTAGGGAGAGGTGTGAGATAATCTGGAAAACATTTATAGAAAATTAACCTAATATTCTGGAGATGAGTTTATGATTGATGTAAGACGACTAGAACTAGATAAATCCAAACGAACGATTGTTATTTCAGACATACACGCAAATTTAACCCTTTTCAAAAAACTTTTAACTAAATTGAAATATACAGAAGAGGATTATTTATTCATCAATGGTGATCTTTGTGAAAAAGGGCCAAAAAGTTTAGAAACAGTTGAGTTTGTTAAGAATTTATACGAAAAATCCAATAAGGTCTATATAACAAAAGGAAATTGCGATGTTGTCCATCGTTATGTTTTTGATGGGAGTGTTGGAATCATCCCATACATGAACAAACAAAAGAATTCTGTTTTAAATGAAATGCTCGCAATGCATTGTAAAACACTAGATAATTTCACCAATCTAGAAGAATTAGCTCAATTTTATCGCCAACATTTTCAGGATGAAATAGAGTGGATGGAATCATTACCGATTGCTTATGAAACAGATGATTTTATTATCATTCATGCGGGCATTGAAAACATAGAAGATTGGCATGAAACAGAAGAAAGCTTTGCTTTACATACTGAGGCATTTTATGAGAAAGCCCATTTAGCTAATAAAATCGTTATCGTAGGACACTGGCCTGCCGTTAATTATCGAGCAGCGCATATAAGTTCACATAATCCTGTCATTGATTTCGATAAAAAAATGATTGCTTTAGACGGCGGAAATCAAATAAAAAAAGATGGACAATTAAATGCTTTAATTATCGAAAATAACAACTATTCTTATACATATGTAGATGAGTTGACGCATGAAATGATTGTGCAAATAGAGCATAACGATCTTACGAAACGCGTTGGGACTGTGACATATCCAAATTACGATATGCAAACAATTAAGAGAGAGGAGTATTTTACACTTTGTAAAAATAGTAACTTAGGAATAGAGCAATGGATTAAAAATGAGTATTTAATGGCTGCTGAAGAGTCATCACAGTGCAAGACAGACCTAAGTACAACTTTTTCATCTGTCACACTGGGTGAAAAAGTATGGATTATTGACAATGATTGTGATGGATATACTCTTGTAAAGAAAGAGAATGGGGAAGTTGGATGGATACCGAAAAGTTGCTTTGTTGGGAATTAAAAAATAATTGGTTACTAGAAGAAAAAGAAGGTTTTAAAGGATGGGATTTTACTCGGTTAGATGGACGTTGGGAAGACGAAAAGATTCCATGGGATTATAAAGAATGGGTAATGAAACATCTAAAACCTGACCATAAATTGTTAGATATGGGTACAGGAGGGGGCGAGTTTTTATTAACATTAGGACATCCTTATGAAAATACTTTTGTAACGGAAGCCTGGGAACCAAATGTAAAGCTTTGCAAAGAAACGCTTGAGCCACTCGGTATATGTGTAAAACAAGCTTTTGAGGATGAAAAATTACCGTTCGAAGACTCTTCATTCGATATAATTATCAATCGCCATGAATCCTATCATATTAGCGAGATAAAACGGTTATTAAAACAAAATGGTCTATTTATCACCCAACCGGTTGGTGGAAAGAATAACGAATTTCTTTCAAAAACGCTGATTCCAAATTTCAGATCCTTGTATCCAGATTTATCACTCGATATTGAAGCAAAGAAGTTTAGTTCCGAAGGGTTTGATATTTTGTTTGAAAATGAATATTTTCCATTTCAACGCTTTTTTGATGTAGGAGCTATAGTGTTTTACGCAAAAATTATGGAATGGGAATTCCCTGGTTTTACGGTGGATAGTTGTTTTGATAGACTGTGCTCTTTGCAGGGAATCTTATCTGAACAAGGTTATATTGAGAGCTTTGAGCACCGATTTATGATTGTTGCACAAAATAATAAGTAATATTTCTTAGGATACGTAGTGAAAATACCAAGTTTTGAGCTAACTCAGAACTTGGTATTTTCAATTTATCATAGTGCAACAATTAGTTCTCTTCAGGTAACCATTTGGATAGAGCATGCAATTATTTTTAACTTTTTTAAAATGTCAACCATTCCTCGATATGTCCAAAATCATTAATGATAAATAAGTCTTCACTCACTTTTTCGATAAACATTTCTTCACATGTTCCGCACCATCATCTTTATCAGTAACTTTATATTATTCTTTCAAACCAAATGAAAACTCTGTTTGTTTTTCGTAATCTACTTAGCTTTCTTATTTTTCCGATTTAGAAGCTGCAACAATGAATGAATACCTAATTTAGCATCCGATTTGAAAACAATAGCATTTAATTCTAATTATTCTGCATAGACAGAATAATTAGTTCCTGTTAATATTAATCCGAATTAGTGAAAGTTTTACTAAATCTATTATTGTTATCGAGAGTTGTGTATGCGTATTCAAAAAATAGCATAAGAGATTGTGTGGTGTGTCATATGACATTTGCATTAGGTGTTGATATTGGATGTACAAAAATTGCAACCGTTTTAATTGATCGAGATGGTAAAATACATAGGCGTTAAGAAGTTGCAAGCGACCCTTCCGATAGAGAAAGGATGTTTGGACAAGTTATCAAGAGTATAGAATTTCCTTTTTCTGTGTATTTGCTGACAGGATTTATGCGCCCTATTCCGAAGGAGTTTGAAGAATCGCATCTATTGATGGAAGTGGCTATTTCCGTACGCTAATAAGCATATTTATTCCATTGACCAAACCGGGAATATTAACAGTTGTCATTTTCAATTTCTTTCCTTTTTGGAATGAGTATGCACTTGCACTAGTATTAATTTCAAGTGATAAAAAGAAAACAATTCCAGTAGGACTCGCAAATCTAATGGAAGTGCAGAAGTTTGCAACAGACTGGGCAGTGCTATTTGCAGGTCTTGTTCTAGTACTACTTCCGACAATTACTCTCTATACATTAACTCAGAAAAAATTGACAGATTGTATGTCAATGGGTGGGTTAAAAGGATAATCGAAGCTAAAAGGAGGAGAAAATATTGAAAAAAACAAAAGCTATCTTAATTGGTGCTGGTGATAGGGGTGCTAAGGCTTATGCACCTTATGCAATTGATTACCCGCATGAATTAGAATTTGTAGCTATTGCTGAGTTAAATAGCGAAAGAAGAGAAGCATTTGCGAAAAAATTTGCTCTTTCGGAGGAACAAAGTTACGCAACCTGGCAAGAAATGTTACAAGATGATATTGAGGCAGAAGTAGCGTTTATTTGTACTTTAGATCGAGAGCATTATGAGCCAACAATTAAAGCAATTGAAAAAGGCTATCATGTTTTACTGGAAAAACCAATGTCACCTGATCCACAAGAGTGTATTTCGATGGTGGAAATTGCGAAAAAGCACAATAAACTGCTGACAATTTGTCATGTACTTAGATATACACCATTTTGGCAAAACATTAAAACCATTATTAAGGAAGGGAAAATTGGAGATATTGTCTCTATTCAACTGAATGAGAATGTGGAAGTAATGCATATGTCACACAGTTTTGTCCGAGGAAATTGGAATAATAGCGATGTATCTAGTCCAATGATTTTGCAAAAGTCATGCCATGATATGGATATATTAATGTATTTGATGGATCAAAAATGTAAGCATGTTAGCTCTTTTGGATCTTTAATGCATTTTAAAGAGGCAAATGCACCGAAAGATGGGCCTTTACGCTGCTTAGATGGATGTCCTATCGAAAATGATTGTGCATTTCATGCAGGAAAATATTATTTAGGAGAAGGCAAAGGATGGGCGAAGAAGTTCACAATGGATCATTCACGTGAAGGTATCATTCACGCACTAAATACTACTTCTTATGGAAAATGTGTTTATCGTTCAGATAATAATGTTGTCGATCACCAAGTAGTAAATTTAGAATTCGAAAACGGTGCTACTGCAACATTTAGTATGTGTGGATTCACTCGTGAGCAAACACGTATTGTACAAATCATGGGAACAAAAGGTGAAATTAGAGGGAAAATGGATGAAGATACTATTTCCGTTTTCGACTTTTTAACAAAACATGAAACGATTACCCACTTAAGTAAACCGAAAAGCGGTCACGGTGGTGGAGATGAAGCGATCGTCAGAGACTTTTTGCGAGAAGTACGAAACTATCCAGGAGATGAAAGCAGATCATCTGCTGCGGTATCACTTGAGAGTCATTTACTGGCATTTGCTGCTGAAGCTTCAAGACGCCAAAATGGTAAAGTAATTCAAATCGCTAATTATTCGAATGAAGTTCTTTAATAGGAAATAAGAAAGATGTTGCGAGCAGTGTAGAATTTATATCAGTGCAAGGGAAAGATATATACATAAATAACGAGCCATCAGCTTATTTCCGGTGCAATTCATTATTTTAGAGTTGTACCTGAGTATTGGGTAGATTGATTGTTAAAGTTAAAAGCATGTGGCTTCAATTGTGTCGAAACATACGTACCTTGGAACTTGCATGAGCCAAAAGAAGGTGAATTTAATGTTGAAGGTATATTGGTGAATTAATATTGCCGAAACCTCATTCGTCAAAGTGTGAGAAAGTAAAGGAAGGATTTATGAATTAAAGAACAAACTCTATGAAAGCTTTATACATAAGCTTCCATAGAGTTTTTTGGTGCAACTGGTTTTCTTAACATAACCAAACAACATCCCACTACTTTTAATAGTCCTCTTCAAATCCCCTGATTGTACCCTTCTCTTACTTTTGACTAAAGCCTTTTATTTCAATTCATTTTGTTAAGGACAAATACTGAAAAAGCACCTTAATATAGTAATATTTCATTTTTTTGATTGCAGGGTTGACCCATCAACCTATCAAATGTATAATATTTTTATAGTCAGAAACTTCTGAATACCTGAAGTATTTGATCGCGAAAGGGGTTGAAATCTATCTTTTTGTAAAGAGTGATGAAGAGCGATTCAAGGTAATTTCGTTGTTTGGCTATGGAATTTTGAGAGATATACTACTCAGTAATTCGAAGAAGATAATTCAAAAGGGGTGAATGGTATGAGTAAAAAAATCAAGATATTAGGTATATTCATGTTAATTGGAATCTTACTATTGGCAGCATGCAGTAACGAGGCATCTTCTTCAGGTGGCAAGGACGAAAAAGTCACAATTAATTATTGGTCAATGTGGAACACAGGAGAGCCACAGCAAGTTGTTTTACAAGGAATTATTGATGCTTATGAAAAAGAAAATAAAAATGTGAAAATCGATGTACAGTGGATGGGTAGACAAGTTATGTCTGATGTTAGAAATGCAGCATTAGGCGGCGATGCTCCAGACCTTACAGAACAGTCAGGCGCGGAAGTGGCAGGAACTCTTTTAAAGAACAATCTAGCGGAGCCATTGGATACTTTGCTTTCAATGAAAATTCCAAATGAAGGAACTGTTTTTAAAGAAGTATTTATTGATGATGTCGTTTCGTTTTATGAGCAAGAGGGCAAGACATTTTTCATACCATATGAAATTATTAGTTCGGGTTTCCATTATAATAAAAACTTGTTTGAAGAAAATGGAGTTGAACCACCAAAAACATGGGATGAATTCCTTGCTGTGAGTGAAACAATGAAGAGTAAGGGCATTGCTCCATTTGCACAAGATGGTAATATCGATTTTTATAATGCTTACTACTATTACTGGTTAGTAGAACGGATTATGGGACCAGGTGCTTTGTTGGAAGCTGCTGGCGACAAAACAGGTGAAACATGGTTACAGCCTGGTTATTTAGAGGCAGCTCAAAAGCTACAGGAATTAGTAGATAAAGATTATTTTGCAGCAGGGTATGAAGGCAGTCAGTATCCAGCAGCACAAACATCGTGGGCAAAAGGCGATGCTGCTATGATTTTAAATGGTAGCTGGTTATCTAGTGAAACGAAGCAATACACGTCAGATGATTTTGCATATAGTGCATTTCCATTCCCGGAAATTGATGGTTCGAAGGGTAGCTACGACCAAGCGGAACTATATTTGATTGGTTGGGTAGCTCCAAAGGGAGCAAATGTTGACGCTGTGCAAGATTTCTTGGCATTTGCTATGCAGAAGGGCTATCAAGAAGGAATTGTTACGGATACAGGTAATATTAGTACAAGAAAAGATTTAGAAGCACCAGAAGCATTAGCGAGTTTCAGAGAAACTATTGTAAACGCTTCCTCGTATCATCCGGAATATGATGGTTTACAAGCAGAATACCCAGAATGGTGGAAAACTGTATTCCTTCCATTGGATGATAAGCTGATATTTGGCCAAATGAAGGCTGAAGAGTTTGTTCAAGAACTTAAAGTCCAAACAGAAAAGTATTGGTCTAAGCAATAAATGGAGAAAAAACAGGGGGATTTCCCCTGTTTTCTCTTATAAATCTAGCGGGGAAATGAAGGAGGGAAAGTAGTGAACAACGAGAAAAAGAAACTGATTATTCCATATTTAATTCCAGCTATGGCCTTATATCTTGTTTTCTTTATTGGGCCAGCGCTCTATGGTCTTTGGATAAGCTTTCACGATTGGAGCGGGTTTACTAAGGATATGGACTTTGTTGGTCTTAAAAATTATTTAAATATTTTTGAGGATCCAATCTATTGGCAGTCATTTAAAAACATGATGCTCATACTGCTTGTTGGCGGAATCTTTGTCTTTTTTATTGCTTTATTATTTACTTCTTTAATGAGTCAGGGAGTAACGGCGAAAAAGGCTATTCGTGCAATTATTTTCTTCCCGAATATTATAGCCCCAATTGCGTTAGCGATTGTATGGAACTATCTATATCGCTACGATATTGGATTTTTTAACTCGGTTTTAAAAATAGTTGGAATCGACCCAGTCAACTGGACCAGTCCCAATAATATTATGATGTCGGCAGTTATTTCAATTGTTTGGTACAGCACAGGATTTTACGCAATCATCTTATTAGGAGGAGTCGATAAAATTCCAAATACGTATTTTGAGGCAGCCCGAATTGAAGGTGCTTCAACATTTAAGATTTTCACAAAAGTGACGCTTCCTCTAATCTGGGATGTCTTTTCGATTGCGGTTATATTATGGGGCATAAATGCTATTCGTTTATTCGATTTCCTGTTTGCCTTTGGTGGGCCTGAACCCCCTTCACGTATGTGGAATACAGCAATGTATCAATACATATTAGGATTTGGACAACGGACGCCTATTTACCAGCTAGGCTACTCTAGTGCAGTCGCTGTATCAATGGTTGTCGTTGTGTTGATCTTTGTTATTACGGGAAGAAAGTTGTTTAAACGTGAAGTATATGAACTGTAATCTGTACTCGTCTATAAAAAGAAAGGTTGAATAAAGTGAAATCAAATGATCGAAGTATTTTACTAGTTATCGGTAAAGCTCTTTTATATATTTGGGTTATTTTTATTTTATTTGTACTAGGTTGGATAGTACTAGCCTCGCTAAAAACGAACCAAGAACTATTTGATGGTTTTTGGAAATTACCAGAAACATTGCAGTGGGGCAACTACTATACGGCTTGGGTGCAATCTGATTTAGCATCGTATTTCTTTAACAGCGTCATCGTTGTGACAGTCAGTGTATTAGGCATTGTTTTAGTAAGTGCACCGGCAGCTTACGTACTCTCAAGGTTTAAATTCTTTTGGAAAGAGCCTTTAACATTACTTTTTGTAATCGGGATTGGGATTCCGTATCAAGCAGTATTAATTCCTATTTATTTACTTTTGCTAAAAACAGGGTTAATCAATTCGCATTTGGGACTTATTATTGTGTATGTAGCACTGTCACTACCATTTACAATTTTTATTTTGACAGGATTTTTCCAAACGCTTCCTGCTGAGGTTGAGGAAGCTGCTGCCATTGACGGGGCTTCTGCAAACACTGTATTTTGGAAAGTCATGTTGCCTATGGCGCGCCCGGGATTAATAACTGTGACCATTTTAAATGCCGTATCCTTGTGGAATGAGTTCTTATTAGCTAAAGCTTATATAAATGTCAATGATAAATATACATTATCGGTTGGTTTATATCAGTTCTATCAATCCATGCAATACAATTCGGATTGGGTTAGCTTGTTCGCTGGGGTTGTTATTATAATATTCCCTATATTGATTTTCTTTTTATGGCTTTCTGATAGAATTATAGAAGGAATGACTGCAGGAAGCGGAAAATAATTTTAAGGTGGAGAAGGATATGGAGAAGTTAGATACGACTAGCTTTGTGCCATTGTATCAACAACTGAAGGATATTATTATTGAAAATATTGATAGAGGCGTTTGGAGTCCAGGAGACAAGATTTATTCTGAGCAACAATTGTCCGAGCAATTTAACGTGAGTCGCAATACATCGAAAAAGGCGATTGAAGATTTAGTACAGGATGGCGTCCTGTATCGCATTCAAGGGAAAGGGACTTTCTTAAGTTATCCGAAAATTGAACAATCATTATCGGCTTTTTATAGCTTTAGTCAGGTGTTAAAAGACAAGGGATTGAAGCCGAAAGATATTATTTTGAAGATAAAGGTAGAAAAGGCGACACATAAGGTAGCGAAAGCACTTCAAATTAGTAAAGGAGAAGAAGTGATTATGCTACAAAGGCTACGCTGTGTAAAGGACGAGCCAATTATATTGGAGTCTTCTTATTTCCCTAAAAAGTGTATTAGAGATATTGAAAAGTTGTCATTAGTTGGTGAAATCCCTTTATATGATATTTTGAGAAATGAATTCGATATTATTGTAAATTCAGCCAAGGAAACGTTTGAACCGATATTAATAAGTGAAGAAGCTACGTATTTAGAAGTAAAGCCAGGCTCACCTGCGTTATTACTCGAACGGGTTGCTTATGATCCATCGAAGGTGCCAGTAGAATTTTGTAAGTCCATTGTGCGTGGTGACCGTTGTAAATTTTACACAGAACTGATTTAATCTCTAAGGAGTTGAAGAAGTGGAATATATTGTAGCGGTAGATATTGGTGGAACGAAAATAGCTGCTGGCGTGCTAAACAAAGAAAATGTTTGGATGTCTGAGGTCAAGATAAAAAGTGATACGTCAAGTGCCAACAATATGTATGCTTCATTATTGGAAAGTATTCAAGAGGCGATTGACCAAGCAAATTTATCGAAAGAACAAATTACCGGCATAGGGCTTACAATACCAGGGCAATTAGATACGGAGAAGGGTTTGGCTATATATCAAAATAATTTGCCTTGGGAGAACTTTCCGGTGGGTGATAGATTAGCAAAGGAATTTCCAACCTACCAGCTAGCTTTTGAACATGATGTCGTAGCGGCAGCATTGGGTGAATGGTCAGTTAGGAACTTAACAGATGAACTATTTGTTTATATCACTGTGAGTACTGGCATTTGCGCGAGCATTATTCATCAAGGAAAGCCCTTACGAGGATTAGGACTTGCGGGTGAAATTGGCTTTTTCCCTGTTCATGAAGGTCAAGTACTAGAAAACTATGCTTCTGGCTCTGCAATGGAAAGAGCACTGAAGTTAGGTGATCCCAACTGTACGTTAGCAGATTCTTTTAAACGTTGGAAGCAAGGCGACAAGGATTTAGATTCCTTTTTTCAAGATAGAGCCTATCAACTAGCCGTTGCTATTTTTAATGTGACAGCCGTTCTTGATCCAGACAGGATTGTCTTGGGAGGCGGGGTCATTAATAATCAGGAAAGTTTCTTTAAGCTTATCAAAGATCATTATCAATCATTGTGCAAGCATCCTCTTCAGAAAAATTGGCCCACTAGAATCGAGCTAAGTACATTGAAGGGAAAATCTGGCCTTTTTGGTGTAGCAATGAAGGCAAGTGTCTCTATTTAATGCTATGAATTGAGCTAGTTGCTAGGTACGAAATATCCAATTGGAGTTTCTTAAAAAAATAAGTGGTTATGACAACATGACCAGGCGCTATTAGAATTTTTAAAAAACGGAGGCGTAAAATTGTTTAATCTAACACCAGAACAAATTATCGACAATAATGCGGAACATACGACGAGGGAGATACATCATCAACCAATAGTATGGCAGGAATTGATGAAGGACTTTTTGGAACAACAAGCTACATATAAAGAATTTCTAGCATCTATTTACAATAAGCATGATCATGTGCGTATTATCTTAACAGGTGCGGGTACATCTGCATTTGTGGGCGATACATTAGTTCCAGAATTATCTAGACATAATCGAAAGAATGTTCAGTTTGAATCTATTCCAACAACTGATATTGTTTCAAATCCAACGGCTTACTTATATAAAGATACACCGACAATCCTAGTATCATTTGCACGCTCTGGCAACAGTCCAGAAAGTGTTGCGACCGTTTCATTAGGACAGCAGATTGTGACGGACTTTTATCAAGTAGTTATTACTTGTAATAAGGACGGACAATTAGCAAAAAATATTCAAGGTGATGCTAATTGTATGACATTGCTTATGCCAGAAAAATCGAATGACCAATCGTTAGCGATGACGAGCAGTTTCACAAGCATGATAATCGCTGCTTATGCGTTATTTACGGAAGAAGTTTTTACACCAGCAGTTGCCCAACAAGTGATTGATTGTGCACAGACATTAATTGACAAGCTTGGTGACTCGGTTGATGCAGTACTTGGATTTGAATTCGAACGAATTGTCTATTTAGGTTCAGGTCCACTTGCTCAACTGTCACATGAAGCAGCTTTGAAAATGCTTGAACTATCGGATGGGCAAGTTGTTGCGATTCATGAATCGTCACTTGGTTTTCGTCATGGTCCTAAGTCGATTTTGAATGACAAATCAGTGGTAGCGTTATTTATGTCGCAAAATCCTTACACTAGAAAGTATGACTTGGATATTTTACGCGAATTAGCAGCAGCGAAATCGGGTATGAAAATTGTCGCACTAACAGAAAAAAAAGATGAAGAAGTTGAGAAGTTGGCGGATTGGGTCGTCACGGTGAATGCAGGAAGAGAAACACTTGGTAATGACTTTAACCTGGCTGTCTTATATGTGATTTTTGCGCAAGCATTGGCGTTGAAAAAATCGATTAAATTAGGGATTACACCGGATAATCCAAGTCCAGATGGCGCAATTAGTCGAGTTGTCAAAGGTGTAACGATTTACGACTATCAAAATTAATCAATCTGCAATTATTCTACTGTGATAACTAGGAGGAAATAGGATGGGATACGTGCATAATACGAAAGATATGCTTATTAAAGCTAGAAAAGAAGGATATGCTGTTCCAGCGTTCAACATTCATAATCTCGAAACGATTCAGGTTGTCGTGGAGGCAGCTGCTGAATTGCGATCGCCTGTCATTTTAGCGGCAACGCCAGGAACAATGGTTTATGGTGGACGCGAATATATTCAAGCCATTGCAGAGATAGCGGCAAAAACCAATGATATTCCAATTGCCTTACATTTAGACCATCATGAAACAGTGGATTCGATTGTAGAATCACTTGAATTAGGCGTTAAGTCGGTCATGGTAGATGGTTCACACGGTTCTTTCGAAGATAATATTGCGATTTCCAAAGAAGTTGTAGAACAAGCACATCGTTATGGAGCTACAGTTGAAGCAGAGCTTGGAAAATTAGTTGGACAAGAAGACGATTTGATTGTTGAGGCGGCAGATGCGGCTTATACAGACCCGGATACTGTTCAAGAGTTTGTCGAACGAACAGGTATTGATTCGTTAGCAGTTGCAATTGGTACTGGTCACGGTTTATATGAAACAGAACCTAATCTTGATTTTGAACGTCTTGAGAAAATCAAAAATTTAGTTGATATTCCACTGGTGCTTCATGGTGCTTCAGGTATTTCTAAAGAGGATGTTCGGAAATGTATTTCACTGGGCTGTGCTAAAGTAAATATTTCGACTGAGCTTAAAATTCCTTTTTCAAATGCATTACGCAATTACTTGGTAGCCAATCCAAATGAGACGGATACGAGAAAGTATATGACACCTGCGAAGGATGCAATGAGTGCGGTTGTTAAAGAGAAAATTATGATGTGTATGAGTGACGGTAAAGCATAACAATGTGATGGAGTGGGGTTTTATTCCCACTCCATTTGACTATCTATAAGAAAAGGTGGATTACTAATGATTTTAACAATTACATTAAACCCAGCTGTCGACATTAGTTATAAGCTGGAACATTTCTTTTTAGATACGGTCAATCGAGTGGATCATGTGTCTAAAACAGCAGGGGGAAAAGGATTGAACGTAGCTCGAGTTTTGCAGCTGTTGGACGAAGATGTAGCTGCATCGGGATTTTTAGGTGGCAGTTTGGGTGGTTTTATCCGCACACAAATAGAGTCCTTAGGTATTCAAGACTTTTTTGTGCAAATCGCAGATGAGACGCGCAATTGTATTGCGGTAATTCATGAAGGAAAACAGACGGAGATATTAGAGAGTGGACCAGTCATAGTGGACAAGGAAGCTATGTTATTTTTAGAGAAATTCACTGATTACGTTCAACTAGCTGATATCGTGACGCTATCGGGGAGTTTACCAAAAGGACTAACCGCGGACTTCTATGTAGAAATGGTGAAAATCTCTACGCAGAATGGTGCGAGGGTGTTACTCGATTCAAATGGGGCTTTGTTAGATGCGATATTAACAAGTAGTTATAAGCCTTATTTCATCAAGCCAAATGAGCAGGAACTCGCAGATTTAGTAGGTGAACAAGCTCTGGATGAAACACAAATTATGGCAACACTTGCATCATCTCTGTTTGCAGATATTTATTGGATTGTTGTAACACTTGGGGCTGATGGGGCAATTGTCAAACATGGTGATACTTTTTACAGGGCAAGAGCACCGAAAATTGAGGCGATCAATCCAGTGGGTTCAGGAGATTCAGTTGTTGCGGGGTTTGCAGCAGGCTTGGCTCGTGGTTTAATGGATGAAGACTTGATTAAATTCGGTCTGTCTATGGGTGTACTCAATGCAATGGAAGAAAAGACAGGGCATATAAATGTAGAAAAAGTAGAGTGGGCTGTTGAACAAATGCAAGTGGAAAAAATAAAGGGATGAATCAGACAGGAGGAGGCTATTGATGAGAAACTTGTTTCTACTAAATGCAACTATTGTATTGGAAGATAGTATTTTGCAACAAGGATTCATACATATCAAAGCAGACAAAATTGAGTCTGTCGGGGAAATGGCTAATTGTCCATCTATTTCTGATGCTGATCAAGTATTCGATTGTACAGGAAAGCAATATGCGATGCCAGGCATGATAGATATTCACGTTCACGGTGCGGCAGGCTTTGACTTTATGGATGGTAGTCACGAAGCATTTGAACGAATTGCGATGGCTTTAGCGAAAGAGGGAACTACTTCATTCTTGGCAACGACGATAACAAATCCGATTGAGCATACTGCAGTTACACTAAAAAGCCTGGAGAATTACTGCGCGCAAAGCAGTGGTTTAGGCGTAGCCGAAATGCTTGGAATTCATTTGGAAGGGCCATTTATAAATAAAAAACAAAAAGGTGCGCAACCTGAAAGTGCTATTATTCCGCCGAATTCTAAAGTTTTTAGGGAATGGCAGGAGTTATCTGGGAATGCAATTAAAGTCATCACCTTTGCTCCAGAGCTTGACAATCAATTTGAATTGTTAGCAGAGCTTAAAAAGACCGGCGTGATTGCATCAATGGGACATACCAATGCATCGTATGGTGAAACAATGGATGCAATTGATCATGGAGTCAGCCATGCAACCCATTTGTTTAACGGCATGAAGGGTATGCATCACCGTGATCCAGGCGTTGTCGGAGCTGCGCTGTTACATGATGACGTTCATGTTGAAATTATTCCAGATGGTATTCATTTTCATCCCGATTTACTTAAGCTAATTGTGAAGATGAAGGGGCTTGAAAATGTCCTAGCTATCACAGATGGTATGCGTGCAAAAGGCATGCCGGATGGAGAATATGATTTGGGTGGTCAGCAAGTGACGGTGCGTGAAGGAACGTGCGTATTATCTGCGAGTGGTTCTTTGGCAGGCAGTATCGTAACGATGAATCAAGCTCGATTGAATCTTACCAAGTGGCTAAACTTGTCTATTCATGAACAAATTCAAATCACCTCGGTCAATCAAGCAAAGCGTTTAGGTTTATCGGGTCGTAAAGGCTCAATAAAGGCTGGGAAGGATGCTGATATTGTTGTCCTAGGTCGAGATGGTGAAGTGGAGTTAACAATTTGTAGAGGTTCAATTGCATATGAGCGTATTGGGGCATTTGTATGATGATTGATCAATTACGTAAAATCTACCCTTCACTGATTAGTTATTCCGAAGGGCAGAATCAGTTAGAACGTACATATAAATGGTTTGTGATGGATGACAATGAGATTATTGGCATTCATGAGGAGGAGTTAACGGCTAAAGATGCATCCGTTTTGGCTACTTTTTTGTTGCCTTATCAAATACATTTCCATGTACTTACTGCTGAAGAACAACAGTGGAGTAAAGTCATTTACTCCACTGAATCAAATGTTGCCTCTGAATTAAAATTGGCTAGTCATTATCGTTTCGTCTATTTTTCGATTAAAAAAAATGAAATCGATCCGATTGTTTTTAAAAATGCGATCCAGGAACTTTTTGCTAAACCAGTTCCCATCCTATGGGTCAATGGTTTTGAAGGGATCATTATTGAAGAACAGACCGTTTCTGATGAAAGTATTTCTTATGAGCAGATTATTGATGTTTTAATGAGTGATTTATATGTCAATATCAACTTCTTTGTGGGTCCTAATCGGAAAGGTTTGGAAGGAGTTAGCCAACATTATAATTCATTATTAACGGCTGCTAAAAGCGTATTCGTTAATTCAAATAAGAGGGTTGTCACGTATATTGAGGCAGTTCCATATTTATTAATTAACCAAACAGAACAAAATTTCCGTTCTGATATTAGTAAAACGATTTTGCAAGAATATAGGGATGACGAAGAAACCCTAAAAATGATTGAAGCGTTTGTCCGGTGTAATTTAAACTTATCGGAAACTTCTAAGGTACTGCATATGCACCGCAATAGTTTACAATATCGCTTGGATCGTTTTTTTGAGAAAACAGGCATAGATGTCCGGCAATTTCATCAGGCCATTACAGTATACTTAGCGTTATTAGCAAGAAAGTAACGCTGTTCGGTATACATGTAAATTTGCACGAAGACAATCCGAATCTTTGTGCATGTTCACTATTATTCGAATAGTCTAACTATTATATACTATTACTAGTTAGTGAAAGCACTTACATACTAGGAGGGAATACAATGGCAGATTTGCAATTAAAGAATATTAAAAAGATCTATGATAAAAATGTTGTTACCGTTCATGATTTCAATTTGGAAATTAGAGACAAGGAATTTTTAGTATTAGTTGGTCCGTCAGGTTGTGGAAAATCTACGACACTTCGGATGATTGCTGGCTTGGAAGAAATCTCAGGTGGAGATCTTTTCATCGGCGGTAAAAGAGTGAACGATGTGCCACCAAAAGATCGAGACATCGCAATGGTATTCCAAAACTATGCACTTTACCCACATATGAACGTTTACGATAATATGGCATTTGGTCTGAAGCTTCGTAAATTTAAAAAAGATGAAATCAAAAAACGAGTAGATAATGCTGCAAAAATTTTGGGGCTTGAGGATCTTCTAACTCGTAAGCCAAAAGCTCTTTCGGGTGGTCAACGTCAGCGTGTTGCTTTAGGACGAGCTATTGTTCGAGATGCTGAAGTATTTTTAATGGATGAGCCATTATCGAACTTAGATGCTAAGTTAAGGGTACAAATGCGTACAGAGATTCAAAAACTGCATAAGCGACTGCAAACAACTACTATTTATGTAACCCATGACCAAACAGAAGCAATGACAATGGCAACGCGCCTCGTTGTGATGAAGGATGGACTTATTCAGCAAATAGGTGCACCTAAAGAAGTGTACGATGAGCCAAACAATGTTTTTGTTGGTGGATTTATCGGTTCCCCTGCAATGAACTTTTTGAATGGTAAATTAGAAGGGAATTATTTTGTTATGGGAGATTTGAAAATTCTTGTTCCTGAAGGGAAACAGAAATTGCTTCGTGAACAAGGTTATGTTGGTAAAGATATTATTCTCGGAATTCGTCCAGAAGATATTCATGATGAACCTTTATTCATTGATTTTACGCCTGAAACAAAAATCAATGTGTTGATTGAAGTTGCTGAATTAACGGGATCAGAAATTATGCTTTATTCTAAAGTAGCTGGTCAAGATTTTGTTGCACGTGTTGATTCACGTTTCAACGTGGATGCAGGAGAAATAGTAGATTTAGCGTTTGATCTTAATAAAGCACACTTTTTCGATAGTGAATCAGAATTACGAATTAAATAAGTGAAACTAAACTGTAGAAAATCGTAAATTATACGAATTTTCTACAGTTTTTTAATTTTCGAATAATTCTATTGATTCTATAATATTTAAATGATACATTCTAAATATATCGAATCATAGGGGTGAAGAGATGGATGTTTTAAGTGCTACAAGTAGAAAGAGGGAAACGTATCAAGTTCAATTACAATATTCAGTGTTGTGGGAATGTGCGTTGGGGATAGCAGCAATAACGAATACACCAATTTTTAAAACATTAGAAAAACCAGTAGAATATTGGCAAGGTATAAAAGAGTCTCTACCAACTGGCCTATTAGTTGAATTAGATTTTGTAGAAAACAAAAATACTTGGAAAGCTTTACTTCAACTGCTCCATAAAAAAGATTTCACTGATCTAACAGAGTTTACTTCCTATATTCGGAATCTTTCAATGAGAGACTTTACATTTATTTGCTTGCCGTTTATCGGAAGAAATTTCCAAGAATTAAGGGGAAGTGCATCATTAGGTCAGGAATCGGCAATTAAGGAAATGATGAAAATTACAAAGGATCATTTATTTTTTCCTCACTATATTGAATTCATTTGCCAAGCTAATGGAAAGCGCTTAAAAGATCATCTTATTAATGTGATGACCGGTTGGTATGAAGCAGTTGTAAAGAGTGATTCCAAGAAACTTCATTCAATCTTGCAAACTGATTATGTGATGAGGAGCAAGATGATAGACAGAATGTCCTCAGAAGAATTGGTCGAATGGGCAACAGGGGGCATAGTGTATATGCCAGAACCTAGTGTTCATAATGTTCTCTTAATCCCTCAATACATCTATCGACCATGGACTATAGAGGCAGATATAGAAGGAACTAAGGTTTTTTACTATCCAATAGCAAATGAAAGTATTACTCCAAATGACCGGTATACTCCAAATAACTTTTTAGTACTAAAGCATAAAGCTTTGGGCGATGAGGTTCGTCTACGAATTGTTAAATTACTTTATGAGCAGGATCGTACATTGCAGGATATTACCGAGCAATTAGATATTGGCAAATCTACTATCCATCATCATCTTAAAGTTCTGAGAGCAGCAAAATTAGTGGAGATTTTAGATGCAAAATATTCATTAAAAACGAAAGCCATCGATATGTTATCGAAGGAAATGGGGCTTTACTTTGAACAATAATATGGAAAGTAAAGGGTTATGGTGGAATCGACCTTTTATCATTGTATGGATTGGAAATGTGATTTCTGAACTTGGAGGTGCCTTTGGAACTTTTTGTAACTCTATTCTAATATATCAGCTGACCAATTCCTCCATGGCTTTAGGAAGTATGTGGTTATTATATTTTATACCATCTCTCATTCTTCAATTGTTTATTGGTCCCTTTATTGACCTTTGGAGTCGGAAGTGGATTATGGTATTTTCGCAATGGACTCGGGGGTTAATCTAAGTGAGCAGTGGGGAATACGTCCGCTTTACTTTTTAATTGGCTCCATTATTTGTACTGTGTCTATATTAGGAATTCTTCTTCCTTATTTTCGGTTTATGGATGACTCTTCTATTAATAATGATATTACATCCTAATATGGATAGCTTAGCGTTGTTCAGTTAGTTAGTATACTTTTGTATACTATAATACTTTAAAGTGCGTACTATTGAAATTACTGCTTATAAATTATAATGACAGTAACATAGTAAAGGAGGAATAGAGTAAGCATGAATAATGTGAAACCTCGTGACATACAAAAAGTTTGGACAGTAAACGAACGAAAAGTTAGTAATATTCATAGTGCGGGAGCAGTTCTGGAACCTGGATACTGGGAAGATTTCGATCCCTTCTTATTATTAATGGAAGATAAATTTGAAAAAGGGGCATTCGACGTACACCCACACCGTGGTATGGAGACGGTGACATTCGTTATCGATGGGACAATAAATCATTATGATAGCGCGACTGGTGGGGGTGGTAAATTGCAAAAAGGAGATTTGCAATGGATGACTGCTGGAAGAGGTGTTGTTCATAATGAATCACCAGATGATGGGGAAATGGTCCATCTTCTTCAACTTTGGGTGAACCTACCGCGTAAAGATAAAATGACTGCGCCACGTTATCAAAACATGCATGCAAAAGATATGCCTGTTCGTCAAGAGGAAGGTGCTTTGATACGAGTATATTCTGGTTCTTCCAGGGATGTTGTGTCTAATACACTCAATTATGTACCAATCACATTTGTAGAAATGGTAGTAGAAAGTGGATTTTCAATCAGTCAAGACTTACCAGGGAGTTACAACGGTTTTATTTATGTTTTAGAAGGTAGCGGTACTTTTGGGGAAAATAAAGTGGAAGCTAAAAAAGGGCAAGCCTTGTGGTTAGAAACTGCCGTTGAATCAGACATGAGTAGTATAAACGTTTCTGCAAATGAAAAATTGCGTTTAGTATTATTTGCTGGCGAGCCCTTGATGGAGCCGGTAGTTGCAAGAGGTCCATTTGTTATGAATACAGAAGAAGAAATAACGCAAGCTTATGCGGATTATAGAAACGGCAAATTTATTACACAAAACCAATAAGTTTTCGACGCAATTTAATATTTCAATATACCAATGAAGAGAAAGAGTTGTCTACAGTGTCTTTGTAAAAAGACTTTGAGATAGCTCTTTTGTGTTTATTGGATAACTGCATGATGTTTAATAAAAGCCTGGAGAATATGGACATTGAATAAAGGTTAAATTATTAGCAGGACATAATACGTTTTATCTAGAATTAACAATGAAAGGATGTGAACTCTTTCATGAGACCAATTCGAGAAAATTGCTCGGTGCAGTAGTAATCTGATAGCAGATTGTACCGAGGTGAAATGGATGCTATTAGATATGCTGCACCTTTCTGATTTTATCAAATGAAGAAAAGGAGTAGTTGTTATGAATGGTATAGAATTAAAAAATAGATGGTTAGATGAGGAAAGAAAAAGCTTTAAAGGTTGGGATTTTAGTCATTTAAATGGTCGCTGGGGTGAAGAAGAGCTTCCATGGGATTATAAAGAGGTTATAATGAAATATTTAAAGCCTGAACAAAAATTGTTAGACATGGGTACAGGTGGGGGAGAGTTTCTACTAGCGCTGGGTCATGCATATGAAAATACTGCTGTAACAGAAGCGTGGGAACCTAATGTAAAGCTTTGCCAAAATACTCTTGAACCTCTTGGTATATGTGTAAAACAAGTTTTTGAAGATGATCAGTTACCATTTAATGATAATGCGTTTGATATTATCATAAATCGTCATGAATCCTATGATGTAAGAGAAGTAAAAAGGATATTAAAAAAAGATGGTCTATTTATCACCCAGCAAGTCGGCGGGAAAAATAACGAGTTTCTTTCAAAAGCTTTGATTCCAGATTTCAAACCGCTATATCCCGATCTATTACTCCGAATTGAGACGGAGGTATTTATAACAGAAGGATTTTCCATTTTGCTTCAAAAAGAATACTTTCCGTATCTGCGTTTTTTTGATGTAGGGGCTATTGTCTTTTACGCAAAAATTATGGAATGGGAATTCCCAGGGTTTTCGGTAGAAAATTGTTTTGAGAGATTATTTGAATTGCAAAAAAAACTCTCCAAACAAGGTTATTTGGAGAGTTTTGAGCACCGATTTATCATAGTTGCACAAAATATTTAACCTTCTTTGAGATAGATACCAAATTCTGAACGAATTAGGAATTTGGTATTTTCTTTTTACCCTGTTAAGTCTTCTTCCTATTTTCTTGATTCCCTGTCTTAATGTCTTATCTTTGATTATCAACAAAACTTTTTCAATATAGGTACCCACTAATTTACAGCTAAATAGTGGACTCTGAGGATCGATTTATCATTGAAATTGCTAATACGCTAATTCTTTTATTCTATTCTAAAATGTAGTGAAGAAATTGAGAAGTTATTCTAAAATAGAATAAAAGAATTGCTCCTTGGAGCTACCAAGGAGCAATCTTTATCATTGTTAAAAGCTTAAGTTGTTTCATAATGGCTAATTGGACCAAAACAATAGCCCAATGGCTTATATAAAGATATAGCTTTCCTATTATCTCTAAATACACCGAGATGTCAGCGATCAGAGGTTTTTAGTTTATCGATTTTTGAAAGCTCTTTCTCAATTCATCTGAGACACGAATTAATTTTCCCCTTAATTCATCCAACCAAGTTGGCTTATCATTAATTTCCCCATAATCTAATGACGATAACAATCTCGCAAACTTATATAGTTTTGCGTATCTTTGAAACTGTTGAAACTGATTCACTACATCGTTTTCTATAGGAGCTACAGAGCTATACCCGTTCAAAAAAGACTGAACCAGTAAATCTGAATGGAAATTGTCATTATCAATAAAATCGTCAAGAGCCGTAACAATATCTAGTGCAAACCAATGATACATGGCATCGTCAAAGTCGATGATAATGAAACTATGATCCTCATTCTCTTTATAAAACATATTATCCAATTCAAAATCGTAATGTATTAAACCATAAACATCATTTGTAGTAGGTAATGTTTGAAGCCAGGAGCTCACCGTACTTAGTTCCTGAAGTGCTTCTTGTTCTTGCGGGTGCTTTTCAAAAACGGTTTCCATAAATTTTACTTTGTCCACCCAACTCTTTCTTTTTTCAGATAGAGGCTCGAAATTTTTAGACAAACAATGAAGGGAAGCAAGTGATTTTCCCCATTCCTTCATCTGATTTTCGGTAATTGTGTCGGAGTCTAGGTTGGTTCCGTCTGCAGCACTAAAGACTACCGCAATATATGTGCCGTGTTGAGTCTCTATTGTTTCGATTAGTTCTCCACTTATGGAGGGGATTGGTGATACACATGGAAATTTGTTGGACTGTAAATAGTGCATGAACTCTAGCTCGGCTTTTATTTGTTCTATGGAATTATCTTGTTCAAAACTAAATCGTAAAAAGTATGGAACTTGATTATGTTCAAAAACATACACAAAGTTTGAACTTGCGCGCCAAACTTTTAAAGTACCCGCGTCATGTTCCCAAAATTGAATAAGTTGCTGGGCAACAGTGTTGGCAGATAATCCTCTTACCATGATTCCTAAATTCATCATCTTTTATTTTTCCTCCCATTACCTTTGAGAGGAATAAACCCCCATTAAGAGATAAACCCTCTCATCAGCATGTTAATTTGACATTCTCTATTTTTCAAAACGTCACCCCTTCCTAAAATATCGGCTATATAAAAACAGCCATCTTTTATTTTATTCTCCATAAAAAAATTATTACCTTCTGACACATTAAATTAAGTAAAATTCTTCGATAGCTATGCTTGGGTAGACATTGATAGTATTCATTATTTTGATGCTTAGAAAATGAGGATTCCAGCGTTTTTATTTATTTTATTTTTCAGATGGGAAGGAATTGTAGCTCAAGAAAAATGGCCAATTAATAGGGGGAATAAGCATTCGGATTGATCAAAAAATACGAGAGCTAAACATTCCATTTGAGAGAATTCATGAGAAAAAAATGATTGATTAATAGTTTTTATGCATTTTAATACTTTATAGATGATTTTTTATCATGAAAGTGCTATATTAAATTTTATAGATGAATAGTCCTTCGGGGTCGGGTGAAATTCCCAATCGACGGTGATGAAGAAATTCTAAGCCCGTGAGCCTTTTTTAAGGCAGGATTTGGTGTAAATCCAAAGCCGACAGTATAGTCTGGATGGGAGAAGGATGTACGAGTAAGCTTATTTCCTTATGGAGAAAAATACACTCCTAAAGGTTTATTTGTCGATGCTTCATACATAATTACCTGATCCCCCGTAGAGAACATTATCTATGGGGTTTTATTTTTGAGTAAAACCGAACAAAATTTCATATGAGCACTCCTTCGGGGTCGGGTGAAATTCCCAATCGACGGTGATGAAGAAATTCTAAGCCCGTGAGCCTTTTATAAGGCAGGATTTGGTGTAAATCCAAAGCCGACAGTATAGTCTGGATGGGAGAAGGATGTGCGAGCAAGCTTATTTCCTTGTGGAGAAAATACACTTCAAAAGGTTTATTTGTCGATGCTTCCAACATAGATTTCCTAACCACCCCTTAGATTATTCTCTAAGGGGTTTTATTTTTGAGTAAACCCGAATGAATTTCAAGTAGTTCATTCTTTTGAAGTGGGTGAGTTTCAAAACTACTGAATGAAGAAGGAATACTTGAAATCTAATTGAATGCGAAACGAGGTGATGCAAATGTTCACAGGAATTGTAGAAGATTTAGGCAAGGTTAAAGCAATGAAAAGCGGAGCAAATAGCATGCAGTTAACATTAGAATCCAAAAAGATTGTAGAAGACATCCATTTGGGAGACAGTATTGCAGTTAATGGTGTTTGTTTAACCGTTATTTCATTTTCGAATAACCTATTCACCGTTGATGTCATGCCAGAAACGGTAAAGGCTACAAATATACGATCCTTGCAAATAGGACATGTTGTTAATTTGGAACGTGCAATGCCAGCAAATGGACGATTTGGCGGTCATTTTGTTTCGGGCCATGTGGATGGCACGGGTGTAATTTTGAGAAAAAGAAAACTAGAAAACGCGGTATACGTGGATATTGGTATCAGTAAAGAACTAAGTAAATACTGTATGCTAAAAGGTTCGGTAGCGATTGATGGTATTAGTTTAACTATTTTTGATGTTCAACCTACGCAACTGACTGTTTCACTCATTCCTGTTACATTCAGCGAGACCATTTTAGGGATCAAAAGAGAGCATGATACGGTGAACATTGAAAATGATTTACTTGGCAAGTATGTTATTAACCAACTAGAGCGAAAACAAGAAAATTCATCGATTTCAATGGATTTTTTAAGACAAAACGGATTTTAATAAGAGGCGGTGTTTTACGTATGTTCAATACAATTGAAGAAGCAATTGAAGATTTAAAAAGAGGTAAGATCATTATCGTGGTAGACGATGAGAATCGTGAAAATGAGGGGGATTTTCTGGTACTGGCAGATTACGCAACCCCAGAAAATATTAACTTTATGGCTACATATGGTCGTGGTTTAATTTGCACGCCTATTACGAAAAAAATAGCGGATCGTCTCGATTTATTTCCGATGGTCGCTCATAATACGGACAATCATCAAACTGCCTTTACGGTAAGTGTGGATTATAAGACGACGGAAACAGGTATTAGTGCATTTGAGCGTTCAGAAACGACTTTACAACTGGTAAATGCAGAATCGGTAAGCACAGATTTTCGCCGTCCTGGTCATGTATTCCCACTTATTGCAAAGGATAACGGTGTACTTGAAAGACGAGGTCATACAGAGGCTGCAGTTGATTTTGCAAAAATTTGCGGGGTTCAACCTGCTGGTGTCATTTGCGAAATTATGAGTGAGAACGGTGAAATGGCGAGAGTTCCAGAATTAAAGAAAATTGCTGAATTTCATGGATTGAAGTTTGTGACAATTGAAGCATTAGTTAACTATAGATATGAACAAGAACAAACAAGTAAAGCCTAATGCATCACTAATTTGCACGACATTTTTTGAAGAATAATAGATGTTAATAAATTTAAACTTAGGAGTGATGAAGAATGGGAAAAGTATTTGAAGCACAATTAATTGGAACAGATTTAAAAATTGGTGTAGTGGTAGGAAGATTTAATGAGTTTTTAACAGGTAAATTATTGGACGGTGCAATGGATGGTTTGAAACGCCACGGCGTATCCGAAGAAAACATTGATATTGCATGGGTACCTGGTGTATTTGAAGTACCTTTTATGACGAAAAAAATGGCAGAATCCAAAAAATATGATGCTATTATTGGTTTAGGTACCGTTATTCGCGGCTCTACTACACACTATGATTATGTATGTAACGAAGCAGCAAAAGGTATTGCCAGTGTAGGATTATCGACTGGTGTTCCTGTTATGTTCGGCATTGTAACGACGGAAACAATTGAACAAGCCATTGAACGCTCTGGTACAAAATCAGGAAACAAAGGCTATGATGCTGCGGTATCTGCAATAGAAATGGCGAATTTGAATAAGTTATTCTAATAATAAAGTAAATAAGTTTGTATACGTTTCTGGACAGGCTGAAATAAGCCTGTCTTTTTTTACGACCAATTTTAATGGCTTCGAGACCCCAATTCATTCCACACTAATTTTCGAATCTACTAAAAATTCTCTTTTTTTATGCACTACTATGTTATGATAATTTCATCTTAATTTTCAGATAGTAGGGGGATTTTTTGTGAAAGGATTTTTGAACTGGGTGCTTCAATTAGTTGTCGCATTCGTCGGTATTTTGTTAATTAGTGGTTTGCCTATATTAATCACTGGTTTTCAGCACGGAGAATTTTGGTGGAAGGAATATGGACAGCATTTACTTGTTTTATTTCCTGTCGAGGATTTTCTCGACCAACATTACGGTAATCATATTGGAGCGTATATCATTTACTCACTTGAAATATTGTTTCTTGCACTTATCGTTGCGATTTTTTTGGCACTTCTATTTACGATTATGACGATGTTGTTTAAAGAACGAACAAGACAGCGAATTAAAACCTTTTTTTTCTTTTTGGAATCCTTTCCAGATATTTTAGTTATTTTACTTGTGCAGTTAACCGTAATTATGGTTCACAAAAATACGGGTATTTTCATTTCAAAGATTGCGGTGACCGGTGGAGAAAAGATTTATTTGCTGCCTGTTTTTTGTTTAATGATTTTGCCAATGATTCAGCTGTATCGTTTAAGCATGCTGACGTTTGAAGCAGAAGAAAGAAAGATGTATGTAGAACTTGCCAATTCTCTTGGTTTTAGTAAGTTGATTATTTTACTCATACATATTTTCCGAAATGCCATTATTAGTATATTTTTTCAATCGAAAAAGACAATGTGGTTTATGCTTTCGAATCTATTCATCTTAGAACGAATGTTCAATATGCCTGGTATTATGTTTCACTTGAGTAGTAACTTGTCAGGAGAGACGTTTTTAATTACTGTTTGTAGTTTTTTCTTACCTGTCTTCTTATTGTATAGCTTGGGTGAGTGGTACTTCCTACGACGGTTGAACCGGGGAGGTGCTGTTGGATGAAATCTGTTTGGAGGCAACCTTATTTTGTTTTCGGCTTCATCATTCTATCATTCTTTTTAATAGGAAGCTTTGTTTTTGAATGGATTTTTGGACCGGATCCGAAACAAACGTATTTTCTGTATGAAAATGGTCGTGTAGTAGAGGCAGCTCCTTTGTCACCAAGTTGGATGCATCCATTTGGAACCGACCAGTACGGGTATGATATGCTTGCAAAAATTATGCTCGGTGCGAAGTATACGATTATAGCTGCAATGGGTGTTGCAGCAGTTCGTATGTTTATTGCAGTACCACTTGGATTTGCGATAGGGACGTATTGGCAAAAGAGACGTTCATTGATTAATAGCTTCATTGATCCACTCCATTATGTGCCGATGACTATTTTTGCCTATCTGATGCTGTATCCCGTTTTATGGCAGCCAATGGAAGGGTTCTCCACGACTGTTTGGGAACGCATTGTTATTCAAGTGGTGTTAATGGCGATTATTACAGTGCCTATTGTTGCTTCTTTAATTGGCAATGAAGCGAATTTACTATATCACCAGGAATATATTTTAGCTTCGAGAACGCTTGGTGCTAGTCGACGTCGAATTATTACCCGTCATCTATTTCCAATGATGCGCGAGAAACTATTTGTCTTATACGGTCAGCAAGTAGTGGAAACGTTGGTCGTGTTTACGCATTTAGGGCTTCTCCAATTATTTATTGGAGGAACGAAAGTTAGTTATGATCCGATGTTTGGGGATCCACCGAAATCGATTGCCTATGAATGGGCTGGACTTTTTGGTTCGTCGTTTCGTTATTTACAAGGGGTTCCGTGGCTTCCGCTTGCTCCAGCTATCTGTTTCGCACTTCTAATATTAGCGGTTGCTACAATGATTGAAGGGTATACGAGAGCAGTGAGTGGCCAAGTGAAAATTCCAAAGCGGAAGAGAGTCGCGTTTGTGTCGAATGATACAATCGAGTGGAATAAAAAGCAATTACATGAAAAAATGCAGCTTCTTCATAAGAATGAAACAAAACTGTAGGCATTTCGCCTACAGTTTTTTAAATTTGGTTGCGGTTGTTTCTGAATTGATCACACTTATTACACAAATGGTTTTGTCCATTCGTTTATTTCTAATAAAAAACATTATTTACTAAAATAAATTAAGCGGAGTGGATATGTATGAACGGTTAGAAAACTGAAAAATTATATGTATGGATATGCAAAGTGTAATAACGGATTAGGCTTGTCCGTTCATAATGCATGTTTTTTGCGTGGATATGGATAAGGAGAAAACTCTTCCGAAAAAAGTATGTTTCACAAAGTATTGGGGAAATTATAAAGGTATTATGCTCTTACAGGCGTATAAAAAAGTTGTATAATTTTAACATTATTGAAAGAGGTGTTACTGCAATGCCCCAAGGAACATTTGACTTTTCACCACTAAAACAGCAATTAACACAAGGTCTTGAAGATATTTCGTTTGAAATAAATAAAGGTTTAAAAACATTAGAAAAAGATAGTTATTGTGTTTTGGGTGAACTGACGGAGCTCAAGGATAAATTTGAACAAGTAGAAATGGTGGCAGCGTCTTTTTATCTAAATAATTATTTGTCTCCCTTTACTGACAAATACTTGGATATATCTACTTGTATTCAACATCTCTCTCATCAAAGACATGGAGCATTAATTGTGATTGAGCGTGAAGATGAGGTGGATTCATTCATTCGAGGGGGTACTCCTATTGGTGCAACATTGACACATGCTCTATTGGAATCCATTTTTTATCCTGGAAACCCACTTCATGATGGTGCTGTACTAGTAAGGGCGAATCAAATATTTTCCGCAGCAAATATTCTTCCCTTATCTAAGATAGGGTCGAATAAAAAGAAATTAGGTACCCGTCACCGAGCCGCATTAGGTTTAACAGAACAGAGTGATGCACTAGTTCTTGTTGTTTCTGAAGAGACAGGCATTATTTCTTTTGCTATAGACGGGAAACTCCAACCGATTAGTACAGTTAGCTCATTCATTTGAACTTTTTAGTAACAGTACAAAAACTTTGACTGTTTTTATTAGTTAGTTATCAGAATAAATTACCCTCTAAAATCGCTGTTATTCATATTATTATCTCTTTTTAATCGAAAGAAATTCGTTAAAAGCCAAACACCTTGTGGGAAACTAAGTGATAATTGCCATGCACCTATTCCTTGTAAAGGTTTCTATTTACTTATTAGTATTGATCAATAAGATTTATCATGATGTTTTCTTGTTTTACATATCTCAAAGAAATGTAGATGTATGGTTAGTGATTCTAATAAAAAACAATTATTTTCCATTGTATAAGAACGAGCGTTCGTAATATACTATAAGAACAAACGTTCCTTATGGAGGAGTAAATAATATGTACGAAGGGTTAGAAAATCGAAAAATTATATGCATTGATATGCGCAGCTTTTTCGCGAGCTGTGCAGCTGCGGACGCTGGGCTGGATGTGATGAATACACCAATTGCTGTGATTGGAAATTTGGAGCAAAAGGGGAGTATTGTACTTGCTGCTTCTCCCAGAATGAAAAAGGAATTTGGCGTGAAAACAGGAACTCGATTATTTGAAATACCAAATCATCCTTCCATTCGTTTAATCGAGCCAAAAATGGAGTTTTTTGTTCGAGTGTCCCTGGAAATTGCGCGCTACTTAAATCAATTCGTACCCAGTGAATCCATTCATGTGTACAGTGTGGACGAATGCTTTGCCGATTTAGGTGGAACGGAAAAGCTTTGGGGACCAATAGAAAAAACAATCAAACATATACAAGATGGGTTACATTATCAATTCCAATTGCCGTGTGCAGTCGGAATGGGACCAAATATGCTCATGGCTAAACTGGCGCTTGACTTAGAAGCGAAAAAAACTGGGTTTGCTAAGTGGACGTATGAAGATGTTCAAACAAAGTTATGGCCGGTTTCACCACTAAGTGATATGTGGGGTATTGGCTCTCGTTTAGAAAAAACATTAAATAATATGGGCATTTTTAGCGTAGGGCAGCTAGCGAAGACACCCCTTGCGATGCTAGAAGAAAAGTTTGGTGTCATGGGAAATCAACTATATCATCATGCGTGGGGAGTCGACTTATCCAAGCTTGGGGCACCCATTGTAGACGGACAGATTAGTTATGGAAAAGGGCAAATACTGTTTCGTGATTACTGCACGAAAAGAGAAGTGATGGCAGTTTTACTTGAAATGTGTGAGGACGTTGCTAGACGCGCGCGTGAAGCCGAAATGGTGGGAAGAACTATTCATCTTACGATTGGCTATAGTAAAGATGCGTTTGGTGGAGGATTTAGTCGTTCGCGTTCCATTGATGAACCAACGAATGCAACGATGACAATCTATAAAGTATGCGAGCTAATCTTTGACGAGTTTTATGACCGTCGACCCGTTCGAAGAATATCCATTTCCATCACCAATCTAGAACCCGAGCATTCGATGCAGCTAAGTTTGTTTGAAGATAATAAATGGAAAGAACGAAAATTAGGAAAAACAATGGATTACCTTCGAAGTAAGTATGGCTCTACTGCGATCTTGCGTGCAGTGTCCTATACAGAAGCAGGAACCGCCAGAAAACGTGCGGGTTTACTTGGAGGCCATAAAAAGTAAGCAGAAATTAAAGGGAAATGTAAAAGTTTATCGAAGTAAGAGAGGAGGAAAAATAAAGTGATTGAATCCTTAGAAATCACTTAAATGGAAATGAAAGTAGAGGAGGGTTTTATTTGGAAGAAACTATTTTTCAACACATGGACATCGTGCGAGGAATAACGGAGCAGTCCATTAAAAAGATATCTGAAGAGATAGCAGATATTGTACCCAAAGGTTTTAACAATAACATTCACTGGAACTTCGGCCACATTGCATTTACACAGGAAAAACTCGTTTATGGAGTGTTAGGTGAACAGATGAGTCTACCCATTCAATATGAAGAATTTTTTAGTGCAGGCACGAAACCTTCTGAATGGAAAGGAACTCCTCCTTCATTAGCAGAGATTTCTTCGGTTTTATCCGAACAAAAATCAAGAATCAGACAATCCCATCAAGGAAATTTGCACAAAAAACTGCCAACCCCATTTACAAACCGTGCAGGGATCACATTTAACACGGTTGGAGAAACATTTCTCTTTAGTTTTTACCATGAAGCACTGCATATAGAAACGATTAAAAGAATATATCGATCTATTTCTGTTAAATAAGTTTAACCTCGTGTAGCTTTGTAAAAAAGTTTGATTATTAATAATAAAGTTTGATTAAAATCATCCCACCTCTAAAAGAAACTTATAGAGGTGGGATGATTTTTATTGACCACCGTAATGGAATAACCGTACTATCAAAATCTGTTAAAGGTTGAATTAGCTCTCCATTATTAATATCATATATCTCTAGTGTACTGTCTTGTATATGGGTCTTATAGTAATCCTTCTCCATTATGCTTGCTGAGTAACATATTTTGCTGCCTTTAGGAGAAAAGCAAACGCTCCCTCCCAACAACTTATCTATATTAATCTTTTGTAGCCCTCCAGCTATAATATCTAGTATGTATAGATCTCCATTAATATAATCTCCCATATTTGGGCTTGGTGTAACCATAAATACAAGTAAGATTTGTAGCAAAAAGAGGTGCTTTTTTTATTTCAGTTAATTGAGTTGAGATAACAATACTAATTTTAAAAAGGAAAACTTGTGTTTCATCTAAATGTACAAAAGATAGAAAAATGGAACTTTTCTGGTTTTATAACGTATTCAATTAACAAAAGAGAATAATTTTAACATTAGACAAATTATCAGGGGGAACTAGTATGTATAATAAACAAATCAAAAAAATAGGAGGTATCTTATTCTTGATTAGCTCGTGTTTTCTGTTTGCAGGCTGTCTGGAAGAAAATCCTGAACTCCAAGAAGAAGTGGTTGTTTCATCAGAAGATAAAAATATAGAAGCAGTCCAAGCTGTTCTTGAATCGGAATTTACAGTTCCTAACGAAGAATATTTGGTTATTGTCAAAAATATCGATAAAAAAATGACCGAAATAGGCAGCAACACGCCTGAAGCTAATGAAGTAAATGGAGTTGAAGAGTCGGGGGTCTCAGATGAATGGCGTGCCTACGAGGACTTAGTGAAAAAAATGTATGGACCTTACTTTATGGATTATGCTTTTGATACCCTTATTTCTAATGTTATTGCTTTTAAATACCATTATGGATATTTAGGCTTTGACGAAAATGTTCGGTACGAAATGAAAGTTAGTGATATTCTAGTAACTAAAAGTGAGAATAATAACACACCTAAGTTTTATGACTTTACCGCTCAGGTAGAATATACGAATAATGCAGGTGAAGTTTCACAACACGAAGTGAAAGGTACGGCAATTCTTTCTGAACCAGGAAAAATTGGGAAGTTTGAAATAAGGGATGATGGTGGTTTAGGAGAAAAAGTACCAGTGGACCGACAATAACAACAAAACATTAAAATTTTGCACTGCATTCGGGTGGTGCATTTTACTCAGTTTGTTGGAAATGGCAAAATTGATTAAAATATAGCTATTTAAAATTCCTTATTCAACTAACGGATGCTTTACTTGAAGAGCATTGAGTTGCTTAGACAGCTCTTTTCTTATTGAACTAAAGCAGCAGGTTAATTCCACAATAACTGTATTATTCTTTACAAGAAAGTGATGTTCAAAAATATTCATTCAATTCTAGGAGTGAACAATGTTAGCTAATATTAACGACTACTTAAAAGATATAATGGTGTATATTCCCGAAGGAGAAATCCGATTACGAGATTTTCGAAACGAGCAAAAATGGATTAGTTCAAACTATAAATTTGGAATTCCAGGTATTAGAAAAAACTTAAAGGAAATTATATGGAATGTTGAGGTAAAGCCATTTTATCTGGCCAAATATACAGTGACAAGAGAATTTTATGGGATTATTATGGGGAAAGAATTTTTAACATCAACTGAGGCTCGAAAACCAGTTGTTAATGTTACATGGATAGATGCAGTGAATTTTTGCAATTTACTGTCTGATGCACTGGGCTATGACAAGTTTTACGATATTGATAATGAAAGTAAATCAGTTATATGCAATTATGGAACAAATGGTTTTCGGTTACCGACGGATGCTGAATGGCAATATGCATGTAAGGCAAAATCAAAAGGATATCGGTATGCTGAAATTGATGAAATTGCTTGGTATAAAGATAATTCCAAAGAACGAGTACACGAAGTTGGTTTGAAAAATCCTAATGAATGGGGTTTGTATGATATGATTGGTAACGTTTGGGAGTGGTGCTGGGACTTATATGATGAAGAATCATTCGGTAATTACAGAATAATTCGAGGTGGAAGTTGGGTAGAAGAAGAACGTGGATGTGGAGTTACTTGTCGGCGCAAGAGTATGCCTGATTTTTTTATAGATGATATCGGATTTAGAATTGCTAAATCAATTTGTGAATAACAATTATTCAATTACCGGGTGCTTACTTCCAGAAGGAGTAAAGCCTTTTTTCTTGTTCAACTAAAGCAGCAGTTTACTTTAATAAGGGGTCTCGTCAGAAAAATGCGGATTTACAACGTTAAGCCAAAAAAGCACCCAAACGACGCTTTGATAGCTTTTCGATAATAATGCAACTGGTTAATTGAATAATCCTTCTAGGAAAAGCAAAGTAGAATTAAAAAGAGGTTTATATATGCAGATTTTATTTTGTTTTTTATCCTTGTTTCTTTTAAGTAGGCTAATAATGGGTTCTATGAATAGTGAACTGTTAATTAATATTTTTGATAATATGGGTGATGATATTTCAATACTTTTTGGATTGCCTTTACTTTATTTGATTCGAAACTATTTTAAAGAGATAAAAACCCTACTTTATATTTTATTATTTTTTCTAAGTGTATTTTCTTACGTAGTTATTGCTAGTATTGTTATTGATTGACAAGAATACGGTTATCCAAGGATTTAGAAATAGACTTAACACTTAATGAAATGATATTTTATACAATTTTCAATAAAATAACGTTCCCAAATGAAAGTTTGGGATTACTATCGGTGCGTTAGTGGAATATTCGCTTTCCGAAATAATCAATCTTTATTCCAAAAAGCCCTATACTGGTATGAAAAATAGCCCCATTTTGATCAATATTTGTTCAAAATGGGGCTATAATTTTCTATTCGAATCAGCATTTGTAGCTGTATTTTAATCAATCTTTATTCCAAACCAACACCTCGTGATAAACTTAATTTAGTAAGTGTCTTCTGATTACCTTCGAAGCAGTGGACCTAATAATAGAAACTAAAACCGAACGTTCCGGACGATCGTTTTTTTTTGTATAGTATTCCTCAATTTTAAGGAGGTTTTTATTCCTCAAAAGAGAATATACATATAGAAGAGCAAGAGGAACAAATATATTTGTAAATGATTTTAGAGGGAGTGATGGGTCTTGAATTACATTTTATTCCTTATTCTATTAATTTCTCTTATCATTTCTATTCTCATTTCTATTTGGGTACTAAAAAAATGGAATAGATGGTGGGGGATGGTGACAGGATTTTTTATAAACACAGTATTATTAAGTGTAACGTCAACGTTCCTCTACAAGATAGACGCTCAAGTCTTTCTTAAAGAGACGAGTGGATTAGTTATAATAATGCTTTTTATTCCGATAAATACTTGGATTAATTTCTTTATACTTGGATTTATAGGAAATAGAGAAGTAAGGCCCACGGATTCTAACATTCTGTAAGGAAATAATGCAAAGTAGGTGTATGCATGTTAGAAATATGCACGAGGTCAATAGCTTCATCCATAGAAGAATTATTATCTTATGCCACTTCAAGCTATCGTGTTGCAGAAGAATACGATAAGTATGTACGAGAAGAAAGCAGAAAACTATATGCCATAAAAGAAAACAAACACTTCATTGGCTGTATAGGGATCAATTTTACAGAAACTTATTGCTGTGAAATCAAGCATATCGCGGTGTCCCCATCTAAGAGTGGCCTAGGAATTGGGAAAAGAATGATAGACTTTATTTTGGAGAGACATTCGCTCCAACGAATAGTCGCAGAAACCGATCTGGAAGCGGTGGAATTTTATAAAAGCTATGGATTCGACATCATTAGTTTAGGTGAAAAATATGCAGGAGTTGAGCGATTTTGGTGTGAATATAACAGGGGAGAGAATAATGATGATTACGGAAATAGTGAAAAATAGAGCAGGCATAAGTACGGAAGGCCATTTTGTCGGCATTGGTTCAACAAGAAAAGTGTACAGGTGGAAAGATTATGTGGTAAAGGTGAAATCTCCATAGCATAGGGCATCAACAATCTATAAGAGAGCTTGAGATATATGAGTATATGCAAGCAAATGGGTTTGGGGAACTTTTTGCTCCAACTTATTATGTAGATGAGGAAATTCGTTGATACGGTGCCATTCCTGTGGGAAAGAGTAATACATAGAAAGAAACCATGAAAATACATCCAATGATTTCACAATTATTAGATCTAATTGGAACTCCGTGAGAGTGGAAATAAGAAAAATTAATGAAATGAGGGGCCAGACAGATGTGGAACAACATAAAACAGTGGGCAAAGAGGTTAAAGCGTTCTATTTTCATCTTATATTTAGCTTCTAAAGATAAACGAGTACCACTCTCAGCAAAATTGTTCACAGCCTTTATTGTCGCATATGCATTCAGTCCAATTGACCTCATCCCAGACTTTATCCCTGTGCTCGGATACTTGGATGATGTCATTCTTCTGCCAATAGGCATTTATTTTGCTCTACGAATGATTCCAAAAAATGTTCTTGCTGAATGTGAATTAAAAGTAGCAAAGCTCATGAAGCAAGAAAAGCCGAAAAACTGGATTGCAGGGTGCATCATCCTTTTCATTTGGGTAGCCATTGCAACGTGGATGATTTATTTAATTTACGGGATCATTAAATGAACAAACTAAATACAGTGGAAGTACCATTTTTCACTAAGTTGAATAGTAAATTAATATCGAACAAAGCAATGAACCCATTGCGAACAAATAACACACAAAAAAAGAGACACCCTTTATGGATGTCTCTAATTCATTAACCTAACTCCGAAGAATTAAAGTTTTGTAATGTTAACAGCTTGTGGTCCACGTTGACCGTCTTCCACATCAAATTCCACTTTTTGACCTTCGTCAAGTGATTTGAAACCGTCGCCTTGAATTGCTGAGAAGTGAGCGAATACGTCGTTTCCGCCTTCTACTTCGATAAATCCGAAACCTTTTTCTGCGTTAAACCATTTTACTGTACCTTGTGTCATGTAAAAAACCTCCAAATAATGTTTTAATAATATATAATTTCTTCAAAAGATATTAAAAAATTCACATATTACAAAAAGTACCGAACGAACACGATTACTCTTTGTAATATGTGAATTCATTGTTTCTGTTAAGCAATTTAATTATTATCCTTATTATAGAACAGATTTACACACTTGTCCAATAAAATACGCTATTCACGAGAACATGAGCAAAATCTTATGTAATATCATCCGATTGGCGAAGAGTTAAAAGCCCGTGGATGAAATTGAAAGGCTATTGTCTGCGAGTTATTTTTTGATTCTGTAAAAACGATTGTATAGGAACTGACCAAAACGGGTGCGGTAATCGGATAGGTTGTTTGTAAAAATGCCTCCAAAGAATAGGTACAATCCATGTACCCAAAGCATGATCCAAAAATAAAGGCCGAAAAAAAGAGAACAGAGTGCTATTAAATAACGAGCGATCGCTTCCGATTGTAGATGGTCTTTAACGAGTAACCAATACCAATCATACACAATACAGCTAAAAGAATTGTGTACCATTCTATGAACTGAAAAAAGATAACCACCAATAATACCCCAATACCACAAATTGTAATACGGCTCCTAGATATAGAATGAATCATACGAGTAGGCTCTGGAAGGTACTTCTTTTCATTTATATTACCCATTCTAATATCCTCCATCTTTTTGGTGATGACTGCAACTGCCGCTCAAATAGTGAACTGGCATGTCTTTTTATATATTTAGTATTAAGATTAGATATCAAAAAAAAGACAAAAAAAGAGACACCCACAAAGGATATCTCTTTTTAAAACTAATTCCTAAGAATTAAAGTTTTGTAATGTTAACAGCTTGTGGTCCACGTTGACCGTCTTCCACTTCAAATTCCACTTTTTGACCTTCGTCAAGTGATTTGAAACCGTCGCCTTGAATTGCTGAGAAGTGAGCGAATACGTCGTTTCCGCCTTCTACTTCGATAAATCCGAAACCTTTTTCTGCGTTAAACCATTTTACTGTACCTTGTGTCATTTAAAAAACCTCCAAATATTGTGAATAAAAAATTCACATATTACAAAAAGTACCGAACGAACACGATTACTCTTTGTAATATGTGAATTCATTGTTTCTTTTAAGCAATTTAATTATTGTCTTAACAATACAATGAATTTATTCATTTGTCAACCAAGGTACGTTTATAAGGAGAACAAGAGTAATACAACAGGAACTGCAACCATGTTTAAAAAAGCTTATGTTAAAGATATTTGTTATTTTCTTCTAAGCTAAAGGGAAGTTCACTGGATGAAGCAGGTGTTTTTGGATTTATGTCGAAGCAATTTATATATGGGTAGTTATTTTACAGTGTAGGTATAAGCAGAATTATCGAGAATAAAGAAGTTAAGGGGGGAATCGCGATGATTTTAGATGATGCTATAGAGACAATTGTAAATAGTCTTAAGCTGAACAAAAAGGTTCAAGCGATTTTTATAAAAGGCTCAATAGGCCGTGGCGAACAGGACGAGCATTCGGATATCGATTTATATTGCTTAGTGAATGAGGAAGATAAAGAAGAATTCCTTGAAAGTAGGCTTCAACATTTAGAATCCTATAACCAATTATTATTTCATGATGATATCTTTATTGTGGCTCCACAGATTCTTGCTGTCTATGAAAATTTAGTGCATATTGACCTTTTTACAGTGACAGAACATACATATATCGAAAAGGATTTTATGAAAGTGTTATACGATCCAAACTTTAAATTGGAGAAATACAAACAAACCCAAAACCTAAAATTATCCGACCATGAGTTTCAAGACGCAGTCGATGATGTCGCGTGGTTCCTTTTCCAGTATAAAAAATCATCTGCTCGAGGCAATGATATATGGTCAGTTAGTATGCTACACCATGTCATGACACATCTATCAAGAATATTACTACACCGCTATCATTCGGACAGAGCTCAATTGGGATTGAAAACATTGGAAATCTCCCTCCCCGAAGGAATCGTCCGGGAAATTAAGCAGATTTACGAAAACATAACACCACAAAAACATAAACAGGCAGTCCAATTAATATGTGTGCTACTATTCGATGAAACTGAATGGATTTTCTCTGAGGTAGCACACCCAGAAAAGATCAAGCCGTTGTGGGATCGAATGCTTACTTCATTCCTATAAAAGACATAAGTGTTTTGGTTAGTAAAAACTGAAAAGATTGAAACAGGAGGGATTCAAACAATGATGAAAATAGTACCTCCTAAGCCTTTTTACTATAAAGGTGGAGAGAAAGCCGTATTACTACTACATTCTTTTACAAGCAATACTATGGATGTAAAAAAGCTGGGAAAATATTTGCAAAAGAACAATTATTCTTGTTATGCACCATTATATAGTGGACATGGTTTACCTGCAGAAGAACTCATTACATATAGACCATCAGATTGGTGGCAAGATGTACTAAATGGTTACCAGTTATTGAGGGATGAAGGTTTTGAAAAAATAGCAGTGATTGGTCTTTCTCTTGGTGGCGTGTTTGCATTAAAAGTTGGACAAGAGTTAGACGTAAATGGTGTTGTGACAATGTCAGTACCAATACATAGGGAAGTTTCTGTCCTACAAAAGCGTGTCTTCCATTATGCAAAAAGATATAAAAAGCTTGAAGGGAAACAGGAAGAACAAATAAATTTAGAAATGAAACTTCTTCAAAATATGTCAATGGATTCATTAGTCGAGTTCCAAGAGCTAATTGATGTAACAATGGATAAATTAGCTCTCATTACTTCCCCAATTAATATATTATATGGCGAATTAGATGAACCATTATATGAAGAGAGTGCAAAGGTTATATTTCAAAGTGTTAAGACGAATAAAAAAACAATGAAAGGGTACCCGAACTCTACACATTTGATGACATTAGGAACCGATATTAACGACGTGAACAAAGACATTCTTACGTTTTTAAATGATTTAATTTAATAATTAAACTGACAGAGGGCTTTAATTCATTTGAGAAAGCATAAAAATGCAACGAAATGGCATCTCTGCATTTCTACAAATTGAAAAAGCCTTGCCATTCAGAGATGATCAAATGGTAAGGCTTTTCTTATGCATTAACTATGTTTCTTTTGAAATTGAACCATGAAGTCGCCAAGTGCTTGGCATGCTTCTAATGGGACTGCATTATAAGTGGAAGCTCGGCAACCACCCACTGAGCGATGTCCATTTAATCCGACAAAACCTGCTTCTTCTGCTTCCGTTAAAAATAGCTTTTCTAATGTTTCATCCGCAACTCGGAATGTGATGTTCATCAACGAACGGCTTTCAGGTGTTGCATGTCCTGTGTAAAAACCATTGCTATGATCAATAGCATCATAGATGACTTTCGCTTTCTCCTCATTGTTTTTAGCAATTGCCTCTAATCCACCTTTTGCTTCCATCCAATTAAGTACTTCTCCTAGCATATAAATACCAAATGTAGGCGGAGTGTTGTACAAGGAATTGTTATCTGCATGTGTGCTGTATTTTAAGATAGTTGGGATATCCATATTAGCTTTTTCAAGTAAATCTTTACGTACAATAACGACTGTTACACCAGATGGACCAAGGTTTTTCTGTGCTCCAGCATAGATCATGCCGAATTTATTGATATCAACTGGTTTAGACATAATGTCACTAGACATATCTGCGATCAATGGAATATCACCTGTGTCAGGAAACGCTGACCACTGAGTTCCGTAAATTGTATTATTGGATGTTAGATGAATAAAAGCGTCGTCCTCATTAATTTGGATATCTTCTAATGCAGGAATGTTACGGTATTTGTTTTCTTTTGTACTTACTACTTCGTAAGGTTCGCCAAATAGTTTCGCTTCTTTAAATGCTTTTTCTGACCAAGAGCCTGTCATGATATAACCCGCTTGTTGACCGACTTGTAAGAAATTCATTGGAATCATTGAAAATTGTAGGCTTGCTCCACCTTGAAGAAAAAGAACTTCATATTGATCTGGAATAGAAAAGAGCTTTCTCATTCGAGAGATTGCCCCGTTATGTATTTCTTCGAAAATTACACTGCGATGACTCATCTCCATGATGGACATGCCTGTGCCACGGAAATTAGTTAGTTCTGATTGTGCTTTTTCTAATACTTCTAGCGGAAGAGCAGAAGGACCTGCGTTAAAATTATATGCACGTAGATTTGATTCATTCAAATTGAACACTCCTAGTCTATGTAGATGGATTTTATTTTTCTATTATATACTGTTTTAAACGTTAGACATTAAAATTCGCAAAATTTTTTTAAAAAAGTGAATAAAGTGTTAACCCGCATGTATTCGGAGGTGCTTTTACTCCCAGTTTAAACTCCAGGATATCTTCAATCGCGAGAGAAGGTATCCCATTTCATGTATGAAGCCATAAAATTTCTACAAACTCCATTTCAACACAAATAATCATTTCTACATTTTATAGCTCATATTTTGCCAATAAAAAATATTTCAGATGCCGAATTATTTTGCTTTCGTATCTTTCGCAATGTTCAAACTTTTGCTAAAATAGTAAAGTCTTAATTTATAATGTGGGGGAAAAAAAGTGAGAGTATTTTTGGATTTAGGTTGGTTTTTTAAACAAAGGAAAAAGCAGTATTTAGTGGGGATTTTCATGCTTATGTTTGTAGCATTTTTACAGCTGCTCCCGCCAAAAATTATTGGGTTCGTCGTAGATGAAATCAGTCTCGGGACACTAACCGCTGGATTTTTAACTAAATGGCTTTCCATTTTAGCAGTGACCGCTATTGTTATGTACATTGTACGCTACTACTGGCGCATCATGATTTTTGGTTCAGCTATTTTTCTAGCAAGACAGTTAAGAGAAAGATTGTTTCATCATTTTACAAAAATGGCACCTTCGTTCTATCAAAAGAAGCGCGTAGGAGACCTAATGGCGCACGCAACGAATGATTTATCTGCTGTTCAACAAACGGCTGGTGCTGGAGTTTTAACACTCGTCGATTCTTTAACTACGGGTGGATTTGTTATTGCGGCTATGGCTATAACGATTAACTGGAAGCTGACGTTAATCGCATTAATTCCACTACCGTTAATGGCTATTTTAACAAGCTATTATGGGAAATTGTTACATCAACGTTTTCGCTATGCACAAGAGGCATTTTCCGACTTAAATGATAAAGCCCAGGAAAGTATTTCTGGAGTAAAAGTCATTAAAACGTTTGGACAGGAAAAAGAAGATACAGAGGACTTTGTAGGGCTTTCTCAAGAGGTTGTTGATAAAAATATGCGCGTAGCAAGAGTGGATTCTCTATTTGACCCAACGATTTCGTTAGTTGTTGGGATGTGTTTCTTCTTATCCATTGTATTTGGAACTCGCTTTATTTTAGCTGACGAAATGTCCATTGGGGATTTATTTGCTTTTACATCGTATCTAGGCCTACTCGTTTGGCCAATGCTAGCTTTCGGTTGGCTATTTAACATTGTGGAACGCGGTCGTGCTTCCTATGATCGTATCAATAATTTATTAGATGAAGAAGTTGAAATTGACGACAAAGTAGGAGCACTTAATGAAAAGCCAGAAGGCGATATTCAATTTCATCTGGATGAATTTAAATTTCCTGATGATGAGCGATTAGCTTTGCACAATGTTCATTTCACGCTTAAACGTGGCGAAACTTTAGGAATAGTCGGAAAAACTGGTGCTGGTAAAACTGCTATCTTGAAATTATTAATGAGGGAATTTGAAGGGTATAAAGGGGAAATTGTCTACGGAAGTCATACAATTGACGCCTATAAAAAGCGCAGCTTGCGTGAAGCAATAGGGTATGTGCCACAGGATCATTTCCTGTTTTCAACAACGGTTGCTGGCAATATTGCTTTTGCAAATGCAGGAGCCACGATGGAGCAGGTGCAGGAAGCAGCGAAACTTGCATCTATTCATGATGACATATTGCAGTTCACGGATGGGTATAAAACCGTTGTCGGAGAACGCGGAGTATCATTATCAGGTGGGCAAAAACAACGTATTTCCATAGCACGTGCACTGATGATGGAGCCCGAGTTACTTATTCTTGATGACTCACTATCGGCGGTTGACGCACGTACAGAAGAAGCAATTTTAGAGGCTTTAAAAGAAAAACGTACGGATGAAACAACGATTATTACGTCCCACCGCTTAAGTGCTATTCAACATGCTCATCAAATAATCGTTATGAGTGAAGGAACAATTATCGAAAAAGGCTCGCATGAAGCATTAATGGATTTAAAAGGGATGTATTACGAAATGTATCAATTACAACAACTTGAAACAATAGTGGAAAAGGGGGGCGAATCATTATGAATGAAAAACAGCCTCAGTTAACTGGTAAGGAGCAGTGGCAAATTCTTAAACGACTGCTAACTTACTTAAAGCCACATAAAAAAATTATTTCCATTGCGTTAATTTTACTAATTATTACGGTGACAGGGGATATTCTCGGTCCGTATTTGATTAAAACGTTTATGGACGATTATTTAACACCACGAAATTTTCCAACTGGCCCACTAGTAGGTTTAGCGCTTGGATATATTTTCATCCAAGTTGGAAATGTCATCGTAAGTTATTTTCAATTGATGAAGTTTCAGGAAATTGCACTGAAAATTATTCAACAAATGCGTATCGATGTTTTTACAAAGGTGCACAAGCTAGGAATGCGTTATTTTGATAAGACACCGGCGGGAAGTATCGTGTCACGTGTCACTAATGATACAGAAGCAATTAAAGATATGTTCGTTAGTGTGTTAGTAGGATTTGTGCAAAGTGGATTTTTAATCATTGGTGTCTACATTGCTATGTTCATATTAAACGTGAAATTGGCGTTATTAGCGACGGTTTTACTGCCAATTATGTTTATGGTTATTCGAACATATAGAAAGTATAGTTCCGTTGTTTATCAGGATTTGCGTGAACGACTGAGTCAATTAAATGCGAAACTTGCGGAATCACTTCAAGGGATGACCATGATTCAAGCATTCAGACAAGAAGATCGTCTGCAAGACGAATTCAATGAAATTAATGATTCTCACTGGAAGGCAGGAAGACGAAATATTAAGCTCGATAGTCTATTGCTTCGCCCGGCAATCGATTTGGTTTACGCGCTTGCAATTATTATGGTGCTTAGCTATTTTGGTGTTACATCGATGAACAATGTGGTAGAGGTTGGGGTCATTTATGCATTTGTTACCTATATTGATCGCTTCTTTGAGCCAATAAATCAAGTGATGCAGCGACTATCCATCTTCCAGCAAGCAATTGTTGCTGCTTCTCGCGTATTCAAGTTACTGGATGAAACAGATTTAGCTCCTAATCAAAACAATGTGGTAGATGCTAAAATTGATCAAGGGAAAATTGAATTTCAAAATGTGACGTTTTCGTATGATGGAAGAACGGATGTGTTAAAAAATATTTCGTTTACTGCAGAGCCAGGTCAAACGGTTGCATTAGTAGGCCATACGGGTAGCGGGAAAAGTTCGATTATTAACTTGCTAATGCGTTTTTATGAATTCGAGCAAGGCGATATTAAAATTGATGGACAATCCGTAAAAGATTTTGAGACAAAGGAAATTCGAGAAAAAGTGGGGCTCGTTCTGCAAGATCCGTTTTTGTTCTACGGGGATATCGAAAGCAATATACGATTACACGCAAAAGATATGACAGATGTAGAAGTAAGAGCAGCTGCGGAATTTGTGCAAGCGAACAATTTTATCGAAAAACTACCGGATACGTACAAGCAAAAAGTAACAGAAAGAGGCTCAACTTTCTCTAGCGGGCAAAGACAGCTTGTTGCGTTTGCACGTACAATAGCTACTAATCCGAAAATTTTAGTATTAGATGAAGCAACGGCAAATATTGATACCGAAACGGAAGTAGCGATTCAAAGTAGTTTAGAGAAAATGAGACAGGGCCGTACAACGATTGCTATTGCCCATCGTTTGAGTACCATTCAAGATGCGGAACTCATCCTCGTTTTACATCACGGAGAAATCGTCGAGCGAGGCACACATCAGGAATTACTAAACGAAAAAGGCTTATACCATAAGATGTACTTATTGCAGAACAGCGTCGTCGAAGTAATGGCTTAATATCGCTATGACGTATTTTTATCGCATATAAACCATTCAGTTTTTACGACGATGTGTGCGCAAAATACCAGTATACAAGGCGTAGTTTAGAAGACAAAAAGATTCGAAAAGCTGTCACAAGCTTTAGTAGAGTCAAACTGCCAAAAATTTGATACGATAGGGACAGTAATTCGGAAAGGAAGACTGCCGTGAGTACAGATATAAACTTGCTACTGGCGTTTGGTGCAGGGTTTCTAAGTTTTATTTCCCCTTGTACGCTACCATTATATCCTGCATTTTTATCTTATATAACAGGAATGTCGCTAGAAGAAATTAAAACAGATAAAAAGTTAATGCAAAAGAGAGGAATGCTTCATACATTATTCTTCCTATTAGGGTTTTCTATTATTTTTGTTGCATTAGGGTTTGCAACATCTTTAGTTGGGACATTCTTCATTCAATACGACGATTTAATTCGTCAAGTTGGCGCAATTTTTATTATTGTGTTTGGACTAATTGTGGTAGGTGTATTTAAACCTGAATTCCTTATGAAAGAAAAACGTTTGGAGTTTAAAAATCGTCCATCTGGCTTTTTTGGAACAACATTAATCGGAATGGCATTTGCAGCTGGTTGGCAGCCTTGTACAGGTCCGATTTTAGCTGCAGTGTTAGTAATGGCAGGAGCAAATCCAGGAGCAGGCGTATGGTATATGCTTGCATATGTATTAGGATTCGCTATTCCATTTTTCGTGTTATCATTCTTTGTGACACGACTGAATTGGATTCGTAAAAATAGCAATTTGATCGTGAAGATTGGTGGATACTTTATGATCGCCCTTGGTGTTCTATTATTTTTTGATGGGCTATCATTTATTATTCGTATGTTAAGTCCGATTTTTGGAGACTTTACTGGATTTTAATTGGAGGGAGTCATGACTATGCCCACAGTATTAGTAGTGGATGATGCAGTTTTCATGCGTTCCACAATTAAGAGAATGCTTGAAAATCAACAGTTTGAGGTAGTTGGCGAAGCAAGCAATGGACTAGAAGCAATTGATATGTATAGAAAACTATTACCAGATGTAGTGACAATGGATATTACCATGCCACGTATGACAGGAATCGAGGCCGTGAAAGCAATTATTGCCGAGTATCCAGATGCGAAAATTGTCATGGTCACTGCTCTTGGTCAGCAAAAGCTAATTGTAGACGCACTAGAATATGGAGCGAAAGATTTTATTACTAAACCATTTGACCCTGATCAAATGGTGCATGTTTTACAAAATGTTACTTCTGACTAGGAATAACCGGTCTAAAAATAGAAATAAAAGATATGGAGAATACGTATGTTTGAAAAAATTCCAGCTAATGTAATGATTATTGCAACTACTATCATGGCAATTGGAATGGGAATTGTCGTCACGACTTTACGAGCAAAAGCTGCAAAGCACCCTGCTAGCGTCAAAAAAATCCTATTACCACCGTTATTCATGTCTACAGGTGCAGTAATGTTTGTATTTCCGTTTTTCCGTGTAACGGGAGCGCAAATGTTAGAAGCAATTGGAGTCGGGATATTGTTTTCAATAGTTCTTATTTGGACATCCAAATTTGAGCGAAAAGATGGAAACATTTATTTGAAACAATCGAAAGCGTTTGTTTTTATATTAATTGGATTGTTAATCATCCGAGTAATAGGGAAAATTGTATTGAGCTCAACGATTGATGTTGGAGCACTTAGTGGAATGTTTTGGATTTTAGCATTCGGGATGATTGTTCCATGGAGAATTGCAATGTATTTGCAATATAAAAAAATACAAAAAGAAGTAATTGAATAATAAAAGCGAGCACCTTTACGGGTAACGGGTTCGGTTGAGAGGGAGAAAATCTCAAAAAACAACCCAAATAGCAATGCAATTAGCATCAAATTCGTCATTAAATTAACATTAAAAAACGCTTGGGTGTGAAATCCAAGCGTTTTTACATACTTATTCGTAGTATTCAGTTTCTTGAATGTACCAATCTTCTCTAGGTTCTTTAGTCAAATACACATCTACATAAATGTCTTTTTCCTTACCTTTTACTTTGATTGTAAGAGTAGCCTCACCAGAACCATTCGATGTGTTGATACTACCTGATGGCAAAATTCCAAATCCTTCAATGCTACCTGTTTCTCTAATGATGGTTTCATCTTGTAAGATATAATCTTCAGATGCTTTATATGCTTCCGAATTTTTAAAGAACGCTACGAATGAAACGAATGGAACAACCATAACGGCAATAGATAAAACAATTGCAGATATAATAAGAATTGTCTTTTTTAAAACACTCATTTCCTTCGTTTTAACAACTACTGTTTTAGCAATTTTATCGCCTAAACGTTGTTTATCCTTATCAACGGCTAATACAATAAATTCAATCCACCCTAAAACTTGAGTTAGATTTCTTAAAAACAATTTTAAGACGGAAGGGATTTCATTTTGATTACCTTGATTACGAACAGCAATGCCAATCAGTCGTTTCCCTATACTCTGACCTTTAATCGCATCTTTAAAGCCAAATATTAAAAAAAGTAGAATGAACCAACCGAAAATGGAGGAAAACATAAGTGCGTTATTTTCATTGTTGCCTGCCATTATTAGTGTTATTAATGGTGCGAGACCGACAAAAATTAAAATAGAATAATCTATAAAATAAGCAAAAATTCTACTTTTTCTCGAAGCAATGGTAATTTCATATTCCATTGTAATACCTCCATCGCTCTGTTATTTCAGCCATTGAAACGAGGAGGCTGAAGCCAAGCCCACGGAAAGCGAAGTGGTGGTCCTTGCCGAATTTAATATACAACTCTATGCACCCAAAATTGAGTTTGTCTACAGTCTGAAGCGAGCACCTTTACGGGGTGCTCGCTTTTTTGTCTACCGATAAAGCAAAGTATTTATTGTACGGTGTAACGTCAATATTTAATTCTGCTAGTTTCTTGCGTAAAAACTTATGGTCACGCTTCGGAGTCGCAATGATGTATCCACGAATTAATAGCTCTCGTGTAATAGATGTCGCTTCTTCTTCGAGTGCCAACTGTCCAATTTTCCCCGCTATTTTTTGTTTTGCAACAGGTCTAAACAATTCTGGAACAGGACTCACTAACTCGTTTAATAGACCTTTTTGTTCCTCATTCCATAAATGAATAGTCTTATCCACATAATAATCTTGCCAATCTAAATCAGATTTCCCATCATCTTTTGGCATTGATTTTAGAAACTTACGGAACATAAAGAAGCCGCCGATTCCCATCAATGTAACTAGTACTACTACCCAAAAGAGTATAAACCATAAAAACCAACCTTCTAACAATCTATTCACCTCATTCTCCTACTCTTTAGTATAAGTTGTTCTGAAAAATATTTCACCTTGAATGTATCCTTTCTATCAAAAACTTTCTATCTATTAGTTGAAAGGAGGTGATACATATGGCGAACCTGGAACATAAACAAGCAGTTTTAAAACTAATTTTCGAAGGTGAGTTAACAGGAGACGGAAAAATGAAAACAAAGTCGAAATCGTACCGTAATGTCCAAGGAGCTGCAACAGCAGATCAATTAGAAACAGTTGCGCTTACAATCTCAGGCTTTTCTAACAGTGTGTATATCGGTACTGAAAAAATCGAAACATCGAATTTAAGCTAATTAAAATGAAGGAGGAACAGACATGACGAAAACTTTACAATTACAATTTGGAACAGCTGCCGGGAAAAACGTTATGTTAACGGTTGAGGAACCAAAGGATTCGTTAACGCGCAATGAAATTGAAACAGGTATGCAAGCAATCATTACTAGTAATGTGTTTCAAGTAGATGGAGCAGCGCTTACATCCATAAAAAGTGCAAAAGTTGTAGAACGGAATATAAGCGAAATTATTTAAGAATTGAGACTCTCCAATTATTGGAGAGTCTTTTTAAAAGGATGTGATTTAAATGGATCAGTGGCTTTCTATCATTCAAGACGTGGGCTTTCCAATATTCGTGTCATTTTATCTGATGCACCGAGTGGAAAGCAAACTGGAAGAAATTAAAAATGCACTGTTGTCTTTAAAATAAAATCTAGTCACAAAACTGTTGATTTCTAAGAGGCAATCTAGTTGAAGGAACAAACTTGTTTCGATAAGATAAGGCTATGAAGAGAAAAAGAGAGGTCTCAATATGAAAAAATTATTTGCAATGCTAGCAATAGCATTAGTAGTTCTCGCAGGTTGTGGCAGCAGTGGAAATTTTGAAGCCCAAACAAATTGGGAAATAGAAGATTTTACGTATGATAACCAACGTGGGGAAGAAGTTTCTTTAGAAAGCTTAAAAGGGCAGGTTTGGTTAGCTACATTTATTTTCACAAATTGTGAGACAGTATGTCCGCCAATGACTTATAATATGAGCGATATTCAAAGCATGTTAAAAGAAAAAGGTGTCGAAGATTATAAAATTGTGGAATTTAGCGTAGATCCGGAAGTAGATACACCAGAAAAACTTCAAGAGTATATCGGAAACTACGATGTAGTGGACGAAAGCAAATGGGAACTTTTAACCGGCTACACGCAAGAGCATATTTCACAATTTGCTCAAAAATCATTTAAAACATTAGTAAAAAATGATCCTAATTCAAACCAAGTCATTCATGGAGTATCTTTTTACTTAGTAGATCAAAATGGTGTTGTAGTGAAAAGTTATAACGGGAACACAGATGTTCCTAAAGAAGAAATCGTTATGGACGTAGAAACATTAATAGAAGACGGTAAATAAACGAAAAGCCTATCCTCGGTTAAAATAATCGGGAACAGGCTTTTTTTTCATAAAATGGATGAATGGGAATAATTCAAATTCAAACAAAAAAACCGCGAGTGTATGGACCTGCAAAGTCCTTACATTTGCGCTTTTTACATGTTATTTTGCTTTTTCAGTAAGTCTCTAATCTCTTCCAGTAATGCTTCTTTTGCATCTACCGTGGGCGTCTCCTCAATTACCTCCATAACTTCTTCCTTTCGTTTAAATTTAGACAATAGTCGAATAAACAAGAAAATAGAAAATGCGATTACGATAAAATCAAACACGGATTGAATAAAATTGCCATATAATATTTCTGTATCTTTATAAGGAAGTGACATTGAAGTAAAATCCACTCCATTTAATAGAATTCCTACTAAAGGCGTGATAATATTTTCTACTAATGATGTCACAATTTTGCCAAATGCTGCTCCAATGACAACAGCTACCGCTAAGTCTAGTACATTCCCTTTAAACGCAAACTCTTTAAAGTCTTTCCACATATGCGCTCACCTCCATAAAGTCATACTACAAAAAAGTAAAGCGATTGTATAGCGAATATTTAAATTTTACTCTACTGTTTATAGACAAATTATGCTATTGTTTTCTTAGAGATATAGATGGGTGGTGTACGTGTGTCTTTAAAGAAAACTTATCGAAATATATCGTTTCGTATCGTTATTATTTACGCCGTTACTAGTCTATTATGGATTCTATTTTCAGACACATTATTTCAATATTTCCCAGTTGGAAACACAACTGCGAATATAAAGAGCTATATTTTTATTGCTTTAAGTGCACTTTTACTTCTGTATTTAATGAAACAATTATGGAGCGCCCAAAATGACTTATTATTGAAAGAATATGAAGATGATTTAACAGGCCTACAAAATAGAAGTTCTTTACAGACTACCCTATCCGATTTTATTTCTAATAAAGAAAAATTTTACTTACTTTTTATAGATTTTGACCGCTTTAAAATGATCAATGACTTATACGGGCATGAGAGCGGAGACTCCGTCTTAATTCAAGTGTCAAATAGACTTCGAACTAATCAGTATATTAAGCCTCAAGATGTTGTTGCACGGTGGGTTGCTGATGAATTTATTATCTTATTGAAAAATAGAACAGATGATGAAATAGCAATATTTATCGATGATGTCTTTTCGGATTCTGCAGTACCTTTACAAATTTACGGAAAAGAGATTATTAATTCCATTAGTATAGGATCCGTTCAATATCCCCATGATTCGACAGTAGCCTCTGAACTATTAAGATTTGCGGAAATTGCGGCAGAGGAAGCCAAGAAATCAGTGGGATCAACCCATGTACCTTATCGAAAACATTTGTCTGACCTAGCAAATAGGGAGCTGTACTTAGAAGAAGGCTTAAAGGATGCATTGGAAAATAACGAATTACTACTTAATTTTCAACCGCAAATATTAACAAATACACAGGAAATTATTGGACTGGAATCGCTCATTCGTTGGAAGCATGACGATCAATTTATTTCACCTGGAGAGTTTATTCCTATTGCTGAAAAAAGTGGACTTATTATTAAAATTGGTGACTTTGTATTGCGCGAAACATGCAAGCAAATACCCATAATTGAAGAAGTAATTCATAAGGAATTACTATTTAGTGTCAATGTATCTGCTAGACAATTTTACCAAATGGATTATATTGCGCGGACAAAGCAAATACTAGAAGAAACGAGGATTCATCCAAGTAAAATTGTATTGGAGATCACAGAGTCGATTATTATGGAATACACAGACTTTGTTATTGAATCCTTGCAAGAATTAAAGGACTTAGGATTTCAAATAGCCATTGATGATTTCGGAACGGGTTATTCCTCGTTCAAGTATTTAGAACTCCTTCCAGTAAATATGATTAAAATTGATCAAAGCTTCACACAATCCATTCATAATGTTCGGACAAAAGCAATTGTGCAATCCATTATTTCACTTGGACATAACTTAAAACTAAAAATATTAGCAGAAGGTGTCGAAAATGTTCTTCAAGTAAATTGTTTGAAAGAATTAGATTGTCATTACTTACAAGGTTATTTTTTTAGTAAACCATTGTCAGTTGAAAATCTGCTAATCGAGTACAAAAAGTAATAAATGGAATAGGTGAACAATGTAGTATGAAACCAACAAATAATAAGTCGTACAAAACAAAGCTTTGGATAATTATATTGCTTCTTCCATTTACTATTACCGTGTATATATTAGCGATTATAGGCTGGCATGAGCTACAAAAAATACCGGCTGTCCAAGAATGGGCAGAAGCTATCCAGGAAAGCACGAATAAACTTGATGTACCAAAAGAATACATTGCCATATACAAGGATGCAGAAGAGCAATACGGAGTTCCATGGACATTGCTTGCAGCTCACCACCGTATTGAAACAAGATTTTCAACGATGGATCCGCTTCTTTCTCCTGTTGGAGCAGAAGGGCATATGCAATTCATGCCCTGTACGTTTGTCGGTTGGTCGCATCCTAGCTGTAGTGGGCTTGGTGTAGGAGACATACCAGAAAAAGATAAAGTGAACCCTGACATCATCGCTCAGTACGGAGGGTATGGAGTTGATGCAAATGGCGATGGGAAAGCCGATCCTTATGACTTAGAGGATGCTATTTATAGTGCAGCTAACTATTTGGCTGCTAGTGGCGCTGCAGATGGAGAGATAGAAAAAGCTATATTTAATTATAATCACAGCGATAAATATGTTAAAGACGTGCTTCATTTTTATCATTTATACGAAAACCAACTAGAAGCAATTCAAGCAGTAACCGCGAAGAAAATAGAAAAATAGGGGCTGTCCAATAAGCCCATAAATTGAAGCAGGTGTAGAAAAAGGAGTCTTTTTCTACACCTGTTTTTTGTATACTTTTTATTAAAACTTCTATTTTTTGTAGGCAATTGATTGTAGTGAAAGACGGCGACTCTAGCGGGAATAGCAGATGTTTTCTGCACCGAAAGCGAAGCGGCAGGTGCATGAGCTGAAGGCCCCGCAGGAGCGAAAGCGACGAGGAGACTGAAGCCATGCCCGCGGAAAGCGTCCGTCTGGAACGGAAATTAATACATTGGAAAAGGGACCAACTCTCAGTCAATGTATGACTTTAGGGACAGCCCCTTTTTGATTTAATTACTTGTATATAGGATAAATTTATTTACGCATTGACTTTAAGATTAAGCTTAAAATTGCTACCAAAATGATCGAACCGATTAATGCTGGAATAATTGGCATATCCCAAATGACAGGTCCCATATCTGGGAAGATTAATCCTCCAATCCAAGCCCCAACAATACCTGCGATAATATTACCAATAATACCACCCGGAATGTCTTTACCTAATATAAGTCCTGCTAACCAACCGATAATACCACCAATAATTAAATACAAAATGAATCCCATATTTTACATCTCCTTCAGAGTGTTTATTGACTTGATACTCTTTATATAACCATCTGGGAGACAGATTAAACATCCCTATTATTATTTAATTACCGTAGCCCCTAAAGCATTAGTAAAATGACCTAACGCCCACTCGTTACCTATAGAATTAAAGCTTGCGACTCCTTTTTCATGAATAACTATGGAAAATCCTAAATTATATGCATCCACTGCTGTATGTAAGATACAAATATCCGTACACACCCCCACAAGATGCACCTCTTCAACATGACGTTCTCTCATCAATTGATGCAAATTCGTTCCGGCAAATGAACTATAACGAGTCTTGTCAAGCCAAATAATGGCATCCATATGTTCATCATACACATTTTTTAGTTCTCCATATAATGCACGTCCTGGCGTGTTGCGAATATTATGAGAAGGAAATAGTTTCGTTTCCGGATGAAATGAATCATTTATATCATGTAAATCGACTGGGAAAATAACTACATCATCATTTGCTAAAAATTCATTCGTTAAAGAAACAATGTACGCTTCAATTAACTGTCCAGGCTCCCCACAAGTCAATGCACCATTCTCACCCACAAAGTCCACAGTATAGTCGATAACAAGTAAAGCTTTTTTCACAAATAATCAACTCCCTTTACCGTTTCTTTTAGTATGATTTAATTTCAAAAATAAGCTAGTAAAAAAAGTGTTTAGAATTTTAAAAATATTTTGTATTTTATTTCAAAAGGATTTATAATAATAAAAAAGGGGTGGAGAAGATGGACATTAAAGCAACCAAAAAGTTAAATAAACAAGCGGTATGGTTTGTCATTCTCAATACAGTACTCATTATGAATGTTGCAATTGAATTCTATTCCGTACATTAGAAATATACCGGGGCAGTTTGAAGCTGCCTCTTATTACATAGAAGGATTAATATAAAGGCGCTGATCTATTTTACGGGTGTTTTTTAGTATATAATTCGTGGAAAACAAGCGGATTCAACCAAATAACAACAATGTAATCTAACAGCGGCAATATAAAAAATGAAACCGAATGCCTTTTCGACATTCGGTTTCATTTTTTTATTTCACGGTATTACTAACAAATGTATCATCTTTATAATACATATTTTTCACTAATATGTTCGGCCCTAAACATTTTACCGCTGGGCAATGGCAATTCAGAGAGTTAGACAGAGGAGAAGCTAACCATTTATCAAAGATGGTAGGAAGAGTATCTGTTTGAATATTTCCTAGCTGCGGTGCATCCCCAAAATCAGTCACAATTACTTGGCCAGTGAAAATATTAACATTTAAGCGAGAGCGTCCATCTGGATCATTTCGAGTTGACACATTTTTAGCATTGCGAAGTCGGTCTAAAAGCTGCAAACTTTTTTCATTCGTACTACAAGGATAAAAAGGGAGTGTGCCAAACAACATCCATACATTTTCGTTACGGAAATCTAAAATATTTTGAATAGCAACCTGAGTTTCTTCTAGTGTAAGAGTTGTTAATGCAGAAGCAAAATCAGATGGGTACATAGGGTGAATCTCATGGCGTGCACATTTCATTTCTTCTACTACTTGTTTATGAATATGTTCTAAGTAAGGAAGTGTCTTTTTGTTCAGCATTGTTTCGGCTGAAACCATTACACCGGCTTCTGAAAGCATGCGACTGTTGTCTATCATTCGCTGGAATAGACTAGCACGTTGCTCATATGTAGGCTTTCTTTCCATTATGGCAAAGCCAGTTTCAACAAATTCATCAACCGTACCCCAGTTATGCGATATATGTAAGACATCTAAATAAGGTGCAATGAGTAAGTATCTGTCCGGATCTAATGTTAGGTTTGAATTCATTTGTGTGCGGACACCACGACTATGTGCGTATTTTAATAGAGGGAGCACGTAGTTGGTAACGGACTTTTTCGATAGCATCGGTTCTCCACCCGTTATACTAATCGTTCTTAAATGGGGGATTTCCTCTAGTCGTTGAATGATTAACTCTATTGGCAGTGCGATTGGATCTTTTGGTTGAAGTGTATAACCAACAGCACAATGCGCACATCGCATGTTACAAAGCGTTGTCGTTGTGAATTCTATATTGGATAATGTAAGCTTTCCATGTGTTTCTATATCTCGATAAGCTTCCCATGGGTCATTTATTGTATTCATTATGTAAAACTTCCTTTCCAATAACATATTGTCGCATATTATTTAGTAAAAGAAAATATGTTCTTAGAAAGTGGAATGTTTAAAAGAACTGTAGAGTATAGGTAGGATAAACAGAAACGAGTGGAGGATTTATTTGTTTTTAGAGAAAAATAATAAAATAAGAACAGAACTATTTCAGCGAGTTGATTTATTAACTGATCAACAATTCAACGAAAAACCGAATCTAACTTCTTGGTCTCCAAAAGAAATCATCGAGCACTTAGTCAGATTGGAAAAAATGATAACAAAAGGTATTAAATTTCAACTTGCAAATCCTTCAAGTCCTCATGCAATGAAAAAACCAATTCAACTTATCACAATTCGTGTAATAAAAGTAAAAGCACCTAGCTATATTGTACCTTCAGGGGAATATCAAACAATAGAAGAAATGAAAGCTCTACTAGATGATGCCAGAGCGGAGCTTCTTTCTTTATATGCCTCCACTGATCTAAATACATTTAAAACTAAATCAATGAAGCATCCTCTTTTTGGACAGGTTCCACTTATTCAATGGTTCGCATTTGTAGGATTACATGAAAAAAGACATACTAAGCAATTAGAAAAAACGATCAAAATCGTCCAAAGTCATAAGAAATAATTATGACTTATAATAATTTTAATGTAATTTACTTATCGAGGATATTCACGTATGATAATTATTGGAGAAAAGTCGCTTGTAAAGAGTCTTTTCAATAGATATTAGGAGGAATATAAATGGCAAAGAGTAGCTTACACAACAGCCGGACTTCTTTTTCACTAAATGGTAAAGAATATAACTATTACCGTTTAGCTGCATTGGAAGAAGCGGGAATCGCAAATGTATCACGCCTTCCATATTCAATTAAAGTTTTATTAGAATCTGTATTACGTCAACATGATGGTTATGTGATTAAAGATGAGCACGTTGAACAACTAGCAAAATGGGGGAAAGATGCAGACCCAGAAGCGGAAGTGCCATTTAAACCTTCACGCGTTGTACTACAAGACTTTACAGGAGTACCAGTAGTAGTAGATTTAGCTTCTTTACGTTCAGCAATGAACGAAATGGGAGGAAATCCAGACAAAATCAACCCTGCTATTCCAGTTGACCTTGTTATCGACCACTCTGTACAAGTAGATAAATACGGTACTGCTAGTGCACTACAAGCAAATATGGACCTTGAGTTCGAACGTAATGCAGAGCGCTATAATTTCTTGAAATGGGCTCAAACATCTTATGATAATTTCCGTGCTGTACCACCAGCAACTGGTATCGTTCATCAGGTAAACCTAGAGTATTTAGCTCCAATCGTTCATGTGAACGAAAGTGCTGATGGAACATTAGAAACATTCCCAGATTCAGTAGTAGGTACTGACTCTCATACAACGATGATCAACGGACTTGGTGTACTTGGATGGGGTGTAGGTGGTATCGAAGCAGAAGCTGGAATGCTTGGTCAACCTTCATACTTCCCAATTCCTGAAGTAATCGGAGTTAAATTAGTTGGAGATCTTCCAAACGGAACAACTGCAACTGACTTAGCACTTAAAGTGACACAAGTTTTACGTCAACAAGGTGTTGTTGGTAAATTTGTTGAGTTCTTCGGACCTGGCGTATCTAAGTTACCATTAGCTGACCGTGCGACAATTGCTAACATGGCTCCTGAGTATGGTGCTACATGTGGATATTTTGCAATCGATGAAGAATCGATCAACTATTTACGTCTAACTGGACGTGACGAAGAACATATTGCTGTAGTAGAAGCTTACTTAAAAGCAAATGATATGTTCTTTGATCCAACTCTAGAACCTGTTTATACAAATGTAGTGGAAATTAATCTTGGAGATATCGTAGCAAACCTTTCTGGACCAAAACGTCCACAAGATTTAATCCCACTTACTGATATGAAAGCTCGTTACCATGAAGCAGTTGTTGCTCCACAAGGTACACAAGGTTTCGGTTTAACAGAAAAAGAATTCGATAAAACGGCAACTGCTAAATTTGCGGATCAAGATGTTGTGATTCCAACTGGTGCTGTAGCAATCGCTGCAATCACTTCATGTACAAATACATCTAACCCGTATGTTATGTTAGCTGCTGGTTTAGTTGCGAAGAAAGCAGTTGAAAAAGGATTAACTGTTCCTGCTTTCGTGAAAACATCTTTAGCACCTGGTTCTAAAGTTGTTACTGGTTATTTACAAGATTCAGGATTAAACAAATACTTGGATGAAATTGGCTTCAATACTGTAGGATACGGCTGTACAACATGTATCGGTAACTCCGGTCCATTACTGCCTGAAATTGAAAAAGCAATCATTGAAAAAGATTTATTCGTAACTTCAGTTCTTTCTGGTAACCGTAACTTTGAAGGTCGTGTACATCCACTTGTAAAAGCGAACTACTTAGCATCACCACCATTAGTTGTTGCTTATGCACTTGCTGGTACAGTAGATATCGACTTACAAAAAGATTCATTTGGTACAGACAAAGATGGCAACGAAGTATTCTTTGCTGATATCTGGCCATCAACAGAAGAAGTAAACGAAGTGCTTTCAACAGTTGTTACTCGTGAATTATTCCAAAAAGAATATGCACGTGTATTCGATGAAAATGAAGCGTGGAATGCAATTGAAACATCAACTGAATCTCTATACTCATTCAATGATAAATCAACTTACATTCAAAACCCACCATTCTTCCAAGGACTATCTAAAGAGCCTGGTGATATCCAAACGCTTGCTGGCCTTCGTGTTGTGGCGAAATTCGGTGATTCTATTACGACTGACCATATTTCACCAGCTGGTGCGATTGGTAAAGATACTCCTGCAGGTAAATACTTGCGCGAAAATGGCGTAGAAATTCGTGACTTTAACTCATATGGTTCACGTCGTGGTAACCATGAAGTTATGATGCGCGGTACATTTGCAAACATCCGTATCCGTAACCAAGTTGCTCCTGGTACAGAAGGTGGATACACTACTTACTGGCCAACTGGCGAAATTACGTCTATCTATGATGCAGCTATGAAGTATCAAGAAGAAGGTACTGGATTAGTAGTAATTGGCGGGAAAGATTACGGAATGGGATCATCTCGTGACTGGGCAGCTAAAGGAACGAACCTTTTAGGCATTAAAGCAGTAATTACGGAAAGCTTTGAGCGTATTCACCGTTCAAACCTAGTAATGATGGGTGTTTTACCTCTTAATTTCTTACCAGGTGAAAATGCTGAAACACTTGGCTTAACTGGTAAAGAAGAAATCAGTATAAACATTGCAGAAGGTGTTAAACCTCGCGATATCCTAAAAGTAACAGCTAAAGCACAAGATGGTTCTGTAAAAGAATTCGACGTGCTTGCTCGTTTCGACTCAGAAGTAGAAGTAGATTACTACCGTCACGGTGGTATCCTTCAAATGGTATTACGTAACAAAATGCTAGAAGCATAAGTCAACACGAAAGGACCTAATTCTAAGTGAATTAGGTCCTTTCAGACTGTAGACAAACTCAATTTTGGGTGCATAGAGTTGTATATTAAATTCGGCAAGGACCACCACTTCGCTTTCCGTGGGCTTGGCTTCAGCCTCCTCGTCACTGCGTTCCTGCGGGGTCTTCTGCTCAAGCTGTTCCCACAGGAGTCTTCGTGGTGGTCCTTGCCTTATAAACAATTCCTTATAGATATCCACTATTATTCTTTTAATTAGATAATGTAACCTCTTTAGGAATATTTATTGATATTGTTATCATAACCATTTATAAAATTACTTTTGTCGTCAAGCTGAAAGGACCTAATTCTAAGTGAATTAGGTCCTTTTTGCGTATAGCTATTTTTAGAACAGTTTAAGCTGAACTAAAGGAATTTTTAGCTTTATCTTAATCTTATGTACATACACTGATTACAACTAGTAAGAACAATAAACTGTATAACATGCTTTTTAGCTAGCGACTGTCAATATAATTACGGGTATAATGGTGAAGGAGGTGTGACAAAATGCAAATAGTATTTGTTTTAACTGAAGATGGTCAGGAGCTTTTTCAACTAGTGTCAAATGATGTAGCGGGTGTTTTGGCAGCTGCGCAAGGGGAGAGTGTGACATTTCCGAGTGGTCACTTCAAATATGATTTCCACAATTTAGATCACTACATAGAAGATGATGTGTACAAGCAGGAACTAGTAATTTACTTAAAAAGAGCATAAAAATAAGAAAAACGATTTTGGGATATCCAGAGAAGTATTCAAAGTAAAAGACGTAATCAGCAATTATAGATTACGTCTTTTCGTACTCTTCTTTATTAAATACATCGATATCTATAACACAAGCGGTGGAGGCGTTTGTTTTAGCCAATCAGTAGGTCCTTTTTATAGACAAAAAACACCTTTACTCAAGGAGTTACAACATAATGATCATTTAACCCAATCAGGTCTTATTAATGAAAAAACGAATGCATCATGTGATTGATTGTCTTGATATAGATATTCTCTTAACAAACCCTCTTTTTGAAAACCTAATTTTAGTAGAAGTTTATAGGATGCTTCGTTTTCTGGAAATGTAACCGCTCCTATACGATTTATATCTAACTCTTCAAAACAATATTGAATAACGGCTTCTACAGCCTCACTAATAATCCCTTTTCTCCAATGTTCTGGTGAAAGCTCATACCCTATTTCTGTTCGTTTGTTTGAGATCAGGAGATTATTTAACCCAACCGTCCCAACAAATTGAGAAGTATCTTTTCGTACGATTCCCCAGCGCATAGATCTTCTTTGTTGAAAATTAGTGGAAAACGTTTTAATTAAATTTACTGCTTGTTCTTCCTCGGTAAAAGGAGACATACCGTAAAATTTAATCACTTCCTTGTTTGAAAAGATTGAATAAATGTCAGATGCGCGATCTTCCTTAATCTCTATTAACTTCAAACGTTCTGTATCTAGTATTGGAAACTCCATCTAATCTCCCTCTCTTGTCATGTGTTTCTAATAAATAGTTTAACATTTCCAACAATCAGATAAAACTCCCTTAACATAATTAATATTTTTGCTTTAGTAAATTAGGTTGTTATTTTTAGAAACGTATATTTTGTGAAGAAACTCCACTAGACTCCTGCGGAAAACGGCCTCCCAAGAACCCCGCAATGAGTTTGCGAGTTAGGAGGTTTAGCAGTTTGTCCGCGGAAAGCGAGCGGATTTTCGGCAGGTAATAACATGTTCATGTTATGAGTAGAAAAATCTGAATTAGCATTCAATTATGAATATTATTATGATACGATATGTTTAACTAATTTTGTAGAAGGAGGTGAAGTATGGTAAATACTACAATTATTATGTCAAAACTAACCCCACCTATCCCATCTTCGTATTACATGAGAAGATCATCCTTAATTAAGAAGTTAAAATCTAATGTGGATAAGAAACTTTCCCTTTTACATAGTGGTGCGGGTTTTGGTAAAAGTTCTGCACTCGCACAATATTTTACAGATTCTAAAGAATTGTTCTCATGGTATACGATTACTGAAGAGGATGATGACATTCTCCCTTTTTTAAGGCATTTAGTTCAAAGTATACAAAAAGTAATTCCTACTTTTGGCAAGACTCTCATGGAAAAAGATTTACTCTCTATGTATCCAAAAGAGACAGAATTAACACGATGGTACTCCTTATTTAGTAATGAACTAGCAAGCATCGATAATCCATTTTCAATTGTGCTAGATGATTTTCATCTTGTCGATCACGTATTTCACATAAATTATATAGTGGAGAAAATTATTGAGTTTCTACCTCCCAATGTACATTTAGTCGTTGCTTCACGCTTACGGCCAAAATGGTCTATTTTATTAAAACTAAAGTTAGGTGGACAACTAGTTGAATTAACAGAAGCAGATTTCATGTTTTCGGAAGAGGAAATCCAGGTGTTTTTCGAAGATTATTTTGATAAAACGATTTCAAGTGAAGAAGCTGCAAAAATAATGAATTTAACAGAAGGATGGGCAATTGCAATTCATTTAATAGCGCTACAGGTTACTGAGACGAATAAGCAAATTACGCAATTATTTGATCCAGCATTAAAAGATTTGTTTTCGTATTTGTCCGAGGAAGTATTTTTATTAATGTCTGCAGAAGACCAGCAATCCTTATTAAACTTCAGTATTTTTCCATTGTTTACATTCCAAGAAATTAGAGACTTTTTTGGAGAAGCAGAGGTCCAACATTTAGAAAGATTAACAAGCAGTCATGCATTTATACAATCTTTAAGTGATACGAATGCATATCGGTTTCATGCGTTGTTTCAACAGTTTTTAGAAACGAAATGGCTACAAAAGGATAAACAGCTATACTATGACATGCAAAAAAAAGCAGCGCATTATTTTAAAGAACAAGATAATTTAGTCCAATCGATCCATCATGCTGTTAAAGCAAATGACGAATTATTTCTTGGTCAAATACTCGTCCTATCTGCTAATTCTATGATTCAGGCTGGACAGTTTGACTGGCTATTAGATTTGATGAAAGACAACTTATCTCTTCATACAAGAGAACAATTTTACGAGTTATATTATTTTGAAGGCGAATGTCATCGTTACAGAGCCTTTTATGAGAAAGCAAGAAAGTCCTATGAGACTTGTTTAGCTTTAGCTACAGGAAAAGAAGATATTTTGTTTGTCAGCCGATCAAATGCAGGGCTTGCACATATTTATTTGGATACAATCCAACCAGCACTTGCAAAACCTTATTTAGAAGAAGCAATTAGATGGGCTGATAAAAGTCAGGATAACTTTGCAGAAAGAATGTTTTTAAAAAGGCTACTTGCTGAAAACTTAGTGAATCTTGGGAAGGCAAATGATGCAAAGGATTGGGTCATACAGGAACAGTTAGATGCCGCGATATTAAAAGAAGGCAACCTAGACGCACGAATATTTTTGCGGACCGGTATGTTAGATGAAGCAGAGCAAGTGCTAGAAACTCGCATTCGAGATGACATAGGTTTACCGGATTCTCACCGGGAAACAGATGTACTACTCTCCTTTATCTATTCGCTTACTGGTAAAATCGATGCAGCAAAACGGTCTGCTATGAGAGGAATTGAGATGGGAATCAAAGAAAAGTCAGGCTTTGTAGAAGCGGTAGGGTGGACCCGAAAAGGTCATGCAGAAATATTAGTTGACCCTTTCGACTTGGAAACTCCTGAAATGTGCTATCTCAAGGCTATTCAACTTATGGACGAGTTAAACGTTTCGAGAGCAAAGGCAGAGCCATATATGGGCCTCTCTATATTAAAATCGAGACAAGGGCGAGTTCAAGAAGCGATTTCATATGGAGAACAAGGGTTGCGTGAAACGATTAAAAGTAATGATTACTGGCTTTCTGCTTATATCTTACTAGGTTTGACAATTGTTTATTTTGAAAATGATCTTTTAGAAAAAGCAGTACTAACGTGTCATGAAGCAAATGACTTTTTTACGAGTAATGGCGATGTGTATGGGGAAATGATATCGAATTATTGGTTAATGTGTATGTACAATCGTTTGCTGAAGGATGCATCTTTTATAGATCATGCACAAACATTTGTAGAGATATGTCTACGCCATGATTTAATGTTTTTTCTTCAAAACAAAACTGTCTTTGGTCCAGTTGACTTACAGATGAGTTATCCGGTAATACAAAAAGCTTGTGAGTTATTACCAAGCAATAGTCAAGTGCAAGTACTAGCAAATCGGTTAAATATTAAGCCACATATCACCTATCCTGGGTATCAGCTGAGGCTTCAATTGCTTGGTCCATTTTCACTTTTTATGGGCAATCAAGAAATCAATGAACGAAAATGGCAAAGGGATAAATCGAAAGAATTACTAACGTATCTTTACTTGCAAAAAAATCGCTTTGTACCTAAGGAAGAGTTAATGCGTGCATTATGGGAGGAAAGCGACGAAAAGACGATGAATCGAGATTTTAAAGTTACACTTAATTCCTTATTAAAAGTACTTGAACCAAATCGTATAGCAAGAGAAGAATCTTATTTTATTATTCGAAAGCAGTCCATGTACCGTCTAAATCCAGATGCTAGTATTGAAAGTGATATTGAAGCTTTTCAAACGTGTGTAGAAAAAGGTTTAGAAGAGAAAGATCCTCATGTATGTAAGGAACTTTTATTAAAAGCGATTAAGCTATATAAAGGTGAACTGCTAGAAGATAAGTCTACAATCGATTGGATATCACATGAGCGAGAAAAAGCGCAACAACAATATGTGATGGCCTTAGAACGATTGGCTCAAACATATACCAGATTAAAAGAATTTGAGAAAACAATTTTCTATGCACAAAAACTTTTAAAAATAGAATCTACGTGGGAAGAAGCTTACCGACTGATGATGTATGCATTTTATCAGCAGCAAAACAGGACGCAAGCGGTAAAATGGTATGAACGATGTGTTGCTGTATTAGATGCAGAGTTAAACATCGAACCGATGAATACAACGATACAAATGTATGAAATGATTAAGAGCTATGGATGAGTGCAGAGAGAATTTTCTTTCTGCTCTTTTTGAATTCTTTGGTCTAATTACTTAATATACAACCTTTTACTACTGTGCAAAGCTCGTCGCAAAAGAGTTACAAAAGCGAGTTTTTGTAACTCTTTTGTAACTACTCTTTTGTACCATTGGGTAGAAGCATGAGAACGCTTACAAAATATTAGAAGGGGGATTTACATGACAAAAAAATTGGGCTTGCTGCTGACGCTTTTGTTTGTTTTGATTTTCAGTGCGGCTTGTAGTGAAAAAGCTGTAACTACACCGAAGGAGGAAGAGCAAACTACGGAAGAAACAACTCCTGTTTCAAGTGAAGTGACAGAAGAAGCAGGTACGATTAAAATCGGTGTGCTTGCATCTTTAACAGGAGCGTTAGAATCTTATGGAAAACAAACAAAAAATGGATTTGAATTAGGTCTTGAATACGCGACTAACGGAACAATGGAAGTCGCAGGTAAGAAAATTGAAGTTGTTTTTGAAGATACTGAAACAAAACCAGAAGTTGCTGTACAAAAGGCAACTAAGTTACTAGAAGAAGATGAGGTAGATTTTCTAGTAGGTTCTTCGAGTTCAGGTGATACATTAGCTGTTCTTCCACTAGCGGAAGAGTATAAAAAGATTATGGTAGTTGAACCTGCTGTTGCAGATAGTATTACAGGTTCAGAATTTAATCCGTATATTTTTAGAACAGGACGTAATTCTTCACAAGATGCAGTAGCAGGTGCTGCGGCAATTGCAAAACCAGGAGTGAAAATTGCAACATTTGCACCAGATTATTCCTTTGGTTGGGACGGCGTAGCTGCATTTAAAGCGGCTGCAGAAAAGTTAGGAGCAGAAGTGGTACTAGAGGAATTTGCTGATCCAGCAGCGACTGATTTCACATCTAATTTACAAAAGATCATCCAAGAAAAACCGGACTATCTATTTGTCATTTGGGCAGGAGCAAATTCTCCTTGGAACCAAATTGCAGACTTAAAATTGCAAGAAAAAGGGATCAAAATTTCTACAGGAGCACCTGATATTCCGGCACTTTCTATTATGGAGCCATTAGTTGGAATGGAGGGCTTCTCCGTCTATTATCATACGCTACCAAAAAATAAAATTAATGATTGGTTAGTAGACGAACATAAAAAACGTTTTGACGGTGCAGTGCCTGACTTATTCACTCCAGGTGGAATGTCAGCGGCTATTGCAATTGTAGAGGCACTGAAAAAATCAGAAGGTAATGCAGATGGAACGGAACTGATCAAAATAATGGAAGGTCTTTCATTTGAAACACCAAAAGGAAAAATGACTTTCAGACCAGAAGATCATCAAGCAATGCAAACCCTGTATTCCATAAAATTAGAAAAACAAGACGGGGTTCCTTATCCAGTACCAGTTCTAATTAGAGAGTTGTCTCCGGAAGAAACTGAACCACCGATTTTAAACAATAAGTAAGACGTAAGAGCGGCAACCAAGAATACCTTAAAAACTTGTAATTCTAAGTGACGACCTAATTTATTTAGGTCTGTCACTCTCCATATTATAGATCTCTCTATGGTATGGAGAGCGACAGATGAAAGGAGTTTATTTGATGGAACCTATACTAAAAACCGAGAATTTAACGATAAAGTTTGGCGGTCAAACTGCTGTAGATCACGTGAACTTTGTTATGCCCGAAAAGCATTTCAAATCCATTATTGGGCCAAATGGGGCTGGGAAGACGACATTTTTCAATTTAATAAGTGGGGAGCTAAAACCTACAGAGGGAGATGTTTTTTTTAGAGGAGAATCTATGGCTAAATATTCTTCCGTTGAGCGTACAAGAAAAGGACTAGGTAGGTCCTTTCAAATTACCAATGTATTTCCCAATCTTACGGTCATTGAAAATGTTCGATTAGCCGTTCAATCTAAAGAGAACATACGATACCAGATGTTTCGCCATTTCACCGCTTATAAGAATTTGCATATACAAGCAGAAGCTTTACTTGAAATGGTATTACTATCAAGTAAAGCCAATTCCTTTGCCAACCAACTATCGCACGGGGAAAAAAGAAAGCTTGAAATTGCCATGTTACTAGCGCTAGATACAGAAGTATTGTTGCTGGATGAACCTACTGCTGGAATGTCTTTAGAGGAAGTACCAGCCATTCTAGATGTTATTAAGCAGATTAAACAAACAGGGGAAAAGACGATTTTATTGATCGAACACAAAATGGATATGATTATGGATTTATCTGATTCCATTATGGTTCTGTTTAATGGAAGATTACTTGCGGACGGTACCCCTAAAGAAATAATGGACAATGAAACTGTACAACATGCTTATTTAGGAGGGTTATACGATGAGCACCTTGCTTAAGGTAGATAATGTGCACACTTATATAGGTCAATATCACATTTTACAAGGTGTTTCCTTCGAGGCGAAAGCTGGTGAAGTAAGTGTGTTATTAGGTAGAAATGGTGCAGGGAAAACAACTACGTTAAAAACGATCATGGGTTTAACGCCAGCGACCTCTGGTTCTATTACTTTTAATGAAAAGTCTATTACCAAAAACGCTACACATCTTATTGCATCTAACGGGATTGGGTACGTACCAGAGGATCAAGGGATTTTTGGGGCCTTGACGGTAGAAGAAAATATAAAAGTAGCGATGAGAAAAGAAGATGATGCAGCAATGGCAAGACAAGAATATGTGCTCGAGCTTTTTCCCGACTTAAAAAAGTATTGGAAAAAAGACGGTGGACATTTATCTGGTGGTCAAAAACAAATGTTATCCATGGCACGTGCCTTTGTTAACGATAGTAAATTGCTCTTAATAGACGAACCATCTAAAGGACTTGCACCGGTTATTATCGAAAAAGTAATGGAAGCTATAGTAGAAATGAAAAAGCAAACAACGATCATTCTTGTGGAACAAAACTTTATGATGGCTAGTAGAATCGGAGATACATATACACTCATCGATGATGGGGAAACCGTTCAATCTGGTCACATGAGCGAACTAGTACAAAACGAAGAGCTGAAACGTAAGTATTTAGGAATTGGGTAAGGGGGTAATGTGATGGAGCTAATTATTAATTTATTCATCAATGGTTTAGCAACGGGAATGCTTATTTTTCTACTTGCTGCGGGTTTAACCTTAATTTTCGGATTAATGGATGTTTTAAATTTTGCTCATGGCGGGTTGTTTGCGTGGGGAGCTTTTTCTGGTGTTTGGTTTTATGATATGACAAATAGTTTTACTTTAGGGATTATCGGAGCCATCTTAACCGGAATCGTGCTTGGATTTATAACAGAAAAACTAATTATAACTCCAGTTTACGGCAATCATGTGCAACAAATATTGATTACATTAGGCTTTATGATTGTATTATCCGAAATGTTAAAGGTGGTTTTCGGTCCAAATCAAATTCCTGCAAAAGTACCTCCTTTGTTAGCTAATAGTTGGGAAATTGGGGACGTTATTATTATAAAATATCGCTTATTTATCATTATTGTCGGGCTTGTTGTTTTTGGGATATTTCAGTTTATCTTAAAACGAACAAAAATTGGTTTAACTGTCCGCGCAGGTGTGATGAATAAAGAGATGGTGCAAGCTCTTGGTATTAATATTAAAAAAGTCTTCTTATATGTATTTATGGCAGGAGCAGCGCTTGCTGCACTAGGTGGCGTTTTAATGGCTCCTTATTCTGGTGTTATATATGCAGAAATGGGAATGGAATTTGCTATTCTTGCGTTTATTGTGGTGGTTATTGGTGGTATGGGAAGTTTTCCTGGCTCTCTCCTTGCAGCAATTCTAGTTGGGCTAGCAGGTAGCTTTATGGCGTACTATGTTCCGGCACTATCACTTGCGGTCAATATGATGCTTATGGCAGTTGTATTAATTTTCCGTCCGCAAGGTTTGTTTACAGCGAAAGGATGATGCGAAATGAAGTCAGCATTTCAACTTAAAAACGGTATACTGCTGGTACTAGTAGTTGCGCTTGCCATATTTCCATTTGTTTCAGATTCTCGAACATGGACAATTTTACTTACACAAATCTTCATTTTCTCCATTTTAGCAATGAGTTATGATATTTTACTTGGATATACAGGGATCGTGTCATTTGGTCATGCCATGTTTTTTGGGATGGGTGCTTATGCGACAGCCATTATGCTTAATAATTTCGAAGCATCATTAGGTATGTTTTTCTTATCCATTGTAGTCGGTATGATTATAGCAGGAGTGATTAGCTTTTTAGTCGGTTTACTTACATTAAGGTTAAAGAGTCATTTCTTTGCCATGCTCACTATGGCTGTATCAGGATTGTTTTTAGTACTGGCAGAAAAATGGAGAACACTTACGCATGGTAATGATGGTTTCACTTTTCGCGCTCCAGAGTTTTTTAAAGATCGCATGATGTTCTACTTACTTGTCCTCGCTTGCTTAGTGCTGATTTTCATCTTCTTACGCAGATTTGTGGAATCTCCACTAGGAAGAGTGCTCATTGCTGTTCGTGAAAATGAACAACGAACTAAGTCATTAGGTTTTCAAACACTGCACTATAAAGTAATTGCTTCTGTCATTGCTGGAGTTGTTGCAAGTTTAGCAGGCTCTTTATATGTTGTTTCGCTACGTTTTGTAAACACAAGCGTACTGACAATGGACATTACACTAGATGCCCTCCTCATGACGATTATCGGAGGTGTTGGAACGCTAATAGGACCCATAATTGGCGCAGGTGTCATTGAACTGGCCCAACATTATTTATCGGGTCTCGCGAAAGAACATCCAATATTTGAACGATGGATTATTTTCTTTGGAATTGTATATATACTTGCTGTTATTTTCTTCCCTAGAGGGATTGTAGGGACTATTCGATATGCTTTTTGGAAACGAAAAAATAAAAACCTGAAAATAGATGTTCCCGCTCCTAAAAGAAGGGAGCTAGTAAAATGACGATTGGGATAGTTAGTACTGGCGTTTATATCCCCAAACACATAATGACTGCGGAGGAAATATCCAATCTCTCCAATTTACCACTGGAGGTTGTTAAAACGAAGATGGGGATTACCCAAAAGCCTATTCCTGGACCAGATGATCATACCGTTGCAATGGGAATACGTGCCGCAGAAAAAGCACTTCAAAAGGGCAACATCGATCCGAAAACAATTGATTTAATTATCTATATTGGGGAGGAACATAAGGAGTTTCCTTTATGGACCGCTGCCATTAAAATGCAAGAGGAATTAGGGGCTTACCATGCCTGGGGCTTTGATGTTGCATTACGATGTGGAACTACTATCATGGCGATGAAAGTGGCAAAAAGTATGATGGAATCGGATTCCTCTATCAATACCGTTTTACTAGCTGGAGGCTATCGGAATAGTGATTTCATTGATTATACAAATGAACGCACACGTTTCATGTTCAACTTAGGAGCAGGTGGAGCAGCGATGATCTTGAAAAAAGACCATCCTGAAAACATTGTGTTAGAGTCCGATATACTGACCGATGGATCCTTCTCAGAAGATGTAGTCGTACCGGTAGGAGGAACAAAAGAACCCCTTACCTCCGAACATTTAGAAAAAGGATTATATCGATTAGATGTGTTAGATCCAAAAGGCATGAGAACAAGACTGGAACAAAAGTCAATGCAAAACTTTATAAACGTTATTCGAAATGCATTAATGAAAAGTGGCTACACAGAAAAAGACATAGATTATTTAGCTATTCTTCATATGAAAAAATCGGCGCATGATTTCGTATTACATGAATTGGGATTAACGGAAGAACAGTCCATTTATTTAAGCGATTATGGCCATATTGGACAGATGGATCAAATTATCTCATTAGAATTAGCCCAAGAAAACGGAAAATTAAAAGACGGAGATTTAACCATTTTAGTTAGTGCAGGAATCGGATACGCATGGGGAGCAGTAGCAATTCAATGGGGGAAACAGAAAGGGAGTGTTGGAATATGACGTTACAAAAAGTTTTATTATCAAATGGAGAATCGATCGCTTATCGGGAACGTCCAGGTGGGGAGCAAGTAATTGTGTTAGTACACGGGAATATGACTTCGTCTAAGCATTGGGATGTATTAATCGATGCAATAGATCCTGTGTATACAATTTATGCAATCGATTTAAGAGGTTTCGGTGAATCATCTTATCATACACGCATTCAAGGAATAAAAGATTTCTCCGATGATTTAAAGGAATTTGTTGATCTATTGTCCTTAAAAAACTTTCATTTAATCGGGTGGTCAACAGGTGGCGCTATTTGTATGCAGTTTGTAGCCGATTATCTTTCTTATTGCGAAAAGCTCATCTTACTAGCATCCGCTTCCACTAGAGGGTACCCGTTTTTCGGTGCAAATGCTGATGGTACCCCAAACGTTAACCATCGATTACAAACAGTAATGGAAATTGAAGCTGATCCTTCTAAAACACTTGCAATACAGGGACTATACGATACGAACAATAGAGAAGGACTAAAGGCAGTTTGGAATGTAGCTATTTATTCGCATAATCAACCATGTGAAGCGCATTATGACGCTTATGTAGATGACATGTTAAAGCAACGAAATCTAGCAGATGTGTATCATGCTTTAAACACGTTTAATATAAGTGCAGAGCATAATGGAGTATCTGATGGAACAAATCAGGCAAAAGACATTGCGCTACCTGTTCTAATCTTAAGGGGTGACAGGGACTATGTTGTCACAGAACAGATGACTCAAGAAATCGTTGCAGATTTAGGAAATGTTGCGACGTATATTCCATTAGTCAATTGTGGACATTCTCCATTAATCGATGATTTGGAGCAGTTAACAGATCGAATTGAAACGTTTCTAACCTCTTTTAGTATAAGTCACCCACTTCTATAAGATGAGTGATGAATACGAATAAATTAGAGTATCTGTGTTTACAAAAGTAGTAAGTACCGCAAAAGAATCTTTGTGGCACGCCTGAGTAACCAACAGACTGTGGCCCAAATCCTCCGGCGTATTCCACATATTTTGTAAAGGAGTTCACCGAGCAAGAATGGTGCACTGTTTTCAGCTGAGCTGATCGTGGAGAGGCGGAAGAAAAAATCTAAGTCAATTTTCCAAGGAGAATTTGATTTTAAGAGGAGAATGTACAATGAGATTAAAAGATAAAGTCGCCATTATCACAGGTGCTGCAAACGGAATTGGTTTGGCTGCAGCTCTACGTTTTGCGGAAGAAGGCGCTAAAGTCGTATTAGCGGATTTCGATGTAGCGACAGGTGCATTACAAGAGAAGGAACTAACAGATAAGGGTTTCATAGTGAAATTTATTCAAGTAGATGTGGCCAACCGAACAAGTGTCGATGCACTTGTTCAGCAAACACTAGATCAGTTTGGACAGATTCATATATTAGTAAACAATGCTGGAATTACACGAGATGCCATGCTAACGAAAATGTCAGCGGAAGACTTCTCTCGTGTGTTAGATGTTAATTTAACGGGTGTTTTTAATTGCACACAAGCAGTAGTCCCTTATTTAATTGAACAGGGTTATGGCAAGATTATCAACACATCTTCCGTAAGTGGTGTATATGGAAACGTTGGTCAAACAAATTATGCTGCCTCAAAAGCAGCAGTTGTTGGAATGACGAAAACATGGGCAAAAGAGTTAGGACGAAAAAACATTAATGTTAACGCTGTATCGCCTGGCTTTACGAAAACATCTATGGTAGCTAAAATGCCGGAAAAAATCATTGATCAAATGAAATCCGTTATCGGTTTGCAACGACTTGCAGAACCAAAAGATATAGCGAATGCTTACTTATTTTTAGCATCTGATGAATCTAGCTATGTACATGGTCATGTACTACAAGTGGATGGCGGGATCATGATGTAATGAAAGGGGCGGTGCAAATTGTATACAGAACAATCCTGGATTTATAAACGAGCAGCACTGTCTCCAACAAAAATTGCTTTAATAGATAGTAATTCAGGGGAGCAATGGAGCTATCAAACGTTAACTAACCATATCTCTAAATGGGGTCATTATTTTCAACAGCAAAATTATGTTAAAGGCGAGCGGGTAGTTGTTCTATCACAAAATAGAATAGAGCTATTTGCCATATTATTCGCGTGCGGCTTAAAAGGTCTTTTGTACGTACCCCTTAATTATCGTTTGAGTACATCAGAATTAACTCAAATTTTGGAAGACTGTAAACCAATACTCATCATTCACGACGAAGAACATCAGCAATTAAGTGATAACTTTCAACATGTAAAACGATTACTTTGTTCAAGTGTTCTAGATGTTCAAGCATTTGTTCCTCCTACTAATACAAATTGGCTCTCGACAGATGCTTGGCTCATTATCTATACAGGAGGAACTACAGGAAATCCTAAAGGGGTAGTCCTTTCTTTTGATGCAGTAAACTGGAATGCCCTAAATACGATTGTAAGTTGGGGACTGAATGATTCCGATTGTACATTAAATTATATGCCTATGTTTCATACAGGAGGATTAAATGCACTTTGTATCCCCATTTTAATGGCAGGTGGAACAGTTGTATTAGGAAGTCGTTTTCATGCAGAAGAGGCGTCGAAAGCGTTGAATACATATAAAACAACTTTGTCCCTCTTTGTACCCACCATGTATCAAGCGATGCTTGATACAGAATATATTAAGACAGCTACATTCCCAACTGTAAAAGCTTTTTTATCTGGTGGTGCACCTTGCCCGCACACGATTTATCAAAGGTTTGAAGAAAAGGGTATTTTATTTAAAGAAGGATATGGACTTACAGAAGCAGGCCCAAACAATTTTTTTATTGATCCACTTGTTGCTCAGAGGAAAAAAGGAGCAGTAGGAAAGTGTATGCAATTTAATGAGATAAAAATTATGAACGACTTTGGGGAAATATGTACCACAAACGAAGTAGGAGAGCTTTATATATTTGGGAAACATGTATTTACAAAGTATTGGAACAATGAAGATGAGACAAGCAAGGCGTTCGTGGATGGCTGGCTAAAAACGGGAGATCTCGCAAAGTTCGATGAAGACGGAGATTATTATATTGTTGGACGACAAAAAGAAATGATTATTTCAGGTGGAGAAAATGTGTATCCTCAGGAAGTGGAGCAGTGTTTAGTATTACATCCTAACGTTCGTGAAGCAGCCGTAATCGGTGTGGAAGATGAAAAATGGGGAGAATGTGTGACTGCTTTCGTCTCAAGTAAGGTAGCTCGTGAAATGGACGAAATCGAGCTATTAAATTTTTGTAAACAGGTACTTGGTAGCTATAAAGTACCGAAGAAGATATATATTCTAGAAGAACTTCCTCGGACTGCTGTTGGCAAAATTGATAAGAAGAGACTGCACGAACTAGCTATAGTCTAGAATATTACTTCATCTCGATGTTATATAATTGACCAAAAGAGCTGTAAACCAAACTTTTACAGCTTTTTTGGTATAATAACATAGAGGTGACTATCGTATGTTTATTAGTGAAAAAGAAATAGAAGTACGTTATGCGGAAACTGATCAAATGGGTGTCGTGTATCATGCCAATTATGTCATTTGGCTAGAAATAGGAAGAACACAGCTCATTAAAGACTTAGGATTTTCATACGCTGGACTTGAAAAAGATGGTTATTTATCTCCCGTTACAAATGTAAACGTACATTATAAAACATCGGTTACATACGGAGAAACAGTGACCATTCGTACATGGATTGAAAGCCATGGAAAGCTTCGTACTACGTATGGATACGAAATTGTACATAAGGATGGGACGATTGCATCCACCGCAACATCTGAGCATGTTGTCGTAAAAAAAGACAGTTTTCGACCTGTATCTTTAAAGAAAATTGATCCAGTCTGGGATGCAAAATATGCTGAAGTTGCAAAGGTACTCCTTTAATGGCTTTTGGAATAACACGTAGTGAATTAAATGAGTGGAAACGTCAAGTAAAAAACGGACAAATCGCTTTTATAACCCATTATTGGATAGACAAACGATTTCCAGGGTGCAAAACAGTGACAAAAGTTGGCTGTAGCAATATTGCTGTCCTGATTGAATGGGGTAAACAACACGGGCTAAAAGAGGAATGGATTGATTGGAAAGAAAGTTATCCACATTTTGATCTATTCGGTCATTACGAGTATGAGATTATGGAAAAAGAAGGACATTTGGATCGACTAAAACGATTTAAATAAAAAAAGCGTGATATCATCACGCTTTTTTATATACATATGCTAATTCGTTTAACTTTGAATCTATCTCTACATACAAATCATGGCCATCGAAATACCACTCGTCACGTTCTTCTACAAAAAACATAATATGTTCGATTTGCACAGTTGCAGATGGCTCAAAGGGTGTATCCTTCGTTACGCCAAGTGAAAATGCATCATGAACAGGACTTGACCCACCATAACGGGCATAAAATCGAATCGTATCTCCGTTAGTTGCTTCCATTTCGCCATGGAACCATTCCATTGCATCAGAAGAGATGAAAATTTTCATAAGACTCACCAAGCTTTCATTAAGTTAAATCCATTTTACTTTTGGCTCTGTTCCATCTTTTATCCGTTTAATATTTGCCCGATGTCTATAAAAGATAAATACAGCTAATAGGGTAATAATTGCTATTAGCGGCCAGTCTTTTTCAACCGTGAAGTAATAAACAATAGAATAAATAAGTGCAATAATAGCTAGAATCATCGACGTTAAAGAAACCATTTTAGTAATCTTTAGTATAATAAAAAACCCTACAACTAAAATAACAAAGATTGGCCAATTGTAGCCTAGAAGTATTCCACCTGAAGTTGCTACCGCTTTTCCACCTTTGAAACCTGCAAAGATAGGATACATATGGCCAACAACAGCTAGAATTCCAAGTAATAATGGATGAATAGGAGCAGATTCAAATATAGCTAATGTACCAAGTAATGTCGCAGCTGTTCCTTTTAGAATATCCATAATTGTAACAGCTAATCCTGCTTTTTTACCAAGTGTTCTAAACGTATTCGTTCCACCTAAATTTCCGCTACCATGTTGTCGGATATCGATATTATAAAATAACTTTCCTACCCACAGTCCAGATGGTATTGAACCAATTACATATGCAAGTAAAAGCAAAATGATAGTAGTCATAGCAAACTCCTTTAAATTATCAGTCTAATAATATAGTTAACTTTCTTAGTTTACCATGTACTTGAACGTATGTTCAATGGAAAGAAAATAGCCAACTGAGCTCATTGCTAGCTTTAGATCAAAACAAAGTTCTTTTAAGTTCTGTAGAACCACTTTCAAAAGTTTTCTAAAGAGAATCTTGGAGTAGCTCTCTAAGTTTTACTCGATGTGTCTATTGAAATTCCTATATTTAACATGTATGCTAAGTTTTATTCGGAGTAAAGAAGGAATTATGTATGCGAACAGAGAATGCTAGTTAAGGGTAGATTGCATTTTTATAAATATTTAAGTTACAATTAAGCTCTGGCCTTTGCTCCAGAGCTATTGACATAATGACGATCTGTTTGTACGCTTAAAAAGAATAAAGAACAGATGTTTTGTTTTTTGGAGGGAACGTATTTGAGTAAAAAAGAAATATTAACCAGTTATAGTGATGATGACATTCAGGTATTAGAAGGGTTAGAAGCCGTTCGTAAAAGACCTGGTATGTACATAGGGTCTACTGATGCCCGTGGCTTACATCATTTAGTTTATGAAATCGTCGATAATTCAGTAGATGAAAGCCTAGCTGGATTCGGGAATCATATTAGTGTGACGATTCATGAAGATCAAAGTATTACCGTGCGCGATTTCGGTCGTGGTATGCCTACAGGGATGCACAAGACCGGTATACCCACAGCTGAAGTCATTTTTACCGTGTTACACGCTGGTGGAAAATTTGGTCAAGGCGGATATAAAACAAGTGGTGGACTACATGGTGTAGGTGCTTCCGTAGTAAATGCATTGTCTTCATTTGTAGAAGTAATCATTCATCGAGAAGGCAAAAAGTTCACGCAACGATTTGAAAACGGCGGGAAAGTAGCCCAATCATTAACTCAAATTGGTACCACAAAGGAAACAGGAACTTCCGTTCACTTCCTTCCTGACAACACAATCTTCTCAACAGTGAAATATAATTATGAAACCCTATGTGAAAGACTGAGAGAGTCTGCTTTTCTTCTGAAAGGTCTTAAAATAGAGCTGAAGGACGAACGTACAGATGCTCATGATATTTTTTACTATGAAACGGGAATAGAGGCTTTCGTTTCTTATTTGAATGAAGAAAAAGACGTGTTACACCCTGTTTTTTACATGGAAGGTCCACATGATGAAATTGAAGTAGAGTTTGCTTTTCAATTTAATGACGGATACTCCGAAACCATTTTGTCTTTCGTGAATAACGTACGTACCCGAGATGGTGGAACACACGAAACAGGTGCAAAAGCCGCTTTAACTAGAGTAATTAATGAATATGCACGAAAAACGAGTTTATTAAAAGAAAAAGATAAAAACTTAGATGGCTCAGATATTCGAGAAGGAATTTCTGCCATTGTTTCCGTTCGAATTCCTGAAAATATTTTGCAATTTGAAGGACAAACAAAAGGAAAACTAGGAACAAGTGAAGCAAGAAGTGCAGTAGATGCGGTTATTTCAGAAAAATTACAGTATATTTTGGAAGAAAATGCAGAACTAACGGCTTCGTTAATTCGTAAAGCGATCCGAGCACAACAAGCTCGTGAGGCTGCTCGTAAAGCACGAGAAGACGCTCGTAACGGAAAGAAACGGAAACGTTCGGATACATTGTTATCTGGAAAGCTAACCCCTGCTCAATCAAGAAATGCAGCTAAAAATGAACTGTATCTTGTCGAAGGGGATTCTGCTGGAGGATCAGCAAAACAAGGTCGAGACCGCACCTTCCAAGCAATCCTACCACTACGAGGAAAAGTTATTAATACTGAAAAAGCGAAACTCGCAGACATAATGAAAAATGAAGAAATCGCGACAATTATTCACGCAATTGGTGGTGGTGTTGGTGCTGATTTTCAAATAGCAGATATTGCATATGATAAAGTCGTTATCATGACCGATGCTGATACAGATGGTGCACATATTCAAGTGCTATTATTAACATTCTTCTATCGTTATATGAAGCCTTTAATTGAGAATGGTAAGATTTATATCGCCCTTCCACCTCTATATAAAGTATATAAAGGACTTGGTAAAAAAGAGGTATTTGAATATGCTTGGACGGAAAAAGAATTAAATGCTTCCATCCAAAAAATTGGCAAAGGAGCCACGCTTCAGCGCTACAAAGGGCTTGGAGAGATGAATGCCGACCAATTGTGGGATACAACGATGAATCCGGAGACTCGTACTTTAATACGTGTCACAATTGAAGATGGCGCTCGTGCGGAAAGACATGTAACGACACTTATGGGAGATAAAGTAGAGCCTCGTCGTAAATGGATTGAAGCAAATGTAAACTTTAGTTTAGAGGATGATTCTAATATCTTAGAAAATGAAAGAATTCACACGGAGGATGAGTTAGTATGACACAAACCGAACGTTATCAAGATTTACCACTAGAAGAAGTGATAGGTGACCGGTTTGGACGTTATAGTAAGTACATCATTCAAGACCGCGCGTTACCAGATGCTAGAGATGGTTTAAAACCTGTTCAGCGTCGAATTTTGTTTGCTATGTTTCAAGAAGGCAATACGAATGACAAACCATTTAGAAAATCAGCCAAAACAGTCGGAAATGTAATCGGTAACTATCATCCCCATGGAGATAGTTCCGTTTATGAAGCGATGGTTCGTATGAGTCAAGATTGGAAACTTCGTCATATGCTGATCGAAATGCACGGTAATAATGGATCTGTCGATGGTGATCCACCAGCTGCAATGCGTTATACCGAAGCAAGGCTTTCCTCTATTTCACATGAATTATTACGTGATCTTAATAAAAATACAGTTGACTATATTCCAAACTTTGATGATTCTGATTCAGAGCCAATTGTGTTGCCAGCACGCTTTCCAAACTTACTCGTTAATGGTTCAACAGGGATTTCTGCAGGATATGCAACCGATATTCCACCACACGCACTGCATGAAGCACTTGATGCCGTGTTAATGCGTATGGAAAATCCAGCTGCAACTGTAGATGAATTGATGACTGTCATCAAAGGACCTGATTTCCCAACCGGTGGTATTATCCAAGGGGTAGAAGGCATTAAAAAAGCATATGAGACTGGAAAAGGGAAAATTGTCGTTCGTTCTAAAACAGAAATTGAAACGATTAAAGGCGGCAAAGAACAAATTGTCGTTACTGAAATACCTTTTGAAGTTAACAAAGCAAATTTAATCAAAAAAATGGATGAACAGCGTCATGATAAACGTTTGGATGGTATAGCAGACGTTCGCGATGAGTCCGACCGTACAGGCTTACGTATCGTCATTGAAATGAAAAAAGAAGTAGATGCACGTGGTATTTTACAATTCTTATTTAAAAATACCGACCTTCAAGTAACGTACAATTTCAATATGATTGCCATTCATAATCGCCGTCCAACGATGATGACTTTGCCACTAATGCTAGACTCTTATATTAATCATCAAAAAGAAGTAGTTACTCGACGCACAGCATTTGATTTGAAAAAAGCAAAGGAACGTCTGCATATCGTCGCTGGTCTCATGAAAGCTTTATCTATCCTTGATGAGGTTATTAGAACGATCCGAGCATCTAAAGATAAAAAAGATGCAAAAAACAACTTAATGACCGCTTATGACTTCTCCGAGGCTCAAGCAGAAGCAATTGTTTCCTTACAGTTATATCGTTTAACAAACACCGATATTACGGAGCTTCAGAAAGAAGAAAAGTCATTAAATGCTCTTGTAAAAGAATTAGAAAGTATTCTTGGAAAAGAATCGGTTCTGATGAAGGTTATTAAGAAAGAGCTGTTAGAAGTAAGAAAACAATTTGCAGAAACACGTAAATCGACTATTGAAAATGAAATTGAAGAAATTAAAGTAACGCTAGACGTATTGATTCCAAGTGAAGAAGTAATCGTGACTGTCACAAAAGATGGCTATGTGAAGCGTACTAGTTTACGATCCTTTACGGCATCGAATGGACAGGATTTTGCAATAAAAGAATCCGATTACCTATTGTTCCAAAAACCAATCAATACACAACACCATTTACTTCTCTTTACTTCTAGAGGGAACTACATTTATCAGCCAGTGCATGAATTACCAGATATTCGTTGGAAAGATCTGGGTCAGCATATTTCTAGTATTGTGCCATTAGAAGCCAATGAAACAATCATTAATGTAATTGGTATTGATTCCTTTGATCTTGATTTATGTGTGCTTACTGCAACAAAAGATGGTCAAATTAAGCGATCTTTACTATCCGATTATGTCGTGCAGCGCTACGCTCGTCCGATCAAGACTATTAATTTGAAAAAGAATGATGAACTCATACTTGCACAGCTTGTATCACCGTCTGACGAAGTATTATTTACGACACACTTCAGTTACTCGGTTCGATTCTCCTTAGATGAAGTGCCGATAACTGGGGTAAAAACAGGCGGCGTAAAAGGGATAAATTTAAAAGAGGACGATTATGTAGTAAGTGTAAATGTGATTTCTCAACAAAGTAACGAAGATATCATGTTAGTTACGCAACGCGGGGCTGTAAAGAAAATGGCACTAAATGAAGTGGAATCTGGGGCTCGAGCGAAACGAGGAATTGTTACACTTCGAGAGTTAAAAACAAATGCACATCGTGTGTTTGCTGTTGTTCTAGCAGATAGAAATGATGAAATGGTCATAGAAACAGAAAAAGGACTACAAGAAATTATTCAGACGAATACATTCCGTCCTTCTGATCGATATTCCAATGGATCATTTGTAGTTGATGTAGATAAAGATGGACAACTTGTTCGGGTTTGGAAAAAAACAATCGAACAGGAACAATAAGGGTATATTATGTGGAGAAATAAGAATGTTTGGATAGTACTTATAGGGGAGTTAATAGCAGGACTTGGTTTATGGAGTGGCATCATAGGTAATCTGGAGTTTATGCAAGAAAAAGTGCCTTCTGATTTCCATAAATCATTAATACTAGCAAGTGGTCTGTTAGCAGGTGTTTTAACCGGTCCACTTGCTGGTAAAATAATTGATCAATCGAAGAAAAAAACAGTTTTAATCGTTTCAGGCATTGGTAGAGTACTCAGTGTTTTATTTATGTTCGTAGCTATTGCAACAGGGTCTATTTGGTGGATGCTTTTATTTTTAATTAGTTTACAGATATCTGCATCCTTTTATTTTCCCGCGTTACAAGCAACGCTACCATTGATCGTAAAAGAGCGAGATTTATTACAATTGAATGGTTGGCATATGAATATCGCAACCATTGCTCGAATTGCTGGAACTGCAAGTGCTGGTCTTGCACTAGTTTACTGGCCAATTCAGTCTTTGTATATCCTTTCGATGATTGCGTATGCGGTACTATTAGTATTTACTTACATGTTAAAAATAGAGGAAAAGGAAAAAGAAGCTCAAGACGTGGAAAAAGGGAAGAATGGGTTTAAGGAAGTGTTTCCTATGCTTAAGGAGAATACTCCGGTGCTTATGACACTTATTTTAACGCTCATACCGGTCTTGTTTTTAGGGTCGTTTAACTTAATTGTCATTAATGTTAGCGAACTCCAAGATTCTACCTCCATCAAAGGAATAATTTATGCAGTCGAAGGTATCTCTTTTATGATTGGAACACTCGTTGTTAAGTATATCGGACAGAAATGGAAAACAAAGAACATATTGTTTACTTTTGTATTATTCATAGGATTCGCGGAAATCCTATTATTCTTTGTAGAAAATCCATTCTTAACTTTACTTAGCTTTACACTTTTAGGATTTTCAATTGGCTGTTTCTTCCCAACAGCACTGACTATTTTCCAAAAGCAAGTACCTAAAGCGTATCATGGACGATTCTTTTCATTTCGCAGTATGTTAGACCGTATATCGTTCCAGGTCGTATTGCTATCCGCTGGAGCACTTCTCGATCTTATTGGCCTAGCATATATGGCTGTAGTGTTTGGTACAATCAGTATTTCATTGTCTTCCTTTTTTCTATTTCAAACGAAAAAACGTGGAGTTACTTTTCATTCTCAAACTACTGAAGCATAATAAAAAGCATTTCCATCAGGTACCATACCTTGTCGGAAATGCTTTTTATGTTTGTTTTGCTGTTGTTGTAGCTTTTCCTTCTTGGTTTTTGTCTTACGTACATGCGTACTAAAATCGATTTCATTTCGCATTATAGTGACGTCTTTCCCCACAGTTCGAAACTGATGTTCTCGTTTCCGTTTGGCCATTGATTTTGCCATTCCATTCACTCCCATATTTAAATATAATTACTTCAATAGAATACATGAATGGATATAAAAATTCAAATTTCATACTTTCTTCAAAACTATGTGGTATAAGTATTAATGCAGATATATATAAATATATTTAGATAAAGGCTTTGGAGGAAAGAAAATTGAAAAAAATACTGTTAGCTACATTTGCATGCTTATTCCTTTTCGGAAACCAAGCACTTGCACACACTGGTTTAGAAAGTTCCAATCCAGCAAACGGAAGCACTGTTACAGAGCAATTAAATGAGATTACGCTATCATTTGAATCCAAAATCGAACAGACAAGTTCATTTGAATTAAAAAATGCAAATAACGAGGTTTTCCCTATTAATAATCTGATCGTTTCTGAATCGTCCATGACAGGTTCAGTTGATCAATTAAACAATGGAGATTACACAATAGCATGGAAAATCATCGGTGCGGATGGACATCCAATACAAGGGGAAGTAGCATTTACATTAAATGCTCCAATTGCGGATGATACAACAGTAGAAGAGGAAGTTACTGAAACTGAAGTAGACGTGACAAATGAACCAGAAACAACTTCCATTGCACCGACACCAACAGAAACAAAAGAATCGTCGAATACAGGAATGATTAGCATCATTGTAGTTTTAGTTCTTTTGCTTGCTGGTAGTGCATGGTGGATGTCACGGAGAAAAAATAAATGATGTTTCTTCTAACTACAATTAGCGAAGCATTATTATACACATGCTTTGCGTTGTTATTAGGGAACTATATTTTTTCACTCATTCCATCTGATCTGAAACCAGAAATAGTTGTTCCTCGAAAATATAAACTAATAGCAGTGGTAGGTATTGCATTGTTTTCATTTATACCTATATTAAGCATCGTAAGTTACTTACTGGAGGACTATAATCTTCCTTATGTCTTGAAAACATTGTTCCTATCTTTTGAGGTCGGAAAAGCTTGGTTAATGACATTTATCTTATGCGTTATATTGGGATTGTATATTCTTCTATTTGATCATAAAAAAAAGAGTATTTATCCACTAATCGGCAGTTTCTTTGTTTTCTTGTTAATGATAGGAGTAGGGTGGACAAGCCATGCGCATTCCGTTTACGGATTGCAAGGTTTAATTACGCATACTGTTCATTTTGCAACTGTTGTAATTTGGGTTGGAATTTTATTTGTCGTTAGTTGGTTTTCCAAAAATAAAGAGAACTGGCTCAGCTTTTTAGGTTGGTTCCATGTTACAGCAATTTTTAGTTTTGCTATTATTGTCATTACGGGATTATCCTTAATGAATTTTGCGATGGATTGGAAGGTGTATCCTAGCACTTGGATGATTCCTTATGGGCAAAGCTTACTAATTAAACATTTACTTATTCTTCCGTTGATTGGATATGCGTTTATCAATGGTGTATTGATGAAGAGTAAACTGCGTAAAGATTCTAATATGGATCCGAGAGCCTGGACGAAGCTTGAGTTTTTTATCATACTACTTATTTTTGCGGCAACAGGAGCACTGAGCCAACAGTCTCCTCCACATATTGTAGATTCCTTATTAAGTACGGATACGATGATACAATTTTTCAGCATCTTTGGCTTAGAACAACCTATACAAAGTGTATTCTCAGTTCAATTTGTACTAGGTTTGAATGGCATTTTATTAATGATCTTAGCAGGTCTATTTTTCGTTCTAAGTGTGTTTTCCTTTATTAGAAAAATGCCACCATTATTTTCATTTATTATGAGTGTTTTAGCTGTTTTTTCTGGATATATAGCATTAATGCTCAGTATTCAATTCGTTTAAGAATCAAATGTAAAGCATTTCCACCGGGATTTATGACCGGGATGGAAATGCTTTTTTATTTAATAAATAGGCGTTATGTTGTTATTTGGTAGAATCCGCGGTAGTGTGCGCGGATTCTACCGCAAATTATAAGCTTTTAAACAACAGTAAAATATAGCAGTGCCAATAATTACGAGATATGTACCTTTCATAACGAAACCGCGTATAATCATTTTAGTTCTACCATTCATACATATTAAAGTGAGGGAAATTTATGGACCAAGATTTAAAGTTTGACGAAATGACAGCAAGTGATTGGCATCAAGTACAAGCTATCTTTACAGAAGGGATTCATACCGGAAATGCTACCTTTCAAACAGAGGCACCTACTTGGGAAGAATGGGATATGTCTCATTCGGAAGTATGCAGGCTCGTAGCGCGTTTAAATGGGGAAGTAGTAGGTTGGATTGCCCTAAGCCCAATCTCGAGCAGAGAAGCGTTTTCTGGCGTCTCTGAGGTAAGTGTTTATGTTACACATTCAGTAACCGGAATTGGAATTGGTAGCAAACTTTTAAAAGAACTAGTAACAGCTAGTGAAAAGCATGGATTTTGGACACTTCAGTCCATGATTTTCCCTGAAAATGAAGGAAGCATAAAACTACATAGAAAATTTGGATTTGATGAAATAGGAACGCGCAAACGTATGGGCAAATTAAATGGAGTTTGGCGTGATGTTGTATTGCTTGAGCGTAGAAGTAATGTTGTAGGAATCGATTAAAATACACCAATTGGACTCGCAGAAAACTGAATTTCATAGCTTCCCAAAGGGGAAGGCCCCGCAGGAGCGAAAGCGACGAGGAGACTGAAGCCATGCCCGCGGAAAGCGTCCGTCTGGAACGGAAATCAATACATTGGAAAAGGGACCATCTCCCAGTCAATATATGACTTTAGGGACAGCACCTTTTTTATAGGTGTAACCTTTAGACAATTTACGGTAAAGAAAGATTGATTATTCTGATATTATTGATAGAATGATAGAAGATTTCCCACAATAAAAAGAAATTAGATATTAATAGAAAATGTGAATTTGATCTGTTAAAACAGATCTGAGGGAGGGCTATGTGTTAATAAAACTGGCAGTGAAAACAGATGTAGAACAAATTCTAGATGTTTTGAACAAAGTAACGTTACATTTGCACAAAAGAGGAATTAATCAATGGGAATATCCATGGGATTCAGTCCATATTAAAAATGGAATCGAGGAAAATAATACATATAAATTAGTATTAGATGACAACGTCATTGGAACATTTGTAATTCAAACTATAGATCATTTAAATAAGCTCACTATAAGACCAAATAGTTTGTATGTTGGTAGGATTGCTATTCTTCCAGAATATCAAGGAAGAAATATTGGTTCGATGATTATTGATTTCGCCAACTCATATGCACATTCCAAAAATCAAGATATGTATTTAGATTGTTGGGCAGGCAATAGAAAGCTAAAAGATTTTTATCTTCATAATGGCTTGGACTATTTAGGTGATTTTCCTGTGAAAGATTATTGGATTAGCATATTTAAATTTTAAACTCTGTAAAACGATCATGTTGATACCTGACGAAAATCCGCTCGCTTCTACAGGAGTCTCGCGGATTTTCTTCACAAATTATATGCCTCTAAAACAAGAGCCTAATATATAAAAGAGGAGATTTAATCAACGCAGATGGAACATAATTGTCGCCTTATCCAAGATTGCGGCAATTGTAATCCCTATTGTATATCGAATTAAATCCACTATTAGAAACCCTTTCCCCAGAATCAATGCTCCGAGAAATGTTCCCCGAATTTGATTGATCCAGTCTGCTTGATACACCTGGCTGAATTCAATACCAAAGCTAAACGTAAAACTAAGCAAGATTGCTGTAAAAAAGGTCCTACTCACTAATAAGAAACGGAATCCGAAAAAGACCATCATTGCCCAAAGCACATCACCGGCATTTTGCGCTACAAATAACGGAAGTAATTGGCTGTATTTTCTGGAGGCTAGACCTAATAAAATTGTCACGATAATAGCTATGATATAAGCCATTCTCCTATTAATGTATCTTGAGTTAGTAGATTTGTTTTTAGAAGACATTAGAATCACTCACTAGCTTAGTTTTAATAATAATTAACTTTGAATATACAAGTAATTTGTGATAGAAACAATATCAAATGTTTAGAAAAATAAATATATTTACATAATCCGAAAACGTGCTCCATGTATGGATCGTCTATTATTCAGAAGCAAGAAAGGGGGACTGTGGCAGTGAACCGTTTTTTAGCAGAACAGAAATTTCAATTCGTCATGCAGGATTATATGGATTATTTATTAAGCTAGCTTATTTATACGTAAAAGATTGGCCAGCAGCGATTTTATTATGATGAAGCCCATATAGAAGAAGGAACACTCACAATTCCGCCAGCAAATTGGTGAAAACGTAAATTTAGAGGGATCATAAATCAATTAGTTAAAAAAGCTGTTGCAGAATGTAATAAAGAAAACAGATGAAGAAATTAGAAAATTATGTTGTTTATGAACTGGAAAGGTATTAGAAAGCAATTGAAATAGGCAAGTTAGTGAAGATTATAAATGGTTATCAAAAATTTAGACAATATGGACAATGATCAAATTTCCCAAAGTAAATAGCTACATAAAAGCATTAATTTACATATGTAATTAAAGTTATTTTTTATGAAATTTTCTCGAATATCTCACTATTTAAAGTATACTTTTTCATTGAGATTCAACTACAAATAATTTATATTATGTAAACTAAAATAAAAAAAGACAAAAGAGGCCTCAATTATTAAGCCCCCTTCTTATACAACGACAAAAATGTTGGTTCATTCAATATAATGGATCTCACTTATAAACTGCCCCCTAATTTTAGGTTAAAAATTAGGGGCAAAATTACCATAGTTATCTGTCGTCAATATATTATGCACCCACATTTTTGTCATTTAATATAGACAAAAATGTGGGTGTATTTTCACTTGTGTTTTACAAAATTGTAAGATTAAAATAAACTGAGTATTTGCATGTTTTTTTAAAAAAAAGAGAACTATATCCTCCCTATCCTTTTCTAAGGAGCTAGAAAAGATATAGAACAAATAATAAAAAGATCAAGAATGCTGTTAAATCAACATTCTTGATCTTAAAATGGGCATTTATAAGACGAAATTGGACTTTTAGACAGCCCTATTAATGTCTATTCTTTAAACTTTAACAACCGCATTGAATTTAAAATAACAATTAATGCTGCACCAGTATCGCTTATTACGGCCATCCAAAGTGTAAGCCAACCAGGAAAGATGAAGACTAATGCGACGACTTTTATAATTATGGAGAACCAAATATTTTGTTTAATAATAGTTAAAGATTTTCTACTTAACTTCATTGTATGAGGAAGTTTGTCAAGATTATCCGCCATTAAAACAATATCAGCTGTCTCCATTGCGGTGTCAGTTCCAGCCCCTCCCATCGCAATACCTAAATCTGCCGTTGCAAGTGCTGGAGCATCATTAATACCATCACCGACCATTGCTACTTTGTATCCTTCATTTTGTATTTTCTTGATGGCACTAACTTTATCTTCTGGCAACAATTCTGCAAAATAACGATCAATATCAGCTTGTGCTGCAATCATTGTTGCAGTTCCTTCATTATCCCCGGTCAGCATTATGGTTTGTTTGACTCCACTTATTTTTAAGGCTTTTAAAGCAGAAGCTGAAGTTTCACGTATCGCATCAGAAACCGCAATCATACCGATTACTTGATGCTGTGTCCCGATTAACACTATCGTTTTTCCTTGATTTTGTATCTTTTGAACATGGTTTTTTATATTATCTAAAAATACATCCATTTCTTCAAAAAGCTTTAGATTGCCAGCGTAATAAATATCTCCTTCAATCGTTGCTTGAACACCTTTTCCTACTATACTTTTAAATAATTCCCCAGTTTTAGGTTGAATTCGTTTTTCATTAACATGCCCAACAATTGCTTTAGCTATCGGATGCGTTGAATAATCTTCTAATGTATAGACTATTGAAAGTAATTCTTCTTCTGATACACCGAACGACTTGATTTCAGATACTTTAGGCTTTCCTTCAGTCAAAGTTCCAGTTTTATCAAATGCAATGGCAGTAATAGCACCTGCTTTTTCTAAGAACGTTCCACCTTTAATTAAAACACCGTTCTTCGCAGCATTTCCAATAGCTGAAACGATTGCAACTGGAGTAGAAATGACTAAAGCACAAGGACAAGCTACAACAAGTAATTCAAGTCCTTTATAAAACCAATCTCCCCAATTGCCTAACCCGAATAATGGGGGCAAAACCATTACAACGAATGCTAAAATAAATACAATTGGTGTGTAAATACTTGCAAACTTATCTACAAATGCTTCCGTTGGTGCTTTTTGTTCTTGTGCTTCTTCGACCAAATGAATAATTTTTGCTATCGTTGTATCTTCAACTAATTTAGTGACCCTAATATCAAGCGAACCATGCTCATTTATCGTCCCTGCATAAACTGTATCACCAATAAATTTATCTACAGTAATGGACTCACCTGTAATTGGAGCTTGATTTACACTGGATTCCCCTTGAATGATTTCACCATCCAATGGAATTTTATCACCTGGTTTAACAATAATAATGTCACCAATACTTATTTCTTCAACTGGTTTTTTAATGAGTTCGGTTCCTACACTAACCCAAGCTTCGGAAGGGGCTAAATCCATTAGATTGCGAATCGAATTTCTTGTACGTTCAATTGATTTAGTCTGTAGTAAGTTACCGAGGGCAAATAACCAAACAACGGTAGCACCTTCAAGCCACAGACCTATCAATGCAGCTCCAATAGCTGCAGCAGACATTAGAACATTCATATCTAGTGAACGACTTTTCAATGCATAAAATGCACTCTTTACAGGCTTATAACCGCTTATTACCATTGCAATTGCGTATAGTACAGATGATATTAATGTAGAAATCCCACTATATGAACCAATAAATCCAAGGGCTATTAGTACACCCGATAAGATAATTATGCCGTTATCTTTTGTATTTTTTTGAATGTGAACTGCATTTTTATTAGATGGTAACGACGCTTTAAATCCAATTTTAGAAACCTCAGTAATAATATCTTCAACATTATTGGAATGTTCTATTTTCATTTTTCCAGTAGAGAAATTAACGCTAACATTTTTAACAGATGGGATGGTGTTTAAGTGATTTTCTATGGTCTTCGCACAACTTCCACAGTCCATTCCTGCGATATCAAAGGTTTTGATATGCCCATTCTGATCTAATAGCTCTGCAGAAAAACCAAGTTTTGTGATTTCACTCTCAATCGGAATAAATGCCTCCGATTTAGTTGCAATAACCTGCATTTTAGCTGTACTAAAATTAACCTTTATCTCATTGATATCCTTTAACTTACTTAGACCTTTTTCAATAGTTTTGGCACAAGCGGCACAATCCATTCCGTAAACTCTGTATGTCATTTTCTCTCCAGAAGGAAGATGGTTTGAGTTTGTCATTTCTGTCTTTTGTTCATTACTACTACAACAACTTGTTTTTACTGAACTAATATCTGCCTTCATCGTACTTGGACTACTACAACAGTTATTAATTTCCTGTTCTTTTTCATTAGAAAGAGAAGTACTACAGCAACTTACTTTTTCTAATTCTTTAACAGTTTCTTTTGATGAATTATTGCTACAACAACTTTCCACTTTGTCTTCAGTCAATTTATTTGAACCACAACACTGATCAGCCATTTTACTCACCCCTAATCTATATGACGCTCGCAACATGCAACATCATTTTGAACATCTTCAAGAACTACATCGAACATCGTTAATAAATCTCTTATATGTTGATCACGTAAACTGTAATAGCTGTATTTTCCTTCGTTCCTTCCCACGATAATGCCGCAACCTTTTAAACATGCAAGGTGCTGCGAAATATTCGACTGATTTCCTTTAATTTCTTCTACAATTTGAGATACTGTTTTTTCCTGATTTTTTATACTTTCAAGAATTTGAATCCGTGTTCTATTAGAAAATCCATGAATTAGTTTAACTTTCATATCAATATCAAGATCTATATTTTGCATAAAATCCCTCCTCATATTAGTAGAAGCTAATATGTTTTATCAATATCATATTAGTGCTAACTAATATGTGTGTCAACTAAAATCGTCTTTTGTAAAAAAATGAAAATGGTTATTTTTCATAAATTATCAAAATTTTCAAACAATTATAAATAAAAAAAGGTTAAATCAACTGTAAGTAAGAATAAACAGTTGATTTCTCCTCTTTGTTTAACGTGTAGACTTTATTTTGGCATTATTTGTACCATTTATCGCTTAATATTCTATTCGCTCATTTCCCCTGTAATTATTTTCTCTATTTTACCCTCTGGATTAATAAGTAAAGTTGTTGGTAAAGGGTTAATATTGTAAGTTTCCATGACACCACCTATGTTGTAGGCGTTTTCTACGGAAATATCAGGATTAATTCTTATTTTAATTTTTTAGAGAACAAGAAAACCATGCTAATAGTGATTAATGTAAATGCTATTAAAGCTAAAAAAGGAATTGTGATAAATCCGAACCAATTAATGTATTCAGAGCTACATGGAACTCCACTCACACAAGGTTTAATTCCGCCGAAACCTGGAACTTTTTGCTCAAGGTAATGAAAAAATGAAATGATACCTCCAAGAATGGACAAAGGTAATACAAACTTTTTCACGGAAATATCACTTTGAAAAGTTCCAATACCTAATATCACTACTAATGGATACATGAAAATACGCTGAAACCAACAGAGATCACATGGTATAAAACCTCTTATTTCACTAAAATAAAGACTTCCTAAAGTAGCAATAACGGATACTAGCCAAGCAAAGTATAATACCCATATTTTCTTTTCACTGTTATTAGAAACTTTATTCATTTTTGTCTGCCCCAAGTTCACGATCTATTACTTCCTTAATAGCCTCATAATCAAACGGATCTTCCATTGTTATTCCATTGATGTTAATGGTAGGTGTTTGAGATACATTATGTTTGGTAAACAAATCCTTATCGATGTTCACTTGTTCCGCTGTTAATTCTTGTTCAACATCTTGTTTTAATTGTTCTTGGTTGATGTAAGCTATTCCTTTTGAAACTTCAAGAATTTTTTCTGTCGTAATCCACAAGCCATCATGATTTTCTGTTGGCTGTGCATCGAACAAAGCTTTGTGGAAATCCCAATATACGCTAGGATCTTGTTTGTAGACAGATTCAGCTGCCATAGCCCCAATGACCGACTCTTCACCATGGAATAAGACATTCACATAAGAGAATTTAACATCTCCAGATAAAATATAATCTTCTACAAGTTGAGGATAAACGTTCTCTCCCCAAGCTTTACATGAAGGACACTTAAAATCTCCGAATTCGACAACAGTCACTGGGGCGTTATCTTGACCGAGTATTGGTTGTCCAGTTAAATCGACTTCTTCCCTTACTATCTCAGATTCCTCAAGGGTTTGATTGCTACTTATTACCGTGATGATAGCTAGTAGTGCGACTGCAACTACTGTTAAAATTACTGCAAATTTCATATTTGACTTTTTCAAATGAACACTCCTTTTTTGATTTTCTTGTTAAAAGCTAACACTATTCATGAGACCTAAGTATAGAGATACTATACCTAAGACACTCATTATAAAAGCCATTACAGAAGGGGTTTTCTTGACAAACGCCACAATTGTAAGAAGTAAAAAACAAATAAATAATAGTAAAAATAATACCCCCATTAAGTTAATATCTAAGCTGGCATTGATTGGATATGTAATTTTTCCGTTATACAATGACCCAAAAATGCTCGATAAACCGTCACCAGACACGGTGGACTCTATGCTGTGTGGTGGTTCTTGTTGTCCAAGGACCGAAGTAGCAGCGAAAATTAGTAAGAGAAAACCACTTTCAGCTCTAATCCATGGAATTGGGTTTATTTGTGAATCCAATTTAACTTTTCTTCTCATCCAGACTCCGTTTATAAATGCGAAAAGTACGATAGGAATAATAATCAAATGTTTTATAAGTAAGGCTTGTCCATATGGTATAAGCCATGAGCTTGCATATTCGTTGAAATCAAGAACTAGTGTCATGAGGAATAATCCAGTACCCATTACCATGGTTAAGCAAATAATTGCAACTGGAGTAAACCACTTTAGAAAGGCTGACCAGTTTTGATGATTTACGGAGAACCAACTGACCACAATTAAGATACCAACCCAAATGGTCATAGCCAGAAAATGTAGAGTATGTGCAATAAATCCACTCCACTCAGTTAAGGATGCAGAATGACTTGACCAGCCAAGTGATAAAATTAGCAAAAGTGTAAATAAAATGGATACAAAAAGGTGTATTTTTTTAGTAAAGACTGAAAAAATAGAAACATAAAGATAAAAAAGAATGGAAATGAAAAGTGTAAATGTCCATGCTTGCCCTACTTCAAAGCCGCCAATAACATTTTGTATAGTTAATTTTAAGCCGATATCCTCGTATAGAAAAATGATGAGCCGAATAATTGGAGAAAGTGATAGGAATACAATCCCTAAAATCGAAAGTTGTAACCATCTTTTACTGATTATAATGTCAGGCTTTTTGTTAATTGGTATTAATGTCATAATGAACGAACCCAATAATAGAGAAAAACAAAGGTATAATATCGTTTCCGAAAAATAGATCCATATCATTTACTTTTTCTCTCTCCTCAATAACCAAAATGTTGATCCTAATGCAATTAATAAGAAAAGTATTAATGACCCAACTAGTATATTGTTAGAACTAGGGGCTTCTTCCTTCGTAATTTGAATAATATCGTTACTTTTTTCTTCCACTTTCTCAATCGGTTCAGATGAAACTTCAGTATTAGTGTTACTTAGGGTATCTACAGTAAATGAGTACGAATTTTCAATTGGGTGCCCATCTTCGCCGATTATTTTCCAAGTGACTGTGTATTTCCCATTTTCTAAAGGTGATTTTAAGCTCCCTACCATTTCTTTTTCTCTGACTTGAAGTTCTTCCAGGGGTATCTCTTGCCCATCTACTGGGCTTATTTTAAAAGTACTATTGCCTTCAATCCTTGTATTAAAAGTTAATAGTAAAGTGGAGATTTCATCTTTCATGACTTCTCCATCTTGAGGGATGGAAGTTTCAAGGCCGGAATGAGCTAAAGCTGATGGAGCAAATGTGATTAATAACAAGAAAACAAATGCACCTATTTTTTTCAATTGTATACCCTCCTTCTTTATTACATTCATCATGATTGTAACAGGAACAATATGATATACAAACGGATATTTGAATGAATTATTGACAGATTATTGACTCTTACATACACTTGTAAGAATGGTCAAACGAATACTAGATTGAGGTGGAGTTAGTGTCTAAAAATGTTAAACAAGAAAAAAAGGATATGTGTGAGGTAACTTGCTTTGATGAAGATGTTGTTAAACGGGTTCAACCCAAATTAGAGGAACTGGATAGTGTAGAGCTTCTTTTCAAAGCCTTATCTGATGCCACACGTTTGAAAATCACTTATGCTTTAACTATTGAAAAAGAGCTTTGTGTTTGCGATGTTGCGAACATTATGGGAACTACGGCAGCAACAGCTTCTCATCATTTACGGTACTTACGTAACATGGGACTAGCCAAATATCGAAAAGAAGGAAAACTGGTGTTTTATTCCATTGTAGATGATCACGTAAGACAGCTATTGACTATAGCACTTGAACATTCAAAAGAAATTCGAAAAAAATGATAGAATATGATTTGAAGTTTTACTTTGTACAATTTGCAATTATACTTTTGAAAACAAACTATACAAATAAGCACTTTAATGTTTTATTATTGCGCTGCTTACGAAATCGATTTTCGTCATTTTAACCCGCTACAATATGAGCAGGGAGAATTAAAATGAATACACTAAATAATCTCAGTACACATCTCAATAATAACATCATCTGTCATACCAGGATTTCTTCTCATTACTATCCTCCCTTCTATTTTCTTTACTATTTCTATTGTATGAACAAACGTTCTTTTATTTAACCTATGGATTAGCACTGTTAAACGATCATGTTGTTACCTGCCGAAAAACAGCCCGCTTTCCGCGGAAGAACTGCCGAGCTTCTCCCCTATTGGTCCACCAATTTTTGGTCCCTTATCCTTTATAAGATATATAACTTTCAAATCTCCTTATAAAAATCATGCAATAGGTAATACTTAAAGTATGCATTTTATTTAGGAGGTTTGTTAGTTTGAATAAAACAGAGCAGGAACTATCCATTTTCGCCCTCGGAGGTCTGTTTGAAATTGGTAAGAATATGTACGTCATCCAATCGTTTGATGATATTGTGGTAATAGATTGCGGGTCCAAATTACCAGATGAAAGTCTGTTAGGAATAAATTTAATTATTCAGGACATCTCTTACTTAAAAGAAAATCAAGATAAAATCAGAGCTTTAATTGTTACTCATGGAGATAGAGAACATATCGGAGGTATCCTCTATTTCTTAAAACAGTTACAGGTGCCTGTCTATGCGCCAAATCTAATCCATGGTCTAATTGTAAACAGATTAGAGGAATATGATCTTCTAGACAAAGTAATGCTATATATGATTGACGCAGATTCCAAATTGAGGAATGGCACGATTAAAACAACTTTTTTCCATACTAGTTACAGTAATCCAGATAGTTTAGGTATAGCATTCCAAACTCCACAAGGATTAATCGTACATACTGGTTATTTTAATTTTGATTGGAGTATCGTAAATCAGGAATCACCGGATATTCAAAAAATAGCCGAAATTTCTCAAGATGGAGTGCTTTTACTTTTATCCGATAGCACAAATGCAGAAAAAGCAGGATATACATTAACGGAACAAAAAATTGCTGATGATATAGAAGGAGCGTTTAGACGTGCAACTCAAAAAATATTCATTTCAACTATTACATCTAATATTCAACGCATACAGCAAATAATAAATGCTTCTGAGAAAACCAATCGTAAGCTTGTATTACTTGGACCAAACATGATTAATGCTGTATCTGTTGCATTAGATCTTCGTTACTTGACCATCCCAGTTGGAATGTTAATAGAGTCTCATGAAATAAGTAGATATGATCCTGATCAAGTGACCATCCTTTGTACAGGATGCCAAGGTGAACCTAGGTCAGCGTTAGCTCGTTTAGCAGGCTCAGGCTATGATGATGTAAATGTTTTGCCTAAAGATACTGTTATTTTTGCTGCAAATCCTATACCTGGGAATGAACGAATTGTTTTACGTATAATTGATCAATTATTTTTGCTTGGAGCAAATGTTATTTATGGTGCAAGTAAAATTAAAGGAATGAAAGTATCTGGTCATGCGCGTCAAGAAGAGTTAAAACTAATGATCACTTTATTAAAACCGAAATACTTTATTCCCATTTCCGGTGAATATCGCATGCTCCATCAACACAGTTTATTAGCAGAAACCGTTGGAATAAAAAAAGAAAATATCTTTATATTAAATAATGGCGATGTCGTTGATTTTGTTCATCAAGAAGCTGTTCAAGAACGTAGGATTCCTACAGGAAACGTTTTTGCAGAAGAGCTTCGTGTAGGAGATGTGCATGAAGTCGTATTGCACGATCAGAGTATGGTATCAGAGGATGGAATGTTGATCATTATTACAACAATTAGAAAACAGGATGGTAAGATTATATCAGGTCCTCATACTATTTCACATGGATTTATTCATGATACTGAATCAACGGATCTAATGAATGAAGTGAATAATTACGTACGAGCAACGATTGACAGAATACAGAATAACACTAATAGCGAACGTATCCTAAAAGAAGCTATTAAAAATACTGCTCAGCAAATTTTAGTGGCCCAATCAAACAGAAGACCGATGATCCTTCCAATAATCATTGATATGTAAGAATAAAAAAATAAAGAGCCTATGAGAAATCTAGGCTCTTTTTGATTTCAATTATAACGTAATGGCTCCTGTTAAAGTTTCGAAAAAACTGCCTTTTAAACGTTGAACAGTTCAGCTTGTTTTTCTGCAAGCTCGATTTCGAAACCTAAATCTTGTAACATTAAATAATCCTTATTGACTTCTTGTCCTTCAGTCGTTAAATAATCTCCGACAAAAATACTATTGGCAGCATATAGCCCTAATGGTTGTAGAGAGCCTAAATTGACTTCACGACCACCCGAAATACGAATTTCTTTAGTTGGGTTTACAAAACGGAACAGTGCAAGTACTTTTAAACAATAGCGTGGGTTCAGTTCTTTCGTACCTTCTAGTTTTGTACCATCAATGGCATGTAAGAAGTTTACTGGGATCGAGTCCGCATCCAGACGACGAAGTGCTCGTGCGATATCTATTACATCTTCCTTCGTTTCTTTCATACCAACAATTGCACCTGAACACGGAGAAATACCATGTTTTTTGACAACTTCCACTGTATTTACTCGGTCCTCGTATGTATGTGAGGTTGTGATGTAATCGTGATGACGTTCCGATGTATTTAAGTTGTGGTTATACCGGTCGACACCTGCATTTTTCAGCTGTTCAGCTTGTTCATTTTTTAAAAGTCCTAAGCAAGCACATACTTTTAAGCCATATTTTTCTTTAATTTCTTCTACCGCCTCACTGACAACATTTACATCTTTACGTGTTGGACCACGACCACTTGCGACGATACAATATGTACCGATTTGGTTTTCAAATGCACGTTTCGCACCTGCTAAAATTTCTTCTTTTGAAATGAATGGATATTTCTCAATCGGTGCAGTGGATTTAGATGACTGGGAACAATATCCACAATCCTCTGGACAATAGCCACTTTTCGCATTCATAATCATATTTAGTTTTACTTTCTTCCCGTAGTAATGCTTACGAATTGTAAAAGCACCGTGCAGTAAGGGTAGCAGTTCATCATCTGATGTTGTTAAGATTAGCATTGCCTCTTCATTTGTTAATTCTTTACCATCAATAACTTCTTGAGCTAGTGTTTGCCAGTTCATTTTGTACGCCTCTTTTCGTTGAATGTATTGTTTTTAATAATGGATATATACGTGTAGCTAATAAACTTGAAAAAATAGCAAGTGCAATGTCAATACCTACCGTACTAAAAAATCCAGCTGCAAGTACATGAGATAAGTTTGTTGGCACGTCTAGCCAAAAATTTAAGGCCAAGTAAAGATAAGTAACACCAATCGCATAAATGACAGCAGTGCCGATTAAATTTGCGACAATAAAATGTTTACGAGTAGGTTTCTCGATGCGTTCAATAATGAAACCGATCGTGTATGCCCCTGCAGCGAAGCCAATTAAGTAACCAAACGTAGGCTGTAATACATACATAAACCCTCCTCCTTGTGTAAAGACCGGAAGGCCAGCTAATCCAACGAGGACATAAATCATTTGACTTTGTAATCCTCGCTTACTTCCTAATAATGAGCCTGCTAAATACACAGCAATAATTTGCAATGTAAAGGGTACAATGGGCAAAGGAATTTTAATAAAAGCTCCAATTGCAGTCATTGCGGAAAAAATTGCAACAAGTGTAAGAGATAAAGTACGTGAATTTCTCAATTTATTCGTGCCTTTCTTTAAAAAATTGGGTGATAACTTCTTTTGTTGTATCAATCATCCATTTGATTTCTTCATCCGAAATAACATAAGGTGGCATGAAATAAATAATATTACCAAGCGGACGGATTAGGAGCCCTTTTTCTAGTGCACGCTGATAAATTTGATAGCCTATACGCTCTTCGCTTGCAAATGGTGACTTCGACTCTTTATTCGCAACTAATTCTACTGCTCCAACGAAGCCAATTTGACGGTATTCACCTACGTAAGGTAAATGATCAAATGCTGTATGTGCTAAATCTTGTAATAGTTTTTGTTTATATGCTAGATTAGTCAACACTTGATCTTCTTCAAAAATTGCCAAAACTTCCTGCACTACTCTTAAGGCAAGAGGGTTACCTGTATAACTATGGGAATGTAAAAATGCCTTCATCGTTCCATAGTCGTCATAAAAGGCGTTATACACTTCATTCGTTGTCAGAACAGCGGACAGGGGCATGTACCCACCTGTAATGCCTTTGGACAAACATAAAAAATCCGGTGTCATATCAGCTTGCTCGCAAGCGAACAATGTACCCGTACGACCAAAGCCAACCGCTACCTCATCTGCAATGAGATGCACATCGTATTCATCGCATAATGCCCTTAGTTTTTTTAGAAAAATTGGTGGATACATTTTCATGCCTGCTGCTGCTTGGATTAACGGTTCAATGATGGCCGCAGAAATTGTATCGGCATGTTGTTTGAATTCTTCTTCTACGTACTGAGTACAAGGTGCATTACAGGTAGCAGGTGACTCACCAAAAGGACAGCGGAAGCAATCTGGTCCCTGTGTATGGACGACGTTTAATAATAGAGGAGCATATACTTCGTTATATAAGTCAACCCCTCCAACAGACAATGCTCCAAGTGTTTCGCCATGATAGGCATTTGTAAACGCTAAAAAACGTTTTTTCTTTGGCTGTTTTGTTTGGGCACGGTACTGAAAGCTCATTTTTAGCGCGATCTCAATGGCAGCGGATCCGTTATCGGCAAAAAATACCTTTTCCAAACCTTTTGGTGTTAATTCAACGAGTTTCTCAGCCACACGAATCGCAGGCTCATGAGTAAAGTTCGCAAAAATAACGTGCTCCAATTTTTGCGCTTGCTCAGCTAATGCTTGGCTAATACGCGGATTCGAATGACCAAATAAATTAACCCACCACGATGAAACTGCATCTAAATAGCGATTACCCAGCTTGTCGTACAACCATACCCCCTCCCCACGTTCTATCACTATCGGAGGAAAGGACTCGTAGTCTTTCATTTGTGAGCAAGGATGCCAAATATGTTTTAGATCCAGGCATTGAAGCTCCTTATATGTCATAGGTCATCAACCTTTCCAAAATCGATTCATCATCAAAACTTTCAATAGTCCGATTAGCCTCGATGAACACAGTTGGTACTTTGACAAATCTACGTATGGTGTCAATATTATTTTTTTCTAATGCACTTTGCTCGAATTGGTTGAACACAATACCTAGTAAGTCAATATTACGCGCCTTGAGAGCGTTTACGGATAACAATGTGTGATTGATCGTGCCCAACTTCGTATTCGTCACGAGTATGACAGGTAATGTTGATTCCTCTATAACATCAAGTAATGTCAAAGTAGTATCTGAATGAAGTGGCACATACAACCCACCTGCTCCCTCACAAATAACCGTATCATAATCTATTTTTAACTTATCAATGGCTTTTAGAAGCCTGTGTGCATTAATTGTTTCTCCTTCAAGCTCTGCAGCAAAATGTGGTGATGCTGGTTTTGAGAAGGAGTATGTATTCAGTGCCTCTATGGCTATAGGTTGTAAGCTATATTTTAAATAGGTTGTTGTATCATGATAATAATACCGGCCTTTATCCTCGACTTCACCCGTTTGTACCGGTTTGTATGGGATTACTTTATGACCTTGGATTTGGAGATGACGCATGAATAAAGTTGTGATAAAAGTTTTTCCAACATCTGTATCCGTACCAACTACCCAAAAATGTTTCAACGATTCTCCCTCATTTACGTTTTTTTAAGGTTTAAATAAAATGTGTTAACCTAATATTTAAAAATGTTAACACAAATGTGATTTAAGGTAAATAATTTTTTCAACTAGAGGTAGCTCCAAACGTCCTTCAAGCTAACTACTAAGAATCACACATTTTCACGTCGTATAAATGACCTAGAACGTAGACATTCATTTCAATTTGCTACCGCAACTGTTGCTTCTTTCTTTTCGGAAATACTGAAGTTTACTTTCTAATTTAGAGACCTCTCTTTGTACCTATGTATACACACGCTCAAATCTACTTACCCCATTCCCGGAGCAATTTTTCTCTTACGACGATTGTTTTTAGTTGTTGGTAGTGTAAAATTAACTTGAATATTAAATAAATTAAGAGAATACTAATTTATCTAAAAAGGAGATACACATGTTAACTACAAAACAATTACTAGATATTGAAACGCTTCAAAAGGAATGTGAAGCGTATGATCATTTACAATTAAAATTAAATTGGGAAATGCTTCGGAATAGAGTAACAGATCAACTGGATTTCCTTCATTATGAAAATGATGAACTTGTTGCATTTTTAGGTCTATATGCTTTTGGTTCCACCGTAGAAGTATGCGGAATGGTAAAACCAAGTGAGCGTAGAAAAGAACATTTCTCTCGATTGTTCCAACTCGGAATGGCTACGGCAAAAGAGATGAGCTTCAAGAAAATTTTGTTAAATGCACCAGCTAGCTCTACTGAAGCTCAAGCATTTTTAACGAAACATGGAGCTATCTATGGATTTTCGGAGCATCAAATGAAATGGAAAGAAAAGAACCTGGAAGAAGTGAAAGGTTTTACACTGCGCCAGGCAAATACCGATGATTTAGACATGCGTGTTCGTTTATCTGTGGAAGCATTCGGTTTGTCAAAAGAAGATGCACTAGCAGATGCACTTGCATTGGAAAGTAGAATTGATGGCGATGAGGATACAGAAATGTTTATGATTGATGTGAACGAGGAAACAGTTGGGAAAATTCGTGTAAAACGAGAAAATGGAGAATCGTGGATTTATGGCTTTTCTATCTTACCGACTCATCAAGGAAAAGGAATAGGGCGAAAAGTATTAGCAAAAGTCGTCAAGGAGCAGTCTGAGTCGGGTCACTCCGTTCATCTGGAAGTAGAAACCAAAAATGCGCATGCACTTAGACTCTATGAATCAATAGGATTCCAAGTGGTACATGCCCAAGATTACTATACGTACTAGTTTCTCACATATAAAGAGTGCCACCCACCTAATATGGAATAGGTGAGTGGCACTTACAAACTGTCCACAGTAGGTAGTACCATGTTTTCTCATTATTTATGTATGATCGAGGAGTATCGACGCCTGCGCAGTTAAAGAAAATCGATGAGGTATTTTTACTGTTCTCACTGTACACTCATCATTGCTGGGTTTGAATTATCGGGAGTGACCTTATTTACCAGCCTTTCTGTAAGTACCAAGTACTCCCCCTTAATTTTCCTCTACACACCGGTCAATCCCGGTACATGAATGCCTTACGACTAGCTGGTGCGGTATAATAATTCGTTTAACAGGTTCCTTTTCATTCTCAAGCATTTGAATCAAGCTTCTAGCAGCCTGATAACCAAGCTCTTCAATATTGATATCGATCGAAGTCAACGGTGGCCTGGACATCTCCGCAAACAAGGCATTATTGAAGCTGACAATTGATACTTGCGATGGAATGTCAATTTGCATTTCTGTCAAAGAATTGACGACTCCGAGGGCCATTAAATCATCCGTCACAATAAGTGCTGTGGGTGGAATAGTCCTTTTTAGGAGCTTCTTGACAGCTTCCTGTCCTCCCTCACGCAGAAATTCTTCGTGGATGATATATTCTTCATTTAGCAGTAAATTATGGTCCCTTAGAGCATCTTTATACCCTAGCAAACGATCCATCGTTACAGTGAGGCTTGGGCTTCCTCCAATGAAACCAATTTTTTCATGGCCTAGACCAATAACATATTCAGTGGCTTCTTTCGCTGCCAGGTAATTATCATTATCAACATGGGTAATCTTTTCCACAAATTCAAAAGGCTTTCCGATGACGACAAAAGGAAAATTCCTAGCTTTTAAATAATAAAGGATTTTGTCATCGATACGTGAGTATAATAGGATAATGCCGTCTACTCTACCTCCCTGGACCATATGCACAACACCTTCATATAATTCTTCTTCTGTTTTACCAGTACTCATTTGTAGTGCATACTGTTTTTCGTGTACACCTTCGCTTAACCCCTGTATGACCTCAGCAAAGAAAGGATTTTGAAAAAACACACCAGACGAGTGAGGTAATACAAGGCCTATGACTTTTGTAGATTGGCTGGCAAGACTGCGAGCGATAAAATTAGGATGATATCCTAGCTGCTCCATCACGTCTCTCACCCGTTTCTTCGTCTCCTCACTAATACGGGGATTGTTAGCAATCACCCTCGAAACTGTAGAAGGAGCGACATTTGCCAACTTTGCCACTTCTTTAATCGTAATCGCCAATACATTTCCTCCACTCTCTTACAATAATCACAATCATTTTTATGCATTAAGATACTACCGAATTGCAAATTAACATTATCTGTAACCATGAATTCCTATATACAGAAAGTATACCTTAAACGAAAAGTGGTCTGATATAGAAGACATTGTTTGTACTCAAATATCAAGAAGAGCGATGACGGTTAAATAGACCGCTCCGCCTGTTCTGCTTGCTTAAATAAATATACTCTCATTTCATACGGTTGAAGCGTGACCTCCTCTGTGAGTTGATCTGGTGCGTCATCGTAATTGTATAGTATTAGTCCAAAGTCAAGATCTGGAAGACCGTTTAGTTGAAGTAACGTCTGCTTATTGCGGAAGTTGCAGAGCACGACGGCAAACTGTCCAGAAATGGAACGCGTGTATATATACACTCCCGGATGTTCCTCCTGTAGTAGATCATATTCGCCATACACAAATACAGGATTTTCTTTTCGCAATTGAATCATTCTTTTATAAAAGTGAAAAATGGAATTTTCATCTTTCTGTTGTGCTGCCACGTTAATTTTCAAGTAGTTCGGATTGACTTTCATCCACGGTTCTCCCGTTGTAAACCCACTATTTAAACTTTCATCCCATTGCATAGGAGTTCTCGAGTTGTCCCGGCCGTTTGTCCAAATCGTTTCCATAACCTCTTCATGTGGACGCCCTTTAGCAATTTCAATGGTATAGAAATTTTTCATGCCAATATCATCATAGTCCTCAATAGAAGGGAATTTGACATTCGTCATGCCAATTTCCTGCCCTTGATAGATGAAAGGTGTCCCTTGCATAAGAAAATAACAGGCAGCTAGCATTTTTGCACTTTCGTTCCAATACTCTTGATCATTTCCCCAGCTAGAAACACTGCGTGTTTGGTCATGATTTTCTAGAAAGAGAGCATTCCAGCCTTTATGGTGTAAACCCTTCTGCCATTTGGTCAATGTTTTTTTCAGTCCAATGACATCTACAGACTGATCTATTTCCTTATTCCACAAACCAAGATGCTCGAACTGAAAAATCATATCAAATTTCCCGTTCGTTTCACCAACCCATTCATCGGCTTCTTCCACACCGACTCCGTTCGCTTCACCAACCGTCATAATATCATACTGAGAAAAGGTGTTTTCTTTTAATTCTTTTAAATATTCTTGAATACCTGGTTGGTTCGTATGCATATCGAAGGCGGGTACAAATTGTTCCCCTGTTGGATTCGGCATATCTGGCAGGCCTTCGCGTTTCTTAATATGACTAATTGCATCAACTCGGAAGCCGTCGATTCCTTTATCTAACCACCAGTTTACCATTTTATAAAGTTCTTCCCTCACTTTTGGGTTCTCCCAGTTCAAATCTGGCTGCTTCGTAGCAAACAAATGAAGGTAATATTGATTAGTTAAAGTATCATACTCCCATGAACTCCCAGAGAAGATACTCTCCCAGTTGTTCGGAGCTTCATCACCCCTACCATCCTTCCAAAGGTACCAATCCCTTTTAGGGTTATCTTTAGACGAGCGTGATTCAATGAACCATGGATGCTCATCGCTTGTATGATTTATAACCAAATCCATTATCAATTTCATTCCTCGTGCATGGACCTCTGTCAATAATGCATCAAAGTCTTCCATGGTTCCAAACTGTTCGGATATATCCTGATAATCGCTAATATCATAACCGTTATCCGCATTAGGAGACTTATAAAAAGGAGAGATCCAGATAACATCAATTCCTAGGACCTTCAGATAATCCAATTTTGAGATGATTCCGCACAAATCACCGATGCCGTCTCCATTACTGTCCTTAAAACTTCTAGGATATACTTGATAACTGACTGCTTCTTTCCACCAATTTCTTTCCATATGATGAAGCACTCCTCTCGTTCTAAGCTTTTCTAAATTTGCGACCGCACGCAATCGACTGCAGCGCATAGGATCGTGCCATACGCTAGTTACACGAGATGGAATAGAGAGGGACAATTTGCTAGTATTATTTCGTCTTTTTTGCCCTTCTGCTCCCAAAATACAGGAAGGTAACAAATAATCCACAAATAGCTGTAAGAATTCCTATATAAAACCAATTCAATCCCTTCTTATCAGCAAGTGTATATATTACTGTTTGCTCACTTTCAAGAATAATCGTATATTGGTTTCCATTGGACTGTATAATTTCCCCACCAAGCAGCCCTCTTAATTCTTTCCCATTTTCCAACTCATCTTCGAGAACTACCTTTTGTGTTTCTAACGTATTATTAATGGCAACAACTATAGTTTCATTCTTATAACTCCTTTTGTAGACAGCCATTCCTTCTTGTTCAAACAAAAGCTTCATATCGCCTCTTGTCAGTGAAGGTAGCCTCTGCCTTAATGCCCCTAACTTTGTTAAATAATCAATTACATTTGGATCTGCATCAAAATCCATCATCCTACGATTATCTGGATCGTTTCCACCATCCATGGCAATTTCGGTCCCATAATAGACAATTGGAATTCCAGGAGCAGTGTACAAATAAGATAGCCCTAGCTTCAAACGAGTAACAGGGTCCTGATTGTTGTTAATTGCTAAATGAGAGAACCGCGTCATATCGTGGTTGTCGAGAAACTGTCCTAGCAGCTCTGGACGATCAAACAGCTTTTCATTTCTAGTAACATTTGAGAAAAGCCAGCCAAGTGACTGATCGGACTTCTCAAATGCTGTACGCAAGCTATCATTCTGCGAAAAATCCATAAATCCATCGATTCCAGTATCCTGATAACCCGTTATTACGTTCGGATTGTCGTGCCATACCTCACCGATGAGAAAGAATGAATCTTTCTCTGATTTTACAGCTGCTGAAAAATCTGCCCAAAAGTCTTTTGGGACATGTTTCACTGTATCAAGCCTGTAGCCATCGATATCTGTTTCAATAATCCACCATTTAGCAGCATCCAAAAGGAACTTCCTCGTGTCCGGGTTATCCTGGTTCAGGTCAGGTAAATCATAAAGCCAACCTTTCTCTACTTCCTCCTGATCATTCCAGTTGGTAATTGGCTTTTTTTCATGGAACCAATCTTCTTTCATAGGATCATTTAGCCATTCATGACCTGGTCCCACATGATTTACGACAAAATCCAGAATAACTTTCATATCTCTATGATGAGCTTCCTTCACAAGTGTTTTGAATTCTTCCATCGTGCCGAAGTATTCATTTGTTTTATAAAAATCCTTTACCCAGTAACCATGATAACCCTCTTCCGTATTTTCAAAGATTGGTGTCAACCAGATGGCTGTGAAACCCATCTCTTTCAAATAATCCAACTTTGTGGTTATTCCTTTGAAGTCACCTCCGTGATAGGCTAATGGATTATTTAGGTTAGCGTCTTTGTCATTCTTGCTATCACCGTTTTGGAATCGGTCTACCATGATCATATAAATGATCTCATCCTGAAGCATTTGTTCTTCATTTACGACTGCAAGTGGCGGCTTAGGGTTGATTAATAAAAGCATCATAACAACGAGTAATGATACGCTCTTTTTCATGGTCGTCCTCCCCAGCTAATTCTTTATAGAACTGTCATTAGCCTTTTGTACCCCCCGCTGTCAAACCGGATATAAAGTATTTCTGGAACATCAAGAAAAGAATGGTAATCGGAATAGCAATTAATACGGATCCTGCTGCGAAAGTAGTGAATTCATTTCCAAATTGCTTGGATACTAGTTCATATAAACCTACCCCCATAGTAAATTTCTCTTCCGAGCGTAGCATGATGCGTGCAAGGATGAAGTCACCAAATGGAGCGATAAAGGCAAAGAGCGCTACTACTGCAATAATTGGTTTCGCTAGTGGCATAATGATTTGCCAGAAGATACGTAAATGGCCCGCTCCGTCCATTCTTGCAGACTCATCTAGTTCCTTAGGAATGGTATCGAGATATCCCTTCATTAGCCAAGTACTCATTGGGATTTGCCCTCCGACATAAATGAGGATTAATCCTACATGAGTGTCCAGTAGATTCGTTCTTTGTGCGAGTACAAAAATAGCTATAAGTGCAGCAAAGTTTGGAATCATCTGAAGTACCAAAAAGGTAAGAAGTCCATTTTTTCTTCCGATAAATCGATAACGAGAAAAGGCATATCCAGTCAGAGAAACACTTATTACCGCTAAGACCATGGTGATTAAACTTATTTTCATCGAATTTAGATACCATAAAATATAATTGGACTTCTCTGTATCAAACAAGTCTAGGTAATGTTTAAATGTTGGATTTTCCGGAAACATGGAAGAACCTGATAGACTTTGGCCGGGATTCAAAGAAGACCCTATTACCCAAAGCAGCGGATAAATCACGACCACAACAGCTAAAAGGAGAACAAGATATGAAACTGTCAGTCTGATAATTTTTTCAGTCTTATTAGTCATTACATCATATCCTCCTGTTTAAATGAATTGGTTCGTTTAAACTGCCATAATGCCACTGTCACAACAATCAAGGACAAGAGCATCGTAATTGCTGCCGCCTTTCCATATTGTCCAGAAGTCATCGTCAACTTATAGATCCAGGAAATCAATATGTCGCTCCCCCCAGCATTTTGACCCGGTAATGCAGGGCCTCCGCCGTTGAAAAGAAAGATAACATTGAAATTATTAAAATTAAATGTATACTGCGTAATAAGTATCGGTGCGGTAGCGTACAAGACCATCGGTAAAGTAATACCCCGAAATTTCTGCCAAATGGAAGCTCCATCTACGTTTGCAGCCTCATATAATTCCTCTGGGATGGACTGAAGTACCCCAGTTGTCATGGCAAAAACAAACGGGAAGCCAAGCCACGATTGAATAAAGATTAACGCTACACGGGTCCAAAGCTCTTCGGTCATCCAAGGAAGGGGCTCCATTCCAAAGAATTGGAGAATACCGATATTAATAACGCCGAAAGATTCATTGAACATTCCAGAAAATATCATAATCGAAATAAAAGCTGGAACTGCCCATGGAAGAATCAAGATTGTCCGAAAAACTACTTTTCCCTTTAAATCCTTTTGATTCACTAATACCGCTAAAAAGACGCCAATAGCAACTTGTAGTGTCGTTGCTCCAAATGTCCAAACAATTGTCCAACCCAGCACTCCAAAAAAGGTTGCTCTCCAAAGATCCAACTTGAAAATATCAATATAGTTCTGTATTCCTATCCAATCAACTAGTTTAGTCGGTGGAGAATGGTATAAATCATAGTTTGTAAAAGATAGTAGAATAACAAAAATGATTGGTAATATAACGACGAAGATCAACAATAAAAAGCCAGGGGATACCATTAAATATGGAAAACCGTTATCTAAGAGGTTATGATATTGCTCCTTTACATTGCTTAAGGTGAAACCTTCATCTCGCTTACGGCCGTTATGATAAGCATCATATATATTGAACGCATAGATGCCAAGCCCTATAATTGCTACCAACAACGCGATGATTCCATCGATTAGCAAGAAAACGGAATGGTCGAGTACAGGAATCGTCCCTAATGTGAATAATCCCCAAAATCCCCAATTTAGTGTTTGAGAAAAACTACTGATAAATGCGGCTGCTAAAATGAAAAAAATGATACCTTTAACGAACTGCTTGTTATAAAATTGCCCAAATCCCGGAATTATCGATAAGAATCCGGCGTTCCGTTTATGTTTGGTTATAACATTGCTATCCACCACAAATACGGCCTCCTACTTTCCTTTGAAAGGAGAATACTTTCTAATTTTTGTATAACCCATACTCAAATACTCGGTAATCGTAAGATATAAGCAAAGCCATGCTTCCTATATGGAAACATGCCTTTGCCTACTGTCATTTACTTGGGTGATTTGTTTCAATGTTTGTTTTGATTGTTTTAACCGCATCATCCATGGCAGCTTTTGGTTCTGCTTTGCCTGTAGCAATGGTTTGCAATGCAGAAGCTGCTGGACCCCAAACCTCGCCCATTTCAGGGATGTTTGGCATTGGCACAGCATACTGAGATTGTAGCGCTACAGCCTTTGCTCCTTCATTTTCAGCAATGATAGGATCTTCAATTAATGTTTTTACTGGTGGAATTTCTTGTGTTGTTTCAAAACGAATTTTAGCATTCTCTTCGTTTGTCAACCATTCAACCAATTTTGTTGACCAATATTTATGTTCTGTAAAGGATGAAACATGCCATCCTTTAACTCCCATAAATGTTTTCATGTGTTCTCCGTTCGGAAGAGTTGGCATAGCAGAAACACCGATGTCAATACCAGCATCCTTCATGCTTTGAAAAGCCCATGGTCCATCCATAACAGAAGCGACTTTTCCTTCATTGAAAAGCCCGTCTTTTGCAGAACCCCCACTTTCTCCTATAATCCCTTTAGGGAACAAGCCTTCTTTATACCATTTTTGAATATATTCCGCGCCGGCAACTGCTCCGTCATTACCCAGACCAACATCCTCACGGTCAAGTGCACCTTCGTTGTCTTTGAATACATAACCGCCCATGCCGCCAATTACACCATGAGCAAAGTAAAAGTTATCCCATAATGCAAGGAATCCAAACTGTTTACCATCTGAAAATTCTTTAGAAAAATCATACACTTCGTCCATTGTTGCAGGTGGTTCAGACATTAATGCTTTATTATAGATAAATACAGGTGTTTCTGTTGCTTTTGGCAATCCATAAAGTTTACCATCGTATTTTTGTGCAGTGATCGAAGAATCAGTGAAAGTAGAAAGAACTTCGTCACTTACTTCAATTTCCTGAATTAAGCCTTCCGTTACTACCTGACCAATTTGATCATGAGGTAAAGTAACGATATCTGCTCCAGTTCCAGAAGGTCCGTCCAGGCGGAGCTGGTCACGCATTTTATCAGCCATACCTAGTTCTTTAAATTCCACTTTAATACCGTATTCTTTCTCGAAAGACTCGATTGCCGGTTTTAAAGCGACCGATTTATCTGTATCTTCCCAAACTACAAGTTTTTCCGGTTTTGCAGGTTCATCTGATGTAGTGCCAGTATTTTCATTAACATTGGAAGTAACAGTAGTTGTTTCCTCTCGATTAGGTCCACAAGCAACCAATAGTCCAATGATAAATACCAGCATGATTAACAACGATAGTGACTTTTTCATTTCTTTACCCCCTCCTAAGTGTATAGATCTCTTCTTCCCCAAGTTGAACAAGCGCTTGCACAAACTCACTATTGTAACCGCTACTATTTTATCGCGGTTAAATACAATTATTTTTATGCATATCCCTATAATGGCTGAACTATTCTAGTGATTATGAGGAATTTATGATAGATAAAATCTATGAAAGCGATTGCACAACTTATGAGTCTATTATACATTTATTTAAACGGTTAACAATATTTATTTTCTTTTTATTTTAAAAATTCTGAAATAAAATTCTTAGAGAGTTTTCCATTCTATAGTAGTAGTCTAGTTTTTTTAAAACTAATACTTGTTATATTTAATTCGCTCTGATACTTTTAATATACAGAATGTTTTGTTTACTAAGTGCAAGCGATTGCACAATAAAGGAGTTTTGTTATGGAAAAAGCCGCTATTTTTCACAGGCCAGTCGATAATTTTGCTTACATGGTAGACGATCGTACTCTGCAAATCCGTATTAAATCAAAACAAAATGACCTGACGCGTGTTTCTTTGATTATGGGAGACCCATACATCTGGGAAAGTGGGGAATGGCAGTTTTCAGAAGTTCCAATGACCCTGGCCGGTAGCGATGGACTGTTTGACTACTGGGAAGTGGAAGCATTCGCTATAACTCGTAGACTGCGGTACGGTTTTAGGCTTTCTTCTCTCAATGAGGACCTTATTTATACAGAAAAAGGATTTTATAAAAAAGCTCCAACTAATTCTGATTATTATTTTTGTTTTCCTTACCTCCACAAAGAAGAACAGTTTAAGGCACCTGAGTGGGTGAAGGAAACCATTTGGTATCAAATATTTCCGGAGCGCTTTGCAAATGGAGACCCTTCGATTAATCCCCAAAATACGAAGTTATGGGGTAGTGAGCTGCCAGCAATAAACAATTTCTTCGGCGGTGACTTTGCTGGGATTACTGAACATCTAGACCACCTTACAGATATCGGCGTAAACGGCATATATTTCAATCCGATTTTTAAAGCTTATTCCAATCATAAGTACGATACGATTGACTTTATGGAACTTGATCCTCAATTTGGCGATGTAAAATCTTTCAAGAAACTGATTTCCGAATGCCATAACAGAGGAATCAAAGTTATGCTGGACGCAGTTTTCAACCATAGTGGCTACTACTTCCCACCTTTCCAAGATGTTCTGGAGAAAGGCGAGAATTCTCTTTACAAAGATTGGTTCCACATACACAACTTTCCCATCCAAGGGGGACCAAGACCGAATTATGAAGCTTTTGCTTTTGTTGAATCTATGCCGAAATTGAATACTTCAAATCCAGAAGTAAAAAAATATTTGATGGATGTGGGGACATATTGGATTAAGGAATTTAATATTGATGGCTGGCGACTTGACGTAGCCAATGAGGTAGATCACTCCTTCTGGCGTGAATTTAGGAAAGCTATGAAAGACGCAAAACCAGACCTTTATATACTTGGAGAAATATGGCATGATTCCATACCGTGGCTTCGTGGAGACCAGTTCGATGCAGTCATGAACTACCCTTTTACAACAAATGTATTGAACCTGGTTGCTAAAGGAAATATTAGCTCCAAGCAATTTGTAGAGAATATGAGCACGGTATACTTTAGCTACCCAAAAAACGTGTTCGATTTCACCTTCAACCTGGTAGGTAGCCATGACACCTCAAGGATCCTGACAGAATGCGATGGTAATGTGAAGCGAACAAAACAGGTTTTTACTATTCTTCTTACCTTTATAGGAACGCCTTGTATTTATTACGGAGATGAAATTGGGTTAACAGGTAAAGTAGATCCCGGCTGCAGGAAATGCATGGATTGGGACGTGGAAAATCATAATTCCGACATTAAGAATCATGTACGGACATTGACTACACTTCGTAAAACAGAGAAGCTTTTGGCGAACGAAGGAGCAGTTCGTTTCCTGCTACCTCAAGAAGATAATGGTATATTTGGTTATCGGAAGTACACGGAAAAAAAATCCGTTGTTGTCCTTCTCAATCCAAATTCGGCAGAACAAACCTTTACACTTGAAACAGACAGCAATTATGAAGTTCTCTATAGCTGTGAAGCGGAATTCGATGCTTCTCAAATCAAATTGGGGGAATATGGATTTTGCATCTTGTCTGACACCCATTAATTTTCGACAAAATTTTTCCATGCATAGCCTCCAATTTCAAGTGGCTCATGCACAAGAATTCTATATGTAAAACTAATGACTTCTCTGAACGTTTAAAGCCCTGATCTACTCATTTAAGAGTGCATCAGGGCTATTTCTTATGTATGAATTTACTTATGAAAACCGTATGAAAGCCTGATTTTGATAAAACCATCCCTGCTTATTATAGTTTAGGTAATCGTCTTAAAAACATACTATGGATAGAAAAATCTGCCTGTTCCTAACTACACAAATAGGACATAAAACGATGGAAAATCGCTTTACATCCTAGTAATCTCTTCTATTTTAGCCCTCTATCTTTCAAATATTGCGTATTACGTCTTGCTTTGTAACGCACATCATTATTTTTCCACCAAGCCCAAATCGATATTAAAAGAGTGATTATAAACGTAATATCTTCATTAGTGATTGGCAAAGCTTTATAACCTTTCATAACTAAAAACTGGTTAAGCCATGCTAGTAATAGTATGACAGTTCGAATAATCATCATTTTATCAAATGGTGCTGGATTCTGTTTATTCGTCAAATTAGGCCCCCCTAAAAAGATTTGATTAGTAGTTGTGCACTATAATCATATGATTCTATGGTTTGTCCTAATTCGACATTTTAATTTTATTTGTAACCCATATTAAATGCTTCTAATTAAGAGGTTTCATTCCTAATTAGGCAATAATAAAAATTACTTCTTCCTATTAATCCAATCGCCCGCAAGCATTCCATAAACAACATGATCGACGTAGTGATCATAAAGCCACTCTGCTTGTCTCACACGGCCTTCTTCTGTGAAGCCAAGTCTTTCGGGAATTGCTCTGCTTTTTTTATTTTCTACAGCTGCACGTATTTCCACTCGATTCAATTTCAAGTCAATTAAAGCATAGTTTACAAAAGCTTCGACAGATTTCGTCATTAAACCTAATCCTACATAGTCATTTCCAAGCCAATATCCAATACTTGTTGATTTATTATTCCAATCGATTTTGTGAAAACCAATAACTCCAGCCATTTTACCGTCATACCAAATGCCTGCTTGGAATCCATTATTCTCACCGAATTGTTTCATAGTAGATTGGATAAAGCCCTGCGTATCTGCTACAGTCTTCGTGTAATCAATGAATGGTAGCCATTCCTTTAGTGTTTCTTTTGATTGAATCGTTAACCCGAACACATGTTCAGCGTCCCGTAAATCGAGCATTTTTAGCTCAGTGTTGTCGTCTATTTTGTATGTAAACATGAAAATATCCCCCTATTTCTACTTATTTATTCCATATAAATAGTATAACAAATAATTAGATAATCAAAAACAGTTACTTAGTTTACATAATAATATTATGAGAACCTAAATTTTTATACTTCTCTATTGAAAGATTAGTTTGACTTCTATAAACTCAATCTATAGAGAAAATGGGGTGAGAAAAATTCAACAAACGAATATGAATAGCGAAAAAAGAACGTTTTTCCAATGGGTTAATTTTTTTATTCCATATTTATATACTGCAGGGATTGTTGTAATTATAGCTTGGATGATGATTGCATCCATTCTAATCGGGATATCGACGCTGAAAGAGAATCCAGAAGCTTTACTTTTACAATCTGAGATTAAAAATGATGTACAAGAAAAAGAAACCGCATTTACCATTATTGTTAAACCTTTTGTAGAATCTAACTTCAATCAAATTATTTTCCGTGGTCTCTTTTTACTCTTCATCTGGTTACTGTTATTTTTAACTATCCCTGTTGCCTTTAAACGGTTGAAAAGATTCAAGTTTTTAAACTTGGAATTTGAGGTAGACAATATAGAACAAGCTGCTATAGAAACGGTTGAAATTAGTGGAACTAAAGCTAGGCTTATGGCATATTTCACTGGTGATGATGCTTCTGGCAGAACGTTAGATTTCTTTTCTGAATCTACGATAGACTATAAAGAAGTACTAGAATATTTCCTAGCGGAAACCCAAATGGGGTACAAAAACCATCCAATCAATGGTGCATTTACGTACAATATATTCCATAATGCTGCTCCTGAAAAATTACGTGATTTAGTGGAAGAATCAAAGGAAACTGGAGAATCTGCGGTTTGGAATAAAATAGATGAGGATAATTTGTTAAAAAAGAGCTATCTTGTATACTATTTCTTTTACAATCGAAACGAATATATTACTGTGATAGAAAGCTATACGTATTCCTTTGATATTTTAGACAAATACTTATTTGAGCTATTACATAAGACTGTTAGTAAAAATATAGAAAATATTGAGTATATGGTAGCCTTAACAAACACAGATGAGCTGATGGATGAAGAATGACTCGCTTGACCGAACACCAAAAAATCATGTAATATAAAGGAAAGGAGTGATTCATATGGTCAGTGTCAAAACTCCAATTAATACCGATGATATTAAAGAGCGTGCAGCAAGAAAATTAAGGCTATTCAGTGCTAGTAAAAACACGAAACGTGATAAGCTTGTAACTGGAGATATGGTAAAGCCGATACATGTAAGTAAATCGGACCCATTAGTAAAAAGAATCACTAACTATCAAAAAAATAATTAGCCCTAGCCCACTTTATTCAAAGTGGGTATTTTTTATTGTATTTTAAGTTTTTGGAATGTTTTTTTGCTAATTCCTGCATGATTGGCGAAGATCCAACTAAATCCGCTGCATGCTTAACTGGTAGGCGCCCTAGATTAATGTCGCTAATGCTTTTAAATTTCTCTCCTTTTAAATACTTTGCGTAGATTTCAGATATCTTCAAGTTCGATCCCTCCTTTTCAGCTCTTGGTACAGTATGTGTATAACATAGTATATTCCCTCCTTTTCGTTTGCTATTCAAATCTACAAAAAAAGTGGTTTATTCTAAGGACTCTCCCTTAGCTTATTTGTGATGAGCATAAGAATGGTGCGCTTATTTTTAATAATTCGGGCTTACATTCGTTTAGGCAGAGATAATAGAAAAGTTACTGTGAATGATACCCGGTTCCAATAATTTGAAATTGTACGTGATTCCGGTATTTATTGTATATAGTAAGAAGTGTGGATTATTGATATGATTATGCCTGTGTCAAAGAAAAAGAGGAGATTTAGGAATGAGAAAAAAGGTTTTCATGGTAATGTTAGCACTCTTTGTGATCAGTGCTGGGGCGACATCCGCGAATGCACAACAGTTTCAGGATATGAAAGCCTATACTACCGTTACACAGGAACATGTTTCGGAATTGGCAGCACGCAACATCATAAAAGGAACGTCTCCTTCGACCTTTTCACCGAATGCGAATATAACACGCGGTCAAGTAGTGAAGATGATGGGTCGTTACGTCGAGGAGAGCGGCCTTGTGGAGGTACCTGCAAACTGGGAGCAGGGAGACCGATTTACCGATGTGCTACGGGAAACACCTGACCGTGAGCTACGCAAATACTCGGCACTTCTTCGAGATATGGGGGTTTTCGAAGGTCAACGCGGACATTTACGACCAAATGAACCCATGACACGTGAAAATATGGCGCTTGTACTGGAGAGACTCGTATTTCGCTTACGTCATACTTCTCTCACTGATTACGCCTATGATCAACCTTCAAATGTAACAGACCTAGCGAATGCAAAAGCGGAGGCAAAGCCGTATATCGAGGCGCTCAATGCATTACACATCTCGACCGTTCCGGAATTCAAGCCAAAAGCAACGGTCAAGCGTGTCCATTTTGCGTCATTCTTGATGAAAACAATCGAACTAATTGATAAAGAACGTCAAGTGCTGTATTTTGAACGTACTGCGGAGGAACTAGGATTTTCACGAATAGATCGTGTCAAAACGAAAGAAGGTTCACGTTATACGGTGACGTTTGATGAGCAGTCGATTTTCTTGTATACGAAGTTCGATGGGGATGAACACATAAATGAAGAAATTCTCATTACGGGCACCAATTTATTTGGTCGACCGCATGAATCATCTATGAGGCTAGTAAACATGTTTGGAATTAAACTATCCACTATCCCTGAGGATACTTCAAGATGGGGCCGTTCTGTTTCCTCAACCCTTTTTCTCATGAATACTTATACAGATCGTGTGAACCGTGATACGAAAGCAGGGATTGAGTATGTCCTTTCAACGCCTTATCTGGATGCTGAAGGTGTGTATATTGATTTTTCACCGCACCAAAACACACCGATTTATGAGGACACATTTACAGGCAATACGATAAAGCTTGTCGACGGAGAAATTGTTCGCACACCGAAAACAGAGACCTATCGCTACTATTTCGACTATGAAGGAGTACTCATTACCGATAATACGGCAAAGAACTACATCTTAGATAAACGCTATGGCGTGACAAGTGATGGAGAGGTTACATTTAACGGTAAGGTCATGACGGACCGGGAACTTTATTATTTACCAACTGTTCGACCAGTACCATTCGTTAATTGGAATGGGTTCTTCGGTGGATTTCCTTTTCCTGAGGAAGCGACGCTTGAGGAGATTTTGAAGTTCCATCAGACGGACGGAAAGAAATCAAGCATTCCTAAAACGTTCATGCATCCAATCGTCCTTGTAATTGATGGGGATAAAAATATCTATGGGACAATAGATTTGCGTGACGCCACTTTTGGCACATTTGCTGAAAAGCGACAGTAAAAACGATACTAGGTACTCACGCAATTCCGAATCAACTTAGCCCCATATTTATTAGACGAGTTTTACTCAAAATGGATAGAGATAGAAGAAAAAACTATATACTAGTTTATATTTGTCATGTGTATGCTCCTTTTGATAGTATAGGGAACTGATTTAATCGTCATTCCTACCTATACAATAGGAGCTTTTTTTGCCCTAAAGCAATTCAGCTGGATTCTATTGAACAGCCCTCCTGTAAACCAGGGGGCATTTGTGTATGATTTATTTAGTAATATTCAGGATGCAACAATCTTCTGGAATGAATTTCGACCATGAAAGTAACCGATCGATTCCTTCTTAATCTGTTAAATCTATTAAGGGTAATTGTTCATAGAAGTACGTTTAGTAATTTAGAGGGTTTTACTGACTTTCTTTTCTGTTTCAACAATGGTGTAAACAATCGCACTAGCTTTTGCGCCTTTCATTGATGCAGCGAACACCCAATTTTTTCTTCGGATAATGAATGGCTTAATGGACCTTTCACTTCTATTATTATCATCTAATTGTTGGTAGGGCCTCTTCAATTAGTTTACATAATAAAATTATATCAACCTAAATTATTGAACGGATTGTTTTCGATTACTTGTTGAATTTCTTTGTCCTCCACATGGGTATAAATTTGGGTAGTGGAAACACTTGTGTGGCCCAGGATATGCTGTAAACTTCGAATATCTGCTCCGTTTTTATACATAATAGTAGCGGAAGTATGTCTCAGCTTATGAGGAGTTATTTTTTCTTTGTTTAAGCCCGAGTCCTTGTTGATTTGCTTTACAATCTTCGCAACGGTTTGTCGTGTTAATCTAGTACCTTTTTGCGATAAAAACAACGCTTCATTTGAGCTAGCTCCTTGGATAAAGGAACGTTCTTTCTCCTTATAGACGTGAAGAGATTGTATACAAGCGTTGTTTAAGAAAACAGTACGTTCTTTGTCTCCCTTACCGACGATTCGTAACATATTGTCTTGAATGGAGTTAGTATTTAAGCTACATACCTCCGAAACACGAATTCCTAAGTTCAAAAAGAACATGATCATACTGTAATTGCGGTAGTAGTGATTACTTCTCTTTATTCCTGCTATAAACATTTCTGCTTCCTCTTGATTCATATAAATAGGCTTTTTCTTCCCTATCTTTGGCGTTTCCAACTCATCGGCAGGATTATCTTCAATTAATCTTTTTTTCCCTTTTAAGTATTTAAAAAATGACCTAAGTGTAGCTGTCTTTCTGGCTCTTGTAGCAGCACTATTATGTCGTTGTGCTTCACAGTACTCCAGAAACAAATACATATCTTCTAAAGATATTTCACGAATAAAATCGATGGTGATATCTTTAATCGGAATGACATCCATTTTATCTAATGCTACATCATCTTCGATTGCTTTTAAAAATCGGAAAAACAAGCTGATATCGTATTCATATTCTTTTCTTGTTCGCAATGATTTTCCTTTAATTGTTGTTAAATAGACTAAGAAATCTTTTAGAATTTTTGGAATTTCATGTTGCATACTCTCACCTCATCTCCTCCTATTTTATCACAATATAAGGTTCCCAAATATGTATTTGGGAACCTTATTTAAAAAGAATACGTTTTTTCGTTATAAATTCCATTTTGAACCAAATTGACCAATTCCTCCATCGTGCTTCAATTTAGCCCTGAGACGTCTTTAATTATTTTTTTACGTGTGATTGTATATAACTCACTTCTAAATTGCATTCGGTTATCTAGCAAGGAAAATGGAGTTTTATTCAACTCCTTTTGCTTCTTCTGATAATTTAAGAGTGGTCTGGATCCTTTTTCAATTTTTTCTTTCGTATTGTATATATAACTACTAGCAATAGAGGAAAAAAGAATCCAATTATAAGGGAGAGGGCAATAGATACTTTCGAGTCAAATTTTAATTGATATAAGATATTAGGGAAAATTATTACTGACAATACAACAATAATTACGCCTAAGGAAGAGGTTAAGGAGCGATAATCTTTCAAGTTAAAAATTTGTTTCAAGCCAAAAATAGCAGCATAGAAGTAAAGTACTGCTTTAAAAAACAGCCCAAGAATCCATAAAGTTGCCATTAGTGCCTCTATCCGCGTTAGAAAATTTCCAACGTTTATCACTTTAGCTAAAGCATAGCTCGGGTATACTTGGCGTGCAGTTGTAGTAGAACCTAGGACAAAAATACATAATAGTGTAATGATCGAAACGATAATACCACCGATAGCATTCCCAATAAAAAAGTTCTTTTTAGCTTTTTCAATATCTTTTATAAAAGCTGGGAATATCATAAATAAAACAATAGAATTTACTGATGATACAACAACTACAGCAATTGATGAATGAAGAAGTGAACCAATATTTTCTTGGAAAAATGGTTCCAGATTTTCGAAATTGATTTTTGGAGAAATGGTTAGCGTTAATAAAATAAATAGAAATAAAAACACAAAAATGAATATTTCAGCGGAACGAGCAATTGTTTCTAAACCGAGACGAACTGCTATTACGACTAGTAGAGCCATTAATATGTTCAGCGCTAGTATGGGTGTTTTGGGAAACATTTGTGTAATTAAAAATGTCCCAGAATGTGATAGAAGAGCAGATGTATAGAGAATACACATAAGTACAAATAAAAAAGATATAGTTTTACCAATTATTTTTCCAAATATTTTTTCGTTTACTTCGGTATAGGTAAGAGTAGGAAACCACATAGCAATAGTTGTAAAAAGCCAAATAACTAATTGACCAATTCCAGTGCCAATAATCGCTACAATCCAAGCATCTTGTTTTACTTGAGAACTTAAAATTGATGGGACGTATAAGATGCTTGTACCAACTGAAAAGAAAACAACCAATACCAAAAACTGGAATGAATTTATTTTCCCATTTTGCATCGTTACACATCCTTCCTTTTACTTTAACTATAGTGACAATAAATCAATGACAGGTTTTAAAATGGGAAATAAAATATCTACTGGACTTTGAATAGTTACTCCAAATCCACGTAAAATCCATGTACCTATACCTATGGCAAGAATAATTAAGAATAGGATTAATTCTTTTTTTAATTTTTTTTCTAAAAGTGGAGGTACTTCTATCGTTAGAATGACAGTTGCTACCATTAATATTCCTAAGCTACTCAGCATATCCTCTATTCCTTTATAGTTTCTTGAATGGGATTAATTACAGCACCAAAATGTCGAATGGTCATTTTCACTTTAATATTCACTGGTATCTCAGTGAACTCCTCATCCCACTGATCCTTTATTTTTTTCCATTCCTTGGGGTTTTGTTGGTGAATGGTTGCACCAAATCCAAAAATGTCTGATCCAAATTTATCTTGAACCACCATTATAGATTTACTAATACTTTTTTCTACTTGTTCTTCGTAAAGCTTCTCCAACATTTTAAGTGTTTCTTCTTTTGAAAGATCGATTGAACAATCTACTTCTCCTAAATTACCTGTTATTTGGATATTGACATCTATCTCAGGATTACCATTAACTAATTTACTTTTAAGCTTTGATTTAAATTTATTGACCTCGATATTTACTTTACCTCCTTCTGGGCAAGACATTGTCCCTAAAGTAGTCTTTATCTGATTCGTGACACCATTATAACCTCTGCTTTCATCATCCGTTAACCAACCGACTAACTTGTCACCCTTTAAAACCGCTAACTCTTGAAACTTAATATGAGCGGCAGGAGTGATGGATTCAACATTCTGTTTACTAGAACCACTTTCCTGGTCTCCTATCACTTGAATTCCTGTTAAAACACCCTCTTTTCCTTCACGCTCCAGATCTACTATCAATTCGGCTAATGTCACAGCACTCGTAGTGGCTAAATGTTTCTCTGACGTATGGAGTATCCAATATATATTGTTAGCAGGTATATTTTCTAAAGTTGTCTGTATATTCAATATGTTTTCAGCCGTATTATCTTTTGCAACTATCAGATAGAAGTCTGATCTCACTTCCCAATTCCTTGATAAATAGTCTAAAAGTGATCCAATTCCTTCTTTTGCTAATGATTCACCAATCACAACGATTTGTAAATGACCAGGATATATATGCCGAGGAGAGATAGAAGTCAATTTTTGAATTGCTTCATTTACAGTTTTCCCCTTTTCCTGAAAGAGAGTTACTGGTGAACGACCGGTTCCCGCTTTCATGGAAACCTCACTTGGCAATACAACTTGTGCTGAGACCAAATATTCATCTTCTACTTTATCCACTCCTAGCGCCATAGTGATAGCTAACTCATTTAATTCTCGTTTATCCCAACAACCGGTTAGAAAGAGGCTTAAAATTAATAAAAATAGGATCCTTTTTTTCATTGATTAAACACCTTTTTCCCCTTATTTATTTTTCTTAGAAGGTGCTGAATATTGCTGCCTAGTTCGATTTTTTGATATTAAGTCAGGGCGAGTAAGGAACTTCCATATTGGCATTCGAATAAAAGTATCTGTTTGTCCTTTTGTACTGAATGGAGCTAAAGGAGACATATAAGGAACACCAAATGAACGTAAACTACATAAATGCATAACTAGCGCAATTAAAACCACGATAATTCCAAATAAACCAAATGAAGCGGCAAATATCATAAATAGAAAACGTAGTATTCGCCCGGCAATGGCAATATCATATGTTGGTGAGACAAAACTAGAAATAGCCGTGATTGAAACTACTATTACCATTGCAGCCGAGATAATACCAGCCTCAACTGCAGCGGTTCCAATAACAAATGCACCCACAATAGACATCGCAGAACCAATAACTCTTGGCATTCTTAATCCTGCCTCTCGTAGAATTTCAAAGGTGATTTCCATAATAACCGCTTCAACAAAAGCAGGAAATGGTACACCTTCCCGCTGAGCTGCTAAACTAACTAGGAGTGGAGGAGGGATTAATTCTGGATGGTAGGTAAGTACAGCAATATATAAGGCAGGAGCAAGCAGTGCTATTCCAAATGAAACAAAACGAAGTAATCGTATTAAACTCGCCATGATCGAACGCTGATAATAGTCTTCAGAGGCTTGAAAGAATTGGACAAATAATGCAGGTATAATTAGGGCGAACGGTGTCCCATCAACCAAAATTGCTATTCGACCTTCTAAAATTCCAGCCGCTACAACGTCAGGACGTTCCGTATTAAAGACTGTAGGAAAAGGTGAATATTGAGAATCTTGTATAAATTCTTCTATATTTGCACTTTCCAATATTCCATCTATATCTATAAGATCTAATCTTTGACGAAGTTCGCTTACTACATTTTCATCTGCTACACCATTCAAATACATGATTGCAACATTCGTTTTCGAAAGCTTTCCGACTGTCCTAGATTCAATCCACAAACTTTGATCTTTTATTATCCGACGAACTAATGCCGTATTTATCCGTATATTTTCGGAGAAGCCTTCCCTTGGACCCCTCACTACACTTTGAGCGGATGGTTCAGTAACTCCCCGTTCCATCCAATGCTTATTTCCTACAATAATTCCCTTGGAATATCCATCGATTAAAATAATTGCATCTCCTGATAATAGCGCTGTATATAAGTCTTCCAATGTTGTTAAATCCTTTATTTCCCCAACAGTCATAGCAAAATCTTTTAAAGTCTTTAGAAGATTGGGTTCGGAAGCTAACTTTTTCTCTAGCTCCAAGCCTTTTATGTCAATCATCAGTGTTTCCAATATGAAATTTTGTAGAGAGGTTGCATCACTCAATCCATCCGTATAAACGACAGCGGCCTTAATCGAACCTTCCTTACCTATTCGAATTTCTCGAATAATAATATCGCCACTTTCTCCAAGTGTATCTTTTATAGTTTGAAGGTTTCCGGAAAGCTCTTTTTTAAGTGGAGTTTGTTCAGTTGATTGCTTTTCTTGTGCTTTAGTTTCTGGAGGTACTTTGTCTGTTGATTGCTTTTCTTGTGCCTTAGTTTCTGGAGATTCCTTGTTTGTTGATTGCTTTTCCTGTGCCTTAGTTTCTGGAGATACCTTGTCTGTTGATTGCTTTTCTTGTGCCATCGTTTCTGGAGGTACATTGTCTGCTGATTTCTTTTCTGGAGCCTTAGTTTCTGGAGGTACCTTGTCTGTTGATTGCTTTTCTTGTGCCTTACTTTCTGGAGGTACCTTGTCTGCAGATTTCTTCTCTGGAGGCTTAATTTCTGGAGATTCCTTGTTTGTAGATTTCTTTTCTTGTTCCTTAGTTTCTGGAGGTTCCTTGTCTGTTGATGACTTTTCTTGTGGCTTTTTTTCTGTTGATTGCTTTTCTGTTAATTCCTTGTCTTTTGATTTCATTTCGGGTGCTTTCATTTCTGTTAATTTCATTTTTGTTAATTTCTTATCAAGTGAATCCTTGTCTGTTGGCTTCATTTCTGTTAATTTATTATCAAGTAATACCTTCTCAGTTGATTCCTTCACTTCATTTGGGGAAGGATTAGAGGATTTTAAGACTATATTGTTTTTCTTTTTAAAAAAATCCATACAATCCCTCTTTGCTCTTCAAAATTTGTATTGTATCGCTAAGTTTCCCATATAAGGTTTATTTATTCGTTTATTAGAGCATTCGTTGCTAAATAGAATCATTTTTACTAGAAGGCACTTTAGACTGGTCATCAGGAGATTTTTTACACAAAAAAAAACCAAGAGGTCGCCTTCCCTCTTGGCTTTTTTAATATTAATTAATGCTCTCTCTGAAACACCACTTTACCCTTTAAGTACGTTTCTTCTACAGAAATTTGGTCTATCTCATTCGCAGGAATCTCTAATATATCTTTATTTAGAACAATAAAATCTGCATGATAACCTTCTTTTAACTGACCAACTTTTGGGATTCGTGTAACTACCTGCGCTTCTCGCGTATAAAGTTCGATTGCTGTTTCTACATCAATTCTCTCGGCATCTCCTGTATTTGTTCCATCATATGCAACTCGTGTTACAGCAGATTTAATCCCAACAAAAGGATTCACAGGGTCAGCCCAAGCAGTTGCAGGAGCGTCAGAAGAAATAGCAACTGGAATTCCAGCTTCTAACATCTTTTTGATGGGATACGTTGTTTTTGTGCGATCTATACCTAAATTCATCATGTAGCTTTCAATTTCTGCATATAAGAAGATTGGTTGCGGAACAAAAGCAATACTCATAGTTGCAACGCGTTTTAGAGCTTGTTCTGTAGGCATCGCTGCATGTTCAATTCGAATGGAAGGACCATTTTCAATCCAGCCATCCTTGCCATAAAATGTGTTTACAATTAAGTCGATTGCTTGCTGACCATTGCATGAACAACTAATTGAACGCCATTTTTTTTCGCATATTCCACAGCTTCTAAAAGTTCTTCTTCAGATGTTGTAGAGATACCATAATTATCTTCATCTCCTAAGAAAGGAGGATCAATCCAGGCAGTTCTTCCTGAAACACTACCATCAGAAAATAGCTTAACTCCACCAATATGAACAGCATTATCCCGGTTCGTATTTTCTGCATATAAAACTGGATTTACACGCAAATCTTCCCACATATAATAAAGCACGACATTTTGAGAAAGACCTTTTTCTCTTGCCAAGTTATATAAATCCAAATAATACATTGGTTTGTGGCTAGCCATTAAATCCGTGATTGCTGTTATACCATGTGCATATAAAGAATCGGAAAGTTCTGCAAGTCTATTCGCACTTTCCTCGATTGAAAGCTGCGGCATGATATTTAATACTAACAAGCGCGCCTCATAAAGTTAACGCATAAAACCACTGTGCACTTTGATATGCTTCCATCCAGAATGCATCATTATCTTCTACTGCCCAACATGCACTTAACGTTCCCATCACAACACATGCCTTTAATAATCGATCCTTATCTAATTGTAGTTCCTCACATAATAACATGACTCTCTTCTCCAATAGTCTCCTTGGATTATCGTTATTATGCAATTGATTGATTAAAAAAGATGTAAGATCAAAATAACGATCTCCGATAACTCCTTTTGGATCAATTGCCAACCATCCATAATGATTGGAAAAAAGGATGTTTTCGTGATGTAAATCACCATGGAGCAGTTCATTCCCTAAGGAACTGTCTATTATATCTCTACTATAGGTTTTTGCAAGTTGAATAAAATCCTTGGGAATCGGTCCTTCTTTAGCAGAATATTTATGTAAGTATCGATCAAATGCTATCATCCAGTCTACAATAGAAGGATGATCTACATTTATTTGAACTGGTTTGCGAATTACAGTCCAGACTTGAGCAAAACGTTTAATTGCAAGCTGTACTTCTACTTCCACGAGCGTCGTTCCTGGTAGTAAATGCTCTAGTAGCATGACTCCATTTTCAGCATCTGCTTTTAATAATTTTACACAACCTTTACCATCATAGGCTTGGAGTGTCCGTATTTCATTAGAAAAATCAGAATTAGGAATTCCAATTTTTAGAATTGCAGAGTTGTCATTTTCGTCCAATACTTTTAATACATAATTATACGACAGATTACTTACTGGACCAGCAGATTGGAGTTTCCACTTTTTAAGATAAGTTTCAATCAGTGAATCTAGTCCAACTAACCACACTCTACCTTCATCACCAAAAGCACCAATTATTTTACTTACGAACAGGTCTGGATACTTCATTTAATCGCCCCTCTCCAAAGTACTCCCCACTGCTTTCTTTTCTTATATATATTACACGATTTATCCTCCAACAATATAGCATGATTTTAGCTCCACTAAATGTTCTGTGCAATAGACGAAGCGTTCCAGGTCCATGTTTAATCGATTATGCAAACAAAGGATCATTTGACAGAGTGATCATTGGATCTCGTGGATTAAATACACTACAAGAAATGGTTTTTGGTAGTGTTAGTCATAAAGTGCTAAACAGAGTGAAATGTTCTGTGCTTGTTGTAAAGTAAAATAAGAAAAAGCGGATGTCACTAATATTCGTGGCATCCGCTTTTCTTTTTAGTTTTTGGCAAACTTGCCGTCGACCTCTACTGTTTCAAATATATTAATAAACGCATCCTCATCATGTTTACGTACAATTTGTTTAATCTGTAGTGTCTCATAACGTGTAACGACCATCATTAATATTTGCTTTTTTTCTAGAGTGAAGCCCCCATATCCTTCTGTTATCGTAACTCCACGGTAGATGGATGCTAACAGCTCTTTTCGAATTGCTTCACCTTTTGTTGTAACAATTTGCATCGTTAACTTTTCATGATTTGTATAAATCGTATCAAGCATTTTCCCTGTCAAATAAATAGACAATAGGGTGTATAATGCGATTTCCCATGTGAAAACAGCACCAGATATTAATACAATTATCCCATTCATCCCTGTAAGAAGAAGACCAACACTTACATTACTACTACGAGAAATCATAATTGCTATAATATCTAATCCCCCAGAAGTTCCAGAGTACTTTAATATCAGTCCGATTCCAATTCCACCTATAATTCCTCCAAAAATACTTGAAAGTAGGACATTATCCGTTATAGCTTCAGCCGGTAGTATGGAGAGAAATGCCGAAAGCGAAATAACACAAATCAGTGTATTAATGGTAATTCTCTTTCCTAACTTGAAATAACCAAGTACTAACAGAGGTAAATTAAGCACCAGATTCAATAAACCAGTATTAAATGGTGTAATGATACCTAACAAGATAGCAATCCCACTAATACCGCTGCTTAAAATACCATGTGGAACTAAAAAATAATTAAAAGCAAATGCTACTATTAGTGAACCCGCAACAACTATTAAATTTTTCATTTGAACGTACCTCCCCAAAATACCAAAAACAATAAAAAGCACTGAAAAATTGTGATTCCATGAGCAAAATTGTACCGTTATCATGCTGTCGATTTTCCAATTTTTTTGACTTCTTATGTTTAAATAAAAAACTCGCCCCAATTAGGGACGAGTTTTCGCTCGCGTTCCTACTTATATTCCATAGTATATCCTAAAGAGAATACGTTTAAAAAGATTTCAGAAAAGACTTTCTTATCCCTTTTCCGAGTATATACGCTTGGTAAAAATAACCTCAAAGTAATTTTATTATAAAGATTAATTTAACAACATTCCATAATTGTGTCAACAAGAAATCCTATAAGGAGACTATTTTGAGCTACCTACTGATATCTTACCATTATCTGTCTCTAGTTTTATCAAGTTATCTCCATCGCCAAATATTGTTTGTTTATTCGATTTTCCGAAAATATCAAGTTTCCCAATTTCTATGTCAGCTTCAATCGTCGCATTAGTTGGCTCTCTGTCTGTTTGGATCTCAATCAAACCATTATCTGTTGAGAGGGAAATAGGTCTTTCTAAATTACTTGTAATAAGAACAATGCGGCCATTATCAGTGGAAGCCTCTATATCACCTTCTACTTCATCCATCAAGATTTTCCCGTTATCGGTACGCACATTCACCGTTTCTGCTACTATATTTTTCATATGAATGAATCCATTATCTGTTTCCAAATGAACTGATTTCGCCTGCATATCTCTTGCAATAATTTCTCCGTTATCTAGTTCCGTCTTGATATTATTGTATTGTTTTTCTGGTACATAGACAGTTAGTTTGATATCCATGGATGTAAATCCAAACTGTATAAAATTCCAATTCTTTTGTGTTAATTCAATAGAGAGTGTATCCCCTTTTACATCTGCTGTGAAATTGTAATTCATTTTTTTCTTCATTCTTCCTGAAAACTCTACTTTTGTTTCATCATCTTTTGTAGAGATAAATTCAACAGAAGCATTGTCAGATTGTACCTCAATATTTTTATAATGATTATTTTCGACTACAATTTCTTCTGCTTTGTTGACTATCGCGTCTTTTATATTCACGAAAACATTTATTGCTGCTCCCGCTATTAATACAAATAAAGCTATAATAGCAACTTTTTTCATACTCATTTTTTCATCCTCCACTTTTCATTTTTCTTAGCTAATTTCCATTATAAAGAATGTATAAAAAATGGAAATGGTCTGAAGAAGTGATTTCATCTCAGGCTTAAGGCGTAGAAATGTATGATTGTACTATTTAGATGCGTGGGGATGTAAATTCATCGGATACAATTGGTTGTCTGAGTTGCAATTCAACCATATAGTGAAAGGATTGTAGGAATAATACAAGAAAAGCACAAGTGCTTTGGACTGGCTTTCGCTTATCATTATCAAAGGGTAAAAATATGGGAGGAAAGTGACTAGTTTCTTCTATTTGGCCAAGTAACACGCTTCCTAACCCTTTCCCTCTAATTTCTTCACTAAACCAAAAATCGTTTATCTCAAGCTAATTCCAATACACCTCTATTTTTCTATTTGTTTTTCTAGTAAAATCGTTTGCTCATTTAACAGTTCCGTATAAGTAGCTAATTCATCTTTACTACTTGTATTTATGTAAATAGGTTCACCAAAAATAATAGTTGCTTTTTTCATTTTCCGTAACTCCTTTAATGTTCTCGGACCAACATATAATGCAGGAACAATTGGAGCTTTTGATAAATTACTAATTGTTACAGCCCCTCTTTTTAACGGAGCATTTTCTGCAGCTCTGGTACCACTTGGAAATATGCCGACTACCTCTCCAGATTTCAACAGCTTCACTGGAATTTTAATACTACTTGGAGAAGGATTCTCTCGGTCCACAGGAAAGGCATTTATTTTCTGTAGGAAAGATCCGATGAATTTGTTTTCAAAAAGCTCTTTCTTTGCCATATAATGAATCGACCTTGGCACACAAATTCCTAAGATTACTATTTCCAGCCATCCTCGGTGTGTGCAAGTGACGATATATCCCTCATTCTTAGGCAACAAATGCTTATTTTTCACTTCTACTTTTCCAAATAAACGCACAACCATTTTCGCAACTGTTAATGTAAATTGATACATAGTCATCACCTTTTATTATCTAGTTTTAGTACCTAGTAATAATTATAAAGATTTTGAAAATAAAATACCAGACCAAATTGGTAGTCCTATGAATCCTCTCAAAGAATACTCTCTTCTCATTGGGTATACCACTTCGGCATATCTAGCTTAAAATCATCAAACTGATCAATTGTATATCGAGTATAACCTTGAAATTTTTCCTTTTGATTTATGCCACCTTCATGGCCCCATACTTCTGCGGAAACAATATGGATCGCAGCATACAGACGATGTAACTCCCAAAACGATGGTGGAACAGGATTTTTATCGTGATAACCATCCACTACACCACGTGAGTACGGTGTACTTACTTGTACATTAAAATATTCCATTTTATAAAATTCGTTGATTGGGTCCGCGTATGTAATTTTTTGCATATCGATTAAACCAGAGAATTGATCTTCATGAATTAATATATTTCCAGGGTGAAAATCATAATGCTGAACACAGCTAGGACGATTTTTCAATAAATGTAAATTATCTTGTATAAAAGGCAAGATGTTTTGATAGTTCGGATGTCTTCTAACAATATCTTGAAATAGAGGAGCTTGTCTTGCTATTCGAGCCCTCCAAGTTTCTTCCCAACTTGGATATTCTTTAGGTGCTTGGATGCTATGCATCTTCTTTAGAGTCTTCCCGACCTGAATTCCAATCTCATATTGCACTTCTGCACTTTTCATTGGTAATGCAACATCCCCGTTTTCTCCATTTAGATAGTCAAGAATCATGTAAGCTCTATCATTATATATTCCTACATCATGTACAAATGGAATATGAGTATCAATGGCATGAACAGCATTGGTAAGTTGCGCCTGTTTTTCTAGCTTTGTTATGTTCATATCTGGAGAAAAACGCAGTAAATATGTTTGATCTACGCACCATTTCTCGTCATTTGAAAACCCTTCTTCTATTAACTGAAAAGAGGTACATTTACTTAAAAACGGTATGTCTAGTTCTAGCATTATTTTCCCTCCCCGTTATTCAAAATCTTTCAAAATATTAGAACACTAGATTTAATACTACTAAAATTATGCAAATATGACAAATTTATTTCGAGACATAAAAAAGGCCAGTCTGCTATTCATTAGTTGAATAACAGACCGCCTAAAGAGTCATTACCTACCCTGCAGACCGCACGTTTTGTAAAACATTGATCGCAAACATGATTACGCTAAACACGACTAATACTCCACCAATTGCAATAAAGGTAATCGCAGCTTCTACACCATTCAAAAGATAAATTGCCAGTGCAACCATCATGATTGGAAGTCCGATATTCGCACTCCAAAAATGAAGCTTTGCATATAGATTGCTAGTAGCTCTTGGGAATAAATGATACACAATCCCTGCTAGAGCAAATGAAGCCCAGCCTAATAAATTGATGTGAACATGTACCCCTGTTAATGCAACATCGTGCGTCATGGACATAAAGAGACCTAAAATTACTCCAATGGCAAAATAGACAACCGAAATTTTAATAAATCTGATACCCATTTCTACCTGTCTCCTCTCTGATAAATAAAATAATAAGTGCTTATACATTCTATTTATGAAAAGAAAAGAGTATTCTCGGAATCATTAAAATTAATAGGTATGTTAATTGTTACTACTTTCCAAAATCATCCTGTTTGTTCGAATAAAACTTGAATTTTTTTGATATGCAGAGATGATTAATCGTTCCTTTGAATAGAATTGTAGGAGAAAGGAGTGATGTATTTTGGAAATGAATATATTAAGTATTTTCATTGGATTAATATTTTTCATTATCATAACTCGTATTGTGTATCAGCGAATTAAAAAGAAAAGGTTACCCCCCAGTAATTACACACCTTTCGATGATTTAATTTCAGGTATTGACCCAGACTTAAAACAAAATAATCAAATCATAAAAGATACGAAGCATGAAACTGCCTATGAAGAGAGAACAACTCGTAAAGACTAGTTCTCTCAGACTGTTGACAAATATCTCTTCAATTTGCGACGAGCTTTACTCTTGCGCAAGCTCGTCGCGTATATAGACTTTGGAATCGTTGTCGAAGGGTGCGTCGAACCTAGGTTTCCTTCTTCGATAAGCTTTTGTTTTCAAGTCAGTCTGAAATGATACTTTTAAATTTATATTTTTTCTACTATTACTATTACATTTTAAAGGAAATGAGCTCGTGTTTGACATGAAATCCAGCCGATTTATATAAATGGACCGCTTTTTCGTTTACCAATGCTACACATAACGTAACTTCTGTTATCTCGTCATAAGAGAAAAGATGATCTAATGCCACCCTCATTAGTTTTGTTCCAATACCTTGTTTTCGGTAATCGGAGGAAACCGCGATATATTCAATAGCCCCTTCCTGGTTTTCAGGATCTGCTTCTACGTATACATAACCCTTCATTTTTTCATCTGTATCCTTCATAATCAATAATTGATTTTCCTTATTTATACGTTGAAGTATTTCATCTGCTCCGTAATATGTATGCGGAAATGCAGCTGCATGAAGAGTAATAAATGACTCAAGGTAAGAGGATTCATATTTGATAATGCCATATGATTCCACTGATCTTGTATTATTACGATGTGCCTTTAGAATTAGGTGATGATCGTTTTCCATACCGCCTAAATTCTGCACAAATTGACGTGTAAGCATATTTTCATTATTTACAAAGAACGAATACGATTTGATATCCAGTGGCGTTATTAAATTCATCTTTTCCCATAAATCATTTGCTAACGATTCAAACTTCCCTTCATCTTTTATGAAAGGTCCCCACACTTCAACACTTTTAGTTTCTACATCGATGTCAAACCCCAAAGCACCAATTATTTCATCGTTATCGTATGCTACTGCAAATGATTCAGAGAGATCTAAGTCAGAGAAATCATTAAGTAGCGTATGATAAATCTCGCTTTTAGATTCCCCGCAATAACCAATATGGGTTTTTGGGTTATTGTTCATCTCTTCTAAAAACTGAGACAGGCTATCAATATCTATTGGAGAGGCTATATTTAGTGTCATTTTTGATAACCCCTTCACTTTAATCATAATTTGCGAGCTTTGTATCATTATTATCGATGCATTTCAATATTTCTTTATTTTTCCGGAACCAGAGATTCATTTCATCACCCAATAGCGCCGATAGTAAATGTACACTTTTCCTCATTAAAGTTTCTTCGTAAAGCATATTATACGATTCGACTCTATAAAACCTAGTCTCAAATGCATAACAAGGCTATCTTCATTATGTAATTCACAATCGCTAGCAAATTCAAAACACCCTTTGCGTTTCGCCCATTCCTCGCAGTAAGTAACTAGTAATCTTGCATACTCTTGTTGTCGAAATGCTTCTTTTATAAAAAGTCCCTCTAAGTAACCAACAGGGTTGGATTCAGTTCCCTCGACATAATCGTTTCGTAGTTGACATTGTGCAAATCCAATGGCCTCTTCTCCTTCATATGCTAAAAAGATGGCGGTGTTTTCAGAGGATATAAACTGGTGAATGTCTTCGGTAAATTCCTCTACTGAATGTCCTGTCCAAAGAAGCGACGCTAGTTCTGCAGCAATACCAGCTTCCTCTAATGTTGCTTGTTTAAGCATAAATCCTCCTCCAACTATTCGTGTTTGTGAACTTTCTTTCCAACTCTTGAATCGTTAGTTCGTAGTTCATTTAACATTTTTCTATTTTAATTAAGACCTGTAATACCTTAAACTAAAGGAGTAATCATACCTACAACTCAAGTAATATGAGCAGATAATAAATTCTTTTAGATCTCCCTCATTGAATATCTACTATAAATCTATTTCGATACACATTAACTAACTCCTCTTTTTATATTATCCTGCAACTTTGTTTGAATAACGGAAAGTATAAAAAAACTAATAGGTAGTGAAATACTGCTACCAGAATCATAATTACACCTAGTCCAAGTGCCTCTCTTGATGTCAATGATTAATTGGGGAATGACACATTTAAAACATTTAGATAATTTTTATGGGGAAAACGTGGAAAAAGCAATCAAAAAGAGTTGAATACAACACATTTTGATTACTTTTATTTGAGTTAAAACAATTTGTCGAAAATTATTCAATAGAGCAATATTCGATCTATCGAAATTGCATTTTGGGGAAATACTGCGTGTATTTTTAATGAGAAGGATGGCAAAAACATTCTAAAGTGTGGTCATTCACCAATCCAACAGCTTGCATATAAGAATAACAAATCGTACCACCTACAAATGTAAATCCATCTTTTTTTAGACGTTTGCTCATTTTATCACTTATTTCACTTGTAATTGGAACTTCTTTAACTGTCTGCCAATGGTTAACAATTGGAGTGTAATCTACAAAACTCCATATATAATTAGAAAATGAACCGTATTCTTTCTGAATCTTTAGGAATGCCTTTGCGTTCGTTACGACGCTTTTAATTTTTAATTTATTTCGAACAATGCCCTTATCTTCTCTTAATAATTCTAATTTTTCATCTGTATAGTGTACAATTTTTTCCGCTTCAAAATTATCAAAAGCATTTCGATAATTTTCTCTCTTTTGTAAAATTGTCCACCAACTGAGCCCCGCCTGTGCACCTTCTAAACATAGCATTTCAAATAATAGTCTATCATCATAAACAGGGACACCCCATTCGTTATCGTGATATTTCATATATAAAGGTTCTTTTGTTGTTACCCACGTACATCGACTAGTCATTTAAGCACACTTCCTTTTCTCATTTCCCCATTTAATTTCATCTTCCGAGCATTTTATAGATCTACACTAGATATAGAACAAATGTTCCGTTAAGTCAATTATCAAAATAGATTGTTACAGGTCCATAACAAAAAAAGAATAGGCAAATGTTTAATACATTCAGGTATCTTCTATTATCCAACCTAAAAAACCCGTTCAACAAGGACCGGTTTTACTTCTATATTGTGCCTTTGTTAGTTCTATAAGCTATTTTTCATATTAGCTATTATAATTTTTAGCTCCATTAAGTCATCTATTACCAAATCAGCCTGAGCTAGTTCATCTTCTTGTGCAAAATCAAAATTACATCCAATTGCAATTAAACCATTATCTTTAGCTGCTTTTATATCAGAAAGACGGTCTCCTACTACTGCTGCTTTTTTTATATCATATTTTTTTATAATTGTTTTAACTAAATCTCCTTTATCTAGCGTTTGTATTTGTTGAATACTAAATGTTTCAGTAACCCAATTATCCAAATTATAGTAACTCACAATTGCTTTTAAATATTCCGTTAAACCATTACTTGCTATGTAAATGGAACAATTATTCTCTTTTAAATAACCGAAAACTTCAATTACATTAGGATATAAAGCACCTTTCCCACTTCTTATGTTTTCAACTAATCTTTCTAGAAAATAAGCATCAGCTTGTTCTCTTATTTCATTAGAATGATTAGGTAACAAAGCTTCCCATACTTTTGGTAAAGGTACACCCATAATTTCACGGTATTTATCAATAGGGGTTACTGAATCCCATTTATTTATTGAGTGTAAATGGTTAAAAGTATCATCAAGTGATATTTCTAAAATTTTATCTGTTTGAAATAGAGTTCCATCCATATCAAAAATCAGTGATTGTAACATTACTTCCTCTCCCTTTTTACCATTGCTGAATAACATCTAAAGTTTAACATAATGACAGAATTATTTAACCAATCCTTATTCAACTAATCTGCCCCTTTAGCCACCCATGAAGCCCTGCTTCACCACAGAATATGCAAGTAAATCATGGTCGAGTAAAAGAGGAAGTATTCGGCCTACACCTAAAAATAATCATCACTGTATTTAAAATGTATGAAAATATTGTATAGAGTGTGATATGGTAGATTATCTACAACTAATGATTAGAAGGTGATGACCATGCTAGAAGTAAGTGAAAGTAAATTAGGACAGTATGTCGTACATTATGTAAGCGATACGCTTGTTTTGGGAGATGAGGTCTTCTCTCAACCTGAGGTAATGCTTGAAGCTGCTTTTACACAATTAGCGTTTAACAAAATTGATTTTGAGCAGCAATACGAATTTTTTCACGAAACGGATATTGGATTAAATGAAGTCTATACATATGTAAATTCCATTTTTGATCAGGAGAGCAGTTTCCTTGAACAATCTAAGCATATCGCCACTCACTTACAAAGTGTATCCCAACACCCAAATATTAAAAGTGGTGAATTGTTTATTGGATTATTCGATAATTGTTTGTGGCATACAGAGGTAAAAAAGGTAATTGCCATTGTAAAAATTGATGAAAAAGAAATGTTTTTAGATGTGAAAAACGAGCAAAACAAAATGATTGTGAATGGCATCGACGGTATTAATGTGAAGAAAATCAATAATATGGCCGTAATCATCGATATGGGGCCAGACATAGCACCAGCTGTCTTTATGAAAACCAAAAAGAAAGAAGATGTTGTTTACTGGCAAGAGCGTTTTTTAAAGATTAAGGTAGCGGATGAACATTATCATAAAACCAATTTAGCGTTAACAGAATGTAAAAAATATATATTAAAAGAAGAAAGTTTTACGAATACGGAGAAACTCGGTTTTTTAAACAAAACGCTCGATTATTTTAGAAATGAAGAAGAATTCCAGGTAAATGATTTTATTGATACCGTATTTGAAAAGGCAGATCCGGTACAAAAAGAAGTCATCGTAAATTCGGTAAAGCCGTACGAAACTGTCATTTCCGAAAGTGCGATCGAAAAGGTAGAAAAAACTTATAAACGCAAAATAAAACTTGATTCTAATATTGAAATTCAGGTTAACGTACGAAATATCGAGCAAGTCGATGAACTGATTGAAGTAGGCTATGATGAAGCAAGCAATCGAAAGTTTTATAAAATCTATTTCCATGAAGAAATATAATCAATAAACGATAGAATCCCGCAACTCGTAGGAAACTCCAATATAAAAAGCCTAGTTTCTCGGTGATTTAACTGAGAAATTAGGCTTTAGTTACATCATTAAAGCGCACGATTGTTGAATAATACTTATATATATTTAGGTTTTCTATCCTTCTATTAACGCTTTGATTGGCATGCCTAGATAATAAGTAGATTTTCTCCGTTCTTTTGTCCATCTAGATTAGCCACTTTTTTATATTCTTTTAAACGAACAAGCTCCTCTCCAGACTAGCATAAAAACTCATTTGCAATTTATTATTGCAAATGAGTTTTCTATCACTAGCTGACAGATAGCTTTGTTTAAAATGACTTGTATTAATAATACTAATTTAATTATTTTGCTCAAGGCATTGATAAACAGCCATCATATCTCGTTTATTTAACTCACGAATACGATTGAAAATTGGAATATCCGCAACAGCCTCAATATTTAATCTTTCAGTTATAACATCACTGACTGTCCCAGTTAGCCATGTTTCCACATCTATGCCTTCGACCATTTCCTTAAGTCCTTCATTATTAACACCAGTTTCATTACACGTCACACAAGGTATCGTTAGTTTAAATACGCCATCATGGAGATTTTCTTCTGTAATGGCTTTCTTTCCGTTACAGAATGGACATGGATGACTTTTTCTAATCTTATTAATTAGCGTGACTATCTTTTTGTAACCTAACGCTTCATAGACATACGTCAGCTTTTTGTATTTTCCATTAGTGAAGTACTTATCAATGATCGTTTCTCTCGTTTCTGTGATATTGTCAAAATCACAGATAGTAATCCGATTGTTAATGCCGATAGATTCGATATTGTTGCTAATAATTCTCCAGAATGGCAACACATTTTGTAAAACCATTTCATAGTGAGCAAAGCTAGCCTGCTCCAATTCAAACATTTTCAGAGCGACTTGTGTTTCTCTCGGTAATAGGGACACGTCTTCACTTAAAGTCATATCACCGCCGACAATGTCTTTTAATTTTTCTAGTTGCTGTAAGTTACCAACTGTTTTTATTACTTGATCGAGTGGTTGGTTAATAATCTCACGAATATCTGAATCGCCAAATTTCAGCTTTTTATGATGGTTTAGTACGGTTCCTTGGCAGACTGGACATGTAATCATATCTTTGGTTTCTTTTATCTGCTCTTTAATAATCGATTTCGATACAAATATATAGCGGCCGATGATTAAATTAAAGCCTTCCCAAGTCCTCCTTGTCTTACCTTCTTTATCATAAAATGACTTTTCCCAATACCCGTATAAAAAGGTATGCTTTTCTGCTTCTGTCATATCATTAAAACTTTTGCTTATATCCTGACCGAGCTCATTTTTAATCTCTTCAAAGAGGAATTCTAATTTTGAAAACTGATAAAATTTTAAAACTTCCATTACATCTGCATGCAATTGGCCATCCCAAAATGGCACGGTTTTATCCTGAAGAACAACATCAAAATCAAATTTTTCAATCATTCGACGGCCCGAACAACATGGGCAATGATTGTCTTGATGATAGAAATCGAAGCTTCTCGTATCTTTATTGGTCGGATGGTCTGCTACAATATGGTTGATCACGCCGCCAAGTTCATAAAGAAAACTATATTGGCTATACAAGTGACGTTCCAAGTCTATCGCGATAACGGGTGCAATTATGTCTGCTTCGTATTCACCATAAATCAAACGAGCCATGGAGGATAAGCTTTTTAAAATACCACCCTTATAGACGTTTTCTGCATTTTTAAAATAGGAAATATGATTTTCTGTTAAGTAGTTAATGCCATTTGATTGATTTAGTGTAGAAGAAATTTGCAATGGTGCAACCTGTTCTGGACCGTTTTGCACGCGATAATAATCATCATGACTGACAACATCAAGACGCTCGACAGGTGCAATCTGCCTGTTCCCAAAATCAACGATAAAATCAGAGTTGTCTATCATATAAGCATTATGCTCAATCATCATAATAGAGACAGATTCATCTTGCAGAATGACCCTTACACTATCAATGAATTGATTTAAAATATTTTGTGATAAACCTTTGGAAGGCTCGTCAAAAATAAAGAGTGTATGTGGGTTTCTTGAGTTAGCAAACAGCTCAGAAACTAAATGAACACATTGAAATTCACCAGTAGATAAAGACTGTGTTTTTCTTTCCAACGTCAAATAACCAAGTCCAAGTTTGATTAATAAGCTCAAACGTTTATGAGCAATATCTTCATTTGGTAGTTCATCAATAATATCTTCAATCGAACGCAGAAAAATATCATCAATATCTTCACTATATTTTGTGAGTTTCTTTTTAATATCAAGGAACGTCGCAACTGTAGACCGACTAGTAATCGATTGGTTTCGATCTTGACCAACTATTACGAGTTTATCTTTTGCATAGCGCTTCTGAAAATCTTTGGCAATACATTCATTAACAAGTGTAGACTTCCCACATCCTGATTCCCCCGTAAAAGTGACAATTCTATTTTTAGGAATCTGAATTTCTTTCATTTGAATATTGCGGCAGTAAAGATCTTGAAATTGATAGTATTCTGTTGGCATTTCTTGATTTCTTTCCGAAGTGATTGGTTGTGGACGTGGGGATTCATCTACAATTTTCCCACCGTATTTCCCACTACCAGGTCCAAAGAATAATTGCTCTTCCGATGTGTTAAGCACTGTGTCAGAATGATCAATGAGCCAAATCTGATTCTTGTAACCCAATTGTTTAATCTCTTCTAAAATTTTCAATAGCGTTTGATGGTCTAGACCTACTGAAATTTCATCAATTATAATAACAGTATTTTCACTTGTTGCCATAAATTCAGCCAAGTAAAGTCGTGTTATTTCACCACCTGACAACGTGCCCATAATACGATTTAATGTTAAGTAACCAATATTCATATTGAGTATATTTTGAAGAATATGTTGTTTTGCTTCACTAATATGTAATTCTTCTCTAAGGGAAAGAATCGTTTCAATACTTAAGTTGTTAATATCGGAAACACTATGTGGTTGATTCAATAATTCTATCTTATATTGCTCAATTTCTGGATTATAACGCTTGCCCTCACATTTTTTACATTCGATATTTTTTGTAGTGCCGCGTCCTTTACACGCAGGACACCAACCTAATTCATTATTAAATGAAAAAACTTCTGGAGAAAGATTAAATTCTTCCGCAAGTCGCACGCGAATCTCTTTAAAAACGCCTGTATGGGTGCCAATCGTTGAACGTGGATTCGAAGAAATGGATGATTTTCCGAGAAAAAGTACTAAAGGCATTTCTTCCATCTTAATTGCACTGAAATTTGTTTCCATAATATTAGGAAATAAATATTGATATTCAGCTTTTGGCAATAAAGAAACGAGACGCTTCTTGGATTCTTCTCCAATCGTTTGACAAAAAGTGGTTTTACCAGAACCAGACAAACCAGCAATTCCTAACGATTTATCTACTGGGAGTGCTACATCTAATTTGTTAATATTGTTAGCAATTAATTGATTTATTTTCATAGTGATACCATCTCCGTTCTCTAAATTTAGTATTGCCATGTTAGTAAATCTTCAAATGAATTTGTTGTATTTTTCTAATCGACAAACTCATACAAATTGTAGACGAAGATTTCTAAATTTCTTGTTAAATATTCACTTATACCGTTTAGAAGAAACAATTTCATGGCTCAAATCCAGCAATTAGTGTTCCTTTTTTCAGGCGAAACCACACAAAGTATTTACTTAACTCTCAGTTATATTATTAAAGTTTCTACAACCATCCTGCCACGTTTGCTAGATTTTTTTTACAAAAATTGTTATTTAACTCAATTCTTATTCCATTAAAAATGGCGCTTTCCGTGTTCCGAAAAAGCACCCGATTGCAGATATCGTTTAAAGAATACTGGCTGCACTTATATACCAGATAACTGCTCGTTTTTTTCAAATTCTGTAATCCCATAAGGTGAGAAATAAGAAGTTGCATTTCTAGCTTCAGAAATGCGCCATTATCATAAAGAAAGAGCACAATTCTTGCTCCAGAAATGCAACCTATTGTTAAAAAATGATTTATTTGTATAAAACAATTAATATTAATAAATAGTAATTTCTATTTGATCGATATTTTCAGGTATCCACTCAAAAGGTTGGTCCTGAATAGCAGGCATCATAGAGGAAGAAGCAATCGTTTTTACAGTTCTGCTAAAACTTTTTCGAGCTGTTCACCCATTTTCATCCAAGCATATTTAGCTCCCTCAATAGCTCCCTCACGTGCTCTTGTTTCTTCACTAAATCCAGTTTGATCGAAATGTAGATGGATTGTTCCATCTGAACCTTCTTTCAAAGTCCATGTAACAGTAGTGCTTTCTCCGGCACTTACCCAAGTATAAGAAAGTTTATTAGGCTCTTCCACTACTAATACTTCACTATCTACAATTCCATTCCACCATTCATTTGGCTCAGCTCGGAATTGAAATTTATGTCCGACGATTGGTTTAAAGTCATTTTTCCATATCCATTTTGCAAGAGTATCCGAATCTGTTAATGCGTCCCACACCTGCTCGATTGAACTTGTAAATTGAAAATCTAACGATACATCTGATTTCATTTTTTTTCCTCCAATAAAAGATTTAATTTACCAATTCTTTCTTTCCAGAATCCTTCGTAAAAAGATACCCAATCTTGAATTTCTTTCAACGGAGAGGCATTTAGTCGATACCTTGATTCTCTACCAACTTTACGGTCAGCAACTAGACCAGCTTCTTTAAGGATAGCCAAATGTTTAGAAACTGCGGTACGCCCCATTTGAAATTGAACGGTTAATTCGTGAAGAGGTAACTCTTCTGCATCTGCCAACAAACGTAGCAATTTACGTCTTGTTGGGTCAGCGATGGCTACATAAACATCACGCTCTTGATTTTTATCGTTCAAAATCACCCCCCCTTTTAAATTGGACACCAATTGGTGTTATTATTATATGACACTAATTGGTGTCCTGTCAAAATTTACTTTATTCATAAGGCAACCATTCTATTCATTTGTCATCATATCTTTATTTTAATATCCTCTTATATTAATTTGGACCAATACAAAAAGACACCTTCTTACATGGAAGAATTTGTTTCCCAGTGTCCTTAATTTTATTAGTTATTTAACTATCCTGCCCCGTTAGCCACCTATGTAGTCCTGCTTCACTACAGAAAATGCAAGATAATTACGTTCTTCCATGGTATTTTAAAAAGAAAAAAGAATTTCCTAAGCAATCCCAAACTGTTTTTACGGCTGGCGAAGAAGGTCGATGAACTATGGTGATATAGAGGCCATCCGAATGTTTCAGTTCATACCAAAATCGCATACATTTTTTATACACGTTTAGTTTACATATCAAACCATTAAGGTAATGAATAATTGGTTCCAGCTGCCAATTGTGAGTGGCTGTATAAGTGGTGATTTACGGAACAATCCAAAATCATTCCACGCAAAAATCTCGAATATGGGTTTTAGTCTAAGCCTTTTCATTAATTATACATAGCCTATATTATATCCTGAAAAAGGAGTTAAAAAATGGAAAGTCCAATGCGTTTTAATGGAGGATGGCAAATGTTTTCGGTTTTCCTAGATAAATAGGAGGTTCCCCTGACGGTCCCTGCCCGTTAAAGTGCAATCTTTTTTGAATTTCCGTTTTGAACGGGAAAAGTGTATCGGCTACAGTGAATTAAACATCTCTGATAGATTATGTGTAATACACAACAATAACAATCCATCTAGAACAATATACATACAAGAATAGATAAGACAGAACCCACCCCAGCTTACCTTTCATTTTTCTTTCAACCTTCGATTTCGATAGGAATAACACGAAAAAAAGTTAACTAGTAAGAACTAGTTAACTTTATAATACTGACGCATGCAATAGTCCATTGAAGAACATTAAGTGACATACTCTTCAGATGGCGAAAAATCGCCTCTTAGTTTTTTAAAATAATAAGTCATTCCAAAAGGAGTTCCTTCTTGTGCGTCGTTTGTTTCGTGAAGTTCGACGTCTACTGCTCGTACGTCGTTGGTTTCGCGAAGTTCGACGTACCCTGCTCGTGCGTCGTTGGTTTCGCGAAGTTCGACGTACTCTGCTCGTGCGTCGTTGGTTTCGCGAAGTTCGACGTATATTGCTTGTGCGTCGTTGGTTTCGCGAAGTTCGACGTCTATTACTCGTGCGTCGTTGGTTTCGCGAAGTTCGACGTCTCCTGCTCGTGCATCGTTCGTTACTAAAAGGATCCTGGTGCATGAAGTGACCTAACCCTGTGTTGTTAGCCCGATATACTGCATTCTGTATAAGTGACATGTTCAAACCTCCTTTCATCATTATTAAAGAAAGAAGGTAGATGATTATTCCTTTTTCAAAATAAATCAACTCGTGCTGTTTCACTTTTCTTTCTCTTATCGCAATATATGAGATTGTACTTAAAATGTAAGAGACAATCGCATAGTTTTCGAAAGTATAAAATAATTCTGTATCTTTTTGTGGCATCTTACATTTTTTTCATACGAATAATTTAAAAATGAAGGGAGAGAATTCGCGTGGATAACGGCCTAAAAATACCTGAATATCAGCTTTTTATTCATCCTTTAGATTTAAGTGAACTTCGGAAAGATATATGGTGTGACGATCCTATCTCTGCCAAGCTAACGATTAACAAAAGAAAGTATGATATTGATATCGCCTATCGTGGCTCCCATATACGAGATTTTCGAAAGAAGTCGTATCACATTTCATTTTATAAGCCAAGTAAGTATAGGAATGCCAAAGAAATTCATATCAACGCAGAATATAAAGATCCTTCTCTTTTAAGAAATAAATTATCGCTCGATTTTTTCAATGAAATAGGGTGTTTATCGCCAAAGTCCCAATTTGTATATATGAAATTGAATGGGAAAAATGAGGGGCTTTATTTGGAATTAGAATCCGTGGATGAGCATTTCCTTACGAATCGACGACTCCCGCAAGGACCAATATTCTATGCGGTTGATGGCGATGCTAACTTTTCGTTAATGAGTGATCTTGATAAAGAAGTTAAGAAATCACTTAAGGTTGGCTATGAACTAAAATATGGGACAGAATCTGATGAATTTCATTTACAAAATATGATTATTGAAATTAATACCATTTCAAAAGCAGAATTTGAAAATGAAATTTTGAAATACCTCAATGTTGATCAGTATCTCCGTTGGTTGGCTGGCGTTGTTTTCACCCAAAATTTTGATGGTTTTGTTCATAATTACGCACTATACCAGAATAGCGAAACGAGGCTATTCGAAATTATCCCGTGGGATTACGATGCAACATGGGGAAGGGATGTAAATGGGAAAGTGATGGAGGAAGACTATTTACGAATCGAAGGATTTAATACGCTAACCGCAAGGATTCTCGACGTGAAAACATTTCGACGTCAATACAAAAATTTGCTAGAAGTTATTTTAAACAACCAATTTAATGTAGGTTTTTTGAAGCCAATAATACAAAATATGCATGAAGTAATAAGGCCTTATATTCAAAAAGACCCTTATAAAAAAGACGATATCCATTTATTTGATCAGGAACCGGCGTATATATTTAATTTTATTGAAGCACGGTCGAAATATATAAGAGAGAAATTAGATACATTAGATTAAGTTGTTGCATCATCCTACAACCCCCTCTATCCGATTGGTTAGGGGGTTTTTGCTCCTCCTATTATTTTTAAAAAAGTATTCAACTTTTATAAAGCATTTCCTTCTTCAACAAAAAAGCGGCAATCCTTCTTGAATCAACGCCACCGAACTTGTGATCATCTCCTAATAGGACATTGTACTACTCTCATTTTTAATACAATTTGTAACCTTATTTATCTACTCGATTACATAAACTATTGAAATTGGCAAAAGGAGTTTTACATTTGGAAATACCTGTTTCTGGATTCATGTATCATTCTGACGATTCGGGTCCTCAGCATTCCCATCAACTTTTTATCACTTCATGGGATGGCAGACCTGTCCCTCCCCATGTCCCATGGATTTAGAGGCGTAACTTCTTTTGAAGCGGGACATAATCACATGTACGCTGGAACTACTGTACCAGCTCCAAGTGAAGTCCAACACACCCATCAATACTTTACCTTTACATCTGTGGACGATCAACATCAACATGAAATTCGTGGAGTTATTGGTCCAGCTATTCCCCTTCCTAACGGCGGTCATTATCATGAGTTTAGTGGGGTTACTACAGTAAACGGAATGAATCCTCATAGACACAATTATAGCGGGAATACTAGTTTATAAGGTTTGTTTCTTAACTCATAATTTATAACTAAAAGATCCTCTCTAACCATCTATTTCCTTTTATCATTTTAAAGCCGGATTTATATAATTTGGCTTTTTTTATATTTTCTTTTTTAACTAACCTGCCCGTTAGCCCCCCACGAAACCCTGCTGCAACACAGAATATGGAAGAAAATTACGTTATTCCATGGTAATTACATTTCACAATGGATCTACTTGATGTTTTGGACGTAAAAATAGGCCATCGAAATGATGGTCCTGTTTAACTAAAACCTCCGTTAGTTGAATAAGAAAATTTAATTCAACTTGTTTTCTTTACTTCATTAACCTTTAGTGAATTTTTTCCAATAGTTGAAACTTATCTTCATTCATATCGTATTTATATTAATTCAACCATTATTAGATTCAATAATTTAAATTATGTGGATATAAAAGAGGTTCTTCGAGAGGAGTAATAAAATGAAGAGAATAGTTGGCTTGGTAATCTTTGTTTCAGTACTACTTGCAAGTTGTTCTAATGACAAAGTGCAAGATAGAGAGGAAGAGGAAGGGAATAAACTACCTTCCCAAAAAGAAGTTAGTTTTTCATATGAAGGAAAGAATTTTAAAATAATCCCATTTTATGAGGAAGTACTTGAGTACACTGACTATGTTAAAAAGAACCCATCCGAAAGTAACCCATCGGCATATGTGGAAAAAGTGTTAAAACCTCTTAAGGAAAAATCCTCTTTAGATTTAACTTTAGGATATCCTTTTACATCATCTACCGAGGTGGAACAGTTTGAAAAAAATACGATTAAGCTCCTTCAAAAACAAGAGCAAATAAATGAGTTAATACAAGAAGCACTTATAAAGTCAGCAGAACATCTACCAGGTGGAGATAAAAACATATATATTATGCCTCTAAGACCTGAAGATAACTTTGCCATTAATAAAATGGAGGGAGTAAGTGGAGTAACATATAACGATAAGGACATATTCATCCAGATAGACACTTCCTTTAGTGAAGATATGTTAAAATATCTTGTTACACATGAATATCACCATGCAATAAATATTTTAGCAAATGGTGAGATGGCTTTATATACTGTTTTAGACATGATTCTTTTTGAAGGAAAAGCAGATTCCTTTGCCCATTTTGTCTATCCTGAAATAAGTGCTCCTTGGACTGAACCGTTATCAGAGGAATCTACAGAAATCGTTTTAGAGGAGCTAAGGAAAAATGCAGATTCGACTTCCGGTAAAATATATAAAGATTTCTTCCATGGGAATTCAGCAAAAGGAATACCATTATGGTCGGATTACAAAATCGGCTATGAAATTACTCAAAGTTATATAGAGAATAATCCAGATACTTCAATTTCAAAATGGACAAGTCTTTCTTCCAAAGACCTCCTTCAAAATAGTGAATATAATAATTTATTGAAGTGAAAAAGCTATATTACCCACCATGAAGCACAGCTTCCCTACAGAATATGAAAGAAAATTACGTTCTTCCATTGTAGTTGAAGAACAATAAAGGCTGGCTACTGACAGCCCCGTTCTACTAAATCATCAAATTAGTTGAAGAACTCAGAATTACTTATGTTGATTTAAAGTAAATTATCTCTGGATCTCCCTCGTCTAAATTTTCAACAAATCCACTTTGAATAAATCCATTTGCTTTAAATACCTCTTGCATACCTTTATTTGATTGATTGGTTGAAGAGAATATTTTCTTAGTTGGCGATATGCTTATAAAATAATCCATAAGGGATGTTGCATATCCTTTTCGTCTTGCAGTCGGTTTAACTATTATCAAGGATATAAAGCTACAATCAAAAAAGTGAGTATCAAAAATTAAAAATCCTACAATTGAGAACTCATTTTTAACAACTATACACCTTTCTTCCTCAATAGCTTTTTTTATGTATTTTCGTCTGCTATCACTACCAGTTACTACTCTATCAATATTCACTATTTCATCTACATCGTTTAATTGAGATTTAATCAAAGATTCCATATTAAAGTTCCCCTTATTGAAATTTGATTTTATTAAAACATTTCCTTTTTCAACTAACCTGCTTCGTTATTTCAATAATAAAGCTTTACCCCTTCTTGAAGTAAAGCCTCCGTTAGTTTAAGTACATTCCTTCACAATCTAACATATAAAATTGCATATATCAGAGTGGAGATAATAAAATCGTTTAATTTCGAAAGGCGAATAGTTCATAATCGTCCCCATTTTATAGTAACAGTTTTTTTAAACTTGCTAAATTTTCTTCAAGAAATAATGCATTTCTTTCAATTCCACGACGTTTACACCATCCGATACTATTGAAGGCATCTGTAAATCGATAAAAAGGCAATACAACTTCTAAATCAATTAATGGTCTGATACTGTTATAGCCTTCTTGATAGGCCTGATACAAGGTAGAATCGAAGCGTAAAAAATCACGATACAATTTGGTAAAATCGATTTCTGATGAACCAAATCGTACGCTTTCAAAATCTATCATGCCTGAAACTTTATTACCATCAACAATTATATTTGCTGGACGAAAATCCATATGTATAAAGCTTGGTCCATCTGGGAAAGGGAGCAGTTGTTTCATGTTTTCATATTTTTCAATAGCTTGATTGTATAAACGTTCATCCAAAACGTCTCTTACATCCTTAGCAAAACTATAAAATTGTTGTTCGACAAAATTAGACCAGTTCGGAAATTCATTTTGTATGCCAGTTAACACTTGCTCTACAGGCGGCTGAATTGTATGCATCGAGGCATGAAGGACCCCAACTTGAAACGCTACAGTTGGTGAAGCCTCAGATGTTAAAGGTTTTCCTTTTAATTCAGATAATAAAAAAGCTCCAGGACATTTCTCATCACCAGACCAATAATCCAACATTTCAGGAATGGGAACACTTCCTTTTAAAATTTCATAGGCTTCTAACTCCCGCTGCCACTTCAATTTTGTATAAGGGATTTTTAAAAAAATATTTTCACCATTAAGCAAATTACATTTATAGACTGTTGAACTATGGGAATCTTCAACCTCATTAATAGATAGTACCCGCAATCTAAATTGTTCAATGACTCGATTTAACATCAAACTTACCTCCCTTTTTAATGTTGCCCTTGGTTTAACTAATCGACTATCGAAATACTCTTACTTTTTGCCAATATACAAATTATAGCATTTCTTGTTAAACTAACCTGCCCCTTTAGTTACGTACAAAACTTTACAAAGTTATTGAAAAAAAAGCCGAATTCCACATTTGGAAAATCGGCTTTTTTCTATAGAAATAATAATTTATTTTACCATTCATCATCAACAGGCTCTAACCAATCCGTTTGACCTGGCATCATTGCAAAGTGTACAACCAACTCTCTTTTGTAGCACCATGTCAATGTTTCACATTCGGCGGAATATTCACCACATTACCGCTTTGAGTAACCGAGTTGGTTTTCCTTCTTCTTAATACCAATACTCACCACCAGTAACTAACAAAACTGGCCCAACAGAAAATGATAAACAGCATCTTGGGCTGAAACATCTTCCCCTTTTTTGGAAGCGGATAATCGGAACCAATTCCTATGTTGAAAAACCAGACAGAACACAAGTTGAAATGGATAAGCACTGCTGTGGCCCATCTTTTTAGTGATATTCGCGTTTCGAAGATGTTTGAACAAATCTAGCTCCATAAAAACAACTTTATCTTCACGGGCTAGATGATAATTTATATCCTTCTAGTCTTCAAAGGCTCCTATTTACTGATAAATTGAATCAATCTTACACTTAAGAACTTTCAGGGACTTTTATTAATTGTTTTTTTCGGATGGCATATACGACTACCAGTAAAAGAGGTAAAAAAAGTCCAATCGATAATGAAATGGATATATTTGTTGTCGATACCCATTTTTTTTGGTAGATGACGTTTGGAAAAATCACCAGAGAAAGTACAACAACAATCATCCCTAACGGGTAGGTTAAGGGGCGATAATCTTTCAAATTTAAAATTTGTGCCATTCCTAAAACGGAAGCGTAAAAAAAAAGGGTCGTCTTAATATAAAGGGAGATAAACCAAAGTGCAGCCATTAATGCCTCAATACGCTGTACAAAATCCCCGACATTTATTCTTTTAGCCAATTCATAACTAGGATACACCTCTCTTATAGTATCCGCAGCACCTAATACAGTAACACTCAAAAATGTAATGACGATGATGACGATTCCGCCGATTAAGTTTCCAATTAAAAAGGACTTTTTAGCTTGTTTTGTTTTATTAATAAAGGCTGGAAAAATCATTAATAAAATAACAGCATTGACAGAAGATACAACGACAAAAAGTAAAGATGATTGAACGATCATTTTTGTTCCTGCCTCAAATACAGGCTGTATGTTTTCAAATTTGATTTCAGGTGAAATAAACACAACTAAAACAAGAAAAAGGACGAAGAATACGACAATTAAGATTTCTGCAGAACGAGCGATTGTCTCTAATCCAAGTCGGACTCCCATCAAAACAATCCCCATCATAAGAATATTAAGGGCTACCAATGGAGTATTTGGCATCATATGAGTGATAAGGAATGACCCAGAATAAAACAAAAGAATTGCAGTAAAGAGAAAAGACATGAATACAAATAAAAGAGAAACGGCTTTACCTAGCCATTTTCCAAATAGTTTTTCATTGATTTGGATATAGGTGAGATGAGGAAACCAAAGAGCTATCTTGGTGAATAGCCAGATGACCAATAACCCGATTCCCGTACCAAATATAGTTGCAATCCAAGCGTCTTGTTTCGCTTCGGCAGCTATACCTGATGGGACAATTAAGATGCTCGTACCAATTGTAAAAAAAATAACTAAAACTAGAAATTGGTACGAATTTATTTTAACATTTTGCATCATTTCATATCATACCTTCCTTCCCCTCTACATCACTAAAACGCCAGAGACCAGTCCAATGCACGGACTTTGCATATTACGTTCCATGGGCTCACGCTTCTTTTTTCAATTGTTTTTTTCGGATGGCATATACGACTACCAGCAAAAGTGGTAAAAAAAGTCCGATTGATAATGATAAGGAATTACCCGTAGTACTGTCAAACTTTTGTTGGTAGATGACGTTAGGATAAATCACGAGGGAGAGGGTAACAGCAATCATGCCTAACGGTAATGTTAAAGGGCGATAATCTTTCAAATTTAGAATTTGTGCCATCCCTAAAACGGCAGCGTAAAAATAAAGAATCGTCTTAAAGTAGAGCGAAATAATCCAAAGTGTTGACATTAACGCCTCAATACGTTGTACAAAATCCCCAATATTTATTTTTTTAGCCAATTCATAACTAGGATACACCTGTCTTGTAGTATCCGCAGCACCTAACACAGAAACACACAAAAATGTAATGACGATGATGATGATGCCGCCTATTAAGTTTCCAATTAAAAAAGACTTTTTAACATTTTTCATTTTGTTTATAAAGGAAGGAAAAATCATTAATAAAACAACGGCATCAACTGGAGATACTACGACATAAAATAAGGATGCTTGAACGATCTTTTTTGTACCCATCTCATATACAGGCTGTATGTTTTCAAAATTGATTTCAGGTGAAATAAATACCACTAAAATGAGAAAAAGAAAGAAGAAGACGACAATTAAGATTTCTGCAGTGCGCGCGATGGTTTCCAATCCAAGACGGACTCCCATCACCACTATCCCAGCCATAAGAATATTAAGAACTACCGTTGGAGTATTTGGCAGCGCATGAATGTTTAGGAATGACCCAAAATAATATAAAAGTTCTGAAGAAAAAAGAAAAGACGTAAGTACAAAAAAAACAGAAAAGGCTTTACCTACCCATTTTCCAAATACTTTTTCAATGATTTGGGTAAAGGTGAGGTGTGGGAACCAAAGAGCTATGGTGATGAACAGCCATATAATCAATAACCCGATTCCCATACCAAATATAGCGGAAATCCAAGCGTCTTGCTTCGAGTCGGTTGCTAATACTGATGGTACAGTTAACATGCTCGTACCAATCGTAAAAAAAATAACTAATATTAGAAATTGGTACGAATTTATTTTAACGTTTTGCATCATTTCTTCTCATCCCGTTCCCTTATAAGGTTCTTTTACTTCAATAAAAGAGCAATAACATCATTAAGCGGTTTAAACACAAAAGTTATTGAATCCATTGGATTCAGAATAGGTTTTCCTACTGCTTGTGCAATACTTAACCCTACCCCAATGGCAAGGAGGATTAAAAAAACTTTCAACTCTTTTTTATGCTTTTTTTCCAAGAGAGGTTGAACTTCAATCAACAAAATGGCAGCTGCAATTAAAAGTATTCCTATACTTTTCAGCATGATTATTTAGTCCTTTCCTCTTCTAAAAAGGGACTAGTTAAAGTACCCGTACGACGAAGTTTCATGTCAACTTTCACATTCACTGTTAAGTTAGAAAATTCCTCATCCCAATTTTCTTTAATCTTATTCCACTCTTTCGGATTGGATCGATGAATGGCTTCACCAAATCCAAAAATGTCTGTTTTATATTGTTTTTGTAAAGAGTTAAGGGTCTCATTAATGATTTCTTTCACTTCTTTTTCGTAAATTTTCTCTAGCTCATCCATTGTTCCTACTTCGGTAAGATTAATTTTACATTCTACCGCCCCTACATTCCCTTCTCCTTTAATATTGATATCCACTTCGGGCTTTCCTTTGTTTATATTACCTTTAACATCAGTATTCAATTTAATGACCTCTATAGTTGCTTTTCCCTCTTTAGGACAAGATATTGATGATACTGTTGTTTTTACTGAGTTGGTGATATCACTATAACCTTTACTTTCCTTTTCAGTTAACCAGCCCACTAGTTTATCTTCTTTAAACACAGCTAAATTATTATATTTAATTCGAGTAGTGGGAGCAATCGTTTCCACATTCTGTTTGCTTGATCCTATTTTTGGGTCTCCTGTAACTTCAATCCCTGTTAATACGGCTCCCTTTCCTTCACTTGTAAGATCTGCTATCAGCTCATCTAAAGTAACGCCGGTCGTACCCGCCCAAGCTTTTTCTGACATTTTGAGACTGTTAAACATTTTATTGGCTGGTATGCTTTCTATATCTGTAGTGACATTCAGTACTTCTGCAGCGGCTATATCCTTAGCAACAACAACATAGAAATCCGATCGAAATTCCCAATCCCTTGCCACAAACTCTAAAGATTCACTTATCCCTTCTTGAGCTAATTCCTCTCCAATCACAAGCATTCGAAGATGTCCAGGATATACTTTTCGAGGCGTGTCCTTTGTCATTTTCCGAATGGCTTCATAAACCGTTTCCCCACTCGCCGTATAGAGGGCGACCGTTGTCCCCCCCATATTTCCTTTCATGGATACTTCCGAGGGTACAACCACTTGAGCTGTTACCTGGTATTCATCTTCAACTTTATCGATTCCTATTGCCAGGGTAATGGCGAGTTCATTTAATTCCCGCCGGTCCCAACACCCCGTGAGAAAGAGGCTGAGAATTAGGAGAACAAACATGCACTTTTTCATCGTTTTAACCCCTTCATACTCCTTATTATTTTGTTGGTGGTGCTGGTTTTGCAGCGGCTGAATCTTGTTGCCTAACCTTATTTTGTTGATTGAGTAGGCGAGGCCGAGTAATCAATTTCCATAGAGGCAAAACAATAAACGTATCCTTTTGATCAGAAACATTAAATGGAGCTATCGGAGACATATAAGGTACGCCAAAAGAACGCAAACTGCATAAATGCAGAATAAGAGCAATTAAACCTATCGTAATTCCAAATAAACCAAACGAAGCAGCTAACACCATAAAAGCAAAGCGCAATATCCTTACAGAAATCGCTATGTCGTATGATGGCGAAACAAAACTAGATATAGCTGTTATTGAAACGACGATTACCATCATAGCTGAGATTATGCCTGCTTCAACCGCTGCTGTTCCAATAACAAATGCCCCTACAATAGACATAGCTGAACCGATCGAGCGTGGCATTCTTACACCTGCTTCGCGCAAAATTTCAAAGGTGATTTCCATTATGAGCGCTTCAACAAATGCCGGAAATGGGACACCTTCTCGCTGAGCTGCCAGACTAATGAGGAGTGCAGGCGGTATCATGGAATGATGAAAAGTTGTGATCGCAATAAATAATGCAGGTGCAAGCAAAGCAATTGCGAATGCTACAAACCGAAGGAGTCGAATAAGACTCCCAATAACCGTACGCACATAATAGTCTTCAGCAGACTGGAAAAATTGAACGAATAATGCTGGAACAATTAACACAAATGGTGTTCCATCAATCAAAATAGCGATGCGTCCCTCGAGTAGAGCTGCAGCTACTACATCAGGACGTTCCGTATTATAAACAGTAGAAAAAGGTGAATATGGTGAATCCTGAATTAATTCCTCTATATTACCGCTTTCGAGAATTCCATCAATGTTTATTCGATCCAAACGTAAACGGACTTCTTTCACGATTTTGTCATTTGCAATACCATTGATATAGACTATGGCAATGTTCGTTTTCGTGCGTGTTCCAATAATTTTTGACTCCATCCAAAGGTTCGGATCTTTAATTTTCCGACGAATTAAGGCCGTATTTACACGGAAATTCTCAGTGAATCCTTCGCGTGGTCCTCTAACTACCGTCTGGGCCGATGGTTCAGTTACCGCACGCTCGGCCCAATGCCTATTGGAAATGCTTAAACCTTGGGCATATCCATCGATTAAAATAATGGTATCCCCCGACAAAAGGCTGTTAAAAAGAACGTCAAGATTAGTTATTTCTTTAATTTCTCCTACTGTCAAGGCAACATCTTTTAATACGCTAATAAGATTTTGCTCAGGAGAAGTTTTTTCCAATAATTCAATCCCCTTGATATCTAGCATGAGCGTTTCCAAAATAAAGTTTTGTAATGAGGGTGTATCGGTTAATCCATCTGTATATATAATACCGGCTTTAATGTTTCCTTCATTTCCAATTCGAATTTCACGAATGATAATATCCGAACTTTTTCCAAGGGTATCTTTTAGAGTTTGTATGTTTTGTTGAAGACTAGTTTTTAAGGCTTCTTTTTGTTTGGTATCCACCTCTTGATTCGGTGAAGGGGTAGAGTTATCTTTTATATTTTCATTCTTTAAAAACCACATAGTCTCCCTCTCTCTTTTCCTGTATTAACTTTTTATGGTACTAAAAAGTCTTTTCTATTTTCATATATATATTAGATAGGAAAAATCACTTACTATTACCGCCTCTGTTGGTTAAATATGGCTATCTATAATATTAAGTATTAACTACTTCAGTTTTTTTATACGTACAATATAGACCCCATAGTCGATATTTGAAAATCAAACACTGGTATATTAATATAAGGGAGCAAAGAGTTGTACGAGGATACAAAGTTTAGTAAATTGGGGACATAAATTTGAGTACATAGAATTATTTATCTTCTCAAAACCGCAACATTCAATCCTGAGCCGTGTTGAGATGCAAATTTGAATAATTTAAAGTATTTCTATAAGTCTTAACTAAAAGTATTTTGCAGAGATTGCTATACATTTACCTCAAGTCAGGTTTTTTTCTTCAATTATTAATCACCAACAATAAAGTTGTTCTTTTTTGCTCTTATAAACATACATAACACCGTTCGAATATGCCAACGCTGTTATGTTCCAATATAGTTGTTTAATTCTGAAGCCGTAAAAACGCAATACACCGTCCACAGACGTGGACGGTGTAGAAATAATGCTGTTTAATTATTGGTGTAATTGCAGAATCAAAGATTAAAGATGTAGTAAGTTTATTTCCCTTTTTCAAAAACGAAGCCCTATCTTTTTCAACTAACCTGCCTCTTTAGTTCAATAAGAAAAAAGAGATGACTAAGCAACTCAATCATCTTAACAACCGCCTCCGTTAGTTAAAGTACCATATCCGTTCGTTCATTTAAAACGGTCCACTTTGATGGTCATGCCGTCCAACTTCTCGTAGAGCATCTGCTTCCGCCGAATTCTGGTTGAAAGTCTTTTCCTGTTCTTTGAAATTATATTTCCGTCCAGTCAAAAAATCCACAAGATAAGTACCTATAAGTAGAGCCGCAATGGAACCCCAAAAAATCCACATCCCCCAATGCACTCAGTTCCCTCCCTTTTCCCTTCAAGAACGGCAATACATTATAATACGTTTTTCAATCCCAAAAAGATTCAATAATACCTTTTTTTAGAATTAATATTAAAATTTTGTTTCCACGACAATTTAATGTCTGGATCACTTTTGATGAATAAAATTGCTTAAGTACTTATTCAACTAAACTGCCCCCGGTATTTGAACAAGCAACTTCTCTTCTATTGCACTTTATGGCCGGAATGTGACAACTTTCCAAACATTTATAAAACACCATACCAATATCCCTAAAACCTTATATAATAATTGAAGTAAAAAGAACTATTAATAAAGGAGGTATTACCTATGACTCTTGTTTATCAAGAACTCAATCGATTAATTGACGACTATTTTATATGTGAAGACTTACAAATAAAAAAACAGATTCTGAGTGAAATCCAACGTTTAACTGAAGTCGTGTGTCTTTCTGATTGACCTACTTTTCAACTGCTATTAATTTCTTACAATACCGCCTTATAGTCGAATTATGCTGTATAAAACGCAATTCAATTGTTTATAATGCATTTACACAGAACCGAAAGCAGTCTGGGAAGCACTGTTGACAATACGTCAGTCTAGGTTCTGTTCTTTTGTTATGCAATATGTTCGAACTATAAAATAATAAAAATTTAATACTATCTAAATCAACAAAGTCAGAAACATCTTCATAGTACGGACTTTCTGAAGTAACTGTTCCGTCTTCATGTAGTGTACCTTCACATATTTGGCCTTGGGAGAAAGCCACTACAAGTCTTCCCTAATTGTCCCAATAAATGATTTTTGTAACTTCAAACGAAATGGTCTTGCCCATCTTAGAACCTCCTTATGGTCGTATTGTGTCAATTTTTTACTAACATCGGACAAGATTCCCTTGCTTACATGCTTGAATACTCTATCAGTGGAGGTGAAAAAATGAATCAGAACTCCATGCAGCATTCTTCTAATAGAGAAATCATCAACGATCTATCGAAAGCTATCAACGGAGAATATCAAGCTATCTATTGCTATGAAATATTAGCTAACCAAGCTCGGAACCCTGAGATTAAAAGCAGAATACTCGAAATCCGAAATGATGAAATTAGACACTATCAAAACATTTCTCAGATTTATATTTCACTAACCGGAAATCAACCAACACCTCAAATCACTAAACAATGCTCCCTAGATTATAAAAGTGGAGTATTAGCTGCATTTATCGACGAACAAGAAACTGTCGATTTTTATCATGAAATTGCTAGAAAATACAATAATGAACTTATAAGAAATGCATTTACACAGGCCTCTGCTGACGAGCAGAACCATGCCGTTTGGTTTTTGTATTTCATGAATCAGCATTAATTTTAGTTTAGCCGGCTTTCGGGTCGTTTTTTTTTGCGTCAACTTTTGTTCGCTTTTTGGTCGAACTGCGACTCAACTAATAAAATTTTACAACTGAAGTTCCTCTTGATTTTGAATGTCATACAAACAAAACATTAGTGCTAATTTTCGTATAAAGGTATAATATTAGTATCTTAAAATCAAAGGAGTCTTGCTTTATGAGTCAAAGAGTTCCCTACTATGATATTGCACCTGATGGTATGAAAATTATGATGGATATGGAGAAGTACACTAAGCAGACTACCATTAATAGAACTACTAGAGAGTTAATCAAAATTAGAGCCTCTCAAATTAACGGTTGTGCCTTCTGTATAGATATGCATACATCCGATGCTCGTAAGATGGGTGAAACCGAACAACGAATTTATTGTTTAAATGCTTGGAATGAATGTACTTTTTATACACCTGAAGAGAAAGTTGCTCTCGAACTATCTGAGCATATTACTCTAATCCCTACTAAAAGAGTTCCTGATGACTTATACAAGCGTGTCCGAGAACATTATGATGAAAAACAATATGTTGATCTAGTTCTTATTATTAATCAGATAAACAGTTGGAATAGAATCTCTATTGCAATGGGCAATACACCAACAAAGATTTAACTTCTTAACGAACATCCTTTGGTGTTCGTTTTTTCATTTATTTTGTTGCACAGTTTGTGTCAAATGCGACATTAAAGAAAGGATTTCATTCCTCTTCTTCAACTAACCTGCCCCATTTGTTGAAGAAGAGAAATACATTACTCGTTATTTAAGGAATGCCCCTCCTTGTTAAACAAAGAATTTCAATTATTCTATTGCTACCACTTCCTGTTATACCAATTTAAAAGTTTTACAAACTCTATACTTTGCAATTCATCTTTCCTTCATTTTTTTAAATATATCCAAGTTCGTTGCTAGGACGTTGACTTTATCTTCTCCCATTACACCTAACACACGGCTCTCCGTGTTTGCTTTTACAACATCTTTTACTTCCTCTATAGAAAGCCCACTTGCTTTTGCAACACGTTCCATTTGAATTAGCGCTGCATCCACACTAATATGTGGATCTAGACCGGATCCAGAGGCGGTCATCAAGTCAGCAGGAATCTCTTCTCGCTTCACTTTTGGATTAGATTTCAGAAATGCCTCGATATCTGTATCTATTCGTTTTTGTAGTTCTGGATTAGACGGAGCGTAATTGAAAGTACCTGAGCTAACACCACTATAGGCTGTTTCACCATTTTCATCTGGTACCGTATCCTCTTTTGTATAAACGTTGTAATTTACTGCAGATACGCGGCCCCAGAAATACTCAGGTCCAGTAAATGCCTGACCTAATTTTTCTGATCCTACAGCTTTACCATCCACCTCTATTAAACTACCATTTGCCTTGTGTTTAAAAAATGCCTGAGCAACCCCTGTGACTGCAAATGGATATATTAAACCACATAAAACAAACATGACTAAAGAGACCAGCAGTGCTTGTTTAGAGTTTTCAAAAAATCCCTTCATAAAGCTTTCCCTCCTATAGACCTATCATGTGTAAAATTGGACCAATAATTAAATCAATTATTTTAATACCGATAAATGGAGCGATAATACCGCCGAGTCCATAAATTAGCAAGTTCTTGCTTAATAATTTGGATGCACTCATCGGCTTATATTTTACTCCCCTCATAGCAATTGGAATTAGCATTGGTATAATGATCGCATTAAAAATCAATGCAGAGACGATAGCGCTTGTTGGTGAATTCAGCATCATGATATTTAACGATTTCATTTCTGGTACTGCCACCATCAACATTGCTGGGATTATGGCAAAGTATTTAGCCACGTCGTTCGCAATACTAAATGTTGTGAGAGCACCACGGGTCATCAGCAATTGTTTTCCTATTTCCACAACTTCAATTATTTTCGTTGGGTTTGAATCCAAATCTACCATATTAGCTGCTTCTTTTGCTGCATTTGTCCCAGAATTCATCGCCAACCCAACATTTGCCTGCGCAAGGGCTGGTGCATCATTTGTGCCATCGCCAGTCATTGCCACAATCTTACCAAGTGCCTGCTCATCTTTAATGACCTTTATCTTATCTTCTGGCTTACTTTCTGCGATAAAGCTATCCACGCCTGCTTCTTTTGCGATGGAAGCGGCAGTAAGTGGGTTATCACCTGTACACATAATTGTTTTAATGCCCATTGCACGAAGCTGTTCAAAACGTTCCTTTAAACCAGGTTTCACGACATCTTTCAAATAAATGACACCTAAAATTTTATTGTTTTCCGTTACAACTAGAGGTGTTCCTCCTACTATTGATACTTGATGGACTAGCTCCTCTAAATCTTTAGGAATAGGATGACCAGCAGCAATACTTTCCTTTTTAATCGTATCGTAAGCACCTTTACGGATTTTAGTGCCGTTTTGCATATCAAGCCCACTCATGCGTGTTTGCGCTGAGAATGAAATGTGATCGCTCGTGTTTATAATCATTTTTTCATCAGCAGTATCCACGTTTAATTTGTAAGCGAGTGATAAAATAGATTTCCCCTCTGGTGTGTCGTCTGTCAGTGAACTAAGCCATGCAGCTCGTATCAGCTCTTTTTTATTTACTCCTTTCACAGTTGTAAATTCAGATGCCATACGGTTACCATAAGTGATTGTTCCTGTTTTATCCAAAATCAATGTATCTACGTCACCGCATGCCTCGACAGCTCTTCCTGACATAGCAATTACATTGAACTGTGTTACACGATCCATCCCCGCGATACCGATTGCAGATAATAGACCTCCAATAGTAGTTGGTATTAAGCAGACTGTCAGTGCAATTAGCGTTGCTATCGGAATATGCACATTTAAGTAAGTGGTCATCGGATAAAGTGTCACTACAACTAGTAAGAAAATAATCGTTAAACTAACTAATAGTGTGTTTAGTGCAATCTCATTTGGTGTTTTTTTACGACTTGCTCCTTCGATAAGGGTAATCATTTTATCTAAGAACGATTCGCCAGGTAATGATGTGATTTCGATTTTCAGCCAATCACTTGTCACAGTCGTACCACCTGTAACAGATGAAAAGTCCCCACCACGTTCTTTCACGACAGGAGCTGATTCACCAGTGATAGCCGACTCATCGACTGTTGCAATCCCTTCTAATACTTCTCCGTCGTTTGGGATGACTTCCCCGGCTTGCACGAAGACGATATCTCCTTTTGTTAGCTCGTGTGCTTGTTTCATGACCTCAGATCCGTCAGGAAGTAGTACACACGCCTGCGTCACTGTTTTTGTTTTCTTTAATGTCTGTACTTGTGCTTTTCCTCGTCCTTCTGCAATAGATTCAGCAAAGTTAGCAAATAAGATAGTGATAAACAGGACAAAAGCTACTATGGCATTATAGATACGATCATGTTCACCTGCTCCAGCATCCAACATTGTCGGAAAAATAGTTAGCATTAGGACGAATATAAACCCAATCTCTACTACGAACATAACAGGATTTTTTATCATATATACCGGATTGAATTTCTTGAAAGCCCCTAAAATAGAGCTCTTCATAATATCACGCGTTATAAAACTTTTCTTTGAAGCAGTTTCCATTATTGTCTCTCCTCGTCAAGAACGTATTTGTAAATGTTCTGTAATTGGACCGAGTGCCAGTGCAGGTAAAAATGTTAAAGCGCCAATCATCAGTACAATTGCGACAAGCAGGAATGTAAACATTGCATTGTCTGTTTTCAATGTCCCTACTGAATCGCTATGCCATAATTTTTTAGCAAGTAGTGATGCAATAGCTAGTTGAATAATAATAGATAAATAGCGACCAAAGAACATCGCCAGGCCAGTCGTTACGTTCCAAAATGTCGAGTTATCAGCTAACCCTTCAAAACCAGAGCCATTGTTTGCTGAGGAAGACGCAAATTCATACAATACTTGCGATAATCCATGTGCACCTGGATTTGTGATTCCATCTACCCCTGCGGTTACTGACACAGCAAGCGCTGAAAACGCTAGTATAATTGCAGGGTGGATTAGTATACAGAGTGCTATTAACTTCATTTCTTTTTCCTCGATTTTCTTTCCTAAAAACTGAGGAGTTCGACCAATCATTAGACAGGCGATGAAAATAGTCAGCAGTACATACATCATCATGTTCATTAGGCCGACCCCCTTGCCTCCAAACACAACGTTTAACATCATATTAAACATCGGTACAAGTCCACCGATTGGCGTTAAGGTGTCATGCATATTATTGACTGAGCCTGTTGTAAAAGCAGTTGTCACAGTAGTGAACAATGCTGATTGTGCGACGCCAAATCGCATTTCCTTCCCTTCCATACTGCCAAGATCTTGCGTAATGCCAAGTTCACTAATAATCGGGTTCCCTGCACGCTCTGCCACATAACAAGTAATCAATCCGATTAGAAACAGAATACTCATTGCTGAAAAAATAACTAATCCTTGTTTTCCAATTATCGTTTTCTTACGGCGGTGGGCAACCATTAAGCCAAATGCAACAACACAAGCACCCGGCAACAGCATCATGGAAAGCATTTCTACAATGTTTGAAATAACAGTAGGATTTTCAAACGGAGTAGTTGAGTTGGCCCCGTTAAACCCTCCACCATTTGTACCTACATGCTTAATAGATTCTAGAGATGCTATAGGTCCAAGGGCGATATCCTGCATTTTGCCCTCTATCGTCTGTACGGTTTTATTCGAACTTAGGGTTTGTGGAGAACCCTCAGATACTAAAATCATTGCAACAACAATAGAAATTGGCATTAATACACGTGTAATCACACGTACAAAGTCCACAAAAAAATTGCCTAGTGTATCCGTCTTTGCCACTAATCGTCTACAGAAAGCCATGCATGCCGCATAACCGGTAGCCGCAGACGTAAACATCATAAACGTGATGACAAGCATCTGAGACAAATAACTTAATCCTGATTCACCACTATAATGTTGAAGATTTGTATTCGTCATAAAAGAAATTATTGTATTGAAAGAAAGCGTCGCATCCATATTATCAATGCCATTTGGGTTGAAAAATAAAGCTGACTGAATCCGCAATAAGACGTAACCTATGAATACCATAAAGGCATTCGAAAGAATCAGTGCCAGTACATATTGTTTCCCGGTCATATCAGCTTGCTTGATGCCACTAAATTTGTAGATGACATTATCGACTCGGTTCAACACCGGATCGAGCCAAGTCTTTTTCTGCATGGTCACCTGATACAGATAATGACCAGCTAAAATGACAAGCGGTAAATAAATAACTAAAACAATGGCAATTTGCCACATACTCCCTACCTCCTAAAGGTATTATCAATTACGCCCCGGCGTAATTGCGTCCAAATTTTGAATTGCGCTTGCGCAATTCAAAATTTGTGACATCCGCCGGAGGCTTAACTTGAATCAGCAGTTATTATTTGCTGAATCAAGTTAATAATTTTCTGGATAAAGTAATGCATGACCTAGATAGCCGAATAGCAATACGATGATAATCCCCAATCCTAACCACATAACTATTTCCCCCTTAATGATTTACTTGCTTGTAACACCAAATTGTCAGTCCATAAAGACTAGCAAAACTAATGACTAGCAAACCAATCATATAAACGTCCATCAATTGAATCATCCCTTCCTCTGTTGGATGTTTTTATCATAATGTAATTCAAATTAATGTAGTGTTAGGAAAAAGCGTTTTATATTAAGACGGTATAAAGGTTAAATCTTTACGCTGTCTTAATGGTAATTGGAGCTATAATAGAGTAGAGGTGAAGGGTGATGGAAGACACACGTCCAAGTCCAGAGGCGTTATTAGCAAAGATTAAACAAGAAGAAAAAGAAGCAACCGTAGGAAGACTAAAGATTTTTCTTGGATATGCCGCAGGTGTAGGTAAAACATACGCGATGCTAGATGCTGCCCAACAAGCAAAAAAACTCGGTACAGATGTTGTGGTCGGTTATGTAGAACCACATCCTCGACCCGAGACAGCAGCTTTACTTGAAGGACTTGAGCTAATACCAACTAGAAAAGTAAACTATAAAGGAAAGACTTTTGTAGAACTGGACATCGATGCTGTAATTGAACGTAATCCAGAGATTGTACTAATTGATGAGTTGGCTCATTCAAATGTACCAACGATGCGCCACTTAAAACGTTTTGGTGACGTGGAAGAATTGCTTGCTAAAGGCATCCATGTATACACAACTGTTAATATCCAGCATATTGAAAGCCTTCACGATTTGGTGGAAGAAATCACTGGGGTGAAGGTACGCGAGCGCATTCCAGATTACTTAATTGATCATGCAGCACAAATAAAGCTAGTGGATATTGAACCAGACGATTTAATTCAACGATTAAAAGAAGGTAAAATATATCACTTAAAACAAGCAGAAAAAGCGATGGACTTTTTTTTCCGAAAACAGAATCTGGTGGCGCTTCGCGAAATCGCACTGCGCCGAACTGCAGACACAATTTATCATCAACAGACACAAAAAAACGACTCTTTCAGCCAAAGTGCTCATGTAGAGGAGCATATATTGGTAGGCATCAGTAGTTCACCAACCAATGCGAAAGTTATTCGCTCTGCAGCTAGGCTGGCACAAGCCTTGCATGGTAAATTCACAGCACTTTATGTACAAAAAGTGAAAACAAATGATCGGAACGAAGTGAACTCCGAGCGACTACAGCAGCACATCAAACTGACAGAACAGCTTGGTGGTCATATAGTAATCGTACAGGAAGATGATGTAGCAGCAGCGCTTGCGAATTATGCACAAATAAGCGGTGTGACGAAGCTTGTAATAGGAAGAACAGCTATGAAAAAGAAATGGTGGCTTCCTAATTCCAAAATAAGCGATCGTTTTAATGACTTTATACCAAACTTAGCAATACATATTGTACCTGATGAAGACAATGAACCGATGCGCTTTCCAGAAATAAAGCCTCAGCTAAAGTTTGAGTGGATGGATTTGCTTAAAATGGCAATCGTGTTCGGTTTGGCATCATTCATTGGTCTGTTTTTCTTAGCAATCGGAGTTAGTGAATCGAATATTATCACCATCTATATTTTAGGCGTGTTAGTACTTGCAACATGGACATCCGGTTGGATGGTCAGCATCATTAGCTCGCTAGGGGCAGTGCTCATCTTCAACTTTTTCTTTACCGAGCCACGGTTTTCATTTGAAGCATACCACCGTGATTACCCAATGACGTTTTTAATCATGTTCCTTTCCGGTTTTATTACAAGTAGTCTAACTAGAAAAGTAAAGGAGCAGGCTGTCGTTGCAGTTCGTAAGTCTTATCGAATGGAAGTGTTGCTAGAAACAAATCGTAAATTACAACACGCAAAGTCAATAGAAGAAATCATCAATGAAGGCATGTCTCAAATTGTAAAACTAGTAGAAAAGCCAGTTGAATTCTTTGAAATAGACAATAAATTAATAGTGAAGTCTGTTTTTTTTCGAACAGATAGCATGACGACTTTAGAAAATAAAGAAGTGGCAGCAATGTTTGACAATGCAAGCGAGCGTGGTATAGTGAGCTGGGTTGCCAGTAATAAGCACGTAGCAGGTGTATCAACAGATATCTTTCCAGAAGCACAGGCATACTATTTACCGTTCGTATCTGGTGGCAATGTAAAAGGTGTTATTGGAATCGCTCTATCAAAAGAATCACCTTTACCTGCGTTTGAACGTCATATTTTACATGCCATCATCAATGACTTTTCGTTCGCTCTTGATAAATGGTATTTACAGAAGTTGAATGAAGAAGTTGCTCGAGAAGCAGAGCTTGAACAAATGCGAGCAAACCTTTTACGAGCAATATCCCATGATTTAAGGACACCTCTTACTAGCATTTCAGGAAATGCCGATATATTGTTGACAAGCGGCGAACAGATTCATGAATCCGAAAAAACTCAATTGTATCGGGATATTTATAGCAACTCGAAATGGCTTGTGCAAATGGTAGAGAACTTACTTGCCGTTTCAAGACTTGATGATGGTAAACTTGCAATTGAGATGCAACCAGAACTTGTGGAAGATATTATGCAAGAAGCACTTTTGCATGTCGTTCGCATAAACAATACGCACCAAATCACTTATCATATAGAGCCAGAATTACTATTGGCATTGATGGATGCACGTCTCATTATTCAGGTGCTTATCAACATTATCGATAATGCACTGACCTACACGCCTGCAGGTAGCGAGATAATCCTAACTGCAAAGGAAGTGGATAACTATGTACACTTTAGCATTGTGGATAATGGACCAGGAATTGAAGATTCAGTAAAGGCAAAGCTGTTTGAACCTTTTACAACAGGTAAGGTACAGCGAAGCGACAGCCGGCGTGGTCTAGGACTCGGTTTAGCATTGTGCCAAACGATCTTAAAATTACACGGAAGTGAACTAACTGTTTCGGATAATGAACCGATGGGTACCATTTTTAATTTTTCACTTAAAAAAGGAGTTGTGAATATCGATGAATAAACGAATCCTTGTGGTCGAAGATGATATAGCTATCGGTAACTTGATCAAAATGACATTAAATACGCAGCAATACGAATACGATATTGCACAAGATGGTCAAAGTGCACTGCAAAAGGCACTCTCGATGAAGCCAGAAGTGATTATTCTAGATCTAGGTCTACCGGATATGGACGGCATTGACATTATTCAAAAAATCCGTAGTTGGTCTCAAACCCCTATCATAGTAGTAAGTGCGCGAGGCGAAGAATCTGATAAAATCAATGCCCTCGATGCTGGTGCGGATGATTACGTGACGAAGCCCTTTAGCGTAGACGAGCTACTTGCTCGTATTCGTGTAGCACTAAGAAGAAGTGCGAGCGAGCGTAATTTGGAACAGGAGCAGCCGGTTTTTATGAACGGAAATTTACAAATTGATTATTTAGCAAACACAGTATTCGTGCGTGGAGAGGAAGTACATTTGACGCCTATTGAGTATAAGTTGTTAGTCGTGCTCTCAAAGCATGTTGGTAAAGTACTGACTCATAATTTTCTATTGAAGGAAGTTTGGCAAATCGCTCTTCAATCGGATGTTCCTAGCCTGCGTGTTTTTATGGCGACGCTCCGTAAGAAAATTGAAGAGAACCCAGCCACCCCCAAATATATCCAGACGCACATACGAGTCGGATACCGAATGCTACGCTATGGCGGTGACGAATAAATAATATCTATACTTCGCAAAATTTAGGGGGTAACATTCGAAATAATGATTAATCAATAGTTCCTCCTGAACACCTTTATTAGGGTAAATAAAAAGAATCCATTTTGAAAAAAGATTGATCAAAATGGATTCTTTTCTTATGATTTAGTATGTATTTTCATTAAAAAAGTTTGATTACTCACAGTGGTCCTTCTTCAACAAAAGTCCCCGTTAGCCATCCATGCTACAAAAAACCCTTATCCTGCAGGAGTCTCATTCCGCTGCGCTAAATCCTTTTAAGTAAAGTGAATTTTCCGCAAAAAATTAGTATAAAAAAGTACTACTTTATACTTTTTCAGTGCCCTCGTAAAAACTAAAAGTATCGCCCTAACTTGAATCGGGATGTGTATCCGATACTTCACGAACGACTAGCTTAACTCGTTTCTCTCTTAGAAGTGTAAGTATTGGTTTTACAGCAGTATAGTAATTCTTTGCTAAACCATCCCCTTATGATTCCAATCAAACAAAAAACATCGCTCTGTTAGAACGATGTTATTATATTCAAAATTTTTTGTTTATAAAAGGACAATTATTGATTATTATCTTTTTGCTGCTCTGAAGGTTCTTCGGTTGGGTCCGGCTCATCTTCATCGACACCGTTGCATCCGAACAGTAAACCTGTTGATAAAATAACAGACATTATTGTCAGAATATCCCTTTTATGTTTCATCCTAATCCCTCCATTCTTCATTTACTACTGTTAATGTTGTCTAATTTATAGAAAAATATACAAAAACGATAATAAAGAGTATTTTTTTGATTACTAAACAAATTTATAGAATTAGCAGAAGGTATATCGTATTGTTTTTTTGTTTGTTGTCAATCAATCTAAAATAACTCCTTTTCATACTTGTTTCTTGAATATTCAAATAAAAAAATGAGAAGTTGCGTGCATTTTTATGCGTAATTGTAGTAAAATCCAAAGAATATTATAAAACCAAAATAAAAGAACGCTCCGAATGGAACGCTCTCTCTTAAGAGTTGCTATTTAATTTTTTGTTATAGACGCTTAATGTTCCAGATGTGCAACAAAAAAGCAAACAAAAATGTTATCTTAACTTATTTAACTAAACCCCCATTTAACCCTGGCAGTCTAGAATTATATCCTGAAGTTTAAGGATTTAATTTACATTTTGCAAAATTAGACCATCGCTCATTTTAATTATTTGATCAGCATAAGAAAGCATTTCATCATCATGTGTAACCATTAAAGTAGTAATATTAAGTGTTTTAGTTAAATCACGAATTAATAACATAACATCTTTAGATCTTTTTGAATCTAAACTTGCCGTTGGTTCATCTGCGAAGAGAACTTTAGGTTTATGAATTATTGCACGAGCAATTGCAACTCGCTGTTTCTCCCCACCTGACAATGAAGAAGGATAGGCATTTTTTCGATGATCCATCCCAACTAATTTTAGTAATCTATTTACCTCTTCTTTTTGTTCATGTTTCTTTAATTTCGATTCAGAAACATCTAGCATTAGCATTAGTTGTTCTTCTACCGTAAGAAATGGAACAAGATGAGCAAATTGAAAGACAAAACCAAATTTACTTGCTCGAACTTTTCGAACTTGCTCTGAACTCATGGTAGTCATATTTTTTCCTTCGAATATTACTTGCCCATCTGATGTAGGTTGAAGTCCCGCAGCAATAGTAAGAAGTGTACTTTTACCAGAGCCTGATGCACCCACTAATGCTGTTATCTCCCCTTCTCTAAGCGAAAGATTAATTCCTTTTAATATTTCTTCCTTTACTTCACCATTAGTAAACGATTTTCTAACTTCATCAATTGTAAATAGTGTCATATTAAACCTCTCCTTGCTGTATCGCTTGTAATGGTTCGATTTTTTTTATTTGAATTCCTGAGAGTGTAGCTCCAATGAATCCGATAATTAGGAATACTATTGACAATTGCCCAGTTGTTTTAAGCGTTAAACTAAAAGGCATACCCTCAGGCGCAATCATATTAAAAACTTGACTGAGTGTAATAGACAAAACAAGTGAAATTACCGTAATAACAACCATCTGCGTCCATATCATTTTGAATAACCTACTTGTTTTTAAACCTATTGCTTTTAAAATACCGTATAAACCAATTTTTTGTACGTTCATCATGTAGAAAAAGATAGCAAACAACATTCCACTAATTACTACTAAAAACCAAACAATCATATTTAGAGACATCTGTTCTGCGCTATAACTTGGAATAGTACCGAGAAAATCTTTATTTGAAAACGATTGTAGCCCAGTGAATTCTTGTGAAGAATACCCTCCTGGTGTGAAAACTAATTGCATTTCATCAACTCGGTAAATTTCTTTGTAATCCTCCATACTGATGTAAGCAACAGGAGCATGACTATATTTCTTTTGATCAACAAAGTCCTTTACTACAAACTTGCCACTAAATTGATTATTAGTTAATGTATCTCCAATCTTTATACCTTTATCCTTCAATGAGCTATCTAAAATAATTTCCTCGTGTTTAACATTTTCAAATAGATTTGAATCGGTGGATGTCACAAAGGCAATACTCTGTTGTTTATCAGCCTCATCATTTAAAAAGCCCATTTGAATTGAAAACGCCACAGCATCCTTTTGTTTGTTTAATATTTCATCTTGGATATTGCTATCTATTCTTGACAGATTATAAGTTTCATCTGCATCTTCATTCATATAAAATTGCCCTTTTGGTAAATCTTTAATAAGGGCAGCATTGTCTTGTGATAATCCATTTGCCAAACCAGAAATAATAAAAGTTAGTAAACTAACAAGAAACACAATAGAACCTAAAATCAAAAATCTTACTTTGTTTTTCTTAATTTCTTTCCAAGCAAGGTTCATTATTAACTCCTCCATTCTTTATATAAACACATAATAAACTGCCTATATAAACTGAAAATGAACAAATCATTACATTTGAAGAACGGCTGTAGTAATTTCAAAATTTAGATTTGCAAGAAGATAGTTTGAAAACGATTCGTTGAGAAAGAAACAGAAAATCCCTTCAACTTTTCCCCGTCATCTAGTTTCTTCGACAGGAAAAATATTAAATTAATTGTGTGCACAACAAAACATTTCCGCAAACAGTATTTATTGTTATAGTAGTAATCCAAAAGAAATAAAAAACGAAAATAATGGTGTTTGTCCGTCTTGTAATAATAAAGCTAAAATCGTAAAGTAAATTACTTTAAAGTCACTACTAAGATATGTTCCTCGCATATTTAAGTTTTCTTCTGTATCGCCACCACGCGTCTTAATCCACTCAACAAGAATTTTAACCGCCAATCCGACACTGCTAATAATAAGCATTCCTGTTGTCGCTACTTCCGGTGGGTTAGCAAATCGCTGGATTGCTTCATAAAAGATAAATAAGGCAATCAATATTAATGTGACTCTATTTAGCACAGCTGCTAAAATTTCAAATCGTTTATATTCATATGTTTTACTCTTTACTTGCAACCTTTTCACCTAATATCAAGGCTATTAATGCAATCGCTAATGAAACAGAATCACTTAGCATATGACCTGCATCTGATAATAGGGCCAAGCTATTTGTTAAAAATACTCCAATCACTTTTATTACCAAATGCGTTTAAGTATGCTGTTATTTTTTTATCGTCCATATACCCCCCTGCCGTACAAAATCACTTAAAAGGAGCAATTATATTATGGAAAACGTAACATTAAACGTACAAGGCATGTCATGTGGTAGCTGCGGAAACAAAGTAGACGGAAGTATCCGTAAATTAGAAGGTATCGAAGATGTTCAAGTAAATGTAGCATCTGGTGAAGTAGCTGTTGTATTCGACAAAGGACAAATAGCAGTCGCACAAGTTGTAGCAGCAATCGAAAGCCATGCTTACGTAGTAGCTAAATAATTCAAACCTTGTAAATGTCTTCAACGTACACCCATTAATACATGTGAGGAAGATGGAAAATGAAAAAACAAATCGGTATAGGCATTGCAACCGTTAGTACTGCACTCGTACTTGTCGCTTGTGGTGATAATCAAGAAGAACACCAGACAAATCACGTAGACACAGAAGAACAGGCACATATGAATAACACAAATTCTGGTGAGTTACCTGAAGGCTTACAAGAAAAATCAAATCCAACATATCCTGTTGGGAGCCAAGCAATATGAAAACAGATCATATGCAAGGTATGAACGGGGCTAAAGCGACAATTGTCGGTTCTTACAGTACTACTGTTTATGCTGTAACTTATACTCCAACAACTGGTGGAGGTAAAGTATCTAATCATAAATGGGTCATTCATGAGGAACTCAAAGGAGCTGGGGAACAACCTTTTGCCGCTAATAATCGCTTTATATTAGAAGCAAATCATATGGAAGGCATGGATGGTGCTGTTGCAACAATTGATTCAGCAGAACAAACTACGGTTTACATGGTTGATTACACATCTAAGGGTGAAAAAGTGAAAAATCATAAGTGGGTAACTGAAAGTGAATTATCACATAATGAGCACTTCTTCATTCGTTTCAAATGTTTTCCATTGGGGATTTCCATAAGCCATATGCCCTTTTATATAGTAATCATCCCCTACTTTACTAAAACCAAAAGGTAAATGAGAGGCAATTGGTCTACCTTTTTTCGTTGTAACGATCGTTCCAAACGAGTTTTGTTGAATAAATCCTCTTACTTCATTTACATCTGTAACTTTAAAATATTTAGGAATGTACATAATTATCCTCCTCGTATTATTCTGGCTATCTAGTTAAATTATCTCATAAAAAAAGAATATGCTACAATCGAGAAAACAACAAAAGGAGTGGAGTCCATGTGCCGCAACATTAAAAAACTATTTAACTTTGATCCTCCAGCTACCAATAATGAAGTTTACGCAGCTTCACTTCAGTATGTGCGAAAGGTCTCTGGTTTCATTAAACCATCACAGGCAAATGAGGATGCTTTTAATCGTGCTGTTCAGGAAGTGGCTATTGCCACACAGCATCTATTCGACACACTCGTCACGAACGCCGAGCCTCGTGATCGAGAAATAGAAGCAGAGCGAGCTCGAGCACGTTCTGCGAAAAGATTCGGATTAGAATAGACTTCCTATTTGATCCATACGATAAAAGATGCAATTCATTATCCAATTGCTCAAACAACCAAAAAAATCCTTAGTTTTCGAAACTATTCGAAACTAAGGATCTAACAACCAATCATGTAAAACTCAAAGTTGCTGCCCCCACTACTCCCACATCCTCGCCTAGCAGTGCAGGTACGATACGGAACGTTTCACGGTAAGGTTCCATAACAAGTCTTTTCGTTTTCTCCAATACTGGTGCAAATAAATCATCACCGGCCAGACTCACCCCGCCACCGATTACAATACAATCTGGGTTAAATGTATGTATCACATTCTTCAATCCCGAAGCTATATAAGAGGTCGCTTTATCTATCACGCCAATAGCAACTGAATCCCCAAGACTAGCAGCTTTGAACAGATGCTTTGCCCCAATTACTGTACCGTCTTGCGCCGCTAATTCTGTCATCAATGAAAACTTTTTCTCAGCAGCTTCCTTTGTAATTCGTGCAATGGATGTACCTGATGCATATGCTTCCCAACAACCTAACTGTCCACAGCCGCATAGTTGCCCATCTTGTACAATCATTGTATGTCCTAGCTCTCCAGCGTAACCATTGCTACCAAGCAGTAACCGACCATCCAAGATGATTCCCGAACCGATGCCAGTACTAATCGTAATATAGGCCATTGTTTTAGAACCTTTTCCAGCTCCTGCATAATACTCTCCCCAAGCAGCTGCATTTGCATCATTGGCGATTTGAACAGGGAGCTCTAGTTGACTTTCCATCTCCTGACGAAGTGGAATATTGACCCACTCCGGCAAATTGGCTCCATTCAAAATAATTCCCCGTTTTGTATCAACCGCTCCCGGTGATGCAACGCCAACTCCAGTGATAGGTATATCGCCACGAACTTTATGAACCGAATGTATTAAGCAATCGATCACTTCCTTTGCACTTTTAAGGGGAGTAGTTTCATAGCGCACTCTTCGCAATATCTTCCCATTGAGATCGAGTAATGCCGTTGCTATTTTTGTCCCACCAAGATCTACTCCAACAATATATTCCATATTCTGTTCCATTACCGATCCCTCGAATTCTCCCAATCTATTTTCTCAATTGCTGAAGATTGCTTTTTATGTCTGTAATAACGGCCTCATCAATCGGATACATAAAGCTTCTATTCGTACGAACTGCTGACCCAAAATGTACTTCTTCCAATCCAGTTGCCTTAACTAAGGCTGATAACGTTTCTGGGTTCATTCCATTCCCCGCTAAAATTTGGATAGATGTATTTTTGGATTTATCGACTAACTTTTTCAGTTGTTCAGCAGACTCCGGTGCAGGTGCTTGTCCTCCAGAAGTTAAAATTCGTTGAATCTGTGGAAACGTAGCAATTACTTCTAATGCTTCCAACTGATCGTCGATTTCGTCAAAAGCACGATGGAAAGTGACATTCATATCCCCACTCTCCATCAATAAACGCGAAATGACCCCTGTATTCACTTTATTATCCTCATCTAATGCTCCAATAACGATACCTGCAGCTCCGACCTTCTTAATATGACGAATATCTGTTAGCATGACAGCTACATCCTCCTCGTCATATTGGAAGGTCCGGCTATGCGGTCGGACAATGACATGAACCGGAATATCAACTCCTTGAACTACTGCTTCTATCAACCCTAAACTCGGCGTTAACCCTCCTTCAGATAAGGCTGAACATAGTTCCAAGCGATCTGCACCAGCACTCTCTGCAGCAATCGCATCTGCTAAGCTTGTAGCTATAATTTCTAACATCATTTGAAAAACTCCTCCTGTCTACTCAGAACAAAGTCAACTAACAAACGAGTTCCATACCCTGTTGCACCTGCTGTATAATAGCCTTTATCACTTTTGGACTGCACCGTGTTGGCCATATCAATATGAGCCCAACGAATCGACGGGTCCACAAATCGGCGCAAAAATAGCGCAGCCACAATTGCACCGCCATATGGAATGGAGCTCATATTATTCATATCAGCGTAATCACTATGTAACAGTTCTTCGTATTCATCTATCAATGGCATCGGCCAAACTCTATCACCATTTTGTTCTCCAATAGAAGCAAATTCCTCTACAAAAGATTGATCTCCCCAGACTCCAGCTATGCCTAAGCCAAGTGCTTCTCCTACATTGCCCGTCAACGTGCAAATATCCACTACTTCCTTAGCGCCAAGACGATTTGCAAGCAATAAAGCATCCGCTAACACAAGTCTCCCTTCCGCATCCGTATTGCCGACCTGCACTGTTAACCCGTTCGGATAAGTGATAACTGTAGAAGGTACAAATGCGCGCGAATCAGGCATATTATCGGCAGTTGCGATCAATGCAGTAATATTCGCTTGAATGCCAGATCGACTAATAATATCCATCGCTCCAAGTACCGCACAAGCTCCTCCCATATCGAAACGAGCATCACTAATATCTCTGCCCGACTTTACATTCATGCCACCCATATCAAAAGTAATCCCTTTACCAACAAGTACTATAAGTGGCTGCTTAGGATCAGTTGCATAAGACAGTTCAATCATCGCTGGTTTATAACTGCTTCCTTGTCCAACTGTCAATAACCCATTCATCTGCTGTTTCACTAGTTCTTCCTCTCGATAAATATGAATATCAACAGGAAGTTCTGCAAAATGCGTTTCTACAAACTCCACAAGTGATTCAGGGTGAAGAATATTTGGAGGTTCATTGCATAAATCACGTGCTAACATAGTTCCTTCAGCACGAATTATTCCTTTTTGTACTGCTACTTCCCCGTCTGTAGACGTACTGATAATATGTAGCTTCTCTAATGGAAACACTTTTTTCTTCGACTTGTAGCGGTCGAATTGATAGGATCCTAACAGCCAACCTTCCGTCCATGAGGTTATGTTTTCATTTTCCTTAATCTCTTCTATTATATTTAACGCTTCAAGATGGACGGCTACTGTTTGGAAGCCTTCCTTTTGTACCGTCCTTGCTGCAACTCCAGCGGCATTTCGCAGTATTTCATAAGAAATTCCGGCTACTTCACCGAGTCCAATAACTAAATGATGTGACTCTGTACCCCTACCGTACAGTAAATGAGCTGCTCCACGTTCCCTCATATGAGGTTTTAGTTCGACCCCCGCTATAACAATTGGCTCAGATGTCTTCCAGCATAGATGGATTGTTGCTTCTGTAGTCCGCTCGCTTCCAACAGTAATAAGCATATGCAAATCATCCTTTCCTCTTATTATTAAACTAACTGAAATACAGTCTTTCTTTCTCCAACCACTTCTCCGTTATCATTTATAATTACTTTGGACGATAATGCATACAAACGCTCAATTGTCTCATGATTTTCATAACCAATCTGTTCTAAAATAGAAGCAACAATATTTGGCCATACAAGTTCGGATCCATCCATTACTTTTAACGCAAAACTCATTCGTTCCTTCTTCAAAGCAAAGCCGTAAACACCCTTAGCTCCACCTTTTGCAACAATATTTGGATCTGCAAGCAATACCGTACAGATAAAATCATGACTAGCAATCATCTCAGGATGTGCATTCATATAATTTGCAACTTTAACAACTGCCTCTCTCATTTCTCGTTGTTCAATCAAGTCTGGACAAGCTAATTTCAAGTATGCTTGTGCAATATGTTGTAGCGGTATCACATAAACTGGAAATCCACAGCCATCAATACCGATCCCAATGTCTTCTTTCGGATAGTTCGCCATGTCGGCCATCGCTGCAAGACTTAACTGCTGGACGGGATGCTCCAGCTTCCAATAGCCATCAACCTCATGCCCCAATACTTTCGCTAAAGCCATAAAGCCACTATGCTTTCCAGAGCAATTATGAAAAATTTTACGTTTCTCTCCATGCTTGCGATGATATTCAGCTTTCGGTTCGTCATTCAATGGATACGTTGGACAACAATAAAACTCCTCTTCTTCAATACCAGTTTTATGCAAAATCGACTCCAGCGCTTCCAAGTGATAGCTTTCTCCACGCTGTGAAGCTGCAAATAATGCCGCTTCCTCTGACGTCAGTCCAAATTTTTCATCAATTCCATTTTGAATAACCGGAATTGCTTGGAAAGGTTTTGCGGCAGAACGCAAAAAAGTCATATGATTTTCATCACCAACCGAATAAATTACCTCTCCTTTTTCATTAATGCCACAAACAACCCCCATATGCGTATTTTCATGCATACCTCCACGATATTCTTCCACTAATACTGGATAGTTCATCATTTTCACCCTTTGTCTTTTATACTTTTTCTAAATTGATATATGAATACACTAATTATTCTAACTTAAATACATTACATATTCTCTCTAATACATATACAAATTTTAAAACTATTACAATTCTTGAGATTTATTTACAAAATTGATTAAATAGTATTATTTTTTATCTATTCTTAATTATATTACTAATCAAATAGACCTAAACAAAAAGACAGATGAACCGACGCAGTCGTTGCCGAAGAAGTGCGCAAACTCGCTGAACAATGAGCTCGCTCGACAGAAGTAGTTAAAGTGACTATTCAGGAACTGCAAGCGGAATCTAGACTTGTTACCCAACAAATGAATGACACACGTGAAAACTTCCAACGTCAAGGAACAGTTGTCAACAGTACTGAAATCACTTTTGGAGAAATTTCCACATTGATGGCAAATATGCAAGGTTCCATCGATGCAGTTTATGTAGAAATTCAAAAAGTAGCAATCCATAAAGATGACGTCTCTGAAACCATCCAAACTATGGCAGCCACGGCCCAAGAAACAGCCGCTGCTTGTGAAGAAGTCAGCGCCTCAACAGACGAACAACTACGTGCTATTCAATCTGTTACAACTGCAGCAGAAACATTAACAGGATTGAGTGAAGAACTAAGCCTAGCTGTTAACCGTTTTAAAGTTTAAATAACCTCTCAAAAAAAGAAGCTCCTTTTATCGGATAATAATCCGATGAAAGGAGCTGCCTCTTTTTTTCTATTTAAAAAAGTTCTACTACTTTATCTAAAATTCCAGTTATATCTAAGAATACGATGATAATTACTAAAGGAATAACGTACTTCATTATAAAAAACCATACATTAAATGCAGTCGCACCTAAACGAGAATGTCGTAATATTTCCTCTCGAAGTGTACTTTTCTTTATCTTATGAGAAACGAAAATAGAAATTAAAAATACACCTAATGGCATTAAAATGTTACTTACTAAATAATCAGCTGAATCGAAAATATTTTTCGAGAAAATTAAAACATCCCCTAAAACACTATAAGACAATGCAGAAGGAACACCTACTGCGAAAATTAGTCCACCGATTATAAATGCATACTTCGTTCTTTTCTCCTCGTTACCTTTCACAATAGCCGCTACTATTATTTCTAGCATCGAAAAGGCCGAAGTTAATGTGGCAAATAAAAACAGAGCTAAAAATCCTAATAAGAAAAATTCTCCAAAAAGAATTTGATCAAACACAGCTGGCAATACAACAAATAACAAACCTGGCCCTTCCGCTGGCTCTAACCCAAGTGAAAATACAGCTGGGAAAATTGCTAATCCTGCCAATAAAGCAATTAATAAGTTCAATGAAACAATAGAAATAGCTGGTTGAATTAAACTTTCTTTCTTAGAAAGATAAGAACTATACGTCACCATTACCGATACTCCGACACTTAAAGAGAAAAAGGCTTGTCCCATCGCAAACAGAACACTTTCAGATGTAATATTCGAGAAATCAGGTGCTAAAAAGAATTTCACACCTTCCATCGCATTATCAAGAGTAAGTGAGCGAATAATTAAAACGAGAAATAAAATAAATAATGCAGGCATCAAAATCTTACTTACTTTTTCAATTCCATTTTGAATCCCTTTTGCTACAACTAAAACCGTAATAACTAAAAACCCTAATTGAGCTCCAATCACTAAAAGAGGATTTCCAATCGTCGCACCAAAAACAGATCCATAATCTACTCCTTCGCTAATGATTCCACCAAACATACCTTTAGCAAAATAAATAACAATCCAACCACCAATGACACTATAAAAAGACAATAATAGAAAACAAGTAAATACCCCTAGCTTTCCAATCCAATGCCAATTCGTATTAGGAACTAAACTGCGATAAGCACTAATCGCTTCTTTTTGCGTGCTTCTACCGATAACGAACTCTGCTAATAGCAACGGGAAACCTATAAACAAGGAAAATGCAATAAACAGAAGAAAGAATGCGCCTCCCCCACTAATACCAGTAACATAAGGAAGCTTCCATATTGCCCCTACCCCTATAGCGGAGCCTGCTGCAGATAAAATAAAACCAATCTTCGATGACCACTGCTCTGTTTTTTGCACACGATTCAATCCAATCTATTTTTATTATGTCCTCAAGAAATGCGTAAGCGCCTATGCCTGCCCCGACAGGCAAATGGGAAAAGCGAGGAGGCAGCTCTCCAGCCACCACAGCTTTTTCACATTTGACCCCGAGGGGCTAGGCGCTGTAGCTAGACAATTACTAAGTATGAAAGCATATACTTTCTTATCAGTTTAAAGTAAATAACAAAAAAAGCCATGTCTCTATCGATAACGATAGGGACGTGACTTTTCACGCGGTACCACCCTAATTGGAAACAATACATATTTCCCACTTGATCAAATAACGGTTTAATCCGTTTTATACTACTTACTCCATGATGCAGTATAAAAAAAGCTCCAAGAATGAAATTCACCTATGTCTTTGTATCAGTTTGCACCAACCACTGATTCTCTATTAACAGGGAGACCGGCTTAATAAGGTTCTCTTCAACGCTCATTTACTATTATCTATTAAACGGAATTATAGTATGAGACGCGCTAAAGGTCAAGCCTTTGTCTTGCTACTTTTATATCCACACAAAATCAAGGTATATTAAACTACTTAAATGGTTATTTATAGAACCAAACCAACTATATTGAGTGAATATTTAAAATTATCATTTTTTTATTACAGGAATTCTTAGATACGAAATTCTTATTTATTACTGAAATAAGTTAGAACCTGGCCCCTATTTAGCCTGTATAGCTAACTTTCCCTGTTTCAACTAATTCCTTCAGTCCCATGAACATTAAGTTCCAACCATGTTCAGATCCATCGTGATACTCTCCAAGCGCCTTTTCAATATCAGCAGTTGTCCAGTTTTCTTCATGCGGAACGTTAATTTCTTGTGAAAATGCCATTTCACAACCTTGCTGTAATTCTTTTAACTCCACTCTAATCGTATCGTCTGATTCGCTAAACTGTGGCATTTTAAAAGTGAACACTAATTTTTTCGGAGGATCTATTTCAAGGTATTCCCCTATAGTTCTGTAATCCTGTCCACCGCGCTGATCAACAATTTCCCAAGTTCCTCCCACTTGTGGATTATTTTCTGCTACCAGTCCCTTCCAATGTGAAAAACCACTTTCTCATCATTTCAGGATTCAACCATGCATCAAAAACTCTTTCAGCTGCTACATCAATGCTTTTAGGTGCCAGGCACGCTGCTTTTAGGTGCCAGGCACGCAAACTATTCAGAATTGTGTTGGTGCCTGGCACCAGAACCTACTTCAAACCCTGGGTTCACAATCTGTTTATTAATCTTATTACACAAAAAATGCCACAACCAGAAAGGCTGTGGCAGTCCAAAATATAGATTTGCAAGAAAATCAGTTGGTTCTGAAATCGAAAATTAATTTTAATTAAAAATGATACATTATTTTCTCAACGCTACTGCAGGCTCTGTAGAGATTAGCTTGTGGCTTGCTATTATGCTAATTACAATAACAACAACACCTGTGGAAAGTATGGAGAGCAAGATTTGTAGTGGGGTGATCATAATTGCTAAATTGAAAATCATTCCCACTAAATAAGTACAGCCAATGAGGACAGCTTGAAAAATAGCTGACATTGCAGATAAAAGCAAATTTTCGCTGACAATCATTTTCCGGATTGTTCCTTTATTATATCCCAAAGCGGACAGTAGCCCTATTTCCTTGAATCTTGAATTTTGCAGTTTTATAAGTAGGACTGTACTGATAAACAAGCCTATTGCTAAAATTAAAACAGAAACGATTAAAAACAAACGGCTAAGACTGTTGAATGTACTTTGCAAAGCTCCTACTTCTCTAGCCGAATTTTTACTATCAATTTTTTTGTCAGTAAGCATTTGACTTACTGATACAATATCTTCAAAGTTCTTTACATCGTAACTAATTGAATAGGATTTTTCACCTTCCATATTTTCATAAAACGCTTGTTCAATATCGGAGCTTATAAAGAAATCATCGTAGCCTGCGTTATAAATACCGCTGATCGTAAGCGTGTATTCTTTACCACCATAATTTAGGGTGAATTCTTTAACAAGCAAATTACTAATATCATTTTCAAACTTTTTAGCGAGGCTTGGACTAAGTGCTATTTCATTTTCACCTGTTTTTGGCATAGCACCATATGACATATGCTCAGTAGCCTTTGCCATTGGATATTTTTCTGACAAAGCTTCCGATTTATCGCCCATCCTTAAAGAAACATCCTTGATTTTATATTGATAATAAACATTTCCTATACGTTCATCAGCATTCAATATATCAAAAACTTTTCCTTTATCCTCACCCTTAATGTACCCGTTGTTATAGGCGGTGTTATTATCCTTAAAATCCGAAATAGCCTTGTCCATACTATTCCCCGAAGATAATGACAACATAAATGCAAGGATACCGATGGAAATTGCCAAACTCACAGCAATATAGCGTGTGATATGCACTTTATAGTTCTTAAGCCCTCGCTTGAACGCAGATACTTTGACTCTCCTATTTAAGCTAAGTGTATGATTACTAGTAATATCGGTTCGAGTATCGATATTGCTAGTAATCATTTTTCCATTTTCGATATGAACAACTTCATCTGCAAAGCTACAAATCTTTTGATCATGCGTAATGACAATAACCAAACGATCTTTTGAAATCTCTTTTAAAAGTTCCATAATTTCATTGGTGTTACTACGGTCTAATGCTCCTGTCGGCTCATCTGCCAATATAATACGAGGATTACTAATGATCGCTCTTGCAATAGCAACCCTCTGCTTTTGGCCGCCCGAAAGATTTTCGATTTTTTCATCTATCTTTTGTGATAATCCCAGTTTATTTAGCAGTTCTTTGGCATTTTCTCTATTTTGCGCTTCGCTTGAAGTATTTAGCTCACAAGAATGCAAAATGTTTTCAAATACAGTATATCCGCTTAAAAGATGGTAGTTTTGAAAGATAAATCCTATATTATCTCTGCGATAGGTACACAATTCATCTGCGTTCATATTACTGATCGAAGTGCCACAAACCGTAATATCACCGCTGTAATCGCTATCGAAGCCTGCTACCATGTTAAGCAGTGTGCTTTTACCGGAACCCGATGGACCTAAAAGGCAAACAAGTCCTTGGCTAGGAAAGTTTAAACTTGTATCATCAAGAATAAGTGAATTATCATATTTTTTTGTAAGCTTTTTTATTGCGATCACTATCTGTCACCTGTCTTTAAAGCTGTTGTTGTATTGGTCTTTAGAAAGGCAATAGCAGTTGTAAAGTAAGCAATTGCTCCCACTAAAGCAATCAATAGCGCCCCCGACAACAACATTTTTGAATTTAGAATACTTGCGTTAAACAAGGCCTCGGTCGACATATTGATAAGAGGTGATGCAACAAGCATGATTAGAATAGCTGTAAAGACTTCTGTTATCTTTTCAGTCAAGTTAAGCAGACTCAAATGGGCATTTTTAAAGCCACTAACTTTATAAATTGCATATTCTCTTTTTCTCATAAAACCTGTGATAAGAGAAATAGAAATGACCATAACGACCGATAAAATTCCTATGACCATACTCGCCGAGCCCGACTGTTCAGTTGTTAGCTCATTTAATCTAACAATATCCTCCACAAGTTCAAATTGACCAAGAGGTACAATTCCTTGTTCGCTCAGCTCGTCTTTAATAGCAATCATATCAGCAGGCGTCTTTGCTCGAATAATAAAATTCATTGCGTCATTTTCAATTCCTGCTTGTCTTCTTAAATCGTCTAGTGCAACTTCGCTGAAGAAGAAAGAGTCATCAACGGTTAACTCTGTCATTTCTCCTTCATATTCATAATAGTTAGTATTATCTGCAACACCTACGATTGTTCCGGTAATGGATGCGTCTTTTATAACAGGCTCACCTGTGTCCCAATTGTAAATCCCGCTGCTAAAATCAATTTCTTTGCCGATTGCTTGCTCGTTTGATATGCCCAATGTTTTAACAAAACTTTCTGGGACAACAATCTCGTTGTCTTTACCTGTCGGCATTTTTCCTGCTACCAACTTATTGATTGACGGAACAGTACCTGTTCCTTGTATTTGATATTCTTTCCCGCTAACAGTTACTTTGATATTATCAAACCCTTGTATAAAAGTAGTAAAATCAACGCGCTCATCGCCTACATATTGTTCATATAAACCACCAATATCCTGTGATACATCTGCGTTCGGCTTTTCTTCCTGATTATCGCCTGTGCCCCCTGCACTGGTAAAACTACCAACGATACTAATATCTTTAAGTCCTTCGCCATAAGTATCAATCAGCTCGTCAAACTCCCCTTGACTGCTGCCCTCGATTGTCCCACTTACGGTAGTAAACAAAAACGTACCTGCAACCATTAGAGAAAGGGCTGATACTAGAAATCGGCCAAACTTACTTTTAACGTGTGATTTGGTAATAGCGAAAGCATTTTTTATCGATAAGCGATGACTTTCACCATATGTAAGTTTTTCTGTTTTATTTACAGCTTTTTGCGGGAATACAGTCGTTTCTCCCTCATCCAAATCTATAACATTTGATTGATGATCAATTAAATTGGTATCGTGGGTTACAACTATAACAGTCCTGTCTTTAGAAATAGCTTTCAGAATATCCATTGTTGTTTTGGAGTTCTTTTCATCTAAGGCACTAGTTGGCTCGTCCGCTATAATAACTCGTGGATTTTTCATCAGTTCTCTAGCGATGGCAACACGCTGTTTTTGACCGCCCGAAAGATCTTTCACTTTTCGCTTTGCAAGGTCCAATATTCCTAGTTCTTTTAATTTTTTTTCAGCGTCCTTATGATTTTGTTTATCCTTTAGATACTGTGGTATCAATACATTTTCTAAAACCGATGAATCCTCCAGCAAATTAAAATCCTGCCAAACAAATCCGAAAATGTTGTTGTAAAAATAGCTTTTTTCATTAGAGGTTAATGCTTTCATATTCTTTCCGCAATAATAAACCTCGCCACCGAAATCTTGTTCCATACCACTGATGATTTTCAAAAGAGTTGTTTTACCACTACCTGAAGCACCAACTATAAAATTCAATCCTTTTCCCATTGTAAAAGAAATATTATTCAAAGCGAATTCGCCGTTATATTGTTTGGATACATTTTTAATTTCAAACATCTATTTACTCCTATCTACTATTTTAGTTTTTCTTCATTTAAATAAATACTTATTGTATAAGACTAGCTAAATTTGCAATGAACGATTGCGAAGGGACTTAGAATAGATGGTAATTCTATAGATAGCTAAGACTCTACGTGGAAGCAACTTACGAGCTTTTATATGAATTGAATAACAAATCGATTGTTGTTCAGATGATATAATAAAAAAACTTCTAACGAATGATTGCACTATGACAATCACATAGCACAGATTTCGTTAGAAGATTTTTTTCATTTGACGATTACACAGAATTTTACTACTAACACGTTTTGTATTAGCATAATTCGAACGGGCAAACAAAATCTAGCCTGTAGTCTCATGCAAAAGTAATTAGCTTATTTTTTTGATGCTTCTACTGATGATGTCATATTCCCTTCAACTGCGGCTTGTTTTTCATGTGCAGCGATTTCTTCAGGCGTTGCTTCAATTGCAGGTGTAACTTTTGCTGCTGGTGTTGCTTTTGTAGCCTCTGTTGCTTTTACTGCTGGTGTTCCTTTCACTTCAAGTGCTTCTTTTTCAAGTACTGCTCTTTCTTCAGCTGTTACTTCTACTGCAGGTGTCGATTCTACTGCTAGTGTAGATTCCTCTTTTAATTCATTTGAAGAAGCTAAAGCTGATCCTGCCAATCCTGAAACTGCCAATGTTACTGCACCTAATAATAGAACTTTTTTCATTTCAAATTCCTCCTAATTTTTAATCGCTGTGCGATGTAGTGTTGGGATGTTGTTTCCCACATACTTAATTTAACTATTGAATGTGACCGCAATATGACGACTTGAAAAATGTAGCGTATCACCCTGGAATATGGGTAGTAGTCTACATATCCCCTGCTTAAATAGGAAATAATGCGTCGTTGTCATTTTATTGTCATATTCAAGATATACACTAACTACTTAGCTCTTATTGTGATAAGTTTATTACAAAGTATTGTAGAAAGGATGTTTTATAGTGAAGCGCATCTTACTTATTGAGGATGAATTGCCAATTGCTCAGTTATTAAAAGTATATTTGGAAAGAAATGATTTTTCGGTTTTGTACGATTTAGGTGAAGGCAATATAATTCAAACTTTTTTAAAATATAACCCTTCATTGGTACTTTTGGATTTGATGTTGCCTCAAAATGATGGGCTAGAGATTTTAAAACAAATCCGTCAATATGGAAGTTGTCCTGTCATTATCCTAACTGCTAGAGGGAGTGTCCCCGAAAGATTAGCAGGGCTTGGACAAGGGGCGGATGATTATATCACAAAGCCGTTCGATCCCGAGGAGGTTGTTGCTCGAGTACAAGCCGTATTACGTCGCTCTTCACATTTAGAAGATAATGAAATTATTAGATTAGGTCATCTCATCATAAACCTTAATACTCGTACAGCTTCCTTTTTTGAGGAGTTAATTCCTTTGTCACCACGTGATTGGGGACTGCTTGCCTTTCTAGGACAACATCCTAATCAATGCTTTACTCGCGATCAACTATTGGATTCTGTATGGGGGATGAATTATGACGGTGCAGATAGAGCTGTAGATGCTTCCATTAAAAGAATCCGCCAACTCTTGCGTGATTGGTCAGCTGATGAGGGAGAAATTAAAACAGTGCGTGGAATGGGGTATATGCTATATGTCAACTAACTTACCGTCTGATAACAGTATCCCTTTACTGCGTTTTTGGACTCGTAGATATGCAGGTGTATTAATAGCAATTCTTATCTTTTTAGGGATTATCGCTGGTGTATGGATAAAAGTAAATGAAAATCGACAAAGTTTTCAATTACTACAGGCGAGAGCGGAACAACTCAGCGTTTCCTATATACGCTCTATGGAAGTATTACAATCACAACCAAGTACTAGCCAAGATGAACTACATATTACACCTGCTACACCTACTACACCTGCCGTGCCCATTGTTACACCAGCTACACCAGCCGAACTAGTGCGTCCTGTTGCTCAAGATTCTATGCAAATTTTTAATGAAGAGGACCACAATCTTATTAACTTTTCTAGTCTAGATACATCATTGTCTGAGACTCTTGCTGAAACACCTTCTACTCTAGAAAGTGTGCTAAATGGTAAATCAACTAAAGAAAAAATAAAAATTAAGGATATTACATTGCTACGTGTAGGCATCCCTCTAAATAAAGAGGGCGAAGTGATAGGTGCTTTATATTTAAGCACCCCTTCACCAAAAATATTTTTAGATAATATAGAAACTTATAGCTTTCTTGTACTAATTATTTTGGGAATCGCATTTGGTGGTTGGCTTGTAATATATCACCTTTCTAGAAAATTAACTCGTCCCTTACATCAATTAACGGAAGCTGCGAGACAAGTCTCGGAAGGAGATTACTCTCCGAACCTACCATCCGCAACGAAAGTAAAGGAAGCGGAACTACAACAACTATTTTCTTCTTTTGAAGTGATGACAAAGCGTTTGAAACAACTTGAACAAATGAGAACGGACTTACTTGCAGGAGTTTCTCACGAATTAAGGACCCCTGTTACTTCGATACGTGGTATGATTCAGGCCGTCCAAGGGGGCATTGTCACTGGGGAAACAGCAGATCAATTTTTAGTTACAACGTTAGAAGAAGCTAAGCGAATGCAAAAAATGGTGGAGGATTTATTAGATTTCGCATCGTTAGAATCCAGTGCAATTCATGGGGAATTCGTATTATTATCCCTATCAGAAGTAGTAGTAGAAGTAATCCAACAGGTTCATTCCATAGAAGGTTTTAAAGATATAGACATTGATATCTCTCCTTTAATCAAACCACTGAAAATAGTAGCTGACAGAGGTCAGATTAAGCAAATTCTACTTAACCTCTTAATGAATAGTGCAGGGGCAGAGGCTACTAAAATCACTTTAAGACTCAATATCGAAGAAAAAAAGCTGTATCTTGATATATTAGATAATGGTAAAGGTATTGCAGAACAAGAAATTCCTTATATTTTTGAACGATATTATCGAGGAGACAGTAAAAGAAAGAAGAAGCAAGGATTAGGGCTTGGCTTACCTTTAAGTCGATTACTTGCTGAAGCTAATAATTGTGAATTGTTCTTATTATCAACCTCACCCCATGAAACTATATTTCGTCTCATGCTACCTATTGAATAAACTATAAGTTCTACAGAAATAATCCTAAAAATCACCTCTTCAAAAAAATGAAAAGGTGATCTTTATTTTATTCAATAATATAGATTAATACTTTTATTTTTATTATTTGTTTAGTAATCCACTGCTAATTTCAGAAAAACCTTTGGATTCATAAAAGGAATGCATTTAAGATTTCCTTTTTGTATAAAAATCCACTGTCCTGTGACATTGTATTCTGTTCTTCTTTTTTAAGCAATTTAAAGACTTTTTGTAAATAGTAAAACATTTCCCATACAGCAACTACCTTGAGGATTATTTACCTCACACCCACATCTGTTAGCTTTTACATTTTCTTTAATGTGTTCTAAAGGTTTAGGAGAAATTTCTTGTTCTTCATATTCCCGAATTTTCTCTTTTGTCCAACCAAAACAGTAGCAAATTGGGACTGTGGAAGAATCATCTTTTTGATGTACAGATACCTTTACATCTGACGTAAGGTAAGATTCTTCCTCTGTATCAAAATAGACAACACCACAATCTTTCGTGGAACAAAAGTAATGAGTCAAATTTGGATTCGAAGAATCTAAAACTGATGGTTTTAGCATTGATTTCAATGTAATAATTTTCAACTTTTTCCCTTTATTATTACAAGAAGGGCATAAATCGGAACCATTACTTTCAATAATTTGTTCTTTTGTAGCACAACAATCAGTCATTTCTATTCCCCTCACTTTTAGTTTTCTAATACTAATAATAACATCTATTCACCCACTTACCTGCCCCGGTAGTACAAGAAGAACTAGCTATTTCTTTATACCTTCTAAACCGCCATAATGGACAGCTATTTTTTGTAACTCTTCTAATGTTGAGAACAAATAGCTTTGTTCACTTTCAAATTCAAAATGTAAAATATTTTCTTCACTCAATAACTCTTGGAAATATCCTTGTATAGTAACTTGCCCTAACTTATTGAAATACATTTCAAATTTAAGGTTAGATTCTGGGGCAAAATTCACAATACCATTTAATTGTCTATAACATTTCTGAAGTTCAATAAAAAACTCATATATCTGACCAGTAGAAAGCCATAATTCTGCATCTTTCACAAAATAGTTTCCACATTTAATATCAATCTTTCCTTTAACCTCGTATCCACCCTTAAAACTTGTTTCATTAGGAAAGCCAATAACTTCTATGATTTCTATTCGTATGAATCCTTGTTTGCCTCCAATTACAAATTCATTCACTTTTATCATCTCCTTTCATTCTCCAACTAACCAGACCCTTGACCATTTAGCCACCCATGAAGCCCTACTTCACCACAGAATATGCAAGAAAATTACGTTCTTCCATGGTAGTTGAATAAGAAAAAAGAGCTGTCGAGACAGCTCAATGATCTTCAAGTTAAGCCCCCGTCATTAAGTGAAGAAGTTCACAAAATTTAATTAGAGTGATTAAAAACCCATCTTTTAAACTCTTCACTTTGTTCTTGTAGATGCCAACCTGACTTGTAAAAGTATTCATTAAATTCTGATTCTAACGGACATAAAGCAAGGATTGGAAGGTCATTTATTGTTTTTAACATCTTTTTTAACAACCCTTGACCACGATAAACCTCATTTATAGCAAATTGATATAGCGAAATGCTATTGGTTGTTTTTTTTCTGTAAAATCGAAAAGCTCCTATTACTTGACCATCGATTATCGCTATTATCATTTGTTTTCTCCTAATCGCAGCTTTAATTCCGAGAGGGCATAAAAACTCTTCAGAATAAACCGCACTATTATTACGTTCTAAATTTTCGTTGAAGAAAGTCACAACTTCAGATATATGAGTTGTATTTGCTAAGGCTATCAGCATCTCAATCTCTCCCCCTTAAAATAATGCTTTTAAGACATAAGAGATTTATATATTTCTCCTATAATCCCTTTCATTTGATGAACACCTAATTCTGCATTTGTCATAATGATTGCACCTTTTTCTAAATACGGAAACACTACCATCATACATTGAAACCCTACTCCCCAACCGAGTGATGTAATTTCTAGTTCTTTTTCAGAGCCTTCAAGAAACACACCTAACCCAGTCCAACTCTTACCACTTTGAGAAGTTATCATTTCTTTCGCTAAACTTTCCGAAATGCCAACCTTGCTTTCTCCTTTCAATGCATTTATCAACTCAAGAACTAATTCAGCTAAATCTAAAGAAGTTGTCCACAGTCCAGAAGCTGCTGGATAAGGATAGATTGGATATTTTCCATCTACTAATTCACCATTTTTATTATGACCACAAGAAAAATTTTCCCTATCCATTTTCAATAACCTTGTATTTAATTGGCTATTTTCTATTCCTAATGATTCAAATATTTGCTCATTCATAACTAAATGAAATGGTTTTTCAGTAACATCTTCTATCAGTTGCTGAATGATACAAAAACCTGCATCAGAATAGTGGAATTCACTCTCTGGTTCACACTTCACTTCTATAGGAACTTTACAATAAGAAGTTTCCCCCTCCAATAATTCAACCATCAAAGGAATCTCTTTTTTCGAATTCAGTTCAGAAAAACTACCTTCAGGGTCTTTAATTCCAGATTGATGACTTAGTAAGTTTCTCAAAGTAACTTTTTTATTTTTAGTATAATCATTTTCTGGTACTTTCCACGATACAAGTCTTTCGTTTACATCATCATCTAAATCAAGAAGTCCTTCGTTTATTAACTTCATAGCAAGCATTCCTGTTAAGAACTTGCTAATTGAACATGCACTGAAAATAGAATTTTCATTTACTTTTCTATCACTTTCTACTTCTAATAAGCCATAATTTTCTGTTCCGATGATTTGACCGTTCCCAAGCAATGCTATACTTAAGCCTGGCACATTATAATGTTTCATTCGTTCTACAATGTTGATGTTTTTTAAATGCATATCTATCCCCCTAAATAGCCCCTATCAAGGATAATTATAACACGAACAAACGTTCCTTTGTGTATGTTTGGGAAAAATATTTATTTCATTAACCTGCCCCGTTAGCCATTCATGAAGGCCTACTTCACCAAAGAATATGCAAGAAAATTACGTTCTTCAAAGTAATCCTTGAGGAAATTTTTATATTCATTTACAAGCAAGTGCAGTAAGAGTATGATATTAAAGGCATTTAATTTATTTAATGATAAGGAGTTGAATTTTTTTGAGTAGTCGAAGTTGCAACGAACCCGAACCCAGTTCCAGCAAGGGGGAAGTCATTAACGAACCATTCCTTAGAATGTTGAATACTGATAAAAATTCAATTCTTTATGTACGATAGGATCATTTTTGACTTCCTCGCAAAAATGAGGAGGTTTTAACAATGTTAAAGATTTATTTATCAAATGAACATGGAGTTCTTCAAGAAACAACTGAAATTAAAGACGGATGCTGGGTTAATTTGATCTCGCCTACCGAACAAGAAATTAGTAATGTAGCAAATATATTGCAAATTCCGTTTGAATTTTTAAAGGACCCATTAGACGAAGAAGAGCGTTCAAGAATTGAAAAAGACGATGACAATGTTCTAATCATCGTTAATATTCCGTTGGTATCTAAAGATGAAAATGACAATCTTATTTATGATACGATTCCATTAGGAATGATTATAACTAAAAATTGCTTTGTCACCGTTTGTTTGAAAGATAACCCAATTTTCCACGTTTTTTCACAGAATCAAGTAAAAAATTTTTTCACATACAAAAAAACAAGATTTTCGTTCCAAATCCTATATTTAATGGCAACTTCTTTTCTCAAGTATCTAAAACAAATTAGCAAACAAACAGACGCAATTGAAAAAAAACTGCATAAATCTATGAAAAATAAAGAACTCTTTTCATTGCTGAATTTAGAGAAAAGTTTGGTTTATTTTACAACTTCTTTAAAATCAAACAACATTGTTATGCAAAAAATGTTAAAAAGTAATTCCTTGAAAATGTATGAAGATGACCAAGAATTGTTAGAGGATGTAATTATAGAAAATCAACAAGCAATTGAAATGGCTGAAACTCATACTACAATTTTAAGTGGTATGATGGATGCTTTCGCATCAGTCATTTCAAATAATGTAAATATTGTAATGAAATTTTTGACATCTATTACTCTTGTCATGGCTTTACCGACAATGGTTGCAAGTTTTTATGGTATGAACGTTCCCATTCCTTTTCAAGAATACCCATATGCATTTTGGGTTGCAATTGGCATTTCTTTTATTTTGTCAGGTATTACAACAATTGTTTTCTGGAAAAAGAAATTCTTTTAAATCTGAAAAAGCAGATGTTTCTTCTTAAAGGACATCTGCTTTTTTATGTATTTTATTTAAACCAACCCTTCTGACAGAAACGTAGTCAGAGCCGACTAATTAACACCGTCAACTGCTAGGATTTTTAAATGAACATTCTACAATGGTGCTGTATTTCCTTGTTAAACTAACCTGTCCCTTTAGCTGAGTAAGAAAAAAGAGCAGTCTAGCTACTCAAAGATCTTCAAGAAAAGCACCCGTTTGTTTAAGTACATTTCTTAACAATATGAACTCCCTCCCTCTAAAACCATTGCCAAAAACCTACTAAATTTTACTAAACCACCACCCAATAAAAATGAGACTCGCTCCCCACCAAACTATGGATTGGGTAGTTGAACTTTTCTTACTTTCCATATTTCTTTTTATAAAAGCGAGAACAACAAATCCGATTATGATGAACCAACAGTTATCCAAAGTAATAAATCCACTTTCTATCCCTCCTTTTTTTGTGAATTACTTTCCTAACCTGCTACGTAATTTTTTTAAGTACTTCCCTTCGCAATTTCTAATATATTTTAAGCAAAAATATCCAATTATCTTCGGAGAATGTCTTCTACAAAATGGTCCATCTGTTTAGCAATGATAATCACCACTCTTCAACTCTACTGCTTCGTTAGTTTAAGTGTAACATTTCACAAAGGATCGCTGAAATCTACTTGATGTTTTGGACGTATAAATAGACCATCGAAAATGATGGTCTTGTTTAACTAATGCATTAGTTAGTTGAATAATAAAAATAATACCGTTAATGATGATTATGCTCATTCATTTGGTTTTCAACAGGGCGATCATTAATCAGATTTTCAACATAATTACCTTCATAAAAAGTAGTGATCAATACAATAGCTGTTAAAATAACCATTATAAAGATTGAAGTGTAGGTATGATTAAAAATGGGAGCTTTATCACTACCTTTCCTTAAAATATTACTGATTAGAATAAAGATTAAAGATGCAACTATGATATATAGGACATCCATAAACGCTAGCATTATTTTAAAGTTCTCTGAGGGTAACATTTCTCCCAACATTGCTCCCATCATGCTACCCATTAGTGAAGTTGCCATTCCTTCAATTGTTACAACCAATCCCAACCGTTTACCTAAAAAATATCCAACAATTAAACTTAAAACCATTGCAAGAATTGTTGAAGAAGTTATATCATTTTTATAAACAATTCCTGAGATTAATCCAATAACCAAACTTGACATCATTCCCAATGCCATCACTATTATCATACCTGTCATAACTGTTAATTTATCTGTATTGAAAGAAATTTTGAAAATCAAGAAAGTAGTATAACCTAATACTATTAATATACTTATAATTAATAACATCCACGAACCCCCTAAATAAACATGCATCCACATGCAGTGCCACATTTACAGTATGGATAACAATTACAGCCAGAATTGCAAATCATTTTATCTCCTTCTAAATTGTTTTCTTATATATATGATGAATTGATTGTAAAAATGTGGCTTCATGCAATAATGGATATAGATATAAGCAACTACCCCTTCACACAAAAGATTTTCATTCCTCTTGTTCAACTAACCTGTCCCTTTAGTTGAATAAGAAAAATTAGATGTCTAAACAGCTCCATACCTTCAAGTAAAGCACTCGGATCTGAGTTTTGTTTGAAGAATTTTATACTCGTCTCTAAAATCAGACCAAATTAAATCTGTATTAAGATTTAAGCCATCAACGGCTGTTTTTGTCCAGTAATCCTTAATATTTTTTAAGTTTTGTAAAAGTAGCTTTTGTTTTTCATTCATATGTAATTTTCCCTCATTAAAAGTTACTACTTTCTTCTTCAACTAACCTGCCACGGTAGCTCAATTAGAAAAAAGAGTTGCCTAAGCAACCCATGTTCTTTAACTAAAGAATCCATTAGCTTAATCACGCGAATAATCACTCTAGTTGTTCCTACTACTTCTTTTAATTCTATAATGAAGTACTTAAAGAGGTACCCTGCAAAGGATAGCTTTTTTTAAACACCTCTTTTTTCCTTTCCGATCACTTCTCGAATCTTGCCGGATTACGGATCGATCTTGCTCTGGCCACACATTAAAATGCTCTTATAGCACTTCAGTCTCGGCCCGCCTCGTAAAACTTCTGCGCCAACATAGCCGGCCTTGTACGCGTGTCTGTAAAGTGGTCCCCGTCCCCGACGAGCAGGCGGAACTGGCCGAGACGTGTGGACATATGCGGATGCCAGCCGTAGCCCTCTCCTTGTGGCAATGCGTTGTCTTGGTAGAAATAGACATAGCTTTTGGGTGTAGGCAGCGCATAGAATGCTTTAAGATCCAGCTTCTCGAAAAGCGGTTTAGCCGGTTCCGGAATGACGCCTGCATACATCCGTTTGGCTTCCTCCAATGTGGCCGTATTGACGAACAAATCCCGAAACAGTGGAAACGGAAGCATGATCGTATCATCCTTCGAGCTGGCTCTGAGTTGCTCGAAACCTTGTCTCGTTTGGGGCGATAACTCGTCGGCAACAGATTCGCCATCTTTCAGTACGAACGCGTCCCAGAAAACGAGGCGCTTGATGCGATCCGGTACCTGTTCTGCAACCTTTTGGATGACAGTTCCGCCGAAGCTGTGCCCGACGAGAACGAAGTTGCGTAGGTTCAGTTTCGTTATAAAATCAACGACGGACTTCGTGATCATCGCATGCGTGACATCTTTGTTCGGATCTTTGCCGTGACCTGCGTATTCCGGGGTATAGACATCATGCCCTTGACTACGCAGCACCGAAGCTACCCCGTCCCAGAAGTGAGCGTCAGCCCAAGAGCCATGGACAAGCACAAAGGTAAGACGTTGCTGTGCGGGTAAACGGTATTTTTCCTCCGATTCATTGCTCCAGAGCCACCATCCTTCAGAATAAGGGGAGTTATAATAACCAAAGGGCATAAACCTATAATCGGGATAGGGGAATTGATGATTTTCTTGGAGATAAGGAAACATGTACAAGACATCCTCTCAAATCGACATATATTATCAGCTTATGCCCACTGCGTTTGAGAGGTTCCCACACTCGATCCGCCGAAAAAAAGCCGCAAGTGAGAAAGGTGGAGGAACTGAAATAACCGTACTGTTTTCAAACGGTGGAAATAACAACTTAGTTTTCTTTATCCTTTTTAAATCCCCGAATAGCTGCTAGTATCACTTGAACTGATGCTAAAAGAAAGAACAAGTGAAAACCAAATTTGAAGAGTAGGTTCAGTATTTGAGTACTTCAAGTCATTAAATCCCCAAATAAAAACGATTAATACGAAAATAGGAACTAAGAGTAGAATGTACTTTAACATAAGAGTCCCCCAATATATTAGAAAAATAATTGTAAAATTACGTATATACTACCTATTCAATACCCTTCCAAAAATTTCTCCCAATTGAACTAACCTGCTGCCTTAGTTTAATAAGAATAATACTCGTTTTACCAGCTCAATGATCTTCAAGTAAAGCACCACGTTAGTTGCATAAGAAGAATGTGTGTTGACATAATGGACAAGTTCACACTCATAAACTTACTCTGTAGATATTCATAGAGAAGAGGTATTCCATTCTTATGCCTGAAAAGATAAAGCTAGAAAAATTCGTGGATGAACTGCCTATTCTAAACATTATATCTCCTAAGAAGCGAAGTCATAGTAGTTCATATTACGAAGTGAGCATGAAGGAGTTTTCTCAGAAGCTACACAGGGACCTTGAACCAACCCGTTTATGGGGTTATGATGGAACATTTCCGGGTCCTACTTTCGAGGTGTTGAAGGACGAAAAAGTGTTTGTTAAATGGATGAATGATCTTCCCAATAAGCACTTTCTCCCCGTTGATACAACGATTCATGGTTCTGAAATGACGCTTCCAGAGGGTAGAAGCGTTGTTCATTTACACGGAGGAAGAACGCCTGCCCATAGTGATGGTTACCCTGAAGCATGGTTTACGCGAAACTTTCAAGAAACGGGACCTTTATTTGAACGAGAAGTTTATTCGTATCCAAATATTGAGCGAGCCACAACATTGTGGTATCACGATCACACGGTAGGAATTACAAGGTTGAACGTCTACGCGGGACTCGCAGGCTTCTATCTCATTCGCGACGTGCATGAACAAACCCTTAATCTTCCGAAAGGAAAATATGAAATCCCTCTTTTAATTGTGGACCGCTCGTTCAACCCAGACGGATCACTTTACTACCCAAGCAAACCAGATCAAAACGACGTAGGTCTTCCTCATCCTTCTCTTGTCCCTCCTTTTGATGCGGATACGATTCTAGTAAACGGGAAGGTTTATCCATTTCTGAACGTAGAACCAAGAAAATACAGATTTCGAATTTTAAATGCATCTAATAGTCGAATGCTTACATTAAAAATGGACTCCAATCAGCCTTTTTATCAAATTGGCACGGATGGAGGATTTCTTGAGACAAGAGTATTACTAAATGAATTTATACTTATGAGTGCCGAGCGTATAGATGTGATAATTGATTTTTCTCAATACTACGGTCAGAACATTATTCTCAAGAATGTCACCAAGAGTTCATCCCCCGAAACAACTGATGTCATGCAATTCAGAGTAACCATTCCGTTAAAAAGCACAGATACCAGCTCCATTCCAATCTATTTAGGGCCAATCAAACGACTTCCAAGAACTATGGCAACGAAAACAAGAGATTTAACACTCGTCAGAATCAAGGATCAATATGGTCGATCATTGAATTTATTAGATGGTAAAATGTGGATAGATCGAATATCCGAAAGAATTGAAGTAGATACCGTTGAAATTTGGCGGATCATTAATATAATCGATGATTTCCCTCATCCCATCCATCTCCATTTGATTGACTTTCAAATTCTTGATCGCCAGCCTTTTGATGTTTCTCAATTTCAAAAAAACGGAAACCTTATTTTTACGGGACCTCCTATTCCTCCTTGTCCCTATGAAATGGGATTTAAAGATACAGTTCGGACACCATTTGGTTACGTCACATCCATTATAGCCCGTTTTGGCCCCTTCACAGGACGTTATGTTTGGCATTGTCACATGCTGGAGCATGAAGATCATGAAATGATGCGTCCCATTGAGATTTTTAAAAACGGACTGGAAAAAATGGAATGGTGAGGGGTAAAAGCTAAAAATAGGTGGCTTATCTTGATAAAAGACAATAATTATGTATGGTACTGTCATAAATTAGAGCTCGAGGATAATGAAATGATGAGCCCTTGTATTGTTATCCAACGTGCTCTATCTAAAATAATTTCTTGAACTAGTACCTCTTTTTATCTTTGATGATATGTTATTAAAAATTTAATATTATGCAATAAAGACATTAGATTTTCTGGAAATACAACAAAATTCATCTACAAAAAAACATTGGGATTTTACACCCAATGTTTTTTCCTTATTAAGCTAACCTGCGACGTAATATGCCCTAATTTTTCATGCTGCATTTACAATGTGGTCCACAATTATGCTGAGAACCACATTTACAGTGTGGTCCACAATTACACTGAGAGCCATAATTACAGTGAGTTCCACAATTACAGTAAGGATAACAATTGCAGTAAGGATTATTACAGCCAGTATTCCAACTCATTCTAGAGACCCCCCTGCTACTTAACCATGCAAGATTCCCCTTTTTCATCAAACGTGTGCTTAAAGTCAAACGCAAAAGGAGTGGGTCCATGCTGAATATAATAGTTGTATCTCTTGAAAGCCTCCTCCCATGAGACATCCTTCACCTTATCTGTCCACCACACTACATATGAAAGGTGTTTCTCTTGATAAGGCTCCATCCATTTTCTTCTATCTCGCAACGCTTGCCTATGCTGACCTGAATAGGTAAAACGATATAAGGATTGAAGGTTTCTCCATACCGTTAGTGTAAGAATAGGTAAACCTTCCCCTTTGGCTACTTCAGGGAAAGGCACTCCATTTGGTGAAAACGCCTCTATAAGATGGCCTGATTCAGATGCCTGACGGAATACTTCATATCCAACCTCAAAAAACTCACGAGTGGCTGGGTGGTCGTAGGGGTGATTTAGCCTGCCAACAGTATAAATTGAAACTAATGCCATAAACATGCCCTCCATTTTCAGTCTTTACCTAGATATATTCAAGTAAGATGGGATCTTATAACTTCTAATTACCACGTACAAAAATCGCTAACGCGAAAAAAATGATTACTCATCTAACCTCACCCGTTAAGTCAAATACGAAAAAGATCCCCACAGAAATCCATATTGAACTCAAACATCGCTGTTAATCCAATAATTCAATATCATCCATCCGATTTCCTTCTTTATCAATCTGAAAAGTACATCCTCCAAAATGCCAGCCCTACTTTCAAAGGATCTTATTGCTTTGGTTAGTACTAACCTTAAAATGAAGTTGGCTTCTTCTGTTTCATTCATTTTGTTGACTTTGGCAATTCCTTTTATGTATTTCAATTAATTAGATATTAACAGAAAGAAAATTTTTTTTTGTATATTTTATTGTTGAAGTGACATTCAATCAGCTATATACTGTTAGTAACACTTAACTGTCAACGACAGTATACTGTTGTTAATAGTATATATTTTAATTTTATAGGAGGTTAGGTATTCATGAAACATACAGGAAGGCATACAGGTGCATTTCTTTTACTGTTTTTGACTGAGGGAGTTAGCTATGGAGGGAAACTTTTGCAGAAATGTGAGGAAGAACTTCCCGCCAATCCAATTGATAGTGCTATATTATATCGCACACTAAAGCAATTAGAGAACGAAGGTGCTGTTGAGTCTTATTTGGGTACTTCTGAACAAGATAAGCCAGTCAAGATGTACAAAATTACTGAAGTTGGAAAAAGAAAATTAGAAGAATTTCAAATAAATATTGAAACAAAACTTCAGAATTTATCATTTTTCTTAAACAAATATAAAGTATGGAAGAAGTCTAGTCATGATTAATGGTGCTATCCTTTACGCGATAGCTATAATTCTTACTAGTATTTCTTTTATGAAGGATCGAAATAAAACAAAAGATGCTGTATTAAAGTCATGGGTAATGTTTCGTAATATATTACCTGATATTTTATCAGTTATGCTTTTCGTTGGACTATCACTATCTTTATTAACGCCAACTTTAATTTCTTCAATTATTGGAGAAAAATCTGGATTGATAGGTATTGCTTATGCTACATTAATTGGATCTGTTGCACTAATTCCAAGCTTTATTGTATTTCCTCTTGGAGAAACGTTAGTCCAAAATGGTGCTGGCCTCCCACAAGTAGCAGCATTAATGTCTTCACTAATGTCAGTAGGAATCGTAACTATACCTATGGAACAAAAATTATTTGGTCGAAGTTTTGCTTATACACGCAATTCCGCTGGGATATTAATGTCTGTTATATTTGCTTATATTATTTGGATGGTGATGGTATGAATGAATTAAAAAAATATCGTTTCTTTTTCATTTTACTAATTGGGCTCATTATTCTTACTTTTATAAATCAATCGCTTGGATGGAAGGCATTTCAATTAACTGGAAACAGCATCTTAAATATGCTGTTTCTCCTTCCTCCTGTCTTAATATTCGTAGGTTTACTTGATAAATGGGTGGAGAAAGAAACACTAATTAGATACATGGGAAAAAAATCTGGAATTTATGGTATCCTGTTCTCCCTATTCTTAGGTGTTATTGCAGCTGGTCCCCTCTATTTAGCTTTTCCAATTGCTGTACTATTGTTAAAAAAAGGAGCAAGCATACGTTACGTTGTATTTTTTTTAGGAGTTTGGACAACTGCAAAATTACCAGTTGTTGTATATGAATTCGTTTCTTTTGGAGTTAAGTTTACACTCATTCATATTTGTTTTGGTCTTGTATTTTACTATTTAATGGGTATTTTTTTTGAGAAGTTTTATGACCAACGACTATGGTTGAAATATGATAATGAAGATATATCAATTTAGATGAATAAGTTTTTATGTCAAAATGTGCATTAATGATGTAATGAAAACAGCCATTTCGTGAAGTTATCAAGACCTAAATTAATGTAAGGCAATGAAATAAAAGGACATTACATATTTTATATAATATGTAATGTCCTCCCTTGTTCAACTAACTACCCTGTTATCAAGCAAGTCTCTTTAATTATAATTTGTAGTTTAACTTTTTTTGAATCCTTGTTCGCTTATGATGGTTAGGTTTCTTTACTTTGAATAAATCTTCAACTTTAAAATATCGGTCCAAACTTAAAATCAAAGCATCATTCCTAAAGAATAACAATCCAAAAGCAGACGTATAGAGAGTCAAGCTAATTAAATTCATATTACCCGATAGGATGAAATTAATATGCATGAATAAGCAAATACAAATAGCAGGTAATGTCATAAATCCAACTATTAGAAATACACCTAACATTATTTGGACAAGTGGTATTGAGTAATTAAAAAATGGAACATGATGTAACGCTACCCCATCAATAAAGTCCTTATAAAATACTGGGACATTTGGCTTTTCTAATGCTTTTGTCAAATATTCTGTAAGAAATACAGTAGGTTGGTAGTACCATGATACTTCCCCAGTTTTACCTGTCATTTTAGTTAATCCCGCTAAAAACCACCCTAGCCCAAAAAACACCCTCATTAGCACAACTAGAGATTTAAAAATAATATTATTGATTGATTTTTTCATATAATAGCCTCTTAACAAATTAATATTTTGATGTCACAAGTGAATTTCTACCTCAAAGGTATATAAAAATCTTAATAATTTGGTGTTTAGATTATTGAAACTTGAATTTTTGGTTCATAGCAACCATTAATCTCTTCAATGTATAGAGCTATAAAAGTAAACCCATTCAAAAATCAACCACCACCCAGCCTAAACTGCAGGGCTAACCAGTTACTTGGTTAATTGCCCAAGTAATAACAAATTCTCCGAAAATCTTCCCCCAACCAGCATGTAGCCATTGCCACCCTATGTATAGCAGAAGGAGAATTAGTATGTATGACGTATATATATTTTTTAGTAACTAATGAAAAAATCCTCCTTTAACAACACCATTGATAATAATTATCATTATCAATGGTGTTGTTAATAAAGTCAATCATTTTTCATAACGTGGGTCAGCCAAAAAAAAAAAAAAAAATCAAAACGCAATATTCAATTAATGCCCCGTTACTTGAATAAGACCTAACCTACTGCATAACTTAATCACTTCCCTTTGCAATTTCTATTATATTTTAAACATAAATATCCAATTATCTTCGTAGAAAGTCTTCTACAAAATGGTCCATTTGTTTAGCAATGATAAACACCATTCTTCAACTCTACTGCCCCTTTAATTCAATAAAAAAAAAAAGAGTTGCCTAAGCAACCCTTGTTCTTCTACTAAAGTGTGTCGTTATTAAATAGTGAGAAGGTACTTTCTCCATACTTTCCACGCTTCCATATAATCATTTAGGTCGTGCGGATGAACTTTAATACATACTCCAATTCGTGTATATAACTGAAAAAGAACTTCATTCAATAGCCGTTCCCTAGTAAAGGAAGAATTATTGTGCCACAAGGAAAACGCTGACAAAAGCGTTCTTAAATCTAGACTATCTGGAGAAGAACAGAACGCATAAGTAAAATCGTAAACTTTTGGACCTATTAATGGAGATGGGTCAATAACTCCTTTAAGTTGGTTTTCCAAATATACAAAATTATGAACACCAGTATCTCCATGTAGATAATACTTCTCTTCCAGATAATGATAAGTATTTAATTTTTTTACCAAAAACTCCACTCTCTTATGGTCCTCACTTGTCAAAAAATCTCCTATGTTCTTTTGGGCAGACTCCAAACTATTTAGGTTAAAGTCTGACCAAGAGTTTCTATGGATACCATTGACTCTACCCCAGGGAATGTCTTTGTCCATCTTTTTGTATTTATTGAATAACTCATTTATTAAAATGGTCATCCATTCCAACTTAGATCCTCGATTATAGTGTGTCTCTCCTGAAATATAAGAATAGGCAATAAATTCTTTTTTATCGTCTGTATAAAGAACATCGGGCATCAATTTCACATCATTATAAGCCAAAAGAAAATCCTGAGTTGAAGTTATAATCTTAGGGTTATCTATTTTTATCACATAGGTTGGCATTTTTTTAGCAATGAGAGTATATAAAACACCATTGGTCGTGCCACTTCTTAACCTCTTTAATTCGAGACCATCATTTAATATCAAACCTTTATTAATTAGAATATCAAGGATATCATTTATTTTTTCCATTTTCCGCTCCTTATTAGTTAATTATGGGAACTATAACGTATAAGTTCGCAATCTTGTTCAACTAACCTTCTTCATTAGTGAAAAAATGTCTCCACTTATTGTAGAAACTCACCCACCCACCTTATGTATTTAAGCACCTATTTTCTTTCGTCATTTATTAATAATAATTCAGCCATCTAGATAAATGGAATCATCTTTTTTATTGTTAATTAATTGAATGAAATATGAATCCTCTAATCTTGAAGAAACTTATTTTCATGGTAGTTTAAGTACAATACTTCACAAATTGACAATACTTATCCTATTTTATTTCCATAATCGTTCATAAGTTACTTGATTACTTTCTTTTTTTAAGAGAAATACGTCAGGATTACTAAGATTTTTCCAATCATCGAATCCGAAATCATTATAAAAATACTTTAAAAGTAATGACATTAAATTCCCATGCGTAACAATAATTGTATTTTGAGTTACACCGTTAAAAATTTCTTCTGCAACTTCAACTATCCGTTTCATTGCTTCTTGACTGGACTCTCCGCCTTCAAGTTTCAAATCAATATCAACAAATGTTTCTCTTAGTTTTTCAAACCAATCAGAAAGGTTTTTATCGCTAAGTATACGTTCTGTTAATTGTTCATTAATCTCTATCTCAATATTTAATCGTTTAGCAAGTGGTTGTACGGATTGAATTGCACGTTTATATGGACTTGAAATAATTCGGTCGATTCTAATATTAGAAAAAAACTCTGATAAATCGAACGCTTGTTTAATCCCTCTATCTGTAAGTTGTGCTTCAAATGACTGTCCATGAGCCTCACAATGCCTTATAATAAAAATTTTCTTCAACAAAACCACTCCAATATATGTATGTATTTTTTAGTATTGCTTCTTTAGTTGAATAAGTAAATGAGCAGTCTAAACAGCTCAATGATCTTCAATTAAAACACCCGTTAGCCATCCAGGAAACCCTGCTTCACCACAGAATATGGAAGTAAATTACATTCTCCCATGGTAGTTTAACAAGAAATTTCACTTATACTATTCCTGTTTTTACTCTATCAATCTAAAAAGGTCAGAATAAAAAAGTTTTATGGTTGCTTCATTTTCTTCATCGTTATATAATCCAAAATCATATCTTGTTCCTTCAATTAACCCCGCTGAATAAGACAATCCTTTTTGAAAATCCTTTGGACGATACTCCATAGCGTCCGAGATGAAGGGGGATAATGTATCGGTTCCAATAAATATTATTGGTTTCTGTAATTCAGCATAAATCTGTGAATAATTATCGTCTGAGGCTTCTACTAATTTTTCTTTCATAATAAAAACTGCATCATAGTTTTTATAATTGTCGTTAGCTAAATCTTCAAAAGTAATCGGAACAAATTTTACTGTCTTATTTTCTATTATTGTAGGGGAATTTCCAATGATCCCAATGTTCAAAACACCTCCAGTGTAAGGATTAGTCGGAGTGGTAGAATTGCACCCAGACGCAAGAGTAAGTAACATCAATATGAAAAAGAATAATAATTTTTTCATTCATCTTTCTCCTTTTAATCTCAGTTTTTTACTTATTATTTATTCTGTATTTTATATTCGGATTCCTATTTAAACTAACCTACTGCTTTAGTTGAAGAAGAAAATAGGCTTTATTCCTTCTTGAAGTAAAGCATCCGTTAGTTGAAGAAGGAAGGTGATGTCAATTAATGCGTGTTGTAAAAACTAATTAACTTTCAAGTTAATTTTTTCGTCATATTCGCCTGTATTAGTCCGCCATTTAATTTTTCTATATAAGCATGATTTAACGATATAATTGCGTCATCTATAGCTGGAGGATTATTACCTCCGCCCGTCCCAAACGATATAGCGGTTTGATTTTCTTGAGGTTCAATTTCCCCCCCTCGTCCGCCTTCGTCAGTAACTAACGTATAAGTAACATAAAGAAGTTCTTCTTCTCCTGTATATTCAATACCTCCTCTTTGATAGAGGTCGGAATCGGTCACTTCGTATATTACATGTGCTTTCCATAAGTCCCCTTTACCAGTAGCTTTAATAGTTTCTTGATTTGAACAAGCTGTTAAAAGCAATATTGTAATTAATAAAGTGAATATTTTTCTCAACTTAACTCCCCCTCTCCAAAAATATTGGATTGAATTATCCCCATGTAATAATATTTCGACAGTTGTATAAAAATAACTCTTATTAAACTATCCTGCCCCTTTAGTTCAATAAGAAAAAAGAGCCGCCTAAGCAGCTCAACGACCTTTCACTAAAGCATCCATTTGTTGAACAAAAAACCATAAAACATAAAAATGATTATTCTATAACAAAAGATAAGAATTTCAATATAACATCTTTCATACTGTAAGGTGTTCAGCAATTACAATATTTCGATATATCCTTCTGTTCCATGCACGCGAATTCGTTGCCCATCTCTTATCAGTTTGGTAGCATTTTCCACCCCGACAACCGCTGGTAAGCCATATTCACGTGCGATAACTGCTCCATGGGTCATCAGTCCACCAACTTCGGTGACTAGGCCTTTTATGGATACAAACAATGGTGTCCAGCTAGGGTCAGTAAAGGAGGTGACTAATATATCTCCATCTTCTAGATCAGCATCTTCCATGTTTATGATGACACGTGCACGTCCCTCTATAAATCCGGAAGAAACAGGTAGACCTACAATAGCTTCTGCTGGGAGATTTTCTCGTTTGTACTCACCTACAATGATTTCACCATCAGACGTGATAACACGTGGTGGAGTTAGTTTTTCATATAATTTGTACTCGTCTTTTCGTTTGCTGATGATCTGGTAATCTAGTTTATTTGTGCGTACGATTTCGTGAAGTTCTTCAAAAGTGAGATAGTATATATCCTCTTTTTCATGAATAACGTTGACTTGTACGAGTTGTTCGGCTTCTTTCAGTAAAGCCTGCTTATAAACGAAGTAGCGATTAACCATGCCGTATTTTGGATATTCCCGATAACCGATGAAATTCCGGATTAGGTCGATCATTCGTTTTGTTTCTTTGGCTTTTTGTTCACCATCCGGTAATAGCTTCAATCGATCTAATAACTCTTGTTTTTTTTTCAAAGCTTCCTGTCGCCCTTGCTCAAATTTCCGATTGCTAGCATTAGGCTCAAAGTTTTTGATGTTATTGAGAATCATGGGCACAAGTGTAGTTGGTTTTTCGCTCCAACGAGTTTTAGTAATATCGATTTCTCCGGTACATCGCATTCCGTATTTGCTGAGATAATCATAGATAGCGTCATGGGTTTCCCGTCCACCATCAAACTTAACCAGTTCATCAATAAAGTTATTATCTTTTACATGTTGTAAATAATCAATTACTTCTGGATAAGGACGAATCGCATCTGCGACATCCAATAACGCCAGACCCATTTCCGAAGTAATATTGTTTGGTACTGATTGAGAAAGCGTATCTGCTACGTTTTTTTCACCTAACCACTCGTTCATTTTTTCATTGATCCATGATGAAGCATCTATAGCAGCCATAAACACAGCTGAACTTTGTGGGTCGAATAAAATCTTCTTTAACTGCTGGATATCTTCTAGAATAAAATCAAATAAATCTGATCCTGATTTCGTTTGGATGTTTTGTTTTAACTCTTTTATCGATGTTTGACTACTCTTAATCAAATCAGAAACGATTGTCGGTTCGTTTTCGATTTGTACTTGAGAATTCGCAGACGACACACTTTTATTGCTTTTATCGGAACTCTGTTCTTGCTTATCATTTGGTAAAGATTTTATGAAATCTCCTCGGTCTATTATGGTAATGAGTGCGTCTTTTATGAGCGGATCGTGTTGTCCCATGGCATCTAATAACATTTTTCTGCTGTCAGGTGAAGCCAGCCTATGTGTGACATCAACAAACAACCTTCCACCAGCTTTAAACCTGGGTCCAAAAGATGTTAACTGGAATAAAGACATTCCCAATGGTTTCAAGGGGTCGGTCATCATTTGTTGATGACCGACAGATACATAGACGTGGTTTTCTTCATCGTTCGCTTCAGGGATGGGGTATAAAGTCGTGATTGGCCGACTCTGGACAATGTAAAATGTATCATCAACCAAACACCATTCGATGTCTTGTGGGTAACCAAAATAAGCTTCAATCTGTCTTCCAATGCGTGCCAGTTGTAAAATTTGTTGTTCAGTAAGTGTTTGAGTTTTTTGCTGATCAGGATCGATCTGTTGTGTCTCTGTTCCGCCTTCTTTTCGTCCATAGATAGCCATTTTTTTGGTTGCTATCCTCTTATCGACGATTTCCCCTTCCTGTACTTTATAACAATCGGCAGATACCAAGCCAGAGACCAGTGCTTCTCCAAGTCCAAAACTGGCATCGATTGATAGCAACTTCCGGTTGGAAGTAACTGGATCAGCGGTAAATAAAATCCCTGAAGCCTGTGGGAAAACCATCCTTTGAACGATAACGGATAAATAAACTTGACTGTGGTCAAATCCATTTCGCATACGGTAGATTACCGCGCGATCCGTAAAAAGGGATGCCCAACATTTGCTGATATGCTGCATGATTGCTTCTTTGCCGATGATATTTAAATAGGTGTCTTGTTGACCAGCAAAAGAGGCATGTGGTAAATCTTCAGCAGTCGCACTAGAACGCACTGCATAAGCATGTTGCTCACCTAACTGGGAGAGATAGTGTGTAACTTCTTTCACAACATCAGCAGGAATTTCTACTTCCATAATGATTTGTCGAATCTTCCTGCTGATTTCACCAATTTGGTCTCGATCTTCTACATTTAGCATTGTTAGTCGATCCAACAAAGCATGATACGTTTCTTTTTGTTCGATGGCTTTTTGATATCCCACTGTTGTAACACAAAATCCTTCTGGTACTTGTATTCCTTCAATTTTTGATAATTCCCCTAAATTTAATCCTTTTCCGCCAACGAGCAAAAGCTGCGTTTTTTCTATTTCCTGAAAACCAAGAACCAAAGAACTCATTCTATATCTCTCCTAACCCTTACATTTCTTTTATTTTCTTTGATATATCTATCCCTCTTATCAAATCTAATTAAAGTTCTAATGTATCTTAGCAGTAGTACATAAGAATATATAGTCTATATTTACTATTTTTTATATGCTATAATTAAATTAGGAAGAGTTCGAGTTCAATTTCCAAAAAATAGTTCGATCTTACCATACAGTAATCTGATAACCCGGTTCATCCCCTCGAAAGTAGCTCAAATACCTTTTAGCCCACAATGAATATGGTTAAATTCAAACCGCTTTCAATTAATTAATTGACAATACCTATGCCTACAAAATTGTTATGATACTAAATTAGACCCTCATAAATACTTTCATTAAACCATATCCTTTATGTGTAAAATTGAACTAAACTGCCCTGTTAGAAATAACACTCCTTATGACTATAATTCTATTAAGTTGGCAATAATCCCTTTAATATTACTATTTTAGGGGGAATGGAATTATTACTGTCAACCATGGGCTCCGTTTAAAGCTGATAAAGCTCCTATTGAAGATATACAAAGTCTTATGGGGCATGAAAAAAGTGAAACCACAAGGATATACGCTCAATAAAGCGGGAGGCTAAAGAAAGAGTATTATCAGAAGTACTTCTAAATGTAAAAGGAGCAACAAATTAAAAGACGTTGCTCTATTTGACTAAAGGACTCCTTTAGTTGAAGTGAAATTTTTCACAATATATTTTTTTCATGGATATACACTTGAAATTTTTATCGTCTCTGCTGAATCTTCATTTCTTCCCACGAGTAATTTGGTATAGTTGCAATCCATAACGTATCTCCCATGATATCCACATCCCAAACGATAGAATCGTTCGCATCAAACACTTTTTCAGATTTGCTTTCATCTTTCGTACTGATGGAATAAATAGCTTCACCTCTATATGTGTATCCGAATAATTTCTCTCCTTTTTTAATAAGTTTAACTATCATTTCATCAACTTGAATTTTCCTCCAATTTTCCTCTTGAAGATTTCGGGTCCAAATTCCACTTTGTGTGGTGATGAATAGCCTATTGTTAATCACTTTTATATCATCAGGTACATTATTACTATTCGGCATGATTATTTCGTTCCACCCATCATTTGTCTTTTGCAAAATCTTCCTTTCTTCTGTTAATCCTACCAAATCACCATTGTCCGATATTTGAACCACATAAAATGGTTTAGGAACAATAGCTTGTTCCCAACTCTCTCCTTGATTGGTCGTGTAGTAAATATTTCCATTTGATAACACAGCTATATGGTTGTTGATTGAATAATCGATGGTCTCAATTATATGGTCTAATGAAAGAATTTTCGTTCCTTTACTTTTTGTGGTAATACCTGCCCATAATTCTTTTTCCGTACCCACATATAATTTATCATTCCTATCAACCCATGCGTGTGTTACATAATTATTAACTGGGAGTTCTGTCCATGATTCTCCATTGTTATGGCTCCATTCAATAAAAGGTTGCTTGGTGGTACTAAATTGTGTTGGCTTTTTGTCTCCCCATACCACTAAATTGTTGTTTTCAGCGACAACTCCCGTAATTGCCATTCCTTTTTTTGTTAGGTTATTGGTGCCAATACGTTTGGATAGTAATCCACCACCGTATGGTAATTTATGAATGGCACTGACCACATCTCCGTTTTGGGCATGGAATGAAATTCGAGTAAAACGGCTATCTCGATCATTTCCAAACACTGTTAGAATGGGTATACCATCGATACTATCAAGTGTAAAATGATATCCTGTTGCCCAATCTTTTCCTGGTTTTAGTCCGTATTTATCCTTTGCCAGTCGGAGAACATCTGAGCTATCCAACTTAATCTCATCGTAGGGTATTGTTGGAAGAGATTGCTTAATCGGTCTAAACAACCAAATTTTCTTTTCTGAGATACCAATTATTACATAATCATCTGTACCTGGAACTATAAAGTGCAAAGTCCAATTAAAACGTTTCCCTGCTTCTCCTCTCGAGCCTCCCATAGTTTCATCCACACTGGTTACTTTTGTAAGTGTTGCGTTCACATTCCACTCTTTCGCTCGCTGGAATCCAATGTTAATCGCTTCTTTTAGCGTAATTTCACCATCTGAAGCGATTGTTTCACGACCAATCAAATTTACAAAAACTAGAAAAATAACTAACAAACAAGAGAATTTTTTTAAAAAACTCAAAATTACCACCATCCCATAACTAAATAGGCACATTAATCCTATGATTAATGTGCCTATTTAGGATGGAGTAAATACTTCGTTATTATCCTCTTAGATCCAATAAAACAAGCGAAATACAACTTTTATCAGAGAATCCTTCTTCCACTAACCCGCCCCGTTAGTAGAAGAGGTACCTTTTCTTCTACTGTACATTTTGGTCGAAATGTGCAGTACCTATTACGTGCAAATTAGAAATTAATAATATAATCTAGAATTGGAGGTAAAATATTCCTCTTCAAATAGATGTATAATACCAAAGAAAGGAGGAACGAAATGACTGAGAAGATCCAAGTAGTACTTGAGTCTCTTAAAGCCTATAACTCAGGAGAACTAGAACTATTCAAGAGCTATTATGATGACTCTTGTACTTTCCGTTATGCATCTACCGACAAAATATTAACAATGGAAGAAGTATTTAAGTTTTATGAATCTGCTTTCCAAGCATCACCTAACGCACACTGTGAAGTTGTAAATATTACGTGTGTAGGTGATTTCGTGTCAGTACATGAGCGATTCACTGGAATCATAGACTCTAATGGTGAAGAAACAACTCCTGAGACTATAGCTGTTTACAAAATTCATAATCAGAAAATAATAGAATTACGACATCATTTTGCATAACGTATGATACCAGGACTCATATAGAGTTTTGGTATCAATTTTTTCAATACATCTTATTAATCCTTTTAGTGCGTAGTTTGTGTCAAATGCGACATAAAAAGAATGGAATTTTCATATCTCTTGTTCAACTAAACTGCACCGTTAGCCTGCACCGTTAGCCACCTATGAAGACCTGCTTCACCACAGAATATGCAAGAAAATTACGTTCTTCCATGGTAGTTGAAAAAGAAAAAAATAGCCGTCTATGTAGCTCATTTATCTTTTAATAATACCTCCGTAGTTAAAGATGAACAGTTATTCAACTAAACCTCCCATTAACTTTCGTTTCATTTTCAAATTTTGTTTTAGAATATAGATATCCTATCAACGAAAACTAAGCCACCATAATAGATAAAATCAACAGGATATACATAACTCCTATCATCATAAAAGGACTTAATACAAGAACAGTTAAGGGATGATAAAATCAAGACCAAAAGGAAAAATTGATTGATTCCCCTTCTTTTTTCAATCGGAATAAAATAAATTATAGGATATAAAATAATTGCACTAATAAACATAACAATTAATATCAAGACTAAAAAAAAGGACAAGAAAAAAAGAGCCGTCTATACAGCTCATTGATCTTTTACTAACGCACTCGTTAGGTTAAGTGAAATACTTCACAATCCTACCTAACTCTAGATATTTTTATTCCTCTTTTGAAACGTCATTAAAGATGGTGCTGGCGAAAAAGGAAAATATTTTAACATTTCTAATGAAAAATAGTCAGTCGTATCTACCTCAGCTTCAATATAATTTACTCCGTTTTCAATGGCAAAATTTATTTGATAAGCTGTTAATATTAACATAAATCTAACGTCAGTATTTTCCTTAGTTCCTCTCCATCCAAATTCAAATTGATTTGGTGTATCCGAATAATGTAACAAAGAATAAGCGTATATTTCATGTTCCTTTAATACCATATAACTTCCATTTAGAATTGTATCTTCATTAAAGATTAGCTCTTCCCATTTCTCATAACTGTGAACTCCAACAGGATTTACTATATGAGATTTTTTATAGTTTTCTATTACAAGATTAATCAATTTGAATTTGAGTTCTTGATGATTACCTATGCTATTTATGTCTTTGATGTAGGTTTCTTGTCCATTAAATTCAGGGAAGACTTGTTTACAATCAATCTTTGAAGTCCTTAATAATGGGGAATATGTCCTTCTAACTTCTAAGAATCCACTTTCTTCATAGAAAGTCTTTAGCCTATAAGACGATTCCCAAATTGAAGTTTGTAGTGGTAATTCAATTTCCTTAAATTTGTATAAAGCTTCGATTAAAATAGATTCAATTTCAAAACCGGTATGTGGTTTTGTAACCATTGCAAAATATGTACAATATGGATGAAATTCGGATTTCCAAGCAGTTATTAAACCGACCAAAAATTGATTATCATAAGCTTCAAAAGTACAAATATTATTCTTTATGTGTAAGCCCCTTAAAAAGTAACGATAAGTGAAATCATCATCCAAAACCCAAATTGACAATAACTCTTTAATAACCTCAATATTTGGAGAGTTATTATATTTTATAGCATAATCACTTCTAAGCATTGCATCACCTCCATTATCAATTCTTTATTGTTCTTCAACTACCCTGCCCCTTTAGTTGAACAAGAAAAAAGAGCCGTCTGAACAGCTCAACAATCTTCCACTAAAGCACCCGATTACATCATTTATTTGGATATCCATTCATATTGAATATCAGGTAAATTTTCTTCATTTTCATGTCCTCTACCTTTGATTTCAAATCCATGTTTTTCATAAAATCGTTGTGCATTTTCATTTACTTCAAATGTGTATAATGTTAATCTCCCACTTGATTGTGCTTTTACGTTATCTAGTAATGCATGACCTATACCGATTCCTTGATAATCTTTATGAATATATAGTTGGCTTATTTCCTTTTCATTATAGGCAATCATTCCAGCTACTTTTTCATCAATTAACGCTAAATCTATTTGAAACTGTTCAGGTAATATATGATTTAAAAAATAAACTTGATTTTCAAAGCTGTGAATTTCTTTCTGACCAATAGCCTGTTCCTTACTATCTCGCCACATATCCACTGTTTGTTCAGCGTATTTGGGGTTATACTGAGTAATTATCATTTTGTGTCGGTTCACTACAATACCTCCTCAAGTTTTGTTTACTGCTTTATATATTGTTTTCCTGAAATAAATTCGATAAATACTACCTGTTACAGGTATTTTATCATTTATAAAATTTCTTTCTAGCTTCATCAACTAACCTGCTGCGTTAGTTCAATAAGAATAGCCACCGTAAAAGAACTGATTGGATTAATTACTTATATATTTATAATACGACTCTGTTTCGGCCTTAATTGAACACCCATTTTTTATAAATACTTTCTGCATTTTTTTATTGGTCTCATGCGTAATTCCTATGTAATAGGTTGCTCCCATTTGTTTTAGTAAATTCATGGACTGATAGTGAATAGATACACTATGTCCTTTCCCTCTCTCTTCAGGTAAAATCCCAAAATAAAATAACCTTCCTTTGTCTACAGTGCCACATTCTATGTGAGGAATAGATATACCAATGGGTTTGTCTTCCAAGTAAATGACATTACAAGATTTAGTCCAATTCTCCCCTATCTCATTTTTCACTGAGTTTAGATGTTCATCCATTGTAAGTGAAGTTGGGGAGTTTTCAGACCCATACATACATTTCTCCCAAATTTTCTTAAACTCATCTTCCGATATTTTATAGTCACTTAATGATTTCCAATCATACCCTTTTTTATTTTTATTAATATCATTTAAGTCTCTAAATACTTCAACTTTTGAAGCATACTTTTCAAATCCGAAGTTAATTAACATTTGCGAAAGAACCAAATAGTGTTCCGAAGATCTGTTAATTAAAGCACTAATTCTGTTAAGTTTATTTTGTATAGCAAAGTCATTTAAAGTATTTATCTTATCTTTCCAGTTATTCTGGTCATAGTCCGCCATCTCTCTCTCTTCTATTCCAATATACAGAGGCATGCCATCTAATACTTTAAATGATTCTTTTAAAAGGTTTTTCACCATAGAAATTTGAGTCAATATACAATCACCCTTTCAACCTTTATTCCTATTACTTCGATATTATTCTAAATATATCTTCTTCAACTAAACTGCCATTTACTTTAATACGTTTAAAATGAATAGAGATTCCAATTTTGAGTAAATTTTCCATTTTAAATTATCAAAAATTCATTTTGCTTTTTGAACTAAACTTCCCCGTTAGCCATCCATAAAGCCTAGCTTCGCCACAGAATATGAAAGAAAATTACGTTCTTCCATGGTAGTTCAATAAGAGAAAAGAGTTGCTTAAGCAACCCATGATCTTTAACTAAAGCATCCGTTTGTTGAATAAGCATATTCCATTGCATATTATGGTCGTACTATGCCATAAACTAACCACTTTGCAATCTCAAACAATTCCTATTTTCAATAAACTAGATATAAATTACTTTTAATTTATCCAACCTAGCCATATAATTAAGAAACTAATTGTAAAGGAGGTTGAAAAAATGAAACCTAACCCTTTGCACCAATGGGAAAAAGATCATAATAAACGTGTATTAGATTTCCATAAAAATCACGCATTAGAATTAGAGCGTGGCGAGAATGGAAACGGGTTGTTAGCTAAATGGGAAAGATTTGTCTACAACAAGGGAAAAGCTCTTTTTAAAGCTGTCAAATAAACTTTTATAAATTAACTGTTCCTTTTGGGACAGTTCTTTTTTCTATTATTGTTGTATGAATTGTTACGCATTTTGTGTCAAAAGCAACATAAAACTTTCGTTCTCTGATAGCACTAATTTGCCCCTTTAGCCATCCATGAAGCCCTGCATCACCAAAGAATATGCAAGAAAATTACGTTCTTCCATGGTAGTTAGCTCCCACAAGGCTATTGTCAGATAATATCTTATAAAAACCACCATTGGATTGATTAATTCTCGATATTACTCTTTCGATAGTTTCATTTGCTGGGTTTGTTTAGTAATCCTCATACTTATTCAACAAAGGTATAAAAGCTTTAACCTGAATATCAAAAATAGCTAGTGCATCGTTTTCAGTTGCTTTTTCCAATCTAATCTCTATGAATTTCACCTTCTTAATTAATTTATATCTTGTAGTATTCGACAAGAATTCATCTTCTTCCTTCTTCAACTAACCTACTGCGTTTTCTGAACAAGAAAAAAGAGCTGCCAAAGCAACCCTTTGATTTTTACTAAAGCACTCCGTTAGTTCAACAAGTTTTTGTAATGAATACTTCACATCATACCTGTCTTTGCCTATACTCCTTCTTCAAACGTTCAATCTGTGCAAGGTGTCCTCGTATATGCTCAACGCGGTATTCCAATAATTGCTTGAAGGTGAAGCGTCCTTCGTCAGCATATACCCCTACTCTCTTTACTTGTTCAGTTGTTAACTGGGCAAGAATTGGCAGCATACTGGAACGAAGCAATTCGAATAGGAGTAGATATTGTTCACGGTCCAACTGATCATACCCTAATGCATTCGCCCAGGCGTCCTGGTCAGGAGACGTCAAAAGAGGCTCCTCCTCTGCCAAGACCTTTTTCAATCTCTGTGTTGAAACTAATTCAGAATCCGCTACGTGGATTAAAACTTGATGGATACTCCATTTATTCGGTGCAGGCTTAAACCTAAGCTCTTCCTCAGATAAACAATTTATGGCTTCTCGCAACATTTTATATCCAAGACCATACTCTTCAATTAACGCTTCCATATTGGGTTCCTCCTAATAAATTTTATTACTCAAAATTATATGTTCTATTTTTTGCAACTATTCTTTTATCCTTCTCTTTTAACCTGCTGCGTTCGTTCAATAAGAAAAAAAGAACCGTCTATGAGGCTCAGATCTTTTACTAATGCCTCCGTTAGTTCAATAAAAAATAAAACAAAATTGCTACCACAAAACTCGGAATTCCAATCAAAGCTGAACGAAAACTAACATTATTTCTTTTATTTCTACCTTCATCAGATTCAGTTGCTAAGTTAGCCCTCATTCTATCTCCACTAACTAATACACCTGAAAAAATGAATGATATTCCAATAAAAAATAAACCTATTCCACTTGTAATAGTAGTAACCATTTCAATATCCCATATCACAATAGATACTAATACACCTATTAGAGATAGAAGAATTCCGATTAAAAAATACCTCAAGTTATCCCCCCTTTGCTGTTAATTGACACAAAAGTTTAAGTAATTGAACTAACCGTTAGAAATAGGTAAACGTTTGAAGTTATCTCCGGCATTTCCCTTACTCCGCACAGAACCTGCTAATTTCCCAGCTAACGTTAATTCTATAAAAAAATATCACTTGATTTAAGAAATAAAAATCGTGGATTTTAATTATTACTTCATTGGAATAATCTGATTTAGTTTATGTTCTTCAATCAAATCAATATTTCTCTTGTTAAGAGTATAATCCTGTAAAGAACTTCCGATATTAGCATAAAGTTCAACGGTTTGTAACTCTGATAATGGTAGCCATTTTACCCCTATTTGATTGGGATCTGGTTTTTCAGGAAGTCTTGGAATTGAGTGGTTTTTTAATTTACATTCAAACATCATAACTAATGTATGGGTATTCCCAAACTTTTCAAAATTAAGATGTGGTGTATATTCATATACAAAGGCTAAGGGACCAACTTCTACATCAATACACGCTTCTTCCTTCGCTTCTCTTATAACTGCTTCCATAATAGATTCATTTGGTTCGGTTCCACCTGCAGGTAAATCGTAGACAATACCCCTAACAGGGTCATTATATTCTGTTAACAATATTTTATTATCTTCAATGATTATTGCCCCTGCACGTACCCTTATATGAAATTGCACTTAGTCTCACTTCCTATTATTGTTTTTCAATATCTTGCATCACAAATGTAAAAACTCTTGTTTAATTAATAAAATTCAACGTTATTTAATAATACCCTTTATTCATTTCTTATTGAAATCATCCGTTATCTGAAAATTACTTTCTATTTCTGTAAAATCGCCCCCTACATTATGTAAAATGTGTGGTGGTTTTGCTCTCATACTACCAATCTTCTACAATCTCTTGCATTTAATGTAATTGCTACTTCATCAGCTTTAGGTATCTCCTTAATTATTAAATAATAAATTTCCCTTTTTAAGAACAATAGAACCTTCTAAGCAATAATATAAAAATAATTACTTTATTCTTAATAATGGAGTGTGAACATGGGCGCTATAGATGGAGAAAATTTTATTAACCGATTAAATGGTTTAAATTCTGAAATTTGGTTTGACGGTGAAAAAGTGGAGGGATTGATATCTGAACACTCAGCCTTCAAAGGGCTTATTCATACAAAAGCTTCTCTTTATGATTTGCAACATGACCCAAAAATAAAAAATGAGATGACTTTTAAATCACCAATATCAGGAGAAGCGATTGGACTTTCCTATTTGCAACCCAAAACGAAAGAGGACTTAATTAAAAGACGCAAGATGTTCGAACATTGGGCAAAGCAGACTTTCGGTATTATGGGAAGAAGCCCTGACTATTTGAACACTGTTTTAATGAGCTTTGCCTCTTCAGCATCCTTTTTGGAAGGCAAAGAAAAATGTTTTCCAAATAATCTCCTAGCCCTTTATGAAATGGCAAGGGAAAAGGACCTATCGTTTACACATACATTTATTTCTCCACAAGTGAATCGTTCTCAAATCTATTTTGAAAATTCGAAGGATGAACCAATCACTGCAAAGGTTATTGATGAAAATGAAGAAGGAATCGTCATTAAAGGTGCACGGCTTTTAGCCACGCAAGGTGGTTTAACCGATGAGGTATTAGTTTTTAGTGTTGCTCGATTTCTCTTTAAAGTCGATGAAGCTTTTGCTTTTTCGATTCCGTCTAATACGAAAGGGCTAAAGTTTATTTGTAGGGATACCCTAATCGGGGGCGAATCTTCTTTTAACCACCCATTAAGCTCACGATACGAGGAAATGGATTCCATTGTTGTCTTTGATAATGTATTAGTTCCATGGGATCGAGTTTTTTATTATAACAACGTTGAAGTAGCCGAAGACTTCATCACGCAAAGCTCTTTCCACCCTTTTGCTAAACACCAAGTATTGACTAGACAAATCGAAAAAACAAAGTTTATTTTAGGGATTGCTGAGCTTCTTATAGAAACGATTAACATTAGTGAGTTTCAACATATACAAGAAAAAATGTCGGAAATCATCATTGGTCTTGAAACAATGAAGGCTTTGTTAGAAAAATCGGAGAATGACGCAACATTAGACGAATGGGGCTATATGCGGCCCGATATTGTTCCGCTTAAGGTTGCTAGTAATATTTTCCCAAAAATTTATCCTCGTTTCAGTGAAATTGTTCAAATATTGGGAGCAAGCGGAATGATATCTTTACCAACAGAAAAAGCATTTCATTCTATTATTAGAACAGAATTAGATCAGTACCTTCAAGGTGCAACTAAAACAGCCGAGGAACGAGTGAAAATATTTCGTTTGGCCTGGGATCTAACAATGAGTTCATTTGGAACAAGACAAACCCAATACGAGAGGTTTTTTTATGGCGACCCGGTTCGATTATCAAGCGATTTATATAAGAGCTATCCCAAAAATGATTATGTAAAAACAGTTAGAAATTTTTTAGATTCAAAAACGAAAGACTAACAGAACAAAACCGCCTCAGAATGCTGTCATAAACCCTAAAAAGTAAACAGCTAATATATCATTATCCTCTTCTAATACGATAAGCACACCACTTATCGCAAAAGCTATGGTACCAATGATGTTAAGAAGTCCCCCATCAAAGCGATTCCTCCTTTCCTTAATAGACCCATTTAATCGCAAAAGAGTCGTTCAAAAAGTAAATTTTGAACGACTCTTTTGTTTTATTCTTGTATACTAAAAACAACTTGTCCGACGGCTTTTGCTGCAACTAAGAGTGCATCTTCGTCGATATCAAATTTTGGATGGTGGTTGAAATATGGTTTTTCAACCCCTTTTGGTGTACATCCAATATAAAAGAAACAAGCAGGAAACTTTTCTGCATAGTAAGCAAAGTCTTCAGATGGTGCCATTGGTGGGACTTCTTTTACTTCTGTAATTTCTTTCACATTCGCATTTTTAAGAGCTTCTGCTACTTTTTCTGTAAGTTCAGGATTATTGTACAAAGGAGGATAGTCTGGTGTATAGGTAAGTTCACAAATTACATCGAACTCTTCTTCAAGTCCTTTGACAAGGCGCTTTACTTCTCGTTCAATCGTTTCTTTCGTTTCAACCGTCATGTAACGGATATCCCCTTCAAGTTCTACGCTATCCTTAATCACATTAAAGGTTCCAGCTCCATCAAACGATCCAATTGTAATTACTCCTATGTCAAATGGACTTAATCGGCGGCTTATAATGGTTTGAACTGCGGTTACAAAGTGAGCACCTGCTACGATTGCATCATTTGCTAGGTGAGGCGATGAACCATGTCCGCCTCTGCCTTGTATTTTCAATTTCATATATGCTCGACCATTGAAAGCATAACCTTTATTGTAACCAACCATTCCAACAGGAGCTATTGGTAGCAAGTGAATTCCATACACTTCATCTAAATCATCCAACAGTCCAGATTCTAAAATACTTTTTGCTCCACCTGGTGGAACTTCTTCAGCATGCTGATGAATTATTTTAATAGTTCCCGATAGCTCTGATTTCAGTTGAATTAAACAATCTGCAAGAACCAACAAGTAAGCTGTATGACCATCATGACCGCATGCATGCATGACACCCTCATTTTTAGACTTGAAGGGTACAGACGTTTCTTCTACAATTGGAAGCGCATCAAAATCTGCACGTAATCCAATTGTTTTCCCTGGTTTTCCTCCTACTATTGTTACAATAATTCCGTAACCATTCCCGACATTTGTTTGTACTTCGACGTCTTTTCCTTTGTAAAAGTCAGCAATATATTGAGCCGTTTTTTCTTCTTTAAATGATAATTCAGGATGTTCATGTAAAAAACGGCGAATTTGAAACATTTCATCTTTACGTTCATCCAACATTTCCATTAATTTTTCTTTCATAACTAGAACTCTCCTTATTTAACTTCACTTTTACCAGCATTATTTGGAACCATAAAGATAATTGATAACAATGCGAAAATATAGTTATAGTACATTCCAAAGCAACCGTAAACGTCTGCGAATAGTTTTGCACTTAACGGACGCTATGGGCTTTCCTTACTGAATAACCGTTTAGTTTCGGACGCCCAATTTCACTTAACTGCTTAGTTAAGCACTTTCTTTTTGGCCGCTTGAATAAGCTCTCGGATTTTATTTAAATCATTTTGATGAAAAGCATCGACAATGGCACTACCTACGATTACCCCATCAGTTAAAGTAGCAATACTTCCTACTTGTTCTGGAGTAGAAATACCGAATCCCGCAAGGACTGGAATAGTACTTAGGTCTTTTAACTTTGTTAAATGCTGCTCCAACTGCTCATCAAAACCGTCTCGAACACCTGTAATGCCATTTACAGTCACTGCATAAATGAACCCTTCCCCTGAAGCGGTAATTTTAGCAATGCGTTCAGGAGGACTTGTCAATGAAACAAGTGGAACTAACGCTACATCTGTCTTTGCCAGTACTGTTCGAAGAACATCACTTTCCTCCAATGGTACGTCTGGTACGATTAATCCGCCAATTCCAATACGCTCACAATCCATTGCAAACTTCTCTATCCCATAACTTAGCACAGGATTATAATACGTCATGAGAACAAGCGGTACTTGAACCACTTCATGAAACGATTCAATTTCCTGCATAATTAAACGAAGTGTTGTTCCAATTGCAAGTGCCCGTTCTCCTGCTTTTTGAATTGTCGGCCCATCGGCGACTGGATCTGAAAATGGAATCCCTACTTCAATAGCCGTAGCTCCCGCTTCTTGTAGAAAAAGAATGTTCTTTTTTAGCGTTTCAAGTCCACCATCTCCAGCCATTATATATGGAATAAATGCCTTATGCCCATTATGAAGTACAGATTCTATCGCATTGGTTAATTTAGTTTTATCCATTTATCTTCACCCCTAACGCATCTCTTACTGTTTGCACATCTTTATCCCCGCGCCCTGATAAGCAAATAACTAAAATCTCCTCTGGACGCATCTCTTTTGCCAAACCGACTGCAAAATGGATAGCGTGGGCACTTTCTAAAGCAGGAATTATACCTTCTTTTTTCGACAGTAATTGCAAACCTTCTAGTGCCTCTGAATCTGTAACCGATGTATATTTCACTCGGCCAATATCATGTAAATAACTATGTTCAGGTCCTACAGCAGGATAATCAAGTCCGGCTGATATAGAGTGAGCCTCTTGAATAAAGCCATTGTCGTCTTGCAAGATATACATATATGCGCCGTGGAGAACACCTTCTTTTGCCTCAGCAACAGCGGCTGCATGTAAGCCCGTAGAAATTCCACTTCCTCCAGCCTCTACCCCATACAATCTAACCTCTTCATCTTCAATAAATGGATGGAACATACCGATCGCATTACTTCCTCCCCCTACACATGCAACAACTGCATCGGGTAATCTGCCTTCTTTTTCAAGGATTTGCTTCCTTGTTTCTACACCAATTACTCGCTGGAAGTCGCGGACGATTCGAGGAAATGGGTGAGGGCCAAGCGCCGAACCTAAAATATAATGCGTATCTTCCACATTGGATACCCAATAACGGAGTGCCTCATTAACAGCATCTTTTAGCGTTCCTGAACCCTGATCTACAGAAACAACTGTTGCACCAAGAAGCTCCATTCGGAACACATTCAATTCCTGTCTACGTACATCTTCTTTCCCCATGAAAACAACACATTCCAGGTCAAATAATGCACAAACAGTTGCTGTTGCCACTCCGTGCTGACCTGCTCCAGTTTCCGCAACAATTTTCTTTTTGCCCATTCGCATCGCTAGTAAGGCCTGACCAATCGTATTATTAATTTTATGTGCACCTGTATGGTTCAAATCTTCTCGTTTTAAGTAAATTTTCGCTCCGCCAAGTTCTGCTGTTAAGCGTTCTGCAAAATACAAAGGAGTTTCACGACCAACATAGTCTTTTAAATAGTAATTTACTTCCTCGATAAAAGTAGGATCTGCAATTGCTTCTTCATATGCCTGCTCCAGTTCAATAAGTGCTGTCATCAATGTTTCCGGCACATACTGACCACCAAATCTTCCATATCTACCAACTTTTGACTCATCGATTGTTTTTACCATATGCTTATCTCTCCCCGTCTTTGACAGCACGAATAAACGTACGAATCAATTCTTTATCTTTTCTTCCATCCACTTCTACACCACTGGATACGTCTACCATATAGGGTTTAACACGTTGTATTGCTTCTCTCACATTTGTAGAATTCAATCCCCCAGCTAAAATAACTTTATCTGCTGGAATCCTGTGCCCCTTCATTAACTGCCAATCGAACGTTAGTCCGCTGCCCCCCTGGTAATCTACACCTGGAGCATCGAATAAGTAATAATCCGTTTGGAACTGCTTAGCATGCTCTACATCGTCTTCACTCTTTACGGATAATGCTTTAACGGATGGATAAGCATTGGCTTGGATAAATGATGGCGTTTCATTGCCATGGTATTGCACTAAATCTAAAGGGACCTCTCGAAAAGCTGTTTCTATCTCTTGTTCACTTGGATCTACAAATACACCTATTTTCAAAACAGTCGAGGGTACTTCTTTTGCAAGCTCTTTTGCTTGTTCAACGGTCAATTTCCGTTTACTCGGTGCAAATACAAAACCAATGGCATCTGCTCCAGCATCTACTACCACTTGTACATGTTCTTTTTCCATCAGACCGCAAATTTTTACTTTTGTCATAAGGTGATGGCACTTCGCTTCACTTGTAATGCCCGCAAACCAGTCTCTACATCTCCACTACGCATGAGTGATTCCCCTACCAGTACTCCGCTTGCTCCATATTCTGCTACACGAACAGCATCTTCCGCATTCCAAATTCCACTTTCACTAATTAATACACGTTCCTCATGGAAAGGGAAAAGAGCAGCAATTTCTGCTGTACGAGCTAAATCCACTTCAAAGGTTCGCAAGTCGCGATTATTAACGCCTATCAATTTTGCATCTAGTTGTAAAGCACGTTCCAACTCTTCCGCATCATGTACTTCCACTAACACTTCTAAGCCTTGACCTGTAGCATGCGAATACAGTTTTGTTAGCTCTTCTTGAGTGAGCGCAGCAACAATTAATAAGACGACAGATGCTCCCGCATGCTTTGCATGATCAATTTGAATTGTGTGTATAACGAAATCTTTACATAATATTGGAATTGGAACAGTATGAGCAACTTCCTGTAAGTCGGCAAATGTTCCCTGGAAAAAGGGAGTGTCTGTTAATACCGAGATACAAGCTGCTCCTGCTTTATAATAGTTCATTGCTTGTTCTGCTGGATTAACTCCATCCGAGATCAATCCTTTGGAAGGAGAAGCACGTTTTATTTCCGAAATGATTTGTAAGTGCTCGGAATGATACATTTGGTCAAAAAGGGAATGCCTTTGATAAGTTGTTTCTTGCACTAGTAACGGCGTACTTAACATCTCTTCAATTTGACTTTTTTTTGCCTGAAGTATTTTATCTAAAATCGTTGACAAGTTACTACCTCCTGACCAACTGCTCTATTACTAAAAGCGATCACTGCTTCTAATTTCTCTAATGCTTTTCCAGAGAGTATAGAATCTGTCGCTAGTTTTACTCCTTCTGGAATGGAACTTACGATACCACTTGCAAATAAACCGATTCCACTGTTAAAGATGACAGTATCAAAATAAGGACTTCTTTCTCCATTCAGGACTTTTCGCATGATTTTTGCATTTGCAACGCTATCTCCGCCACGTATTGCAGAAACGGGAGCAGCAGATAAACCGACTTCATCCGGTGTCAGCGTGAAAGGAATAAGATCTCCCTTCTCCACGAGAACAAGCGTATTTTTACCAGCGAGAGATGCCTCATCCATTCCTCCAGCGCCACAAACAACTATTGCTCTATCTCTTCCAAGTAATCGTAAAACTTCCCCATATTCCATTGCAAAATCTATTCTATTTATACCCGTATATTGTGTTGTAAGGGATACTGGATTTGTTAGTGGCCCGACTAGGTTGAAAATAGTTGGTTTGCCAATTTGTATTCTTGCTAAACTAATTCGTTTTAATTTAGGATGCACATTTGGTGCATATAGGAAAGTAAGACCTTCTTGCTTCAGCAAATCAATGGAAGCATCTGGCCCAATAGAAGTATGAATCCCTAATGCTTCCAATACATCCGAACTCCCTGCTGCACTTGAAATTTTCCGATTTCCATGTTTAGCAATGGTTGCGCCAGCACCTGCAAGCACAAAAGCGGATGTTGTACTTATATTAAAACTGTTTAATCCGTCTCCACCTGTACCGCAATTGTCCATATAATTACCAGCTGGTTCATTCAGCTTGATAGCAAAAGACTTCATCACTGTCGCAAGTGCAGCCACTTCATTGGCAGTTTCTCCTTTTTTCGATAGGGCTACCAAGAAATCCACGATCTGTTGCAAAACTGTTTTGTCATTAAACAAGAGCAGTGAAGCTTCCACCATTTCGTCATACAATAAATGCTCGTGCTTCTCAACTTTTCCAATAAACTCTCTCATCTCAGCCTCTCCTCTGCTCATCTCAACTATTTTCTTTATCCCATAGCATCTAAGTGACATCCGCCGTAGCCTTTGATTTCTAAAAGAAATAAAAAAAGCCCTCTTCAAAGGAATTCAGAAAAATCCCTTTGAAGAGGACGGTATCGACCGCGTTGCCACCTCTTGTTGGAGTGTATCCACTCCCACTTCACATCCTGTAACGTAGGAAAACACGTCTATCTCTAAAACGACTCATCGTTCTCAAGATAGCTCTCATAAGTCCATTCACATTAGCTACAAATCAGTTCTCACCAACCACTGACTCTCTTCCTTGCATACTAATGCTACTCTTCTTATTCAAACAATTTCTCAGCTATACTCATCTATACTCATCTATACTCAGCTCGTCTGTTCAATGGGCGAAACCGCTCTCGGTTCCTTCTACCCGTATCCGAACATAAAAGTTACTACTATGATAGTAGGAAGACTTCTAATTGTCAAACTATTTTTATGTGTTTGTTGTTATAGGTATTGGCGGCTCTTATTTAGGGTCTAAATCGGTAATAGATGCTTTATCTAAGCCTTTTCAGAAACCAAATGAATTTGAGGTAATTTTTGCTTGATATTTCGTTAGTGGCTTCTATGTAAAGGAACTAATGGCATACTTGGACGACAAAGTAGTCACATTAAATGTTATTTCAAAGTAAGGAATGACCCCTGAACCTGCAACCGCATTTCGCTTTTTACAGCAGTACATGGAAAAACGATATGGCGATCAAGTAACATCACGCATAATTGTTACAACCGACGAAGAAAAAGGTGTTTTACGAACACTCGCTATAGAAAAGGGCTATATCCCTATATAAAAGAAAAAAAAGCAACTTTTCTTTCAATACAGCAAAAGTCGCTTTTTTCTTTGTTCTTTTTTACTTTGATTCTTTTAGAAGAGTTACAATCATCATGGGCTTATTTTGCAACTTATCCTTACAAAATTACCAATTCTTTTGTTGATGGTGATAATACCTCGCAGCCTTCTTCTGTGATAAGTAGCATATCTTCTATTCGTGCGCCACCAATGTCCTTTAAATAGACACCTGGCTCAATTGTAACAACCATGTTTGGTAACAAAATTTTCTCAGAGTCTACAGAAAAGAGTGGCTTTTCATGAACTTCCAACCCAATTCCATGTCCTGTGCCCGTTCCAGAAACTTCATTAAATCCTGTTTCTATTAATATATCCCTCATATATTTATCCACTTCCTGATCCGTCATTCCGGCTTTTATATTATTGGCACAGTTCGAAAACGAACGGTAGACGGCTTGTTGAACTTCTTTCATTTTTTCGTTAGGTTCCCCTAATGCTACAACTCGAGAAATATCAGACCAATAGCCATTGTAGTTTGTCCCAAAATCGATGGTGATCATATCGCCCTTTTCTAAAACCTTATCACTAGCCCGACCATGCGGTAGGGATCCCCTAGTTCCAGATGCCACAATCGGGCTGAAAGTCGAAGTGATTCCACCATTCTTTTTAATAAAGTTTTCCAATTCCCCCGCTACCTCTAATTCCGTCAATCCAGGACGGATGATATTCAAAATATATACAAATGCATCATCTGTAATCTTAGAAGAAATTCTTAGGTTTTCTATTTCATTTGGAGACTTTACCATACGCATATTTTCCACCAAATCATACGTCGGAATTAGCTCTGCGTTAACGAGGTCGTTCAATTTGGTGTAATTTCCGTAATTGAGATGCTGTTGTTCAAAGCCAAGACGAGTAATACCCATCTCTTTGATTTGTTTCGCTACTTCATCATAAATCTTATGTTTATGGCCAGTATGATCCTTGTGTAAAACAACAGCCATATCGGTTTGAATAGTCGCCTGCTCAAAATAACGGTAATCAGTGATGAATCTCACATCTTTTTTTGTTATAAGGACAATACCATTACTTCCAGTAAAGCCAGAAACGTATCTTCTATTCCAATCTCCGTTAATCATCATTCCATCAATATTTAATTCATCTAATTTTTTTTGTATTTTTTCTACACTATTCATTTTTTCTCCTCCAATGTTTAAGTATATTTTTATATTTCAACATTCATAGTTACTTAGAAAAGGTAGTATGGAAAAATCGTTGAAACAATTATGATAGTGATTCCTGTAACTAATATATAGAAAGTAAACGGCGATTTCTTAACAAGTTTCCATTGGTAATCACTCTCTCTATTCACTTCTGACACAAACCTTTCAACTTTTGAAGATATTTGCAAAAACTTTCTAAAACTATAAAAGAAAAAATTGAACACTCTATTCTCTAATAGAAAAAGCACACCACCAACCATAAATAATAGTAAACCAATGAGAAAGAAAACATCCCAATAAGTAACACTTACATCTAAGAAAAAAAGTAGTATTGCCACTTGTCCAATACCCACAATTGTCCATAAAAATTCTTTATTCATTTTTAAATACTCTCACTTTCACCAATCCTTTCCTAGAATAGTTAAAGGACATGCAAATGCTTTAATGCAAACTTTGTATACTTCTTATATTGTGCTTCATTGCATGCAACCCAATGTCCCTCAGACACCTCTCTTAACTGATAATCTTCTGAGGTAGTATCCCATTGCTCTTTCTCTATTTTTTTTCTATTTTTCTCAACTTTCGGATCCGGAACTGGGATGGCAGATAATAGAGATTTCGTATAAGGATGAAGTGGATTATTATACAACTCGTGGCTCTCTGCTACTTCAACCAATTTCCCTTGGTACATGACACCAACACGATCGCTAATATACTTGACCATCGACAAATCATGGGCAATAAATAAATACGTCAGATTTTTTTCTCTTTGCAGCTTTTTCAGTAAATTTGTAATTTGTGCTTGAATGGAGACGTCCAATGCTGAGATTGGTTCATCTGCAATAATAAGTTCAGGGTCGACGGCAAGTGCTCTTGCGATACCAATACGCTGCCTTTGACCTCCACTGAATTCATGAGGATAACGGTTTGCATGTTCTTTTGATAGACCGACAGTTTTCAATAAATCATAAACTTTTTCCATCCGCTCTTTCTGGGAAGTATATAATCCGTGAATATCCATCCCTTCTGCTATAATGTCTGTAACAGTCCATCTAGGATTTAGTGATGAATAGGGATCTTGAAAAATCATTTGGATATTTTTATTGAGATTTAGTTTATTACTTTTGTGAATATCGACACCTTTAAAGTAGACTTTACCGTCTGTCGCATTGTATAAACGTATCAACGTTCTTCCGGTAGTTGATTTCCCGCAACCTGATTCTCCAACTAGTCCAAATGTTTCCCCTTTGTAAATTTCGAAAGATATTCCATCTACAGCTTTAATAACCTTATTTTTTCCACTATTAAAGTGCTGTTTTAACCCTTTCACTTCCAATATTTTTTCCTTAGAAATTTCTCGAACCAAATTATTGCTTGCCTTTTGCTTTTTTTCCTTTTGATCAACACGAAGTACTGATACTGTTGGTTTTGCTTTTTCATGTAATAGCCATGTAGCTGCATAATGTGTATCTGATACCTTAAACATTGGAGGTTCATGAATGAAGTCAATTTTCAGTGCATTCTCATTCCGCTGTGCAAAAGCGTCACCAACAGGTGGATAAAGTAGATTCGGCGGAGAGCCCGGAATTGTATGCAACTCATCTTGACTTATGTTTAAATCAGGCATTGCAGCCAACAACCCCTTTGTATAAGGATGTTGTGAATTATAAAAAACTTCTTCCGTTTTCCCAATCTCTACTATTTTACCTGCGTACATAACGGCTACTCGGTCAGCTATGTTAGCAACAACCCCAAGATCATGCGTAATAAAAATAATCGATGTCCCCATTTTCATCTGTATATCCTTCAATAATTCCAAAACTTGCGATTGGACTGTTACATCAAGTGCCGTTGTCGGCTCATCTGCAATTAAAATTTCTGGATTACAAGCAAGTGCCATTGCTATGACAACACGCTGTTGCATTCCACCAGAGAATTGATGTGGGTACTGCTTAGCTCTTTCCTCTGGATTTACAATGCCAACTAAACCAAGAAGTTCTATCGCTTTCTTCCCCGCTTCTTTTTTCGAGAGGTTTTGATGCGCTAAAATCCCTTCAATAATTTGATTTTTGACAGTCATTGTAGGATTCAGAGATGTCATCGGATCTTGGAATATAATCGAAATATCTGATCCTCGGATGTTCATCAACTCTTTTTTCGAAAAAGTGGTAATATCACGTTTTTTATACCAGATATTCCCGTTTACTACTTTTCCAGAAGGTTTAGGTATAAATCCCATGATACTTTTAGACATAACCGATTTACCAGATCCAGATTCTCCAACAATCGCCAAAGTTTCACCTTTATATAAATCGAATGTAACGCCTCTAACTGCTTTTACTTCCCCATCATACGTATCGAATGAGATATGCAAATCGTCTACTGATAAGATTTTTTCCACTATATTCACCTCTATTTTTTCATTTTCGGGTCAAAGGAATCTCGTAGACCATCGCCTAGTAGGTTAAAACTTATCATGGTTAAACTGATAATAATTGAAGAAAACAAAAGCATATGTGGATATATTTTCAGCATCTTAAACCCATCATTTACAATCGTTCCTAATGAAGCGATTGGAGGTTGTAGCCCTAATCCAATAAAGCTCAGAAATGCTTCAGTAAAGATTGCCGTTGGAATAGTAAACATGGTCGTAATAATGATAGGACCCAATGAATTTGGAATAAGGTGACCCCAGATGAGCCGCTTATCTTTTGCACCCAATGTTCTAGAGGCAAGAATAAATTCTTGACCCTTTAATTTTAAAACCTGGCCTCTTACTATCCTGGCCATATTGACCCAACCTGTAATTACCATCGCTAATGTAATAGATAATATTCCTGGCTTTAACACTAAGATTAATAGAATTACTACTATCAAGTTAGGAACACCCATAAGTACTTCTATAATTCGTTGCATTATATTGTCAATTCTTCCACCGTAATAGGCCGAAATACTGCCGTATGCAACGCCAATTACTAAATCCAATGCCGCTGCTAAAAAAGCGATGTATAACGAGATTCTCGTTCCTTGCCAAATACGAGTCCATAAATCACGCCCCAAGTCATCCGTTCCAAACCAATAGTATTCAGAAACACCTTTTGCATCGTATTGATCTGTCCCTCGAATGTCGACTCCATTCATTCCTAAGAATGAAACATGTTCCAACACAGGAATTTTTGGTGGTAAGTTTGCTCTTGTTAAATCTTGATCGTCGAATCCGTGTGAATTCATCATTGGCCCGAATATTGCGAGAGTAATGATGGTAATAATAAGGATTAAGCCCATAATGGACCCATTATTTTTACGTAAACGAGTCCATGAATCTTTCCAAAAAGTTGATGATGGGCTACTGTCACTGTGCTCTACTTTAAATTCATTCCCAGCTTCTTCAAATAAGTCTTCGGACAGTTCAAATTCATTTACCTTCACGCTGCCCACCTCCTGCAAGCCGGATTCTCGGATCTATAACGCTATAAAGTAAATCCACAATTAGGATAACTAATATAAATAAAAAACTATAAAAGAGCGTAACACCCATAATAACTGGATAATCATTCGTTAAAATAGATTTTACAAATTGGTCACCTAAGCCAGGAACACTAAATATTTTTTCTACAACTAATGTTCCAGTCATTAATCCGACAGTTAACGGGCCTAATATCGTGACAATAGGAATCATGGAATTTCGTAAACCATGCTTCCAGATAACTGCAAAATCACTAATACCTTTCGCACGGGCAGTCGTAATGAATTCATGCCCTAGTACTTCAAGCATTTCCGTTCGCATAAATCGAGCCATCGTTGCAACAACAAATGCAGATAAAGCAATTGTCGGTAGAATGGAATATTCGAATCCTTCCCAAAATGCAACTGGTAACCATTGAAGGCGAACTCCTATCCAGTATTGGAGCAAACCAGCTAGTACAAAGCTAGGTATTGACAGTCCTAAAACGGCTATCACCATAGCTCCGTAATCAATCAATGTGTTATGCCTCAGTGCTGCAACAATTCCTAAAAAGAGTCCAATAATTGTACCTACAATGAGTGATTGTGCACCCAGAATTGCTGACACGCCTATTCTTTCTCCAATAATGTTTGAGACAGATCTACCATCAAATTGAAATGATACTCCGAAATCACCTTTGACTATATTTCTCAAATACTTAAAGTATTGAACAGACATTGGCTCATTTAAGCCATATCTTTCATACATTATTTCTTTTTGTTCTGTCGTCATACGTTCATCATTGAATGGGGAGCCCGGTAACGTTTGCATTAAAAAAAATGTGAATGTTGCAATAAGTAGGAATGTAAATAGCATATACATGATTCTGCTTCCAATATATTTTTTCACGGAAGTCACTACCTTTTTCATGATTTATCTTGTCATTAAAGTAATCTGCTATATCTCGCATTATTAATTCTCATATGGGAGATATAGCAGGAAGATTTTGTTAAACATTAATTACTTTTCGATTGATACCCACTGATAAGAAGATGTCGAATTGGAATGTGCTGTGAGGCCTTTCACATAAGGCTTGATGAGACGCGCTGAACCCGCTTGGTACATTGGTGATATTGCCGCTTCCTGTCCAATCAAAATATCCTCAGCTTCCTGCAAATCCTTGATACGTTGTTCATTATCCGAGAAATCAACCATTGCTTTCTTTACAAACAAATCAAATTGTTCGTTCTTGAAACTTTGCCAATTATAAGGTCCATCTGATAAAAACACGGATAAAAACTCAACGGGATCTGCAACATCATTTCTCCAACCGGAGTGGGACAAATCATAGTCCTGTGCATCTTCCAACGCTAATTTTTGTTTATTCGGTTGTTGGTTAATAGTAATCTTTAATCCAGGGAGATTTTTTTCCAATTGATTTTTCATAAACTCCGCTACTGATTTTCGTTGACCGTCATCGTAACTAAGTAGTTCTAACGAAATTTCACTTACCCCAAGTTCTTTCAGACCTGTATTCCAAAGTTTTTGCGCTTCTTCAACTGTTCCTTTGTTCAATTCACCGAAGGTATCTCTAAAATCCTCACCATTTGGTGTATCAACAAAACCAGGGAATACTAGCCAATGAGCAGCTTTAGAACCGTTCTTTAGGATGGCATTTGCAACTTGTTCTTTATCCCAGCCCATATCTATTGCTTTACGGATATTAACATTTGCTAATTGTGGATTTTTTTGATTCATACGTAAAAAATATACTTCTGATTTGAGTGTAGTTGTATATTCCTTATGATCCTTATATACATCCACAAACTCTGAAGACAAGTTGACAACGTCAATTGTGTTAGTCTCATACAGGTTAACTTCAGTCGCAGTGTCTTTGGCCACTTTGAAATTGACTTCATCAAGTTTTACATTGTCTGCATCCCAGTATTTCTGGTTCTTTTTCAAAATCCATTTTTGATCATGATCCCAAGTTTCCAAGATGAATGGTCCATTAAAAATCAAATTCTCTGGCTCTAAGGCATATTGATCACCTTCTGCCTCTACAAATTCTTGATTTTGTGGATAGAAAACAGGATTTGTCAAGAGTTCTACGAAATAAGGCACTGTATTGTCCAATTCCACTTCTAAAGTAGAAGCATCAACTGCCTTAACTCCTAGTTCATCCACTTTTCCATAAAGGGCATTTTCAGGATCTTGGATAGCAGAGGCATTTTTCATAGGACCCATTAAATAGGCATGTGCTGAAATAGTATCCGGATGTAGATTTCTTTTCCACGCATAAACAAAGTCATCTGCTGTCACTGGTTTATCGTTACTCCATACTGAATTTTTTTTCAAGTGGAACGTGTATTTTTTCCCATCCTCACTAATGTCATAAGTATCCACAACACCTTCGATAATATTGTCATTAGCATCCATTCTGAATAGACCCTCAAAAATATTCTGAATTATTGTTTGTGAAAGTCCATCCATTTGACCGTTTGTTTTAAGTGTCGGAATTTCTCCAGCAACTGATAGATGAAGGACACTCGGATTTACTGTTTCTTCACTCGTATTTGCTGTTTCTTCACTCGAATTCTCACCTTTTTTCACTTCTGTTGTTTCTTTCTTTTCACCGCCATAGCATCCAGCTAATATAACTAAAATAGTTAACATGAATGTTAAAAGTAGTTTCAAATTTCTTTTCATTGATTCCGCCTCCTAAACTATTAGTATGGTTTACAAAAGACAAAGAATATTAATGTTAAAATTCAGCACAAACGTTAATATAGTGTATATTTTTTACCGAATGTAAAATTATTTATACAGTTGATAAAAGAGTGTATTTTTTTTATTAATTGTATAGATATTTATACAGTTATTACTTTTAAACTAGAAATGATTTTGTCGTGAGAATGGAGTGCCAAAACACACTACATTTATAAGGTGTTATAAATCGAAAAACACCTTTACACACAAGCAGAGCAGATTTAAATTTCCGATACCCCTCTCATCCTTGTTACTTCTAAATCAACTTTCTACGAAATTTTCTTAAAAGAACTTACTATGTCTTCTTATCTTCCCCTTTCTTGTTTAGTAATTTATAATGCAATATCCATGCCAATTTAACAGAAAACTCAAAATTATCCGATTCATTGAATTGTTGTTATTATATTATTGGGCACGATTCTTGCAAGTGTATAAGTATTACATCTCTAGGAGGCCACCATTTTGAACAAACTATTTGAACAAAGACGAACGCTTTTGAAAAATTATCTCATTGAACAGGAGATATTTTCGGTGATGATTACCGATCCTGCAAACGTCTTTTACTACACTGGTTTTAAATCGGACCCACATGAAAGATTCATGTCTTTAATAATGAACACACTTAGCAATAATACTTATCTATTCGTCCCTGCTTTAGATAAAGAAGCGGCTACACAAGCATCCGATATTAAAAGCATTGTTACTATTTCGGATGAACAACTTCCTTTCGAAGTAGTAAAAAATACAATCGGAAATATTTCGAAATCAATTGGCATTGAGGCAAAAGCACTTAGTTACTACCGGTTCAAGAGTTTTAATGATCATTTCCCACTTGTACAAGTCGTGGACGTACAACCATTTATTAATAAACAACGAAAGAAAAAGTCAACCGAGGAAATTGGCCACTTAAGAAAGGCAATTGAGATTATAGAAAAAGTGTTGGAGGAAGGCATTAAGAAAGTAAAAGTAGGCATGACAGAAGCGGAATTAACTGGGGAACTAGAATTTCTCATGCGAAAATTCGGAGCAGATGGACCATCCTTTTCAACAATTGTCCTATCAGGAGAAAAGGCTGCATTACCACACGGTTCCCCAGGCGGGCGCAAAATTCAGAATGGCGACTATCTATTAATTGATTTCGGGGTTATCAAAGATGGTTATTGTTCTGATATTACAAGAACATTCATCATCGGCGAAGCATCTGAAAAACAAAAAGAAATTTACGATATCGTTCTCAAGTCAAATGAAGCGGGAATCAATGCAGTTCAAGCGGGGGTACCAGTAAATGCATTCGACATCGCAGCAAGAAACGTCATTATTGACCATGGTTACGGGCAATACTTCAATAACCGTGTTGGCCATGGCTTAGGAATAGAGATCCATGAAGAACCTTCAATTCATGAGAAAAATATGGAGATTGCTGAAACAGGTTTAGTATTCACCATTGAGCCTGGAATTTATATTCCTGAAGATGGAGGTGTGCGCATTGAAGATATCGTGTACATCAATGAAGAAGGTAAAGTAGAAGTATTGACTTCCTTTCCAAAACAATTGCAAATCTTATAGGTTACTAATCGATAAATGCCTTTGAATGTAATGAGAAACAGGATTGGATACCTGTTTCCTTTACAATCAAAGGCATAATTTATTTCTAGAAAAACCTTTTTTATTTTTAATAGGAATATACCAAACCTGGATGACTTATCTGTGCACAAACTAGTCGATACGATGAGCTACAACTACATGGTAAACAATGAATATTTAAATGCCCTTTTTATATTTGCTCTCCAAAAAATTTATTTTCAGTTCTTTAAATAAAAAAGTGTAAAGATCCGTGTCTTCCTCAATTTGTTTAGATAAAGGCTTTCCTAGTCCATGTCCTGCGTTCTTCTCAACCCTAAGAAGTATCGGGTTATCTCCACATTGGGCCTCCTGCAGAGTTGCACCAAACTTCTTTGCATGCATCGGAACTACCCTGTCATCAGTATCTGCAGTAGAAATAAGTGTCGGGGGGTATTCTACCCCTTCTTTTACATTGTGTAATGGTGAGTATTTATATAAAAACTTGAAGTCATTTTCGTTTTCCTCAGCATTTCCAAATTCTGTTGTCCAAAAGCGACCTACAGTAAAACGATGGAATCTTAGCATATCAGTTACAGGAACTAAGCAAAGTGCGGCACCAAATAAATCCGGACGCTGTGTTATGCAAACTCCTACGAGAAGACCTCCGTTACTTCTACCCATAATTGCAAGTTTTTCAGATTTGGTGTAATTTTCTCTGATTAACCATTCTGCTGCAGAGATAAAATCATCGTAACTATTTTGACGTTTCTCAAAAAGTGCTGCTTGATGCCATTCTTCACCATATTCTGCTCCACCACGTATGTTTGCGACAGCGTAGATGCCACCTTGCTCAATCCACATCTTTAGAGCAGGAGAGAAAGAAGGCGTTATACTGATGTTATAACCACCATATCCATAGAGTAAAACAGGATTTTCTTGGTTCAATTCTATTCCCTTTTTAAACGTAAGAAACATCGGAATTTTTGTTCCATCTTTTGAAGTATAAAATATTTGTTTTGTTTCATATCGTTCTGTTGAAAAATCATCTTTCATCACGAAAACATTGCTCAATGATTGGGTATCAAAATCATATTTTACAATTTGCATTGATTGTAGAAAAGATACGTAGCCAACTAGCATTTCAGAAGATGTACTTTTTCCTGTAACCTCACTTATAGTTATAAAATCAGGTAATGGAAAATCCGATATCAGACTGCCGTTTTTCCCATAAATTTTCAATTTATGGGAAGCATTATGCATGGTGCAGACTACAAATTTATCATTAACAATTTTAGTAAAGGAAATAGGATCCATTCCTTCTGGTAAAATCTCTTTCCAATTTTTACGTTCAGGTTTTGATAAGTCTATAGAGATGATTTTTCCTTTTGGAGCGTTCTCATTTGTTTCAAAATAAAAGATAGAATTATCATTTCCTAAATAAGTAAAATATGCATTAATTTTTTCTATTAAAGGTACGAATGAATTGCTTTCATCCAAACATTTATAATAAATTTCATTTATCGGTTCGGTTCCATTATTTACATTCAAGATAAGATATTTATTATCATCAGACCCTATAGGGTAAAATAAACGCTCCTTTCTATTTGACTCTTCATAGATTAATTTATCCTCTTCTTGCGAAGTATTCACTCTATGCCAATAAACTCGATTATAATAACTATCCTCTGTAGGTCCCATCGTAGAGGGATCAGGATACCGGTTATAAAAGAAACCAGTCGAATCTTCACTCCATGCAAAACTAGAAAATTTACACCATTTCAATACTTCAGGATAATCCGCCCCTGTTTCTAGGTTCTTAATTCTAACATCCTGCCAATCACTTCCGTTATAGGAAATGGCATAAGCTATCATAGTCCCATCTTGATTAAATGCAATTTCTGTAATAGCTGCTGTTCCTTCACTATTTAATTGATTAGGATTAAGTACAACTTCAAAATTTTCATCTACTAGAGACTTGCCACGACAGTATACTGGTTGGTTCTGAAGACCGTCATTCTTAAAAAAATAATAATAGTCACCCACTTTTTTAGGTGTTGAATATTTCACATAATCATTGAGTTCTATAATTCTATTTTTTATTCTTTTCCTTTGTAATTGACCATCTAATAATTCACGAGTTTTTTCATTTTGATACTCAGTCCAGTTTTTAGTATCGGGAAGGTCTTCATCCTCCAACCATCGATAAGGGTCTGCTACATCTACACCAAAAAAGTTTTCAACGATTGCGTCTTTTCTTATATTTAATGTCAATAGAATTCTCCTCACTTTATTGGTGACCAAAATTACAAGTTAGCCCCAATTCTTTTAAAATGCTTTAATTCGCTTTCACTACTGTAATTTTTTCTTTTCAGCTCCAATTTCTTCTTAAAAATGACTGTAAAAATATTTATACAATTCCCCTGAATTTAAGCACCCAAAATAATTAATTTAAAATTAACTAAACAGTCCTACAGAAAAAATTCATGACATTTTAAATGCCTCAAACTAATATCCCGATATAGGTCTTATTAGTAGAAAAAAACGCCTACCATTCTAAGCTAGGCGTCTTCTTCTACTGGAGTTATTGCTTAATATTCACGAAAACACTTTTCACTTCTGTATAGTTTGCTAATCCGTATTCTCCGCCCATCTCGCGACCAACTCCAGATTGTTTATAGCCACCGAATGGCATTGTTTCCCATTCAAGACCAAAGTCATTGACCCAAACGGTTCCAGCTTTAAGTTTGCTCGCGATGTAGTGGCCTTTTTTAATGTTTTCTGTCCAAACGCTTGCAGCTAGTCCATACTCACTCTCATTTGCACGTTTAATAACCTCTTCCACTGTGTCAAAAACAAAAAGAGAAAGGACAGGTCCAAAGATTTCTTCGCGTGCAATTGTCATATGGTCTTCGACATCAGCAAATACAGTTGGTTGGACGAAGAACCCTTTATCAAATGCCTTTTCACCACCTGCTACGAGGCGTGCACCTTCTGCTTTTCCTTTCTCGATGTAATCGAGTACTGTTTTTTGTTGTTTAGCAGAAACAAGAGGCCCCATATCAGTCGTCGGATCCATTCCTGCTCCAACTTTAAGTGATTTTGCTTTTTCAGTAAACGCCTCAACAAAACGAGTGTAAAGGTTTCGATGAACGAAAACGCGTGTACATGCACTACAGTTTTGGCCGTGGTTGTACATTGTTCCCGCGAATGTGCCTTCAATTGCTTCTTCGACGTTTGCATCTTCTAAGACGATTGAAGGAGATTTCCCACCAAGCTCTAACGTAATTCCTTTAACTTGCTCAGCAGCCATTTTCATGACTTCTTTACCGACAGCAGTTGAGCCGGTAAAAGCGACTTTGTCCACATCTTTGTGCTTAATAATCGCTTCTCCCGCAATACGGCCTGCACCTGGAACAACGTTAACTACACCATCCGGAAATCCGGCTTGTTTAAAAAGTTCTGCTGCATATAGGAGTGATAAAGGAGTTTCACTAGCTGGTTTAATAACTACTGTACAGCCTACAGCTAATGCAGCTCCTAGTTTCCAAGCAGCCATCGCAAGTGGGAAATTCCAAGGAATGACTTGACCGACAACCCCAACTGGCTCATGCACAATATAGTTCAAATAATCAGGTGATACTTGTACCGTTTGCCCAGTTATTTTCGTTGCCCATCCAGCGTAATAGCGGAAATGTTGTACTGTGCCATCTACGTCGTCAGCAAGTGCGACTTCGTATGGCTTTCCATTATCAAGCGTCTCTAGTTGTGCTAGTTCCTCACGGTTAGCTTCCAATAGGTCTGCGAACTTATAGATAAGATGGGAACGTGTCACTGCATCCATTTTTGTCCAGTCGCCTTCGTCAAATGCTTTACGGGCTGCTGCAACTGCTATTTCAATGTCTTCTGCTTGAGCTTCGCTAACCTTTGCAATGATTTCCTCTGTTGCTGGATCAATAACATTAAACGTTTTTCCGCTGATTGCCTCTACGTATTCACCGTTAATGTAAAGACCTTTTACACCTTCCAAAAAGCTTTTGACTTTTGGTTTCAAATCATAAGTTATCGTTTGCATAATCATTCTCCTGTCTTTTTAGTCTTTTAGTACACCTAGACCAGCCATTAGTTCCCTTAACTTCGCATCTTCTTCTTCACTCAATGGTAGACGCGGCAAACGACAAGGGCCTCCTGCGCAACCTTTCAACTCCATAGCCCTTTTCGCAATTTGAACGTATTTCCCAGAGCCTTCGAGATATTCGCAAAGCGGCAATAATTGATCATAAAGAGACCAAGCTTTATCCATTTCACCATTTTGTACATGATTGTACATTGCAGTTACAAGTCCAGGAACAATGTTACCGGAAACGGAAATCCAACCTGTTGCCCCAACAAGGAACGATTCAATGGCAAGGTCTTCAGAACCACAGAATACTTTAATGAAACCTTCCCCTTGTCTTGCGATATCTCGTACTTTACCAATTCCACCACTAGATTCTTTAATATGTGTAATATTTTCCACGTCACGACCAACTTGTAAAATTGTTTCTGTGCTAATATCAACACCTGATGTGAATGGGTTGTTATAAATCATAATCGGGAATTTTACAGATTCCGCAACTGCCTTAAAATGTGCATAAATTTCATTCTCTTTTGGATGTGCATAATACGAGTTAATTAAAAGAGCAGCATCTGCTCCAGCTTTTTCTGCTTGTTGTGTATATTCAATTGCATCTGCAGTCGTTTCAGCAGCTGTTCCAACTATCAGTGGAATACGGCCTTTTATTTGCTTAACCGCAACTTCAACTGCTTTAAAACGCTCTTCTTTCGTCAAGCTGACAAACTCTCCTGTACTACCATTAATCGCAATTCCTGCTACACCTTCTTCAATAAAATGTTCAATATTATTACAGAAACCATTCCAATCAATTTCCTCTTGATTTAACATTGGTGTAACAAGTACAGGAAAAACGCCTTCTAACATTACCATCTGTAATACCTCCAATTATATTAATGATTTTACTAATATCTTTTCTTTTACTAGCACTGAATTATTTTTCACTTCTATTTCCTCGGGCTTTGTATAAAAAAGTTAAACAGTAAATCTTTACCAGATTTCCTTTACTTTAAATCACTTTACTTACGAACATTCGAATACTAGAGGTCATTCCTCAAGCCAAGATAAATCCTTCTTTTAATGGATCTTCGGTATCAAAAATGAATTCATGTGACCCAGTGACAAAGGGTACTGCTTTAATAGAAAAAATAGATTCATTCTCATATTGCAACTTTGTTGTTAGTGAACTGCCAAAAATACTTTCATTTTCAATTTCATACTTTGATTCAGTTAAATTAATTGAAGTATGAATTGCACATGTACTATCAATTCCAGGTGAACGCAGTATATAACCATCTTTTTCAAAAGTAACAGAACGAACTTTACCCGAAAATTCTTCCACAAGAATAACTCCATTAAAATCGATATTTTCTTGAATTAGTTCTGATGTCTTAGCAATACCCCAATTACTGATAGCTGCCAATTGGTCTAACTCAATTCCCGATATGGTATTAGGCAGTGGATATATCAGATATTTTCTTGAAGCGTCCAATGAAACTTCTATCGAATCTTGACTGGATGCGATTACAGAACAGGAAATGCCTTCTAAATAAACGGATATCACTTCTTGGTTTTCAACATTAGCGTGTACTGTATAAATCCCATTCATCGTTTCTACATTATAGGAATCATTCGCAGTTCTTTTGAGATTTCCAGTTTCAATTAGAGCGGTTGTAGCTGCAAATAATGCCTCATACTTAAAATCGTTAGTACATTCATGGTTGAAAAATAATAATTGAAAGTCCGCTGCTTTTGATGGAGCTATGATGCAACCATTCATGCCTCGATGGCCTCGAGGTTCGTTTAATAGAAGTTTTTTTTCATTCTCAAAGTTATCTGCCAAATCTTTTTGATTGGACTGAACATCATTCCCTATAAGAGCTATCGAAGATTGGATAACTATCCGAAATGCTTCTCCCCCTACATGTGTATCAATAGAACAGAACAACTTTTCAATGTTCACTTAAACACCTTCTTTCGCAAATGAATGGTCCATTGGGGGAATGAGAAGAAACCCTTCACTTAAAGGATCCTTTTTATTGTAAAAGAAGCGATGCATCCCCATAATCCAAGCGGACCCAGTTACTTCCGGAATGACTGCATCTAGATCTTTCACCTTCGTTTCCTCGAGAACACGTGCCTTAAACAGTGTGCCTACTATACTTTCGTAGACAAATAGTTCATTAATATCGAGTTCCTTTTTCTTATAAAGTGTTGCTAACTTGGCAGAGGTCCCTGTTCCACATGGTGAACGGTCAATTCCGCCAGGTGGTACGATTACGGTATTTTTCAAGTCTGCTTCAGGGTGACTAGGATCCGTGAAAAATTCGATATGTGTCAAACCATTGATAAACGGAAACTCTGGATGCACAATTTCCTCCACAGCATTAATAGCATTACGGATGTCAATTCCTTTGTTAATAATATTTGTCGCATTTTTCTCAACAAGTGCAATACCAAGTTTTCGAGCATCGATAATTCCATAGAAATTTCCACCATAAGCGATATCGCATTCCACATTACCAATGCCTTCCACTTCAATTTCAATGGATTTCAACAAAAAGGAAGGTACGTTGACAAATGTCACTTCTTTGGCTTTTCCGTCGACTACTTTTATATCCACATTAATAAGTCCTGCCGGGGTGTCCACTTTAATATTGGTGATAGGTTCAAATACTTCGATTAATCCAGCCTCCACTAGTGCAGTGCAAAAACCTATCGTATCGTGACCACACATTGGTAAATAACCACCCGTTTCAATATAAATAACACCTACATCTGCATCAGGATGACAAGGATCTGTCATCAAAGCACCAGACATGACGCCGTGACCACGGGGCTCGTTCATTAAAAACTTTCTAATCCAATCATAATGTTTCTCCATGTACAACATTTTTTCAGACATGGTGTTTCCTTTTAATGGAGGTAATCCGCTGATAAGTGTCCGCGTTGGATTTCCTCCGGTATGTGTATCAATCGTTGTAAACACTCGTTGGTATTTCATTAGATTTTCACCCTCTCTTTAAATCGGGAAAGCTGAAGTGGTTCAATTGGAATGCACGTTTCTCTTTCACTCAGCATTTCTTCAATCAACTTTCCTGTTACCGCAGCCAAGCTAATACCATCTCCTTCGTGACCTGCTGCGATATAGTAACCCGGTATGTGATCGACTTGAGAAATGATTGGCAAGTGGTCTTCCGTCCAAGGTCTTAATCCGGCATAAGTGCGGATAACTGTCATATCCGCTATTTTCGGATAAAAACGGATTGCTCGTTTGGCTATATACTGGATGACTTCATGATTGACTCTCGTATTAAAGCCATCAAATTGACGACTGCTTCCAATAAGAAAGTTTTGGGCTTCTGTCGGTTCAAATACGAGTGCAACCCCATATTTTTCTGTCATCGGATCAACTAATCTTTCTCCTCCGAATTTGGAAATCAGATAACCAAATTCCATCACCTTTCGAAGACCTACAGGCTGCTGTCTCGAAGCGACGATCAATTGACCTTTTCTTGGAACAATTGGAATATCCAATCCCACCATTTCACCAATTTTCGGTGCCCATACACCACCCGCATTGACTACTTTATTTGCAGAAAATGTTCCATTATCCGTTTCAATGGTAAATTTACCGGAAGCATCTCTTGTCATATTCCTCACTTCTGTATTAGTGTGAATTCTAGCCCCTTGTTTTTCAGCACTGTAAAACATTGAGTACGTTAGCATATATGGATTGACTGTCGAATCTGTTTTACACTCTAACCCCCCATATAAATCGTCCGCAAAGTACTTGGACTCATTACGAAGATCTTCACGGTCTAACATTTTAAAATCTAAACCAGCCGCTTGCTGTCGTTTGACCCATTGATTCGCTGCTTCCATTTCAGCATCGCTCTCACAAACTAAAATACTACCAGGGTTGCGGTATTCAAATGAGATATCCAAATCTCTGTCTAATTCATGGACAAGCTGTTGACTTTTTAATGACATTTGACTATCAAAGCCAGGATCTTTATCAATCGCTAGAATATTCCCATCACATCTAGATGAAGTCCCGCTAGCCAATTCGTTCTTTTCTAACACTGTTATTTCTAATCCTGCTTTCGATCCATAATAGGCAATTGCAGCACCGATAATGCCGCCTCCAATCACAACAATATCTCGATGTTGAATACTCCCCACAAAAATCCCCCTCTCATTTACATCTTCATATTTACTTATTGCAAGTTCCATGCCAAGAAAAAAACTTTCTTTACACACATTTCTATTGAAAATTCTGATTATTTATGTCAATATTTTTATACACATCAAAAAAATTTGACAGTAGGAGGCTAAAGAAATGAACTTTGCATATCGTCTACTTGAAAAAGTAATGGATAAAGAATTTATTGTCATAGATTCTCTAATCGATTTGATTACATTAACGAAGATAGTTAAACAAAGCTCTCCTAAAAAAGTTTTTATCAATATCCAGAACACGGTTCAACATATTTACTTTTCAGAATCAACAGGAGATCTGGTTTATAAACCATGTCTAGTCTTACCTGTTACTAGTCATTTAGAAAAAATAGTATCCAAGCTCACGTTGGATAACTATATATTACTGGCGAACGACGAAAATACTTTTGTCGGGTATGTAAATACTGAGGTCATCTCTAAAAACCTTTTAAACCAATACGAACAAATACAAGCCTATTTAAACACTATTCTAGAAACAATTGATGAGTCTTGTACTGTCATTGATCGAGATGCAAATGTAGTGTTTTGGACAAAGGGGGCAGAAAAAATATTCTCCGTGAAAGAACAGGAAATTATCGGCAAGCCTATTACGGATTTTTTCAGTACCGAACAATTAGAGATCTTAAATTCACTAAAAACAGGCTCATCCGTTTATCACAACCAACATCATGCACGAAATGATCTTGTGGTAATGATTAATTCAAATCCGGTTTATTGTAATGATGAAATTATAGGAGCTGTCGTTTCAGAAACGGATATCACAAGCCAAATTCTCTTGAATAATGAACTGTACCTGACATCTGAAAGATTATTTACTTTAGAAGAAGAAGTTCGAAAGACTTCACCAACAGCAAATCCTTTCAATAATATTAAAGGAAGTAGCCAAGCTTTAAAACAGACCTTGACGATAGTTGAAAAAGCAGCCAAGACTAATGCAAGTGTCCTTATTTATGGAGAGAGTGGTGTGGGTAAAGAGTTATTTGCAAAAGCCATTCATAACTTACGAGAAGAAGCTAAAGCTCCATTCGTAGCGATCAATTGTGGAGCTATACCGAGCGGTTTATTTGAAAGTGAAATATTCGGTTATGAAAAAGGAGCCTTTACTGGAGCAGATCAAAGAGGAAAGAAAGGAAAAGTCGAGTTGGCTCGAGGAGGTACTCTATTCCTTGATGAAATTGGTGAGATGCCATTAGATATGCAAGTTAAAATTTTACGCCTTCTTCAAGAAAAACGATTTTACGCAGTCGGTGGAACAAAGGAAATAGAAGCAGATTTCAGAGTAGTAGCAGCAACAAACCGCGATCTAAAGGAACTAGTTAAAGACGGGAAATTCAGAGAAGATCTATATTACCGCTTAAATGTCGTTAATTTTAAAGTACCACCACTTCGAGATCGAATTGAAGACATTATTGAATTGACTCACTACTTCCTATTTGAAATTTCAGTTAAATACAACCGCCCTATCCATGGTATTTCTCAGACGGTCATGCAGACACTACTACAGTATTCTTGGCCAGGAAATATTCGAGAATTGAAAAATGTAGTGGAACGATTGGTCGTATTTTCTGAAAACGGGAATATTAGAACAGAAGATCTTCCAATCGAAATGGAAGGAATCTCGAATTCTTCAAAACCAGTATCAAGTTCTATTCCTATTCAGCTAACGGTTGATGAGAATCTTTCTTTAGACAATCAATTACAACAGTATGAGAAGACCATCCTTTTACGAGAATTAAATAAAGTAAATGGAAACAAGCTTTTATGTGCCAAAAATTTAGAAATCACTCGCGCGACTCTTTACAATCGAATGAATAAATTGGGGATTAAATTATAAAGTCATAAATGTTGGCACCCTTCTTGCATATTAATAATATGTACAAGTCATTAGTTTGAGTATGGGGTGAGATAAATGACGGAAAAAGAAATGATTATTTGCAGATGTGAAGAGGTAACGTACGGACAATTAGTAGAAACAGCAAAAAAATTTAGTTGTTCGTCAAGAGAATTGAAGCTGCGGACACGTGCCGGTATGGGTTATTGTGGCGGTAGAACATGCCGCCTTGCAGTGGATAGCATTGCCATATCGTCGACTAACAGGGATGTTTCAAAAATTACATTAAAATATCAGCCACCAATTCGTCCAATCAGTTTCGCCAAGTTGGGAGATGTGAACAAATGACAAAAAGAATTATTCATCATCCTGTACTTGATAGAATAGAAGAAACAGATACTGTTTCCTTCACTTTTGATAATCATAAGTATCAAGCATTGCGTAACGAATCTATCGCGGCAGCTTTGTTGGTAAACGGGGTTCGGACACTTAGACATCATGAAGAAAGTGGAACGCCTCGTGGGATATACTGCAATATTGGACATTGTTTTGAGTGCCGTGTCACTATTGACGGAAAACAAGGGATGAGGGCTTGTCTAACACCAGTCCAAGAAGGTATGGCTGTCACAAGCGGCGGAAAGCTTTTGACATCAGTACGCGACTGGAGGTCACAAAATGAATAAAGTCATCATTATCGGTGCAGGCCCTGCAGGCTTATCTGCAGCAATTACAATTGCAGAAAGTGGATATAGTGTCCTAGTCATCGATGAGTATATGAAGGCGGGTGGAAGGTTATTAGGGCAACTTTACGAAGAACCAAATGGTAATTGGTGGAATGGGATAAAAGAGTCTCAAAAACTTTTGGATAAAGCAGTAGATTTAGGTGTACAAATTAAATTACATACACCTGTATCCAATATTGAAAGCATCAATGGCTTATGGAGAATCTATACAGAAGACGAAGTTTACCTCACATCCCACTTGTTGATTGCTACGGGTGCTGCGGAAACACCGTTGCCTATTCCAGGGTGGACACTGCCAGGTGTGATGTCTGTCGGAGCAGCTCAAGTGATGACCAATGTCCATCGGGTAAAACCAGGAGATCGGGGTGTCATAATAGGGGTCAATGTCCTCTCCTCCGCAATCGCAATGGAATTGAAACTGGCTGATATTGACGTTGCATGCATTACATTACCGAAAATGAATAGTGTGACGGAAAAACACGGTAATCCATTAGATGTAATGAATTCGCTGTTACACGTATCCCATATGGCACCATCTACATTCGTAAAATTAGGAAGTAAACTTATGAAAAATGATTTCATGAAAAAAATGGGTATTACTTTTTATCCAAAAAACGGGGTCAAAATGTGGGATATACCAATTATGCTTCGTAAAGCTGTCATTGAGATCTATGGAGACGGAGCGGTTGAAGGTGTGAAAATCGCTACAATCAGTACTGCTGGAGAAATTATCCCTGGAACCGAAGAAAACATTAAAGCGGACTTTATTTGTATCGCTGGTGGATTGTACCCACTTACGGAGTTAGCAGCTGTGGCGGGATGTCCGTTCTATCATATCGAGGAATTGGGCGGGTATGTTCCCCTTCATAACGAGCGGATGGAAACTACCTTGCCAGGCCTGTATGTTGCAGGTAATATTACGGGAATTGAAGGTGCGAAAGTCGCAATTAGCCAAGGTATCACCGCTGGACTTGCAATCATCAATAGCAAGGATGGCGGTCAACAGGAAGACAAGATCAAAGAAGCAGTTAACTTCACTGAACAGACACGAAACAAAGCGCATATTCAATTCCATCCTGAAGTTAAAGTAGGTAAACAGAAGTTACAGAAATATTGGAATGAATATTTAATTTCAGTGAAAAATAAAGTGTACAATTAGTCGTTGTTTGAAACAGAAAAAAAGTGATTTCCAAAACGATTCTATCGTTAGGAAATCACTTTTTTTCTGTTATTTGATGTAATTTTTATGGTGAATGAAAACTTATACATCCTACTTATAATTCCACTTGCACTCCTGCTTTATTTGCAATAGCCTTATCGTATTAATATTTTGCGACAACAATATCAGCTATTGCAAGACCCACAGATTTAAAATCGGTAATTTCTTCATCGTTTTCTCTTCCTGATCGCTCCATCCTGACCACTTTTCCAAGCTCGGCGTGTATGCCTGCTTCCGAGAACAAACCTTCTTATATCGGCACATGTAAATAACTAGTTTCTTCCAGTAATTACTATTCCAATTCCTGCTCCAATTGCCACTTGATTAAAAAGATTCTGCTTTACACACCACTTTATCACCTTACATCACCCCTTCTAGCTTTAATCTCCGAAGTCTTTAAATCTCTTCCAATAAAAAACCTCTTGGTAATGTGTCTCGTGGATCTACTAAAAATTGGTGAAATCCTGTTAAGAAAGCTTCTCCTGTAACTTTTGGAATGATTGCTTCATACCCCGCTACTTTGCTAATCTCCAAAATCTCTCCGACGAATTGGCCGTCTGTTATGCTTTCGTGGACAAAGCTTCCCTTTTCCTCCAATTCGCCATGTGCATAAAGTGACGCTAGTCTTGCACATGTACCTGTACCACAAGGCGAGCGGTCGATTTGCTCATCTGCAAAGATCGTAACATTGCGCAAATCTGCATTTTCCCCTACTGGATCATCTGAAAAAATTACACCATAGATTCCACGAAGACCACTTTCAAGCGGATGAACCACCTCTAATTTGTCTTCAATATATCGCTTAATTTTTGTTCCCCATTTCTGTATGGCAGGTAAATCTTTCGTATTTACTTTCAAATCCAATTCTGTACTTTTAACAACTGCATAGAACGCGCCTCCAAATGAAACATCTACAGTAAACTCGTATCCATCAATACTTACCTGCATGTCTTTTTCTAATACAAACGACGGCACGTTTTCAAAAGAAACCGCTTCCACAACAGAGCCGTTACACCTTGCATAAGCTACGATTTCCCCAGCAGGACTATCAATTATAAATTTCTGATTTTCTTCTGTTCCGAGGAACCGTCCTGTTTCGATCCCCATTGTAATCACACCAACAATTCCATGCCCACACATTGTACTCCATCCTTCATTGTGCATAAATAGCACTCCGAAATCTGCATGAGGACTTGCTGGAGGCGTTATGATACATCCGTACATTCCATGATGTCCCCTCGGTTCAAGCATCAGTACTTCTCTGATATAATCAAGATTTTCCATGCAATAAGCACGTCGCTCTAACTGCGTATCTCCTTTAATTTCTGGTAACCCGTCAGTAATAATTCGTAATGGTTCACCTGCAACATGGACATCAACTGTTGTGTATACTTTTTTAATAATCATTCAAATCTCTCCATTCTAATTTTTGATTTTAAATTTAATACAATGTCTAAACCAAATAAAAGAAGTTAAATCTAATTATTTGATATCAAATACACAATAATTTAAGTAAAATTTCGACATTTTTGAAGTGTCACTTAAATATTAAACTAATGATAGAATTTTTTTAATGTTCTGTCAACATTGTTTTTTTATATAAAGTGAGAGACTAATATGGATTATGTAAATTGAGATGATTATGGATTCTTATTAAGTAGGCAATTGAATGTAAGTAAAAATTTGAATATATTTTTTAATAAATCAATTTCATAACCCGTACTATCTTGTCCCCATAAAAAAGACACCTCCACGTTGATAATTAGGGTACTACCCGTTTTTCAACGCAAGGTGTTTTTATTTGTCAACTGTATTTAGGTCATTTCAACTAGTGTCTCAGTAAAAATAGATAGCGTCTTTAGTTTATCGCTTCTATTTGTAATGAAACATGATGAATCCCTATTTTAATTTCTGCTCCTTTCACTCTATTTGGAGATATCACTAGGTTTCGCATTAACAAGTTTTGTTGCAACATATGTTTATACTTTTCAATTACTTTTTGTAGTTCTTCATCCGTATTTACTGTTATGTCTACTCTCATATCAACTGGTAGATTTAATTGTTTTCTATAGGATTGTATTGCACGAATTAACTCACGAGCCATTCCTTCTTGGATTAGGTCTTCGGTTAACGATATATCTAACGTAACTGTATATTCTCCTGCTGTTGCGGAAGCATATCCTTCCTTCGCTACTTTTTCCATTATTACATCTTCAACCATCACTTTAACTTTCCCATCTATAGATCCCTCTATAAACCCCACCTCCATAAATTGTTTTACTTGATCCGCGTCCAAAGATTGAAGCCATGTATTCACAGCATTCGACTGCTTTCCAAACTTAGCACCTGATTTTTTGAAATCGAGTTTTATCTTTGTCGATATCAATTTTTCTTCATTATGCATTTTTTCGAATTGTTTTATATTTAACTCATCTTTGATGATATCTTCGTATAGATTCCAGTTTAATCCTTGATTCGCACTCATTAATGACAAACTAGCTAGTGGTTGTTTTATTTTCAATGAGGTCGTATTTCTTATACTCCTCCCTAACTCTACTACTTGCAGAACAGCATCCATTTCTTTTTCCAGTTTTTCATTCCTTAAGAGGTCATCAGCTAATGGGAAATCTGATAAATGTACGCTTTCACCAGTTAAATTCCTATACACATCTTCTGCAATAAAAGGCGTTAGTGGTGCTAACAATTGGCTAGTTTTAGTTAACACTTCATAGAGCGTCTTGTATGCAGCCGCCTTTTCTGGATTCATCTCACTTGACCAAAATCGCTCCCTGGATCGTCTTACATACCAATTACTGACTTCCTCTAATAACTTCGCAATTTCTCTTGCTGCATTTGTAAAATGATAATCATCTAAGTTTGTTCGAACTGTTTTAATCGTGCTATGCAAACGAGATAATATCCAATCATCCAACTTATTTTTCTTCACTTCAATATCGTCTTTAGGGTTGTAGTTATCTAAATGAGCATAGAGCGAATAAAAACTATGCACATTGTCTAAAGTATCCACTAATTTCGACTTTGCTTCTTGTACAATACGTTCGGAAAAGCGTTTCGTATTCCATGGTGCACTGTCGACTAATAAAGCCCATCTTAATGCATCTGCACCATACTTTTGAATTAACTCTACTGGATCCAGAGCATTCCCTTTACTTTTAGACATTTTTTGTCCATTTTCATCTAAAATATGACCTGTAGACAATACACGTTTATAAGGAGCTTTACCTGTAAATAAAGTGGATACTGCGAGTAGGCTATAAAACCATCCTCGTGTTTGGTCAATCCCTTCAATAACTACATCCGCTGGGAATTGTTTTACAAATAGCTCTTTATGCTCAAATGGATAGTGATATTGGGCAAAGGGCATAGAACCGCTGTCAAACCAAACATCGATGACTTCAGGAGTTCTTGTCATTGTCCCACTACAACCTGAACATTGGAGCTTCACTTCATCTACATATGGTTTATGCAATTCGATCTCCTCTATAGGGTGTATCGAATACTGTTTTAATTCTGCTATACTTTTCGGTGCAATTTGGTGATTACAAATTTCGCATTCCCAAACATTGAGCGGTGTTCCCCAATAACGTTTACGACTGATATTCCAATCTACCATTTGTTCTAAAAAGTTTCCGAATCTGCCGTGTTTTATATGCTCTGGATACCAAGTTACTCCTTCATTATTTTGGATAAATTGTTCTTTCAAAGCAGTTGTTTGGATAAACCAGCTTTCATTTGCATAATACAAAAGAGGTGAATCACAACGCCAGCAATGAGGGTAGCTATGTTCGTACTTTTCTTTATGAAAAAGTAATCCTTTTTCAGCAAGATTACGAACAATATCTACATCACAGTCTTTGACAAATCTTCCTTCAAAGCCTAAAACCTCGGAAGTATACATTCCTTTTTCATCTACCACATGGACGAACGATAATCCATTTTCCTTTACCACCTTATAGTCATCTTCTCCGTAAGCTGGTGCAATGTGGACTATCCCTGTTCCACTTTCTGCTGATACATAATCAGCCGTCACGACCTTATGACCGATTTCCACATCTACAAAATCAAATAATGGAGTATATGGTATGTCTCTCAATTCTTCACCTTGATGTACAGAAAGTATTTCATAACCTTCCTTTAATACCGAGCTTGCTAATGCTTCCGCTACTATGAAAATGTCTTGCCCTTGTTTTGCACGAACATATTTCATCGATGGATGAACAGCTAGTGCGACATTTGCTGGTAAGGTCCAAGGTGTTGTCGTCCACCCAAGAAAATATTCATTGTCTCGATCTGTACGTTTGAATTTAGCTGTCGCAGATAAATCCTTCACTGTTTTATAACCTTGTGACACCTCATGTGAACTGAGCGACGTTTGACAACTAGGGCAATACGGAGAAACCCTGTGTCCTTTTTGTAACAACCCTTTTTCATGAATAGTACCAAGTATATTCCATTCACTTTCAATATAAGCATTACTTAACGTGACATAGGGATCCTCCATGTCCACCCAATAACCAAGCTGTTCCGTAAACGCTCGCCACTGCTTTTCATAGACAAAAACACTTTCTTTACATTTGTTAATGAATGCTTCCACACCGTATTTTTCAATATCACTTTTACCGGAAATCCCTAATTGCTTTTCTACTCCTAATTCCACTGGTAAACCGTGTGTATCCCATCCTGCCTTACGTATTACTTGATGTCCCGTCATTGTTTTATACCTAGCAACAACGTCTTTAATCGTACGTCCTAATGCGTGCCCAACATGCGGCAATCCATTTGCAGTGGGTGGACCTTCATAAAATACGAAAGATGGACTATCGTCTCTATAGTCTATAGATTTTTTAAAGATTTCTTCTTTCAACCATTGTGTTCGGATCCGTTCTTCTCTTCGTAAAACAGATTCTTTTTCGTTCGTTTTAACCATCTGATATCACTCCTATTATTATTAATAAAACATACAAAAAACCCGTCCCTGGAAAGGGACGGGTTTAACCGTGATACCACCCTAATTCTATTGTAAGCTTTCGCTCCACAATAGCACTTAGCCACGTACAATCATACGCGTTCCTTTTAACGGTAGACACCCGGTCTTACTTACTCAATTTCAGCTCGACTTCTCAGAGAGGATTTTTGTAAATGGACTGAACACCGACTTTCAGCAACTACCGGCTCTCTTTAGAACAGTTCCATGAACTACTTTTTCTCATCAACGAATTTGTATGGTTTTATTATGGATGAATTTAACATAAAACATTTATAGTTGTCAAACTAATTAAATATTTTTTTGTTGGCTTAAAGTGAAATATGGAAATATAGTTCTATTGATTCTTACCTTAAATTGAAATATCTGTAAATATTGAAACTTAACTGTCTTGTGAACGTATGTAAATAAAGGTATTTCACTAATTGGAATGGGGAGCGGTGAAGTGAAAAAGAGGTTAGGACTTTTATTTTTAAGTATCAGTTTGATCTTTTTATTTGTGGCATATTCAGAAGAATCTGCTACAAAGGAACCAGCATATATTGCCAAAGCCAGTGATTTTGAAGATTCAGGCTTTACTAGCCGTAGTAATCAGTTGATTGTAGTCATTGGAAATGAACTAATGATTAGTGCTTACTATGGACATTCCAAAGAAAAAAGTAGCATTGATAAGATTTTAGAATTAGAAAACGTTAAACCAGATATAAGGTTTAAGAAATTTTACCAAAATGTCCAAGTTAAAACAAAAGGTGATATTTATTATATTACTGCTGACGACGGTGTATCATTGGAGTTTGAAAAAATTGGAGAACGCATTATTGTGGATAAAGAAGGTATGGAATATTATACCCAAGAATATTCAAAAGAATGATATTCACTTTAAATGAAGAAAATCGCTATCCGCTCTTTAATAGCAAAACCTATTCCCAGAGGTATCCGGATTGCTTTGGAGTGGACTTTAGCTACATCATTACCGCGGAATTTTTAGGAGAGTAGGTTCGTGACGCTAGTCACGATCCTACTCTCCTTTTTCGATAGTCTTGTGGTTTTCGACCTTCCGTCGCCCTCCTGCAACTATAGGCAACACGTTATGTCAGTAAACATTTATCACTTTGTTGATTCAAGCGGTAGGCGGTGACTCCAGCGAGATGAGTGAGACAGATAAGAAATCACAAACGACGCGTGAGCTGTGGTGATGGCTTATCGCTCACCACACGGAAAGCGTCCGCCTATAGCGGAAATCAACTATACTTTATTCCATGTAAAATATATATTTCTTTAGTTTCCTTTAGCATTGTTCGTGTTTTCTCATGAAAATAGAAATTATGAAATTGATTCATTAATATGAGAATAAATCAAAAAATCCGTCCATTCATTGTTTTCAAACGAAAATCTTTCTCTCAGGCATTCGAATGTAAATCCTGCCCGCTCCGCTAATTTTTTGGATGGCTCATTATCCGTATTAATATGTAATTCGATCCGATGAAAGTTTAATTCAGTGAAGAATAATGCAGTTGCTGCTTTTAAACTTTCAAGTCCATATCCATTTTTCCAGAACTGATTATGTATTGAATATCCCATCATTGCCCATTGATAATCCATTCTTAGAATAGTGATCAATTCTACTTTCCCTACATTTACTCCATCTTCTTTTCGAAATACCCCTAATATGTACATCTCATCTCTTTCAGCTGCCTGCTGAAATCCATCAATCCAATTGATAAACCACTCTTCCGTGGAAGTGGCCATATCGGAATGTCCATCATCGTAGGGATACTGCGACGGTAATCGATTATCGAACCCTTCATACCAATTAGCATAATCTTTTTTTTGGAATGGTCTAATAATAAGTCGTTCGGTTTCTATAAATAAGGTTGTCTTTTTCATTATTCTCCTCCTACCCAAGAGCTTCAACACTTTAGCAAAAATACTTTATCTATATTTCTACATTACACTAGAATGAATTTTTAGAAAATATTAAATTTTTTATAATAATTATTGATTCTACCGTTACGTAAGGTTTTATAATGAATAAAAGAAGTTGAAAAGGTGGCATAAAATGTATTCCATAGGAGATTTAGCTAAATTGAGCAATTCGACAGTAAGAACCCTTCGATATTATGATGAAATAGGTTTGTTAACTCTTTCACATTTAAGTGATGGTGGGCATCGGTATTACTCAGAGCAAGAAGTAATTAAACTTCAATATATAAAAGTGTTAAAGGAGATGGGATTTAATCTACTTGTTATACAACAAATGCTAGAACATCAGCATTTAAGTCATAAAGAAGCTCTTACCATGCAATTGCGAGTGTTAGAACTGGAGAAAAAGCGTTTGGAAGAAAGGACACGCTCTATTCGGTATCTACTTCAGGTGAGTGAATTAGAGGAACTTGCGAATTGGAAAGATGTTTTTGATCATATCCCTATGAATTCCACTCCTACTCCTATAAACGTATACGAAGAGATTTGGAACAAACATTTTTCAAAAGATGAAGTTCAATACTTAAAACAACTCCCAAAGGTTGGAGATGATATGGAAGTGATTCAGAGCTTCACAACACTAATAAATGATATTAGAAAAAATATAGAAATAGATAATACAAGTCCTGCAGCACAAAAATTGGCTCAAAGATGGCTTGCGTTAAGTGAAATTATCTTTAACGGGAATAATGCACTAGCTCATAAAGCATGGAATATACAAAAAGAGACAAAAGGAGAAATAGGAATGTATCAATTTGACCCTGCAGTTGTAGATTTTATCGAGAAGGCAATAACTTATTACTTTAAAATGAAAGGTCAAGGAGACTAATATGAAAACAAATTATATCATGCTAGATTTACTTGTTTATATGGGACTTCCCTACATTATCTGGACTTACGGAAGAGATATCATAGGAGATTATTATGCCATGTTGTTATCTACGCTTCCAGCAATCGTTTATACTATTTTTCGTTTCATTAAAGACCGACAATTTAATTTGGTTGGTGTTTTCATCATTTCTTCCTTACTGCTTAGCTCCATACTTGATTTACTAGCTGGATCTGCTATTCAAATGCTTTGGAATTCTGTCTGGTTGAGTTACTGCTTTACTTTCATTTATATTATTTCCATGATCATTCAAAAGCCATTAGCAATATATTTCGCAATAGAGTTCATGCATCTACAAGGGTATCCAAGGGAAGATTGTAAAGATTTATATTTCATAAAAGGGAATGTAAAATGGTTTCAGTTGGTTACGGCCATTTTTGTTATTCGGGGACTTGTAATGAATTCCATCATGGTCTGGTTAATTATGAAACATGGGGCTGACGCATTTATGCATTTAATTGTTGTTAGAAAAGTACTGGGGTATGCATTTTCAGGTCTTATATTTGCTGGATTTTTATATGCAGGGAATAAAGCAATTCTATTCACGAAGAAAAATAATATTGAATGGTTAAAACCAGTCCAAACAGTTGAATCCAAATGAATAAAATAAAAGAAGATTCAAAGCGTTTAAAAAAAGTAATCCATCTTGTAGCTACACATAGATGGATTACTTTTTTAGTCTCAGGGTAAATTGTTTGCTAGTATCAAATAAAAGAATGGTCTATACCAGTTGGTCTAGGGCCTTCTTCTTCCATAGTATTACTTGTGTTAGTTGTCATATGAAAGCTGAATATCACTGCTACACACAACCATAATAGAACACTTTTCTTTTTCATTTATAAATCCTCCCATTGGTTAATAAATTTTTGTTTAAATAATATTTTAATTGATTTTTGATAATACAAGTCAGCTGCTTTAAACTTTTTTTGCTTAAAATAATAATTTGCCAATACAATGGAATACTTTTGTACATGTCGATCGTCATCGACCATTTCGAAATGATTAATACTTTTCTTTAATACGAATTCAATGTCATCCGTTAATGAATGGAGAGCTCTATATATTTCTAAGTGACAATAATAGGATGGGTTTTCTACATTATGTTTAGTATTTATTTCTTCCATTGCCTTATAGCCTCTTTTACACCATTCAAGGACTTCCACATGGTTATTCTGCTTAGAATACTCCTTTATGATCGAAAGAATAGTTATCAAAGATCCTTCTGCATTATTGTTCCCCTCTTTGCTTTTTAAACTAAGCTTATAAAACTCAATTGCCTTCACATGCCTCTCTTGGATTGCATGTAATGAGCCGAGATTTTGATAGATCACCCCCTCATAATGAAATAGTCTGTAGTCTACTGCCAGCTTTTTTGCTAAATAATAGTTCCTCTCTGCTTCTTCGTATTTTCTCATTTTTTTATGTGCCATACCTATAACGATGTAACTATCAATTGCTCTTTCAAATAAGAGATTGTCCTTATAGTACAGCAATGATTTGGATGCATAATTAATTGCGTTAAAAAATTCATTACAATAAAAATATGTCAAACTAAGCACATTGTAATAATCTGCCAACTCCCATTCTTCTATTGATACATGATGAATGAATTTTAGCGAACTCTCTAAACGGCTTAATGCTTTTGTATAATCTCCATTTAAATAATGATAAAGACCAAGATTTAAATTCATCATAAATTTTTGCTTGTTGTCTAAATCATCTTCCATTTTCATCATGACATGATAAGAGGGCTGTAGGTTATCCATCTCTTCATTAAGCACTAACTGGAGCCGAAACAGATATAGATGATAGGTATAGTAATTTTTCAATTGCAAAAAGTAGGTCTTTTGACTAGTAAACTTATGCAACGATGCTCGGATTAATTTCTTATTCCTCTTTATGATTGCGTTTTTATACAATTCATAAAAAGCAACTAGTACCTCGTCTTCATTTGGCACATTTACTATCTCTAAATTTAGTCTTTTTAGCAAAAACATTAGTACTTCTTCACTTGGGACAGTTGCATTATTTTCAATTTTACTGAGGTAGGATGTTGAACAAATTCCCTTTGCCAATACGTTCTGTTTGATATTCTGGTTTAATCGCTCTTGTTTTATGATATGACCAATACTACTCATTTTTCTCCACCTCTTTGAACGTAGTACATTTAATAATTCTGTAAAAAAGTTAAAATACCTTTATCAATCGTTCGACATCAACCGACAGTTAGTATATAAAATCATATGTACGGCGAAAGAAAAATATCAATTAAAAAAACACTCTTTATCCTAAAATTAATAAATATTATTAAATTTTCCACATTATAAGAAATCCATAGAAGTTAGAAGCAATTACATGTAATTATTTTAGGATATTTCCCATCTTATTTATGTTCTAATAGAACAATTTTTTTAGTAATATTTAGGAAAGATATTATATTTTTTTCCAGTTATACTATCAAAAAGTTTTAATCAATTTAAGTGGATTATGATCAAATAAATCCCTACACCTAATGATTCAGAAACCTAGCCTAACCTTTTGGACAAGGAAACAAGCAAGTGGAACAGCTTTCCGCACACATAATCAAAAAATATTGCAAATGTCAATAAAAATTTTATTTTTATTACGATTTAACTGAAAAGTAGTTGTAAAAAAACCTATCAAATCCCCTTTATAGGACAAGATATATCTTAAGCTTAAGAAATAAAACATTACTTTTCACACGCTAAATCAGAACGTAGATTCTTATTTGTGGAGGAGTGATAAAATGAATGACGAAAAGCAGAAAATAATTCAAGAGTTCCTAAAATGCCCTACAAACAGATCACTATTGGATGAGTTTAAAAACACCAATTCTGAAGAGATAAAATTACGCATTGATTTGGAATTTAAGAAATTCTACCAAAATTTTAGAATCTTATCTTATCTAATAAAGGTTTTACACTTTGAGAGTAAACATTTTGATAAAAAGATGCGTTCTTATCGGGATAGAAACCAACTAACACTTGAAAGTAATTTGGATATGTTTCCAATTTACCATGAGAAAGCTTTTGCAGATTCAATTGGTCTTTCTGGAGACATTGTGGATCATATAACTAGTGAAAACTTATTTAAATGTTTAAGAAAACTTACAGATAGACAAAAGGAAATACTTTCACTTGTTTTCGTTAAGGAAATGACAGATAAAGAAATTGCACAACGATTAGGAATTACGCAACAAGCTGTTTCAAAGACAAGAAGAAATGTAATTAAATATATTAGAAAGGAGCTTACTTATGCTAGATGAAGGGAACATCGTACAATTAATTGGCAACTTTGGCTTTCCAATTGTCGTTACAATCTATCTCTTACATCGTTTCGAAAATAAAATAGAATCACTTGAAAATGCCATTCACAGTATTACGAATGTTGTGAACAATAACATTGAAAAAAGAAAGTGAGGAAAAAAAATGGACGAAACGCATATCCTGTCAATTTTAAAACAGCTAGAACCTAAACTGCGAAGTGTACTATTTCAAACAAGCAACGAATATCGAGAAGACTTAGAACAGGATTTAAAAGAACGCATTATTAAAATAATTCAAAATAACATTATGCAAGAAGTCCCTGGCTTTTTCGACTTTTTAGGAGAGGAACTGGTTTTATAATTTGAAGTTAGAGTTAACTTATTACATGTATCATAATTAACCCCATCCATATGATAAATGGATGGGGTTAATTTAGTTTTAGTTAGAACAAGAGATAATAAAACGTACCAAAATATGACCGTGTCCACTCACTTTTAATAAGAAAATACTTTTGTAACTAAAAGATAATTCTGCTAATATAGGAAAATAACTTTTTGTCATTTTCATTTCAACGAATCAGCCATTACGATGCGAGTGTTGGATAAAGTTCGAGAAGAAATAGGACTTATCTTTCCAAGTATCTTAAGTAACCCGTTGTAGCCAAACAGTAAGAACAGCAGTTTAACCATGACGGAAGCTAGTAACTACCGCCTATTTCATTATTCGATAATCACACTGGCAGGCTCTAAAATGAACTTTTCTATCACATGGAGTACTCCCTCTTCATTGTTTGTAAGTGAGATGTAATCAGCAATATCTTTCAATTCCTTTACAGCATTGCCCATTGCTATGCCTAAGCCAGCTGTTGAAACAAGATCGAAATCATTGTAGTTGTCACCTATACCGATAATTTCTGAACGGTCAATGCCAAGCTTTTTCGCCAGGTGCAGCAGGGCACTCCCTTTGTTTGCTTCTGGGTGGGTAACTTCAAGATAGTGTTTTTTTGATTTCGCGATGTGAGCACGCACGCCAAACAATGTTCGCAATTCTTCTTGCAAGGTATCCAGGTAATCAGGTTCTTCAATAAAGAGTGCTTTTGTAAATCCTTTTTTGGCCAGCTTGAAAAGATTTGGTTCCACCGTGTACGGGACCTTGACTTCTTCGGAATAAGTTATAAGCTTTTCATTGTCCGATGCACTATAGAGAATATCATCTTGGTACACTTGTAAATGAATTTTTTTCTCACAAGCAATCTCCACTAACTTTTGTGCAATTTCAGGAGAAATCAGGCGCTCATACATTACTTCTTTTTCATTAACATCCTTAATAATTGCACCCTGATAAGTAATAAGTGGTACATTGATACCTAACTGTTGCGCAATCAGTTTTGCAGAAGGAAACATACGACCAGTAGCAATCGTTACTATTGTTCCGATTCCAACCGCTTTTTGAATAGCTATGACTGTATCCGGTGAAATCATAAATTCGTCTGTGAGTAACGTCCCATCAAGGTCGATCGCAATCATCTTAAACATAGAAACGCTCCTTGTAATGTTATTAATAAACAGTAAATATTATCTTAGCCCTTCAAATAGCAACACTCGTGCAGGTGAAGCTTCTGTACCTACTAATTTTATTGGTGCTGCAACCATAAAGTATCCTCCTTGCTCTATTCCCTTTAATCGAAGTCCTTCTATTATAATGATGTCATTTGCAAACAATATTTTATGCGTTGGATGCCCTTCTTGACTTCTTTCGATTCCAAGTGCATCGATTCCAACCCCTCGAACACCTACCTCAGAAAGATATTCTGCTCCGTCTTGTGCTAGATAAATAAAATCAAAATTAAATGCTTCCTCAAATGAATTTTTCGTTTTTAATAAAACAAAATCGCCCTCTTGAATCTCAAAACCTTCTAAGTCGGATTTTGAGACTCCTTCATTTTCCAACCCAGTTAAATCCAATACCTTACACTGCCCTACAAGATTATCTAATGGAATCGTTTCAAACGTATCTCCACCAACAACCATGTGTAGTGGTGCATCAATGTGGGTTCCTGTATGCACATCGAACTCCAACCGTGTTTCAGTAACATATCCATTCGTTATTTGATTTACTTTTGGTTGTTTTTCCGGTTTATTCTTATAAACGGTCATTCCTTCATAAATTGCACCTGTTACATCGTATATTTTCATTTTATCAAACCCCCATTATTTAATTTATTTTTTTATCTAGATATAAAGTTATCCTCGCACGTTATGAATGATGTTGTCTAGTAAAACTACTTTGGTTCTATAGATATTCAATTGTTCATGCACTATAAATAAAGTGTTAAATAAGCCTGAGTCTAAATTGCTTTCTTCGTCATAGCTCTAGTATTGGAGCTCACCTGAACCAGAACCGACAAGACCTTCTTTATGGATTACGGGAATTCTGATATCAACAATATCGATATTACGTGAAAATAAATCAATTTCATCCTTTCATTAAAGTATCTTAGTCAGGTTTCAATATTTTTGATAATATAGTACAAAACTCTATTGGCAAAAGTCGGGATGGAAGTACGCACCCGAACTCCTATACATATTCACATTAAGTAAACCAGACTAGGGTGATGGCTTTTCATTTTTTTGCTTATGCATTCTTTCTAATTTCTTCCTCATAATAACGAATAAAAGTATAATCATGAATAAGAGAATAATAACGAATGTCGGTATACTCAGAACTGTTGCAATTATCATTATGGATATACAAAATACTGATTATATAAGTAGGAGGGAATTGAATATGGGTAACGAAAATCCCTCTAGAGGAATTGACGTAAAAGAATATTTAATTGAGTCAGAAGAATGGTCCATGCAAGACATGACCTTTGTATTATTTGGAGCAACAGGAGATCTAGCACAACGAAAGTTATTTCCTGCTTTATATAATTTATATCTTGATGGAAAAATACCCGATACTATATCTATAGTTGGTTTAGGCAGAAACTATTTTTCAAACGAAGTGTTTCAGTCCAAAGTAGAAAAAGCGCTTCGAGCATACTCTAGAAGAGATATTCAAACTTCTGGTTTGCAAAGATTTTTAACCAAATTTCGGTACTGTGCATTTGATGCGACTGACAAAGAATCCTATCAACGTTTGAACGAACTCATTGAAAACAGAGAAAAAGAGTTAGACATACCAGAAAATCGATTTTTCTATTTATCTGTTGCACCAAGTTTAGTTGATGTTATTACGTCAAATCTTCATACAAGTGGTGTAAGTCAAACCAAAGGCTGGAAGCGTCTCATTGTCGAAAAACCATTTGGAAGTGATCTTGCATCTGCACAGCAATTAAATAAGAAATTGAGCAAAACTTTCAGTGAAGAAGAAATCTACAGAATTGACCACTATCTTGGAAAACCAATGGTCCAAAATCTTGAAACCTTAGTATTGGCCAACCCTGCACTAGAATCTTTGTTGAATCATAATCAAATTGCTAATATCCAAATTACAGCAAGTGAAACCGTTGGGGTAGAAACTAGGGCTGATTATTACGATAAAGCGGGAGCAATTCGTGATATGGTTCAGAATCACCTTCTTCAGTTAGTAATGATGACAGCACTAGACCTTCCCAAAAAAATAACCGCAGAAGAAATTCGTGTTAATAAAATGGAAATTATGAAATCTATTCGACCAATCCTGAAAGAAAATGTATACCAGAATGTTGTTCGCGGCCAATACGAATCAGGAGAGATTTTCGATAATCCAGTAGTTGGCTATAAAAAAGAACAAGGAGTTGATAGTTCCTCAAAAAATGATACTTATTTCGCTGCACGCTTATATATTGATAATCCATCTTGGAGTGGAATTCCCTTTTATATACGCACGGGGAAACGAATGAATCAGAAGTCTACACGGATTGTCATTGAGTTTAAGAATAAGGTGAAAGAATCATTCCCAATTGAAGGAATCACTCCGAATTTATTGATCCTCGAGATTAGTCCGGACGAAAGTATTTCTTTAAGGGTGAACATGAAAGATCCTTCTAGTAATCGTTTTGATCCTGTTTACATTAACTTCTCAACCAATTCGGAAGGTCTACCAGAGGCATATGAGCTTCTTTTATTTGATGCAATGCTCGGTAATGCCACATTCTTCGCTAATTGGAAAGAAGTCGAATTATCTTGGAAGTGGATTCAACCTTTATTAGAAGCATATCAGGAGGATATGTTACCTTTATATCCTTATCCTGCTGGTTCATCAGGTCCAGAAGAGGCAAGTCAATTATTGCTATCCGATCAATTTAAGTGGTGGTAGGAAAACGTTAAAATCAAAAGGGAAAACAAATTAGAAAACTGTTTCTCCATATTAGGCTAAACAACGCGAAGGAATGAGGTAAAAATATGATAAAACAACAAATTGGTGTTATAGGTTTAGGCGTGATGGGAATGAATCTTGCGTTAAATATTGAGAGCAAAGGCTATGCGGTATCTGTCTATGATTACTGGACTGATAGAACGGAGGAATTATCCAACAAAGAAGCGAAAGACAAAAATATTCAAGGTACCTACAGTATAGAAGATTTTGTCGCTTCATTAGAAACTCCACGCAAGATATTATTGATGATAAAGGCTGGAGATACAACCGATTCAGTCATTCAATCTCTTATCCCTCACCTTCAACAAGGGGATATTTTAATAGATGGAGGAAATTCATACTATCAAGACACGAATAGACGGACAGCAGACTTAAAAGAATTTGGGCTCCATTTCATTGGTGCCGGAATTTCTGGTGGTGAAGAAGGAGCTCGTAACGGCCCTTCGATTATGCCTGGAGGCTCAAAAGAAGCTTACGAACAGGTTAAACCGATTCTTGATGCAATTTCAGCTAAAGTAGATGGAACTCCTTGCAATGCGTACATGGGACCTGATGGATCAGGACACTATGTGAAAATGGTTCATAATGGAATTGAGTATGGGGATATGCAACTGATCTCAGAAGCATATTTTATCATGAAACATGCACTTGGTCTTACAGCTAAGGAATTGCATGTAATATTTTCTGAGTGGAACAAAGGAGAGCTTGATAGCTACCTCATTGAAATCACCGCGGACATTTTCACCAAGATGGATGAAGAAACTGGGAAACCACTTGTTGATCAAATTTTAGATGTAGCTGGGCAAAAAGGGACAGGAAAATGGACAAGTCAAAATGCACTGGATTTGGGTGTTTCTCTTCCAATCGTTACAGAGTCCGTGTTTGCAAGATTTATTTCTTCTGTTAAGGGAGAACGAGTTGCAGCAAGTAAAATACTTAAAGGCCCTGTATTGAACAAGTATGTAGGTGATTCAACTGATTTGATTGAAGCGATTCGTAAAGCTTTGTATATGAGTAAAATTTGTTCATATGCGCAAGGTTTTTCCCAAATGCGTGCAGCATCTGAGGAGTATGGTTGGAAAATTCCTTACGGAGATGTCGCAATGATTTTCCGTGGAGGTTGTATCATTCGTGCGCAGTTCTTACAAAAGATTAAAGATGCTTTTGACCGTAATAACGATTTGCCTAACCTGTTAGTTGACCCGTACTTTCAAGAAATAGTTGGAGAATATCACAATTACCTTCGCGAAGTACTGACCTTGGCAATTCAACAAGGAATTCCAACTCCTGCCTTATCAAGTGCTTTAGCTTACTATGATAGTTATCGTACGGAGACGTTGCCAGCTAATCTTATCCAAGCACAGCGGGATTATTTTGGTGCACATACCTATCAGCGTATAGACAAAGATGGGGTGTTTCATACTTCTTGGACAGCCAAATAACAATAAACAAAAAAGCATCCGATGCTAAAACAACTCTGAGTCGTTTAGAGCACCAGATGCTTTTTGTTGGTTTGGAACAAAGATTGATCAAAAAGGAGCTATTTTTCATCCCTATATAGGGATTTTAGTAATAAAGATTGATTATTTCGGAAAGCGAATATTCAACAAATATATTCGTTACTTGAAGATATCTTTATATCTATATAGTAGCCAAGTAGAAATAATAGAAACCACAAGAATGTCATAAACAAATTGCCCTACCTCAAGATTGTCTAAATTATTCATTATGGCATTAGGGATTAAACATAACGCTAGCTTGTGCTGCGTTTAATGTTACTGTAAACCAACAATCTCTTACATTTTAAAGAATTTTTTTATAACAGAAATAAATAGAATTAAAAAAAAGTGTTTACTTAAATTCGTTATTTTCTAAAATAATCACTTGATCCTTATTGTTTTGGGCTATTTGTTTTGTATTTTCTACCAACCGAAAAATATTATCACAACATTGTTTTGCACCAATAACTAATAATGGCACACCAATAAAATCAATTTTTAATCCTCTAGACAAAAAACCCCCAATCGACATCGCTAATGGTACAGTTGGTGATGTATTGGAGAAGATTATTTGTTCATGAAATTGATGTTTACTTTGAATCAATAAAATTAAATTTTTCATTGCTGGAACAACGAGTTTAGAAGATTTCCGACCTATTGTATACACTGAGTCTCCATTTCCATCTATCCCATGGAAAATGATGTTTCCAAAATCCTTTTTAGTTAACTTATTGAAATAGTTTACACTTAATATTTCTTCTTTTGTCAGTTCTCGTTCTGATTGACTAATTTCATTTAAATGATATGCAGCTGCCAGAGCTGTAGTATGAGTTCCACCATAGTCATTATATATATAAATCACGATATCATCCTTTGAATTGTTTTCTTAGACTATTATGGGCATTAAATCTAAATCTAAACTCAATTCTTTTGATTAACAAGTAATAAATTTACATAAAAAATACCGCTACCTTACGCTGCGTTTAATGTTCCGACTGCGGCAAGAAAGCCAACAGATCACCGTTTACTTTAATTATTCTTATTAAACTAAAGCCTTCGCTAGTTGAAACCTAATAATAAGTTCTATTTCTTGGTTGTTTCAAAATCTGTTATTTGCGTGGTAAAATAAGTTCTTCTTCTTTACCATCCCAACTTATCGTTACGGTAATACTTTCATCCACTTGAAGTAATTGATCTCCGTTATTATCTGGTGTTGTTGATTGAATTAAGCCATCTTCATTTATGGGATAGTTTTTTACTTCTAAGTTTCTACCTCTATAATTATGGGAAATATTATAGTCAATCATTTCAGGAACTTTCTCTTTACCGATATAAAAAATAGTATATGAAAAATTAGAGTCAGTTATTTCATAACTAGCTCGCCAATTTTCCCCTTCTCCTTGAAAGGTGAATACTTTTCCCTTCTCGCTACACGCCGCTAAAGATATCAGTCCAAGTGAAATAACCAGAACTAAAAGTAATTTTTTCATAATACACCCCTTTTGTATATTACATTCGATTCATTAGATCACCATTTCCTCATGTTTCCAAATACTCCTTTTTATTTCCATTTTTATCCATGAGATAAGTTCTTCGTAAAAAGCGTAATCTTATTGATTAATGCTACCACTAGTTGAACGTCTTAATTATATTTATACGTTTTCTTCTCCTTATTATCACCGTCCTTTAAAAATGTCCGTGTCTTTGCGTAATGACAATGAACCTAATGCATATTCAACTAAACTAAATGCCTTAGTTTAAGTGTAGCGTTTCACAATGGATCGCCGAAATCTACTTGATGTTTTGGACGTAAAAATAGACCATCGAAAAATGATGGTCTGGTTTAACTAATGCATTCGTTAGTTATATAAGCATATATTAATTTTCGAACGGATTTCAGTTTAAAAATGTGGTTGGAAAGGTAAAAATCTTCCCCTACTAAAAAGGGAAAGATGATGAGAATTATTTTTTTATATAATGATGCATAGCTAGTTGACCTAATTTTTCTACTTTGGTTAATGTGTATTTTTGAGTAATATCATCTCCATTATAAAGGGAGATTCCTTTCCCTAAAATAATAGGTGCAATGGCTAGTTGAAATTCATCAATTAAATTTTCTTTAAAAAATTCACTAGCTAAGATTCCTCCACCAATTAACCATATATCTTTACCAGGCTTTTGTTTTATATTTTTAATGAAAGTTTTGACATCTACATCAATAAATGAAGCATATTCATCTGATCCACTAACAGAACTAGAAGAAAATACATAATTTTTATAATCACTATAAGGATAATTCATATCAAATCCACGAATGACATCATAAGTTCTTTTTCCCATAACAACAGTGTCAATTCGTTCTAGGAGTGAATTGTAGCCAGAGTCTCCTTCTACTTCTGTTGATTCTAACCACTCTAATGTACCATCATCATTTGCAATATAGCCATCAATTGAAGTACCAATGAATAAAATAATGTTACGCTGTTTTTTCATGTAAATCTCCATTCCTTTGTTTTAGATAATAAAATTAGTATACCAATTAATTACGACAAAACTTGTTATTATTTAAAAAGGACGAATACATGTCAAAAGTAAAAAGACTTATAGGTATCAGAATGTAAATTATAACCAACGCTGCGTTAGTTCAATACACTACGGTTATAAAAACAGTTCCATTTCAATATCTTTTTTGGTATAACCCATTTTTTTATATAGAGGTTTTCCATCCTTTGATGCGTGTAACCAAATTCGTTTAACTCCACTTTTTTTACTTTCCTCAATACATTGTTCCAACATTTATCTTGCCAGACCATTACCACGATTCTTAGGGACAGTGTACATATTAAGGATTCCCCCCTAATTATCTAGTATAAGCTATTTCCCATATTTCTTGTTCAACTAAAGCCTCGTTAATAAGTGTCCAACTGATTAGGGGTGATATGTTATGATAATTAAGATTCGTTTACTGGTAAATTTTTTTGGTTAACATTTGTATTTAATCGAACATGTCGAAATGGGGGAAAATTATGTATATGTTGCGAGGTCATCATCTTTTTTGCCTTTTGGGCTATCGGGGAATGGGCTATTCCCAAGAATACGTGGAAAATATGACACGTCTGCACCAGAGCTTGAGAGACACCCCCAAGATGAGAATCCAAATTGTAAAGGGTCCCGATCAATTGTGTGAAAAGTACCCAAACTCAGGTGAATACCACTGCCAAGCCGACGATATTTATGAAAGAGATGCCGCTATTTTAGAGAAATTAGGGCTTAAAATCGGACAAATTCTGATTTGGGAAGACATTGAGTCACTCATCCGAAAGTATATCGTCCCCTCCGACATTCAAATTGTGTGTGAATCTTGTTCCTGGCGGTCATACGGAGTTTGTGCAGAAGGTATTAAAGAGATTCATGAAGGGAAGGGGTTAAGGGAACTGAAATAAGCCCTCCCCTTTTATTATATAGTTCTATTTTGAGGTGAATTGTTTAAACTAAGCACCCGTTTGTTGAATAAGAAAAGGTCTGTGGAAAAACGAATTTCTAACTGATAAAACTATTTCCCACAAAAATCATCAATGTTTGAGTGAATATAGTATCCAGACACAATGGCTTTCCCTCCGCTGAACAAATTGAAAGATTTTTTCTCGCCATCACCGTTTTCAAGCGTAGCTCGATGTCCGAAACTCTCGAATTCCATCTCTTCTGTACCTTCTCTTCTTGAACCGTTAATTTCCCTAATTAGCTGATTAATGGTTTTCTGATCATCAATCTCAATCGTTTCACCACTTGTACATTCAATTTTGAGTTTAACCATTTCATCCTCTATTAAGAGTTCGCTGAAATGGTTACAGGCACTCAAGAAAATGATACAAAAACAATAGAGTAATCTTCTTTTCATTAATTCACCTCCTAAGGTTTGTTGATTCTGAATTAACCAGCTTATTGAATTAGCCAGCCCCTATAGTTCAATAAGAAAAAAGAGCTGCCTAAGCAACCCATGTTCTTTAACTAAAGTCACCGGTAGATTAATGATAGCTCTATTTTTATCATAATTGAAAACTCATTTTTGTGTTTCCATGTTTTCCTAACCAATAAACAGGTTCCATGTTATCAATGAATACATTAAATGAATTCCTCTGCCCTAATCTTTGATACAAAAGGTGCTTTATTTATTAGGATTTTTTGTTATGTTCCACAGTTATGACGACATTTCCCTTCTTGTGTCCTTTCTCAACATATCTATGAGCTTCAACTATCTCTTCAATCTCATAGGATCTGTCAATGACCACTTTTAATTTCCCTGACTCAACAAGTTCTTTGAGGAAGTTTAGAGCTTCGGAATTTTCGGGTGAATTTTGACTCAAAATTAGTTTCTTGCTGCTTGTCAATTTAGTCCATAACATATTAATCCCTGGTAATGGTATAGTGACATTTAGATAGGTTCCGTCCTTCTTTAGCGATTTCATACAAGCTGAAAATGAACTCTTGTTTACCGCTTCAAAGATCACATCATAAGTCTCGCCTTTAATAGAAAAATCTTCTGCAGTGTAATCAATTACCTGATCTGCTCCCAGAGATTTTACCAATTCTAAATTCGTCGTACTACATACCCCAGTGACGTTTGCTCCGAAGAACTTTGCTATCTGTACTGCATAAGTTCCTACACTTCCTGAAGCTCCATAGACAAGGACCTTTTGGCCACTCTGAATATTAGCTTTTCTAAGATAATACAATGCCGTTCGCGCCCCAATAGGAATGGCTGCTGCTTCCTCGTAAGTTAAATTGGATGGTTTAAAAGATACTGGTCCATCTTCAGACAGACATTTATACTCAGCATAAGCACCAAAACCCGCCTGGGATGCTGCAAAAACCTGATCACCTTTCTTAAACAGCTTGACATCTTCTCCTACTGACTCAACTTCCCCAGCTAACTCCATCCCCAATATAGCTTTTTGGGGTCGTCTAAAACCAAGTGCTATTCTTGCAGGCAGCCAAAAAGATAGAGGAACTGTAAAACTCCTTACCCGAATATCTCCTGCTGTTACGGTTGTCGCTTTTACTTTTACCAGTATTTCATTTTCCTTAGGAGTAGGTTTTTCTACCTCTTTCAGTTGGAGAACGTTAGGGGGGCCATACTTTGTGCAAACAATTGCTTTCATTAGTTCTCCTCCAATTCGTTATATTCATTAATATCTATGAATACGAATAAATAGAACAACGGTTTCACTCTTCAATAACTGTTCTCAAACTATCCTGCCCCTTTAGCCACCCGTGAAGCCCCCAATTATATAGTTAGAAATTATTATGTTTTTTAATGACTCTAGGCAATCGGTGTACCATTTTCAACAGTTTCATCTGGCTTTAACAGAACTACATCACCTTCTTCTTGAACACCACCAATCACCAATACTTCAGATTTGAATCCAGCGATTCGACGTGGAGGAAAATTTACAACCGCTACCACTTGGCGACCTATTAATATTTCTGGAGTGTATCTTTTTGTTAATTGTGCACTAGAATGTTTTATTCCTAATTCTTCACCAAAATCAATCCTTAGTTTAATTGATGGTTTACGTGCCTCAGGAAAGGATTCAGCACTTATTACAGTACCAATACGAATATCTAGTTTTTGAAATTCTTCAATCGTTGTTATGTTCAAAATAATTACCTCCTAAAAAATTTAAAAAATATTTATTTTCGGTTTAAGACATTTGGTTCAATTAGGTTATTATTTCTACATTATAGTTTGTTATTCCTTCTTTAGGAAACTACCCGTTAGCCATCCATGAACTGCCTAAACAGCTCATGGATCTTCAACTAAAGCACTCGTTAGCTTAAGTACATTTGTTCACAAAGTATGTGTTATTAATCATGTTTTCTGAGGCGATAATTAGAATATTTTACGAATTAAATTTTTCTCCAAACGGAATATCCGACCTTTTCAAAAGCATTCCTCATTGGTAAGTTGTTAATATCTGTATCAGAAAATATTCGCCACACACCAATAGATTTTAGAGTTTCAGTCGCTTCTTGTAGAAGGTCAATTATATATCCTTGACCTCTATGTTCAGGCAATACTCCAATGTAGTGGATTGTCCCTTCCACCAATCCATCTCTTTCGCTACCTTTAAAGACTACTGGTTGAGTAATTCCGACCACGGTACCTTCCAAGTATGCTATCTTCCACCAATCCTTCTTATATACGAAGTGATTCTCATCCACTGACCAATATTCATCCACTAATTCTTCAATTGTTGCATGTTTATCAAGCAATCTTTGGTCCATAGAATCTAAAGATCCTATTATAATCTTTCCGATATTTTCTTTAAATTCTTCCTCTAAATCTTTAGTTACATTCTTAAACTGTAATCTGCTTGTTGTATGTTTTATAGGTTCTTGTCCCTCTAGAAAATATGGGATTTTTTTATAATCTCTTTCCATTTAACCATCCTTTTCTATTAATAATGTTTTAGCTTGGTACATATAGTAATTCTTCTCTACTCCCTAGGAAAAAAACTCTATCAATGTGTACAGATTATTAATTAATCTGCCCCGTTAGCTGATTAAGAAAAAAGAGTTGCCGCAAAGTCAACCCTGTATTAACTCAAGCACTTGGTTGAAGAACGAGCAAGCCATTAAGAAATCGCACTTGTTCTTAAACAGATTTTTATTCAATATAGTCTACGTTATTGTCTTGACACCATTCTATGGCAATCTCTTTATATCGTTCATCACGAAATGAATACCATTGCTCTTCAATATCAAAATTGATGATTTTATCCTTAAATCTTCTATAGGCACCCTTTCCCTTAATTGCCTTTAATAACGTATCTCGCTTGACTTGATCACTAATAGTTAGGCAATATTCTTCCATAATCTCATACTCATTAATTTCATATTTTGTCGGTAGCTCTTTGTAATTCTCAAAGTTTTCTATTACATCAATAGCAACCTTTCTATCTTCCTGTTGCCAATCAGGTAAATGGTCTAACGGTTCTTCCTCTTCAGCAGCTATTAACTCTTCCGACGTTACTATAATAATTTCACCCGTTTCTATATTAAGAAATGTTCGAGACTCTTCAAACTGCATTTCTAATTCTTCAATAATGGATTGTAGCTTTACTGGATTGTTCAATTATTGCTCACCCTTTATATTTTACTAATGCACCAGTTAGCCATTTAGCACAATAAGAAAAAAGAGCCGTTTAAGCAGCTCAATGATCTTTCACTAAAGCACTCGTTAGTGATAGAAAAAAAAATAAAAAAATAAAATAAATAATGCTAACCCTAATGCCCTAATCTTTCTAAGATTACTATTGGACTTCCAGTATTTAATACTATCGAAAACAATGCCAATGATAACTAAAATGATTGCTATATTACCTAACAGTAAATTATCAAAAATCACTACACCAATTATAAAAAGTATTAGTCCCATAACTGAAAACAATTCAAAAATAAGCATTATAGGCTGTTTCTTTTGTTCGTCTGTTATTTTTTTAAAATCTTTTATCAAAGCGATAAGACTTCCAATAATTAGGAATCCCGTGAAGATTATTTGCACAATTAACTTCACAATAAAATTCCCCCCTTGTTCAACTAAACTGCTACATTAGTTGAATAAGTAAAAAGAGTTGTTTAAACAACTCAATGTTCTTCAAGTAAAGCACCGTTTTAGTTTAATAATAATGGATAGACTTCACGTAAATAATTGGATATATCTTTCTCTTGTATACTTGCCATTTCTTTAAATGTTACGCCCTCTCCTAAGAGGTATTGCACGATTTCCCAGCCTACGAAGTAAGCTTCTCTTTCCCTGTTTGTTGTTCCGTTCCCAAACGTAAACGTTGTTACTACTTCAGAAGAAGAATCTTCTAGGTACGGAAGTATCCCCGTAATGATATCTGATTTATTTTTATAGCATGATTCAAGCCATCCCTTTGTATGCTCGATATAAAGCTCAGTTGGTTCCCCTGGCACTAAAAATCTACTTACCTGTGCCGCTAACCCCTCTTGTAATATAGTTGAGCCAATTGTTCGTTCCCAATCAGCGGTTAAGTTAGCGGTATGTGAATGTACTATATGTGTCAATTCATGAGATAATAATATATCAGATTCCCCATTTTCAATAGGAAGACATAGTGCTAAACGGTTTTCGTCAAAAGGAGCAACAAAAGGGTTATTTTCAAATCCACCAACGAAATAAACAACTACTAAATTTATTGGTTGGTCATATCCTAACAGTTTTTTTACTTTTGTTAAGTATTCTTTAACTTTCTCCAGGTTTGGTTCCCAATTTTCCAACATAATTAAATGTTCACTGTAAGTGTTCCATGCTCCATCTAACAAATTTCTCGCAATTATTTTCCCTTCTTCACCTGGAGGAATTGCAGCGAAGTTATAATGTTTTTCCCATAGTGTCCATCTTTTTTCTTTATCAATATCGGACTTGTTAGCCATTTGGTAAAAAGCTAAGAACTTCGGTACTAGGTTAAGCAATTCAACTTTATCCAATAAATGTCACTCCTTCAATCCCATTATTATTATTAAAATTTACTTTGCAATACTTTTTCTTGTTCAACTAAACTGCGTCTTTGCTTTAATACGATTGAAACAAATACAAGTTCCAATTCTAAGTGAAATTTCCATTTAAAATTAACAAAAAACCATTTCTGCTTGTTCAACTAACCTGATGCGTTAGTTCTATAAGAAAAAAGAGTTGCCTAAGCAACCCAATATTCTTTCACTATAGCACTCGTTAGTTGAAGAGTAGACTTCAAAATATTTAGTTTTTCTTTAAATTTAAATTATTTATTATTAAGATAAGAGAAAAGAATATTAAAAGTATAAACCCAACCAAAGACAATATATTTGCAACTAGAACTAACAAATGTCCAAATATATGTCCTCCATAACCTCCAGGAAACATACCCAGTTTAGCGTAACCAAGTATAGGACTATTTAATAAAGCAAGTACAGCACTTCCTAAAATACAATAAAGTAATTTCAAGTTTCTATCCATTGAACCTATCCCCTTTAATTCAAATCTATAAATCCTTTAACATAAATTACCTTTTCCATTTTAATATAAACAGATTCTTCTTCCAATAACCTGCTGCGTTAGTTCAATAAGAAAAAAGAGTTGCCTAAGCAACTCTATGATCTTTACTAAAGCACGCGTTAATTGAATAAGGAAAACTTTTTTGTCCTTCAACACCGGCTACCAGCACTCAGCATAGCAATTATTACTCTCATTTGCGTAAAAGAGTCTGCCCGGTAACGTGCTCTAGAGGTTGGGCCTGGTTCCAATGACGACAGTAGCGTCAAGTTCGTCGTAATATGCCACCTGTGTTATTAGCCCGTTTTGAACAAAAATCTCGACTGTCAACAGTGCCTGTCTCTCGCTAGTCTCAACCACCAGATGACCGCCAGGTGCAAGCCAGAGTGTTGCCTCAGCCGCCACCCGCCGCTGGACGTCAAGCCCGTCCGCCCCCCCGTCGAGTGCCACCCGCGCCTCATGTATGCGGGCCTCCTGGGGTAACAGCACGATCGCTTCGGTAGGTACGTAGGGTGCGTTTGCGACCAGAACGTTGACACGGCCCCGTAATGTGGCTGGTAGTGGCTCATAGAGGTCTCCTTCATACACGTAACCCTCGACGGAAGTCACGTTTCGGCGGGCGCACCGCACCGCGGCTGGATCAATGTCGACGGCGTACAACTCGATTCCTTCCATAGCTACGGCCAGCGCTGAGCCCACCGCGCCTGTGCCGCAGCACAGGTCAACCACAATGGCGCCTCGTGTTACGAGAGCTGCTGCTTGGCGGACTAAAAACTCAGTGCGACGGCGGGGTACGAAGACTCCCGGGTCCACCACTATCCGGTTACCGCAAAATTCAGCCCACCCTAAGACGTGTTCAAGGGGCAAACCGTTTATTCGCCGTTCCACCATGGTGGCAAATTCGGCCGGCGACTGTGCCTCAGAGAAAAACAACCGTGCCTCATCTTCTGCGAATACACAACCAGCTGTCCGGAGCCTGTTTATTATACTTATTTTTGTTTCTTCGTCCATATAAAAATTAATTTGCTCTTCTATTAATATCACCTAATCTTGATAACTTTTAGTATATTATTTATAATTCGTTAAAAATAGGAGAAATCCTTCTTGAACTAACCTGCCCCTTTAGTTCAAGAAGGAAAAAGGGCTGCATTCTAACTCATTGATCTACAACTAAAGCACCCGTTAGCCATCCATGCAGCACAAAATCAGTGCTGTACCACAGAGAATGAAATTGGTTTGGAAGTGTCAATACTGGTACTAACCTAATCCATAGACTTATTTACGCTCTCCTCTTTTTTTAACGATTAAGTAGGGGCTTCTTAAGTATTGTCATTTTTCTTTTATTGAAGAAACTATTTTTCATGGTAGTTTAAGTACATTTCTTCACAAGCAGATAACTGACTTTACGTTGAACCACATTAAATGGGTTATACTGCACAAACTAACGGTAAAGGAGAGATAATATATGAAAAAAATATTGCCTTTAGTCACACTTATTGTTTCAATTGCCTTCTTGACTCTTTTTTCTTATTCTCACGTTCAGGCCAAAACCGAAACTAAAAATGAAATACAGCTGCGTGATGATGTGATCCTCGATTTGCTTTTTCCATCCATCTACAAAGCACTCGAAGAACATTTCGGCAAACCGAAGCAGGATTATTGCGAACAGATTCTCCAAATCGAAAAGAAGGTAGAACCCTACCGCTACTTTAATGTCACCGTGCAGCTAACAACATTTGAAGGTGCTCACGATTTCCCATATGATTTAGTTACTATCACTTTTAGTAATAAAAATGGTATGGAGTGGCGGGCTATTGATATCAAAAGCAGAACGTTAAAACCAAACGAAATAACTAAGTGCAGGGATTCTTTGTAATAAAGACACTATTTTCTTTGATTGTTCAACTAACCTGACTCTTTATTTCAATAAGAAAAAAAGAGCTGTTTAAATACAGCTCTTTGATCTTCAACTAAGGTACCCGTTAGCCATCCATGAAGCCCTTCTTCACCACAGAAAATGCAAGAAAATTACGTTCTTCCATGGTAGTTGAACAAGAAATTTTAACTTCAAGTTCGAATTTCATTGAGATAATTAAGTTGAACAAGGTTTTAATTTCCTTTTTAATAATGTACTCCAAATTTCTATTAGTATATTCCTTTTGGAAGTTCTATTAGTTGATCCTAATTTTCACATGAGAACCATAATCCTATAGCCATAAACAAGTTTTTTTCATTTAATCACCTGTAGTTCCATGAAACCCAGAGAAGGTAAATATCACGAAGATTATTTAGTATTCTCTATGAAAGATAAATCTAATGCCTTTTTGAGCTCTTCAGAATTTTTTGAGCCTATTATAACAATGTCACCTGAAGCTAACCTTAATTCGACACCCTCGCTTCCTGCGATATTATAAAGGCGTTCTCCATTTAGATTAATACGAATCCCCCAACCTCCAAACCGTTTTAGCGAACTAAAAGAAACACTTTTATACTCCCGAATACTTTGATAACGAAAGTCTCGGTATCCAAAATGGAAGGGGACAAATTTTATATACACCCCATCTCCACGTACTTCAGTTATCATCTTAACTTGGAACGCTATCAAGGGTATTATCAGACCGAACAAAACCCAAGCTATTACCAACCCAATATCCGACATCGGTTTGTCTCCGAATTGAATACCGTAAATAACCTGTTGGATAAACCCCCACCAAAAAATGCCTGAAACCAATATTATCACTATGATAAATAATAATTGTCTTGGTCGTTGAACTTCTCTATATAAAACAGACTCATTGTCTTTACTAATTTCTAAATCCACTCCTTTCTTAACCTAATATCCATTCTTCTTAAACAAATCTGCTCTTTAGTTGAATAGGCTCCTGTAAATAAAATACCATAAAAAGTAAATAAAACCTCATTTTATTGAGAAAGCAACAATCCTTACGAAAAGAGCCTTATAATAAAAGGCAAGTCTTTTGAAGTTGTTTTTAATAACATTGGTTCCGATTCGAATAATGAGAGAAAGTCGTTTTCTTTTGGAAATATAGGCATCTTCACATCACCTTTTTATCTCTATTTTAACATTTGCTTATTGAACTAACCTGCCCCTTTAGTTGAATAAGAAAAAAGAGCTTTCTAAACAGCTCAATGATCTTCAAGTAAAGCACCCGTTAATTTAAGTGCAAGTCTTCACAAATTCTTCAATGCAAAAAAATATTGTCTTAAAGCGCTATATCAGCAACATCTGAACAACTTTCATTTTCCAAATCCCGAATTAATTCTTACATTTTAATGAATTAATGTTTCGATAAAAAATCAACCATTATGTCAAAAGATTCTTGTGCAGATTTTACATTATATTTTGAATTGCATGGGTCACTAAATCCATGTTCTCCGTGAACTTTATGTATCTCGATATTCTTTTTTTCTAAGTATGGAATTAATTCGTTGACATTAAATGATTTCTCAATTTCAGGAAAGAAAAGCATTGTTGAACATAAAGGTTCAATCTCTAGATAGTTTCTAATTCGCGAACCATAGTAACCAACAATTCCATCGATATCATTTTCTTCACTGCACAACCATGCAATGGTTGCCCCAACACTAAATCCAACAATAAAGACTTTTTCATATTGATCTTTAATATCTTGCAATACACGTTTAATTTTATTTGTCGCACTAATAAACCCGATATTCTCCATAAAATTTCGATAAGCAACTTCTTCAAATGAATATTCAAAAGGTCCTTCTTTTTCTAATAAGTTGGGACAAATAACATCAAAGCCTCTTTCTGATAATGAATGGCAAACTTTATTCATATGCTGGTTAACCCCATAAATTTCATGTACTACTATAATTAATTTGTTTGAGTTACTTTGTATGTTTATCAAATTAAACCTCCTATTAAATCAGAACTTTCTTCTAATAATAATACAAAACTAAATGGATAATACTTCTTCAACTAACCTTCTGCGTTAGTTGAACAAGAAAAAAATAGCCGTCTATGCATCTCATTTATCTTTTAATAATACCTCCGTAGTTAAAGAAGAACAGTTATTCAACTAAACCTCCCATTAACTTTCGTTTCATTTTCAAATTTTGTTTTAGAATATAGATATCCTATCAACGAAAACGAAGCCACCATTATAGATAATATCAACAGGACATACATAACTCCTATCATTATAAAAGGACTTAGTACAAGAATAGTTAAGGATGATAAAATCAAGACCACAAGGAAAAATTGATTGATTCCCTTTCTTTTTTCAATCGGTATTAAATAAATTATAGGATATAAAATAATTGCACTAATAAACATAACAATTAATATCAAGACTAAAAAAAGACTAAAAACATAATTATCCCCCGAATGGGGATTAAAACATTTACAGCACTTGGATGAGCTTTACGGGGAAAAGCAAGAATCTCAAGGAAAGTAAAAAAGAGCCGTCTATGCAGCTCATTGTCTTTTGCTAATGCCTTCGATAGTTGAAGAATGAAATTAAAGCCTTTCCCCAGTTGATCCGTTCTCAAATTCAAATTTAACTGTCTATGCAAAATTTAGACCCTTAGCGAGCCACGGAAGCCCCTTGCAGCATAGTAGGAATCTGCTCCATTATGGTATACAAAGACAGTGTCGTAGCGAAGATCACAAAAGATGGCCCCGCCGAGTTTTCTAATATTAGCAGGTGTTTGCACCCAGCTCGACGTTTTCATATCGAAATTTTCAAGTTTCTGCAGCTCCCGGTATTGTTCTTCCGTTAAAAGTTCAATGCCCATGGCAGTTGCCATATCAATAGCGTTATTTTCTGGTTGGTGTTTTTTCCTTGACTCCAGTGCTTCACGGTCGTAACAAATACTTCTGCGACCCTTAGGACTTTCCGCTGAACAATCATAAAAAATGTATTCGCCCGTCTTTTTATCATGGCCAACAACATCCGGTTCACCGCCAGTTCCTTCCATTTCATTGAGCGACCACAGTTTTTCAGTATTATCTTCGAGCTTAGATTGTACTTTAGCCCATTCAAGACCTTCATGGCGGTCCATGTTTTTCTCAAAACGGACTTTCAAAGTTCTGAGTAGTTCCTCACGTTGTTCTAGTGGCAACTCCTTAATTCTTTTTGTCATATTAGTTTCCTCCTTATTATTTTTACTCATAATGGTTTAAGTACTAAACTGCACCTTTAGTCGTATAAGAAAAAGTGAGTTTTATTTCTCGATAATTACTATTTTTTTCTTCTTAAATTTAGCGGAGAAATGATACATTAATAAAATAATAAATGCAATAATACAAGGATAGCCAATTAACACAACTGGATTCATATGTCCGACTATACTAAACTCTCCCATTCAAGCTATAAACGCCATCCCATTCCTAAAGCACTAAATACCAAGCTGACTATAAAAACCAATGATAGTCGTTCTTTAAATAACCCTACAAATATATTCGCAACTACAAAATAGAACAAAAGTGCAATAAATATGAAGGACCATTCAAAGCCTTTAAAAGCAGGTATTACAAAAGTCAATGTGATACCAGTAATAATAACAATTGCTATAATACTTTTTATCAAAATGTATATTGGTTTCTTTGTAGCTATTCATAATAATTTTCACCAAATATTACTTAAGTCTCCTTTGACTCCCATACTCATAATTTTACCATTAATCTTCTTAAACTAAACTGCTTCTTTAGTTGAATAAGAAAAATGGTTTCACTCCTTCTTAAAGTAAAGTACTCGTTAGTTTAAGTACAACACTTCACAAACTTTCTTGTAAGATAAGAAAAAGCGACTTCTTTATTTTAGAATCGCACCCCGTACTTGAATATGTTATTTGTTTTTTTCTAAACCTTTAACTAATCTAATTATCCAATATAATAATATCCAAGGTAGAATGAATTTTGTAGCCCATTCAATTAAATTTGGTATCACATTTGTTGTGTTTATACTGAAAAACGAGAGTATTAACCAAAGTGCAAACAAAACTATAATACCATAAATTAAATTTTTCATTTTACATGTCCCCTCTTAAAACCTATTAATATTAATACCATTTCTTTTCTTCTCCAACTAAACACCCGTTAGTTTATGTTCATTGTTTCACAAACTTAATAAAATATATTTATGTTTTGTATAAGGTTCTCTACGGCCATTGTCCGCTTTTTTAACACTTGTTTAGCACGTAATTTAACAAGAAAATCAATAAATTCCGATTTAGTTGGAAGATCTGATATAACATGAGGTTTTTTATTATTTGCGACTTTCTCATCGGCATACATTTCTAATGCGTGAATCACAGTTACTTCATGCTTCTCTTCTAAAGAGGTCCACCTTTCTAAGTCATCCCAAGAAAAGTTTGACCTCACGAAGAGTTGATACCAACCTTCTGTCACAGGAAATTTAACATGATTCTCCATCCACGAGATAACATCCCTCGAATGAAATTCACCAAGATGAGAAAGTGCTTCATACCCAGTTATCTTTTTGTTAGATTCTTGTTCAAGAAAATTAATAACTAAAGATAGTCCCCTATCCTTATTGATACACATTGAAGTTAGATAGGAACGTAATCTAGTATCTATGTTATCTTGTTTAGCTTCCCATAAACTTCTAACCCATGTCTCAGCGTAAATCCCTAAAACTCTTCCGATTATCTCACATATTATCTTTTGATCATTAAATGCCTCTTTTTTATGTAATTCCTCTAAAAGGAAGTCGAATAACTCATTTCTATTAAATTTTTGGAGAAAGTCAATTGTTTCTTTATCTAATTTCTTTCGATATACAACAAAAGTTATTAGTTGTTCCATGCTATTTTTCACATCATCTAAGGTTGTCTCTGAAAATGACTCAAACCAATACTTCCATTTACCTGCTGCTGGACCTGTGGTGTCCAACCCTGTATCACTTAGAAAATATTCAAGCTGCCATTTTTCACTACCAATACACCCTAGTTCAGTAATCTTAAATAAATAATCGATAAATGAATCTGCAACATAAGTTACTTTGTCTTCTTCATGTTCCCAATATATGACTGGCTTCTCATCACTCTCAACAGACATATCAAACGCATAAACATCACCATTTCCAGCATGAGAGAACTCTAATTTCCCCCTAAGTGTACTTCCATAATCTTCTCCGTCTTCCATTAGCTCGTCAGCTAACCTATTTAAATTTTGAAGGAAGTCAGTATTCCAATTTATCTCTCCAGAGTAGATTTCCTTAAATTCACTGGGGATTATTGTATCCTCAGAAAATGAGTAATAAAAAGAAATTGATTTTCCTAAGTTATTTAATATGTATTTATAAGAAGGAGGTAGTTGATAACCTAATTCTTTTTCTTTAGCTTCTATCTCCTGTAGCGTTGCTTTTTTTCCAATTTCAATTGGGTGGACTTTGCCGTTATTGTTCTCTAATTTTTGTAGTATTTGCTCCCATTTTGATATAAGGAAATTAATATCTTCCATATTTTTAACCCCCGCTTTGATAACTAAATTTTAATTAATATTCAATATAGTTTTTGTAAATAACTTCTTGTACTAAACAGCTACTTTATTTCAATTAATTCAACAAAAAGGATGTTAGTCCTTCAAGAACACGCCCGGTAGCATAATAAGACTTGTTATATACCCCCATATTTGTCATTGGAACCATCCCGTAAACCAACCAAAACCAGTCATTGCTATTAGAGCAGTAATTAAAAGAAATAAAAAGCCACCTATTAAAATCAGTATAGAATATAATCCATACTTTAGAGGTTTAGTTAACTTTCGTTCCAAAATAAAGGCTATTAAAAATGAGGCTATTGCGATACAAAATCCATCAATAATACTAAAACCGTTGTCGGAAAGTAAATACAGTCTTAAACTGGAGAATTCAGATATTATTTGTATCAATAACAGGGTAACAAAAAGATAAAAAATCCCTGTAAACAATGTGAAAAACGAATTTTTCATCCCTAACATTGTTATAACAAATTACCCCTTTCTTCTTCAACTAACCTGCTGCGTTAGTTTAACAAGTAGCATCTTCTATTGCATACAACGTATAAAATCTTGTGCTATGAACACACTACTTTTCTTTTAATGTTCTCTGGTTCATAAATATTTTCAATATGCTTATAAATAGCATAATAAATGGGATTGTTTGAACAAATAAAAAACCTCTAATGAAATCAAAATTATCACTGTCAGGTGAGTCTGTTGCCATTCCGCCTATAAATAAAGAAATTGGAAGGGCAGTTACATTCACTCCTAAACTAAGATATAGAAATGACAAATATATGTTTTTAGTCCTCATCGCCTCTGCCTTCATAAGTAAAAATATCGCAAAGACTACAATAATAATTACAACTCCATAAAGAATATTCATATTTCAACCTCCCCTTTGCTCGAATAGTTGCAAATCGACAATGACATTTTTTCTCTTATTCAACTAAAGCCTCCGTTAGTTGAAGAAGCACTATATATTATTCAAATATTTTTCATAGCAAACACATTCATAAATTCGTTGGTTAGTTGTTTTAAATTGCTCAATCTCATCCCCTACGTAATGAGCGAATGTATTGACTAAGTGGAGTTTAGGTATGGTACTTTGAATCCGATTTTTCATTTCATTTCCTTCAAAGTAAATATGGTAGTATGCATCGACTTTATTAAATAACATTTTTTCATACCAATTCTGTACCCAAAAATCATCTCGAGTCCATGCTTCAAATCTATTTAAACCTAATTCGATTGCTCGCTTTTCCGCTTCGTGAAGTAGTTGCTCGCCAATTCCTTGTCGATAAAAATCTGGATGAACCGCAATATGCCAGACCATGCCTCCTAAACCCTCTCCCCTTGAACATACTGTCTTTTCTTCCTTTTCATACTCTACATCAATGAGACCAATAATTTGTCCATTTAATTCTGCAACTAGTTCGATTGATGGATTTTCATAGCTTTCCTTTTTATTTAAAACATTATCAAAGTAAGCTGTATTTAGAAATGATAGCGTTCTACATCGAACCCAACCTATTTCATCAGAATCTTTATATTCACGAATAAACAATTTATATTTTCTCCCCTCAATTCTAAATTTAAGTCCCTGTTGTTTGAAGTTGAAACCATAATCCCATTTTTAATATCGATCTCGCTTCTGCTTCAATATATCCTCTTAAATTATTCGACTTAGAAAATCAAAATCCTTTATTTGAAATTAGATCTTGTTCAACTAAACTGCGCCGTTAGTTTAAGTGTAATACTTCACAAACTTTCATCTATAAAGTTAAAAAGCTTTCATATAAAGACACAATATTTATTGTATGAAATTGTGGTTATCCAACGGTGGCATTATATGTGAACACGGAAAAGGCTGTCCAATAGTGAATATATTGGACAGCCTCTTTCTATGCTTGTTTGGACCTCTTATCAATTTTGGTGATTTTGGGAAATAGGTAAAACTGTCGAATATTTAATTTCCCTTAGTACTAAGCTAGTTTGAATGCGTGTGATGCCAAGTTTATTTAATTTTCTTATAAAGTTCTCCAATTCCCTGCGGTTTTTATTTGCCACCTTTAGAAGATAATCATATTCTCCCGTTAAGCAATGACACTCCAAAACCTCTGGCATAGACTTTAATGCTTCCTCCAAGCATTTCAGTTTCTCAGATTGGTGAATGTTCGTACTAATAAAAATAATAGATAATAAATCAAATCCAAGCTTCTCTTGATTTAATATCGCCACATGCTGATTAATGTATCCTTCATTTTCTAATCTTTTGATCCGTGCGTGAGTTGCGGGTGGAGATAAATTAACCCGTTTAGCAATTTCAGAATTGCTTATCTGTGCTCCTTTTTGGAGAATGTCTAAGATTTTAATATCCAGATCATCAAGTATTTTACTAACTATTGATTCCACTGATTCTCACTCCCCTTCTATTCTTCAAAAATTCAAAAGAAATAAACATGAAAACGAAATAAAATTTTGTAAGCACCTATGAATTTTTATCATTATTTCGAATTTATCTCATTATACAGAAAGAAATACTGATAATGAAAGGAAAATGTTAAAATTATTTAAAGCTCATTAAAACTCATCGTGCATACGGCTTAAAGGGCAGTACCTGGATCGGTGAAATTTGAAGAAGGAGATAAAGGATATGTCATTTAAGTATTATGTCTTATTGCTTTTAACATGTTTATTTTGGGCAGGAAATTTTGTTGTTAGTAAATCTCTTGTTGAACATTCTTCACCGATGACCTTGACGACACTAAGGTGGATCATTGCAGTCCTTTGCCTGTTCCCTCTTGTATGGTGGAAAGAAAAAAAAATTCTGCCGCCACGAAATGCAATAATTCCTTTGTTTTTAATGGGATTAACAGGTGTTGTTCTATTTAACATCTTGCAATTTTTAGCATTAGAGCAAACAACTGCGACAAATGTTAGCTTAATTTCTTCGTTAAATATGATTTCAATCGCTGTTTTTTCTATTTTATTTTTAAAAGAAAAAATTAATTTCCTGCAAATTATTTCAATGATATTTTCACTTTTAGGTGTGATACTTGTACTTTCAAATGGTAAAGCAGACTATTTGCTTTCATTGGATTTTAATACCGGAGATTTATGGATGATTGCTGCTGTATGCATATGGGGAATATATACGATTTGCAGCAAATGGGCAATGACAAAGACTTCACCTTTGATGTCTATTTTATACTCAGCTATTTTTGGGCTAATGGTACTATTGCCTCTGAGCTTTCCTGATTTTACTGTTTCAAATATTAACCTTTCTTTTATAGGTGCAATGTTATATACAGGTGTTATCTCAACAGTAGTATGTATGGTCCTTTGGAATATTTGTATTCAAAAATTAGGCTCCACTACTTCAGGTGTTTTTTTAAGTTTTAATCCGATTTTTACCTCAATCTTAGCTTTTTTATTTTTAGGGGAACAAATGACCTGGATACAAGGAATAGGCAGTGCAATTGTAATAACAGGTTGTTATTTATTCTCGTACTTTAAAAGAAAGGTTCATGAAAACAAAATGTATTCGCTAAACAAAGCTATCAAGGATGATCAACTTCGAATAGTACCCCTATTAGAAAAACGAAATCCAATCTTGCCAAAAAGGGTTTCGGAATGAGGCCATTCCGAAACCCCTTGTCGACACTCTGCACCTAACAATCATCTTTCCTGTCATTAATAGTAATATGTACTATATCAATAAAAGAAAGGACATTTGTCGCTATTAATCCTTATTGAACTAACCTGCCCGTTAGCCATCCATGAAACCCTGCTTCACCACAGAATATGGAAGATAATTACGTTCTTCCATGGTAGTTGAAGTGTAACATTTCACAATGGATCGAAATCTACTTGATGTTTTGGACGTAAAAATAGACCATCGAAATGAACTGGCCGATAAATGTTAGACACCTTACGGGGCAGTTCATTTCGATGGTCTTGTTTAACTAAAGCACTCGTTACTTGAATAAGGATTCACTTACTTTTTGTGAACAATCCTTCTAAAGGTTCCCAAGGATGTACTACATACTCAAACTTTTCTTCTAATACTTCAGGGTCATTTTTGGCAATTTCTTCGGCTTCTTGTACACTTTCAACCTCAACAATTACCAAACCCCCAGTATGGTCCATAAACGGTCCAGCAGACAACAATCTATCCTTTAAGGTATCGACTAAATAATGGCGTAATTGATTTGGTATGCAAGAAATTATGTGCATTTCGCCATCCATTCCATTTGTTCTTTCACTTTGTGCTCAGCATTTACTTGTTCAAAGCCATCATCATGAGTAACCCGATTCATGAGCCCTGGATCCACAAAATGAACTAATTCTATATCAAAAGGTGCTAATAATGCTGTTTCTATATTTGCTATATTGGAATGATGAGCGTGTAGGCAAGCTAATCTCATGTACATCCTCCAGAGTTTGTATAAATATATTAAATGCTATTTAGAACTACTTTACTTGGTTAATCGATGTCTCTTGAATTCTCCAAATTTAAGAATCAATCCTTTGTCACAAACCAATAACTTACTTCCTATTAAAATATCTGATATTTTTCTTTGAAAATTGGACTTAATTCGCTCCATATGTCAAATTTATTGCCATCTAAATCGTAGAATACAAAGTTCCTTCCAGCATGTCCTCTATTTTCTATTTCTCCAACTCTAATATCTTTATCTATAAACTCTTTATGTATAGCTTCTAAAGCATGTATTCCATTAACTTCAAATGTGATAGAAAAACGCTCTACACCATAAATATCATAAAAATTGGCACTTTGATTTTCATTAGCTTTAACAAGAAAAATACTTTGGTTTGCAAGATCAAGAATTGCTTTGTCATCGTCTTTATAGCTCAATTCTGCTCCCAATTTGTTCACATACCAGTTAGAAGATAGTTCTACATTGACTACTGGAATATAAGTCGTTCCAACCCTCCATAATTTTTCACTCATTTTATCGTCTCCTTTTAATAAACATAATAATTAGTTGCTTCTTTATTTATTCTCTCCTTCTAAAATCCCATCACAATGTACCTTACGTCACTAGTTGAATAGAAAGCTTTTTATATTATCATTAGGAATTCCTGCTTCTATATAACTTCTTATTAATTTCCAATCATTTGTGCCATATCTTTTGAACGTTTGAAAGAATAAATTTGCTGTTTCTAAACTCTTCCCTTGAATAAGGATAGTGGCTGATAAAATAACCATAGTTTCATCTTCTCTCAAAGGAAGAATCGAAATTTCTTCTATATTCCATTGAGCATTGTTTCCTTTAACAAAATTAAAACCCTGTTCCCATCCATTTACTGATTCTTCATAGCCAAAGTCAACGATATCTCCACTTGTTATCTCTCTTGCTTCATAGTTTTGAGATATCAAGCTTTTTAATTCCGCTAAAGATGAGGTTCTCCAAACATCTAAATACGTATCAAGAAACGTTCGAAATGAGTTGTCCATTTAAGAACCTCCTAAGATATATTTTTAGTTATATAAAAATAAATTGGCCTTTATTTAAGTAACCTGTTCGTTAGTTCACAGACAACATCCATGTTTTAATTAATCAAATTTGGAATATGAGGACCAAAGTATTGACCGATTTTCTCTACTTCAGTCATTACACGTCTTATTCCATCTTCAGACTTAAACCAGTTGTCCTTGGTTATGACAGTTCTGTCGATTACGGGCGAGATGAAGAACACAGTTTCTTTTGGAAACAAAGTTTGGTAAGTTAATAACGCTCTGCGTGCGTGTACTGCTTTACAAACCATTATCACTTTTCTAGGGTTGATACCTGTTTTTTGTAGAACTTCCAAGGAAAAACGGGCATTTTGAAAAGTATTTTGTGCTTTATCTTCTTTTAAAATTGCTTCTTCAGGTACTCCATTCTCAATTCCAACATCCCGTAAGAAATCCCATTCAGTAGTTTCTAAACGTGGGTTAGCTCCGCCTGTCGGAAGTAAGTACGGCGCTAGTCCCTGATGATACAAGAAAGTAGCTTTTTCCATTAGTTGAGGATGGCTCGCACCAGGAACAATTATTACATCTGCTCGGGCAATTTCAGTTTCAACGAAAATAAAGTTGGTAATGCAGTCGAATGGATAAGACATTGTTAATATCTCCTTTTTATTCGAAATACTAGTGATTTCACAATGTTATCTATAGTTAAGGGAATTAGTTCCAAAATTTTTATATGGATAATGAAAGTGAATATTGTTTAATCAGATTTCCAATAATGGGATTTAGTCCATCTGGTAATTCATTTATTTTAAAAAACCGAGCTTCAGTTGTTTCTTTACCGTCTGACTTTAGAACCCCACCCATAATCTCTTTTTTTAAGTAAGCGATTGTAACGGGATAGAATTCATCACCATTTGGTAATTTAACAAAATGTTGTTTCCCTGAAAAAACACCAACCAAATCTAGTTTACCTATTTCAATTCCTGTTTCTTCTAAAACTTCTCTTTTACCAGCTTCCTCAGTAGATTCGCCTAATTCGATAAATCCCCCTGGAACTCCCCATTGTCCATCTGCTCGTTTTTGTAATAAGAATTCCCCACTTTCATTAACAACAGCAACAGCAACTCCAACTAATATCAGAGGTTGATTTCCAACAAATTTGCGTAAATCCTCTATATACCCCATAATAACCTCCTAAAAATTATATTTTTAACCTAAACCTAAATTAGTCAATTCGACATTTTGATAGAATTTCCTCCTTAGCACAGTTCTGCCTTGCTAATTCCTTACTGTAAAAACCAAATGTTAAGGAGTATAATAACAATACTATGTAAGGTACAGGAGTCTTGAAATTGGAAAATCAAAATAGCAAGTATCGGTGGGTTGTTTTTGCTACAATATTGTTTACTTATCTATTAATTGTGAGTCAAAGAACAGCACCGGGATTAATTTCGGATCAGTTGATGACAGAGTTTAGTGTGACGGCATCTACTATTGGATTATTGACAAGTATACAGTTTTTGGCTTATGCCAGTTTGCAAATTCCAATAGGGATCTTGTCTGACCGTTTTGGCCCTAATGTTTTTCTAATTGTGGGGACATTATTGAATGGATTGGGCACTTTAATGTATAGCGCTGCACCGAATGAATCTGTTCTTTTTCTCTCTAGGTTTTTGGTAGGAGTTGGCGACGCGACCATTTGGGTGAATTTGGTTTTGATATTAAGTATATGGTTTAAAGTAAATGAATTTGTGGGGCTGCTTGGCATAGCAGGAATGACTGGAAGTCTAGGATTCTTAGTGGCCACGGTTCCGTTTTCGGCATGGATTTCCTTAACCGGCTGGAGGGCTCCGTTTTTTACTGTGGGCATTATTTTGTGTCTAAGCGCCATCCTTCTTTATTTAGTACTAGTACTAAAACCAAGGAAAATGGACATGAATCATTTTGAGAGCAAAAAGTCTTCAAAGAAACTAGTGCAAAAACGGGAAAAAACTTTGGTCATATTAAGTCGAATCTTTTCCGATCGACAAGCATGGGCTGCCTTCCTTTGTCACTTTGGAGCGGTAGGTACGTATGTGGGATTTATCGGTTCATGGGCTGTTCCGTACGGGATGAATGTGTATGACATGACACGCTCACATGCAAGTCAATTAATTATGATTGGTCTTTTTGGAGCCATTATTGGGGCTCCTCTAACAGGTTGGATTTCGAGTCGTATAGGGTCGATAAAGCGTCCCTATATTATTATTCATATGATTATTTTTGTTAGTTGGATCGCTTTTGTATTATTCAGTGGGAAACCGCCATACTACATGCTGATCATTCTGTTCTTGTTGATTGGTTATGGTAATGGCGCTAGCGCTTTAACATTTGCGATTGTTCGCAAATCTTTTGATATAAGAGAGGTCGGAGTCGTTTCAGGATTTGCAAATACGGGAGGATTTTTGAGTGCCGTGCTGTTGCCAAGTATTTTTGGGAGAGTATTGGACCATTTTCAATCGGCTGAAATCAGTGTCGGGTACCATTATGGTTTCGTCATCCCAGTCATCTTCTCCTTGATTGGGCTGTTTGGTGGATTCCTCATTATGGAACACCGTATGCCAAAAGCAGAAGTGAATTAAAATGCTTTTTCTATTGTGTAAACTGAGCATCTCGACAGGTATGTGTTCGTTTTTCATTCATATTTAAAAATACCAACACAAATTTTTTTTAGCTTTTACTCTGAATTAAATGACAATACAATTATCAAGGAATGGCAAATTAAATTATCTTCCCTTTTAGAAGATGTAAAAAGACATTGCCATTCAAATGAACTTGAATTTCATTTATCGGAATAAATATATATCAAAGGAAAGTTTTAATTAAGCTATGTTCGTATATTTTACTGATCTGTCAGACTTACTGTCCTTTTAGTAAAGTATTTGGCGTCAAAGTTAGGAGGATGACAATGAATCGATTTTCTAAAGCATTAACATATGTAGATGAAATTTTTTATCAACCTAATGGCTTAACTATAAAAGCGATTCGTGTAGAAACTCAGAATGCTGATTATGGAGCAGGGGTATTTCAGTTAAACTCTAAATCCGTTCGATTTAGAGTTGCAAAAGTAACACCTACCAAATTAGGACAGTTTGTTTCCTTTTGGGAAAAAGATTTAAATAATAAAAACCAACCATTTTCATATAAAAATGCTACTGATTTATTGGTTATTAATACTTTTTCCAATGATAATCAGTTTTTTGGGCAATTCGTTTTCCCCAAAAAAATTCTTGTAGAACAAAATATCCTTAGAACAGCTACTGCAAATGGGAAAATGGCAATTAGGGTTTACCCTAGTTGGGACACTCCCACAAGCAAACAAGCAATAGCAACTCAAAAATGGCAGTCGCCATATTTTGTTGGACTGAACAATATAAACAGTTTACAAATACAAGAGCTATTAAGACTATACTCCAACTAGAATTGGATAGCCCTAACCCAAAAGAAGAAGCCCTTACGTCACCTAAAGTATTCTATGACTTTCTAGTTCGAACACAGGAAAATTTATATCATTTACATACGTTAGCTCAATAAAAGCACTCAATTATGAGTGCTTTTAGTTTTTATTCTTCAACTGTATCATTAATCTTTCTCTGAATAATACAAAAGCGATCCAACTTACATTTATTGTCTTATTTTATTTAACTGCTTTTATTAGTGAATAAAAGTAAAATGTCCTAATTGACTCATTAGTTTAACAAGGAATCTATTGGTCTTATCTAACATTCGTTATTCAATTGAGTTAGCAATTTCCACTAATGTATCAGGAGTTACCTTAGATAGCCTTTTATCGATTCCAAGCATATATTGCCAATTACCATTTTCAAAAACCAAAAAATGAAATAATTGATGGTCAAAATAAATGGCTTTCTGTCCATTTTTAAGTTTATAGGTTTTCTGATTAACTCTATCTTTAAAAATCATTTTATTTTTCAAAGGGCGAATATCAATTTTATAATTATTTTCTTTTACCTTTTCATTCACAAACTTGATAGCCAGTGAATCATTAGTGTTATGTTCCTTATCCTCATAAAATCTTCCGAATTGATGGGTGAAAGGAATAGAGGGCTTGTTTTTTGGCAATTTTACTTCTTGTTTAAAGTGATTTTCAAATTCCTTAACTGCTTCTTCGACAGATATATATCCAACTTGAGTATAACCTTCTTCAAGCGATGGGGGTTTATCGTTTGGGTTTGCAAAGACTATTTCATTAGCTGAAAAACAAATGGCAATACATATTATCGAGAAAAAAATATAAATTTTTCTTTGCATTTGCTATACACCCTTATTCTTTTAATAAATAGCTTTACCATTAACAGAAAATATATGATGAAAATTCAACTAACCTAATTTTTTATGTATTTCGCCATACAATTGCATATTTCTTTTGATATTTACTATCTTCTTCTGTTGCTATTAAATCCAGTGCTATTTGTTTTATTTCTTCTCTCTTTACCTCGTCATATAAATTTCTAAGACCTTGGATAATATCATATCGAATCAAAGTATAATTTTTTTCCTCTACGCAGTGTGTAAAACGATCAGTAAAGTGATTAATTAACATTTCTTGTTGTTCATCTCCAGCTAAACCTACTCTCCAGATGGATTGCAAACTATGTCTTGCAGTGACAAACTTAGGATCTTTTGTTACTTCCCATAATGTTGGAAAGTCATTAAGCATTCTTTTTTCTGGATCACTTATTGCTAAATGGGAAAGAAATTGTGCAGCACGTGATCTTTTATGATTATCACGATTTTTTAGGTCTTGTAATAATTGATCCCAAATTTCATATGCCCACTCTACTTCTTTTTCTGTTAACGTCTTTATATTCTTAAACGCTTCATATTGGATTTCTTTGTCTGTTGATTCTAAATCCTCGAAATACCTTTGAACTTGTGATTCCATTTAACCAACTCCTATAAAGAACTATAACTTATTTTAACATAGCCTTCTTGAACTCTGAGACCCTTTATTCACAAACTCTTTAAGATTAAATTTGATTGTCGACGCCTTTCAATTTACACTATTTTACAACAAATTAATTAATCTTGTTTAGACCATGAATAGATTAATGAATACAATGATTAGATAATCTGCAGATTATAAATCTTACATTACGAGGAGGTGTATATTAAATGCCTTTAACGACTGGACCAATTGAAAACACAGGAAATCAACCTGCTAATGCAACTAACGTTCGAGTTAAAATCCTCAATCGTACTGGAGGTGTACTTTCAGGAGTAGCCAGAGTTTTTAGACTTGATGGTACAAGACAATTACTTTCATCGGCTAACTTTATCGTAGGTGCTAATGCTTCTACTTTTGTAACCCTTAGTTTACAAATAGGAGCGGCTCAATATGAAGTTGAAATTGTTCCTAATCAAACCGGTGGATTATATTCTTCATATGGAAGAACAGCATCAGGTGTTGTCATTACTGCTCAACGGGTTTTGCACTCAGAATTAGTACAGATACTTTAGTCATAAAATGAGTTTTTAGAAGTTAAAATCGGTTTTAAAGGGCTGTTCCTTCGTCAATTTGGGACAGCCCGCTCCTTTTTTTTGTTATTCCTCATATACCCTCACCTTGTATGCTGGTAAAAACAGGGAATTGATCTGCATCTATATCAATATAAATAGCGTCCACTTTTTCTTATTTTTTTCCCGTATTACAATGGATAAAATGTAAATAAAAAAGATGATACCTGTTAAGACATCATCCCATAGAATATTAAAACTGCATAAACTAACTCTAAAACCATAATTTTATCCCAAATTCATTGCGCTTTCATCCATATAAGCGACTTCCCATAAATGACCGTCTAAGTCCTGAAAACCCCATACATACATAAATCCATGATCTTGAGGGTCACTCGAAGATTTACCACCTGATGACAGGGCCTTATTTACCAACTCATCCACTTGATCCCGACTTTCAGCTGATAAACAGAAAATCGCTTCTGCCGAAGTAGTATCCACAATTTCCTTCTTACTAAACTCTTTGAAACGTTCTTCAAGCATTAACAAAGCAAAGATATTGTCACTGATAATCATACTAGCTGTGTCCTCAGTAGTGAATTGTGGGTTGAACTCAAAACCTAGCTCCTTGAAAAAGTTAGTGGACTTGTTCACGTTTTTCACTGGTAAATTGATAAAGATATTTTTGGATTGAAATGCCATTTTTTTATCACCTCAAGTTGACATTATCACAGGCAAGAAAGCCATGTCAAAATTATAGTTTTTAACTAACCTGCTTCCTTAGTTGCATTACAATTATAAAGGCATTCTCCTAACAGCATTGTTCAGCTAAACGAGAGTTTTAATTTTTATGGGAGTTTAAGTAAGAAATACTGAAATAGATACAACAAATAGAACCACTACTAAAAGAAAGGGGACAAATGCCTTTCTGATTTCTTCTTCGTTTTCAGCTTTCTTAACCTTCTTTCTATAATCAATCCAACTACTAATCAATACAATCGAAATTATTATTACATATGGAAGTTCTTCCAAGCGAATACCCCCTTATCCCAATAATTCACCAAAAATAACTAACCTCCTTCGTTAGCCATCCATGAAGCCCTGCTTCACCACAGAATATGCAAGAAAATTACGTTCTTCCATGGTAGTTGAAAAAGCTGAAGGAATTATCTAAAGATAAATTTTCTAATTCGTTTAAACATAATGTTAATCTATTTCTAATCATGTCCTTATCACCCATTTGCTGCAGTGCCTTAGGGTCCAATACACTTTCTTTTAATGTTTCATAGTGTTCATGAGCCTCTAATAATATCCACAAGATGTATTCGTCCAATAAACATTTATACAACTTCACATTATCTCTTATGTAACCGTTCATAAAACCGTCTGCAATTCTATTTAATATGCTAGAATTTTGATTATAAGCATGATTTCGGTATCTTGAGGCATTAGAATAGGCTGGAAGAAGGAATTTATAACAAAAAACAAAATACCCAGCATATTTCAAATCAAAATCTAAGCTTGGAAATGGGTCAATTATAGAAACATTATCTACATTAAATATAATATTTTCTGGTGTTACATCTTGATTGACTAATGATATCTTTTGCGGGTTTTTCCGCCTGTTTTCAATTAATTTTAAAATCTTATCTACAACTTTTTCGCGATTAAATGTTAAATCAGTACTAGTCAAACTATTTAAGATACTTAAATAAAAGTCGTTATCATTTTGCCAAATATAGTGAGCTTCCTGTTGCACCTTTCCTTCAAGAAGTTTACCGTTCCATATAATCCTACCAAATCCCTGTATATCGGGATTTTTCCTGTGCATAACCTTAAAGAATTCTCCTAACTTTTCTCCAATTGTAAATGCTTCATAATGGCTAAGGCATTGTAGTTTTTTTCCTTCACCCATAAAACTTTCTACGGTAAATGCTAATGATTCCTCTTGAAAATAGTCAAAGACAGAAGGACAAATGTTAAAAGAACACTGAATAGCCTGATGGTAATAAACTTTTGAAGATTCATATTCAGTAATCAAGTCAATTTCTTTATATGCTTGTAATTGCCCATAAGCATTCTTTTTCCTAATTCTTAGTACAAGGTCCTCTTCAAAATTCCTTTCTATTCTATAGACATTATGCCAAGCACCTTCGCCAATTTTCCAAATATGTTCCATGTTTAAATTTTCTATTTTCTCAATGGCATTCTTAAGATCCTCATCTGTCATTTCTGATTATCCTTTCTAAAACGATTTGTACTTAAACTAAACTGCCCCTGTAGTTCAACAAGATAAAAGAGACGTATAAAACAGCTCAATGATCTTCAAATACAGCTCCAGCTAGTCGGAAAATAACACTATAATTGAAACTCTTTTTTAATTATTTGAGCGACTTCTTCAGCACTTAAATAAGTGTTATCTATTCTTATATAATTTTCTTTTTCAATTTCACCAATTTTAGAATTCAACCTACTACTTTCTATGGTACTTAGTAAATGTTGTTCAGATTGTTCAATGTTTCTTTTAGTTGGTTTATTTTCAAGTCTATGTGATGTCTTGTTTCGTTTTAATCTTTCTTCAACGTTGGCTTCTAATTCAACGAAATAAATATCAGCCCCTTGAGAAGATACAGTTTGACATATATTTTCTATATCGTCCCAATCCTCTTTTTGATTAAAATACCAGACCTTAGTAAAAATCATCCCATAATGATCACTTTTAGAAAATGAATTAAATATTTCCTGCCGAAATAGGTGTGTTAATCTCCACATTTCTGGACTAAATCCGTATAGTGGCTCAAGTAAATCAATAGTCATGTGGTTATGAAATAATTTTAAGCCAGTTACCTTTGCTAATTCTTGTCCGACAGTCATTTTTCCAACTGCTTGTGGACCAAATATAAAAACAAACTTTTTCATAGTACCTTCCTCCAAACAATTTCTTCTTCAAACCTACCCCTTTAGCTTAAGAAGGTTTTTAATTTATTTCTTCTGTTCCCTCTTGTAATGATAACGCCATAAATAAAAGGTAATAAAAGCTATTACTAACTAAGAATAGCCTCCGTTAGCTTAATAAAAAGGACTTTCTTTTTTTTTAGAAAGTCCTTAGTAAGTCAAATTGTATTACTATATGTTTATTTCTCCCAAACTTCAATCCATCTTCCTTCTGGATCAGAAATCCAAATAAATGTTCCATACTCGCTTTTTTCAGGTCCTTTTATCAGTGGTACTCCAATTTTGCTGAAATGCTCCATCCAAGCTTCGATGTTTTCCACTTGAAAATTCAACATCACAGATTGTTCCTTTGGAAAATAATCACTATCGTTATGAAATAAAGAAAAGATAGTTTCGTTGTCAGCATCTGGTTTAATAATAGAGCCATTCCATTCTCCCATCGAAATTCTAAGTGTTTTTTCATACCAATTTCTTAATGAAACTAAATCTTTTGATCTCAAAAAAATCCCACCGAAACCTTTAATTTTCATAGTACTGACCTCCAATTAAATACATTTCAAAAAGTTTTATTGCAAACAATCCTGCTTCTTTATTTCAAGAAGAAAAGTATAAATACCTTTTAAAAGGATACATTTTATCAACTTATTATACTAATCTTATCTCGTTAGTAAAATAAATTAAGTTATATTTCAAACTTCCTTACTGTTTAATTAACTTATTGAATTGGATATGGAATAACTAAACACAAATAATCTAACTTCATTTTGGGGAATAAATTTGGATGTATTCTTAAACTTGTTCATCAAGTTCAATAAAATAATGATCCTTTTGATATGACACTGCATCCATAGTTGCTATTAACTTTTGCTCATGTAAGATGTCGATTCTATAAAAACCTGTGCGATAGTTTCGCTTTAATTCTGTTGCACGAGCGACTATCTTGTCTCCAGGTTTAGCTGATTCAATACAATGGATTGTAGTTGAGAGTCCTAAAGATGTTTTCCCGTATGCATTACATGCTACCGAAAAAGCGTGATCTGCTAAAGCATACATCACTGCACCGTGTACAGTCGCATGTGCATTTACCATATGGCTTTGTACTTCCAGTGTTGCTTCTGCTAACCCAGCCTCAAACTTTGTTAACTGAATTCCTAAAGAATCTGCATATGGATCATTTTTTACTTGCTTTAAAATTTGTTCATAGTAATTTTCATGGATTTGAAACTCATCAATTTTCTTCCTCACTTTTCGAGCCTCCTTTCCTTTTATTTATTCTCCAAAGCCTAGTTGAAAGTAGGACCTAGCAATTATTTTCTACTATTCTTCTTGTATGAACTTCACTTCATTATGTCCGCAATTAATACAGATCATTAAATGAGGACAAATCTGATTTTTAGCTGTATTGGGATAGCCATCACCCATTTTTACAGTTTCTTCATCATTATAATGACCGTAAGGATCTAAAAAATCGGATGCCTTACCTGAGTCTTCTAGTCGATCATTACATTTTGGGCAATTTAGTTCTAATACTTTTAGTGAGTTACATAAAGGACATATAGCCATAAGTATCACTCCTTTTTGCTTTCCATTTTAGTATTCATGTTTTTATCGATACTATGTAACATACAAATTTTTAACTTCCCTAAAAAGATCACAAAGATAAATAAAAGGGACCAACTCAATTAGGAGAAGACACAACTATTTTTTATCCTCATTCGCTCACTTATTGTTTATTATCATTTCAATTCCTATGAAGTAAGTATAGGTTTAATATTCGATAACCCCTTATCAACTGATGTCTCTATATAACCAACTATTTGATTAAACGTAAATACATGAAGTTTTTCATTTATAACTTTCTTATCGTACTCCATATCACCTAATACATAAGGAATGAATTCTTCAACATCTTTGGAGTTAACCTCTTGCAAATCAAAGATTGTAGGAAGATAACGGAGCATTTTTCTTAATTCATCTGTAAAGCCATAGTGTTCTAATAATTTCCCATTCAGTAATTGGAAATCATTGTGGTATAAATTAAATATTTCTTTATTAGCTTCCATTCTGTTTTTCAACCAAGGAAGATAAAAACCTTTCAGCCATATATCATCAGCGATTAGATGTGTAAAATACCCCAATATATAATGACATTCTGCTTGTGAACTATATTTATGTAAAAATCCTTTATAATCAATGCTTCTTGAATAATCTTGTACTTCACCTTTAAAGAAATGTGATGAGTCTTTAGGTGAAACAGCATCTGGTGCAATGCCTCCAAGTAAAAACGGTGTTCTATCTTCTATCGATAGACACTCTGCAATTCTATTAGCGATAATCAAGTGCATTATTCTTGAACCCATAATTCCCCTCACCCTTCTATAATTTCTTTAACTATTCTGTTCAGCTTTAGTTGAACAAGCAAAAAGAGCATGCCTGTTCTTCCCGAAAGTTTCCGTTAGCTTAAAAACATGTTTGGCTCGTACCATGCAGGTTTTAATATTTCAAAGTTTTTGTGGTCTTCTAATATAACGTATAAGCGTTCTATCATTTCATCTAATTGTTCAGGCGAAAATCTTAAACACCAAACAACAGATGAAAAAATAACCATTCCAACATATACGGAATAAAGCTGCCAAAAGTCTTTGGGAACATTATGATCAAAATATCCTTGAACTTGTCCTATTGAAAAAGGAACACTTAACCCTCTTTGAGAAAAAGCTACTTTTACAAAATCGTGAAGTGGGTCTCCCCAATCAAAGTTATTAAAGTCAATAACCCCAACATACCGCTTATTCTTCACAATGATATTTTCTAGATGAAAATCATCATGCTGAAAATGATTAGGACGATTTTTTAAACTGTGCTTATTACTCTCAATAAAATCAATTATTTTTTCATCATTTTTAATTTTTATTCCACAAGTCTTATATGCCTCCAGGTACCTGTAATGCTTTTTCATTGCTCGAGTATACCAAGTGTCCATTGTAGGAGGGGCTTTATATAAATGAATCCTAGTTAGTTGCTCCCCGGCCTCCATTCCAATTTTATATTGTTCTTGGTCCGTAAGAGTAGGCATGGCCTCTTTTGCATCTATCCCATCAAGATAAGAGTAAATCGTATAGCAAACACCCAAATCATCTATAACACCTATATTAATCGGCTTGGAAGATTGAACATTATACTGCTGCAATTCATTTAATATGTTAAATTCTGACTTCTTCTTTTCAAAACCTTCTATATTGCCTACACGCAACAAGCATTTTTTATCATCTTCATAGACCACAAATTTCTTATCAGGTGAGTAGCCTTTCGTCAGTCTTTCTATTTTAGAAGCATTCTGAAGCAGTTCTATCTTTTTTTGAAGAGTTGGTATGTGATCAATCATCATAAACCTCCAGTATTTTCTCTATATTTACTTTTCTATAACACTAACAAAAATTCCTTTAAAGAAGCTCTTCTATTTCAAGTGCTTGCGTAATCTTTAAGGAACTTTTTTGGACAAAACTAGTAAGAAAACAGTTAGAAGCAATGAGAGAATTGGAATTTGGTGAACTTAACATCTTTATAATGGAAGTTAATAAGACATAAAAAAAACTTGGTTTTATCAACCAAGTTTTTTTTGGTACCTATTTACATAAATTCTTTCCGCAAAAAAACTGACAATTAAACCGATAATTAAAGGAACGAACGAACCAGTAGTCATAGAGAATCCATTTGCATTACCTGTAAATTCGTGTTGAAACATTAACCAAGGAATTGTAAACAGATGTCCTATTAATAAAAGCAGACCAGTAGTTAAGACAAGTGATGAAAAAGCGATAATAAAACTTTTTAATTTCATGTGAGCACCTCCTACTAACAGTTTATACCACAAATCCCAATATGTTAAACTATTCCAAAAATTAAATTTTCATGTAAGCATTTAGCCTTTAAAAATCATATTTTTCTTCTCGAATTTTAGTATATGTTTCTGTCAGAACAATTGTATCTTCCACTAAACGGTCAATTCGGAAGAGGACATCATCATTCACAATTTCTTTTCGATGGAAATCCTTTTCCTCGATAAATACGTATGTTTGAACGATCTGTGCTTTCATATAAGCTAAAATCGGCTTTAGCTGTGTCTCAACAATTAAATAGTGTTTAGGTGAACCAGCTGTTACTGTTCCATCATAATAAAGTTGTTTAAAAATAATAAAGTCGTTTAATAATCAGCATTTTAAATGACAATAAAGTTGTTTAAAAAGGGTGAACCTTAAATTATAAGGGCTTTATAGTCCAATTTTAAATAACTTTATTAATATCTATTTTGCGGATTATCTTCTTACGATCGAAATTATACAACTTCCATGTATTCAGCGTTTGCTTCTTTAGCAGTCAGTGTAGCCTATCCAATGCTAGAACAACTTATTTTAATTATTCTCACTCCACCTTCCTTATTGTCCAAACAATTGTATTCGATACGAATAACTTATTTATATAGGAAAGGAGGTGAATATAAAATGGCATCATTTGAAATTGGCTCGAGATGTCTTTTCAATTTTCGAAACGAACGCTTTTTCCTATTAGTTGAAGATGAAATTACTGTTCCAGATAAAGGTGTGGAGATTGATCCAGTTAACATCTATGAGATTGACCAACAAACTTTCAATTTTATCAGAGATGAAGGAGATACAAACGTGTGTGTACCAGTTTTTAATCTTCCAACTGTACCACCTGGATTTGAATTAGAACGAAAATGTATTTTTACAGTTGATAATGCATATTTTGTAATCTATGATTTAGAAGATGGAACTGATACCAATGTTATATTAAGGATCAGTGCAGCTTTATTTAACTCATTGCAAAATTCTGGTGTTCGTGAATGTATTCCTCAAAATTTCATTAACTAAATGTTATCGCCCTTTTAAATGTAAGGGTACAAAAAACAAGCGACCAATTTTTTAGGCTGCTTGTTTTTTATTTTGAAGGTATTTATGCACGTTTAACACTATATTTACAATATTTTTTCTCTTTTGATTTGAAAACATAGAAAAAATGTTTAGAAAATTTTCCATATCCGTAATGTTCAAAGGATAGTCACCACCACAATATGTCTTTCCATCAGAACCATCATACATAAAAAAATAATCTCCAAAATGGGGTATCCTCACTAAATCTTGAAATATATCCATAAAACTCTTCATTAGATGGTTCTTCCTCTAAAATACTAATAACAAATTCTTCAAGTCATTCTTTTTCATTACACTTAGTCATTGTTAATCTCCTTTTTTCATTTCATTTTAAACAACTTTATTTTTAGCTTTTGTTCTACTTCTAACAGCACCATGCGGGTTTAATAATTCGAAATTAAACAACTTTATTATTTCTTGACAGTTACAAGCATACTCACGACTTTATCGCGAAAAGCATTGACCGGTAGTAAATCAAAAATATTCTTTAACGTCGCTGGAATAGACGCTTGGAAAATAGGTGTCCCAATAATAATAGCATCTGCTTCCATAATTGTTTTTGTTACAAATCCTGTATCCCCTTCATATTCCAAATAACTGCGTCCATCACTAAATGAAACGTCATAGTCAGCTAGGTCTATTAATGTCACTTCTGCGTCTGGATAATTTTCAGTGACTTCTTTTACCATATAATTCATGACAGTACGTGTTTTGGACCCTACTATGGATCCTGATATTCCAACAATTTTCATGTTAGAACCCCCCTATTTTTTTGCTGTATATTTTTTAATCGCAGGTAAGATTTCAGTACCGATCAGCTCAATATTTTTTACTAATTTTTCATATGGTACACCACCAAAATCCATTTGTGCAATATAACGCTGGTGACCAAATAATTCATGCTGGTAAAGAATCTTTTCAATTATTTGTTGTGGACTACCGACATTCATGACATCACGTGTATCTGCCCCCTGTGCAAAGTGTTGCTTCGGATAGCCACGTCCATTAATTAGCTGCATCCCTTGGTTAACATGAGGATATGCCTCGCTCTGCGCCAGTTGTGTTGTTTCGGCAGCATAGAAAAAGCCTGCTGTAGCAATTGGAAGAGACGCTGGATCAAAACCGCTACTTTGTGCAGCGTCACGATAAGCATCAATAGAATACTTAAAGCTCGAAGCTGGTCCACCCAATGTAGCTAGCATCATCGGAACTCCAGCATAACCTGCCTTAATCGCACTGGCAGGTGGTCCACCTACTGCACGCCATATCGGCATGGAGCCCTTTTGCGGACGCGGAATAACTCTCGCATTGTTTAATGGAGCGCGGAATTGCCCACTCCAATTGATTACTTCCTCTTCATTTATTTTCAGTAATAGTTCAAATTTCTCTTCAAACAACTCTTCATAATCGCGAAGATTATAGCCTAATAGATCAAAGAGCCCTACCCGTGATGCACGACCGGCAATGATTTCCGCGCGTCCCTTGGAAATCAAATCAATCGTCGCAAAATCCTCATATACACGTACAGGATCTGAAGTACTAACGATCGATGAAGAGCTTGAGAGTTTCATTTTACTGGTTGCTTGAGCAATTGCTGCTAACACAACAGAATGTGCCTGCGTTGTAAAATACTCTTGATGACTTTCCCCAACACTAAAAAAGTCTATGCCTGCTTGCTCCGCTAGCCTCGCTAAATCGATGATTTCATGAATGCGCTGCTCTGCAGAAATACGTTCTCCTGTAAGTGGATTTGGAATATGGTCCCCTAATGTATAAAGTCCAAATTCTAGACCTTTGCTTTGATCTATACGATATTTTTCCATTTTTATCAACCCTTCTATCAATTAGTGTGTGTTCACTATTTCATTATTGCTCTACTATTGGTGCTTTGTAGAAACCTTATACTCTGAAACGAATCGGATGTGCATTAGTATAGTAGATTCTTCGAAAAGTCCATACCTTTACGTGCAATTAAACGATATTCTTCCATGCTCCTACTTTTCAAGTTGCTGGGTATAGTGTTAGTATAAATCGTATAGAACATTAATATAAGAACGCACTTTAAAGTGGTATAGTATACAAAATGATACCAAGGGGGAAATAAGATGGAAGTACAACCGGAATTATGCCGTGTAGAAGATGCTCTAGGTATATTAGTAGGGAAATGGAAACCAATTATATTATTAACTATTTTGAATGAAGGTACACAAAGATTCAGTGAGCTCAAACGTAGAGTACCAGGAATCACACAAAAAATGTTAACCAACCAGCTCCGCGAATTAGAACAGGAGGATATTATCACTCGTAAAGTATATCCACAGGTACCACCTAAGGTAGAGTATTCGATTACGGAATACGGAAAGAGTTTAGAACCTATTTTAGAGGCAATGCATGAGTGGGGAACAGCACATACCCTTCATAAAATGAAAAAAGCCCAGAACAATCCTTCTGACAACGAACAAATGCATTCTTAATAAAACTAATAGTGGTTACTAATCAACTCTATAAACTGCTCCAATGGAAATTGCTCACAACTACATCAAAAACGTAGCTTGCGGCATATACGATATGAAAAACTTGACGTAGTAATCTTTGAAAGTCATATTGCAGAGCCACAAAAACAGAAGTAAGCATCGCTGCTGTTATAGAAATATTTAAAGATGCTGCTACAATTTTGCTATTATAACTGGAAAATACGGAATACAAAAGCTATCGAAACCTGGATTTTTTCGTTTCGATGGCTTCTTTTAGTTTAGTTAGTTTTAATTTTTCTTCTCTTTTCGGCAATCTGATTACAGTTGGTTTGGTATAAAGATTGATTAATACACAGCTACAAATGCTGATTCTAATACAAAATCATAGCACCTATGACTACGATAAAAAATAAAATTATTTTAAGCATATAATCCTCCTCCTGCCCCGTAACTTTAATAACCTCAAAACCAACTTCAGTTCCATTATTACTTAATTTCACCATTTATAATTATAAACAGTCCATTGCTGCTTATTGAAGAATACTGCTCCGTCAGCTCAATAAGGAAAAAGGCTTTACTTCCTTCTTAAGTTGCAAAGTATCAAATATTGCCATTCCAATCATTGCCCAAAAGAAGTGAGATAAGAGAATAAAAAAAAAGCAGTACCACCACTATAAAAGTGTTGGTACTGCCATACAGAGTGACAAGCATTTTGTTAATTAGAACGTACTTGCTACTTTAACAGCCTTTTCAAGCCCAGCAGCAATAATTTCTTCTGCTTTATCAGGGAATTGGCTGTGACCTTCAATCACTACTTTCTCCATATCTTTTACCCCGAAGAAGTTCATCATACTTGCTACATATTTAACAGCCATTTCTACTTCAGCTTTTGGTCCTTCAGAATATACACCGCCACTTGCGTTTAATAATGCTATTTTTTTATTTCCAATAAGACCTACTGGACCTTCTGGCGTATATTTAAATGTTTTGCCCGCACGGTTTAAGTAATCAATATATGTGTGTAGTACAGCTGGGATTGTTAAATTCCATAAAGGGAAACCAAATACAACTTTATCAGCTGCAAGGAATGGATCTAAATATTTATCAGCAACAGCTACTGCTTTTGCTTCTTCTGCTGTTAAATCAAGTCCTCTACTTGCCTTAAATGTACCGTTAATCATATCCACTCCTACATATGGCAATTCTTCCTTGTATAAATCAAGCTCTATCACTGTATTATTTGGATGTGATTCTTTGTAGCTTGCTAAAAAAGCCTCATATAATTTCACACTAACGGCTTGGTTTGCTGGGCGATTGTTTGCTTTTACAAATAAAATTGTTGTCATTCTCTGTTCCTCCTGTTGCTCACTCTTACGTTGTTATATCTTTATTCACTAAAAAGGGCGTTATATTATCTTTACAATGTCTTTTTAAAACTATACTCCATTTCTCCACCTAGTGCTTCAGCTGTATCACCAGTTTCTCTGAAATCATGTGTATGAATTTCTTCAAACGGACCAAAATTTACTTGCTTATAAAATTCATAACAAGGAAATCCATCATGTGCACCTTGAATATCGACAGTACCATCTTTTTTGACATGTACAGTTAATAGATAGTCAACAGGGGGTGCATATACATTTAGTGGGTTGCTAGCACAAGCACTCATTTGAAATTTGACGCCATCTCCCCCCCATTCAACATCCATGCACAAAATACCTTCTGTACTAGCTTTTCCTGTTCTTATATTAACGGAACCATCAGGAGTTGTGATTCTTTCTGATGTTATTCCAGTATTCGCATATGTGAAAATTTCTTTTTTATAAAAATCTACAACTACTTCTTGTTCAATTCTGGAACGCATAGCGTTTACAGCATAAGGTGTAAATTCACGTGAGTCACCTTCGAATTGGATTACGTTTCCTGTTTGAATTTCCTTCTTTGGTTCAGTCCAAGACATTGGAATAAATACACTTGCTCTAATTTTAACGATATTAGTCATGAGACACACCTCTATGATTTTTAATTTTATTTTGGATAATAATATTGAACCATTGAGCAAAACAGATCACAATTTCTTTCGTATAAATTATTGCTTTTCCTTTAATATTTGCTGCTTGTAAACTTCTACTTATTATTTATATCTAGATTGTTGTTTTAAAACTGTATTCCATTTCCCCAGCTAGCGCTGCTGGAGTGTCACCAGTTTTTCTGAAATCATGTGTATATATTAATTCAAATGGACCAAAATCTGTTTGTTTATAAAATTCATAGCAGGGGAATCCATCATGTGCACCTTCAATTTGTGCAACACCACTCTTGTTAACATGTATAGTTAATAAATAATCAGCAGCAGGTGCTGCTGCATTTAAAGGATTGCTTGCACTTGCCCTCATTTCAAAAGAAACTTCATCAGTGCCCCACACAACATTAGTACATACAATATTTTCTGTACTTGTTTTTCCTTTTTTATAATTAATAGAACCATCTGGATTTGTAACTTTTACAGTTACGATACAAGCATTTGTATATGTGAAAATTTCTTTTTTATAAAAATCAATGATCACTTCTTGCTCTAATCTTGACCGTGTAGTGTTTACAGCGTTTGGTGTAAATTCACGTGCATCACCAGTGTATTCGAATATCTTTTCTGTTGCAGGATCTATAATAGGTTCCAACCAAGCATACGGTGCAAATACACTTCCTCTAATTTTAACGATGTTAGCCATGAGAACCCTCCATAATGTATTAATTTTGTTTCGGTGAATCCTATTTCTTTTATAATTGAACTATGGTCAACTTGATTGACTACATGGTGTATAGTACAATGGGTTTCAAATAAAGTCAACTTAATTGACTTTATTTAAGGAGGTTTTATGTATGAATCATGAAGTATTTAGTGAATTGGATCTTACATCACTTTTATCATTATCCTTGAGTACATCAATTAATGAACTACATGACAGACTGAGTGAATTGGGATTTGGAGATATTAGACCTGTACATGGTTTTATGTTTAAATGCATCACTCCCAACGGAGCAACAGGTATAGAACTAGCCGAATATTTAGGAATTACAAAGCAAGCTGTGAGTAAAATGGTGGATTATCTTGAGAAAAGTGGTTATGTATTGCGAAAAACTCATCCCACTGATAAGAGAGGAAAAATTATTGTTTTGACCGAACGAGGTTGGTTAGTAGTGAAAGCAAAAGAGAAGATACTAACTGAGATTGAGCAACGTTGGATTGAAAACATAGGTACCGAACGACTGCAAATGCTCAAAGAAGATTTAACAAAACTAGTTTATGAAGCAAATGATGATAAATTACCAACGAGATTAAGACCTGTCTGGTAATCATAGAGATTATAAATGGGACTATTTGTACATTAATCAACATAAAAAATACATAGTCCCCCTAAACAGTAAAAGTAAGCATTTTTCTATCAAAATGGAAACAAAATCTTCAATTTTATGAGATTTTAAAAGTATATTTCTTCACAATTTCTCATTATTTTCTGAGGTTTGATAGTGTTACATTTGTAATTTCTTAAACTACATAATGAACTGCGTAAACCAAGCAATATAGTTTGCACCTGGAATGAATAACACTTGTGCTATAAGTGTTCCTAACAATCTTGAGGTAACCATCATAATAGAGGCACTTTTTAATGTGACATAGTTCCCTTTTTGGTTGATTACATCATCCGCTAGGATTGAAATTTTGGGATCAATAAATACAATTAGTAAGATTGTAGCTACACCATTTATTAAACCCGATGCCATAACAGCAGTTGTTGCTCGTTCAGGTGCAAGCAACGCTGCATATAGTGCAGATAAAACTCCAATTGTATAAATCGCTGTAATCAATATATTAATGCAAAATAATTTAATAGGTATATCTCGCCAACTCATATCTTTCAAATAAGTATATCTAGGTAAATGAATATGCTTTTTTGCACGTCTTAAATATGATATTTTAAACCCTTTTTTCAATAACGCTGGAATTGACCCTCGTTCCTCTGCTAAATGAATGATCGCCCTTGAAAAAATAGCAATAAATGTCGGTAACAAAAGTAAACCGAGTATTGTTCCTAATGTAGCAGAACCAATTAGAATACGATATTGACTCTCGACAAATTCTAATGCATTTTCTTTTGGTGCATTATCAATCAAACTTCCTGTAAAAGGTTGTTGCATCATATTCGCTAACCTTGAAACCATTACCATCACATTAAAAAGAGAAAGTGCGGATGCTAATAGTTTCACTCTTGCCCCTGATAAACGTACTGAATATGCTAATGTTTCAATTGAATGAATGATTAAAATAAATAATCCAATCATTACTAATTGTGTTGTGAAAAATTCCAAAGACATTACCTACTCCAATTTTATTTGTTTAAAAAGGTCTAAACTGCCTTTAGTTCAATGCCGCTCAATATTAGAGCAGTAAATAATCAATAGGCTGCTATAAAAACTATAACCTTTGAACAGTTAAAATGTACACAATAAAAAACAGACAACTTTATTTGTCGTCTGTTTTAATATCTGCTTTTTGTTTGCGTTATCTTGCCTTCAAGCTGAGAATTATTATCTGGAAGATAAGCAATTGAGTTTACTTCATTATCATCTTGCTTGATCTTCATAATAGGCTTCATTAGCAGCCTTGTGATTATTGCTCTTGAGATAAGCTAAAATCAAATCAGGTCGTTTAAGTAAAACCCAGTCCCCATAATGATCAAATCGCCTGCACGAAGTAATCATTCCATTCTTAATCGTTCCATATTTTTTACCATTTTTCTTACCCCATTGTTTTAATCGCTTTGCAAAATCAGCATCTTCTGCCATTAGCATATTCTCGTTAAAACCTTTAATTGCCTGAAAATCTTTTTTATAGCACCAAAAAACTCCTACAGAGATAAAACCATACTTGAACAGTAAGGGAACAATTAGTAGCATGGTAGAAACCAGTATACCTAAGGACATTCTTTCGAAATTTCCGTTCACGCCTCCCCCAATGTATTGATTGGATGCTAAATACTTTTCAACCTCAGATAACAAATGTTCTGTCATTCGAGTATCAGCATCAATTGTAATCAGGATTTCACCTTTTGCTAGTGCAGCCCCTGCATTTCTAATTTTGGATAAATTTTTATCGTAATTTTCCAATGTCACGCAATTGTATGACTTTGCAATTTCCTCTGTTCTATCCGTACAACGATTTAGCACAACGATCACTTCAACTTGATTTTTATATGGTTGTGCGGCCTTTGCAATTGATTCTAGGCATTCCCCTATGTACTTTTCTTCATTGTGAGCAGGTATTATAACGGAAAATTTTACATCTTCATCAGGAACATCTTGTATAAATCGTTTGCTTTCGGACATATAAAATCCCTCTTTCCTGTAATAATTGGTCTTTATAAATTTAGTATATCATTTACATATTACTCCGAATTTTCTTTTTTATGTCTATTTTGTAACGATATATTCAAAGTGCATCTGACTTCATTACACCTAAGCTTTATACGAGCTAATGCTAATGCTAATTCCGCTTCTTTGATTGTTTTAATGCCACGTTTCATTGTGCGCTTCTGTATAACCAGTTAGAGGATCAATACTCAAATACACTGGAAACTCGTATCTTTTCTCGCCATTTTTAGCGTATAGCTTTTAACAAGCGATACTTTTTTCTTTGCCATGATAATTCCTCCTGAATCAGTTGCGGGGGCAAATGATTCAAGAGAGGATTTACCTAGTATCTCCAAGCTCATTGTATTCTCTGTCTGTTTTTTTACTAAAGCACCCTTTAGTTTAAGTACAATATTTCACAATCTTGCTTCCTTGTATAAATTACTATTACTAAATGTTTAATATATAAAAAAGGGAGCACCTGCTAACCAGGAAGTTCCCTTTGTATTTCGTGAGATAAAAGTACACCAAAACAACGTTTGAGAAAAATAAGCTACGGTTAGGTTTTAAGCTTTTTTTCAACTGATAACTGTTACATTACCTACAAGAGTTGCATCGAATGAATATCGTTGGCTACCAAACAGTACTTACGACTAAAAGGTTGTATTCGTATCATTAAAAAGGAAGGATTTCAATAAAACTCCAAAATTAATAATAGCTCCCAGACAACCTAACCTCTATAAACACTTTCACATGTTCCTGCTATTGGTTCATAAAAACAATGATTTTTAAATTGACCAGTAAAAGGTTGATCGTACCATGTTGGAGGACATGGAGCATATGGATTAAAATACCAAAGGGCAAATTTCGCTGGATGGTCTCTCCAATAATCCAAATTCTGTTTTGCTAATCTTTTTTCAGAAGATCTCGCTCTTTGATAAAATAAATTTCCTTTTTGAACAGCTTCAAAAGAATAATTTCCACCTTGTACCTGAAAAATGACATCTTCAATTGTTCTTACATCTTTAAAGTCTAAACAATCTGCTACAGCACGATTAACAATTACATTGCCAACATATAACATCCCTTGGTTTCCTTCCGCCTCGGCTTCTGCTCTCATCATCCTTGCCATTAAATCAATGTCTGCATCTCTGTATTTAACTCTTGGCATTTTTCCACCCCCAAAATATAATATGAAAAAAAGCCTACATTGGTGTCATTCTTTATAAAATTAGAATGCTTACAATTTTAAGTAGGATGAAAACTATGGCATTCTTTTTTATACCTTTATTCAACTATCATGCATCGATCGTTAGTACAGTAAGGATTACTCATTTTCCGTTTCTAACTCGGTTACTAACTTACATAGATAGCCGACGATGTATTCTCTTTGTCCTTTCATCAATGTCCTTATTTTCTTCAAAGTCATCAATTCCCTTATTTATAACAGCCCATAATGGTGTATCCCTGTTGTTTGTTTATTCATCATTGTTTCCTCCTAATTAGATACATTTCACCAATTCATCTACAGGCTTACGTAACCTCATAACGTCGAATATTTACCTTTTCTTTCCCGATACCCCTCCATTACTCAATGGGTGCTAGCTTTGCCTCAATTTCTGCTCGCTTGCCTTCTAAAAATGGTGGTAAGTCGAGCTCTTTACCTAGTGATTCAATGGGTGAATCTACTGTAAAACCTGGACCGTCCGTTGCTAACTCAAATAAGATACCGTTTTCTTCTCTAAAATATAAACTCTCAAAGTAGTAACGATCTGTGATTTTCATTACTTCAAAACCAAAATTTTGAATTCGCTGTTTCCATGCTCGCAGTTCCTCACCGTCTTTTACGCGAATCGCTATGTGATGTACACTACCTTTTCCAGGCTTTTCATTTGGACCATCTTGCTCGACAATTACAATTTCACCAAAAGCATGTCCTTTTACAGATTGGTAGCGTGCTTCATTTGCTGTACGCAAAGCTAGTTCATATCCAAACAAGTTTTCTAATGTATTTGCTAAGCTATCTATTGATTGTACGGTCATTTCCACTGCACCCATTCCTAAAATCCGATGTTCCTTTACAACTATTGAATCCTCCCAAGACTGCCAAAATGCCGGTACCTCGTCACCATTATTATTTAGTAAGATGAGACGTAGTCCCTCGCTATCTTCAAAATGAAGCGCTTCACGTCCTGCATACATAGTCAGCTCCCCATGTTTCACGTCGAGTACCTCAAATCGTCGTTTCCAATATATTAAACTATCATATGACGGAACTAAAAGCCCAATTTGTGTAATGGCATTCGTTCCTCGCTTTGTTCTGCCTACCATCGGTATTTCAAAGAACGATAGCTCTGTTCCAGCACTTCCTGTTAAATCACCATAAAAAAGATGATACATACTTGGATCATCCTGATTTACCGTTTTCTTTACTCTACGAAGTCCGAGCACTTTTTGATAAAATTGATTATTTTGTTGTCCATTTTTTGTAATCATTGAAATATGATGATGGCCCGCTATTTTGTTCATCATGCTTCCTCCCTTTCTTTGAAAAATTCAAGATGAATCAATCATTATCTTCCAAATTCTCAGCAAAACCTTCAATCCGCTTGATAGCGTTTTGCTCAGAATTTGTTCAAATTTTATTAAAAACACAAAATGTGCATGTGCCCACGCACATTTTGCTATTTGTAACGATTTACATACTTAAAAGTTACTTACGTACTGTATTTAATGCAGTTGTCCATGGAATAACTTGGTCTAACATTTGGTTTACTGAAGCTGCTTGAACGTCAGCTGGTTTGAATACTGTACCGTTTTCGAAGTCAGTAAATAGTGATAATGCTGGATGTACGCGAACATGCGCTACAAGTAATTCGCTTAATATACCGCGTAAATGTTCTGTCGCACGAGCGCCACCTACAGATCCGTAAGAAACGATACCAGCTGCTTTATTGTTCCACTCAACACGTAAATAATCTAAAGCATTTTTTAGTGCACCTGTGATAGAGTGGTTGTATTCTTGAACGATGAACACGAAACCGTCCTGTTTGGCAATGATTTCTGACCATGCAGCTGCACCTGATGCATCGCCGCCTGCTTCACCTAAAAGCGGTAATTTGTAATCTGCGATATCGATAATAGTGTAATTCGCGTCACCACGTTTGTCTGCTAGTTCTTTTACCCATTTCCCAACTTGTGGACTAACGCGTCCCTCACGTGTTGATCCTAAAATAATACCTATATTTGATTTTGTCATTGTTTTTTCCTCCTCTTGTTGTGTTCCAAATAATTTATTTAAAAATCCCATTTTCTTATTTCACCTCCTTATAAGTACTCTTTTTCCATTTTAAGTATGCTACGTACCGTGTTGATTGGTCGCACTGATGATCGCGCATTATCATTACTTTTTCCAATAGTTCTTTAAAATAATCACATTGTGCGTTACGAACATGAATGGGTCCTAAACCTTTAATCACGAATTCAAGTGGTATTGGACCACTTTGCTAAGGTTTTCCGATGCAACACCTTCATTGAAATCATCTAAAACCAACATATATTGTTGATCATCAAAGTCAACAAAATTATCTTTAATTCGAGATATTAATTTAAAAAAATTTAAATTTCTCTCTGCATGATATCCAATTCGTTTAAGCAGTTCAGGGTATTATCAATTTACTCATCTGTTTACTGTTCAAAGATTCCCTTAAATTATCTTCATGTCGTATATCTTTAATTCAAGATAACTTTATCATAAGTGAATGTTCATTGTCAATCCACTTATCCTAATATTATTGTATTTATAAATTATAGGAAAGAACCTATTTTAAAGCCTTATAAATAGAGCTCCTCATATAATAATATTTGACAAATAAAGCTTTCATACACTGTTACATATTGTTTTCATCAACTACGGATAATGAGAATACATACGGAACTCGACTCATCCTGGATGGCTCATGCTTATCGTTCGGTTGTTTACATCTGTGTAATATTCTTAACAAAAAAACACCTTGAAACGGCGATCTATCCGTCTCAAGGTTTCATATTAGAAGTTAAATCAGATGACTCTGGAACAACAACAGGCTCACCTGCTTTTAATAATACTTTGTCTCTTCCTAATAAAAGGCCAAGTATTAACATAAGCAAGCCTGTACCTAATAAAATCCATTCCACTCTCACGATATCTGCCATAGGTCCAAAGATGAGCATCCCTATCGGCATCATGGAAGTAGCAATCATCCCAAATACACCAAATATTCTACCAAGGTAATCACCCTCAACTCTCTCCTGGATTAGTACAGTTGTCGGTGTATTGAATACCGGCATGGACACTCCGAATATCGCCATAAAGAGTAAATAAGCCCAAAATATTGGCATAATCCCTAATGCAATTGTACAAATTCCCATAATAATACTGGCAAGTGTCATCGTATGCACCTTGTTGGCAAAGCCTCCCCACGAGGCAATAATTGCTCCGCCAACCATCATCCCAATCGAGAAAGCAATTTCAATTGCAGTTAATCGCCATACATCATCACCAAAGCTCCTTGTCACTTGCAGTGGCGTCAAAAATGCAGCTGGTGCCATCAAAACAAAAAATAACGCGTAAAACAAAAAGAACTTTTTCAAAAAAGCATGGTTATTAATATAGGTTAACCCTGCTTTAAAATCAGTAAGGTAACTTGTCGTTTGTACCTCGGAGGCCTTCGCATGTACCGGAATTTTTAAAAATAGGAGTAAAGTTACGATTGCAATAGCTGCAGTAATGACATCTATAAAGAAAATCATTTCTAATGTAGCCATCGTCAGTAATGCCGCACTCACCATGGGAGAAACGAACATAATAATAGCCTGTATACTTCCGTTAGTTCCGCTTACCTTAGTCAGTTTATCTTCTGGAACTATCTGAGGCAAAATAGCCCCTACTGCTGGACCTTGAATACCTGTTCCTATCGCTCGAATAGCAGCCATAGCAAACAGTAACCAAATAGCATCGTATCCCATTAAAAAGACAACTGCCATTATGAGAGTTGCAACAGCAATCAGTCCATCTGATAAGATAATGAGTACCTTTCGATTGTATCGATCTGCCCATACTCCTGCAAAAGGCGACAAAATAAAAGTAGGGATGAATCCACATAATATAAACAGTGTCATCATCATTCCTGATTGTGTAGTAAGTGTTATATGCCACATAATCGCATATTGAACCAGTGAAGAACCAAAAAGCGATATCGTCTGGCTACTTAAGTAGATAATAATATTTCTCTTCCAATTTTCATATTCCGTATTCATCTTCTGCACGACCTTCTCTGTATATTTTCTGCATTGAAAAATGAATGGCTATGGTCTTTTTTGCTCGAATCAAAAAAGATTAAATACATTACTTGCCCTCATTTTTTTTCACTGAAGTAGTATAATAATTTACTATCTTAGCTTCAGTTAAATAATATTGATTTAACAACAACTCTATCTATCGGGAAATACCACTTATCTAACTCACGCCTTGTGACACTCCAAACATATTAAACTTTTCTTTTAGCTCATTAAGAAATTAGCGAATATTTCCCCGAATAATTCCCCAACGAAATATTTCCTGGGAAACCGCAGGATCTAACAAATAACGCTCTTGATTATCTTAAAACTCACCATAATCCGACATCAATATGTAATGTATAAATTCATTCCTCAACAGTCTTTGATTAGAATATAGCCTATATACCCTCAAGTTCAGTGAAGCGTCAAATAGTTCTTTGAGCTTTCTTGACCTTCAAGTGAGTAAATTCATTTGTTCACTCACGTTGCTTTAAAAATGTTCTATTATCACATTTCAATAATTAAACTCCTTCTATCGACGAAAAAGAAGAACGAACGTTGTGTGTATAGAGGCGAATGTATATCCATTAAAGAGATATAAGGATGAAATTTGAAAATTACCCCAACCCTAGTTAATCTAATAAACGATCAGCCTTCTAATTATAAACAGATTTTCAACCAAGCCTATGTCCTTACGTAGACTTGAGAGTTTAGGATACACAGTTACGTTACAAGAACCTGAAGCATCTTAATCCAGTCCACCTACCTACAATAGTTCAATGAATTAGGCGCTCTCCCCTTTTTTTTAAACGAATGAGCTACGTCTTCTTAAGTATTGCCTTTTTCCCTAAATTACAGAAGTTTAATTTCATGGTAGTTGAAGAAGGAATATTAACTAACCAGTCCCTATAGTTAAATTAAATTCAACAAAAATAGCGTTAATCCTTTAAGGATCAACGCATGCAAATTGAGATATGACTTGAAGGACTACCTTCCCTTTTGTACGTCCGCTTTCTACATGCCTATGAGCCTCTACGATTTGATCCAAGGGATAACACTTCTCTATAACTGGTTTTACTTTCTCTTCCTCTATAAGCCCCCGCATGAATTCTAGATCCATGTCATTAGGATTTGCAAGATGCAGCTTAGCTTTCTTTCGACCGATTAAGGAACCAACCAATAACTGAACTGGGTGATACATAGGATAGAGGGGGTTTTCAGTTATATAGACACCATTCTCAGCTAGTGAACGTAAACAACTAAAAAAGGTCGTTTTACCAACAGCATCCAGTATGATATCGTACTTTTGTCCGTTATTCGTGAAGTCTTCCTTCATGTAATCGAGCACGTAATGTGCACCTAGATCTTTCACCCACTGCAGATTCGAGGTGCTGCAAACCGCGGTTACTTCAGCCCCGTAGTAATTGGCAAGCTGAATTGCAAAGTGCCCGACACCGCCCGAAGCTCCGTAGATCAAAACCTTATGTCCCGATTTTATCTTTGCTACATCTCGCAAAGCCTGAAGAGCTGTTTGAGCAGCACATGGTACGGCTGCAGCCTGTTCGAAAGTTATGTTTTTCGGCATATGACTTAGTCCACTCTGTGGAGGGCAGACATATTCTGCGTGGGATCCGAAGCAGCTTCCGTAGACATAGTCGCCAACTTTAAATCTTTCTACATTTTTACCGACCGCTTCAACGATACCCGAAACGTCAATCCCCAATATTGATGATTTTGGTTTTTTAAGACCATTATCTAATCTGGTAGGCAAATAACCCTTCCGATATAGACAATCAAATTGATTGACCGAAGCGTTATGCACTCTGATCAGTACCCGATCGTCATTCTTTAGAGGTGGTAGTTCAACTTCGTTTATCCTAAGGACCTCCGGGGATCCATACGAACTGTAAACGGCTGCTCTCATCTCACTAACCTCCCAGAATATTTTTCATTTCGTTATTAGTTATACATTTAATATAATTCGCTTAAATAGCCATAAATTCCTTTACTCAATTTAGTTAATTTAGTCATGCTATTTTGGACAATAATCAGTTCCCTGTATCTATATACTTATTGACCTTGTTTTAGAACAAATTTGGTTTGCATTAACTTAATTCTTAGATCGTATAAAAACGCTTTTTATTTATTGTTCAACTAACCTGCGGCGTTAGTTTAATAAGAAAAAAGAGCTGCCTAAGCAACTCCACGATCTTTAACTAAAGCACCCGTTAGTTGAAGAAGAACGGAGATGTCAACGTAAAAACTAATTTACTTTAAAGTTAATTAGTTCTTCATATTCGCCTGTATTAGTCCGCCATTTAATTTCAACAGTAGCGTGGTTTAACGATTTAATTGCTTCATCTTTAGTAGCTGGAGGATTATTACCTCCGCCCGTTCCAAAGGAAATAGCAGTTTGATTTTCTTGAGGTTCCCTTTCTCCAGTACGTCCGCCTTCGTCCGTAACGACTGAATAAGTGACATATAGAAGTTCCTCGTCTCCTGTATATTCAATTCCTCCTCTGTTATGGAGATAGGTATCGGTCATCTCGTATATTAGATGTGCATTCCACAAGTCGCCTTCACCAGTAGCTTTAATAGTTTCTTGATTTGAACAAGCTGTTAGTAGAATCATTGTAAATAGTAAAATAACTATTTTTCTCAACATAACTCCCCCTCAAATGCGGATTGAATTGTCCCTAGGTAATAACTATTTCGACAATTGTATATAAATACCTCTTATTACACTAAACTGCTGCGTTAGTTCAATAAGAAAAAATGCTTTACCCCTTCTTGAAGTAAAGCACTCGTTAGTTGAACAAGAAAAGAGTGCAAATGAAGTAAACATTACCAATCTGGTCCATCATCTTCGTCACCCACTTTAAGTTCAAATGCATTAGAATCTAAATTGTTCTTTTCAACTAATTCAAAGAATATTGATTTTACCGCTTCTTGTTCAGATTCAGTTGCTTCTTTATTTTCCAAGACATATTTCAGCTGAATATCATCAATGGAATTTGCCATAATTAGTGTTTGAAATGTATATCCCTTAGTTAATAATTCATCATTTACTTGTTTTATAATTCCGTTATTCCCAAAGAGAAAATCTTCAAGCTCCATTGACCTTTTTTCATTTTCTGCTTGTATTTCTGGGCTAACTGTAGGTCGTTTCTCAGATAATCCTTCTTTAGACGAGACGTGATTGATAAATAGAAAGAAGGTTACAACAAATAAAATTACAGTGATCCCCATTATTGTGATTTTACCTTTTTTCAGTTTGTACACTTCCTTTTATTTAAGTGTATGACTGTACTAAAGGTTCTAAAACATTTGATTTAATATTCAACTAACCTGCCCTGTTAGTTCAATAAGAAAAAAGAGTTGCCTAAGCAACCCATGATCTTCTACTAAAGCACTCGTTAGTTTAAGTGCATTATTTCACAATCGTTATTTGGAATAAGAAAAGCGAGCTTCTATGACAAAGATTCGACCATCATGTTTGACAGCCGAATCATTAATTAATATTCAGGATGATTGTGTCGCTTACATCCAAATAGGTAGCAAGCTCCAGTACGATAAGTTTCAAATTCTAATTTAGGAACATATCCAGATGTAATAAGATTTATCATATCTTTATACTGATTATTCTCGTCCATTAACTTTTCAATTAACTCTTTCTTATCCGTTTCCGTCCAATTTTCTTCTACCTCTTCTTTTTTAACGTCTTCTATTACTTCTTCCTTCTCTTCAATGGCTTCTTGTATAACCTGATTCATAAGTGAGAAATTGTTAGTTTTAAATAGAGCATAAACAAATCTACGGACCCAATAAGAACCTTTACCGTAATCTTTATATCCCTTTTCAAACCAATGAATCGCTTCATTAAAACAATTCACTTCAACATATAAGTCAGCAACATCAATTTCTCCTGCAAAATCATCCGCTTCCTCATTAAACGCATCCAACTTCTCTTTAGCTTCTGTTATTCGCCCTATGTCAATTAAACATTTTACATGGTTATACATTGCATTGTCTGAATCTCCTGCTGCTCGCAAGAAAAACTCTGAAGCATCTTCCAACTCTCCAAGATTAAAATAAGCTACAGCTAAATTGAGATGTGCTTCATTGGATGGTTGAATCGAAATGGACTTTCGCAATGCTTCTTTAGCTTCCTTCCATTGTTCTTGTCTAATGTAAATTTCCCCTAGAATGTTATAAGGAAAGTATGAGGATGGATTCATCTTAACAGCCTCGTTTATTAATTCAAGGGCTTTATCATCATCCTCTTCCTCATAAAGGTACATCCAAGCGAGATTATTTAAGGATTGTACGTCTCTGGATTCGAGAACTGCTTGTTGAAACAGTTCCATCGCTTCCTCATATTCATTTTGTTCAAACATTTCAATTGCCTTCTGATTAGTGTTCAAATATGTACCTCCAAAGTAAGTTAATAATAAATAGATTAATTTCCACATTTCAACTATTCTGCACCTTTAGTTGAACAAGAAAGAAGAGCCGTCTAAGCAGCTCAACGATCTTCAAGTAAAGCACCCGTTAGCCATCCATGAAGCTATGTTTCACCTCAAAATATGTAAGAAATTATCGTTCTTCCATGGTAGTTGAACAAAAATAATTTTTTTTAAAAATAAATACTTGTGAGAAATGAAAAAACAGCCATTGAACTTGGAATAGCTATTACTAATAATAATGTTTTTTTAACATTGGATATTTCGTTAAATCTCATATAAGTATCAATAATAAGTAATCCACTTACTAATTTAATTATGCCTATCAAAACTATTCTTGAAATATCCATAATATCTAAAGTATTGAATGGCTTTTGAAAATTTTCACTAGAATAAATACTCGTCATCCCGAATATGGCTATCATTACAAAGAAATACATAAAAATTTTCATATAGGTTTTCATACAATCTCCCACTCTTAATAAAACTTAGAAATAAAACATACGTCATCCCATTTTAATCGTTATTACATCGAATACGCTATATGAAAATACTTCCTTATCTTTATTCAACTAAACTGCCGCGTTAGTTTAAGTGTAATATTTCACATTGTATCGCCGAAATCTTCTTGATGTTTTGGCGTAAAAATAGACCCTCAAAATGAACTGACCCAATAAAGTTAGACAAATAATTTAGGCTGCTTCTAAGAACTGAGTTCGGTATTCTACCGGGCTCAAGTCTTTTAATTTTGCCTTCATTCGCTTGTGATTATAATACTCCATATATTCTTCTAATTCCTTTTCAAAATGCTCCATGCTCTCAAACTCTTGTAAATAAAGCAGTTCAGACTTTAATAGGCCAAAGAAATTTTCAACGACTGCGTTATCTAAACAGTTCCCTTTACGAGACATACTCTGCGTAATTTGATGTGCTTGTAATGTCTGTTGATATTTTTTCATTTGATAATGCCAGCCTTGATCAGAATGAAGGATGACTTCGTCTCCTGGCTGGAGGCGCTGAACAGCTTCGTCTAACATATCTCCTACAAGTTGATAGACCGGTCGATTCATGACTTTATATGCGATAATTTCACCGTTACATAAATCTAGAACAGGTGACAGATAACGTTTTTCTCCAAAGAGATGGAATTCGGTCACGTCTGTTACCCATTTTTGATTCATTTTCTCCGCCTTAAAATCACGTTGTAATACATTAGGAGCGATTTTCCCAACGTTTCCTTTATAAGAGCGATACTTCTTCATACGGACCTCACATTTTAAACCGATTTCATTCATTAAGCGATTGATGGTCTTCGGGTCATACCTAAATCCGTATTTCTTCAGTTCTTTCGTGATGCGGCGGTAGCCATAACGACCCTTATGTTCGTGATAAATGATCTTGATCGCTTCTTTTACTGTTTCATATTTATCTACTTGATTCAATCGTTTTTCCCAGTAGTAATAAGTACTGCGTGGAATGTCAGCGACTTGAACTAAATCCACGACTTCATAATGTTTCTTTAGTTCAAAAATTACTTGCGCTTTGATTTTGTTTGTAATTTTTCTTGTTCGTGAACTAAAGCTTTCAACTTTTTTAAGTAGGCATTCTCCATACGCAAACGTTCATTTTCAGCTCGTAGAGCTTCCATAGATCCTTCAACTGGAGTTGTTTTTTTGTCATTCGATTTGGTTTCCTTTTTCATGGATGGACGCCTCTTTTTCTTTGTTTTTAGCGCGTCCAATCCTTTTGTCTTAAGCAACTCCTCCCACTGATAAATAGTACTCGGAGAAGAAATATTAAATTTGCTTGCCGTTTCTAGAAAAGACGCACCTGTTTCGTTCATAAAATTAAGTACGTCTAGTTTAAACCCAGATGAGTAGCTTGTATAGCCTTTCTTAAACCCTTTTTCACCCTGTGCTTCAAATAATTTCACCCAAGTAATGACTTGAGATTTAGCTACGCCAATGCTTTCTGCAATAGTTTGATAGCTTTCGTTTCCAGTTAAATAGCGTTCCACCGCTTGTAATTTAACTTCTACTGTATATTTAGACATAAAAACACCCCGTAAATGTTAGTTGGTGTCTAACATTTACGGGGCAGTTCAAAATGATGGTCATGTTTAACTAAGCACCCGTTAGCCATCCATGAAGCCCTGCTTCACCGCAGAATATGCAAGAAAATTACGTTCTTCCATGGTAGTTGAACAAGGATTAAGGTTTGGTTTCCTCTTCAAAATTTTACATATTGTTTTAAATAAAGAACATAATATTAAGTAATAAATAATTAATTTAACTCTAACAGAAAATATTTGTTGAGTTAAATTTTATGATAGGAGGTAAAAGCGGTGGGCATAAAATTTATCTCAACAATAATGAGTATACTTGTTTATTTAGTATTTACTGATGAAATTTGGGTGTACCATCAGTATCCAGATAAAGAAATTACATTTGCAATGGAATCTAAGAAAGAACCCTCAGAAAAGGAACTTCTTGAAAACACTTGTAATTTAACTAATCAAATAAAGAATGAACTAACAGAAGAAAATTATGAAATAACCGGTATCGGAATAAATTACCAATACAATGGAATTAATATTAAAGTAAGTGGTACCCAGCAATATGTTGAGAGTATTGAAAAAAACATTAAGAAGGTCGTATATAATCTGGCTCAACAAACAATTTTTAAAGATTATTCAATTGAAGTGTATAATGAAATCCTATCTACACCTGTTGAAAATCCATGGTTTGAAAAAGAACGGTGAGCCACCTCAGTTGCTCACCGTTCTTTTACTAAAGCACCCGTTAGCTTAATAATATTGCTTTTGATTAATGTCGTTTTTAGAAATTATGTCGTTTTTTTACATTTGTAAATTCACTACTATTAATTTTGTTCCAAATTTTTAATGCACTTGGATAACAATTGTTAATCGAGTGTACTTTTCTCACCGAAAACATTTTATCAAAGACCTCATGTATCACTACAGCTAATTTTTCAACAGATGTTGCAGTTGGTAATAGCAATACAATGCGACTTATTTCTGGTTCATCTTCATCCTCAGATGTGTAACGTAAAAGGTGCTTTGGGTCCCAATCATTAATTACTTCTTTTACAATTTGGTAGTGGTTCATAATATCCCTCTTTTAAATTGTATTTTTAGTGATTTATTCTACACCCTTATTCAGCTAACCTGACCAGTTAGTTCAAGAAAAAGTGCCACCCCCAGACTTGAAGTAAAGCACCTTTTTTGTTGAATAATTTACATATATTAACTTATTCAACACAATCGTAAAAAAACCTGTTTATTCAACTAAACTGCTGCGTTAATTAAATAAGAAAAAAGGCTTTACCCCTTCTTGAAGTAAAGCACCCGTTAGTTTAAGTGAAATGTTTCACAATATCTTTTCATGGATATACACTTGAAATTATTATCGTCTCTGCCGAATCGTCATTTCTTCCCACGAATAATTTGGTATGGTTGCAATCCATAACGTATCTCCCATGGTATCCACATCCCAAACAATGAAATCCCTATCATCAAACACTTTTTCAGATTTTCTTTCATCTTTAGTGTTGATGGAATAAATAGCTTCATCTCTATGTGTGATTCCGAATAATTTTTCCCCTTTTTTAATTAGTCTAACTACTATTTCATCAACTTGAATTTTACTCCAATTTTCCTCTTGAAGATTTCGGGTCCAAATTCCACTTTGTGTGGTAATGAATAGCCTATTATTAATCACTTTAATATCCTCAGGTATATCATTACTATTCGGCATGGTTATCTCGTTCCACCCATCATTTGTCTTTTGCAAAATCTTCCTTTCTTCTGTGAGTCCTACTAAATCACCATTATCCGATATTTGAACCACTAAAAATGGTTTAGGAACGATAGCTTGTTCCCAACTCTTCCCTTGATTGGTTGTATAATAAATATTTCCATTTGATAGCACAGCTATATGATTGTTGATTGAATGATCGATGTTCTCAATCATATGGTCTAATGAAAGAATTTTCGTTCCTTTACTTTTTGATGTAATACCTGCCCATAGTTCTTTTTCCCTTGCTGCATATACTTGATCATTCCTATCAAACCACGCGTGTGTTACATAATTATTAGCTTGGAGTTCTGTCCATGTTTCTCCATTGTTCTGGCTCCATTCAATAAAAGGTTGCTTGGTTGTACTAAATTGTGTTGGCTTTTTGTCTCCCCATACCACTAAATTATTGTTTCCAGCAACAACCCCCGTAATCGCCATCCCTTTTTTTGTTACGTTATCGGTGCCCATACGTTTGGATATTAATCCTCCGCCGTATGGTAATTTATGAATAGCACTCACCACATCTCCGTTTAGAGCATTGAATGAAATTCGAGTAAAACGATTATCTCGATCATTTCCAACCACTGTTAGAATGGGCCTACCATCGATATTATCAAGTGTAAAATGATATCCGGTTGCCCAACCTTTTCCTTGTTTTAGTCCGTATTTATCCTTTGCTAGTTGGAGAACATCAGAGCTATCCAACTTAATCTCATCGTAGGGTATTGTTGGACCCGGAGTTTGCTTACTCGGTCTAAACACGGTAATTTTCTTTTCTGAGATACCAATTAGCACATAATCTTCTGTATCTGGAACTATAAAGATCATAAACCATTTAAAGCGTTTTCCTGTTCCTCCTCTCGAGCCTCCCATCGTTTCATCCACACTGTTTACACTTGTAAGTGTTGCGTTTACATTCCATTCTTTCGCTCTCTGGAATCCAATGTCAATCGCTTCTTTTAGCGTAATTTCACCATCTGAAGCGATTGTTTCACGACCAATCAAATTTACAAAAACTAAAAAAATAACTAACAAACATAAGACTTTTTTTATGAAACTCAAAATTACCACCATCCCATAACTAAATAAGCACATTAATCACAGGATTAATGTGCTTATTTATGATGGAGTAAATACTTCGTTATATTCCCTCTTAGATCCAATAAAACAAACACAATACTCCTTTTATCAGAGAATCCTTCTTCAACTAACCTGCTGCGTTAGTTGAATTAGAGTAGTGTTAAACTTTTGGTTTATTTTTCTACTTAATTGGCGGATTCTTCATAATCATTATAATGAATCTACGGTTTTGATTTGAATCCCAGTTTTCGGCTTATTATGATCCTCTTCAAAATGAGGTTGAAAATACGATGATAACTGTTGTTTTATTTCTAACTGAATGGGTAACTGAGTTATTCCTTTTGAAATATATACCTCCCCAACATTATCCCCATCTACAAAGAAACAAAGATTACCTTGATACAATGAATTGACAGATATAAATTGTATTTTCACTCTATCCTCATTATTTAAAGAGTGAAAATTAATTGAGTGAACCAGTGTGTATGCACCAGTTAAATACAAAGTATCAACTAATTGAAGATCTGTATTAATTATGTCTAGCTCAACATCCCTTAAATCATTTTTCATTATTTCTCCACCTTTCTGAAAAAAAGAACTGCCTAATATATAGACTCGTTATACTTTTTATGTTCTTCCCTCATAATTTCAATAGCTTTTTCAACAGTTAGTGTATCGTTCTTCACCCAATTCTTCCCGATTGAACAAAACCAGTTGTCCTTAAAATAATTTTAAGTATCAGAAAAGGAAAATCCTTCTTCAACTAAACTGCTTCGTTAGTTCAATAAGAAAAAGAGTTACCTCTGGCAACCCCATGATTTTTTACTAAAGCACCCGTTTGCTCAATAAGAATTACTCATTTGAATTAATATTTTTCACTTTCCAATCATCGTATTCTCCCCAAGCTATATACGCTATACCTATTAATAAGGATAAAAGACTAAACGTACTTAAAGTATTCCCAACATAACTTAACATTGCTTCATATAACGAGTTATCCCAACTAACAACGCCCGAACCAAAGATTGAAGCACTAATATATTTTGCCGATATTAAAAATGCTGATATTGCTATAAAAGCAACTCCAGTTCCCCGTTTATTCATTTTAAATCCCTCCGACCTTAAATATATTTTACCATAAAAAACCATTATTTATTTTGAAAAAACCCGCTGCTTTAGTTGCATAAGAAAAAAGAGCAGTCTAAGCAGCTTAACGATCTTTCACTAAAGCACTCGTTAGCTTAAGTACATTAGTTCACAAAGACTCTTTATAAGTAACAAGAAAAGGTGCCAACAAAGAACCAATTATAAAAATAAAAGTAGCTATGCCAAGTGTCACAAGCCCATTGCTAAAAGGAGACAGAAAAAAACCGAAGGAGAGCATTGGAAGAATAGTAAAAGAGACAAAAATTAACGTGCTTGGCATTGTTATCTTATGTGTTGTATCGCATTCGTTACATTTAATAGGTTTATAATTTAGCCAGAAGGATTCATAGATTTTACCCCAACTAAAATGTGCATTGCATTTCTCGCATTTTTGCAAAGCTAATAACCTCCATTATAATATCTGAACTTTCTAAGGCGTTGATTTATTATCCTGCCGTGTTAATCCAATAAGAAAAAAGGCTTTATCCTTTCTTGAAGTAAAGCACTCGTTAGTGGAATAAGAACCTTTTAAAAATAATAAAAGGACTACCCAGTTATGAGCAGTCCTTTTCAATATTTGTATATGTTTATTAGAAATAGGGTTTAACTGTATCTTCAACTTTCTCGAATAGTAAATGATCCACAGGTTAATATTACAAGGATTTATATTTAATTATACTTTCACGGATAGATATAGGCTTTCTTCCAATCAATTTTTCTAAATCATCGGAGGTATTTCCTTCATTTCCATTTGCTATTGAATTGTAAAGAGCAATTTGAAAATGAGCAAAACCTTCAGGAACGCCAGAATTAACCATTCTCTCTAGAGCTTCAGAGTCTGACATAGAATGATGAGTTACGTTTTTTCCTGAAACATCCGAAAGAATGTTAGCAAGTTCATCATAATTCCAAGTTTCAGATGATGCTAATTCATAAACTTTATCTTCATGTCCTTCTTCAGCCAGAACGGTTGCTGCTGCTAAAGCAAGGTCACTTCGTTCTACTGTATTGACTTTACCTTTTCCAGCAGAAGTCATGATTACTCCACTATCAATAAACGATTGAAGGCTCTCATTAACAAACACTTCTTGATAAAAAGCATTTCTTAAAATCGTAGTCGAAAGACCTGAAGCACGAAGAGTATATTCAGTTGCTGAATGAACATCTCCAAGTGGAGGAAATGCCCCCTTATCAACAGCAGCAAAACTTGTATAAAGAAGGTGTTTTACTCCTGCTTTTTTAGCTGCCTCTATGGCATCAACGTGTTTGCGAATACGTACTACAGAGTCGTCTTGCGGTGTTGATATTAGAAGTAACTTAGAAGCTCCAGCAAATGATTTTTCAAGAGATGTAGGGTCATCATAATCCCCGTAACGAACTTCAATTCCTTGGTCAGCAAATTTAGATGCTTTTTCAACGTTTCGAACGCTAACAGCGATTTGATTTGCAGGTACTTTTTCAAGTAAATGTTGGACGATAATTTGTCCTAATTCTCCCGTTGCCCCAGTAATTACGATTTTTGACATAAATAAGTCATCTCCTATTTTTATTATTTCATGGTTGAAATATCAAGCATAATCCTACAATATAATAGTAGACGTTTTTTTGTAAGTAGGCACATTTTTATAACATAGTCACAAAAATAGTACCATTAAGAAGGAGAGGTATTTATCATGGCACGATCATTGTTTCAAGGTGAACCGCCGGAGGAACAAATAGAGGTTTGTCCGGTTACAGATACTCAAAACATAATTGCGGGAAAGTGGAAAGTTATTATTCTATGGCATTTAAGTAAACAGACAAGAAGATTTGGTGAACTTCAAAGGTTGGCACCTGGTATATCAAAAGGAATATTAACACGTCAGTTAAGAGAATTGGAAGATGATCGAATGATTCACAGGGAAGTATATAAAGAAGTTCCTCCAAAAGTAGAATACTCGCTAACACCTCTAGGGCAAAGCTTTATTCCTATACTGGATAGTATGGGAGAGTGGGGTAAGAATCTAAATAATTATTAAAAAGCTAAAGCCTATACTGGTCTTTAGCTTTTTGAATTGATGCTATTCAACTAAACTGCTGCGTTAGTTTAATAAGAAAAAGGGCTTTACTCCTTCTTGAAGTAAAGCACTCGTTAGTTGAAGATGAATATTTTAACCTTTACTAACAAACTCATAAATTTCTTCGACTGAATTACTGGATAATACATAAATCGTGTGTGTGTCTTTTGTGTTCATTATTGTCCCAGAATCTTCAGTAATCCAAAGAAAATAGGATTCTTCACCGATACTAAATTGATATTGGGGATTTGTCATATTGACAATACCCGACTCTTTCTTTGAATCACTTACTGCTTTTGTGAAAATTTCTATTTCTTCTGTTTCTTTTAGTTCTAAGGAATTCGCTTTAGTGGTAGTTACTGTTTCAGAACTGCTTTCATTTTCAACTTCACTTAATTCTTTTTCTTGTTCTTGCGAACAACCAGCTAATATGAATCCAAATGCGATAAATAAAACAAATAATTTTTTCATTATTATCCCTCCTCTGAAATTAGACTTTAATTTATAAATTAAGTTACAAATCCTTATTCAACTAAACTGCTGCGTTAGTTCAATAAGAAAATAGAGCTACCTAAGTAATCCCATCATCTTTCACTAAAGCACCCGTTAGCCACCCATGAAGCCCTTCTTCACCACAAAATATGCAAGAAAATTACGTTCTTCCATGGTAGTTGAATAAGAAAGAGTTACGTTTAAAACTTATCTTCAGTTTGTTTTCTAGTATTATAACCAATAACTATTCCTATGATCATAATCATAAGCCCTTGTTGGTCCCAATCTTTCAAAATAAAGCTAAGACCTATCCAACCTATGACTGCCCCTAAAATTGCCAAGAACAAATACTTCAAATATATTCCTCCCTCTCTCTGTATAACGATATAATGTGGGATGGTTAAAAATCTCGGTTTCTTATTATAAATTCTTAATAGCTTATTCAACTAAACTGCGTTTTTAGTTGAATAAGAAAAATGAGCTGTCTAAACAGCTCAATGATCTTCAAGTAAAGCACCTCGTTAGTTTAAGAAGATTTTTTTTCTTCTTTCTTCCGTTTCCTCCTGTAAAAAAAACGCCATATATAAAAGATAGTCCAAAACACTAATAAAGGAATATACTGATAATTCCGTTCACCATAATATATAATGATGATTCCTATAATAATCGTTGGTACAGCCAAATAAACCCACATTCTTACTTCCTTGTTTTTAAAACTTAATTCAAATCGTTCACTCATACACTCCACCCCGTTTATAGCTTTCTTAAACTAACCTGCTTCGTTAGTTGAATAAGCAACTAGAAGATTCGACCATAATACCTCATTCAATTACTAATAGACTCACCAAAGTGAAGTCATTATAAATAAACCAATAGCCCCGACAAATAAATAGGAATATCCAAGTATAGTACTATACCTATTTTTAATTTTCTTGAAAAGTAAATAATAAAGCCCAAACCCAATAATAATTATTATTAATACTAGTCCCATAATATTAAATAGCATCATTTAAAACCACACCACCCTAATTTATTTTTTTCTTCTTTTATTTGTTCCATCCTGTGGTCCTCCTGGCTTCTTTCAAGAATATTATTCTACAATAGAGACGACAAATCCTTATTGAACTAACCTACTTCGTTAGGTTAAGTACATTTTTTCACAATTTTGTACGCTCTAATTTCCAGTAAACCAAATCTAAAAATCATCAATAAATGCATTCAGTAAAAGAAGTAAAATCCCTAAAACAACACAAATATTTACAATGACTACACCTATTTTGTTATCATTTTTATCGTCTTTATCGTCTTTATCTCCTCTATTCTGTTGTTTTATCTTTCTATATACACCTTGAACCTTTTTTTGCTTTTGGATTTTATCTTGTTTGTTTTGGCTCATTCCTTTCTCCTCCTAAACTATAACGATGCTAATATCATCTGTTTAGTAACTACTTCTACGTTCTTACTAAAGAAACCTCTTGTTCAACTAAACTGCTTCGTTAGTTCAATAAGAAAAAATGCTTTTCCCCTTCTTGAAGTAAAGCACGCGTTAGTTGAATAAGGAAATCAATCCCCATCTTCCCGTCCTCTCTTTTTCTATATCAAAATTCATCTTCCCATCACGATACATAGCAAAAGTGAACGTTAAGCTAATTATTATCATAAATATCAAAAACTAGGGAATTATATGATTATCTTATAAAACTGGAGGTAATACATTGAAAATAATACTACTGACAATAGTTGTCTTATCCAATTTTCTTTTCCTGTCATTGGCACCTTCCGAGACTTCATCCCAAAGAACAGCAGCTTCTGAAACCTCTTCTGCTAAGTTAGAGTACCCAGATAATCAAAGTAAATCTTTTATTGAAGAAGATAAATTTTATAACGAATTAGATAAAAATATTTACGAAGAGTATAAAAATGCTGCATTTAGCATGAGGAAAAAAATCTCCTTTAATGAAGTACCAGATGCAGAACTAACATTTAAAATGAAAACCAAACTCGGTGGAGAAAAAATGAATCCTACAAACTCGCTTCATATTCATCCCAATCGACAAGTATATTTTATGGCATCTTTTCACCAAAATGAAAAAGAAGAATGGCATAAATATGTAGTGATTGATGCTGAAACCAAAAAAGTACTTCTTGGTGGAAATCATTATCATTTGTACTGGAATCCTTACAAATAATCAAACTAAACCACCATAGAACTTGGTGGTTTTTATATTGCTTCTCAGCATTAACTATCTCATATTAAGAAATATTTGCTTGGGATAAGTTAATTTTTTCTAAACAAAATAAACATTAAAAGGTGGTGTGGTAATGAAGAAATTTTATGCAACATTTGTTTTACTTTTATGCTCCTTAATTTTGGGCTTATCTGTTTCTGCCCAAGAATTAAAGTCGTCCGAAGTGCTTACTTACCATGGTGAAGATGAAAATTGGGTGGGTAAATTTACAATTGGAATTTCGGAAGAGGGAGTAACAAGACAAGGTTATCTAAAGTATAAAGGGGAAGATGTTGTTTCTGTCGGGCAAGTTTCAGTTACGTTTGAAACAATTTTCAGTAAATCATCAAGTAAAAGTCTATTAGCAGGTTTGGATTCACCTGATTCACCTATAGGAGAAAAAGGTACTGTTTCAACTCTAGGTAAATCAGGGAATGCTCATCCATGGTCTAAAGTAGAAGCTGTTAGAGTGTATGTAGAATGGGATGGGAAAGCCGAAATGTTTTTTTTATACAAATAATAAAAATTGCATGTATTGTCGGCAGGTGTCATCAATTAACTCCATTTTATTATTACAAATACAATATTCCCCCTACTGTCACTGAAAATACTATCAATTATTTCACCATATAAAAAGTTGGATTACTTTTTTCACTAACCTGCTGCGTTAGTTCAATAAGAAAAAAAGGGTTGCCTAAGCAACCCATGATCTTTAACTAAAGCACCCGTTTGTTGAAGAACAAAATTTCCAATTCAAATCAATAATCAATTGAATTAGCTATATCTACCAAGGTTTCAGGAGTAACTTTATCTGATACGCGTTTACTAATATTCAGCATATATTGCCAATCATCTCTCTCGAAAACAAGCACATTAAATCCTGAAATTGTCATATAATTGGCTACAATCCCATTCTTTAATTCAAAGGTTTTTAACGCGTATTTCTCACTTATAGGAATTCTATTCTTTATCGGTCGAACATAAATTTTATAATGATTTTCAGATAACTTCTCATTAATAAACATCACTTCAAATGAGTCATTAATGTCTCCATCTAAATCACTAAACATACCAAAATGATGAGTAAAGCTAATCGGTGGAACTCTAAGCGGAAGCTTAAGTTTTTGTTTGAAATGTTGTTCAAAATCGTCCAATGCATCTTCCACAGTTTTGTAACCTATTTTAGGATATATTTCTTCATAAGGTTCAGGCTTATCGTTAGCAGTTGCATATATGGTCAAGAAAAACAACAAACAAAATGAAATCAACAAAAGTGAAATAGATCTGGTCATTTTCTATCACCTCAATGTATTTTAGGTGTAGTATTCCCAGCTTCATTAAAATTATCAAATTGACATTGCTCGTTAAACTAAACTGCTTCTGTTGAAGTAGAAAAAGGCTTTACTCGTTACTGAAGTAAAGCACCCGTTAGTTGCACAAAATATTATCCATTTAAAACTAAATTAGCTTTTTGGATAGGAATTTCTGTCTCTAAATAGTATTCTTCAGCCTTCCAGTACCTTTGGTTTAACTTTTCCATACCCCTTTGAGCTTCTTTACTTTCACGTAGAAACCTATCATCCCTTGGACAATCCAAAAATACGATATAATCGAAGAAATTTCTCCACTCTTTACGTTGAAGAAAGACCCCTTCTATTATGATCACACAAGCATTAGGAAGTTGTATGTTTCGAATGCTTTGTGTATCAGATTCTTTATCGTAGAATGGAATTCTTATCGGACTAGATTTCTTGATTTTATCAAAAAAGTTTTGACTCAACCAGTCAATATCCCATTGAAGATTATAATACTCGTACCATTGTTCAAACCCTGTATCGTAACGTTTTTTTCTCTCTACAATGTGGTCGTCTATATGAAAAATATGAAAAGGGATATTCATTTCTTTCAAGTGAGCACTTAGCTTATTACCAAGGATTGTCTTTCCAGATCGGCTTAATCCATCTACACCCAAAATAAAACGATTACCTGTTTCAATCTCTTGAATCCGCTTTAAGAGAATCATTATATTTTCTTCCAATTTACAAACATCTCCTCCAAATTTAATACTCTTTTTAAATATACAGTTAAGATGTGAAATTAAATATTTCACTAAACTGCCGCGTTAGTTTAATAAAAAAAACACGTTACTCATTCTTGAAGTAAAGCACACCGTTAGTTGAATTTGAACTAAAAACACTACTATCTTTCAGAGGAATTATGAAATTAATTAGAGAGTGAATGAATTTTTAATACCCAAGCAATAATACGCCATCGTTTAGAAACATATACTGTCTTCTTTTTCTTTTTTACACTATCGTAAATTTGCAAAGCGGCTGTTTCTGGAGAAGCAACCCAAAACATTTTATCTTTATCACCTTTAGCCATATTCGTATCAACGAACCCACATTTAACATCGGTTACTAAAACGTTTACCTTCTGCATCTTTAACTTTTGGCGAATACTGATTAGATAATTAGCAACAAAGGTTTTTGAAGCATTGTAAGCAGGTGCAGTAGGATTCGCCATTAAAGCTCCAATTGACGATATCCCTACTATGTGTCCAGAATTTTTTGATACAAAATATTTATAAGCAACATTAGAGATTGCTACAAATCCTGAAACATTTACATCGATTGTCTCTTTTTCAAAATCTAAGTTCAAATAAGGGTTGAGATGCCCCACACCAGAGCTAATAATAATTAAATCCATACCTTCCATCTCTTCAATAAGTTCTTCTAGTAGGTTCTTCGCTTCATTAATGTGTGAAACATCGATACATTTGATAAATGATTTATGTGGTAAATTTTTTTGAAGTGCAAGTAGATTATCTGTTCTTCTAGCAACTAATCCAACTATATACCCCTCATTTGATAAAACCTTTGCAAGTTCTTCACCAATTCCAGAACTTGCACCAATGACTATTGCCTTTTTCAATATTGTCATCCCTTTTCTCCTAAAAAAAGTCGTAGTAATACCTTTCTATATTCTTCCTAACGAGATGATATTCCTTATTCAACTAAACTGCTATGTTAGTTGAACAAGAAAAAAGAGCCGTCTATGCAGCTCATTGATCTTGAACTAAAGCACTCGTTAGCTCAATAAGAAATTATTTAGAGAATGTATCAGCTACCAAGTTACTAAATTCTTTTAAATAATAAAGATAATTTTTCCCGTCAATTCCCTCATAGTTATATCTTTTGTTATACATCTTTGCAACAACAACATTATATTCAGGTATTACTAATAAAGTTGAACCTGTTACCCCTATTATTTGAAAAGCACCTTTAGGCACTCGATCCCCAATCTCACTTCTTGATGATGGAGTTCCTTGAACATACCAAAACGCACCATTCAATGGGGATTCTTCATTTTTATATACAGGGCTTTGAACTTGTGTTGCAACTTCAATTACTTCTTTTGGAACAATTTGTTTTCCATTTATATTTCCTTTTCTTAAATGAAGATTTCCCCAATATGCAAATTCTCTAGCAGAGACATAAAGGTTAGACTCAGTTCCATCATTTGAATTGCCCAGTTTAGATGTTGCCTCTTCTTTAGGATTAACAATTACTTTAACTAATTTTTCATTTTCTTTTGTTTGCCAAGCTGTTTCCTTATAACCTAAAGGTAAAAAGATTCTTTCATGTAACAATTCAGGAATACTTTGGTTGTATAATCGTTTAATTAGTTGGGTCATCATTAACACATTTATCCCTCTGTACGCCCACCCTTTACCTGGGTTAAACTCTCTATAAACCGTTCCATTTTCATCCTCATTTAAACCATGCGAATGAGTAATTAAATTTCTAATGGTCGTTCTACCGAGTAATTGTTTATCAAATTCTTCAAAGTAATTTACTGCATAGTCATCAAGACTTTTAATTTTATCTTCATGGATTGCATATGCAACAGCTAGCCCTAAATAACTTTTTCTCGCTGATGCAACATTAAACTGTGAGAATTGAGTAATAGGCAATGAACCTTCTGTATTAGAGTGGCTTCCACTGTAATGCTCTAATACTATTTTATCATCCTTAAGTATAATCACTGCTGATGCAGAGGAGTGATTTCGATCCTTTATATCTTCAACCCATGAAATTAATTTTTAATACCTATTATCCAACTTTTTGTTCTCCTTCCTTCTAGTTCTTTAATTAGATTCAACAAAAAGAAAATTAAACCTTCTTGAAGTAAAGCACTCATTAGTTGAATAAGGAATAGCAGTTTAATGGTATCGAAACCAAACAAACCATCCTTTTTCCTTACTTTTAGCTAAAAATAATTGACCTTGGGCTAAGTCAGCTCCAGGTGCTTTGGGGAAATCTAAACGTACAAGCCATGACTTTTCAGCAATTTCTTTGCCACAAAAGGTTTTAGCCATTCCAAAATAGCCTTCTTCTATTTTATTACCAACTGTTTTAGGAAAAGGTTTGGCAGTTACTACATTCCACTTAGTATATAGGTCAGGTAAATCCTCTAATCCAGTTCCATAAGTTTTTGGTATTAAAGTATTTAACGCTTCTATTACCTCTTTTTTATCCTTAAGCGATATTTTCTCTAATTCACTTAATACAGGACAATTTTTAGGCTGTGCATAAGCTTCAAATGACACCAAAGTAAATAAAGATATGATTAAAATCAGTACATACATTTTTTTCAAGATAAATTCACCTCTTTTCTAATCTTCCCAAATTAGAAAGAGGTATCCATCCATCTTAAAGTAACCTGCCCTGTTAGTTGAACAAGAAATGCTTTACTCTAATTGAAGTAAAGCACTCGTTAGCTTAAGAAGGTTGATATTATAAATATTTCCATTCGTGTTCCAAGACACTATACAAAAATGAATATCGATAGCCGTATTTAATCAACAAATCTTTACGAATTTTACCTTCTTTCATCGTCGTCTAATTCCTTTTCAATTTCTTCATCACTTATCGATACTATCTCCTCTTTAACTCCATACTTCTTTATTATTATTTGACCTACCTCTGACTTATTAATGGCATCCTTTACTGCTGCAAAAATTACTACGTACAAAATAATTAAACCAACAATCCATAGAAATATAGTTCCCCAAATCATTTTTCTCCCCCCAATTTAATGTGTTTCTAACTGAACTAACTTGCTGCGTTAATTCAAGAAAAAAGTGCCACCCCCAGACTGAAAGTAAGCACCCCTTTTGTTGAATAATTTACATATATTAACTTATTCAACACAATCATAAAAAAACCTTCTTCTTCAACTAAACTGCACCGTTAGTTCAATAAGAAAAAAGAGCCGTCTTAGCAGCTTAATAAAGCACCACGTTAGTTGAAGATCGTACCTATTATTCCCCAGGCATAATTCCTATCACCTCTAAAGTGTTCGGGTCAACAAATACAATTGGTGCAGCGATGGCATCTTCGATAGTTACTGTAAAAATCTCTTTGCCTTTATATGATTTATCAATATTTTTATAAATGTCATCAACGGTTATTTTTTTCACTGTTGCATTTTCCCAGTCGCTTCTTGAGTATGGTTCAGGATTCCAATCTTGCTCTTCAATATAATTCAATACCACATCTCTAATCTCGGTATCAGTGTTATTATTTTCTACTTCATTACCCTCAACTTCATTGTTTATACAACCTGTTACAATTAGCGAAACGGAAATAAGCATAAAAATCAAGATTTGTTTTATTTTCAAAACATAACCCCCTTTCTACAATAAGTCGTTATGGATAGTTATTTTGTTACTCCAGTTTTTATTCAACTAAACTGCTGCTTTAGTTCAATAAGAAAAAAGGCTTCATTCCTTCTTGAAGTAAAGCACCCGTTAGTGAAAAAGGTATTACTTCTCTATTCGCACCAAAGTTTTTTCAGGTAATTCAATCAAATCAACGTTTAATTTATCTATCCTCAAAGTTATGTCACCTACTCGTTTGTCCTTTTCCTCGCCAACCCAACAACTATACAGTTCAAAATAATCACCTTTTTCAAGATAACTATCCATAATTTCACATAATGCAATTAGCTTCTTTTTTGATTCAGCACATGTTATTTGATTCATATTTTCTGAAATCTCAATTCCCCAATCACTCGATACTTCATATACAAAAGGTGTGGTAAATTGATATTTTTGTACATCTTGTTTGTTGTACTTATTTGAAAAACAATCTCCAATGTAAATAAAATTATTTTCTTCATCATTACTGAGTGGGACTTCTACGTTACAACCAATATAGCTTGCTAAACTCATATTTAATCACCTACTTTTCTATATTCCTTATTGAACTAAACTGCTCCGTTAGTTGAACAAGAAGTTTAATTTTCGACTGTTTTTATATCGAATTTCAAATGGTCTAAAGCCCAAATATCTTCATCAGTATTAGAGAAGACAGTTATCTCAAGTTTCTGACCAATGCTATATCTCTTTACATTAACAACAGGTATTTCATATACATTTCCGTCTTGTCTACCTTCAATACCCTTATTATATTCTTTAATAACTAACATTTCTTCTTCAACAAGTATCTCCTCTACTGTTCCTGTGAAAGCAAATTTCTCTTGATAATCAGAACAGCCAGCAATAAATAAAAAAAATAATAATAAAAAACTTATTCTGATTTTATTTTTCACATTAACACCCCTTGAAAAATTAGATGCATAATACTTACTAAAGTTTCAGATTCTTATTCAACTAACCTGCTGCGTTAGTTTAAGTGTAACATTTCACAATGGCTCACTAAAATCTACCTAATGTTTTGGACGTAAAAATAGACCACCGAAATATGAACTGCCCCGTAAATGTTAGACACCAACTAACATTTACGGGGTGTTTTTATGTCTAAATATACAGTAGAAGTTAAATTACAAGCGGTGGAACGCTATTTAACTGGAAACGAAAGCTATCAAACTATTGCAGAAAGCATTGGCGTAGCTAAATCTCAAGTCATTACTTGGGTGAAATTATTTGAAGCACAGGGTGAAAAAGGGTTTAAGAAAGGCTATACAAGCTACTCATCTGGGTTTAAACTAGACGTACTTAATTTTATGAACGAAACAGGTGCGTCTTTTCTAGAAACGGCAAGCAAATTTAATATTTCTTCTCCGAGTACTATTTATCAGTGGGAGGAGTTGCTTAAGACAAAAGGATTGGACGCGCTAAAAACAAAGAAAAAGAGGCGTCCATCCATGAAAAAGGAAACCAAATCGAATGACAAAAAAACAACTCCAGATGAAGGATCTATGGAAGCTCTACGAGCTGAAAATGAACGTTTGCGTATGGAGAATGCCTACTTAAAAAAGTTGAAAGCTTTAGTTCACGAACAAGAAAAATTACAAACAAAATTAAAGCGCAAGTAATTTTTGAACTAAAGAAACATTATGAAGTCGTGGATTTAGTTCAAGTCGCTGACATTCCACGCAGTACTTATTACTACTGGGAAAAACGATTGAATAATTGTACCATCTTCATTCAGTTTAGTTACCGTAATGGAAGAAGGGTTTTTATCAACTTCAAATTTTAATGTATCACCTTTATCGACTTCTATTGTTTCGAAAAGTTCAGCTAATTCATTTATATCGGGAATACTTTTTGTACTAATTTCAATGTTGTCTTCTTTCCACTCGTAATCACCTGACATCATTGTATATTGTTCCCCACCCACGATCACTTTGCCTTCTGGTTGACTAATAGTACCGTTTGGAAATCCATTACAGCCTGTTAAAATTACAGTAATTAACATGATTAAAATTATTTTCTTCATTTCAATACTCCCCTTTGATAGATTTTTATTTTCGCCCCGCCTTTCACACTTTTCTTCAACTCTTCTGCCCCGTCAGTTCAATAAAACTGTACCAGCTATTTAAATTTGTTTATGGGTTTTAGAGTTATTTTTTCTGTTAAATCTAATTTCGCCCTTTAAGATTATCCTAAAGGTCACATAGTATTATAGATTGTTAATTTTATTTAATTGTTGCTCTACATTCCAATTTTCATTGGGTTTCCTGCTCTTTGAAAACCATTGACTTCCATTTTGTAACCATTTACCTCTCCACTGCTCATATACAACTTTTTTATCTTGAACATCATCATCATCAAATCCAAAATGAAAACCACAACAAGGGCAGATTTCGTCTGAAGCCCCCCCTTTTTCATCATATGGTGGGTCATAAAGTTCATTAAATCCACAAATCAGACATATATTTTCCATAGAACTTCCTCCTTAACTTTTCCAGGGTTCTCGTTGCGTCTTATTATACTAAGCACCACTCGTTAGTTTAATAAGAAATCCGTTTAAATAATACTACTCTTCTTTCGATTTTCTCGAAGCCAATAATATTTTCAGAATGCTAATAATAAGCAAAACAAGTGGTATTGCCTGAATAAATATAAAACCCTTAAAAAAATCAAACATATTACTGTCAGGAGAGTCTGTAGCCATACCCCCAATAAATAAGGAAAGTGGAATGATAATTAAATTCACACCTGAACAAATTAGAAAAAATGACTTCTTTGAGTCTCCCTTAATGATTAAAAATACACCGCTACCTATAACTGCAATTAAAATCGCAAATAAAAATCCATAATAAATGTACAATACATCACCTCTTAATATTTTATAAAAAACAATCTCATTCATCTAAGTATTAACATCTTCTCAACAGAATTTTTTAGAAAAGAACAAATTCTTTCTTCAACTAACCTGCCCCTTTAGTTCAATAAGAAAAAAGGCTTCACTCCTTATTGAAGTAAAGCACTCGTTAGTTGAACAAGCACCTTCACTTCTATTACAAATTATGGTCGGACTGTCCATTACCACTAAAGGATAATCCTAATTTTCTGCATCGTATAAATATGGTACAATTAGAAAAAATAGGATCTAGGGGGGGTTAAATTGAACATTGATTTAATCTATACTCTTTTTATATTAACTTTAATATTGGTAGGTGTACTTTCTTTCACTTTGTTTCTAAGAAGGCTATTAATAAATGCAAGCTTGCGGAATTACCATTCTAAAGAGGTTCAAACTAAACTGGATAGAATCATTGATTTACTTGAAAAAGAGCGTTCATGACATTCTAGTCAATTCCTAAGCATCAATATTGATGCTTTTTTTTGTCTTAATGATACTTTCTACTACATAAATTGTCTCAAATGCGACATAAAAACTCCCCTTCTCTTATTCAACTAACCTGCTGCGTTAGTTCAATAAGAAAAAAGCTTCACTCCTTCTTGAAGTAAAGCACCCGTTAGCCATCCATGAAGCCCTGCTTCACCACAGAATATGCAAGGAAATTAAGTTCTTCCATGGTAGTTCAAGAAGAAGTAAATACTAATTAGATATACTCATACTTTTATTTCTTACAAAATCGAGTATCCAGAAATTAATGAATGTAATTATTGGAATGAAAAACATCAATACTCCTATACCTAAACTACTAAATAATCCTTCTGTCTGTTTATGATATGTTTGAACGTCTAACTTGTAAAGTAGGATTGTTGCTATTGACAAAATAAGTGTATTTATACCAAATGCAACTAACCTTGCTTGCCACTTCTTTTTCAATAACCAAATAGAAGTTAGCGTAGAAGCGAGTAAAGAAAACACCAAAATAATGATAAACATTATATTCAAAACCATCCCCCCTAATTTAAGTAACCTGTTGCGTTAGTACAATAAGAAAAAAGGCTGTACTCCTTCTTGAAGTAAAGCACCCGTTAGCTTAAGTACATTTATTCACAAACTTGTTTTTAATAGTAATGCGAAGCATAAATAAGCATCGCTCAAATTAATTTTCCAATATATGAATTTTAATTTTTTGTTAAAATTGCGTTTTCTAAATTTATTTTATTCTCATAAATCCAGAAGAACATTTCTTTATTGATTTTATAAATTTCCTTATTATTCGTAAAATAAGCCATAAATATTGTTTGAATACAAAGCATCACATACCATATAGACTTTAGTTCCTTTGTCGATAATAAACTGTATTGATTATATTCAGACACTAAATCTCCAACAAATTTTATCCAACTTTCCCTTGAATTTTCCTTGAAGAAAACTTCGCTTAAAACACTTGTTGAGCAATAACAAATATCAAAAATATTAACATTTACCTCTGCTATTTCAAAATCAATAACGCCTGTTAATATCTCATCCTTAAATACAATATTATGTATATGACTATCCCTGTGTATTAGCTGTTTCGTTAAAGAATCAACTACAGTTTTAATTTCTTTTTCTAACTGTTGATATACTTTTAATAGCTTTTCGGAACCGTCCATCTTTTCAATTTCTTTTACCGCAAAACCATAAACCATATGGAATAAGTCTTTATTAGGAAACTCATTAGCAAAGTTTATTGAGTTCATTGTATTATTTAGTACTGCAATAGTTCTACCTAGTAGTTTTGGTGCTATTGGATTTTGTAAACTTTCGGAAGCACTAAAGGTTTCACCATCAAGATAATTGTATATACAATAGTAATCACCTTTGTAAGAAACAATCCAACTTCCGAGTTTATCCGATATTGGAAATTGAGCCTGAAACCCGTTGTCTTTAAGATGTTTTAGCAATTTTAATTCACTTTCAAATTGGGTTAAACTAGCCTTTTTCTTCAGTATAAACTTCTCTTCATCATCAGAAATAATAAGCGTTGCTCGTTCTGAAAGTCCTTTATAATCCTTAATATTTATTCCCCAACTTGAGGAAATATTTCTTATATTTATAAGTTCCATAATTGTTCCTCCACCAAAGTGTTAATAATTATATATTCTCCTTTGAACGTGTAATATCCTCCAATATGATGGAACTTCTTATTGCACTAAACTGCTGCTTTAGTTCAATAAGAAAAAAGGCTTTACTCCTTCTTGAAGTAAAGCACCACGTTAGTTGAATAAGGTCTTTAGTTTTTTGTGTCACTAAAGCACAATATATTAAATATTAATTTTTGTTGAACACTCTTTACAGATAAACTTACCTTCAAGATTTAAATAAGCTTTGATTTCAGTAAATCCTTTTCGCTTCGGGTATCGAATTTGGACAAACACTTCTTCATCGTCCCTGATTTCTTTATTACACTTCATACATTTTGGAATTATTAGTACCATCTTATTATCTCCTATCTTTTAATACCGCTACTTCTCTACTCAATACGGTTGAAATAAATAGAAGTTTCAATTTATATAAAATTTACCACTTAAAAACAACGAAAGTTCATTCCTGCTTATTCAACTAAACTGCTGCGTTAGTTCAATAAGAAAAGGCTACCTATACAGGTAGCCACTTGTCTAGCTAAAGCACCCGTTAGCTTAATAAGTGCCTGCTGCTAGCCATGCGATGCTCCACATAATAAGAGTAAACGATATTGTAAGCCAAACAGTATTAACCGTAGTTTTTTCTTCGTGTTTTACCTTTTTCAATATAGAAACCAAATTCAAACAAAATATAATGCAAAGGATAGGCATTAAAAACAATCCTATGAATGCAGATGAATAAGTCATATTCTCACTCCTTTGTAGTTGTTTATCATTGTTCAACTAAACTGCGTCTTTAGTTGAATAACGATAAAGAGCCGTCTATGCAGCTCATTGATCATTTCTAATGCTTCCGTTAATTCAATAAGCAGAAAAATTTATCAATTGAAACCCAAAGATAACGGGTAATATAAAGATCAAAAATAGCCCAGTAAACGAGAAGTTTATAAATCTTTTTCTATCTAAACCAACTCTTAATTCCCATAGTCCCAGACATACTAAATACAAACCTAACAACATACTAATTATTGGTAATATCATCATATAAATACCCATATTATTTCCCCCTTTAAGAATCACTTTTTTATATGTATCTCATTGAACTGACATAGTCCCTTTACTTTACGTTTAACATGAATGGAAGTTCCAATATTAAGTGAATAATCCAATTTAAACTAACGAAGTCCATTTCTGCTTATTCAACTAAACTGCCCCGTTAGTTCAATAAGAAAAAAGAGCTGCCTAAGTAACTCAATCATCTTTAACTACGCACTCGTTAGTTGAATAAGTTTGAAATGGCCAGATAGTGTCACTTTTAGTTAACAAAGATAATATATTCATTTATGAAAATAAATTATAGAAATTCTCTATGATTTTTTTTGCTCTTTAGCGTAATTATTTTTTATTTCAGAGTATTTTAGTGTTGCGTTTTAAAGTAAAATATATTACTCTTTAAAGTAATAAATGGTTGGAGGGAGAAAAATGAATATTATCAAACAAAAGGATTCCATCTTAGATATTTACCAATATGAAAAAGACTTTAAAAGAATGTTGAAAGGCTTTATAAATGCAGCTTCTTTTGAGGAGCAAAATGTCCAGTTCGAAAAGCTGAACCATCATCGACTTGCTTATCAGGCGTCAGAAAACGAAGCGAGGATTCATTACTTTGGAGATACGGTAAATGATGAATACAATAAACAGCATGCCTTTTTCCAAGAGTTGGAGTCACGCTGGCTATGGATGTCAGGGGAATACTACAGAGAGATTTTGAACGCAAAATTTAGGGAACAGCTTGAAAGCCAGTGGGGCAATCAGCTATTCAAAATAGCAGAAATTAAGCTGAAAACCTATTCTGATGAAGTGCAAGAAGATATCAGGATGGAAAATCGCCTTGTATCCGAGTATCAGGAGCTGTTGGGAAAAGCGGTCATTCCTTTCAATGGAAAAGAGCTGAGATTCAGTACCTTGGCTCTATATCTGGGCTCACCTGATCGTGAGGTTCGAAAAGCAGCCTTTGAAGCAAAATCGGGCTACTTCAAACAGCATGCCTCCGATTTTGAACGAATCCTTGATGAACTGGTTAAGACACGCAACCGAATCGCGAAAACGTTAGGTTATTCGTCCTTTGTGGAACTTGGCTATGACCGAATGCATAGAACAGGACATACGCCCAACGACCTCGTTCAATATCGCAAGCAAGTGAAAGAGCATGGGGGGCAATTCATTTCTGTTCTTAGAAAGAAACAGCTGAACCGTATTGGCGTTTCCAAACTGAAGTATTATGATGAGAGATATTTCTTCAAGAACGGTTCGCCCTCGCCTATAGGGGCACATCAGGAAATATTAGAGGTTTATCGGGCTATTTTCCGTGAACTGTCTCCTGAAACGGGTGCATTTTTTGATGAACTGATGGAAAAAGGGAATTTTGATGTGGAATCACGTACAAACAAAATGGGTGGGGCATTCGCGTCGTATAGCGGTCCGGAAGTTGCTTCGTTTATCTTCGCGAATTTCAACGGCACATCCAATGATGTCAGGGTTTTTGCACATGAGGCGGGCCATGCATTTCAGTTTTATATGAGCCGTCACTCCAATATCCATGAGTACATTATTCCGTATGATTCGTGTGAGGTATTTTCATTCACGATGGAACGGTTTGTCTGGCCTTGGATGGAACTGTTTTTTGGGGAAGATACGCAGAAGTACCAGTTTTCCAACCTGACCGAAGCATTTATTCATATGCCGGTTGTATCAGTTGTTGATGAATTCGAGCACTTCCTGTATGAATTCCCGACAGCCACCATGCAAGTTCGGAAGCAAAAGTGGAGAGAGTTGGAGCACGAGTACTTGCCGGAAAGGGACTATGATGGCAATGAATTTTTAGGGCAAGGCACAGGGTTTTATGAAATAGAGCATCTGTTCACTTCGCCTTTTTATTACATGGACTATGATTTGGCCCATTTTGCTGCAGTCCAGCTATGGATCAAACAGAAAGATGACCCAAAATCTGCTTGGGAAAGCTTCCTGAAAATGTGCAAACAAGGGGGACGGCTCCCATACCCTGAGCTTTTGAAGAGTGCAAATCTGGAGTCTCCTTTTGAAGATGGAAGCATGGAGAGGCTTCTTGAAAAGGTCAAAAGCTGGATCGATCAGGTGGATGACCGTTCATTTTAATAGCAAGTCTATGGGTAGCCGAAATTACATTTTCGGCTACTTGTTTTATGTGGTAGCTGATATCGATTATTTCATCCTCCTATTCAATTAACCTGCTTCGTTAATTTAATAGGAAAAAGAGTTGCCTAAGCACCCCCCACGATCTTGAACTAAAGCACCACGTTAGCACAATAAGAAAAGCCTTCGAAATCACTAATTACTCTCTTTACTTTTCTTATAAAAGTTTGATACCACCCCTAATATAATTCCGATTACAATTAAGGGTATAGAAAATGTTGAATATGGCTCAGGAGTATCCGCAATCCCAATTGTCTGATTAAAAGAAAATCCAACTGACATTAGCAATATTCCTAAATAAAATAAGATTTTTCCAATCTTGTTATAGCTTTTCAATAAAAACACCCCTTACATTTCTCATTCTTATATAACCATCTTAAACTAAACTGCTGCGTTAGTTTAATAAGAAAAAGAGTTACCTATGGCGACTCCATGATCTTTTACTAAAGCACCCGTTAGTTGAAAATGATTCAATTAAGATGATATTTATACGAAAGTAAAACCAATTATTAGAATTATTGCCATCAAACTAAAGAATGACCAATTAACAATTCGTTTTTCTTTTACTGTAAGAAATTTGGATTCCATAAAATTTAAACTATTTAGGATAAAAATAAGTCCAAAGAATATGAGTCCATTTCCTATGACATCATCTGTGATTAAAATGTACCTTATACCAGCAATCAATATTAATAAAGTACCTATATATCCAATGATAATATAAAAGTAATGGTTCTTTTTCATATCCACCAACTTCCACTCCCTCTCTGCAAACCCTTCTTTATGTATGCCTTCTTATTCAACTAACCTGCCGCTTTAGTTGAACAAGAAAGAGCCATCTAAACAGACGAGAATTACCTTCAATGCGTATTAGCTACAATTAGAAATTCCATTTCACCCTTGCGTAAATAACGAGCATTATGAAGTTTGCCGCAGCACTAATAACCGTACCGTAAGCAATCGCAGAAGCACCAAATGAGCCCATCATCAAATAAATAACAGCTACATTAATGCCTAAAACGCTAATCACACTAAATATTACCGGCACTATCGAATTGCCTTTTGCATAGTAGAATCTAGTGATATATGTATTCGCAGCGAGGAAAAACATTGACAGTGAAAATGCACGAAATATTGGTACCGTTAGCAAGACCGACTCCCTAGTAAATTCCTCACGTTCGAAAACAAGACTTACAAGCGGTTCTGCAAAGAAATAAGCAACAGCCGTTGCTGGAACGAGTAGTACGACTAGGTAGAGCATTCCCTTTTTATAGAGTGCCCGAATAGTCTGAACGTCGCCCTCTCCCTCTTTTCTACTCAGGAGAGGATAAATGACTGTTGTCACTGCGGTCATCAAGATTGCTTGAGGAAGGCCAGTCGATTTCGAGGCAATGTTAACCGCAGTAGTCACTCCTTCTCCAAACTGCCCAGATACAATCCTATGAATGAGAATATAGAACTGTAACGAGGCTCCACCGAACAATATCGGCAAAGCGATGATCCATAACCTCTTAACATCTTCAGTCATGCCAAAAGATGGTTTCAACGAATAGAGTTTCGATTTCCGAAGTCCCACATAAAGAAATCCACCCATAAACAGTGCACCAAACAATGCACCAATACCATAAGATTCAGGTCCGAAATAACTGGTTAACAAGACAGCTATTCCGACAAAGGCTGCATTATAAAGAAAAACTGCAATACTGGACAAGTTGTATTTACCGGTTACATTAAGCAATCCGCTCATCCATGTCGATAGGACTAGAATGATAGAAGAAGGCATCATCCAAAGGTATAGGTTGCGTAACAATGCATACTCTTCAGCACTCTGACTGTTGAAGAACAGTCTCAAAGTTGGATCTGTAAAGATGATTAATGTAACTGTTATGGAAACCGCTGTCACAAGAACAGTCGTAAGCGAGTTACGAACGTACAAAGCCTTATCTAATTTAGTCGAATGATAGACGGATATAAATGCCGTCGTCAATCCACCACCAACAACGAGGTAAATGAAATTCGGAATTGTATACGCTTTTGCAATTGCATCAGCTGTAGTCGACGCACCATACTGATTCGTTATCGCTATTTCCCTAATAAAACCAAGTAACCTGGCCAGTATATTAATGATCGCAACTGCCCCAAAAATTTTCATAATTTTACTCATATACAACCCGACCTTTCTAGGCAGAACGATAAATCAACAACAAGTTCCCGATATTGTGAAATTAATTTGCATAGCAGATATATCAATTCTATCAGAATTATCACTTATAATCCTCTTAGCCTGTTATATTGAAGTTGTATTGAACATTAGCTATGAGAACTTTTCTTAGTGTTTTCCCCCTTTGTATAACGCAATATGTCCCGATTGTTGAACACAAGTTAAACAACACTCTTCACTAACCTGCCTCGTTAGTTTAAGTGTAATGTTTCACAAACTTTCATAACGAATGGTTTCTGATTGTCCTTTTAAAGGTCTTTCAAAAATCAATTTTCATTGTATATTGCCCCATTAGTATAATAAGTTCAACAAAAAGAGCGTTAATCCCTTCCAGAATCAACACTCATATTTATTTCATCAGTTTCCTCAAAACCCTTTTATTCAGGTTCAACTCGTTCGAAAACAGCTTTATTTTCATTAATTCCTTATTCTTTGCTCGATTTTCAGTCGTTTTTGCGTTAATCCTCTTATAACAACCTCACCAAAGTTTAAAAATAAAGATCACTTGCTTTCCATAAAGCTCACACATTTGCTCACATAATTATTTTTTTGAGTTAATCTTATTTAACTCAGTTGATTTTACTCTAACTTAAAGCCTTAATAAAGCACGCTTTTTCATACTTAATTTACTGAATTAAACTAGCTTGATTAAGTTACTTTAGCCTTTAAGGATCAACGCATGCAAATTGAGATATGATTTGAAGGACTACCTTCCCTTTTGTACGTCCGCTTTCTACATGCCTATGAGCCTCTACGATTTGATCCAAGGGATAACACTTCTCTATAACTGGTTTTACTTTCTCTTCCTCTATAAGCCCCCGCATGAATTCTAGATCCATGTCATTAGGATTTGCAAGATGCAGCTTAGCTTTCTTTCGACCGATTAAGGAACCAACCAATAACTGAACTGGGTGATACATAGGATAGAGGGGGTTTTCTGTTATATAGACACCATTCTCAGCTAGTGAACGTAAACAACTAAAAAAGGTCGTTTTACCAACAGCATCCAGTATGATATCGTACTTTTGTCCGTTATTCGTGAAGTCTTCCTTCGTATAATCGAGCACGTAATGTGCACCGAGATCTTTCACCCACTGCAGATTCGAGGTGCTGCAAACCGCGGTTACTTCAGCCCCGTAGTAATTGGCAAGCTGAATTGCAAAGTGCCCGACACCGCCCGAAGCTCCGTAGATCAAAACCTTATGTCCCAATTTTATCTTTGCTACATCTCGCAAAGCCTGAAGAGCTGTTTGAGCAGCACATGGTACGGCTGCAGCCTGTTCGAAAGTTATGTTTTTCGGCATATGACTTAGTCCACTCTGTGGAGGGCAGACATATTCTGCGTGGGATCCGAAGCAGCTTCCGTAGACATAGTCGCCAACTTTAAATCTTTCTACATTTTTACCGACCGCTTCAACGATACCCGAAACGTCAATCCCCAATATTGATGATTTTGGTTTTTTAAGACCATTATCTAATCTGGTAGGCAAATAACCCTTCCGATATAGACAATCAAATTGATTGACCGAAGCGTTATGCACTCTGATCAGTACCCGATCGTCATTCTTTATAGGTGGTAGTTCAACTTCGTTTATCCTAAGGACCTCCGGGGATCCATACGAACTGTAAACGGCTGCTCTCATCTCACTAACCTCCCAGAATATTTTTCAATTCGTTATTAGTTATACATTTTATATAATTCGCTTAAATAGCCATAAATTCCTTTACGTAGAACAAAGCCTAAAACTGTACTTAGAACAATTGATAAAAGTAAATACATAATACTTTCTCCCTATGATTACATTAATTCCTTATTGAACTAACCTGCCACTTTAGTTGAATAAGAATAAAGTTTGTATACCTATTAGTACTGAATGGATACATAATATAGACATAACAATCCATATAGCATATTTAGAAAAATACTTAAGTCTATTATTTTCAAATGTTTTATTTAACAAGTAAAAAAAACCGATTACCCAAATACCATTTTTAAAAAAAGTAGTAATTATGTTTTCAAACGTAACGAACATTAAAATGAAAAATGAGTCCAATGAAATCCCTCCACATCTAATTCCATTTTACCACAATTAACCAACATCTTTATTCTACTAAACTGCGGCGTTAGTTCAATAAGAAAAAAGCTTCACTCCTTCTAGAAGTAAAGCACCCGGTAGTTTAAAAAGTGAAAAGATAAACAGTATTTCAACTTTAATACCTATTTTTCCAATCATCATAAAAATCTTTAATGGTTGAATGTATTGCATTTAGAGTAATTAAAATTAAGTACAGCATCATAACCGTAGCAATTTCCCCTGTAAAAAATGCAATAACAGCAATAACAAATATCCAAAAGTAAAACATAGTTTTATTCATTTAAAAAACCTCTCTCTTCCCCTTTTTTCTATCCGAATTTTAACACAATGCTTATAGTACTAACCTGCTGCGTTAGTTGAGGAACACCTTTTCTTCTACTGCACATTTTGGTCGAATTACGACTAAACTTGTGAAATATTACCTTAAATTTTTGAAACTTATATCAATATTATCCGTATTTAAGTGGTGAGGTGATAATATGTCAAACCAGAAATTTGTTTGTAAATCCTGCGCTGGTACTACTTATACCCAAGGTAAAGTTAGTCATGGCTACGCTTTGATAAGATCAATTAATAAAATCTTTTCTTCTGGATCATCACTCACCTATACTTTCTGTAAAGATTGTGGAGAAGTCGCATCCATCAAGGTTGATAAACCGCACAAATTTTGAGCTGAAATTTAGCTCTTTTTTTATGTCGTGTTTTGTGCCAAATGCGGCATAAAAAGAATGGAATATTCATATCTCTTATTCAACTAAACTGCACCGTTAGTTCAATAAGAAAAAAGAGCTGCTTACGCAACCCAATGATCTTTAACTAATGGACTCGTTAGTTGAATAACAAACTATTTTGTTCAGTCGGATAAACAATTGAGTAAACGATTTCAACTAATATTCCAGAAATGCTAAAGAAATAAAAAAACAAAAACATCTATTCCACAATGATGTTTTAGTTTTTTTTGGCTATGTTAAAGGAAAAGGTTGATTTATTGTTAAATGGTATTATAACGCCTACCCTACATCAAATATAACAGTTTCGCCTCAACTGGATATTTATGTTAAAATACGAATAACACATCAGGTTATTTATATGCTATTTTTTGGGGTAACTAATAATAAAGGTGGTAATAGAAATGAAGTCGATTCGTGTTTTAGGTCTAGTTGTCTTAACGGCTTTGTTGAGTATAGGCAGTACTTATTTATTTTTGGAAAAGAACTATGAAAAAGAAACCTCTATAGTTGTTGAAAATGTAGTAGATAGCAGTTCAAAAGAAGATGAAAAAAAAGAGTTTGTATCGACAGTGGATTACACCTTTGGTTGGGAAAATAATTTTCATTCCAATATGATTGATGAATGGAAAATTGGAAATGAACCATTTGTTGACAATCTAGTGGAAGAAGTGATTCAACAAATGGCGCACCAAAAGATTATTGCTGATGAAAAAGAAAGTTCAATTATGATAACACCAGAAAGAACCGATATTTTGATACAGATGGTAGAAGAAAATAAAGACAAATATGAGCATTATGAAACATATTTAGATATATTAAAACGTTGGAAAAAGGGTGATTTTTCAAAAGTTGACAATGATCATAATGCTTTGATGAGTATTCAAGGGTCGAAAACTGGTGGTGTAGCGACAGGTATCGCTACAGAAGAACAAGAGATACACTATATATTCCAAGTTTTCGCTAAGGAGGTAGATGAAGTCTTTGGTTCGACAGAAAAACAGAATTAATAGATTGTTGTTTTCTTGATCTCGGTAAGAATTTATCGATTGAAAAATCGTGTAATGCAAATGCTTTTTTAAGGTGTCAAAAATAAAATTATATAACAGCTGATATTCTGCGAAGTGCATAAGAAAAGACCTACATTAGAGGTCTTGATTATAACTGCTATTTAGTTAAATCAATTAACTTGTCAGTCATTTCTTCTGAGACCGTAAAAATGGTGTGTGTATCATCAGTTTTCATCAACGTGCTTTTTTCACCTTTTTCACCAATCCATAAATGAAAACCTTGTTCTTTCTCATTGTCATAGATAAGATTCATATAAAACTCTGGATTAGCCATATCTACTATTCCATCTTCTTTTACAGCATTTGAGATTATACTTTTTAATGTCTCGATTGATTCATCATCTTCAAAAATTGTTGCACTACCACTATTTCCTTTTGATTTTGAAATACTGATCTTTGTAATTTCTCCATCAACTTTCAATTTTTCGTTATCTTTTGACTGATGTTCAAAGTTAGTATTATTTACATCTATTGTGGTGTTATCTTCTGATTGGCAACCTAAAAGAAATACAGACATAAAAGCCAATGATAAAACAAGAAATATAATCCTTCTCATGTATTATTACCTCCAATCCAATTGTCTATATTATTAAAGATAGACGAAGCAAATCCTTTTAAGTTTCAATTATTATAATAATCTGGTTTTTTAAATAACAACAAAATTTATAAAGACAGCCTTCATTGAGACTTTTTACATTTCCTTCGATTACTATTAATATCTATCTATAATTATCATAAGCAACCCCATGAATTTTAACTAAAGCACCCGTTAGCCATCCATGCAGCACAAAATCAGTGCTGCACCACAGAGAATGAAAATGTTTAGGAAGTGTCAATACTGATACTGACCTTAATCCAGTCAACCGTAATCCATAGACTTATTTATGCTCTCCTCTTTTTTTACGATTAAGTAGGGGTCTTCTTAAGTATTGTCATTTTTCTTTTCTTGAAGAAACTAATTTTCATGGTAGTTGGATAAAAGTTATTTCTTCTTTCTTGTTTGAATGTATTTTTCCGTCAATAATCCCGCATTAAACACCGATAAAATCATGGTGAAGAAAAATATTACCCGAACGGTTGGATCCCTCTTGTCAGCAATAAACTCAATACTAGAAAAATTAACATAAACAAAGCCAATAGCAACAAATACAGATAAGATAAATTGCCCTTTTAAAGACTTAATCATAAAATGCCCCCTATAAATATTATTGAACTGTCCTGCGTTAGTTTAAGAAAAAAGTGCCACCCCCAGACTTGAAGTAAAGCACCCCTTCTCGTTCAATATTTTACATATATTAACTTATTCAACACATTCGCAAAAAAAACCTCTTCTTCAACTAAACTGCTGCTTTAGTTGAAGAAGAAAAAAAACCGTCTAAGCAGCTCAATGAGCCTTCATTAAAGCACCCGTTACTGTAAGTTGTAAGTGTAATACTTCACAAAGTCAGTAAAGAACAAAAAATAAAAACACTCCTATGAGATACCACTATTGATGGTACTTTTTAGGTGGTATACTGGAGATAGATTACTTATCTAATAATGTAGGGAGGTTTACGCGTATGGAGGTAACATTTACAGTAAGCAAATGGGATGAAAAGCCAGTCGATGACACTAGAAAAGATTTCCCTATTAATATTGCCCATGTCGAATATGATATTGATGGTGAATTAAAAGGAAAAGCTTTTGTTGAATATTTATTATATTATCTAGAATCAAATGCAGAAGATGGTCACATGGCCACTTCTAAAATTTCCGGATTTCTGCATTTCGAGGGAACTTATAAGGGAAAACGGGGGACATTTACAGCTATAGAGCAAGGAATATTTGATAAAGGAAATCTAGATTCTCCGGCAACAATCATCAAAGCCACCGGTGAATTAGAAAGCCTGAAAGGGTCCTATAATTATAGGTTTGCAGGTCAAACCAGTAAAATGATTCTAGACTTTGAATTTTAGCAAAATACCCTATAGTTTAGTAAAAGGGCATCCCCTGTAATACCAGGAATGTCCTTTTCGTCGAACGAGCTTGTTCAACTAACCTGCCCCTTTAGTTCAATAAGAAAAAAGCTTTACCTCTTCTTGAAGTAAAGCACCACGATACTTTAATAAGTTATTATGTTCCTTGAAGTTTTATTGTGGTGTACTACTATAAACTACTTCACCCTCACTATTGTAAGCAATATATTCAGCATCATATATTTCACCACTTTTGGTTCTAAACAATCCAAATTTCTCATCTGAATCCTTAGCAAGAAGTTTAAAATTATGAATTATATCCCTACCTTTGACAATTTTCACGCTATCTATTTCTTTATCGAATACCCTTAGTAAAACAGCATTAAATTCTTCTTCATTGCTAAAAGGAGAATCGAAAAATGAAAGATGGATTGGTTCAGTTATCCCTTCTGGAATAAAGGAATAATCTCTTTTTTTCTTCCAAGAAAACAACGATTTTTCAAGATACATTTCCATCTCAGTACCATCAGCCGTTTTGGAAAAAGCAACTGATTTATTGTCATCAATTACTTCAATATGATTTATGTTTGTAACGTTCGAATGGTTTTTAATTTCACCTGCTATTTGTTCCTTGTCATCTCCTCGTGGCAAGAGCCAAAATAAAACAAGAACAATAGCAATAATAACCCAAATAATGACTTGTTTATTTTTTTTAAACACCCAAATTCCCCCTATAAGTTTTAAACCTTCTTCCACTAAGCTGCTTCGTTAGTAAAAACACAACTTATGTCTATAATTCTATTAAGTTGGCAATAATCCCTTTAATAATAATATTTTAGGGGGAATGGAATTGTTACTTTCAAAAGCATGGTCTTTGTTTGAAGCTGACAAACGAATAGAGGGCTTTTCGCCGCAAACGTTGAAGGCCTATCAGTTACAGTCTTTGCTACTAATTGGTTATTTTAAGGATGTAGAGATGGAATTGCTGGATACAATTCAACTGAAGGAATATCTTGCTATATCGTGCAAGCATTTAAAACCAGCCAGTCTAGCACATCGTATCCGCTTTATAAAATCGTTTTTTCGTTGGTCTCATGAAGAAGGCTACCTGAGCAAGAATCCAACTTCCAAGATTAAAGAGCCAAAAGTGGGTAAGCGGATACCCAAGTATTTAACCGAACGGGAGATTGAACACCTTCGTGAATCCTGTCATTCCCCAATGGAAAAAGCGATTTTTGAATTCATGTTTTCTACCGGTTGTCGAATTGGAGAAATAGTTGCGTTAGAAAAGAACCATATTAATTGGTCCAATCAGTCAGCGATTGTTAGAGGAAAAGGTGATAAGGAGAGGGAAGTTTATTTCAATATACGTTGCGACATATGGCTAAACGCTATATTGAAAGCCGGAATGACAATAATCCTGCCATCTTTGTAACAGCAAGACAGCCACATAAAATGAGTGTCGCCAAATGCGATACATCATCAAGCGGATCTCCAATCGTGCGGAAATTAACAAAGAGATTCATCCACACCAACTTAGACACAGCTATGCAACTCATTTGTTGAATAATGGAGCTTCTATTGAAGTCATACAAAGTCTTATGGGGCATGAGAAAAGTGAAACCACAAGGATATACGCTCAATTGAGCGGGAGGCTAAGGAAGAGTATTATCAGAAGTACTTTTAAATATAAAAATAGCAACGTCTTAGAGACGTTGCTCTACTTGACTAAGGCACCCGTTAGTGAAGTAACTCTTTTTTTAATTTCACTTCGTATAGTCGCATTGCACTTAAATCCCCTCGATATTCAAATATTTCTTTTGAAATTAAATCTCGGAGTCGATAATCTATCCATTCATCTCCAGTGTATTGCTGCATATGACCAATTACTTCACCAATCAAACGTGCCGACTTCATATAATCATATGTACCTTGTTCTTTATGTAATTTCTTTGCACAATGAATGATAAAATCATCACCTCGTTCAATATTTGAACCCCTAAGCTCACCATGCTCCCATGTTCTCAAATGATTTTCAATCAGCATTAAATTCTGTCCTTCGTCACTGAGAGAATTACGTTTTGCAAAATTTATTGGTCTAAGCTCAAATTGTTCATAAAATTGAAGCAGTTTTTCGGGAGTCAATTCTCCTGATGAACGAGGAAACTGTTCCTCTTCTAACATAGGATATGTAAAGAACTCGTGAAATACATTAAACGTATTGAGTTCGAACACATCATTGACTTTATTTTGCAATAAATAAAGGACAATACGCAGACCTGTTTGCTCAGCAGCGTTCTCACATGTCCAAATAATCACCTTTTGATAAGGTGGTATCGCTATTATTTTCTCGATTGCTTTTAACATTCCCTGTTTATATTCTTCAAGATTTTTGAAGTCATCACGATAGTTTTCCTTAAACCATTGAAAACGATTTTCTATCCCTTCTTTTGTTTGAAGTGATTCAATTGGACCAACCGATAAAATATCGGGTAACACAATGATTTCTTCTGTTTTTGTATAAGTAGTTTTACGAAATGCGAATTTTAAGCTACCTGCAGTCGAATCACCAAATACAATATGTACCGTTTGTGGATGCTCTTTTTTCTCTTCCTTTCTCGAAACTTGAATCAATGATTTTTTCATTTTCCGTCTCCTATAAACTACCTTTTTTTTTATTTTTCATAAGTTATGTTTACCATAACCTTCTTTCACTAACGTGCCCCCAAAAGGTTAATCTTATCGTTTTATTAAAGAACCAATTTAATAATATAATTTCTTTTTTACTTTAAATTGAGGACTGGTGATTTATTTTGCTTTTGCGATTCCTTTTTTAAACCTTACATTGTTTAACCAGTCAATAATTGCATTAGCATCATAATTTGGGTGAATTCTTTCTCTATTTTCTAATGCCCAATATTCCGAATTCTTCTCCTCGTCAAAAATCCAATTTTTCATTATATATGAGGAAGATTGATTCCCCTCAGTACTAGTTAAATCATATATCAAACCGCAATCATCATTTATTGCGTATAAAATAGCCTCAAAGGTTTCTCGGTAGTCTGAAAACACCTTTGTTAGACTTTTTATTGTTATTTTTAGTTAAATTGATTTGCTTATAACATGTTCACTATAACTTAGTAGTTAGCAAAAGAAATGGACTATTATCAACTAGTTTCAATCATCCACTCACATTTCATCAGCAATTGATTTCCATTTAACTCCGCTGATAATTTACCATTCATTTTTATCATTAGACTTTTTGCTATAAATAATCCTAAACCTGTACCTCTTCTTGTCCTTGTTTGATCTGCTTTATAAAAACGATCAAAAAGAAAAGTAAGATCTTTTTCTTTTAACTGTTCAGCGGGATTCATGAAATTAAGTTGAACAGATGATGGATTTTTAACTAAATGAATAGTAACATCTCCACTCGAATGCTTAATCGCATTGGAAATTAAATTTTCAATTACACGTTTAACAGCTGATGGATCAGCCATAATATAAATTTCATCCTCTGGAATAAGGATTGAAGGATCTATTTTTGCTTTACTGAAATCATCATAAAAACCGATTAATACTTCAAGTAACAATTTATTCAATTTAATATTTTCTACTTTCAATTGATAATCGACTGATTCTATAATCGATAGTTCAAAAAAATCATCTAATAAAACCTTTAATCTCAGTGCTCCATTTTTAATATTTGCCAGGTATTTAATCCTTTTCTCAGGACTTATACCTCCGGATTCTAAAAATTGTATATAACCTAAAATAGATGTCATTGGGGTACGAATATCATGTGAAATATTTGCAATCGCCTGCTTTAATTCATTTTTAATCCGTAGTTTCTCTACAACTGCCTCGTTAGTTAAATCAATTTGTTCATTTATATTTTTAGCTAAATTCTCAAGATCTTTGTCATAAAAAGTAAGGTCTATTTTCTTCGAGATTACTTTTTTGTTTAACTGATTTAGTTGTCGATTAACACGTTTTAGTTCCTGTTTCAATAAATAAAAGCGAATGAGGATAATAAATACAGTTATAACAGATATAATTACTATATAAATCATCATTTCACTCGCCTTTCTTTTTGGTTTATTTAACTTCTTTCTTTAGGAATACAAAAACGCCTAATATTCCAAATGTCAAATAAGTTAAAATAGGGATAAGTACTAATTGAAATACTTCTATGCTTTGCATAGCATTTATATTAATTATGTCATATGATAACTTAAACACCGAATTGTTATAAATATATACAAATAAAGTATATTTAAGAGATAACGCGAACATAACACCATCAAATAGAAGGAATATAAAGAGTAACAATCCAATCGTTTTTCCACTATCCGTAAATATTGTTGCAAATACCATCATAATTGATGCAAATGCTGCTGCATACAGCATGATAAAAAGAATTGTTTGAACAAAATACTTTAAATCAGGCATACCGTTGAATTGAAAATAAGTAGCACTAGCACCTGTCATAACAATTGGTAATATTACCGAAATAATGATTGCTCCGAATGTAAATACCATTAGTTTGGAGAAATAAATCCTTATTCTACTATTTCCCGAAGATGCAATACTTTTCATTGTACCAATAGAATATTCACTAGAAATAAAATAACCCGCCAAAAGACATGGAACTAACTTTAACACATAATTGTTCCTACCAATGATATTACTATATAATTCGTCAACCCTTATTAGCTCTGATCCATCGATAAATACGCTTATAAGTGGAATAAGAACAGCAACTGCGATCAATATCAGTGTCAGTGTTCTAAAAGACCTATCCTTACTTAACTTAAACAGTTCTGATTTTAATAGATTACCCATACTGAACTCCCCCAATAAGATTCGTAAAATAACTTTCCAAATCTTGACCCATTGACTTAAATTCTTCAATGACCAACCCTTCATTAACTAATGTTGTGGAAACTATGCCTGGTTGATTAAGATACTTATATAGTCTAATCACACCATCTGGCATAACCTCGAAATCATTAGTAGAAAGGACAGTTTCAATTATGGTTGCAGCTTTTTCGGTATTATCTACTTTAATATACAAATATTTCTGACATTTTTCTTCTAGTTCATTAAGAGACATTTGCTCAATCAATTCTCCCTTATGAATGATGCCAAAATGAGTAGCTAATAAATGCAGTTCACTTAAAATATGACTAGATATTATTATAGTAATTCCTTTTTCACTATTAAGTTTTTTCAATAACTCCCTTATTTCTACAACTCCCATAGGATCTAATCCATTAATTGGTTCATCGAGAATTAAGAATTCCGGATCTCCCAATAGAGCAATTGCAAGACTAAGTCTTTGTTTCATACCTAAAGAAAAATTCTTCGCCTTCTTTTTTCCCGTATCAAGAAGCCCAACGAGAGTTAGTGTTTTTTGGACACATTCTTTACCCGGGACGCCTTTTAGAAGTCTATGTGCTTCTAAATTTTCAGCAGCTGTCATATGTGGATATAATGCAGGCTCCTCGATCATAGCACCAATACGCTTTCTAGCTTGAATTAATTTCCTTTCACTCGTTTCTCCAAATAGCTCTATCGTACCCGATGTGGGCATTGCTAATCCAGTCACTAAACGAGTTAGTGTTGATTTACCTGCACCATTTTGGCCAATAAAACCGTAAATGGAACCTTTTTCAATCGAAAGGTTCACTTTATTTAAAGCAAACTGATTTTTATATCGCTTTGATAATTGATTTGTCTTAAGAACATAATCATTCATATATGTACCTCCCTTACGTGATACATTTAGTATAGTAAGAAGAACATAAGAGAAGCTAAAGTTAAATCTAAAGAAAACCTTAAGTTTTAAGACGGTAGCCCATTCCCCATATCGTTTCGATATATTCGACACCTGGATTTTCCTTAGACAGCTTACTTCTTATATTGCTCATATGAACATTAATGATATTATCTTCACCATAAAATGGTTCATTCCAAACTCTTTCAAACAAATTTTCTTTCGTGAAAATTTTGTTAGGAGATGACATAAGAAGGACTAAAATATCGTATTCACGAGCTGTAAAAGCGATCACTTTCCCCTCAACAACTGCTTTTTTAGCTTCTGTATTAATAATTAAATCTTTGTGCATTAATTCTTTATTTGTTGAAAATTCATGCATACGTCTATATCTTCTCAAATGGGAGTCGATTCTCGCTGATACTTCATCAATATCAAATGGCTTCGTAATATAGTCATCCGCACCCGATCTTAGTGCATCAATTTTAGTTTGCTGTTCCAGTTTTGCTGAAATAATAAGGACAGGCATGTTACTTTGTTCAGCTATTTTTGACAGAATTTCATCTCCATTCATACCAGGAAGCATTAGATCTAGTAATACCATATCCCAATCTTGCTTCTCCAAGTAAATCATTGCTTCTGTTCCTGAGAAAGCTGACTGAGAAACATATCCACTTTTTTCAACGATATGACATAATAATTGATTTATATCATTGTCATCTTCAACAACCAATATATTGATTGATTGAACCATCATTATCAACTCCTTTTACTGTAAAGCTTGTCCATATTACATAATAAATCATCAATATGTAAACATTTAATTACCTTCTATTGTAAGGTCGAACTTCAGCTTTACTATCACTTGTTTCATCGAAACTAATATTAAACAGTATTACTTCTTTTTCCTCGTTCAGCTATCTCCATTGTTAAATGATAAAATAAACACCTTATTTAACTAACCTGCACCGTTAGTTTAAGTGTAACATTTCACAATGGAATTCTGAGATCTATTTGATGTTTCGAATAAAAAAATAGACCATCGAAGGTGATGGTCTTGTATAACTAAAGCACCAGTTAGTTTAAGTAAAATCCTTCACAATCTCCTTTAAAAGTATGTAAGGTAACTCCCTAACAGACACCCAAGCCCAATCAATAAATAAATTGTTTTTGTAAACCAATATGGTATTTTATCTGTCCAACTCATTATAAATTCAAGAATGACAAAATTACTTGGACCAAAACCTTCTTCTTTGTGAATATTTTTATTGTGTCTAATCCCAATAGCAATAAATCCTATACCGAAAATTAATAATAAAATACTTTCCATTTAAAATTCCTTTCTAAGTTTAAAACCCTGCTAGGTTTTAAAATTCATAAGTCGGTTCTTAAGCTAACCTGCTCCGTTAGTTCAATAAGAAAAAAGGCTTTACTCCTTCATGAAGTAAAGCTTCCTATAGAACACACTAACTGTTCTATTTAAAAAATCCCCTTTTTTTGAATATTAGCATTTATTTATCACTATTAATGTATTAACATTTCTATGAGTATAGTTAACATAAGGGGGTGCTATTATGATCAAATCATTAAAGGGTCAATTCATTCTTTCATCCTTTACATCATCGATGTTTACCATTTATATTTTTATGCTGTTCAATACACCAATTCAAATAGATAACGTACAGGTAAATATTTGGATATTTGCCGCATTGGCAGCGGTTTTTAATTTAGGTGTACAATCACAAAGGTATTTTCAATCCAAAAAAACAGTACGGTAAAATGGTTGTACAACTACATTGATGTAATGCTGTTATTTAGTAAAATAAAAGTTAGTTAATAACCAAATGGATCAATGTGGCCAAAATTCAATTTACTTAGCGCTTTTGTTGGTTTGGAATAAAGATTGATTAAAACACAGCTACAAATGCTGATTCTAATAGAAAATCATAGCCCCTATTTTGAACAAAGATTGTTCAAAAAGGGGCTATTTTTTATTCCTGTATAGGGCTTTTTGTAATAAAGATTGGTTATGATTATTTCGGTAAGCGAATATTTAACTAACGCACCCGTTAGTTGAACAAGCACCTTCACTTCTATTACAAATTATGGTCGGACTGTCCATTACCACTAAAGGATAATCCTAATTTTTGCATCGTACAAATATGGTACAATTAGAAAAAATAGGATCTAGGGGGGTTTAAATTGAACATTGATTTAATCTATACTCTTTTTATATTAACTTTAATATTGGTAGGTGTACTTTCTTTCACTTTGTTTCTAAGAAGGCTATTAATAAATGCAAGCTTGCGGAATTACCATTCTAAAGAGGTTCAAACTAAACTGGATAGAATCATTGATTTACTTGAAAAAGAGCGTTCATAGCAGTCATAACAGTCAAGTCATTTCCTAAGCATCAATATTGATGCTTTTTTTTGTCTTAATGAGACTTTCTACTACATAATTTGTGTCAAATGCGACATAAAAACTCCCCTTCTCTTATTGAACTAACCTGCTTCGTTAGTTGAATAAGGATATTAATTTGTTGTTTCACTAATCACTGATAATGCAACTTTGTTATTAGGTTCATTCTTAAGAATTTCATTAGCAATTTCTAATGCTTCTTCGTTCCCCAATAATTTATCTGGAATCGCATTAAAGAAAAGTATGTATTCTTTATAATTCATATCATTAGGTGATAAATCCGTTGCTTTTTTTGCATGGTGGAATGCTGTCTGATAAGCACCTTCTAAATGATTTAGTGCCATACTAAAAAGGTACGAGGCTAGATAGTGAAATTCGGAAGATTCTTCTTCAAGTAATAAATAGCTTATAAATCCATACGTAGCAATGTTTTCATTGTCATAGGCTAATAGGAAAAGGGTTTCTCTCAAAGAATCCATATCCATCTGGGAAGCTAATTCTTTGGCTTTTACAAAATCACCTAGAAGTATCGCATCATTAAATTTCATCAAACAAATTCTCCTTATAAATATTATTCAAAACCCTTGAAATCTTCACTATTCATTATAGCCTTATTGAACTAACCTGCTGCGTTAGTTCAATAAGAAAAAGCTACCCTTATAGGCAGCCACTTGTTTAACTAAGCACCCGTTAGTTGTTAGTTGAAGATTCCTTTTTATTTCTTATGGACTTCGACATATATTGTTCCAAAAAGCTTATCATCTATATATGCGTCCAATTTCCACATACCATGTTTGGGTAATGACAAATGGGATGGCTCGTGTCGATCTGCACCATTATTTGGTCCACTAAGACGTTCTACTCCCAACAAGGGTACTTGTTCTCCGTCATCTTGGTTGCTAGCAATAACTGTGAACTTCCCATCAAGCTCTTGTTCATCTCCCCAAACATGCCACATGTACTTTTGTGTTTTATCTGGATAGAATTTCAGTACCTCACTATCATCATATATAAAACCCAAACGTCCTTCTTCCCCAATCATTGTGTAACCACCTGATTCAAAAAGAGGACTCTGTTTCCACTTTTCTTCTTTATTCTCTGTTTTAGTTAAGGCATCAGCCTTTTCCTCGACCACATTCTTACATCCGGTTATTATCAAAAGAGTAATGAATGAAACTATTAAAATAACACACTTTTTAAACATTAATCACGACACCCCCTTTTTATAACCTATTCTCCCCGTGAACAAATATTCCTTCTTCAACTAAAGCACCTCGTTAGTTCATTTATTCTGTTTCTTCTTTTGGATTACGTCTGCCTATTAAAAAACCTGAAATAAGACCTGATAAAAACAAACCATATCCATTTGGAGAATAATCATTCGTAAAAACCCCCCATATAAGCCAGCCTATCAAAGAACCCAATATTGAATAAAATAGAATTTTCACTATCCTACCTCCTCTATTTATTAGTTAATTTCTCCAATCCTCTTCGAATTCCTTGTTCAACTAACCTGCCCCGTTAGTTTAAGTGAAACATTTCACAATTGATCACCGAAATCTACTTAATGTTTTGGACATAAAAATAGAACATCGAAATGAACTGCCCCGTAAATGTTAGACACCAACTAACATTTACGGGGTGTTTTTATGTCTAAATATACAGTAGAAGTTAAATTACAAGCGCTGGAACGCTATTTAACTGGAAACGAAAGCTATCAAACTATTGCAGAAAGCATTGGCGTAGCTAAATCTCAAGTCATTACTTGGGTGAAATTATTTGAAGCACAGGGTGAAAAAGGGTTTAAGAAAGGCTATACAAGCTACTCATCTGGGTTTAAACTAGACGTACTTAATTTTATGAACGAAACAGGTGCGTCTTTTCTAGAAACGGCAAGCAAATTTAATATTTCTTCTCCGAGTACTATTTATCAGTGGGAGGAGTTGCTTAAGACAAAAGGATTGGACGCGCTAAAAACAAAGAAAAAGAGGCGTCCATCCATGAAAAAGGAAACCAAATCGAATGACAAAAAAACAACTCCAGTTGAAGGATCTATGGAAGCTCTACGAGCTGAAAATGAACGTTTGCGTATGGAGAATGCCTACTTAAAAAAGTTGAAAGCTTTAGTTCACGAACAAGAAAAATTACAAACAAAATCAAAGCGCAAGTAATTTTTGAACTAAAGAAACATTATGAAGTCGTGGATTTAGTTCAAGTCGCTGACATTCCACGCAGTACTTATTACTACTGGGAAAAACGATTGAATCAAGTAGATAAATATGAAACAGTAAAAGAAGCGATCAAGATCATTTATCACGAACATAAGGGTCGGTATGGCTACCGCCGCATCACGAAAGAACTGAAGAAATACGGATTTAGGTATGACCCGAAGACCATCAATCGCTTAATGAATGAAATCGGTTTAAAATGTGAGGGCCGTATGAAGAAGTATCGCTCTTATAAAGGAAACGTTGGGAAAATCGCTCCTAATATATTACAACGTGATTTTAAGGCGGAGAAAATGAATCAAAAATGGGTAACAGACGTGACCGAATTCCATCTCTTTGGAGAAAAACGTTATCTGTCACCTGTTCTAGATTTATGTAACGGTGAAATTATCGCATATAAAGTCATGAATCGACCGGTCTATCAACTTGTAGGAGATATGTTAGACGAAGCTGTTCAGCGCCTCCAGCCAGGAGACGAAGTCATCCTTCATTCTGATCAAGGCTGGCATTATCAAATGAAAAAATATCAACAGACATTACAAGCACATCAAATTACGCAGAGTATGTCTCGTAAAGGGAACTGTTTAGATAACGCAGTCGTTGAAAATTTCTTTGGCCTATTAAAGTCTGAACTGCTTTATTTACAAGAGTTTGAGAGCATGGAGCATTTTGAAAAGGAATTAGAAGAATATATGGAGTATTATAATCACAAGCGAATGAAGGCAAAATTAAAAGACTTGAGCCCGGTAGAATACCGAACTCAGTTCTTAGAAGCAGCCTAAATTATTTGTCTAACTTTATTGGGTCAGTTCAAAATGATGGTCTTGTTAAACTAAGCACCCATTAGTTGTCAGCTGAAGATTCCTTGCTATTCCTTATGGACTTCGACATATATTTTTCCAAAAAGCTTATCATCTATAGGCGTCCATTTTCCAGATACCTTTTTTGGGTAATGACATATGGGTGTGGTGGGATCCGTCTGCTCCGTTAATAGGGCCAGAAAGATGTACAGTTTCTGTCAAGAAAACTTGTTCTCCTTCATCTTGGTTGGTAGCAATAACTTTTAACCTTCCATCAAGTTCTTTTTCATCTCCCCAAAAATGCCACATGTACTTTTGTGTTTTATTTGGATAGAATTTAAGTACTTCACTATCATCGTATATAAAGCCCAAACGTCCTTCTTCCCCAATCATTGTGTAACCATCTGATTCAAAAAGAGGACTCGGTTCCACCTTTCTTCTTTAAACGCTGTATCGGTTTGTGCATCAGCCTTTTCCTCGACCCCATTATCACATCCAGTTATTATCAAAAAAATAATGCATGAAACAATTAAAATAACACACTTTTTAAACATTAAACCCGATACCCCCTTTTTATTAACCTATTCTCCCCAAGTACAAATATTCGTTATTCAACTAATGCACTCCGTTAATTTAAGTACAATTATTCACAAACTTTGTTATAACATATTAAGTTTTCACTTGAATTTCCCATTCTTTAAAGTATTCAACCAGTTCTTTATGTAATTTCACATCAGTATTCATAATTTCGCATCCTCTGTCATCATAAATGTGAAAAATACACTTCGTCCTTACATTTACGAAGAAGATATCAGGTGCATATATACAATACTTTTTTCTTAATCGAGGATTCAAAGAGTAAAAGTCCTCATGTATTAATGTTTTTAGAAGGTATTCTAATTTTAAATCTGAAACTTTACAGAACAATTCCATTTGCTGAACAAAAACATCATCTTCATCAAATTGCCAAATAAACTCGTGCATGCGTAATGAATACTTTCTTTGTTGTACTTTTACATAACGTTGAAAAAAGTTTGGATATACTATTTTATTTGTTTCACTCGGATATGAATTAACAACAACAATTACGTCATCCGTCTTTTTAAACAACAAAGGAAAAATTTCAGCTACTTGTCTATATACGGTGTGAAATCTCTTCATATTAAGTTTTCCATCATCATTAATCTGATAAATATCCTCACCTAACTCAATGTGGATTCCTAAATCCAAAGAATGATAAATACGTGGTGTTAACAATAAACCTTTATAATGTTCATCCATTAATTCTGTTATTTGCATATATATATCTTTCCTCCTTATTTGCTATTTTCTATCTGTTCAACTAAACTGCGCGTTAGTTTAAGTGTATATCTTCACAAATTTATTTTTATTTTAACATAGCCTATAAAAAAGACCTGAATAAATTCAGATCTCTAACCGATTACATACTTTTTAATTGTCTTCGAAATTTTATCTATGTCAGTTACATTTAAAACTCCGACTTTAAAAATTAAATCATCTTTTTTGAATTGATTTAATTTGAAGCAATGAGCAACCGATGGTTTTAACAAACCGATTTCTTCCCAAGACTCAAGAAAAATATCATAAGCTTTTTTAGGTGGAGAGCTTACACTACTAACTTCTATAAGAGTAGTACCAGCATTTCCAACAATAATTCCCGACTTATTTTTTCCGTCCTTCGAATCTTTATAAACCCATACTTCACCTTTAGCTACATTCATTAGTATTCTTCCTCGTCATCTATTATTTTTTTGATATGATCTTTTATAAAAATATTGATCATAAAGAGTTTCAAGCAACTTCCATCTTACTTCACTTTTCATATTCTTAACTTCTTCAATGACTTCTACGGTTGTTTTTTCACTCACTTTTTAATTGCTCCATTTCTACTTCTCAACTTATATGTTGCGACACCAATAGAGAACCACTGATAGAGTTCGGGACGATCTTGATTAGATTAATAAATGTTGTATATTTCCCCCTATTTCTGTGTAACCTAAAAAACAATAACTATATAAGGGAGGGTATATATAAGCATGGCACATCTAAAACTCAAAAAAGTTATGCCTTTAATCACTCTGCTCTACTTTGCATTCCTACTCTGTGCATGTGGTAACTCAATCACTAATGCAGAATCCAAAAGTATAGAGGATTACCCAGTTGGAGTACAAGATGGGACTGTTAGCGCTGAATTTTATGATAGGTTAAAAAACTACTCTACATCTGATAATCAATATCAGGACGAAATCGGAGAAATGTTAAACAGTATTGATGAAAATCCTAAACTAATATATAGTAGTGAATTTGTACAAAAATTTAGTGAGGACATATCAAAATACAATGACTTCCTAATTGAGAGTAATTTTATTGGTACTACGGACGCGGAAAAAGAATTTAGTTTAATTTTAGCTGATATTACTGAAAATCAATTAGCAATAAATACATCTCTTGAAAAATACATTACATCCAAAAATATTTTACATTTCATTCCTATGGCAGTCCGGTTTAACTCTGTTGAAACTAAAAGTGAAGAATTCGTCAAAGCACTGAAAAATTATAATATTTATGAGTAAGTTGTACTTAATGGACTGAAATGATTCCAGTCAATACTAACACAGAATCCATAATTATAATTTGATACTTCTAAGAAACACTTGCTAAACTATTAATTTCAAGGCCTCTATAATTTCTTTAATTCGGTATGGTATGTAATAGAGTTCTTTATTCTGTCTTTATTTATCGATACCTTCAAATTACAGATTTGCTACCAATTGCGGTACTTTTAGTTATACATTTTATTGGCATTTTGCAGTTTTGGACTTCATTACAGAACCCGTTATCAGTCAAATGCCTTGTTAATTCTTATTGAACTAACCTGCTTCGTTAGTTCAATAAGAAAAAAGGCTTTACTCCTTCTTGAAGTAAAGCACCCGTTAGTGATGTATTTACTTATTAGGGTTTAATATAGGTGTATTTTTCTCCCAATCTCCCCCACCAATTTGTTCCCAGTATTCGCCCGTTTGTTTATCAAAAATTCTAAAATAGTCAGAAACTATCATTATATGTTCGTAACGGTTTTCGTTTTGTACTTTCTCATTTTGCCTTTCAACATTTTCACTATTATTAGTCTTCAAAAGCTTCAGAAATGAACCAAGAACTAATAACAAAACATACACCTAAAAAGATAATCGAAAATGCCTGTAAATTCTTATTCATTCAACTTTTCCCCCTTTATTTTGACCCTCTATATTTTACCACAAATATCCAATCCAATATTCAACTAACCTGTTGCGTTAATTCAATAAGAAAAAAGCTTCACTCCTTCTTGAAGTAAAGCACCCGTTAGTTGAACAAGGAATATTAAATAGCTATATTTTAATCAATTTTGCCATTTCCAACTAACTGAGTACCTTCAGGCAAACCTAATTGTCCAAAAGTATATGTATACCTTCCTCTAATAGGTTATATATTCTAGAATCTTCTATCATCACCTTATATCTCTCTTTGTTTTGAGTATTATCATTAGTGTTTGAACCGACTACCCACATTTTTTGATACTTACCAGGTTCAATATTGTGGTCTTTTTCCTCAATATACATAATCATTGAACTACTATTATAGAGCTCGTTAGATTCTTCTCCCGAAAAATAAATATAGATGACGAAAGATAATAAGAGAAACATCACAATTACAAAGATTACATCTCTCCTCTTTTTTTAACGATTAAGTAGGGGTCTTCTTAAGTATTGTCATTTTTCTTTTCTTGAAGAAACTAATTTTCATGGTAGTTGAAAAACTTCTCTTTTACTTAGTTCCACCAGCAACAATATCAGCCCTTTCATAAGGCTTATGTTTTTCCACATAAATATCTTCTGAAATCATCCAATTATTTTCCCACATTTCACGGGCTTCTTCTCCGTCTCTATCTAGACCTCTTGAAAGACGTTTTTCTCTTGGACAATCAACCCATATTTTGAAATCATATTTATCTGATAATTCTTTTCGAATAGAATATACGCCTTCGATTATTACAATGCCACCAACAGGAACAGTATGCCATTCTGTTAAGCTATCCGTTTCCCAATCGTACCGTTGATAATGTCCCTCTTTTTCTTGGCTTATTGGTTCCAGCACCTGATTTAAAAGACGTTTCCAATCAAAATCAGCACCAATAGTTTTTTTGTTGGATGTGTATTTATAATTTGAGAGGAAGGAAGGAAAAAATCATCCTTATGAACAATCGTTACATTAGAAAATTCTTCTTTTATTTTATCAGCAAATGTACTTTTTCCAGAACCTCCACAACCGTCTATCCCGATCAAGAGTGTAGATTGCTTTTTAGAAATTTCATTTATACCATTTACTAATTGTTTGAAAGAACTAAATTGACCCTTTATTATTTTTAAATTTATCTTAATTCACCACCTTCTGTTATTCACTAATTTTGTTAGTTCTCTATCCGTCATATAAAAACCTTTACTTAATAAACTAACCTGCCCCTTTAGTTCAATAAGAAAAAAGAGCTGCCTAAGCAACCCCATGTTCTTTAACTAAGCACGCGTTAGCCATCCATGCAGTCCTGCTTCACCACAGAATATGCAAGAAAATTACGTTCTTCCATGATAGTTTTAGTACACCCCTTCACAATCCAACTATTACTTTAACAATACTATGCATTTAACCTTTCCGTTTTTCATGCATGTACTTCATCCATTTTTTTAGCTCATAACTACAAATAATATACCCGATACTTGAGAAGGCATTTACTCCAACTGACAACTTCCAAATAAGGGGATGTGAGGTATAGATACCTGCTGCTATCCCTGTGAATCCAAGTAGCGTTAACTGGAATAACTGCTTTTTATGATTTTCATAAATAATAAATTGAAATTGTCTTCTTTGTTCGGTTTCCTTTAAATGTTCTAATGTTTGAGGTGCATTTAAAAATTCTGTAACAGAATGAAAGAACTTAAACATAGGCTGTGACTGAATCCATTGCCAAACAAATGACCATTTATTATTCCCTTGTTTATTTAACCATTCCATAAAAACAGGTTTACCTAGATCCATGAGTTCCTCCTCTGGTGCCAAATTGCGGAGGATTCCTTCAATCGTTACGAAAGAACGACCTAAAAAGACAAATCTTGTTGGAACCTGAATGGGTAGTGCTTGAATCATATCGTTCATTTCTAATTTTAATGCGATAAGATCCATTTCTTTTAATTGAGCAGGTTGGAAGGACATAAATTCAGCTAATAGCCTTTCGATCGTTCTTGATTCAGCATCAGGGAGCAAAAACCCTAAATGAGACAAGCAAACAACAGCTTTAGCATAATTTTTCGAAAGAAAGCTTTCAATCAAACCTTGAAAATTAGCAGCATCCTTTTTGGTGATTTCCCCTACCATTCCAAAATCAAGTAGGATGATTCGTCCTTCCTTTGATACAAGTACGTTTCCTGGATGTGGGTCAGCATGGAACGTGCCAGGCTCAATCCATTGAGGAAGGAACACTTCGATGAGCCGTTGAGCCAACTCATGACGGCTCACTTCTAACTGATCTAAAGCCCCCACATTTGTGAGTCTTATTCCTTCAACCCATTCCATCACCAGTACCTTTGACGTACTAAGCTCCGAATACACAGAAGGAATTTGTACAACATCGAAATCCTTAAATCGTTCTCTAAAATACAGTATGGATTTCAGCTCTTTTGTAAAATCAAGTTCTCGTTCTATCACTTGTTTTAGTTCCTTAAACAAGACTTTAAAATTAATAAACCCTTTTGGAACGGGAACAAAGTGATCGGCAAACCAAATGATGATCGCTAAAGTACGGAAGTCAATTTGTACAATCGAATTAATATTAGGACGTTGCACTTTAATAGCAACCTTTGTTCCATCTTTCAAAACACCTTTATATACTTCTCCAATGGATGCTGAAGCAATTGCATCTTTTTCGATTGAAAGAAAGTGATGAGTAAGGGAATTTCCCCATTCCATTTCAAGAATTTCCTGAATATCACTCCAGTTAGAAGGGGGAACTTTGTCTATAAGATCTTGGATTTGGCTTATAAATGCATTGGGCAACAAGTCGGCACGAATACTGAGCATCTGTCCGATTTTGATTAGTAAACCTTCTAATTCAAAAAGTGTTTTTCGAAACCTTTCCCCTATTTCCCCCCAAAGTTTTTCCCATTCAGCTTCAGGCTTTTTCCGAATTTTATACCAATAAACTTGAATGAAGATGGAAAAGGACAAAGATAGCACCTTTGACATCCGAACCAACTTATTCTTTGTTTTCATCACAAAACCTCTCATTTCTTTTTTAGCCGTCCAATCATATTTCTTGAGATGTCTACACCTAAAACCTTCGTAGACCGTTACCTTGCAAATTGACCAGTTCCACAACCTAAATCTAGTATTTACTTCCAATTTACTATTAACCTATATACTACTTCTCGAAAGCAATAAATTATCCCCCTTTTGCCAATTCTTATTCCACTAAACTGCGTCGTTAGTTTAAGTACAATCATTCACAATCTATCAACGATTTCAGTAATTTCTATAAAAATCTTTTTAAACCCTGAATTACTATATCAGGTCTATCGAGATGAATACCATGGTCACTGCGGTCTGCTATGATAAGTTCTCCTTTAGTAGATAATTGAGATAATCCTATTTGTAGTTCTCTCCAAACTTTTTCATATTTTACTGCCTCTTCTTCTGGAATATTGTGTTGAACAAAGGCATTAACCGAAGCCTCTATGTCTCTTGCTATAACTGTTAGTGGAATGTTAGGGAATTCACCAAGTTCTTTTATACTTTCACTACTTGATTCCCAGTTTTGGAACTCTTCTGCAACAGTTTTAAACATATTAGGACTGGTGATAAATTCCTCAAATCTAATCACTTCATTCTTGGTAAGTATGCCGTGACAATCATCAATTGACTGATTATAAAGATTTCTAAGTTCCTCTTTTGATTTATATGAATTGTCCAGATTACTTTGTACCATTTGGTCAATTGATATTAGAGAATTCATTACTGGAATATCAAGATTATATAAACGATTAAAGTTTGGTGAAGTTGAATCCAATAAAATTAGTCCATTAACTTTGTCTGGGAAAAGCATTACATAATGTAATGCACATAGTCCTCCAAAAGAATGTCCCATTATAGTGACCTTTTCCTTTATACCTAATGACTCAATAAATTTGTTTAACTCGTAAGATATATTTTTAGTTGTCCTTGGATTTTTTGAAATCCTACTACTACCATAACCAGCCCTGTGATACATAATTATAGTAAAGTCTTTCATTATGTTTTTAACAAAGGGAAACCATTTGTAAATTGAACTTCCTATTCCTATTTCTATAAGGAGAATCTTCTCCCCCGTACCAAAAACTTTATATTCTAAATCTAATTCAGCGTTTTCTAATTTTTCCAATGCTACACCCCTTTTTAACCACACTTTTTCAATATCCTTATTCAACTAAACTGCTGCGTTAGTTCAATAAGAAAAAAGAGTTGCCTAAGCAACCCATGATCTTTAACTAAAGCCCCACCTTAGTTGAACAAGAAAAATAATTTAAAACTTTTGAAATAAAGCGGTCAATAAACTAGATACACCGAAAACATCATTTGGTTGTATTATTTCTTTCATTTTTCTAATTTCGATTTCCTTAAAATCCTTAAAGATAGACCTTAATTTTTCCTCAGTAAAACCTAAACCTCCTTTTAGGCTCCGCAATCTATATACTTCCCAATCAGTTATTTCTGTTCCGCCTAACTCCCCACCTTGAACAAAACAAGTAATGGCAAAAAAACCATTTGGTTTTAAAGCTTTATTTACTAGAGTCATGTAACTCATTCTTCGGTGTGGAGCAATATGGTGAAAACAACCTGAATCGTAAATAATATCATACGTGCCTTCTTCAATATCTAATTCAAATATATTTTCTTTAATAAAGTTTACATTTAAATTCTTATCAATTGCTCGTTCTCCTGCCCATTCAAGCGACTCTTGTGACAAATCAACAGCATCGATTGTACAACCTTTTTCAGCAAAATAAATTGCGTTCCGTCCGGGACCACAACCAAATTCAAGGGCTTTTCCGGGCTTAAATATTTTTTTTTCAAAGTAACTAACTAAATTTTCGTCAGGAGAATTAACAAAAAACGGAACATCTTTTTCGCGGTCTGAATAAAATTTATCCCAAAACCCCGTCGGCTCTCTTAATAATGAATCTAGCATTTCTAATAAATCTTCATTGTCATAAATTGATTCTTTCAATAATATCCCTTCTTTTCTATTTAATGTGTACTTTTTAATTGTACTAAATTTTGCAAAAATTATTGTTAAGAGCACATTAAATACACATTACTTTTAAGTGTGAAATCTCACCGCAACCTATCGTTTTATACCTATTAACGTAATTTAAACCCTCTTAATTTACATAAATAATATCTCTTAATGGTAATATACTCACATTAACAATGACAGCTTAAAAGATCTATTTAATCATTTTAAAAGGAAAGGGAATTTTAATTTTCTTTTCAATTGTTACAATTATTACATGAATATTACAAAGGTAATAAATTACCTTTTAAAATATTTCTTATTGAACTAACCTGCTGCGTTAGTAAAAAAGCGTCTCCACTTATTGTAGAAACGCACCCTATAGTTATTTTGAATTTATTCTATTTCTTCTTTTGGATTTCGTCTGCCAGTTAAGAATCCTAAAATGAGTCCTATTAAAAGCAAGCTATACCCATCCGCAGAAAAATCATTCGTAAAAAATCCCCATATTAGCCACCCTATCAAAGAACCCAATATTAAATAAAATAGACTTTTCATTCTCTTACCTCCTGAATCTATTTATTAGTTAATTTCTTCAATCGTCTTCAGAACTCCTTCTTCAACTAAACTGCTGCTTTAGCTCAATAAGAAAAAGGGCTTTACTCCTTCTTGAAGTAAAGCACCTCGTTAGTTGATTTAATCTTTTACTGTTTCAACTTCCTTTATCGCACTTGTTAAAGCAAAGGTGTTTTCACTTATCGTATGTCCCTCTACAAGCGAGATATCGTATTCTCCATTAGAGAACTGTATGTAAATCGCATCTTCTATGTTCTTTTCAAAAAATATAGTGTACTCATTCTTTCCATTGTATTTAGTTCCCAACTTGCACCTATTGTCGTCATTTCAACATTGGCTGATATTCTCTTAGCGTAATATCCTTCCTTGTCCTCCACTAATTCACCAACGAAATATGTATTTCCACTTGACTGTATTACTAATAAAATTTCATCATTTGTCGTTGTAATTAAATCAATATTCCCTTTAATATTTTCATTCTGAACAAAATGTTCCAAAGTTTCTTCTTTAGAAGAGAAATGGTCAATATTATCCTTTTCACTACAAGCAGATATGAAAAAAATAGCTATAACCATTAAAATAACCATAAATTGTCTAATAATAATCTCCACCTTCACCAGTTGATTTTTTATAAAAACCATTTGCCATTGTTCAACTAACCTGCTGCGTTAGCTCAATAAGGAAAAGGCTTTACTTCTTTCTTGAAGTAAAGCATCCGTTAGTGAAAAGTAGAGCTAAATTTTCCTTTTCAATAAATTTATTAAATAGCTAACCTGCTGCGTTAGTTTAAGTGTAACATTTCACATTGTATCGCCGATATCTACTTGATGTTCTGGACATAAAAATAGACCATCGGAATGATGGGCTTGTTAAACTAAAGCACCCGTTAGTTTAAATACATTCCTTCACAATCTAACATACAAAAATGCATAATCTGAGTAGAGGTAATAAATTGTTTAATTTCGAAAGGAGAATAGTTCATAATCGTGCACGATTTTATATTAACAATTTTTTTAAACTCACTAAATTTTCTTCAAGAAATAAAGCATTTTTTTCAATTCCACGACGTTTACACCACCCGATACTATTGAAGGCATCTGTAAATCGATAAAAAGGTAAAACAACTTCTAAATCAATTAATGGTCTGATACTGCTATACCCTTCTTGATAGGCCTGATACAAGGCAGAATCGAAGCGTAAAAAATCACGATACAATTTGGTAAAATCGATTTCAGATGAACCAAATCGTACGGATTCAAAATCTATCATACCTGAAACTTTATTACCATCAACAATTATATTTGCTGGACGAAAATCCATATGTATAAAGCTTGGTCCATCTGGGGAAGGGAGCTGTTGTTTCATTTGTTCAAAATTTTCAATGGCTTTTATGTATAAACGTTCATCCAAAACGTCTCTTACATCCTTAGCGAAACTATAAAATTGTTGTTCGACAAAATTAGACCAGTTGGGAAATTCATTTTGTATGCCGGATAACACTTGCACAACAGACGGCTGAATTGTATGCATCGAGGCATGAAGGACCCCGACTTGAAATGCTACTGTTGGTGAAGCCTTAGATGTTAACGATTTTCCTTTTAATTCGGATAATAAAAAAGCTCCCGGACACTCCTCATCACCAGACCAATAATCCAACATTTCGGGAATAGCAACACTTCCTTTTAAAATTTCATAGGCTTCTAACTCCCGCTTACACTTCAATTTTGTATAAGGGATTTTCAAAAAAATATTTTCACCATTTAGCAAATTACATTTATAGACTGTTGAACTATAGGAATCTTCAACCTCATTAATTGATAATACCTGCAACCCAAATTGTTCAATAACACGATTTAACATCAAACTTACCTCCCTTTTTGTAGTGCTACCCTTGACTTAACTAGTGTGTTAACTTAATTTTCAATAATATACAAATCATATAATTTATTCTTAAACTAACCTGCACCGTTAGTTCAATAAGAAAAAAAGGACTGCCTAAGCAACCCATGATCTTTAACTAAAGCACTCGTTAGTCAAATAAACAACTTCTCTTTTATTACTGAATATCATCTGAACCAAGTGCGTTCTCCTCACCTGTGACTATACTATAAGAAATATTAAGTTTATCCCAAACCCATGCATGAAAAATTCTTTCAATTTCTATTATTAATGCTTTATCATCCATATCCTCGTCAATACCTAATTTTTCAAAAGTGAATGTTTCTTTTGCCCCTGTTCCTTCATAATTTGTACTACTAAAAGAAAAATGTACTGTTTTCCCCATTTGTATATCCCCCTATTATTAAGTCTGCTGTAACCGACTCTAATAAACAGTTTATATTAATCCCTCTTGTTCAACTAAACTGCCTCTTTAGTTGAATAAAAAAAAGAGCTATCTACACAGCTCAATTATCTTCAAGTAAAGAGCCCGATAGCTGAAAAGAGTTCTAGAATTTTAATTTGAAATTGCTTTTTTAATCTGATCATTAATATTTTCCTTACTTAATCCTCCGTGGTAACAAACCACAGATTCAATGTCGAGGTCTAGGTATTTCTTCAAAGAGAGTCGAGCTTCTTTTATATCCAGTACTGTCGGGGCATGAATTCCCCCAATTATTCCGTTTACACTATACATTGAATCCCCGGCAATCAGTGTTTTATTTTGTTTCAAATATAAGCTGATATGGCCAGGAGAATGCCCTGGAGTATGGATGACACGAATTCCACCGCAATACGGCAATTCTTGACCGTCTTTCAAGGTATCGTCCACTTTGCCCGTCGGGGGGTTCTCTAGATGCCCGTCTTTCAAAAGTGATAAATCCCCTTGAATATAAGGCTTATCCAGTTCGTGAGCATATACTTTAATGTTACTTCCACACTCCTGTAATATCTCAGGAAGACTACCTATATGATCTATATCCTGATGCGTCAAAATCAGTACTTTTAGTTTGTCGAACGACACTCCTACCTTTTCCATTGCCACGTGTAAATCTTCAATTTGTCCAGGGAATCCAGTGTCTATTAATACAGCCATTTCTTCATCCCATAAAAGAGTTGGATGAATAATATTCCCATGAAATTCAAGATGGAGCATTTCTACTCCCTTAGAAATTTCCATAACTTTGCTCTCCTTAATAATTAGATTTTATTGATACAGAGAATGGATTTGGTTACACAAGAAGTTTAAAAGAATAAAGCTAACTTTGTACGTAACGTTCTAATTCTCCTTAGCAAATTTCACCTTCTAATTTACTAGTTCGACAGGAGAGCTAAATAACCTTTTTCTTGTTCAACTAACCTGCTGCGTTAGTTCAATAAGAAAAAGAGTTGCCTAAGCAACCCCTATACTTTCACTAAAGCACCCGTTAGCCATCCATGAAGCCCAGCTTCACCACAGAGTATGGAAGAAAATTACGTTCTTCAATGGTAGTTTAACAAGGGAAAAGATAAACAGTATTTCAACTTTAATACCTATTTTTCCAATCATCATAAAAATCTTTAATGGTTGAATGTATTGCATTTAGAGTAATTAAAATTAAGTACAGCATCATAACCGTAGCAATTTCCCCTGTAAAAAATGCAATAACAGCAATAACAAATATCCAAAAGTAAAACATAGTTTTATTCATTTAAAAAACCTCTCTCTTCCCCTTTTTTCTATCCGAATTTTAACACAATGCTTGCTGTACTAACCTGCTGCGTTAGTTTAATAAGAGAAGAGATACCTCTTTTTATAGAAGTGTAACAGCATTAACCCCCCAGTATTTTTAATCGTTAAAAACCAAAAACAAATGATTTATCAAGGTCGTTTTTTATATTCTAATAAAGCCGAATAAATCATGACAAGAGCACCTACAATCATTAGAGATCCAAATAACAAGGAATTTATTCGGTGGGTGGTTTGAAAAAAAAAACTTGTAGATCCCGATAGGTAAGACAATGATCCCCACTAAGAAATCCCTCAAAAAATCCGAATCTTGTTTTAGAAATAATTTAATTTTACTTATCTTAAGCACTCCTTATGTTAAAAAGTAGAAAATTAGATTGTTATTAATTCTCTTTATAAACCATATTTTCCTTCTTCAACTATCCTGCGTCTTTAGTTGAAGAAGAAAAAAGGCTTTACTCCTTCTGGAAGTAAAGCACTCCGTTAGTTGAATAAGCTATTGTCTTTTTAAAATATACTTTTGAGGAGAACCATACGCCTGTTCACCTTGATAGTAAGCTAATTTATTTGGTATGCAAGAAATTATAAACGGCAGTCCAGACCAGATTAAATCCTCTAAAGCTTTTATTAGTGGCAATTCTTCTCCGTCAATATCACTTTCTGCCGATGTTATTACATAGCACATATTTCCAGCTCCTTGTTTTTTCAACAACTTCTCAATTTCTTCAGGGTCTGAATTCGGTTTAGGTATTTCAAACATTAATTCTGGACGAATGAAATCGTTTCGTCTTCCAAAAGCATCATAGCGTTTTTGTGGTGAAGAAAGTTCAAATAGAACTCTTTGCTGAATTCTTTTAACGAAAAATGTTTTAACAATTATTTCTTCAATTTCTTTATTCATTTAAACCCCTCACAATTTTTATTTATCGCGAGTACAACTTATTCAACTAAACTGCTGCGTTAGTTCAATAAGAAAAAAGGCTTCATTCCTTATTGAAGTAAAGCACTCGTTAGTTGAAGATGAAAACGGAATACTATTTCACCAATTTAACATCAACATTAAAATGCTTGAAATGAGGAATACAACAAAAAAGGCAAGGATGTAATATGTTTTTCCTTGTTGCTGTGTCTTATGTTTCTTTTCATAATCCTTCCAACCAATAAACAAACCCAAAAACATTCCTATAATTCCAAAACGTAAAATCGCTATAAAATAATCAAGAAACGGTTTATACGTAATTAAGCGACCACCGTTATCTACCTCTTGAATTTCTTTGTAACTAACAAATAGAATGGAAACAGCCAATCCGAACACTAACCCATACAGACCTGATTTTCTTAATACTTTTTCCATAGTTCTCCCATCTCCCTTCTCCACAAAATGGCCCAATTGATGAACAAAAGTTATACCACACTCTTCAACTAACCTGCTGCGTTAGTTGAACAATATTTAACTTAGGAGGCTGCCAAAGAAGATAATGACAATTAATATTCCCGAAAAGCCTATTGTAAAAATAATAGTAAATAGACTTCTAGCCCTTGCTTTCCATTCTTTTGCATCCTTTAATCCTATTACTCCAAGAACAAATGTTAACAACGTAAAGCCTAAGACAATATTTAATGGATGAGTACCTATGTTTTTGGAAAAACCACTTATAAAATTTGCAGAGGATTTTACAATAAAAAATACAGGGATACAAAACAAAGAAAGTATAAAGGACCATAAATTAATATTACTTTTCATACACCTTGAAAATTAACATTTTCATTTCATTTTTATTAACATCCTATTCAGCTAAACTGCTACGTGCTACGGTAGTTCAATAAGAAAAGCTACCCCTAAAGGCAGCCTCTTGTTCTACAAAAGCACCTCGTTACTTTAATAACAATTATAAAGAACGAATTTCTAAATCAAATTTATCTTCATAGGCATCATTTAATGCTAAAAGTAGCAAATCAAATAAATTTCGACCATCATTTGTCTTAAAATAATTTGATAAACTTGTTATTTGTTTACTTATGTTATCTCCCCAAGGGGGTTGTGCAGTTAAATCGTCTATATCCCATATAACTTGAGATGGAGGAAATTTAGCAAGCTTAACTCTAATTTCCTTGGTTTCTTCTATGGCTTGGGGTATATCCGAATAATTTAGTTTTTTATAATATAAACTACTCAATAGTTTAGGGTATTTTGTTCCCCAACCATCTGGTTCTAAATAATAACTAATTGTAGAAAAGAAAGAATGCAGGAAGTCACCGTGTCCTATCTGATAAAAGAAACAATCAAAATGAAATCCAACTGCCATTGCTTCAACCTCATTTCTTACTTTTGTTCTATGTTTCTATAAATTCGTTGTTCCACTAAACTGCTGCTTTAGTAGAACAATAAAAAAGAGTTACATTGCAACTCTAAGATCTTCAACTAAACATCTGTTAGTAAATTAAGGAGAACGTGATTACATTTTTATCTCCTCTACTATTTTCCCTTCAATAGAAAGACCTGTTACAGTAGATCCTGGTAATTCTTCTCCATCCGTTATTAAGTACCAGAACCTTTCTCCATTGTTATATTTAACAATTTTAGCTTGATATCCCTTATTATTTTTAGTAACAATAAAAACCTCTTTTATTTCAGAATCTAAAATTTTTCCACTTAGCACATCAGTATACTTTGAAAAATCATACTTCAAATTTGAAAAGTTCCAACCTAATTTATGATAATTAGTGGTTTGACCACTACTGCCGTTACCCAATTTCCATCCAAATATATTTTTCTTTAATCTTATATTTCCGAAATACTCTATATTAGCAGAATCATGTTCATAAAATACAATGGCTTGGTTATTATCTAAAAGCTTTATATAAGCAATTTTAGTAAATGGTTGGTTTAAAGAGTAAACAGCTTTTTCAATTTCCTTAATATCATCTTTTAATGCAATGTTTATAAAATAAGAAACCACTAAAATAAGGCTGATAGAGATAATTATTTTAATTTTATTTTGCAAAAAGAACACCTCCTTAACTAACCTGCTTCGTTAGCACAATATAAGAAAAAAAGAGCCGTCTAAGCAGCTCAATAATCTTCAAGTAAAGCACTCCGTTAGCCATCCATGAAGCCCAGCTTCACCACAGTATATGGAAGAAAATTACGTTCTTCCATGGTAGTTTAAGGACAATACTTCACAGACTTTCTTGTTGGATAAGAAAAAGCGACAATCTTTGTTAAAGAATGGCCCCCTGTACTTGAATAGTTATTTGTTTTTTTCTAAACCTTTAACTAATCTAATTATCCAATACAATAGTATCCAAGGTAGAATAAATTTTGTAGCCCATTCTATTAAATCAGGTATCACATATGATGTGTTTATGCCGATAAACCGGAGTATTAACCAAAGTGCAAACAAAACTATAATACCAATAATTAAATTTTTCATTTTAAATGCCCCCTCCAAAACCATATTACCATAAAAATCCATTCCTTATCTTCAACTAAACTGCTGCGTTAGTTTAAGTGCAATCCTTCACATTATTCATATAACAACAAATCCGACATTTGAAAGATTCAGGATACTACCGCAACAATAGTTAATTTAATTCAATCGTAATAGGATCGAAATCAATTCGTTTATTATCACTTTGACTATTACTTACATGTGCGTATGGATAAAATGTAATGGATGTGGCTTCGGGGTCAAGATCATGGATCGTTGCAGCCCATGTGAGATCTTCACTCGAATCCCCACCTTCTGTACCAGTTCCACGATTATATGGCACTTTATATTTATTACCCAAATTATCAATTGCACTTAACTCAGCTTCTACTGCCATCCAGTTTTCATCAAAAGAAGTATCAACATCTTGCAAATAATTAATCGTTAAATTTACTTCCGTTTTGACAGCGTCGATTAACTCGACTGTTACACCATCTTGACTCACCTGTTCATGAATTGCAATTTGTTTTCCTTCTAGCTTATTTAATGAAAATTTAAAATGCCAGTCACCTTCAATTACATGTTCGTCTGAATAAATTGCTTGAGGACTCCAATCTATATTCAAGATATCTTTTGTGTTATCACGCACAGATAACGTCATCATGCCAACGTAGCCAACACCATCCACATACTCTCCTCCATAGCCACCGGTACCTAGATTAGTTGGCATATTCTTGAAACTTGGAAAATTTGATCCTAAATCTTCTTCTGTTCGCAGTACAAACGAAAACGTTACCGTATTCCCATCGTAAAATGCTTGCTCAATAATTAGTTCGATACCATTGCTTTTTTCAACTAAACCAATATCTGTACTGATTTCCTCATAAGCAAGATAATAGTTTTCTTGAGTGATGAAATAGTCGAATGCTTGACCAATAATCGGAATTTGCGTAACAAAGTTAGCAAATGCAGGTGATACGTAAGCGGATGAAATTGTACAAACCGATAGAATCCCTGCCACTGCAATATATTTAACCATTCGTTTGAAGGGAAATTTCACTTCCTTCTTATCCTTTTTAAAAGCGTCTGACAAAATAGTATCTAATTCTTTAGAAGGAACAGGAATTTCATTTATTGCCTCTTTAAATCGGTTTTGTTCGTTCATCTATGTACACTCCTTTTAATGTCTTTTTGATTTTCGCTAACGCTCTCTTACCGTTAGATTTGACAGTACCAATCGGTTCGCCAAGTATCTCTGCTATTTGCTCAAAAGTTAAATCCTCATAATATTTTAAAAGAAGGACTGTTTTACATTTTTCATCTAATCGATAAATCGCATCAAGTAAATCCATCTTTTCATCAGATGTTGCTATTTCGGTGGAGAGGGATTGAAATTTTAGGTCGTCCATTGAAATCACTTTCTTTTGTTTTTGAAGTACACCAAGTGATACATTGATACAAATTTTCATCAGCCATGTCGAGAAATACTTTGGCTCTCGTAACTGATGAATGGACTCAATTGCCAGCAGCACTGTTTGCTGGAATACGTCTAGAGCATCTGCCTGATTACGAACATAACTATAAGCAGTCCTATAAAGTTTCTCTTTTTCTTGTTTAAGTAAAAACAGCAGTGCTTCTTGATCCCCTTCGATTGATAGTTTTACTTTCTTTTCGTTAACCGTCATCTTTTTTCACCATCCTATCTATTAGAGAGCGTACCTTCAAAAAAGGATGCACTTTTTTGAAATAAAAAAGAACTATTCAAATGAATATGTCCTTTTTAATAACTTTTTATTAAACACTTTCCTAATTCAACTAAACTGCCGCGTTAGTTGAAGAAGAAAAAGCTATCTTTACAGGCAGCCACTTGTTGAGCTAAAGCACCCGTTAGCCTCCATGCAGCGCAAAATCAGTGCTGCACCACAGAGAATGAAAATGGTTAGGAAGTGTCAATACTGATACTGACCTTAATCCAGTCATCAGTATTCCATAGGCTTATTTACGCTCTCCCCTTTTTTTAACGATTAATCAGGGGTCTTCTTAAGTATTGTCATTTTTCTTTTCTTGAAGAAACTAATTTTCATGGTAGTTGAATAACACTACTTGTGAGATAAAGGTTTTTCTGGTCTATTAGGGCAATATTTGCAATTAGGGTCACTACATTTAGATTCAATCCAACTATTACATTTAGGACAAAAATACGTATCAAAATCATCATAATAAACTAAATTAAACTTGCATTTAGAACAATATTTCTCTTGTTCAATTTGACCATAAAATTCAAAGTCATCTATTATCACTTTGCTATCTACTTCTTTTATTTTCATAAAAAACCTCCATAAAATTAATGAACCTGTTTCGTTAGTTCAATAAGAAATAGACTCCAGTCCTTCTTGAAGTAAAGCACACCATTAGTTTAATAAGCAACTGTAACTCTGTTCCACATAATCATCATAATGTACGACAAAAAAGCCAACACCATGTGCCAGCTTCCTCATTCGGTTTATTGTGAGTTACTTAATGTTTAGAATAAATTATCTTATTGCACTTTCATCCATGTAAAAAAGCTCCCAAAGATGACCGTCAATATCCTCAAAACTCCATCCATACATAAAACCATGGTCTTGTGGTTCCATTGAAGGTTTCCCACCTGCTTCTAAAGCCTTGTTTACAATCTCAACGACTTTTTCTTTACTATCAACTGATAGTGCCAAGATTGCTTCATTACTTCTTGTAGAATCGGCGATTTCTTTTTTCGTAAAAGTCTTAAAATGTTCTTCAACTAACAACATAGCAAATATATTATCACTAATAATCATGCTTGCTGCAAATTCATTGGTAAACTGGGCATTGAATTCAAACCCCAATTTAGAGAAAAATTCCTTAGTCTTATTTAAATCTTTAACTGCTAAATTTACGAATATCTTATCAGCCTGAAACCCCATGTTACTCACCTCTACTATAGTATTGTCATTCACACTATAGTTCTCTATTTCATAAATGAATTCCTTCAAAGAATAAAATTATTTTACAGAATCCGTTATGCGACATAAGAGGCTGGCTTTCTTTATTCAACTAAACTGCCGCGTTAGTTGAACAAGAAAAAGGATTGCCTCAGCAACCTTCCAACTTCAACTCTTGCCTTTTTAGATAAAAAAGAAAAAAGGCGTTTATTAAACAATCGCGCCCGATTGTGGAAGATCTTTTTCTATTGAATAGTATCGTTGTACTGCGCAGCTGGAAAGTTGTTCTTCTTAAAGATAAGCGCCCTACAGATCAAAAAGAGATAGCGGGTTAATCCTTTACATCTTCCTTGCATATTTCACTAACTAGCTGCCATAACGCGTTGTTTTCTTTATTTTTCGGTCCAAGCATATTACAATTTTCATATTGAGGCTTTGAATTCCTTTATTAAACCCTAATAAATTTTTCAGAGGTAACTAATTATTATGTCGTTTGTTAACTTCAATCGTAATGAACTCCGGCAAATAGCTGGGAGTACATCCTTTTGCTACTATTTCATCTTTGTAAAGACCCGTTTTCTCACCAAGTTTAATACAACATGCACGATTCTTTTCATCATAAACGCCTATCCAGCCTGCAGTGAAATTCATAGCCCATTGAACTTCCGGTTCTTCCTGCGTAATATTAGCTTCTAATGCAGATAGCAAGTCTGCGGTGTTATCAGGCGGTGTTTGTCCAGTCCATCTCAATCGCCCTTGATAATACCAGAAAGCTCGCCTTTGAAGAGCAGAAGGACTATTTTCCCATGACTCCATCAATGCAATTTTCTTCTTGTCTTTGGTGAGCTGATTAGCCATTAACCAATCCATTAAGTTATTTCGCTCATCAAAAGTGTGATTCTGCATATCCTTATCTAGCTTATTTAGCACATCTTGTGAAAGAAGTTTTTTGTCCATAATTAAGATTGCTAATAGTCTGGGCAAAAACTCTTCGGTTGACCAAAGTTCTATAGCTAGTTCGTGATCTTTTTTAATGTCCTTCGCGATTTTTCGTAAGTCGCCTAGCTTAGTTTTACTATTGATCTGAGGTAGAATGTTTTCTGCTTTTGAAGAGCGTTTTATTTCTGTATCTTTTTTTTCATCCATTTTATACAACTCCTTTATTAAAGCACTGTTTCATAATATGTCCTTGACGGGATATATCAAGAACTTAATTTCGTTATAAGTCTTATTGCATAAAGCACCTATATCAAACTTAATTAGTTGAAATAACTCCATCCTTAATTGTTATAAAGTTGGCGTTAAATCCGATAATACAGATTATATAGTCTCCATCCTCTTCTACATAAAAGTCTGTCATCAGCTGATTAGTAACGGAAGCAGAAAAAATTTCCGTATAATTACCATTCAATATGTACCCACTCCAGTAGCACTTGTTCCATCTGGGATGATGGATAGGTCTATCTCAACACTATCTCCTTTTTTTAAAGCCAAACCCTTATTTTCTCCATTTAATAAGAATAGATCCCCGTTGTGCAATTTCATATTTTTAAATGAATATATATTTGGAGAATCCTCTTTCAATGCAACGTTAATTTTATTAAAGCTGTTTAGAAATTCATCATCAATTTCAACTTCGGTTATTTCTTTGGCTTTTGTTTCAGAAGTGTCATTGTTTCCTAACACTATAGTCAAAGCAGATATTCCAATAAGAAGTGCTACGATTGTGATGCTAAACAGGTAAATTCTTTTTTTCATAAACTAACTCCCTTTCACCAAGTCTTATTTATAAAATTTCTTTTATCAATTACTATTTCGACTTCCAATTAATAACTCCTGCTTATTTAACTAAACTGCTGCGTTAGTTGAAGAAGAAAAAAGAGATGCCTTCCGCAACCCCATAATCTTTAACTAAAACGCCCTTTAGATCAATAAGTTCAACAAAAAGGAGCATTAATCCTTCTTGGATTAAACGCCCCGAGTTGAAGTATATAAATGCATTGTCAGTCACAAGGGAAAATTAAGTCTCCTAAATCATCAGGCTCCTTTTCTGTAATTTTTGTTGTTATAACAGCTCCGGTTGTTATAGAAATGAATGATTCCTCTAACTCAAAAACAATAGAAGTTAAGATTTCACTTTTCTCATCTTTAAATCCATATCCACTAACTTTCTTAATTTTGTTTTGTTCGACAGAAAAACTAGAACTCATTAGTAGATGTTGATTGGAGGCAATTTCTGGCTCATAACTATATTCAATTGGTTCTGGTGTTTCCTGTTCTTCAATTATGAGAAAGTCATCTCCTATTTCGTCTTCGAACCAATCTATTTTCCAATACCAGAATTCAAGGGAATTTGGATTTTTTATCTTTAAAATAAGTAGGACAGAATTAATAATTAAGAATTTATTGTATTGGTATACATCAAGTTGATTTGCATAAATACCCGTCAATAAACATCCCTGTACCGACTTTAAGCTTTGCCAATCTATTTTCATTTCTGTTCATCCCCCTTTTCTTCCTTCTTCAACTATACTGCCGCGTTAGTTTAAGTGTAACATTTCACATTGTACATAAAACAAGACCATCATTTTTGATGGTCTTGTTTTACTAAAGCATCCGTTTGGTTAAGTACATTTCTTCACAAGAGTTGCAATAATCTCTTCACTAACCTATCCATATTTAAAAAAAACATTTTTATCGACCACTTTTTTATTAATGAGGTTCAATCTATCAAATAGCCTAGTCTTTATTGTCAATGCTACTTTGATATTCAAGAATATCTCCAGGTTGACAATTCAAAGCCTTACATATAGCTTCTAACGTGAAAAATCGAATGGCTTTTGCCTTCCCATTTTTCAAGATAGAAATATTAGCCATCGTAATTCCAACTAGCTCAGAAAGTTCTGTTACACTCATTTTTCTTTTAGCTAACATCACATCAATATTTATTATAATAGTCATGTAATCACCTCAGACTGTTAACTCATTTTCTGATTTTATTTCTAAAGCATTTTTAAATAATTCCTGAAGAATAGCAGCAAATAATGAGATAACAAAAGCTGCAAAAATAATGATAATCCCAATAAGTGCAATTAGAGGAAGTAAAACGTCCTGTGATTCAAGAAATAACATCCCTATTCCGTATAAAATAATGATTGAAATTGCAGAGTACTTTACTCGCTTTAACGAGATTACAGCTAATTCTGAGAAAGCGTTTTTACTATTAATATAACCTAAAAGCTTAAATGAGTGATACAGAGCAAGAAATAATGGGATAGCAGTAATATACAATCCTAGAAGTACAGGTAATCTCAAATAAGCATACGATGGATTCATCGTTGCGGCTTTATTCGCTATCCACGGTAACCAGAATATACAAGAAATGAGTATGAAAATCGCAATTAAAATAACTATCAGCTTTAATAAAGTCGTCGTTCCCCTTTTCATAATAAACCTCCCCTATTTCATTTCCATTATAATACATTATTTATCGATTAACAATAAATAATTATTTTTTCAGTATATTCTTAATTATTAATTGAATTACTCTGGTTTTTTAAAATGATTAAAAATAAGGAACATCCCTGTTAAGCAGAAAGGCTCCTAAACATTTTGTATTTATTTATACTATCATTCCTCCACTAAACTGCTGCGTTAGTTTAAGTGTAACATTTCACAATGGATCCCCCGAAATCTTCTTGATGTTTTGGGCATAAAAAAGACCACCGAAATGAACTGCCCCGTAAATGTTAGACACCAACTAACATTTACGGGGTGTTTTTATGTCTAAATATACAGTAGAAGTTAAATTACAAGCGGTGGTACGCTATTTAACTGGAAACGAAAGCTATCAAACTATTGCAGAAAGCATTGGCGCAGCTAAATCTCAAGTCATTACTTGGGTGAAATTATTTGAAGCACAGGGTGGAAAAGGGTTTAAGAAAGGCTATACAAGTTACTCATCTGGGTTTAAACTAGACGTACTTAATTTTATGAACGAAACAGGTACGTCTTTTCTAGAAACGGCAAGCACATTTAATATTTCTTCTCCGAGTATCATTTATCGGTGGGATCAGTTGCTTAAGACAAAAGGATTGGACGCGCTAGAACCAAAGAAAAAGGAGCGTCCATCCATGAAAAAAGAAACGAAAAAAGTTGAAGCACAAAAATCAATCCCAGCCGAAGACTCAATAGAAGCCCTACAAGCAAAAATCAAGCATTTAGAAATGGAGAATGCTTATTTAAAAAAGTTGAAAGCTTTAGTTCAGGCGCAGAAAAAATAACAAACAAAATCAAAGCGCAAGTAATTTTTGAACTAAAGGAACAATATGAGGTCGTGGATTTAGTTCAAATCGCTGACATTCCACGCGGCACTTATTCCTACTGGGAAAAGCGACTGAATCAAGTCGATAAATATGAGCCTGTTAAAGAAGTAATCAATATCATTTATCACGAACATAAGGGTCGTTATGGTTACCGTCGCATCACGAAAGAACTGCAGAAATACGGTTTTACGTATAACCCGAAGACCATTAACCGCTTGATGAATGAAATCGGTTTAAAATGTGAGGTCCTTATGAAGAAGTATCGCTCTTATAAAGGAAACGTCGGAAAAATCGCTCCTAATGTATTACAACGTGATTTCAAGGCGGAGAAAATGAATCAGAAATGGGTAACAGACGTGACCGAATTCCATCTCTTTGGAGAAAAACGTTATCTGTCACCTGTTCTTGATTTGTGTAATGGTGAAATTATCGCATATAAAGTCATGAATCGACCGGTCTATCAACTTGTAGGTGATATGTTAGACGAAGCTATTCTGCGCCTACAGCCAGGAGATGAAGTCATTCTTCATTCCGATCAAGGCTGGCAATATCAGATGAAAAAATATCAAAAAACACTACAAGAGCACCAGATAACGCAAAGTATGTCCCGTAAGGGAAACTGCTTAGATAATGCAGTCATCGAAAATTTCTTTGGCTTATTAAAATCAGAACTGCTTTATTTACAAGAGTTTGAGAGCATGGCGCATTTTGAAAAGGAATTAGAAGAATATCTTGAATATTACAATCACAAGCGAATGAAGGCAAAATTAAAAGACCTGAGTCCGGTAGAATACCGAACTCAGATCTTAGAAGCTGCCTAAAATATTTGTCTAACTTTATTGGGTCAGTTCAAAATGATGGTCTTGCAGACTGTAGACAAATGCATAAAATAGCGGATGAACCTTTCTCTGTACACTTACTTTAATTCTTTCATAAATACTCTAACGTTTTCAGCGATTTCTTTAAATTTGGTATGGTGTAAATAATGTGATCCATCCATGGTTACTAATTTTCCATGTACCGAGTCTTTGATCTGCCCTTCATGCAGAGGTATCCATCCTGCTACACCTTCATTATTCGCTTGTACAAAGAGAAGAAGTGGAAGATCTTTAGGGAAGGTTAAACCTTGAGCCCCTTTAAAATTAGACGAAATATGGTCCATCTCATTCAAGGTAGTGTCATTATACATGTTTTTATTCGAAATCATTTTCATTTGCTCTACGGTTTTTTCATCAAATGCCAGTCCAGCATAGGGGTCAGCACTTATTTTCATGGTCAATCTTAAGAGACCTGATTTTTTGAGAAATGCAAACGTTTTTAATGGGAATTTGATATCCATACCCGGTTGTGTTGCAACACTGCTATCGATTCCGACAAATGCAGTCACCTCGTTTGGATATTTGTTCACATAATCAATTCCGTAAATGCCTGTAATGGAGTGGCCCATGAGCATGTATCTGTTAATATTAAGCTGCTGTAGAGCTTCATGAACTTCACTTACCATATTCTCCGTGGTTCGCTCTTTTTCAGTTTCATCACTTAATCCATAACCGAAAGGCTCTACCGCAACAACTTTGTAAAATGGAGATAATTCATCGATAAGAAGCTTAAAATCAAGCCCTGGTGTAGCTGTTCCATAACCAGGCAGCAGTACGATCGTTTCCTCGCCCTCGCCTTGAATTAACACATTCATATTTTTCCCGTCTACAGATACGTGCTGACCGTAGGGCACTATTTGTTTCTGCTCCGAATGACTACTCATCACATTAGCGATATAAACAACACCTAGAAAAAGAACAATGGCTATAACGATTGCTCCTATGGTTTTAAGTAAGATGTTTCGCACTTTCTTTATTTTCGTTCCACTCCCCGTTTTCTTTTCCTCTTGTTGTGTCACTGTCATCTTCTCCTGTCCTGATCTGTTTGTTTGGCTTCCTTCTTGTGCCGCTAATGAAATCTTAACTAATGAAGATGTACTCCCCATGACGACAATATGAACTGAATATGAACAAGCAAAAAAATACTACGGCTCACGTACAAGAAAGCTTGCATGTGAGCCGTAGCATAGAGAATGAATCTAACTAATCTGTTGGTGTAGTGATTGGCAAGGTGACAATGAGGGTGGTTCCTTGATCAGGTTCACTTTCCACTCGGATGTCACCTTGATGAAGCGATACGATCTGTTTAACGATGGCGAGTCCCATACCACTACCGTCATACTTACGACTGTGGGAACGATCGGCCTTAAAAAACCGCTCGAATATACGCTTCTGGTCCTCAAGGGGAATACCAAGGCCAGTGTCGGATATTCGGACTGTCGCGTTTTTGATATCTTGTTTGATGCTTACGTTAATCACGCCGCCATCCTCGGAAAATTTGATGCTATTTCTGAGGATATTCGTCCATACTTGATTTAACTGGTCATGATCAGCCGTTACTTTAACTGTCTGTAAATCAAGCTCGAAATGTATGTTGCGAGCAGACCATTGCGGCTGGAGCGCCACGATTACCCGTCGGATTTGTTCATCGAGGCTGAGCGTGACGAGCCGCAGTTGCTTTGACTGCGATTCAAGCATACTCAGCTTTAGCAGGCTATCGCTCATTTTGGACATCCTTTTCGCTTCAGCGATGATAATATCAAGATAACGGCTTCGTTCGTGATCTGAGAGGTCAACTTGCTTAAGCGCTAGAGCATAACCAGATATCGAAGTGAGCGGAGACTGAACCTCGTGCGACACGTTCGTTACGAATTCCCTGCGCATCTGCTCAAGTTGCTGCAGATCGTGCATCATTTCTTCGAAGCTGCGAGCCAAAGTACCCAGCTCACTCGTTTGCTTAATATTCAGCTTGACGTTGAAATCTCCAGATGCTATCCGCTTGGTCGCTTTTGTCAGCTTTTTGATCGGTCTTACCAGGAATACAGAGGCAACTAGAATCAATAAACTTCCTGCAATCAACGAACAGGTTGCAAAGATCAATGCCCACTTTGTGACAAAAGAGGCAGAAGGGGGGGCGAGCGTTTCCAAAAACATCGCTTTCGTTCCCATTTCCGTTTTCAACGGCAACCCTAAGAGGACCGTAGCAATACCATTCGGAGTATCCTGTACAACGCCTCCATCTAATACTTTCTTTAGTTGCTCCATCGTCACAGGCGCAGGTTTGTGTCCGTGAAGTTTTCCGTAAGACTGGAACTGACCCGTTGCTTCGTAAATTCGAATATAATAGGAATCGAGCTGCTTCATTTCACTTACGAACGAGTCCGCTTCACGTAACGGAAGGGTCTTGTAAATCCGGACGATGTCTTGGCCAAAGTTACGTAAGTTGATTTGAGCGCTTTCGTTCAATTTATCTTCGAATATCCAAGTTGACACAAAAAAAGAAATGATCGTGCCCCCGATGACGGAGACTAGAAATGTCAGGACAACACGTATATATAAGGATCTGATCATTCGTAAACCTCAAGCCGATACCCAAGCCCGCGCACCGTTTCGATTCGAAAATCGGGTGTCGTCGCGAACCGTTCACGCAGGCGTTTAATATGTACGTCTACCGTTCGATCATCTCCGACGTAATCGATACCCCAAATCTGATCGATCAACTGCTCGCGAGTATAGACTTGTCCGGGTGTTCCAGCGAGCTTATACAGCAATTCGAACTCCTTTAGCGGCAACGTAAGCGACTCAGTCCCACTCATCACCTTATAGGTCTGTCGATCAAGGATGACGTTCCCGAAATGGATCGTCTGCGTGGAGCCAATCTTGTATCGTTTGAGTAGTGCCCTAACACGAACCGTCAACTCTAACGGATCGAATGGTTTCGTTAAATAATCGTCCGTCCCAAGTTCGAAACCTTTCACTTTCTCCCATGTTTCTCCTCTCGCAGTCAGCATAAGTAAAGGAAGATCAGGATTGGCTCTTCGGAGCTCCTTGCATAACGTCCAACCATCCATAATTGGCATCATAATGTCTAGCACGACAAGATCGACATGCATTGAGGTGTAGACGGCCAGTGCTTCCTTGCCATCCGCGGCTTCGGCTGTTGCGAATCCGTCGTTGCGTAGAAATAAACAGACGAGTTCGCGAATGTTCGCATCGTCGTCAGCAACCAGTATAGTAGGCATCGGTTCCCTCTTTTCCCTGTTTTCCATCGCATTATTTCAAGTAATCATTATACTATAAATTAACACGTATGTTGATTAACCAAAGTTATACTGTTTCTTGATTTATCGACCTGTAAAATTTCAGTGTTTTTTTCAAACTAATTTGCCACTCAATCGACAGGGCATCACAAAGAAACAGGCGTGTGAAACCTGCAAATGACAAGCGTTTGTTTTGTTTTGTTTTGTTTTTTCTTCTGGCCTTGTACATGAAGAAATTTCAGCAAAACATAGACAATCATAGCTGTGAATAACTGATTGAACAACGCATTGGATATTGTGCCAAACAATACGGGAACGTTCAAAATATTAAATCAATTCAAACTCTCATTCTATTTTTTCTTTAGCAATCAATTACTAAGTACTAGGTCCTCAATGAATTTAAATAAGTAAGAATTCTCTTCAATTGTTTGCATTAACTGAAACAAAATTTATCATCTCAATTTCGTATGAGTCCTTATGAATCTTACTTGAATGATGATACATTTTCTGTCTCAGCCTCCCACTTGGTTATTTCCTCTCGAACCCGTGGCGCTACCTCTGTTCCTAGCAGCTCAATAGCTCTCATCACTTGGTCATGCGGCATAGTGCTTAACGGTACATACATCATAAAGCGTGTGATGCCCACATTTTTACGAAGGTGAATGATCTTTTGAGCAACAGTTTCTGGATCGCCGACATACAGTGCACCTTCAAAACTGCGCGCGGCATCGAAGTTAGAACGGTCATAATGCGCCCACCCCCGCTCTTTGCCGAGTTTATTCATGCCTGCCTGGGTAGATGGGAAAAACATATCTGCTGCTTTTTCAGTATTCTCTGCAATAAACCCTATCGAATGCGATCCAACCTTAAGCCGTGATTCGTCGTGACCAGCATGCGCTGCTGCTTTCTTATAAAGCTGCACGAGCGGTTCAAACTGTATCGGGTTTCCACCAATAATCGCCAGCATCAGTGGCAGTCCTAGCAAACCAGCACGGATAGCTGACTCCTGATTTCCCCCGCTGCCAACCCATATCGGTAAAGGATTTTGAACGGGCCGTGGATATATTCCCAAATTGTTAATCGCCGCTCGATGCCTACCTTTCCAGGTTACTTTTTCGGCCTCACGTAATTTAAGGAGCAATTCCAAATGTTCTTCAAACAGCTCATCATAATCATTCAAGTTATAGCCAAACAATGGAAAAGATTCAACAAATGAACCCCTGCCCGCCATAATCTCCGCACGCCCATTTGAAATACCATCCAACGTAGAAAAATCCTGAAAAACGCGCACCGGATCAGCTGAAGAAAGCACCGTAACTGCACTAGTCAGCCGAATCCGTTTCGTCAGCGAAGCAGCTGCAGACATCACAACTGCTGGTGAAGAGGCCGCATAATCTTCCCGATGATGCTCACCTATGCCAAACACATCAAGTCCCACCTGATCAGCAAGAACAATTTCCTCTATCACTTCACGCAATCGTTGTGCGTGACTCATCACTTCTCCAGTCTGAATATCTGGCTTAGTTTCTACAAATGAAGTAATACCTATTTCCATGTACAATCCTCTCCTATTTCAAATTTTTCTCCACCACAGCTTTGAAAGCAACAAATTACAATATCAGATCTTTATTCTGTCCTAGTATTTATTTCTTCTAAAACTGGTTGCTATGTAGCTCAGATTCATGATGTTGAATCTGGATATGATAAGACACAGGCTTATTTTTATCCGGAAGCCGCATCGCGCCTAGTCATTGCCCAAAATAGAAGAGCTAAAGCACTAACTGACGCCCCGAGCAAGCATACTCCTTCCCAACCATAGTGCGCATACATTTGGGTAGAAGCAATTGAACCGCTAGCACTGCCGATAGAATAAAACACCATGTACCCTGCAGTTAGCCGACTACGTGCCTCCTGTCGCAATGGAAGAATCATAGTTTGATTAGTGACATGTATGGCTTGTACAGCCAAGTCAAGCAGAACAATACCTATAACTAATGCGAATAGAGACTGCTCTGTATAGCTGATGAAAAACCATGAAATCAACAATAGAATCAAAGCAATGCCCGTCGTTCTCTGTCCGTAACCCCGATCAGCTAGCTTCCCTGCTCGAGCTGCAGATAAAGCCCCAGCCACTCCTACAAGACCAAGTGCTCCAATTGCGCTATGCGAAAGAGAAAATGGCGGAGTGCTAAGGGGCAGTACGAGTGAAGTCCACAAAATGCTGAAATCAGCAAAAATCAGCAGGGCAAGAACAGAGCGGATGCGTAAGATCCGTTCTTGTTTAAACAATATAAGCACCGATCTAAGCAACTTAGAATAGTACAGTGACTTTACCTCCCGCTCAACATTGGGCAATACCCTAAAAAACATACAAACCATAAAAAGCATTAGCGCAGCAGAGACTAGATACACGGAACGCCAACCCGCAACATCCGTTAATATTCCTGCAAAGGACCGCGCAAGAAGTATGCCGATTACAATCCCGCTTGTTACAATACCAACGACACGTCCTCGTTCAGCAGGAGCAGCCATAGATGCTGCGAACGCCACAAGAGTCTGAGTTACGACCGCAAGAAGTCCCACTAAAGCCATTCCTGCAAATAGTATCGTGCTGGTGGAAGCAGTTCCAACTATAACCAAGACTATTATGGATAAGAACATCTGGCCGATAATCAAGAGGCGCTGGTTCAGCAAATCACCAAGCGGCACTAACAGCAGCAATCCTAATCCATAAAAGATTTGAGTGATGGTAATAACAATTCCAATGATGGAATGGTCAATACCAAACTCACTCGACAGCTGATCTAGTAGCGGCTGTGCGAAGTAGATGTTGGCGACTGACATCCCACAGGCAGCCGCAAATAATAATGACACATTACGAGACATGGAAGAGACACGGACTGAATCAGATGAGATAAATGTTCCCCGAGTTGAATTCGCTTTTATCTCTATATTGACTGCTATTTTTTCTTTAATTTCCTCCAATCTGTACACCCCCTTATTCCATTAATTTTAGATACCGAGAAATATAACGTACCGAACAGTATGTTATATTGCTTGGTAAATATAACTCACAGAAACTAATTTTGTCAACGAATAAATTACATCTCGGGTAATCACGTCTTTGTATCTGGAAATCCCTTGTTAGGTTTAACTAACCTACATTTGACAATATTAAGAGAAAAATATATATTTATAATATACTGTTCAGTACGTAATTAAAGGCAATTGGCAGTTTCAGATGATAGATATAATTAAATATAAAAAAATCAAGAGTAACGAGAGGTTTTGACTATGGGACGAACCCGCGAATTTGAAGAAGAAAGAGTATTAGAAGCAGCTATGCAACTATTTTGGGAGAAGGGATATGAAGCAACCTCATTAAGTGATTTAACTTCCAGAATGGGAATTCAACGACCCAGTATTTACTCTACCTTTGGGGGTAAAAAAGATTTGTTCGAAGCCGCTCTACGCAAATACACGATGTCCCGTGCTTCTGATATCCGAACCAGACTTCAAAACTTTCCATCAGTAAAAGAAGCATTTTGCACTTTTTTTGAAGAAGTGGTTGCTGAGGAATATACAGAAAGTCACAGCCGAGGATGCTTTTGCATCAATACAATGGTCGAACTTGCACCTCATGATGAGAAATTTGAAATTCTTACAAGGGAACATCAAATGTACCTTTCAATCATATTTCAAGAAACCATTGAACGAGGTATACAATCAGGTGAACTCGAGACCGATGTAAACGCGAAGGCCTTAGCACAGGCTCTAATCGTATCGTTAATTGGACTAACCGTAATAATGAAATCTCGTCCAAAACGATCATTTGTTGATAATGCAATAAAAGAGATACTTACATTGCTTAAGTAGCTCTGAATGCCTCAATTTTATTTGTCTGGTTATATGAATCAAAAATTTATATACTTCTAAAACTTTTAATTTCATTCTCCTCTTCTAATTCAAACGTAAAATAAAAAACTCCCTCTTGAAAAAGAGAGAGTTTTTGTTTACATCGTGAATTTTCTTACCTGTAGAAGTCCATTTAGCTGTTACTTCAACACCAATTGGCAGATTGATCTGCTGCGTTAGTTTAAGTGAAACTCTTCACATTTACCGAAAAGTTCACCGTCTCTTTAGTTGATACGGTATAGGTCAAATACCCTCAATATCCTGAAGTAGAACAAGCCAACTATTGTTGACTTGTTCTACTTAGTTCCTAGTTTACGGGGTTACGTTATTTTTTCTATTAGTATCTCTTGTAAGCTGACATGATTGTATTGCTGAAGAAATCTCTAGATAATTAATATTCATAATCATCTTCATCTATAATAAATTGAACTCCTTCAATAAAATACTTACTTTTTCTCAAATTACTTAACGAATACTTCTCTTTATTCGTCAACAACTCCCAATCTATTCCATCATAACCAACCCAAATGTAAAAGGTATCTATTTCCTTGAAATTCAACGATACCAAAAATTTACCGCCGTCTGTATTTTCTTCTTCAAATAAAATTTCTTTTGCTGGAGAAATGAACAAATACCCATCTAATGCATGATATGATAAAAAGTTCCACTTAGATATTTCTCTAAATCATTAAGTGTATTCACCTCAATACGATAATAGTAATCGGTATTTTTATTTAGTACTAGATTCGTGACAAAATGTAAGTGAATATCATCATTAACTGTTTCTTTACCTTTAATCTTCAAATGTAGGTAAACTGGAAACTCTTCATTTTCTAAAACAAACTGGTAAATAGAATCTAAAACATTATTATAATCTAATCCTCTAGGGTCATCAGGAGTAACTGAATAAGAATAAATACTTGGAATGTTAGATACAGTATACTCGTTGTGAACTCCCCGTAAAAATTTGCTTAATTCAACTTTCATCACTCATTTTCGCCTCTTTATAATCCTTATTATGACTTGAAGTTTTGATAACCGTAGCTCTAGGGTATAATCAATGTCGTTTTCTCCATCTTTCTTAAACTAACCTGCTGAGTTAGTTTAAGTGTAACATTTCACAATGGATAGCCGAAATATACTTGATGTTTTGGACGTAAAAACACCCCGTAAATGTTAGTTGGTGTCTAACATTTACGAGGCAGTTCAAAATGATGGTCTTGTTTAACTAAAACACCGTTAGTGAAATATTCAAAAAGGTTTGGCAACCATTAAATAAAGAATAAGAATAGGAATTATCGTTGATATTATCCCAATAACATCCCAAGTTCTAGAGACTTTTTTATAATCAATTTTATTGAATTCTTCCCCGCTATATTTAATCATTTTTCTTTGTAGGGGTAATAAAAGAGTAATCCATATCACTCCTGTAATTGCAAATAAAGCTAAGGAAATTGTTAACCAGTTTATTTCATCAAGGGAATAATTACTTTTTATTGTTAATAAAAATCCAGTAATTAGTAAAGAGATAATACTGGGTAAAGTAAATACATAATCAGCAACCATAATATTCTTTGCTGTTTTGTTAATATGTGTTTCATCTCCAGAAAATTCCGCCTTTAGTTTCCAAAAAGCAGCCGTGATAATATTTCCAACAAAAATAATTGCCGAAATAATATGTATTAACACTAAATAAACCATTTTTATCTTCTCCCCTTTCTCCGTACACTAGCACTTTATATATTCGTTTTTTGCTTTCCATCTATAATTCTACATTTCGACAGGTAAATTAAATAGTCCTCTAATAGTTCTACTTAAATTAAACTGCCTCGTTAGCAATCCATGAAACCACGCTTCACCAGAGAATATGGAAGAAAATTACGTTCTTCCATGGTAGTTGAACAAGCTTTTAGTTCAATAAGAAACAAGTGTTGTTTTTGGCATTTCATTGATTTTCAAGTAAAGCTCCCATTAGTCGAAGATATAAACAACATTTAATTTTTTTATATAAACTTAACTAAGAAAGGATAACTAAAAAATAGCAGTATATAAGTTTACAGACTTTAAAATTAGAATTACGGTCAATAGTATAAGTTTTTCTCTAGGGGTCCTACTTAAACAAAGTCTATATTTGAACAAGTCATTTGTGTTGTTCTATTAGAAATTAAACTTCTGATGATTATGAACTCTTCTGAGACAATGGTTGAGTAAGACCAAGTATTTTGCTTTTTGATAGAACAACTACGATTCCTAATAAAATCATTAATATACCTGCTATAAGGAAAACTCCACCTACTCCAATAAACTTTGTTAAAACAGTTCCTACTAACGGAGCAACAACCATTGATACATTAATCATAGCATCACCTGTGCTAGAAACTCTTCCTAGATAGTTTGAAGGTGTTCTAGATTGCAGTATATACCCGTAGGTAACTGAAAATGAAGATACACCTATTCCAATTAGAAACCAAATTGAGATCCATAATATAGGAACATTAGGTAGGATGCCAAATCCTCCAAAACTTAAAACAATAATTAATGAACCGGTTACCATTGCTGCAAAACAAATTAATAACAAATGATTTACGTTCTTTCACCATTGACCAATTAGTAAGGAACCCACTATACTTCCTAAACCAACTGCGCTAATTAAGAAGCCAAAAACTGTTTCATTTAGACCAACTGATTTTGCTAACAGTGGCCCTAAACTATTAAAGAGAAAGATGACAAAAAATGCTGCAGCATTAAAACCAATTACCACAAATAGAATACGTATTGAATAGATAAAATTTAACCCTTCTTGAAACTCTCTAAAAAATTGTCCCTTCACGTTCTTTTGTTTCTTACTTTCCTTTATTTTATTTAACTGTTACTCATTACTAAGATTTAATGGCAAGCTATAAATTAGAATAGCCGAAATAATATAGGTAATAGAGTTAATAATAAATGCTCCCGAAGGTTGGATGACGAGTAATAATAGTCCGCTTATTACTGGTCCGAGAACTTTTGATGTATATATCGAAAGTTGAGACAATGAATTGGCTTGAAGAAGTAAACTTTCTGGAACGATTAATCGGAAAGTTACTTGACGAGATGAGTTGAAAAAAGCATTCAATACCCCTCTTAGAAAAACAAGACTTAGTAAAATATAGATATTAGGGGTCCATATAAAACTACATACAATGGCGGCACGAAGTAAATCAGAAAATATCATGACATTTCTCCAATTCATTCTGTCGACCAAAACACCAACAAATGGACCAATAAGTACATATGGCAAGCCAATGAAAATATAGAAAAAAGCTAAAGCAGTTGATCCTAATTCCCATTTATAAGCAATTAGGACCAATAGAGCAGTGAAGTCTATCCAATTACCGAAATCAGAAATAACCTGTGCAGCATAAAACCTTCGAAAATTTTTGATTTTTAAAGGGTCGGCCATTAATTTATTGAACAAAAAATCTCACTCCATTCCAATAAAATCATTTCTCCTTAGATTTAGTCACATTAACATTTGAAGCACACGATCTCAAATGACATATGACAGTCATAACCTAAGCACAAGAAAGGATCCACTTGAAATATAAACCCCTCTTATCCAATCTTATATATAAACTACAGCAAGCTCTCTTTTATATGACAAACATTTCAATCGGTAACTCCTAAATAATACTCACCTTATTAAATACCATTTTTTTGAAATTGGTCTGACCACTAATAGTAACTATACAAAAAAATGTCACTCAATTCAATATTATTCAAAAAATACCCAATATTAAATTGTGGACTAAAAAAGAGAACGACTAAATGTAAGCCGTTCCCTATCGAATCATTATCCAAATGGTCTCATCTTTAACTAAACTGCTTTTTTATCTCATAAGAAAAAAGAGTTGCCTAAGCAACTCCACGATCTTTAACTAAATCATCCGTTAGTTTAAGTGAAACCTCACATTTTCTCGAAAAGTTTACCATCTCTTAAGCTAATTCGGTATAGAATGATTTTAAGTAAATTACTCAAGGATAAGACTCTTTTTTATTATGGATCTCTGTTCCTATTAATGACAATTATTCATAATATTAAATTACTGTTTATTGAGATCAGGTGACGTTCATACTTTCTAAGATTTGTACAACTTCTTCAGTTGGAATTTTCATATCATCATTTATCCATTTTCGAATTACTTCAATGATTCCTCCTATCGAATACGTGAAAAAATATTCTAAATGAGTCTCATCAGCATTTGGTAACTGTTTCTTTATTTCTGCAATTGTTATATCATGAACAGAATTCAAAACTGTATTTAATACATGAGAGCTATTTTTTTCATTAAAAATGATTTTACAGAGCTCCTTATTTATAAGTATCAATTTTAAAAGTTCATGAAGTATATTTTGTTCTCCTGAAATATTAATTGTACTCATCATTTTCTCTATCATTTCTCCTTCAATACTTCTCATTAAATCAAATGGATCATTGTAATAAGAATAAAAAGTTCCACGATTAATATCTGCTTCTTTGCAAATATCCGTAACAGTAATTTTATTTAAGTTTTTTTCTTGTAGAAGCAGTAAAAAAGCTTCTATAATTACCTTTTTACTATACAATGTTCTTCGGTTTCCTGTTGTACCAACCACGTTTTTCCCTCCAACTTATTAACCAAATCTCTTCAATATGTTATTAAATGAACAAAACATTAATAAATGACTATTTAATAACACATGTTTTCATTTTGCTTATTGTTACCTTCAATTAGCTTTAATATACTATGTCTATGCCATTAAATCAACAAGGTGTTCAAATAATAACTCGTCGTTCAATAGTATCTAGTTGTTTTAATGTGTTGTATGTAATATTAGGATGAAAGGAAGCTGTTAATGGCAAAGTATCTTTATAAATTAGGAAAATGGGCGGCAAACAATAGTAAAAAAATAATTGGAGGCTCTTTGACAGGTCTCCTTGCGATAGCAATTATTGCAATGAATCTGGGACCAAATTTTTCTGAAGACATGTCTATACCTGGATCGGAATCAGAAAAAGCCCTTCAACTCATTAAAAAAGAATTTCCCTCTAATACAGGAGGTCAAGTACAGTTAGTATTAAAAGCACCTGAAAATAAAACCTTAGATTCTGAAGAGATTAATAAAGTTATTTCGGATACATTGAAAATGATAAAAGAAAAAGATGGTCATGTTGTTTCTGTAGTAAGCCCATTAGAGTTAGGGAATTTAAGCAAAGATAAAAAAATAGGTTATGCAATTGTTACTTATAATGTAGCAGCAGACAAGGTGTCGGAAAAATCAAAGGAAAATATTATTGAAAACATTGAAAATACACGTGATGCTGGAATTCAAACAGAATTAGCTGGTGATGTTTTATTTTCTGAAATGGAAATTGGAGGAATCACAGAAGTTATTGGGGTTGTTGTTGCTTATGTTATATTGGCAATTACTTTTATTTCCTTCTTAGCGGCTGGGTTGCCAATTATTACGGCGGTTATTGGACTAGCTATAGGAATTTTATTGATTGTGATTGGAACAAATTATTTGGATATTACCTCTGTTTCAATAACGTTAGCAGCAATGTTGGGACTGGCAGTAGGCATTGATTACGCTCTCTTTATTATGACTCGTTTTAGACAACAAAGGAAAGAAGGATATTCTGTCCAAGAGTCTGTAGCAATTGCAAATGGAACAGCAGGAAGTGCTGTAGTGTTTGCTGGCATAACAGTCATCATTGCGCTCTTAGGTTTATCTGTTGCAAAAATACCATTTTTAACAATGATGGGTCTATCTGCTGCTCTTTGCGTATTATTAGCAATATTTATTGCAATAATTGTGGTTCCAGCTTTTTTAGGTCTGATGGGACATAAAGTGGGACCAGATCGAAAAAATACTTTTTTAAGCAAAATTATTAAAGGTAATAAAAAACAAACTACTTCCGATAGATGGGGACATTTTGTAGCAAAAAGCCCGTGGAAGGTAGCAGTTATTGGAATTGCACTTCTTTCTATAATGGCTATCCCTGTTTCTTATATGGAACTCGGATTACCAGATAACGGTTCGAAAAATGAAGAGACAACAGAAAGAAAAGCATATGATTTACTTACTAAAGCCTATGGACCAGGCCATCATGCAACATTAATAGTAGCTGCTAAAACCTCAAGTAGAACAATCAATCCACAAGTGGCATTAAGTGATACTGTAGAAGAGTTAAGTGGGTTATCAAATGTAAAAAATGTTAGTCCAGCAATTCCTGGACCTTCAGGAGAATTGTATCTTATTTCTATAACTCCAGAGACAGGAGCATCCGATTCGGAAACAAAAGATCTTGTAAACGATATTAGAGAAAAGGCAAAGACCTTGGAAAAATCCGAACATATAAAATTAATGGTTACAGGTAATACGGCTGTAAACATTGATATTTCACAAAAATTGAGTGATGCATTGCCAATATTCGCTTTATTAATTATTGGATTTTCATTCATTTTATTAGTACTAGTATTCAGGTCTATTCTAGTTCCATTAAAAGCAGTTCTAGGATTTTTACTTTCTTTAGGTGCAACATTAGGATTCACTGTATTTGTTATACAAGATGGAAATTTAATTGATTTATTTGGATTTCCCATCGCTAATCCTGTATTAAGCTTCTTACCAGTCATTGTGATAGGGATTTTATTTGGGTTAGCAATGGACTATGAGGTTTTTCTAGTTAGTAGAATGCGTGAAGTATTTACACGTACTGGGAATGCACGCGAAGCTGTTTTAGCAGGAATGAGAGATAGTGGTGGAGTAGTAACAGCTGCTGGGTTGATTATGATTTCAGTATTTACTGGATTCATGTTAGCTCCAGATCCAATAATTAAAGCAATGGGCTTTTCTCTCACATTTGGCGTTATATTTGATGCTTTTGTAGTAAGAATGGCTATTGTACCAGCAGTAATGATCATAATGGGAAAAGCTTCTTGGTACTTGCCAAAGTGGTTAGATAAATTACTACCAAATTTAGATATTGAAGGAGAATCATTTATGAAAGAAATTGAAAGAAAAAGGGATCAAAAGGAGAAAGATGTTAAGTTCGAATAATGCATAAATGTTTTTAACTAATGAGGCTGAGGGCAGTCAACCTTGTTATTCTTCAGTACTTTTCTATATTAAAAAGTTAGAATTTGGTTTTATAGAATTAATTTGTAATTATCGTGAAATAAGTTGCTTAAACTGAATTTATTAGCTAAATGGCTAATTGGTGCTCTAGTGCAACAGGGATATCAAAAATGATCTTACTTTTTTATAAAAAAGTCCATCGGTCGTATTAATTAAGAGCATGTTTTGATCAATCTTTTTTCAAAACATGCTCTTTCTGTTTGTTCATTTATCAAGGTTATTAGAATTAACTTAATCGAACTTATTCTAAAGCAACATCTTCAAATTCCATGAAAACGACATCGCTAAATTAGGAGTTTGGCAGTTCAAGAACAATTAATCAAATATATTTCTAATATTATCCCAGCCGTATACTAGTTCATTTATTTTCTTGCCAGCAATCTCTACTACAACTTTGTTTATTTGCTTACCACCAATTGCTTCGTAAAACCGCCTTGAATTATTCTCTTCTAATACAAGTACAAGCATTGTGTTTATTCCTGAATTTTGAATTTCCTTAATTACTGATTTTACGAGGAGTCTTCCTATTCCTTGTCCCTGATATTCTTCTAAAATATAGATAGAGCTTAGTTCTCCCTCATATTCTTTATACTTGCCACTTCTTTCTTTTCCACCTGATGCAAAACCAACAATCTTTCCTTCATCATTCTCTGCTACAAACACATTACCTTTTGGAATATTTGTTTCCCACAATTGTTTTCGTCTTTTATAGGATAAGTTCATTAAGTATTCATCAGGTAGAATACTTCTGTATGTAGTTCTCCAGCTGTCTACATGTACTAAAGCTATTCCATTTGCATCAGATAATTTAGCTTCTCTTACTTTCATAAAGACACCCCTTTTCCTATATTTTTATATACTGTGAATCACACGTCTTGTTCAACTAACCTCCCCCTTTAGTTGAATAACGTTAGGCAGTCTCCTGACAGCCTTATTCTGCTACAGCACCCAGTTAGCTTAACAAGGGTTGATTTGATTTGATTTGATTTAATTTAATATAAATTATTATCATTTTCTAAAGTCACTGCTAAAAATAAATACACAATAATAGATGCTGGACTTGTAAAGAAAAATATTAACCTAACGATAGTAGAAGATATACCGAAAAATTCTGCAATCCCTCCACAAACGCCCCGTAATAACCTATCTTTTGAAGATTTCTTTAATTTTTGCATAATAATACCTCCTTCATATTTTTAATTGGACAGTGTTAAATTGATTTGCAAAGCTGAAAGCAAATTTTATTTCTTATTGAACTAAACAGCCTCGTTACTTGAATAAGAAAAAGGCTCTACTTCTTCTAAAGTAAAGCACCCCGTAGTGAAATAAATTGTTTATTTTTTTTAAAAGTGAAGAAGGGCGACCCAAGTTTCAGTTTAGATCGCCCTCTTTTTTGTATTATTTTATATTAATATCAAAAACATAAGATATTTTTCCTTCATTCCATTCTGCCATAACTTCATAAATATAATTGCCCTCTTTCGATGGTAGGGTTATTTCATTTTCTTTAAGTTCAACAGTCTGACTTGTACCATCTTCATTCCATTGATTTACGATTATTGAAGAAGGATTTTGTTCAACTTCTATTTTTAACTTATCATCTTTTTCAACTTCTAATGTATTGAATTCATCTGCTAGGTCATAAATATTGGAATCATTAAGCTTTCTAGTTTCAAATTCTTTTTCTTTCCATACGAATTCATCTATCATCATTGAATAATCTTGATTTCCTACAATAACTTTACCCTGTGCTTGGACATAATCAGTAGAAGGCTGAGGTATTCCATTACAACCAGCAATAAAAATAACAATCAACATTAATAAAATTATTTTTTTCACATTACTCCCACTCTCAACTTTTAGACCTTTTTTTTATTCATATTATTACAATAATCAAGTATGTAGTTCATACATTGAATTGTGTCATTAATCCGTTGTTTTTTAGATTCACAGTAACGTATGTTTAATCCTTCTCGAATACTTAACGCTTCTTTAATGATGTTATGCCATCTTTCTGGCATATAATTAATTGCATTTTTGCCCGCATCTACTTTTGAAATGATTTCATGTTCTCTAAGTGTATAGAATTGGCGTAACATTCCAGTAATAGACCATTGTACTTCCCTATCCACAAGTTTGTTTGGGAATAGAAGCACTACTCTTTTGAATCTTGAAATTGTATTCATTCGATTCAACCAATAGCTGTTCATATTATTTAGTACGTAATCAGCCAAAGCACTTTCATCAACATCAAAGTGGAATGATGTTATCTCAGGACCAATAATGCTGATCCCTTTGTCTCTCAGAATCCACCAAGTAATCGGATTAATAACGTGTTTACTCCAACCTATCTTACCTTCGTTTACGTATAAACATTTTTTTGTTTCAGTCTGTTTCTTACCTATGTCTTCCCAAAGAAGGTAGCATCCGTCCATTCCTGTTTTTTTAAATTTATTTTTTAATTCTCGATGAGTATCAGATAATATTTTTACCTCTTCTTCAGATAAATGACGGTTTAAAATTGCAATGAAATCAATATCGCTAGTGCCATTAATATAAGCGTTAAGGGCAATTGAACCGTGTAAATATAATCCTTCAAGTGTATTGGGAATTCTTTCATGAAATAAGGAAATATACACACTTAATATATTTTGGACTGGTAGGGGTATTTTTGCATCCATAAAATCGCTCCTTTCTTTAAAACGCTAAACAATCATATGTGATATGTCATTGCTTTTTCCTTTGACTATAAAAAGTCAAATGCCTGGACCTGAATTTCATTTTTTGGTGCATCTACATCTGTTGCTTTTTCTAAACTTATATTCATTAAAGCCATCCCCTTTGGCAACATTCTTTTAATACTATAAAATAACCTTGTTCAGTTAAGCTGCACGTTATTGAAAAAACGTCTCCACTTAGTGTAGGATGTCAACTCCTTAAATTCTCACTACGAAAATCTGCAAGCAGAACTCCTTCGTTTCGATTTACCGTTGACACTTTGCCATAATCTATCGTTCTCCATTTAGCAAAAAGCCCACCAAATAGGTGAGCTTAGGATAAATTTTCCTTTGATTATTAATTAACCAATGCAGAACTTGTTCCACTGAACGTAGCAAACCAACCATTTAAAGATTTTACAATTTCGATTACTCTATACCAATCTTCTCCACTGTCTTCTTCATAATAATAGGTCTCTGATATATCGGAGTAATTTGTATAAAATACTTCAATTGTTTTGTCCTCTGAAGAAACAGATATAATTTGGCCATCTTCGTAACCTATGTCGTTCCTTGTTAAATATGAGTTGTCTAAAGAATCTGAAACAGATATAATTTGACCATCTTCGTAACTCATGTCGTTCTCGACAGCATATGAGTCGTCTAAAGAATCTGAAACAGAAATAACTTGGTCATCTTCATAACTTTTGTCGTTCTTGACAGCAAAAGAATTTGTTGAAAATGAAAAAATCACAAAGACTAATCCTACTAAAAGCAATAATATACTTAATTGCTTTTTCATTTACATCACCTTTCTTAATCTTATTTTACTTTATTATACCTTTATATCCATAATATTCAATATAAATAGTTTAATTATAATATATGTAATTTGTAAACTTAGATTATATTATTTTTATCATATAACCATTCTTCGACAAGAAGTCTCCATCTTCAAACATGAGTAGGGCAATAGCCGAATAATTGGCGTTCGATCAAGAACGACTTTAGACGTACTTGGCCGAACAACTGTTATACTCGTCCTATAAAAAGTGAATAAAAAAAGTGACTCGTCCCCTCTCCACCTACGTAAAATCAAGTTCTTAACAGTTATCAAAATTGACTATAGTGGAATTTTTCTCTTAACCTGCTTTAACGTCGCTACAATAAGAAAGCTAACAATAACTAATAAGAGCCATGAACTTACCTTTCCTAGATGAACGAGACTCCATGCATCGGTTTGGTTAGGATATTCCCAAGCTCCTAAGAACGTTGCGATATTTTCTGCTATCCATATAAAAAATCCAATGAGCACAAAAGAAAGTGCGAGTGGCATACGGTAACGAGTTCCATCAACCTCGTATGTGACCCATGATTGCCAAAAGACGATAATTACAAGTCCAGATAACCACCAACGAATGTCAATCCAATAATGGTGGGTGAAAAAATTCAAATAAATCGCAGCTGCAAGAGGTACAACTACCAAAAACGGTGGCCACCTTACCAGTTCAACATTAAACCTCCTCCACGCCTGGCAAAGATAACTCGCTACACTTGCATACATGAATCCGCTATACAAAGGCACTCCAAATAATTTGAAATATCCTTCCTCTGGATAAGACCAGGAGCCCATATGTACCTTGAAAAGTTCAAGAGCAAGTCCAATAAGGTGAAACAATGTGATAACCTTTAGTTCATCCCGTGTTTCAAGCCCAGAATGCACCATCCACCACTGCATTAGAAGGCAGATGATGAGCAGCCAGTCATACCGTGGTAGAAAGGGAAGTGGCGTAATTTGTGTAAAAGCCAAAGAGGCAAAAATAACGACAGGAAACAAACAGGATAGGGCCTGCTCCCAGCCAAAACGAACAAGTTGTTTTAGTGCTCTCATGATTTGTGCCTCCAAAGGTTTTTTCTGAATATATGTAAGTCCTGCTTAGTATAGTAGCTAAATAGATTTAAGGTTTTGTACATAGGTTCACCGCCGAATAACTTTCTTTTTATATACCTCAATGCTCTAACAGATAATTCCGAGAAAACCATGTTCTTATCAATATAGGTTAAAAGTTTAAATGCTTGATACAACGCAACAAAAAATGGAGTAGCCAATACATACACACATACTAAAATGGGATATTGCAAGTAAGCAGTCTCTGGATTCGTTTCTGCATCTCTACTGGCTATCCAAGGCAACCAAAATATACACAAAGCAAGTGCCGTAATTCAAATAAGAAAAATAACTACCTTTAAGAAAATTGTTGAACATTGTTTACGTTTCATAAAAAGTACCTCACTTATTTATTGTCAATTTTACTTTAACATGCATTTTATCGTTTTACAATAAATAAATATTGATTTTAATCACATTATTATTGTTATATAATTATCCTTATAATTTTAAACAAGATAAAAAGCATTCCTCATTATAGGGAAATGCTCTATAACTTTTTCTATTCAATTTATAACCTGTGCAACTAACCTGCTTCGTTAGCACAATAAAAAAAGCTGCATCGATGGCAGTTAGATCTTAATTATAAGCGCTCGTTAGTTGAAGAAGGTAAGTTCATTGGATTCTTTAAGCAATTTTCTAGTTCAACAGCATCCCTTACCTATGTCCATCTTTTCTTGCTTGTATATAGCCATAGTAAGAACATGTCCCGTTTTCAGATAAATCTTTAACCTCAAATCCACATTTTTCGTAAAAGGTAAAATTGTTGGAAGAAGTATGAGCAAACCAATCTCCGTGAGGAAGTTTTTGCAAACAAAGAGCTACTAGTTTTTTACCAATTCCTTTCCCGCGATATTCAGATAAGACTACCAGGTCCATAATGTTGGCTGCCATTATTTTGTCAGAAAGCACCCTGATCATACCGATCATTTGATTATTATCCCAAACAGTAAATGCCCATGTAGAGTTTTGGAAGATTAAAGAGAACTTTTCTTTCTGCCATTCTGGAGTATTTCTTACCCAACCTGCATCTTTAAACAGGTGTTCTACGCTTTCTGCTGGAACATTCTCTGTACCTTCTCTTATAACTAATCCATTGAAATATTGATACATTTTTATTCCTCCCCTAAGATGTTAAAATCCTAGCTAATCGAAAAACTCCATATGCTCTTTTGCCTGTTTGTAGTAGTCCATTCTGTTTTTCAGCGTACCCGTATGAAATTCGAATTTATGTCCATCTGGGTCCGTAAAGTATATAGATCTTTTGTCTCTATCATCTCTTTCTCGACCTGAAAGTATGTTTACATGCAAGTTATTTAGTTTCTCAAATGTAAGATCAAAATCAGTTTCTTCTATAGAAAAGGCTATATGTGTATACGACTCTCTGATTTCATTACGAGGAATATCTTTTTCTTCATTCAAAGCAAGCCACATCCCATGTAAATCGAAATAAGCAGTGCTTCTTCCTTTCACTAAAAGCTTTGCATCCAATACATCTTGATAAAACGTAATAGAATTTTCTAAGTGAGAAACGGAAAATAACAAATGATTTAAACCTTTTATAGTCAATTTAACCCTCCCTTTCAGCAGAATTATCCATCTTTCTTAAAAAAATAGTGATAATATCTATAAATTTTTGTTTATCAGGATCCCACAGTTCATGTCCAGACTCTACAATTTCACAAATCGTTACATCTTTTAAGAAGCGTTTATATTTATCTACTTCTTTCTCTTTTAATAATGAACCTTCTTCTCCACCCTTTATTATTAAAACAGGTATATCTAGGAGGGATAATTCTAGAGATAATTCAGATTGCTTGGAATCTCTTTGCATACCCGTCACTACATGCTTCCTGCCTTCCGGTATAAATCCCCGAGTAAGATTTCTGTCGGACCAGGTTTCAGGTATAGCTGGGTATGTAGCTGGATAATCACATAAAATTAACCCTTTGATATTCTCTTCTTTAGCAGCATACTTGATTGCATATGGAACGCCCATTGAATAAGCCATTAGGCAATAGTTCTGTACTTAACTTTCCTCTATGACAGCAGCTATATCCTGGACATGATTTTCTAAGGCGTACCCTGTTTGGGGTGCATCACTTTTCCCTCGTCCCCGTAAACTCATGGTGACTATTCTTCTTGGATTAAATGTACTTAACAAGTCAATGGTTTGTTCTGCAAAATTCAAAGCACCTGGCACATAAACGAGTGGAGTTGGAAAGCTGTCCTCAAAGGCATTATCCATGTAATGCACCTTAATGCCATCAGAATTTGCATATTTATGGATAAACATCAATAGAAGACCTCACTTTCTATTTAGTCGCTAGGTTTTCATAGTATTCTTTAGGATTACTTATTTTATTTTCTATAAAAAATTTGGCCATACTTTTTATCATATCTATATATTCATTTTCCATATGTTCGTTAGGAATTAAATGGACAAGATCCATGACAGATCCTTCCACTTGTACCCTATCAGATTGCAAATCCACTGTAACCGTCATGTATACCTTATTTTCGAATGATACTTCCCCAGTGACAGTTTCCTTATCAAGATCTACAGAAGGATAATTTATTTTAATTCCAATAGATTTATAAATTGTATAGCCACTGTTACTTGGGTTCTTTTCATTTTCATCTATTCTTTTTACTTCAATTAAATGCTTATCGAAGAAAGTCAGTTTATAAATGTCGGGCATGGCAAGCTGCTCCCAGAAATGAACGTCATATTTTGGATCAAAATAATTCATGATTAACACCATGATGTTACCATGTGTACCAATAACGATGTTTTTGCCTTTGTATTTATCAAGCAACTCAACGGTTGCTGCAACGCCTCTTACTTGTGCTACGTTATTTGATTCTCCACCATCTAAAGAAGAATCGAAATCAGACCATACTTTAGAAATAGCTTCGTTAAAATCGGCTACAGGATGTTCCGATAAAGTCCGTTCTTTTAAATCATCGACAAGTTCCATGTCTTGACCTATGTAATTAGCAATTCCCTCCACTGTTTGAATCGCTCTTTGATAGGGACTAGAAATTACATGATCTATTCTCTCTAATTGCAATAGTTCCGTAACTAACTTTGAGTCTTCCATTCCACGTTCTGACAAAGGTCTTCCCAGTTCGTCTGGTGAATAAGTAGAATGTGCATGTCTAACGAAATACAAATTTGTAATCAACATCATTCAGCTCCTAGCTTTTTCGTTTTTCGTAAATACTCTTCACAAACGGCTCTTTTAAATCGGTATACTCCGTTATTTTCATATTTTCACGCTCTGCATAAGCTATTTTCAACTTTTTGTATTCTTCTCTCGCACTTTCATTTGCAATTAAATAATCTCTGAAGAAAATTAAATTACTCCACAGTTCTTTGTCATAATCAACTAAGTGTATATAATGCGTCTTTACTTCGTATGTCTCATCTACAAATTTGGCAAATACGATTTCACCTGGTCTTTCCACTCGAAGTCTTAAGAATCCAACTGTTTGGAGTCCTTTTATGATGGAAGCATCCACACTCGCTATATCATCTACACCAATTAATAGATCGATAATCGGCTTTGCATCCATATCCATAATTGCAGTACTGCCAATATGTTCTATCCGATTTCCTTCAATATGAGCGGTTTTTATTACTTCCTGTTTAACCGTTAAGAACTCACGGTTCCATTCACTTGTATAAGGAACTAACTTGACTTCATCTCTCTTTAAACCTAACTTCATCATCGTTTCCCCTCTTTCTTTCGATCACGCCACAACCATCCAAAATAAACAACCACAGATAATATGAAAAGTAAATTTGGTATGTAGTGAAATTCTGGAGGTAAAAGCAAGATTAAAACTAAAGATAGAATTAATGACATACCAACTATGAGAAACCACATTTTCTCACGATTGTTTTGAGAGCTTAGTTAAAATCTATCCACTTTATAGCCCCCTCTACTTAACACATGAAGTAAATCATTACGGTTTAAAGGTTTGCAAAATAGTTCCTTTACCTTCTTCCAGCTCTACTTCCGCATAAGCACCATTGATGAACGTCATTTGAGGTGGAACATGGCCACAGTCGATATCATATATAATAGGAATATTTAGCTCGTCTGACATGTCTTTATAAACATCTTCTACCGAATAATTATCAACCGCTGTCTCCGCACTACTTCGACCAAACATCAAACCAGAGCATTGATCAAACCAACCCGCTAATTTCATTTGTACTAAAGAACGTCGTAAGTCTGTTGTGTTTAACTCACAATTTTCCAAATACCATATGATTGGCTCGTCCTTGATGTATTTTTCCCTAAAATTTTCTACATCCCCGAACGGAGTGCCGACTAAATGTCTAATGACGTCTATACATCCACCAAGTAGACGTCCTTGCATCTTCACATTGCTCATTGATAGAGTTTTCCATTCTGTTTGTTCGGTTAAATGAAATAGACAGGCAGAAGGATTCGCATGATCCCATTTCTTTTGATATTTGGGTGAAGAGTGTTGAACGACAGATTCACTAGACTTTGTAGATAAAACAGCCCGCCACATTGCAGTTGTTTCATCCCAAATTTCCCCTCTTAAATCCACTAAATTGGTGCCGTGTGCTGTTGCTATACCGGTCTTCAATGTAATGGCTAGCAGTAGTATACTTACATCTGAATAGCCTAATACCCATTTATTCTTTATATTTTCGAAATCAATATATTCCAGTGACTCAATAAGTAATTCTCCACCCCAAGGAGGAAGAATTATATCAATTTTGTCGTCAACCATCATTTTATTCCATTCTGCTGCACGCAATTTAGCAGGTGCTGATTTTGCTTTATCCTGGGTCCAAACAGTATCACCACATATGACTGTAAACCCTCTTGCTTTCATACGTTCGCATGCCAATTTGAACATATCATGCAGTTCCGCATGTACACCAGATGATATTGCTGTTACTCCTATTGTTGCTCCTTTTTCAAAATGAGGATAATTAATCATATATAGAGTCTCCTTACTATGCTAATGGATTTGTTTTATTTCATTGAAAGCCAACTTTTGGTTTTCTACATGAATATCTTTCATCCCGTCAAAGAATATGTATCTCCCCTTCAATATTTCTTCCATATTTTCTTTCATGTCTATTAATTGATCCAGATATGCTTGTGCAAATTTTAATCGGTCTTCCATTTCTGTTTTATCTTCCGTTGTATGACCATGACCAGGTACATGAACGGAAATAGAATGCAGAGAAAAAATGTCTTTAGCTTTATTCATCGTTTTAAGATATTCCAGATAACTATCAAATATAAACGGAAATTCCACATCTGATAAATAGTCACCTGAAAGGAATATCCCAGCAGGCTCAATGATAGTAAACAAGCCATCATTTGTGTGCCCTGGTGCTAAATAAAACGTTAAGGTGCTCTTTCCTAAGATCAATTTTTGTCCATCTTTACTTACAACATAATCCACCAGAGGATACTCCGGCTTATAATTTCTTTGTAAATAGTAGCGCTGATCAAATGAATGCACTTTATTTATTGCTTCATCTTTCTGTTTATTTTCGTTAAATGCTTGAGAAGCAATCACTTTTGCGTCAGGAAATGCCCCCGAACCAATAATATGGTCGAAATCACTATGTGTGTAGATGATATATAGAGCTCTATCTTTTCTAATTTGATTTACATAAGCCTTAATTTCATCTACTTCATGTGGCAGCCAATTCGGATCGGTCATCACAATTGCCTCATCCAGCTCTATTACAGCTGATGTAGTTTTATAGAGAGAGCTTTGAAAAACTCTCATATTCTCTTTATCATATTGAATCATGTTTTTCCCCCCGATTCTTTAATAGCGAGTAAATCGACGTTTGTAAAAGGAGATTTGTCGATAACGATTTTATAGGTTGTTTATAGAAGAAATTATGCCAGTGAGGTTTAATATAGCTATTTCAAGACACATAAAAAAAACACCCCTCATGATGAATACTATTCGTCATGACGGATGAGATATCCTTTTATTCACCTATGTTCTCGTTTAAAAATGCTAATAAGTCTCTGTGATTTTCTGCTGCTACACCATGTGCTATTGGATAGCTTTTAAATGTAACATTCGCTCCCTGTTCGGTGAAATAGTCTTTACTTGCAACTCCCCATTCAAATGGGAGCATATTATCTAATTCACCATGTGAAATAAATACATTCAATTGATCAACGGGTTGTGTTGCATACTCTCCCTTCGCAAAGGCTGGAATATATCCACTTAGTGCAACTATTCCTTTTATTTGTTTACCCATTACAAGGGCTAAAGTTTGAGATAATATTGCTCCTTGGCTAAAACCAAGTAGATACACTTGCTCCCTATCTACTGAATATTCTTCCATTGCCTCTTGGATAAATGATTGAAGATCTTTGATAACTTGATCAAAAACCGTACGATGTGGCTTACCAAGCCCTTCAATTGTAAAAAATGCATATCCAGGTGGCTGGCTAATTGGCCCACGAATACTAAAAATATGACATTTCTCTTTTAAACTCGATACAAGTCCTACTAAATCATTTTCATTGCTACCCATGCCATGGATTAAAAATAGTGCAGGATATTTTTTATTTTCATCGGTCGTTTGTGGTGCACTATGAATATAAGTAAATGTTGTGTTCATGTATATCTTCCCTTCCTTTTTAATTTAACTAATCATAGCATTTTTTTCCTTTACCTAACTAATCATTTGTCTACAAGAAATAAAAGAAATCGATCACATTTTTCAATAATGGTCTAAAGGTTGTCACGAGGTCATGCTGTTGACCAACTGGCAACCTCTTTTGTCGTCTTCGCGTTGGGCTTTGTCTTCTTAGGCTCTTGTTTTGTCGCGTTCATGCTTAAGTTTGTCTCGTTCAGTGCATCATTTGTCTCATTTAGGATTATTCTTCCAGCAATAAACCTATTACACTATAAAACAGTCGAACTTCTTACATTAAATGGCTTAATGAGACCAATTCTCCCGTAATCGAGACTAAATACCATAAACCCGCAACCAATTCTAATAAAAACGAGACCATTTTCAGAATTCAAACAAATGAAAAAGAGCTACCCTTCATCGGATAGCCCCATTAACCATTATTCCCACTCATATGGTGTTGCTTGGTATACATAATAGTTCAACCAATTCGAGAATAATAAGTGTGTGTGCGAGCGCCATGAATTCGATGGTTGTTGTGTTGGATCATTTTGTGGGAAATAGTTCACCGGTAAATCTATTTCTATTCCTTTATTCACATCACGTACATATTCTTCTGCCAGTGTTGTGGCGTCATATTCTAAGTGACCGGTAATCATAATATGCTTCTCATCGTTTGAAATAATGAGGAAAACTCCGGCGTCGTCAGAAATCGAAAGGAGTTTAAGACGAGGATCAGCTTTAATTTCCTCAAAAGAAACGGATGTATATCGAGAGTGTGGCACATAGAATTGGTCATTAAAACCACGAACTAATTGGACGGTTGGATCAGACAAACGGTGACTAAACACACCAGAACATTTCTTTGGTAATTCAAATTTATCAATACCATAATGATGATATAAAGCAGCTTGTGCTCCCCAACAAATATGTAATACAGAAGTGACATTGGTTTTCGACCAATCCATTATTTCTGTTATTTCATTCCAATAATTTACCCGCTCAAATTCTAAATGCTCTATTGGGGCTCCTGTAATGATCAATCCGTCATACTTTCGATGCTTTATTTGTTCGAAGGTTGTATAAAATGTATCTAAATGTGTTTTACTCACGTTTTTCGATTCATGAGTGGCAGTTTTCATGAATGTTACATTCACTTGTAATGGTGTATTACCTAGTAACCTTAAAAGTTGTAATTCTGTTTTTTCTTTTTCGGGCATTAAGTTCAAAATGATAATATTAAGCGGACGAATGTCCTGCGCAAAAGCACGGTCCTCATCCATGATAAATATTTTTTCCTCTTTCAGTAATTCAGCAGCTGGTAATTGTTTTGGAATATTAATTGGCATAACATTCTCTCCTTTTTTTTAAATAATAAAAACCCTCTTTTCTCAAGGATAAGAAAAGAGGGTAAGTGAATCGCACTCAGTTCTTATCTTTCAAGACTTTTCAATCTTGTAGGAGGTAGCACCTTTCTGATTAACATCAGAGGTTGCTGAAGCTTCACAGGGCCATATCCCTCTGCTTCTCTTGATAAGAGTATTCGTTTATATACTGGTTTATTAATCTAGTAAATATTAGCACAATAAATATAATATTACAACAATTAAAAATAATCAAAATGGAGAAATAGACTTCTCCTAACAGCTATTCTTCTAGAAAGTTCTTTCTTTAAAACCTATTATTTTCATGTGTTGATTTCCATTGTTTTAAGTGAAAGCTCGCTCTTATTCTTATGAAAGGACTTCAAAAACAATACCATTTCCACTTGGATCTATTGTAGAAAATGACTGTTCCTGTTCATTCATTTCCACATTATTTTGAAGAAGTTGATTTTTAACTTCTTCTAAAGCTTCACTAGTCGGAAGTACGAGTGTATATTCTTTTAATCCAGTAGCATTTGCTGGTGGATGTGGATTATTTTCTCCTGCCCAAACATTTCCTGCAATATGGTGGTGATATCCCCCTACCGAAATAAAAAATGCAGAATCTAATACAATTTGCTCTTCAAATCCAATGACATCTACATAAAATTTTGTAGATGCTAGAACATTCGCTACTCTTAAATGCACATGTCCAATCGTTGTAGTAGCTGGAATGCTTCCATCTGTATCGAAGTCCGCTAATTCTGCTAGCTCTTTGAAATTTAAGGGATTACTACCACCTGGATATTTCGTCCAATCTTCTCTAGGACGGTCCGCATAAATTTCAATTCCATTGCCTTCAATATCATACAAATAAAATGCTTCGCTATATCCATGATCGCTTGCACTGTCTAAACGAGCGATAGGAATAAACCGTTCAAAATGCGTAAAGCGTGGTTCTTGCTCCAATGGACTATCCACCGTCTTTTTACTTCTTAATATATGAAATAATTTCGTAGCAAAAGCTTCCCTAGTTGGAAGTAAAAAAGCTGTATGAAAAACACCAGTACTTCTAGCTCCTTGTAATTCATTTGCCGTTTTTTCTAATTTTAAGATTGCTCTTGTTCCACCTTTTCCGGCTAAGGATGCATTTATTTCGTCTCGTTGAATTACTTGTAAGCCAACTACATCTTCATAGAAAGCTATTTGTCTTTCTAAATCCTTTACTTTTAAAACGACATGACCTACATGTGTATCTTGATGAATGACAAACGCACCTTTTTTAGTAGCAGAAAATACTTCTGACATATTATCCCCCTCGTTCCACTTATTAAGTGATGAATGCATTACTATCATATGAAATCCTCCATCTCTATATTTGGAGAGTGGTTGGAAAAAACTTCAATAATTAAAACTCGTTTCCGATAGCTTTATTAGAGCTTGAAAAAGGTCTTTTTTTATGACTATAACGTCGCTTTATGTGTCAAATTCGACTTAAAAAGAATGGAATTTTCATACCGCTTGTTCAACTAACCTGCTGCGTTAGTTCAATAAAAAAAGAGCTGCCTAAGCAACCCATGTTCTTTAACTAAAGTACCCGTTAAATGCACCAAATGATAATAAAGATACTTACTATCACATTTAGAAGCGTTTAATACATGAGCATTATATTAACCCAAGATTCATCTTCATTAAAAAAAACTGATTTATATAATTAACTATTCCGTTTACACCGTAGTATGGTTTGTCACCTTTCATACCTATTCGTTCTTGAGAGTTAAGAGGCTGTCATTCGGAAATTTTTTTTGATAATGCGAAAGGACAATAAGAGGGAAAATATATCGATAACTGTGATAATGAATATAGAAACTGCCAGCCATTCCCTGTCCTTTTGGATAAGATGTTGTCCAGTCAACTTTATCATTATTTTCTAAAATATATTTGATGCCGGATGTTATTTCCGGTGTAAGTTTGTCTTCAGCAGCAATCAGCGCATCCAATGCCCAGGCTGTGTGAGTTAACGTACTGGCTCCCAATGGAATGTACGTTTTCATTTGATCACTTTTACAAGACTCTCCCCATCCCCCATCCGAATTTTGAATATCACGAAGCCATTTGACTGATTTTAGAATTGAAGGATGGTCCGATGATATTCCTGCTGCAACAAGCCCGGTTATAGCAGCCCAAGCACCATAAATATAGCATATGCCCCATCGGCCATACCACGATCCATTCGGTTCTTGATGATCTAATAACCAATTTACACCTAACTTTATAGAGTCGTGACTCTTCTTTAAGTTAGTGAATTCCCCGAAAAATTCCAATGTTCTTCCCGTTAAATCTGCACTTGTTGGATCTGCGAGTAAATATTCAGCATCTTCAATTGGAATAATAGACAAAATGCTATTATTCACGCCTTTTTCGAATGATGGCCACCCTCCATCATCATTTTGCATTGAAAATACCCAGTCGATTCCTCTGTCCCAAGATGTATGGAACTTTGGATTTTTATAAACGGTTTTGCAGATTGACCTTAAGGCTGCAGTAGTATCATCAATATCAGGGTTCATTGTATTTACATCTGAGAAACCCCATCCCCCTGGAAGACTAGAAGGACTGTGTATGACCCAGTCCCCATATTTATCATGCTGACGTGTTAATAAAAATTGGTTTGCTTTTTTTATAACGGGATCTAATTCGGAAACGCCTGCTTCTTGCAAGGCATGACTAATTAAAGCTGTATTCCATACCGTTGCTGTGGTAAATTGCATATGAGTCTTCCCGTCAATTTGGCATTTCATAGACTTTAATCCGTTTAACGCCTGAACGATTGTGGGATGATCTTTCTTATATCCAAGGGAAAGCAATGCGAAAATTAGCAGAAATGTCGAGCTAAAGTAACTGTATAAGGTGCCATCTGGTTCAATTCGTTCTAGCATATACTGTTTTGTCTTATCTTCCGCAAGTTTCTGAATTTGTTTTGGCAAACCAATTAGATCTTCAATTCTTTTTTGAATGGATAAAAGAAAAGGATTCCATTCATTTGAGAGGACCCTTGATAAATATTCTTCATACCACCGGTTGTGGTTCAAAATATATAAATCTGAAATGTTTGGACTTTTATTTGTTTTAATTATATATTTCTTATCAGCAAGAATCATGAGTGGAGCGATATTCGCCCTTCCAAAGACGGAAAAGTCGAAAAAATTCATTGGGAATGAGTGTGGCAGTAAAACAAATTCTGTCGGGATAGTAAAAATTTTTTCCCATGAAAATTGTCCAGTTACTGCCAGCATTATCTTTGTTAGTAAACTACTTTTGTCTATTCCCCCATTTGTTAAAATAAACTGCCTCGCTGCTTGCATTCGTGCATCATCATGAGAACAATAGCCGGAATATAGAAGGGCGTAATAAGCTTCAATCGTGGCAGCTACATTCCCGTCAGCTTCTTCATCATAAAACAGCTTCCAAGCCCCACTTTCTTGTTGTTCGCTTAAAATCCGATCTACTAGTTCCTTTATTAATTCTTCATCATCAATCGTCATTGAACGCAATAAAATAATCATATAGGCATCCGTTGTAATTCCTGTTTCAAAAGGATAATCCCAAGTTCCTACCTCAGATTGATCCTTCTTCAAGATGCTTATAATTCGTTTAATTTCGTCGGATAGGGTATCGTTCACAAAATTCGTCCTTCCTATACCATAAATTCAATACACCTAAACATATTCGATTAGTTTTAAAAAAATACGAGGAAGATTAAGTATCTTTAGTCGGAAAAAAGCAAAGAATCTGTTTCTGCTTTGTAAGATGCATTTTCTTGACAGTTTTTTCAATGAACTACTAATATAAATTGAAATACAAAAAGTAACCCCTTCAATTCAATGCTGAAGGGGTCTTGTTAATATAATGCGGGTTATCTAAAGTTGGTCAAGTTCCATGAGTAATTTCACTTGTAAATGCTATGGCGTATATTCTGTTTAATATTCAGCGTTAAACAATTGTAAACATTTTGAACTAAATGCAGAAATCACTTCATCCATATCAATTGCAATTCGTTTCATTCTTCATTCTCCATCCATTGTTCAACTAAAGCTTCTAATTGTTGTTCTTGTTCGTTTTTAGTGGTAACTAACTGTTCATATCGTTCCCAATCATTTTCCGATTGTATTTGTTCTGTCAGAAGCTTGATTTCTATCTCTAGTTGCGCAATTTTGTCTTCAAGTGATTGATCTAGTTTAGTTTTATGCTTAACAGGTTTCTCTTTTTTCTTTAGTACTACCTCTTTCACTTCCACTTGTTTTAATTGTAGCGCTTCCCATTTTGCACGAGCCCATTCGTATGGTCCTTCAAAGGTTGTGAGCTGTCCCTGATCTAACCAAGCTGTCCTCGGGAACAATTTGTTTAAAAAATATCGATCATGTGAAACAGCTAGTATTGTACCTTGAAAGTCATCTAATGCATCTTCTAAAACCTCGCGGGAATCAATATCTAAATGATTGGTTGGCTCATCTAACATTAATAGGTTAATATCTTGGTGCATGAGCTGCGCGAGACGAAGACGCATTCGTTCTCCTCCACTTAAATCACCTACCCGTTTAAATACATCTGGTCCATAAAACATGAACTTTGCTAGTATGTGACGAGCATCACCTTCGAACACATTTACCTCACTTCGAAATACGTCGATTAATCGAGCTTTAGGATTTGAGATTTCAAAGTGCTGTGACAAAAATCCTACACGAACATTACTTCCTAGTCGCGCAATACCTGAGTCAACAGGTAATTCCCCACGTAATATATTTAAGATTGTAGACTTTCCAGTTCCGTTGCGTCCGACAATAGCGAGACGGTCTTTCCAGTACACATGTAAATTTGCATGTTGCAGTAGCATTTTCTCACCAAATGATTTACCCGCTTCTTCCATAACCACTACCTCTTTGCCACTTCTCGGAGCAGCTTCAAAGGATAAATTCATTTTTTTAGGATCTATTAGAGGCTTTCTTACTTTTTCCATCCGTTCCAGCGCACGTTCCATGTTGCGTGCCTGTCTATGAAGACCTGGATTAGGTGGAACAGCTTCATTTGCCCATATTCTTAACCGTTTAATCGCTTCTTTCATTTTCTTAATCTTTTTTTGTTGTTCCTCATAGTCTTGGAACTCTCGCATAAGCCTTGCTTCTTTTTCCATCATAAAGTAAGAGTAATTACCATGATAAAGAGAAAGCTCGCCTTCCTCTATGTCTGCCACTTTTGAAATGACTTGATCCAAAAAATAGCGATCATGCGAGATGAGAACTACTGTTCCAGCATAGGCAATTAAATATTGCTCTAACCATTCCACTGCAAATAAATCTAAATGATTCGTAGGTTCATCTAGCAATAGTAAATCAGGCTTTGTTAACAATAATTTTCCAAGCATTATTTTCGTCTGTTCCCCGCCACTTAAACTTGAAAAGGATTGATGAACAAAGTTGGATAATTGAAGTCCTTGTATAACCTTTTCAATTTCCGAATCCATCGAGTAACCATTTCGATTTGTAAATTCCTCTTGAATATCTCCGTATAGTTGAAGTAACTTTTCCATGGCATCAGGCTTCGCACTTGCTAATTTATTTTCAAGTACCTTCATTTGAGCTTGTAAAGCTATTAACTCGTCAAATGCACTATTTAATAAATCCAAGCCCGTTACTTCCTCTGAAAAAGTAGGGATTTGTGCTAAATAACCAATTTTAGTACCTTTTTTAAAATAAATGGTTCCTGCATCTGGTTTTTCGATTCCTGCAATAAGCTTAAATAAGGTCGTTTTCCCACTACCGTTTCGACCAACGACTCCTAATTTATCTCCTGTTTTAATAGATAAAGATAAGTTTTCAAAAATCGTATTTCCTCCGAGCATTTTACTAATTTCTTGTATTGTACATATCATAACGTTCGCTTCCTCTCATCTCTGGTATAGCTGGAAGCATTTTTCTGCATAGAAAAAGACTGCTCATATAAGCAGCCTTCTCCATTAAAAAATGGTTCAGAAAGAATGACTTATCAGCTGTGTTATTGCTCATTTAGTTGACTAAAAATGGACAGACTAGTCCCGTTGTTAGCAATTTCATGAGTAATCGCACAAGATGTGGATAAAAATTCCAATATAAATCCATGTGCACATACAGCCTTTTTCATTCTTTCCTCACCTCCGGTCTAATTGGTAAGAATATCTTATCATAATAATTCAAACAATTCAATCGATTATTTATTTAGATTTTTCGAGGGTTGGATCGTTGATGGAATTTCCAGTATCAGGAATTCCAATATCATTTTCCTTATTTACTTCTTCATTTCCTGTGTTAGGTAAATTTTTATCTTGGTTATCTATTTGAGTTTCAGGGGTCGGAGGCTCATTAGAATTCCTAATAGATCCACATGCAGAGAGAATGAGCAACGATAAAACTAGAAGTACGACAACAATTTTTTTCTTCATATCTTCACTCCTCATTTTTCATTAGATTGCTCTTCTTTTTTAAAAATAAACATAAAAAAACTCCAACAATAATTTGCTGGAGTTTTTATTAATTAAAATATTTTTTGGCACGACTATTCTTCGATGTCGAAGTAAATTTCGTCTTCGTCATTGTATTCAAAACCATTTTCAAATAAAACAGTTGTTCTTAAGATTAACTTTGTTACTTCATCAGTACCGTCTGGTATCCATCTTTCATCCGGCACGATTTCAAAAGGAATCATTTGCATATCTTTAGATGCCGCTGCTCCGACTAGTTCAATCGAATGCTTAGAAACGATCTTGGAATCTTCCCCATTAATTAGTTTAAAAACTTCTAATTTAATATTATCTATTGATTCGTCGTCATGTACACCATCAATATATATAGTCCCAGAAAGGTTAATGCCGTGTTCAATATATGGATGATCAACTACCGTATCAATTTTTATCGATTGTACTTCTATGGAAGATTCAAACTTCTTTGCCATTACTCTCAATCCACCTTGTGATTTGTATACTCATATCGATTTTCAACAACTGGTTCATACTTATTATAACGTTTTTTAAATAATGTATAAAAGTGGGTTACAAAAACTTTTAATATTGCATACCCTGGGATTCCTAAAATAACACCTGGAACTCCAAATAGTGCACCTGCAGTAATTAACACAAATATTATGGTAATGGGATGAACATGTAGAGATCTACCCATAATTTGAGGGGAAATAAACTTCCCTTCTACTAATTGTACAACGGTCCAAACTATGGCTAATTTAATTAGCATAAATGGCGAAGAAACTAGCGCAATAATTAAGGCTGGTGTAATCGCAATCACCGGACCTAAATAAGGAACAACACTCGTTACCATAGCAATTACACCAAGTAACATAGCATAATCCATCCCAATAATAGAGAATCCAATAAATATCATAAAACCGATACACATGGATACTAAAATCTGTCCTTGTATGTACGAGCTAATTTGTCTATCGATATTAGTAAACACAGATCGCAAATCTTCTCGCATACGCGGAGGAAATAATTTCATTACATAGTTGGGTAACTTTTCTCCATCCTTTAATAAGTAAAAGACGATAAATGGTACGGTAACAATTGCTAATACAAAACCTGTTAATACACCAACAATAGAAGAAATACCTGTTGCTAATCCTGTAAGTGTACTTTGTAAAAACTGGCCGATTTCTGTTGGTAACTCTTTTAAGATGGAGTTAACATCACTTTCAATTTGCAAATAAAAATCCCGGAAAAAGGATGTTCGTAGGAATCCATCCAACTTATCTAATAACACCATCAAATTGCCTGGTAATTCTTCCACTAACTTCAAAGACTGTGCCTTTAAAAATGGAAATACTAAAAATACAAGCAAGGTCACTAACCCTATTAATGCTAAAAAGATAATTAATATACCCCAAATACGAGGTATTTTAATTCGTTCTAACAAACGTAATAAAGGTCGTAATAAATAGTATGCTATTACTGCTAAAATAATGGGCAATATAACGTTACCTAAAAATACAGTTAAAGGAACGAAAATGAACGAAATTTCATCATATATCATTATGACAAGTCCGATTAACAATAGAAGCACTAATGTAAAAACGGTATTACGTCCACCTAAAAATTTTATGTACCTTGTTGAAAAAAAAGAAGGTTTTTCTGGCTCCACTATTATCAAACTTCCTTTCCTATACTATTATTTTACGAACGAATAAAAAGATTAGCAATTTTAAAGCATTATTATTTTTGTAAAAAGTCAGTTATGGCTGCTTTATTTTTCTCTTTATCTATTTCAATGACTGAACCAGCGTGCGAATAACTTTTGAAGGAATATGTACCCTCAACAGGAATGGTCAATTTCTCCATTTCTAACTTCCCACTTATGCCAGCATCGAGGATACGTTTTACTTTATCAGCTCTCGAATAGTCCGTTTCAATATATCCTTCCGCAGCCCCTAAAAATTTTGGCGTCTTGGATAAGTTTTGTATAGAAAGCAATTCATCCTTTAAAGCCTCCATAACAACTTGTTGTCTTTCGACCCTTCCAAAATCTCCTTCAGCATCCGAACGAAATCGAGCATATCCAAGCAGTTCTTTACCAGATAAGTTTTGTTGACCTTTTGTCAATGAAACACCAATTTTCTCCGACATATCCTTCTCTACATTAATGGGAATACCTTCTGGTGCAATAATATCAACTAACGATTCGAAACTTTTGAAATCGATTAGAGCATAGTGATGAATTGGTAGATCGAACATCCCATTAATCGTATCAGCTAATAATTGAACTCCACCCAAATAATAAGCTGTATTTAGTTTATATGATTGATACTCAGGAATATCGGCATATATGTCCCTCATAAACGATATAATTTTCACGTCATTTTCTTTTTTATCCCATGAAACAAGCATCATGGTGTCTGTTCGTGATTTTTCTTCACCCCTAGAATCTACACCGAGAACTAATATATTTTCTCGTTCTCCTACTTGTAATTGTGCCCCTTCAAATTCTATTGGTAGATCTTTCTCATTGTTGGTTAATTTATATCCAGCAGAGTATTGAATAACGGAATAAATTCCGCTGCTTAAAACGATTAGAATAAGGACTAACATTAGAACTCTCCCTAATCTCAATCTTCTTTTGCGTGATCTTCTCGATGGTCTTAATTGTTCCTCATCCATTTTGTAATCTCTCCCTTATAATCTTATAATAACGCATTTTCTCTAAATTGGTTTCAGAATTTTGTACATCTCTTGAAGTAATGGTAAAATACATTTTACTATATTAGGAGGAATGACAATGATAGGTAAAGCGACATTTGCCGGCGGCTGTTTTTGGTGTATGGTAAAGCCTTTCGACTCTTGGGATGGCATACATAAAGTAACTTCAGGGTATATGGGTGGACATTTAGAAAACCCAACATATGAAGATGTAAAAAAAGGAGATTCTGGACATCTGGAAGTAGTAGAAATTCAATTTGACCCTACTATATTTTCTTATGAACAGCTTCTCGAAATTTTTTGGCAGCAAATTGATCCAACCGACGCAGGTGGTCAATTTCAAGACCGCGGAGAAAGCTACCGCTCAGCAATATTTGTGCATTCAGAAGAACAACGTAAGCAAGCGGAACAATCTAAAGAACAATTAGCTGCTAGTGGAAAGTTTTCTAAGCCAATTGTCACTGAAATTAGAGAAGCGAAAACGTTTTACGAAGCAGAAGGTTACCATCAAGACTTTTATAAGAAGAGTCCAACTCATTATAAAGAGGACCGAGCACAGTCCGGTCGCGATGAATTCATCGAAAAACATTGGAATTAGGTGAGAGGCAAAATTATTTAGCTAGCATGTTGTTGCTAGCTCTTTTTTTATTAGCGCTGTTATACTTTATGGTAGTTTATTTGCATATAATTTGCGGTAGAATACACGCAGGAGCAACCGAAGAGGCTTGTCGGTTCGCTCGTGGAAAGCAAGCGGATTCTACCAAATAACAACCATGTATTTTAACAGCGCCTTCTTATTATTTTTTGCCTTTAAAATATTATTGACTATTCAAAATAAAATAATTCATAAAAAACTTGTTTTATCTACGTGAAGTCGGGGAAGCTGTTTAAATAGAAACAAACCACCTTGTCCATACACCATGTAGAGAAAGAAATGTGTAAAATTGTACTTGATGCATTTTAACGTCTGGCTGACTATAAAAAAAATAGTAGCACAAACCATGGATATGATTTGTACTACTTTTTTTATTTGTTCAGATACGCTTTTTATCGAATTGGTTCATTAATATTACTATTTTTATTCTTTTGTAATAGATAGATTATTAATTCTATAAAAGCAATTACTATTAGTGATAAGCCAAAAAGTGGCATTATTATACCGAGTATTACTAACAGAATAATGAACCCTACAAAACTTTTACCTATCGGTGTTTTTGGGGGAGCTGACAATTTCCCTTTCATTTTTCTATCCAGCCACATCTTGTATCCCCAAATAATAACCGTTAAAAATGCCAAACAAACGAGTAGATTTATTATTTTATTTGGCCACCCAAATAAATGTCCTTCATGCAACGGAATACCCCATGTGAACCATTTCCCTAAAATACCATAATCTTCATAGTCAACTTTTGAAATGAGCTTTCCGCTATATTGATCAAAGTAGGTAGTCATTTCTTCGTAGGGACTAACATCTAAACCTGTGACACCCGTATTACTCCCTTTTGATACGGTATATACACCATCTTCGCCCGTAGGATAAACGATAGAATACGGTTTAGAGATTTGCGATTCGTCAACCTTTTCCATCAGTTGTTGCACACTGATCTTATTACTATCGGTCATATTAGACATACCAGCCATACCATTATGGTGAGCATGAGCATCGCTTGATGTAGGTGCTTCATTTTTACGGGTAGCCCAAGGAATTTCGTTAATGTCAGATGTCGGTGGAACTTCGTTTAATTCTGTAAAACCAAGGGACGGATGTGATTGTGCTGTTGAATATATGAAATTACCCATAAGAGCCGACCAAGGTAAACCGGTAAAGATCAAAATAACCATCGGAATGGCAATTATAGTACCAGTAATAGAATGAAGTTTTTTATGGTCCTGTCTCTTATTTTTTGTTCCTTTCTGTCTTTTAAATACCTTACCTTTAAACGACATATAAACACCCGAAACAAGTAAAAATATGGCCCAACATGCTGCTAATTCGACCAAATAGTTTACAACTGTTCCACCTACAAATAAGGAACTATGTAAACCTCTCATGACATTCGAATAAGTAGTCGCTGCGTTCTGACTACCTACAATCTGATTATGATCATCAATGAAGACATATTTTTGATCACCTTCAGTATTGGTCATTGTAAATCTTGTATTGTAATCATCTTTCAAAACAATTAATTTTGTTACACTATAACCGTCATATTGATTTTCCGCATTCTCTATCGCTTCATCTATAGAAACATTTTCACTTTTGGTACTGTCGCCAAAAAATAAATGATCATACATTTGATTTTCAACGTTTGTATAAAATAAATATCCAATCCCGCTAATTGTTAGCGTTATCAGTAATGGTGCAATAAATATCCCCGCATAAAAGTGCCAACGCCAAAAAATATTATAGAAACGCTTTTTACTCTTCAATTTTCTTCCCCCATAACTTTGATAAATTAAGTAATTACTATTTTTTGATACAAATACAATCTTATAAAATAGGTGTGAAATTTGATTGAAATTTCAAACTTCCATATAAAATTTATTAAAACGAAAAGTTTCTTCCAAAAAAATACTTAAACACATATCTGGAAACCAAAAGAGTGCCTACTGGATTAAGCATATATATAAAATCTCGTGCTCCTCCATGTATTGAACAACAGGAGTATGATAATGCCCTGTAGATTCTAAAATGACCATTGGCATTTGCCCAGTCAACACTTCAATCTCGTTTAATACCCCATAAAACCATCTATCTCCTCTTTGGTATGCTTCATAGTGGGGAAATTTTGGGGCTAGTTATTAATTGAAGTACTTGAAACCCTATGAAGTCAAGGGTTTGTAGATTTTGTTTAAATTTCGTGCTATAATAAGACCATTGTGAATTTTAGGAGGTACTAGCATGATTGCAGTAAGTAATGTAAGTCTTCGATTTGGTGATCGTAAATTATTTGAAGACGTAAATATAAAGTTTACATCGGGTAACTGTTATGGATTAATCGGTGCAAATGGAGCAGGAAAGTCAACGTTTATTAAAATATTATCTGGGGAGATTGAAGCCCAAGAAGGTAATGTTATTATGAATCCTGACGAACGTTTAGCTATTTTAAAACAGAATCACTTCGAATATGAAGAGTATACGGTTTTAGAAACAGTTATGATGGGTCATAAACGTTTATACGAAGTAATGAATGAAAAAAATGCTATTTATATGAAAGAAGACTTCTCTGATGAAGACGGCATGCGTGCTGCTGAATTAGAAGGAGAATTCGCTGATTTAAATGGTTGGGAAGCAGAATCAGAAGCAGCTATTCTTTTACAAGGATTAGGTATTCCTGATAGCATGCACCAAAAGAAAATGGCTGAGCTAACTGGTTCGGAAAAAGTAAAAGTGTTGTTATCTCAAGCGTTATTCGGTAAACCGGATGTACTATTACTCGATGAGCCTACTAACCATCTAGACATTAAAGCAATTCAATGGTTAGAAGATTTCCTTATCAACTTTGATAATACGGTTATTGTTGTATCCCATGACCGTCACTTCTTAAACAAAGTATGTACACATATTGCGGACTTAGATTTCAGTAAAATTCAAGTATATGTTGGAAACTATGACTTCTGGTATGAGTCAAGCCAACTAGCTACAAAACTGGCTTCTGATCAAAACAGTAAAAAAGAAGAAAAAATTAAGGAACTACAAGCGTTTATTGCTCGATTTAGTGCTAACGCATCTAAATCTAAGCAAGCAACATCTCGTAAAAAAATGTTAGATAAAATCGAGTTAGATGATATTCGTCCTTCTTCACGTAAATACCCATATGTTAATTTCTCGATGAAACGTGAAATCGGGAATGACGTATTTCAAGCGCAAGATTTAGGCTATACATTTGAAGGAGAAAAGCTTTTCTCTAAAATGAACTTCACTCTGAACAAAGATGATAAAATTATCCTTCTTGGAGATGAACTAGCAAAATCTGCTTTACTTCGTATACTTGCAGAAGAAGAGGAACCACAAGAAGGATCTATTCGTTGGGGTGTAACAACTTCTCGTGCGTACTTCCCTCTTGATAATGCAAAATACTTTGAAGGAAGCGAACCTTCACTAGTAGACTGGTTACGCCAATATTCTCCTGACGATGAAAGTGAAACATTCCTTCGAGGGTTCTTAGGACGTATGCTATTCTCTGGTGAAGAAGTGAAGAAAAAACCATCTGTACTTTCAGGTGGAGAAAAAGTTCGCTGTATGCTTTCTAGAATGATGCTATCGGAATCTAACGTATTACTACTTGATGAACCAACTAACCATTTAGACTTAGAATCCATTCAAGCACTAAACAATGGCTTAACAGCATTTAAAGGTGCCATGATCTTTACATCACATGACCATCAGTTCATTCAAACAATTGCAAACCGTGTAATCGAAATAAGTAAAGACGGTTCCATTTTAGATAAGCAACTAACGTATGATGAATTCCTTGAGTGGAAAGAACAAAAATAAATAATAACTTGCGTGATTTATGTTTGCACTAAATAGTTCGTGTAGATTTATTAAGGGTATTCCATCTCGATTTAATCGAGGTGGAATACCCTTTTTGTCAAATAATAGTTGTACAAAATGTAGCCGACAGACGCAAATCCTATATGCTCTTGCGGGGTCTTGGCAGCAGGTTACCGCAGGAGTCTGGCGGATCTGCGTCAGAAAATATATGCTTCTAAAAACAATGTCGTACTTGAACAGAGCCTCATTAATAATATTCAGGACGATTTTTTACTCTTTCTTATCCTTTGATGTAAGAGACCGTCTGAATGTTTATTTTCCCCCGTTACAAATTCGGTCATATAATAAGTCAAATATTGTCCATAGTGATTGTTCGTTTTTAACAAAAGCTCATCTACAAAATATGCCCCTTTTGGTATTTGATCTAATAGTAGGACAGATAGGGAAGCATAAATACCACAGGCTACTTGAAAATAAGTAGCATTTGTTTTGTATTTCGAAAAGATGGAATCATTTCTAGATACATTGTACATATATCGTTCTTTATCTTTATACACGAGAAGGACTCCGGCTAAATCCTCCCCTCTCAATGTTGCTTCAAGAGGATCCAGAACTTTCATTTCAAAATCCCACAATACATCCACATTCTCCAAGTTTGAACGAATCAATTTTGAAGTATGGTCATTTATCTTATACAAAAAACCAAATTCCATGTCATATAACTTGCCTAAAGTATATACCTCTTCATGAGCCATTAAACAGCCATAAAACTTTTTGTCCCCCAACGTTACCTTAAATTCAACATCATAAACATTTTCATACAAGAATAGTGGGGTATGATGCTTCATAAACATCGGGTAACTTAAAATTGCCTCATCCAGAAAACATTCAGGTGACCAAGTTGTATAAATAACATTCTTTTTAGCTAATTTTTTATTCTTATAAAAAGTGCTATCATGTTCTACAATATAGCAAGCTAGCGGAGTCTCCTCTGATGAATCCTTTTTAAGTAGTTCAATTGCCATCCATTGAACTACACCTGGATTCATACCGGAGTTAATTATTGAAGTTGAATTTAAAAAAGTATTTTTCTTCTTTTCAAAAATTCTCATTCTCTCAATTAAACCAAATCCTTCATATAAATCTTCATTTTCATCAATCATTGTGTTTTCTAATGCTGTGTTTACATATTTGATTCCAAGTTGGTCGCAACATTCTAGCATTTCAACCGTATCTCCCCAAGAAACGTCTATTACAACAGAGGTTTTTGATTTTTTTAGATACTTTACAAAATTAGTAGTATCTTTTAAATCAAATTGATGTAATTCAATTTGATCTTTCAAATTGGGAAATAAACTAATATAGTAAGTTTTCTTTTTTTGTTTATAATCTATTAAATGAATCTTACTCTTATGGATAATGGGATAAATCGGATCCTTTTCATCAAGAACTGATTTATTTAATATGGAGAGTATAGATTTTGCCACCCCTCCAGCGCTACCCAGAATTGTTATAACTGTTTTTTGTTTAACTTGCATTTTGACACCTCATCTATTTTTTAATAATATATGTGATGAGATTCAAAGCGCGTGGACGCTTGTCTTGTAAGATAGATTAACAAAGTGCAAACAAAAAGACGGCTTAAATTCAAAGTTCGAATTTATAGCCGCCATATTAGAATATCTATATAAGGTTTAGATTTAACAGATACCTTTGTCCCCTACTCTTTTTTGGATGTCTTCATAAATCGGCCCAGCAATGATCTTGCTGGAAGTTTACCAAGTAATGTATCACTTGTCTCGGAAATTTTCTTTAAAGCATCTAATAATTTTATATCCCCAGCCCAATGTTCTTCCATAATCTCAGGTGAAAATTTATTTAGTAGCATATTTACTACAAAAGTGGCAACAATAATATCATCGATAAAACCACCTGGTCCGATTAGCCCCTCTGGCAAGACATCAATTGGTGTAACGAAATACAGTATTCCACTTCCAATTAAAGTTTTGCTCTTTGTATCAATACGATTATCTATCATTGCTTTTACTAATAAATGAAATAAATCAGGTGCAAACAATAAATAAGGAGTAAATTTCCCTACCCTTCCTGACTTTGTTGCTAAGTAACTTGTTATATTCGACCGTAATTTCAAGTAAAAATCTTGCTGTTTCTCATAGGAAGGTAACTCTTTCTTTAAATCTTCACTCATAATAATCTCCCCTCTCTTCCTTTCACTATACCAAAAATGAACCTTTTTGAAACATACTAGCTACTATGTCCGTCTAATTTTAATAAAGAAAAGGAGGGAAAAACATGAAAAAGTTGTTACTTCTCTTAATTCCTATACTCTTTCTCTGCGCTTGCGGAACAAACAAAACTGTTACAGAAAATACGGATAAAGTGCCTGTAAAAGAAGAGCCAGTAAAAGAAACATTACCAGTTGTAGAAGCAGTCAATTTAGCTCAATTTTTTCTACCAGATCAATCTACTGCACAATTTAAAGGGGAAGGAAATGAGTATGCTTCTTACAGTTTAAATACACAGTATATAAACGATAACTACGTAGCTACTTATGAAGACAATGGTGGTACAGTAGTTCAAAGAGTTTACAAAATTACAGATGATCATATTAGCCTCCTTGCAGAAAACGGAGAGGCGTATGAAGCAGAAATACCTTCAATTGAGGAATTAGAGTCTATGCCGGTAATCGATATTTATTTGGCTACACCTCTAGAAGTAGGTACTGAATTCAATGGTTGGGAAATTACATCTACAACAGATACACTTCAAACGGATCTGCAAACCTTTGAAAATGTTATTGTGATAGAAAAAACGGAAGAACAAGGAAATGTGACGCGGAAATATTTTGCAAAAGATTTTGGAGAAATAAAAAGAGAATTTATTATGAATGCTAATGAAGAAGAATTGATTGTCTCTTCAACGATTGAAAAATTATTGTAAGAAAAGCCATTTAAGTATAATACCAGTTCATTACTCCGCGAAAAGCGAGCAGATTTTCGTCCAACTCAACATGATCGTTTAACGGTCTCTATCATAAAAAAAGAAGCTCTCCATAAAGGATGAGCTTCTTTTCTAATATTATAGTTTTGATACGTTTGCAGCTTGTGGTCCGCGGTTTCCTTCAACAACTTCAAATTCTACTTTTTGTCCTTCTTCTAGTGATTTGAAGCCTTCACCTTGGATTGCAGAGAAATGAACAAATACATCGTTTTCTCCGTCTACTTCGATAAAGCCAAATCCTTTTTCAGCGTTGAACCATTTTACTGTACCTAGTTTCATTTGAATACCCCCAAAATAGTTATCAATATGTGAAAAACAAAAATTCACATATTCCATGAAGTACCGATATCACATCGATCACTACATAGGATATGTGAATAATAATTACGGCTTTTCACTTTAAATTGTTACTTAAATTATAACATTTGGGTAAAGATAGTCAATAAATATTTTTATAATTCAAAATCGTTTATCTCTCATTCCAAATAATTCCATGGTAAATTTGTAAGTCATCCTCACAAGATTCGCAAAAACATTGCTCTTTCACAGACCAGAAAGCCCAAAATCTATCCTTCTTCACTTGTTCTCTTGGATATCTATTACGAAATTCATCCAATGTTTTATTTAAATAGACTAAAGCATCATCTTCCTGATCGAAAGTAACTTTTTCTACAATATGTTCTTCCCATCCATCAAATTGCCACCATGGCTCATAATCAGCTTTCATATAAATAACTTCAAACATTTTTTATCGCCTCTAACATTTATTGTTAATTCATATTGTACTGCTCACAGAGAAAATGTCTACTCAATTGACTTACTAAAACTTTTAAAATTGAAAAAATTTCAAAAATCAGTTACGTTATACATAGTACAATTCGCATAATAGAAAGGGAGAAGATGAGTTGAAAAAACGCGCTCATATTCATATGCATGGTGATGTTGTAGGAGTCGGCTTCCGTTTTTTAGTGAAACAAAAAGCCCAATCCCTTGCTTTAAAAGGGTTTTGTGCGCAAAATGAGGAAAAAGTAATGACGATTGAAATAGAAGGAGATCTCAACCGATTAGAAGAATTTTTGGAATTTATTCAAAAAGGGGTATCCCCTTTTACTCAAAAGAATGCTTTTGAAATTCAATTGTTTGATAATTTAAAAGGTTATACGACAATGGAATCCGATATTGTCTAAATAGCATTGAAAATGAAACCTTCTTCCCTCTTGTTCGTATAATGTAGTGTAGATAAAAGGAGGTCTGTAACTATGTCTGAAGTAGTCCAGTCCATTATTCGCCATTTTATAAATATCCCAATTATGATAGCATCCTGGTTCGTTTTCTTTTTTTCATTTGATACCGGGTTTCTCATAAGTTCAGCTTTAGCAATTGGTGTTTATTTAGTAACGAATTTTGGCATAAAGAAATTTCAACAGCGTAGGATTATGAAAAAACACCAGCTTACTCTTTCCGAGTATTTCCATATACAAAAGCAATTAAAAGAAGCAAACAAAAAAATTCGTACGCTTAATAGTCACTACTTAAAAGTAAGATCGTTAAGCTCTTTCAAACAGTTGTTTGAAATGAATAGACTTGCGAAACGGATTATTTCATTGGTTAAAACGAATCCACGTAAATTTTATCAAGCAGAAAACTTTTTCTATGCACACCTTGACTCTGCTGTGGAACTTACGTCAAAATATGCTTTATTAGTATCTCAACCAGTAAAGGATAGAGAGATGAAAATGGCCTTAGAAGATACTCGTGAAACACTAGAATCGATTAGTTTAGTAATGGAAGATGATCTAAAAAACGTACTTTCATCTGATATTGAACACCTTAAAATGGAATTAGATTTTGCGAAATTATCTGTTGGAAAAATGGAACAACCTTTATATTTAAAAGGAGAATCAGAAGATGACCGAAAAACTATCGAATATAAATGATGATATATTAATGGACGAATTATTAGGAAACCCCTTCGAATTAAATACTGCAACAACTCAAACAGTTGCCAACAATACGAACGAACCTGCACCTACCAAGCTATTGGATCGTTTGTCACAAGCTGAGCAACAAAAAGCACGACAATTAGCTGAGCAAATTCCTGCTGGAAATTATGAAGCCATTTTAACATATGGAGCGAATGCGCAAACCGATCTAACTCGCTTCTCCCATCAAATGTTAGATCATGTTCAGAAAAAAGACATTGGACCGGTTGGAGATATTTTAAGCGATTTAATGAATAAACTTTCCGAAATTAATCCAGAAGAGCTTTCGACGGAAAAAAAATCAAAAATCAAAAAACTTTTTAGTCGTGTCAATCGTTCCGTACAAGAACTAATGACCAAATACCAGAAACTCAGCACCCAAATTGATCGAATTGGTATTCAACTAGAACACTCCAAGCGTGGTCTTGTGGAAGATGTCCAAATGCTAGACAAGCTGTATGATCAAAACAAAACATACTTTCAGGCACTAAACGTTTATATCGCTGCTGCTGAATTAAAAAAAGAGGAAATTTTGACTGTAACAATTCCAGAACTCCGTCGCAAAGCAGAATTATCCAATGACCAAATGGCGTTCCAAGAAGTAAATGATATGGCGCAATTTGTCGATCGTTTAGAAAAAAGAGTGTATGATTTACAATTGTCTCGTCAAATTACTATACAAAGTGCTCCACAAATTCGTATGATTCAACAGACAAATCAAACACTAGCAGAAAAAATTCAATCGTCTGTTATGACTTCAATTCCTCTTTGGAAAAATCAGATTGCGATTGCATTAACATTAAATCGTCAGCAAAAAGCTGTTGCTGCACAAAAACAAGTAACGCAAACAACAAATGACTTATTGCTAAAAAATTCGGAAATGCTAAAAGTTAATAGTATCGAAACAGCTAAAGAAAATGAACGCGGAATTGTTGAAATTGATACATTAAAGAAAACACAAGAAAACTTACTACAAACAATTGAAGAAACAATGCGTATCCAAGCAGACGGTCGTATCAAACGAAAAGCTGCTGAAATAGAAATTGGACGAATGGAAGAAGAATTAAAACAACGTCTTCTTTTAATAGCAGATCAATCAAAAAACCGCCCTTCTTAACGAAGGACGGTTTTTATGTACTTTTTAAGACATGATGAAGCATTTTTCGAAGTAAGCGAAGTGTCTCATCTGAAAACTTCTCTAAAGATGAAGCTGCAGCTGTTTTTTTACCAAAAATTAATCGGAACAACTCTAGTTGTTCTTCCGTTGCTTCTGCATCATTTAAAAACAAATGCAATACCGAGATATGTTTTCGTTCTAACTCAATGACTGCTTCTGCAGTATCCATTATACCATTTTGAGCATATCCAAATGCAGATGGCTCCCCATCAGAAAATATAAGTAGGAATTTATGGACTTCCGGGCGATATTCTAACCTCTTCCCCATCCACCTTAATGCAAATCCATCTCGATTATCTTCATGAGCTTCCATAGACAATATGTTTATTCCACTATCTTTGGTACCGTCCTCTAATTTGTGAATCCACTCAAATGTGTTCGGTTGAATAGTTTCGGAAGCTTCAAAGGCATCTTCATAATGAAGAACAATTTCATGCGCAATTTTTAGCTGTCTTAACACATCGTGAAATAATAACACAGCTTTTTTCGTTTCTTCCATTTTATCCTGCATAGAAGCAGACCCATCTACAAGAAGTCCAAACACCGCATTTAATTGTGTGCTTGGTGCATTTTTTTTATAAAAAGGTTTAGGTCGCTCTTCTGTCCAAAGCACTGTCTGTTTGGAAGAAAGCCTTCCTTTCGACAAATTCATTCGTTTGTCTACTCTTTTTAATTCCATTCGTCTTTTCATTTCTTGTACGAAGGCTTTCACAAATGGGGCTTGTACTTGTCGATATAACGGAAGCTGCAGTTTATTAGGGCTACTAAAAGTCCCTTCCATACGTTTTTCTTTATAAACTACATTTGTATGCTCTTTCCCGAACAATTTCCCAGCTTTTTTCATCGAATTTGATTTTTCAGTGTTTCGTTCTACTGAAAGTCCTTCTTTACTATTTCCAGCTGATTGCCCTCGACCAATTTCAGTGATCGCATGTCCTTCTTTACCTTCTTCTGCATCCATATTCTGTTCTGCTTTTCCGTCTCGTCCATGCTCCAGTTCATATTGCAGATGTAAACCGTTTTCCTGCTCATTTTCACGATGCCACGTTCTAAATACTTCTGCAATAGTATCCTTTTCTTCCTCCACTCCAGCTTCAGAATCTTTCACACCTTGGTGATAATGAAACTCTTCTGTAGGCAAATTGGATTGCGAAATTAATGCATAATAGTGAAGAAGCGTATCCGCATTGATATAATCATTTAGTAGATAATAAAGCTGATATACAAGATTTATAGAGGTCTGTGTGGAAGTACTTTCGTACACTTTTTGAATAATTTCATTAGTTTGTTGAAAAGCTTCTGGGCCTTTTACATGTATCGTACCTTCATAAAGACTAATGTATAAATAGCTAATAAACGCATCCGCTAAAAATCCTTTTTGTGTATTGACTAGTAGCTGCTGTTTATGAAAAGCCAAATATGTTTGTACTCGGATATCAAAAATCTTTATCGTTCCTACTCGTTTTTTCTGAATAATCTCCATCAAACGAAATTCTTCGATACAAAACAATAGCTGATCCAATAATTTCGGTAGGTCCGTCGATTTTTCTTTATCAAATACTCTCCATGCTTGTACATTAAAATGCTTCCAAAAACCCTCTGCTAACAAGTAAATATCTGATAATCTTCCTGCATGCATAGTTTTCTCTTCCCTATGTCTCCAAAAGACACTTAGAGAAATGGCTTGATCTGCAGGTTGAAATTCGATTAATTTTCGTTCGTTAATAAGTAACAATGTGTTTTGTGTTAATGCTTTTGCGACGTGTTCATAGTGCATTAACTGTCGTGCATCTATTGTTTCATTGTTAAACTGTATAAAACGATTGACCGAAGTCATTTACATCACCTCACTTACTTTATCCAAGAAGCTGCCAATTCTAGTACAAGTTTCTTTTCTTGTTCATCTTCTAATTTCTCGGCAATTGCATAATTTATAGCTCTCAGTGGTTCCATATACTGAGCTAGTTCAGTTGCATAAAGTAAACTTCGTATAGAAGCTGCTTCTTCCGAAAGTAAGCCTTGTTTTACTTGTTCCATTAAATCATTAGCTAGGTTCAACATAAGTGCATGTAATTCCTTTGGTGCAGCTGGAAATAGTTCCTTCCAAAGCTTTCGAAGATGATCTCCTGAGATATAAGGAACTGAAAAAGAAACAAATCGATTTTTTAATGCTTCATTCATCGGTGTAGTACCAATATACCCTTCATTAATTGCCGCAATAACGGAGAAATCTGGATGAGCATGGATTACTTCCCCTGTAAAAGGATTGGTTAACATTCTTCTGTAATCGAGCACACTATGTAATATAGGTAATGTTTCAGATTTCGCCATATTAATCTCATCAATATACAAGATATGACCTTTTTTCATGGCTTCAATAACTGGGCCTTCGACAAATGAAATTTCATTCATTCCGTCTTTTAAAACTATTGTTTTAAATCCGAGTAACGCCTCTGCGTCTAAGTCGACCGAGCAGTTAATGCTCTGCACTGGCTGTGAAAAGAATTGCGATACCGTTTCGGCAAGTTTCGTTTTACCTGCACCGGTAGGACCTTTTAACAATACTGGTTTTTTCAATGAAATAGCGATTAATACATCCGTCCATAAATGTTCTACAGGAGAAAGATAACCACCAGCTCCAATCAATGCCTTGTCTTCTTCACTATGCGTTCTACCTAATCGAATCTGTTGTTCTCTTTCAATTAATTCCATGCTATTTCGTCTCCTTATGAAAAAAAACCGATGATAGTCATCGGTTTTTTATTGAAAATATTCTTTGTAAAAACCGCCGACTTTACCAGTGTTGTCGACAACAAATAAAAACTCTTCTGTTTCGTTTTTTACTTCGTATGTTTTACCAACTGTTAGTACATTGCTTACTAAGAATTTTTTAGCATCTGTATGCACACAAGTAACTGTTTTAAGTGTTGGCTTAGTTGCCCAATCTGTATGTATCATGTTAGCACTTCCTTTCTTTTAGTATACGAAAATCTACTGTATTTTTCAATGTTTGAAAAAGGTTTCATGAAATGCTTTCAAAATTAAGCTCTTATTTCAGAAATGGATTCACGCTATTTTGATTAAATATAACATCTAGGTGACTCCGTTGCAGGCGGACGCTTTCCGCGGGCGGTCCGTGAACCTCCTCAGGCCGACAGGATGTTGGTCACGAAGGCGTTGCCACACGAGGTGGCGTTCTTAGCCTTTGTTTCTATGTGCGCTCCTGCGGGGTCTCACCTGGACGCGCTTTTCCCGCTGGAGTCGCCGCCTTCCACTCCCATCACCATAAAATAAATTCGCTTTAAACTAAAAAAAAAGCATATTTCCTTTTAATAAAAGGAACTAATTTAGGTGGCTCTCCTGCCAAAAGAGAATATGCTTCGCTAAATCAATGAACTGGTGGAATTTACGTTTATCTTGGAAGAATTAAAAACAAAATACTGCTTAGATAATGGACGCAATGCGATTCCACCGATTCACATATCTATTATTGAAAGCGATTTTTGATGTATCAGATGTGGATGTAGTAGAGAGTTCGAAATATGATATATCGTTTAAATATTTCTTAGAGATGGCTCCAGAAGATCCTGTCATTGATGCCATTTCATTAACGAAATTCCGTCGACTTTGTATACAAGATGTCGGCTTATTAAACATGCTTATTGGGAAATCGGTAGAAATAGCACTAGAAAAGAACATCCTCACTCACTTTGTTGATTGAAGCGGCAGGCGGCGACTCCAGCGGGAGGAGTGAGACAGATAAGACATCACAAACGACGCGTGAGCGGCGGTGATGGCTTATCGCTCACCCCGCGGAAAGCGTCCGCCTATAGTGGAAATCAACTATACATTATTTCGTGTAAATATATATTTCTTTAGTTTCGTTTAAAGAGCTTGCTCGAAAACGCTATAATATCGAATCGGAAAATAGTGAATTGAAGAATCCTCAAGGGATACAATACAGCATCCTCTGCGGGTATATTTGGCATGGAAATACAAGGTACCACTACGATATTCGCCGTCAATCTGAAACGGATTTTGAAGTTTCTGAACGAAAAAGAGTAGAAATAGACAAAGAAATCCGGCACTTCCTGTTCAAACTTGAACAAGAAGTGCCGGATTTTTGTTTAAAAGAATTTACTGTTTTAAAAACGTAAGTTTTTCAGTGGCCCCAAATTGGGAGCCTTCTTTTTCTTATATTAAGAATTTAACATTAGGTCTTCTGGGTTTTCAAGAAGTTCTTTTACCATTTTCAAGAAGCCTACTGAATCTTTTCCATCGATTACGCGGTGATCATATGATAATGCAACGTACATCATTGGACGAATTTCAACTTCGTTACCAACAGCGATTGGACGTTTTTGGATTGTGTGCATTCCTAAAATACCAACTTGTGTACCATTTAAAATCGGAGTTGATAATAATGAACCGAATACTCCACCGTTTGTGATTGTAAATGAACCGCCAGACATATCAGAAAGAGCTAATTTATTATCACGTGCTTTTTTAGCTAGTTCGCCAATATTCCCTTCTATTTCTGCAAAGTTTTTACGATCTGCATCACGAACGATTGGCACTACTAAACCACCTTCTGTTGATACTGCGATACCGATATCATAGAAATTATTTTTCACAATATCCGTACCATCAATTTGTGAATTTACATATGGATATTTTTTCAATGCTGCAACAACAGCTTTTGTGAAGAACGACATAAATCCAAGACGTACATCATGATCGTCAAAGAATTTATCTTTTTTACGTGCACGTAAAGCCATCACGTTTGTCATATCAATTTCATTAAACGTTGTTAACATTGCAGTACTTTGTTTAACTTCTAAAAGACGAGTCGCAATTGTTTGACGACGACGTGACATTTTTTCGCGAGTTGTACGGCCATCATCTTCTTTTGAAACAGCTGCAGGTGCTGGTGCTGCTTTCGCTGGAGTTGGTGCTGAACCGTGAGCCGAAACGTCTTGTACACGTACACGACCCATTGGATCAACTGGTGAAATTTCGCTTAAGTTAATGCCTTTTTCACGTGCTAATTTACGAGCTGCTGGGCTAGCAATCGTACGGTCTTGTTCATTTGTAGATTCCACTGCAACTGGTGCTGCTTTTGGAGCTTCTACTGTTTTTTCTGCTTCTGGAGCTTTCGTTTCTGCTGCAGGTTTTGCTGCAGGTGCGCCTGAACCAGCACCAACAATAGCAATTACTTGACCAACTTGAACAGTATCGCCTTCAGCTGCTAATAATTCACTTACAACTCCAGCTTCTTCTGAAATAACTTCTACGTTTACTTTATCTGTTTCTAGTTCAACAATGAACTCACCTTTTTCAACCGTTTCACCTGGTTGTTTTAGCCATTGTGCAATAGTACCCTCTGTAATTGATTCTGCTAATTCTGGAACTATAATTTCTGCCACTTGAATTTCCTCCTCTAATCTATCCTTACTTAAATGCTTTTTACTGCTTCTTCTATAATGCGTGTTTGCTCTACTTTATACGTATCCATATCGCCTTCAGCAGGGCTTGAACGATGTACTCGACCAACGTAAGAAATATCTTTTCCATTTGCTAGTTCTAACAAGTATGGAAGTGCAAAATTCCAAGAGCCCATATTTTCTGTCTCTTCTTGTGCCCATACAAGCTGTTTCACATTTGGATAGCGGCCAATAATAGCTTGAATCTTTTCAGCTGGGAAAGGATAAATTTGTTCAATACGAACAATGTGCATATAGTCATATCCTTTGCCATCTTTCACTTTATCAGCCAAATCAATTGCCAATTTACCGCTAGCAAAAACAATCTTTTCTACCTTATCAACTTGTTGTCCAAGACCAGGTTGTTCAATAACCGTTTCAAATTGACCAGTTGTTAATTCTTCTACATCTGCTCCTACTAACGGGTGACGTAATAATGATTTTGGAGAAACAATAATTAATGGACGAATTGCTTCTTCTTTTAACATTTTTGCTTGTCTGCGAAGAATATGGAAATAGTTTGCTGCACTTGAAAGATTCGCTACTGTCCAGTTATTCTCAGCTGCAAGTTGCAAGTAACGCTCTAAACGAGCGCTTGAATGCTCTGAACCTTGGCCCTCAGACCCATGAGGCAATAGCATAACTAGACCTGATTTTAATCCCCATTTTGAACGAGCAGAACTAATAAAATTATCAAACATTACTTGTGCCATATTAGCAAAGTCCCCATATTGTGCTTCCCAAATAGTTAAAGAATCAGCATTTTCCAGATTATAACCAAATTCATAACCTAAAATTGCAGCCTCAGTTAATGGGCTATTGTGTACGGAGAACGAAGCTTTTGCATCACTAATAGAGTGAATTGGCACTAATGCTTGCCCAGTTTTTTCATCATGCAAAATTAAATGTCTATGCGAGAATGTACCACGTTGTGCGTCTTGACCAGTTAAACGAATAGAATTTCCTTCTTGGATAATCGTCGCAAAAGCAAGCGTTTCTGCATGCCCCCAATCGATTTTCCCTTTCCCTTTAAACGGTTCTTCTCGACGTTTTAAAATTTTCTCTAATTTCTTGAATGCTGTAAATTCTGTTGGCCAAGTAAGAAGCTCTTCGTTTATTTTTGTAAGCTTACTTTCTTCAACTCCTGTTGGCAATTCGGGCATTCCATTTAACACTGCTTCTGGAATAACGATCTCATGAACAGTAGATTGTGGAAGCTCTTTCACACGATCATATGCTTCTTGCATACCACTGAAAATAGAATCATCTAATGATTGAATGATAGCAGACTCAATTAGATTCTCTTCTACTAATTTTTGTCCATACAACTTCCGAACTGTTGGATGCTTGTGAATTGCGTGATACATTTTTGGATTTGTCACTAATGGCTCATCCATCTCATTATGGCCATATCGACGATATCCTAATAGGTCAATAACAATATCTTTACCAAATTTTTGGCGGTATTCATGCGCAAATTTAGCTACTCCAAGTACCGCTTCCGGATCGTCTGCATTTACGTGGATAACTGGAACTTCATAACCTTTTGCTGGGTCAGAAGAATAGAACGTTGAGCGTGAATCATAATGTTCTGTTGTAAATCCAATCATATTATTAGCAATAATATGAATAGATCCACCCGTTTGGAATCCACGAACTTGACTATAATTTAATACTTCGGTAACAACACCTTGACCAGGGAATGCTGCATCCCCATGTATTAATATAGCAAAAGATGCATTTTTGTCTTGTACTGGATATCCAGCTGCATCTGTTGTTTCTTGTGCTGCGCGAGTTTGTCCAGTCACGATAGGACTTACAACTTCTAAGTGTGAAGGGTTATAAGCTAGTTTTAGTGTTAAGCCCGATTTTGAGCGATATGCAGCACCTTTATGATACTTTACATCCCCAAACCAACCTTCTGACATTTGTAATGAGCCATCTTTTGGCAAGAAAGATTCACTTGGAACATGTGCAAATTCTGCAAACATCATTTCATATGGCTTTTGCAATATATGTGTCAAAACATTTAAACGCCCTCGGTGAGCCATTCCAATGTTTACTTGTTTTGTATTTGTTAACTCTGATTGACGAACTAATTCGTCGATTAATACAACTAATGTGTCTAATCCTTCTATAGAAAAACGTTTTGCTCCAACAAATGTACGGTGAATGAATTTTTCAAACCCTTCAATTTGTGTTAAACGCTTTAACAATTCTTTTTTATCATCGGAAGATAGATTGTCTATAACAGTGCCTTTTTCAATTTTATCTTGTAACCATTTGCGTTCTTCTGGATTTACAATATGTGCAATTTCAAAAGCAATTTTATTTGTGTATACTGCTTTTAACTGTTCAATTGCTTGTAAACCATTTTCAATACTGTTTGAAGCATTGCTAATTAGGAAAGAAACAGGTACCTCACGTAAATCTTGATCCGTTAATCCATAGGTTTTAGGATCTATTCTAGGATCTTCTTTTGGTCCATCGTTTAATGGATAAATATTGGCCGTTAAATGACCATGAGTACGTATTGCATCAGCCAGGTGAATAGCACGAATAACTTTTTCAAAATTATTCGGTTCTACATGAGTCATAGCATCATTTGTACTTGATGATGTGGACATTGGAATGGTTGGTGCACCGTACTGTTGAAATAAATTTACTAATTCACTATCTACTTGGTCTGGAGAATGTAAAAATAATTCATATTGCTCCATAACATAACCAAGGTTAGGTCCAGAAAAAACGGACCACGGTGATTGATTGTTCGACATTTAGAAAAACCTCCAACATTTTGTGCCTTTTAGGCATTAATGGAAAAAATACATATAAAATAAGTTAATTAAATCCGAATGTAGAAATTGTTTTACATACACAAAATATACACAATTTTAGTTTACCACTCTTTTAAAAGGACTGAAAGTGCACTTTAAAAAGAACAATTTTTCCATATCCATCTTACTACTCTTGGAGAAAATTACAATGCTTTTTCCGAAATTAAATAGTAATTTTAAAAAAAAATTATTCTTAATTAATGAATTTAAATTCTTTTGTTAAATTCGGGAAATATAATGTCAAATTTTGTGCCTTTTTCGTTACTTTCGACTAATATTGACCCTTTATATTCAGAAACTAGGCTTTTAACAATACTAAGCCCTAATCCTGACCCTCCATTTGGTTTAGTTCTTGCCTCATCCACTGTAAAGAAACGATCAAATATTTTAGGTAATAAATTTTCGGGTATCCCAACCCCATTATCCATAATGGTTATAATGGTCTTTAATTCATTATTAGTGACCTTTACGTAAATATGCGGTTTGTTCTCATTGTATTTGATTGCATTTTCTATGAGATTTCGTATTATTTGTTCTAAAGTAGTTGCTGGAACTGCAACTTTTACCTTTTCATCTCCAGCAAATTCAATGATCGTTTCCGGTTCTAAAATACGGTACTTATTTTGTAAACTAAGCACGATTTCATATAAAAGGGACTCTAGTAATTCATCTGTACGTTCATTTTTTGCAAGCTTTAACATCTCATCTATTAACAATTTCATTTTCCTTACTTCTGTTAAAGAAATGTCTAGCGATTCATCAAGTACCTCTCGCTCGTTTTTCCCCCACCTATTCAACAATGCCAAATGTCCTTCTACAACTTGAATTGGCGTTCGAAGCTCATGGGAAACATTCTGAATAAACTCATCTTGCCTAGTAATCGTTTCAGATACTTCGTTCATTAGCTCTTTATAGATTGTTAAAAGCTCTCCAATTTCATCTTTTGTGACATATTGAAATTTCACTTCTTTTGAAAATTTCGTACGTTTTGCTTCTTGCATCTCATTTCGAAGTTCCTTTAATGGCTTCAATAAAATAGAAGACAATGAATAACCGATTAAAGCCGAGAGAAAAAGTGCTATTAAGGCAAAGATAACCATAGCAATGAATATATAATCCATTAAATGAGAAAAGTTTTCTAAGCTATGGGAAATTTCCACATACCCAGTAAACAAGCCAAAATCAACTTCTGCAACTTTATGAAACAAAAGTTGACCGTCCACTCGTTCTCTTTGGAATTCTTGTAAAATTTCAGGTGAAAAATTAGGAAAAGGACTTACATCATTAATCCGTAACACTTCTATTCCATCTGCATTTAAAATGCGAACGGATTGCTCTTGATTAACCAGTTGATTAAGGAGCGTTTTATTTCGTTGAATGTCTTGAATGGATATAATAGGTCCTTTTGATTCAAAAAAACTTACTAATTCATTTAACGTATTTTGCGCTATTTTCTTTTCAGATATAAGCATCCAATTATATAGAGAAAAATATAAAATAATACACATCATGAGAAAACTTAAAAAAATAGAAATCGCTGAGGCATACGTCCATTTCCTTTGTAAAGTCCATTTTTTCATCCGCGCATCACGTAACCTACTCCTCTTACCGTCTCAATTAATGACGCTATCTCTTTTGGAAGCTTCTTGCGTAAATGGCGTATATACACATCCACCACATTTGTTTCTACTTCTGTCTCATATCCCCATACTTTTTCTAAAATTGTATCTCTCGTTAACACTAAATTAAGATTTTGCATAAAATAAACAATCATATCATATTCCGTCTTAGTTAAGTCTATCTCTTCGTCTTTGTAGAAGACTTGATGTGCCTGAAGGTTAATACTTAATTCTTGAATAGTTAGTGTTTTAGTCGTTTCCTTTGGAAGTTCTACTCTTCTTAACACTGCACGTATTCTTGCTAACAATTCTTCGATAGCGAACGGTTTTACGACATAGTCATCCGCTCCAGCCTCTAAGCCAGATACTCTGTCGATAATTGCATCTCTAGCAGTAATTAAAATGATAGGAGTTCTTTTCTTTTTACGAACCCTTCTACAAATTTCTAGACCATTTAAATGGGGTAGCATTACATCTACTAACAATAAATCATATGTGTTAGTTAATGCCAGTTCTACTCCTTCTCTCCCATCATGGGATACAGTGACTTGGAAATTTTCATGCTTTAACTCTAATTCTACAAATTTTGCTATATTTTTTTCATCTTCAATTAGTAAAATATGACGATTCAATACTTACACATCCTTTTAAAAAACCGTTCATTAAATATGAACGGCACTAGTGTATATATACTTGTTCTTTCCTTGTTTTTTTGCAGCATATAATGCTTGATCGGCATTATCTAGGAGCTCATCTAAAGAAACACCGTCATTTGGAAACATGGATATACCGATAGACGAAGTAGGTGTGAAAACAATCTCTTCTATTACCCACCCCTTACTTAACGTGTGTTGAATGGACTGCACAATCCTTTCAATAGTTGGGCTAATACTATCTATATAATCTTTCACTTGATCAATTACTATGACAAACTCATCTCCACCAATTCGGTACACTTTATACTGAGAATTGACACTTTCTTGGAGTTTTTCTGCAAAATGCATTAAAAACTGGTCCCCAACTTCATGGCCAAATTGATCGTTAATTTCTTTGAAATTATCTCCATCGATGTATAGTAAACCAATACTTGGGTATTCGGAACTGACTGAACTAAGAACAGCAGGAAAATCATCTTGGAACAACCGACGATTTGGTAAGCCAGTTAGACTGTCATGAAAAGCCATATATTTTAATTGATCTTCTAAGGCCCTTTTATCTGTAATTTCTCGTGACACAAAAACAAACCATTTTTCTTTTTGATCATCAACTATATTTTCTACTGTTGTAATAGATGTGTCTGTCCATATAGTAGAACCATCTTTCGTTTTCAATGAAAGTTCTGTACGAAATTTGTTTTGTTCACCAGATGAGAAGAATTCTTCGGCATCCAATATCTTAATAGAAGAATCAACGATTAAATTTAAATAATACGTTCCAAATAACTCTTCTTTGTCATACTTTAAGATCGTTTCATGACCAGGAGAAGAATAGAGCAAATACCCTTCTGCATCGGTAATCGCGATGAGATCATTGGAATAATCCGTTATGAGCTTAAAAGAACGTTCGATATTTCTTAATTCGGACATTATTCGTTTCTTCTCTGTATTATCAAATTGAATAGTTAAGTATTTTTCAATTACACCTTGTTCATTTGTAATAGGAATTATATGAGCATCGACCCAAAAGAAGGAACCATACTTTGTCCGATTACGAATTTGACCTCGCCAAGTCTCACCTTTTTGAATAGTCTCCCACATTTTCTCAAAGAAATCTTCTTCGTGAAAATGAGAGTTAATCATTCGAAATGATTTTCCAATTAACTCGCTCTTATTAAATTGAGAAGTTTCTTCGAATAATTTATTTACCATTTCAATTATTCCAACTTCGTTCGTCATTGCAACTAAAGCAGCATCGTTTACTCCTTTACGATAGCTTTCTAAAATATACGTTGCTTCTTGCATCTCTTTTGTACGAGTAACTTCTCTAGTTGTAGCCAAAATATATACTTCTTCACCATAAAAAATAGGAATAACGGTCGTTTCGTTCACGATAGTTTCATTGTGTAGAAAATGGTTATCTTGGTAAAAAATTGAGTGTTTTATTTTACATGCTCGATTATAATGAAAGAGAATCGTTTTGTAATGAAATTCATCTAAGCAATGTTCCATTCTTTTCCCAGTTGGACATTTCAAGAAGATTTCTTCCGCTTTTTTATTAACATACTCATATATAAAAGAGTCTCCATCTTTTTTCATAAAAAAAACATAATCTTCCGTCAAATCATATAATAAATGGAATTGGTTTTTGGTAATAATGTTTTGAGACATTTCTTAAACAATCTCCTATCAAGTTCTAAACTATATCTTTTTATCATATGTATTTACAGGAAAACATACAAGTATTTAGGCTAAATATTATACTAATATTTTTTTTACAAACATTTAATAATATTGACAAGATTTTATACTATGCAAAACGAAAAAAACGAAGTATATTATTAATGCAAATAATTTTATAAGGCAAAGTTCACTTTGCCGAGGGAAGGCAAATGGTGCGCCACCAGTTTTGAGCTGGTCCTAGTAGGTTCGATTCCTACCCCGAAATTTTTTATGCAATTCGAAATGAAAAATTTCAGGGAAACTAGGATGACTATGCTCATTTTTAGTTCTTTTAGGAGGCGCTTTTTGTGATAAAAAAACGAGATTTGCATGAATGTACTTCTCTCTATGAACTTATGTCCGATTCAACCATACTACCATATGTACGTCAAAAAGCTTATTCAGCAGACGAGTATTGGTTTTTAACAAAACAACTAATGGAAGATGAAGAAAATGGAAAGGTCATTTCCCGAACAATTGTGAGTGATTTCGGTCAACCAATTGGTACGATCAATTTATTTGATGTGGAAGATGGCGCCGGTTTTTTAGGCACATGGATAGGTACTCCATTCCAAGGACTTGGCTATAATAAAAAAGCAAAAGAACAATTTTTAGAGGAACTGTTTTTTGAGCTAAACATCCACACCGTATTTTTACGCATTAGGAAAATCAACACGAAAAGTATTCGTGCCACGGAAAAACTTCGTTACGCATTAAAAGCGAACGATTCCCACCATTATATCTACTCAGAAATCAATAAAAAACAAGAAGTATTTGATTTATACTATATTCCAAAAGATTTGTTCCACTTAGTTATGATGCAACAAGATATAGAAGAAGAACAAGCGATGTAAACATAAACTCCCGACAAATAGTTTATTTGACGGGAGTTTCTTATTTTTTGGTGCTGTTTTCTTTACTGTTGTCCTTGTCGGTTCGCCCGAGGAAAGCAACCGGATTCTACCAAATAACAAAAATGTAGTTTAACATCGCTTATTTTTTATACGTTAGTAACAGTTCAGTAAATTGTTCTGGTGTTTTGGAAGAGGAAGCAGAACATTGTTTATCTATTATTTCTTCTTTATTATCAACTAGTTTCATCATATATTCCATAAAAGTAATTGGAGTTAGATTCTCTTCTTCCAGCATGAGAGCATATCCTTTTTCCTCAAAGAATTTTGCATTTAATATTTGGTCTCCTCTACTCGCTTGAATAGATAAAGGAATGAGCAGCATCGGTTTTTTTAGTTCTAAAAACTCAAATATAGAGTTAGAACCAGCACGGGTTATTACATAATTAGCCATTTTTAATAAATGCGGCAATTCGTCTGTTACATATTCGAACGCAACATAATTAGGTTTCCCAACTAAAGCTGCATCTAAATTCCCTTTACCACAAAGATGAATAATCTGATATCGTTTCGTTAAAACATCTATATTTTCCTTTATTACTTCATTAATTTTGGCGGAACCTTGGCTACCACCCATAACTATGATTGTTTCTTTTGTTGCTTGTAGTCCTGTTATCTGCTCAGCAAGTTGTTCATCACCATGGAATAAATCAGTACGAATAATTGCGCCGATTGATGTAGCTTTTTCTTTTGGTAGATATTTTAACGTTTCTTCAAAGACAGTAAAAATTTGTTCTGCAAAATTTATCGAGATTTTGTTCGCAAGTCCTGGTGTTATATCAGATTCATGTATCACGACTGGAATATTCATGAGTTTAGCGGCAAGGACGACTGGAACTGAAACAAATCCACCTTTTGAAAATACAATCGAAGGCTTTACTTTTCTTAATACGCTTAGTGCTTGTAATGTTCCATATAACACCTTGAACGGATCAGAGAAATTTTTAATAGAAAAATATCTTCTTAATTTACCATTGGAAATCGCATGGTACGATATGAATGGAAAGTTTTTTTGAATGATGGATTTCTCAATACCATCGTGTGATCCGATATAATGGACGGTATAATCTTTTTTTAGTAATTCGGGAATAATTGCTTCATTTAATGAAACATGACCAGCGGTTCCTCCACCTGTCAATACAATTGTGTTATTATTCATTTATAATCTCCTAACTATTTTAAAACTTTAAAGGATGAATGCCAAATGCACGAAACGAATACACTCCCAGAAAAAAGCAAGTATATGATTAAAATTGTAGCACCCATTTTAATCACACAGGTTGCGCTCTATTTAATGACCTTTTTTGATATCTTAATGACGAGCAAATATAGTATTGATCATTTAGCAGGTGTTTCTATTGGTTCATCTATTTGGGTGCCTGTTTATACTGGCCTAACCGGTATTTTAATAGGCATTACGCCAATTGTAGCACAATTAATCGGTGCAAAAAAGAAGGAAGATGTACGTACTTTTGTTCAACAAGGATTTTATATTGCACTATTATTAGCTTTTCTCGTATTTATTGGTATTGTTTTTCTAATTGATCCTGTTTTAAATCTTATACCTCTTGAAGATAGTGTACGCATTGTAGCGAAGAAATATTTATACATGATGTGTATTGGTCTAATTCCTTTATTTCTATATAGTACACTCAGATCATTTATTGACGCTTTAGCACGAACAAGGGTTTCGATGTTTATTACGTTATTATCTGTCCCTATTAATATTTCCCTAAATTATGTATTTATTTATGGTAAATTTGGTTTTCCTGCTCTTGGAGGAGTCGGTGCAGGTCTTGGTTCTGCTCTCACCTATTGGTTCATCTTAGTCATCGCCGTTATAATTGTTGCTCGGAAAAGGCCATTCGTGGAACTATCTATATTTAAAGGCTGGAGCAAGCCTTCCCTTTCAAAATTCGGCGTATTAACAAAGATTGGTTTACCGATTGGATTGTCTCTTTTTGCGGAAACTACCATTTTCTCTGCAGTTACAATTCTCATGAGTACCTATTCCACGGAAGTTATTTCAGCCCATCAAATTGCAATGAATTTCACTTCCTTGCTTTATATGGTGCCGTTAAGTATATCCATGGGTGCAACTATTTTAGTTGGACATGCAATAGGAGCAAAACGCTATAGAGACGCAAAGACTTATAGTTGGTTAAGTGTCGGATCAGCGGTATTTTTTAGCTTTATTTCTTCGTCCATTCTCTTATTGCTTAGGGAACCTATTGCCTCTTTATATACGGACGATCCATATGTTATCACTTTAACCGTTGAGTTTTTCTTCTTTGCAGCATTGTTCCAGTTATCAGATGCTATTCAAGCACCGGTACAAGGAGCATTACGAGGATATAAAGATGTAACAATTACGTTCATCATGGCAATTATTTCGTATTGGATAATTGGTTTACCAACAGGTTATTTAATTGCTACGTATACATCTTTTGAGCGGTTTGGATACTGGATTGGCTTAATAGTAGGACTCACTTTAGGAGCGTTGACGCTTGGTACTCGTCTTTTCTATTTACAACGTAAAATTGCTAAATCATTTGGAGATGAATAAAGGAAGAAAAGTCATATCAAGTATAAAACTTGATATGACTTTTCTCTATTATTTCCCGATAAATTGTTGTGTCCAGTAGTATCCACTATCAGATAAACCTACTCCGATATGTGTGTATGATGGATTCATAATGTTTGCTTTATGTCCTGGTGATGTCATCCAAGCATTCATTACTTCAGTTGCACTACGTTGTCCCATAGCGATATTTTCTGCCGCTGAACTATACGTAACTCCAAATGCTTTCATTTGGTCAAATGGTGATCCGTATGTTGGACTCGTATGAGAGAAATAGTTTTTATTCTTCATATCTTGAGATTTTGCTTGTGCAGATTGTGTAAGCTTTGTATCCAATTGTAATGGTTTTAATCCAGCCTTTGCACGCTCTTGGTTTGTTAAGTCGACTACTTGTTGAATTACAGAAGATACTTGTACCGCTTCGTTGTTTTCTTTTACTGGTTCCTTCACTACTGGCGGTGTTACTGGTGTAGCTGGAGTAGCTGGTTTTTCTGCTACTGGCGCTTTTTCTTTTTCTACTGGATTTTCAACTACAGGTGCTTTTTCTTTTTCTACCGGTTTTTCAATTACTGGTGCTTTTTCTTTTTCTACCAGTTTTTCAATTACTGGTGCTTTTTCTGTTTTTACTGGTTTCTTATACTCTTGGACTTTCTCAGTGTCGATAGATTTCTGAGCTCCTTGTAGTTCTTTCATAATAATCGGTTTTAGAGTCGTTAAACTCTCATTGATGAGATTTTGAATATCTAAGTTATTTAAATTGTAATTATTTATAACTTTATACGGAGACTGCCATTGATAATTAACGGATGTATTTGCCTCGGAAGTAGTTTGTGAATTTCCAGTTGTCATCGATGCTTCAGCTGTGTTTGTAGAAAGTAATAAGCCACCTGCAAGTAATCCAACCATGATTGAATGTTTTTTCATCATTTTCATTTCCTCCTTCTGTTGTGCACCCCTATTGAAACATAAAATTAGAAGAAAAATTTCCATAAAATATTCCATTACGACCATTTCAAATGAATATATTGATATAAACGTATATTTAACAAACGATAATTGGAGATCATAACCATTCTGCTTATATATTAGATATCAAACTCTGTTGACAGTTTTGTATTTTCATCGATATACCGTTAAAAAAGGTTCTGATAAACGATTATGTTGTTACCTGCCGAAAATCCGCTCGCTTTCCGTGGGAGAACTGCTAGCAAGACTACCGTGCGATTTGAGAGGGGGCTGTCCCTAAAGTCATATAGTGACTGAGAGATGGTCCCTTTTCCAATGTATTGATTTCCGTTCCAGACGGCCGCTTTCCACGGGCATTGCTTCAGTCTCCTCAGGCCAACACGATGTTAGTCACAAGGAGTTGAGGCTCACAGGATGTGGGTCATGCAATCGTTGCCGCAAAAGTTCTTTTGCGACGAGCTTTGCGCGGGGGCAGGACGCGGCGAACTTAGATTGCCTTTTCCCGCTGAAGTCGTCGTCTTCCACTACAATCAATTGCCTACAAAAAATGGTAGTTTAATAAAAAGTATACAAAAAACAGGTGTAGAAAAAGACTCGTTTTTCTACACCTGCTTCAATTTATGGGCTTATTGGACAGCCCTCACTCCTTTTTCGGTAATCTTGTGGCTTTTATCCTTCTGTCGCCTTCCTGCAACTTTAGGCAACAGATTAGTGCTGTTTTGATGTAGCTAAAATCCATTCCAAAGCAATCCAGAAACGTCTGTGAACAGCTTTTGCACTTAAAGAGCGCTATGCGCTTCTCTTAAACCTTAATAAAAAAAATAGCCTATCTAGTTAAAAAATCTAGATAGACTATCTACTATATTATTTTCCAATAAATTGTTGTGTCCAGTAATATCCACTATCCGATAAACCTACTCCGATATGTGTATATGATGGATTCATAATGTTTGCTTTATGTCCTGGTGATGTCATCCAAGCATTCATTACTTCAGTTGCACTACGTTGTCCCATAGCGATATTTTCTGCCGCTGAACTATACGTAACTCCAAATGCTTTCATTTGGTCAAATGGTGATCCGTATGTTGGACTCGTATGAGAGAAATAGTTTTTATTCTTCATATCTTGAGATTTTGCTTGTGCAGATTGTGTAAGCTTTGTATCCAATTGTAATGGTTTTAATCCAGCTTTTGCACGCTCTTGGTTTGTTAAGTCGACTACTTGTTGGATAACAGAAGAAACTTTTACCGCTTCATTGTTTTCTTTTACTGGTTCCTTCACTACTGGCGGTGTTACAGGAGTAGCTGGAGTAGCTGGAGTTGCTGGTTTTTCTGCTACTGGTGCTTTTTCTTTTTCTACCGGTTTTTTAACTACTGGTGCTTTTTCTATTTTTACTGGTTTTTGATACTCTTGGACTTTCTCAGTGTCGATAGGTTTCTGAGCTCCTTGTAGTTCTTTCATAATAATCGGTTTTAGAGTCGTTAAACTCTCATTGATGAGATTTTGTATATCTAAGTTATTTAAATTGTAATTATTTATAACTTTATACGGAGACTGCCATTGATAAATAACGGATGTATTTGCCTCGGAAGTAGTTTGTGAATTTCCAGTTGTCATCGATGCTTCAGCTGTATTTGTAGAAAGTAATAAGCCACCTGCAAGTAATCCAACCATGATTGAATGTTTTTTAATCATTTTCATTTCCTCCTTCTGTTGTGCACCCCTATTGTAAACACAAAATTAGAAGAAAAAATTCCATAAAATATTCCTTAACGACCATTTCGATCGATTTTATTGATAGTAACGCATCTTCCACAACCGATTATTGGATAACTTAACCACTATACATAAATATTAGATCTCATACTCTGTTGACAGTTTTGTATATTCATCAAAATAGGCGTCTAAAATCATTTGTTTTTGATTTATCGATAAGTTACTATTTTTAATACGTTCTAGAGCAAGGGCATACTTTTTTTCAATCGATTGCCTTGCTCTTGGGTGAGTAAACTCATCTAATAGCTCTGATTTAATTACAGTACGAATAGCTTCTATTGTTTGAATTGCATCCATTGACTTTCTGTCTTTATACAATTGTCTAAATGCTTCAATCATTTGACGTACCTCTGATTATTTCCACTTTATCTACTTGATCCCCGATAATCACAATTTGAGAAGGCATCTTCATATATTCTGGTAGCCATTGTACCATCCCATATGCGTATTGAAATAGATATGGATTCTTATGGCCCTTCAGCGGAACATACCCTTTCATTCGATACACAGTGTCAGGAAGGCCTTTTACCCATTCCTCAAACTCTTCTTGATCGACTGCTTCTTTAAACGTATGTAGTCGAGAAGATAGTGAGAGCTGTTTTCCTATAGCTGCTTCTTGTACTTCTTTTTCATGAAAGGTTGCTTCCAGCTGTGTTATTAGCTTGAGAGGTATTTTACTATTGGAAGTTTGTATGATAGACGCATTATTATTAAGTGCTTGAATTTGCATGGTAGCAGTTGCAATTTCTGATTCAGTTAATAAGTCTACTTTGTTTGCTATTATTAAGTGAGCATGTTTTATTTGCTCTGTGAACAGCATTCTAGTTTGAGGCGTCATTTTGTCGCGGTCCAACCATCTTTTACAATCTGCTACTGTAATAATCCCTTTCATATTCAATTTACTTGCAAACAAAGGAGAGAATACAGCATCCATCGCTTCCACTGGATGAGCTGCTCCGGTTGTTTCTATTAATAAAACATCAAATGGTTCACCTTCTAAAAGCATCTGCAGCTGCGCTTCCATTTTTTCTGAACCTGTGCAGCAAATACAGCCTTCTAGCATCTCTTTTAATGGTACATCACTATCTACAGCTCTACTATCGAATGGTAGCTTTCCTAATTCATTCATAATAACTGCTGGCTTTATACCATCTTCTTTAAATTGTTCAATCATGTGTGATAATAAAGAAGTTTTTCCACTTCCTAAGAAACCACTTAATAAATATACATCTTTCATCGACTTTAACTCCTTTTATTCATATGGAAAAAGCTGACCATATCGGCCAGCTCTTCGTTTTTTTTATTTATTTGGCTCTGTTAAACGATCATGTTGTTTTAGACGAAAATACATACAGCGTATTTTATCAGAACTATTTATTTAATAACTCTTTTACGACTTCTTGTGCTTTTACTAATTGTGGATCTTCTTTTAGAATTTTTTCACGAAGTTTATCCATCAGAATGAATGAGGTGTCCCCAGACAACTCACCAGTAACTTCTAACTCGTTATCAGTTTGGAGTTTTTTAACTGCCGCTGTCATTTGCGCATCAAAATTTACATCTACTTCTCCTACTTCGTAACCAATCGCTTCAAGCATCTCTTTCGCGTTTTGTACAGCTTCAGAAGATTGATTCTCTTTTAAAGTAACGGTTGGATCTAACGGTGCTAAAGTTGCATAGGAAGGATATTCCACAACATGATCAGGAACAATACCTTTCTCATGAATCCAGTTTCCATCAGGTGTCAACCACTTAGCAGTTGTAATTTTAATATTCGAGCCATCTGGCAGATCATTCACTGTTTGTACTGTACCTTTACCAAATGAATTTAATCCAACTAATGGGACATTAGCTGATTCGCTTAAAGCACCTGCTAATATTTCAGAAGCAGAAGCGCTTCCTTCATCAATAATTAACGTCACAGGTACATTCACTCGAGGACCTGGCGAAGCAGGATAAACCTCTTTTTCTCCCTTATCCTCCACTTGCAGAATCGTTTTACCATCTTCCACAAATAAGTTAGAAATATCAATAGCTGAATTTAGAAGCCCACCTGGATTTTGTCTAACGTCCAGTACTAATGCTTTCATACCTTTGCTTTCCATTTCATCTAGGGCTGCTAATAGTTCGTCATACGTATTCTGTGAAAAACTTGAAATAATTATGTGAGCAACTTTATCCTCTAGCATTTCAGCATAAACGGTTTCAATTGGAATATCGTCACGAATAATAGTTACTTCCATTAAAGCGTTACCACGTTTAACAGATAAGGTAACCTCTGTCCCTTTATTTCCTCGAATTAATAAGACTGCTTCTGACGCGCTAAAGCCCTGAATATCTTTCCCATCAACAGCCATTATCTTATCGTTCGGTAATAACCCCGCCTTTTCAGCTGGAGAGTTTTTAATAGGAGATACTACTGTAATTACACCATCTCGTTCTTGGATTTCAGCTCCAATTCCTTGGAAACTAGAAGAAATACTTTCATTGAACTGAGAAGCTTCATCTTGGTTCATATAATCAGAATAAGGATCTTCTAATGCATCAATCATTCCATTAATTGCACCATTTATAATAGCTTCTTCATCTATAGCTTCATAGTATTCTGCTTCTAGTTTATCATAGGCCATATATAGCTTAGAGAACTCAGATCTTTCTGCGTTTGTATTAGTGTTTGTAACATCTACTATCTTTTCGTCTCCCCAAGTTAAAGATATCATCGTAATCGCTGCCGTAGCTACTACTAGGGCAAAAATCATTAATAGAAAAATAAACGGCTTTATCTTAATATAACGTGAGGCTGGTCTTGAATCAGTAGTTTCTAACTCTTCATTATTATGCTTTTGTTCGTCCAAAATCTTCACCCTTTTCACACTTAGCTTCTTCTAAAAATAGACTGTCATCTATATGACAGTCTATTTAGACATTGGTTATTTCATGCAAACTTTTTTATTCTTGGATAGCTGCTTCAAGTGCAACAACGATCATGTCATTAAAAGTTGTTTGACGCTCTTCAGCAGAAGTTGCTTCACCAGTAATAATGTGATCGCTAACTGTTAATATAGATAGTGCCTTGCGTCCAAATTTAGCTGCTAATGTATACAATGCAGCGGTCTCCATTTCAACTGCAAGAATTCCGTAGCTAGCCCATTTTTCATTTTGTGCATCTTCATTGTAGAATAAATCTGCAGTAAATACGTTCCCTACTTTTAGGTTTAGACCCGCTTCTTTACCTGCATTGTAAGCTTTATACAATAAATCGAAGTCTGCCGTTGGAGCAAAACTAAGGTCATCCAATAATACTTTATTTAAGCTGGAATCAGTTGAAGCACTTTGAGCAAGAATTACGTCACGTACTTTAACGTCTTTTTGAATAGCCCCACAAGTACCAACACGGATTAATTTTTGCACATCATAGTCGTTCATTAACTCATGAACATAGATAGAGATCGAAGGAACACCCATTCCAGTACCTTGGACAGATATTCTCTTCCCTTTATATGTACCAGTGTAACCAAACATATTACGAACCTCGTTGTATTGTACAACATCTTCTAAGAAATTTTCTGCAATATATTTCGCACGAAGTGGATCTCCTGGTAGTAATATTGTGTCCGCAATCTCACCTTTTTTAGCACTAATGTGAATACTCATATATTTACCCTCATTTCTAAAACTTATCCTATTAATAATACAATTTTTTTGACAAAATAGCAATGATGATGCTAATTCCCATGTTCCATGTACAGTTCCCAAATTTCATCAAAAACAATTGCTGGCATATCTGGATGGGCTAATTCTTCAATATATTGGGAAAGAACATTGAAAGATGCTTCTGCTTTTGGAAAATCATGTAGATGAAACATATTGTCCGCGAATTGTGCTTTTTTATCCTTCTTTTGTCCTCCACGGAACTTTAATGCAAATAAATAAAACGATTGATTCATCGTTTTTTTCCTCCTTTAGTCATGAAGACTTAGAAAATTCAAAAATGTGTAGATAATTTAATCTAAAACAAGTAAGATTAAAAATATTAAGAAAAAATCATAAATATAGAAAGGGTTGTTAAATTTGTTGAAAAGCGGAATAAACAAGAAAAAGAAAATGCATTTCCCTAAAAAAGCCCCTTCTTTTTCCTTCCTTAAAAAGAATAAGAAGAAAGACAATAAAATGTCCACAACATCTAAAACGAATATTTTGAACTCCATTCGTGGACGAGTTCTATTAATTTTTTCAGTTCTTATTGTTATTTTAATTTCAATGCTAGTATTAACTTCAGGAAAGATGTTTTCTTCCCAGCAAGCATTGGAAAAGTTCATAAATGTCGATATTAAAGAACAAATGATGGTCAATCAAGTATCAACAGAAATCGCACAACTTTCAAACCTTGAACAGAGTTATATCATAACAGGTAAATCAAATTATATGACAAGTTACAGAAATTATAAAGATAGAATCATAACTCACTTTAAAGAATTACAAAATACTTATAAAGATCGTCCTGAAGAATTAAAAAAAATTCAATCCATCAATCAGTTTTTTACCACTTATCTTCAATACTCTGAACGTGTTATTAAAATGCGTGACGATCAGGGAATTGAATCTGCTCAAAAATTAGTAAACGCAGGAAACGGTAAAACCGCAATGAACTATGTGGATGTCCATATTGAAGCAATGAATGAAATGTTAGAGAAAAAGAATGCAGAGCAAATTGCATTGTTAAAGAAAGAAAATAGTACTTCATTATACTTATTTATTGCCCTAACTGTATTCTCCGTAGCATTAACATTAACTTTTGGAATATACTTATTTAATTCCATTAAACGAAGTACTTACGCAATCAATCGCTCGATATTAGACATTGCACAAGCAGGCGGAGATTTAACTAGACGAGTGAAAGTTCGATCGAAAGATGAATTCGCTGAGATTGCAGTCAGTACAAACGTTTTAATCGCCTCAATTGCTGACTTAGTAAAACGAGTAAGTGTACTAACTGAAAACGTAACTGCAAGTGGACAGGAGCTTATGGCTTCTTCAGATGAAACAGCAGTAACAATCCAGTCCATAGCAGACTCTACAAATGAAATTGCTGCTGGTAGTGAACAAACTATGCGAAGTATGACAGTTGCTATTCAAAAAATGAACTCACTGGAAGAAGCAACCAGATATTTAAATAATGACGCACAGGCAGTTAAAGAGGCAACAGACCACATGATAGAAGCTGCTCGAAAAGGTGGAGAATCTGTTCAGCACTCATCAAACGTAATGATGAGCATTGAGGAAACAATGGCAAACACGACCCAAACGGTAGAAGCATTAGGAACTAAATCGTATGAAATTACTTCCATTATTAAAACTATTACTACAATTGCCGAACAAACTAACCTTTTAGCATTAAACGCAGCAATAGAAGCTGCTCGTGCTGGAGAGCATGGGAGAGGCTTTGCAGTAGTCGCAGACGAGGTAAGAAAGCTTGCGGAACAATCACAAAATGCTGCGAAAGAAGTTACAGGCATCGTCACTTCTATTCAAACAGAAGTTACTTCCATCGTGAAGCAAAATCATGAAGGCGTACAAAATGTGATTAAAGGTGTTGAAGTCGCGAACGAAACAAACGCTTCGCTCGATCAAATTGTGAAACAAACCAATGAAACAATTGCGATTATTGATAAAATGGTGAAACAAATTGGAGATACTCTCGGCTTTAGTCAAGAAGTTGCTGCATCTTTCATTGAAGTAACACAAATTGCAGAAAACACTGCTTCGAACACGGAAACTTCCGCAGCAGCAGCCCAACAAGGTTCCGCTGCAATGCAAGAAATTAATGCATCAGCTGTTGAACTTTCTAATCAAGCTGATGAACTTAGAAAAGTAGTGAATGAGTTTAAATTGTAAAAAAGAAGCACGGTAGAGGGAAAATCCTCTTCCGTGCTTTTATTATGTAACTTAAAATAGTTTTACGTAATCTTCATAGCCTTCTTCTACAAGCTTATCCTTTGGTACAAAACGCATCGATGCAGAATTGATACAATATCGAAGGCCAGTTTCTTCTTTAGGACCGTCTGGAAAAACATGTCCTAAATGAGAGTTCGCTGTTTTACTTCTAACTTCTACCCGTCTCATTCCGTGGGTATCATCGAAATGCTCTGTCACTTCATATTCTTCAATAGGTCTAGTAAAGCTCGGCCAACCACAGCCTGCATCATACTTATCCTTTGAATGAAATAAGGCTTTACCAGATACAACATCCACATAAATTCCCTCTTCAAAATGCTTATCATACTCATTTTGAAATGGTGGCTCTGTTCCATTTTGTTGTGTGACATAATATTGCATGTCCGTTAGTTTATCTTTCATTTTGAAACCCCCTACTTTTCTCTACAAATGCAGCTCTTCCTGATCCAACGAAGTATCTGTTATAATGTGCAGGATTTTTCTTATAATAATCTTGATGATATTCTTCCGCAGCATAGAATTCAGATGCTGGTAATATTTGCGTTGCTATTTTCACATTGAATTTCCCTGATGCATCTAACGTATCTTTTGAATTCTCCGCTTTCACTCGTTGTTCTTCTGAATGATAAAAAATGGCAGTTTGATAAGATGAACCACGGTCAAAAAATTGCCCTTGCTCATCTGTTGGATCGATATTTACCCAGAAAATGTCTAACAAACGATCGTATGAAAACTTCTCTGGATCAAATGTAATTTGAACTGCCTCAAAATGCCCTGTTGCATTGGAACAAACCTGTTCATAAGTTGGTTTAGCAACATGTCCACCTGTATAACCCGATTCTACTTTTTCAATTCCTTCATAAGAATCAAAGGGTTTTACCATGCACCAAAAACATCCTCCTGCAAAAGTTGCCTTTTCCATTTTATCCCCTCACTTTGATGGTATGATTATCTCTAATATTATTCTATCTTCCACTAAATTCAACTCTTTAGCTCGAACACGAAATCCAGAAGTCATTGGTATACTCGCTAATTGGATCAGGACTTGTTCTTCTTCTGGCATTACAATCATCCAGGGAGGTAAGTCAATCGAATCCTTTAATAACTTTAACACTGTTTCAGGAGGAAGTTGTAATTGACCTACTTCAAGGGAAGATTGCTCCAACCGAATATTCCCGTCTTCTTCAACATAAGGCTCAAAATACATTTTGACTGGTAAAGTTAACGAGAAGATGGTTAACTCCGATGTTAACACTATTTGGTCATCTACTAATAATTGCAGTGGAAGTGGTTTATCATCCATAGCTTTTTCAATAAATGTATTTGCAATTCCTTGAAAATCTTCTTTTGTAGCATTTACCGTCAACACATTACCTGTTGGATTAGCCTTCATAGGTTCGACTTTCACCGATTCAGATGGAGCTGTTATCCAGTAAACGAGCGCACTTGCGCTTCCGATAAGTATTAATATTAATAAAAAGAATGCAATCTTCCACTTATTCATCTCACCAACTCCTCAAAACAACAATTCCCTATTTTGCGCATCAATCAAACCACAATCTTGTAATGAATCCATCACAGCTTCATTAATCAATTGATAGCCTTTACTATTTGGATGGAAAAAATCCGTATGATAAACTAAATTATCATTGGAAATAAACAATTTATCTATTGGAACAAAACAAGCATTTCCATCACTGTATGCAACTGATTCAATGGTATTATTCCAATCAGATACTATTTGATCGAACTCACTCTTCTCATCTGTCACAATGGTAATAGGATTATAAATACCAAGAAGGACAATAGGGGCAATACTATTAATCTCTCGAATTTCCTCTAATATATGATCATAATTACGTTCAAACTTCTCCAATTCTTTTTCAAAAGCTTCAACTCGTAAATCAAACAAATCTTTCTTGACAACTTTCATCATATCATTACCGCCAATGGTTAATACGATGATGCTGGCCTTTCGAATTTGATGATCTATCTCCCCATCTTTAAGCATTTTCAACAATTGATCGCTTCGCCGACCTCTTTTTGCAGTATTGGTTAATACAACATCTTCTATTCCTTTATATTGTAAAATTTCTTTTTGTAATCGCCCGATATAACCATCTCTTTTTAATTCGTCCCCTACCCCTTGCGTTAACGAATCTCCTAGTCCAACTAGTTCAATTGTTCTCGGAAAAAAAGAAAAGGGAATTACGTACTCCTCGAAAAGGACCGCTTCTCTTTCTGAAAAACTAACTTCTTTCATTTCATTGGATACACAACCGGAAAGTAACAAAATACATAAAAGACTTATTAAATATTTCATCGTTAACTCCTTATCTATAAAACAAAGCAGGGAATTATTATCTTCCCTGCCTCTACACTAGTCTGTCATATACATAAATCCTATTGCACCAGGACCTGTATGAGTACTAATTACAGGTGATGTAAAGGAAACTTGAGTATGTTTAAAACCCGATTCTTCTATTAATTTCATTAAAGGAGTAGCCATCGAGAGTCCATTTGCATGAGCAATCCCCACTGCTTTAACAATTTTTCCTTTTGTATCTTCTAAGAATTGATTATACAAGTAGTTTACGACTTGTTTATGGCTACGTACTTTTGCAACTGGTGAATACTCTCCACCTTCAAGGCTAGCGATTGGCTTAATGGAAAGTAATGAACCAATCATGGCTTTCCCTTTACCAATGCGTCCACCTTTCACTAAATTTTCTAGTGTATCTACTACTACAAATAAATTAGTATTCGAACGAATATCTGCAATTTTTTCCATAATCGCTTCTTTCGTTTCACCTTTTGCAGCCATTTTTGCTGCTTCCTCTACTTGGAAAGAAAGAGCAAAAGATATAAATCTAGAATCAAACACCGTAACATCTGAATCTGTCAGTCCAGCAGCTGTCTGTGCAGATTTTACTGTTCCACTCATGCCACCAGTCATATGAATAGAAATGACCTGATCTCCATTTTCACCTAGTCTATCGTACAACTCTTTGAATACACCAACAGCCGGTTGAGATGATTTTGGTAATTCTTTTGATACAGCCATTTTTTCTAAAAACTCTTCAGGTTGAATATTAATTCCATCTATATATGACTCTCCATCAATTTGAATTGTCAAAGGTACAACGTGTATATTAAACTGTTCCATCAGCTCTTTTGTTATGTATGCTGTAGAATCTGTTACTATGTGAACTTTAGGCACGATATATCTCTTCCTTCCTCGATAGTTCTATTATAAGAAGAAGTACATTACTCTGTAAACTATTTGCCTACAGTTTTCATTTCCTCTATCTTACGAGTAACACTTGTTCTCAATTCTTCTAGAACTATTTCTGCGTCATTCATTTGTATGCTTCCTATACTATATGAAGGCAAAATACTTATTTGAACATGCCCAGAGCGAATTTTGTTATTTTTTTTCCAAAATGTCAGATGTGCCAAAGATCGCGATTGGAACAATTGGTACGTTGGCTTCCCTTGGCAATTCGAACAAATTCTGATTTAAATATTCCCATTTGGAAATAAATCCAAAGGGCTTAGGTATGTAGGTTATGAGTGTAGGAATATCAAAATTTCCTTCATGATTACTTATGAAAAGTACTGGGCCCTTCGAAAGATGCTCTACCCCTTACAAGTAAAAGTGCTCTTTGTTCTTTTTAAAATGCCCGCAGCCCATTTTTGCGGGACTATATGTACAAGCTCGTCATATTGCACTGTTGTGAGCTTATGGTTACTAAAGGAAACTAAAGAAATATATATTTTACATGAAATAAAGAATAGTTGATTTCCGCTATAGGCGGACGCTTTCTGCGGAGTGAGCGATAAGCCATCACCACAGCTCACGCGTCGTTTGTGATGTCTTATCTGTCTCACTAATCTCGTTGGAGTTGCCGCCTGCCGCTCCCTCAAAAAAGTGATAAATTTTCGTATTTTAATGAAAAAGTACTATTAATGAAATTAACTCAAACTAACTGGCAAATAGCCAAATAAGAAGCTAAATGTCCGTTAAGAAGAGAACAACCTATTCACTAACCTTTCTATCAAAAACCAAATACACATATACATGACCTTCTGGTGTTTTCATTTCTTCTGTTGTTTCTACGAGCATCCAGTCATCATTACTGTATGTTGGAAAATATGTATCACCATTAAATACATGTTGAATTAATGTGATATACAGTCGATCAGCATTCGGCAACACCGCTCGAAATATTTGTTCTCCACCAATGATCATTACTTCCTCATGGTGAGCTTCGGCAAGTGCAATTGCATCGACGAGATTAGTAACTACTTCTGCTCCTTCCACTTTATAAGAAGGGTTTCTAGTAACAATAATATTTTTTCGTCCTGGCAATACTCGACCAATAGATTCATACGTTTTTCTTCCCATGACAATCGCTTTATTCATTGTTTTTTCTTTAAAATAAGCAAGGTCACCTGGTATATGCCAAGGCATTTTATTGTCAAGACCAATAACGGAATTTGTATCATGTGCAACGATTAATGAAATCATGTGACGCCTCCTATGTTTCTATACTATACCGCAATTGGAGCTTTAATTCTTGGATGAGGGTCATACCCTTCCAATGAAATATCCGATATCTCAAAGTCAAATATAGACGCTTTCTCTGATGATAATAAAATGGTAGGTAATGGACGTGGAGATCGAGTTAATTGCGTTTCCACTTGCTCCATATGATTTGAATAGATATGTGCATCACCAAGTGTATGGACAAACTCTCCAACTTCTAGCTGACATTCTTTAGCGATTAAATGCGTCAGAAGAGCATAGGAAGCAATATTAAAAGGCACTCCTAAAAAGACATCCGCACTTCGTTGGTATAGTTGACAAGATAACTTCCCATTTGCCACGTAGAATTGCATAAAGCTATGGCATGGTGGTAAAGCCATTTCGTCTACTTCTGCAGGGTTCCATGCCGTAATAATATGTCTTCTAGAATTAGGGTTTTTCTTGATTTGATCAATGAGATTTTGCAACTGATCAATCGTCCCTCCGTCTTTGTCTGGCCATGATCTCCATTGTCTACCGTAAACAGGACCTAGATCACCAAATTCTTTGGCAAATGAATCATCAGACAATATAGTTGAGCAGAAAATATCCATTTGGTCATCCACTATCGCCTTAAACACAGGATCATTTGCTGCACGCACACCAAAGTTGGTCATATCAGGTCCCGTAAATTTGTCACTTTTCACCCATTTTTCAAACGCCCATTCGTTCCAAATATGATTGTTTGCTTCAATTAAGGTTTTTACGTTTGTATCCCCTTTTAAGAACCATAATAATTCACTAACAACTAAACGAAATGCTGTCTTTTTTGTCGTAAGTAAAGGAAATCCTTTTTCTAAATCAAAACGCATTTGATAACCAAAGACACTCTTCGTTCCTGTTCCAGTACGATCCCCTTTCACCACACCATTTTCCATAATATGTTTACATAACGTTAAGTATTGTTCCACTGTCATTCTCCTTCTATTCGTTCATACAAAAAAGCCCTCAACTAGGAGAGCCATTTTGGCGGTGTATTTTTGGACCAGAAAATCTCGCCTAAAGCATAATGTTTTGCGTATTTATCTTCTGCTAAGTGATAATGAAAATTAAAATAAAACCCGTCTTGCGGTTTTTTATCCGTTCTTACGTGAAATCGGATTAAATCTTTTTTTGTCGTCTCGTTGTAAATATGAAATATCTTTTCATGATACTCACCTGATGGTTGCTCTGAAATAGATAAATTAGAAGCTTGATCGCCCTCAACTTTAGCAACTGTTGCATCAATTGCTTCTTGAATTCTTGGGAAGATAACATCATCAAATTCATTTTGAATAACTGGACCAATTCTATTTCCAAATTTTATGTACGCTTGTTCTCGAGCTGCCATGGAAATACTTTCAACTGGGTCTAGGGTATCGATAAGACTTACTTGTTGAAATTCGGTCGTATTTGCATCCGACGAAATCGATTTCATTGGAGTTTTGTTATCTAATAATTGTTCCCAAATAAAATGGTTTGGAGATATAAGCCCAAAGGTTAATAAAGCAACCGCTATAATGATTGTTTTTTGGAACCACTTCTTCATCTTTTATCACCTTCAATTTCGACCAATTTAGTTAAGCTTACTATAAACTTAAACGTATTTCATGAACAAAAGGTTTCATCTTCTATGTATTCATTGTACAATAAAAAGTGTAAACATTCAGTAGCTTTTTTAACTTAAGGAGGAAAATCACATGAGCGTAGATTTAATCATTGGTATCGGATTTTTATTTTTATTAGGATATTTAACATCTCTAAACTTCACAAACTAAATTCAACTGTATTTCCTAGCTAAAAGCTGTCTTTATTGACAGCTTTTTTTATATCTTAATAATACCATAATGAAATTTTGAAGTTAATCTTGTTTGTTGTTGAAACCCGTATTTCTCAAAAAGAGGCGAGCGGAAATGAGCCTTTAACACTACCCTTTTCCTTGCAACGCGTTTTGCTTCTTCCACCCATTCATCAGATAACGATTCATGCACACCCGCTTCTCTAAGTGATTGAAAATTAGAAGACTCAACAATCACTTCTTCAAACATCGGGTCGATATAGACGACGTCATAAGAGCCGGAGTCCACGCTTTTTAAGTAGTCTACTGCATCTTGTTTGATTAAATAAATTCTACGCATGCTCTGCTGTAATTCTGCAATTTCTGTTTCATACTTTTGTAACCCTTGCCCAACAACGTACGCAATCATCTGATCTTTTTCGCAGGCATCGACAACGCCCTTATCCCCCACCGCATATGCAGCGATTAAACTATCTGAGCATAAACCTGCAGTCGTATCTAAAAAACGGTCTCCTTTTGCTAAACCCACAGCTTCTAGAAATAAATCTTGTTCTCCATTTAATAAACGTTTCATCCGAAATGCCGCAGAATTGGGATGAAAGAAAAAAGGAGCAGAAGAACCGTATTTGTACAGTTCTAACCTCTCCTTACTAACGACTAATACGTGTGCATTTTGCTCTTGTTGCATTTTTTGAACAGATTTCTTCTGTCTAGTCACGTATGCTATACATAACTCACTTGCAGCTTTTTTTGCTTTTTCAATGTACTCTTCGTCTGTTCTCCCTGCAGTTGTAACAATTGTTTTCATGCAGAAACGATTTGCGAAAGAACACCTGCAAGATGATCTTTAATTGTCTCCATCGAATTGCTTTCGATTTGTTCTCTAGGAATGAAATAAGCCAATTGCCCATCTTTCCAGATAGCAATAGAAGGTGAACTTGGAGGAACATCCTCAAAATACTCTCTCATTGTTGCAGTAGCTTCTTGATCTTGCCCAGCAAATACCGTCACTAAATTCTCCGGCTTCACTTCTAATTCATCCACAGCAGAAATAACAGCTGGTCTCGCTAGTCCTGCCGCACAACCACAAACAGAATTGATTAAAACTAAAGAAACACCCTCTGCATTTGCCATATGGTCTTGTACATCCTCAGGAGTTAACAACTCTTTAAATCCAGCATCTGTTAACTCACTTCTCATCGGTTTCACTATTTCTTTCATATATTCATCGTACGCGTTCATCTATTCTCCTACTTTCGTTCATAATCATTTACCCTTTATATTGCGGGTTATCTATTTTATATTCTACTCATCTTTTTATATAATTTCACGTAATTAGAACTCTTAATGTTAATTTTTCAAAACCTTAAGTTAAATACATGAAAAGCATTTCATAGCTCTGTAAATTTAGGTTATTGTTTTGATTGGTTTAAGAGAGCTATCACATATAGTAATCTTCTTTTAAAAATATATTTTATGAATTGTCTATCGTTTTTCGATAGAATGGACAAATTGTACAGTCACTATTCATTTCGAAATCATAGTTTATTAATGTAAGACGAGATTTTAAAAACTAGTAAGGAGGTCTTGAAATGAGTAACAAGAAGAAATGTTCTGAATGTAAAGGTTGCGTTTGTGATCAATTAAGAAGATTACAGATTCAGACTGAAGTCGATGTTTTCTTACTCGGTGGTCAGGTTTTAGAAGATGTTGTTTTTATTAGCATAGATCGGAAGAATTGCTGTGCAGTCTTTACTGATCCAACAACAGAACCTGGTTCAACACTTATCGTAGATTGCCAAGATATTCAAGCTATTCGAATAGAAGCAGACTGATTTATAAGAGGTTTCTTTCGATAAGAAAGAGGCCTTTTCTAGTTAATCAAAATAATCACTAATTGAATCTTCATGATTTAGTCTTTTTTCTTTTTCTTTTTGTGCATAATCAATATTTTGAGCTAACTCTCCACTTTTCAGATCCTCAGTAGATAATTGATAGCTATATAAATAGTATCAAATATTATTTCATCGAACAAAAAACAAAGAATGATGTCCAAGAAAAGTCGTCATTCTTAAAAAACTTGTAATGGAAGAATTTCCATATTAGATAAATGAAAGTACACTTACACAAAATATCTTTCATCTCTTTTGTTATGGAGCTATCCCTACTTATTAAGTAGTGTAAAATACTTTCACCAAAATGTATAGGAAGCATAATATAAATGAAAGATGAAATTAAGTACTGGAGGCTATTAGTTTGAATAATGATAAAAACAATGGCCCTGATGATCAAAACAACCAAAATGTAAGTCAAGCCGTTAAGCTTGCCGTCATTGGTGCTGCAATAGCAACGGTTGGCGATGCCATTAGCACTATTGCAGCCATACTTGCATTAGAAGACGAGCGGCAAGAACAAAGTGAGAAAGCGGATATGCAGAAACAGATCGATTATTTAACCACTGAATTAGAAAAACTTAAAAACCAAGGAAATAACCCAAAAAAACAAGGTTTGTGGTTTAAATAAATCCTTCGCATTGATCAGTTAGCTTAGGCATCTCTCGAGGTGCTTTTTTGTGTTTCAAACCATAAACGAAATGTGAGATGAACAATCAATAATTGGCTCATCACACTAAAGCAAACTTATACATATTCTGTATAACATGTGCTAATCATGCACATCACAATTTGTTAAGGAAGGATGTACTCTTGAGCTCTTCTATGGATTATACTTCTCCTAATACGCAGTTCGCTTTTGATGTAAATAAAAGTCCACTTGTTCAAAAAGATAATCGAAATTTTATTAATATCCTAAGTATTAATCAGTTAAATACATTAGACAATGTGTCTTTACTTGATATTTTCCTTAGCACTGGTAATGTTATTGAACCTCATTACCATCAAAATGCTGCAGAACTAGTGTATTGTATTTCTGGAGCTGCTACTGTTTCATTACTGAACCCTTTTACAAAGCAAATACTAAATTTCCCCATAACACCAGGTCAGGTAGCAAACGTTCCTCAAGGATGGTGGCATTATGAAATTGCTACTATAGACAATACACATCTACTCGCTATTTTTAATGCATCAACACCTGAGGTAATTCTAGGTTCAGATATTTTAAAGCTAACACCCTCTAATGTCATGGCGTATACTTATTGTATGGATGAAAACCAATGGAAAAAAGCGATTGCTCCCGTTAAGAGTTCCACCTTTATCGGCCCTCCTAAGGACTGCAATAAAGCAAATGAAACCATTTCTTATCAATTCCCGCATTATACGAATCATTACAATAGCCAAATATACCCACCTCAAGCATACTTTCATCCAAACTTTCCTAATCCATAGGCGCTGGTATATTTTACTGTAGTTTTACGGTAGAACCCGCGAAGACTCCTGCGGAAAGCAAGCAGATTTTACAAATTACAACCATTTAGTTTAACTGCGCTAATCCATAAAATCATCATGTTTAATAGCAAATCTCTCTAATATAAAAGGACACGAAACAAGCGTAAATAAGTGCTTGTTTCGTGTCTTTATTTTAATGAAAGATCGTTTATTATGAAATCCATGAAGAAAACCGTTCATAACAACCAAGTCCATTACACATAGTCAATTAATAGTTATCGTTAGTTCCTTTTTGATGTAGCACTTCGAATATAACCATAAGACATATTCAATTCATCCGCGATTTGTTTATAGGTTTTGTTTTCCATGTACTTCATCCGAGCAATTTGATAATTCAAGCCTTCCAGCTTGTTTATTTTATCTTCGGTCTCTTCCTTAATTTCAAGATAAAACGAAAGCATCTTTTGAAATCGATGTTTTTTATCATGTAAATCATGAATGATACCTTTAGAAGCATCTACACCTAAATCATCTGTACCTGTTCGTGAAAAAGGAAGCTTACCATTACCAAACCAATAATCTAAATCGTTATCTACCTGTAATAGTTGAGTTTCGATCATATCAATTTTTCTACATAGATCCACATAATTTGTTATTATTTTCATTCGATTTCCCCCAATCCAGATTTTTTATTTATATTCTGGTTGGACTTTATATGTGCTTGTTCCAATCCGCGTCTTGGCCCCTTAAAGACAACATTTTATCCAGACACTAAAAAGCACCTTCCAATTAATGAGGCCACTGAAAAACTTACGCTATTAAAACAGTAAATTCTTTTTAACAAAAATCCGACACTTCTTGTTCAAGCTTGAACAGGAAGTGTCGGTTCTTTGTCTATTTATCCTCTTTTTCGTTCAGCAATTTCAAAATCCGTTTTAGATTGACGGCGAATCTCGTTGTGGCACCTTGTATTTCCATGCAAAATAAACCCGCAGAGGGTGCTGTATTGTATCCGTGAGGATTTTTCAATTATTTTTTGCTTCGATTTATTCGAAACTGAATACGTGTTACTTTTTGTACCTTTTTTATAACAGCCGTCTCACAGTGGACAAACTTAATTGTCTTTTCCAAAGTAGGCTGTTTCGCCAATAACCGTTTCCACTTCCATGCCTGTTGCTTTACTTTTTTTAATTAATTCTTGTAGATATCGCCCGTCTCTTTACTTGCCTGTTGTCACCACTGCTGCTAATAATACGTTCACCGCTCAATCGCAATATGTGTTTTATAGCCAAAGAAAGAAGAATCCGCTGTCTTAAGTAATTGCATTTGTAATTTCCAATGACTTCTATTAATAGATTGAACATTCTTCCACTATTTCATTTGATACCAGCTTTGTTTAAAGAGTATTTATTTTATGGAGTTTAGAGTGGAAGGCGGCGACTCCAGCGGGAAAAGCGCGTCCAGGTGAGACCCCGCAGGAGCTTGCGACGAGGAGGCTCACGGATCGCCCGCGGAAAGCGTCCGCCTGCAACGGAATCACCTAGATGTTATATGTAATCAAAAAGCGAGTTCTTGAACAACTTGCCGTTCAAGAACTCGCTATGAAATGAATAATAATAGACTTTTTCAGTGGCCTCCAATTAATCGAAAGATGATTACCTAAACTGCAGGTGGAACAATATTTTCATATATTTAGGACATCTACTGTTTAGACAATTCCTTATAAGCAAGGACCTTCAACGCAAGCATTTCTTCTTCCGTTAAAGTACTTTCAAGCTTATTAAAAATTTCTTGTTTTTCTTCGGCAGTCATCCCATTTTGGGCTTTTGTTTGTATTTCTTGTAATTCACTTATATTAAATTTTTTTAATAAAACCTTAGTTGCTTCTTCTTTCGTTTGGAAAGGAAGCTTACTACTATCTACATTTTTACCTTCTTCTATAAACGCCTGTAATTGCGGATCATTATTGATTTCTTCTTTAATACTATCCAACTGACCACTATCCTGAAGTTCAACCGCTACTTTCTCCATTACTTGGTCCGCAACTAGTTTAGGTCCAAAATAATATGCAGCAAATCCTATTATCACGACAATAACAACCAAACTCAGAAGTACTTTAAAAAATTTCAATTTTTCCCACTCCCTTACACATTCTATTAAGAATACTACACATTTGAATAGTAGTATGCATGAAAACTTTCAAAAACCAATTCTCAAAGCTCATTTTACGTATTTAAAAGCTGAACTACTTGTAAAAATATACTTTTAATTCATCCTGTTCGTCAACTGTTGCTAAGAGAATATCGTGTATATGAACATTCAAGATGGACGTTTTATTTTCTAACCAGCTAATATCTTTTCCCGACTGCTGTAATTGACTATAATCTACTTTACCATCTTTAATAATTGTCATCGGAAGATAAAAAGGTTTTTTAATCATTTGCATATCCCCTGGGGTTAAAGCTTTTAATTGGGGAGATAAAAAAAACGATATCGATCCATCAGGCTCCCATAATGCTAGTGCAACCTTCTGAATTTCTTCGATGTTTGCCTTTCTAGCTTCTGATAACAAATGATCAACCGTTATTCTTGCTTTTGATAAGCCATTATAATGAATTTCTCCGTTTTTGATTAATGTGTAAGGAGATGGCTCAAGCCAATTTTTAAATAGATTCCATTTTAAACTTAAAAATACGCAAGCTAAATATAAAATAACTAATACGCTTGTTGTGATAAGAGATCCCTTTAATCCTAATCCTTCGTCTGATAAAGGATGTGCAAGGATATTCCCGAGGACTAAAGCCATCGTAAAATCGATTAACCGTAACTGTGCAATTGATCTACGTCCCATTATTTTAGTTGCTAATAATAAAAAGGAAAATGAAACAATCGCCCGCATTATCCATTCAATAGTTGTAAGAGTTTCCTGCGCATAAATAAAATCCATCTATATTCCCACCCCAGTTCAGCCTCCATCATAAACAATAGTATCTCCGTGAAATCGAAAACCATGAATGAAAACTGAATGAAAGAATATGTACTCATTTCCAGTCTTTTAAAGTCTAATTATTAGGATTTATTTCAATATTAAAATTCATTTGACTACAGAACATGCATTCTGTTATTCTGTTTTCTAGGAGGTGGAGAATTTGAACTCGACAGATATATTAATAATTAATTTTGAGGAAATTCGCAGAAGAAGTATACTAGTCTGGGATTCTATTCCCGAGGAATTATACAATTGGAAACCAGATGAGAACGCACTTTCTTGTTTAGAAATGGTTCGACATGTATTAGAATCCGAATACTATTATCATTTAGCAGTTATAAATAGAGGTAGTATCACCAACTTTATTTCTCCTTTTGAATCTAGAAAATTAATATCCGTTCAAGAGGAACTCAAGTTTGCCCAAGAATATAGAAATAATTTTATTAAGATGATCCAATCATTGAGTGAAGATGATTTGAAAAATATTCAAATCGATCGCTCAGATGTAGGATATATAAGAATTCTTGGGGACATGTTATTAAGAATAGCTTATCATGAATCTGTCCATACAGGACAAATGCTAGACTACCTACGAACAGCTGGAGTACATCGACCTAATATTTGGGATTGATTAATTTTCAGAGTATTAATTACCATTAATACTCTTTTTATATCTTTTAGATCATCCATGATACCTTCTATTTAGAAGAGCTATTCTAGAGTATATTATTGCAATTCTTCCATCATATAACTTTTCTGTTTTTCAATTTATATTCCGAAACTTTGTAATCGATATATGCACCAATAATTCCAGTAGGTAACCCTCCCGCTGATAGGGAAAGTATAATAATAAATAAACTTAGCTTCTCCACTTTATGGCTTAAAAAATATAGGATTAAAAGAGTTCCTATCATGGTAAAAATTACGGTGAAATAATATGTTATATGAATTTCTTCGTTTATTTTTGATTCTTCTTTCGCTAATTCTTTACTCATTGTATTCCCTCAATTCCAAAACACTGCTATTGTCTTTGTATTATTCACATATAATCTACGCTTTACACATTATTTTTCCATTAAAAATATATAAAAAAACACCGTCGATTTAAGTGCTTTTTAAACGCACAAAATTCGAAGGTGTTATAAGTGATTATTAAGACGCAGCCCACTCTACTTGGTTTAAAAATGTAAATACATCTTCACAAACTTTATCTTTTTCTTTCCCTAATGTAATAATATGGCCAGATTCCTTATACCAAATGATTTCTTTTTCATCCGTTTCCACATGCTCTAGAATAAAAGATGCACTTTCTTGATAAATTGCATCATCTAAAGCTCCTTGTAGCACAAGCGTTGGAGAGGTAATAGAACTCAATTCTTCACATGTATTTTCGGTGATTACTTGCACACCTTCTAAGGAATCTTTTGGTGTATTTTTTAATACTTCCAATTCTTCTATAATTTCTTCTCTTGATTTTCCTTCAAAAGATTTATAAATTTTCGCATAGTTATATAATCGGTCAAATAAACCATCTGTGCTATTTCGTTTAATTGGAGCGCACATGGATACGACTGCTTTTACTGGGAATTCTTCTGCAACTCTTAAAGAGAATACACCACCAAGAGAAATACCTGCAACTGCAATTTCCTCATACCCCTGGTTTTTTAAATGATGGTATCCGTCTACAACGTCTTTCCACCAGTCAGCTGGACTCGTTTCGAGTAATTCTTCGGGAGTTACTCCATGCCCTCTATACATTGGTGCATGACAAGTATAGCCTCTCTTTTGCAAATACTCTCCTAATCTTTTTACATCTTTCGTGCTTCCAGTAAAACCGTGAAGTAACAATACTGCTCGTTTACCGCCTTCAAACGTAAAAGATTTAGGTGCAACTACTTTCATGTGAATATCCCCTTTATTTCTCTAAAGTATTAGTTTAATGACCTAATACTATCATTGACAATTCATAATGTATAATTTATTATTCTTATCACTATGATGCATAAAATGCATAGATTAAATAGAGGGGGTTACTAAGTGGAATGGCAGCGACTAGAATACTTTCAAACACTAGCAGAAGTTCAGCATATGACAAGGGCCGCTGAGCTATTGTCTATTTCACAGCCAGCATTGAGTCGCTCAATTGCAGGGTTAGAGGAAGAGATTGGGGTACCACTATTCGATCGACGAGGTCGGTCCATTGTTTTAAATCGATATGGCCAGATGTTTCTGCATCGTGTTAATCGAATTATTAGGGAACTAAACGATGGTTTAGAAGATATTCACCAATTAATTAACCCGGAGCAAGGAGAAGTGACTCTAGGCTTTTTACACACACTTGGGACAAGCTCTGTACCAAATATAATCCGAGCATTTCACCAACAATATCCGGATATCACTTTTCAATTTAAACAAAATCATACACATACTCAATTAAAGCAATTGAAATCAGGTGAATTAGACCTTTGTCTTCTCGCTTCCACTGAAGATGAAAAACTCATTGAATGGACAGAATTATGGCGGGATGAATTATATGTGATTGTTCCAACCAATCATCCGCTTGCTATGCGTAAAAGCATCTCATTAACAGAGGTAGCAGAAGAAACCTTTATTTCTATGAAAAAAGGGTATGCACTCCGTAAAACAACTGACGAGATTTTCGAGGAAGCTGGCTTCACGCCAAAAATTTCTTTTGAAGGGGATGAAGTTGCCACAGTTGCGGGATTTGTTGTTGCAGGGCTTGGTTTTTCTATACTTCCAGATGGCGGTGAAATCAATTCAAATAAAATAGCTAAATTACGGATTGAAAATGTCACGTGTGAACGTATAATCGGTATGGCAGTCGTGAAAGATCGCTATCTATCTCCAGCCGCCAAACGATTCCAGCAGTTTGTCCTTGATTACTTTTCGCAAGAAAAGGCTTAAACTTTAGGCTCTGTTAAACGATCGTGTTGTTATCTGCCGAAAATCCACTCGCCGCAGTCGAACTGCCCAGACTCCTCAGGGCAACAGGATGTTGGTCACGAATCAGTTGCCACATAGATGTAGGATTTGTTCCAAAAGCTCGTTTCAGGTTCTTGGCAGCCCGTTTTTCCGCAGTAGTCTCGCGGATTTTCGTCACAACATATATGCTTCTAGAAAACAAAAACATAATTTAACCGTTCCAAACTTTAATTATATAATTAATTGAGTTAATTTCATAAATAGTACTTTGTCATTAAAATACGAACATTTATCACTTCGTTGATGGAAGCGGCAGGCGGCGACTCCAGCGGGATGAGTGAGACAGATAAGCCATCACAAACGACACGTAGTGGCGGTGATGGCTTATCGCTCACCCCGCGGAAAGCGTCCGCCTATAGCGGAAATCAATTATACTTTATTTCGCTTAAAATATATTTCTTTAGTTTCCTTTAGTATTTTAACGTTTTATTATTGTAAATCAGAATTTTGAATTTGAACTAGACAATTCCCCGTTATGTCGCGCCATCTTTTAGCATGAACGCAACAAAAGGTCACACGAACACTACAAACCATCAAAAAGAAGCTTACTTGCCTAGGCAAATAAGCTTCTTTTCATTCTATAATTCAGACCTATTTACGGGCTTCGCTCATTTGCTTCCAAACAGAGCCCTTTGCTTCTTCCCCGTCTTCAATGCGCGCAATGGCCATACGAATCTGAAGCTTCACTTCGTACTCTTTGTCGTCCATTGCTTCTTTCAAAATTGGCAGTGCTTCTGTTGTACCAATTTCATAGAAATACATCGCTGCTCTCCAACGAACTAATTTGTTCTTATCGAAAAGAGCAACTTTCATTGCTTCTTCAAATTGTTCGAAGCCAAGATCACTCATTGCGTCCCCTGCTGTCCTTCTAACAGCTCCACTCTTGTCTTTTAATGCCATCTCTAGGTACGGTATAACGGCTTCGTCTTCTATTAATCCTAGATAAACAGTAGCCAATCTGCGAATGGACACTTGTTCGTCTTGAACGGCTTTTGCTAGTACTGGTAAATCCTCTATCTCTGGATTGATGAGGTTATTTAGTAATTGAAATCTAGCTTCCCATTCACTTACTTCAAATTGCTCTAACGTAAAAGGAACACGAACGGCAGATTTCTCTTCCGCAGGTTTATCTTTGTCTGCTATTAGCTGCTGTAGCTTACTTTCTGGGAACGTCGCTTCTAATTCTTTTACTAGTTGCTCACCGATTTCTTTTTGTTCACCATAACGCACACCATAATCAACCCACTTACGCAACATAAGATAGTTTTCTCGGTCCCCTTCCATCGCTTCATCCAGTGCTTTTGTGAAACGGGCAGATAAACCAAATCTAGATTCTGATTCACTATCAAACACTTTTACTTGAAGTGGGATTCCTTTAAACTGTTGGACATGCACATATATTTCACCGTAATGATCCACTGGCTTTTCATTTGCATTTTCTTCATTATCTGCTCCGAACACATTTTCAACAGCAGCTAAAATGGATTCCCAGCTGAATTTAGCAATTCGTTCAATCGCTAAGAAATCAGCAACATGGTAAATCCCCTTCACTCCATCAATAGAAAAAATGGCTTGAATTTCATTCGGTGCACCCTCTATATTGTCCTTTTTGTAATTATGGCTCTTCCCAAAAGGAAGCTCTTGGTCAATAATTACTTTCATTGTATTAGGACTTGGCGTTGGTTCTATTGTAATTATTTTCATCGTTCATCCCTCCAGGATTAAGAAGAAGCGATTTCTTCTAAATACGACCATCTTTCGATTAATTGCTCGTATGTTTTATTTGCTTGTTCTATTTTATCAGTCAACTCTTGCAGTAAAGTAAAATCGGAACCAGTTGTCAGCACTTTTTCTTCTAATTCCACGATTAGCTGCTCCGTTTTTTCTATTTCCGCACCAATCGATTCCCATTCACGTTGCTCTTTATACGAAAGTTTTTTCTTTTCTTTCATTACTTTTTCTTGAGGTTCTTCTATTTTTACTTCCATAACTTCCGTTGGGTTCATCTTTTCTTCTTCCAAATAATCCGAATAAATCCCAAGCCACTCTTTAACTGAGCCGTCTCCACTTAATTTCCATAGCTTTTTCGCGATACGATCTAAGAAAAAGCGATCATGAGAAATGGTAATAATAACACCTGGGAAAGTCTCCATAAAATCTTCTAATACGGATAGCGTTTGAATATCTAAATCATTTGTAGGCTCATCGAGTAATAGAACATTCGGCTGCTCCATCAGCATTTTTAACAATACTAATCGTTTTTTCTCTCCGCCGGAAAGCTTTCCGATTTGCGTACCGTGTGTATTTAATGGGAATAAGAAGCGTTCTAACATCTGTGCAGCAGAAAACTTCTCTCCAGAGCCAGTTTCGATTAAATTGGAAGATTCTCGAACATATTCAATCATTCTCATTTGATCATTCATCTCTGGCAGTTGCTGTGTGAAATGCATGAGCTTGACAGTAGAGCCAACAATTATATCTCCTGAGTCCATTGGGATTTCTCCAGCTAACATTTTTAACACCGTACTTTTCCCAGCACCATTTGGTCCTACAATACCTATTCTATCTCCAGCTTGAAGTAGAAAAGAAAAATCATCTACTATTTTTTTCGATCCAAATTTCTTGGAAATCGATTTCCCCTCTAAAACTTGTTTACCTAAACGAGTAGTAACCAGTTCCATTTCTAGGTTTTGATTCGAGTTATCTCGTTCAATTTGGGAATCAATCTCTGCAAAACGATCTTTCCGCGCCTTCTGCTTCGTCGATCTTGCTTTTGCTCCTCTTCGAATCCACTTTAATTCGTTTCGATATAAATTTTGTAGCTTTTGTTGAGAAGAAGCATTCATTTCCTCTCGGATAGCTTTGGACTCTAAGTAATCCGCGTAATTTCCGGTATGTGTATAAAGCGTTTTGTCTGCAAGTTCATAAATATGTGTTGCCACATTATCTAGGAAGTAACGATCATGCGTGACAAATATTATGGCTCCTTCAATTCGTTGCAACATTTCTTGTAACCAATCCGTAGACTCTTTGTCTAAATGGTTCGTAGGCTCATCTAACAGAATTAAATCTGCAGGTTCGATTAATACTTTTGCTAGTGCTACTCTTTTTTGCTGACCACCTGATAAATGTAAAACAGAATCTTCAAATTGCGTTAACCCTAATTTCGATAAAGCAGTTTTGGCAAGAGCATTTACGTCCCAAGCTTGGTAGTCATCCATTTTGGATTGGAGGTCCATCAATTTATCTTGTAGTATGCTTGAACTTGGGTCTTCTATCATTGCAGCTAAAGCTTCTTCGTATTCACGATTTATCTTTAGAATCGGAGAATCTCCACTAAATACTGCTTGAAGAACTGTCTCCTCTTTTTCAAAAGTAGGTTGCTGTTCTAAATAAGCGATCCGGTATTTATTTGGATGGTCAAGATCAATCGAGTCCGCTTCCAGCTTTCCTGCAAGTATGGACAAGAACGTGGACTTTCCAGTTCCATTTATACCAATTAGCCCTGCATGATTTTGATTGTTTATCGTAAACGCAATATTTTCGAAAAGCGTTTTCTCGCCAACTGTTTTTGTTAAATTTGAAATGATTAAATGACTCATATATGTTCCCCAGTTTCTATTCTCAAGTTTTGCAAGAAGAGCTCCATAAATGCATGTCTCTCTTTTGCCAGTTCTTTTCCTTTTTCCGTTTGCATGCCATCTGCTAATTTCAATAATTTCTCGTAAAAATGCGTGACAGAGGCAGTGACCTTCGTACGATATTCTTCTACTGACATATTATCTCGCGGCGTTTCCGTTGCGTCATATAATTTCCGGCCTTTAGCTCCACCATAAGCAAATGTACGGGCAATTCCTACTGCTCCAATGGCATCTAAACGATCCGCGTCCCGAACTATTTTAGCTTCGATTGTATCCGCAAATGCTTCATTGCCGCCATTAAAAGAGATAGACTTAATCACTTTCTTTATCTGATCTATTTTTTCCGCAGATAAGTTTAGTTCCTGGATAATTCGATCTTCCTCTAATTTCCCTTCCCCAGACGTATATTTTGGGTCACTCACATCATGCAAAAGGACCGCTAACTCGATAATTTCTTTATTAGCAGTTGGCTCTGAAATTGCTATATCAAATGCATTTTTGCGCACTCTCTCAATATGTTGAAAGTCGTGACTTGCATCAAAATGCTTATACACTTCTTTAACTAATTGTTCACATTGTTCCATTGTATTCATAATAAACTCTCCTTAAACGGACTCTTCTTCTTTATTATAACGAATAAAACAAAAAAAGACTGCTAAAGTGCAGTCTTTTCATTATTTTAAAACAATCCTATTGCATGTCCATCCTCTGTAACGTCCATATTTAGCGCTGCCGGATTTTTAGGTAAGCCTGGCATCGTCATAATATCTCCAGTTAGACAGACAATAAAACCCGCACCTAGTTTAGGTATTACTTCTCGAACCGTTATGGTGAAGTCAGTTGGTCTGCCTAATAATTTGGGCTGATCCGATAGCGAATATTGTGTTTTAGCCATACAAATAGGTAATGAATCCCATCCATATGATTGTATTTGTGCAATTTGCTTTTGCGCAGCATCCGTAAATACCACGTCTTTACCACCATATACTTGTTGGACAATTGTACGAACTTTATGTTCAATGGAATCTGTCGTTTGATAAAGTGGAGCAAATTGTGATGGCTTTTCTAATTCATGTAGAACTAAATTCGCTAATTCTACTCCTCCAGTTCCACCTTTCTCCCATACCTCTGTTAATGCAATCGCAACATTTTTCTCCTTACACCAGTTAAGCAATGCTTCTAACTCTAGATCCGTATCAGTAATGAATTTATTTAACGCTACAACCGGTTCAATTCCAAAAGCTCGTATCGTTTCCACATGCTTCTCTAAATTATTTGTACCTCTAAGAAGCGCTTCTATGTCTTCTTCTTTTAACCGATCTTTTTGTTTTCCACCTTGCAATTTCAATGCACGAATAGTAGCAACGACGACAACTGCATCAGGAGAAATTCCTGCTTGCCTTGATTTAATATGCATGAATTTTTCTGCACCTAAGTCTGCTCCAAATCCAGCTTCCGTGACAACAACATCCGCTAATTTCATTGCTGTTTTGGTTGCAATAATAGAGTTGCAGCCGTGTGCGATATTCGCAAAGGGACCACCGTGGATAAGCGCAGGCGTTCCTTCTATTGTTTGGACAAGGTTTGGCTTTATCGCTTCTTTAAGCAATAAAGTCAGTGCCCCTTCTACACCAAGAGCACGTACAGTTACAGGTTCTTTTTCGTATGTATAGCCAATCACAATTTGAGCAAGTCTTTCTTTTAGGTCAGCTAGATCTTTTGCCAAACAAAGAATTGCCATAATTTCAGATGCCACTGTAATATCAAAGCCATCTTCACGAGGAATACCTTGCCCTGGACCACCAAGACCGATTGTAATATGACGCAGCGCTCGATCATTCATATCCAACACACGTTTCCAAGTGATTCTTCTAGGATCTATATTCAAATCATTTCCTTGGTGTAAATGATTATCGATGATCGCAGCAAGAGCATTATTCGCAGTTGTAATGGCGTGTAAGTCTCCGTTGAAGTGGAGATTTATTTCTTCCATTGGTAATACTTGCGCAAAACCACCACCAGTTGCTCCCCCTTTCACACCCATGACAGGTCCGAGTGAAGGTTCACGAAGAGCTACTACAACAGATTGACCAATTTTTTGCATCGCGTCTGCTAGACCAACTGTTACAGTAGACTTTCCTTCGCCAGCTGCTGTGGGACTAATAGCAGTAACAAGCACAATTTTTCCAGGTTTTGATTTTAGTGCAATTTTGGTTGGATCAATCTTTGCTTTATATTTCCCGTATAGTTCTAATGCATCTGCCGGAATTCCTATTTTATCGGAGATAAATTGAATGGGTTGCATTTTTGCATTTTTGGCAATACTTAAGTCGGAAAGAGGTTCTACTTCAATGTTCATCTAGTCCACAACCTTTTTTATTTTATTATACGATTAGATGTACGTATAAAACAGCTAAAATTCGACATTTTATTGACGTTAGCTGCCATTTAATGTATAGTTTATGATATCCATTATCAGAATTTTTAGTGGATAAGGGAGGAACGTTTATGCAACATGGGAAAGTAAAATGGTTTAATAACGAAAAAGGCTATGGATTTATCGAGTACAATGATAATGAAGATGTATTTGTCCATTTTACGGGTATTCAGGGTGATGGTTTTCGAGCATTAGAAGAAGGACAAGATGTCACGTTCGAAATCGTTGAAGGAAACCGTGGACCTCAAGCTGCAAACGTCATTAAAAATAGTTAGAAACGGTTCTTCCCGCGGCAACTGGTCGTGGGACTTTTTTATTTTGTACCTTGTAGTTTAGTTCCTGCTTGTTTGATCTCTTCTCCTATTGTGCACTGACGAATGCAGAAGTTATGGGCAACTGTTTTCCCTTTTTCTTTTCGAAGATGCGTCCGAATGAAACATCCGTCACAATACGTTTCAAGTAAATAGTCAATTTCATTTATTAGGTGAGTATTTTTCATTCATTTATTCTCCTTGCTATATAATAATTGATTGTACTATTATGTTTCTTTTGTTTGCAAGTATGCTTTAAATCAGTCAAACTAATAGGATAAATAATCCATAAAAAAGGGGATTAGCATGTTAGAAGTATATATTGATGGGTCGACTACTGGAAACCCTGGACCAAGTGGGATTGGGATATTTATAAAAGGGGAAGGTCATCACCTGAAAATTAGTGAATACATAGGAAGTTATACCAATCATACGACCGAGTTCATCGCTCTACAAAGAGGGCTAGAGGAAGTACAAAAGCTTTCACCTACCATCGTTTCCGTGAGAACAGATTCACAAATTGTTTGCGCTGCTGTTGAGAAACGTTACGCAAAGAATGCAGAATTTGCAGCAATATTAGAAAACATATTAACGATTAGTGATTCGTTTGATTTGTTCTTCATTAAATGGATACCAGATGACCAAAACAAAGCAGCGCATGCACTTGCTAGAGAAGCTGTATTAAAAAAACTGCCAAAAGGTTAAATTACATGGCAGTTTTTTTGAATTCAATCGTTTGTGCTTTTGGATCGTAGAGCACCCACTCTCTATTATCGATTACTGAACCAACATTTACTCCAATATGGGTCGCTAGAGGAATATGCACTTGTTCATCAAAACGAAAAGGTTTGCGTTCACCATTTAAAAATAATGCAGATTGATGACTATGACCAAAGAAGATCGTCTCATGTTTTGTTATTGGTAAAACAGGCGTCCATGGCTCCCCGCTCCATTCCCATTCATGACCATGCGTAACAACCGCCCCTGCAATTGATATCTGTCTTGGTAACGTCTTCATATAATGAATGGCCGGATGTTTCTCTAAGCAGATGGAAATAATTCTTTCTTCTTGATTGCCATACACAGATTGGAAGTTAATAAGTGGCAATAAATCACTGGGATCGCTTATGACGTCTTCTATATGCGAAAATACTTCTTTCATTGCTCGTTTTTTTCCGATAGTGCATTCAAATAGATCTCCGGTACAAATAATTTCTACACTTGGATTTACCTCATATATATGCTGCAGCACAGAAGTTAAATCTTTTACAGAGGAGTGGATATCCCCAAGTAAAGCGTACATCATTCCGTCCCCTCTGTTGCATATGCAGCTTCTATCGTGTCTTTTGTACGATTCATAAATGTAACGATTACTTCATCACTTCCAAACAATTGAAATACACTTAATAAAGGATTTTTAGGTTTATTAATCGATGTGTAAGTAAATTTTGTTAAATGCTCTCCTTGGCTTTCTAATTCGTATTCTGTTGTCATACGAAAACGGTCATTTAAAATAAAATTTTCCTGCAGCACTTTGTAAGTCTTCTCGTCTGTATATTTTTTAATTGTAAGTTCATATTGTTCCGTATAAGAACCATTTTGATACGTTTGCCAAATGGTCGTTCCAATAACCTGTTCTGTGCGATTTAGTATTTCTTCCTCTACTACTTTAGGAAATATCTTTTTCTTTTTTTCCAAATCTCCATAAAAAAAAGGCCACGCATATTCAATAGGCGCATTTATTATTATTTCTTTTTTCCATTTTTTCATAGTATGTGCTCCTTACATAGCAAAATGTAATACTTTCTATTTATCATAACACAAAAAAACAGACCCTCAAATGAGAGTCTGTTAAAGTTTAGGTTTAAAATTAAGCTTTAACTACGTTAGTAGCTTGAAGACCACGTTGGCCTTGCTCGATTTCAAAAGTAACTTCTTGACCTTCGTCAAGAGATTTGAAACCTTCGCTTTGGATTGCTGAGAAATGTACGAATACATCGTCTCCGCCTTCGCGTTCGATAAATCCGAATCCTTTTTCTGAGTTAAACCATTTTACTTTACCTTGTTCCATGTGTGTTTCCTCCTCGCATGCACTAATGCATACATTGTGTTACTATCCTTGCTCAACACTGTTAAGTAAAAGTGTTGCCACCTACTAACTAACCGAACAAAAATAATCCTCTCTAAATATAACACGGCTTTTTCCAAATTGCAACACTTTTACCCAATAATTTTTATTTATTTTCTAATAATGCACCAATTGCTCCACTATAGCCGTGTTTTTCAAGAAAAATCGGATTTTTCTGTTTTAGGATTGTGTAAGATTCCATAATTTCTTGTAGCAATCCATTTTCTTCTAAAGTAGAACCGATATAAATAATGTCTTCCACATGATGTGCATCCGCTACTTGAATACAAAGTGAAGCTACTACTTCCCCAATAATTCCTTGCACACCTGCTAATAAATCCGCACCACTTCTGTCTTCACCCGACTTCAAAGCAACTCCACCAAAATTGCTTGCAGTAAGCGATCCATTAATCGGTAATTTATTATTTTTATAAATATCACTTACTAATACATCTATGGAAGTTCTATTACCTTCTTTAGATAGTGTGATTATCTCCTCATAGTTGGATTTCCCTGTCAAAGCCATTCCTAAGCCTAGAAGAGTTCCTCCACCTATACCGGTTCCACCGAGTCGGCTATGCGTATTACCTTCCATTAGATGAATGGATGTTCCAGTTCCAATATTTGCAATGATTGCTGATTCACTTTGGAGGGTTTCTTGGCGCATTTGATACATCACACCATTCATCGTCGCATCAAATTCTACTATGTAAGGAATTTCATCTTTCGAGAGCAAATAACTTTTTAATTGCTCTGCCCGACCACCAGTGAGGCAGATAGAAGCTAACGAGTGATTCGAATCAATCCAATCCTTTACTGCTTGAAAATCGGATGAAGGAAAACTTTGTAACGACATTTTTTTCTTTTCATCCCAATAAGCTATTTTCGTTAACGTTCCACCTGCATCAATACCAATTCTAGTAGTCATTCTAATTCCCCTTTTATGTTACGACACTTACTTAATCCAAGATCCAACGATTGGATAGTTAAATGTGTCTCCTTTAACCGCTTTAATGATTCCGATAATTGGAACAACAAATGCCATTATACCAAAAATAATGACCATCGGAATACCAATTAATACAAAAATTAATAATATGGATACGAAAATAAGTGCCATCATCACTAATTGAAATAACACTGCTTGTATGGAAAGCTTTTTAATTTCTTCATCATCTACGACTAAATATAAGATAAAGGGCACTAAAAACGGTGCAAACCAAGTACTTGCATGAAGCAAAACTTTTAATCCTGTATTTTCCATCTAAATCATACTCCTTTCTACTCTTTTATTTTTATACGATTGAAGGAGATAAATAGTTTCATTCATCTATTCCAAAAATAATTTCTCCGCTCACTATGGTCTTTATGACTTTCGCTGTTACAAAGGTATCTGGCGTTAATACTTGATCCACAATTGTAAAATCCGCATCAAACCCACTCCGTATTTTACCACGAACATCTTCTTTTCCAATTGCTTTTGCACTTCCAGTAGTAAATAAAGAGATTGCTTCAAAAACAGTAATAGCTTGCTCAGGTAAGTAAGAATTATTTACTGCAGCGTTCATACCTAGCAGAGGGTCCGCTAACTCTATTGGAGAATCAGAGCCCCCGGAGCATTCAAATCCAGCATGTAGTAATGATTTCCAGGCATATGCCCAAGTTAAGCGATCTTTGCCGAGTCGTTCGATAACCCACGGGAAATCTGATGGGACAAAGATTGGTTGGATATCAAGAACTAGCGGTAGTTTTTGCATTCTTTTCACTAAATCCGATCTTAGAACATTTACATGAATAAGTCGATCTTTTTTTCCGGATGGCGCGGGATATCGCTCGATTAAATCTAAGATAATTTCTGTCGCTTTATCTCCAATGACATGGACAGCAATATTTTCGTTGTATTTGCGCGCAAGCTTTATTAAATCCTTCAATTTCTCCGACTCGTGTACTGCCACCCCTTTCATATTTGGTGTGTCAGAATAGCCTTCTGACAATAAAGCAGTATGCCCTCCTAATGAGCCATCGACAAAGATTTTCATAGCCCCAAATTCAATAAATGGAGAAGATTTCTCTCCTTGCATTTCTTCGAACGCTTCATGATGCCTTAATATGTGGACCCGAAAATTGTCGTTGATTGCTTCACGATAAGCCTGTAGTGGAACCCGATAGGCACCATAATAAGCCATGTCTTCTGTATGAACACCAGTTAAACCTTTTGTTTGTAAATCCTTTACACTGGATATTATTATTTCTTTTATATACTCCGAGCTAACAGGTGGAATATGAGCAGTAATTAATGGTTGGGCCTCATCGTAAAATAATCCATTTAGATTTCCTCGTTCATCTCTTCCAATTAGGCCACCTGGAGGATTTGGGGTATCTTTCGTAACTCCAGCTAATTCCATGGCTTTTGTATTTGCTACAAGTACATGTCTGCAAATTCTTTTCAACACAATAGGAGTTTCTTCTATAGAGACTAAGTCATGACAAGTAATCGGTCGGCCTTCTACCAATTTGTTATCATTCCATCCTTCTGTAACATACCATTTATTAGGACTCACTCGCGATGAAACTTCCTGGACAATCTTTTTAATAGAAGTAAAAGATGACAAATCTAAATAGGCTAATTTTTCTCCATGCCCTATAAGATGGATATGACTATCTACAAAGCCAGGGTACATAGCTGCACCTTTTAACGACTGTACCTTATCAGCAAGAGGCAATAAATGCTCCTTTGTACCAATTTGAATTATCTTACCATCTTCCACTAATACTGCTTCTACCATATCTCCATCTGCATGCATCGTGAAAATAGATCCATCTGTCCAAAGTGTTTTCATTGCTTCGGCTCCTGTTCTTTAGCTATTAAGTCATCCACTAACAATTCAGCTGCTTTTCGATAGGCGTTACTCATATTTGCTAAGGATGCGATCAATAAAATATGTTTTAGATCTTCTTCTACTCCAAGCTGATCTATTTCATCCTCATGTCCTCTCATCTCTTCTAGAAAGTTCTCTGCATTTTTTTGCTGCAGTACTACCCAAGCAGAATAGAAATCTTCTAACTGAAAATCTTTCGTTGCCATCTTTGCATTTACAGGATCTAATGTTGATTTAACATCACTAATGGAAAGTGCTCCTTTTAGCTGGTAAATCAAGCTAATTAACATAATATGCTCCTTGGAATATTTTTTATTTTTAATAGGAAAAAATAATTTCCCTTTAGCATAGTTGTTTATCATCGTTTTAGTGAGAACTTTTTCATCTGTATTTCGCAGAGATTGACCAAATTTCGAATCAAATAATTGGATAACCTGATCCATATATAAATCAATGTCTGGTATTTCTTCTTTGCGAATGGTAGCTTCTAGGCCAAGCCTATCGATTAGTTTTTCTGATTTACTCATATAAATTCCTCCGTTACTTCAATAAATATATCGTATCGCAAAATAGATAGAACGTAAACATTGACTATCTGTTAACATAGATATATCATTACAAGTAGTTATCAATACTACTTATCGATATGGAGGTATTCAATTGAACAATTTTATGAGAGAACCATTTAACGGACTATCCCATTTATTTGGCGCAGTACTAGGAGTCATTGCATTAATAGCGATGGTGATGAAGGGAGTAACATTAGGTGCTTCCCCCTTAACAATTACTGCTCTAATTTTATTTGGAGTTAGTATGATATTACTTTATTCTTCCTCCGCAATTTATCATATGATTATTGCGAAAGATCATGTTATTCACATGTTAAGACGTCTGGATCATTCGATGATTTATTTGTTAATTGCAGGTACCTATGCACCATTTTGCTTAATCGCATTAAAAGGAACGACAGGCTATGTCCTTTTCACCATGATTTCCCTAATGGCGTTTTTCGGAATTTTATTTAAAATGATCTGGTTTAATTGTCCAAGATGGATATCAACAGTATTATACATTGGAATGGGATGGATTATTGTATTTTTGGCAGCCCCACTTGCAGAAATACTCGGAACACAGGGCTTATTCTTTCTAATATTAGGAGGAATTTTTTATACGATCGGTGGGGTTATCTACGGGCTAAAGCCAAATATTTCATTCATCCAAAAGCTAGGATTTCATGAGATTTTCCATATTTTCATTTTGCTCGGAACTCTTAGTCACTTTATTTGCGTATTTGCATACGTTATATAATTTAATGTATAGCAAAACCGCTCATTCTTCTGAGCGGCTTTGCTATTTCAATAATTGATGAAATTCTTCTTTTGGAGACTCTAATCTCATCTGTTCAAGCTGAAGTTTCATTTTTTCCGTTTCAATGACGAAGTTTTCATATTTCAACTTTTCTAATTCAAGTTCATTTTCCAGACCTTTTGCTTTGATTTTCGCTTTTTCTTCCAAATGAGCTAGTACTAACTTAATAATAGGAACTGAAAAAATAAGAATAACAGCAATCATACCAATCGACATAGCAATGCCCTCACTTTTTAATTACTAGAATATTTTAATTATACAGTAAATGTCATTTGAATGAAACTATTCACTTATTTCTTGTATAGTTGGTTCAACCACTATATCTACATTACCTCGTAAAGCTTTACTTATCATGCATGTCTGCTCAGCTTTTAAAGCCAGTCTGTTAGTAATTGCCACATCTTTTTTATTTAACAGTGTAATTATAGGTCGATGAGTAATTTTTTTGTATGTAAATACACCATTTGTCACATCCACAATGGCTGTTGACTCCATATCTAACTTCACTTTTGCAATATTACTTCTTTCCATCATGGCTGCAAGCGTAATAATATAACAAGTTGCCGCTGCACCTAGTAACATTTCATCTGGGTTTGTACCTATTCCAGGACCTTCCATCTCTTTTGGTATAGAAATCTTTGTATGCAAGTTTGCTGTTTGAATTTCCCCTACATCATTTCGATTACCTGGCCAATTTGCTTTTAAGTAAAAATAATGTTCTGCCATTGTTTCATCTCCTTATTAAATTTTACTTTGTTGGATTCTCGTTTTATTTCCAGTATGATAGGTATAGGAAAGTAGGCGATTATGTTGTTAAAAAATTACGGAAAAATTGCAGGTATTACAATTATTCTATCACTCTTTTTATTAATACTAGGTGTTAAATATGTGCTTGGCCAGGATTTAGTCGCTCAAAATTTTATTGCATTTGCAGTTATTTCAGTTCTGGTAGGCACAATAACTGGAGCACTATTATTTTATAAACTTAAAATTGCTTATTATATTTTTACTGCTGGACTATTAATTGGTTTCATCGAACTTTTCCGATCATTTATTAGCGATATGGATGGATGGGGAGACTTAGTTGGAATTCTCTCCTTGTTTATTTTTACTGCATTTGGTTTAGTTATTGGCCTTATAATAGAAGCAATTCTATATTTTATAAGAAAAAACAAGTAAAAAGAAGTTTTTCCGCCATTTTAGCGGGAAAAACTTCTTTTCTCATTTCTTCCGAAGAAGATTCCAAATAACCAAACCAATTAACAAAACTTGCGGTATAATTGTTTCCCAAGTTGGATAAAACCCAATTGAACTGATGACGGGCAGATGATCCACCCTTGTCATAGGAAACACACCAGTTAACTGCAATGTATGCACACTTACTCCAATAATTTTAAATGCTAATATATATATTAACACTGTTGCTACGATAAAGAATCGATGAATAGGTATTTTTCCACTTACTTTTATTAATACAATAGCAAAAACAGCTAATACTGCTAATGCAATTAGAATTCCAATAATTAATTCAAGCGTTGACATTTTAGGTGCGATACCTGCGTAGAAAATAATCGTTTCTGCTCCCTCCCTAAATACAGAGAGAAAACTGACAAAGGCCATTGATAAAATACTACTAGTAGAAATAGCATGATTCATTTGGGTTTGGATATATTTATTCCATGCGTTTATGCTTGATTTATTATGTAGCCAAACACCAACACCTAACATGAGGACGGCTGCCCCTAAGCCTACATATCCTTCCATTATCTCTCTACTTGTACCGGCAGAAACTGATTGTAAAATTGTAGAAAGTATAATTGCTGCAATAGCACTTACAACTAATCCAGAAAATGCACCAACATAGATCCACTTTTTCTGATTCTCTTGGTTAGCTTTCTTTAAGAATGCGATTAAAGCAATAATAATGAGTAAAGCTTCCAAACCTTCACGGAGTAATATTAAAGCAGAATCCCAATACGTATAGTTCGAAGTCGTTTGAACTAGTTCGATATCATTAATAAGTGAACCAATCGATTCAGTAATTCTTTGTTGATCCACTGCATCTTTTGAGAGATCACTTACAAGGAGGGGAATTTTACTTTCAATTTCCGTATAAAGTGAAGCATTTTTTGTCCGAATATCGCCTTCCACATTTGGCCAAATTTCAATAAATTCTACTAAACTACCGGCTGCTTTATCATAGGACTTCTCCTCAATAAGGTCTATACTTTCTTTCAATAAACCTATTAAAGTAGCTACGGAGTAATTTCCAGTTGTGCCTTGTACCACTTTCCCAGCAACAAAATCATCTATTGCATTCGTTAGTGTATTGAATTGTCCTTGGAGTTGGTCTAAATCTAATTCGTCCTCCGCTAATGTAATGCGCATAAAAGCAACTTGCGTCTCTATTTTTCCGTAGCTTGCGATATCTAACTCTCTAACTGGACGTTCATTTTTTGTCCAAGAAGCCACAAATTTTGTGTACTCTTGTAAAATTGCAGGCTGATTATTTGTACCTATTACTTCATTTAGTTTATTAATAGCTGGTTGCATTTTCGTACCGAAATTTGTTCGTTCTGCAAGTTCATCTACTGGATTTTGTTCTTTTTCAAGTGCGGCTAAACCTTTCGCAAGTTGTTGTAAATTCACTAAACGTTCGTCTCCATTATTAGCTTCGTAAGCACGATTATAAGCATCGTTAATTTGGTTAGTAGCTTCACTATTTGGAACATTCATTTCTGTCCACTGTTTTTCAAACGATTCTAGTGCTTCCTTGGCCTTTACATCGTCTTCTTTTTTAGTTTCCATAATGGCATCACTAATCGTAATATACAATTCACTAATGGTAGTAGTAGCTTGAGCAGGCAAAACACTCACTACCAATATAGTAATAACTACAGTTAATGCACTAGATAATTTATGCTTTAAAAAGTGATTCACCGATAAAACTCCCCTTTTGAATACCAGGGAAACAAGCGAAAATTGCACTGCCTCGATGGGTAATGTATTCATTTAATTTATCTATTCTACCCAAGCTGTTCTGAATATTAATGAATTGTTTTGGGTGCTTTTGAAATGAAATAAATAATAGTCCGGTATCAAAAACTCCTGTTTTCGGGTCTATTCCACTAGAATAAGAATATGACCTCCTTAACATGCGATCCTTTACTTGTTTCGCCAAATGCACATGAGAAGTTATTGGCACAATGGGTTCACCATTCGAATCTTTTCGAGTTAACTCCATATCTTCAAACTCTTCTTTTTTCCCTAATGGTGCACCACTATCACGATGGCGCCCAAATGTAGCCTCTTGTTCACCTAATGCTGTACGATCCCAAGTTTCTAGATGCATTTGAATTCTTCTTGCTACTAAATAGGTTCCTCCAGTCATCCATGGAACAGATTCTTTGGACTGAACCCAAACAACTTCATCCATTTCTTTCTCATCTTTTACATTAGGATTTCCAGAACCATCTTTAAAAGCAAATAAGTTTCTTGGTGTCTGTTTTTTATTTTTTTCTACTGGAATTGAATTGAACCCAGACTGTGTCCATTTTAACGTTACTTTTCCTGAAGCTGCTCGAATAAGATTTCGTACTGCATGAAAAGCAACTTGCGGATCGTCCGCACACGCTTGTATACACAAATCACCATTTGAAAAATTTTCATCGAGCTGGTCTTTAGGAAAATGAGGTAATACTTCTAACTCTGCCGGTTTTAAGTTTGCTAAATCTAATTTTGAATTTTTAAATAGAGTTGGACCAACACCAAATGTGAGCGTTAAGTTTGAAGCTGAAAGACCAACTGCTTCCCCCGTGTCTTTTGTTGCTAAATAAGAATTGTTCGTTGGCTCTGCAATTTCTTCTCCATTCATCATTCGAACAGCTAATGGTGTCCACATTTCGAATAATTCTTTCAGTTCTTCTTTGGAAGTTACAATGACATTTAGAGATGCAAAATAAATATGTTTTTGTACATTTGTAATAACGCCCGACTGATGATTCCCGTAAAAAAGTTTTTTATCAGTAGCAGTTAGATCGTCTTCCACTACAGAGTAACCTAAAGAATTCGCTACGGTACTTAAACCCGTTGCACCGATTAGAACACCAGCAGTCCCAGCTCCGGTTAACTTAAGCATTTGTCTTCGATTCATTTTCTGTTTGAACAGACCATCTTTTGGCATTTTGTCCATCTATCTCACTCCATAATGATCCCCATTTGACTTAATGGTTCTCCTAATTGATTAACAGCTTCTGCAAGAACTTTTGTATCTTCATTCGTTAACTCTTCATAAGAAACAAAAACACCATTGCCATCTTCATATTTTGCTAATAAAGCATTGATATTTTTAAATTTCTCCTCTAATTCACTCACTAAGTTTGCATCTTTTTCTTTAATTTTTCCTTCTAAAATTGTAAATATTTTTTCGGCACCTTCGATGTTTGCTTTAAAGTCGTATAAGTCTGTATGTGAATATATTTCTTCTTCGCCTGTAATTTTGGAAGTAGATACTTCATTTAATAAATCTACTGCACCAGTTATCATTAAATCAGGTGTAACATCTACTGTTTCTACACGTGCACGAAGCTCTTTTGCATCCTTTAATAATTGATCCGCAGTGCCCTCATAACCTGTAGTAGTGTTTTCTACCCAAAGCCCGTATTCGATCTTATGATAGCCCGACCACTCTTTTTCTGTTTTTCCTTCATCTTCTAAATCCGCAAGTCTAGCATCAATTCGTGGATCTAAATCTCCGAAACTTTCCGCAATTGGTTCTGAACGTTCAAAATACATACGTGCATTTGGATAAATTTCTTTCGCTTTATCGATGTCTCCGGCTTTTACAGCTTCAACAAACTTTTCTGTTTCAGTTACAAATAAATCCATCTGTTCAAGGGCAAATGATTTATAATTTTCCAATTCTTTATTTAAGTCTACCGATTGTACAGTTGAATCCTTATCATCTGTAGCCTGTTCATTTGTATTACCACAACCTGTTATTAAAATACTAGTTATTAATAATGAAGAAATTAACACTGATTTTTTCATATTCATCCTTCTTCCTTTTATACTTTCTTTTAACAATGATAATCATTTTCATTTAAATGTCAATCAACTTTTAAAAAAAATAAAAATGGCTTTAGCTAGGATGCTAAAACCATTGTAAAATCTATACTATTCACTTCGAAATAACTGTTTTATTTCTTCCTTGTGATTTTGCCAGATATAAAGCCTCATCTACTCGTTGCATTAAATCACTTAAACTTTCTTTCGTAATTTTGTGCTCAGCCACACCAGAAGATATGGTTATTTTCTTTTTAGTAGGTGGAATGCTAGTTTCTATTTCTATTCTTAGTTTCTCTGCAAGCATATATGTATCCTGTAGAAGCGTGCCTGGAAGAATAATAATAAATTCTTCTCCTCCAAGTCTTATACATACATCCTTTTTAGTAGAAGTAGACTGCATTTTGTTTGCTAAAAACTTTAATACTTCATCCCCTGCATTATGCCCAAATTCATCATTAACTCTTTTAAAATGATCGATATCAATCATAATTACGGAAAACAATTGATGATGTTCCAATAAATCTGCAAAAAGTAATTCAGAATATCTTCTATTTTTCAAACCTGTTAGTGGATCCGTTAACGATTGATGTTTAAAATCTGCAACTGTTTCTTCCTGCTTTTTATGATAATTCTCAATTGTTTCTGTAAGTTGTTTTGCTTCAAAATACCAAGTCGATAGTTTTAGCTTTTCTAGATTCGTATCTTCATTTTGAGAATCCAATGTAAATAACGCTAACTTTTTCAAAGGAGAGGCTAATCGCTCAGATAGTAAAAATGCTAATACGAAGAATAAGCATACAAACGGTAAGGAATAAAAAAACACTTTAAACATAATCCCATTTAAAGGATTGAGACTGCTTTCATACGGGGTCTGGGATACAACGCCCCACTCACTAGCAGGTATATATGTAAACCCTGCAAGAAATTGCTCACCTTGTGTATTAAATACCTCAATTGAACCACTTTCTTTTTTCATTAAACTTTGAACAACCATATTTTTTTGAACGCTTTCTCCAATTCTATCTTTTTCTGGATGATAAATTAAAGTACCTTCTTTATCGACAACAAATACATAAGAACCATCTTCACTGAAATGCTCTGCTAAAATATTTTGAATGAAGTTGTCTTCCTGCAAATAAATTGTCCCATTTAACATTCCAAGATAATTATTAGCATCATCAAAAAGAGGTGTGGAGATTAGAATTACTAAGCGACCTGTAACAGCTTTATATGGTGTAGTAATAATACTTTCTTTTTTCAAAAGGGCCTCTTGAACTCCAGCAGAATCGATTTTATTACCGGCAATCCCTATATTAGGAGAAGTCGCTATAGCTACCCCATTATTTCCAATAACAGAAAGGGAATTGAAGTTTTTTCCACTTATTAATAATTGATCTAATATGTTGGTAAGCTCTTTTGGGTCATCCATATGTTTAATCACATCTGGTTTTCTTGCTTCTAAATTCGCTTGCATGGATTCAAACACTTCTTCAGACATCTGCGCAAGCTTTAAAGAATATACTTCATTTTGCTTTAATGAATTTTCTATTAAACTTTTTTTCGTAACAATAAAGCTTGAAAATAAAGAACTACTGAGAATTGCAATCATTGAAAAAGTAATAAGAGTCAGTATCCAAAATCTGAGTGTTTTCTTCATTGTACCTCCAAAAAAACGCATATTAGCCTATAATAACACAAAATATGTCAATAGAACTATAGAAAAATGGAATTTATTCTTTATAAAACCTATCATTACAATTTAGAAAAGCGCATTCGCGCCTTATAAGTGCAAAACTGTTTTAAGACGTTTCCGGATTGCAATGGAATGGACTTTTGCTACATCATTACCGCGCGATTTATTAGATGAGAATCGTTACTAGGGGCTTGATCATCCTCCCCTTTTTCGGTAATCCTGTGGCTTTCGTCCTTCCGTCGCCCTCCTGTAACTTTAGGCAACTGGTTACTGCTGTTTTGGATAATGAGAGAATAGATTCTTTCTTATTCATGTTAAAGGCTCCCGAAGATGTATTACCGGGAGCTTTATTACCTCTCTATAAAATGGATGCTGTCTATTTTTCGATCATTTGCTCTGTTTGCAAGTGTGAGAAATCATTAAAAAAAGCTTTCATTAAGTTATTACAACTTAATGAAAGCTTTTGAACTTAATGTCCACCTAAGTATGCTTGCCTTACTTCCTCACTACTTTGTAATTCCTTAGCGGAACCAGAAAGTACAACTCTACCTGTTTCAATTACATAACCCCGGTTTGCCACAGAAAGTGCCATATTTGCATTTTGTTCCACTAATAATACTGTTGTGCCTTCTCGGTTAATATCTTCAATTACTTTAAAAATGGTTTTAACCATTAATGGAGCAAGACCCATGGATGGCTCATCTAATAATACTAGTTTGGGCTTCGCCATAATGGCACGACCCATTGCTAGCATTTGCTGTTCACCACCAGAAAGTGTTCCTGAATGTTGTTTTTTTCGCTCTAAAAGTCTTGGGAAAATATCATATACTTTTTGCATATCGGTATGAATCCCAGCTTTATCTTTACGTAAAAATGCACCTAATTCTAAGTTTTCTTCCACAGTAAGATTTGCGAAAACACGACGTCCTTCTGGAACATGTGAAATTCCTGCTTTTACAATTGACTGAGCTTGTTTTCCAGAAATAGATTTATCGAGAAATTCGATTTTCCCATTTTTGGGCTTTAGTAATCCGGATAAAGTTTTAAGTAATGTGCTTTTGCCAGCACCATTCGCACCAATTAATGTTACAATTTCACCTTGATTTACTTCTATCGAAACATCTCGTAACGCTTGAATATTTCCATAATATACATCTATATTTTCTACTTTAAGCATTGTCATCGTGAACTTCCTCCCCTAAATAAGCCTCAATAACCTTAGGATGGTTACGGATCTCTTCTGGTGATCCTTCCGCAAGAAGTTGACCATGATCAAGCACATAAATTCTTTCACATACACCCATTACTAAGTTCATATCATGTTCAATAAGTAAAATAGTCAGATCAAACTTTTCACGAATAAATGCGATTAAATCCATTAATTCCTTTGTTTCTTGTGGGTTCATACCCGCTGCCGGCTCATCTAATAAAAGAAGCTTTGGCCCAGCAGCTAGTGCACGAGCAATTTCTAGTCTACGTTGCTGACCGTAGGGTAAATTTTTTGCTAGTTCATCTTTATACCTGTCTAATTTAAAGATTTTCAGAAACTCAATGGACTTTTCCTCCATTTCCTGTTCACCTTTAAAATGAGAAGGAAGACGAATTACAGAACTCAAAATGGAGTGTGTTGCAAGTGAATGATACGCAACTTTTACATTATCTAAAACCGAAAGTTCATTAAACAAACGAATATTTTGAAAGGTCCTACTAATTCCTAATCTTGTTACTTTGAACGGAGGTAAACCATTAATTCGTTTTCCATTAAACAGAATATCTCCCTCTGTCGGTAGATAAACACCAGTCAATAAGTTGAAACTAGTAGTTTTCCCTGCACCATTTGGTCCGATTAACCCAACTAACTCTCCTTGATTTAACACAATATTTAGATCCTGGACAGCTTTTAAACCACCAAAACGAATGCCTGCATTTTTAACTTCTAACAACGCTTTACTTTCCATGTTGACCGCCCCCTTTTGGCGTTCTCCAAAGCTTGAAATAATCCGTAATTTCCATCGTCCCCATTAATCCTTTTGGACGATAGAGCATAACAAGTATTAAGACAAGACTATAAATAATCATTCGTGTTTCAGGATATTCTTGAAGATACGTCGAAACAACAGTTAGTAATATTGCAGAAAGGACAGCACCCGATAAACTTCCAAGTCCTCCAAGTACAACGAAAATTAAAATATCAAATGATTTTAAAAAACCAAATTGACTTGGTTGAATGATATAGAAGTTATGTGAATATAATGCTCCGGCAACTCCCGCAAAGAAGGAACCAATGGCAAATGCAACTACTTTATAATAGGTTGTGTTAATTCCCATTGCATCGGAAGCAATTTCATTTTCACGGACAGAAATCGCTGCAATTCCATGTCTTGAATTAGTAAAGTTTACTATTACCAAAATAGTAATAACCAAACAGACAAATGCATACGTCCATGTAGTTAAATGTGACACCTGCATCCCTGCGGCTCCACCAACATAGTCAATATTTAAGAATACAATTCGAATAATCTCTGCAAAACCTAGAGTCGCAATTGCCAAATAATCTCCTTTTAATCTTAAACTTGGAATACCGACAATTAGACCAGCTAATGCAGCCACAATACCTCCAACGATTATAGCTACAACAAAAGGAAGATCTAGTCTCATTGTAACGATTGCCGAAATATATGCACCTACAGCTAAAAATCCTGCATGCCCTATGGAGAATTGTCCCGTAATACCAATAACTAGATGTAGGCTGACTGCTAAAATTATGTTAATGGAAATAACTATTAGCGTATTTGAGTAAAATTGATTCAACGTTCCATTTAATATAAGGAATTGAACAATTACATAAACTAAAACAGCTACGGCTATAAATGACCAAAATTGTTTTGATTTTTTCATAATTAAACCACCTACACTTTCTCTCGTGTATTTTTTCCAAAGATTCCTGATGGTCTAAAAATCAGAATTAATATTAAAATGACGAATGCCGCAGCGTCTCTCCATAATGAGAAACCCAACGCACTAACAATCGTTTCTACAACTCCGAGTACCAATCCACCTATCATTGCTCCAGGTATTATTCCAATACCTCCAAGTACTGCAGCTACAAATGCCTTCACTCCAGGAATAACACCCATTAAAGGATCAATCTTTGTATAATACACTCCAAAAATAACACCTGCCGCACCCGCTAAAGCAGAACCAATAGCAAATGTTGCAGAAATGGTATTATCTACATTAATGCCCATTAGTTTCGCTGCTTCCGTATCATGTGAAACAGCTCTCATTGCTTTACCGGTTTTTGTTTTATGTACAATAAATTGGAGAAGGATCATTAATACTACAGAAACAGAAAGAATTAGAATCGATTGAATACTAATTTGAGCACCCAAAAATTCAAATGAACGATTTGAAAATACATCTGGATACGCCTCTGGTTGAGCCCCTCTAATATAAATAACGCCATATTCAATTAATAAAGATACCCCAATTGCCGTTATAAGTGCTGCAATTCTAGTTGCATTGCGCAAACGTTTATACGCAATTCGTTCAATAATAACGCCAAATAGAGCACATGCTGCCATCGAAATGATGAGCGCAGGGAAAAATCCTAATCCAAAAACTGTAATCGAATAAAAGCCAATAAAAGAACCAACCATGAACACGTCTCCGTGAGCAAAGTTAATTAATTTAATAATTCCATACACCATCGTGTAACCAAGCGCAATTAATGCATATATACTTCCGAGTGAAATACCATTAATCAACTGTTGAATCCATTCCATTAAATTTCACTCCTTTTGTTCAATATTCCAACTAGTATAAAAATAGAAAAGGAGGGACATAATCCCTCCAATATATTACAAGTTAATCTTAAGGATTAACTTTCGTGTTAAATACTTGTGCTCCATCTACGAATTCAATAATCGTAGCAGATTTAATTGGATGATGATTTTCATCAACAGAATACAACCCTGTAACTAGGTCTAATTTATCAGTAGCTTCTAGTGCTTCTTTAATTTTTGTTCCATCAGTTGAACCAGCACGCTCGATTGCATCTTTTAATAGATAAACTGTATCGTATCCAAGCGCATTAAATGAGTTAGGTGCTTTTCCATATTTTTCAGTAAACTTGTCTGCAAATTCTTTAGCTTTTCCTTCTGGATCCTCTGATGAATAAGCAGCAATAAGATACGTATTGTTTAATGCATCTGCACCCGCTAAGTCAACGATTGTAGGAGAATCCCAACCGTCCGCACCCATTAATGGAACTGTAATCCCTAATTCACGGGCTTGTTTAACGATTAATCCAACTTCTTCGTAATAGCCTGGAATAAAGATGAAGTCTGGATTAGACGCTTTTATACGTGTAAGCGTCGAACGGAAATCAGTATCTTTTGCCACATAAGATTCTTGAGCAACAATTGTGCCTCCTGCAGCTTCAAAATCTTTAATGAAAGATGCAGCAAGACCTTTCGCATAATCACTTGCATTATCCGCATAGACTGCAACATTTTTTACTTTTAATTCGTTAGCAGCAAAGTTAGCAGCTACTGTACCTTGGAAAGGATCTATGAATGCCGTGCGGAATGTGAATGGATTTACTTCACCTTTTTCTGATACTGTAACAGTCGTACTTGTACCCGAAGGTGAAATCATCGGTGTTTTTGTGTCAGTAGCAATTTGCACTTGAGCCACTGAGTTACCGCTTGTTGCTGCTCCAATAATCGCAACTACTTTGTCTTGATTAGTTAATTTAATCGCTGCACTAGTTGCTTCCGCTGCATCCGATTTATTATCTACTTTAATAAGTTCGATTTGTTTTCCATCAATTCCGCCAGCTTCATTGATTTCTTCAACAGCTAAGTCGATTGCATCTGCTTCGGATGAACCATATGATGCTACTGCCCCAGATAGTTCTAAGTTAACACCAATTTTAATTGTGTCTCCTCCTTCAGAACTACCCCCCTCTTCTCCAGTGCCACATCCTGCAAGTACTCCCACTAATAAGGAAGAAGCAAGAAATAGTGATGCAAATCTTGATTTTTTCATCTTTTAAACCCCCTGTTTTAGTTTGATAATTCTGAAATTATAAGTCATACTACTTCTTTTTTATTTCTCAGCAGTAGTACTTCAGAATCTATCAAGTTGTGTTAACAATCTCATTGTAAAACAAAGTTCATATTCAGTCTATATAAATTTTTAGATTAATTAAGATATTTAGAATATTAATTTAATATAAGTTTATTTAATATAGTAAAATTCTCATACGACAGTAGAATCTGTTAGCATTTACTACTCCTGAAAATTGCATGATATCATTTTGAAATTCTACTAATATAAAAAATAATTAATTGGAAAATTAGAAAAATGATTACTTTTTTATTTTTGTTAGTTATACTAATCAATAGTTCGACATCCGTAATAATAAGGAGAGATGAATATGGTTCAAAGTATGCCAAATCGTTCAGAAATTAATGTAGAAGAAACGTGGAATCTAAAGGATTTATTTGCAACAGACGAAGATTTTACGAGCGCTTTAACAGTAATAGAAAAAGAGGTTCAAGCATTTGTAAGCCGTTTTAAAGGGTCAATCGATACTCCCACTACTGTTGTGGAAGCATTAAAAACATTCACATCCATCTATGAGAAAATTGTTCCAGCCGGTACTTACGCTAGCCTTTCCCTTAGCACTGATCAAACAAATACCGATGCACAAATGAAAGCAAATAAATTTGGTTCACTTTCCGCAAAAATTGGTAGCGAATTATCATTTTTAAATAGTTCCTTAGTAGAACTTCCGGATGAAACGATCCAAGAAGCAATTGCTCTCTCCCCTTCATTTCAGCATTACTTAGAAAAACTGCTGCAAAAGAAAAAATACCAACTACATCCAGAAGTAGAAAAGACACTAGCAGCTTATTCGGCTTCTTTTAGTGCACCTTATAAACTATATGATACAACCAAAATGTTAGACATTTCATTCGATAATTTTGAAGTAAACGGAGAAACCTATCCACTAAGTTATGTTTCGTTTGAAAATGACTGGGAAGCGGAATCCGATCCTGCTATTAGAAGAGCTGCATTCGATTCTTTCTCCGCAAAACTAAAAGAATATCAACATACGACAGCAAAAACGTATGATATGCATCTTCAAATGGAGAAAACAACAGCTGATATTCGTGGATACGAAACCATCTTTGATTATTTATTATTTAACCAAGAAGTAGACCGCTCATTATATAATCGACAAATTGATTTGATCACGAAAGAACTTGCACCACATATGCGCAAATATGCGAAGCTGCTTCAACAAGTACATGGCCTAGACAAAATGACGTTTGCTGATTTGAAAATCTCATTGGATCCAACGTATGAGCCGAAAATTTCAGTCGAAGAGTCTAAAAAATATATTGATGATGCTTTATCTGTAATGGGTGAGGAGTACATCGAGATGGTAGATCGTGCTTACAAAGAGCGTTGGATTGACTTTGCACAAAACAAAGGTAAATCGACTGGCGCATTTTGTTCCAGTCCTTATGGAAACCATCCATACATCTTGATTTCCTGGTCAAGTCGGATGAATGAGGTATTTGTGCTTGCTCATGAGCTTGGACATGCAGGTCATTTCTATTATGCAAATAAAGAACAAAACCTATTTAATGCACGCCCTTCTCTTTACTTTATCGAAGCTCCTTCTACAATGAATGAAATGCTTGTTGCAAATCATCTATTGGAAAATTCGAATGATCCTAAATTTAAACGTTGGGTTATCTCTTCCATTGTTGCGCGTACGTATTATCATAATTTCGTCACGCATTTATTAGAAGCTGCCTATCAACGTAAAGTATATGACCGTGTGGATCAAGGGTTAAATGTCAATGCACAAATTCTAAATGAATTCAAACGAAGCGTGTTAGAAGAGTTTTGGGGAGATGCAGTGGAAATAACAGACGGAGCTGAGCTAACATGGATGCGTCAACCGCATTATTATATGGGATTATATCCATATACGTATAGCGCCGGGTTAACCATCTCCACACAAGTTTCGAAGCGTATTCTAGCAGAAGGACAAACAGCTGTAGATGAATGGACAAATGTGTTAAAAGCTGGTGGAACTAAATCGCCTGTAGAACTCGCTAAAATGGCAGGAGTAGATATAACAACCGACGAACCATTGCGCGATACAATCGCTTATATTGGATCATTAATTGATGAGTTAATTACACTTACAGATGAAATTAATCAAAACTAAAAAGAAGAGTAGGCACATGAGATACATGTGTCTACTCTTTTTTTAGTGAATTAGCTTTTCTTTGTTACAACTGTTCGTTTTACAAAGAGAGATAATATCAAGGCAACAACTGTTACAACTGTTGCAATAAAGAATGTATAGTTAATTCCTTCTAACATTGCTTGCATACCAATTTGTGCTTGAAATTGTGCAAAAGCATCTGAAGCAGTAGGAACATTTCCTGCAGCTGCGGCATCTGCTGCAAGTACTTTAGCTGTTGATTCCATTTTTGAATTCATAATCGTAATAAATATAGCAGACCCAATTGCACCAGACACTTGTTGTAACGTACTATTCGTCGCAGTACCATGAGGATTTAAATTCATAGGTAACTGATTTAACCCATTTGTCATAATTGGCATCATTACCATTGACATACCGAACATACGAATCGTATAAACTGCCATAATATAGTAGTAATCTGAATCCATTCCTAAATTACTCATCAAATACGTTCCAATTGAAGTAATTATAAGACCTACAACTGCTAAAGTTCGCGCACCAAATTTATCAAATAGCTTCCCTGTAATTGGTGACATAAGTGCCATCGCTAAAGCACCTGGCAACATTAACAAACCTGAATGTAATGGTGAAATCCCTCGAATTGTCTGTACATATAGAGGTGTTAAAATCATCCCAGAGAACATTGCTGCCGATACAAAGATTGAAATAACAGACGATAGCGCAAACATTGGATATTTATAAATACGTACATCTAACATTGGTTCTTCTAATTTTAATTGTCTCAAAACAAACCAGATTAACGAAAGAACACCAATAATTATTGTTCCATAAACAATCGGTGCATCCCACCCTTTATCTGATGCTGAACTAAATCCATACAGAAGAGCACCAAAACCTATACTTGATAGTACAAGTGAAAACACATCTAATTTTACTTTACTGTTTGAAGTAATATTGCGGAATTTAAAGATCGCTAATAATAAAACGATGATTGCTAATGGGAGAACAAATTCAAATAAAGCTCTCCAATCATAATGCTCTATGATGAATCCAGATAATGTTGGTCCAATTGCTGGTGCCGAAATCATTACAAGTCCAAACATACCCATAGCTGCCCCGCGGCGCTCAATAGGAAATGCTGTTAACATCACATTCATTAGTAAAGGCATTAACATTGCTGATCCAGCTGCTTGAATCATTCGAGCCAAGATCAATACCCAAAACTCTGGTGCAATTACTGCTAAAAGTGTACCCAGAGTGAATAAAACCATCGCTGTAATAAATAATTTTCTATTCGTAAATCTTTGTACGAAAAACGCACTAGCTGGTATCAAGATACCATTTACTAACATGTACCCTGTAGTTAACCATTGAACCATGGATGGTTTTACATCAAATTCAACCATAATTGTTGGTAACGCCACATTTAATAACGTGTTATTTAAAAAGGCGATGAATGCCCCTACAAATAAGATAGCAATCATTGCATATGGCGGTTTTTTTTGTATTTCGTTCATTCTTAAGTTCCTCCCACTTAAACTATCAGTATATTTTTTGTACATCGAGTACACCACTTTGAACATTTTATACTCATAGTCCAAAAAATGCAATCGTGAAAAGCGCTTACATGAATAAATATTTGATATTAGTGCTATTAGAAGTTAAAATAAGAATTATACTAAAGGTCTAAAGGTGAGAAAATGGTGAATAATAGAAAACGAAACGTACTATTAACTGCACAACGTCTCTTTACCGAAAAAGGATATGCAGCAACATCGGTCCAAGATATTATTGATGAAAGTAAAATTTCTAAAGGAACTTTTTATAACTATTTTTCATCTAAAAATGAATGTATTATAGCTATTATTGAAAATGCAGAAGAAGAAACAGCCTTAAAAAGAAGAGAAATGCTTGTTCAACAAGAAATTAAGAATAAGGATATCTTAATTAAACAGTTATCCGTTAAAATGGAATTTTATCGTGAACGTAATTTGATACCTATTTTTGTAGCTATATTTCATTCTCAGGATTCTGATCTAAGAGAGGTTATAAAAAGAAATCATTATGAAGAAGTTAAATGGCTAGCTACCCGATTAGTAGATGTGTTTGGAGAAGAAACCCAAAAAATTTCTGTCGATTGTGCCGTCCTAATGCTAGGCATGATTCAACAAGTACAGCATCCATGGACTGTAAAATCAAGACAAATTTCTGTTTACGAATTAGTTACATATGTGTTGAAACGTGTGGAATCCATCATCTATGATATGGTGAAATCACAAGATTTACTTATTGATTCTTTTACTTTTAACCACTATTATGACGATGTTCAGGTGACAAAAGGCGAGGTAATTTTACAACTTAATGCTTTTTATAAAACGCATAAAATAGATCTAAAAGTGAAGGAGCAACAATTAATTGAATTTCTATTAGAGGAACTAAATTCTACAAATCCACGAAAATTTTTATTGGAAACAGTTATCTCTTCCTTTTCCAATTCATTTGACAAGAATACGCTCGATCAACAAGCAAAAGAAATTTCTTCAAATTTATGGAAAATGATTGATTCCATCGGGTAAAGGACGGAATAAAATGTCGAATCCAGTAATTCAACGATATGAGGAAGACGAACAAGTGATGATTCAACTTTATGTACAATGGTGTGTAAATCATGAAATGGATGCGAAAGTATTATACGAGCATGCTTATCCTGCTCAAATAGGAAACGTCGCTCTTTTGAAGGCATTGGGTGAAGTCGAAAAAGATTCTTTACATGTAGACACTGAAACCGTTCTTCAAGTTCTCCAACTTTTTGGAAATGATGACTTAGCTTTTGTCGTTTCAGAGGCTGCACTTCATATGAAATAAGTGAAGACAAGACTATCTATTACGTCGGTCAAAGCCGGCATAAATAGATAGTCTTTTGATTATTCTTTCTTATGCTTTAATGCTTTCTCTAACAATACTTGCTGACTATCAATTCTCTTCTCTTTTGTTTCTAAAAAATGATATTTGCCATTTGCATTCTGCACTCTTGCTTTTGCAGTATCCTGAAGCTCAATATCAAATATATTCATTACTCTTCTTTGGATTCGAAGGGATAATACAGGGAACAATATTTCTACACGTTTGACCATATTTCTAGTCATCATATCAGCCGAAGATAAATAGGTCTTCGATGCACCATTTCGATGAAACCAATATATTCTAGAATGCTCCAAAAATCTTCCTACAATACTCCGAACCGAAATATTTTCACTCACATTAGGAATTTGTGGACGTAAGCAGCATATTCCCCTAACAATCAAGTCAATCCTCACTCCAACAGCAGAGGCTTCATAAAGCTTTAAGATTAAATCCTTATCTGTTAAAGAGTTCATTTTCAACTTAATATGTCCGTTTTGAAAAGCTTTATGAAATTCCATTTCTTCATCAATTAAAGTAAGAAATTTATCCCTAATATCATATGGGGCAACGACTAATTTTTCATAATTAGGTTTATCTGTATAACCACTTAAATAATTAAAGAATTGTGTCGCATCCGAGCCGATTTTTTTATCTGTCGTAATGATACTCATATCTGTATACATACGAGCAGTCTGGTCATTGTAATTTCCTGTTCCTAGGTGAACAAATTGTTCTATACAATTATGACGTCTTCGAACAACTAACGTGATTTTAGAATGCGTTTTTAGATTATGCATTCCATAAATTACAAGGCATCCAGCTTTTTCTAGCTCTCTAGCCCAGTGCACATTATTCTCTTCATCAAATCGTGCTTTTAACTCTACTAATACAGTAACTTGCTTACCATGTTCAGCAGCTCTTTTCAATGCCAAAATGATGGGTGAGTTTCCACTAACGCGATACAATGTTTGCTTGATTGCTAATACAGTTGGATCGACTGCTGCCTTCTCTATAAAATCAATTATCGGTTGAAATGATTCGTATGGATGGTGGAAAAACAAATCTTGCTTTAACGCTTTTGCGTATATTTCTTCGTCATTTGCTAAATCTAACGGTGGTTGGGGAATAAAGGGTTCATAAAACAATCTTGTAAATCTTCCTTCAAGTGTTTTAATAAAAGAAAATAAAAATGTAACATCTAGTGGTCCTTCTACTTTAAATACATCATCTGAACAAATTTCTAATTCATCTAACAAATAATGTAATAAATTTTGCTTTATCTCGGTTGATTTTACCTCTAATCTACTAACTGCGCCCCATTTACGCTTCTTTAATTCTTTTTCAATTTCTATCAGTAAGTCACGTGCTCCTTCCTCATGAATGGTTAAATCCGCATTTCGTGTGATTCTAAAAGGATTTGCATGCTTGACTTGGTAACCATGAAAAAGCTTAGAGACGTTTTCAATAATGATATCCTCTAACAATACTGCGGCATAGGAACCATCTGTTGTAGAAACTTGAATAAACCTTTTTAAAACGGATGGAACTTGCACAATAGCAATTTTTGATAGTTCAGTTCCATCATTTGAATCATCTTCAATCTTGACTAATAGATTTATCGTTTTACTTAATAAAATAGGAAATGGACGATAAGCATCTACTGCAATTGGTGTTAAAACAGGAAAGATTTCTTCTTCAAACATCTTATGTAATTCTTTCTTTTGTACACTTGTTAATTGTGCATATTTAAGTAATGAAATTCCCTGCTTTGGTAGTTGGATATCAATTAATTCTTTGTAAATGTTCATTTGTCTTTTGACGAGCTCTTTAGTAATCGTTGAAATTTGCTCCAATTGTTCTTTAGGAGTAAATCCAGCTTTGTTTTCTGGCTTGTTAAACCCGACATTCACTTGATCTTGAAGACCGGCAACACGCACCATAAAAAACTCATCTAAGTTAGAACTAAATATGGCTAAAAATTTTAATCGTTCAAGCAAAGGGTTTGTTTCATCCTCTGCTTCTTCCAGAACACGCTCATTAAATGCTAACCAACTAATTTCTCTATTATTGTAGTTTGCATAATCATTTAGAATATTTTTTTCCAAAATAACCTCATTCATATCATGTTCTCCCCTGTTTCCATAAATACAAGCCTTACTTTCGTGCTAACAATTTTTTCAATATGCTTTTTAAGTTTCTCTGCTTGATATTTCTCAAGCATACTATTGCCAAGTACAGTAAATGTTAGGGTTATAACATCCGTTGCCCTCGAAATCTTGACATTTTTTATATTAGATCTCCCTAACACATCTATGCCTTTTGTAAACCTTAATAATGCCCCGATATCACGTAGTTGCTTTATCTCTTGATCGTCTAACAAATTTTGATAGGGATTCACATATTGTTTGAACGTATCTTTATTTTTGTAAGATGCTAGTAAAGCTAGTTTCAAGCGTTCTTTATTAGAAATGCCATCAATTGATAAGTTTGTAAGCAAATAAAATGTATGTTGACTAGCTGCTTCTTGATCAATTTGTTCGCCAATATGGAAAAGTTCATACGCAAAACGCACTAATTTTCGATGCTCCATTCGATCTACATACTTCCATCTACTAAATGTCAGATACAACTCAGTGAAAATATTATATAAATGAAGTGCATCCTCTTTTTTCACATTAAATTTCCCTAAAATATGACGGATAGCATTTTCTGTTACTTCGTTCACATTAAAATCTCCAGGATAATTTTCCATTAATTGAGAAAGTATTATTCCTTCTCGCAATCCCTTTTTACTGTATATAAAGGAAGGAGCCTCCACTACCTCCATAAATATACGGAAGGTTTCCAGTGCTGGTACAATGATGTCTGCACGGTCACTTGATAATCCATCTATTTTTTTTAGTCCATCCAACGAACATTGTGTAAACTGGTAACTGATTTCTTGCAAATCTTCTGATTTTAACTCATATTGATGAACCCCATTTAATGGGAATACTTTTCTTTGCTGATCTACTTGTGCAATATTGCGCGCACTACCACCAATCGCGATGATAGGTACTTTTAAATTTCTTATCCAATCCAATGTCAAAAATTGCTCTTTAACATATTCGATTAATTCCTTCTTATCATGGTCTAACATAGTAGTGTCATACATAAATTTTGCATTAAGCGATACTGCGCCAAACGGAAAGCTAAAGGAATATTTTAGTTTTTTATTTTCAAAGTAAGTTACTTCCGTGCTACCTCCACCCATATCGATCGTTACCGCTGTCGGGATATTCGTTGAGTGTACAACCGCTATATATCCAAAAAATGCTTCTTGGTTAGTAGATAAAATGTTGATCGTAAAGCCTATACGATCTTTTACTAATACTAAAATTTCGTCCCTATTTTTTGCTTGTCGAATAGCTGCTGTTGCCGCTACAAAAACATCCGTCACGTGTATATCTTCTAGTATTTCTTTAAACTTTGTTAGTGTTTCCACCAACACATGGATACCTCTTTCATTCAATTGACCGTTTTTGTCAATATACAAACTTAACCTCGCTACAGTTTTAAAATTATGAAGCTCTTTTAAACCTTGCATGGAATTGTAACTATATATTACTAATCGAATTGAGTTAGATCCTATGTCAATAACTGCTTTATTAGTTTTAGTTGTGTTCATTATTGTTTACTCCTCTATTAAATAAGTTTACTATCGTTAGTCTTATTTCTTTGTTAAATTTATGTAAATTTTAGTAATTGAAAATTTTGATTATATCCATATAAGTATATTACAAAGCGATTGTAAAATTGATGCAAAATTTCTATTTTCTTCACTTTACATGATTAGAATCATGTACAATATGAGGTAAGCTGAAAGGGGGATATTAGATAGATGAAAAAGTTTACAAAACAAGAAAACAGCTGGGCACTATATGATTGGGCCAGTTCTGCGTACACCTTGACCATTACAACTGCAGTCTTTCCGTTATTTTATAAAGCATCTGCAACTGATGCTGGTGTTAGTGGTGCTAATTCAACTGCTTATTTAGGATATACAATTGCCATTTTTACATTCATATTAGCGTTATTAGGACCTATTTTAGGAACTATTGCAGATTATCGAGGTATGAAGAAAAAATTCTTTACTTTCTTCTTTGTTTTAGGGGTAACATTTACTGCTATGCTTGCATTTGTTCCATATGATAATTGGCTCTTATTATTAATTTGTTATACCGTTGCAGCACTTGGAGCTACGGGCTCCAATGTTTTTTATGACGGATTCATAGTAGATGTCACAACGAATGAACGCATGCATCGTGTTTCTGCTCGTGGTTATGGACTAGGATATATCGGTAGTACAATTCCATTTTTAATTAGTATTATTATTATTTTGCTAGCAGGTAAAGAGATCATTCCGTTGTCTAGTATAAATGCGAGTCGGATAGCCTTTCTAATTACAGCTGCATGGTGGGTAGTATTCTCTATACCGATGTTCAAGCACGTTCATCAGGTACATTTTATTGAGCGTGAAAGTAATCCAGTCATTCAAAGCTTTAAGCGTTTAGGGAAAACATTTAAAGAAATTCGTCAATATCGTACTTTATTTATGTTTTTATTAGCATATTTCTTTTATATCGATGGCGTTGGTACGATTATCTCCATGTCGACAGCTTATGGTTCTGATTTAGGATTAAGTGCTACTAGCTTATTAATCGTTCTTTTTGTAACGCAAGTAGTAGCTGCTCCATTTGCTTTTTTATATGGAAAACTTGCAAGTAAGTTTTCCGAAAAGAAAATGCTTTACGTTGGAATATTCGTTTATATCATTGTTTGTACGTATGCTTATTTCTTAGAAACGATTGTTGATTTTTGGATTTTAGCAATGCTTGTAGCTACATCTCAAGGTGGGATACAAGCTTTAAGTAGATCATACTTCGGGAAATTAGTCCCAAAAGAAAATTCCAATGAGTTTTTTGGTTTCTATAATATATTTGGGAAATTTGCTTCCATCTTAGGGCCAATACTTGTTGCTTTAACTGCACAAATTACTGGTAAATCCTCTTATGGAGTTTTTAGTTTAGTAATCTTATTTATCATAGGATTTATTATTTTATCAAAGGTTCCTGAACCTACAGAAGCCGCTCCAGTGGATGAAGTGGCAGCGTCTTAAGATAAAAGTGAAAAGTATGCCTGAGAGAACTAAGTGTCTCAGACATGCTTTTTTTACTTGGCACTATTAAACTAGATTGTTGTTGATACGTAGAATCCACTTGCTTTCCGCGGGCGAACCAACAAGCCTCCTCGGCGCGGAGGGCACTTAAAAAGTCCACCGAAAAAAGGGAATTACTTTTTCCATGTTGATTTCCGTTACAGGCGGACGCTTTCCGCCGGCATGGCTTCAGCCCCTTCCCTCGCTACGCTCAGTCCAGGGTCTTCAGCTCATGCTATTCCGGCTGGAGTCGCCACCTTCCTCTCCAATCAACTAGCATCGGCCTATTCTTCTAAAAACCTTCTTCTATTTATTTCTTTTAAGGAGCAATCACAACTTTTCATTTATTATAGAGAGACTAACTAATGAAGGTGTGCTTAATGATTTCCAACCAAGAAACCCTAAATTTAAACCCATTCATACAGATTTATGATTTGGTCGTTCCAAAAGATAATATACTTTGTCAAAAAACGAATTGGTAGACTTCTCCTTCGTTTTAGGAAATTTATGATGTATCCGATGTGAATTTAATAGAACTGTCAAGAAAAACTAAACATTTTAAAAGAAAATGTAGACGATTTCCATGAACACTTATCCCTTTCCTATTCAACAGATAACGAAGCTCGCATTGGTCATAAAACGGCGGATTTTTCTTTCTTTGGATATTAAACAAATTGAATAATGGCCACAGCTATAGAAGCTTTTAAACAAAAAAGAGCAAGAATAAGTAAAAATAATAAGGCCCTTTTTGTTCAATAACGAACAAAAAGGGCCTTATTTTTCATTTAAAAAGATTCTGTGCCTGCAAGGTCTCTTTCCCGCAGGAGTCTACCGCAATTTATATGCTAAAAAACAACAGTAAAATATAAAAGCGCCTATTTCACCGAAAAGTACTAGAGTCTGGTTAGTTAATGAGTAGAGAAGTTTATACTTTCTTACTCTGTAAAAAAAACACAGGTAGATTCCCTGTGTCTCTTCTAATCTATTTATTTGTAAAAGATGCTGGCATTACTACTGCAATTACTTCCCCTTTTGCACAAAGCGTGCTACCTGCATAAACTTCCGTCGTAACTTTCCATTTCTTCGGATGAATTTCTTCTACATTTCCAATTGCTTTTAACTGCATTTTTTGTGGAGTTGGCTTAAGAAAATCGACATGAAGGGAGCCTGTGACAAAACGTGGTGGTACTTCCCCACTACCTGGCTCAAATCCGTTTTTTCGATGCAGAGCAAGAGCAGCAGAACCTGTTCCGTGACAATCAACTAATGCCCCAATTAATCCACCATACACAAATCCTGGTATCGCAATATGTTCTTCTTTCGGATGATACACAGTCTCCGTCTGGTTTCCATTCCAGTACGTTCGTAAATGATAGCCTGCTTCATTTAATCGTCCACACCCGTAACACCAAGCAAAATCATCTGGATATTCATCTTGGATTGCAATCTTGTTTTCTACCATCATTTCTCCCCCTTTACAAAACCATACAAAAAAGCCTCCTGCACGTCAATGCAAAAGGAAATTTATGGTTTACTTACATGTATAATTTTTCTCTTCGATCTTGGAAAACAGAAATCCTTTGTCTTACTTTTTCCACTTCTTCGATTTCTATTTCGACTATTTCTATTGTTTCCTCATTATCCCCTGTCCATAGTAACTCTCCCCATGGACCGATAACCATTGAGTTTCCGTTAAACGAATTATTTGGATCTTCCCCTACACGATTGATTCCTACAATGAAGCATTGATTTTCAATAGCTCTAGCTTGAAGTAGTATTTTCCAATGATCAATTCGTTTATCTGGCCATTGTGCTGGTACAAAAATGATTTTTGCTCCATTCAAGGAAAGAGCACGAAACCATTCTGGAAAACGTAAATCATAACAAATAACTCCACCCATTTGCACATCATTTAATGCAAAAATATTCTTTTCATTTCCTGCTTCCAAGTAAACATGCTCATCCATTAACTTAAATAAATGTGCCTTATCGTATTCTGCAACGATTTCTCCTTGTGTATTCGCGACATACATCGTATTGTAGAAGCCATTTCCTTTTTTAGTAGATACAGATCCACCAACTATATGAATATGTAGTTCTTTCGCAAGTTTTGACAAAAGGCTTTTCGTTTCGCTTCCTTCTTTATCAGCTATATCTTCTAGACGAGGTAAGTCATATGCTGTGTTCCACATTTCTGGTAACACAACCATCTCTGCTCCTTTTTCAGCTGCTTCCCGAATTTTTCTTTCAACCTTTTTAAAATTTTCTTTTGGTTCTCCAAACGCTATATCTAATTGAACACAAGCAATTTTCATTTCGACACCACCTATAGACATATTATTAAAAAGGTTATAAGATTTTACTAATATATGCAACTATTATGAAAAAGAGGTTTTATCCATGGAATTTTCTAATCGTTTAAAAAGTTTACCTACTCAATTTTTTGCAACACTCGTTCATAAAGTAGCAAATGCAGTCTCGGAAGGAAGAGACGTGATCAACTTAGGACAAGGAAATCCAGATCAACCTACTCCAGAGCATATTGTGAAAGCATTACAAGACGCTGCAACAAATCCTCAATCTCATAAATACTCGCCTTTTCGAGGAATTAATGAGTTAAAACAAGCTGCAGCTGATTTTTATGCTCGGGAATATCAGGTGGAAATAAACCCCAATACAGAAGTAGCGATCATGTTTGGAACTAAAATCGGATTAGTGGAATTACCATTAGCACTCATGAATGAAAATGAATTAATGCTTCTACCTGACCCAGGATATCCCGATTACTTATCTGGTGTTGGATTAGCTAATGTTCGATTTGATACAATGCCCCTTATAGAAGAAAATAATTATTTACCAGATTACAGTAGATTAACTGCGGAACAAAAAAACGCCGCAAAGTTAATGTATTTAAATTATCCAAACAACCCGACTGGGGCCACAGCTACGAAGGAGTTTTTCGAAGAAACTGTTGCGCTTGCAAAGGAATCTGATATTGCCATTGTGCATGATTTTGCGTACGGAGGAATTGGGTTTGATGGAAAAAAACCAGTTAGCTTTTTACAAACGGAAGGAGCAAAAGATGTTGGTGTAGAGATGTACACTCTTTCCAAAACCTACAATATGGCCGGGTGGCGAGTAGGGTTTGCAGTTGGAAATCCAACAATAATCGAAGCGATCAATCTTATCCAAGATCATTTATTCGTAAGTCTTTTCCCAGCAGTTCAATCTGCAGCTGCTGCAGCGCTTAATGCGAACCAGCAATGTGTAGACGAATTAGTTTCGTTGTATGAAGGAAGAAGAAATGCATTAGTAAAATCTTGCATGAAGATAGGTTGGGATGTGAAAGCACCAAAAGGGTCGTTTTTTGCATGGTTACCTGTACCTATTGGCTATACAAGCGAAGCCTTCGCAGATTTACTTCTAGATAAAGCAAACGTTGCGGTTGCTGCTGGAAATGGTTTTGGTACATATGGTGAAGGATATGTACGTGTTGGTTTATTAGTAAGTGAGGATCGTTTGATAGAAGCGATTGAAAGAATAGAAAAGCTCCATTTATTTTAATATTTAACTCTGTTAAATTAGGTTGTTGTTTTTTAGAAGAATATGTATTGTGACGAAAATCCGCGAGACTCCTGGAGGAAAACGGCCTGACAAGACCCCTGCAACGAGGTTAAAGGAACAAATCATACATGCGCCACATCCATGTGGCAACGGATTGGTTATCAACAAGCCTGTTCCCCGTGTAGGCTTGGCAGTTCATTCGCAGAAAGCGAGCGGATTTTCGTACATAACAACATAATTGTTTAACAAATCCTGACATTTAAGAGGCTTTCCATAGTTGGACAGCCCCCTTTCATGCGCTCTACATATTTGCCAGTAAACGTTTCGCTATCGCTTCAAACTCTTCCGGTCCAATACCCGGAGCAAATTCTTCTGGAAGTGAATCTAAATTTGGAATAGCATATCCCTTTGGACTTCCCTCTTTTACAATAAGCTGCTCGCCACTTGTTGGGTTCGTACCTTTCCAAATTTGGTTAATGTCTTTATAATCCCCGACATAATTCCACGTAAATAGGACATTACCATACCCAAGATCTTCATACTTTCGAGCCTGATCAAATGCTCGATTATCTAAGTTTGGAATTGGTAGCATCTTTGTTACATCTACGCCAGTTGCCATTTCAATTGCCTTGGCATATGCAAGAACATGCGTACCTCCACGAACGAGTAAATATCCAATCAATTCTCTTGCGGTTGGATGATCGGTCATCTCATACACACGCATTTTATGCGTTCTTGCACCGCATTCTAAGAAGAAATTATGAAGTAAATCCAACACTAAATTCCCACTCGAGAACACGTAGTCTCCTCGCCATGGATTTCCCATAGAATCCCCTGCCAATGAAGTTTGGGCATTCGCAATAAACGCATATGTGTTTCGTTTATCTTTTGCAGCCTGTAGAGGTGTAATATCTGGATCACCTGTAAAGCTCGTGTTTTTTTGTAGTAAATTAATAGTATTTGAAACTAACTCAACATGTCCGAATTCCTCTGCTGTAATACTAGCTACAAGGTCATAAAATGGTTTCAGTTTCGTTTTTTCACGAAAGTTAAACGACTGATACATATAGTTATTTAACGTAGACATTTCACCAAATTTACCACCTAATAGTTCCTGAACAGCAGCAGCAGCATTCGCATCTCCGTACTCTAGATTGGGCAGTTCAATTAACAATTTATTTATCCGATTAAACAATCAACCATTTCCTCTCATTTTTATTTAGCTGGAGTAATCCAAACAATTTGCTGTGTTCGAATATAAAACGGCACACCACTAACTTCTAAAACGAGGTGATCTGGAGCAACTAGCGATAGTTTACCTTGTAATGTACTTTTAGTCGTTTGAATAGCAATATTTTTTCCTAATAAGCTATTAGCCGCTTGATACACATGCCCTTCGAAGTTACTAACAAATTCCACATTAGATTGTGGCTGTTCATTCAACATGTATCCATCCCTTCTTTGCAATCGCACTAGTTTATGAGAAGATGTTTCATATGGATACAAAAACGTGCTAAGATAACATATAAAGGCAACTAAAGAAGGTAGAGAATATGGTCAAACGGCTGGTAGTAACAGGCTATAAAGCACATGAACTTGGCATATTTAACGATAGCCATCCTGGGATTGCAATTATAAAAAAAGCGCTTGAAAATCAACTACGTTTATTAATAGATGATGGACTGGAATGGATCATTTTAAGCGGCCAGCAAGGCGTCGAAACCTGGACAGCCGAGCTTATTTTACAGATGAAAAAAGAATTCCCAGAAATAAAGTATGCCATTATTACACCTTTTCTGGAACAAGAAAAAAATTGGAATGAGCAAAAACAAGCAAATTATCAAAGCCTTTTAGTACAAGCTGACTTTCAAACTAGTGTTACGAAAAAGCCATATGAGGCACCATGGCAATTTATTGAAAAAAATAAATTTGTGTTACGAAATTCGGATGGTATACTCATTGTCTACGATGAAGAAAATGAAGGATCTCCGAAGTTTATAAAAAAATTAGCTGAACAATATGCAGAAAATAACGATTATGCATTATTTATTATCGACGCATACGATTTACAAACGATCGCAGAAGAAGAAAGGAACGATTACATTGATTAAAAAGAAATTATCCCAGAAAATTACAGAGGCAACTGATCAACAACTTACATTAACAACAGAAGAAAAGGATTATGCAATACAGCATCAATTACTTTCAGAAACAGCGAACATAGTTATAATAGAAAAAGAACAGCTATTTACAAATGCGATCATTGAACGCTTTGATAAAGAAACAGAAGAGCTTATTTCTAAAGACAGCTATTCATTTCTTCAAACACCATTAGTTCATTTCAAGGAAAAATTAAATGAGTTTCTGTACTTGGAGTCTCCTAGTTTTGATGTTATTGGTGTAGATGCAATTGCAGTAGAGTATGATGAAGTATTTGAAGTTTATACAGCAATGTTTGGTTTAGCAGTTCAAAAGAAATTTGGACCTGCAATGAAAGACTATTTAGATGAACATTTTCACGCGGATAATATGAATTATAGTGTAATGTTCGCTGGAAATGATGGACTATGGGAAGTCAATTTACCTTTAAATTACATCGATCAATTCAATGAAAACTTTACAATAGAAGAAGCATACGTCTTTTTATATAGTTTCATCTTTTCACTTGTATCAACAATCGAAAATTAATAGTATTATTCGAACAGTCATGAATTCCATTCATGATTGTTTTTTTATGCCTAATGGATTCACACGTAAATTTTAATTTATTTCATATTTAATTCATATTTATTTCAGGTGCCTGGCACTTGTAACATACTTATTACAAGTGCCAGAAATACCCATGTATTTAGCACGTTGAAGTGTTCAAACTAACTAGGATGTCTAACACATCATACTTAAAGGAGGAAAAATGAATTGAATCAAAACACATATGGTCAAAATCAAACGCATCAAAATATGCAAACTGGAAGTGTCTCTCAACAAATGAATCATGGAGCGCATGAATTATTTGATGTACACGAGGTTTTAAATTCTATGATCGCTGGAATAAATCTTAAAACAATTCTTCGTCCCCATGTAAAGGACCAGGAACTGCTAAATATTTTAGATCGACAATATGCATTTTCATTAGATGAATACAATATTACAGTGGAATCCTTTAAAACTGGGCAAGATCCATCCCACCCAACTACTTCTTATAAAATGCAAACTGGTAACGATTTTGTTTATGGGGTGAAGCCATCACAACCGAAAAAGCCTATACAAAGTGCCAATGAAATTTCAGATGAAATGATCTCTGGTTATTTACTTGGATCGGCCAAAACTTCTGCAACGGCCAAAACGTCTGCAGCATTAGAAACTACAAACCCGGTTGTAAGAAGAGTACTTGCAGACTCCATTCCAAACTGTATTGAAATGGCCTATGAGCTCTCCATTTACCAAAACAAACATCACTACTACCAAGTACCACAATTGGATCAGCAAACTTCACAAGAAATGTTAAACTCTTATGCAACGGCACAAGGACCAATGTATAAAGTACAATAACCTGTCTCGCCTCTTTTTAGGGGCGAGTTTTTATTGTTAATCCAAAGAAATCACGTATAATTTAAACTAAGCGTTCATTTAGGAAAGAAAAGGTGAAAAAATTATGCGTGTAGCAATTTTCGATTTCGATGGTACCTTATATGCGGAAGAAACATTCAAACTCTTGATGAACCATTTGAAAGAACATCCCATTTATAAATCTAGGTACAAGCGGTTTTACAGATCCATTGTTCCACCTTATATTGCGAATAAATTAAAACTTTATCCAAATTCAAAGATGAAAGAACGATCTATGCAATTATACTTAGAGGCTTTTGAAGGACGTTCTAAAACGGAAATGAACGTTTATTTTGAGGAACTAAAGGTAATTATGCAAAAAGACTTTAATTCTCAAGTTCTTGAGAGACTAAAACAACATCAACAAGATGACATACATATATTACTCGTTTCAGGTGCTTACACACAGTTTCTTCAACGTGTGACGGAAGGAGTGTCATTTCACCATATTATTGGAACGGATATTTCCTATAAAGAAAATAAAGTCGATACGAAAACACGAGTTAAACATGTGAATGGCACTAGAAAAACAGAAAGCCTTTTACAAGCATTAGAGGGTCAAGAAATTGATTGGGAAAATAGTTTTGCATATGGAGATAGCTACTCTGATTTACCGGTACTAGAGCTAGTCGGAAATCCTGTTGCCGTAAAGCCGGAGGAAAAACTTCGAAGTGTCGCAAAAGCACGTGGTTGGGAAATTATTTAAATCACAAATTTTGAAAATAGATATACTACAATAGAAAAGCGCAAATACCCTGGCCTCCGCTTAATCGTAATCGGTTCGCTTGAAGCCGAAAACATACGCTACGCCATAACCGAGTTGCTAGTATAGAGAGAAGTGATTCAGTCAATTCTCTCCATACTTTTTTCGGTAATCTTATTGCGGTTGTTTGTCTTTCGCTTCCCTACATTGTTCATGGTTTCGAATTAAATTACACCCCTCATATCAAGATACAGCTCACTGATCGCAAACTATAGCCCCTTTTAACTTAAGAAGGGTTATTAAATTCTTTCTTCTGTTTCCTCCGGTGAAAAAAACGCCATATATAAAAGATAGTCCATGCTATTACTAACACTAACAATCGAACATACTGATATTTTTGTTCACCAGAAAATATAATGATGCTCCCTATAATAAACGTTGGTACCGCCAAATAAAACCCCATTCTTACTTCCTTGTTTTTAAAACTTAATTCAAATCGTTCACTCACATACTCCACCCCTTCTTTCTTTAACTAACCTGCTCCTTTAGCAATCCAAATTTAATTCAGCTTTTTTTTTGCTTTTTTTTTGCTTTTTTTGATAATACAAGCTATTTTATCTGAATTCCACCACTCTTCGGCATTAGGTATAGAAGAACCAAACGTGAGAGAACACTATTCATTTTTTAAGTATTCTTAGGTTCAACTTACCTTTCACTTGTTCATATAATGTACTGAGAGGAGGAGTAACAGAATGGATCGATTTATTCTTTTAATGTTAGCTTGTATATTAGCTGGTTTTGCATTATTAAAGGTTCCCTTAGCAGGTACTTTCTTAGCAGGTATAGAGCCAATAACTAACATAATCGGTATTTTAGCTATTGTAATTTTCTCTCTAATCCTAATATTTAAAGGTTTAGTGGCACTTGTGGGGAAATAAAAAGAAGTTATGATAAATTGCACCCCAATTTTTAGACAAAAAATCTAACGATTGGGGTTTTTTGTATGGTGAAATATACAAACGAATTTAGATTAAAGGCTGTTCATACCTACCTTGAGGAGGTTTCAACTAAAATTCCTGTAGTTGAAGAAGTTTAACTAACCTTTATGCGGAATTTTATATATGGATTGGTAAATAAATCTCAACTTCTTCCTCACCATTTTCCATAGGATGATAAGTCTCAACAATATAAGAATCTAGATTCCTTTTATAACCTTGTTCGTCTGACCATTTCATCAAATAGTTGTGTAAATTACCGATATTATTTATTCCTCCCCTAGTCGTGGCATAATTTTGGTCCATTTCAATATAATCCATCCCAACTGGAACTTCTGATAAACGCTCATTTACAATTAATCCTACAAAATAGTGGCCTTTCAAATGGTTTGCGTCCCTTTTAGGTTCGAAAAGAGCTATTTCTGTACCTGAACATTTTTTAATTTCCTCTTTACGAATTAGAATTTTATTTCCTAATTTTGGTACCTCAGTACCAAAATCAGCATAAACCCCACTACCTTTTATACCAACAACTCTAAAAAGTTTCTTAACCTTTTTACAATCCATCATTACCCCCCTAAAGACTTTATAAATTTGAATTCTCTTCCAATTAAGCGAATTCCTTCTTTTGGATTCTTTTCTTATTAAATTAAACTTTTAACTAATCTTACGCGAAATAAAAAAACACTGCTAAAAGCAATGCTAATTTGTACTTTAATATTGTGTTATTTACCTTGTTGTTTAATGTTTTGTACCACTTAACTGAAAAGGTTACCTTAAAAGTGACCTCTTCGCATTACCTAATGGTAGATTGGGAGGAACTAATTATTTCTATATAGTTCTGTTCAACTTCAATTCAAAGTTTTGTTTCGTTATATATTCCATATAATTAATATTTCCGTTAAACTCCAAATATGCTTGATATCGTGTACGGATAGCTGGTGCCGTAACTAAATCAAGGACTTCATCCTTTGCAACCCATCGACTTTCTGATGTTTCCTCTGAAGTACTCAATTCTCCACTCACAGGCTTGCATACATAATCCATCATTAATTTGGTAGGAACATCCGTTACATCGTCATACCATTTATGAATTCCTGTATTCGAATAAACACCTATCAAGTTAGATACAATTATATCTATTCCACTTTCTTCTTTTACTTCTCTAATTAAAGCATTTATAAGGTTTTCACCTACTTCCACTTGCCCACCTGGATAAACCCATCCACCATGTTGTGTCTTCACTAATAGAATTTCCCCTTGTTCATTTTCTACAATTCCACCTACCGCAACTATATGTGTTGGCATTGCCATTCAAATTACCTCCATGGTTTCATCTTTCATCTTTGATTTTTTAATGAAACTACCTAGAAATAAATCATTTGAATATGATTCTTAAGCATTTTGCTTAATCATTTCTTCTACATAATTTAGGAAATTAGGATATGAGCAGCTTTCTTCCAAGAATTGAGCAACCACAGATAGAGGTAATATAACTAGATCTCTCTTTTTAGAGTAAAGAACCGCCTCTGTTTTAATCGCTCTTTGCAAACCATCTAGTTTGGAAGAATATAGATAAACAGAATCAAACTCATACCATAAAAAGTCCTGATTTAGATTAATTTTTATAACCTCACCAATATAGGCACCAATTCGAGACACGAAATTGTCAAAATGCTCATTTAACAAAGTTGTGCCCATTTCAGTAGTCATTAATCGTTTCGTGTACATATCTATATATCGAATGCTTTCGATAGAGAAATCTAACTTTTTCTTTGTAAGGTTCACTTGATCCCAGGCATCGTCTGAGACATCCTCATAAATTAGTTTTGCTCTCCCTTTTAAATCATCTTTTATTAATTTTTTTCTATTTAAGAATCCAAACATGTATGATATTACTCCTTCACCAATTGTCTATGTTAAACCTATACTAATCATATCTCCTTTCAAGCTTTAATAACCTCAATTTATTTGCTGAGAACTTCTGCTAGAGGACAAAAAGATTTAATCAAATATCGTTTCTTTTTTAGGATTCTCCAAGAATTCAAAAAGTGTTATTATTTGTGACTCTGTATTTCTATTAGTAGAAAGCGATGGCAAATTGTTTTTAGAAAAAAATTGTATCCCGCTCGTCTCAATCCCTGTAATTGGATTTCCTCCAATAATCTCACACTGTATAAATACTTTATAATAATGATAGGCTTCTGGAGGATGTGGGTGTTTATCCTTATCTAACAGAGCGAGCAATTTAATAGGAACTACATCATAACCAGATTCCTCTTGAATTTCTTTTACAATATTTTCAGAAGGTGATAAACCTATATCACAAAATCCACCAGGTAAAGCCCACCTATCATCAATAGTCTCCCTTACCATTAATACTTGATCATCTTTAAAAACTACTCCACGAACATCTACTTTGGGAGTTTGATAACCGGTTTCTTTTGTAAACAAATCATTAATCTTTTGCATCTCTAATCCCGTGTGGTCCTCCATAATTTCAGCACTAATAGTACGTAATTCTTCATAACGTTCGATATCATAAATGTCTTTTGAAAAAGCTAATCCCGATTGAGACAATGCTTGTATTCTTTTTGCCCATTCCAACCATTTATAACTCATTTGAAACACCAACTTTTTTAGATTTTTTTGAAAAGGTTTAATCAAATCACTTATATATTATTCAATCTAATTATATAAAAAGCCTATCATCTCATAAAAGACGATAGGCATATTCTACGTTTGCTTAATTTTCAATTTTTATAACTTTTATTCATTCTATTATTTATTCCAATAGAGGTCAATCTATATTTTACCATTTCTTACTAATTACGTTTCATAAACTAAAATCCGCCAATTTAACTCCCCAAGTTGCTATCTCTTTTTCCATAATCCAGCCTTACGATAAGTATTTTTTGCACCAATAGTATCCGGATTATAGCCTATCATGATGAATGGAATGTTTATGATTAACTTGCTGATTAAAATACGGCATTTATCACTTGTTGATTAAAGCGGCAGGCGGCGGTGATGTCTTGTCGCTCACCCCGCGGAAAGCGTCCGCCTATAGCGGAAATAAACTATACCTTATTCCGCAGAAAATATATATTTGAAAGTCTTTCACCCTTATGCCCGTTCATCAACAACGTCTCCCTTCTTCTTTCCTCTATTCTTAGCATAGAAATCTGTTACTGAATTCTTCTACCATTCCCCACCATTAGAAATCCAAAAAAATTTAAAAATTTAATCGCAATAGTCCAAGTCCATTTATATTAATGGCATAACATAACATTAAGGGTTGAATCTTTTAATCCTTAATCTCAAAATCGGAGGTGAATATATATGAGTGGATATGGTGGTGGCTATGGTGGTGACTATGGTGGTGGATCCTATAGCAATTGTGGAAACACTGGCTCAACCTTTGTATTAATTGTTGTATTGTTTATTTTACTTATCATCGTAGGAGCAACATTTATGAGTCACTAAGAGTTAATAAGAACAGCAGTAGTTTCATTCAGAAATACTTTTAATTAAAAGTTGGAAGTTCATTTTCTTTGAAGGATTAGAATCCTTCTTGTGGATATCCTTAAAATCATTGTTCTTTAAAGTCTATGTTGACAATTCTTGCTGAGTGTTTACTAATTTATATGTGTGGAAGAATATTCATATTTTTCATTTAATCGATTAGTAGCACGAATAATAAGAGCAATGGGCAGGAGCAAGAAATCCTGCCTATTGTTATGTATAATTGGAAAATTCGTCTATCACGGATTCAAAAATATGATCAAAAAAAATAGAAAGGAGAGATATAATGGAATCGTTTGTTAGGAGAAATATGGGAAGTCAGGTTATGGTAAGAGAAAGATCAGGTAGAAGACATGTTGGAATGATAGATGGGATTATCCCTGGAAGAGGCATGTTTGTTCGAAATCGCTTTAGAAGAATATTTTTGCCATTCTTCTTAATCGCAACTCTATTTTTAATTTAGGCTCTGTAAAACTAGTGTTGTTTTTTAGCAGAATATATTTTGTGACGAAAATCCACGAGACTCCTGCGGAAAAACGGACTGTCAAAAACCCGAAACGTGCTTGTAGGAACAAATCCTAAATTCGCCACATCCATGTGGCAACGGATTTGTGACCAACATCCTGTTGCCCCGAGGCTTGGCAGTTCGTCCGCGGAAAGCGAGTGGATTTTTGAGTGTAACAACATGCTCGTTTAACAGACCCTTCATATAAAATAAACCTAAATCGAGATATAAAATGCTCCAGGTAGTGAAGGGAATTTGTTTCTGAAGAGAAAAAAAAAATATCTTCGGAAGTATACATACTTTCGTGCAAAATAAAAGAAATCGCAAATAATTAGCGATTCCTTTTCACTGCTCGAAGGCTAGAGTCGAACATTGATTCTCTTATCTTGAAGGTAGGATTTGATTTCACCAATCGTATAGTCACCATAGTGAATCATAGATGCTACAAGAGCTGCGTCTGCTTGTCCTTTTGTAAATACTTCTTCGATATGCTCTAGTTTTCCTGCACCACCAGAAGCAATGATTGGCACATTAACTTTTTCAGAAAGTAGCTTGATCAGCTCTACATCATAACCATTTTTCATGCCATCTTTATGAATACTTGTACAGATAATTTCTCCTGCCCCAAGGTCTGTAGCTTGTTGCGCCCATTCCACTACATCCATTCCTGTTTTTTCATGACCGGAATGTGTGTATACTTCCCATCGAATGATTTCTTCTTCCTTATAAATAGGCATTGCATCTAATCCTAGAACGACACATTGTTTACCATAAATTTCAGCCGCTTCTCTCAAAAGTTCTGGCCTCTGTACCGCTGCTGAGTTTACGCCTACTTTATCAGCTCCAGCCCGAAGTAAATTTTTAAAATCATCCACGGTTCTTACTCCACCGATTACAGAAAAAGGGATATACACTTGTTCTGCAACTTTACGAATCCATTCGATTTTTAAATCTTGATTTTTCAAGGAAGCAGTTGTATCTAAATAAATTAACTCATCTGCTCCATCTTCCGTATACTTTTTACCAAGTTCAGCAGGATCTCCGATAATCGTTGGGTTTCGAAATTGTACATACTTAACTGCCTGGTCATTTAACACGTCTATCGCGGGTACAATTCTTTTTCTAAGCATGTGTTTGAACTCCTTGTTTACAGTAGTTATCTAATAACTGGATGCCGTATTTACCGCTTTTTTCTGGATGGAACTGTACACCCATCACTTGTACATTGCCAATAGCACAGGCAAAGTCGATTCCATAATTGGTGACTCCAAGTACATCCTTTTCTTCCGCAGGGTTTGCAAAATAAGAATGAACAAAATAGAAATCGGACTGATCTGGAATATCGTTGAATAAAAAATGCTGTTGAACGTCTTTCACTTGATTCCAGCCCATATGCGGAATTTTCTCGGACTCCATTTTAAATTCTGGAACCGTTCCTTTTAGAAAACCTAAGCACGGAACATTTCCTTCCTCACTTGTTTCCAAAAGAAGTTGCATCCCTAAACAAATCCCTAACAAAGGCATCCCTTTAGCGACCTCTTCCCTTAAATAATCGCTTATACCTGATTCATTTAACACATCCATTGCCACTTTTGCATTTCCTACACCAGGTAAGATTAATTTTGTAATCGAATCATCATGATCACTCGGTTTAGTAATTAGTTTTGTTTCATACCCTAATCGAGCAATTGCTTTCAACACACTATGTAAATTCCCTGCTCCATAATCTATAATGCCAATCATGCTCTTGCCTCCACCTTTAGTATGCTTTTATTATGACATCTATTGACGAAAAAAAAAACAAAAACTTTAGTACACTAGCATAGTAAAACCGGTCAAGGGGAAATGACCGGTGTTTTGCTTACATATTCATCTATCCGTTTTGCAACTTCTTGGCCTTCTTTAATTGCCCAAACGATCAAGCTTTGCCCTCTTCTTGCATCGCCTGCTGTGAAAATACCTTCTACGTTTGTTGCATAGTTTTTAGTAGAAGCGGATATTTTTTTGTTTACTACATTTATGCCAAATTGTTGGGCTAAGTTAGTTTCAGGCCCTTCAAATCCAATCGCTACAAATACAAATTGGGCTGGCCAAATTTTCTCCGTTCCTGGAATTTCTTTAAAAAAGTAAAATCCATCTTCTCCAAGTACTTTCTCCATATGAATAGTATGCAGTTCCTTTAGAGACCCATACTTATCCGAAACAATTTCTTTTGTTTGAATCAAATATTCTCGTGGATCTTTTCCAAATTTTGCATTCGCTTCTTCGTAGGCGTACTCTAATTTGAAAATATTTGGATCTGTTGGCCACTGATTGTCTTCTGCACGGCTAGCTGGAAGCTGTGGATGCTTCCCAAATTGAACTACACTTCGACAATTTTGGCGAATAGCTGTTGCCACACAGTCAGCCCCTGTGTCTCCACCACCAATTACGATCACATCTTTGCCTTTTGTATTAATAAATTGCCCATCCGCAAAATTGGAATCTAGTAAGCTTTTTGTCGTCGAACTTAAATAATCCATTGCTAAGTGCACACCCTTTGATTCGCTTCCTTTCAAATGAAGCTTCCGCTGCTTCTGTGCACCTATACATAAAATAACTGCATCGAAGTTTGATTTTAAGTCATCCACTGAAATAGCTATTCCAACTTCTGTATTCAAAATAAAATCAATACCTTCTTGCTGAAGTAAATGAATTCGACGTTCCACTACTTCTTTTTCTAGCTTCATATTGGGAATCCCATACATGAGAAGCCCTCCTGCTCGATCTGCTCGCTCATAAATAGTCACAGAATGACCCGCTTGGTTTAACTCATCTGCACTCGCAAGTCCAGCTGGCCCAGATCCAATTATGGCAATTTTTTTGCCTGTTCTTGCAGTTGGTATTCTTGGTGTAACCCAACCATTTTCAAATCCTTTATCAATTATTGTTCGCTCAATACTTTTAATCGATACGGCAGGGTCTGAAATAGCTAATGTACATGAACCTTCACAAGGTGCCGGGCAAACACGTCCTGTAAACTCCGGAAAATTATTCGTCATTGATAATCTTTCCAGTGCTTCTTGCCACTTGCCTTTATAAACTAAGTCGTTCCATTCTGGTATTAGATTATTAATTGGACAACCAGTAGTTGCTCCCCTTATTTCAATACCCATGTGACAAAAAGGAGTTCCACAGTCCATGCATCTAGCTCCTTGTTTTTGGAGCGCATCATCTGTCAATTTCGTCGCATACTCACCCCAATTTTTAATACGTTTGAGAGGAGCCTCTTCTTTTCCTTTTTCTCTTTTATACTCCATAAATCCAGTTGGTTTACCCATTTGCTACCCCTCCTTTCTTTATTTTGGCTCTTAAGCTACATGGTTGTTATTCTATAGAATCCGCTTGCTTTCCGCGGGATTCTATGCTAAAGAAAACAGCGCTTATTTTTTAATTAGATCTAATTGTTTTTTCTCTTGTTTAACCGATGCTGACAGAAATGCTTGCATTGCCGCCGCGGCGTCTGTTAAACCATCACGCTTAAAAGCTGCAATTTTATCAAGCATTGTTTTATAATCATTTGGCACAACTTTTACAAACTTCTCGACCATTTCTCCCCAATTATCTAATATATACATTGCTTTTGTGCTTTTTGTGTAATAATAATGATCCATTATTAATTGTCTAACCTCATGCTTTTCTTCTTTTAATTTGATTTGCTCAAAACCAATCATTTCTGCGTTGCACTTTTCTTTAAAGCCTTCTACATCCTCTACAAGTACATACGCAATTCCGCCAGACATTCCTGCACCGAAATTTTTTCCTACATCCCCCAAAATGACAGCGCGACCACCAGTCATATATTCACAGCCGTGATCTCCAATACCCTCTACTACAACATCTACTCCACTGTTTCGAACTGCAAATCTCTCCCCAGCACGTCCGTTGATAAATGCAGTTCCACTTGTTCCGCCGTAGAGTGCAACATTCCCAGCAATAACATTTTGTTCGGCTAATCCCTGAATAGGGGCAGTGACAACTAGTTTCCCACCAGATAACCCTTTCCCAAAATAGTCATTTACATCCCCTGTTACATACAATGACATCCCTTTAGGGACGAAAGCCCCAAAACTTTGACCTGCTGCACCTGTAAATCGAAGTGTGATGGTATCATCTGCCAATCCTCGAGCCCCATATTTTTTGGAAATTTCACTTCCAATGATCGTTCCTACTACACGATCTGTATTAGCAATTGGATATTCTAGTTCAATCTTTGTTTGGTTAATAATCGCTTTCTCTACTTTAGGCAGAAGCTCACGAAGGTCTAACGAATCTTCAATTTGATGGTTTTGAGCAATTTTTTTCGTACGTACTCCTTCTTGTTGGTACAGTAATGCAGTTAAATCTAATTGCTTTGCTTTCCAATGCTCTTTCGCGCGACTGCTTACTTCTAGAATATCTGTACGTCCAACCATTTCCTCTACAGTTCTAAATCCAAGTAGCGCCATATATTCCCGTACTTCTTCTGCGACAAATCTCATATAATTAACGACATAGTCCGCAGATCCCGTAAATTTATCACGAAGTTCTGGATTTTGAGTGGCAATACCAACCGGACAAGTATCCAGATGACAAGCACGCATCATCACACATCCTAAAACAATTAATGGTGCTGTAGCAAATCCATATTCCTCTGCTCCAAGTAATGCTGCCATAACTACATCTTTCCCCGTCATTAGCTTGCCGTCCGTTTCTAATACTACCCTGTCTCGAAGACCATTTAACATAAGTGTTTGATGAGCTTCAGCAAGTCCAAGCTCCCATGGAAGTCCCGTATGTTTAATACTCGTTTTCGGAGATGCTCCTGTTCCACCATCATATCCACTAATGACAATTACATCTGCTGCCCCTTTTGCTACTCCAGCAGCTATCGTGCCAACACCAGATTTCGCTACTAGTTTTACGCTAATTCTTGCGGTTCTGTTTGCGTTTTTTAAGTCATGAATTAGCTGCGCCATATCTTCAATGGAATAAATATCATGATGTGGAGGAGGGGAGATTAATCCAACCCCTGTTGTGGATCCACGAACATTAGCAACCCATGGATATACTTTATTGCCTGGTAATTGTCCACCCTCACCTGGTTTGGCACCTTGCGCCATCTTAATCTGCAATTCATTGGCTTGCACTAAATAATGACTATTTACTCCAAAACGTCCAGAAGCAATTTGTTTGACGGCACTTCTGCGATTGTCTCCATTCGCATCTAGTTCATATCGACCTGGGTGCTCTCCACCTTCTCCACTATTACTTTTTCCTCCAAGTCGATTCATAGCAATCGCAAGCGTTTCATGAGCTTCCTTACTTAAAGAACCAAATGACATCGCCCCTGTTTTAAAACGTTTGACAATCGAATCCACTGATTCTACCTTATCGAGTGGAATACGTTTCATTTCTTTTTTAAATGTCAGTAAGTTTCGTAAAAAGCCGAGTCGCTCTTCATTTGCCATTTCTGCATACTGTCTATATAGACCATAATCTCCTTTTCGAGTAGCCCATTGAAGTGTATGGATTGTTTTAGGATTAAAGGCGTGATGCTCACCAGTACTTCTCCACTGGAAATCGCTACCTGACTCAAGTGGACTTTGCGTGGAAGCAATAGCCTGAGCATGTCTTCGTTTCGCTTCTTCAGCAATAGTAGCTAAGTTGATTCCTCCTAATTGAGAAACGGTACCTGTGAAATATTGTTCTATCACTTCTTTACTAATACCAACTGCTTCAAAAATTTGGGCACCTCGGTAACTTTGAACAGTGGAAATCCCCATTTTCGACATTACTTTTACAACGCCATCTGCGATACCTTTACTATATTTTGTAACAGCGTCCTCATAACTACTTTCAATATGTCCATCTAGAATTGCTTCCGCTATCGTTGCATATGCGAGATAAGGATTGATAGCATCTACGCCAAATCCAATGAGTGCAGCGAATTGATGTACTTCTCTCACTTCCCCAGATTCCACTACTATACTTACCTTCGTGCGATTTCCTTTTCTCAGTAAATGTTGATGAAGATGACTTGCAGCTAATAAAACTGGTATTGTCACTTGCTTTTTATGGAGCATACGATCGGAAAGTATGATTAGAGATACTCCTTGTGCAATTAATTTATCTGCCTGTTCAGAAATATGTTGTAAATCAAATTCTAAATTTTCAGACATAGGTATAGGTAATACTTTACTTTGGAAAGAGGCATCTTTATACTGTTTTAATTGATTAAATTGTCCATTAGTCAAAATTGGTGTATTTAAAAAGATTCGCTTGCTATTTATTGAACTGGGTTGAAGTAAATCACCTTCAGCTCCTAAAAGAGTCATTGTCGACGTCACAATATGTTCTCGAATGGAGTCAATTGGTGGGTTCGTTACTTGTGCAAATAGTTGTTTGAAATAATTGAATAACGATTGAGGCCGATCTGACAATACAGCAAGTGGCGTATCATTCCCCATTGATCCAATCGGGTCTTTACCATCCAGTGCAATGGGCACCAAATATTTTTGTATATCCTCATATGTGTAACCAAATGCTTTTTGAAGGAATAGTAGATCTTCGATTGTTTCTACCTCTTCTTTTTCAACAGAAAGCGTTATTACATTTTCATCTAACCATTGTTGATATGGTTGAGCTTGCGCCATTTCAGATTTGATTTCCTCATCTGAAATGATGCGACCTTGCTCTAAATCCACAAGTAACATTCTTCCTGGACTTAATCGTTCTTTATATAAGATATTTACTTCTTCCACATCCACTACTCCAACTTCAGAGGAGAAAATAATATAATCATCTTTTGTTACATAATAGCGAGCTGGACGTAAACCGTTTCGATCTAAAATTGCGCCAATTTGTTTGCCATTTGTAAACGAAATAGCTGTCGGACCATCCCATGGCTCCATTAAGCTACTGTGATAGGCATAAAAAGCTTTTTTCTCCTCACTGATATGAGGATTTTCTGTCCAAGGCTCTGGGATAAGCATCATCGCAGTGTGCGCAGGAGTTCTTCCAGCTAGAACAAAAAATTCAAACGCGTTATCTAACATCGACGAATCACTGCCATCTGTATCGATAATCGGTAAAATTTTTGCTAAATCATTGCCAAAAGCTTCTGAAACAAATTGTTGTTCACGAGCTTTCATCCAGTTAATATTTCCACGTAATGTGTTAATTTCCCCATTGTGAACAATGTATCTGTTTGGATGGGCTCTCTCCCAGCTCGGAAATGTATTCGTACTATAACGTGAATGTACTAAGGAAAAAGCAGATGTAAATAATTCGTCTTGAAGGTCCACGTAAAAGAGGTCTACTTCCTTTGGAGTGAGCAATCCTTTATAAACAATCGTTTGACTGGAAAGACTTGCACAGTAGAATTTATTCGCTTCCTGAAAAGCCCAGTGCTCTACTTGTTTACGAATAACGTATAGTTTTCTTTCAAATGCTAGAGAGCTAGTATTCATGGATTTTATGAACACTTGTCGTACAACAGGTACTGTTTCTTTTGCTTTATCACTTAACACATTTGCGTTAATTGGCACTGTTCTCCAGCCAATTAGTTCCTGCCCTTCAGCAAGGATGGTATCATTTATTTTCTGTTCAATTGCTTCTCGTTCTTCGTTATTGTCCGTAAAAAATAGCATTCCTACGCCATAACTACCTTTCTCCGGTAAATCCCATTGCTTACATACAACACGGAAATAAACATCAGGGATTTGTACCATCAACCCGGCACCGTCACCGGTTTGGCCATCGCTTCCTCTTCCTGCTCGATGATCCAATCGACATAACATTTCTAAACCTTTTTTTACGATATCATGTGTTGCTATTCCTTTTATATGTGCATATAAACCTATCCCACACGCGTCATGTTCAAACGCTGGGTCGTACATGCCTTGTGCTTTCGGTAGTTGGTGAAATGTCATGTGAATCCCTCCATCTTCTAAAAAAGTGACTTAAGATTATTGTATGTTTGCAAAATAATATAAACAATATATAATTTGGATATAAATCATCTCATTTTGAGATAGATTAGGGGAGAGACTATGGAAATTCGGCAGTTAAGGTACTTTATGGAGGTAGCAGAACGTGAACACATTTCAGAAGCTGCGATCCATTTGCACGTTGCACAATCGGCTATAAGTCGGCAAATTGCCAATTTAGAAGCCGAACTCGGTGTTGAGCTATTTGAACGAGTAGGTAGGAATGTTAAGTTGACACCAATAGGGAAGATTTTTTTAGAGCATTGCACTTCTGCGTTACAGGCCATAGATTTTGCCAAGAATCAGGTTGATGAATATTTAAATCCTGAAAAAGGAACGATTAAGATCGGATTTCCAACGAGCTTGGCAGGTCATTTATTGCCAACTGTTATTTCTGCTTTTAAGAAAGAACACCCAAATGTCGCGTTTCATTTACGACAGGGTTCATACGATTTCTTAATAGATGCGGTTAAAAACAGGGAGTTGAATTTAGCATTCTTAGGACCTCTTCCAACAAAAGATGACTCCATTCATACAACTATTTTATTTACAGAAGATTTTTCAATACTTGTACCATCTAATCATCCATTTGCGAAAAGAAAGAGTATACCTTTAATTGATTTGAGAAATGAGGATTTCGTTTTATTCCCAGAGGGTTATGTGCTGCATAAACTTGCATTAGAAGCATGTAATTCAGTAGGATTTACACCAATGGTCTCATCAGAAGGAGAAGATATGGACGCTATCAAGGGTTTAGTTGCTGCAGGTCTAGGGGTAACTCTTTTACCGGAAAGCACTTTTTACGATTCTACCCCTAGATATACAGTGAAAATACCGATTGAGACACCTTCCATTCGAAGAACAGTAGGCCTCATTAGCCCCGTGACGCGAGACCTATCCCCATCGGAAAAAGTATTTCACAACTTCGCGGTGCAATTTTTCTCTATATTGGGGCAATATCAATAAAAAGACAGGCAATCGTGAGTTTCACGGTTGCCTGTCTTTTTTATAGCTATCGAATTATTAAATAGTGTTTATAAGACACTCAATTTTTCATCTTTCAAATCACTAATGAACATGCATCCAGGAGCGTGGGTAATCATAATAGAAGGTTTACTTTGCATCGCAACTGCTTGCGGTGTGACACCACAAGCCCAAAACACAGGAATTTCCCCTTCTTTAATCGTCACGGCATCTCCAAAATCAGGTTTTGCTAAATCGATGATTCCAATTTGACCTGGGTCCCCAATATGAATTGGCGCACCATGCACTCCCGGAAAACGTGAAGTAATTTGGATTGCCCGAATCGCATCTTCATGAGACATCGGACGCATGCTTACTACTGTAGGTCCTTCGAAAACCCCTGCTTTAGCACATTGTATATTCGTTTTATACATAGGCACATTACAGTTTTCTTCGATATGTCTAATTGGTATACCTGCTTCTAGTAAGGGAGTTTCGAATGTGAAGCTACAGCCAATTAGAAAAGCTACCATATCTTCTTCCCAGTATTCCGTAATATCTGTTACTTCTTCTGTAAATTCACCATCTCTATATATTCGATATTTAGGAATATCTGTTCGAATATCCGCTTCTTTTGCAATTGTACTTGGAATATACGAACCAACCTCTGTTACATCTACCAATGGACAAGATTTTGGATTGCGTTGGCAAAACAACAAAAAGTCAAATGCATGCTCTTTCTTCAATATTGCTAAATTTGCTTGTGTATACCCTTTAGCCATTCCAGCTGTCGGACCATTGATTTGCCCAGAACTGATCAGTTGACGTAATTCATATGGAGCCATCGTTTCATAATTATTCATCACTTAATCACTCCCTACTATTTAAAAAGCAATGGAATTTGTTCAATTAGCGTCATGATACCTAACACTCCCATAATAACGGTTACTAATCCTCCAGCAATGGTTAACCAAAGGGGATGCTTATAATCACCTACAATATCTTTCTTGTATGCTGCGACTAACATTGTTCCAAGTGCTAATGGTAAAATCAGCGCATTTAATGCACCTACAAGAATTAGAATATTTACAGGTCGTCCAACTAGTGCAAACGTTACAGTTGATACTAAAATGAATAATATAATAACCCAATTATGATACTTTTCAATCATAGGATGAAATGATCGGATAAATGATACGGACGTATAAGCTGCTCCTACTACAGAAGTAATAGCCGCAGCCCACATAATAACACCAAACATTCGATAACCAATTTCTCCAGCTGCAAGCTTAAAAACAGATGCTGGCGGATTTGCTGGATCAATTGCTAATCCTTGCGATACAACTCCTAGAACTGCTAAAAATAGTGCAACACGCATGATACCTGTCACTACTATTCCAGTTACAGAACTCTTCGTAACATCAGGTAAAGATTCTACCCCTTTAACTCCTGCATCTAAAAGTCGGTGTCCCCCAGCAAAAGTAATATATCCTCCAACCGTTCCACCCACAAGTGTAACAATGGCAAAAATACTAATTTCAGTTGGTGCAAATGTATGTACAATCGCTTCCCCAACAGGTGGTGACGTAGTAAAAGCAACATACACCATTAACAAAATCATGACAAAACCTGCAATTTGTGCAACTTTATCCATAGCTTTGCCTGCTTCTTTCACGACAAAGATAAAAATTGCAAATGCAGCGCTTATAATAGCACCTGTAATTGGATCAATACCAAGCATTGCATTTAAGCCGAGTCCAGCCCCAGCTACGTTTCCAATATTAAATGCAAGTCCACCCATTACAATGAGAATCGCTAAGAATACACCAAGACCTGGCAATACTTTGTTTGCAATTTCTTGACCTCGAAGTCCAGATACAGCGATAATTCTCCACACATTCACTTGTGCAAAAACATCCAATAATATGGAAATTAATATAACAAATCCAAAACTAGCAGCTAGTTGTTGAGTGAATACTGTGGTTTGTGTTAAAAATCCTGGTCCTATTGATGATGTTGCCATTAAAAAGGCTGCACCAAGTAAGACGCTTCTTCCGGCTTTCTTTTTCGACCCTGCTTTTTGCATTTTTTGCTCTTCCATACAAACTCCCCCTTATTTAAACGATGCGGAAATTACAATATCGTTGCTCTCCAAAGTTTCTTTTATATATTTTGCGAACGTTATAGCGTGTTCTCCATCTCCATGAATGCAAATTGTATCCGCTTTCATCTTTACTTCTGTTTTTTGTTGAGAAATTACTTTTCCTTCTGTTACCATTCTCACTACTTGTGCAACGGATTTGTTCGTATCTGTAATAAGTGCATCACTTTGTTGACGTGAAGTTAATGATCCATCTGACTGATATGTACGATCTGCAAATACTTCATGAGCTGTTCGTAACCCAATGCTCTCACTAGCAGTTGTTAGTTCGCTACCTGCTAAACCAAACAATACTAATGAAGGTGAAACGTCGTAAACAGCTTGGGCTATTGCATGTGCGAGTTCAGAATCTTTTGCTGCCATATTATACAAGGCGCCATGTGGTTTAACATGTTGCATTTGCTCTCCAAAAGTCGCCAAAAATCCATTTAAAGCACCAATTTGATATACAACCATGTCATATCCTTCTTGAGGAGTGATTTTCATCTCTCTTCGACCAAATCCATTTAAATCTGGTAGACCAGGATGTGCACCGATTTTAACGCCATTCTCCATTGCTAGCATTACTGTTTCCCGCATTATGCTTGGATCGCCAGCATGGAACCCACATGCTACATTCGCAGATGTAACATATTTCAATATCTCCTTTTGTTCTCCGAGTTTATACCTGCCAAAACTTTCCCCTAAGTCACAATTTAAATCAACTCGAAACATTTCATCCCCTCCAATAGATATAAAAAAGAAAATTTGTTCCTTACACACTAAGTTCCGAATTATGAAACCTAAGTTTTGAAACTTAGATTAAAGTTTATCACAATTAAATTTTTCTGAATAGACATTATTATACGATTGTTCTTTTTAGAGTGATAAATTAATTTCCACTTGTATTTTGTATTTACAGAATTATAATAATTGTTATAATCCATTTTTAAGAACTGATGTACCGCAATTCGAAACTAAGGAGCTGTCAGTATGCCCATTCAACATATAGAAACCAACATTAAACCATTGGGAGATTCTGCGTTAATCGTACAGCTCGGTGAAGGAATAGATCCGACTATTCATGAAAAAGTTAAAAATCTTTCTGCGCTCTTAACTGATCATCCATTTGAAGGACTTATTGAATTTGTCCCTGCTTACAACAATATTACCGTTTATTACAATCCATATACTGTACATTCTTCGATAAAAGGTACAGTAACTGCTTTCGAAAAGGTATGTACACGAATAGATCATTTAGTACAACAAATCAAAATCGATAACAGTAATAGTCCACGACTTGTTTCCATACCAGTTTGTTACGGAGGAGAATTTGGTCCTGATTTAGAATTTGTTGCTGCGTATCACAACATGACACAAGAAGATGTCATTCGAATTCATTCGGAAAGTGACTGTTTAGTTTATATGCTTGGTTTTGCACCTGGGTTTCCATTTATGGGTGGAATGGATCCACGAATAGCAACACCTCGAAAAGAAACTCCAAGACTATCCATCAAATCAGGATCAGTAGGAATTGCTGGAAAACAAACGGGTATATATTCACTAGAAACTCCTGGAGGTTGGCAAATTATCGGACGTACACCCCAAAACTTGTTTTTACCACAAATGAGCCCTCCCTCTTTACTACAGGCAGGGGATAGAATTCGATTTGTACCAATTTCTCCTAGTGAATATCTAGATTATAAGGAGATGAAGCTATGAGTGTAAAAGTTCTTCATCCAGGTTTACTAACAACCATTCAAGATTTAGGGAGATATGGTTCACAAAAGTATGGAGTCATCGTTAGTGGAGCAATGGATAGTTATTCATTAAGACTTGCAAATCTATTAGTTGGTAATGACGAAAATGAAGGAACTCTTGAAACTACTTTATATGGCACAACCCTTCAATTCGAAGAAGATACTTTAATTGCTATTACTGGCGGAGATTTTCTTGCTACTATTGATGGTATTATCGCTCCGTTATGGCGCCCAGTGCTTATAAAGAAAGAGTCTATTTTAAAATTCAATTCTGCTATTAAAGGAAGTAGGGCTTATATCGCTTTCGCTGGAGGAATTGATATTCCTAAAATAATGGGAAGTAAAAGTACATATATTCGAGCGAATATTGGTGGATTTGAAGGAAGAGCACTACAAAAAGGAGACACCTTACCAATTGGAGAAGCAAATAGTGTAAGTAAGGAACTGGTACGACAATTAGATGAAAATAATATTACTTGGTCTATAAATTTTAATGAACTAGTTAATTTCAACCAAAACAAAACAATTCGGGTTATAAAAGGGACGGAATTTCATCGTTTTGATAAAGAAAGTCAAAGTACTTTTTTAGAAAAACCCTATTCCATCACTGTTCAATCCGACCGCATGGGTTATCGCTTAGAAGGTCCTCCAATTTCACTCTCAGAGGATTTCGAGCTCCTATCCGAAGGAGTAACTTTTGGCACAATACAGATACCTCCAAGTGGAAAACCTATCGTTTTAATGGCTGACAGACAAACTACTGGAGGTTATCCCAAAATAGCACAAGTAATTACTGCAGACTTACCAAGTCTGGCACAGATTCAACCGACGGCTACTATTAATTTCAAGGAAGTAACACTAGAGGAAGCAGAAAAGATTTTATTGAAGAACGAGCAACTTATTAATAAAATTAAAACAGCGATACACTATAAAGTGTTTAATTAGTCACTGAAAAGGGGCTGTCCCTAAAGTCATATAGTGACTTAGAGATGGTCCCTTTTCCAATGTATTGATTTCCGTTCCAGACGGACGCTTTCGGTGCAGAAAACATCTGCTATTCCCGCTGGAGTCACCGTCTTTCACCACAATCAATTGCCTACATAGAATAGTAGTTTTAATAAAAAGTATACAAAAAACAGGTGTAGAAAAAGACTCTTTTTTCTACACCTGTTTCAATTTACGGGCTTATTGGACTGCCCCTTTTCACCTATTTATGATAGCCTAGTTTTTTGGAAATCTCATTTGCCGCTTCGGTCGCTTTATTAGCAAAAATTACTATGTTTTCATTTTGATAATTTGCTTCAATACCAGCTATACTTATTCCTCCTACGACTTGACCTTTATGATTGAAAATAGGGGCAGCAATCGCTGACGTATGATTCTCTAATTCTGAATGACTAATTGTATAGCCATCTCTTCTTGCATTTCTAATACTCTCTTTAAGTGTTTCTTTATCCGTAATCGTCCCTAAAGCGAATGATTTTAGTTCAACCTGGTCTAAATAAGACTCAATTTCATCATCTTGTAAAAAGGATAAAATAACGCGTGAACACGCTCCAGTATATAATGGGCTCCTTCTTCCAATTGCAGTATATAATCGAACTTTTTGAAAAACATCCACTTTTTCTATATATATTGCTTCTTCCCCTTGTTTGACAATTAAATTAATCGCTTCTTTTAACTCTTTATGTAAATCTAGCATAATTGGATAAGCAATCTGTCGAATATCAAGTCTAGAAGATACCAGATTTCCATAAGTCAGAAATAGGAGTCCTAAACGGTATTTAGAATCAATTCCTTTTTCGACAAAACCCATTTCCTCTAATGTTAATAGCATTCTATAAACCGATGTTTTAGGAATCAACGATAGTTCAATGATTTCTTGAAATGTCAAAGCATCATGATTAATAAATAAGTTTAGAATATCCATAGAACGAACAACTGTTTTGTTTTTCATAAAATCTCCTTCGCGTACTATTAATCTTTTTTATATTTAATAAGCTTCTTTTTACTTCGATAATTTACTAGAAAAATACTTATACCCACTAACACTAATCCAATGATGAGCAAGTGAGTAATTGGTTCATCTAAAAAAGCAACTCCTATAAAGACAGCAATAATTGGTACTAGAAAAGTGAAGGAACCAACTTTACTTGCCTCCCCTTCATTTATCAGTTTGTAATATATAATATAGGCTAATGGAATTCCAAAAATGCCACCATAACTTAATCCAAACAAGTAAGTACTATTCCATTGAATAGCCGTCCAACTTTCAAAGATCGTGCCTGTCCCTAATAAAACTAACCCACCAATTATACATTGTAAGGAAACCATCCAAAAAGCATCTACTTGATTGCTTACTCGTTTTACGTAGATCACTCCAAATGCCCAACATACTGCAGTAATCAAACCAAGAACGACTCCAATGATCGATACATGATAGGTTAATCCATCTAAACTAACTATGAAAATTCCAATGAATCCTAACAGTAAACCAGTTATTTTGATAGGAGTCATAATCTCTCCTAACCAGAACCATGCAAACAATCCTAGTAACACTGGTTGAAAATAGACGAGAACGGAAAACAGCCCTCCAGGTAAATAATTTAAACCAATTGTCTGTATGCCAAAAAATAGAATCGTATTAAATAAAGCAGAAATACAATATAATCTCCAATTTTTCCGCAAATTTATTAGATCTCGCCGCTTCCATAACAGGATTCCTAATAAAAGCCCACCAATTGTTGCGCGCATTCCTGCAAATAATAATGGAGGAGTATATGGTAATGCCAATTTATAGATTGGCCAACTGGCACCCCATACCAAAATTAAAACTAAAAGTGCCATATTTGACTTCGTGACAAACTTACTCAACATTACAACTTCCCTTCGAAAATAAAACAAATCTCTTTGATTTCACTATACACCCAAAAAATCAAACCATCTATAAAATTTTATGTGCCTGGCACAGAAACTATTGTGAATGTTTAAACATTCGCGAAAAATAAAACAAACATGGAAATCGTGAAATTCACGTTTTTCATGTTTGTTTAGTGATTACTTTGCGTTGTTGTAAAAAGCGACAAAGTTGGTTACTACTTGATCTAAGAAAGTAGCTGTGCCTTCATCTGTAATCTCGTTTTGTTCATTCATTTTTGTATGAATTGCACCAATATATACTTCGTTTCCTGGAAGTAGTTTTGGTTGTAATGCTGGGTTCGTGATGATTTCTCTTAAATGGATTTGTGCACGCACGCTTCCTAATACTCCCATAGAAGAACCTACGATAAATGTTGGTTTTCCTACTAAATCATTTCCACTTCGAGATAACCAGTCCGTTGCATTTTTTAATACCCCTGGAATAGAGAAGTTATATTCAGGTACTGCAAATAAAACTGCTTCTGCATTACGTACTTGCAACTTAAAGTCCATTGCACCTTTTGGAGGATTATTTTCAATATCTACACTGAACATTTCCACTTCATTAATGGATATGATATTAATATCTAATTGGTCAGCATACCGCTTTTTCATAAAATCCACGAGTTTTAAATTGTATGATTCTTTTCTGTTACTACCGATAATTGCTGCTACTTTAATTGCCATTAATATATCTCCTCTTTCTGTTCCATCGATATATGTAGTATTCTGCAAAGCGAATTCTCTGCAAATTATCACGTTCGTTAGTATGCAACTAGGTTTATAAAATATGCTTACGAATGTTCAGGTTGCAGAGTTGTTACTGGTGCCTGGCACTCGTAACAACCCTGTAACATAACTTTAGGTTTATGGACAAGAGTAGAATTAATCTCCATTTAAATAATTACAAAATTTCAAATTATCTAAAAAAGTGTAGCGATTCAGTACTTTAGTGTGTTAAAATACACTAATGTTTCTTTAAAAATTGGAGGTTGGCATTAAAAATTATGCAAGCAACAGATAAGAAAACCGTTCAAGTAGAAAACGTGCTTATAGCACATCAATTTTTAAAAGACGTGGTTGTCCATACACCATTACAAAAAAACGAGTATTTATCTGAAAAATATGGAGCATCCATTTACATTAAACGAGAGGATCTACAACATGTTCGTTCCTTTAAAATACGTGGTGCTTATTACAAAATAAAAACAATTGAGAACGATGCAAGAGAAAAAGGGGTCGTGTGTGCAAGCGCAGGTAACCATGCACAAGGTGTTGCTTATGCTTGTGCGCAACTAGGAATTATTGCCAAAATATTCATGCCCCTTACAACGCCTAAGCAAAAAATAGATCAAGTTAGAATGTTTGGTCGAGAATACGTAGAAATTATTCTTGCTGGGGATACGTTCGATGATTCTGCTCATAGTGCAACGGCATACGCAGAAGCTGAAAATCGTATTTTTATTCACCCTTTTGATGACCTAGACATTATTGCTGGTCAAGGGACTGTAGCGGTTGAAATTATGAATGATATTGAAAAGCCTATTGATTTTGTATTCGCAAGTATTGGTGGCGGAGGGCTTATATCCGGGTTAGCTACTTACATAAAGAACCTATCCCCTCAAACGAAAATAATTGGAGTAGAGCCAGCTGGAGCAGCCAGTATGAAAGCTGCACTTGCTAATAAAGGGCCATTTGCTCTCGAAACAATTGATAAATTCGTAGATGGTGCAGCTGTTAAATGTGTAGGGAATTTAACCTATGAAGTCAGCAGAAAATATGTGAATGACATTGCACTCGTACCCGAAGGAAAAGTGTGTACAACTATTTTAGATTTGTACAATAAGCATGCGATTATTGCTGAACCTGCAGGTGCACTTTCAGTAGCCGCGCTTGATTTTTATCAAGATAAAATTAAAGGAAAGTCTGTGGTTTGTGTCTTAAGTGGAGGGAATAATGATATTGGCCGCATGCAGGAAATTAAGGATAGATCGTTAATCTATGAAGGCCTACTCTATTATTTCATTGTCAAATTCCCACAAAGAGCAGGAGCATTGCGTCAGTTTCTTGATAAGGTACTTGGACCAGACGATGATATCACAACATTTGAGTATACAAAGAAAAATAATAAAGAAAGAGGTCCAGCTTTAGTTGGAATTGAATTAAAAAATAGTCTGGATTATTCTGGTATCATTTCTCGAATGAATGAGAATGGGTTTTCGTTTAAGGAAATAAATAAAGACAGTACTCTATTTGACCTGCTAATCTAATAAAAAACTAGTAGTATCAATACTTTCAGACACTTATTCACGGCCAATTATCAGTACACTTTATAATAATTATAAAAACATCACACTTCATTTCTAGCATTATTTCTCACTTATTGATATAATCATTCTTGTATTATAAATATTCTAATCTAGGGGGAAATAGTCAATGTCTGAAAATCAAAACAACAATAACAATCAATTGACGACTGCAGCTGGCGCACCGGTAGTAGATAACCAAAACTCTCAATCTGCCGGACCAAGAGGCCCATTATTATTACAAGATGTATGGTTACTAGAAAAATTAGCAAACTTTAATAGAGAAGTAATTCCAGAACGTCGTATGCACGCTAAAGGTTCGGGTGCGTATGGTAAATTCACTGTTACACACGATATTAGTCAATATACTTCAGCTGCTATTTTCTCAGAAATCGGAAAAGAAACGGATATGTTCGTTCGTTTCTCAACGGTTGCTGGTGAGCGTGGAGCAGCTGATGCTGAACGTGATATTCGAGGATTTGCTATGCGCTTTTATACAGAGCAAGGTAACTGGGATTTAGTTGGTAACAACACACCAGTCTTCTTCTTCCGTGATCCACTTCAATTCCCTGACCTAAACCATGCAATTAAACGTGACCCACGTACGGGTATGCGTAGCGCTAATAGCAACTGGGATTTCTGGACTTCTTTACCTGAAGCACTTCACCAAGTTACAATCGTAATGAGTGATCGTGGCTTACCAAGTTCATATCGTAAAATGCACGGGTTCGGTAGTCATACATTCAGTATGATCAATGCAAACAATGAACGTGTTTGGGTCAAATTCCACATGCGCTCACAACAAGGTATCGAAAACTTAACAGATCAAGAAGCGGAAGCATTAGTTGGTCAAGACCGTGAAAGCAGCCAACGTGATCTTTATGAAAATATTGAAAATGGAAACTTCCCTAAATGGAAAATGTTCATCCAAGTAATGACTGAAGAACAAGCAAACAATATGCCTTACAATCCTTTTGACTTAACAAAAGTTTGGTATAAAAAAGACTTCCCTCTTATCGAGGTTGGAGAATGGGAACTAAACCGTAATCCAGAAAACTATTTTGCAGAAGTAGAACAAGCTGCTTTCTCACCAGGCAACGTTGTTCCTGGTATTAGCTTCTCTCCTGACAGAATGTTACAAGGTCGCTTGTTCTCATACGCGGATGCAGCACGCTACCGTGTAGGTGTTAACCATCACCAAATTCCAGTTAACCAACCTAAATGTCCTGTACATTCTTTCCATAGAGATGGTGCAATGCGTACAGATGGTAACTTAGGCGGAACATTACCTTATGAGCCTAATAGCTATGGTCAATGGAAAGAACAATCGAAATACAAAGAGCCTGTACTATCTATCAATGGTGGAGCAACTCAATGGGATTTCCGTGAAGACGATGACAACTATTTCGAACAACCAGGGAAACTTTTCAACCTGATGAGCCCAGAACTACAACAAGTATTGTTTGAAAATACTGCTCGGAATATGAATGGTGTAGAAGAATTTATAAAAGTTCGACACATCATTCACTGCTACAAAGCTGACCCAGCTTATGGAAAAGGCGTTGCTGAAGCAATGAATATTCCATGGGGTAATATCGAAGCTGCAATGGCTTAAATTCGATGATGATAAAAGGGCTGCCCTAACTATAGGGCAGCCCTTTTTCTTTTTGGAAAGGTCTTGTTAAACTACATTGTTGTTAGTTGGTAGAATCCACTTGCTTTCCGTGGGTAACGGAAGAGTATCCTCGGCTGCGCCTAAGGGAGTCTGTCACTGAATAACCTGCAAATTAAATGCTAAAAAACAACAGTAAAATATAACAGCAACTTTGGAAAAATACTCTTCAAAGACATTAACATGTGGGCCTGAGAATAACTAATGATTCAAATGGACAATAACACTCCCAAAAATAACTAAATATTTACACCAAATTTACAAAGCATTGACATTTTTCATATATAATTTAGATTGAGCTTAATTTGTTCATTTTAGGGGGAACTATAAGAATGGCTATTGAAAATCATCATCATGAGGAATTATTTTCATATATAATCGAAGAAAAAGCAATACAAACTGTTTTTCAGCCAATTATATCGTTACATAATAGTCAAATTTACGGTTATGAAGCATTAACACGTGGCCCAGCTAATACATCCTTCGAAAACCCAGAAGCCTTATTTGACTATGCCTTGAAAAACGGACAGCTTTGGGAGCTGGAACATATATGTAGAGCAAACGCCTTGAAATACGCCTATCATTTGAAAGCAGAAGGTAAGCTTTTTTTAAACGTCAATCCCAATATTATGAATGACCCTAAATTCAAGCAAGGTTTTACAAAGGATTTTTTATCCATCTTTCAAATGGACTCCGATTCTATTGTGTTTGAAATTACTGAGCGTGAAGCAATTAACAACTTAAAAGATTTTATAAATACAATCGATCATTACAAAAAACAATTTTATCAAATAGCAATTGACGATGTTGGAGCTGGCTATTCTGGGCTAAACGTCATTACCGATGTTCGACCACACTTTATTAAGTTAGACATGAAACTTATTCGCGATATAAATAAGGATCGAACGAAACAATTGCTTGTTCGAAGCTTAAGCGAATTTGCCAACTACTCACAAATACATATTATTGCAGAAGGTATTGAAACAAGAGAAGAGCTAGTTACTCTCATTGATATTGGTGTACACTTTGGCCAAGGCTATTTCATTCAAAGACCGCAAAGTAACTTATATCCAATTCGAGAAGAAGTCATGCGTTTGATTGAGACAGAGAACTCTCGTAAATACCAAGTAAGTCTTAATCGTTTAACGGATACTTCTATTGAACAAATTGCAACGCCTTTACGCACAATACCAAGCAGTATGCCTATCTCAAAAGTTAGCAACTTAATGGAAAGAAATGATGCTTTACCTGGATTTTGTATTAGAGATGGAAATAAACTAATTGGGGTTATTACTCGAAACAAACTTCATTTAAAGTTTAGCGGACCATACGGATATAGTTTATATAATAAAAAGCCAATTGCCGCTATTATGAGCCGAAACTTTATGAAAGTCGATGCAAAAACCCCGATTGATGTAGTTGCAAAAATTGCAATGAAACGAGATCCATTGCATTTATATGACTTTATTACAGTAACAAAAGACGAACAATATTTTGGAGTTGTAACCGTTAAAGATCTGCTTGAAAAAAGTATGCAACTAGAAATTGACTATGCAAAGCATTTAAATCCCCTATCAGAATTGCCAGGGAATATTATAATTGAACAACAGCTTCAAAAATGTATTGATGCTTCTACTGATATTACAGTGCTTTACTTCGATATTGATAATTTCAAACCATATAATGATATCTATGGCTTTGAAAAAGGTGATAAAGTGATTATCCGTTTTGCCGAGATTTTAGAGAGTAATTGTCCTTCTGGTGGATTTGTAGGTCATATAGGTGGCGATGACTTTATCCTAATAACTGATTCAAGTCAAATTAGTGAGTTATGTGAAAAAATAGTTCAACAATTTGATGAATCGGTAGAGCACTTTTATCATGCCCACGATCTACTAAAAGGATGTATTGTTTCTAAAAATCGTCATGGTATTGAAGAGCATTTTCCGTTATTAACTATTTCAATAGCCGGAGTTTCCAATAAGGATTGTCAGACCATTTTTCAATTATCTGAACTCGCAAGTCAGGTAAAAAAACAATGTAAACAAATTTCCGGAAGCAACTACCTCCTCCAGGTACAATCACTGAAACTAACGTGAATGTTTAAACTTTCATGTTAGTTTCAACAACATGGACAATTTAGTTTTAAGGTTCATTTTGTGCTATGATATTCGTAATGTTAGCGATTGGAGGAGAAGTAATGACAGCAGTTATTATTATTGCCATCATCATTTTTATTATAATCTTTGCCCTTTCCATTTTTACCATTAATAAGGGATATGCATATAAGCATACGATAGATGAACTTCCACCTGAGAACGAAGAAAAAACGCATCGCCACAACGGCTGATGCGTTTTTTTAATTTGTCGCTTTTTCTTTTTTAATTTGTTTGCTTCGTAATTGACCACATGCAGCGTCAATGTCAGTTCCTTGTTCCATACGAACTCCACAGTTTATACCTTTGTTCTTTAATGTTTGGAAGAATGCGCTGATCGATTTTTCTGAGCTTCGTTGATATTGTCCGTGCTCATCCACAGGATTGTATGGAATTAAGTTCACATAAGATAGGTGGCGCTTATTTTCAAGCAACTTAGCTAATTGAAGAGCTTCTTCTACATGGTCATTTACATCTTTAAGTAAAATATATTCAAACGTAATACGACGATTCGTTTTTTCTAAGTAATAGTCGACAGCGGCCATTACTTTTTCAATTGGGAATGCTTTGTTGATTACCATGATTTTCGTACGAAGTTCATCATTTGGAGCATGTAAAGATACAGCAAGATTTACTTGTAAGTTTTCGTCTGCAAAGTCCATGATTTTTTTCGCTAGACCACTTGTCGATACCGTAATATGACGAGCACCGATTGCAAGTCCTTTTTGATCATTTACTGCACGCAAGAAATTCATTAGATTTGTATAGTTATCAAACGGTTCCCCAATACCCATTACAACGATATGGCTAACACGCTCATCTTTTTGTAATTGATCTAAATGCTCTTGTACTTTCATAATTTGACCCACAATTTCTCCAGCATCTAAATCACGATTTTTCTTAAGTAGCCCACTCGCACAGAAGCTACATCCAATATTACATCCAACCTGTGTTGTAACACAAACGGATAATCCGTATTTAAAACGCATTAATACTGTTTCGATTAGGTTACCATCTTGCATTTCAAATAAAAACTTGATCGTCCCATCCGCCGATTCTTGTTTCACAGATTCTTTTAATGTTTGGATAACAAAATTCTCTTCCAATAACTCAATACAATCTTTACCAATATTTTTCATTTCTTCAAAGCTCTGTACTCGCTTAATATATAACCAATCCCACACTTGCTCCGCACGGTACTTCTTTTGTCCATGCTCCATTAACCATTCTATTAACTGATCTCTTGTTAGACCATATATTGATTTTTTCATTATTAGCCCTCATTTCATCCGTATACAATTTGCCCATTATACTATAGTTGTTTACATAAGACAACTTATTATAACGGAAATAAGAAACAAAAGATATTAATTTGTTTTTTTAAGTACCAAACGTATGAAAAATGCTTGGATTAATTTTGATACGCTTCGAATAAAATACTATTACACTTTTCATTATGAATCATTCAGACTTAAATTGGAATTGGAGATGCACAGAATGACTAAGAGGAACAAACGACTAAAAAAAAGGCATGCTCTTTTCAAATTAGCAATGCTTATTATTGGTATCTCGGCCTTTTTACCTTCAAACTTATTAGAAAGCAATTTACAGCTTTATGAAGACCATACTAGTAGAGAGCTTGCTAATCATGCGCTTAAAATGACTACCGATACTTTTCACAACTCAATAGACCAAGTATTAATCGTTTCTTACGAAATTGAATCAATGCATGTAGAAGATGGGGAGTTAATTTCTTCCGTAGTCATCGCATACACAGTTTTTGGAATTCCCTATGCAGAAGTTATCGCTACTAATGAAGGTGCATATGTAAATAAAAAATTTCTCTTCAATAATTGAATCAAGTATAGTTGATTTCCGCTATAGGCGGACGCTTTCCGCGGGGTGAGCGATAAGCCATCACTGCCGCTCACGCGTCGTTTGTGATGGCTTATCTGTCTCACTCATCCCACTGGAGTCGCCGCCTGCCGCTTTAATTTAACAGTGCTAATAATAAAAAGAGACTGTCCTTAAAGTCATAAAGTGACTGAGAGATGGTCCCTTTTCCAATGTATTGATTTCCGTTCCAGACGGACGCTTTCCACCGGCATGGCTTCAGTCTCCTCAGGGCAACAGTATGTGGGTCATGCAATCGTTGCCGCAAAAGTTCTTTTGCGACGAGCTTTGCGCAGGAGCAGGACGCGGCGAACTTAGATTGTCTTCCATTTGAGGTGGCGTTCATAGCCTTTGTTCCTTTGTTCCTTTGTTCGTTCCTGCGGGCCTTCAGCTCATGCACCTGCAGCTTCGATTTTGGTGCAGAAAACATCTGCTATTCCCGACGGAGTCGCCGTCTTCCACTACAATCAATTGCCTACAATAAATAGTAGTGTAATAAAAAGTATACAAAAAGCAGGTGTAGAAAAACTTATTTTTCTACACCTGCTTCAATTTATGAGCTTATTGGACAGCCCCTTTTTACCATTTAACTATTATTCTGTTTCTACTTCATTTTCTCTAATCCAGTCACTGTAGCTTCCTACGTATAACTGGACGTTTTCATATCCTGCTTCTTTTAGGCTTGCATATAAAGGTGCTGCAGTGACACCACTTCCACAATAAGCGATTACAGGCTTGGCTTTATCAGCTAAACCATCTAGTTTCTCCACTAACACTTCATGTGCTAAAAATTGTCCGTCATTTTTTAGCTGCTCCCAATCAAAATTTAAAGCGGTCGGAATATGACCTGCAATTGGATCAATTGGTTCTACTTCTCCGCGATAACGTACGGCAGAGCGAGCATCGATTAGCTGACCCTCAAGTTGACCTACTACTATTTTCTGCACTTTTTTTACGTCAACATATAGCTCGTCTTTCCATTCTAGAGTAACTTTCGAATGTTGAATGATAGGTTTTACATCAGTAACTGGGAGTACTTTTATCGCTTCCGCAAACCCTTCACGGAGAACATGAACGTTAGAGAAACCTGCCCATTCTAATAAAAAATATGCTCGTAAAGCAAATGGCGAGCCACCTTGATCATATATAACAATCGAATCTTTTGGAGATAATCCCGCTTGTTGCACAAGATTCGTCATCTTCTCTTTTGAAACCATTGGGTGCCTACCCTGCTCACCCGCCATATCGGATAAATCTTGTTCTAAGTCCCAATAAATGGCCCCTTCTATATGCTCTATGTTATACATTTCACGACCTGCGAGAGGACGTGCTAAATCAAAGCGAGTATCGATAAATCGAACCTGACCACCTACTACCTCTTTTAATTCCACAAACACCTTACTCATTTGTTCTCCCCCTTTCCTCTATACGTGCGTAAATCTCTTTCCATTTGGTAAGTGTTTCTTCTTGCTCTAGTAATTTACGTTCCGCATCAATTTGTGCAAGTGATTCATTGAGCCAATTTAGACGGACTGTTTCTGTTTCAATATCTGCATATTGCTCCACCCAATGAGCAAGTCGGTCTTTTTCTTTATTCAAATACATCTCTGCTTCTACTTTCGTTTGTTCAGATAATGTATCTCGAAGTTTTTCTTTTTCATTCTTTTCGAAAAATGCTTTTGTGTTTTTAAAATAGGATTTCACGTTTTCGTATTTTCCTTTGTCTTCAAAAGGACCAACAAACTCTAATAATTTTCGGTCCTCACTTTCATGAGGAGTAAATGTAAAACTTGCATTTAAATCCTTTAATACACGCAGTTCTTCTTTTTCTAATTGTTTCATTTGTTTTTGAATGAATTGCAACACACGGAAGTTTGTCACACGCATTTCCTGTTCCAAATCAAATCGAACCATGTGCAAAATATCCTTTAATGCAATTTCTAACGCCAGACTAGCTGGTTTATTTGTAAATAAAGAAGGATTATATGCCTCTTTAAAAAATTCATTAAATCGATAATAGACCCTTTGTAGAACGTAATATAATAACGTTTCTAGCTCTTGCTTTGCTTCTTTCGAAATGGTTGCAGATTTTGAGTTTGCATAGCGTTTTCGAATCTTTTGTTCTTGCTCTCGCAATTCAATTATCCGCTCATCTTTTCTCGCAAGGTTTGCTTCCGTCTGCTGAATTAATGTTAGTAACTTTGTTTGCTGACGAGTCGATTCTTCCTCGAGAGATGTCACGGCAATTTGTTTTAAGTCTTCTTCTAAAAACTGATGAAATGCTTGTTCAAATTGCAGCATTCCTTCATGTAGTTTTTCCTGTGCCACTTTTTCTTGTAGTGCTTGTAAGCTAGAAACCCCATATACGCGAGGGAATCGAATACCAAAGCGTTGCAACTCATCTTGTACATATTGCTTGACCAGGTTTGCTTCTTCTTCATTGTTTGCAAGATCAATTGCATTGACGACAAAGAACATCTTATCCAGTTCAAAGGCATCTTTCACACGTCCAAGTTGAATTAAAAATTCTCGGTCTGCTTTTGCAAATGCATGATTGAAATAGGTAACAAATAGTACAGCATCTGCATTTCGAATATAATCAAATGCAACACCAGTGTGTCTCGCATTAATAGAGTCTGCTCCTGGCGTATCCACCAAAGTAACCCCTAATCTCGTCAATTCACAATCATAATAAAAATCAATAAAATCAACAAAACAACTCTTCGCTTCTTCTGCCACGTATTGACCAAATTCTTCTCCTGTTACACGAAGAATCTCTCCAAATTGATCTTGGAAAGTTGGGAACCCTTTGTAAAAGGCTGTAATAAAAGATTTATGTACTTCCTCTACTACAGTTTCATCCATCACTGTTTTTGCTTTCTCATAAGCTTCTTCTAATGTGAATACGGTAATTCCTAATTGACTATATGCAAATGCAACGTCCACAAATAATTGTTCTTTCGTTTTCAAAACAACGTCCGCTGTATTATGTGGATGGTGCTCCGAAATCGGATGTATTTTATTTATTGTAGCAGTCGTTGGATTAGGAGAAACCGGAAGAACATTCGCCCCCATTAACGCATTGGAGAAACTTGATTTCCCAGCACTAAAAGCTCCGAATAATGCAATAGTAAACTGTTGATTTTTAACACGCGTTGCTTTTCGTTTAATAACAGTCGCTGCTTCTGTAAAATCGGGTATTTCTGCTAGCACTTCACCAATTCTATTTGCTCGTTGTAAAACTGCATCTGAAGAGAGCAATACTTCTTCTTTTTCAAGTATTTCTACTTTATCTATTTCCTCGATTGTTTCTTCTTGCTCCTCTGTAGTTGCATCATATTCTGTAATGGAGCTTTGGAATTTACGTCGCTCCTCTTCCCATTCGCTCAGTAAACGATCTCTTTCTTTTCTAATTTGGAGAGGGGCTGTTTTCACTATATTATCAAAAGCATTTAATCTTTCATCTACTTCTTCTAAGGTATGGATAGCTAGTTGTTTTTCGTTTAACAGCTCTGTCTTCTGTTCCACTAGTTCTAGATCTACTAATGGATTTTGTTCGATATAAACAGTAGCTTCTTCTTTCCAACTATCTGTTTCCCGAATAAAATATCGGTTTACAGCATCAGACACACGATTTGCATAATGGAGAATTGCATCCCCATTAATGCTCGCACCTTCATGTAATGTTTCACTAATAAGTATAGATGAAATAGTAAAATCTATTCCATCAATATCATTGGACTTCGTTTCTGTTAATAAAGAGACGTCTTTTAACATGGTTTTCATTAATTGTTTTACGTGGACCGTTATATTTGTAGCAATAACTTTCTCCAGTAATTGTCGCGCATCTTCCAGTCTTTTCTGTCTTTCCTCTTCCGTTTTCTTCTTACTTCCAAGAAAGCCAACTTTAAAGGAGTTTTGTTTACTCTCTGCAAATAACTTTAAAAAGTCTCTCATTTCATAAGGCATAATAGATGCGTTTTCTAAAATGGCTTTACGTTGATCTTCAAAGGATTTTTTCCATAGACTTAAATCCTGAAGCTCTATTTGTTTTTGCGAAACTTCTAACTGCTCTTTAATATCTTCTTTATTTTTCCAATCCTCTTCCGTTATCTGGTTTTCGAACGCCTCAAAACATGCGGCTTTTTCATCTTCTAAGTATTTTTTATGCTCGTCCGCTAATTTTTCAATGGTTGCATGAGCAGAAGAAAGAAAATAGGATTCTTTATTTTGAATGGACTGTAAAACAATTTGTTGCACTTTTGGAAAATCATTATGTACGAAATTTGCATCTTTTAATGAAGTAAAAAAGATCCCTTTTGGTTCCACAGACCATGCTTTAAAAGCGTCTGCAACAGATTGTTTATACTCAGAGAATGACAATTCCTCTTCTCGATGTTTATCTACTTGGTTTACAATTAAATATACGTTTTCATTATAATGAAGCAATTGTTTTGTAAACTGGAAATTTAGCTCAGATTGTACATGATTGTAATCCATTACATAAAACACGATATCTGCTAAATGTAAAGCAGATTCTGTGGAAATTCTATGCGCATCATCTGTTGAATCGACACCTGGAGTGTCCATCACTGAAATTCCTTCAGGTAAGCTAGAAGATTCATGCCCTATTTCAATTTGTGAAACCTTACTTCCATCTTTTGAATATTTCTTTACTAATTGAATATCATATTCTCCTGAAAATTGAACAGGTGCTTGATTCAAAAAATGAACGAGCGCATAATTTTCAGCTGATTTTCTAACAGTCACTATATTTGCAGAAGTTGGAATAGGACTTGTCGGTAGTAGTTGCTCATCGACTAAAGCATTGATCATACTCGATTTACCTGCTGAAAAATGTCCTGCAAAAGCAATGGTGAAAGTACCCTTTTCTAACTTATCTGCAAACAATTTCGCTTTAGCATAACGCTCTTCGTCTTTGTTTTGGTGAAAAATAGTAGCTAGCAATGCATTTTTCTCTGTTATGATTTGTAGTTTCTCTGAATTGTTCATGTGAAAAATATTTCTCCTTTATAGTTCGACAATATATGTCTATCATAGCAGAAAACATGAAAAAAGATGACTCTATTTGAAAGATCAAATAAAGTCATCTCAGACTGTAGACAAACCCTTTCATTCTTCGGTGCTCCTGCGCAAAGCTCGTCGCAGAAAAGCTGTGCTCCTGCGCAAATCTCGTCGCATCCTTGCAACGGTTGTTGCAAGGATGCGACGAGATTAGGTTGTCTTCTTAGACAAGTGTTTTCAAGACAATCTGAAGTGACACCTTCGAATTTAGATTTTGTCATTTATAGTTACACTTATTATTTTGGCTGTGGAGTTGTTGAACGCAAGACGTGTGTCGTAACTAAACTAAATAATATTACAGTAGAACCGATTAATATAGCTAACATTCAAATCGTCCTCTCAGTGAATTTGAAATTCATTCTCATTTAAATATACCATACTATTGTATGATTTTCTATACCTCTATTCTTTTTTCCTAGTAATTATGCTAAAATCGATACATCTTTACTATTTGGAGGGGAAATGGTGACTGCGTCAAAACACATACAAACTATATTAAATGGAACTATACAATCGTTAAAATCTGTTATCCCTTTTCCGATGGATATTAAATCACCCTCTCTCATGGTACAACCCTTTGAGCAAGAAGAGATGGGCGTTCTAATAGGAATAATTGGAGATATTAAAGGCCGTATTATTATAGATTCAACTTCAGAATGTTTATCTTCCATTGGAGCAACTATGTTTGGAATGCCTTTAGAAGGGGAAATGCTGGAATCATTTACTGGAGAATTGGGGAATATGGTAGCTGGTAACTTATGTACAGTAGTAGCTCGTGATGGGGTCGAAGTAGATATTACACCACCAACTGTCATTGTTGGAAAAACAAAATTATTCGGTTTTCAACATGCTTTTAAATTACCCGTTGAACTTGCAAATATAGGAAACTTAACAATCATACTAACAATTGATGAATAAATTTTTAGGAATTTAATACATACTATTTTTCTGAACTTTCAAATATGAAAGTTCTTTTTTATTTCCACTTTATTTATATTATTTCACGTGTTGATTAACCAAAGTACACAGTAAATTGCTTGTTAAAATGGGGATATATGCATAGGTGCTTTTGGAGTGCTTGGAACTGAACTAGTTCTACACCATAATCGAGAATTCTTGATGCGGAGGGATGCGACAAAGTCGCATCCCTTTCGCTTTTTTTCGATAATCGTGTGGTAGTCGTTCGTTCGCCACACTCCATAGCTCCTTCTAATAGAAGAGTCTAAGCTTTTGGAAATGAAAAATAGCCACTTTCCTATTTATATAGTAAGCAGTCAAAGATGCAATTTTGGCTGCTCAGTCCTTCTACACTTAGCCCTCGGTAAAGATGTAGTGATCATTTCGTCCGAAGCGAACCAAAAACGTACAAGTGCAACATGGGTCCTTGCACATTTCTTGTGAAATTTTAATGGGGGAAATTGGATAATCAACAACCCTTGTTTTATTATTTCACATTTTCTTCACATCATTACTTTATATCTGTGATATTTCTCACATCCACAACACTTTTTTAAATTTAATATGAATCTATACAAGAACGATTTATGGAGGTGTAAGGAAAATGTCCAAAAAGCATGAAAAGGAACCCGACTTAAAAGGGACACTCGTTTCCGTTAGTATGGTTGGAGTATTTATATTAGTTACATGGTTCATGGCATTTTACTTGTTTGTTGATCGATTTTAATATGATGGAGGTTTGAGGTTATGCATATTCATAAGTACGAGAAATGGTGGCTTACATTTGGAGTTGGCTCGCTGGTCTTATTTTTAATTATTGTTGGTTTTAGTGCATTCCATTTTGGTTCCCATCCACCAAGTGCAAAGGTGTACATTGATCCTGAGCGAGTGGATGAGATAGCACCTTTCAATAATCCTGGTGTACATAAAGTGGAGGGTAAGGATTGGGACTATGAAGTGGTGTTAGTTGCATCTGCATTTTATTACAATGTACCTGAAATAGAAGTACCACTTGGTTCAAAAGTGAAATTTATCGCAACAACGAAAGATGTCGTACATGGTTTCCAAATTGCAGGTACTAATATTAACATGATGTTAGAACCTGGATATGTATCCGAATACGTCACAACAGTTGATAAAGTTGGGGAATTTTTAATCTTATGTAATGAATACTGTGGCATAGGACACTCTTCTATGACTTCCATGCTAAAGGTGGTGGAGTAACATGACAACAATGACAGAAAAAGCAAAAGATTTGGTAAAAGTAGATCCTCGAGATGGTAAACTTGCACTTGCACATGTATACGTAGCATTTGTTGCTTTATTAATCGGTGGTCTTTGTGGATTATTACAGACATTAGTTCGTTCCGGTCAATTTACACTCCCTTGGGGAATTGGTTACTATCAACTATTAACTGTACACGGAGTTCTATTAGCACTTATTTTAACAACTTACTTTATTTTTGGGTTTCAAATTGCTGCTGTCAGTCGAACTGCAGGTACATTAACAGATAAACAACGTCTTTTAGGTTGGATTGGTTTTTGGACAATGACTATTGGTACTATAGCAGCTGCTGTAATGGTTTTATTGAACAAGGCATCTGTATTATATACATTCTATGCTCCGCTTCAAGCACATTGGATTTTCTACGTAGGTTTAGCATTAGTAGTAGTCGGTTCATGGATAGGTGGGGCTGGACAAATTTCGAAATACATCGAATGGCGTAAAACTCATCCTGGGCAACCAAGTCCATTATTAACATTTATGGTTGTCGTAAACTTAGCAATGTGGATTATCTGTTCTTTAGGAGTAGCAGTGGAAGTTGTATTCCAACTAATTCCTTGGTCATTAGGATGGGTTGATAAAGTAGATGTCTTACTTTCTCGTACTTTATTCTGGTATTTTGGACATCCATTAGTTTATTTCTGGTTATTACCAGCATATATGGTTTGGTATGTGGTAGTACCAAAAATTATCGGCGGTAAAATATTCTCAGATGCACTTGCAAGATTATCGTTTATGCTTTTCTTAATCTTCTCTATCCCAGTTGGTTTTCATCATCAATTAACAGAACCAGGGATTGATTCTTTTTGGAAATTCTTACAAGTTGTATTGACAATGATGGTTGTTATCCCTTCCCTCTTGACTGCATTCTCTTTATTTGCATCATTTGAAATAAGAGGACGTGAACTTGGTGGAAAAGGTATACTTGGTTGGTTTAAAAAATTACCTTGGAAAGATGCTAGATTTGTCGTGCCATTTATAGGGATGGCAGCATTCATTCCTGCTGGTGCTGGTGGTATTATTAACGCTTCTAACCAAATGAATCAAGTAATACATAACACTATATGGGTTACAGGTCACTTCCATCTTACACTTGCAACATCTGTAGTATTAACATTCTTTGGTGCTTCTTATTGGTTAATTCCTCACCTGACAGGGCGAGTATTAACGAAACAAATGAACAAACTTGCGATCATTCAAGCAATTGTTTGGGCAGTTGGTATGAGCATTATGTCTGGAGCAATGCATATTGTTGGATTGATGGGAGCACCTCGTCGTTCGGACTTCTCTACATATGGAGGGGCGGCGCAGGCTACGGATTGGATTCCTTACCAAGTTGCACAAGCAGTTGGTGGTACAATACTATTCGTCGGCATTATTTTAGTGCTTTATATTGTAGCTAATTTACTATGGTTTGCACCAAAGGGAGAAACAGAATTCCCTATAGGGGAAGTTTCAGAGAACGCTGAAAAAACTCCAATGGCTTTAGAAAATTGGAAAATTTGGCTGACAATTTGTATATTATTGATTTTATTCGCTTACACGGTCCCAGTGATCGATATGATCCAAAATGCACCACCAGGTTCTATAGGATACAAATTGTGGTAAGAGATGAAGACATAAAAAAGAGAACCTTTTCATAAGGTTCTCTTTTTATCTATTAAAGATTATATATTTTGGTATACTTCTCTTCTAAATATTCCGCTAAGTAATTGCCGTTAAGCCCTTCTCCTGTAGCATCCTTTAAAATTTCTAAAGGTTTTTTCACTGCACCATATTGGTGCACATTTTGAGTAAGCCATTCTTTAATTGGAGATAAGTCTCCTCTTTCAAATAACTCATCAAAATTAGGAATATCTTTTAACATCGCAGCTTTAAACTGAGATGCGTATATATACCCTAATGCATACGAAGGGAAATAGCCAAAACTTGCTCCAGCCCAGTGGACGTCTTGTAAAATTCCTTCTGCGTTCGTAGCTGGTCGTATACCTAAATACTCCTCGTACTTAGCATTCCAAATCGTTGGTAGGTCCTCTACCTTCAAATCGCAATTAAATAAACCTTTTTCAATTTCATACCGAATCATAATATGAAGGGCATACGTTAATTCGTCCGCTTCAATACGAATTAACGAAGGTTTTACTTCATTAATTGCACGTAAAAAGTCTTTCATCGGCACATCCCCAAATTGATCCGGAGAGAAACTTTGAAGCTTTTCATAGTTTTGTTCCCAAAACTTCGGATTACGTCCAACAAAATTTTCATAAAATAAAGACTGTGATTCATGAATTCCCATTGACGCACCGCCTGCTAAAGGTGTTCCAGTCAATTCTTCATCAACATTTTGCTCATAAATGGCATGGCCACATTCATGAATCGTTCCAAATACAGCTGAACGGAAATCTGATTCATCGTATTTAGTTGTGATTCGAACGTCTCCTCGATTTAAACCAGTAGCAAAAGGATGAACTGTTTCATCTAATCGACCTGCTTCAAAGTCATACCCTAATTGGTGTAATACATCTAGACTAAACGCTTCTTGCTTTTGCTTATCAAAATGTTTAAATAAGAAATCTGTTTTTGGTTGGTTAGGTGACTCTGCAATTTTCTTTAATAATGGAACGATTCGTTTTCTTAAATCACCAAAAACTTGATCTAACACTTCCGTTGTCATCCCTGGCTCGTATTGGTCTAATAGCACATTGTATGGATTTCCATCTTTTATACCCCAATACGTAACAAACTGCTTTAATGTATCCACTAGCTCTTGCAAGTAGGGCATAAACATAGACCAGTCGTTTTTTGCCTTCGCTTCTTCCCATACGGATTCTGATTTAGATTGGAGAATGACGAACTTTTTATATTCTTCTGCAGGTATTTTTTTACTAAGATCATATTGTTTTTTCACTTCTTCAAATACACGCTCTGTTACATGGCTAAACGAGTCTAATTTTGATTCCATCTCGTCTAATAAACCTTTTAACTCATCTGAAGTGGACATATTAAACACATCAGTGGCAAGTACCCCAACTACCTCTGAACGTTGATCAATCCCCTTTTTAGGAGCACCTGTACGCATATCCCAATATAATACCCCTAATGCTTCTTGGTACGCGCCAATCTTTTTCACATAGTCTAAAAATTGTTTTTCTACTGTCATTCCAAATCCCCCTTGCATTAATTAGAAAGTGTTGTAGGTAATATTCCTGAAAATCTGCTTTCAAGCTTAGCTTCTTCTTCATTTAATAAAAGATGAATTTCACCATGATCTTCAGATGTACGGATTAAGCGGCCAATTCCTTGCTGCAATCTTAATAACATAAATGGCAATTCTACTTCTTCAAAAGGATCATTTGAAAAAGATCGTTTCGCATCAAATAAAGGATCTACTGGAGGAAACGGTAAATCATAAATAACGACACGCGTTAACGCATGTTTAGGTAAATCAAGTCCTTCCCAAAGATGGTAAGAACAAAGTGTAGCAAAATCTCCATTTTGAAATTCTTTTACAAGTGTTGATAACTCACGATCACCTTCAAATACAACATTATTTTTTAATGTGGAAGTTAGACGGAAATTTTCCATCGCCGCTTTTGATTTAAATAAAATGAGTGTTTGCTGTTGGTCTTCTAGTAATTTCTCCACTTGCTTCACTTTTTCCTGCTGTTCTGTGCGATGCGCAACAATTTTCATTACTTCATCGTATTCAAATGGAGATTCTACAGAGAATGATTGAAACTGCTCAATTCCTAATGAATCTGCTATATAAGTAAAGTCTTTTTCAATCGATAAAGTAGCAGACGAGAAGATAATAGGTAATTTAGAAGTAAATAATTTCTCATGTAAAATATCCGTTACAAGGCGAGGCATAATGATTAACGTTTCATACCCGTCAATTATTTCAAGCCACTCTACTCCGTCACCTTTTTCTGTAAATAAACGAAGTGAGAACGAATACTGCTCTAAAAATTCTTCCACCATACGTAATTCATATTCAGGTATCGTATATAACTCTGACTCAAATACAAATTCCTCTAACAAATCATTCGTAATTCGAATGGCTTGCTTACATAGCTGAATTAATTCTGGCGTTTTATCTATTTTCATACGTTCCGTTTCTTCTGAATTACTGCTTAAGCGTAAAAGCCCGAAAATCTTATCATGTGTTTCTTGTAACACTTCCATCAGATTTAGTGTCTTCTCACGAACCCCATCGACCATAACTCTTTCCAGTAAGCGAATTAACGTTTCACTTTGCACTTCGTATGTTAATGCTTTTTGGGCTGCAAATTCGAGTAAGTGACCTTCATCTAATACAATCATCGAAACTTCTGGTAATAGAGGCAACTGACCTTCACGGACACGTGATTCTTTTGTCCAAATATGTTCCATTAAAAACTCATGTGAGCAAATTACTAAGTCCGTAGATTCACGGTAATGTTGACGGTGAATGGTTTGCCCACATCGATTTCGAACATCACAAACCATACACTGTTGCGTCGGATGATAATTTACTTTTTGCCAATCTTCATCACTTACACCAGGAAATTGGCTACGCTCTCCGAATGGGTAGATTTTTTGTAGAGAAGAATGTCCATACACGAAATCTGGTATTTGGTCTTCAATTTCCTCTAAAAAATGATCATTGTCTCCATCCTTTTGCGCTTCTTCTAAGCGTTTTAAGCATAGGTACTGATCGCGAGATTTCGCTAAACGAACATCAATTTTAATATCTAAGTAGTTTTGAAGCTTAAAAATATCTCCTGCTTCTTTTACTAATTGCTCAATAAGCGTTTCATCCGCACAAGCAATTAAAGCAGGTTTTCCGGTATAACGAGCATACGAAATAGCTGGCAATAAATAAGCAATAGTTTTCCCAGTCCCTACGCCTGCTTCTGCAAATAAAACATTTTTTTCTTTTAACGCCTTCTCAATTTGATACGCCATGAAAATTTGTTCATCACGGCATTCAAATCCTTTTTCAGGTAATTCATCATATAAGACATCACCCATCCAATCTCCTAGTGATTCGAAGAAAGAACGGTCTTTTGTAAGTTGGAATGGCAAAGCTTGTTTCATCATAAAACTCCCTTGAATAATAATATAACAGCAAGGGAGAACTAGTCTCCCTTACTGTTATGAACGTTTACCCCAGAACTGATAGTAATCTGTTCGAATAAAACCATTAAATAATTTTCGTTTCTTTGTAGCCCTTTGACCATACACATTTTCGAAGTTTTCCATAGAAGAAAGCATGTAAACGGACCATGTTGGATGTTGACTCATTATATGTCCCATATCACTTATCACTTTTTCTATTTCCTCTACTTCCCCAATACGCTCTCCATAAGGAGGATTTCCAATCATTACACCATCTGTTAAGGTAGTGGAAAAATCAGAAGCCTGCATTTGTTTGAAAGATATCAAATCTGCAAAACCAGATTCAAAAGCATTTTGCTCTGCTATTTGAATCATCTTATGGTCGATATCGGACCCAATGATTTGAAGCTCTTGATCATAATTAGCGAGAGATTCCGCTTCATTTCGAACATCTTCCCAAATAGTTTTCGGCATCCAAGACCACGCTTCACTGTGAAAATCACGATTAAAGCCTGGAGCAATATTTTGTCCGATCATTGCAGCTTCAATCGGGATTGTACCCGAACCACAAAATGGATCCACAAATGGACGATTCGGACTCCATTTAGATATTTTTACAAGTGCTGCTGCAAGGGTTTCTTTTAATGGAGCTTCCCCTTGTCCATGGCGATATCCCCGTTTATGAAGACCTGCACCACTTGTATCAAGAGTAATCGTCGCAATATCTTTTAGAATGCTAATTTCTAACTTATATGTTGCACCTGACTCATCTAAAAAGCCAATTCGTTTATGTGCAAGCTTCAATCTCTCCACAACTGCTTTTTTCACAATTGCCTGGCAATCGGGAACACTGAATAACGTCGATTTAACGGATTTCCCTTGAACCGGGAATGCTGCATCTACAGGTAAAAATTTCTCCCACTGTACTGCTTTTGTTCGTTCAAAAAGTTCATCGAATGTTCGAGCGGGAAATTGAGCTGCAACTATCTTCACTCGGTCTGCAACACGTAGCCAAATATTTGCTCGTGCAATTGCACGTTCGTTCCCTTCGAAGTATACCTTGCCATTTTCTGTTGTTGTCTCATATCCTAATGCTTTTACTTCATCTGCAACGATAGATTCTAAACCCATTGCGGAAGTTGCTACTAATTTAAATGTTGTCATTATATATTCCCCTCTTGCTTATGAATATCCCAAAGCTCTAAGAAATCCAAAAGCTCTGTACTAGGAATTGGCTTGCTATAATAATATCCTTGAATAATATCACAATCCATTTCCTTTAAAAGTTTTACTTGATCCTTTGTTTCTACTCCTTCAGCAACCACTTTTAAATGCAATCGATGCGCCATCAAAATAATAGAATCGACAATTGCTTGCTTATCTTTTAAAGAAGTAATTCGTTGTATAAAGCTACTATCAATTTTCAAATAGTTTAAAGGAAAACGATTTAAATAACTTAAGGAAGAATAGCCTGTTCCAAAATCATCAATGGAAATTTTAAAGCCCATATTTTTAAGCTTAATTAATTTACTTACAATACCTTCTGAATCATGCATGACGGTACGTTCCGTCAATTCCAATTCAAGTTGCTGTGGACTACAATTATACTGCATGACAATCTCATTTATTCTTTCAATAAAATCATCCTGCTGAAAGTGAAGTGCTGCTATATTAATGGATACGGGCAATTTATTTATCCCTTCTTTTCTCCAATCCAATATATCCAGACATACCTTTTCAATAATTAATTCGCTTAATGGGATGATTAATCCTGTATCCTCTGCTAGCGGGATAAATTCTCCTGGAGATACAAACCCTAATTTATCACTTGTCCATCTTACAAGCGCCTCTACACCTATTATATCTTGTTTATCTACAGAAACTTTTGGTTGGTATGCAATCGTAATTTTTTTTGCTTGAATGGCTTTTCTCAGTTCTGCTTCTAAAAGAAGTAATCGCTTGGAATCCCTTTTTAACTCTTCGAAATAAAAAGCGTATTGATTTCGTCCATTTTGCTTAGCAAAATACATGGCTTTATCCGCTTTATGTATGAGCTCTTCTACCTCTACTCCATCTTGCGGATAAATGCTAATTCCTATACTAGATGTAATATAAATTTCATCTTCATTAATATAAAAAGGCTTATTTAACTTTTTTATTATATCTTTCGCAAAATGAACCGCTTCTTTTTGATGTTCCATACTGTTAATTGCTAATAAAAACTCATCTCCACCGTACCTTGCAAAGATGTCGGAATCCCTTACAACTGTATTAATCCGATTTGCGACTTCAATTAAAAGTAAATCGCCCACTTCATTTCCTAATGTTTCATTGATTTGTTTAAAGCGATCTAAATCAATAAAAAGAATAGCATGTTTAGAAGGACTATTTTTTGAATCGGTAATTAAATTAAATAACAACTCGTTAAAAGAGCTTCTATTTGATATACTCGTCAAATGGTCGGTAAGTGTTAGCTCTTCCAGTTCCTTCTCTATTACTTTTTTATTGGAAATATCCGAAAAAATACCAAAGTAATTGGTTAACTTCCCTTCGGTATCAACCATACTAGTAATCGTTAATATTTCAGGATAAATGTCACCATTTTTACGTCTATTCCAAATTTCTCCTCGCCACACACCTTTATTTTTTAAATCTTCCCACATTTTTTTATAATAAGATGCATCTTGTTTTCCAGATTGTAATAATTTTGGTGTTTTCCCACGAACTTCTTCCATTTTGTATCCCGTAAGCGACTCAAAGGCAGAATTGACAAGTGAGATACGCATCTCAGCATCCGTAATCATAATACCTTCTGTAGTAGAATGAAATATTGTCTCCACTAACTTATTTGGATATAAATAAAAGTTTTCAGGTGCTTGCTGGTTATTCACAATCAATGCCCTGCCTTCGTAAAATATCTCTTTATATTGGATTACATCAACAATTTCTTTAGAATAGAAAAGCCCTCCGAGATTGGAGAGCTTCTTAATTATTAAATATAGCCACTCATACACTCAATAAGCCATGTTTTGTTTCCACAGTACTCAAACGGTGCTTTACCTCGTACCTTGTGGACGGCAATCATCTATCTACAGGAATATTCCTGTTCTTCTATCCGTTCAATTCCTTCAAGAAAATGCCCCTACCATAATTTGGGTTTCTCACTCGTGGGGTTTACCTCGTTCCACCTGTATAGTTTCCTATACAGCTCCGTCACTGTGGCACTTTCAGAGATTGTCAGCCATATCCTAAGACTTAGGCCTTCATCCCGCCGTCAGCTAATTTAGCTGCCTTAGTTTATTTTTTCACTAAGCACGAACACTACATTCATCGCAGAATTGTGTGAGCATGGACTTTCCTCTACAATGTCTAGCATTGCAGCGATTGCCCGAATATATAAGTGGTAAAACTAGTATATACGATATACGTCATATAAACAATGATTCTTTATTAATATAATTATTCGTACAATTTACTCCCGAACACATGTTTCTCTAAATGAGAAAGTCTTTTTAAAATATCAAAGTTAGTTGCGCCAGTTTGTGGTGCTGGTGCAGTTCGCTTTGGAACCTCTGCTATTTCCTCTTTTAGTTGCTTATTTTCTAGTTGAAGTTGGGAAATTTTTTTCTCAAATGCTTCATAGTCTTGAATGATGTCATCTAAAAAAATGTCTACTTCTTCTTGATTGTAGCCTCTTAAGCCAGTTTTAAATTCTCTTTCAAGTATATCTGAAGCCTTTAGTTTTAATTCCATGTGGCATCTTCCTTCCATGTACATTTCGCTAACCGTATTATAGCATAATGATGTCGAATAATGGAGCTTTTTAAGGTAATTAAACGCGCTTTTTGTAAGGTTGTGCGCTTTCCCGGGAAATATTTAATTTCCGTAATATTCTCATCTTTCTCTTTTGAAGTTCCAGCATTACACGCGATTTCCTGTCACTATTCCATCTAGCTACGAAATCTAAGCATTCTAGAGTCATTTCTAGTGCCATATCGTAATCCTTCTTCTGATGTTCATAAAGTTTTGCAAGCTCGATATACACTTCTACACGATATTTCCCAACTATTTCTTTCAATGATTCATGAAAAGCTTGAATGCTTTCATCTGGTAATTGCTTTCTCTTCAAATGTAATCCGACGTAATAATAAGCTAAGCTCACTTCTTCTTCGGAAAATTGGTCGACTACAAATTGAAACCAATCGATGCTAGCATCCATTGTTTTTAAATCTCGAAACCATTTCCCAATATTCGTGTACGTAATGGCCGATTCCTGTACCTCTTTCTCTTTTAGTATCTCTACAGATAAAATATATAAAGTTACTAAAGATAGAATATCCCACTCATTATGCTTTAAAACTTTCATCAAATTAGTAGGGTCACCGTGCTTCACAGCATCAAAATAAATAATAGGAGCCAGATGCCCAGGAATATCATTTTCCCTCCTAAAACCAAGCTTCATCTCTTCCACTTGTTTTAGCTTGAATCGTTCCAGATCACCTTTCCAAATTCTTTTAGAAGAATGCATAAGATCTATTTGTGCATGTTCTTTTAAAGGAGGAATTGCTTTTCTGTTCATCGTCCATCTGGTTACTAATTGCGGTAAATCAAAACTTTTTCCATTGTACGTAATGATTGTTTGGGAAGTTTTCCAAAAATCAGTGGCCAATAAGAAAGAAGGTTCTTGACTAGGATCGGCAAGCACATATTGGGTCAATAAAAAACCTTTCCCTTCTTTTTTTAACACACCATTCAAGAAGATTAGTACTCCTGTCCCTTTTAATCCTGTTGTTTCCGTATCATAAAAACAAAAAGGAGCATCTGGACTAATCGTTAATGGGTGATCCGGGTACATTTCACGCATAAACAAAATTGCTTCTTGTAATTTATGTAGCCCAATATTTCCATGTATATGCTCGTCTGTATAAAAAGTTTCTTTCACAAATAAAAAACCACGTTCATCTTTGACTAGTTTTAGCCCTGCGTTTTCCCATTGTTCTGCATAAAAAGGAAGTGCAGCAGATAGCACTTCCTTTTTGGGTGGCTCGTTTGGCAAATTCTTTTTAACAAGGCCTTTCATTTGCATTAGCTTATTTTCATAGGACATGATTGTTCACCTGCAATAAATGAAGTAATTTAATCACTTCTTTTTTCAAATTTAACTCGGCATCTTGAGCACCAATACATGCAGGGCACCCACTTGTACATGAACATTCTTCCACTTGCTTTGTAACTTTAGGAACTAGATCATTCCACAAATCAAACATTCTTTCAGAAAGTCCGATTCCACCAGGATAACTATCGTACATGTAAAATGTTGGTTTTTCTACGTTAATCGATTTCACTTGTGGCACGACATGAATATCCTTTGCATCACAATGGATAAATAATGGGATAAAGGCATGCAACGCGTATGCTACCCCTGTCATCGCATCGGATAATAAAGTATCTGTCCAGTCGGTCGGTTTGTCAAAACTGAACCACGTAGAAGCTGTATGTAGTTCTAGAGGTGGCAAATGAATTTTACCTGATCCGATATTGTCATGTGTATCAAACTTAATCTTTTTGAAAATCGTCGGTTGTGCAAGCACAATAATATCTCCAAAACGCAGTGTTCCAATATACGCTTCCTTTTCTTTATCTTCACTTAACACTTTTAATTCAACCGCAATATTTGCATCCGTGAAATAATCGACATCTACTTCTCGTACAAACGCTTTTTTCTCTTCCCAATCCAGTTTTTCTACTTGGTATTGTGTCCCTTGGTGCAAGTATATAGCCTCTTCATGTAGCAATGTCATGGCGCTATATTGATCCATCTCACCAATTACTCTTGTATGTGCAGGTACTGTTTGGTCAATAATAATAACGTTTTCTTGGGAGGCAGAACGCAAACTTATATTGCTAGCTGGAAAACTTTCGGACATCCAATGCCACTTATCTGCTGTTTTCAATAAAACTCCTTCACTTTCTAAAAAAGCTAGTAGTTCTTGAATGGAAAATTCCCCATACATGTCTATTGATGTAAAAGGCAATTCAAATGCTGCACATTTTAAATGATCCATTAAAATAATAATATTATCAGGATGGATACGAACTTCTTCAGGTGATTGGCCAAGAAAATATTCGGGATGCTTCACTATGTATTGATCAAGTGCAGTTGACTGCGCCACGTAAATAATGAGCGCTTCATCTTGTCTTCTTCCCGCTCGTCCTGCTTGTTGCCAAGCACTAGCTATGTTGCCTGGATATCCCGTCATAATACATGCTTGGAGTTGGCCAATATCAACACCTAATTCAAGTGCATTTGTACTTACTACTGTTCGAATCGTCCCATCCCTTAATCCTTTTTCAATAACTCTTCTTTCTGAAGGCAAATAACCGCCTCTATACCCACGAATCGTTTGGTCATTGATCTTTTTACTAACTAAAGCTTGCAAGTAGGTTACCAGCATTTCCACACGCACTCGGCTTTTAGCAAATACAATCGTTTGTAAACCATTTACATATAATTCTTGTGCTATATCACGCACTTCTAAAATAGCACTTCTTCGCACGTTAAACACTGGATGGATGATTGGGGGGTTATAAAAGACAAAATGTTTTTTTCCAGCAGGTGCACCATTTTGGTCGATAAGTTCATGCGTGGTATTTGTTAAGTTTTCTGCTAACTCTTTTGGATTTTTAATAGTTGCAGATGTACAAATAAATTGAGGATTACTCCCGTAAAAAGCACTTATTCTTTGTAACCGTCTAATAACATGCGCAACATGGCTACCAAAAACACCTTTATATGTATGAATTTCGTCTATTACAATATATTTTAAGTTTTCAAATAGAGAAACCCACTTTGTATGATGTGGAAGTATTCCCGAATGCAGCATATCTGGATTCGTTAATACGATATGACCTGATTTACGGACTTTTTGTCTAATACCAGGTTCGGTATCGCCGTCATATGTATAGCTTAAAATCTCTTCCTCACTTGCTTGAATTAAATTGTTTAAATCACTCTTTTGATCTTGAGCTAATGCTTTCGTCGGAAAGAGATAGATGGCGCGCGAAGTTGGATCTTCCAGAATTGACTGAAGAACCGGAAGATGATAACAAAGAGATTTTCCAGAGGCAGTAGGTGTGATGGTAGTAAAGGACTTTCCAGAAGTTGCAGCATCAAAAGCTTGCCGCTGGTGACTATATAATTGATTCACACCACGACTTTGTAAAGCCTTCTTAATAGAAGGATGCATCTTTTCTGGGAAAGAAGCATATATTGCTTCTTTCTCTTCTGTTGTATGAATATGCTCAATTCGTGAATTTCTATTTTTATCAACTTTCCAATCGTTTAAAATGCCCGATATGTTTTTTTGATTAAGCATGTTCATCCCCTACTTCCTTAATCGCTTGAATAACTGTTTCTAACGTGTATTTGGATGAATGGACAGATTGAAGAAATCGTTTCTTACTCGTTGCTTTATAATACGATTGAACGATAAATTGCTTCATGGATTCAAGTAATGACTCGATTTGACTTGGATGTACATACTTCGGTCTTTTTACTTGAATCCATTTTCTAACTAGCTGCTCCCATTCAAGTAATAATTCATCTATTTTATATGCATGTGGCTTCACATCTTGAAAAAAATCTGGTTCCTTGTCTTCTGCTCGATAAATATGAAAACGCGAAATACTTTCATCGCATTCTTTTAATAACTGTTTACTTAACTCTAATAATGACAAAGTAATCCCTCGCATTCTAGAAACAGTTTAGCAAATTTTTAAAGATATTACTAGTTATGAACGAACATACATTCCTTCCGATTGTTGAGAAACACTTTCATACTTAAACAAGCGGTTTCAAGACACTCCAAACTTAACACATTCGAATTAAAATTAGGCAGCAACTTCATTTCTTATAATTTATTTTCAATTTTTTCGATTTTTCCAAGTAAACGAAATGATGATTTACTAAAATCTTCCTCAAACTGCTCTTGTTCATCGTTTAATCGGTTTTCAAGTAGGTATTCTAAGAGCTCTAGTTGATCAATAAGACGTTCAATTTTGTTCATTTTAAACACTCCTTTTTAGAATAAATTCCTTCATACGCTATAAATCCCTTCCTACTCGACAAAGGTTCTATGCAACAGACAAAACTAGTGTCTGCTCGACAACAAAAAAAATGAAACCAAATGTGTATCGTTTTCGTCTAACTAACTTGTGATAAACTAGTAGCATAAGAGGTGAGTGACTTGGCTATTCATTATCCAAATGGGAAAATGTATACTCCTAAAAAAGAAACAGCAAATGTTAAAAAAAAGGATTATTCTTTTAGTAATAGGGGAAAGACATTAGAAGATGAACTAAATGATGCAAATGAATTCTATCTAGCACATGATATAGCTGTCATCTATAAAAAACCAATCCCTATTCAAGTTGTCAAAGTAGATTATCCAAGTAGAAGCAGCGCTGTTATTAAAGAAGCATATTATAGAACTCCTTCTACTACGGACTTTAATGGTGTGTTTGAAGGTAAATATATTGACTTTGAAGCAAAAGAAACGGAAAATAGAACAGCATTTCCATTGAAAAATGTTCATCTCCATCAGGTCGAACATATGAGCAAAGTAGTTAAGCAACATGGGATTAGTTTTTTACTTGTTCGCTTTTCTGCAGTAGATCGATATTTTTATTTACCTTTTGAGCAATTAAAGCTCTATTGGGATAGAATGCAAACAGGAGGAAGAAAATCTATAGCATTGTCTGAGTTTGAAGAACATGCCATAGAAATCACTCCAAAATATGCACCAAGAATTGATTATTTGAAAGTAGTTAATGACTTGAACGTATAAAGTGAAAGTGAGGAGACGTTTATGAGTGAGCAAAAAACAACTCGTGAACAACGAAGAAAACAAGTACAACGAAAGAAACAACCAAAAAAACCAATAAAATTATGGGTAAAACGTATATTTATTTCACTCATCCTATTAGGAGTAATAGTCGCCATTGCAGGTGGTTCCCTCTTTGCGTATTATGCTAGCACTGCACCAGAATTAGATGAACAATTATTGAAAGATCCAATAAGTCCTAAATTACTCGATGCAAATGGAGAGGAATTTGCGACAGTTGGTAGTGAAAGTCGTGAATATGTGACTTACGATGAAATCCCCCAAATGATGGAAGATGCAATCCTTTCTACGGAAGACGCCCGTTTCTATGAACATGGAGGTGTAGATTTCTTACGCTTAGGAAAAGCTGTACTGGCAAACTTCACTAGCGGATTTGGTTCTCAAGGGGCAAGTACATTAACACAGCAAGTGATTAAAAACTCGTTCCTAACGAATGAAAAAACATTAAAACGTAAAGCACAAGAAGCATACCTTGCCGTTCAACTAGAACGTAAATATGAAAAAGAAGAAATATTTGAAATGTACTTTAATAAAGTATTAATGTCTGGAAGAATTTACGGCTTCGGAACTGCTTCTCAATATTTTTATGGAAAAGAATTGAAGGATCTAACATTGGATCAAATGGCTGTATTAGCAGGAATGCCACAAAGTCCGAACAACTACAATCCTTTTAAAAATCCCGATCTTGCTGAGAAAAGAAAAGACATTGTTCTTCACTTAATGAACTTACATGGCAAAATTACGGATGAAGAAATGAAAGCAGCACAAGCAATCCCAGTAGAAGATTCTCTACTACCAGAAGATCAACGTGTTGCTAAACAAGGTTCGAAATATGATGCTTTTATTGATATTGTATTAGATGAGTTGGAGAAAAATGGAGATGGAGAAGCCATTTCAGAAGGAATTACGATTCATACAACACTAGACCCAAATGCACAAGAGCAAGTAGAAAAAACTCTAAACTCAGATATGTTCCCTACAGAGGATATTCAGTCAGCTGTAGCAGTAATAGATACAAAAACTGGCGCTATCGCTGCAGTTGGTGGTGGGAGAAATTACGGAGCGGATCGTGGTTTTAACTTCGCTCAAGATATGAAGACTCGCTCTCCAGGCTCCACGATTAAACCTTTAATCGATTATGGTCCTGCAGTTGAATTTTTAGATTGGTCTTCTGGCCATACCATTGTAGATAACCAAATTACTTATACTGGTACAGAACAAGTTGTTCGAAACTTCGATGGAAAATATAAAGGAAGCATGACAATGCGAGAGGCTCTCTATAACTCTCGAAATGTACCTGCTGTTAAAACATTGCAAGAAGTCGGAACGAAAAATGCCAAAGAATTTATTAATCGATTTGGCATTGATATTGGAAATGTAACAGAAAGTTCAGCAATTGGTGGTACATCTAAATCGATGTCACCTATTCAAATGGCAGGTGCATATGCTGCATTTGGTAATAATGGTATTCATACCGAACCATACGCAATCAATAAAATTGTCTATCGAGATGGGAAAACAGAAAAGAAATATGACCATAAAACAAAACCGGTGATGAAGGATTCCACTGCTTATATAGTGACAGATGTTCTACGTGATGTATTAACAAAAGGTACAGCGAAACGGGCAGCTATAAGCGGATTGGATGTAGCAGGAAAATCCGGTACATCTAACTACAGCTCGCAACAAATGGACGAATGGAATCTACCAGATAGTGCATTCCCAGATGTTTGGTTCGCTGGTTATACAACTAACTATTCTATTACAGTTTGGTCTGGATATCCTGAACTAAAAACACCAATGACGACTAATGAAGAACGATATTTACCGCAAACTATATTTAAGGAAGTCATGTCATCTATTTCAAACGGAAAGTCAACCGAAAGATTTAGTAAACCGAATTCAGTAGTAGAAGCTACGATTGAAAAAGGAACAAGTCCACTTCAGTTGGCAAGTGAATTCACACCTGATGAATTAAAAGCTACCGAGTTATTTGTGAAAGGAACAGAGCCTACAGTGGTTTCGGAACATTTTAAACAGTTAGAGCTTAATACTCCTTCCAACTTAACGGTTGATTTTGATGAGATAACATCTTCTGCAACATTATCTTGGGACTTTGAACAACCGAAAGATCAAGAGGTAGATGTACAATTCGAAGTATCTGTCGCAATTGACAACGGTCCAAGCGAAGTACTTCAATCTACAAATCAAAAAGGCTTAATTGTTCAAAGCCTAATACCAGGAAGTACGTATGTATTCTCTGTAGTAGCAGTTTCTGATGAGGTTCGAAGTGAACCAGCCTCTATCTCCCTCACACTAGAAGGAGTTGTAGAAGAGGACCTGGAAATAATGGAACCAATAGATCCCGCGCCGGATGAAAATCCAGCTGACGGCAACAACGGGAACGGGAATAACAATGGGACTGAGACTGGAAATGGAAATGGAAACAACAATGGAAATGGAAATGGAAATGGTGACGGAAACGGCGGTAATCCAGATGGTGGTGAAAATGAAACACCGCCAGAAGGCACGACCAATCCAGACGGTTCATCCAATGAAAATACAAGTCCAAACCCATAAAAAAAGCGTAAGCTCCTTGGTCTTCAATTGATCGTAATCGGTTCGCTTTGTACAAAGCGAATGGATCACCATTACTGAGTGTCTAGCGTGGATAGAAGTGACTCCGTCACTTCTATCCACGCTTTTTTCGGTAATCCTGTTGCAATTGATTGACCTTCGCTCCCCTAAACGTTTAAGGAGAAAGTACGCTTGCTTAAAAAATATAAGAGTGGCTGCTTTTCTATTAATTATGTTAGTGTCCTAAAGAAGATACAATTTCGGGCACTACATCCTTTTCTATTTTTTGTTCCTTGCTAATTCTAACAAAGAGGTTTTGGTTTGGAATAAAGATTGATTTAAACACAGCTACAAATGCTGATTCTAATAGAAAATCATAGCCCCTATTTTGAACAAAGATTGATCAAAAAGGGGCTATTTTTCATCCCAGTATAGGGCTTCTTGTTATTAAGATTTATTTATTATTTCGGAAACCGAATCTTTAAATAGAGCACCCGTTAGCCATCCATGCAGCACAAAATAGTGCTGCACCACAGGGAATGAAAATGGTTAGAGGAGTAAATACTAGTCGTCCACCGAAATCAATAGACTTATTAATGTACGCTCTCCTCTTTTTTTAACGATTGAGCAGGGTCTTCTTTACTGTTGTCATTTTTCTTTTCTTGAAGAAATTAATTTTCATGGTAGTTGAATAAAGGTATATGAAATTATTCTATGTTTAATATCTAAATAACATAGTAATGAACTCGTGACCCCCACCGATTGTCCAAAATAATATTAAGTCTCCACGCTTTATCTTTCCTGATTCGATTCCTTCATGAAGGGCAATAAAAGGACTGCTTGTACCAGTATATCCATACTTGTCTCCTACATAAATAAATTTTTCTTCAGGTATATCAAAATGTTTTTGTATTTTATCAATATTCACTTTAGCAAATTGAGATAAGCAGAACGCATCTACATCATCAATTTTAAGTTGATTTCTTTCTAAAATGGCTTTAAACATATCATACGCATCAGGGAGTACCATCGCTCCATCAAATGGTTGCCAAAGCATGAATTCTGCACTTTCACTAGCTTTATTTGTTTGAGACAATCCCTTGTGTGGATATAAAATATTGTTTCGGTTACTTGAGTCTACTTCAAACATCGCATCGATAAATCCTGTATCATTCTCGGTCTTTTCTAAAATAATAGCAGAAGAAGCATCCCCAAAGTTAGCATAAGTCATTGCATCTTTTGGATCAGCCACTAATGAAAGATAATCAGAACCTACCACTAGTGCGGTATTAACATCTGGATTGGATTTCATATATCGTGACGCCTGCTCTACTGCAATCGTCATACCAGCGCAATTTGCGTTCATATCAAAAATAACTGTTCCTTTTTTTGCTTGAATGGCATGATGAATGAACACAGCGTTGCTTGGAACAGTCACTTCAGGTACTTGAGTAGAAAAAACAATCATATCTATATCCTTACCTTCTAATCCCACTTTTTTCAACACCCGATTTGTTGCTTCAATCGCCATTGTAATCGTATTTTCTTCATGATTATCAATAACATAACGCTCTTTTCTTCCCATAATATCTAAGAAATTTGTAATATCTTTTCCTTGTTTTTTAAAGTGTTCAAGATAAACATCATTGTTTACTTGTTTTTTTGCATGGTAAACATCCACTGCTTTAATTCTAATGTTAGTCATAGTCGCAAGAAACCTCTCGAATGAAATTTTAGTATTATATACAATTACATATCTTGTTATTAAGCTTGATCATTTTAGTACATTTAAGTTACGAGTTTTGTTATGTAAATATCAAATGAAAAAGGAAGGACCCTGAAATAGCTCCTTACCTTTTTGTAAAAATTAATATTTTTGAATTACCTCAAACGTAGTTAGCCCTACATTACCCGCCAAGCGTTTTAATTGCATAGAGATTATAGCACTTTTCTTAATACCTACTTCTACTTTCTTAAATCCAGAAGATTTATAAAGTGCTAAACAATTTTCAAGATCTGGTATCATTTCTTTTGTTACTACATCCAAGTCACTGCAATCAAAATCCAAGACGAATTCGCTTGCATTTATTGATGATAACTTATTCTGATAATCATTGATAAATTGTTGAGCTTTTTCAGGAGTAAAAGTTCCGCTCACCGTCATATCAACAGTTTTCTTAGCAAGATTTACGTTCATTGTGTAAGTTCCTTCTGCCATAATTTAAAGCCACTTCCTTATTAAAATTTGTGAAAAAGTTGCATTTCGTCATTAGTTTAAATAGTAAGTTTTTCTTAAAATATTTTTCCTCCTATAGACGTAGATGACGAAAAACTTCCCTCTATAATTATCGACATATAACAAATTATTGTTACTATCTATTCAATGTTTTTATATATTCGAAATTGAAATTGGTGTTGATATAGTAAATTCCATAAACTATAGCTCCTATATCTTCAAAAAAAGGAAGTTCAACTTCTTCCTTTCCATTTAAATTAAACAATCCTTCAGGCGGATGTGAAAACTCCATTTCTGTTGCGGATGATTTATTACTAGACTTTAAAATCTCAATTTCATCTACTGATACTGCTACGGTACGGAGTTATAATCATCATCTATTAACATATAGATATTATTAAATTCACTATCGGTGTTGTCATTAAAGCAACATTTACAAGTAAAGTTAAGTTGTTGTTTTAACAAATTGTGTTTTATCAAATATATCTCTTCCTTTTAGATAAGTCGTAATTTAGTTTCGTTACACAACTAACCTACCCCGTTTAGTTCAAGAAGAAAAAAGAGTTGCCTAAGCAACCCATGATCTTTATCTAAAGCACCCGTTACTTCAATAAGATTATTTTGAACACACTCTTACCAACAGAATAATTGCTACAATTATTACAATTGAACCAATATTGACTTAACACCCACAGCTTGGTGCTCATGTATGGGCTTGAGCCCACGCATTGTTTAAAGCACCACAAGAGTTTTTTCGTTGTTCTTTTGCTTTTATCCTTTTTCTTTCTTCCTTGGACATTATCCCACTTTTTTTATTAATTTAATGACAGGAAATTTCTTTTTGCTTATTCAATTAACCTGCTGCTTTAGTTGAACAAGAATAAAATGCCATCTATACTGCTCATTGTTCTTCAACTAATGCACCCAGTTAGTAAAAAAATATTTTTAATCCGAAAAAGTTTCCCCTTTATCCAAGTTCAAAGTGTGATTGTTGATTATAATAATATGGTTATTTGTCCAAGCCACATCTGCCTTGTGCATATTGTCATCATAGTAGATATTCTTCTTGAACCAAAGGGGACCATCTACTATTCCTACTACACTAATAGAGGTAGCTGCACCACCATTTAATGTGTAGAAGTCGATTGTCGTTTTAGAATCGGGTGATTGGGTTGTTGCAATGCGTTCTCTTGCAAATGTATTCACTACTATCCCTAATAGAAAAATTGCTGAAAGGGGAAAGGCAATTAAGAAAGTCAGCCAACTTCTCCATCTTGCTCCCCTGCTGCTTTTGTCTCTAAATCCCGAAATACCCATAAAAAAAGTAATAACAGTGAGCAACCATATAACCGAAGCAGGTGGTGCTACTGACCACGAGTGGGTATAAGAAGCATATAAAGCCTGTAAAGAAAGAGCTGTTAATAACAAACATATAAGGAACGACCACAAATTATATTTTCTTTCCACAAAATTACCTCCCGATTAGAAGTTCTGGTGGTCCAAAAAATCTTCTTATTCAACTAACCTGCCCCTTTTGTTGAACAAGAAAAAAGAGCTGCCTAAACAGCCCGCCCATGATCTTCAACTAAAGCACCTCGTTAGTTGAACAACAATAATACTTTCCCATCATTTGATTCAATCACTTAAATCTTTCTGTGAATTCATTAACGTGTTCGCTCATTTCCTTATAATGAGTCCAATGTAAATAATGGTGTCCTTCTATAGTTACTAGTTTATTAACATCTATATTTTGTATTTGTGTTTTATAAAAATTTATATTTGATTTACCATCTTCATTTACATTTTCTGCATTCGTATTAAAGATCATAACAGGTATATCAGACGGGAATGTCATATCTATTGTTTTATCAATGTTATTATTTATCTCGTTCGCTTCATTAACTACATTTTTGTTGTAGCCTTTCCAAGCAGAGATAGCTTTTGTCATTCTTAGGTTTTCTTCCGAATAAGTACCTTTCTCAGCAATAGGTAGAAAATTATCTGGAGTTAAGAATAATGCTAATCTTGCAATTCCAGTTGGTGCCACATAACTCAAATATTTAGGCATAGTAGGAGTGGATACACCGAAATATTCCAGCACCTGTGGTAAGGTAGAATCTATTCCTATGATGGCTTTAACTTCCTCGGGATATCTATTGGCATAATACATACTGTAGATTCCGGAAATTGAATGAGGCATCAATATATATGGGCCTTTTATATTTAATTTTTTTAGAGCAGTCCTTGTTTCCTCTACTATGTTCTCCACTGTTCGTTCCTTGTCGGTTATATCGCTCCATCCATATCCGAACGACTCTACCACTACTACCTTATTATTCTTTGCCAATTTATTTATCAAAGGCTCAAAATCCAGTGCTGGTGCTGCGGTTCCAAGGCCACTTAATAAAACTATTGTATTATCCCCTTCACCCTTTGTATAGACATGCATACTCTTACCATCTACTTCAACTAATTTCCCTATTGCTGGATATTTTTTTTGTTCATACGTATTCATTACGTTACTGAAAATGAACCAAATAACAAGTGCTGCTACTGTAGCTAATAAAATATTCCTTAAAACAATCCAAAATCTAAACTTCTTTTTGGTTTTCTTTATTTTTACCACTCCTATAACCTTATTTCTTCTTGATTCCATCTTACTGCGTGAGCGAATTCCTATTAATCAACCTAAGACGTATTTTAAGCTCGGTCTTGGGGCTTATTAAACTAACCTGCCCCGTTAGCACAATAAGAAAAAAGAGCCGTCTAAGCAGCTCAATGATCTTCAAGTAAAGCACCTCGTTAGTACAATAAGTTCAATAATAAAATAGTGCATTATTTTGTTTGCGTGTGCTGCTTTATATCTAATGAAATCACCTTTTTTGTTATAATTAGTAATAATACAAAAAAGTAATAAATGATAATTGTTGCTATTCCAATATAATAAAACACCGAAATTGAAGTTGGGCCCCATACTCTAATAAACTCCCAGCTCATTTCTAGTAATATTTTGGGAGCTATCAGCATAAGTATCAAAATCGCAGCTACAAACAATGAATGAAACACTAATAGAAAAATCCTCTTTCCTTTTAACGCTCCCAAAGTTCGTTGCCTTCTATTTAATTTCCATAAGCTTCTTAGCAATAAAATACTGAAAATTATACCTAAACAGCCGACAATAACACACAGTATTGTTACAATTTTATCTAATTTTTGGTAGATATCAGTATGATTAATATTAACGTTATTTCCTTCCCACAAATCCATCACGCCTTGACCTATTACAGTTGTAAAGGTTGAATCCATATTGGAGAGTACGGCTACCCCTAATTGCTCATCCGGTTGCATGATGAAATAAGAGGTAAATGTAGGATTTTCGCCAGCGTGGAGTATGTATTGTTTGTCATCTTTTTTCATAATGCTCCACCCGCTTGCATAGTAGGTGTCTTGATCGAAAGGCTCTACGGATTTGTCAGGAATGTGTGATTCTTTTATAATTTGTTCGCCAATCGTGTCATTCAGTTCGGATCCTAACTGTACGTTCATCCATTTTGCGATATCGTTTGTGTTGCTAACTATATAACCAGCAGGTATATTACCACGATAAATAGGCGGAGTATATTTTTGTTCTCTCATGAATCCTATTTTATAACCAGTCGCCAACTCATCGGACTTAACTTGATGTAAGCCAACAAACGAGTCTTTCATACCTATTTGTTCTAATAATTGTTGTTTTAAATACAAATCATAAGGCTGTTTAGAAAGATTCTCGATGATGAGACCCAAAATGTCATAATTGATCGTAGCGTATTCAAATGAGCTACCTGGTTTACGATTCAATGGCTGTTCAAGTAGGGCTCTTACTGTTAATTCAAGTGCATTATCTGCGTTACTTTCAGGAATATGTACAATAGAGTTCCAAGCGATCCCACTGGTATGATGAAGCAATTGATTTATAGTAATCGTTTGCGGTTCTCCATTATATTTCAACTCTAGCCATGGGATATAGTTTCTGACATCGTCAGTTCGTTTTAACAACCCTTCTTCTTCTAATTGTAAAATAGCTAGACCAGTAAATGCCTTCGCGGTCGATCCCAGTTCAAATAAGGTATGAGAAGTTACCGGTGTTTTCTCCTTTACATCCGCATATCCAAACCCTTTTTGATAAACTGTTTTCCCCTTTTCTACAATAACTAACGATATCCCAGGAATTTTACTAATCTCCTTTTGTTCTTCAACAAATCGTTCAATCTTATGAATTTTATCATTTGAGTCTGCGTGGACTACTGGAATCAAAGCATTTAGTGATAGAATTATAGCAATCATTAAAATTATTTTTCTCAACTTTTTCGTTCCCCCTTACTATAGATTAAATATATTAAACTGAAATCAGAAATACCATCGATTAACCTAACAATTTGATGATTAATGTTACATTCTTGTCACTTTAGTCTTAGGTAGAAGTTAAGGATACACCCATAAAATTATGTACTTCATTTCTTTAATTAGTTCGTGTTCATCATCTTCATGTAAAAAATCAATTACACTTTCTCATCAGGATTTTTAAAGTTTTTCAGTCCATTTCCAATAAAACATCCTGCTACCGCCATTCCTATAGCTATCCAAATATAATCCAAATTCTCCTGATTCCTCTCTAAATAAAATAACTTATCAAAGCTATTTCTAATAGTCCTTCATTTTTCTAAAATAATTTCTTAATTTAACATTAAGACTTTTGTAAAAATGATTTGCCAACTATTTTACTAAAGAAATATTAGTAAGGTATTACGTTTATGTAAATATTCCTTCTTCAACTAACCTGCTTCGTTACTTAAATAAGAAAAAGGCTCTACTTATACTAAAGTAAAGCACACGTTAGTTAATTAAAAAAAAACTGCCGAAGCAGTATTAGGTTGATGCTAAATAGTTTCTAACCTTTTGGCTTTTTGGTATTTGATAAAACATGCTATACCCGCCAGTAAAGATATAAAAGCAATTATCTTTAAAGCATGAAAAGGATTAATCCCTATTTGAGAACCTAAAATACTTGGTATGCTTGCACCTTGTAAAAGTAAAGACACAACTCCAAATAAAATAAAGCCCCACATTAAATTTCTAATTTTTGTTGGATTCAAATAATCACCTCCTATTTAACTCAATATATTCGCTCTTTTCCTATAATATCCTGCTATTGAAATATTTACTCCTTATTCAACTAACCTGCTTCGTTAGTTGATAAAGGCTGTCACTCGGCAGCTCTGTTTTACTAAGACGCCACGTTAGTTACATATCTTTTTTGTTCTGATGTCCTGGTAAATATGCGAAAGAAAAAGATGTCCTGCTTGAACATTTCTTAATTTACTATTCGTCTTCTGTGTTATATGGTCTGATTACCTTTCCGTTTTTAACCATAGCCCATTGTTCAATCTTGTCTTCTTCATTCAAGTTTAATAGGTATTCTATATCGCTTTCCTTATCATCCTCTAATGGTTTCACTAGATATGTTCTCGTTACTGCCCTCAATGTACCGTGTGATTGTCTATCTAGTACTTTAATCTCAAAACCCAATTTTAACTCGATTTGTTGAACTTCCTTGGATCTTTCAGTCGAGTCCCATCTATTGATGATGAAAGATTTAATAGTAACCCGCAGAAATCAATCTAAAAATATGGGGAGAAAGAACATTGTAGATCCAGATATTAAAACTGCCTCTATTATAGGCGTCATTATGTGGTGGTTAAAAGGTGGCTTTCACCTGGATTCAGCATATATTGCAGAGCAAATTAATCTTATGTATAGAACTTAATTTAATTTTATTTTCTATTAATAACATGAAATGCCAAAACATTGATTGCATAACGTTTTGGCATTGATTAAGATTCTTTCTTACCGCAATTGAATTTTCAACTACTCAAATACTTAAACCCATAGATACAATAACTTTAAATAAACGATAATTCATATCCTCAATACTATCTCTTAAATTATTTCTAAACCATTCAATTTTTCAATCCGTTAATTGTATTTGCTAAATATGCAATCTTTCTATATCTAGGAGTATCATCATAAAAATGAAGATATCACCATTAATTTCTCATTTCACATCGAGGAATTAAACTTTAATGATTAACAAAATAGTTTTAAATTTTTCTATATTAAATTAATGCTTGTAGTCACACTCACACTCCTCCTAGCAACAATATTGCACTGTATTCTTATTCGAATACTTGATATAAAGTCTCAATTAAGAAAAGTCTTGTTCAACTAACCTGCTGCGTTAGTTGAAGAAGAAAAAAGAGCCTTCTAAGCAGCTCAACGATCTTCAAGTAAAGCACCCGTTAGCTTAACAAGTAAACACTAATTTTCAACTATTTTGTTCTCTGTTCCATTTACAATTCTCTTTATATTTTGGCGATGTAGAATGATTATTGATACGCTTATTAGTAGAGAAAGTGCTATGATAACTTTATCTTCAAATATAAGACTGTAAATGAATAATGCTATACTAGCCAACATTGAACTAAGTGATACATACTTAGTAAATAGCAAAGTTAAGACAAACATAACAAAACCAACAAAAACACCTAAAGGAGTCAAAAACAAGAAAACTCCAGTTGCTGTCGCAACAGCCTTTCCGCCTTTAAAACTAGCAAAAACAGAAAATATGTGCCCTAGTATGGCTAATAAACCACATACAATAGGGTTAACTGTAGAACCAAGTATTAGGGGAAGTAAACAAGCAAATGTACCTTTTAATATATCAGCAATTGCAACAATTACTCCTGCTTTTATGCCTAAAACTCTATAAGCATTAGTTGCACCAAGATTACCACTACCATAATCACGAATATCTTTCTTATAAAATATTTTACCGATTACTAAAGCAAATGAAATTGAGCCAATTAAATAACTTAGAATCAAAGTTAAAATGTTCAAAGTATTATCTCCTTACATAGTTTGTTAAGTAAGTATTTCTATTTATTGCACATGATTTTCTGCAATCCTTCTTACATTAACCTGCTGCTTTAGTTGAAGAACAAGAAAGGCTGTCTACTGACAGCCCTGTGTAGCTAAAGCACACCGTTAGTGGAATATAATCGTGAATTACATTTTTCAGTTCCTAAATTTCTTTATTACAGTTACTAAAATTGCAATAAGAAAAACGATGACACTATTTACTATTAGATATTGTCCTAGTTGCAAACCATAAAATATTGCAAAAGGATCACGAATAATAAATACTGCTAATGCACCACCGATTGCCCCAAATAAAACTGCTAATAACAATATTATAAAAGCAGCAAAATATAAATTTTTCTTTTTTTTGTAAGATATAAATCCAATAATATTTGCAGTTACAATAAAAAAGCCCATAAGTATTAAGAAAAAACTAGTCATTTAACTCCCTCTTTTCGCTAATATGACAAAAATGGCTAATGTCGTTTTAGAAAACCCCTCTAAATATATTTTACCATTTATACCAAAATCCTTGTTAAACTATTCTGCTTCTTTAGTTTAATAAGAAAAAAGGCTTTACTCCTTCTTGAAGTAAAGCATCCGTTAGTTGAATATTACTTCTATTTAATTAATTAGAATACTTCAATCGCAACGAATAAAATGAATAATGCACTACATAAATAAAAGATACCCCACAATAAACTATGAGTTCTTTTATATTCTCGTAATCCCAATATAAGGGTAATTAAACCCATGAAAATTAATAAAAAAGGTATTAATTGGGTACTCTCTGTCACCTTACAGTAAATGCCAATTGCCATAACAAGGATTACAAAAATTATTTGAAATAACATTAAAGTATCAAACTTTTTTTCTTCCATTTTTTTATACCCCCCACTGATAATCTGTCACCTTCAAAAGATACCTTTATTAAACTAACCTGCTGCGTTAGTTGAATAAGAAAAAAGGCTTTACTCCTTCTTGAAGTAAAGCACCCGTTAGCCATCCATGAAGCCCTGCTTCACCACAGGATATGCAAGAAAATTACGTTCTTCCATGGTAGTTTAATAAGAACAGAGACGCTTATTAAACAATCGCACCCGATTGTCGAATTATTGAAATAAGCTAAATATAATATCAGCTATGTAAGTTTCCAAGAATGCAGCTAGGATAATTAGCGGTAGTATTAATACCACGTAAATTTTTATTGTTTCTGAAATTTTCCCAACAAGAGATATTCCCTCTTTGTCTTTCTTAAATAAATTTCTAATTTTAATTCTAACAGCTCGATTTAACTCAAAGAGAACTGCTGCAAATAAACAAAATGCAAAAACTTCAACGAAATAATGAGGAATAGTAGACGTAATTATCTCAATACCTTTTCTAGAGTCGACTTGCAAAACAACACCAAAAAGAATCCCGGGCAGAAAAGCAGTTGAAATTATATTTATGAGATAAAGAAATTGCACAGGAATCAAGGTTAAGACAAACATTTGCAAAGGTACCACAAACCCATTATTAACAACGTATGCCCATACTTTTTTAATCCCTGTAGATTCTCTAAATTGATTCGATGATTTATCTCCTAATGATTCCATTACTCCCTTTAAATCAGGATTTATCATGTAAGTTATTATTGTCGCCAGTATTGTTATAGTCGCTGCAATTATAAAAAAAAAAACAGCCCTTTTAAATATGTTTTTATTCACTATCTTAGGGATTGTCGCCACCTCTTCCATGATATTATAAATTCAAGACCATAAAGCAAAGCGTTTCATTATGCCACTATCTGGCCCGATTGTTGAACACAAGTTAAACAACACTCTTCAACTAACCTGCACCGTTAGTTTAAGTGTAACATTTCACAATGGATTTCTGAGATCTACTTGATGTTTCGGATAAAAAAATAAACCATCGAAATGATGGTTTTGTTTAACTAAAGCATCTCGTTAGTTAATAAGAAAAATTTTTGATTCGATTCAATTTCTCAAAATAGTAGTGAAAAAATAAACGCTGACAAGAAGAACAAACCTATTGAAAATATGATAAGTATTACTTTCATAAACTTTACTGGTATAAGTCTCAAAATAATATTAGCAAAATATATCATGAGTACCTTATTAAATGATTCAGGAGTAGGATCGTTAATATAATCTTTTTGTTTATGAATTTCACTGTTCAAGTGTTTTATTGTCCAGTATAAAGTGGAGATTCCTGTGATTAGGACTAAGAAACCTGCAAAAATAATATAAATAACAAAGCTCCTTTACTAAAAACTTTTACTTAATATTTTTGATAAAATCTATATATTTCTTTCCTGCATTCCCAACCATTTTCCCGTTATTATTTTGTGCAAAAACGGAAATTCCTACTTGAACAATCCTGCACCGTTAGTTCAATAAGAAAAAAGCTTCACTCCTTCTTGAAGTAAAGCACCCCGATAGTTAAAGAAGAATCAATGTAATCCATCCAAAAAATCAGTGAGATTTTCTTCAGAAATTACTTGTAAACCATTTCTTCTTAGTAGAGCTGTTGTGACACCAATACCAGGAATTTTATTTCCTTTAAATTCGCCATTATAAATCATAGAACTACCGCAAGATGGGCTGTACTCTTTAAGGATAATAGTTGTTGCACCTAACTCTTGAGCTTTATTTAATGTAACGTATGCTCCGTTTACATATAGGTCAGAAACATCTCTTCCTGACTTTTCAACAACTATTGCCTTTCCATTTAATACATCTTCACCATCTCCTCCAACGATTTCAGCAGGCTCTCTTGGAATTGAAAAACCTCCAAGTAATTCAGGACAAACAGTAATAGCTTTATTTTCTGATAAAAGTTTTTGTATTCTATTATCTAAACTATCTGTTCCGTTATATCTAACTTTTAAACCTGCTAAACAAGAACTAACTAATATCAATTTTTTCACCTCAATAAAATAATAAGAATATTATTAAGTTTAACACCATTTCAACAAATAGATTAACTTATTATTTCTTGTTAAACTAAACTGCTAAGTTAGTTCAATAAATTTATAAAACTGAGTATTTATCCTTCCTCGACCAGCGACAAAAGTTTATCAATGTTAAACAGATATTTTTTTCCAACAAGTTCTGTTAACCTTTTTTCTGCCTTAAAAAATCCATATAACGCTTCATTATCTTCAATGATTTTTTTTACTTTCTTTAAATTTTCTAAAGCTGAATCTTTATCATTTTCCAGATAAGCAATAATCGCTTTTCCTCTAAAATAAGAGACAGGTTCCAAACTAGATAGTAACCGTTGGAAATATACCATTTTTTCAATTGGAACATCGTCCATCATAAAATGTGATAGCTGCTGCATGTGTATGAGGAATCCTACTGAAAATTTATTCTTCTCTGTGACAGGAATCTCTCTGTATTCTTTCATGGCCTCTACTGCAGACTTAAATCCGTTTTGTTCAATTTCGAAATAGTATATCATCATTGCGTACTGCAAATTGTCGATGCTAACGTCCTTTTGTTTTGCTAGCTTTATATATGTTTGATTCCATTCAGTTGGTTGTTTTCTACCAAGGAGCTCTTTCATTATGAGCAATTCTTCTACTAACAAGATTGATTCTTCATTATTTTTTAGTATAGAAAATAAGATATACCCATCTGTTTTCATACCTGTTTTAAATGAAATTATTGTCGCTAGCAAAATACCTCCATTCATAATTGCACAATTCAGAAGAAATGCATCAGAAAAATTATCATAAAGAATATAAAAGATGCTCCCTAATAATAAAGACATTACAGGACCACCCGCTACAAAAATCGCCCACTTTTTAGTAAGAGATTCCTTCTTCATCTGTGGTGGCAACATCATTGCTACTCCACCAAAAAATAACCAATGTTTGTTCTCTTTCATTTTGATTCCGTCTATTGTTTTTTCAATTTGGACTGGTCCAAATGCAAAGAAAACAAATTCAAAACCACTCAAGTATCCGAAAATGACATGACCAAGTTCATGCATAGCAATTGCTACCCACATTGCTAACAAAAGACTCCCTATTATGGCTGTCATTTCATATGTATCTTTAAAACTAAGTCCAACTAAAATTAGAAGGAATCCAAAAAAAGATACCCATTTAGGTGTTAAAATAGATTTCATTTCCATTCTCCCTTTTTACTCACTCAGTAAACAATTATAGATAAATATTATCTTTCTTCTTCAACTAAACTGCTGCGTTAGTTTAAGTGTAACATTCACAATGGATCCCCGAAATCATATTGATGTTTTGAACGTAAAAATAGACCATCGAAATGAACTGCACCCCAATTGTTAGACACAATCTAACAATTGGAGGTGCAGTTTTTCTATGACAAAATATAGTCCTGAATTAAAATTACAGGCAGTTTTAACGTATCTAAAAGGAACAGCTTCCTTTAAAACAATAGCTGATCAATTTAATATTAGCTCAAGCCCATTAAAGGATTGGGTAGCCCAGTATAAAGAAAATGGAGTAGAAGCTCTTCATTCTTCCTATACAAATTATGATTTGAACTTTAAAATGGATGTACTAAACTATATAAATGATTTTGGAGTAACTCCTAATAAAGTAGCCGCGATTTTTAACATCCCATCTCCATCAACGGTACATAAAAGGGTTAAATTGTACACCACAACTGGTATTGACGCTCTGAAATCAAAGGAAAAGGGGCGTCCATCCATGAAAAAAGAGTCAAATAAACAATCAAAACGAGTTCCAGTTGAAGGATCAGTCGAAGCTCTTGAAGCACGTATTAAGCAACTTGAAATGGAAAACGAGTATTTAAAAAAGTTGAATGCCTTAGTTCAAAACAAGGAAAATCACCAAACAAGTCAAAACACAAATAGTCTTTCAATTAAGGCACAAATATCAGGTGAAGGAGCTCGTTGAGCTCGCTGGTATTCCACGAAGTACTTATTATGATTTAGTGAAGAGAATGAATCGTCCAGATTCAGATGCCGAGTTAAAAGCTGAGATTAAAGCGATTTATGAAGAGCATGAAGGTCGTTACGGTTACCGTCGTATTCGCGATGAGCTAGTGAACCGTGGGCAAAAAATAAATCATAAGAAGGTTCAACGCATTATGAAAGAGCTAGGTTTAAAGTGTGTTGTGCGTATGAAAAAATATAGGTCTTATAAAGGTACTGTTGGTAAGACCGCACCAAATATTTTAGACCGCAATTTTACTGCAGTTGCCCCCAATCAGAAATGGGTAACGGATATTACGGAGTTTAAATTACTTGGCGAGAAGCTTACTTATCACCTGTTTTAGATTTATTTAACGGAGAAATTATTACGTATACAATCGGCTTGAACTGCGCCATAAATTTCGGACAGTATAATAAAAGCAACCTTCTACTTAAGCAGCTATCAGATGACTTCGGTATTCCACCGGAGTCATCTTTTTTAGATTCCATTGTCTTCTTGATTCATTGTAGAAGATCATGTAGCGATCGACCAGTTGTTTTAATTCTTCAAATGTTTGTGATTGTTTATATTCCATCTCATCTTTCATGTGACCAAAGAAGGATTCCATTGGCGCATTATCAATACAGTTGCCTCTTCGAGACATAGATTGCTTCAAATTCATTTGTTTCACACGTTTTTGAAATTCTGGATGTATATAATGGAACCCCTGATCGGAGTCACGAGTGTAGAATCTGTAGGAAATCAATCAAGATTAAGAGTACCTGCTGCTTAAAGAGGCATACAAAAACGCCCATGCGGTTGCAAGGACGGATGTGTATGTATGGATGGGGCTTGTGTGATGGCATGAGCTCATTTGATTCGCACATCATTCTCATAGCGGTCGGCGAACTTGGTGATTAAAATACCGATTCCCCAGTAAATGAGTGCCACCATCAAGAAAGCCTCGACAAAGCGAAAGTTCTGGGCTGCCATGATTTTGGCTTGTGCAAAGATATCAATCACGGTGATTAAAAACCCGAGTGAAGTGGCTTTGATGGCCACTGTGAAAGAGTTTGCGAAATCAGGGATGGCATGGACAAAAGCTTGCGGGGCAACAATTCTCGTAAACGTTTGAGAAAAACTATAGCCCAAGGATTGCGCCGCCTCAATTTGCCCCGGATCTACCGCTAAAAATGAGCCTCGGATGATCTCAGATTGAAAGGCAGACAACGTGAGGCTAACTGTGACAATTAAAATAACCAGAGGCGACATATTGTTCATATTATAATCGATACCTAGAAGTGTAACGATGAACTGTCCAATGGCAGGGAGTGCATAATACATCAAGTATAAAAACACCACCATAGGTGTCCCTCGTAAAAACAGTTTAAATAATTTTGTAAGTTGATCCAGCACAGGGATTTTATATTGTTGTATCAGAGCCAACACCACTCCTAGAAAGGTGGATAATACAAGTATAGTAATCGCTATGAGTAAGGTTTCAGGAAGTACACCCAATATCCCTAAAAACATTTCGTATGAAGCCTCTAAATCAAACATGTTAATCCCCCCTGCTTATTGTGTTTAACCTTTATCGAATGGCCACTCTCTTCTCCAGTTTTCTAACCAATCCGTCCGTTGTGAAGCACATAGCCGAAAACATCAAGGCAATGATAAAGTAAATTAGGATTTGATTAGTACCGTAAGATCGTGAGATAGACAATTCTGCGGTTCCCATAATATCCACGATGCCAATGGCAAAGATCAACGACGTATCATGAATCAAGTAAACCAAGGCATTGCCGTATCCCGGGAGAGCAACAGGAACCATTTGGGGCAGAATAATTCGGAAAAACTTTTGCATTGGTGTGTACCCCAAGCTATCTGCAGCTTCATGTTGACTTTTTTCAACGGCGAGATAAGCGGGTCGAAACACTTCAGAAATATAACCAGAATGATAAAATCCCATGGAAATAATAGCAGCATGCATCGGGCTTATATCATATGTGCCCAAACCGATGAGAGGTAACACTTTTGGAATTCCAAAGTACGCTATAAATAGTAAAATCAGTCCAGGAACACTTCGCGCAAAAGATACATACAAATCGGCTAATTGACTAATGACGGGAATTCTCTTTAGTCGCACAAACGTTAATAGCACAGCAAAGAGTAACCCAAGCGCAGCCGACAAGATGATGATGATAATATTGATCGGAAGCGTTTTAAGAAACTCCATTAGTAATTCTTGCATACCCGTTTCCATCGTCATTTCTCCCTTCTCTAATGAATATCTCTTCTGTACATGACGGTGTCATGTCTATGTTTTTCGTCTTAGTCTACATCCATATTCTCAAGGGATTCAACCAAACGAGAGAATATGGATGTGCTCTAGTCGATCCGGAGATATTCACTATGACCTTATCTGACTCGAACCAAGACGTTCATGTAAAAGCCTCAATCGTATTGAAACACATCTTCTGCGTAGAATTCAGTAGACAACTCAGAAAGCACGCCTGCTTCTGCCAATTCCTTTAGACCTTCATCGATGGCCTGTTTCAGTTCCTCATTTTCCTCTGATTTGTGAATCATAAAGAACGTAGGAATAATTTTGACTGGGTCCAATCCCACAACAGGTAGATTTTGATCTTCAATGATTTCGATTTGTCCGTAACTCGATGGATAGAACAACGCATCATATTTGCCAGTCGCCACTTCTTTTAGTCGATCTGCGATTGGAATTCCCACATCAGCCAAATCATACTCTAGCTTAAATTCAGGATTTTCTTCTTCCCAATCCTTAACAGTTTTATATGTGGCACCCGCTGGGGATAGAGGAGAAATTTTCTTCCCTACCAAATCTTGAATGCTCTCAATTCCACTATCTTCTGCCACGTAAATCTTGACCAGGGCACGACCACTCGATTCTGAAGGAATGATATATTGCTCTGCACGTTCCTCCGTGAACCCTAGACCACCTGCCAACATGTCGTACTTTCCAGTAGCTAGTCCTGTTTCACCCGCTGAATCTTCCACACCGAACAATTCAAATTCATAGTCTTCAAGTACTTTATCCAGTTCTTTTATCAGCTCAGGCTCATAACCCGTCACTTCGCCGTTCTCATCGACCCAGCTCAATGGTTTTGACGTGTGGCCAGTCGCCACTTTGATTGTTCTTACGCCTGAATCCCCAGTGCTCTCAGCTTGTGACTTGTTGTCAGTGGAATTGCATGCAGTAAGGAGAGATAAACCCAGTACAGAAGCTGCTACTAAAATTGACTTTTTCTTCATTCTCATCAACCACCCTTAATGTTTAATTTTTGTTGGTCTTGCTCTGCATAGATCTTTTTCAAAAACTGCCTTGTTCTCACATTCACTGATTTCTCGAAGATTTGTTCAGGCGTTCCCACTTCCACAATGTAACCATTTTCCATAAAGACCACTTTGTCGGAAATCCGCTTGGCGAAGTCCATTTCATGGGTGACAAGAAGCGTTGTCATGCCGGACTTTGCTACATCTTCTATTACTTTCAATACCTCCTCTACTAATTCGGGATCAAGAGCTGAAGTAGGTTCATCAAACAAAATCAACTCGGGTTCAAGCGCCAAGCCACGTGCAATGCCGACCCTTTGTAATTGTCCTCCCGATAAGCGAGATGGATATTCATTTATTTTATCTTTAAGACCTACCTTTTCTAATTGTTTCAAACTCATGGCATACGCTTCGTTTTTGGACTTTTTCTGAACGGCTATTTGAGCATCCATTACATTTTGGATGACCGTCTTATGTTTGAAAATGTTGAACATCTGGAACACCATGGCGGTTTTCCTGCGAAGCTTTAGGGTGTCTTGCTTGGATAAACTTTGATAATTGAGATGCAGATCCCCGATTTGAATTTCGCCCTGTTGGGGTTTTTCTAAGTAATTGATGCATTTTAATAAGGTGGTTTTCCCTGTTCCACTCGGACCAATAAACGATACAACCTCGCCTTTTTCGACCGATAGGTTAATACCTTTCAACACTTCTTTTTGGTTGTATGAAACATGCAAGTTTTTAACGTGTAAGATAATCTCTACCTCCCCAAGTGCTTTATTTCAAATCCTATATGTGCTATACCATGGACATCCGCCGTAGATTCTCCTCGGTCAACCCCTGAAAGCGAATCCCTACTTGCCTATAGTCGCTGTTCATAAGTAAAGATGCCGTGCTGATGATGGAGTCGGTATACGGTGTTGCCAACCCTAAGATTTTCCCTAATTCTGAAATCGGAACAAGTCCAAAAGGAATGTCTTCTGTCAGATACCTATAATCGAGTGTCGTAGGACCTAATCCAGTAGGAAACAAGCCAGGCAAAGCTTCATATAACGTGGGATAATCGGAATCATAAAATTCATTCAAGATACTCAAAATACTTTGAAGATCGACATGTAGACGACTTGCTATTTCCATTCGTTCTTTATCCATCTTTTCTACGTAGTTACAGGAATAGGGAGATGCTCCGTCAGGATAGAACTGAAATCTCTCGGATGCGTCAATCCTTGCCGCGTTAAACAGGGTGATCGGAGGATGAATCACCACATTGGAATTATTTAAGGAAGTCTCAAATACACTTTCTCCCGGAATCAATTGCGGAAACCTTTCCATAAACGATGGAGCAATCTGGTTCTCTTTACGCAACGTACTAATTAGTACGTTGTATTTAATTTTAGTGATCGCTACTGAACCGACTTGATCGGCCAAACTGACAAAAGGCATGGCACTCGTTTCGGCCACTGTAATGTTCTTTTCTGTAATCAAATCAGTACCCAGAATTCGTTCACATTCTAGTGCACCCCAGTAGCCTGGAAAAAAGATGATGGTTTGATTGGGTTGCAAGAACGGTTTAATTTGATTGACAATCGTCTCATGCCCTATAGCCGTCGTCGATACAATGATAAACTGGGCCTCTGCAATCACCTGATCTATGGTGGTCGATGCCTCTAAATCGACGTGCCCCGAATAGATCCCTTTCACTTCCAACCCTTGTGTAGAAATTCTTTCAGCTTTCTGTGGATCACGGGTATACAATTTCACGCTTTCTCCGTTCAATTTCAGATATCCTGCAATGGCCTGCCCTGTATTTCCACCGCCCATTACTGCATATGTCATGAACTCTTCCTCCTCTCATATGGTTCGCAATCTGTTTCAATCTGTACCTTTCTCTTGTTAGAATTGGGTATGTTCGTATTTTTCGACCGTCTTGATGGCTTGATTCAACGAACCTAAAATATGTTTCTTCATTTCTTCTACTGCGTTGATCTTGTCTTTTTGGATGATGTAATGAAGGATCATCTTATGTTCTTTTACGGATTGTTTTGTATCGCCAATACTTTTGTGTGCCAATCGCCTGTACCGGTTGATCATGCTGTTGAGCTGATACAAGAACTTGACCGCTATCTTGTTGCCACTCACCGTGTAAATGTATTCGTGGAATTGCTTACCAAATCGATCGATTGTCTCATAATCTTCCAGGCTTATCGCCATTTTGAGTAATTTGATGAGATGGGTTAAGTGGTCAATGTCCTTTTGCGTGATATTATCAATGGCATCTTCAACGACAATCCCTTCCAAGTTGCTACGGATAACAAATATTTCTTTCACTTCTTGGATCGAAATCGGCGCCACATTCATTCGGCCGTTTAAACTGCGATTGACCAATCCTTCCAGTTCCAAGATCTGAAGAGCTTCTCTAAGAGGGGTTCGACTGATCTGTAGCTCTTTGGCTAACTCTTCCTCCGCAATTGGTTGACCCGGTTCCAGTTCACCTTTGATGATCATTTCTCTCAACGCTTTATGTGCAATATCTTTCGTAGAGACTCGACTGACTTTTGCTCTTTCATTCAACTGGTTCACCGCCTTTAAAATAATTGTATACAATTATAAAGTTATTCTAGCACACATTTTAAAAAAAGAAATAGAATATTTCGTTTTTTCTGATTTTTTTTTTTTTTGTACCTGTGCGCACTAATCGAATAATTTCTCGACATTAGTAGCTACCACGTCATTCCTAGCATTTTTCCTCTCACCCGAACAATTAATCTATACATCCATATTCACTCTGCATAAAGAAAGACCTCGCTGCAGCAAGGGGCGGTGAATAAATATACTTAGTGTATAAATCCGACGGGTGCGCTAGTGTTGCTTATTAGTTATACACGCACAAATATGGATAATTTTACAACAAATTTTGACTGCTGAAATTAAAAAAAGGACCCGGATCTCTAAAGATGATTCGGTCCCCTTTTTTTGTCATTTAATTATGGGCGAGTTTATGAAGAAATAGGCTGTGCAACGACATAGGCTTCGCAAAGGAATTTTTGTCCCTGCAGCTCGAGAATCATTTATAATTAGTTTGGTCAGATCAAAATTATTTGTAATTAACTACATTCTCGATACTTTAGAAACAGAAATCTGAAACGGATCCAGTACAAAAGGGAAACTATCCATCGTGAATTTACCTAAGCGGCTAATATCCTTATTTGGGGCAATTTGATCACGAACTTTCTGATTACTTGTATCTACAAGGTCGTTACAATCAAACCTTTAACTTGTTTGCTCATACTAGCCGCATGATATGCAAGCATGCCTCCGATACTGGCTCCTAATAAAACAATTGGTTTACCGTCTCGCTTGAATTCCTGTTTGATGAACTCCGTAATTATTTTTACCCAATCTCGGTAATCCATGGATTTTAATGACTCAGTGAAACTGAGACCATAAAGAGGGAGATCTGGGGATACAACATCATATCCATGTACTTGTAGCATCCTTGCATAGGGTGCCAATAGCCGACCGTTTCCAGCTGCACCATAAATTAAAATAACTTAAATTTGCGAACTTGGAAAGGGCATTCGATCCAGATGGATATGATAATCGTTCTAATCCCACCATTCTTCTTTTGGTAGATTTTTTTCATTTATTCGCAGTTCTTCAGGAAAAAATCTCTGATATTTCTTCCAATAAACTTCGGTTTCATTGTATGTTAAATTTTTTGTATTAGAATTCACTCTCTTTTCCCCCAAACCGTATTGTAATGGCATTTGCTATCTCTTCTAAAACAAAGTAACGGGGGTATTTCGTGTGGTTTTATGCAATCTTATTACATATTTCTAACAAATCTTAATCTTTAAATCTGTTACACTTGGGAAACAAAAAATGTTTAAACTTCAAATTTACCTCCTCCTTTACTATATAGACCATATTATTTATAATTCCGTTTCAAATAAACTTGTTCTTTTACTAAACTGCTTCGTTAGTTGCACAAGATCACTTCTTCGTTTATTCTTTCATCTTCAAATAAATAGTTGGCTTCGGCACGCCAGTTATTTTAACGATGTCAGCAACAGTCAAACCATTTTCCTCTCTTGTAGCCATCAAATTTAATGCTTGTTGGACTTTCTTTTCCGGTTGTCCAATACGGCCCATATGTTTCCCTGCTGCCTTTGCTCGTTTCCTACCTTCACTCGATCTTTCAACAATAATATCACGCTCAAATTGTGCAAAGCCCCCTAAGATGTTGAACATCAATTTGTTTAGGCTTGTGTTGTCCTTACCTGCTCCAAACGTTATGTTGTCCCGAAGGAAAACAACACTAACACCTTTCTCGTTTAATTCTGTAACAATTTTATTTAAGTCGATAATGCTTCGAGCCAATCGATCAATTTTCGTACAAACCACTGTATCGCCTTCGCGAACATATTCAAGTAATTCTTTTAGCTTGATACGATTCTTTGTGCTTGTGCCAGTTACTTTCTCAACGAACAACCTTTTACATCCTTCTTCATTTAAGGCTTCAATTTGTGCCGATAAATCTTGACCGTCGCCCGACACGCGACCATAACCAACTTTTTCACCCACAATTCCACCCCTCTGTTTAATTGTTATCAATGTTTTGTACTAATATTTATATACATACTTTTAGACAGATATTCGGTGGGATATGGAATACATTTCGAATGAATTATTGATGGTCTATTTCTTAACACTTTTAGACTTTGGATCTCCCCTTCGTATTTCTGAATACCTACATGCTCTGTTTCAACAGGAAGTGTAATAACCACAAATAACTCCTGGCCCAATGTAAATGGTAAGTAGTAAAACTTACACATAACGAAGGTTCCAGGAGCTATATTAATTTTTCCCTTAAGTTCCCTGCCATTAAGTCAGCTTGCTTTACCACCATTTCCACATTGTGTTCCTGTAGATCAAGTTGATGGCCGTATTTCTTCAGCAGGTGCAGTGCATATTTCTCAATCAATAGGTGTCGGTGGTTTCAATTAGTTAAAGTACTAAGCACCCGTTAGCTTAAGGACAATCTTTCACAAACTTATTATCACTTTGATTTACTGAAATAACTCAAATAAAAAGAAGCGTTCCTTCTCTGAAAGAAACACCCCTTTCGTAAGAACTATATTTAATCAAACGTACGGCATTGTTTTTCGATTTCTTCTTGCGAAATATGTTTCTTTATTTTTACGTTTGTCACTTGTAACCCTGTTAGGTTAGAATCACTTACAGAAAAAGTAAGTTTATCATAATCTCCACCGTGGTGTCCTGAATAGTTTAAAGCACTGCCAAAAATGAGATGTCTCCTAGGATCTCCATCAATGGGTTCAATATTGATTTTTGGACAGTCAAAAAATTCCGAATAAGATGGGCCCAAATGATATAAATAACGTGTAAACAATGCTTCTTCAAGTAACTCTTCTTTAGTAGGTCCGTCCACTTCTTTTCTCCACCCTACCATGAGCCAATCATAAAGAGATTGTGACTTTAATCGCACTTTTTGTCTATTTTCCGAAACGATTAATTCCCCTTCTTTAGCCGTGCAGGTTTTGCTTTTATTGTCAACTACACATGTATAAGCGGGTTCAATAGTGATCACTTCATCATTTGCCATTTTTAACGTCAATTTATTGGATGGATTATCTAAAGATACCTCGATTGTTCCATTAACTCGGTCAGAGTTATTAAGCCAGTAAACTACTTTTCTGAGTACACGTTCTTGAAAACCATCATTGATACTGAATACACGCTGAAGTCCGGAATTATTTTCAACTTTAATGTTTTGAACATCATTATGCACTAATGAATGCGTCATCAATTGTTCCAAAAAAGGTTGATTGGTATTCTTTTTTGCTTCAGCCATTTGGCTGGCTGAATTAATTAAATTTACATCAAAAAAATACTTATTAATAAAGTCTTGGTTAGGTGCTTCTTGCTTCGCAAAAACAACAGTATTATTTACGAGAAATAGGATACAAAAAAGCACGTAGAGTTTTTTCTTCAATAAAGCCCACCTACCTTTTCTTTATAGGTACCTTTCCCGAATATTCTTCAACTATCCTGCTGCGTTAGTTCAATAAGAAAAAAGGCTTTACCACTAATTGAAGTAAAGCACCCATTAGTTGAATAAGCACCTTCTCTTTTATTACACATTATAGTCGAAAGCTTATTAGATATTAATCGTATTTTGTCCACCCATATGTCATACTTCAAACTTCATGTATCAAATGGAATTAGCGATAAATTTTTTTCCATTCTTAATGAAACTTAAGAGGGATTTCTTAATTGAGTGTAGAAAAATATATGTGCAAACAAAACACAGGAGGCTACTATGACTAATTTAATTTCACATATTGCTACACTGGAAATACCTGTTACTAATTTAGAAGAATCTATAGAGTTTTATATCGATATCCTTGGTGCCGAAGTCCACTTTCAAGGAGAAAAAAATGCTATGCTTACTATGAAATCAAAAGGAGTTCCAACGATTTTTTTGGTTGAAACTGAAGAAATTAATGGATTATCATTCAGAAATACAAATACTAATATCGTTCATAGCGTAATTGACTTTTATACTCCTTCCTTAAAAGAATTATATGAGTGGCTTGAAGGAAAACAAGTTGAAGTTGGTCCTTTAAATTTACAAGGCGATTTTGGAGGTTTTGGATTTAAAGATCCTTCTGGAAATTGGTTAAGTGCCTGCAATATCCTTCACCCAGAACAGTAAAAAATTTTTTTTACTGTTCTGGGTGAAGGCGTTTTGCGCCTTTCTTTCTAGTACACATAATGAGTCTAATGCGACATAAAAACTACCATTCTCTTCTTCAACTAAACTGCCCCGTTAGCCATCCATGAAGACCAGCTTCACCACAGAATATGAAAGAAAATTACGTTCTTCCATGGTAGTACAATAGGCTATCACAGAAAGAAGTAACTTTTTTACATTCTTTAAATGCTGCGAAGGAGAGAACCTAGTAACCGCATTTGAAGAGATAATCAATTACAAAACAATTACCGTAAGATTTAACAAAAATGCATACTAAGGACACCACGTGGCAAACTAAAATCATGGAGGTGTATATAGTGAGCAAAAGCCCGAATAACAATTTAAGTGGTAACGCTAGTGATGAGCAAGCGGCTAGGAAGAATTTATCAAGAGAGTTTGATCATGAACTTGCAAACAAACCCTTGACACCGGCAGAGAGACTTAATAATAAGAAAACGAAGAAGCGGCAATGAGCTAAAATGATGTAAGCCCGAATTATAAAAAATAAGCGCACCTTTTTTAAATCGAATACACGGCTTACTTCATTTATTTACTATATTCCGTTTAGATCCGTAAAAAGTTCCTCAGGTATTCGTAGAAATCCAAACCGTTACTTTTGGCGGTTACTGCGATACTCAGACAGATGGCGTTTGCTTTTCTCCAATACTATCCGACAGACGTAAATGCCTCTGACAAATTGATGCATTGGTCAACAACATTACCTATTACGTGTATCGTCTTTAATAAGTTATCAAAATGATACAACAAGCCCCCATCTATAGTAAGGTGGGGGCTATTTGACGCATAAATTTATAATACAATCGCACAAGCTCTATTCCGATGGCATCGTATTATTATTTACACGAGAGGGGTGAACATACTTGTTATATGAACGAAAACGGTTCGTAAAAGTTCGAAATTACACGCAATCTTTCTTCAACTAACCTGCTGCGTTAGTTGAATAAGATTTCTTTAGACAGAGATAATTATTACATTTTCTGCAACTTGTTTCTGGTCAGTAGAATTTGGGTTTTCAATTAAATCAAAGGATACTTTTTGACCTTGTTTAAGGAATCTGAATCCATCCGAAAATCTTTCTTTATCAAGTAAAATCGAACTAAAATGAACAAAAACATGATTTCCATCCTCACCGTCAAGCATAATTCGACCATAACCCTTGTCTTCTTTAAACCATTTAACGATTCCCTCTCGTTTCATATTCGTTCGACCTCCTTCCCATTTCTTTCTTGAACTAACCTGCTGTGTTAGTTCAATAAGAAAAAGCTACCCTTACAGGCAGCCACTTGTTTAACTAAAGCACCTGTTAGCCATCAATGAAGCCCTGCTTCACCACAGAATATGGAAGGAAATTACGTTCTTCCATGGTAGTTGAATAAGGAGTAATAAGGGAAGTCAGTACCATTTCTTCTTGGTATTTACTATCTAGCCAAATCTCCGAAGGCAGAAGTAAATTCTGTTCTTACCTGGATGATGAATTCTATCGGTTCTCCGGTATTATCTTTGGTATGTAGATTCTCACGGGTCTTACCTTCATACCAAGTTCTCTTACCATCAAAGGTCTTTTTAATCTCTTCGTCGCCTTCAAAGTAAATTTCAAAACCTTTTTCTTGTTCTTTATAATAATCATACACTTCTTTTTCACTAAGTTCAGAATATAACTTTTTGTAGACAACTACAGTTGGTTGTCCCCCACTACCCCATGGTCCTCCACCGTAGCTAACTCCATAATCAAATCCTTGTTCAAGCACTTTTGTTTTTGGAGGAAGTGGATAAGAAAAGACTTTATTTGCAAACTCTTCAGCAGTCTTTTTATCTTGGCTAAAAAAAGATACAACCAACCACGAAAGTGCTAAAATGATTGATAAGATAATCAAAATCTTATACTTTTTATTCAAGAAACCTCTCCTCTCTTAATATCTCTTTTTATACCCCTGCCTTATTCCATGTACTTAAATAATTCCTCATATTATCTCAACTTCGCCAACTTTCTATAAACTCCTTCTTATTCAACTAAACTGCTGCGTTAGTTCTATAAGAAAAAAGGCTTTACTCCTTCTTGAAGTAAAGCACTCGTTAGTTGAATAAGAAAAAAAATTTATTACTTCTATTCATTAATATTAAAGATCTTGTAAATTGCAAACAGAATAGTAGCAAGTCCAATCCCAAAAAGTATACTTCCGGCGGCCAAGAAATTATTTGTGAAACCTTCAATTACAATTAGGTATATTGAAGTGTCTGCCCCACCTTGTTTGGCTAGCCACTTTTCGGCAAGTGATGTTCCAAAATTCACACTGAAAAATAGCAATATAAAACCAATTGCAGATAATAAAGAAGCTAATACACCCAAACCTATTAATTTATCTTTTTTCAAGACACTTCCTCCATTCCATTCTTCCTAACCTGCCCTTAACTTTAATGCGTTTGAAACAAATTGAGGTTCCAAATAAAGTAAGTATTACAATGAAAATTAATATGAAAAAAGAGTTGCCGAAGCAACCCTATGATCTTTACTAAAGCACCCGTTAGCCATCCATGCAGCACAAAATCAGTGCTGCACCACAGAGAATGAAAATGGTTAGGAAGTGTCAATACTGATACTGACCTTAATCCAGTCATCAGTATTCCATAAGCTTATTTACGCTCTCCTCTTTTTTTAACGATTAATCAGGGGTCTTCTTAAGTATTGTCATTTTTCTTTTCTTGAAGAAACTAATTTTCATGGTAGTTTAACTAGAAAACCCCTATCCACAAATCAAAAATTAGTTCTCTGATATTAATCTTACAAACTCAGCATAACTCGGCAGAGAGTCCGATTCAGGAACTTCGTTATAAGAATAATTTTTAAAAACTCCAACTATATCTAGTTGACCATCTTCAGGTAAAGCCTCTAATTTGTCGCCCAATGATTTTCTTAAATCTTCATTATTTGTAATTTCAAAGAAGATACTTCCTTTTTCAAATTGCCATAATGTGTGTGGCATGGTCTCCAAATTCTCTTTGACTATAAAGGAATACTCACTTTCTCCACTCACATCATGAATGATGGAGCCTCTGACTTCAAATTCACCAGTGAATTTTATAAAGTAACCTGTTGCGTCATTGTTTGCCTCCTTCTTTACATCTGAAACGATTAGATCGGCGATTTGGTTATCCGTTTTTACTTGATCAGGAGAAAAGATATTCAAAGCATCGGCGATGGTACGATTACCCGAAATGGAAAATCCCAGTACATTCTGATAACGATTAATTATTTCTTTTTGCTTTTCATTGTCGATTTGTAATGAAGTTATTTCACTAGTTAATTGATCTTTTTTCCTAGATGCTTCCAAGCTAGCTATTTTCAAATCTAATTCTAATTCCTCTTTAACTACTGATAACTTTGCATTTTCTTGCTTTAACTGTTCATTTTCTTGTTTTAAATCATTCCCAGACCCATTATTAGAACATCCACTCATGATCAATATAGAAATTATGATAATCGTATATAAATATTTCACAGACACCCTCCCAGTTTTAACTACTTATAATTTTTCATTATCAATTCTTATAACTCGTTAGTTCAATAAAAAAGTACCAGTTCCAACTTTAAGTAAAGTATCCCTTAAAACACCTTTTTTTGTTCAAAAATTTCACATATATTAACTTATTCAACGCCATTCACACATAAACCTTCTTATTCCACTAACCTGCAGCTTTAGTTCAATAAGAAAAAATGCTTTACCCTTCTTGAAGTAAAGCACACCGTTAGTTTAGGTATAATACTTCACAATCAGTGCTGAAAATTTAGGTTAAAATCAATATATATGTTAAGGGAATTAAGATTAAATGAGCAAAAAATATCAACCAAGTATGCTTAGTATTCTGATTTAATTTCATGGAACGCTTAAATAAGTAATTCAAAATAGTAGAACCTACGACTGTAACGAATAAGGAGAAACTATAAAATATTATATCTAATGTACTTTCAGAAACAGTAGGACTATCTGCTGCAAAAGTTAGCATAAAAAGTAAAGGGTAGCTGCACGGGTAAACGAGTATATAGGAAAAGAAATAAAGCAAATATTTAATAGAAGTTATTTTAGTCATACTTTTATATCTCCTTAGATAAAAATTTTGAAGTTATTATCAATATTCTATATAAAATTAATGAACTCCTTATTAAACTAACCTGCACCTTTAGTTCAATAAGAAAAAAGCCTTTACTCCTTCTTGAAGTAAAGCACTCGTTAGTGCAAGAAGACTCTAATTATGCTGAGGGGATAATAACTCTTGATAGCTAAATAATTCTGCTAATTTTATTGTTCTTAGAATGACCGGAACTTTAATGTTTAGGTTTTTGTCCTTGCAACTTACTTAAGAGAAAAATTGTTGTAGCGAATATAAAAATAGTTGTACTTAACCACATTGTAATTCCGTTCCAATAACCGTCTAAGAAAGAAATATTACTTATAATAAGTTGCATTAAAACAACAGTAATATATAAAATTAAATTGTAACGCAAAAATCTCCCCCCTTTTTTCGGTATAGTATTCTGTCTGATGCTTGAAAAACTCCATATACAATACCTACTTCGATACCCTTCAGAAAATTCCTCCTCCCTTGTTGAACTAAACTGCTGCGTTAGTTCAATAAGAAAAAAGGCTTTACTCCTTCTTGAAGTAAAGCACCCGTGGGTTAAATAGAATTCTTTTTATTTTTGAACATTAGATGTATTCTTTTCACTTTTCGTTTCTAAGTAGGGCATTTTTGTAATAATAATTGGATCACTGAATTTAGCATTTGGAATTAATTGAGGTCCACCAATATTACTTGGCATATATTCAACATTTTCAGCTTCAGGAGGAAGTGGTTCGTTAACAGAGTCAATTATTATGAACTTCCGTTTATATTGTTCCTTACTTATTTCCTGTCCTACTTCCTTGTTACTACATCCGAATGAAGAAACACTAATAATCATAGTTAATGTAACTAATATTAATTTTTTCATTATCCTCAATTCCTTATTATTCATTTTTATTAAAGTGGCGAACTATTTATCACAAGCTTTTCTTCACATCAAGAAATTTAAACCCATACGCTAATTAGACGTATGATTGGCAGAAAATGTTACTTTATTCTTTGAGGATCAATCCGTAAAACATCTATTCAATTGCTTAAGCTTCTTCAACTAACCTGCTTCGTTAGTTCAATAAGAAAAAAGCTTCACTTCTTCTTGAAGTAAAGCACCCGTTAGCTTAACAAGGTTTCTATTATATTTCATTTTTTGGTCTCAAAAATAACGATTTATCAAGAACTAAAGATAAATCTAATTGAGGAAGTTCACGTTGTATTAGTTCGTACATTTCCTCAATTATTACTTCTAATTCTCTTATAGAAACCTTTGGGTCATCAAGAAAAATAGACTCTAAGCGATTTGATATATTTTTAGGAGTGATTTCCATTGAACTGAGTGTATGTTTTTGCCACTTAAAGGCTGGATGGTGTACGAATTGACGGTTTAAACCGAATAATACGCCCATCAAATTGGTTTGAACGGCTACCATTACTTTATAAAGCATTAACCAATCTTTACGCACTAGTAAAGCCTCACGATTAGTCCATCTGTTTCCTAAAAAAATATTCTCCTTTACCATAGCCACACTTAATTCATAAGGGTATTTACTTACTTTCTCCTTCATGCAATTAATAACAAAATCACCGCTAAGGGTAACTCCGTTATAAACCGTAGCTACAATACATTGCTTATCTAAATCCGTATCATAAGATATAATTACATCTCCTATAACTTTGTTAATTGTATCTGTTAGAAAATTGCTTATTTCTAATTTTACACCCTGAGTTATGTAAGTTTCTGACCATTCCTCTTCTTCATATGGGTGAAAGTCAATAATATTACCATTTAATTCTACGATTGGAGCCTTCCTTTCCTCGTCAGTAGGAGCTCCTTTCCAAAAAACAAATAGTTCAATATCCGAATATTCATCATGCCAATTTCGTGATACAGAACCTCCTAAATCCACATAATCTCTCCCTTTCGGAAACCTTTTTTGCTTCTTCCACTAAACTGCTTCGTTAGTTGAACAAGAGACGCTCTACCTTATTGAAGTAAAGCACTCGTTAGCCATCCATGAAGCCCTGCTTCACCAGAAAATTTGCAAGAAAATTACATTCTTCCATGGTAGTTTAATAAGATTTTATCGATATCCACCTTCAGCTTCAGGAAGTTTTTTATATTCGTCTTTATTTTTAACTAAAGAGAAAACGTAATTTCGTAACTCAATTAATTGCTTATCATCAGATGTTTCTGAACAGTACTGTTCAGAAACGGTATGAGTAATTACACCACCATTAATCGTAATTTCCCATTCATCTTCACTAAAGGGTATTCTTAAACAATTTGTTTGTGGATTAGTGTTTTTCTTTCCTGTTATATTTATCTCTTTCATTTTCTGATAAATCTTATCCATTTCTTCTGTTGTAAATGTCAAATTAGTTGTTACTGTTCCATCAGCTACTAAATCCTTTGTTACTGTGTCTTCATAGGTATTAATTACATTCCTTTTACGAACACCAAACTCCACGATAAAATCGAAGTCACTTGGTATTGCTTCTGGCATAGTAATAGTATTACTATCTTCTATTACCGCTTCTTTCTCCTCGATTACTTGATTTTCTTGTGAACAACCAATTAGGAGAAAACAAGTAAGAAGTAAAATAAATAAACCTGTCTCACTTTTCTTGAATTTATTTTTAAACATTTCCATAGCCCCTTATTTATCCATAGTTATTCAACTAACCTGCTGCTTTAGTTTAAAAAGTTCTAAAAAAAAATCGTTAATCCAAGAGATTAACGCAGTTAAAAGCCATTTAAATTCATCATTCGGTTCAATAGATACAATTGATATAACACAGGAAATATTAAAGCTAGAAGAAGACTCAATACTGCAAAAAGTTTTGATTGTCTTATTAGACGGTCATCATCATTTTTTAAATGTTCAAAATATGTAAGAGAGAAATATAGACAAATAGCAAACGTAAAAGCAGAAAATATCCCTATCCATATCCCCATAGACCCCAGTTGATTCACACTTGAAACCGCCTTTCACTTATCAAATAACCAAATTATACCATTAGAAGTTGATACTGTCATTTTTTTGTTACCCTGCCTCTTTAGTTGAACAAGAAAAATGTGCTGAAATAACAACTCAATAATTTTTCACTAAAGCACTCCGTTAGTTGAAGAAGAATTCGAACTATATATATCTTGTCCATTACACACTTCTTCGTAACCAAGACACTTGCTTCAGAATGGGTTAGTATGCAAACAACCTGTACACAGTTTTCTCAGGAATTAAAATTAATGAGAATAAGAATGCCTTGCCATAAATATATGTGAGATTTTTTTCACTTATTTACTCTCCTCTATAACTTTTTTCATTATGTCTTCAAATAAATCCTTATCTAACAATTGACTATCTTTGTTACTATTGTCGTTACTATTAATGTTTCTGTTATCTTTTATCTCAATAGTTGTTAACACATCGTCTCTTAAAGCCCACTTTTTAATTATATTATTATCAATAATAGAGTAAATGTTAGTTTCCTCTCCTAAAATCCAGTAGGTGTCTGTCCCATCAAATCGATCTCCAACTGCTTTTTTAAGAAATAAAATATATTTTTCATCTTTTTCAAATAATGGATTTCCATTAAAACTATATTCTTTGGTTCCTTGTTGTAATACCTTAATATCTTTTAGGCTTGAATCATTCGTATAAGAATTTATTATTTTTGCATCAAATAACGTCTTTGGTGAAGGTTCTTTTATTTCTTCTAAGTATTTATCTATTTCTATTTCTGCAATTAATTCTGCCTCACTAACAGCTTCCTCAAAACTATATGTTTCTAATAAAGCTGTAGTCGTCCCTACTTCTACTATTTCTCTCTCTAAATCACCATTGTTAGCAGTCTTATTATCTCCCTTATCTTTCTCCACGAGATAAATAATAGTACCAAATACCAACAACAATCCCAAAGCGATGAAAAATGTTTTTTTCATTCCGAAATCTCCTTTTTTCTATATTGGGCACAAAATGCATATTCTTTGTTGTATTAACAAAAGCTCTTTCAGCATTTGTTTTTAGAAAATGAAGCATATAAAAAGGTTGAAGAATTAAGTAAATAAGTATCCAAGTTGGTAGAATTAGCAGCAACAAGTGATATTAAAGAGTAAAATAATTAGATAACACATTGTTTCCTTCTTGAACTAACCTGCTGCTTTAGTTCAATAAAAGTCCTTTTAGAATAGAAACACTAAGTAATTTAAGTAATAGAAGATTCTTTCTTCTGCTTCCTTCTATATAGATAACGCCATATATAAAAAATCAACCAACCCATTACAGGAAATAAAGACACCAAAGATTGGTATTTAATTTCAGTAAAAAGCATAAATAATACACTTCCTATCACAACTGGTACCATAATAACAAACCATATTCTAACTTCCTTGTTTTTAAAACTTAGTTCAAATCGGTCACTCATATACCTACACCCCTAATTTGAAATTATTTTTTCTTATACGTTAATATGTAATTATTTCCAAAAAGATTAATATTTAGTTCAACTATCCTGTTTCGTTAGTAACAAAGAGTCTCCACTTGTTAGTTGAATAACTGAATAATCAGCTGTTTATTAAAGTGTAACACATTTACAAATATTGGTGTTCTTTGTTAAGTCTCGGAGAACAGCACTCAGACGATTCGAGAATGGGATAGATGGATAATTTAATGGTATGGATTGCTCTCACAGTCGATTCTATGAAGCGTTCTTGTGATTGTTATGAGAGCATAACAAAAGGACTTCCATATATGAAAATTAATCATAAACACAAGTCCTGTTCTTATTAAACTAAAGCACCCGTTAGTTGAATAAAAAAAAGCTATACCCTCGATAGTTGAACAAAGGGTTATTCTCTTTTTGTAGCCAGTTTTAACTGATAAATTCTTTTCTTTATAGATCCCATCATTATCAAATATTAATAACTTCTCTTTGAATATTTCCCCAACCAATTAACTGTCTTCTATTTGTTAATTGGTCCTTTACTTATGTCTTCAAAAAATCAATTAACTTCTTTTATTACTTTTGAATTCAGTGTAAATATTACTGAAATGACCACGATTAAGATTCCACATAAAAGCATTATGTTTGAGATTGTTAGGTTCATGACAAGAGCCAATGAAACAAAAGCGTAGGAGAGAGGAACAAGTCCATTAGACGAGGCATTAATAAGGCTCATCACTCTTCCCATTTTTTCTTCATCACTTTGCTCTTGAATAGTTGAAATGAGTGAAACATTAATAATGGATGAAAGTACACCCATCATTGAAAGCAAGACAATGCCTTGCCAAAGAAATCCGATTTGACCAAGTAGGGACAGGAGAATTCCGAGGAAAGTTATCATTATTAGGATGATCAATCCCCTTTTCTTTCTTAAGTTAAGTATCCCGACAATTATTGCCCCAACGAGCATCCCTCCTTGGTAAGAACTCTGTAAGAAGCTTAAATCTAAAGCCACTCCATAAATCACTTTATCCACTATGAGTGGTATGCCCATAAGTAGAGGACCAAAAAAGAAAAAGTTAATAATCACTAGAATAAAGAGCATATTTTTTAGAAAGGGCATCTTCCAAACATAGGTTAATCCTTCTCTTAATTTCTCTTTTGTCGAACCCTTTTTTTGTGGAATTGTATTTACATCTTCTTTTATTAAAAACGAGAAAATGAAAGTCATAGTTAAGAAGATAGCGATGATTTTTTGTAATGTGACCTACCCCAATTAGTTTCTTAACACACTAATACTCCCTATGTCTTTTCAATTAAATTCATAGCGCATTGTATGGCTCACATCTATAAATCCTTGCTTTTCATATAAAGTAATAGCACCAATATTTTCAGACAGTACATTCAACTCTAAGTAATCTAAATTTCGATTTTCAGCCCATTTTTTTGCTTCTAATAACAAAGCTGAACCAATTCCTTGAGATTGATATTTGGTTCCAACAATTATATCTGGAATAAATGCGTATTTATGTTCAACCAAACACGTATATGATGGTGTGATTAGTTCTTGAATAAGTAAAAAACCTATAGTACAGTTATCAATTTCAGCTAATAAAATATCCGAATCCTTTTCATTGATTGTTTTCCTTATAAACTCTAAATCCTGCTTTGCAGGCTTTATATATTTGGGCTGAAAGTTTGACATTTTTAAAAAAAGCTCTTGATATAAAATTTCTATTTGATTAACTTGCTCTAGCGTAGCTAACTTTATATTCATATTGTTCCTCCAAAGTTCTTTTAAAATTATTTAAAGCAATATACTCTTATGTGAAATAATAACATATTTCTAAATTTAGAATTAACTATTCAAAATCTGATATTTATTAAGCTAACCTGCCCCGTTAGCTTAATAAGGAAAAAGTCTTTACTCCCTTCTTGAAGTAAAGCACTCGTTAGTGTAAAACTAATAATTCATTTTGCAGTATTTTTAAACAAGTTTAATCCAGTAATCCCTACGATTATGGAAATAAATAGCACTACATAAATAATCTCTCTGTAATCAGCTTCGGTAGTGTAATCAACGTATAGCCAAAATACCTCAATAAACAGAACAAGAACCCAGACAATAAATAGATACAGCAATTTCAATATTTCCCCTCCCAAATTCCTTATCTCTCTATTACTAATTCTTTAACAAGTCCGATACTCCTTCTTGAACTAAACTGCATCGTTAGTTTAAGTACATTCCTTCACAAACTAATTCAAATTTTGACATAAATATCCAGTTTAGGAGAAGTATATTTTATTAAATGTAGGGAAGGCGTCATCATACCATTTTACGATAAATCAACCTTTTCCTTTAACATAGCCTAAAAATAAAAGAATGGCCGCTTTTCTATTAATTATGTTAGTGTCCGAAGGAAGATACAATTTCGGGCACTACATCCTTTTCTACGTTTTGTTCCCTGCTAATTCTAACAAAGAGGTGTTGGTTTGGAATAAAAATTGATTAAAATACAGCTACAAATGCTGATTCTAATAGAAAATCATAGCCCCTATTTTGAAAAAAGATTGATCAAAAAGGGGCTATTTTTTATCCCTCTTCCCTATCTCGAGGTGACATTTATGTTTTTATAGTTATAACCTTATTTAAAGGATAGCTTTCAATTTTTAATTTTATATTATAAATAGAATGTTCAGTCAGTTCAATTGTTTCAAAACTAGCTAGAAGTCTTGCTTCCTCCCTTGCTTTATAAAACATCAAATGATCAATTTGTCAATATAATGTGCAAAAACAAATACGTCCCCAATGACCGCCCTGGATTCTTCCGACGTTGGTGCGGAAAATGGTGCAATGCCTTGTCAGATTCTCCGGCCCTACTTTGGTACTAATAGAACAGTTCTAATCATATTCATAAAAAAGAAAACAATAAGAAGGAGTCTAAAGTTAGTTGATAAAAGTTAAGGTTAGTTTACGGCCCATTGTAAATAAAATAAATTTACCCACTGTTTTGAAAACGACTATAGTTCCGGGTGACTCAATCGAAAGATTATTTATTGCAACCCAGGTAGGAGAGATCTTTTACATTGGAAACGGAGTTATAAGGACTTTTTTAGATATTCGCCCGCGAATCATAAAACTAGGTGTTTCTGGTGGTGGATATGATGAACGAGGATTGATAGGGCTAGCGTTTCATCCCGAATTTCATTATAACGGTCTGTTTTATCTTCATTATTCTGTAGCTGGTACACAAGGTCCAGGTGCTCTTCCTAATTCAGAAGCTGCAGGACGAGGCCAAGATGGTCTTCCTGAATTTTTTCAGCCTAATCCGTGTGACCCCAGAACCTTAAACCTAAAGTGGATTAATAGAGAAACTCAATTTGATCATATTGATACAGTTGAAGAATGGATTTTACAATCGAATGGTCAACCTCAAAAACGGCGGGCATTACTTAACTTAAAAAGACCATTTTTTAATCATAATGGTGTCAATAGCTTAAACTTTTCACCTGAAACAGGAAAACTTGTTTTAACAACCGGAGATGGTGGATCAGGCTATGATCCATTTAATTTAAGCCAGGATGATATGGAAATCGCCGGTAAAATAATTGAAATTGATGTAGCTAAGAATACATTTATCGGTAATCCACCCGTAGTCACACGTTTTAATGAACTTCCCGCACCTATTCAGGAAACACTTACGGTAATTGCCAAAGGAGTTCGTAATATACCCGGTATTTCATTTCAAAGGTTTGATAATCAGTATATCAAATATGTGGGAAATGTCGGACAGGATTTAGTAGAGTCGATTTTTTCATTCGTTCATTATAAACCAATACCGGTTACTCAACTTATTCAAGCTTCTTTAATGAAATCCGAACCTGACCAAGAAGGATTTATTAACTTTGGCTGGCGAGGGTGGGAAGGTGCTTTTCCTGCTTCCATTATAAGGGGCTGCTCTGCAAATCCGACTTTGGAGGAGAAAACAATTGCATATTACAATGATGCAGTAAAAACTTCAGTGTTACGTCTTCAGCCTCTGACTAGTTATTTTCATAAGGATCCCCGACCTGATAAGTTTGGAGGTACTGCACTTACAGGAGTGCAAGCCTATATGGGAAATGGAATTCCCGATTTAAAGGGCAGCGTTGTGTTTACCGATTTTGCCCGGGATGAAGGATCTCAACCACCGGTTAGAGGGGTTTTAGCTTGTACCAAGGTAAGTCCAGATTGTAAATTAAATGATTTTAGTGTTATTGAAACCGATTATAATTTTGGGTCTCAATCAGCTTTTTATGTTAGTTTGGGAACGAATCTGAATCAAACCAGACTATATTTAGGGGTTTATGGCTCTATGAACGTGACTGATTTTAACCAAGGTACTATTTTTGAAATTGTTCCATGATTCATAACTATTAAATTCGACTTAATACCAGATGAATCTCTTTCTTGGATTTAATTGAATCGAAAAATAAAACAAACAAGAGAGCAATCAGGCTCCCTTGTTTGTTTATTTTTCCGGGTATTTAAAAGCTGAACACCTTGATTTCATCCGGAATATTTGTATTTCTCTTACATTAGAACGGATATCATGTTGCTTTTACTTGTAAGATAACTCGCAGTCTCTGAAGAAGTTATATTCCGCGGCAGCAGGCCTGTCGAGAATTTTCCTGATGAGTTTCATTGGATTAGATAAGGAATGTAGTATGGTTGAACGGATTATCCGGGTGGTCTCCCAATCACAAATCCACACTTTAAACCGGAAGGAAAACTACAGCCATCGTTTTTACTTGCCCAGCATCCTATGCAACCGCCTAAACTGGTTGTTACATTTGCCCCACATACGGCGATTATAGGCTTCGATTTCAACGATGACTCTTCTCGGTACAAAAATCTATACCGTTCCAAATACTGGGGTGATTTGGAGAGTCACTAAGTTATAACGGTCTTTAATTTTTTAAGGAAGAATAAAGCCAGCTCAACCCATAACCAGTTATAAAGGAAAGAAAATACAAAAATACTTCCTGCTGTAAGGAATGAATAGGAATCAGATACGGTTGGACCAAGTACCGGAAAGTGGAAAACATATAGTAGACTCATACTACCTAACGTTAAGAGTATGGCACCAATAAAAATAATGCTTAATCTCTTCTTGAAAAAGGAAAAAGCTGCACCTATACCAATCCCTAACAACCCTGTTGTAAAAGGAAAAATGACTAGTTCACTTGGAAACAGTATGAATAGCAACAGGATGGTAAGAAAATAAGACATCACTCCAATCTGAAGGGAAAACATTGCACCAATCAAAATGGGTAAAGTAGCAAATGGGCTGATAAAATATCCGATCCCTGGTAAAAAGCCACCAGCTGCCTGAAGTACAGCAGCCAAACAGGCGAGAAAAGATCCTAAAACAAGCCTCTTCGATTTTGTATGTTTACGAAATTCTAATTGGGCAAATCGAACCTCATCTGAAATTGATTTTAAAAAACACATCGGTCCACCTCATTCAAAACGGTTATTAGATACAATACAACGCAACGTCCTCCAACAAACAAAAAAAGTTTCTTTTTTTCATTAGAACTTCTTATAAAAATAGTATTTTTACTATTGATATTTTATTACTTTTTTAAATAACCTTTTCAATACTTAACAGACACACCATTTTATTTTTTTACTTTAGCTTATTGAACTAAAATTAACCCCTTCAACAGTGATATTCACAGATGCTTGGAGAGCATTTAAAACGTATGCGAATGATAAAGGGTTTACGCACTATCGTTTTAAAACAGGTACAGAAAGAACAAAAGGCATCTATCATCCAGAATGTAAACAAACTATCACCAACGTTTAAAACAATGGATAATGCGATATAAAGGTGTTGCAACGAAATATCTGCAACATTATTTGGCGTGGTTTTGTTCTTGGACTCAATTTCATTTGATACAGATGAACGAAGTATTCGCACATTTGCGGTTGAAAGTTGCTTGTACCCAACGAATGAAACTAATACATCTATTTGCAAAAATAAATTTTCAGCTTAATCTTTTTTTATATTCCCTTTAAAAAGGAATATATTACAAATTAACGACAAGTTTTATTGACACTTTGACAAGTTTTGTTTACAATCAATATGGAGGTGATGATACAATGAATAAAGATGAAATTTTAGCTAAAAGTCGGAAAGAAAATGTGTATATGGATGAAAGAGAAGAAAAAATAGATAGTGAATCAGGTTTAACAGGATATATTGGCATTACCATTCTTCTTATTTTGTTTATCGTTTTTAAAGGAACAATGAAGCAACCTATCGCAGATATATTATCAATTTTAACTGCACATTTAACAATCGTTTCCATTTATAAATACCGACGAATTCCAGAAAAGAAATTCTTCTTAACAACAGGTGTTATTTACGGTTTAATTACATTGTTTTTAATTGGTTTCTATGTAATTGAGGTACTGTAATATGAAAGAAGAATTAAATCTAAAGAATAACTTGAAAGTTGCCAGAGTCGAAAAACATTTATCTCAAACTGAATTAGCTAAATTAGTTGGTGTCTCTCGTCAAACTATTAGTTCAATTGAGACAGGTCAATTTAATCCAACTGCAAAGTTAGCATTAATTTTATGCATCGCATTGGATAAAAAATTTGAAGAACTTTTCTATTTTAATTGATTAAGTAAGCGTACTCGAAGCAACAATCGAATACGCTTTTTATTTTGAAGAAAATCAAAAATCAAGTTAAACAGAGCCTAAAACTAAAAAAGGAAACAAGATCCGAAAACAATGAGAAACAAAGTAAATATGTATATCCATTTTCGAGAATGTACAATAAGTGCTGGAATCTGGCCATTCACTGAGTGATATAGCCTCTCATACTCATTAGAAAAAGCGAGCTGTCCTGCTCTTAGGACGACTCGCTTTTTATATTGTTCAAGAAAGCATTAATTCTTCTATTTTTGGGTTTCCATAACGCGAAGACGTGCAATTTTCTTTTTAGTTTCATTAAAAAGCTCGTCTAATTGGCGAAATGCTGCATAGCTATGTCTATTTTTTTTGATAAATGCAAATCGCTCCTCAAAATTTAGTGGGTCTGCTCCTTCTGCTTTTTCTAAAACATTTGCTAGCAGAACGATACCATTCTCCATTAATTCTGTCGTAGGTTTTCGCTTATCTTTGAAAAGATCAGTTAATTGTACCCTAATTTCTATCCAATCATCGAAGTCTTGTTGAAAATTATCGTGATCAAGCTTGGGCAATTTTATTCATCCTTTTCTTACCTTCTCTACAAACTGACAATAGTGGACAGGTCGGACAATTCGGGTTCTGTGCTTTGCAATGATAACGACCGAAGAAAATAAGTTGATGATGTGCTTTGGACCATAGTTCCATTGGTGTCTTTTTCATTAACGTTTCTTCCACTTGGAGCACGGAATCCTTCCATCTACAAAGCCCTAAACGTTTGGATACTCGTTCTACATGTGTATCCACCGCGATTGCAGGAATATCGAAAGCGACAGAAACTACCACGTTTGCGGTCTTTCGCCCTACTCCAGGAAAAGTCGTAAGCAAATCGCGGTTAGGTGGAACTACCCCATCGTACAATTCTATTAATTGTTTACTCAATGCTTGTATGTTTTTAGCTTTATTGCGATATAGACCAATCGAACGAATGTCATTTTGTAATTCTTCGATGGATACTGCTAAGTAATCTTCTGGCTTCTTATATTTTTGAAATAAGTCTTTTGTTACTTTATTTACTAATACATCAGTACACTGTGCAGACAATAAAGTAGCTACTAATAATTCGAAAGGGTTTTCATGCACTAGCTCACAATGAGCATCTGGAAACATTCGTTCCATCTCATCTAGGCAATATTGCCATTGTGCTTTCGTAAGCATCTTTTCACCTACTCTCTTTCTTCTAACCAGTTATAAAAAGGCACTTTCGCTGAACCCGATTGTGGCTCAGCTGATTTTTGGGCTGGAATATGTTGTCTAAATTGAGCTGTTTGATTTTCAGCTGCTTCAACGGTTTTAATATTTTTCTTTTTCCATTCGAATAAAATACGGTCGATATATCGTAAACTGAGCTTCTGTGATAACACCGCTTCTTTTAATGCTAACCGAATTAAGGAAGCAGAATGCTGGTCTTGGTCAAACCACATACCAATAGTTTCATATTCCATTGGTGACAATAGTCGACCAAATTCTTGTTCAAACAATTTATAAATTTCGCCTTCTTGGACCCGAACTTGCTCGTCCTGCATACTATTTTCTTGTTGCTCGACACAATCTACAAGCAACTCCCATAGATGATTAAAAGCATAGTATTCATAGAGAACACCATTTGGATCTTTATGCTGCTCGATTTGAATTAAACCTTTTTGCACAAGACGCTGTAAAATAGTCACTACTTTATTTTCATTGAAATGTGTACGGTCCACTAAATTTTGTGGTGTCGGAAAATGATTTCCTGCTTCTCCATAAGCAAATAAATGCAATAAGAGAATAGCTTCCTCATCTTTAACATTAATGGCTTTATAATGGCTAAAAAAAAGCTGGGAAATGGTTACATTTCCCTGCTCAGTCCAGATACGGAGACGATCTCGCTTTTGCATACTCGTACTCCCTTTCTTATTATATTACTTTTAAATTATTTACTGATTACGGATATAAACGGTTCAATAAACGTGGGAATGGAATCGATTCACGTACATGCTCTGCTCCACTTAGCCATGCTACAGTTCGCTCTAATCCTAATCCAAATCCAGAGTGTGGTACGGAACCTTGTTTACGAAGTTCCAAATACCAAGCATATGAGGATTCATCTAGGCCATGTTCTGCTAAACGTTGTTTTAATAAATCATAATCATGAATACGCTCAGATCCACCAATGATTTCTCCATACCCTTCTGGTGCGATTAAATCTGCACATAATACAACATCATCTCTGTGTGGATGTGGTTGCATATAGAATGGTTTAATACCTAATGGGTAATGTGTGATAAAAACTGGCTTGTCATATGCTTCCGCAATTGCTGTTTCATGTGGAGAACCAAAGTCATCGCCCCACTTAATGTCATCAAATCCTTTTTCATGTAAAAACTTGATTGCATCATCGTATGAAACACGTGGGAATGGCGCTTTAATATTTTCAAGTTTAGAAACATCGCGATCTAGACGCTCTAATTCCAATGTGCAGTTTTTCAATACAGCTTGTGCAATATATTCTACATATTGCTCTTGTACTTCTAAGTTTTCTTCGAATTCTACGAATGCCATTTCTGGCTCAATCATCCAAAATTCAATTAAGTGACGACGAGTTTTGGATTTTTCCGCACGGAAAGTAGGTCCAAATGAAAATACTTTTCCTAAAGCCATTGCTGCTGCTTCCATATACAATTGACCTGATTGAGAAAGAAATGCATCCTCATCAAAATATTTTGTATGGAATAATTCTGAAGTTCCTTCTGGTGCTGATCCTGTTAAGATTGGTGGATCCATTTTAACGAAACCATTTTCGTTGAAGAATTCATATGTAGCACGTATAATTTCGTTACGAATTTTCATAATAGCATGTTGTTTTCTTGAACGAAGCCATAAATGACGGTTATCCATCAAAAATTCAGTACCATGTTCTTTAGGTGTAATTGGAAAATCAACTGCTGCATGAATCACTTCTATTTCTTTTACTTGTATTTCATAACCAAATGAAGAGCGATCATCTTTTAATACTTCACCAATGATATACATGGATGTTTCTTGCGTCATACCTTTAGCAGTTTGGAAAATTTCTTCTCCAACCTCTTCTTTGACAACAACTCCTTGTACAAAACCAGAACCATCACGAAGCTGTAAGAATGCAATTTTACCGCTTGAACGTTTATTTGCAAGCCATGCACCAAGTTTTACTGTTTCTCCAACATGACTTGCCATGTCTTTAATCATAATTTTTTTCATGTTATCCTCCTAGGTTTATAAGTTTGAAATTCGCTTCCACCAATCTCCATTATCAAATAATAGATAGACGTAATTAAGTTTGTTTGTTTCATTGACATACGTTATTTCCCAAACTGGCCCTACTTCTTCTACACCAAGTTTTGCATGCAATAATTTACTATTTGTTTCATCTTCCATCGCTAGTTGGATTGCTTGCTCTTTCGATATTCCATCTTGTAACTTCACTTCCATAATTGCATCATCGTTTTCTTTTTCAGGAATGAAAAATGCTTTTTCCTCACCCTTTGCCGTCTTACCAATGATGGTGTGGAATGTAGTAGAACTGTTATATACATAAGCATCTTCTACCTGTGCTAATAAATTGTTTTCGGTTACATAGGTTTCGGCTGATTTATTAGCATCTTTAAACGGTGCTTTTGCTTGAAAGTAAATTAGTAGACTGAGAATAACTGTTAAACTAACAGCAAAAACAACAAGAAATAATAGCCATCTTTTAAGTATCATTGTTAAGTCCTATAAATCGTAAAAACAGCTTTTTCTTGGTCGTCTTTATCTAGCGCTAGTCCGAACATTAAATCTCGCTCTTTTAATGTTCGATTTAGTACGTCAACTAATTTATACAAGTCCGATTGGTAATTGACTGTGACGGTTGACAGCACATCAATTTTGTTTTCCATATTTCTACCCGCTTTCTAAAACTAATCCTCAATTAGTATACCAATTTTCTAGCTCTAAAACCATATTTTCTAACGATACTTTCTTTACTGGAATATTAGGAATTGCCTGTAAAAAGTCACTTCCATATGACTTCGTTTCAATTCTTCTATCTAATACGATAAAAACTCCTTTATCGGTAGATGAGCGTATTAAACGACCGAATCCTTGTCTAAATCGGAGGACCGCTTCTGGGAGTGAATAATTTGAAAATGGATTTAGGCCATTTTTTGTTAAGAGTTCTGCCCTCTTTTTAAATAATGGGTCGTCTGGAGATGAAAATGGTAAACGAACCATAATAATGACCGAAAGGGCATCTCCCGGTACATCCACACCTTCCCAAAAGCTATTCGTCCCAAAAAGCACCGATTTTGAAAAGCGTTGAAATGATTTCAATAAGCGCATTCTACTTCCAGAAGTCATGCCTTGTGCAAATAACATATAATCTTCTAGTAAATTTGTGTCTTGAATTAAATCAACTGTTTTCCGAAGCATATCTTGTGATGTAAATAAAACAAAGCATCTGCCTTCAGACACAAGCACTGTCTGTACAATCGCCTCAGCTACTGATTCAATATAATCATTCTGAGATACATGTTGAATATCGGGCATATCTTCCACTATTAAAAGTTCTGCTCCATTATAATAGTTAGACGCAACTTTAAACTGATGTATCGGAATTTGAGGACTTAATCCAAGTTGAGCAGTGATAAAATGTTTATTTGATGGTACCGTTAGCGTTCCAGAGGTCCAAATGACTGCTCCAGCCTCTCTTAGTGGTGCCATTGCATCATTTATATCTTCCTGATAGTTTAATGGTCTTTTAATAATTGTTAAGCTACCAGGTATACTTCTCTTATCAATTTCTAACCATTTCGCTTCTACTGCCTCATCTTGCAAAAATATTTCATCCCATTCACTAACTTTAATCTCTAGCTCTCTTAACCAATATTCCCACTCGTTTAACAAAATAGGTGTTAGTTCTTCTTCTACATTCTTTGAGTAAGAATCAATAATCGATTTAGCAGATAATACATACGTTTGAATAGACGTGGCAACTGAACGGAAAATAGAACTATCTAAATTCAACCCTTCTAACGCTACCATTCGTTTAGTACTTTTTGAATGAGCACCTAAATGTTGAATAGATGAAATAATATAAGAAACTGCTCGATCAAATGTACATACAACGTCTACAAACTGTTTTTCCAGTCTTAATTGCAAAGCTAATGGTATTCTTAGTAATGCAAGTTTACCTAGTAATTGATCTGTATCTAACGTACCAAACTGACCTAATGCATACTTCCAATTTGTATAGGAAAAAATACGTTCTTTACGAGACATACTTGCATGAATTAGTTGGTGAGCTTCATCAATTATGACTGCACAACCATGCGATAAGAGTTTATTTTCTCTTTCTTTGTCTGCTAGAACCATCGCATGATTTGTTACTAAAATATCACATTTTTCACTTTTGCGAACAGCTCGTTTATAAAAGTCAAAGTCTCCAACTTCCCTTAACTTCGACTGTGCGGTTCTTCTAATTTTATCGACGAATAATTGACCTCCACCAGAAACGTTTAATTCTGTTAAGTCCCCTTCCTCCGTCATCGTTAGCCATACTAATATTTGCATCACTGTAAATGTTTCATCATAGGACTCATCTTCCAGCTGAAGATGTTGCCAAAAGCGATACAAATCAATATAATGGTGCATCCCCTTTAATTTCGCTACACGCGTTTCAGTACCTAAAATTTCATTTAATTTTGGAATTTCTTCTAACACTAACTGATCAATTAAATGGGTTGTATATGTACTAATAATAATAGGTTTTTGACGATCTAACCCATAAATCGCAGTTGGTAGCAAATAGCCTAATGTTTTCCCAATGCCGGTTTCCGCTTCGCAAACTATTTCTGTTTGTCTTTCTAGCGCATGATGAATTTCGTCCATTAATTCAAACTGACCATATCTTTCTTCAAAACGGGAAAAACCTTTTTGAAATAATTCTTTTTTTAATTCTTTTGTGGAAGGGTACGGTATGGACGATGGATACAGATTGCTTTCTACTATTTCTTTGATGGGTATCCCTCGATAAAGTGGAAAATCATTCGACTCCACTTCTTTTCTCTTTTTTGTTAAGACATCAAAGAATAGGATCGACAAATTAGACTTTAACTGAAAAGATCTTTTATGTAATAGTTCTATCGTTTTTAGAGGCAGACTTAAAAGCTGCTCAATGCATTTTAACAATAAGTGTGCAGTAGCTAATGCATCATCGTCTGCTCGATGAGCGGATTGTAATTCTATATGCAATTCTGTAGCAATATCCTGCAGTTTGTAACTATATACATTTGGAAACATTAGCTTGGCAAATTCAACTGTGTCCATAGTTTTGCAAATCAACTTTGGTAGCCCTACTCGTATTAATTCTTTCTGTAGAAACGAAAGATCAAAATGAATATTATGTGCAACAAAAATATGATCTTGCAGTAAATCCAAAATTTCTGGACCGATTTCTTCAAATCGCGGAGCATTTTGCACATCGACGTCTTTAATTTTCGTTAAATCTTGAATAAAAAATGGAATCGGCTTTTCTGGATTAACAAATGTAGAAAAAGTATTCACTATTTTGCTGTTTTCAATAAACACTATTGCAAGTTGAATAATACGGTCACCATTGGAAGATGAATGGCCTGTTGTTTCAATATCGACAACTGCATATTTATGATTTTCCATCTTTCTTCAACTCACAGTCATTATAATTAGCTTGGTAATTCTCTCTTTTTTTGCATCTTTATAAAAAATTGTACCACATTCCTTAAATAGAAACGAAAAATATGCTAAATAGAAAAGGGGATGTCCTTAAAGTCATATAATGACTGATAGATGGTCCCTTTTCCATTGTATTGATTTCCGTTCTAGACGGACGCTCTCCGCGGGCATGGCTTCAGTCTCCTCGTCGCTTTCGCTCCTGCGGGGCCTTCACTTCATGCACCTGCCACTTCGCTTTCGGTGCAGAAAACATCTGCTATTCCCGCTGGAGTCGCCGTCTTTCACTACAATCAATTGCCTACAAAAAATAGTAGTTTAATAAAAAGTATACAAAAAACAGGTGTAGAAAAAGAGAGTCGTTTTTCTACACCTGCTTCAATTTATGGGCTTGTTGGACAGCCCATTTAGAAAAGTTCTTACATGACAGTTGCTTCCGGTTCATAATGAATAATTTGATTTATTGTGTTGTCTGGATTCATAATGGCAACAGTTGGTTGATGTGTTTTCACTTCTTCATTCATTACATACGCATACGATAATATAATAACTATATCCCCACGTTGCACAAGACGTGCTGCTGCACCATTCACACAAATTACGCCACTGCCACGTTCTCCCGCAATAATATAGGTTTCAAAACGAGCACCATTGTTATTATTGACGATATGCACTTTTTCATTTGGTAACATACCAACTTCATCTAAAATATTTTGGTCAATTGTAATACTTCCTACATAATTTAAATCCGCTTCCGTGACTACTGCACGATGAATCTTTGCGTTTAACATCATTCTTAACATTCCGTCACACTTCCTTTGTTTCTACTAAAATATTATCTATTAAACGAGCTTTTTCAAAAAATACAGCTGTTGCAAATAAAAGTTGATCGGTTTGTTCCGAAACAAGTTGTAATGTTGGGTAGGTTAATACTGCAAAATAGTCTATTTTCCCAGACGTATTTTCTACAATATGCGCTTTTCCTTTTGCAATTGCTTCTTCTACATTTTTTGATTGCTTCCATGTCTCTGTAGCTAGTTGTAAAGCTTTGTATAAATGAACCGCTTGCGCTCGTTCTTGTTGACTTAAAAAGACATTTCGAGAACTTTTTGCAAGTCCATCCGCTTCACGAACTGTTGGAACTCGTACAATCTGTACCGGAAAATTATATGCATTTACAAATGTATCAATAATTGCTAGCTGCTGCGCGTCCTTTTGCCCAAAGTATGCTTTAGTTGGTTGAACGAGATTGAAGAGCTTCGTAATAACTTTTAAAACTCCATCAAAATGACCTGGTCTACTTTCTCCACATAATTTCGTCGAAAGCTCTCCTACTTGGATCGTAATACCGCTTTCAAATGGATACATTTCTTCTGGAGTCGGAACAAAGAGTACATCTACTCCCGCTTCAGTAGCTAGTTTTGTATCACGTTCTATATTTCTTGGATATCGATCTAAATCTTCATTTGGTCCAAATTGGGCAGGATTCACGAAAACACTTGCTACAATGAAATCATTTTCTTCTCTAGCTTTATTTAATAATGCTTGATGTCCTTCATGTAAGTATCCCATTGTAGGAATAAACCCAATTGTTTTCTCTTTATTTACCTCAATAATATGCTTTAACTCATTGATTGTTTGAACTGTTTGCATGATTGCCTCCGTACAATTGGTTTAGTTGCTCTTCCTTCATCGTAAATGAGTGCTCAAGCGCTGGGAAGACACCACTCTTTACCTCTTCTACATACTGTTTAATACCATCAATAATTGGAACACCAACGTTTGCAAATTCTTTTACAAATTTAGGAATGTGATGTGTACCGTATTTCACCATGTCGTGGAACACTAATACTTGACCATCTGCAGTAGCTCCTGCTCCAATTCCAATGGTAGGTATTGTTAGGGCTTCGGAAATTTTTTCAGTAAGCTGATAGGGTATACACTCTAATACAAGTGCACAAGCACCTGCTTGTTCGCATTTTTTGGCATCTTCTATTAATTTTTCTGCAGCTTCTGTCGTTTTACCTTGGACTTTATAACCACCAAGTACACCAGCAGATTGTGGCAACAAGCCAAGATGAGCAACAACTGGAATTCCAGCAGATGTCAACTTTTCAATAACAGGTAGCACATCATCAGCACCTTCAAGTTTGACCGATTGAGCACCTGTTTGTTGCATGATTCTCACAGCATTTGCAAGCGATTGATCAACTGATCCGTGGTATGTGCCAAAAGGCATATCTACTACTAAAAAGGTGTTTGGTGCACCTCTCCTAGCAGCTTTTCCGTGATGAATCATATCCTCCATTGTTACAAGTACTGTAGAGTCGTAACCAAGGACGACCATTCCTACTGAATCTCCGACTAACACCATATCAATTTCTGCATCTTCTGCAAACTTAGCTGTTGGAAAATCATACGCTGTCATCATGGTAATCTTTTCGTTGTTCTTCTTCATGTTCAAGAAATTACTTGTCGTTTTCAAAAAATCCCTCCTCATATTAAGTGAAGAGAAAACCAAATATAAAGCCCTTCAAATCCAGTTATGGACAGAAGGGCAGAAAATGTAAATTAGTAGGTTTTCTCCGTCCCTGTCAATCATAGATCAAGGCAGACTATTCAATTGAATTGCAAATTACAACAGGTGCAGTTCTATTCAGATACTGCCCTACGCATACAGAATAACAGAAAATATTGGCTACGTCCAAATTATCTTCTCATAATTAAATTAGATGAATATCTGCCGAGTAAATACCTCGAATTTCTCCATTATCTAGTTGAAGCTCTAGTACTCCATCGTTTGTAATGCCAATCGCAACGCCTTCTAACGTTTCCCGCAGTAAGTTTGCTCGAATACGTTTACCTATCGTGCAATTATAACTTTCCCAAAGTATTTTAATTGGTTCAAAGCCATTTTCAACATATATATTCGAATACTTTTCCAGATAATCTAGAATTTTAGCTACTAGAACCACACGATCTATTTCATCGCCGGACTCTATTTTTATGGAAGTAGCGATGGATTGAATGGATTGTTCAAACGCATCGATCTCCTGATTTACATTTACGCCAATACCGATAATAATTGACTGGACTCGATCCATATCAGCTTGCAGTTCTGTTAAAATTCCTGTCACTTTTTTCCCGTTGATCTGTAAGTCATTTGGCCATTTTATATTTGGTGAACATTTGGTCGTATCTTCAATTGCACGTGCTATAGCTACAGCAGAAACCAATGTAAATTGCGCTGCAAATTGTGGACTTATTTCCGGGCGAATGATGACACTCATCCAAATCCCTTTATTTGCAGACGAATCCCAACTACGTTCTAGTCTTCCTCTACCAGCTGTTTGTTCCTCCGTAATAACAACTGTTCCATGAGGGGCACCTTCCCTTGCTATGGAAGCTGCGATATTTTGAGTGGAATCACAAACAGGATAATAGACAATATTTCTTCCTAAGTACTCTGTTTGTAAATTGGGAGTTATTCGTTCAGGCGAGACAATGTCAGGGATTGATTTCAAGACATATCCTTTTTTCTTGATAGCCTCTATAACATAGCCGTCATCCTCAATACTTTTTAAATGTTTCCAAATCATGGTGCGAGAAATTTTTAATTCGTCAGCAAGCTTTTGGCCTGAAATCGGGATTCCCTCTGCACCTAGTAATTGGGAAAGAATCTTTTCTTTAATTGGGATATTCATGAAAAAACCATTCCTTTATATGTTTTCTATCATTTTTTAACCTGTTATTTACTATCGAGAGCGTTGCGTTTTCAAGAACTTCCCTAATCCACGGACCGCTTTTTCGTCCTGTCCACTCCATAAAATCATGACCACTTACCACAATATCTTTAACAGTCGAAATAGGAATGGAGGCTTTCATGTGATGAATATCTTCCTCTGTATAAGGAACATCCTTATTCCATATAGCTTTTGCATAGCTTGCAGCAATTACTAATACTTCTTCCGTAAACTGAAAAAAGTCATAAGGCGTCCAATCTCCCTTTTGTAGTTGGTCTACCGCCTTCACTACATTTTTCACATGTGCTTTTTCGGCATTAGAACATCTATAAAAGGAGAGGATAGCATTTACTTCCGTAGGTTGCTGCATGAGCACAAAATATGCCCATCCATTCGCTGGATTTCCAAAGCTAGAAAAATTCTCCCAGCTTTTTTGATAAGAAGACCAATCTCCAAGAAAGTTTTTTGCTAAATTAGTAGAAATAAATAAATCCATCCCTTTTCCTACATGTTTACTAGCCCAAATTTTTTCAAGCTCTACTTTTACTCTTTCCATCGAAACATGGGAGATAAGTGCATGGAGTGTTTGGATTGCCTCAAAAGTACTTGTATGTAATGTAAAATTCAACTGAGCTGAAAAACGAACAGCTCGAAGCATCCTTAATGCATCTTCGGAGAATCGTTGCTTAGGATCTCCTACCGCTTGAATAATTTGCTTGTTAATATCTTCCCTACCATTGAAATAATCGATTACCTCATCAGATTTCGTTAACGCCATGGCATTCATCGTAAAATCACGCCGTTGTAAATCTTCTTGTAGGGATCGAACAAATATAACTTCATCGGGCCTACGAAAATCGGAGTAGGTCGCTTCGGAACGATAAGTAGTTACCTCAATAGTCTCCTCTAGTACAATCAACACTGTTCCATGCTCAATTCCTACATCTATCGTGTGATGAAATAACTGTTTGACATCGCTCGGTGTTGCATTCGTTGTTACATCCACGTCATTTGCATTTATATTTCGGACAAAATCGCGGACCGCACCTCCTACAACAAATGCTTCGAAGCCAGCATTTTCAAGCGTTTCAATTACTTTATAAGCATCTGGCCACCGGTTTCTCATCATGTTATTTTCTCGCCACTCTTTCGTACATTGCTTCATATTGTTCCACAATTTTTGATGAACTAAATCGCTCTTGCGTAATCTCAAGAGAGTTCTCCCTTAATCGCTTATGTAAACTAGGATCTTGTAATATTTTTATACCGTATTCTGCAACTTTTCCAATATCACCTAGTTCAACTAAATAGCCATTCTCACCATGAGTGATAACTTCTGGAATGCCGCCAACATTTGTACCTATGCAAGGTACCTCACACGCCATTGCTTCTAACAAAACTAATCCAAACGATTCTTTTTCTGAAAGAAGTAACATTAAATCGGAAATAGCATAAAGTTCAGATAGATTCTCTTGTTTACCTAAAAACAAAACATCTTTTTCCATAGATGTACCTTTTACATATTCCATGACCGGATGCTTTTCCGGTCCATCACCAACTAATAACAATTTCGCTGGTACCTCTTGTCGGATTAGTTCAAAGCTTTTTACAACATCTGGCACATGCTTTACTTTTCTAAAATTAGATACATGAATTACCACTTTTTCTTCCGGTCTGATTCCAAAAAGTTCTTTTAGGTTACCAGGATCCTTCTTTCTATACTCTCGTTCATCGACAAAATTATAAACAGTTTCTATTTCTTTATGAGGAGATATTAATTCCATCGTTTGGTTAACTAAAGAATTGGAAACAGCTGTCACAATATCCGATTTTTCAATACCATAACGAATAGCACCTGACAGCGATGAATCATATCCAAGGACTGTAATATCTGTGCCATGCAACGTTGTGACAATCCCAATATTGGAATTCGCCATATCTCTTGCAAGAATTGCACAGACGGCGTGAGGTATTGCATAATGAACATGTAGCACGTCTAGCTGCTCATCTACAATAACTTCCGCCATTTTATTCGCAAGCGCAATATCATAAGGTGCATATTGAAAAACAGAATAGTTGTTTACTTCCACTTGGTGATACGTTATGGTTGGATACATTTTATTTAAACGGAAAGGTACACTAGAAGTTATAAAATGAATCTCATGACCTCTTTCCGCTAGCATTTTGCCAAGCTCCGTTGCAATGACACCGGATCCACCAACAGATGGATAACAAGTAATACCTATTTTCAATTTTCGCATAACTTCACTTCCTTAACGTGAACGTCTTTCTTCTAACAATCGCCAATCTAAAAAGCCTTCTTCTATCCCTTTTAATAATATTTCCGCGGTTCCCATATTCGTCGCGAGTGGAATTTGATACACATCACAAAGTCGAATTAAAGCAGAAACATCTGGCTCATGTGGTTGCGCAGTAAGTGGATCTCGGAAAAAAATAACCATATCCATTTCATTATTAGCAATAGCGGACCCTATTTGCTGATCGCCACCGAGAGGTCCTGACTTATATCTAAATAATGTTAATCCTACCTCACTCATAATACGCGTTCCAGTCGTTCCTGTAGCAAACAATTCATGTTCTTCTAATATATTTTTATATGCAGTTACAAATTGAATTAAATCTTCTTTTTTCTTGTCATGTGCAACTAAAGCGATTCTCATGTTGTCACTCCTATAAAATAATGTCTTCTAAACCGTAAATTAGCGTATTTCGCTTCATTATTTCATTAATTGATAAAACGATACCTGACATGAACGATGAGCGGTTAAACGAATCGTGACGTAATGTGAGTAGTTGTCCTTCCCCACCAAGTAAAACTTGTTGATGTGCGACTAATCCAGGTAAACGAACACTATGTATATGCAGGCCTTCTATGTTTGCCCCTCGTGCCCCTTCTACTATTTCCTCTTCCTCTGGATGTCCTTGTTCCACATTCTCTCTTACAGCTTGAATCATTTGTACTGTTTTCATTGCTGTACCTGAAGGAGCATCCACTTTTTGATCATGATGCATTTCAATTATTTCTACATTCGGTAAGTACTTAGCTGCCGTTTGTGCAAATTTCATCATAAGAACAGCACCTATAGAGAAATTTGGAGCAATTATACAACCAACCTTTTTCTCTTTTACTTTGTTGCTTATTTCATCTAATTGTAATTCAGTAAAGCCCGTTGTGCCAATAACAGGTCTTACCCCATACTCTAAAGCCGTCATAGCATGATCGAAAACGCTTGAAGGAACCGTTAAGTCTACTAATACATCCGGTTCTGTTTGCTCAATTAATTCTTTTAACGAAGTAAAGACAGAGATGCTTTCTCCTAAATAGACTAAATCTTTTTTACTGTCTAACACACTTACTAAACGAAATTCAGGGTTTTTAAGAATAGTATCTATTGCTTCTCTTCCCATTCTGCCTCTTGGTCCTGCCACTGCAACTTTAATAACCATCATTAGTCCTCCTTTTTAGTCCAACGATCTTTATCCCGAGTATTGTATTTATGTAATACACTTTGAAGAGAATCTTGCAAATCAATTCCTTCTGCATTAGCCATACAAATTAATACAAAAAAGAAATCTCCCATTTCATCGGCAAGTTCTTTGTCGACTTCTGTCTGCTTCTTTTTCTTCGTTCCGTACTTATGTTGTACCTCTCTAGAAAGCTCTCCTAACTCTTCTGTTAATCTTGCCAAAAGTTCCATTGGAGGAAAGTATCCCTCTTTAAACTGGTTTATGTATGAATCCACTTCATTTTGAAGCGCATATAACGTCTTCTTTTCTTTCATCATTCTTCACTCTCCTTCTCTCATCGTAATAAATATCACCTGTAGTTGTCAAAATCAATAAAATAATCGATAATACATTAAGTATGTATTATTAAAAGAGGTGAAACAATGGGTCTTGGATTAAAATTAAAAAATATTATCATGATTATTATTGGATCTGCGATATTTAGCTTTGGATTTGTACATTTCAATATGCAAAATGCACTTGGTGAAGGTGGATTTTCTGGAATTACATTGATACTATACTTCGTATTTCATTGGGATGTAGCTTTAATGAACTTATTACTTAATATACCTATGTTTATCATTGGATGGAAACTACTTGGACGTAAAGTATTTTACTATACAATAATTGGAACAATCTCAGTATCTGTATTCCTTAAAGTATTTCAAACGTATGAAATACAAATTGGAATAAATGACGACCTATTTCTAGCATCGTTATTTGCAGGTGTATTCATTGGTACAGGACTCGGTATAATTTTCCGCGCAGGAGGTACTACAGGTGGAGTAGACATCATTGCTCGACTCGCTCAAAAGTATCTTGGATGGAGCATGGGAAAAACCATGTTCATGTTTGACGCAGTAGTAATTTTACTTTCTTGGCTCACCTTCTTAGATATTCGTTCCATGATGTATACACTTGTTGCAGTGTTCGTTGGAGCAAGAGTCATTGATTTTGTGCAAGAAGGCGGATATGCTGCTCGTGGTGCATTTATCATTTCTGAACATCAAGACGCAATTGCTAACCGAATCACGAACGAAATGGAACGCGGTGTAACAGTTTTAAGAGGTTACGGCCATTATACGAAAAAAGAGCGAGAAATTTTATATTGTGTCATAGGCAAAAATGAAATCGTTCGCTTAAAATCAATTATTACAGCTGTGGATCCTCATGCATTCGTTTCTGTTACTGAAACTAACGATGTAATGGGCGAAGGATTTACGCTGGACGATGAAAAACGACCTTTAGACTGAGAAATGACCAAAGGAAAGTGTAGTGATTTTTGGTAGGTAATAACATGTTCGTTTAACAGAGCCTAGCTTTAAAAAAGGATTGTCCCTCGTCAAATTTGACGGGACAATCCTTTTCAAATATTCTACTCGTCTCTTGTCATACCTGTGTAGATTAATATTAAACGTACGAGCTCAAGAACTGCAACTGCTGCTGCTGCAACATATGTTAACGCAGCTGCATTTAATACTTTTTTCGCATGACGTTCTTCTTCATTACGGATAACTCCTAAAGACACCATTTGATCCATGGCACGATTAGAAGCATTAAATTCGACAGGAAGTGTTACAATTTGGAACAAAACACCTGCTGCAAGGAGAACAATCCCTACTAATAACAAACTAGAAAAACTTGCTAGCATACCTATCATTATGAAAATCCATGAAGCGTTGGAAGAAATATTAGCAACAGGAACTAGCTTATGTCTTAATGTTAGGAAAGAATAAGACTCTTTATGTTGAATAGCATGGCCGACCTCATGGGCTGCAATCGCTGCTCCAGCCACGGATGCCTCATGATAGTTATGAGAAGACAACGCTACAATTTTAGTCATAGGATTGTAATGGTCACTTAAGAATCCACGACTTTCAACTACTTTCACGTCGTATAATCCATTTGCATCTAAAATAGATCTAGCCACATGTGCACCAGTCATACCAGAAGTAGATCTAACTTTAGAATATTTTTTATACGTACTTTTCACTTTCATTTGTGCATATATCGGCAATAACAGTATTACTGCAAAATATACGATATAATTCATCATCAGTTATTTCCCCCTCTCAATCTATACTTATTATTTTAATAGGAAATGGACGTGCAATCAACTAATTCGCTTTATGCTTTTTTGATAAACGATAATAGCAAGACCAATACATGCTATGGATAACCAAAACGTGAAATAGCCAATATTAGCCGCATATTGGTCCAGACTTCGATAAACAGGCATTTGTCCAAACACATAGTCAATGACATCATTATGCAATGTCCATACAGAGGCTATAAGTATATGCACCCAAGTAAATCGATAAAAAGGAATGTATAACACAGCTTGCAGTGCCATTGCAAAGTGGGAAGCAACGAGCATCCAGCCCATCCAACCAAGATAGTCATTTTCAATATACATCCAGATATTCATGACAACTGCCCATAATCCGTATTTTACCAACGTAATTAAAGCAAGTGCCTCAATCAACTTCCAATTTTGTTTTAACAGCCATCCCAGTAATGCGATGGTAAAAAATAAACTTGCTGTTGGACTATCCGGAACAAATAGAAGGAATTTAGACTCCGTTACGGACAATTGTCCTTCATACCAAATGTAGCCATAAATAGTGCCCACTAAGTTAACAAAGAACAATAACCACATAAAGGATTTATTAAAGAGCATTAATTTCAAATACGTTATCATGTCTTTCATGTATACGCTCCTTCATAATAGTAAAAAAAGAGAGCCAGTTTCCTGACTCTCTTTTTTTTAAAAGTTATTCTGCTGGCTGTAAAGTTGTAATAAACTCTGCAAGCTTGTGAAGTTCTTCTTCAGTACCTTGGTAAGTACCACCTGGCATACCACCACGACCCTCATGGGCAATATTAACGATTTCGTCAGCAGTTAACTCTACGCCTACTAACGGTAAACCTATACCACCTTCAAATGCGTTACCGTGACAGCCAATACAAGACGAGGCTTGATATAGCTGATAGCCTTCCGAAGTTTCATCAAATTCAACTGAAACCTCTTCTTTTATTTTACCGTATTCTGCAGCAGCTTCCCAGTCATGGTTTACAACTGATTCCCATGTTAAGAAAATCATTGCAGCTAGTGCTAGCAACATAAAGCCAGTTGGTAAAGGACGTTTCCATGGACTTCTTTCCTTACTAGTGTCTAGGAATGGTACTAATAAAAGTGAACCAAATGCTAAACCTGGAATAATGATTGCTCCAATAACATTAAAAGGACCTGACGCAAATTCATACTTTAATAACTGATATAAGAATAAGAAATACCAGTCAGGTACTGGAATATATCCTGTGTCCGCTGGATCAGCTGGACGTTCAAGTGGCGACGGATGTGCAACAGTTAAAACTAGATAACCTACTAAGAAAACAGCACCGACTAACCATTCTTTCAATAAAAAATCAGGCCAGAAAGCTTCTGTTTTACCAGGATACTCAGAATAGTCTTTCGGAGTTTTCTTTGGTCTGCTAGCTGGATCTGTAATACGTGAGTCACCAACAAATTTCATACCTTTACCGCGATGCATAATGTCCCCTCCTTGTAAGAATTATCTGTACCACTTACCCATTATAGTGGTCCAGAAATACCTTGACGACGAATCATGATAAAGTGAGCTGCTAGTAATGCAAACAGTGCAGCTGGCAAGAAGAACACATGAATCGCAAAGAATCTTGTCAATGTTTGAGCACCGATGATTGTTTCATCACCAGCTAAAAGTGTTTTAATTACTCCACCAATAACTGGTACAGATGCTGCAATTTCAATACCTACTTTCGTTGCGAACAATGCTTTCATGTCCCAAGGAAGTAAGTAACCTGTAAATCCTAAACCTAGCATAACAGCGAAGATTAATACTCCAACCATCCAGTTTAGTTCACGAGGTTTTTTATAAGAACCAGTAAAGAATACACGTAATGTATGTAAGAACATCATAACGATAACAAGAGACGCTCCCCAGTGATGCATCCCACGCACAATTTCACCGAATGCTACTTCATTTTGAAGGTAGTAAACAGATTCCCATGCATTTTCAATGTCTGGTACATAGTACATTGTTAAAAACATACCAGATAAAATTTGAATTACAGTAATGAAGAATGTTAGTCCTCCGAAACAATAAACAAATGCAGAGAAATGGTGTGCGGGGTTTACGTGTTCTGGTACTTCGTGGTCTGCAATATCACGCCAAATAGGTGTAATATCTAGACGTTCATCCACCCAATCATAGATTTTATTAAGCACTGATGTCGTACCCCCTTACTTTTAAACTAATGTGTTAGGTATAGCTTTTCCAATTTCTAAGAAACCGTCATTTTCACGAACTTCAAATTGATCCAACGGACCTAGAGGTGGTGTTTTTGGAACATTCTTTCCGGTTTTCTCATAGCGACCACCATGACATGGACAGAAGAATTGATTTTTGTGCGCTGGGTCACCTTCCCAGTTTACGGTACAACCTAGATGCTTACATACTGGAGAAAGTGCAATAATACTATCTCCTTCTTTGTAAACCCATGCAGAATTTGTTACATCAGACTTGTACCATGCATCCACCTGTTCATAAGTGAAATCTACACGTACTGGAGTATCCGTAATATCTGCAATTTTCTTTTCAGTTAGTACGAAATCTCCGCCTTCTTTTTTTTGCAATATAGGATCAACTGCAAAACGTACCATAGGCATAAGCATTCCTGCAGCCATGAATCCGCCAACACCAGTTAAGGTATAACTTAGAAATTGACGTCTTGATACTTTATTGTTACTCATCCTTTTCCCCCCTCTTACTTAAAGGTCAGTCCAATGGACATACTTGCTTGAAATAATAATACTAGGACATATACATGATATATCAACTAAAATAGAAGGTCAATATTCCAATGACGCGAATTATGAACTTTGTGAACAAATGATTGAAAATGTCACTATTTTGCCCATTTTGTTGCAAAAATCGGAATGAGTTGTCGGAGTTGGTCTTCTAAGACAGAATTCCTCATTTTTTGATCCATAGAGTCGAGTGGCACGGATGGTGTCCAAATCACATTTTCTTCCTCAGCCATTGTACTCCAATCTCTATCAGAAGTAACGAAAAATATATGCTTAAATCCTACTTGATTTAACTCATCTTTCCAAATTTTCATTACTAGTTGCTTGTCCTGACTTCTTGTATAAGAAAAGGAAGGAAATAAAACAATCCTTCCTTTGAATTGATTTTCAATCACATTCGCTAAGGATAAAGTAAAATCAGCTGCAGATGCTGCAAATTGAAATCCATGCTCCGAACCGTCGATTAATATTAGCGGAATCACTGCTGTATCTATATATTCTTTTTGTGCTAGAAATACTGCACTATCTTTTCCGTTCCAATGCATGACTATCTCTCCTAATTTTCTCTTTGTTGTAGTTGTTTCCATAACGTGGAAAGTTCTAGAAATTTTTCTTTATTATTTTCATCAATTGCTTGATCGATTTGCTTTTTTAATTGTTCTACCTGAAATGAATGAAGACTTTCTGTTAATATATCTTCGGCAATAAGTTTGTCTTTCTCACTAATATGCAAATATTTTGGCATAAAAGGATTTTCTTCTAGTACCGCCAAATACTCTGGACTTGGTGGTAGTGTTTGAAAGTTCAGCTGAATATACATATCTTCTTCTGGATGCAAACGTAAATCGTGAAAAGACTTTTCCGCATCAGCGGTCATAATACTCCCTTTATAAAATCGAAAAGGGATGCCCGAGGAAGTAGTAACAGACATTATCATAGCTCTAGGGCAGTAATGTGCTTCCTCTACAAAATGGACGTTATTCAACAGTGTTTCGTGACTTATTAGGTAATTCAAAATCCAAACGCACTCTCTTCTCTTCATTTGATACTTTTTTAGAAACCAACGAACAAATTCTTTTTTCTCGCCAACTGAAACAGAAGCAGTCACGTAACCTCTCCTTCCTTTATTTATTCCAACATGTCAAACCATTCACTATTTTCTGGCTGAAGTATCTGCAATATGGATATTACTTCAAGCGCTTCGTCTCTTTTCCCTTCCTCTAACAGGAAATAAACGTACTCCTGTAAGAATGGAGCATCCTCTTTATGTTCAGTATATGCTAGCTTATAAAATTCGTATGCTTTTTCATATAATTCTAAACGCTCGTATGCAGCAGCTAAAAATGGATACATGGAAGACCATTCAAAATGTTCTTGTTTCAGCGTTTCATATAGGTCGATTAACTCATGATCCTTCTCTTCTGAAGAAAATAGAGAAGAAAGGATGAAAATTGCCTCCATATATTCAGGATCCAATGCAATGGCTTCACGCAAAAATGATTCCGCTTCTTTCACTCTACCCAATTTCAAAGAAATTTTACCTGCAAATAAATAATATTCTTTTTCAAATTCATCTCGAGCAATTCCATCTGTTATTGTCTTTAATGCTTCCTCATTTTTCTCTAGCATTGCATACGTTTCAGCAAGTAACATATAGCCAGAGAAATAATCCGGATCAATTTCTAATAAACTTTCTAAATGTTTTGCAGCTGTTTCATAATGCTGTACTTGAAAAGACGCATAGGCAGCATGAAATAAAACATCAGGTGCTACCTCTTTTTCTAAAGCCTCCGTATAATAAGGGATCGCTTCTTCGTATGCTGCTCCGGCACTATAAACTTCAGCTAACTTAAGCGATAAATTGACCCCTTGCAACGTTTCTTGATGCGGTACTAAATCCTCCATTAATCGAGCAGCTTCCAAATATCGACCTGTTTCAAATAAAAGTTCTCCTTTTGCATACAAAAGAAGAGGTTCAGATGGCAATAAAGCAATAGCTTCATTTATTTTTTGTTCAGCAACTTCATATAGGCCAATCATTTGATAATAATCAGCTAGCGTTAGCAGCGCTTGTGGATATGCTTCACTTGACTTTTCAACCATTGTCAGCATTTCTAAAGCGTCATCTTCCTTATCCAATTCTAAGTAAAGCTGAGCTTGATCAATTTTTAACTGATTCTCTTCCGGGAACAAATATTGCAAATGTTCCAAAACTTGTAAAGCCTCTTGTAAAAAACCATATTGTGTTAATAAATCCGCGAGTTCGTATTGCTCATCTGGATTTCCATCTAATAAAAAAGCATCCAATATTACACTTAGCTTCTCAATATTTCCTTCTTCCATTGCTTCCAAAAATGGTTGTAATTTATTCAATAAAATCACCCGTCCTTCTAGTGTCCTATTTATCGTACAGGACAGATTCATGTCATACAAGAGAAAATCCTTCAATGAACCAGAGTTCATAGTTTTATCACACTTAAAAGCTTTTTAAAATGTTGAAAAAAGTTCCAAATTCTGAAATTAGAATTTTTTTATCACCAATAATTCTGCAGATAGATTGAACAAAAGTCCAAGTCTGCACAAAAAGAGTACATAGATAGATAAAGTAACGAGGAATGGAAACTTATATGGAGAGATGAATTTAAAAATGAATTTTCATGGAAGAATTGGAATTTACAAGATTGGCCATCAGATTATAATGGAGAGTTACAATATTATTCTCCTGAAGATATCAAGGTAAATAATGATATTTTCATAATTGAAAGTATGAGAGAAAAATATAAGGGACGAGAATATACTTATGAAATAGTAATTACCTTAGAAGCAGATAGCGTATTAGGTAGCCTCTCGTGAAGACCATTTATATGAAATACCTAGATTTTCAATACAATATACAACTACTTTTTAATTATGTCCTTATAATTACTGACCACACCAATTATATGTCCCCTGATAAAACACAGCTCAATCTACTAAAAAAACCGTGAGTGACATGAAAAATAATGTCGCTCACAGTTATCAGATTCGTTCAGAAGGAGCGTGTCATAAAATTAATATGAATTGTTTTCATCACAGGGATGCTAAAACAACGCTATCCAGTTGCTCAAAAAAGTTTGGATATGACACGGAAATACATTCTGGATTATCAATTGTAACAGCACTAGAAGTAATTAGAGCTGCAATCGCAGCCATCATCCCAATTCGATGATCACCATAGGTTTTTAACTCTCCACCATGCAGAGATGTTGGCCCTTCTATAATCATGCCGTCATCTGTTGCGGTGATGTTCGCACCGAGTTTTTTCAGTTCATTCACAACCGCGTCAATTCGATTAGTCTCTTTGACTTTTAATTCTTCTGCGTTTTTAATTACTGTTTTTCCGACTGCTTGTGTTGCCAATAAAGCAATAATCGGAATTTCATCAATAAGTCGTGGGATGAGATCTCCACCGATTTCAGTTCCAGTTACTTCAGAGGTCTCGATTTCAATCGTACCCATTTGTTCATGACTATTATTTTCCGAATCATTGATGCATAACTTTGCACCCATCGCTTGCAGTACATCCACTATTCCAGTTCTTGTCGGATTTAACCCAACGTTTGTTAAAGTGAGCTTAGTATTAGGGACAATTGCACCTGCTGCTAAAAAGAATGCAGCAGACGATATATCTCCAGGTACGACAACATGTGTCCCGGTAAGCTTTTGTCCACCTTGGAGGCGTATAGTTCTGTCTTCTACCGAAACGCTAGCACCAAAATGTTGTAGCATTTTTTCCGTGTGGTCACGAGAAGTTTCTATTTCTTCTACAACTGTTTCTCCCTCAGCATTTAAAGCAGCTAGAAGAATAGCAGATTTCACCTGTGCACTAGCAACAGGCATTTTGTAGTGTATAGATTGTAAACTTGTTCCCTCCACTGCAATTGGTGTATACTGCCCATTTTCTCTACCAATTAGCTTTGCACCCATTTGCTTTAAAGGATTCGTGACACGTTTCATCGGACGTTTTTGAATGGACTCATCACCAATTAATACAGAAGAAATGGGAGAGCCTGCTAAAATTCCAAGCATCAGTCGAGTGGTCGTACCCGAGTTACCAGTATATAAAATTTCGTTTGGTTCATTCCATGCTTGGATTCCGTTACTTTCGATACGAACATATTCTCCATCCACCGTAATTTCTACTCCAAGCTTCGAAAAGCAATCAATCGTACTTAAACAGTCGTCACTTTGCAAGAAACCTTCTACAGTCGTCGTACCTTCCGCAATAGAACCAAACATTATGGAGCGGTGAGAAACAGACTTGTCTCCAGGTATACGAATTGTTCCTTGTAAGGAAGGTTGCCCATAATCTAATGTTTTGCTAGTTACCATCGTCCTTTTACCTCCCCTAAGAAATATACGTTTCAAATGTCGTTTTATTTGCTATACATGCAACTGCTTTAGCCCGGTCATCTATCGTCTGAAAACTGATAACTAGAATACCAAATATATCCTCGCGCGTTTCAACTATTCGTAAATTTGTAATACTGATACGGTCTTCTGCTAAATAACCCGTAATTTCAGAGATAACACCAGGATAGTCTGGAATATCCACATATAAGTCATATACGGTGTACATCGCACCTTGCGCAGTAATTGGCAATTCATCTCGAACCTTTTTTGCTTTAGAGAAGTATGCTTCAATGTCTTCCGCATTTGCGTGTAATAAAAGATTTTGTAGCTTAATCATCTCTTCCGTCCACACTTGTAATTGATTGCTTAATTCAGTCCGATTTTGGACGGTAATGTCTCGCCACATAATCGGATTTGCAGAAGCAATTCTTGTTAAATCACGAAAGCCTCCTGCAGCAAGTTGCTTAGTAAATGGAAATTGTTCATTTTCTCCAGCAAGCTGGTGCACAAGCGAAGCCGCAACTAAGTGAGGAAAGTGGCTGACTACAGCGGTCATATGATCATGTTCCTCTGCGCTCACTTCTACTACTTTCGCTTTTGTCACCTGCAATAAGTCCGAAAGAATCTTGACCTCAGCTTTATTTTCACCAGGAAAAGGTGTTAATAAATAGTAGGCATTCTCAAATAAATGTGCTCTCGCTGCTTCAACACCACTTTTATGTGAACCAGCCATTGGATGTCCACCAATGAACGTAATACCAGCATTTTTTAGCTCTTCGGCCGCACTCATAATTTCTTTTTTTGTACTTCCTGTATCTGTAACAATGACATGCTTCTTTATATGCCAGTTAGGCATTTCTTTCATCAATCGTATGGTTTCACTGACAGGAGTAGCAAATACAATAACGTCTGCACATTCAGTAGCATCTGTTATCTGGACGGCCATCTCATCAATGACACCAATTCTTTTTGCTGTTTGAAGGGTGTGACTATACGAGTCATGGCCTATGATCGTGATCTCTTCATTTCGCTTTAAACCCAGCGCTAAAGATCCCCCTATTAATCCTAGACCAATGATGAGAACTGTTTGCTTCATTATAGTACGCCTTCCTCTTGTAAAACCTCGTCTAATTTTTGTAATAGCTCTGTATTTTGTTCCTCCGTACCAATGGTAATTCGAAGATATCCTGGTTTACCTAGCGCATTTCCACTACGAACAATAAACCCACGCTTCATCAATCCTTGGAACACCACATCACTATCTGCTTTTACTTCCATTAGAATAAAATTTGTATGGGAAGGATAGAAATCGAGATTACGCTCTTTGCAAAATACTTCAAATTGAGCTCTGCCAGCATTATTTTTTTCTTTACACTCGGCAATAAATGCTTGATCCTCTAAACCAATAATTGCGACTTCCTGGCTTAACAATGTGTTATTGAATGGTTCGCGTGTTGGTTCAAGCTGGCTAATTACTTCTTCTGAACCTATGGCATATCCAACTCGGAAGCTCGCTAAGCCATAAGCTTTAGAAAATGTACGCATGATTAGAACATTTGGATATTTTTCTAATAATCCAATAGAACCTTCATATGTATCATCTGTTATATATTCTGTATAGGCTTCATCTAACACGATCAATACATCGCTTGGTACTTTTTCAACGAAAGCTCTAATTTTGTCACTAGGTGTTAGTGTTCCAGTTGGATTATTTGGGTTACAAATCCATACAATTGCAGTATTTTCATCTACTGCTTCTGCCATTTTTTCTAGATCATGTTCACCTTTTTCTGTTAGTGGGATTGCACGGACTTCTGCTCCTTCGACAACTGCATTATGTTTGTATTGACCGAATGTTATATCTGCTACAACCGTATTTAAACCTGGCTGAAGTATTGCTCGAGAAACGATGAGAATATTATCATCCGATCCGTTTCCAAATAATAATTGTTTTTCTGATACATTTAAATGTTGTGCTACAGCAGTTCTAAGTTTAGTAGCATATCCATCTGGATAAATGGCATAGTCTACATTGGCATTATTTAAGTACTCTTTTACTTTGGGAGATGCACCATATGGATTCTCGTTTGATGCAAGTTTTGTTACCTTTTCTAAGTTATACATTTTTTTTACTTCGTCCATTGTTTTTCCAGGTTGGTATGCTTGTAAACCAGCAATTTGTTTTTTAAATTTCATCATAAAAACCTCATCTCTTTTATTTATTTGGCACTGTTTTATTTTACTGTTGTTTCTTAGCATATAATTTGCGGTAGAATCCGCGTAGAGGGAGCGGATTCTACCAAATAACAATTATGTAGTTTAACATCGCCATTTATTTAACTAAATCAGGCCTCAATTGAACAGCATTGTTTAAGTAAATATGTTGAATATCATGTTGTGCTTTTTCTGTATTAACATGCATTAATAATCGGATACATTTCTCAAGCGCACCTGGAACGTTCATTTCGTGCGTACACATTACTGGTACATAACTCCAACCTTCTAACCCGCGAACAGCTCTAGCAGGAAAAGCAGACGTAATGTCTGTCGTTGTTGAAATAATAACCGAAGCAACTGTCTCTGGATCAAGGTCATTTGCTTTTATCATTTCTTGAACAAGTCGTACTGTTTCTTGTAGCACTTGGTCATTTGAATCTTCCGTTACAGTTATTGCCCCTCTTACGCCTCTAATCAATTTCTACGCCTCCTTGATCCATTCCCTCAATTGTCCATCACATTTCTTCACTTCATCCATGGAAATAACTTTTACAAATGGTTCTCCGATGGTTTGAAGTAATGCAAAATGAAGTTCCCCATTGGTCGTTTTCTTATCTTTCAGCATAAAACCCGCTAAATCCTCGAATGGACAATTTAGTACATGCTGAAAATTATATCCAAGGCTATTCGCAAAATAATAGACTTTCTTTGCATAGCCTTGTTCTACTTCACCATTTATTTCACTTAACATTAAAGCAGGAATCATACCAATCATGACTGCTTCTCCATGTGTGATTTTCCCGTAACCGACAGTAGCTTCGATAGCATGGCCATATGTATGTCCAAAGTTTAAATACTTTCGATAAGATTGCTCTTTTTCATCAAGCTCGACTATATGTGCTTTGACGCGAATCCCTTTTTCAAGCCAAATGAGCAGTTCTACTTTGTCGATAGATTCCATACTAGATAGCGAGAAAAACTCTTCCATCCAGACTTGGTCACTAATTAACGCGTGTTTAATAACTTCCGCAAGACCGGAACGGACTTCTTTTTCAGGTAAGGTTGCTAGGAAGTGAAAATCATATAGCACTTCCGCTGGTTGATAAAAAGCACCAATCATATTTTTCCCGTTTGGATGATTAATGGCTGTCTTTCCTCCAACTGCACTATCATGAGCTAGAATAGTTGTTGGTATTTGATAGAATGGAATTCCTCGCATAAATGTAGCTGCAACAAATCCAGTTAAATCTCCGACAGCACCTCCTCCTAATGCGAAAAGAGCAGAGTTTCTTGAACAATTTTCTTGTAATAAAAACGTTTGAACATTGAAATAAGACTCAAATGTTTTACATGCTTCTCCATTTGGAACGATAAAAAGTTTAAATGGGAATGTAAAATGTTCACGAACATATTGTTCATGTAAACTCCAAACATGCTCGTCCGTAATAATGACTAACTGATCTACTTTTTCTAAAGTTTCTGCATGTCGAATACAAAACTCGCTTAATATGTTTTCACCTAAATGCACCTCGTACGAAGTATCTTTCGTTTTTACCGGGATAATCATGGTTTAAAACCCCTTTGTATAAGCACGATGTCTTTCTATGTCTGCTTTTAACGTATCTAGTTGATCTCCATTAAAAGTATCTAATACCGCTGCTGCAATCTCCCAAGCAATAACTGCCTCTGCCACTACCGAAGCAGCTGGTACAGCACAGCTATCGGATCTTTCAATACTCGCTTTAAAAGGCTCTTTTGTATCAATATCTACGCTTTGTAATGGTTTATATAGTGTTGGGATTGGTTTCATTACTCCTCGAATAACGATTGGCATGCCTGTAGACATTCCGCCCTCTAAACCACCAAGTCTATTTGTGTCACGCGTATAACCTTTATCTTCATTCCAAGAGATTTGGTCATGTACTTGGCTTCCAAATAGATTCGCCATTTCAAATCCTAAACCAACCTCTACTCCTTTAAATGCGTTAATACTCATCATCGCCATTGCGAGTTTAGCGTCTAATTTTCGATCATAATGGACGTAACTACCAACTCCAGCTGGCATTCCTGCTATAATAACCTCTACTACTCCACCAATAGTATCTCCTGCTTTTTTAGCATGGTCGATCGCTTCTACCATTTTTTCAGAAGCTTCCGAATCTAAACAGTAAACAGGATCCGCTTCCACAATCGCTCGAATCTCTTCAATCGTTTTTTCAGCAGCTAAATCTAGATTCGCTTCAATTCCACCAATTTTTGTAACATGAGCAACAATGGAGATTCCTAATTGACTTAATAATTGTTTTGCTACTGCTCCTACGGCAACTCTTACAGTCGTTTCTCTAGCAGAAGAACGCTCTAACACGTTTCGCAAATCACGATGGCCGTATTTCATACCTCCAACTAAATCTGCATGTCCTGGGCGTGGTCTAGTAATTTGTCTTTTAATATCCTCAGGATCAATTTCTTCTCCTAGTGGTTCAATCCCCATGATATTTGTCCAATGTTTCCAATCATCATTATTTACTACTAGACAAACTGGTGATCCTAAAGATTTTCCGTGACGAACACCAGCTGTTATGGCAACTGTATCTTTTTCAATTTGCATGCGTCTACCTCTACCATGCCCACCTTGACGTCTCTTCAATTCTTTATTAATCTCTTCACTTGTAATTTCTAATTGTGCTGGTAACCCTTCAATAATTGCTGTTAGTTGTGGTCCATGTGACTCACCTGCTGTTAAATAACGCACAACACTTTCCCCCTTCAACTCGCTAAAGTATTTGTTCTCCACTATATCATAAAAACTATTTCAAAGTATAGAAGAAAAACTGTCCGTTTTTTCTCCGGACAGTTTATTTTTTACGATAAAAGAATGTATCTTCCGTTTCAAATCCGTATTTCCCTGGATTAAATATTTGTTCTGTACTACCTACAAACAAAATGCCTCCTGAACGAAGGGAATCACTGAAGGTTTGATAAATTTGATCTTTTGCTTCTTCCGTAAAATAAATCATCACATTTCGACAAATAATTAAATCAAAGTTTTTCTCATATGTATCTTTTAATAAATTATGTTTTCTAAATGTTACTGTTTTCTTAATAGCGTCGTCCACTTTATAAAATTGATTTTGTTGCTCAAAATATTTGCTCTTCATTTCATCTGGAACTTCAGCAAGTGATCGCTCTGGATAAATTCCAACTTTTGCACGTTGAATCGCATTTTCATCTAAATCTGTCGCTTGAATAGCTATTTGTGATAAAGGGATATGGTTAGATAAAACCATAGCTGTTGTATATGGTTCTTCCCCTGTCGAACAAGCTGCACTCCATATTTTTAAGCGTTTGTTGTTAGCAAGTAACTTGGGGAATATTTTAGTTTGTAATATCTCCCACCGCTTTCCATTCCGATAAAATTCCGATACATTAATCGTCATTCTATCTAGAAACTCATTCATGAGGTCTCTGTCTTTGTCGAGCGCCTCAAAAAACGTAAGGAAGTTTTTATACCCCTTTTTTTCATATAAGGAAGTAAGTCGACGTTTCATCTGTGCTTCTTTGTAAGCTGCAAGATCAATACCTGTTTTACGCTTAATGGAATCCACAAATTTTATATAATCTGGCAAATGACATCGTTCCTTTCAACTAGCCTATATTTAGTATATCTCAAACGATTCGTTTCGAAAATAGAAAAAGACAGACAAATGTGAACATTTGTCTGTCTTTTTATTTTTAAAATTAGTTAATCCAGTTGTTAGCGTCTTTAGCGTAAGCTACTAATTCTTCTTTGTTGAAGAATAAGCCGATTTCGCGTTCAGCGCTTTCAGGTGAATCAGAACCGTGAATAATGTTTTTGCCCACAGTTACTGCGAAGTCTCCACGAATAGTTCCTGGAGCAGATTCTTTTGGATTTGTAGCACCCATCATAAGACGTGCTGTGGAAATAACATTTTCACCTTCCCAAACCATTGCGAAAACTGGTCCAGAAGTGATGAATTCTACTAATTCGCCAAAGAATGGACGTTCTTTATGCTCGCCATAATGTTGTTCAGCTAATTCTGCTGGAATTTGCATTAATTTAGCTCCAACTAATTGATATCCTTTTTTCTCAAAACGACTTACGATTTCACCGATTAAGTTACGTTGTACGCCATCAGGTTTTACCATTAAAAATGTTTTTTCCATGAATAACACTCCTTCAAATATAAAATGGATTAAATTCTCCACCGTTACAAATAATATCACTTTAATGCATTATTTTCAAATTAAATTGGCCTTCACTGATTAAAACTTACGTTTACTCATAAATAATGCAATATTTTGTAAAGATTTCTTTGCAGAATTGGACGGTAACTGCTTTACTTCGTTCAAAGCTTTCTGCAAATACATATTACTAACTAGTTTTGCCTGCTTCATTCCATCTGAATTGCTAATTTCAATTAATAGCTTTTGTCTGTCTATTTCAGAAATAGTTCCTTCTAGTACTTCATGTAACAAAGGGGCAATCGCTGGATCATTTTTCGCATATAGAACTGGTAACGTAATGTTACCTTGCATTAAATCGCTTCCCGCCGGTTTGCCAAGTTGTTCATCTGAAGAAATTATGTCTAAAATATCATCAATTATTTGGAATGACATCCCAACATAATGACCAAAACGCTTTAAGTGTCTTACTGTTTTTTCATCAGCTTGGGAGGCAACAGCACCTAATTCACAGCTTGCTGAAATTAATATAGCGGTTTTTCTCTTTATTCTTCTCAAATAATCTCGAACCGTTTGATCTAACAGACGCTTATCCTCAATTTGAATAATTTCCCCAATACAAAGCTCTACCATCGTATGAGATAATACTTCATGTGCATATGTATTTTGTACTGCCGTTATGTATTCAATTGCTTTAGCGAAGAGGAAATCACCTGTATACATTGCTACTCGATTATTCCACTGAGCTTTTACTGTTTCTCTACCTCTTCTTGTTTCAGCATCGTCTATTACATCATCATGAACGAGGGAAGCCATATGTATTAGTTCAATTGAGACTGCAACATTTTTAATGGATTCAATCGAATAGTCTCCAAATTTTGCTGCAAGCATTACAAAGACAGGACGAATTCGTTTACCGCCAGCAAGAAGCAAATGAAGGGAAGCTTCATTCAATAAGTGAGAGGAAGAATTCACCGCAGTTATAAGTTCTTTTTCGATGACATCTAAATCCGACTTTAAGTCGGAATAAAGTAATTTCAACTTCATCTTATCCACAGATACAAACCTTCTCCCACTTAAATATCTTTTTTAAATCCAATATGCCTTGCGGCTGCTCCACCACTGTATGGCTTACTTGTGACGTTTGACATCTCGACCTCTTCAAATAACTTTGTTAACTCCGCTCTATTTGGAAACTCTTTAGCTGATTCTTGTAACCAGGAATATTCTTTGTAACTTTTTGCAAATAATTTCCCAAATATCGGCATAATATAACGGAAATAAAAACGGAAACCAGCATTAAATAATTTTGAATCTGGCTGTGAGGTTTCTAAGCAAACGACCATGCCCCCCGGTTTTGCAACACGGTTCATCTCTTTTAGCACTTGTTTATAGTCTGGTACATTTCGAAGACCAAAACCAATAGTTACATAATCAAATGTATTGTCTTCAAAAGGTAATTCCATTGCATTTCCATGCAACAATTCAATTTGAGGGATATCTTTTACTTTTTCTTTCCCCACACTCAGCATGTTTTGACTAAAATCTAGTCCAGTTACTTTTCCGGTAGGACCAACAGCATCCGCTAGCGCAATGGTCCAATCTGCAGTTCCGCAACATACATCCAATGCGCTGCTGCCTGTTTTAACTTGCATCGCTTTCATCGTGTCACTACGCCAAATTTTATGTTGCTGAAAGCTAATCACTGAGTTCATCGAATCATAGTTAGTCGAAATCTTTTCAAAAACCTCATGTACATGTTGCTCTTTTGATTTTCCCACCGTTTAACCTTCTCTCAACTGCTTTTCTAGCGCACGTTCAGTTACTCGCTCTAAAATAGCATGTTTTACGTGTTCTTTTAATACTTCCGAATTTCGGATATCTTTAATCAACTCTTTTTCAATTTTTTCTATCTCTGATTGAAAAATGTCTAATTTTGTTTGTAATTTAATAGATTTACTAATATAAAATGCACTCTCTTGGTTCTCAAAAGCGGTCAATTCTTTTTTCATGGAGGATAATAATAACGCCTCTTTCATGATAAACACGTATTCATGAAATGAGTAGTATTCCATAAACTGTTCAATAGGTTTGCTTTCGATTAGTTGGATAGATTGAATTAGCTGTTCAAATGAATAATCTTGATGATCATAGAATCTCGTTTTATGCTCCGTTATGGAAGCGACGCCATCTGATAGTTGTTGAATCAATTCAATCTTGTTATCTTTTGCTAAAAGCTGATAGTATTTTCCGCTATAGTAATCTCCAGCTAACACCTGTAATTGCTGTACTTTTGATGTTGCTTTTTGTTCTTTCACTAAATCATGTGCAGCAAGTGCAGCAAAAATAAGGGAAACTGCAATTGCAGAAACCTTAACCGATTCGTTCCAATCTTCACCATTGAGGAGTGGTAAAAGTGTAAAAAACAAACGCTCTTCGTCAATAACAGGACTTCCTGTATATTTTAACAAAGTGCTTTGCTGAGTTTGCATGAGAATATTCTTTTTATATTGCTCTACATGTTGTGTGATCAAAGATTCGTTCATACACTTTACTCCATTTCCCAACCGCGCTTGATTTTTCTATGTGGTTCTTTATATTTAAGTTTTGCGAAGTTGTCACTCAGACTGTCATCAGCAAACAAAGAAGTTTGCAGCTTTGTTTGTCAGTCTGATTTATTTTTTTGATTCGCTTTGAATTATTCCGTTTGCAGAATGAATGGATGCTTTTCCTCTAATTTTCATGGCTGAAGTATGTTCCGTAAATTGAGCGATCATCACTTCACCAGCATCAAGCTTTTCAGAATGATGGAATTTAGTATCTGTGCCACGTGTTAAGCCGATTACATGAACGCCATCTTCTTCTGCTTTTATAACGATAAAATCTGAACTAGACATTTTATAGTCTCCTTTGTTCACAGTCTTTTTTTATCATACCATATTCCGAACCATTCATCCAAAACTGTTACTTCATCTGTATAAAGGATAAAATCTCCGAACGTTTTACATCGTCTGTTTCTAAAATCCCTCTAGCAACAGCAGTTACCGTTTTAGTACCTGGTTTCTTAATACCACGCATCGTCATGCACATATGTTCCGCTTCAACTACTACGTACACTCCATGTGGGTTTAACATTTCCATAATATCATCTGCAATGCTAGAGGTAATTCTTTCCTGTAATTGGGGCCGTCTAGCAGTTGTATCAACAGCTCTTGCTAATTTACTTAAGCCTGTTACTACCCCATCACGTGGAATATAGGCCACATGAGCCTTTCCGTAGAAAGGAACTAGATGATGCTCGCACATGGAATAAAAAGGAATATCTTTCACTAAGACAAGCTCTTCATGGTCTTCATGAAAAACTGTTTTAAAATATTCTTTTGGATCTTGATGTAATCCTTCGAACATTTCTGCATACATTTTGGAAACTCTTTTCGGTGTTTCGAGTAATCCTTCTCTTTCTGGATTTTCTCCAACTGCTTCTAAAATCATTTTAATTGCTTCTTCTATTTTTTTCAGATCGACGTTCGTCATATCTGCTGACCCCCTAAACTAAACTGCGTAAATATATCATAAGCATCTTAGCATATGAAACAAATTTTAGAAATAAATTTTATCTATGTATATTGAAATCTTTCGTATTTGTTATGTAATTGAAATGCTCCGTTTAACGATAATGTTGTTACCTGCCGAAAATCCGCTCACTTTCCACAGGAGTCTCACGGAGATTCGTAACAAAATATATTTTTCTAATAAACAGTTGCCTAATATAACAGAGCCAATTGAAAAGAACGGCTACCGTGAAGCAAGCTCCACAATAACCGTTCTATGTACTACGTCATCAGTTATTTAACTGCGTCTTTAAGTGCTTTACCTGGCTTAAAAGCTGGCACCTTGCTTGCAGCGATGTCGATTTCCATACCTGTTTGAGGGTTACGCCCTTTACGTGCAGCACGTTCACGAACCTCAAAGTTACCAAAACCGATTAATTGAACCTTTTCACCATCTGCAAGAGCAGTTTGAATTGATTCAAATACAGCTTCTACAGCTTTAGAAGCGTCTTTTTTAGAAAGATCTGCAGCCTCTGCAACAGAGTTCACTAATTCTGTTTTATTCATACCATTCACCTCCTCTCAAAGGAAGATAGCTTCAATCCTGTAAAAAGAGTATCACAATGGAAAACCCTACGCAACACTATTTGTGCGTGTTTCGCGAACTTTCCCGAAAAAACTTGTAAAATTATGAAATAACAGGACTTTTCGCATAGATGCGAAAAGCCCTGTAGCATATTTACAGTATAAATGTAACCATCCCTCGATCGCCTTCATTGACCATTCGTTCAATCGTTTGTCTCATTCTTTTTTTCGCAACAGTTGAAACGCTATCCGTTTTATATCGCAAGCTCTCTTTCAACACTTCGACTAAGGATGTTCCAAAGACTTGTGTTTGCCATAGGGCATCACGATCATGTAAATAACCATGTTTTAAATCTTTTAATAACTGTTGACTGTGAAACTCTGAGCCAATGAGTGGTGCAAATTCTGCTTCCATGTCTACTCGAATAATGTGAAGAGACGCGGCTTTTGCCTTTAAACTAACTCCATAAAAATTATTTTGCTTAATAATTTCTGGTGCAGAAGGCTGAAAGTCTTGTAAAGTTGGAAGTGAAACCCCATAACCAGTAGTTTTAGCTGCTTCCAATGCTTCAGAAAATTTATTGTACGCTTTTTTCGCGGTAGAAGCTTCTTTCACAAATAAGAGCCAGTCTTTTTTGGATTGAATTGGTTCTTCTAGCCACTCATCACACACTTCTTGAAATACTTCTGGTTTTAAGCCTATTTGAATGCATGCAGACCCTCTACCTGGATTCGCTTCAACTACTTCTGCTGATTGAATAAAAGGCACTTGCTTAAATCTATTAGCTAGTTCTTTTACATCTTTCATCTTTGAGACGATTTGAAGCCATTCCTGTAAGGAAGATGTAATTGCATTATTCACAAAATGATCTGGTTCTAATACATCGGTCCAATCTGGCTTTACTAATTCAATGTCGGTAATTGGAAATTCATACAATGCTTGTTGAAGTATGTATTGAATTTCCTCCGGCGTCATTCGATCTACTGCAACGGGAATAACAGGAACTTCGTGTAGTTTTTGTAATTCTTCAGATAATTGAAGTGTCTCAATATGACCAGGCGTCTTACTATTTAAAACAATAACAAAAGGCTTTCCTATTTCTTTTAATTGTGCAATTATTTGTTGTTCTGCCGCTTCCGCCGCTTTTCTAGGAATATTATTAACTGTTCCGTCTGTAGTTACAACAATGCCAATGGTAGAATGGTCACGAATTACCTTATCAGTTCCAATTCTAGCAGCTTCTTCAAATGGTATAGCCTCATTGTGCCATGGTGTGTGCACTAGTTTCTGCCCATCTTCACCTGAGTGCGTCTTTATGCCATCAATCATGTAACCTACACAATCTACTAACCTTATTTGTAGACGTAGTTGGTCTTCACCAAGATGAATATTCGTTCCATGCGCAGGTACAAATTTAGGTTCAGCAGTCATAATAACATTACCTGGGGAGCTTTGAGGCAGTTCATCTTGCGCACGTAATCTTTCTGATTCCTCTTGAATATTCGGAATGACAACTAGCTCCATTACTCTTTTAACAAAGGTAGATTTACCTACCCTCACCGGACCAACTACACCAATATACACATCGCCATTTGTTCGTTCTGCTATTTGTTCATACAGTTTACTCGACATGGATACTCTCCTTTCTTCGCCATTTAATATATGCACACAAAAAACGTTTCATGCATAAAGCATGAAACGTTAAATTTACGAAAATTCAATTTATTTAGCGATCATAAAAACCGGCTCATTATTTTCATTTACAGTGTAGGGTAGTGAGTAAGCTGGAACAATTGCAAAATTATCCGTCAAAAGAAAGCGAATATCTTCCCCTGGCTTTACTTCAGCTTTCGTTTCTTGAAGCAACCGACTCAACTCAATAGAATAATCTACATATACCTTTCCATCACCAGTAGCTACTAGAGGTAGCTGAGTATCCGAATACGGGCTTTGAACAGACAGTTCACTTTTATATCCCATCTTCTTGTAATCTAGCTTATATACACCTTCAGCGATGGTTTCTGCAATAGGGCCAAACCCATTAATCCCTTTTCTGAAATTTATGTCACGTAGGGTATCTGCTATTCGCAAATCAACTAATTTTACAGTCGGATTTTCTTCAACATCCATTAATACATATTGATAAATCCCACCTGCTTCATACGAATTTGCTGGTGCTTTACCCAAATAAGCTGGAACGATTTTTTTAAAGTCTATTGGATATTTAATATATTGATCGGTCTCCATATCACGTGTCTTGATTGGTAACAAACCACTAGAGTTTTCTTTAAAGCTGTCGACAGCTTTTTGTACAGCGTCTAATTGATCTTCATATGGCAATAAATTTTCTGGTTCATAACCACTTTTATAACCGCATCCGGTTAATAGCAGTACCCCAAAGGCAAGAACTGCAAAAAGACTAATTTTTTTCATCCGAATCTCCTTACTAAGCTTTTGTTGGATTAAAGATAATATATACCATCGTGATAAAACCTATAAATAACAATATGTATGCAAACAAACCGAAGATAAATTTCAAGAAACTGTTTGTAAACTTATTTTTTACAAAGTACATAACTATCATAGCTAGCAACAAACATCCCATAGACCCAAATGAAATCCACATCTTATCCATTGATGATATTAACAACAAGAGTTCCCCCACCTTTCTACAGTTAAAAAGTATACCATAACAAAAAAGAGTTGTATTTCATACAACTCAATTTGTTGTTTTAAAATGTTCTTCAGACGGAATGAAAACACTCGTCCAAGAAAGCAACCTAAGTTCGCGAAATCATGTCACAACGGTTGCAACTCTTTTGTCTGCGACGAGTAACCGCAGGAGCAACGCTTTTAACTGCGACGAGCTTGCGCAGGAGCAAGCAACGAAGAATGTGAGCGTTTCTCAACAGTCTGAAGTTTAGAACGTTTTATAATCCTCTAGCTCATGTTTTTTTGTGCGATGCATAAGGATATCTACGGCTTCTTTTGGTTGACCACCTTCAAATAACACCGAATATAATGCTTCAGTAATAGGCATGTCTACTTGCTGCTTTTTCGCAAGTTGGTATGCTGCTTTCGTTGTTCGTACACCTTCCACAACCATTCCCATTTCATCTAGAACGGTTTCAAGTGTTGCACCTTTTCCAAGCATATTACCAGCTCGCCAGTTTCTAGAATGAACACTTGTACAAGTAACAATTAAGTCACCCATCCCAGTTAATCCAAAGAAAGTATAAGGCTCTGCACCTAAACTAATTCCTAGTCTTGAAATTTCTGCTAGACCTCTTGTAATAAGAGCTGCTTTTGCATTATCCCCATACCCAAGTCCATCTACAATACCAGTTGCTAAAGCAATAACATTTTTCAGAGCTGCTCCTATTTCTACACCAATGACATCATCATTTGTATATACACGGAAATAATTATTCATAAACAAATCTTGTACTTTTTCAGCGGCTTGCATTTTTTCACTAGCGGCAGTAATGGTAGTAGGATGTTGTAAAACTACCTCTTCTGCATGACTCGGTCCAGATAACACGACAATCGCTTCCACCAAATGAGCTGGAAGTTCGTCCTTTAACATTTCTGAAATACGTTTTAACGAATCGGGTTCAATCCCTTTTGAAACATGAACAAACAATTTTTTTTCATTTAAATGTTGTATCATGTCTTGACATACTTCTCTGATAGCCTTCGTAGGTACTGCTATAACAATTGTTGATGCATGTTGAATTGCTTGCTCAAAATCACTCGTCGCTTTTAAGTTACTAGGTAAAAGTGTATTCGGTAAATACTTATTGTTTGTATGATGTTCATTTATTTCGCTCGCTTGGTCTTCTCGATGTGACCAAAGGAGACAATCATGATTATTATTAGCAAGCACCATTGCAAGTGCTGTTCCCCAGCTACCTGCTCCAAGTACAGTTACTTTCTCCATTTCAATTACGCCCCCTAAACCTATATGATCAAGTTCTTGCGCGAGTAATAATTCGTATTGGAGTCCCCTCAAAATCAAAGGATTCACGAATTCGATTTTCTAAAAATCGTTCATATGAGAAATGCATCATTTCAGGTTCATTTACGAACACAACAAATGTAGGCGGCTTAATAGCTACTTGAGTTGCATAATAAATACGAAGTCGTTTTCCTTTGTCTGTTGGAGCAGGATTACGTGCTACCGAGTCCTCAATTACCTCATTTAATACGGAAGATTGAACTCGTAGTGCATGGTTTTCACTTACTTTATTAATAACTGGGAAAATAGCATTTACACGTTGTTTGGTTTTTGCTGAAACAAAAACAATCGGTGCATAGTCTAAGAATTGGAAATGTTCACGAATGGATTTCGTCATTTCATTCATTGTTTTGTCATCCTTTTCGATTGCATCCCATTTATTCATAATAATAATTACTGCTTTTCCGCCTTCATGCGCATATCCAGCAATTTTTTTATCCTGCTCTTGAATTCCTTCTTCCGCATTTAAAACAACTAAAACAACGTCAGAACGTTCGATAGCCTTTAAAGCACGAAGCACACTGTATTTTTCAGTTGTTTCGTATACTTTTCCTTTTTTACGCATTCCAGCTGTATCAATCATCACGTAATCTTGATCGTCAAATGTATACTCAGTATCAATAGCATCTCGTGTCGTACCAGCAATTTCACTTACAATTACGCGATCATGCCCTAAAAATGCATTGATTAAAGAAGATTTACCAACATTCGGTCTTCCGATTAGAGAGAATTTGATAACTTCTTCGCCATACTCTTGATCTTCTACTTCTGGGAAGTTTTTCGCCACTTCGTCTAATAAATCTCCTAAACCAAGACCATGAGATCCTGAAATAGGGAAAGGTTCACCCATTCCTAATGAATAAAAGTCATAAATCATTTCACGCATATCAGGATTATCAATTTTATTTACTGCTAAAACGATTGGTTTCTTTGTTTTGTATAAAATCTTAGCTACATACTCATCCGCTGATGTGATTCCTTCGCGACCATTTGTTAAGAAAATAATAACATCTGCTTCATCCATTGCGATTTCAGCTTGTTGTTTTATTTGTTCTAAAAACGGTTCATCACTTAATTCAATACCACCTGTATCAATAATATTAAATTCATGTGTTAACCAATCGGCAGAACTATATATACGATCACGTGTAATTCCTGGAATATCTTCCACGATAGATACACGCTCTCCTACGATTCGATTAAATATAGTCGATTTGCCGACATTCGGCCTACCAACGATTGCTACTACTGGTTTTGTCATTACTTATTCATCCTTCCAACTTCGTCTATTTTGTATTATACAACAAAATGACAAAAGCAGGCGACTTTATTGAAGTCACCTGCTTTGTGATTCTTAGTTACTAATCTTATTTTGTAAAGTTTTTTAGTCTGTCACCTAGCACATCACTAATGGAGAAACCTTTAGATTCTTCCGGTAGTTGATAATCAGCTAAATTAAATGCATCCTCATTTTCAACTAGTTCTTTAATACTTAAAGAAAGTCGTTTTTCCGCACTATTAACCTCTAGCACTTTCACTTGAACTTCTTGGCCTTCTTTTAACACTTCTTGCGGTGTACCAATATGTTGGTGTGCTATTTGAGAAATATGAACAAGTCCTTCTACACCAGGGAATACTTCAACAAAAGCGCCATAAGAAACAAGTCGTTTTATTTTACCTGTTAATACAGCTCCTTTAGAAGCTTTTTCTTCCATTTCTGCCCATGGACCAGGTAAAGTATCTTTAATTGATAAAGAAATTCTTTCTGCATCTCTATCGATTGAAAGTACTTTCACTTTCACTTGTTGTCCTTCTGATAAAACATTAGCAACACTCTCCAAATGTTCATGAGAGATTTGCGAAATATGCACAAGTCCGTCTACTCCACCTATATCTACGAAAGCACCAAATGAAGCAATTCGTTGTACTGTTCCAAAAACTATATCTCCACTTTGAATGGAATTCAATGTTTTTTGTTTACTAACGGATTTTTCATCTTCTAGAACTGCTTTATGTGACAGGATTAATCGATTTTTATCTTTTTCTAACTCGACAATTTTAAAAGTTAATACTTTGCCTTTATAATCTTCAAACGATTCAACGAAATGATCTTCAATTAAAGAAGCAGGTATGAATCCGCGTACGCCTAAATCTACGACCAATCCGCCTTTAACTACCTCTTTTACATCTGTTTCAATAATTTCTCCTGCTTGATATTGCTTTTCTAGCTGTTCCCATGCTTTTTCAGCATCCACTTTTCGTTTAGAGAGAACAAAGTTTGCTTCTTCTACTTTTGTAATCATAAGTTCTAATTCATCACCGATGGAAACGGAGTCGGATGCTTTTTCAATATGCAAGCTAGATAGTTCACTAATTGGAACTATTCCATCGAAAGGTGCACCTTCAATTGATACGATTACGGATTTTTCATCTACCTGTGCAACCGTCGCTTTTACTAGATCTCCCTCTTTAAACTCATGTGTGTTTAAGTTCATTTCTTCTGACATATGATATTCCTCCTTCACAACGTCTCTTATCTATTTTATGCGAACTAAGACAGAAATACAAAAAGAAGCACTTCTGGAAAATAAAAATTCTAATTATTTTGTTTTATGTTCTTCAAGTAATTGAGCAATATTCGCCATAATAACTTCCGTCACTTCTTCAGGAGAAGCCTTTTTTTCTCGATATGGCTGCATATCTATTGCATTTCCATAAACTACCTTTAAGCGTCTGAACGGCTTATATGGACCGACAATCGCACATGGTACGACGTTTGCCTCTCCTCTTAAAGCAAAGAATCCTGCACCGCTAAAACCCTTTCCAAGCTTCCCATCTTTACTTCTTGTTCCTTCTGGGAAAAGACCGACCACTTCGCCTTCTTTTAATAGCTTTATAGCTCGACGTAGTGCATCACGATCACTCATTCCTCTTTTTACGGGAAATGCATGCACTCCTGGAAGGATACTTTTTAATAATGGTATTCGAAACAATTCTTCTTTAGCCATAAAATTTACGGGCCTCGGAGCGTTTATCCCGACAACAGGGGGATCTAATGCATTAATATGATTGGTACAAAGTAATATCCCTCCATCTTTTGGAAAGTTATCAGCTCCAATCACTTCAAATCGATAAATTGGCTTTAAGGCGGTATAAACGATCGTCTTTGCAAAGGAATAAAGATTCATTTTAAACCATCCTCTCTTTAGCTAGCTGCATAATTTTCTCGGAAACTTCTTCGATTGTTAGCGAGGTTGTATCGATGTAGATGGCATCTTCAGCTTGTAATAAAGGAGATGCTTCTCGTTCACTATCTAATTTATCTCTAAGAGCAATCTCTTTTATTAGTTCTTCTAAACTTGTACTAATTCCTCTTTTTTGGTTCTCTAAAAATCTTCTACTTGCTCTTTCTTCCACGCTAGCAGACATGAATACCTTAAGCTCTGCATTGGTTAATACATGTGTCCCAATATCCCGTCCATCCATTACGATACTGCCGTTTTTACCCATTTCAACCTGTCTTCTTACCATTTCTACTCTTAAGTTTGCATGAGCAGCTACAGCTGAAACGGAAGCAGTTACTTCTTTAGAACGAATTTCTTCCGTTACTTCTCTATTATCTAAAAATACTAGTTGTCCTTTAGGAGAAGGCTTTAACTCAATAGAGGTTTTTTTCAATAGATCCGTTAATTTTTCTCCGTCTTGCAAATCTATGTTTGAATGTATTGCTTTATACGTAATAGCTCGATACATTGCTCCTGTATCCACATATGTATACCCTAATAACTCGGCTGTTTTTTTAGCTATTGTACTCTTACCTGCCGCAGCTGGACCATCAATAGCAATTTGTATTTGTTTCGTCATATTTTTATCCTCCACTCTATTCGAATATATTTTATCATAGAATGATACGAAAAAAAAAAGCCTGTAAAAACAGACTTTTACTTCAATCCTTTTTTCCTCATTAATAACTGTCTTTCAAAGCAAAAACGTACAATGTGTTGCTTATCTATATCATCCGTATCAGTAAATTGCAAGGATGCTAACGTTAGGGAATCTTTGTCCCAAATGCGCACAACTTTAGCAATAGTAGATACGTATTTAATATCCCCATTGTTGAATGCTAAGGGGATTAATATCGATACATCGTCATTAGCTTTAAATTTTACCTCTCGATTCAATAATATTGCACTACCACCTGCACTAATATCGTCTGTAATAAATTGATACTTTTCATCTTCAAATTGAACAGACACATCTAGGGGTGAATGGACACGTACAAAATCTCTTCGTTGAATTTTAATAATTTCGGAATCACCTGGATACGAAAGTCTAATCATTGGAATTTGCCCATTCCTCTTTCCTAACACTTCTGTTTGGAAGGCAAACGCTGACTTTAATTCTTCCACATAGGTGGCACGTAGCTGGGCACCGTCAATTAAAAATACGGTTTTGTTTGTTATTGTGTCGATAGGATAATCCACATAAATATATTGATCATCCATATCAACTACTTTACAACGGTATTTTTCTTTTTTCTCAGTAAAGATTGGCTCTAAGGTTAAATTTGTACCTAACTTGATTTTCATGATTTTACCCTCTTTAAATGTCATAATACTTTTATTATGACATTTAAAGTTTTCATTTTCTATAAGAAAATATTTTATGGGAGTTTTTCTGAGTGTAATATTTCGTGAGTTTCCGTATCAATATATATTTTATATGTGCCAATAGTATCACTTCTTGTTAAAACTTCATATGCAAGACGTTGTTGTAATTGTTGATTTTCCACATAAGATAATCGCTCTTCTTCTACAGAGAAATTCCCGGAAAATAGTTCATCATAGTTTATAGGAATAACTTTTTGAGGTACAAGCTTTTCCTTTTGTATATATTCCATTGCATTTAATCCTAAAAGCTCTCCATTATCTTTTGCAACTTTCAACTGAACGCCATCCGCATACACTAGTGCATTATTTTCAGCATCATTTCTTGCAAAAGCTAAATGCCAAGCAATATTATTTTCTCGGAAATCAACCATTTTCGTATCGGCATAATCAAAGGATTTCATATATTTTAATGCTTTAGCTTTCATTTGTTCAACACTAATGGTTGTATTATCAAAAGGTCTTTCCAATAAGAAAGATAGTAGATGACCTCCTTTTTTCGTGAAATCCGCATATCCAATTCGAATTCCCTTATGAAATTCTACATGATAAAAGGGATAAGGAGCATCTTTTGCACTTTCTGTAACATGCAGTTTAGCATCTTTTAGTTCAGGGAACAGCTCCCTAAACTTTTGTTTTACTTGATCCATACTAATCTCTGCGTCTTCAATGTGTTGCAAATCCTTCTTCTTTTGTTGATCCGTTTCACTTGCAGTCATTGGAAAATCACTTTCCGTATAAGTTTTTACAGAACTCCCTAGAGCTTTCCAACTCTTCTCATTTTCTTTACTTACTTTGTTTTGTACAAAAGATGCTACGATATAATCTTTCTTTCCATCCTCTCTAGTCGTAAAAGCCCATTGATCAGATAACGATCTTAAATTATCACGAGCACTTGTCATGTTTTTTTGCCATTCTTCTATTGGCACTTTTCCAGCCTTAACTTGCGAAGCGCCATTTCCAATACGGGTTAAATAATTCATCCACACCGTGGAGGTTTCTTGATCTATTGGTAAGGCTGAAATAGATGCCCGCACATCAGAAGACACTCTCCATACATCATCTAGAGGTTTATCGAGTGCAGCTTTATCTTTAAATAGTAATGTCTGATCAATGGAATCACTTAATACCGTAAGCTGTTCAGAAGCTGTTGTTAATTGATTTGCATATTGGTTTGCAAGTGCAGTTTCTAATCGAGTGTTTTGGGCTTGAACAGACAAATGATATACAAGAAATAAGGCGGCAGCAGCAACAACTATTATCCATCCAAATTTTTTCATTTTATCTCCTTATGAACAAAATATATGCTGTCCGATTTTTTTAATTTGTGGTCTAGACCAGATCCATTCACTAGTAGCAGTTTCCGGGTTAAAGTAGTAGATAGCATTTTCAGTTGGATCCCATCCATTTAGTGCGTCTAATACCGCCTCTTTAGCACGTTCATTCGGCTCTAACCAAATTTGGCCATCTGCTACTGCAGTAAATGCGCGTGGTTGGAATATTACTTCGCTAATTGTATTTGGAAAATCAGGGTGATCAACTCGATTTAATATAACTGCTGCAACTGCAACTTGCCCTTCATATGGCTCTCCCCTAGATTCTCCATATACTGCGTTTGCAATTAGCTTTAAATCTTTTTCTGTGTATTTTGGGGGAAGCTGCATATTTGTACTTTCCGGTTTTTTATTTTTTACTTGTGCCTTTAGGTCCTTCCCACCGTAATGTGTAAAACTATTACCTTTTTTTATTTGTTCATGCACAAATTTCTCGTTGAATTCCGAAGCATTCACAAGTTTTTTCTTCGTTTTTTCACCTAACATTCCATCGACAGGAAGCCCGTATTTCTCTTGAAAATTTCTAAGGGCCCAGTAAGTGCTGTATCCAAACTTACCGTCTATTTCACTCGTGTAATATCCAATGTATTGTAGTCTAGCTTGTAGCTCAATTACATCATCTCCGTATGCTCCCCGTTCTAATATCTGAGCGGAGAAAGCCTGTGTAGGTTGCTCTTGATTTAAAAACGCATAACTAGCTGTACAAATAACCAAGCTAATAAGGATGTATTTAATTTGTTTCAAACGACATCTCTCCTTTTTATATAGCTTGGGTAAGTTTTTACTAAATATACAAAAAAAATCTAGCATCAGCTAGATTTCCTCTCTAATAAAATATTCATGATGTTCATATCTTCTTTTATGCGATAAAATATGTGCTTTCTTTACTTTTGATAAGCCAAATACCCATAAAAAAAGCATGAATGGAACCATTAAGATTAGTTCAAATCCAGTAAAAATTAAAATGCTATTATATATTATATGCAAGACTAAAGGAGCTGCTAATGCATACGTAATTTCATATCGGGACTTATTTAAAGTTGAAAATTTTGCTCTACCTAAATAATAACCCATTACGACGCCAAATAATGCATGACTGGAAACTGGAAGCAACGCACGCATAAATGCATCATGCATACCAAAGTTTAATAGGAACAAAATGTTTTCGACCGTTGCGAATCCAAGAGAAACACTAGCTCCATATAAGATCCCATCGTAAGGATCATCAAACTCCACATGTTTGTATATAGCCACTAGAAGTGCTAACCATTTGAAAAACTCTTCTAAGGTGCTAGAAAATAAGGCATTTCGAACAAATAAGCCTGAAATTACTTGCTCTTCTTGAATTACATGCTGAATAAATAAAATTGGAAAAGTTAATATAGCGCCATATATAAATGTGTGTAACAATAATCTAGAAGGCTCTTTGGCAATTTCTTTACGTAAATAAAAATAACTTAAAAGTGCAAGTGCAGGAGCAATTGCAACGGAAAGCAGTATGAACATATCCTTACTCCTTCCAATTCATTATCTTTATTATACATTATTATTTGCATTAATTGTAAAAAATTTGGGGGTTTTTCTATTGAAAACAATTTTACTAATTCATACAGGCGGAACGATATCTATGCAAGTAAATGCGGAAACTGGTGCAGTAGTTCCTGCTGCTCAAAACCCTCTCATTGTAGAGGCAGAAAAACTAAAAAAACTTGCAAACATTTTGGAAATCGAGGCTTTTAATTTACCTTCTCCTCATATTACCTCTGCGGAAATGTTAACTCTAAAACAGTTAATCGATCAGTATATAGTAGAAAAAAATATTGATGGAGTTGTCATTACACATGGAACAGATACACTGGAAGAAACAGCCTACTTTTTGGACATAACAGTCGATACATCGATCCCGATCGTGATAACAGGTGCAATGAGATCTTCCAATGAAATCGGCTCAGATGGTTTATACAATTTAGTTTCTGCTATAAAAGTAGCCTCATCCAAGGACGCAATTGGTAAAGGGGTATTAATTGTCTTAAATGATGAGATTCATACCGCAGAAAATGCGACAAAAACGCACGCTAGCAATGTCAGCACCTTCCAAAGTCCGCAATACGGACCTATCGGTTTTATTTCAAAGTCCATTGTACATTTTCATCATTCCCCTAATTACCGGACAGTTTTCCCAATTCAAAGTATCTCGAAACGAGTGGCACTTTTTAAAGTATATGCAGGAATGGAACCAGATTTATTAGAATCATCCATCCAGCTAGGCTATGACGGAATAGTATTGGAAGGATTAGGTCAAGGAAATGTGCCGCCGAGCCTTGTTCCTATTATTGAAGATATCTTGCAAAGAAACATACCAATTGTACTTGTTTCTCGTTGCTTTAATGGAATAGCACAAGATGTATATGGTTATGTAGGTGGTGGAAAAGGGTTAAAAGAGCTAGGAGTCATATTTGCACAGGGCATAAACGGTCAAAAAGCAAGGCTGGCACTCCTCATTGCTCTTAATCATCCAGACCCACAAAATGCAATGAACCATATTTTCTCTATCTAAGAAAAGTGCAGGGCGACGGCCATACGATTACCAAAAAGAAGGGGCTGTCCAATAAGCCCATAAATTGAAGCAGGTGTAGAAAAACGAGTCTTTTTCTACACCTGTTTTTTGTATACTTTTTATAAAACTACTATTTTTTGTAGGCAATTGATTGTAGTGAAAGACGGCGACTCCAGCGGAAATAGCAGATGTTTTCTGCACCGAAAGCGAAGCGGCAGGTGCATGAGCTGAAGGCCCCGCAGGAGCGAACATAGGAACGAAGGCTAAGAACGCCACCTCGTGTGGCAACGCCTTCGTGACCAACATCGTGTTGGCCTGAGGAGACTGAAGCCATGCCCGCGGAAAGCGTCCGTCTGGAACGGGAATCAATACATTGGAAAAGGGACCATCTCTCAGTCACTATATGACTTTAGGGACAGCCCCTTCTAGAAATCCCGGTAATGGTGTAATGTCGCTCTGTCCATAGCAATCCGAAAACAAGGAGAAACAAAGTAAATATATGCATATCCATTTTCAAGAAATGGTTTGAAAAGTGCTGAATCTGTCTAGTTACAGAGTATTCTATATGTCATTTCTTTCAATCGATACCGCGAAAGCTTCGTTCTGGTTCTAGAAGTGACCTCTGAAACCTGGGTCACAAGACCAAAAATTTATATTTTTGCGTCTTTTCTCTTGCGTTCTATTTCTTGAGCAATTTGATTTCCGTGGAACCTTCCATTTTCAATAAAAATTTCATTTGCATTATTCCCTGCCGCTATCACACCTGCGATAAATATACCTTCTACGTTTGTTTCCATTGTTTCTGCATTATATGTAGGTCGCCCAGATGTTTGGTCTATCTGAACACCCATTTTCTCTAAAAATACATGATCAGGATGATAACCTGTCATCGCAAAGACAAAATCATTTTCCATTTGGAACTTTCCTTCAGGTCCAGTTAAATAGACAAACTGCTCGTCTATTGACAAAACTTCTGTATTAAAATGCATTTGAATCTCTTCGTTTCGCACGAGCCCCTCAAACTCTGGTAATACCCAAGGCTTTATACTAGGGGAGTATACACTTCCACGATAAGCGACAGTGACATTCGCTCCGGCCTTATTCAGCTCAAGAGCTGCATCTATGGCAGAGTTTTTCCCTCCAATCACCAAGACATTTTGAGCGAAATACGGATGGCCTTCTTTAAAATAATGAAGTACTTTCGGTAAATCTTCTCCTGGAATTCCCATAAAGTTCGGATGATCATAATAACCAGTTGCAATTATGACGTAGGTAGAGTGGTAAGTTGCTTTTGATGTCGTTACAAGGAAGTAGTGATCCTTTTTTTCTACCTTTTCTACATGTTCGTATTTATTCACTTGGATATTTTTCAGCTTCGTTACTTCTCTATAGTATACTAATGCTTGATTTCGCTTTGGTTTTCTTTCCTCTACAATAAAAGGTACATCTCCAATTGCTAATTTTTCACTTGTGCTAAAGAAGGTTTGATGAGTTGGATAATTGTATATTGCTTCTACAATGTTTCCTTTTTCGATTACAGTTGTTTTCAAACCAAGCGCTTGAGTGGAAATTGCAGCAGCTATTCCACATGGCCCTCCTCCTACAATTAAAACATCTACATGTTGTACCACTGATAAAACTTCCTTTCTCTTCTTACTACCTTTGATCAATAGGTGTGCCATGCATCGTTATAATATGACACTCCGATTTTGCCCCTAACCTAAGTGGAACACCCGTCGTACCAAAACCATTGCTTACAAGCTCCGCGCTATTCTCATTTATTTTAAAAGTTCCATTTTCATACATACCAAAAGGACCTAAACGAATTTGACCTCCGTGAAGATGGCCAGCTAATAGTAAATGAGGTTTACTTATCTTTTTCGCATGATGGAAATACGCTGGCGCATGTGAAACAAAAACGAGGATATCCGTATCTTTTACTTCCTGAAAGGCCTCATATATTTTTACATTCCCACTAAATCCATCATTAATCCCAACAAGGCGAATCAAAGAGCTTCTAAAATTAAGTTCGACCGATTCGTTTACGAGCATGCGAACGTTATGCTTATCGAAGATAGATTGAAGTCTTCGTTCATTTACTTCTCGATCGTTATTGCCGTACACGTAATATACTTTTCCCAGTTTTTTTAATTGCTTAATATTGTGCTCTGTACGCTTTAGTGGTACTCCCTTTTCTGTTAAGTCCCCACCAATAATAACTATGTCTACTTTTCCCATAATCGAGTGAATCAGTTTGTCATCTATTTTTCTTCGGTGAATATCGGATATGAAAAATAGGTGAAACTGTTCTCCGTCCTGCATTTCTTTTATTTGTATAGAATGCTCTTTAACGTTAATTTGAAATGCAAGAAATAGCATATATAAAAATAAGATGATGAAGATAACGACAATAGATATGACCATATATATCAACTATAAACCTCCTAAGTAAACATGCAAAAGGACAGGGAATTATCCCTGTCCTTGCTCGTATTTTCTATATTGATAATTTTACTCATCTTTTTCAATATGTAAAACACGAAAACCTGACCTCTCGAGATCCTTTAAAATTCGATCTATTTTTTGATCATTATCAATTTTGAGCACAATTCGGCGAACAAGTTTGTCTGTTTCATCAAATGTTACAAGTGAAATAACAGATGTATGATACTTATGAAGAATATCAGACATTTTTAGAATACGCCCTTCTGATTCAACTGAAGTAAACGTAATCCTCGTACCTTTACTATTCATTCCGAATGCACTTTTAAATTGAGTAATTGTATCATAGCGAGTAACCAGACCAAGAAACTTGTCGTCTTCTACAACCGCAAGGATTGGAAAATCATAGAGCTTGATAAATGCTTTTTCAAATACATCCTCTATTTGAACAAACGTATCTTCTCTAGTAATAACATCTGATACTGTTGTTTGTTGTAAAAAGCTTTCTTTATCTAAATCACTATAAAAAAAGGCTTTGTATAAAAGATACTTATTGAACATTCCTTTATACTTTCCATTTTCAATAATCGGTAGTGCATCAATCTCTTTTGCTTCTAGTTCTTGTAGAGCTTCTAATACTGTAGTATTCACATGTACCGTTAAACATTTTTCTTTCGGAATCATGACACTTTTTACAAACATATAAACACCTCTCCCAAACAAGATACATATTTATATTCAACAAAAGCCACAATTATCCTTCTTTTTATCCTCATTATGGCAGAATTAATTTTTGACCAACAGAAATTTCATTAGATGATAGACCATTTGCGTCTTTAATTTTATCTACTGCATCAGGATTATTATAATAGTTCATAGCTATACGATAAAGTGTTTCTCCTTTCCCTACAATATGTGTGTTAGATTGAACTTGTTGACTGGTTTCTACTTGTGTTTCCTTTTTTTCTTCTAGATTTTCTACATTTTTTGTCTCTTCTTTTTCTTCTGTTTCATTAGTTGTTACAGGTGTTTGTTCTACGCCTTCAGTACTTTCATCGACAGTTTCTTTCGCTTCTTCCTGTTTACTTAATCCATTTGAAATTGTTTTAGTTTCCATTTGGATTATACCAGGATCGGTAACTTCTTCCTTTTCCGGTGTGTAGAAAAAATTAAAATAAATGAACATGGAAAGGGGAATTAAAATAAAAACACCAAATAATGTGGGAATTAATACATTTTTCGACTTTTTCTTCGCCTTTTTCGATGAATTAGATCTTCTGCTTCTTCTTAATTCAGTAGAATCATCTTCTAAACTGATTGATTGTCTATGTTCATCAATTTTTTTCTGATAGTCATCTTGTTTCATATTAGTCTAACTCCATTTCTGCCTTCTTATCTACTTCTATTATGCCGAATTTTGTTGAAAATGTAAACTTATCAAAAGTTTAACTAGAGGAGCAGGCTATTTAGTCTATTTTTCCAATTTAACTCAATTTTCTCTATCTTTTGTTCTTTATCCATTTGAAAAATATCTTGTATATGAAGACCGCATTTAGAACAACAATGAACCGGCCTTTCCAACAACTGTTCATCGAAATAGTGTAATAATTGTTCTCTCACACATACCTCATTTTGAAGCATTGTGTATAAGCTTTGAATTTCTACCCACTTCTTTTGTTTAATGTTTTGAAATAAATGAATTGTTTCCTGTTCAGTTAACTCTTCCTTCCAGTAATTTAAAATACGGGCAGTTGTTTCTGGAAGCTGTAATTCCATACCCTCTAATTGGTGTTGGTAGGTCAATCGAATATCAGGTTCACCTGGAAAATCTTGCATTGCAACATAAAATGCTTGTTCTACATCTGAGCTCGAATATATGATGGAGGCAATAGATTGCTTACCGTCGCGGGCAGCTCTACCTACCTCTTGCATATAACTAGCAATAGAAGTTGGGATATGATCATGTATAACTTGTCTTATATCACCTTTATGTATACCCATTCCGAAAGCATTTGTAGCACAGATCCAATCCAGTTGTCCTTGCTGAAACTGCTGTTGAATTAATATGCGATCGTCTTGATCCATTTTAGCATGATAGAACGCAACACGAATTCCTCGATTTCGTAGCTCCTCTGCATAAAATTCTGTTTTTTTTCGGGACTGAGTATATAAAATACCTGGTCCTCTTGTGGAAGTTATCCTTCCAAATATCCATGCTATTTTTTCTTGTTGGTTTTCTACCTCTCGTGCTTCGTAAGCAATAGAAGTACGGTCAAGCGAATGGATATATTCAAATGGACTTTTCATTAATAACGTCGATTTAATATCTTCTACTACATTTTTAGTTGCAGTAGCAGTCAGTGCGAGTACAGGAACATCTTTAACATTTTTTAGCGATTTCGATATTCTTAAATAATCAGGTCTAAAATCAAATCCCCATTGCGAGATACAATGTGCTTCATCCGCCACAATATAGGCAATCGGTATTGCAGATAGCGCTTTGTTAAAACGTTCGTTCTGTAGCATTTCAGGCGAAGTAAAAATAAACTTATAGACGGCTAAATTCCTAAGAACTATTTCTTTTTGGTCATAAGATAAAAATGAGTTAATGGCAATAACTCGTTTCTCCCCCATCATTTTAAGTTGTTCTACTTGATCTTGCATTAACGATAACAAAGGTGAAATGACAATAACAGTCCCATCCATAAAGTAAGCTGGCAACTGATACAACAACGATTTCCCCATGCCAGTGGGTAAAATCGCAACTACATCCTGTCTTGCAAGAACTTGCTCTATTACTTCTTTTTGACCTTCTCGAAAAGAAGTGTAACCAAATTTACTATGAAGTACTTCAGTCAACTTATCCATGCACTTCTTCCCCTTTTGTTAAAGCGAGTCTTATTTGAAAATAACTTAAATCCGAAGCATTTTCCCGAATAATTTTTAATTTTTTCGTTTTTAATTGTTTAGATATATCCAACACTCTTTGAAGTTGCTCAGATGTTATAAAAGAATAAATAGGAAAGCTTTGATTAGCGGAAACAATTTCAATGACATGATCTTCAATTGTATTTAATTTTAAAAAGCGCATTTGTGCAATTTCATCGATGGTATATCCTTTTTCAAATAATTGACTTGTTTTCGTTGCCGAATCAGTTAAAGGAGTGAGGACATAAATATCTTTCAATAGTGCATACAAATCTGGAAATTTCTCAGCAGTTATATCACTTAACAGGATATGCAGACACTCAATAAATTGAAATTTCATATCTAAAATTGTTGAGTTTTGTGCCTGCGCAAGCTGCTCCCAGGTCAAGCCGCTTTCTTTATATCCACTTAGTCGATACACAAACAAGGTGCGATGTATTTCTAATAATTTTGGATTTTCGAGAAGTATCATAAGTTGATTCTTAAATTGGGAACCAAAAGTTGAGGATTGGAAATTTCTCTCTAATAAAAATCCCCTCACAAAATGATGTATAGCGTTATCTTTTTGATTTGGTATAAATCTTTTCTCGTTTGCCTGGAAATGGGATAATGTTTGTACAGTAAGATCCAATCTCCTCCAGAAAATATGTTCATTACCTCTTAAGTCCCATCCATTGTAAAGAGTTTCTCTCATCGACTTGATTTGCCCAAGTCCTTTTTCGGTAATAAAAATAAACGCTTCTTTCTCTTCTATAAGATTATTGGAGAGAAGTGTTGAAATTTCGACATTATATTCTTCTTTAGATAGTTTAGGATAAAGAGAGAAAAAAGGATGAAGATCAAAATAAGTAACGTCTTGTATCGTTTGTCCTGATTTCTTTCCTTTTAATAGATAATACGGTGCCATGGAAGACCGTTCTCCATTAAATTTATGTATGATTACAAGTAAAAGTTTTTGAAAATACAATTGAAATACCTCACATTTATAAAGTATTTTTGTTGAAAAGTAATGAAAACATCTTTAGAATGAATACGATAGCTAAATCGTGTAAGTAGGTAAAAAGGAGAGAATATAATTATGGCTAAATATACAATAGTAGATAAAGATACATGTATCGCATGCGGAGCTTGTGGAGCAGCTGCTCCAGATATCTATGATTATGATGATGAAGGAATTGCTTTCGTCATTTTAGATAATAACATGGGTACGACGGAAGTTCCAGAAGAACTGCTAGAGGACATGGAAGATGCTTTTGAAGGCTGTCCTACAGATTCCATAAAAGTAGCAGACGAATCATTCGAAGGTGACGCTTTAAAGTTCGAATAATACAATACGAAAGGTCGTTTCTCTCCATTAGAGAAACGACCTTTTTTTAATTTACATTAGGAAGTTGAAATGAATGTGTTACTTTATCCAGCAAAGGTTTCATTCGCTTAAATAAAACAATCATAACAATTGTCACTAAAATACCTTTTATTAAGTTAAACGGTAAAATACCGAAAATAATTGTATTGAATAATGCTGTACCTGTTTCCATTGGGAAATTTAAAAAATAGGAATACATAGGTAAGAATACATAATAATTTAAAATACTCATGCCAAAGGCCATCGAAATTGTTCCTGCTCCTAAACCAAACGCAATTCCTTTAGAAGATGTAACTTTACGATAAATTAAATAAACAGGTGTTAAAAATAAAATACTTGTTACGAAGTTAGCCATATGTCCAACTGGTACACCAGTTGGACTACCTGCGAACAGCCAATCTAACACATTTTTCAAAAATGCAACGAGTACTCCTGCTATAGGTCCCATAGTGATTGCAGCAATTAATGCTGGAATATCACTGAAGTCCACTTTCAAATATGCAGGTAAAGCAGGTAACGGAAACGCCAGCAGCATTAATACAAAAGAAATACTACTCAACATAGCGATTGCAATAAGCATTCGCGTCTTACTTTTAATCATAAATCCTCTCTCCTTTTGCGATTCACTCCACAAGAAGAAAGGTTCAGATCGTTTGTATAACTCAGAAAATCCCTTAAGCGGTTATTTGCTTAAGGGAGTAAAAGGTACACTTAAATAAGCGTATCCGTATAGAGCATACGAAAAACGACTGCACCTTCACCTTCTCCCATCCAGACTATACTGTCGGCTTTGGAATTTAACCAAATCCTGCCTTAACGGCTCGCGGGCTCAAGAAAAAAAATTCTATTACCGCCGATCGGGAATTGCACCCTGCCCCGAAGATGAATCAATATTTTTTTGTCCTTCAAGCTAGTTATCTTGAATTAATAACATCTTAACAAAATAATGGAGGAGATGCAATAATACTGTTTCATATTTTAGTAGAAGGCTCTGTTAAACGATCATGTTGTTATGAACGAAAATCCGCTCGCTTTCCGATAGAAAAAAAGAATGCTACCCCTAAGATATTTAAGGGTAGCATTCTCAGCTATTGTTTTGTTTGCAAGATAAATCCATTAGGACCTAGTGGTTTAGGAAGTGTCTTTGTTAAATCAAATTCCTCCCATTGCTGCTGGACAATATTTTCCAGCTTCACTTCAGTCTCAAAGCTAGCTGCTGTTAAAGCGAATGCTTCTATCATCAGGGTTGCATCTTTTCGATCCAATGTTGTTAAGTCTAGAGGTTCATCAAACTGAATAACAGCAGTCCCATTGTCATCTCTATAGGAATAAGTAACTTCATTTGGAATAACAGGAATGTAAAGATCACTCTCTCGTTTCTTCATTTGCTCAAATGCCTCAGAAATTGTTGTAACTGCATTTACATTGGAAGTTAAATACGCTCCACCGTTCAAAGCTACATATTTGTGATAGTAACGCCCATTTACACCAGTTAAAGGGGTAGGTTCATCCAAGGGTCCGAACTGATCCCAAACGCTAGGAGTTCCATCCTCGTTTAATCTAACTAACCAATCAAAGTCTGAGAAAATTTCATTTATTGAAGTCCAATAAGGAATGGATGTGCCAGAAGCTGTATCATAGCCATGGCCTTCTGGTAAATAATGCTTTAACACATTATCCTCTGCCACAAAATAACCTTTGTATGGATGATAATCATTAAATCCTAATGCCTCTTCATCAATCATTTCTGCATAGCGTTCATACAACTGTAGACTATTTGGCTTTATATCAGGAAAATCAATAGCTATTTGCTCTTTTGGAATAATAATGGTCACTGGAAGCGAATATGCATTTTCCACTAACGAAAAGTGGAATACCGTTCCTCCATTTAAACTATCTCCATATACAGCCGTTGCGGAAGAATTAAGTGGTAGCAACTCTACTGGAGACTCAACAATACTAGCCATTGTTGTCATTTCATTTGTTTGTTCTTGTTCTTTTGATTTACTATCATTGGTCTCTATTGATTTATCTTCCTCTACACTTTCTTCTGTTACATCCATAGAACGCATACTTTCTTCTTTTGAAGATCGGTCAGCCTTACTTTCTTCTTTCATCGTCGTTTCTTCATTTATATAAGAGGAGACAAGAAAAGTTAACAAAATAACGGAAGCAACTGAAACGACTAAAGGCATCCATCTAGATACAGAGCCGCTAACTTTATTTCTTTTATCTTCAATCTTGTGACCTTCTAGTTCTGTTTGTACCCTCATTAACACTTCTTCCTTAGGACGATGATCTGTAAATTTGGGCATGTTACTTAAAAGCTCATCTAAGATGCGATCTTCTTTTTCCATGTTACTCATGATGAACATTACCCTCCTTTTCTTTTACAGATAACCGTTGACGAAGTGCTTTTACTGCACGATGCTGCGTTGTCTTCACTTTACCTTCTGTCCAATTTAATATTTGGGCTGTCTCCGCAATCGAAAGCTCTTGAAAATAACGCATAATAATGACCATCTTTTGGTCACCCGTGCATTCATCTAAAGCAATCAGTAAAGTTTTCATTTCATCATTTAACTGCACTAAATCTTCTGGAAGCATGTCTGTAGACGCGAGCTGCATGTTCTCCCAATCAAACGAATCAAACAATCTTTTCTTTCTAACCGCATGTTTTCTAAAATGATCAATTGCTACATTCTTAGCAATTGAAAATAACCAGGTTTTTTCCGAACTTTTTCCTTCGAATTTACTATAAGCTCTTAACACACGAACATATACCTCTTGGACCAGGTCTTCCGCAGTTTGTCTATTTTTCACTAAATAGATCAAAAACTGAAAAACGTCTTGATGATAACTATCATACAAGCGGTGGAAAACGGAGTCATTCATATGCTCCCCCCGTTCTTTCAATTAGTCGTTTCATGTACAGTTTTGTTTCACTAACTTAAAGGTAATTTAATAAAGAATGTCGTCCCAATGCCAACTTCGCTTTCAACTGACAAAGAACCATTATGTCTTTCCACAATATTTTTAGCTATTGCAAGCCCAAGCCCAGTTCCACTCTTCCCTCTTGTTCTTGCTTTATCTGCTTTGTAAAAACGTTCAAATACATACGGAAGGTCTTCTTTCGGAATACCATATCCTGTATCCGCTACCTCAATCGTAATTTTCTGATTTGCATGTGCTAATTTAACCTTTACGGCCCCGTCATCTGGTGTATGTCGAAGTGCATTATCTATTAAATTAGTAAGTACCTGCTCCATGCGATCTTCATCAATTTGTAAATAAAGTCCTTCTGATAGTGTATGTTCAAACGCCAATTGTATATTTTTTTCTTTTGCAATTTGATCAAACTTTTGAGTAATACGTTCTATCGTTGGAATAATGGAAACTTCTTCTTTGTAAATACTTAAATACCCAGACTCTAATCGAGCTAGATCGAGTAGCTCTGTCACTAATCTTCCCATTCGTTTCGACTCATCATAAATAACACGTATCATTTCGTTTTTGTCTTCTTCTGTCGTTACTACATCATCTATAATTGCTTCACTATATCCTTGTAACATGGAAATAGGCGTTCTTAGCTCATGCGAGACATTAGCAATGAAATCGGATCGCATCTTATCCAAACGATGTTGTTCCGTCTTATCTCTAAGAACTACTACCGCTCCACGAACAGAGTCTTTACTATACAGAAGACTAATAGATACGGAGAAATAGGCTCCTTTAATCTCTAATTCTTCATCTATTTCTTCCTCCAAGTTAAATACATGATCTAGTAGATGATGTAACTCTGCAGGTAGATGGGAATTATTAGTTGTTTCATTGTTAGCATACCATTTTTGAAAGAGCTGGTCTGCCTGAGGATTGCTTACAATAACATTAAAATCTTTATTGAATGTAATGACGGCATCTGTCATAGATGTGAGAATACTAGAAAGTTGTTCTTTTTCTTGATTAATCACTTCCACATGGTGCTTTAACTGTCTTCCCATTCGGTTAAAAGCAGAGCCCAGCTCCCCAATTTCATCTCTTTGAAGATATGGAACTTTCGTTTCAAAGTTTCCTTTTGCTAATTCCAATGCTGCTTCTCTCATACTTCGCAGAGGAGATGTAATTCGAGAGGTTAAAAAGAAGGTGAACATAGTTGTTAGTAACAATGCAATAAAACCAGATAAAAAGACTATTTTTGTCGTACTATTTGAAGTCTTATTCACTACTTCTAAACTTTGATAAATAAATACTGCTCCATGTTTTTCTTTGTCCGATTCTAAAGGAGAAGCAAGAATAATATAGTTTTCCATCCGATCTTCAAAAGTCATGGAAGGCATAAGCGTCTTTTTAATAATCGTTTTATCAGAAGTATATATTTTAGCAAGATCCGTATCATCTAATATCTTGTCTTTAATTACGTCTTTATTTAGTCCTTCATGGACTGATAAAAAGACAGATTCGGAGTTTCGGACAATTAAGGCATTCGTTTCAGAACCCAAAATATCTTGGATGATTTCCAGGGAGTCTTCTACTTCATCATGCTGTTCCACTATCTTTCCAATGGTAGCAGCTTCTTGTCTAAGTGACTCCTCCGCTTGTTGCGTATGGAAATCTTCCAAAAATTCCAGCATTAATACCGTGACTATAAACAACACAAATAAGACGAGAAGCAATATGGTTCCCCATAGCTTCCCGACAACACTATTCCAAATTCTATTCATTGACTACCTCAAATTTATAGCCTACACCCCAAACAGTCACAATCATCTTCGCTGATTTTTCGGATACTCTGTTTAACTTCTCTCGTAAACGTTTCACATGTGTATCTACTGTTCTTAAATCTCCAAAGAAATCATAATGCCAAACTTCTTTTAGTAATTGTTCACGATCGAATACTTTATCAGGTGCTTTCGCTAAGAAATAAAGTAACTCATATTCTTTCGGAGTTAAACTTACCTCAACACCATCAGCAGTAACACGATGTGCATCGTGATCAATGGTAAGATGTGGGAATACCACGATATCTTTCGAGACTGAAATCCCTTGCGTTGGAGAAAACGCAGATGATCGCTTTATAAGAGCTTTTACACGTAATACAACTTCTCTTGGGCTAAAAGGTTTTACGATATAATCGTCAGCCCCTAATTCAAAGCCTTCTACGCGGTTTGCTTCTTCCCCTTTTGCTGTTAACAATATGATTGGGGTTTCTTTATGCTCTCTTAGCTCAGTAATTACTTCAATACCATCCTTTTCAGGCATCATGATATCTAATAATATACAATTATATTCATTTTCTAGTGCAAGTTGTAAAGCAACCTCACCATTTTCTGCTTCTTCTACAGCATAACCTTCTCTTTCTAAGTACATTTTCAATAAACGACGAATACGTTCTTCATCATCTACTACTAGAAGTTTTATCATTTCAGACATAGATTATCATACCCTTCTTCAACATCTACTATATATTGTACAGTTACTCTTACTAAAATGAAAGAAAAGCTCTTAACTCTTTAGTATAAGAGTTAAGAGCTTTTCTTATAAATGTAACAATTACGCGTAGGAGTGAAGCCCAGCAATAATTAAGTTGACAGCAATTAAGTTAAACATGATAATGATAAATCCTATTAATGCAATCCAAGCTGACTTCTCACCTTGCCAGCCTTTTGAAAGACGAAGATGCAAGAATAATGCATAGAATAGCCATGTAATAAGTGCCCACACTTCTTTTGGATCCCAGCCCCAGAAACGTGACCAAGCTTCATGTGCCCAAATCATTGCGAAGATAAGTGCACCTAGCGTAAATACAGGGAAACCAATCAATACAGCCCGATATCCAATTTCATCCATTAGCTGAGAGTTCGCCTTTTTAGCCAATGGTTGTAAGACAGCAGCAAGACGCTTACGTAGGATTAATCTTAATAATAAATAGATAACTGTACCAAATAAAATTGCCCAAGTAACGGTTGTTAATTTCTTTGCGTTTACAAGTGGAGGCATCTCTGCAAGAGGCTCAAATGCATTTTCAGTAAGTGCTACAGATTGATTCATACCAAATAATGCTGGCATATTATATTCAATCGTATGCTCCGTTTCGTCTTTACTTACATACGAATACTCTGCTTTATAATCTGCAATTGCAAAACTTGTTTGTGCTACAACAAATCCAACAACAAGTATTAGCAGATACATTACAGCTTCAATCCAAAATCGTTGTTTCGATTTTTTCGTCATATCAATATTTTTTAATAACCAAATAAACCCTGCAACCGCACTAATTGCTAAAATTGATTCACCTAGTGCTGCCGTAATTACGTGAATCGTTAACCAATAACTCTTAAGTGCAGGGATTAACGGTGTAATTTCTTTAGGGAACATACTCGCGTATGCAATGATTAATACTGCAATTGGTAAAGCAAATAGACCAAGAGCAGGCGTTTTATAAATAAAATAAATTAAAATAAACGCACCTACAACCATCATTCCAAATGCAGTTGTAAATTCAAATAAGTTACTAACTGGCGCATGTCCAGCTGCAATCCATCTAGTAATGAAATATCCTAAGTTGGATACAAATCCAATTATCGTTACAATAATTGCCATTTTCCCCCAACGAGCATAGGACTTAGTTGATTCTGAACTAGAGGATCTAACTGCACCACCAAATAAAAATGTCCCTATTAAATAAGCTACGAATGCAATAAATAATAAATTACTACTTAATGAAACCATCTTGTTATACCCCTTCCTCTTTTTCCTCTTGGGAATCTATATCTTGTTGATCTTCATATTGTGGGAGATTTGAAACTTTTGAAACTTCATCTAAATCCTTTTTAACACTGAGCCAGTTTTTATTCGTATGCGCTGCTACTACAACTTGTCCATTTTCTAGTAGCTGAATCCAAATACGACGATGGTTCCAATAAGACCCTTGTGCTACCCCAATCATAAAGATAAGACCGCCAAGTGCAAGAATAGGAAGTGTTAAATCTTTTCGAATCGTTAATCCTGAAACGTCTCTTGTTTCTACGCTTTGGAAGGCAATTTTATGTTTGTTTTCTCCAAGCGGTTCCAAAGTTTCTTTAATCATAACGAAACTAGTTTCACCTTTAGGATATTCAGGACTATACATTTTCACTAAAAATGCCGGATTGTTTGGAATTGGAGACTTTGATTGTGGTACGCCTTCTTCAAAACCAGTAAAGTCAGCATAGTAATCTAGAATTTCAACTTTATAGCCATTTTGCAATTTATATTCGGTTTGAGGATTTGCTAAATCAATTGTAAATTCCCCAAACGAATCTGCCGTTGCTTTGTCCTGTAACTGGAACGTCATTGATTTCAGTTCATCTAGACGGAAATCCATTTGAAAAACAGAAAAATGATCGAATTTCAATGGCTTATTTACTTGAATAGATTCTTCTTTTACAAAAGCCAAATCTTCTGGTTGTCCTGCAACTGCATCTTCTGGTCCTTTATACAAAGCGACATCTGATTGATAGTTCTTTGCTATGCTACCAACACGATCTAGAGCAGCTCCATATACTTCTTCCGATTCTTCCTTTGTATAAGTTTCATAAATGAATTCCTTACTTTCTAAGAAATAACCATCTGTTTTTGGAATATATAACGTTTCTCCTTCACGCAACCACATTGTCTCATCTACGTAGAAACCTGGCAGTGCTCGAAGCATGACACCAAATAAGAACAATATAAGACCTAGATGGTTCACATAAGGGCCCCAGCGGGAAAAACGACCTTTCTCAGCTAAGATAGCATTTCCATCACGTTTCACTTTATAGCGCATTTTTTTCAACTTTTCTTCCGCTTGTTCAATAGATTTGATCGGAGAATCCACTTCACCCGTTCCATAAACACGTTGTCGAGTCAAAAAACTAATATGTCTTTTGGTTTTCTGTTTTTTAAGTGATTTATAAAGCGGGATAACTCTATCTAAACTCGCAATTACCAAAGAAATACCTAGCATTCCAACTAGTCCTTGGAACCACCAAGAGCTATACAAATCGGATAATCCAAGCTCGTAATAAATTGTTCCAAAAGTCCCGTAAATTCTTTCATAATAAGCTGCAATTTCTTCTTCGTTAACTGCGGGTACATAAAACACTTGAGGAAGTATAGTACCAATTGCTGCTGCAATTAAAATAGCTACAATTATCCACATACCTACTTTAACACTCGAAAAGAAATTCCAAATTTTATCAATAATTGTTTTGTTATATGTTTGTGATCGTCTGGCAGATCCTTCATACCTCATATCTACCAATTTCTTATCTTTTGTCTCTTGATTTAAAGGACGCCCACAGCTTTCACACAATTCTGTGCCAACTGGATTAACATGTCCACATGTACAAACTATCTTGTCCATTTATAAGACTCCTTTAGGAAGGTTTAATTTGTTCCATAAAATTCGCTATGTCTTGCTCTGTCATTTCACCTTTAATAATCTTTTCAATTTTTCCTTCAGGATTTATTAAAAATGTTGTTGGCAAAGGATCGATATTATATGATTCCATTACGCTCTTATTTCGATCGATTGCAATAGGAAATGATAATTTATAGCGATTCGCAAAGCTATTTACTTTTAAATCTGATTCACCAATATTAATTGCAAATGTTTGAACTCCTTGATCTTTGTATACATTAAATTGATTGTCCATAGCAGGCATTTCTTTGGCACATGGCTTACACCAAGTTCCCCAAAAATTTAAAAATACCCCTTGCCCTTTATAATCAGAAAGTTTATGTTCATTACCTTCCATATCAACTAATACGAAATCCGGTGCTTTATCGCCAACTTGTAAAACTGCATTTTTATCTTTTGTCAAGTTTGAATATACAGTAAATACAATAGCAATTGTAAGCACTACCAAAATAAAAGTTCGAATATAAAATCGTTGCTTTTTCGATTGAGCCACTCTTTTTCCTCCAGTCCATGCATAATCGTCAATATTATACCAAAATAAACCTATCAGAAAAGGACTACATTTGAATGGTTTGTGAACTTTTTAGATCAGTTACCTATTTTCCCAGTTTCAGCTAACACGCGAAGCTGTTTTATTTCATGTGTTGTTAATTCGCGCCAATCACCAGCATTTAGGCCATGTAATGTTAAAAAGCCAAATCTTTCGCGTTTTAATTTTTGCACAGGAAAACCAATAGCATCAAACATACGACGCACTTGTCTATTTTTTCCTTCATGAATGGTTATTTCTACTATTGCTTTATTCGTTTTTCTTTCTCCGGATAATAACTTTACTTTAGCAGGAGCCGTTTTTCCATCTTCTAAAACGATTCCACGCTCTAAAGGCCTTAACTGTTCCTTTAATGGAATTCCCTTTAATCTTGCTACATACGTTTTATCTACTTTAAATTTTGGATGCGTTAGAGCATATGAGAAATCACCATCATTTGTTAAAAGTAATACACCTGATGTTTCATAGTCTAATCTTCCTACAGGGTAAAGGCGCTCTGTTACATGAGGCAATAAGTCTGTCACTGTTTTCCTACCTTTGTCATCCGAAACAGCAGATATTACACCTCTTGGTTTATAGAGTAAGTAGTACACTTTTTGTTCTTTTTCTAATTTTACTCCTTCAACTTCTACCGTATCCGAATTCGAAACTTTTGTTCCTAGTTCCGTAATAACTTTTCCGTTCACTTTCACTTTTCCTTGAAGGATTAATTCTTCCGCTTTTCTTCTCGATGCTACACCTGCATGTGCAAGTACTTTTTGTAATCTTTCCAACACATTCACCTCGTCCATTCTTTCCAGTTACATGACTGAATTATGTCACACTTTCCATTAAAATAAAAGAAGACAGTCTTTTGTAAAAACTGTCTTCCAGATTATTCTACTTTATTTTCTTCACATTAAAACGCAGAGCGACTTGATTGTCTATTGTAACGTTCCACAAATATGGATTTTTTACACTGGCTTTTCGAGGAATTAACAGCACATTATTTAACTTTTTTTGTTCTTCTTCATTTAACAATAAATAATAATCCTTATTGACTTCAATTATATCCTTTTGAAAGAGGCGATACTTCCCTTTTTCTACTACTTTTACGACATCATAGTTTTGGAAAATTTGTTCTGCAAGAGCGGTATGAGTAGCCCAGTCATTTGAATGGTTTAAAGTGACAACGATCACTTCTTTTTCTTTTTCCTTAAAGTAAGTGACGAGCGTACGCCCTGCTCTTTTCGTATATCCAGTTTTTCCTGCAACTGCGTGATCATTATCATGCAATAATCTATGCTTATTACGCCAAATAACAGCGCGTTCTTTTGGTTTAAAGGTTTTGGCTGAAGCAATTTTTTTAAATTCCTCATTTTGTAACGCCAGTCGGAACATATTTGCCATATCTAATGCAGAGGCATAATGATCATCATGATGGAGTCCTGATGGATTTGTAAAGTGTGCATTCTCTAATCCTGCAAGCTGTATTTTTTCATTCATCATTTTTGTAAAGCCTTCTAGTGATCCCCCTGTATGTTCCGCAAGGGCATATGCAGCGTCATTTCCAGATTGTAAAAGAAGACCATGCAATAACGAATTAACTGTCCACACTTCCCCAGCTTGTAAATACAAAGAAGAACCTTCTTGAATGGCAGCATTAGAAGAAATAGTTACTTCTTCATCCAACGAAGCGTTATCAAGCACCGTTAATGCAGTCCAAACCTTTGTAAGGCTCGCTATTGGCAGTTCCGCATTTACATTGCTTCCTTCTAATAATCTGCCTGTTTTTGCATCAATTACTGCATATGAAGAGGAAGCCTCCACATCGTTAACGTTCCAAATCAGTAAAAACAAAAATAGAATGAGCGCTTTTTTATAAATAGAAAATACTCCTCTTTATATTATTTCTATCCTTCAAATGCTTCTTGAAACTTCGTCATAAAAAGATCCGTGTCTTCCATCTCATCTACAGCTACATCCTCCGGTAATGGTGGAAGTCCATGAATATCTTTTAAACCAAAGTATTGAAGAAATTCATTAGTTGTACCATACAAAATAGCTCTGCCTGTTCCCTCTGCGCGTCCAACCTCTTGAACAAGCCCTTTAGCAGACAATGTATGTATTGGTCGTTCGGACTTCACTCCACGAATATCTTCAATCTCCACTCTTGTAATCGGCTGTTTATAGGAAATTATCGCCAATACTTCCAGAGAGGCTTGTGATAGAGATTGCGTCGTAGGATTTTCTACTAATTTCTGAATACATGCAACATTTTCTTCTTTTGTCACAAACTGAAAAGTACCTGCCAGTTGCTTAATTTGTATCCCTCGATCTTCATTGTCTTCGTAAGCCATTATCATATTATCTATAGCTTCTGCTACTTGTTCTTCCGATGATTCTGTTAAAAAAGCTAGCTGCTTTTTTGTTAAACCATCTTCTCCACTTACAAAAAGCAAGCTCTCTATACTACTCTTCAATTTCGTCTTCGAATTCACTACCTATATCTTCCTTTCGCAAGTGAACAAATAAATCTTCAAAATTACTTTTTTGCTCCACTTGTACAATCTGACGTTTCATAAGCTCGAGCAAAGATAGAAACGTCGTAACTATCGTAGTTTTATCTCTTGTTGGAAAAAGCTCGTAAAAAGATAATCTTCCCCCACTTTGCTTGAGTGTGGCAATGACATTTTTCATTTGATCTTTTATCGACACTTCTTGTTTACTAATTCGCGTGTGGAGTGGAGCGTTCAATTGTTTTCTTCGAAGCATTTTTTGAAATGCTCCAAGCATGTCATACACATTGACGTCAAGTTCAAATAAGGCAAGTTGTTGATTACTTTGGTATCCACTTAAATCTGTAGGTGGCCGTGTGTAAAAGAGATTACGAGTTTCCTCCATCTCTTGTAAACTATTAGCAGCTTCTTTGTACTTTTTATACTCTATTAATTTGAGTACTAACTCGTCCCGCGGATCATTCAAGTTGATATCAAAATCATCATCCATCTCATCATCTTGATGAATGGGGAGGAGCATTTTACTTTTAATGGACAATAGCGTAGCGGCCATTACTAGATATTCACTTGCTTCGTTAAGCTCTAAAACTCTCATAGCATGTATATGGTCCATATACTGTGTTGTTATTTCTGCCATTTTAATATCATATATATCTATTTCCAAACGATTTATTAAATGCAATAATAAATCGAGAGGCCCTTCAAATGCTTCTGTTTTTACTTCATAAGACATAAAACTCCACCTATTATTCGGTTTTTAACACTATTATAGAGGAAAGGTGATTGTATTGCACCCCACATTTCATCCTAGTTTTGTTCATTTTTTAAAAGAATTTAATGACACATACGATTATTTTGAATGCCATGAGCTATTAGAGGATTATTGGAAAGAAATTGCTCCCAGACAAAAGAGTCATCCACTAGCAGCACTCATTCTATTATCAACATCTATGTATCATTGGCGTAGAGGAAATAATACCGGAGCGATTAAAACAATGACGGGAAGTATTAATCGACTGGAAGAAACAAGAGAGTCCCCTTTCTATGAAACGATTAATTACACAAAATTGATGCATGATGCGACAAATGCTCTTCGCTTGATGAGAGAAAATAAAGCATTCTCAAAATTTCTTATTGAAATTGAAAATGTACAGCTACTTTCTTTAGTCAGTGATATGGAAGTAGAAACCAGAGAAGATTTACATTTTCTTATTCATAAGCATATGCTTCGAGATCGATCAGAAATACTGGAAGAACGAGAAAAACAGAAAAAAAGAAGAGATGACTTATAACAAAGTCAATCCTCTTCTTTTTCTATTTGGCACTTTTCGAAGAAAGATTTTATTTCTTCCGAAGGTTGAATAGACGAAGTATGTAAAATGTTTGGCAACGTTTGAATCATTTCTTTTCCAATTCCTTCTCCGCGATGGGAGGGACTAACTGAAATATGCTGAATGATTCCAATAGTTTCATCCACACGAACACCAATTATCCCAATAAAATCCTCTTCTTCTTTCCATACAAACAAATGCCATTCTGGATTTGTCTCATACTGATGAATGGTTTCTAATAATTTTTTCATATCTTTTTCTTGAGGCATAAAAGAAAGAAGCCCCATAGAAATCTTCTCAAATGCTTTTTTATAACGAAGTAACATATTTTTAGACCCTCTTTTAATTTCATCAAATACGCCTTGGCGTATTTGAGCAAGATCTTGCATCATGCTTCTTCCACAATGAACTATCTGCGGCATCCACCGGAGGCTTTAACTTTTTCATTAGAAGTAGCTTCTTCTGTTGCATAAGGTTAAAAAGAACTTTTTAATCGTACACGACATTTGTCCAAATTACAAATTAGCATTTGGAGCAATGAAGAGCCAATAAATTAATCCCCAAATAACTCCTGTTAAGAAAATAATGGAAAATAAAATGACATTTAACTTTTTCAACCTAACTTCACCCCTTTTCCAATGTGAAGGGAAGGTCAAGTTGAACGATGTCTTCCAAAGTTTCTCTTCTTACAGCTAATTGATGCATTCCTTTTTCTACAAAGACAACAGCTGGTCTTGCTAAACGATTATAGTTGCTTGCCATAGCATAGCCGTAAGCTCCAGTACAAAACATTGCTAAAATGTCCCCAGGTTCTGCTTTTGGCAATGATATATTATCAATCAGCTTATCCCCAGATTCACAACATTTCCCTGCAATTGTATAGTCTTCTTCCCTTTGTTCGTCCATTTTATTTGCAATAACGGCATCATACACCGCGCCATACAAAGCTGGGCGAATATTATCAGACATGCCTCCATCCACAGCTAAATACTTGCGAACATCTGGCACTTCTTTTTCAGATCCGATTGTATACAGAGAGGTTCCTGCATCCCCTACCAGCGAGCGGCCTGGTTCTATCCAAATTTCTGGCATAGCAAACTGTGTTTCAGCTACTAAATCCTTTACAACAATGATCATTTCCTTTACGTATACGGATGGCTCTAGAGGCGTATCTTCTTTCGTATATTTAATACCAAAGCCACCACCTAGATTTAAAACCGTACACTGGAATTGATAATTATTATACCATTCAAACATCTTCTTGATCAGTTTTTCAGCTGCCACTTTAAAACCAATTGTTTCAAATATTTGAGATCCAATATGACAGTGTAAACCAAGGAATTGAATCCATTCATCTTGATACACTTGCTGGAAAGCAAGATCTGCTTGTCCATTCATTAAGTCAAAACCAAATTTTGAATCTTGTTGACCTGTTGTAATATAGTCATGGGTATGTGCTTCGACACCTGGGGTTACTCGTAGCAAAATATTTACTTTTTGGTTATGTTCTTTAGCTAATTTTTTTAATAACTCAATTTCATAAAAATTATCTACTACGATACATCCAATTTTATGCTCGATTGCCAATAATAATTCATCTTTACTTTTATTATTTCCATGAAAATGAATTCGATCTACTGGATATCCAGCTTTTATAGCTGTATAAAGTTCACCTGCAGAAACTACATCTAACGATAAATTCTCTTGTTTCATCACTTGATACATTGCAATACTTGAAAAAGCTTTACTCGCATACGCTACTTGCGCTTTAACATTCTGTTCTTTAAACGTGTTAATAAATGCGCGAGCTCGTTCTCTTATAAGAGACAAATCGTATACAAATAGCGGAGTACCGTAGGTTTTTGCTAGTTCTAAACTATCCATTCCACCTATTAAAAGGTGTCCTTTTTCATTTACTGCATGCTCTGATACCATCACCATGTATCTCGCCTCATTTCCTCTATTTCTATATGAACTTTACCATATTAAATGAGGAAATTGCAATTCTATTCAAGACCTTTTACGAACAGGTGATCTTGTAATAAACGGGCGCTTCGCATCCACAGGCATAGGAAAACGGATCAGCGTTCGCATAAATGCATTTGGGAAAAAAGGAAGTACAGGCCATAAATAAGGCACATTTAAAGGTCTTACAGAACACACATACCAAAGTAAACATACCGACGCTATAAAAAATCCGTTAGCTCCAAAAGCTGCCGTGCTTAGTAAAATAAACGTTCTAAAAATTTTAGTTGTTATGCTCAGTTCATACGATGGAATAGAGAAAGTAAAAATTGCTGTTAGTGCTGTATACAATATTACTTCTGAAACAAATAAACCTACATCTACCGCCATTTGTCCTATGACTAGGGCTGCGATAATTCCCATTGCCGTAGACAAAGGAGACGGCGTATGAATGGCTGCTAATCGTAAAAATTCAATTCCGATATCTGCAACAATTATTTGGATTAAGAGTGGGATTTCGCCCATTTCTTTTGGTCCCAAAAAGTCAAGTGCTTTCGGTACAAACTCTGGATACTTGGATAACAGGTACCAAAAAGGTAATAAGAATAAACTTAAAAATACACCAAAAAAACGAATCCATCGAACTATTGTTCCAATAGCAGGAGCTTGTCGATACTCTTCTGCATGTTGCAAATGGTGAAACAGTGTAGTTGGCACAATAATTGCCGATGGAGAAGTATCCACTATAATTAAAATATGACCTTCTAATAGATGAGCAGCTGCTATATCTGGTCTTTCTGTAAAACGAACAAATGGCAGTGGATGAAACCCTTGCTTAAATAACCACTCTTCTATTGCTTTATCAGTCATAGTTAATCCATCGTGCTTAATTTGTTTCAATCTTTTTCGAATTTGAACTAAATTATCTTCATTCGCAATACCTTTTATATACGAAATAGCTATATCTGTTTGACCTAAGTTAGTCACTTGATGTAACTCAAAACGTAAATTAGTGTCTCGGATTCTCCTTCTAACGAGGGCTGTATTTTGTACGATATTTTCCGTAAAGCCATCTCTAGAGCCTCTCACTACTTTCTCATTATCCGGCTCTTCCGGATTTCTTCCAGGATAATGACGGACATCTATTGTATAAACAGATCCATTATTTAAAATAAATGTTACTTGTCCACTTAGGAGGGCAATAAGCCACTTTTCTTTTGAATCATATTGTGTAATAGAATAATACGGGAAGTAATGCTCCATAATTTCATTTTCATCTATTTCCTTTTCCGTAAATCTCCTTTGTGTATCCGTTAGTAACTCAGTTAAAACTAAGCCGTCAACTAATCCATTAATATAGACAAGTAATACCGGAAACTCATATAAATGAGTATGCAAAGTTCCAAAATCATAGGACTCATTTACTCCAAACTTTTCCTTCAAAAACTCTTCTGCTTCTGTCATACTTTTAAATAATGATTTCGTTTCAATCACCTATCTTTAGCTTTTGAATTATTAGCAAAACCTACAGGTACTAGCCAAGTCTTTAGCTGAGTTAGTATTTTTTTCTCTAATCTCGATACTTGTACTTGAGAAATACCTAATCTTTCTGCAATATCACTTTGTGTACAGTCTAAGTAATAACGTAAATAAATAATCATTTGTTCTCTTTTTTCAAGTTTTTCTACCAATTCTCTGAGAGGTATATGGTCAAAGGACTTTTCTGATCGTTCATCTTTCATTTGATCCATTAATGTCAGAGCATCCCCACTTTCATTCTCATAGAGCTGCTCTTGTAAAGATGCTGGGTCTCTCAATGCGTCTGCAGCCATCACAATTTCTTCTCTAGAGACTTCTAATATACTTGCAAGTTCTAAAATAGTTGGTTGGCGTTCATGCGTTTTTAAAAAATCGTCCGTTGCGTGACGAATTTTAAAATTTAATTCACGAATAGAGCGGCTAATTTTCACCATTCCGTCGTCTCTTAAAAATCGCTGAATTTCTCCAATAATCATCGGGACCGCATACGTAGAAAACTTTACCTCATAAGACAAATCAAACTTATCAACCGACTTCATTAGACCGATACAACCTATTTGAAACAAATCCTCTAAATCCGCTCCTCTGGAAGCAAATCGTTGAACAATGGACCAAACTAATCTTGTATTACCTTCAATCATCTGCTGTCTTGCAAGTTTATCACCAGCTTGCGATAGTGCTATGAGTTCCCTCATTTTCTCTTGCGTCAATAAAGTAGTCGGCTTATTATTATTCATCATTAGACGATCCTACAAGATTCTTGAATTGGTACAAATTTCTTCGTAATAGTTACAGTCGTCCCCCTATCAGGAATTGAGTATATCTCCACATCATCACTAAAACTTTCCATAATCGTAAATCCCATACCCGAACGTTCTTGTTCTGGCTTAGTTGTAAAAAGAGGTTCACGCGCTTGCGTAACATCTCGAATTCCACGACCATAATCCACGATGGAAACTACAATATCTCGATTTGTTCTTTGTGCATGAATTTCGATCTTACCAACTCCATCTTCTTCATAGCCATGTACAATAGCGTTTGTTACTGCTTCCGAAATCACCGTTTTAAATTCAGATAATTCTTCGATTGTTGGATCTATTGCCGCGATAAAACTAGACATAACCATTCTTGCTAATGCTTCATTCTCGCTTTTGGCAATAAAAGATAGTGTGATCTCATTGTCCATAAACAATTCCCCCTAATTTTGACATTATTTCAATTTCTGACTCGCTATAAATATATGGGCTTAACCCCGCAAACTGAAAAATTTTACGCATGGTTGGTGATGGATTCACAATGATGGTTTGTCCATCTATTGGAGCTAGTTCTCGCATTCTACCTAGGATAAGTCCTATTCCTGAGCTATCCATAAAATGCAAATCTTTTAAATTCCAAACTATTACTTTAATAGAACCATTTTTAATCATTGGGACAATCTCGTTTCGGATATCATTTGTACTATGATGATCTAGCTCACCTTTTAATCGAATAATAATAATTTCGTCTCCAACTTTTTCTACTTCATGAATCATAAAATCGCCTCCTCTGATAGCGCAATTCCACATGAACAGGTTTAATTCCTTGCGCTTGACAAAAGTAGAAGAAATCATTGTTTATTAGTCGATTTTCGACAAAGGGCTGTTCACTTAAAGTATGGGAATCTTTATTATTTTTTAAACAAAAAATAGACATCTCATAAAAGTTTTTATAAACCTTTACGAGATGCCTATTTAAGAAGAATTAAAGATACACATAAGCTCTGTTAAACGATCATGTTGTTACTTGCTGAAAATCCGCTCGTTTTCCTCGGACGAACTGCCAAGCCTCCTCGGGCCAACAGGATGTTGGTCACGAATCCGTTGCCACATGGATGTGGCGAACTTAGGATTTGTTCCTATAAGCCCGCTCTGGGGTCTTGGCAGCCCGTTTTTCCGCAGGAGTCTCGCGGATTTCCGGCACAAAATTTATGCTTCTAAAAACAACAGCCTAGTTTAACTGAGCCTAAAAATCGAGCGATTCTCATCAGTCTGTAATTATTTCATAAATTAAAGGAGGAGCTTCTTTTCTTGTAGATTCTATTTCAATAAATTGAGTCAATTTATTCAACACTTCCTCTACATTCTCCGAATTTGCATGTATAGTTGCAAGTGATTCACCTTTTTTAACAGAATCTCCAACTTTTTTATTTAGCATAATCCCTACTGCTAAATCAATTTCAGATTCCTTTGTTGCTCGACCTGCACCTAATAACATTGCAGCAGTACCAATTTCATCTGCTTCCATATACGTTACGTAACCATCTTTTGATGCTGGCACTTCAAAAGTATAAGCTGCTTGTGGAAGTAATGACACATCATCCACAATTTTTTCATTTCCACCTTGCCATTTGATAAACTGTTTAAAGATTTCTAGAGCCGAACCATCTTTAATTACTTGAAGCAACATTTCTCTTGCTTCTTCTAGTGTATCCGCTTTCTCTCCAACGACTACCATCTGGCTGCCAAGGGTCAAACAAAGCTCCGTTAAATCTTTTGGTCCATTTCCTTTTAACGTATCAATTGCCTCTATGACTTCCAAGGAGTTTCCAATCGCGTTTCCAAGAGGTTGACTCATATCAGAAATAATGGCCATTGTTGTTCTTCCAACATTATTTCCGATTCGTACCATCGCTTTTGCTAATGCACGTGCGTCTTCTGTTGTTTTCATAAATGCACCGTCACCAGTTTTCACATCTAAAACGATTGCACCTGCTCCTGCTGCGATTTTCTTACTCATAATGGAGCTCGCTATTAAAGGAATACTGTTAACAGTAGCAGTCACATCACGCAGCGCATACAATTTCTTATCTGCTGGCGTTAAATTTCCGCTTTGTCCGATTACGGCAACTTTTATCTCATTTACTTGTTTAACGAATTGTTCAGATGTAAGCTCCACATGGAAACCTTCAATTGCTTCTAACTTATCAATAGTTCCTCCAGTATGGCCTAACCCACGTCCACTCATTTTAGCAACAGGAACACCGCATGCTGCTACTAGCGGCCCTAGAACTAACGTAGTCGTGTCACCGACTCCACCAGTGGAATGCTTATCAACTTTGACACCTTCAATCGCAGATAAATCAATTTGCTCTCCAGAGTTCACCATTGCTAAAGTTAAATTAGCTCGTTCATCGTCATTCATATTTTGAAAGAAAATGGCCATAAGAAGCGCGCTCATTTGGTAATCAGGAATCGTATTATTCGTGTATCCAGTTATAAAGAATTCGATCTCTTCTTTTGTTAAAGGATGACCGTCTCTCTTTTTTTCAATAATATCAATCATTCTCATTGCTTAACACACCCTTTATTTTAATAAAGATAGAAAACTATCTCCAAATGCTGTTTTTGCTACGCCAAAATTTTCAGAAATTGTCGCCCCAATATCCGCAAATGTTGTGCGAAGTGGTAATTCTTTTATTTCGTTAAATTTTGGAGAATATACAGTCAGAGGAACATATTCACGTGTGTGATCTGTTCCTGGCATCGTCGGATCATTTCCATGATCTGCTGTAATAATTAACAAGTCTTCTTCTGTTAACTTAGGTAAAACTTCTTTTAATCGGGCATCAAATTCTTCTAAAGCTTTACCATATCCAATTGGATCACGACGATGTCCAAATAACGCATCAAAATCGACTAAATTTATAAAGCTAATTCCAGTAAAATCCTTATCTAATGTGGCGATGAATTTATCCATCCCATCCATGTTATCTTTCGTTCTTTCGGCAGAAGTTATACCTTCTCCATTGTAGATATCATGTATCTTACCGAGTGCAATAACATCTAGTCCAGCATCTTGTAATTCATTCATAGCTGTACGGCCAAATGGTTTTAATGCATAGTCGTGACGATTTGAAGTACGAGTAAAGTTACCTGGTTCTCCAACGAAAGGACGAGCGATAATTCGGCCAACTAAAAACTCTTCTGACAACGTTAGCTCACGGGCAATTTCACAAATTCGATATAATTCTTCTAATGGAATAATCTCTTCATGCGCAGCAATCTGTAAAACAGGATCAGCAGATGTATACACAATAATAGCGCCTGTTTGCATATGCTCTTCTCCAAGTTCATCCAAAATTTCTGTACCGCTCGCTGGTTTATTTCCAATAACTTTACGACCTGTTTTCTCTTCTAATGCTTTTACTAATTCTTCTGGAAATCCATTCGGATATACTTTAAAAGGTGTATGAATGTTAAGACCCATAATTTCCCAGTGCCCTGTCATTGTATCCTTCCCAACAGAAGCTTCTTGCATTTTCCCATAGTACGCTGTAGGCTTATCAGCTGGAAGAATGCCTTTGATAGTGTCAATATTACCTAATCCTAGTTTTTGCATTTCCGGCATATGAAGACCGTTCATTTGTTCTGCAATATGTCCTATAGTATGTGAGCCTACATCACCGAAAGCTGCTGCATCTGGAGCTTCTCCAATGCCAACAGAATCCATGACGATAACATGTATGCGCTTAAATTTGTTCATTTTATTCCCTCCTACTATTTTCTTCTAGTTTACCAAAAAAATTTACAAAGTACAGGTCAGACCTCTGACAAATTATGCACGAGGGTGAAATTGTTTGTATACTTCTTTTAATCTTGTCTTACTTACATGTGTATATATTTGAGTAGTAGCAATATCTGCATGCCCTAGCATTTCTTGAACCGCACGTAAATCTGCTCCATTTTCGATTAAATGAGTAGCAAACGTATGTCGTAGCACATGAGGGGTTATATCTTTTTGTATACCGGCATTTAATGCGTGCTTATTTAATAATTTCCAGATTCCTTGTCTTGTTAAACGCTTTCCTCTTTGATTGACGAATATTGCATCTGTACGCTCACTAGATTTTAGTAGTTTTGGTCTTGCTTCCTCAATATATTGAGTACATGCACGAATAGCCGCACCACCTAAAGGAATGATGCGTTCTTTGCCTCCTTTACCGAATACTCTCACAAACCCCATCGTTAAGTGTAAATCTTCTAAGTTTAAACTTAAACACTCACTAATGCGCATACCACTCGCATACATTATTTCAAACATAGCTAAATCTCTCACGCCTTGTGGCTTTGATAAATTGATACTACTTAGTAGATTATTAAGTTCTTCAACAGATAAAAAGTTAGGTAATTTTTGTTCTAGTTGGGGAAGTTCCAAATGGATCGTTGGATCTTTACTCGTCACTTTCTCACGCAATAAAAATTGATGAAAGGAACGAATTGATGATATATGTCTGGCAATCGTTCGAGCAGACTTACCTTCTTCTTTTAGTTTTCGAAGATGGACAAGAATATGCTGACGCTCTACCACATCTAACTTATGTAATTGCTGTGTTTCTAGTATAGATTTTAAATAATCTGTTAAATCTTTTTTGTAAGAAACGAGTGTGTTATTTGCCAATTGACGCTCAATACGTAAAAAATGTAAATAGTCCTCTAAGTGAAGTAACCCGTCTTTCAACCTAATACCTCCCGATTAAAAAAAGGATAGCAGTTAGCTATCCTTTTTTTATTATTTGGCTTTGTTAAACGATAAGTTGTTGCCTGCCGAAAATCCGCTCGCTTTCCGCGGATTTTCGGCACAACATAGATTCTTCTAAAAAACAACAACCTAATAATACAGAGACTATTATTTATCTTGGCAACGATGACATATACCGTGAAAAGTTAATCGATGATCCTTAATTATAAAGTTCCATTTTTTTTCAACAATAGCTTCTACGTCTTCTAATAAATCTTCTTGTATTTCGTCCACTGCTCCACATTCAATACAAACAAGATGATGATGAAAATGAGCTGCACCTTCTTGTCGTAAATCGTAACGTGATACGCCATCTCCAAATTGAATTTTATCCACTACATTCAATTCGTTTAATAATTCTAATGTACGATAAACTGTAGCAAGTCCAATGTCAGGGGACTTCTCTCTAACTAGTAAAAAAACATCCTCTGCACTCAAATGATCTTCTTCATTTTCTAGCAAAACTCGGACTGTCGCTTCACGCTGTGGCGTCAGTTTATAGCTCGCACCAGATAATTGCTTTTTAATACGATCAATACGGCTTTCCATATGACGCCCCCTTAACTTCTTCCATTATACCAAGAATTGAATTCTCATTACAAGAGATTCAATCTATAATAACTATTAATAGATACTAATTATTAAATAATATTAATGGCATTAAGAAGAACTCTATAATAATAACGATTATATAGAAGGACAGCGCGAATAAATTAACCCGATTTGCTAGAGCTAGAAGAAGGATACAATAGACTAATTGAAATGGGAACCACCAAAATACATATGGAAATGTAGAATCTTGTGATTGAAGCAAATAACTAGAGCAGAAACCGTAAAATGTAATTTTAAAAGCACAAATAACTAAAATGAGTTTTCGCAAATAACGGTGTTGATAAAACAAAAAAAATACAACTGCGATCATCAAATGAGGAAAAATAGTTTCTAGAAAAGTAGGTTGTTCTACTAATAGAACACGTGCGTCCAAGAGATTAATAATCCATTGCTGCTGTTCTGGTGTGCTTTTTTCAAACAAATATAATCCGCCGATAAAACTAATAACAAGTACGCATAGTGAAATGAAAATAGTATAAGTCTGGTTCAAATTGGAACACCCCCTATCTATTTTCATCATATGCTTGTACTAGTTTAAATCATGCCTATTTTAAATAATCTTTTAACCAAAGAAATGCAAAAGCTGTTTTCGCATCATAAACTTGTTTATTAGTAATTAAATCTTCCATTTCTTCCATAGAAACATGCATTAACTCAACAAACTCATCCTCATCTAGATCTGCTTTTACTGTCAATTTCTCAATATTCTCTGCAAAATAAAGATGTATAATCTCATCTGCAAACCCTGGAGATGTGGCAAAAGATTGAACATATTGCAACTTACTAGCAGTATACCCGGTCTCCTCTTCCAATTCTCGGAGTGCAGTTACTTCTGGCGGTTCGCCAGGTTCAATTTTCCCAGCAGGAATTTCTACTAAAGAACGTTCTAACGCTTTTCGATATTGTTCCACTAAGACAATCTTTTTATCTTTCGTCAAAGCAATAACAGCTACTGCTCCCGGGTGTTTCACAATCTCTCTGTTACTAGTTTTTCCGTTTGGGAGTAACACTTCATCCACTTGTAAGGTGATAATTCTCCCTTTGTATATAAGATCAGATTGAGTAGTTTTTTCCTCAAATTTTTTCATTTCTATCTTCCTCTCCTATCAAATGTATCTCGGAGTATTGCATCAGATTAAGTAAATCTATGCAATCCCCAGAGACTTCTACCTTATACCAATGATTGTATAAGGTTGAATCTATATAGTACTAATTGTAACATGGAGTAAAGGACGTGATGAATCTTGAAAACAAGACAATTAGGAAAAAGTGATATATATGTTTCGGAGATTGGCTTAGGTTGTATGTCGCTTCCAACAGATCAAAAAAATGCAGATAAAATTATCCATACAGCAATCGATAAAGGAATAACTTATTTTGATACAGCAGATTTATATGATAAAGGTGAAAATGAACAGATTGTCGGAAATTCTTTCAAAAACAATCGACAGGATATTATTCTCGCAACGAAAGTCGGCAATCGCATGAAGGAATCAGGAGAAGGATGGAATTGGGATCCATCGAGGAAATGGATAACTGCAGCAGTTCACGAGTCATTAAAGCGTCTGCAAACTGATTATATTGATGTGTATCAATTACACGGAGGAACAATGGAAGATGATGTCGATGAAGTGATCGATACGATGGAATCACTGAAAAAGGAAGGACTTATCCGCGAATATGGTATCTCCTCTATTCGACCAACTGTGATTAATCGTTTTTTACAAAAAAGCAATGCTGTCTCCGTTATGATGCAATATAGTTTACTAGATAGAAGACCAGAAGAATGGTTTTCATTATTGGAGAATAATGACGCTTCCTTGTTTAGTCGCGGAACACTGGCTAAAGGATTATTAACTGCAGACGGGCTAAATCGCGCAAATAAAACCAATGAATATTTGTCATACTCTAATGCGGAATTAATGGAGACTATCGAACAATTACAATCTTTAAATGCCCCTATTACTTCCGTTGCACTTAAGTATGTATTACAAAGAAAAGTGACAGGTTCAATGATTATTGGTGCAAGTAGTAGTGAACAGCTTCTAGAATCCATCGAAGCATACGATGTGCATGTTTCGGAAGACCTATTGCAAAAAGTTAACCAGATTACGAAACAAGATGTATATACAGAGCATAGAGTTTAATCATATGTTTACATGGTATAAAGCTCCTAGCGTGATGTCACCTAAGAGCTTTTTGTCGTTTACCGTATATATGAAGCCACGAAAAAAAGATCTCCTATTCAAAATGAAGATCTTCTAAAAAATTTCTATTTTGGTTAGTACACAGTCTAATATTCTTGGTAAAATGTATTTCATTTTGGGTAGTTCATTCCATCATTCATTCTATTTATGGTTAGTGCTCTTTTTTGGGTTGTCTGCCGGTTCTAAACGGTTAAGGACTAGCTCTAACAATTTGTTGAACTTATCTATGTCTGGGCTTGTTTGAGCCTTCTTTAATTCATCAATTTGACTTTGCAGGTTTTGCAGTTCTTGTTGCTGCTGTTGGTCGGCAATATTACTCTCTTCAATTGCAATTGCTCCTCCAATTACTTGCATTGTATCCCCTAATGTGGATACTACAGTACCCCAAAGAGCGAGCAACGGTCCAAAGTTTTGTGAACTGTTATTATTACTCGAATTATTGTTATTGTTATTGTCAATAAACGGGTTTTGAAAACCCAATGTTATCTCCCCTTTATTGTATGATCGCCCATGTATAATTTACCTATTAATTACTATATGCTTATTCTGCCCAATGACTTGGGAACTTTTATTATTCTGCCAAAACACCAAAAATAAATGGGGCTGTCCCTAAAGTCATATAGTAACTGAGAGATGGTCCCTTTTCCAATGTATTGATTCCCGTTCCAGACGGACGCTTTCCGCGGGCATGGCTTCAGTCTCCTCGTCGCTTTCGCTCCTGCGGGGCCTTCAGCTCACGCTATTCCCGCTGGAGTCGCCGTCTTCCATTACATTCAATTGCCTACAAAAAATAGTAGTTTTATAAAAAGTATACAAAAAACAGGTGTAGAAAAAGACTCGTTTTTCTACACCTGCTTCAATTTATGGGCTTATTGGACAGCCCCATTTATTCGCTCTATATATTGTTTTTATTTCATCAAAAAGACCATTTACCAAAGCTTATCGTTTTTTGATTAGGCTCTTTTAAAAAATGATGTTGTTAGCTACCGAAAATCCGCTCGCTTTCCGCGTTCGAACTGCCAAGACTTCTCGGTGCAAAAGGATGTTGGTCACTGCGCCCCTTCTACGTCGAAAGGCGTAGCCGACAAACGAAAATCCGTTGCCACATGGATGAGGCAACGGATTTGTTCTTATAAGCCCGCTATGGGGTCTAGGCAGCCCGTTTTTCCGCAGAAGTCTCGTCGATTTTCATCACAAAATCTATTCTTCTAGAAAACAATAGTCTAATTTAACAGAGCCATTGATTAAAACTTTGAACCACCATAACCATATTCATCCAGTAGTTCTTCAAATGATTTATTTTTTTCTTTTTGCTTCTTCTCAAAAGCCAATTGTGCTTGTCGCTCTTCCTCTTTCTCTTGCTCCACTGCCACTAGTTGTTTCTTTGTTTCTTTTAGTTTAGCAAGTACATCAGATGAAAGTTGATCGAATAGACCGTTTCCTTCTTCCTTTGGAGCAGAAGGTTTTACTTGCCGCTGTTGTTGTCTCTGTTTTTTCTTCGCCAAAATGTTCACCTACTTTAGTAAAAATATAAGAAAGTATAACCTTCTTCCTTAGCTACTGTCTAGTTGCAGCGCCTAGCCCCTCGAGGTCAAATGCCAATTTCCTGCTTGCGCAAGCTCGTCGCAGAAGAACGTTTCTTGTCGAGGCTTAGCAAGTCGCTTCCGCTTTTCTTATCGTGTAACGATTGTTGCTACTCCTTGCCCACCACCGATACAAAGTGTTGCAAGTCCAGTTTTTGCATCCTGTTTCTCCATTTCATGAAGTAAAGATACAAAAATACGTGCTCCACTTGCACCAATTGGATGGCCTAAAGCAATAGCTCCACCATTTACATTTAGTTTATCATGATTAAAGACTAGTTCTCTATCAACAGCAATCGATTGGGCAGCAAAAGCTTCATTTGCTTCAATTAAATCAATATCCGCAAGTGAAATTTTTGATTTGTTCAATACTTTTTTCACTGCCTCCACTGGTCCGATTCCCATAATACTTGGATCTACACCTGCAGATGCATTTGCAACGATTGTCGCAAGAGGTTTTAATCCTAACTCATCTGCTTTTGCTTTAGACATCACGACTACTGCAGCGGCTCCATCATTAATACCAGAAGCATTTCCCGCAGTGACAGATCCATCCTTTTTAAATGCTGGACGAAGACCACTTAATTTTTCTTGCGTAGAGTCTTTTTTCGGATATTCATCCGTATCAAATATGATTGGATCGCCTTTTCGCTGTGGAATTTCTACAGGGACGATCTCATCCCGAAATTTTCCTTCTTCAATTGCTGTTGCTGCTCTTGCCTGTGAACGTGCAGAGAATGCGTCTTGCTCTTCTCTTGTAATGCTATATTGATCACATAAGTTTTCGGCTGTAATTCCCATATGATAATCATTAAATGCACACCATAAACCATCTGAAATCATGCTATCCACAACTTTTTGATCACCCATACGGAAGCCATCTCTCGCATTTTTTAACAAATAAGGAGCTTGGCTCATGTTCTCCATTCCACCTGCTACAATAATATCTGCATCACCAGCAATAATTGCTTGAGTTGCGAGATGAATTGCTTTTAAACCAGAGCCACATACCTTATTAATGGTAAGTGCCGATACAGATTGTGGTAACCCTGCTTGAATGGACGCTTGTCTTGCTGGATTTTGCCCAAGACCTGCTTGAAGGACATTCCCCATTATCACTTCATCTACTACTTCCTTTGACACCCCAGCTTTTTCCAACGCTTTTTCAATTACTATTGCCCCTAATTTTGTTGCAGGTACATCTTTTAACGCACCTTGGAATGACCCAATTGCAGTTCTTACTGCACTAACAATCACTACTTCATTTGTCACGTTACTTCCTCCTCATTTTCCCCTAAATTCAAATCCTATTTACCTTATTTACTCCTACGCCAAGCTCTCGTCACAGTCTCAAATCTGTGAAATCTGCCGGAGGGTTTAATCTTATTCTATTAAATTAGAATAAAATTTGCTTGTTTAGCCATCCATTCCTTACAATATAAGAGGGAGGGATGATTATGTTTAGTTTACCAAATAAAGTGACAATTATCGAGGTAGGACCGAGAGATGGACTACAAAACGAGAAAAGTGAAGTGCCTACAGAGGTAAAATTAGCATTTATTGAAAAGCTCCAATTGGCTGGGGTGGAAGAGATGGAATTGACCTCATTTGTATCACCAAAATGGGTTCCACAAATGAAAGATGCCCAAGAAATTGTTGCTAACGCTAAAAAAGTAGGACGACAATTTGTGTTAACACCAAATGAAAAAGGCGTCGAACTTGCAATACAAGCTAACGCTAGCAGCTTTGCTGTTTTTGTTGGGGTATCTAATAGCTTTAATAAGAAAAATATTAATAAAACAACGCAAGAAAGTATGGATGAACTTCAACCAATTGTGGGAAAACTACTAGAACAAGGGATTTTTGTACGTGCATGCATATCTACAGCTTTTCATTGTCCATATGAAGGAGCAATTGATTCCAAAAAAACAATCGAATTATGTAGAAAGTTTGTTTCTTGGGGTGTAAACGAACTAAGTGTTGCGGATACAATAGGAATGGCAAATCCAAAAGAAAGTTATTATCTATTTGATGCCTTACTAAAAGAATTTCCAAACACACTCATTACAGCTCATTTCCATGATACTCGAAAAATGGGACTAGCTAATATTTTGGCTGCACTTCAAGCGGGGGTTAACCGATTTGACACCTCTACCGGTGGATTGGGAGGTTGTCCTTTTGCACCTGGAGCAACTGGAAATGTAGCAACCGAGGATGTTGTGAATATGCTAGAACAAATGAATATTGAAACGAATATTGACCTCGATTTATTAATAGAAGCTGTAGATACAATTGAACCATTTGTATCTCGCCCAATTGAAACGGGGATGTATAAACTATCCAAAAGCAAGTAGGAGTTGAGAGAATGAAAAAAAGAGTAATCGTTTGGACGAGTATTTTTACAAGCGTTCTTACAGCAATGGCTACTGTTTTTGGTTTTTTTGTGACGAATAAGCTAATGTATATGAAGAAAAAAGAATATGACTTTATCTTAAATCGAGAAATTACCTCAAAACGATTGGACGAAGTATGGTATAACACTGTCAATAAAACAGAACAGTGGATAGAGTCTAAAAATGGATACTCGTTAAAAGCAATTTTTCTAGAACCATTACAAACAAACAATTACGTTATTATTTGTCATGGAGTGACCGAAAACAAAATCAATTCCCTTCGATTCGTTCGGATGTTTGAGAGATTGGGCTTTAACACTGTGGTGTACGATCATCGTCGACATGGAGATTCTGGAGGAAAAACAACAAGTTTCGGTTTTTATGAAAAGATAGATTTGCAATCCATTTTAGAAGCAGTAAGAGAACGTGCTGGAGAACAAGCTATTATAGGAATCCACGGGGAATCTATGGGTGCAGCAACTACTCTTCTTTATGCTGGGTCCATAGTAGATGATGCGGATTTTTATATTTCTGATTGTGCTTTTTCAGATTTTGAAGACCAGGTGTATCATATTATGACACAAACTACCCCAATTCGTTCCAGTCTTGCTATTCGTTTCGCAAATTTATTTTTAAAAATACGTGATGGTTATACGTTAAATCTCGTATCACCAATTGACGTAGTAGATAACATTGAAAAGCCTGTGTTATTTATTCATAGCTTACAGGATGATTTTATTTTACCTAAAATGACGAAAGATTTATATGAGAAGAAAAATGGCCCGAAAAAGCTTAAAATGTTTGAGATTGGCGAACACGCTAAGTCTTTTAATGAGAATAGCGAGGAATATGAACAAGTTGTTGCAGATTTCCTTCTAGAAAATAATTTATTAAATAAATAGGCGCTGTTAAATTACATTGTTGACATCTACTAGAATCCGCTTGCTTTCCGCAGGCGAACCGACAAGCCTGCGGGGTCTTGTCTGTCTCGCTTTCCAGCTAGGAGTCTGTCCGGATTCTAACGTAAATTATATGCTTAAAACAACAGTAAAATATAATAGCTCTAAACAAATAAAAAAGCACTCAACTTCGAGTGCTTTTTATTATTTTTGCATTTTATTCATTTGATTCATCATTTGTTTTACTTGTTTTTCAGAAGGCTTACGACCCATTTGAGCCATCATCATACGAAGCATTTGTTCATTAATTGGTGGATTTTCTTTCAAATATTTCATCATATATTGACGTGCTGCAAAAAATCCAAGTGCTGCACCAGCGATTAACGCAACTACTACAATTATAATCCAAATCCATGTATCTAACATACTTTCTCCTCCTTTACGTTCTTGTCTACGTGTACAAGACACCAATGAAAATTATACTATAGATTCTGTATGCATTCTATATATAAATTCCAATAAAAAAGCAATTCGAATACTTTTATAGACAAGTATTCGAATTGCTCTTACCATTTTTTATTTTTGAAGTAAGTTTTTCATTTTAGAAACGACATTCTCTACAGAGAAGCCGTATTCTTTCATGACAATCTCACCTGGAGCACTTGCACCAAATTTATCGATAGCAATTACGTCTCCTTCAAATCCAACATAACGATGCCACCCTAGAGAAGATCCCATTTCAATAGCAAGACGTTTTGTTAAATGTGATGGTAATACTGATTTTTTGTAAGCCTCATCTTGATTCTCAAATAAATCCCATGAAGGCATAGAAACAACAGATACTTGAATTCCTTCTTTAGCAAGTTCTTGTTGAGCTTCTACTGCAAGACTAACTTCAGACCCAGTTGCAAGTAAGATTGCTTCAGCGTTCTCGTTTGGAGAAACAACATATGCTCCTTTAGAAACTCCTTCGCTAGCTTGCTCCACTGAACCTTTTAGTGTCGGTAAGTTTTGTCGTGAAAGAACTAGTACTGTTGGTTTATTTTTGGCAGATACTGCAAGTCTCCATGCTTCTGCAGTTTCATTCGCATCAGCTGGACGAATAACCGATAAACCTGGCATAGCTCTTAAAGATGCTAAATGCTCAACCGGCTCATGTGTTGGACCATCTTCCCCTACTGCGATACTGTCATGTGTAAATACATAAGTAACAGGAAGGCCCATTAAAGCGGATAAACGAATCGCTGGACGAACATAATCACTAAAGACAAAGAATGTTCCACCAAATACATTTAAGCCTCCATGAAGAGCCATACCGTTCAATGCAGCACCCATTGCAAATTCACGTACACCGAACCAAATATTTTTGCCAGCATAATCAGTTGCAGAGAAATCTCCTGCATTCTTCATAGTTGTTTTGTTTGACCCTGCTAAGTCTGCACTTCCTCCAAAGAATGAAGGGAGATTTTGTGCAATAGCGTTAATTGCATCACCAGATGCAGAACGAGTCGCATGAGAAGTTCCCTCTTCATACGTTTTTAACGCATCTGCAAAGTTTTCAGGAAGCTCTCCTGTTATTGCTTGTTTTAGGGTAGAAGCTAGTTCAGGAAATTCCGATTCATATGCATTAAAAGTTTCATTCCATGCAGATTCTTCCTCTACTCCTAAACGGTCGGCAGCTTGCTTGAAAGTTTCATACACTTCTTCAGGTACGTAGAAATCATTTTCAAATGCCCACTCATACGCAGCTTTTGCTAAAAGTGTTTCTTCTTTACCAAGTGGCATACCGTGTGCATCTGATTTACCTGATCTGTTTGGAGAACCAAATCCGATTACTGTTTTTACTTCAATGATTGTTGGTTTGTCATTTTGTGCTTTCGCTTTCTCGATTGCAGCAGAAATTTCAGCAATATCATTGCCATCTTTTACTAAAATATAATTCCATCCATAAGATTCAAAACGCTTCTCGATTTTCTCAGAGAATGATTTATGTAAATCTCCATCTAAAGAAATATCATTACTATCATACAACACAATCAGCTTATCTAATTGTAAATGTCCAGCAAGGGAAATAGCTTCCGCTGCAACGCCTTCCATCAAATCTCCATCACCACAAAGTGAATAAGTATAATGATCGATTATCGAATGTTTACCTTTATTATAAGTTGCCGCTAAATGAGCTTCAGCCATTGCCATCCCAACAGCCATACCAATACCTTGACCTAGAGGACCAGTAGTTGCTTCTACACCAGCAGTATGCCCAAATTCTGGATGTCCAGGAGTTTTTGAGTCCCACTGTCTGAAGTTCTTAATTTCCTCCATTGGTAAATCATATCCACCAAGATGAAGCAAACTATAAAGAAGCATTGAACCATGTCCGGCAGATAATACAAAACGGTCCCGATTAAACCAATTTGGGTTATTTGGATTGTGACGCATATGTTTTGTCCATAATGTATAAGCCATTGGTGCTGCTCCCATAGGAAGACCTGGATGACCTGAATTCGCTTTATCGATCGCATCAATAGATAATGTACGGATCGTATTAATTGCTAGTAAATCTGATTGTAATGACATAAATGACATCCTCTCGAACAAATTTTTTTCTATAATACTAGTTTAGACAAGAATGTCTGTATTATCAATGGTTTCTGAAATGATTAATTAATTCAGAAATTTACCTTTTCTCGCTTGCTGTACTTTTGCAGGAGTAACATCATTTCCAGCTGGGTCAACAATCTTTACGCTCTCAATCGTGTCTCTCATAGTAGAACGAAATGTTTCTAGGTATTCTTTTCGTAACGCGCTTTGTTCTTTCGCCTCTTCTATAGATAGACCATTAGTTTTTGATTTTTTCGAAAGTTCACTAATACGTGCTAACTTTTCTTTACTTAACATAGTTTTCACCCTTTCATTTAATTCCTTATATAAAGGTAAGGAAAAAACACACAGAGTGCAAGTCTTTACCCTCCGTGTGTTTCAATAAATTCAATATATCTTCGATGAACGGTCGCTTTACTAATTTCAAACCCTAACCCTTTTAAAGTGGAGGATATTTCTTCATAAGTTAATCCTGCTCTACGAAGTCTTACAATCTCATCGACAGGTATATTAATACGTTCCCTTCCTTCTGGATTACCTCTTGTTTTTAAATTTTTCTCTGGGCGGTACCCCTGAGAAATTGCTCTTTTCATACCTCGTTTAATTTTGGCATTATGAAGCTTTCGTTGATATTCTTCCACCAATGCTAATATTTCTAAAAGCATAGTGTCCATTTCATTTAAATTTAAAACGCCTTTTTCTTGTAAAGTAAAAACAGAAGTGTTTGTTTTCTGCAAAAGATGCAATACAGCCATACGACCATTCCCACGACCAATTCGAGTTTCATCTTGAACAAAAACAGCTTTAATATCATGTTCTTTTACATATGTAAGTAAATCAAGTAAACCATCACGGTCCATATCGTAGCCACTATGTTGATCAGTAAACACTTCAGCAACTTCATAGCCTTGTAGTGCCGCAAATTCTTTTAGTTCTTCCTCTTGTCTTGTTAATGATGTCTCTTGTGTTTCTTTCTCCGTGCTTACACGGCAATATATTACTGAGTTCATTTACCATCGCCCGCTATCTCTGTACCATAATCTAAATGATAATTTTCTTTTACCTCTGGAATAACCAAAGTATCTCCTGCTTTAATTTGGGCAGTTTCCAAGTTATTCATGGCCATTACTTTATTGATCCAAGCTTCTTTTGGCTCGTCAGCTCCAAATTTGTTTGCAAGCTCCCACAATGAGTCGCCATGTTCTATTTTAATTTGATAATCTTCTTCTGTCGATAATGTATTTGAAATAAGGATTGTCACCATAAAAACAATGTTTAATCCTAAAAATAGCGCTATAAAATAATTTTCTTTCATCCAATTCATTATAAATCCCCCTAATTAGAATGTTTGTTCGGTATGTATGTTCTAATCATAAAACGAACACTTGTTTTTGTCAACGATTTTTAGAACCTATGTTTGCATAATCTTTTGGAGACTGTTATACTACTATTAAGAAATATTCTAATAGGAAAAATTAATTAACAAAAAGAGGTGAACTCATTGAAAAAAGCATCTAAAAGACAAGAAGATATTTTAGCTTTTATAAAAGAAGAAGTTCGAAAAAAAGGTTATCCACCTTCCGTACGTGAAATCGGGGAAGCGGTAGGGCTTGCGTCTAGTTCAACTGTACATGGACATTTAGCTAGACTTGAAAGTAAAGGATTAATTAGAAGAGACCCAACTAAACCACGTGCAATTGAAATACTTGATGGTTTTGGAGTTACTGCAGAAAAACAAGGTGTGGTTCATGTTCCGTTAGTAGGGAAAGTAACTGCGGGTATGCCTATTACAGCAATTGAAAATGTAGAAGAATTCTTCCCTCTTCCAGAAACATTCGGTACTTCTGATGACAATTTGTTCATGCTCGAAATTATGGGTGATAGTATGATAGAAGCGGGAATTTTAAATGGAGATTATGTTGTCGTTAAACAACAGCAATCTGCTAACAATGGGGATATTGTAGTAGCAATGACCGAGGATGATGAAGCAACTGTAAAACGTTTCTTTAAAGAAAAATCATACTTCCGCTTACAACCTGAAAATTCATCAATGGAACCAATTATCGTAAACCAAGTTTCGATACTCGGAAAAGTTGTAGGAGTTTACCGAAATATCCAATAATTTCACTATACCTTGACAAAATCTCGTATTGTACGTATGATTACGTAGAGCCGATATCATATCTAAACGAAAAGTGGACATTTTCGTTTAGATCATCGAAAAAACCCCTTTACCTTTATGGTTGAGGGGTTTTGTTTTTAGTAAAACACTATTTAATGGTAAATGAAACCAATTGTATATATAATATGTATTATAATAATGAGGGTGTTCTTTAAAAGGAATTTCCCTTAAAAGGAGATTTTTAATTGAAACGATTTATTCTAACACTATTTTCCACACTATTAATATTTGGAATAATAACAGTAGAACCTAAAACCACTGATGCAGCCGAAAAAACCTTTAAAAATTGTACTGAGCTAAACAAAGTCTATAAAGGTGGAGTTGCAATAGATGCCAAAGTCAAAAACAAAGGCGGCAAAACTAAAAATAAACCAACAGTATCTGGAGAAATTTACAAATTAAATGAAAGCAAAGATCGTGACAAAGATGGCATTGCATGTGAAAATTGATTTAATGAATCTTATCTGGTCTCATCACACGAATTAACGAAAATTCTTGCGAAGCTATTTGCCAATCATTTTCTAGCATTTACATCTAAAGTAAACTCCCTCATCCAACTAAATGAATGAGGGAGTTTTAATTTTTAATGAATAAGTGAAGAACTTATTATTTTATTCTGGCATCTCTATTTCTTCACCATTTAAGATTAATCGATGCGTAATATCTGCTTTTAAAGAAGCAGAAACTGCACAATACTTTTCTTCTCCAAGTTTTATGGCACGTATTACTTTTTTTGCATCGATATCCCCTTTCACATCGAATAATAGTTCAGCTGCTGTAAATGCAGTTGGCATTTCTTCTCGTCGTGTGCCATCTACTGTAATTTCAATGGATTGAATCTTTTCTAAATGAGGTTTCAAGATCATCGTGATATCTATTCCGATACAGCCCGCTAAAGCACTTAGTAACATTTCTGTTGGTGTTGGTGCCTTACCTTCCCCTCCATAAGTTGGTGTTGCATCCATAGTCATTGGATAACCTGAAAGACCTTTTGCTTCAAAAGCACGTCCACCTTGCCAAATTGCTTTTACTTCCATTTTTATCAGCCTTTCTTAAGTTAGAATTCATTGACTTTAGCCAAAAATCGCTGTGCACGTTCTGTCGCTGGTTGTGCAAAAAATACTTTTGGTTCTGAGTCTTCCACGATTTGACCATCTGCCATAAACAATATTCGATCAGCGGCGTCTTGGGCAAATTTCATCTCATGTGTTACGATGACCATCGTCATACCTTCATCCGCTAATTCTTTCATGACTTTTAATACTTCTCCCACTAGTTCTGGGTCTAATGCTGATGTAGGTTCATCAAACAACATGATTTTTGGTTCCATTGCAAGTGCACGTGCAATTGCCACTCGTTGTTGTTGACCACCTGATAGTTTGGAAGGATATACATCTTCTTTTTCCTGCAACCCAACACGTTTCAACAATTGTGAAGCCATTGCTCTAGATTGTTGTTTTGTTTGGTTTTTCACGACAATTAATGCTTCCATTACATTTTCTATCACTGTTTTATGCGGATACAGATTAAATTGTTGAAAGACCATACCTGTATCTTGGCGAATCGCATGAATTGTTTTTTGACGAACCTTTTTCTTATCTGTCGCTTGTAGTAGATGATCATTGACAGAAACAGATCCACCAGTAATTGTTTCAAGTCCGTTTAAACAGCGCAAAAAAGTACTTTTTCCTGAGCCACTTGGACCAATGACAGCGACAACTTGGTGGGCAGGAATCGTCAATGAAATATGTTTTAATACCTCATGCTGATCATAGCTTTTAGATAAATCATTTGCTTGAATCACAACGTTCCCCCCTTTAGTAAACTGATAATCTTTTCTCTATTTTGTTTAATATAAATGTAAATGCTGTACTCATAATCCAGTACATCACAGCGATTGATATATAAAACGGCATATACACGTAGTATTGTGCTACTAATAACTGTGCCGAGCGCATTAATTCTGTAACAGCAATAACCGATACTAATGATGTTTCCTTTAACATACCTACAAATGTATTTCCAAGTGGTGGGATTGCGATACGAATTGCTTGTGGAATGACAATCCGTCGAATAGCCTGAGCCTCTGTCATACCTGTCGCAAGTGCTGCTTCTGTTTGACCAGATGGTACTGCTTGGATAGCCCCACGAAATACTTCCGATACATATGCACCAATATTAATACTTAATGCGATATATGCTGCTGTAAGTGCCTCCAACTCAATCCCATAATCTACAAGACCAAAATATACAATTACAATTTGCACAAGTGGCGGTGTTCCCCGAATAATCGATACATAAACTCTCGCGATTGCACGAAAGAAACGATTGCCCTTTAATCGAGCAATCGCTGTGATCAAACCGATAATCAAGCCGAAAAACATAGATACCACTGTAATTAATAAAGTATAATACGCCCCTTTCAATAAAAAGGGCAAATTATCAATGATAATATCCATTTAAACTTCCAACCTTCTTTACTCAGCATGTGGCTCTTCATCAAACCATTTTACAAAAATCTCTTTATACGTACCGTCTTCTTTCATTTCAGCGAGCGCTTTGTTTAATGCATCAACTAATTCAGTCTCCCCTTTTTTAACCGCTACTGCCGCTTTATCTGATTTAATTGGTTCTCCAACTGATTTCACTTTAAAACCATTTTCTTCGATAATTGGCTTTAATGCGTATACATTATTAATCGTTGCATCTACTCGACCAGCATCTAAATCTTTTAATGTGGTGATGACATCATCGTACGTGTTGATTTGGAAGTCTCCTACCTTTGGCATCAACTCTTTACGTAAGTACACTTCATCGTTCGTACCTAATCCAACACCGATTTTTTTGCCTTTGAAATCTTCTACAGATTGTATAGATGTATTATCTGCATTTACGACAACTTTTACTTCATTTGTAATATACGGTTCCGTAAAATCAATTTGTTTCTTTCTATCTTCTGTAATAGTTACTTGGCTTACCAAAATATCTAATTTATCTTTTTGCAAACTAGGTATTAATCCAGCGAAGTCTTGTGCGACAAATTTTGCTTTAACATCTAATCTTTTTGCTAATTCTTTTGCAATGTCTACATCAAAGCCATCGTATTCTTTATCAGCATTCATAAAATTATAAGGAGCATATGTCCCCATAATACCAACCGTTAATTCCCCTTTGTCTTGAATAGCTTCTAGAGAATTTTGAGCTTTTTCTACGTTGGAATCCTTACCACAAGCACTTAATAGTAACGCTGCTGATGTTAAAATTGCGACGATAAACTTACCTTTTTTCATGTTATTTTCCTCCTTAAATTACACTCCAAAAAAACCAAAAAATTCAAATTGCACGTTTTTTTCAACAAGCTCATCAATTTCCAATTGACGCCACTCATCGTCTATAGATTGAAATAACCATCGTGATAATACTCCCTCTAACAAACTCAAAACAAATACCGATTGTAATTCAGGGTCTATAGGGCGTGGCATCATATTCAGTTCTGAAGCTCTTTGAATATTTTGTGCAAAAGCTTCTTGCATATCTTTTTTATCGTTTCAACTTGTTGCTGTAAAGACGGTTGATGGTTCTCCATCGTACATATTCTCCCTAGACTGATTCATTAGTCAATCAAATCCTATAAGATTACTATAGATTAGTCAAATACTCTAACTTATTCAGATTTTTCAACCTTTTTGAGTTTTAAGGGAATGATTATAAATATAATTTCTCACATTAAGTTATACTGAATAACTCTACCTTAATTATTCCCCAGAACAATTTAAAATATCATCATTTTGTATCAAAATCTTTTCTTCATATGTACGTTTCTCTTTTATCTGAACAAACGTACAAAAAAAGACCTATCCAAAGAGGATAAGTCAATTTCTCAAACTAACAACGCAACGAAGAAAATGGTTTTATGCATCGAGGATAGACTCGTTCCTTTTGACACAAAATGTTAACTTCTAAAAAATTAACAAGAAAAAATAAAACGAAAAAAGAACACCTTATGGGATGCTATTCATTGTTATTTTCCTATTAAACTCACTTATCTTTACACGAAGAAAAGGCAAATCAAGAAAGTATTAAAAGTATGATACTAGCTGCAAAACAATAGTAAGCAAAATATTTTAAATTACCATCTCTCATAATCCCCATAAACCACTTCATCGCAATATACGTCATGATGATTGTAACAATAAAGGACATGATATACGGTAAAACCAAAGTACTTTCTACGGGTTCATTCATCAAATCTGAAATACCAAGAACTAATCCGCCTAAACTGATTGGAATGTATAGCATAAATGAATACCGTAATGCTGTTTCTTGTTTCATCCCTAATGCAACGGAGGCTATAACGGTAGCACCTGAACGACTAATACCTGGTACAAGTGCAATCGCTTGTGCTAACCCAACAATAAAAGCATCCTTTACTCCAATATCTTTGTCTCGTTTTACGCCCCTAAAGTTTCGAATGACCCATAAGGCTATACCGGTCACAAACAAGGTGAAGGCAATTGTTTTTATATTAGTAAGGAGATCTGAAATAACTTCGTTAAAAAGTACTCCTAAAACAGCTGCAGGAATTGTTCCAATGATGATATAAATAATAAATAGAAAATCACTTTTATACTTGCCATTTTTTGTTTGAACATATAACAAACAGTTCACTATTAAACGTACTAAATCCTTCCTATAGATAAAGCAAATAGCTAATAAGGAAGCGGTATTCGTTAATATGGCAAAGGTTAGACCACTTTCATCTAGCCCGAGTAAATGATTTGCAATAATGACATGACCACTAGATGATACAGGAATCGGCTCCGTAAAACCCTGTACTAACCCTAATACGACATATTTGAACAACAAGATTAATTCGCTTGTTTCCATCTCTTCCTCCCATACACCCTATTTTTCTTATTCTATCATCTGGTTATTTTATTTATGATTAATTCAAGTAAAGAAAAGTAAGAGAGAAATGAATCCCCTTTACACTCAACCTATCTTTCCATTAACCAGCAATTTTCATAAAAAAAACACCTCGTCAGAGATGCTTCATACTATTTTTATTGCCTTTTATTCAGAGTCGCTAGAACTTTGAAACCTATGATATGAAGAAAATTTGCAAACTAGGAGAAATTGAATCAAAGCATATCAGTTGGTTATTATATACTACTTTTAATTTGCAAAAACAAAATAATATTAATTTTGCTAACTTTGTTCATATATTCCTAAATATATAATGTTTATATGTGATAGAATAGAATTCGTTTGGTCGTTATGTTAGGGAACATTTCAGCTACAACATTTCAAGATATAAAACAACAAGGAGCATTTGTTTATGAGACCTACGAAATTATCGTATAGCATTATATTTATAATTTGCATCTTCTCAATTGGTTATTTTTTTATAAACCTAAAGGAAAATACTAAGGCAGATGTAAATCAAGAAGAGAAAACCAATGGAACAATAATAGAGTATTCTAAGTATCCTGGAGTAGATTTAATTACAGATATAACCGATAAAGAAAATTATCACATTGCCATGCATTACCCAAAGTTTAAAAGTAACAAATTGAACGCAGTTATAGAAGAATATGTGTCTACTACTAAAAAAGACTTCTTAATTTCTGTTAAAGATAATAAAGAGTTTATTAAAAATCATGTGGCCAATTTATCCTTAACTATGGATATCTATCTAACTGCTAATAATACATATTCTATTGTATTTTCTGAAGGAAGTTATGTGGTAGGAGCAAATGGTCAAGAAAAAGCAAAGATTTATCTGGTAGATGTAGAAAAAGGAACATTTATTCCACAAACTAAAATCTTTAAGGATACAAAACAGAATAGGGAACAACTATATAGGCTATTAAATGAAAGATTCAAAGAATCGGCAGAATATGCCCCATTATTATTTGAAGAAGATTTAAAGGAATGGACAATGAATGAAGAAAACAATTTTTCAAACCTGTATTTCACTGAAGAGTCAGCTGTATTTAAATTTGATAAATATGAAGTAACTGCTGGAGCAGCAGGCATGCCAGAAATCTCTGTCCCAATAGAAGAGATGCGAGATTTACTTACGGATGAATGGAAGGATAAATTACTACTGGATCATAAGGAAAAAGACGACAATGATGATGCAAATGAAAAACCGATAGCAAAAGAGGAAAAACCGGATGCTTCAACAAGTGGTAAACGAGTGGCACTTACATTTGATGATGGTCCACATCCAAAGAACACATTGAAAATTATTGATCTATTGGATAAATATGATGCAAAAGCAACCTTCTTTATGCTGGGAAACAGAGTTGATTTCTATCCAGAGATTGCAAAAAAAGTTGCAGATGAAGGACATGAATTAGGTAATCACACTTGGAATCATAAGGACCTTACTACCTTAAGTAAGGAAGAAGGAATTCAAGAAGTTGAAAAAACAAATGAAACTATAAAGAGTGCTACTGGGAGAGAACCGACTGCGTTTCGCCCACCGTATGGGGCTGTTAACGAACAAATCCAGAACTCCATCGGCAGCCCAACATATTTATGGACAATAGATACATTGGACTGGAAGTCGCATAATCCAAATGAAATATTAAAAATTGTTAAAGAAAATGTTAAAGACGGTTCCATCATTCTCATGCATGATATCCATGACACAAGCGTACAAGCAGTAGAACCTATCTTAAAATATTTAAAAGCAGAAGGGTATGAAATCGTGCCAGTTTCTGAACTATAAGTTCTAGTTTAAATGAACGGACAAATTCTTTAACGACAGATACTTTGCAAGTTCTCTTTCTTTTCTTGTATAAAGGTGCTTTATATATAAAATAAATATACTAAAAAAGCCCTTCTCGATTATGAGAAGGGCTTAATTTTATTACTTAAAATATTCTTTGGCTTGCTCCAGTAATGCTTTAGCATGTGTTTCATATTGAATATGAGTAGGTATCATATTAACCCACATGCCACCACCAAAATATTGATAATAGTTATCTTGCCTATCTGTCCATGACGTAATTCTTTTTTCCACATGATTCTTTCGTCGGTCTTTACAACAGAAGCAACTTTTTTTAGAGGAGGGAATACAGGTCTGTGTCCATCATGTAATTGAGCAGGCAGACTGTACGATGTTTTCAAATAATATTTTTTCTATTTTTGGGTGTGAAAATGGGTTGCGACTAATTTGGTAGAGGGCATCATTCCGCCCTGTAGTTCAACTTCTACCCAATCTATAATTTTACACAATCTGTTTGATCTTTAAAATCGGATTCAGACAAATTATCTAGCCATTCTAAATACCCAATCGCTTCTTCACGCGGACGTGTTTTTAACAACTTATTAATCAAAACTTCTAATTCAATTTCTGCTTTAGACTTTTCCATAAATAATATCACCCTTATTCCACAATTGTTACATCAACTATTTCCTCTAAAGTTATTGACAACAAACAAAATGGATCCTGTAATTCGATAGTTCTTCTAGTAAAATCCACACTCTCTATAGTGCCCCTATTATAATAAAACTCTCCATCCTTCCACAATTTTATTTTTGTATCTGCTTTACTTTTCAAGGCATTTTCCAGGCTTATTTGTAAGATTTCTAAATCCCATTCGTTTAGCTCTGGACGAGGTACTTTCTTTTGTTCATCATAATAATTCCTTAGCATCTCAACATGCTCTGGCAACATCATCGACATGCCCCACTTGTCATCACGATGTTTTAACTTTGCGGATTCGTATACCGCTGCAAATCGTTCATTAAATTCTGTGTTGCTCATCATATTACTGCACGCTCCTTCTTAATTACAGGAACAAATGCGAGTACGTTATCTATTTTAAAAGTCCGCTTTGTACAACGTAAAAAACAGTAAGCCTTGAATGAATCCTCTGTTACGCTTAATACTTTTATTCGCCTTTTAGTAATTTCACCATTGTTTTTCATATAGATCATTTCAGCAATTTGATCATGTTCTAATATTTTCAAAATACTTATACGCACATTTGTTTCCTCCTTTTAATTTCATTATACGAACATTAGTTTGTCTTTATAACTAGAAAATTACTCCAATTTCTTTCCTTCAGTTCTTTACAAAACAAAAAGAACGCCCGTGTGGACGTTCCCCTATTGTTACATTTATTCTTCCTTACTAATAACGTTCATTCCAATTAATAATGTAATCGCATCGGCATTTAAATAATGACGTATATCTCTTCTCACCAAAAGTTCAGGATTATTTTTAATTGACAGTTTTAATCCTCGAATATCAAAATTTGAAGCATATGAATTTATGGAATAAATTACGTTCATTTCTTTACGATTTAACGTGTTAATTACTGATTTCGTATTGTTATTAAGTATTTCAAATAATGACCTTGAGTTACTTTTAAGTAGATGCCTGTTCTGCCTTATTAACTCAATATTATCTTCAATTAATCTTCTGGCTGAAACCAAATCCATTTTATCCATATTTCCATTAATTTTTTTCATCAATTCACTTATATCCATAAGAAACTCCTTAATTCTTTTTATAATATAGTTATCGGTTCTAGAACATAATTATAAATATTAAAGTTTGCGATTTATAGATAAAAAGCATAGTTGTCACGCTTCAATGCTTGCTCACTTAATCCATTTATACCTGTTCATACTTCAAATTTATAGAACTTCTTCTTTTGTTCTTCTGTTCTGTATTCAACCATTCAATCAGTCCTTTCACGTTAACCATACGAGATATCGGATCATCTTACCCTTTCTCGATTCTGGGACCTGAGTCATCTAAGGAATATCATTCTTACTTTTATTTCTTACATTAAATATACCTTTCAAACTTTTGTAATACCCTTTATAATTTACAAGAATCAATTTCTATAAGGGAGTCATTAACTTGAAACGAATATTATCTATACTTATATGTACTTTGATCCTGGCTAGCTGTACAAATGGGAACAGTAACAATGAAATAGAAAGTACAGAAAAGACTCTAGAAGATCAAATGAAAGATGCCATCGTCTCCTATTTCGGCCATCGGGTTGAAACACCAGAGCAAGCTGTTGAAACTATAGAATTTAATGAAGAAAATGGAAAATTGAAATTAACAGTAACGACCTTGGTTTTTATGGATGAAACATTGGAAGAATTCAAAGCTGATATACTTTCTAGTTGTGTGCTCCTATTGCAAGAAATACAATTACAAGATGATGTACAGGAACTTTCGCTAGTAGTTGAAGTACCCTACGAAAAAGAAAATGGTGATGTAATCGATTATGGAATTTATATTATTGATTTCACACAGGACAACCTTTCAAAAATCAATTTCGAAGAATTAGATCCTCGGGACCTAAAAAAGAAAGCTGACTTTTATTTTGAAGCACCAATTTACTAATAAAAACTAGGCCATTTAATTGGTCTTGTTTTTTTTCATATACTGGCTGTGTCAAATATGCATTGCCAAAGTGACCACATCCTTTCGTGAATAATAAAAAGCCACACCCGATTGGATGTGACAATTTTGTAACAGTTATTCGTAAATGATATCCTCAAAATAATAAACATAACGTTCTCATACTACAGGTTTAAACCTTATACGTGCCCGCCTATAAATTTATCGACTGAACAGTGCATTCTTCATTGCAATCTTCTTGCGTCGTCACAATTGACGCAATATGCTGATTCGTGCTATCGGACAAAACGACTTTGTATTCATGATCTTCATCCGTTAACGTAAACTTAACTTTCCCTTAGTCTCCTTCTTGATATCCAAATAAATATTCAACATCTTCTGTAGCCTGTGCTTCTAATCATGCAACTCTTGAATATTCACAAACGAAGCAATAATCCCAAAGTCTTCTTTACCAGATCTAGTAAATGGTAATTAACCTTTTCCGAACCAGTATTTTAAGTCAATGTCAACCTGTAATAACTGCGTTTCGATAATATCTATCTTTCTACATAAATCAACATAGTTTTTGATTATTTCCATCCACTTCACCCCTTTTATTTGGCTCTGTTATCGTTTAATGTTGATTTTTTACCAAAAGGAAAACTCGACAAGATAAGAAAATAAATTATTATCCAATAAATTGTATTAGTAGCTGGTTGAACTTGTCTCGTTCTTCATAGAAAGGAGCATGGCCACTGTATTGAAATGGGACGAGCTGTGAATTTCTTATTAATTTGTTTGTTTCTTGTGCTTTATTAAAAGGAACAACTTTATCATGTATGCCGTGAATAATTAGCGTAGGAACTAATATTTTGCCAAGATCATTGTACACATTTTCATCTCTCAATGACATCATGACCGCAGCAGTCGACCAACCCGCTGCTTGTAAGCCTAGCTGAAAGAACCAGTCAGATAATGGCACAGTTATATACTGGAAGAAAAAAACATCCGTTAGTCCCCTCAACATTTTAGGGCGATCATTAAGTGTGTCTGTAATGAACGTATTTGCTACTTCTTCTTGTACACTAGACGGAGATTGAGCGTCTATTAGGACAAGTTTTGAAACGCCATAACCTTGATATCGAGCCATATATCGAATCGAGATAGCCCCTCCTGTGGAGTGCCCTGCAAGTGTGAGATCTTTTAACTGCAATGTACTTATTACTGCATGAACATCATCTGCCAATCTGTCAAAATTGTAGCCACTGATTGGTTTATCGGAATTACCGTAACCCCTCCAGTCAATGGCAATACAACGATATCCCATTGCTGGAAGAACATTAAACTGATATTCAAACTGATTATGATTTAATGGCCAACCATGTATAAATAGTATTGTTTTCTTTCCCTCTGGGTTTACATCCTCTACATATACTTTTACTCCCTGTTCTACTGTAACAAAGTATCCCATGTTATCCCCTCCAGTTATTTAAAGTGTTATCAACTATAAGATACTCTTCTAGGGAAACATAGGTGAATGCCTATACTATGGTTCAAACGCGATGCCGGGCGAAGAATTTTTAACAGGGACTTCTATTTATAACATCTGAATGTATCGTTAAAAGAGCTGAAATTAAAACCTTGCCAATCCATCATTACGTCATACTTATGTATTTTTATTAATGGAAGCAGATACCGATATGAAGTATATCCAAAAACAATTGGGCCATGGTAGCTACCAAATAACGGCTGACGTTTATGCCCATGTTTCAAGCAAAATAAAAAAGAAAAACACCGAACGAGTCAACTCACGAATGGACGATGTTTCAACTAATATTTTCACTCTATTTCGGGTGTAAAATGGGGGTACAAATAATTTTCGTGGTAGAAATGTGGTAGTGTTCAAAAGTCTTACCACGAATATCTGTTTTGAGTAAAAGAAAAGCGTTGGAAGCTTAGAGCCCCAACGCTTTACTATTAATACATTTTTAGATATTGTTCGCGTTCCCATGGGTGAACAGTTGTGCGGATTCTATACCTACACATTTTAACCCGTATTTAAACGTCATAAACCTCATTAAATAGTTAAATTGGTAATCTCATTGTCACTATTATTCACTACATATTAGACAAAAATGGGCAAAAATTGGGCAACTCCTTTTGTATGAGTTGGGCACCTTAAAAACTTTCGGTGGTCAATTAAATTGTAACTGATATTAATATATGTCTTTTTATCTTTATAATAGAAGGAACTAATACAATAAAAAAACCACCTTCCAAATCACTGGTTGGTGGTTTTTTTATTATTTACTATCTACATCTACATGGAGGATTCATCTTCTAATTTAGTTAGGGATATAGACATTTGTCTAACTGGTCTTTATTTTAGTATTTAAACCACACTTCAACTGTAGTAAGACAAACATAATTGAAATTAATCTGCTCCAAAATTTATTTAAAACAATAATTTTAATAAAAGATTGTCCACTGAGCATCAACCGCTTCCAAATGTCATAGGTTAGTTTAAAGGAGGATGTCATTTGGATCATTCGAAATTTAGAGGTAGTTATAAGCCTTATGTGTCGCCACGTGACCCTTGCCCACCCATTTTAGAAAAATTCTTTGTTTTACCTCCACAAATTTTTTCGAATTTCCAAAAACCTCCAATCTAAAGGTGACCCTATTGCCGATTTGTATGAAGATATCGCGGCAGAAGAAAAGGCACGCGCAACATATCAATGGTTAATCGACATTTCAGACGACCCAGGTATTAATGATGCTTTAGCTTTTTTAAGAGAAAGAGAAAATATCCACTCTCTTCGCTTCCGAGAAGCAGTTGAACTACTAAAGGATGAACGAGATCGAAAAAAAATATTTTAACCTCCCCCTCTAAGAACGTTAGTTTGATTTTACAACTAAAATAATTAATAATTTTTGGACAAATAAAAAAGCACCCATTCCAAAAATAGGGTGCTTTTTCCTTAGCTATTAAAGTAAGTAGAAACAAATTAATAAAAAAGTAACCAATCCATAAAATGAACAGCAGAAGCTACAAATACTCTAATTTCTCTCAATCCAGTATAGGGCGTGATATAATATCCTATTGCTCTAACTAACATTGCGATAATTATGTACTTAGCTAATGAATATATATGTGCTTTTATTAGCTCTATACTTGGTTCAAGCACACTAAAAAATAGATTATTCATTCAACCAGCTCCTTTTTTTACTACAATTCGACATCGATTTGTACAACTCCTTTTGGGCAAATAAAAAAACGACCAATCTAATTAAGAAGAGGTCGTTTTTTTATCATATTACTTACTTAATTTCTTCTCTTCTGCGTAATCCTAACAAACCCACTAACCCTAATAAACCTATCCAGCCCCAATCAGTATCATCGTCGTCATCCATATCGGAAGTTGTGTTAGTGTTAGTGTTAGTGTTAGTGTTAGTGTCAGTGTCAGGAATATTGTTTGTAGTGGTATTGGGTGTAGCAGAGGTAGATTCAGTAAATGAAAAAGCGATCAAGAATACAAGAAAAAGTCCAAGTAATTTTTTCATATTGTAGTTCCTCCTTTTTCCTTTTGAGTTGTTATTACAATCTAGTTATTGTCATAATCTAATCTAACTATACATTATGATTTTTTTACTAAAATAAAAAAGCCCCACCAACAATTAAGTGAGTAGGGCAATTAATTATTGTTTGTTTACCGCAATTGTATACTTAACCGCTAATCCTAATACATCAGCGTCTGTAATCTTCTTTTTTCTAGTTTGTCAGCCCATTCTTTATTTGCTCCTTCTTTTACAGCTGCATCTACAATAATTTGACGATGTGCTTTACTGAGCAAGGATGTTTCGGTTTCTTTTTTTAATGTCGGACTTGAAAATTCCAATTTGAAATCCTCTTTCTTTTCGATAGATACCGATTTCAAATCCATTTACACTAACTGTTGCAGCTGCTGTGCTTCTGCATTAATTGTTAAAACTAAGCCCATACCATTTTCATATTCAATTGGTGCAAGGTCTAATGTGACGGCATAAGCATTACCTGTATTTTTCGTAGTCGCTACGTCTGGATGCTTTACATAATCCGCCTTATGTGTCGCAAGAGCATTGGTACTAGCATTGATTAAATTGAGTAAATTACCTGCAACATCTCCACTTGTCTTTTATATCAACCTGATTGGTATTTCAAATTGAATCCGCATAGCCTATATGCTTATTCCATTACAGAGACGGCAGCAGTATTTACAGATATGTATGCACGTGGACTCGCTCCTGGAAATGAAGTTCGCGACAAACTAGGAATGTCTTCAATGGAAGGCTTGAATGAGTGTAATGTTAGAGAACTACATTCCAGCAGCAACTATAGGGCTTCAAAAGAAATTAATACAAGGGGGGATAAAGATGAGTGAAGTTCGCCTCCTCTTATACTTTTCTTGTCAGAGACAGGAAAAATCTTGTCTTTTTTTAATATCCATTGATTCCGAGTCTTCCTGGATCTATAAACCCAGTTTCGGCTCTATCCATTGCAAGTAAATCCAATTTCAATGGAGTTCGATTAGATTGATAAGATGCTATAACCATCCTCCCACATTTCTATGAGCCTCTCTATTCCGGCCGCTTCAAAGACTTTGGTCGAACTATGACGTTACAATATTAATACTATCTAAATCAACATAGTCAGAGACGTCTCATAATACAGACTTTCCTCTGTAACTGTTCCGTCTTCATGTAGTGTACCTTAACATATTTGACCTTGGGAGAAAACCACTACAAGCCTTCCCCAATTGGCCCAGGGAATATTTTCAGTAACTTCAAACGGAATGGTCTTGTCCATTTTAGAGCCTCCTTATCGCATCAAACTTAAGCAATACTTGAAATTTCCCATAGTCTTCTTTTATGTCACTTATTTGCTTCCATCCTCTTGTTTCATTTTCTGCAATCTTGTCCTCAATTTCTTTACGAGTTTGGCCTTTTTCAATTTTCTTATCACAGAAAATTCGCTGCATTCACTCTCACCCTTTTACAAGTATTAAAAAGCTCCGATTTGATAATGATTAGCTTGATAATAAAAGTGGTGAGATATCCAATTTAATTTTTATCTATATATACAATTTCAAAATTGCAGTTCGCATTATGGTCGTACTGTTAATCACTTCACTACTTGAGTCTTTGAAATACCTGTTTATTTACTTCATTTGCTCGATTAAAATGTAAGTGATACATCTCTTGTCGCACTTCTTCTCCAGATTCCTCACTACATACATTTTCAATAGTAAATTTTCCACATTCATTTATGACTTTAATTCAGTGAATTTCTTTACATCCATTATCACATTGGTAACATTTTTCCATTCCCCAAATTAACTCCTTTACTTCGATTAATGTGCATACGAATTACGAATTTAAACTTTGCTGTTTCTTAAATTTTCCATACAAATGCATAATCTTTTATACTCTGCACATCCTAGTACCTGTATGAAAAAAATTATGAGTAGCTAGGGAGGCCGATTATGGGAATATTAAGTGGAAATCCAAATGATGAACCTTTACATTATGGTGAAGTGTTCGGGATCTGGACAAATCTGGCAACAAACAATGGATTGATTGCTGCATATCAAACTTTTTTTAATCACACTGGTGACCAAGATTTACAAAAACTAATTGAAGAATTTATTTACAGTATGAAAGACGAAAATAAGCAATTAGAAAAGATATTAAAAGTAAATGGCGTCGGGCTTCCTCCTGCACCACCTGAACGTCCGGAAGCAAGATTAGAGGACATTCCACCTGGTGCAAGATTTTACGATCCTGAAATCAGCGCTTCACTTTCAATGAATGTAGCTGCAGGTTTAGTTGCTTGCAGCAAAGCTATGGGAATGTCCATTAGAGAAGATATCGGTTTAATGTATGGTCAATTCCATCTGAATAAAGCTCAACTAGGTGCCAAATTGTTACGATTGAATAAAAGTAAAGGTTGGCTTGTTCCTCCACCACTACATGTAGATTTTCCAGATAAATAATAATAATTCTACGGGCAATCTATATTTGATTGCCCTTTTTAATTTTCTTAGTACATAATATGTGTCTACGGCAACGTTTGGTCGTACTGTGACTTAAACCATATATATTGAAAAAAATATCGAGTATACTTATTTTTATGTATCAGGAAAAATATTCCAGTGGTTTTGACTTTAAAAATACACACTCTTAAAGCTGCTATGGAGCATCTAGGTGTCGAATCTTTGCCAATCCATTCAACACGTCATACACATGCAGTCATGTTGTTAGAGGCTGGTTGGTCCATGAAAGTGATACAAGAACGTCTTGGGCATGAATCTATGAAAACAACTTCTGATATTTACTCACATATTTCGGAAAGCTATGAACAAAAATCAATGGATCAATTTAATGATTTTATGAAATCTCTTGTAAAATAATTGGGCAAATCTAAATACTTGCCCAAAAATGAGAAAAAGAAACGAAAGAAAAAGCGTTGGAAGTCTAGAGCCCCAACGCTTTACTATTAATACATTTTTAGATATTGTTCGCGTTCCCATGGGTGAACAGTTGTGCGGATGATATACCGACCTGTTTTTGGGTGTCATTCAGTACAAATAAACCTATATATAGGTTATCGTAAATTTAGTTTATTATATGATTTCATGTTTTGTCTTAGCAAACGGGGTATTCATGGGGTGTTTGTGGGGTGAAAATTATACTCTTGATTCCATATAAAATATAGCGCCTGAAGAACTCTGTCATTACCTAGTAGCTGTAAATGAAGTAATTGTTAATTAACAATAAAACACATAAGGAGGGCCGCTTACAAAGAGTGGTCTTCTTTATGTGTTTTGCATTTGTATTAGACCCACTAGTTCAAATCATGGTAGCGATTAGTTTTCCAATAGCAAGTGTCATTATGATAGGTGGCGCATTCTTTTTCATGCTAGGAAACTCCGAAAAAGCATGGAAAACCATATTCAACGCTGGTTTAGGATATGTAATTATACAAATGTCACCTTAATTAACTTTTTGCGTTTGAATCCGTCAAAGGCTCAATATTAAACTGATAATCAATCTTAATTTCCATCTTCTCGAAAATTTTAATCCATTTTTTTTCATCCATTGGTTTTGAGAATGGTTTTAATGTATGAATGCCTAGCTGTAATGGATCCACATTCAATTCTTGCATCTTTTTTACTAGTTCTTGTGTTTGTTTTTCAAGATTGGATTGGATATCTTTTTTCAAATCTTCTAAATCCTTTGGGTCAAATAATTGCTTTTCTCCCCGGTATTCTTCAATTCTTGAGTCTATATTCACTGTATAGGTCATAGTAGACAAGCTTTTATTGATATCCACTTTCGTTTTAGACCTAACATGACCTAGAACAACTTCTAATTCTGGGATCGGTAAAACTGCTAAGTAGTGATTGTTGTTTAACAGCTGGAAGATACGATCATAAAAAGTTGTTATTATTTCAACTAGTTTATCATTTTGAAACAGGGCTGTACCTTCATAGCTGATAGCGTCATTTTCTATTTTGAATACAGGTAAGAAAGGATCTGAATAAGGAGTATATAACAAATTTTTAAATTCATGTAGATTAACGACACTTAATTCTCCCTGATTTTTTTCCTCATAGTGCTTCAGCATTCGGTAAAAAGAGTAATCAAGATTTTCTTGTTTGTCCAATTGATTTTCCAAGTATTCTTCAAAATTTCCTTTTACGATAACTAAATAGATTCTCAAAGAAATATCCGGATCAGTCAATAACACATTAATAATGGACATAATCCCCTCTTTTCCGAGGTCTTCATTAATTATCAGCATTCGCATTTGCCCAGATTTCATTTCCTGGTAGAAGTTTAAATTAAAATTCCTTAATCCCTCCTTTATTAAGCTTACTTCTTGCGTCATTACACTCTTTTTTTCTTTGCTTAGAGGAGCCAAAATCGTACTGATTTTTATTTTACCTTCATCCCCTTTACTAAGTGATAAAAATGTGACTGGAGCAAGCTCTTCAATAATGTTATTTTCAGTAAAAGGGGCACATCCAGTTAACCATAATGCCATAAATATGATTGACAATTTTTTAGCCATCTTCTTTCGTAGTCTCATGTTTATTAACCCCCTTTATCTTCATCACTACGATAATAATAATTGGAACCACTAAGTAACTTAAGCTTCCTGCTAAAATTTGAAGATTAAGTAAAATAACCTGCTTTTCATCTGACTTCCAAATCCATTCATTCACAAGAATCATTCCAATTAAAATAATGAATACACTGAATAAAAAGCCTACTCGACTGGGTGGTCTCTCCATTTTCCCATTAGCTATTTTAGATGCTCCATAAAACAACAGTAGAAAAATTGAAACCGCAAAGACGATGTTAAATAATTCCAAAGAAAGCATGACCATATCAATACGTTCAATTATTGGATTTTGAAAATAACGGGCCATAGTGACAATTGGAAATTGACCTTTGCTTAAATAATTGGAACCGAAATAGAATAAGGACGCCATATATAAGGATACATACTCTATAACGGTTAGAGCATTGCCATAAGACAAATAGCGAAATGTCTTATTATTTGTTTTAAACCACGGTCCCAAAAATACCAGAAATTCAGGCCCTGAAAATGAAGATAAAATTAAAAATATTCCTTTCCAGGAATCCCCGCTTAATTCCATTGGAATAATCGGATACAAATCGGTGAGTTGAGCTATTGGAGGAAAGAAGAAAAAAGCAAAGAATAAGAACATCCAAAATGTACACAAAAATGAAATCACGACAAAACGTATAGTTTTTTCAACGCCCTTCCATGCTACATACAAACAAGACAACAGAATAAAAAAGATAAGCCAATTTGAATCTGTAGCTGGAAACATAAATATTTGAATCATTTCCGAGAATCCTAACATAATCACGAAAAGTTTAAGCAGTATAAAGAACAACCCAATGAATGAGAGGAGACGTACAAGTTTTTTTCCGAATAATTGGACAAATCCGTTGTATCCTTCGCTAGAAAACCGGGTTAAAAACCATTTGGATATAAGAAGAATGTTTAGTTGAGACAATATGCCGACCGCTATAATCACCCAAATCATATATGAATGGATCAAAAACCTTGGCATAATCAAAAAAAAGTAAAGCATTTGGAGGCGATTTACCATCAACATGACATAGAACCCATTATAGGTTTCATTCTTATTAAATAATTGAAGGGCTACCATCAGTTCATCTCCTAGTTGGATATCTCTTCATCTTCAGCGGTTTAAGATGTTCTGGACGCTCTTTCATTTTGACTAAAGGCCCTCGAATGAATAGGTCAAGCCAATCTTTACCGTAGAAAGGGGCAACAGGGGATAAATATGGCTGCTTGAGTGAAGACAAGCCATTAAGGTGGGCTAAAATGATAATCATTGCCAGAACAATCCCTACTATCCCAAGAAACGAAGAAAATACAAGTAGAATGAATTGAATCAATGAATTCGCCTTTGTCACAAGGTAATTAGGAACAAGAAAGGATCCGATAGTTGAAATCCCTACCATGACAATTAACACCTTACTTGCCAAACCAGCCTCAACTGCTGCTTGACCAATTACAATGCCCCCAATAACCCCAAGCGTTTGACCAGTCTTTGTTGGCATCCTTAAACTTGCTTCTTTTATAATTTCAATAAAAATCAACATGATAAATGCTTCCCAAAAAGGAGTGAACGGAAGCTTGCTCCTTGACTCCACCAAGACGAAAAGTGTTTGTAAAGGAATCATTTGATAGTGATGAGTTGTTAATGCCACGTAGAATGGGATCAATGTGATAGACAGAATAAAACTTACATATCGGATGATGCGCAAAAAACTGGCAACTACCCATCGATTAATATAATCCTCTGGTGATTGGAACAAATGAAAAATAGTAATTGGGGCAACGAGAGCAAAAGGTGTATTGTCTACCAGAATCGTAATTTTTCCTAATCCCAGAGAATAAGCAACAACATCAGGTCGGTCAGTTTGCTGAAACTGAGGAAAAATACTATCTTGATGTTCCTCCATGAATGCCGCTACTTGAGAAGAATCAAAGAAGAGATCATAATTAATTTCCGAAATCTTCTTTTTGGCGGTTGAAACAAATTCTGGATTGGTCAGCCCTTCTATGTACAATAAGACCACATTTGTCTCACTTAAAGAACCAACGGTGAACTTCTCTGTTTTCAGATCATGTGTTGGAAGACGTCTACGAATGAGCGTAATATTTTGTTCTAGCTGTTCACTGAAGCTGTCTTTTGCTCCTAAAAGGATGGTTTCAGTATCGGATGGTTCAATTGCACGTCCAAGTGGATTTTTTAAAGGGATAGCGAACCAAAGGTTTGATGAAGAGTCAAATAACAAGACTGATCCTTTAAACAGCTGCTTTTTTGCCTCTTTAAAAGTGGAAATGGAGTTTATTGTTGAGTGAACATTGCATTCCTGAATGGATTGTTTGGAACAGTTAGATAAAGGTTTTACAATGCTTTCATTTAATCTTTCTTGGTCAATCAGGGTTCTTACGTAGATAAGATCAACATTTTGATTTTCAGAAATGTTGATTTCCACAAATTCCGCATCATCCATTTGAACGAGGGCTTTTTTTAGAGCTTCTATTGATAATTCTGATTCTGCGTTTGATTGAGAAACAGGCTTATTTTCATTTGATTGTTTTTTCCCAAACATGTACATCCCTCACCTCTATATGTAAAAAAGCATTTTTGGAAGAACGGTAAAATTCCATATTAATTCCATTGTTCTCTTTTTAAGTTTAAAATATACGAAATTAAATTAATAAGATGCAGAGGCACACCCTTAACCACCCAAGAAATCAAAGGCGATCCATAAAACAAATGGAAGGACAAAATTTAAATTTGCTCACTATCTCAAGCAGGATTCACTCCCTTACGTACCCATAATTTTGAAGAAGAATGAGTGTTTTAGCATCTAAAAGGATAATCGCATAAAAAAACGGTCATCTCTAAAATGAACTGAGCCCTTATATTAGGACAGTTTAATAAAAGAAACCTTGCAGCTTACGTTGCGATAAGATGACTTCGGTACTGTGCCGGAGTCATCTTTTTTAAATTCCACTGTTTACATGTTGTATTATCACCCTGACTATCAAAAACGTGTGAAACCAATGGCTTTTATCCAGTGCATGTCACGACATGGAAACTCCCATTATTAATTCAATAGGAAAGCATCACCTCCTAAGAGATGATGCTTTTTTGCACATCCCTTTCAATTAGAAAGGGATTATTGCATTCATTTTGAAATAGCACGAGAAGGGGTAAATATTGCGATAACCACAAACGAATCTCCTCAATGTGAAAAAGGTGATTTGCGTAATAAAGCCTTACCTATACATTCTTTACGCCACACATATGTAGTTTTATTGATGGAAGCAGAGACAGATATCAAGTATATCCAAAAGCAGTTGGGTCATGGTAGTTATCAAATAACAGCAGACGTATACGCCCATGTTTCCAAGAAAATAAAAAAGAAAAACACCGATCGAGTCAACTCACGACTGAACGATGTTTTCAAGTAATATTTTTTACCTATTTTTTGGGGTGAAATTGGGGTGCGAATAATTTTTAAGAATTCTTCCACTTATAACACCCCATAAAACTGGTGCATAAACCCTGTTAAATCAAGATTAATACATTTTCAAGTATTGTTCACGTTCCCATGGGTGAACAGTTGTGCGGAACATATCCCATTCGATCTCTTTTGCTTCTACAAAGTTAGCATAGATATGCTCCCCTAGTGATTCGCGGATTATTGGGCTCTTACCAAGCTCTTGAATAGCTGCATATAATGTTGGTGGTAAGTTGTAAATACCATTTTCATTACGTTCTTCTTCTGTCATCACATAAATGTTGCGATCAACTGCTGGTGGTGGTGTTAATTTATTTTTGATACCATCTAGACCAGCTTGTAGAATTACAGCCATTGCAAGGTATGGATTTGCAGCTGGGTCAACAGAACGAACTTCGATACGTGTACTTAATCCTCTTGAAGAAGGAATTCGAATTAATGGACTTCTGTTTTGACCAGACCAAGCAACGTAGCAAGGTGCTTCATAACCAGGAACAAGGCGTTTGTATGAATTTACTAAAGGATTTGTAATTGCTGTAAAGCTTTGAACATGTTTTAATACTCCAGCCATAAATTGCATAGCTGTTTCGCTTAATTGTAGGTCAGCTGATTCGTCGAAGAATGCATTTTCTTTTCCATTAAATAAAGAAACGTTAAAGTGCATTCCTGAACCATTTACGCCAAACAGTGGCTTTGGCATGAATGTTGCGTGTAAACCATGTTTACGAGCAATTGTTTTTACTACTAATTTGAATGTTTGGATGTTGTCACAAGCAGTGATTGCATCCGCATATTTAAAGTCGATTTCGTGTTGACCTGGAGCTACTTCATGGTGAGATGCTTCAATTTCAAAGCCCATTTCTTCTAGCTCAAGCACGATATCACGACGACAGTTTTCACCAAGATCGACTGGTGCTAAGTCAAAATAACCACCGTGGTCATTTAGTTCAAGCGTTGGTTCACCTTGTGCATCTAATTTAAATAAGAAGAATTCAGGCTCTGGCCCTAAGTTGAAGCTTGTAAATCCTAATTCTTCCATTTGTTTTAACACACGTTTCAAGTTACTGCGTGGATCTCCTGCAAATGGAGTTCCGTCCGCTTTATTTACGTCACAGATTAGACGAGCAACCTTCCCTTTACCTGTAATCCAAGGGAATACAACCCAAGTATTTAAATCTGGAACTAAGTACATATCAGATTCTTCAATTCGAACAAATCCTTCAATAGAAGATCCGTCGAACATCATTTTATTATCGAGAGCTTTGTCGAGCTGACTCACTGGAATTTCTACGTTTTTAATCGTCCCTAGTATGTCTGTAAACTGAAGACGAATAAAATTCACCTCGTGTTCTTGAACGAACTTTTTAATATCTTCTTTTGTATACTTGCCCATTTTATTCACTCTCCCAAAAATTTTATTTTATATGAACCTCGTTCTAACGATAGAATCGAGATAGGTCCCCTTGTCGTAAAGATGCTCGTTGTTGTCTCTGCGCGAGTTGCATCTCTTCTTTTACAATTGCACGCAATTCTTTGTCGGAAATCACTTGTCGTACATCTTTAGAAGCTGCGGGATTATTTTTCATTTCAAAAATTTGCTTTATACCAGCAATATTCACTCCTGTTTTAAGCAAATCTTTTATTTCTAATAATACATCGATGTCATCTAACGAAAACATACGCTGTTTACCTTCCGTACGTGCAGGCTGAACTAAATCTTGCTCTTCATAATACCGAATTTGTCTAGCAGTTAAACCGGTTAGCTGCATGACAATATTCATTGATAGCAGTGGCATGGAACGTCTCCATTCCTTTTCCATCGCTGCACCTCCTAGTTGGTTATAAAAGTAGTATATGTCATGTTAGCTAACATGTCAACTCCATGTTATATAAACTTACATGTAAATTATTAGAATAGGAAAGCCACTTTCTTTTTAATTAGAAAGTGGCTCTACGTCTATCTTTTTAATGATTGTACTGCTCCTAAAATGGCATATTTCACATGCTCATACGTTAATCCACCTTGAATAAAAGCGGTAAAAGGGGGACGAATTGGTCCATCCGCTGTTAGCTCCATACTTGATCCTTGTATAAATGTCCCTGCAGCCATAATCACGTCATCCTCATACCCAGGCATATACGCGGGCTCTGGAGCAAATTGAGCGTTTACAGGAGAATGCATTTGAATCGCCTTACAGAACTGAATCATTTGTTCAGCTGTTGAAAAGGAAACCGATTGAATAAGATCTGTTCTTTTTTCCGAAAAATGCGGTTCAGTCGTCATACCAACTTCCTCTAAAACAGCGGATGTAAAAATAGCACCTTTAACAGCTTGTGATACCACATGAGGAGCTAGGAAAAACCCTTGATACATATCCATGAGCGTGTTTAATGAAGCACCAGCCTCCGCTCCAATACCAGGTGATGTCATACGATAAGCACATTTTGTAACGAATTCGCTTTTCCCTGCAATATAGCCTCCTGTTTTAGCAAGACCGCCACCTGGATTTTTAATAAGCGAACCAGCCATTAAGTCGACTCCTACAATGGTCGGCTCTAATTCTTCTACAAACTCTCCGTAGCAATTATCAACAAATATAATGGCATCTTCTTTAATGCCTCTTATTTTTTGGACCATTTCCTGGATTTGATTGATCGTAAAGGAAGGTCGCACAGCGTAACCCTTCGAACGTTGAATAGCAATTACTTTTGTATTACTTTTCACTGCCTGTTCCACAGCATCCCAGTTAACCGCTCCAGTCTCCAGTAAATCTATATGCTTATACGATATCCCGAAGTCTGCAAGTGAGCCAGTATCTTCTTCTCCACCACTTACAATCGATTGAAGTGTATCATATGGTTTTCCAGTTATGTATAGTAGCTCATCATTTGGTCGTAAAACGCCAAATAAACTAATGGAAATTGCATGCGTTCCTGAAATAATTTGCGGGCGTACTAGTGCAGCTTCTGCACCGAAAGTTGTTGCATAGACTTTTTCTAACGTATCGCGGCCTTCATCGTCATATCCGTATCCAGTGGATGTTTGGAAATGATGATCGCTTACATGATGCTCTTTAAAAGCGTGTATTACTTTTTGTTGGTTATAGAAAGCGATTTTTTCTACTTCCTTATGGTAACTAGCGATTTTAGTCTCTGCTTTCATAGCTAGATCTAATACCTCGTCGGATAATGTTGTTGTAAAATTCATGTCATACTCTCCTAATCCATTGTTTCCAAATTGCAAATAGAAAAGACTAATCTCAAATGAATGAAATTAGCCCTTCTCTATTAAAATTGTAACTCGCCTTCCCAGCTCATCATTCCACCAGCAACGTTTGTTACATTATAGCCATTTTCCTCTAAAATTTCGCAAGCCATTGCACTTCGACCACCGGCTTTACAAATGATGTAATGAGGAACGGATTTATCCAGTTGATCCATACTTGCTTCTACTTGACCTAGTGCAATATGTTTTGCTCCTGGAACTATACCAGTTGCTACTTCATCACTTTCACGTACATCGATGATGCTAATATCTTCTCCAGCATCTATTTTTTGCAAAAGTTCATCTGTTGTTATAACATTCATTTTTTAACTCTCCACTTCATGTTTAGTCCTTCAAAGCATAATAGGAGCTAGTTAATCTGTCAATTTATCGAACTTATTCTTCTGTTAATTTTACTGGTTTTGATGGAGCAAATGTGGAAATTGCATGCTTGTATATTAACTGTTGCTTTCCATCTGACTCAAAAAGTACTGTAAAATTATCGTATGACTTCACACACCCTTTTAACTGGAAGCCATTTAATAAATATACCGTTACAAAAATGTCATTCTTTCTTAACTGATTTAAATAATTGTCTTGAATATTCATAGGTTTCATCCCAATACCCCCAATATACATTTTGCCTGTAAAAAAATATCTCTACCTCTTTACTATTCGCTATAATTATTTATTATCCTGCAAAAATCCAATAATTTCTTTTATAATTCTTTCCGAATCTAAAAATGGATTGTACCAATGAATGTCCATTTTATTGCGGAAATAAGTTAGTTGACGTTTGGCATATCTTCTAGAATTTTGTTTTAGATTTTCAATAGCCGTTTCTAAAGAGATGAGACCATCTAAATATGCATAAATTTCCTTATATCCAATTGCTTGAATAGCTTGAACGTCACGTATCCCATTTGCATGAAGTCGCTTCACTTCGTCTAGCAACCCTATTTCCATCATGAGGTCGACCCGTTTATTAATACGCTCGTATAAAAGGTCCCGATCGATGGAAAGCCCGATGATATAATGCGGGTAAACCCTTTCATGCCCTTGATTCTGTTCGATTTCATTTTTTTGTTTACCAGTAAGCTCCACCCGTTCAATTGCACGTATAATACGTTGCACATTGTTGGGGTGAATTTCTTGTGCAGCCTCTGGATCGCTCTTTTCCAATCGAGCATATAGTTCTTCAGGAGATAGTTTCTCCAGTTCTTCGATGATTTTGTCATCCGTTTTTTGCTGCTCTGTAAAACGAAAGTCATATAATACCGATTGAATGTAGAGACCTGTTCCACCGACAATAATCGGCAGTTTTCCTCTTGAAGCGATGTCTTCGATTTTATCACGTACGAGCTTTTGGTACTCCGCAACCGAAAAACTATCTGTAGGATCTTTAATGTCTAATAAATGATGAGGAATTCCATCCATTTCTTCCTCCATTATTTTAGCTGTTCCTATGGAGAGCTCCCGATAGATTTGCATAGAATCTCCATTAATAATTTCTCCGTTACATGCTTTTGCAAGCTCAATACTTAATGCAGTTTTTCCAACAGCGGTTGGTCCTACAATCGCTATTACTGAAGGCTTGTTATTCATCTTTCATCATCCAATTTGCGATTATATCAAATGTTTGCTGCTTATTTACTTCATTTAAGATTTCATGCCTTGCATCTTCTATTAATTGTACGGTTACATTTTTCATTCCTGCTTTTTTCAAACCCTTCGCTACTTTAAAAATATCTTTTCCATCTTTTCCGACTGGATCTATTAATCCACTTATCAGGAAGACAGGTAAATCTTTTCTAACTTTATTTATTTCCACTTTTTGATGAATTGTTTTTAAACCACCAAACAAATCGATGTAAAACCTATTGGAAGGTACAAAGCCACACTTCGGATCGTCTATATATTTCTTCACTACTTCTTCATCGCTACTCAGCCAATCAAATTCTGTTTTAGCATCTTTAAACTTTTTATTGAATCCTCCAAAAGCAAGCTGATTTAATAAGGCACTCTCGGCTTGAGGAGTTTGTAATCTAGTAGCAATTTTTCCAATAAGCGTACCCGCATCCCCCATCAGTCCAGGGCTAAATGTTGTACCGCATATTACCGCCTTCGAGAGGGAGTCACTGTATTTTTGCATATATCTTCGAGCAATAAAGGATCCCATGCTATGACCAAATAAAATAAGCGGAATATCATGCATATTTTCTCGAACTTGCCCTAATACTTCTCGAACATCCTCCGTTACTCGATTAAATCCATCTTCGTCAGCAAAATAGCCTAATTGTCCGTTTTTCTCGGCAGTTTTTCCATGACCACGATGATCATGACCACTTACTAAAAATCCTTTTCCAACTAAAAACTGTGCAAATTCATCGTATCGATCGATATGCTCGGCCATTCCATGCAAGAGATGTACATGCCCGATCGGTGCTTGTTCCGGTTCATACTGTACGATATGAATAAGGTGACTATCAGACATTTTGCCTTCTAAGATTATTTTCAAAGAATGTCCCCGCTTTCAGATAAAGTAGCATCCACTAAACATATATCCAGTTGTTTTTGATGGGAAGCTGTTTCTTCTTCCGTATAGTTTAGTAGTTGCTTCATAACTTTTAACACATCGTCTTTATACAGTTTAAATTGATCAATCTGGAAATAAAGCATTCCTGTTCTTCTAACTAAGAAGTCGACAGGAGAATAGGTCATCTCATCATGAACCGCGTAATAAATTTGCGCTAGCAGACTTAACGGTAAATTTGATGGAACCGTTCCTAGGATATGCGCGTATTGAAATACTTTATCTACATTTGTTCCATAAAATTTAACTAATCTTCTGCCTTCTTCTCTTGTTAATCCGTAAGAAGGTGCAATCTGTTCTTTCATTGCTATAAAAGCTTCGAATTGATTGGATCCACCTAATTCTCCACCAGATAGAGTTAAATGCTTTGTCACGCAAGGTCCATACTTTTCCTCGCCTAATTGTTTGGAGATTTTATCTACAATTGTCTCGGCCATTTTACGATAGCCCGTTAATTTACCACCAGCTATTGTAAATAAACCTGCTTCAGACTGCCAAATTTCGTCCTTCCGAGAAATTTCCGATGGATCTTTGCCCTCTTCAAAAATTAATGGACGAACACCTGCCCAAGTAGACTCCACATGTTCTTTCGACACTTGAACTTGTGGGAACATATAGTGAATTGCATCTAATAAGTAATCTACGTCCTTATGTGTTGCTACAGGGTTTTTAATATTCCCCTCGAAAAAAGTATCTGTCGTTCCAATATATGCTTTTCCATCGCGAGGAATAGCAAATACCATGCGTTTATCTGGTGTATCGAAATAAATAGCTTGTCTAAGCGGGAAGACAGCCTGATCTAGTACAATATGTACACCTTTTGTTAGTTTTAATTTTTTCTTATTTTCAATTGAATCTAATGCACGTACTCCATCCACCCATGGCCCAGTTGCATTGACAACTTTTTTAGCATGAATGTTAATCCGTTTATTGTTGATAGTATCTACAACTTCTGCGCCAATCACTTTATTTTGGTCGTTATACATAAAGGATCTTGCTCTCGCATAATTCAAACATACCGCGCCTTTTTCAATTGCTTTTTTAATTATTTCAATCGTCAGCCTTGCATCATCGGTCCGATATTCTACGTAGTAGCCTCCTCCTAAGAGGTCTTTCGTTTTTACAAGCGGCTCTTTTTGGCTTGTTTCTTCTGGAGAAAGCATATGACGACGTTCTTCTTTTTTTACACCAGCAAGAAAATCATAAATCTTCAAACCTGCTGATGTGCTTAATTTTCCAAATGTACCCTTTTTGTGAAAAGGTAGTAGCATCCACATCGGCTCCGTCACATGAACTGCATTTTCATACACAAGTTCTCGTTCTTTCCCAACTTCGGCTACCACTTTAACATCGAATTGCTTTAAATAACGAAGTCCACCATGCACAAGCTTTGTCGACCTACTGGAAGTCCCTGCAGCAAAATCCTGCATCTCCACCAATGCTACTGACATCCCTCGAGTAGCTGCATCTAGTGCTATACCTGCACCAGTAATACCTCCGCCAATTACTAGGACATCAAACTCATAATAATTTAACGTATTTAAGATTTGTTCTCTTTCCACAGAAGACTTCATTTACTCCACCTCTTCATCTATAAGTTTGAATACTCTAGTTGCTTCTACTGCTTTCGTCCAACCTTTGTATAATTTATTTCGATTATGGACATCCATCTTTGGTTCATACAGTTTTTGACTTTCTCGCATATCGGAAAGCTCTTGTTCATCTTTCCAAAAGCCAGTTGCGAGACCTGCTAAAAAAGCTGCTCCTAACGCTGTTGTTTCGTTGAGCTTTGCAAGTTCTATAGGTAAATGAAGCATATCACTTTGAAATTGCATAAGAAATTCATTGCTCACTGCTCCACCGTCCACACGAAGGACTTCTACATGAACTCCTGAATCCTCCACCATCGTATCAAGAACATCTTTCGTTTGATAGGCAAGTGATTCTAATGTGGCACGAATGAAATGTTCTTTAGTAGTCCCACGAGACAAGCCGAATACAGCTCCTCTTGCATCTGAATCCCAATAAGGTGTTCCGAGTCCTACGAATGCTGGGACGATATATACACCTTCCGTAGTCTCCACTTTTTTTGCATAGTTCTCAGATTCGGCTGCATTCTTTACCATACGCAGCCCATCTCGTAACCACTGGATGGCAGACCCTGCAACAAAAACACTACCTTCTAGTGCGTACGTCACTTTTCCATTCAAGCCCCATGCAATCGTTGTCAATAAACCAGAGGGCGATGTAATGGCCTCTTCCCCGGTGTTGAGCAGCATAAAGCAGCCCGTTCCATACGTATTTTTAGCCATCCCTTTTTCAAAACAACACTGACCAAAAAGTGCCGCTTGCTGATCACCAGCTGCACCTGCAATATCTATTTCTTTCCCGAAAAAGACGGAAGGGTCCGTTTGCGCATATACTTCGGAAGAGGAAGCAACTTTTGGCAGCATGTTCATAGGAATGTTGAGCTTGTCACAAATTTCTTTGTCCCATTGCTGATCATATATATTATAAAGCATGGTTCTCGAAGCATTAGAATAATCCGTTACATGTGCCTTCCCATTAGATAATTTCCAAATTAGCCAAGTGTCGATCGTACCAAAAAGTAATTCACCCGCCTCGGCTTGCTTTTGAGCACCTTTCACATTGTCTAAGATCCACTTTACCTTTGTAGCAGAAAAGTATGGATCAAGCATTAACCCTGTCTTTTCCTTAAAAAAGGTTTCTAGTTTTTCTTTTTTCAGTTCTTCAATGATAGATTGCGTCTGCCTAGACTGCCAGACGATAGCGTTATATACCGGTTTCCCTGTTTTTTTGTTCCATACAACCGTTGTTTCACGCTGATTTGTAATTCCAATGGCATGCACATTCTCTGGCTGATTCCCACTTTCCGTTAACACAGAAGCTAAAACGGATAACACAGATCCCCAAATTTCCATTGCATCATGCTCCACCCAGCCTGATTTTGGGAAATATTGTTTGAATTCTTTTTGCGCCGAATGAACAATATTGCCAGCCTTATCAAATAAAATAGCCCGTGAACTGGTCGTACCTTGATCGATCGATAAAATATATTCTCCCATAAGACCCCTCCTACATAACTCGTTTAAACATCTTCTCTACTTCATATGAAGAAAAATGAACGATAACTGGTCGACCATGTGGACAAGTTAATGGATGCTTTGCATTTTTTAAGCTCTCTAGTAGCTGCTCCATATCCCTTGTTGTCAAATAGTGATTAGCTTTTATGGATAGTTTACAGCTCATCATAATAGCCGCTTCTTCTCTTAGCTTTTTAATGTCTGTTTTTCGGTTCGTTAGTACTTGTTCGATTAAACTTTCAATAATTTTTGTTTCATGCCCTTTTGGAAACCAAGTTGGATACTCTCTTACTACGAAACTGGAGGAGCCAAACTCCTCTAAAAATATACCGACATCTGTTAATTCTTCGATCGATTCTTTGATTCGGTACGCTTCGTCTAACGAATAGTGGAACGTAAGTGGAAGTAATAGAGCCTGTCGTTCACTTGCATTCACTTCGCCTACTTTTTCTTTATAAAATTCATATTTTATGCGTTCTTGTGCTGCATGCTGGTCAATGAGATAAAAACCATCATTGCTTTGCGCAACAATATATGTTCCATGAATTTGTCCTACTACATGTAAATCCGGAAATGGCTTTTTTTCCTCCACAATTTCTTCCACATATTCTACATAATCTTCAACAAGCACTTCTTCTTGAAGGGGTTCTCTCTCCTCGTATACAATCGTTGATTCCACAGGTTCTACCATATTTGGAATACTCGGCGGCTCTGGCACCTGATAGGTTTGTTTAAAGAAATCAAATTGCACACTTGGTTGTTTTTTTTCTACAGGTTTTTCGGTAACTTTAGGAGGTTGTTGCACCCGGTGCATAATGGAACGAATGGTTTGTCTTACAAGTTCCATTAGCTCCTTTTCTTTGCTTAACCTAATTTGATGCTTCGCCGGATGCACATTCACATCCGTCAACATTGGATCTGTTTCAATGTTTAAAACAACGATCGGATATCTGCCAATTGGAAGTAATGTGTGATAAGCATCCACAATCGCATTATTTAATCCATAATGTTTAACCCAGCGTCCATTGACAAGTATCGTCATATAATTTTTCGAAGCACGCGTAATCTCTGGTAGTGTCGCAAATCCTGAAATATGAAAATCAGAGGACTCTTTTTCGAAGGCTACCATTTTTTTCACATTGGATACGCCATAAATAGAAGCTAGAACCTGTCTTAAATCTCCTCTTCCACTTGTTTGAATAATGGTTTGGTTATTGTGCGTAAGCTTAAATGCAATAGACGGAAAACTAAGTGCCAATCTGTTAATCAAATCAATTGTATGACCTAGTTCTGTTTGGATTGTTTTTAAATACTTTAAGCGTGCAGGTGTATTAAAAAACAACTGCTTTACGACAATATCGGTTCCTCTTCGAATAGGAGCAGGTGTACAAGAAAGTACTCTCCCACCTTCCAGTTCCACTTTCGTTCCCATATTTTTTCCGTCTGATGTCCATAAACTGATCTTGGAAACAGAAGCAATAGACGCAAGAGCCTCCCCGCGGAATCCTAAAGAACGGATTCTAAATAGATCATGCTCGGTAGTGATTTTCGATGTGGCATGTCTAGCAAAGGATTGGACAGCATCATCCTCGTCCATTCCTTTTCCATTATCGGTCACTTGTATTTTTGCTAAACCAGCTTCTTCTAATATAATTTCAATTGATGTACTTTCCGCATCAATTGCATTTTCTACTAGCTCTTTTACGACAGAGGCCGGGCGCTCTACTACTTCTCCCGCCGCAATTTTATTGGATAGAAGCTCGTCCATTACGATGATTTGTCCCATTGTTGTTCACCTGCCTTTTAGGTTATTCAAGTTCATTTTGCAACTCATATAAAAGCTGTAATGCTTCGAGTGGAGTTGTTCCTGATATATTTATTTTTTTTAGCTTTTTCACTATTTTGTCAGCAGACTTGTTTACCTCTACTTTAGGTTCGACTGGCTGTACCATCTGTTCATCAAAGAATGACAATTGTGTATCATTTACTTGATCTTGGCTTGGTTCTTTTTTCTCTTGCAGTTCAAACGTCTCTAGTATTTCTCGCGCTCTTGTAATAATTTCTTCTGGAAGTTGGGCAAGCTCAGCAACATGTATCCCATAGCTTTTATCTGCTGGGCCATCCTTTAATTTGTGAAGGAATACGACTTTACCATCTTTTTCTGTAGCGGAAACATGTACATTACGTAATTTAGATAGCGTTTGTTCCAAATCAGTTAACTCATGATAATGAGTAGAGAATAGGGTGTTTGCCCCAATATTGTCATGAATATATTCCATCATGGCCTGCGCTAAGCTCATCCCATCATACGTAGAAGTTCCACGCCCAATTTCATCGAAAAGAAGCAAACTTTTACTTGTTGCATTTGTAATTGCATGTTGTGATTCCATCATTTCAATCATGAACGTACTTTGCCCACCAGCTAAATCATCGGCAGCACCGATTCGAGTAAATATTTTATCGACAATTGGTAAAGTTGCAGATTCTGCTGGTACATAGCAACCAATTTGAGCCATGATAACTGTTATCGCGACTTGTCTCATGAAAGTACTTTTACCTGACATATTAGGTCCAGTAATAAGAAGCATATTTTCCTCTTCTGTTAAAACGCAGTCATTTGGTACGTATAGCTGATTGTTCATCATCTTTTCAACTACAGGATGTCTTCCTTCTTTAATAATCATCGCATTTGTTTCATGGAATACAGGTTTTGTAAGCCTGTGGTTTTCCGAGACTTGTGCAAATGCTATATACACATCTAGCTCACTTATTTGTTTAGCTAATCGTTGCACACGAGGAATATAGGCTTTAATTTCTTCTCTTAATTGAGTAAACAACTCATATTCTAATACTAAACTTTCGTCTTCAGCAGAAAGAATAAGTGATTCTTTTTCTTTTAATTCGTCTGTAATATAGCGTTCCGCATTTGCAAGTGTTTGTTTTCTCACATATCTTGCTTCATCCGCAAAATGGATATTGGATTTTGTTAACTCTATATAATAGCCGAATACTCTGTTATACCCTATTTTTAAGTTTTTCGATCCTGTAAGCTCTCTTTCCTTTTGTTCCAGTTCCGCAATCCACTTTTTCCCGTTGACTGATGCATCTCGAAGTTGATCTAAGCGAGCATGATAACCATTATTAATCACTCCACCATCTTTTACTGCTATTGGGGGATTTTCACTAATCGCTTCTTCTAACTTTCTCCAAATATCTGCACAATCTTCTATCACTTCGCCTAATGCTCTTAATGCGTCATTCGTCGACTCCAATAAAAGCTGTTTAATCAATGGAATTTTAGATAGTGATTGTCTAAGTTGTGCAAGGTCTCTTCCCCCTGCACTACCAAATCCAATTCTCCCGACTAATCGTTCTAAGTCGTACACTTCTTTAAATGATTCTTTTATTTCTTCTCTTAACATAAAATCATCTAAAAAACTGGTGACGATTTCTAAGCGTGCTTCAATCGCTTTTTTATTTGCTAGCGGTTGGTGAATCCATTGCTTTAGCTTTCGTCCTCCCATGGCAGTTACTGTTTCATCGAGTAACCATAACAATGTACCTTTTTGATCGGCATTTCGAATGGAAGAAATCAGCTCTAAATTTCTTTTGGAATGATAGTCCATTGCTAAAAAGGAATCTCTTTGTTGAAATGTAAAAGGCTGTATATGCAACAAAGAACGTTTTTGCGTTTTTTGAATGTATTGTAATAAGCGTTTTACTGTTCGATGCGTTTCAATCGGATGATTTTCCACATATTTTGCCGTCTCATGATCACTTAACTCTTCTTGTTCAATTGATAATGTAAAATCATGCATGGCAGATGTATCATTAATCAATACATACATTTGTTCACTTACTATTAATTCCTTTGCCTGTAGGGACAATAATTCCTGCACGACCTCTTTCTCGTCTCCATTTATTATCGTAGTAAAACCATCTCCTGTTGAAACATCTAAATAGGAAAAAGCCACTTCATTGGGAGATATTAAATCGGCAGAAGCAATATAGTAATTGGTTTTATTGTGCATTGCTTTTCCTTCTATTAGCGTTCCAGGCGTTACGAGACGTACTACTTCCCTTTTCACAACACCTTTAGCTTGCTTTGGATCCTCCACTTGCTCACAAATGGCCACTTTATGTCCCTTACTAATAAGTGTTTCAATGTAGTTCTGTGCAGCATGGTGCGGTACACCACACATAGGAATGTTATCCTTTCTGCTCGTTAAGGTTATTTCCAATATAGCAGCCGCTTTTACAGCATCATCATGGAATAACTCATAAAAATCACCTAAACGGAAAAATAAAAAAGCATCTATGTAGTCTTTTTTAATATTTAAGTATTGTTGCATCATTGGAGTATGTGTTGTCATGTTCTATCCTTCTCTCTTCTTTACTCTATAGCTATTATAACAAATTTACATAAAAAAAAAGCCGGAAGAACTGGCCGGCTTTGTTAAAGTGATGAGGAACCGTGTTGATCGCTAGAGGAGCTTGATGAACTGGAGGAACTAGAAGAACTAGAAGAGCTTTCTTCATTAATTGCCCATTCTTCTTCAAAATCCGTATCATGCACTTGAATAACTACGGTTGTTTCGCCAACTACTTCTGCAAGTAGCTCTCTTTCTACTGTTACCTGGAATTGCGTTCCATGGGCAATAATAATTGCTTCTGTACAATTTGGCTGTTGAATAACACGCACATGTACTTCTCCACCAGTAGAATCTTTGTCGCGGTAATGTAATCTTATTCTGTCTTTGTAATTAATAGTTTCCGTAAAAACAGATGTTTTGGAATGGTCATGATGTGCGTACCAAACGTTGATATCAAATTTTCCGGTTACTTCTACATATTTCCCAACTTTCTTGGACGAACAAGTGTGATTAATCACCCAGCAGCCTAAAATACTGGATGGCGCATTTGGTGGTCGAAGAATTTCACAGGATTCCGTTCTCTTTTTCCCTTTAGCCACAACAGCTTTCGTCACTATTTGTCGTAAGTGTTTCATTTTTTTCCTCCTTGTATTCAAGTCATAACATCATATGCACCATTAGCCCAATCGGTTCATCTCTTAAAAAAATTCTTTGCGTACTCAGCGTTTGCAGGTTACACGAATCGAATAAAAGGATATTTTACTTAATTTGTCGTTTTCTGTTTGTATTTCATGTACCGATTGTGTGGTTCAGGTATTGTTTTGTCTTGTACAGGATTATTTTTCCATAACAAAAGAGCTATCTTAATTGAGATACCTCTTTCCTGTTATTATTTATGAAATTTACTTTTGAGTACATATACCACATCATATTCTTTGATTTCATTTAAGTGCTTATCCAAATCTGTATAAAAATCGGAAGAAAGTGAACTCCTTCCATGTCCGTTTGCATACGAAATACTGGCTAAAGTCGCAGTCTCCTCTAACGGAATATTTTCCATCGGATTACTTCCCCATGTACTTTGTTCTGTTGATTTTAACTTTTGCACCACTCTACTACTACTTGACCCTTTATCACTTGAAACGATTATAGTAAAAATCGTCTCAATTCGTTCATCTGGTATAGGAGAATTTGTAAAAATAATCGTTCCATTATGTTCAATATCCGTTGTCATCTCGCTAATTTTCTCATCCACGAGTTCTCCGAATTCATATTTATCCACCCATATAGTGATTTGTTTATATTCCTCTCCAGTCTGAAAATCAAATACAAAGGATTGATCACTTACACTAGAAATTAATACTTGTTCTCGTTCTGATAACTCAGTTTCTGCAAGTGTATTTTCCTCATTACAAGCAGATAAAGATAAAAATAGTAGGCTTAAAGTAAATAAAATCAAAATTCGTTTCATTTATTCACCCCATCTATAAAGTTAATTTTAAGCTTTGTCCAAATAGATGCCCAATTCTTTTTTAAAATTCGTTCCTTGTAAATAGCTGTTAATTCTTTGTTCATCCGAAATCTAGGTGTTGGGTTTACATGTAAATGTATGACATCCTCTATTCCATGTGGGGCAGTCAATAGTAGATTGTCTTCTTTGTCTAACTTCACCCCTAGCGCTGTCACCGTCTCTGGGAAATTAGCTATGCCATCAACTGCAGAGGAATAGGCTGGGAGATTGTTTATTACATGCATCCTTGCTTGATTTTTCACAGACCAAGGAATTTTTGGCATCCTTCTTTGTAGCTGTTCTTCTAATTTCTTGTCCACTAATTCATTTGTGTTAGTAGGATCAAAATAAATCACATCAATATCTGCTATTTGGGTTCTCTCATCAATATCATGTAACACATCCCAAATTTTCGAACGGACAAACCCGGCGCAAATCCACCAATCCGGGAGATCTAATGTTTTTGCAGCCTTTAATATGTCCATCATCCATTCATCTGCTTTTATCCATCTACATATATCATCTTCTGTATGGGTTTTCATACTTCCATCTCCTTCCTCAACTTTTCGAAAAAGTCACTTTCCACCCGATAATAAGTCCAAGAAGAAGGATTATTGCATATCCAACTAGTCCGTATGGGAGTATCGAAGCCACAAAATGCAACCCCGCCAATAAACCAACTATTAACATACTTCCAAAAACCTTTAAAGTGCTACCATCTTGCGTATGCTCGTGTGAATTAGTAAAAGGATAATCGTCTTTATCAAATATCAAATAGGAAATAAGCGTCAGAACTATTGCGACAAGCAATATAACAAACAAATCAAGTAAAATTCGAACAGAAAACATCCAAAGAAATATCACACTTAATAAGAGTAAAATCGGAATGAAGAAATTAATTATACTTGCTTTTAAAGTTGCGCTATATACAAGTCCTTTATGTCGAATAGGAGCCGCATAGAAAATCCATTGTCCTTTATAGTTACCAGAAAACTGGAGCATTTGAACAACAGAAGGAATCATTATCAAGCCAAAATAGATAACCATATAAGAATTTCCTTTTATCACTTCTTCATATGAATCCATTCTTACGTTATTATATAAAAATATGAATGGAAAGATAAACGCAAAGCCTAACAGTGGATACATTTTTAGTTTTATCTCTCTCTCTTCCTTCAACATGAGAGAAGAAAACTTATAAAAAGTTCGTTCTTCTTTCGTTCTACATAAAATCTTCGCCCAAAACTCCTCGATTTTACGATTCCTCTTTTTCTTTCTATTAGCATCACTTTGCAATTTCGATAGATTTCTTTCAAAAGCTGGCATCAGTCGAATATAAAGTACAATTGCAATAATTGGAATTAACAAAGCAAGCAGTGATAACACAATAATATGAGTAGAGAAATCTTTATTTAGAATCAATTCAAACGGGGCAGCAAACCAAATAGGAGGTAATGCAGTATGCCACCATGCAAAGGTGTATGAAATCTCTATATTAATAATTTCAAATACACGACCTATTAGTTGATAACTAATAGCCATTCCGATTGCTAATATAATTTGCACATAGTTGATAATGTCCTTTAGCTTTTCTCCACTAAAGAAACGAAGTATAAATAAATAGATAAAGGCAGTTAATACAACAGCTAAACTACTAATGAGAATAACTTCTATTAAAAATATGAGCGCAAATACAATACCATGCTTAAATATACTTACGATCAAAGGGATTGCTACAAATGAGCCTGTCAAGAGAATCATATAAATCAGAATATGAACGATTTTCGCTGCATTTAATGTCTTTCCGCTAATAGGCTTAGGATGGAGAATATTTTTATCCCGGATATCAAGTAAGACGGCCGAGAAATCAGAAACCATAGATGTCATTAATATAATAAATAAAACGCTAAACATGATAGAAAGTGAAAAAAGAAACTCATTTCCTAAAAATAGAAGAGGCGTCAAAAAGAGAAGTCCAAAAAAAGCGTACAACCACAATGATTTTAGAAACTGATTTCCTTCTTTTTTTACCTTAGACCCACTGAAAATAGCTGGCATTCTTCTACTATCCATAGTAAGTTTCAACTGAATAATCTTTCTCATAACGGCATAGTCGATATTTAACTTATGAAAAACGCCTTTAAGACGATCTAATATTCGAAGAGAAATAAAATCATTCATTGTTATGTCCCTCGCTAACTAGGTCGACAAACCTCTCCGCAATTTGTTCATGCTCAGTAAAACCTGTTAATTGATTGAAAATTCCCTCTAGTGACCCCTCTTTATTTTGCATTTTTAGTTCTTCGAAAGTTCCATCTGCTACTACTTGGCCGTCTACCAATAAAACGATTCGATTACTAATCTTCTCAACTACGTCCATGATATGAGAGGAATAAAAGATTGTCTTCCCACGTTTTGCAAGCTGAGCAAGTATTTCTTTAATGACCATCACACTATTTGCATCAAGTCCACTTAGTGGCTCATCATAAAACAATAAATCTGGATCATGCAGCAAACTAGAAATAATTAATACTTTTTGCTTCATCCCTTTTGAAAAAGAAGATAGTCGTTGATGAAATGCAGCTTCCAAACCAAATTCTTTCATTAATTCATACGCTTTTTTCTCCGCATCCTCAGTTGCTAAACCGTACAACTCTCCTGTAAAGGACAGATATTCAAAAGCCGTTAAATTTTCATATAGTTCTGCTGTTTCAGGAACATAGCCGATTCTCTTTTTATAAGCATAATCACTTTTGATAATGTTTTCCCCAAAAATTTCAATAATGCCACTATGGCCTTCTATTAAACCTAGCATTAATTTAACGGTCGTACTTTTACCGGCACCATTTGGTCCAATATAGCCAATGATTTGACCTTTATACACATCTAAATTGACCCCATTTAACACTTTTTTATTGCCAAAGCTTTTCGATACATTTACTAATGATAAAACCTTTTCGTTTCTCATAAAGTTCCCCCTCTTCTACTAAAAACATGTTAACTTCCAAAAATTCACTTTCTATCCTAATTATACATTAATTAATTTGTATATTCTCACTATCCAAGGAAATATATCGCTAGATGAGTATTCCTTGAGGCACTCTATGCATAGGTGCTTTTGGAGTGCTTGGAACTGAACGAGTTCTACACTATTACCTGGTTTTCTTGATGGGGCTGTCCTAAAGTCATACATAGACTGAGAGATGGCCCCTTTTCCAATGTATTGATTTCCGTTCCAGACGGACGCTTTCCGCGGGCATGGCTTCAGTCTCCTCAGGCCAACACGATGTTGGTCACGAAGGCGTTGCCACACGAGGTGGCGTTCTTAGCCTTCGTTCCTTTATTCGCTCCTGCGGGGCCTTCAGCTCATGCACCTGCCGCTTCGCTTTCGGTGCAGAAAACATCTGCTATTCCCGCTGGAGTCGCCGTCTTTCACTACAATCAATTGCCTACAAAAATAGTAGTTTTATTAAAAAGTAAACAAAAAACAGGTGTAGAAAAAGACTCTTTTTTCTACACCTGCTTCAATTGATGGTCTTATTGGCCAGCCCCATTTTTTCGATAATTGTGTGGTACTCGTTCGTCCGTCACTCTCCATAGCTACTTGTAATAGAAGTGCAAAAGCTTTTGAAAATGAAAGAATAGCCACTTTCCTATTTATACAATAAGCAGCCTAAGATGCAATTTTGGCCGCTCAGTCCTTCTCTATCGTATTTCCACCTTTTCAATTGGCTTCGCAAAAATAAGCAACGAACGCATGATAGAAAGTGATGAGTGCCCGAAATTGCATCTTCGGGCACTTCCACTCTGAATAGAAAGGTAGCTCTTCTTTCATTTTCCAAATCAATTTCGGTTTTCTTTTGAGCATTGTAGGTACGTAACGGACAAATATCCACAACAGGATTATCGAAAATAGTGTAGCGATCATATCGCCCAAAGCGAACCAAAAACGTACAAGTGCAAAATGGGTTCCTTGCGCATTTCTTGTGAAATTTTAATGGTGCAAATTGGATAATCAACACCTGTGCCTTAATATCTTTCTATTGAACTTTTCTATTAAAGAGTGTAGGATTTTCTAGTACTGACTAACAATTTTTTTATGTGAGGAGGGAATTCCCTTGGCAACTATTAAGGAGAGAAAAGGAAGCATCCTATTATTAATAATCGGAATTATTTTTGTGTCTTCCACACTTAGGGCCCCACTTACTTCCGTTGGACCTATTATTTCATACATACGAGATGGACTAGCTATTTCTAACGTACTTGCAGGATTTGTAACAACCATTCCTCTTTTAGCATTTGCAGTTATTTCTCCATTTGCACCTAAAATTGCGCGCCGTTTTGGAATGGAATTGACTTTGTTCTACGCTATCTTATTATTAGCAGCGGGCATTATCATTCGCTCTTTAGGAACTACAGCTTTCTTACTTATTGGAACTTCGTTAATCGGAATTGCCATTGCTTTTGGAAATGTTTTATTGCCGAGTTTAATAAAGCTAAAATTCCCTTTACAGGTTGGTTTATTGACTGCGATTTTCACAGTTTCCATGAATCTATCTGCTGGAATAGGTGCTGGGATAAGTTATCCTATTGCTGAAAGCACAATTTATGGATGGCAAGGTGCACTAGGCTGTTGGTCCATTTTTGCCATCATTGCTAGCATCATTTGGATTCCCCAAATTAAGAAAAGAAAAGAAATGACAGAATCACAGATTGAAACTACAATAGACAAACCTAAGTCGATTCTAGCTTCTCCCTTAACATGGACCATTACATTATGTATGGGATTTCAATCTCTTATTTTTTATACGACTGCTGCTTGGATACCTGATATTTTACAATCTCAAGGTATGGAAGCAGATCAATCTGGGTGGATGTTGTCCATTATGCAATTCGCTCAATTGCCAATGACTTTTATTACACCAATCATTGCGGGGCGCTTAAAAGATCAGCGAATACTTGTAGTAGTATATACGGCTTTGTACTTAATCGGTTTCATTGGATTATTAGTAGGTAGTAATTCGCTTGCAATTGTATGGATGATTTTCCTTGGTTTAGCAGGGGGTGCGTCATTTAGTCTGGTCATGATGTTTTTCTCTCTTCGCTCTCGAACGCCTATGGAGGCCGCTGAGCTTTCTGGAACAGCACAATCAATCGGTTATCTTTTAGCAGCAGTTGGCCCAGTTTTCTTTGGTTATATTCACGATGCAACTGGAAGCTGGCATACATCTATTATTTTGTTTATCGTAACCGTTGTACTCTTATTCTTTTCAGGAATGCATGCAAGTAGAGATCGATATGTAACCGAAGAAACTTAAGATAAAAGTGCTCAGCCGTTTGCGGAGGCTTTAGACTGCACTTGTTTATATTAAAAAAGGGGCTGTCCCTAAAGTCATATGGTGACTGAGAGATGGTCCCTTTTCCAATGTAATGATTTCCCTTCCTGACGGACGCTTTCCGCGGGCATGGCTTCAGGCTCCTCAGGCCAACAGGATGTTGGTCACAAAGGCGTTGCCACACTAGGTGGCGTTCATAGCCTTTGTTCCTTTGTTCGCTCCTGCGGGGCCTTCAGCTCACTCTACTCCCGCCGGAGTCGCCGTCTTCCACTACAATCAATTGCCAACAAAAAATAGTAGTTTAGTAAAAAGTATTCAAAAAGCAGGTGTAGAAAAAGACTCGTTTTTCTACACCTGCTTCAATTTATGGGCTTATTGGATAGCCCCTTTTTAATATGGTAAAGGTTGATAAGAATAGTTAGGTGTTATCTTTTCATTATTGTATGGCTTTTGAAAGATATGCGTGGTTGCTGGTGACATTGGAGGTATAAGCCATGTCCAGTTTCCAGTGACATCACGCCCTGCATCCTTTTCAATCTCTTCAAATTTCTTAAATTGCTGTGCTGCTGTATGGTGATCTACAATACTGACCCCGTCTTCTTTGAAAGAATGTAAAACCGCTGCATTCAGCTCAACTAGTGCACGATCCTTCCATAGAGAAGCATTCGATTTTGTGTTAAGCCCCATATGCTGTGCAATCGTCGGCAACATGTTATAGCGGTAATCATCTGCTAGATTACGTGCACCGATTTCTGTACCCATATACCATCCATTAAATGGAGCAGCTGCATAAGTAATGCCACCAATTTCAAGTTTCATGCTGGAAATCATCGGCACTGCATACCATTTCAATTGTAGTTCTTGAAACCAATTATATTCTGGGTGACGGATAGGAACTTCAAATATATATTGCTCAGGAATTTCGAAAATTTTTGCAGGTCGATCCTTTACTTGAATGACGAGTGGCAAGACATCAAAATTTGTTCTGTTTCCTTTCCAACCAAGTTCCTCACATACTTTTGTAAAAGCAATCGAATCGGAATCTCCAATAATTCCGTCCTTCGTCTCATATCCTGCATAACGAATCAGCTGATGATTCCAAACACGGACATCTTGTGGTGAAAATATCGTAATCGTCGGTCTGATTCGCCCTTCATTGGTGGCAAACTTTATATGTTCCAGTAAAGATTCAAAGATGACTTCCTCTGTATGTAGTTCCCTTTTATCTATAACGGTTAAGCTTTGCCAAAATAAACGACCAATACATTTATTACTATTACGCCACGCCACTTTAGCACCGTATGCTAGCTCCTCTGTCGTATGTTCATAGGAACCATTTATATAAATCTGCTCCTCGATCTCTTTTAATCGAGCAACCATTTCTTGTTCATCTCTACCTGTTTCCTTATAAAAAAGATGTATAAACGCTTTCGCTTCATTTAACATACCTCTCGTCCCTTCCACTACACCTTCCATCTTAGTAGAAAGACGCCAAGCCAAACAAGTACCAACCCTCCAAAAGTTGTGAGGAATTTATGACACTGTTACAAATAGTAAGCGTTCCCTGTGTTACGCACACCCTGAAAACTATTCTGAATTTTTAGTAATAAACATTAAATTATTTGTAGGTTTAAAAAATGGCTTCAGATTTAGATGAACTGATGTAGTCATATACCTTCTCGCTACATTGAAAAAGATAAGTAGATAGAAACCGGTATTCGACCTTTGAAACTGCAAACTCCTCACTCTTTTTATATACTGAAAGCTGGTAGAGTCGCAAAAGAATACACGGAGCAATTAACTATTTAACCCCCGATGAAGATAAAAATTATGTGCAGCAACAGTCTTTTAATTTCCAGAGTGGCGTTCATTTGCTTTATGTTAGATGGCACGAGCACATGAATGCGTACAAAATGGATGAAATTAATTCAAGTGTAATAGTGAATCTATAATATATATATATTTTCACCTATATAACAAATAATTTAATTTCTATATCACTTATTATCATACTGGAATAGAACAAGGAATAATATTGTTATAGTTAATGGAGGTGGAATATATAGAGAACAAAATTGAAATGCTTATTCGAATGCTATTTTTCGGAAATATATTCAAGTGATTTGATACCTGCATAATAAAGTACAATCCAAAAGGCGCCTACTTCATGGGCCGATTTTAGCTACTTCCTTCCATTCTGATTGTCAATAGAAATTGAGTTATTCGAGTTTTCCGAGACTCAATAGCAAGTAGTATATCTGCTGAGATTATCTTTAATTAGGTTGATAGTCTAATAATTGCACACTGGAAGGAGAATCGAATGTTAGAATATCATCAACAATCATCACTTGAAATCATGAAGAGATTGGACGTCACAAATCAAGGTTTGAATGATTATGACGTCCAAAATAGAAAAAAAATATACGGTTCTAATAAATTGGTGGAAGGAAAAAGAACAAGTACATTCGCCGTTTTCTTTGGACAGTTTAAGGATTTATTAGTCATAATATTAATCATCGCTGCTTTCATTTCATTTCTATTAGGTGAAGTAGGAAGTACTATTGTAATCATGATTGTCGTTATATTAAACGCAATCCTGGGTACTGTACAGCATGTGAAGGCAGAACAGTCTTTGGATAATCTGAAAGCTTTGACCACTCCAGTTGCAAAAGTGATGCGAAATAATCAGATAGTAGAGATTTCTTCAGAAGATATAGTGGTTGGAGATCTTCTCTATTTGGTGGCTGGTGATTATATAAATGCTGATGGAAGATTATTAGAAAGCCATAATCTGCATATAAATGAAAGTTCGCTGACAGGTGAATCATTCGCTGTTGCGAAAAGTACCGAACCAATCAATGAAAATCATGTATCCATTGGGGACAAAAAGAATATGGTTTTCACTGGGGGTTTTGTCACTACTGGCCGTGGTACTATAATTGTTACAGCTATTGGAATGGAAACAGAAATCGGAAAAATAGCAAATTTACTGGATACTGCGAAAGAAAAGAAAACACCTTTACAAGTAAGTCTAGATCATTTTGGGGAAAATTTAGCTTTGGGGATCACGATGATCTGTGTAGCTATTTTCACGATTGATCTTTTTCGGGGGAGGGAGTTAGTAGAGTCGTTTATGTTTGCTGTTTCGCTGGCAGTTGCAGCAATTCCAGAAGCATTAAGTTCGATTGTTACCATTGTACTGGCTTTTGGGACACAGAAAATGGCGAAAGAGAATGCCATTATACGAAAGCTTTATGCTGTCGAAAGTTTGGGAAGTGTATCGGTTATTTGTTCAGATAAAACGGGAACATTAACCGAAAATAAGATGACTGTACAACAAGTTTATACTGATCAAAAAGTCATTCCGAAAGATCAACTAAATACAGAAATTGCAATTGAAAAAAATCTTATCTTAATGGCATTATTATGTAATGATGCTTTGGAAAGAGATAATATAGAAATCGGTGACCCTACTGAAATCGCACTCGTAAAATTAGGGAAGCAGTACGGTCTTGATGAGTTAATCGTAAGAAGCAACAATCCTAGAGTGGCGGAAATTCCTTTTGATTCGGACAGAAAGTTAATGACGACAGTGCATCGGTCTAATCTTCAATCAATGATGATTACCAAAGGAGCAGTTGATGTTCTTTTACCTAAGATTGCGAAAATCGAAACTTCTACAGGTGTACGTACTATAACGGAAGAACATCGTAACAAAATTGAAGAAGTGAATCGTGATTTTTCGATGAATGGATTAAGAGTAATAGCTATAGCTTACAAAGATATACAGGTACATCAATCAATCGATGCCTGGGGTGAAAGAGATTTAATCTTTGTCGGATTAATTGCAATGATGGATCCTCCGAGAAAAGAGTCAAAAGCATCTGTTGAAAGCTGTATAAAAGCTGGTATTAAACCAGTTATGATTACAGGTGACCATAAAATAACAGCAACTGCAATTGCCAAACAAATTGGTATTTTAAATGATCCTTCAGAAGCGATTGAAGGCTATGAAATAGAAGGATTAACTGATCAACAATTACAAGAAAAGGTTCAAGATATCTCTGTTTATGCCCGAGTGACACCAGAGCATAAAATTCGAATCGTGAAAGCTTGGCAGGAAAAGGGACATGTCGTGGCGATGACCGGAGATGGTGTCAATGATGGCCCAGCCTTAAAACAAGCCGATATCGGTGTAGCGATGGGGATAACTGGTACCGAGGTAGCGAAAGATGCATCCTCAATGATCTTAACAGATGATAATTTTTCAACGATCGTCAAAGCAATTTCGAATGGAAGAAGCCTTTATACGAATATTAAAAACGCCATTCTATTCTTATTATCAGGGAATACAGGTGCTATTTTTGTTGTTTTATATGCTACCGTATTAGGTTTACCCGTTCCCTTTGCACCTGTGCATCTATTATTTATTAACTTACTTACCGATAGTCTGCCAGCAATTGCAATAGGTTTAGAGCCGAATAATAAAAATACAATGAAGGACAAGCCTAGAGACATTCAAACCCCGTTATTAAATAAAAAGTTTACTATACAAGTGATGCTCGAAGGTTTATTAATTGCTATCTCTACGATTATTGCTTTTCGAATCGGATTGCAGACAGGAGATACTCTGACAGCAACTACAATGGCATTTACCACATTATGTTTGTCCAGATTAGTACATGGCTTCAACTCCAGATCGAAAGAATCGATTTTCACAATTGGTGTATTTTCGAATAAATATACTTGGCTAGCATTTTTAATAGGTTTTTTATGTTTACATTTAGTATTATTTATCCCTTCGCTTACAGGTGTGTTTGAAGTCGCGACATTAAGTGGAGTACAACTAGTTATTATTTATAGCTTGTCTTGTATGCCTTTTCTAGTTAATCAGTGGTATAAACTATTGTTCGTGAGAAGTACAAAATAGTTAGTGTACCCTGTGTCATGCATAACTCAGAAATTATTCTGAATTGTTCGTGACACAAGGTTTCTAACTCAATGCTCGTTTAATATTAATCCTATAGCAGCATAAATAATGACAGTGCCAAAAATGAACATCATATGGAATAAAGAGTATACAAACATACGGTTCGCCCATTTCTTCCCTTCCTTCTTATGATAGCCCATAATACTCATCGATAGCCAAATTGCACCTAAAATAACCGAAACAAATGTGAGCCCTAAGCTAAGGGGTAAAAATAAGAAGCTCGTTAATATTAATAGTACTAAGTAAATGTTGGATTGAATATACGTACGACGCTCACCTTTTACTACAGGAAGCATTGGGATATTCGCTGCAGCGTAATCATCCTTTTTCCGAAGAGCAATCGCGTAAAAGTGCGGCATTTGCCAAATCATGACGATAATGAATAATGCCCACGCTGCAGGATGCCAAATATCTGGTGCTACTGCTGCCCAACCAATAAGTGGTGGCATTGCCCCTGAAATACTGCCAACTTCTGTGTTCCAAATGGTACGGCGTTTCGTCCAAATTGTATAGGGTACAACATAGAAAAATACTCCGAGAAAACCTAAGAATGATGCAAGTGGTGTCGTTAATGCAAGTAATCCAATTCCGATTAAAAGTAAAGTGATTCCAACGACCAAGATAAGTTTCGGAGATAATTCACCTGTTACGGTGGGACGATTTTTCGTACGCTGCATCACAACATCAATGTCACGATCGTACAAATTATTAAAAGAACCCGCAGCAGCAATTACTGCCGCCGTTCCTAAAATTGCATAAACAATATTCGAAAGATTGTCTCGGAAACTTAACTCATATGTGTATAAAGCTAGCATCAGACCTGCTACCATCGGAATTAAATTAGATTTAATAATACCTGTTTTTAGAGCCATTGCCCATAAATTAAAGTTAGATTGCTTTTGCATGTTGTTTAGTTTAACACTCCTTCATTTTCCTGTACGACATTTCTTATTTCTCGATATTGTTACTCTTCTAAATATAACAGAATTATTGAATTCGCCACCCTTACAAAGTGGCAATCTGCTGACATATCCACCAGGTATCCCTCGCACAACTCATACACTATTCTGAATTGAATCTATTTGTTGGAGTGTTTAAAGTAATTTCAACAAAAAAATGCACGTAATCACGTCAACGTCAAATAATGCCCACCTAGTCGCTAGGCGGGCATTATTTGACGCTTACATATGTTCAATAGCTTGATTCCCTATAATCTCTTTTAGCTAATACGCTTCTGTTAACTTACCTCACTCTTCTTTTCCTATTTCATTAGCTACCTTAGTTATTCTTTCTAGCATGGTTGGATGAGAATATCGAAACCATTTTACGAGTAATGGAGGATTTACTTCACTTAATCCAGCCTTCGTAAGTTCTTGAAAAGTGCTCACAGCAGCCTCCGGGTCGACTACTAGCTCTATAGCATACTGATCAGCTCTCGTTTCTTGATATCTAGATATGTAGTTGGAAAGTGGACTTGAAACGAATAACAGAAAAGATGTAATAAGTAAAAACAATGGAAGCGAGTGAATAGCATTTATTCGATTAATTTTTAATACACGTCCATGGCGGGCGATGATCCTACGCATTAGTTTCGCTGTTAACCAAAGCCCAACAAGCATCGTTAATATATAACCAGCGATTCCGAAATAAATATGTTTTTCCACATAATGCCCCATCTCATGAGCCATGATGAAGAGAATTTCATTTTCTGATAAGCGGTTTAACGTCGTATCCCATAACACTATTCTAGAATTACTCCCAATCCCCGTAACATAGGCATTTAGCGCATTTGTCTTTTCCGCCATATTTACTTCATACACTTGCTCTGTTGGAATATTTGCTTGCTCAGCCAACGACAAAATTTTCGTCTCTAATTCTTTATTAGTTAGTGGATAGAAATCGTTATATAGTGGGTCGATTAATACTGGTTGAATAAACATGAGGAAAATGGAGAAAGGAATCATTAATAACCATGCGTTAAGCCACCATTTCTTTGTGCTTTTATTAATAAGCCAATAAAGAACGGTCACAATCACTACAGTTGTTCCGAAGTTAACCCAAAATTCAATGACATTATCGCGCATCCAAGAATTGAAATTTTGGGTACTAATCCCATAGTATTTACTTAAAGAATACCTGTAATATTCTAAAGGAAATAACACGATAAACATAAGTAAAGATAGTAAAAATAAATAGACTGCATTTTGCCAAATTGCCCATCTGTTTTGCAAAGGGATCCATCTTTCAAACGCTTGAGAAATCCCAGTAATCAATATAAAAAATAAGATAAGCCATTCAAACGGTGCTGCTACAAAAAAGAGGAAATTCTTTATTTTTGAATACTCCTCACTTAGGTACAATTCACGCTCCGACATAAAGACGTGTGGATCTGCAACAGTCCCTTTCAAAGCTGTTGGTATACCCCCACTATCACTATGAAAGATATAAAAATACATCCCTAACGCATATACCCCAAAAAGTAAAAGTGCTGTAATTCCCCATTTTTTCGCCAAATCCTCTTCACCTCCATTCTCTGTCCTACATTTAGTGTAATCAAAAACAAGAAAGATAGAACCAATTGCTTCAATTTGCTTTTTCCCTACTATCTAAATAAGTAAAGCGCATAGCATCGTTTAGACACAAAACCTGTTCATAGATGTTTCCGTATTCCTTTGGAATGGACTTAACTACGTCATTTACGGAGCGATTTTTAGGAGAATATATTTGTTGACGAAAATCGCGAGACTCCTGTGGAAAAACAGGCTGCCAAGACCCCGCAAGGAGCTTATAGGAACAAAGAGGCTGTCCTTAAAGTCATATAGTGACTGAGAGATGGTCCCTTTTCCAATGTATTGATTTCCGTTCCAGACGGACGCTTTCCGCGGGCATGGCTTCAGTCTCCTCGTCGCTTTCGCTCCTGCGGGGCCTTCAGCTCATGCTATTCCCGCTGGAGTCGCCGTCTTTCACTACAATCAATTGCCTACAAAAAATAGTAGTTTAATAAAAAGTATACAAAAAACAGGTGTAGAAAAAGACTCGTTTTTCTACACCTGCTTCACTTTATGGGTAAATCATCATGTACCACAGAAAGTTTGGTAACGACTGTTGGATTCCGATGGGAGTGTGTTGTATTCATTCTGTTCAGGAGTATACGCGTAAGGAATTCTAAGTACATCAACTAGCTGCTCCAACAGACTATAATCTCCTTGACTCACTGCTGCGTCAAGTGCTTCTTCTACACGGTGATTACGAGGAATTACAGCAGGGTTACTATTCCGCATCAACTCAGTTGATAAGTCTTTGGATTCCTTCTGTCTACTCAATCTCGTTTGCCATATCTCGTACCAATCTATAAATTCTGGAGTAGCAAATAGGTCCGTATCCTCCAACTGATCTAAGGTTAGTGTTCGAAATGTATTCGTATAGTCTGCGCTATATTTCTCCATCATATAAAGAAGGTCCTCAATAAGGGAAATATCTTCTGTCTCTTCATTGTAAATCCCCAATTTTGCTCTCATACCTTTGAGCCAGTTAGATTGATACAACTCGGAATAATTTGTCATCGCATCTTCGGCCAGCTTTATTGCTTGCTCTTGTTCTTCATGTATAAGAGGCAACAAGCTTTCAGCAAATCGAGCGAGGTTCCAACCGGCAATATTAGGCTGATTACCATAGGCGTAGCGCCCATGTTTATCAATAGAACTGAATACTGTCTTAGGGTCATATATATCCATGAATGCACAAGGACCATAATCAATAGTTTCTCCACTAATGGCCATATTGTCCGTGTTCATCACCCCATGAATAAACCCAACCAGTTGCCATTTGGCAATCAACTCGGCTTGACGCTTGATTACTTCTTGCAGAAGTGAAAGGTATCGGTTCTCTTTTTCATCAATCTCCGGATAATGTCTTTCTAACGTGTAGTCTGCTAAAGCGCGAAGATCTTCGATAGTTCCCCAATTTGCAGCAAATTGAAAAGTTCCTACTCGAATATGACTTGCAGCAACTCGAGCCATAACTGCACCAGGTTGTTCCATTTCACGAATGATGGATTCACCGGTTGTCGCCACGGATAGGCTGCGTGTTGTAGGGATACCAAGTCCATTCATCGCCTCGCTAATTATGTATTCACGAAGCATCGGTCCAAGTCCTGCTCTCCCATCTCCCCCGCGAGAGTATGGCGTTCTACCTGAACCCTTTAGCTGAATATCAACTCGGTCTCCTTGGGGAGTAATCTGCTCGCCAAGTAGTAGAGCACGGCCGTCCCCTAACATATTAAAATGTCCGAATTGATGACCTGCATAAGCTTGAGCAAGAGGCAAACTATCTTCTGGTGGATGATTACCTGCAAGCTCCTCCACACCTCGTTCACTTTCTAGTGCCTTGGTATTTAAACCTAGAGATGTTGCCAAAGAATTATTGAGGATGACCAACTTCGGTGAGCGTACAGGATTTAAGTCCATAGTCGTAAACAGTAATTTCGGAAGACCAGCATAACTGTTTTCTATGTTCCAACCAGTAGTGTTCTCTTTTGACATAATATCTTCCTTTCTCCGTCATAGAATAAAATGGTGATACTTCTAGCAGTTCAATTTATCATCTACTTCTTCTATTTTATTATACCCTTCCTAGACGAAGATACACTTTACCTGTTTTAGGTTAGTTGATTTCAGGTACTTCGATGTAACATTATGGATAATATCACGTCAAATATTTTAAAGGAATTATAAAGGTGGGTATTTATGAAGAAATGTATTTCATTCTTGTTAATCATTTTTTTGTTGAGTGGTTGTAATACTGAAATACCTATCGTTAAAGAGCAAGTACCGAGTGAAAAGGGAAACATCACAGAAACTATAAGCGAGAACGAACAGTTCATTTTGACAGTGCGAACAGAAAAGGAAGAATACCAAGTTGGCGAGCCATTAGAAATCACTGCTACGCTTGCTTATAAGGGAGAAACAGACACGGTTACAGTGGCACATAGCGGAACGCCAATATTATTTGAAACGACAAATTTAACGAAAGACTATCAATTCGGGTGGGCTATGAATACACCTTTGTATATCGAGGATTTTAAGAAAAACGAGCCTTATAAAACTGTTTATTCTTTTTCTGGTGGAAGCTATCATGAGGGGATGCCTGGTGAGCCTTATAGTGACGATGAATATAGGGAAGTTGCAAAAGGGAATCTTTCCCCGGGGAAATATGAAATTAAAGCGATGACTAAATTATCAGTGGGAGAAAATCCAACACTAAATAAAGTAGAATTAGAAGCTAACATTATTTTTACAGTCGTCGAATAAGCAATACAATTTATGTTAAGTTGGTCAAACCTAGTGTCCACCAATTGCTAGTTAACCTCTGTTAAACGATTCTGTTGTTATGGACGAAAATCCCCTCGCTTTCGCTTTCCGCGGACGAACAGCCAAGCCTCCTCGGCGCAACAGGATGTTGTTGCCACATGGATGTGGCGATCTTAGGATTTGTTCCTGTAAACTCGCTATGGGGTCTTGGCACCCCGTTTTTCCACAGGAGTCTCACGGATTTTCGTCACAAAATATATGCTTCTAAAAAACAACAGCCTAATTTTAAATAGCTTTTTATTAAGACAGGATTTTTCGAAGTGATTTAACGGACTCCTCACTACTCACTTCTATAAAATGACCTAACAGATAGTCCCTTGCCGCTTTTTTTTCCATGTCGATACGTTCAATTTTATTTCTGCTTGCCCAAGAATCATACGTCTCAAAAGCTGTACTGCTCCAGCCATTCTTTTCTCCCTCTATATTTTTCTTGTCTTGTGTACCTGAAATGACAATATCCATTGTTCCTTGTAACTCTAATAAAGCATTTTCAAATAATTTCTTTTGATCCTTATGAGTTAACCCCCCTTAGTACCCTCGTATCAATTCCCTCTTCTTGTCTAATCAACTTATAGATAGTTAATGCTTCTTTTGTTACCATACCATCAAAATAACGATCTTCAACCGATTCAGTGTAGCCAAGAACTTTTTTTACATATGGTAGTAACTGACGAGATACTAAGATGGATTTTTTCTTCATAAACTTCCCGTACCCTGCAATACCATCAGTAGGAAATTTTGTTCTCCAAATCCAAGGATCTAACTCTGTATCGGAATGCCAAGAGTCTGGTGAGGTGATGCCATGTAAAGAAGGAAAGCCAGGTATTAAAGGAGCGAGTGGAAGTAATCCTATCTCCTCAACTACTTTTATAGCTTCTTCATATGTTTTCACTTTATATTCCATCACTTATTGCCCCCTTAAAACAATCATTTTTCTTCACTAGTTATCCACGAAGCCACCTAAAAGGAGAGCCCTCACTGAAGGCTCTCCCTCATTTGTTATACAAATAATCGTTTATTTTTAAATGCAATTAAACTTACTGCGGCTAATAGTATGCTCGACACGATAAATACAGCACGCACTCCAAGTAAATCTGCTAATATTCCAATAAATAACGAAGAAATCCCAAATACACCTGTTACAACTGCTCCCATCGATGTATATACAGTTACAAGTTTTTCAGGTGTAACGCTTCGTTGAATTATTGTTCCTTGTGGGATATTTTTAAGTTGGCCAAACATACCAATGCCTGCTGATAGAATTAGTGCTATCACAGGATTACTTGTTGTACTAAATAATATAGTTAAGATACTTGAAATGAAGGCTCCTACGAATATAAAACGGTACTTATATTGGTCAACAAGATGAGAAAATTTCAAACAATATAGACTACCTATTAATAAGCCAATGAAAAACGCTCCATTTATCAGGCCCCACCATTGTTCACCGACATGTAGTGCTTGCTCGACAAATACATAAACAATAGCAGCAATCCACACCGTTCCAGCAATTGTCTCTAAAATATCCATTTGAATCGTTGTTTTCAGCACTGGAGTTGTACCAATACTCTTCCATCCTTCGGTAAGTCGTAGCCAAAAATTTTGTTCTCTTTCCTCTATATGATTCACATGTGGAAGGAAGCTCAAAAATAGATACGACAATACAAAAAGAAAACATACAATCCAGATTAATTGAATTGTAGTAATTACAAGCAATAACAGTCCTCCGAAAAACCATGCTCCAATTTGAATTATTTGAGTAGTAGATTCAGCTATACTATTAGCCTTTACTAACTTTTCATCCTCCACATAGTAAGGAAAAAAAGTATGCATTATCGGATTCGCACAGCCGTCTAGAAGCGCTATTCCGGCAATGAAGAAAAAGATGAAATAATAATTCGTATCTTGTAAAAACAGAAAAACAAAAGAACCTAGTCCGATTAATAGTATTGTTTTTCCAATTTGTGATCCTACTAATAACGTTTTTAAACGCCACTTTCCGATTACTAAAGGTGTTAACAAACTCGAAATAAACATCGTGGAAGCAATCGTAAAAGGAACAAACGCGGCAATAGCGGCAGAACCTGTTAACCCAAATAATATACTAATAACACTTACAATATAAAATACGTCCCCTAAATTTGCGACGGATTGACCTAGCATTAACAAAAGAAAGTTCTTGTTTGACTTCATTATTATCCCCCATATTTAATTAATGATAATCATTAAAGTGATTTAAGGGATCAAATTGGACAATTCATTGAAAAACTCCTTTAACTGAAAGCAAGTAGAAGAACCTTTGGGGGATTTAGAAGTTTTTTCTACCTGCATTATTTTTATATCCATATTATAACAATTTTCTGTTTAATCCACCATACGTTTTCTATAAACAACATTATATAAAAAAGGGGCTGTCCCTAAAGTCATATAGAGACTGAGAAATGGTCCCTTTCCCAATGTAATGATTTCCGTTTCAGACGGACGCTTTCCGCGGGCATGGCTTCATTCTCCTCAGGCCAACACGATGTTGGTCACGAAGGCGTTGCCACACGAGGTGGCGTTCTTAGCCTTCGTTCCTTTGTTCGCTCCTGCGGGGCCTTCAGCTCACGCTATTCCCGCTGGAGTCGCCGTCTTTCACTACAATCAATTGCCTACAAAAAAAGTAGTTTAATAAAAAGTATACAAAAAACAGGTGTAGAAAAAGACTCGTCTTTCTACACCTGCTTCAATTTATGGGCTTATTGGAAGCTCCCTTTATGCTAAGCTACGACTATTGATTTATCATTTTCTCGTGTTAAGTATTGAATTGTTAATAATATTGCAAAAATGATTAGCCCCGCGATATCTGAATAGCCTTCTGGATAGATAAGTAATAGTCCCGCACCAACTGCGAATATTCTTTCAATCCACGTTACTTTTCGATACCAAAATCCAACAATTCCTGCACCGATTGAAATCATTCCGGTCATCGCAGTAAATACAACCCAAATTATCTCCGGTATGGTTGTATCTATCATTAATAATGTTGGTGAGAATACAACCATATAAGGGATAATAAAAGCAGCTATTGCTAACTTCGAAGCTTCTATTCCGGTTTTTATTGGATCTCCACCTGAAATACCAGATGCAGCAAAGGCGGCGAGGGCAACAGGTGGGGTTATATCCGCGATAATTCCGAAATAGAACACGAAGAAATGTGCGGATAATAACACGACTAATGGTACAGCGCTTTGTGGAACATCAGGTGCTAACAATGCGATAATAGCTGGCGCTGCAATCGTCGAAGTAATCACGTAGTTAGCTGTTGTAGGAGCGCCCATCCCTAAAATAAGAGACGCAATCATCACAAAGAACAATGTTAATATAATACTTCCGCCAGCAAGTTTTACTAAGCTCGTTGCTAAACTTAAACCTAATCCAGTTTTAACAACAACTCCTACGATAATCCCAGCACATGCAGTAGCAGCTACAACTCCTAGAGCTGTGCGTGCACCATCAACCAATGCATCCAATATATCTAGAGGGCCTATTCGCGTTTCTTTATTAATCATACCTACAACGATACACGCGAGTATGCCGTATAATGCAGAATGAATGACAGGAACCCCTACCATCATCAAAACAATAATTAAGAAAATCGGTAAAATTAAATAAAGCTTTTTTAAAATTTCTTTACGGTCTGGCATTTGCTCATCCGTTAAACCACGTAGTCCTAAGCGCTTTGCTTCAAAGTGCGTCATAATCCAAATGCCAGCAAAATAAAGTAAAGCAGGAATTGCAGCGGCTTTAGCTATATCCCAGTATGTCACGCCTCTTCCGATAAATTCAACCATTAAGAACGCTGCTGCTCCCATAATTGGTGGCATCAACTGTCCACCAGTGGATGAGGACGCTTCTACTGCACCAGCAAACTCCTTTTTATAGCCAAGCGATTTCATCATCGGTATCGTATAAGCACCTGATGTTACTACGTTTGCTACAGAGCTTCCTGAAATCGTTCCTTGCAAGGCAGATGAGAAAATCGCTACTTTCGCGGGACCACCTATTAGCTTGCCTGCAACCGCAACAGATAAATCATTAAAATATTCACCAACGCCGGTTTTCATTAAAAACGCACCGAATAATAAGAACGCGAAAATATATGTCGAAGAAACGGCAAGTGGCGTTCCTAAAATTCCGTCCGTCGTATAGAACATTAAATTAACGATATTATCAAGACTTTGCCCACGATGCGCCATAAAAGCCGGGAAATAGCGCCCGAAATATGCATACACTAAAAACAAAATAGCAATAATTGTAATTGGCAAACCTACAGCTCGTCTTGCCGCCTCTAAAACGAGTACGATTGCAACTAATCCTACGAAAAAGTCCATTCCCTCTAGCGCGCCTAAGCTCTGTACTAAACGATGATAATTAATCGTCCAATAGCTTCCAACCAGGATCGCTCCTGCTGCTAAAATAAAATCGTAAAATGGAATCTTTGTTTTCGAAAGTTTTCGCCGTGCTGGAAATAGTAAGAAAACAAATACTAACCCGAATCCTAGATGGACTGTTCGTTGAATTTGCGCTGGAAATTGACCAAAAATAGCGGTGTACAGCTGAAATAAAGAAAATGCCATTAAGCCAATGTAAATAACATATTTTAATACCCCACTTAAAGTACGTGTATTCGATTCCAGGTCGTACTTTTCTAAAATTGCCTGTTGTTCCTCTGCTGACAATTCTTCAAAATGATTGTCTTGAAGTTTGGAGTTTTTCTTATCGTCCATTCAATTTGACTCCTTTCATTTTTTCATATAAAGAAAGTTTCTTCACTTCGAACAAATATGACTTACCTCTTACAAGCTCCTCTTTTAAATTAAAATACTTTGCCCCATATATAAAATTCAACCTATAGTCGACATCACCAATATGTAAGGTAAAATTCGGTAAAATTGCTTCATTGTATTGCAACGTGTAAATCCCATCCTCATATAGTAATGTTTGACCCTCCTCCGCATAACTCGGCATACCAATTGCGACATCGCTGTATTTCATCGACATTAAACGAATTTCCTTCGAATCTAGCACTTTATAACTTTCAATAACATCGGTCAGATGAATGGAGTGGGTAAAAACAATCTGAAAATCTTTAACGTCATTTAATGATATATAGTGAAGGCTTGGGTTTTCATTTCTTGTTTCCGTAAAGGTAAACGCCGTCCAAAATGGAATAAAGAAGAAACAAATCACGAGAAAGATGAAAAGCGTTGCAAGTTTTTTTTTCACGTAGTGACTATACCCCACTTTATCAAAAAGAGGCTCGAAGCTATTCGCAACAGAGCCTCTCATTTACTGTTTAATTATTTGTTTACTTCATCAAAATATTTTTGAGCACCTGGATGAACTTCAATATTGATACCGTTTAATCCAGTTTCAGCTTTTATAAATGTACCTTTTGCATGGCTAATTTTTTCTGTGTTATCATAAATCGCTTTTGTCATTTCGTATACAAGGTCTTCAGGAAGATCCTTTTTAACCGCTATCATTGCAAGTACAGATACTGTTGGCACTTCAGCTTCTAATCCGTAAGTCCCTGCAGGAATCACATCTACCGCATAATATGGATACTTTTTGATTAATGCTTCTGCTTTGTCAGCACTTACTGGGATGATAGATACTTTATTTGTAGCGTTTAATGCTTCCACTGCACCTGTTGGATAACCTGCTGTTATGAATGCAGCGTCGATTTGTCCCGATTGGATTCCTTCTGTTGACTCTCCAAAGTCTAGGTTTTGGGCTTCGATGTCATCTTCAATTGATAATCCATGAATTTCAAGTAATTGTTCTGCGTTTGCATAAGTACCAGAACCTGGTGCCCCTACAGAAACTTTTTTGCCTTTTAAATCTTCGAATGATTTAATACCTGAATCAGCTAAAGTTACTAACTGTACTGTCTCTGGGTAAAGCGCGCCTAAAGCAGATATAGTATCAATTTTTTTACCCTCAAACATTAAAAGACCTTCCGTTGCATAGTAAGCAATGTCCGTTTGTACGAAAGCAATTTCACCTTCGCCACTTTGCATCGCTGTCATATTCGCAGCTGATGCTTGAGAAACTTCGGCAGTAGTTTTAATTCCTGTTTCTGTTGAAATTAAATCCGCAAATGTCCCTCCAAGTGCATAATAAGTCCCTTGTGTGCCACCAGTTAATATACTTAAAAAATCATAATCCTCTTTAGTTTTTCCAGATCCTTCTCCAGAACCACTATCAGTTGAATTACAAGCTGATAATACTAATAGAGCAATTACACTTAGGACTGTTAACCATTTAAACTGTTTTTTCCTCAAACTATTTTCCCCCTTTATAACTATTTTTCCCACCCAATATTAATTTTACCACACCTCTCAACTAAATTGTCAAACTATTAAATTAATCAGTATATTTTGACGAATAAAAAATGGATACTATGTTAATGTACTAACATAGTATCCATCGGTTTAAATTTAATTAAGAACAGCTATCATACGTTGTATTTTTTACTTTCGAGCCCGTTTCGCCTCTAAGTAAGTCGCCTTCTGTCGCTTCAATGATTTGGTTTGTTACATTGTTTGAAATAGAGTTTGCAACTAATTGTAGAAGACTATTGACATCACCTTGTGATTGTTTAAATTCTTGTACAATTGGAAGATTATCAATTTCTTCTTCAATTGCTGTAATCTTACCTTCGATCATATTTAAAGCTTTTTCTTTACCTAAATGTTGGAAGTTCACCGCTTGTTTTTGTAAACTTTTTAGGCTAGCAATTTTTTCTCGCACCGTTTGATTTTCATTAATTTGTGCTTCTGCACGTTTAAAGAACTCAACTTCTTCTGTATTTGCAATCATTGTCGCAATTTCTTTTGCTTTTTCGATAATATCGTCTCGTGTATATTTAGTAGTCATTATATTTCCACCTTTTGTCCTTTTGGCATTTCAACTAGTTCACCAGTAAGTGACCATGTTTTTGCCTCAATAATTTTTACTTGTACTAGCTGACCAATAATTTCCTTTGGTCCAACAAAGTTTACTAGCTTACTTTTTCTTGTATAGCCTGCAAGTACTTCCGGGTTATTTTTACTTTCACCTTCTACAAGCACTTCTACAATTTGACCATCATGCTTTTTCATTGCTTCTGCAGACATGTCGTTTACTAACTTATTTAAACGCTGTAATCGATCTTTTTTCACTTCCATCGGCACATTATCAATCATTTTTGCAGCTGGTGTACCTTCTCGAGGAGAATAAATATACGTATAAGCAATTTCGAAACCTACTTCTTTATAGAGAGACATTGTTTCTTCGAATTGCTCATCTGTCTCATTCGGGAATCCTACAATAATATCTGTTGATAATGATGCATTTGGAATGGCAGCTTTAATCTTACGAACTAGTTCTAAATAATGCTCTCTTGTATATTTACGGGCCATAATTTTTAAAATATCAGAGGATCCAGATTGAACAGGTAAATGAATATGTTCTACTAAATTTCCACCTTTTGCAAGGACTTCGATTAAATGATCATCGAAATCTCTTGGATGACTCGTCATAAAGCGAATTCTTGCTACATCTATTTTTCGAAGATCGTCCATTAAATCACCAAAACGATATTCTAAATCATCAAAGTCTTTTCCGTAAGCATTTACGTTTTGCCCTAATAATGTTATTTCTTTATAACCTTGAGCCGCAAGATGTCTAATTTCTTGAATAATATCCTCTGGACGACGACTACGTTCTTTTCCTCGTGTGTAAGGAACGATACAATATGTACAGAATTTATCACAGCCATACATGATATTTACCCAAGCTTTAATAGATCCTTTTCGAACGCGAGGTAAGTTTTCAATAACGTCGCCTTCTTTAGACCAAACTTCAATTACCATTTCTTTTGAAAGGTATGCTTCGTTTAGAATGTTAGGGAGACGGTGAATATTATGTGTTCCAAAAATCATATCTACTTGATCATACGTTTTTAATATTTTCTTTACTACAGATTCTTCTTGGGACATACAGCCACAAACACCGATTAAAACGTCTGGATTATTTCGTTTAAGGTGTTTTAAATGGCCAAGCTCACCAAATACTTTATTTTCTGCATTTTCACGAATAGCACATGTATTTAAAAGAATGACATTTGCATCGTCTACCGTATTTGTCGGTTCATAGCCTAGCTGCATGAATATACCAGCCATAACTTCTGTGTCGTGTTCATTCATCTGACAGCCATAAGTTCGAATATAAAATTTACGATTTTGTCCCATTCCTCTAAATTCTTCCGCGATTGCAAAGTCATTATGATATGCGATTTCTTCTTTACCGCGTTTCTTTGCTTCTTTTAAGGATGGTGGAGTGTAAACTGCTTGAAAATATTTACTATAATCCTTTTCGGATTTTTTATCCGGAGAATTAGGTTCCTTCACTTGAGTACTTTGTAAACGTGATTCCTCGTTCATAAGAACTCTCCTTTCTTTCGTTCGTAACTAATAACTATACCCATCAACCTATTATACTGAATAGCAAGCCATAGCTACAAGGTATAAAGCTTAAAAGTGCTTAATTGGTCATAATATGCAATTATTAACAGTTTTAAGGATTCCTTTTTAGGATATGTTTCCAGATGTGATTTCTTGCGATTTGGAGCTGAGATCTTGTGATTTGCAGGCTCGATCTTGCGATTTGGACAAACTATGTTTCGATTCAATCGGGTTATCTTGCGATTTGGTATTCTGAGGCGGTGTTCTTGCGATTTGCAGGCTCGATCTTGCGATTTAGACATACTATGTTGCGATTCGATCGGGTTATCTTGTGATTTGCTATTCTGAGGCGGTATTCTTGCGATTCGTAGGCTCGATCTTGCGATTTGGACATACTATGTTGCATTTCGATCGGGTTATCTCGCGATTTGCTAAAAAATTGCAAGCACCAGCGTCTGGATATTTAATTGCTCGTAGAAAATTGACTTCATTTCTAAGCAAAAAAAAACTACCCATGTATTTATCGAATACGTGGGTAGTTTTGCTTTCATTACATGAAATCTTGTATCAAAGCATTAAATTCTTTTTCGCTCATTTTTAAGTCATGATCTACAAGTGGTGTTGTAGAGTATCCAGGAACCTGTGCTTGGTAAGATGGAGCATTTTCGTTTTGATATATAATACCAGTTACAAGTCCTTCGTTTTCCATTACCATTTTCATTGCTTCTTCACGATTTGTATGATCGTAGCCTTCCACATTAGAAAGCTTTGTTAGGTTTTCTTTAAACCAATCATACGTATTTACTTTATTGTATGTTACACAAGGGCTAAACACATTTATAAATGAGAACCCTTTATGATTGATTCCCGCTTCAATAATTGCCGTTAGCTCTTTAATATCCGAAGAAAATCCTTGTGCTACAAATGTTGCTCCTGATGTAAGTGCCAATTCAAGCGGTTTTACAGATGGTTCGATTGCTCCACCTGGTGTTGATTTTGTTTTAAAACCTTCCGCTGAACGTGGAGATGTTTGACCTTTTGTTAGTCCGTAGATTTGATTGTCCATGACTACGTATGTTATATCGATATTACGACGAATAGAGTGAATTGTATGACCCATACCGATGGCAAAGCCGTCACCGTCACCACCAGAAGCGATTACGTGAAGGTCTTTATTGGCCATTTTTAAGCCTTGTGCAATCGGTAGTGCTCTACCATGAATACCGTGGAAACCATATGAATGGATATATCCAGATATACGTCCAGAACAACCAATACCAGAAATTACTGCTAAATCATGAGGTTGGATGCCAACATTGGCTGCCGCTCGTTGAATAGCCGCTTGAACAGAAAAGTCACCACATCCTGGACACCAGTTTGGTTTTACATTATTACGAAAATCCTTAAATGTTACCATCTGTTAGCAACTCCTTTACTTGTTTTTCAAGCTGTAATGGTAAGAATGGTGTACCGTCATATTTCGTTGCGTTGATCACTTTATCATGACCGCCAACATTCATTTTTAAAATGCTTGCTAATTGACCAGTCGCATTGTTTTCAACAACAATTACTTTTTTTGCATTTGCAACAAGTGGTTGCATTTCTTCTGCTGGGAATGGGTGAATTAATCGAATATGTGCATGATTCACTTTCATTCCTTGTGAAATTAGTGTTTGCTGTAATTCTTCTAAAACACCTCTTGTAGAATTAAATCCAACAAATAATATATCAGCTTCTTCATAAGGTGCGTTCACGTAAACAGGTTCATTAAAGTTAATATACTTTAGTTTTCCTAGACGCTTGTCCATCTGAGCAATACGATTAGAAGCCGATTCAGATGGCTTCCCTGTTTCATCATGCTCTACCCCAGTAACATGGTGAATTGCATGCTCCGTTCCTGGTAAAACACGTGGTGAAACGCCATCCTCTGTTACTTCAAAACGCTTGAAGTAAGATTTGTCTACTGCTTCTGGAATTTCTTCATTTTGTACTAATTTACCGCGACGAATGTCAATTTTCGAATAGTCAAATGGCTCTACCGTTTGTTTACCTAGTGAAAGTTGTAAGTCAGATAAAATAATAACAGGAAGTTGTAATTCCTCTGCTATATTAAAAGCTTGAATTGTATCATAAAACGCTTCTTCTCCGGTACTTGGTGCAATTACAACTTTTGGAATTTCACCATGTGTCCCGTAAATCATTTGCATAAGATCGGATTGTTCTTGTTTTGTAGGAAGTCCTGTAGATGGGCCACCGCGTTGCGTATCGACAATGACAAGTGGTTGTTCTGTCATACCTGACAAACCAATTGCTTCCATCATTAGAGATAATCCTGGTCCTGCTGAAGCTGTAAATGCACGTACCCCACCATAGTTAGATCCAATCGCCATTGTAGCAGCTGCAATTTCATCTTCTGTTTGAATAACTGCTCCACCAAATAACGGTAGTTTCTTAATCATGTATTCCATAATCTCCGAAGCAGGAGTGATTGGATAAGCTGCCATAAATCGAACACCTGCAGCTAATGCACCCATTGCGATTGCGTCGTTACCTATCATGAACATACGGTGTTTTCCGTCTGCTGGAGCAAGCTCCCACTCACCTAGACGATCACCTAATTGTGCAGCCATTGTATCGTAGCCATGTTGGATTGCTTGCATATTCTTCTCGACAACTTCTACACCTTTTTTGCCGAAAATCTCATCTACTACCCCTTGGAATACCGCCTTATCTAAGTTTAATAAAGCGGAAGTAGCACCGATTGCTACCATGTTTTTCATAAGAGATGTACCCAGTTCTGCCGCAACTTCTGTAAATGGAACTACATACATTGGTGCAACACAGTCTTCTGGTACTTCTGGTGAAAATTTCGCATCTGCCAAGATAACACTTTTCTCAGTTAACTCTTTGTAATTGACATCTATTGTTTCTTGATCAAATGCTACTAAAATATCTAAATCATCTGAAATAGTACGTACTTGCGTTGGACGTACACAGATTTTATTATTTGTGTGGCCACCTTTAATTCGAGAAGAGAAATGACGGTATCCGTATAGGTAAAATCCGAGGCGATTCATAGCCATTGAGAAGATTTCCCCTGTACTTTCAATACCCTCTCCTTGCTGCCCTCCTACTTTCCAAGAAAGCTGTTGCAACATATAAACATCTCCTTACTATCTGGTTAAATGCTTTTTTCCTTCATTAGTTTATCATGAAGTAGCATTATTCACTATGTATTCACTGTATTTTTAAAAAAAATCAGACCTTTGACGGAAAAGCACTGTCACATTTTATTCAGAAAAGGAGTTGACCAAAAGTCACTTTTGGTCAACCCCTTTGCGACGAGCTTGCGCAGGAGAAAAGTTTTCACTACCACGAAACTAGCGAAGCAATACATTCTAAAATGTGGGCTGTCCCTATTTAATGACCAAAAGTGAAGCCGCTACTGTTGTCAGTAGCGACTTCCTATTTATTTCGACTTTTTTTCTACCAATAACTTCAAAGCAGTTCGGTCTTCACCTGCAATAATAATATCCGTAAAAGCAGGGGAGCAAGTTAAGTCTGTGCCACTAGGTGCAACAAATCCTCTTGCAATAGCAATCGCTTTTATCGCTTGATTTAATGCACCAGCACCAACTGCTTGCATTTCTGCATACCCTTGTTCTCTAATTACTGCAACCAATGCACCAGCAACTGAATTGGGGTTAGATCGAGAAGATACTTTTAAAGAATCCACTATAATTTCTCCTTTTATCGCTAGATTATGAACTTGCTTTCGTTCATAAACTAACTTATGCTTGGGAGAATTTTTTTAGACTCTTTTATCCCTTAAATGGGTAATCATCGTTTATATAAATTCGTTCTTGATGAATTGCTTTCCCAGTGAAGTTATCAACTTCAACAAAGAAACCACTTAATACAGAACGTCCACTTTTCGGTACTTCAAAGCGAGTAGGCATATTTGTTTGAAAACGATATAATACGTCTTCTTTTTTCATCCCTAACACTTCATCGTATGGGCCCGTCATTCCAACATCAGTTATATAAGCTGTTCCTCCAGGTAAGATTCGTGAATCCGCCGTTTGAACATGTGTATGAGTGCCTACTACAACGGATGCTTTCCCATCTAAATGCCATCCAAACGCAATTTTTTCACTTGTTGCTTCCGCATGAAAATCAACAAAAATAATAGGCGATAATTTTTGTGCTTCTTCTACTAGTTCTGTAGCTTTTTTAAATGGATCGTCATGAGGCGGTAAAAATGTTCTACCGTGCATATTAATGACCGAAACAGTATGTCCATTTTTTGTAATGGATGTCATACCTTTTCCTGGAGCTTCATCTGAAAAGTTAGCTGGACGAATCAAGTAATCCGTATCATCAATAAAGTCCATAATTTCCTTCTGATCCCATGTGTGGTTACCCATTGTCACAACATCCACTCCCATGTGTAACAGGGATTGAAAAATGCTCTTTGTAATACCACGGCCAGCAGCAGCATTTTCACCATTTGCAATAACAACATCTGGACTGTATTTTCTTTTTAATCTTGGTAAATAGCTTTCTAATGTATCTCTACCAATTGAACCTACGATATCACCTATAAATAAAATCTTCATTTCTTTTAACGTCCTCTCACGAAAAAAAGGCTTCTTTTCGAAGCCTCCTTGTAATACTAAAATCTAACATAATAAAACTCTACTTCGGACTAATTGAAAGTGTTTTTCAAAAGTCTGAAATCATTTTTTATTTAGCGTATTCCACAGCTCTTGTTTCTCTGATTACTGTCACTTTAATATGACCAGGGTAATCAAGTTCTTCTTCGATTCGTTTACGAATATCTCTAGCCAAACGATGAGCAGTTAAATCATCAATTTGATCAGGACGAACCATAATACGAATCTCTCTTCCTGCTTGAATGGCAAAAGATTTTTCTACTCCATCGTATGATTCTGAAATTTCTTCCAGTTTCTCTAAACGACGAATATAGTTTTCTAATGTTTCACTTCTTGCGCCAGGACGTGCAGCAGACAGTGCATCTGCAGCAGCAACTAATACTGCTATAACAGAAGTAGCTTCTGTATCTCCATGATGGGAAGCAATACTGTTAATGACTACTGGATGTTCTTTATATTTCGTTGCAAGCTCCACACCAATCTCTACATGGCTTCCTTCGACTTCATGATCGATTGCTTTCCCAATATCGTGAAGTAAACCAGCACGTCTTGCAAGCGTAACGTCTTCTCCAAGTTCCGCTGCTAAAAGACCAGCTAAGTAAGCTACTTCAGTTGAGTGCTTCAACACATTTTGCCCATAACTTGTACGATAACGTAATCGGCCAAGAATTTTCATTAGATCAGGATGTAAATTGTGAATACCAATATCAAACGTTGTTTGTTCACCAATTTCACGAATTTGTTCATCCACTTCTCTTCTAGACTTCTCTACCATTTCCTCAATACGGGCTGGATGAATTCGTCCATCTTGCACTAGTTTTTCGAGTGCTAAACGGGCAGTTTCTCTTCGTATTGGATCAAATCCAGATAGAATTACAGCTTCTGGTGTGTCATCAATAATTAAATCGATACCTGTTAAAGTTTCTAGCGTACGAATGTTTCGACCTTCCCGACCAATGATTCGACCTTTCATTTCATCGTTTGGTAAATTAACAACCGAAACTGTTGTTTCTGCTACATGATCCGCTGCAAATCGTTGTAGAGCAAGTGAAAGGATCTCACGAGATTTTTTATCCGATTCTTCTTTCGCTCTTGTTTCTGATTCCTTCGTCATCACAGCAATATCTGTAGCAAGTTCATTTTCTACTTCTTGAAGAATAATTGATTTTGCTTCTTCTCTTGTTAAAGTAGAGATTCTTTGTAGCTCGCTTTGTTGCAATGCAACTAGTTCGTCCACTTTACTTTCCTTCTGTTCGATATGCTGTTGTCTTTCGGTTAGAGCATCTTCTTTACGCTCAAGGCCAACTTCTCTCTTGTTTAGAGCATCATCTTTTCGATCAAGATTCTCTTCTCTTTGTAATAACCGATTTTCCTGTTTTTGCAGTTCCATACGGCGTTCACGGATGTCAGATTCTGCTTCAGTTCGTAATTGGTGAGTTTCATCTTTGGCTTCTAATAGTGCTTCTTTCTTCAATGCTTCAGCTTCTCGCTTTGCTTCATCTAAGATGAGTGCTGAAGATTGTTTTGCACCAGTCACTTTAGAATCGTTCACTTTTTTCAGATAATTATAACCAAAAAGAGCACCGACAATCAGGCCAAGCAAAGCGGAGATGATAATTTCATATGGCATTTGAACACCCCCTATTGCTATACTTTTAAGTTTCAGTCGGCACATATATGCTAAAAGCATTACATGTATTGCCTTTTTCATCATTTTATAAAGAAAAGAAATTATACAATTTTAATTGTATAGATGTAGAAATACTCTGTCAAGGAAACGGGATGAATATTATAAAGAAAAGGTAAGGGGGCCCCTCTATTAGTACAAATGCTTGAGGGTCAAGAAGTAGGAACAATTGTAAATGGTTGTAAATGGGTATCCTCAGATTGAGGATTATATACTCTTCTAGAAAGATAAAGCACAAAGCTTTAACTAATATCACACGTGTTGATTAACCAAAAGTACCCAGTAAATTGCTTATTAAAATGGTGATAACACACTAGACACTCTATGTATAGGTGCTTTTGGAGCGCTTGGAACTCGCATTTCTTGTAAAATTTTAATGGTGTAAATTGGATAATCAACAGCCGTGATTTCACATACTGTTTTATCTATCAAAAAAAGCCCCTCCAAAATGGAGAGGCTTTCAGATATATTATTTTTCGTCCAATAATAAGTCGAATTCTTCGTCTTCTTCCTCTTCATGAGCTTCTACTGTAACCGAGCTACCTGTCATCCCGAGTGATTCACGAATTTTAGATGCAATTTCGCTTTTAGTATTTGGATTTTCTTTTAGGAATTGCTTTGCATTTTCTCTACCTTGACCTATGCGTTCTTCATTATACGCATACCAAGAACCACTTTTTTGGATTATATCAAGGTCTGATCCAATATCGACAATTTCTCCTTCTTGAGAAATTCCTTCTCCATACATAATATCAACTTCTGCTGTTTTAAATGGAGGTGCTACTTTATTTTTTACTACTTTGATTTTCGTTTTGTTACCAACGATATCCGTCCCTTGTTTAATAGCCTCTGCACGTCTTACTTCTAAACGTACGGAACTATAAAATTTAAGTGCGCGTCCACCTGGTGTTACTTCAGGGTTACCAAACATTACCCCAACTTTTTCTCGAATTTGATTAATAAAAATAGCAATTGTATTAGATTTGTTAATAACACCTGAAAGCTTACGTAATGCTTGTGACATTAAACGTGCTTGAAGACCAATATGTGAATCTCCCATTTCTCCTTCAATTTCCGCTTTCGGTACTAGAGCTGCAACTGAGTCAATTACTAAAATTTCTACTGCACCACTACGTACTAACGCTTCTGCGATTTCAAGCGCTTGCTCCCCTGTATCTGGTTGTGATAAAAGTAATTCGTCAATATTAACCCCTAGTTTTTGAGCATAAACTGGGTCCAACGCATGCTCTGCATCAATAAAAGCGGCTTGACCGCCAGTTTTTTGGATTTCTGCAATTGCATGAAGTGCTACTGTAGTTTTACCTGAGCTTTCTGGTCCATAAATCTCAATAATACGTCCTCGTGGATATCCACCTATCCCTAGTGCTGAATCAAGTGCTAATGAACCACTGGAAGATGTAGAAATTTGACGATCGGTTTTTTCTCCTAGTCTCATAACCGAACCCTTACCAAATTGTTTCTCTATTTGTTTTAAAGCCATTTCTAAAGCCGCTTTACGATCATTGCTCAACTGCATTTCCTCCTTAAAAGATATTCTCTTTTTTAATCCTATTCTTACTATACTCGGTTTTTGAGAAATATACAAGAAAAAAGCGAACGTTTATTCGTTTATTTTTCACAACTATTTCATTTTAGTAACTAAAAACGGCTCAAAATTAGATTTTGGGCCGTTTTTTATGTTCAAAATTAAATTCTTGCATTCCCTTGTTCACGAAGTAATCGTATTAAATAGTGAATGGTAAATTTGACTGCTCTAAGTCTGTTTGTATTTCTCATACCTGAGAGGCTCAATTTATATGAAATAGGTGCCATTTCTCCGTAAGCAATACCAATCCAAACAGTACCCGCTGGTTGGCCTCCATGTCCATCTGGTCCAGCCGCTCCAGTTATTCCAATACCAATATTCGTATTAAATTTTTCTTTCACCCGAACTGCCATTTCTTCTGCACATTGACTAGAAACAACGCTAAACTCTTTAATGATCGCTTCATTAACACCTAATTGTTTTATTTTCACATCTTCTGTATAAGTAATCATTCCACCTACTAATGCTTCACCCATACCAGGTACAGCTGCAAGTTCTGATTGGAATAAACCCGCTGTCATACTTTCTGCAGCAGAAATCGTTAACTCATTTTCGATTAAGATGTCTCGTAGTTTGGAAGCAAGCGAGTCATTATTATAACCATACACAAACTTGCCAACTCTATGTAGAATCTCGGCCTGTAAAGCTTCGATCCTTTGCCAAGCATCCTTTTCTGTATTACTTTTAGCAGTAAGTCTTAAAGTAACTTCTCCGTCTGATGCTAGTGGAGCAAGCGTTGGATTTGTCTGATTGTCTAATAAATCTTGCACTTTCGTCTCTAATTCTGCTTCGCCAATTCCAAAGAAGCGAATAACATGTGACATAATTACTGTTTCATTATGTAAAAGTTTTAGTAGCAATGGTTTAGCTTCAAATTGAAACATTGGTTCCATTTCTTTTGGTGGCCCCGGAAGTAACATATAGGCATGACTTTTAGTAGCTAATAACATACCAGGTGCCATTCCATGTTTATTTTCTAAAACCGTGCACCCTTCAAGTACAAGTGCTTGCTTTTTATTATTTTCGGTCATTTCACGATTAATTCGTTTAAAGAAATCTTCAATAAAAATCATTGCATTATTATCGAATACAAGTTTTTTGTTCAAATGCTTTGAGATCGTCTCTTTTGTCAAGTCATCTTTAGTTGGCCCTAATCCACCTGTAAAAATGATTAAATCTGCTCGTTCTTCTGCAATTTTAATCGAATCTAATAAACGGTTTGGATTATCACCTACAACTGTATGAAAAAAAACATCGATACCTATTTCCGCTAATTGGGAAGAAATAAATCGTGCGTTTGTATTGGATATTTGACCCAACAACAATTCCGAACCGACAGCAATAATTTCAGCTTTCATGGAAAAACTTCCTTCCTACTTAGAATCCAGTAATACTTTACGATTTATATAGAAATAATCGAATCCAGACCATAATGTAAAGAATAAACAAACATATAACATAATCATATCAAATGGAAAGTTAAATAGTTCAAAAAATACATTTCCTAATAGTAAGGAAGAAATAGCTATAATTTGTGTCCACATTTTAATTTTACCTAATTGGTTTGCAGCTACTACTTCTCCTTCGTTTGCTAGAATTAAACGAAGTCCTGTTACAGCAAACTCACGGCTAATAATTAATATAACAACCCAAGCTGGTGCAATACCAAACTGAACTAAAATAATGAGGGCAGCAGATACTAGCAGTTTATCCGCTAATGGATCTAAAAATTTCCCCATGTTTGTAACTAGATTATATTTACGCGCGTAATACCCATCAATAAAATCTGTGATCGATGCAATGATGAAAATAATTGCTCCAACTAAATGACCTACAGGAATAGTCGCACCAAGAAAACTAACATCTCCCCAGTTAAAATCTACTAGCATAAATAACATAAATACTGGAATTAAAAAAATTCGGAACATAGAGATTTGATTTGGTATATTCATTTTCATTTGCAGTAAGCTCCTTTCATTTTCAAACAAAATAGCCATCTTATAGATGACTATTTGTTAAACTGTATTACTAGATTTTGTGGTGTTCTTTCAGATGGATATTCAACTAATTGATTATTTATATATACAGATGCATTTGGAGTAGACCCTACTCTGATACGAATTCGCTCTGCATTACTAGCATCTAATGTAAATGTTTCACCAGCTTGGATTTCTCTTGCAGGCTGCATCATTTCTACACCATTTTGATCTTGAATAGATAACCATGATTTTCCTGTAGCAACTACCTTCACTTCATAGCCTTCTGCTCCAGTTAAATCATATGTAGTATTTTCACCTTGCGTAGCTCCAACTGTAATTTGTTGCTCCATAACTGGCTCTTCAACCACTTCTTCTATTGGCTCTTCTGGCTCTTCTTCTGCCGGTGGTTTCACTTCTTCTTTCGGCGGCTTTGTTTCCATCGTTAGGCCCGTCTCTGTGTCAATTTCCTCTGGTACATCTTTCGGTCCACTCTGAAATAATGTCCATACAATAACAATAATTGCAACAACAAATAATGCTACAACTAGCATAGGGAATATTTCCATAAACCTATTGGAGGATTGTCCCCCAAGTGTCCTTCTCGTAGGTGTCGGAGGTATATTTTTAGAAACATCATCGCTTGCTGAAGAAGGAATTTCTGATTTGTATGTCTCCAACAATTCGTCTCCATTTAATCCAACCGCTTCAGCATACTGTTTAATAAAAGCGCGCACATAAAATGCACCTGGCATAGTTGCATAATTTCCTTGTTCTATACTAGATAAATATCTTTTTTGAATTTTTGTTATTTCTTGTAAATCATCAATACTAAAACCTTTTGCTACTCTCGCTTCTTTTAAGCGAGCACCAAGTTCTGTCAATTAAAACACCCACCCGTTAAAAATTAAATCCACCAAATCCGCCAAAACCACCCATTCCTTTGTCGGACAATCCGTGGTTTTTTTCCATCATTTCATAAGTAATAACCTCATCAGGATTATGTCGAAGCTCGATAATATAGTCAAAATCGTCAATAGAATACTCAGAATGCTGGATAAACATATCTGGGTGTTCCACCACCTTAATCGTTGGCATACGCATCATTTCTCTAACAAGCTGAAGATGCTTTTCATCATTTGATTTTCTCGTCACGATACCGTCTAAAATGAAAATATTACGATCACTAAATTCGTCTCCGGCTAACTGACTTCTAATTGTTTGTTTAATCATAGTAGAAGAAAGGAAAATCCATTTTTTATTAGCACAAACACTTGCTGCAACAACTGACTCTGTCTTACCTACACGAGGCATCCCTCTAATTCCAATTAACTTATGACCATCCTGTTTAAATATTTCAGCCATGAAGTCCACTAGAAGACCAAGTTCATCCCGAACAAACCGAAAAGTTTTTTTATCATCCGCATCTCGTTGAATATAGCGGCCGTGGCGAACAGCTAAACGATCTCTCAGCTTAGGTTCTCGAAATTTGGTTAAATGTATTGTATCCATAGTAGAAACAATATGTTCAAACCGTTCAATATTCTCTTTCTTTTCTGCTTTAATAAGCATTCCACGTCTACCTTCGTCAACCCCATTAATCGTGACAATATTAACTCGTAGCATTCCAAGTAAAGAAGAAATGTCTCCTAAAAGTCCTGGACGATTTATTTGAATCTCGTATTCAAAAAACCACTCACTAGCCATTTTAAATCTTTCCTCTCTATTTAGATGACGTTTCACTTCATTATAAGTTCTATCATATATGATTTCTTAGTTGAATAAAAGGAAAAAAGAAAAGAGCGCGAAAATATCTCTTTTCTTTTGGATTCAAATGTACCATCCACCATTCACACGGATTATTTGACCAGTTATATAAGTTGCTTTTTCACCTGTTAAAAATACAACTGCATTAGCTACATCTTGTGTAGAGCCAAATACTCCTGCTGGTATTTCCTCTAAAATTTGTTGACGAGCTTCTTCCTCTACATGGGCATTCATTTTTGTCTCAATAAATCCTGGAGCTACTGCATTTACCGTGATTTTTTGTGTAGCAACCTCTTTCGCATACGCTTTAACAAAGGCGTGTTGAGCGCCTTTTGCTGCTGAATAAGCTACTTCATATGAAGCACCTGTATCGCCCCAAATTGATCCAACAAAAATGATCGAGCTGTGTGTTTGTTTTCGAAGCTTTGGTGTTAATTTTCCTACTAAAAACATGGGATGTTCTACGTGTACCTGAAATAGATAGCGAATGTCTTCTAAAGTAGTTTGTTCTAAACCTTTGAATAGGCTATGTCCTTGTGCAAATACAACCGAATGAATGGTAAAAATGGAATTCGATAACGTTTCGACCGATTCCGATTTTCTCAAGTCTGCCTGTATAAGCATAAATTCTTGTGTAGGAAAAGATTCTTCTAAATCATTTACAAGTGCACTCACTCGCTCTTCATTGTTTGCGTAATGCAAATATAGGGACCATCCTGCTTCTGCAAGACTACGGCTAATAGCATGCCCTATTTCACCCGAAGCCCCCACAACTAATGCAAACTTTTTACTCATTCTTATTTTTTTCAAATGGAACAATTGTAAATACGGTATGTGCATTTTCATTTCTGAGAGTCTCAAACGCATCTTTCACTTGTTCCATTGTTAAATTTTCGAGTGCAGGTACCACATCAAATAAATTCATATCATTAAATGAGTATCGTGTAAATTGGTTCGCAATGTATTCAATGGAATTCAAAGCTCTTAAAAAATAGCCAATTTTTTTACGAGTAATTCGTTTTAAGTCTTCCACGGTAAATTCCCATTCACTCGCATGATTCAAAATAGATTGTCTAATTGTTTGCGTCAGTTCCTCCGCATTCGATGTATCCGAACCAATCATGGTGAACCCATACCCGTTTTCCATGGAATAGTCAGCGGAATACGATTCATCAACTAAACCTTTATCATAAACATCTTGATAAAAAGCAGATGTTCGTCCAAAAACTAGTTCAATTGCTACTTGCATAGCCAACTCATAATTTAGCATTTCTTCACCTGAAATGTTGACATTATTGGATTTAATACCATAAATTACTTTAGGCTTTTGCACATCCATTTGTAACTTTCGTTCTTTTATGTCAACGTCATTTTGCTCATCCGGGAAAAATCGTGTTATTTCTTGAGGAGCTTCGAATGTCTTGGAAGCCTGATCTTCTTTAATAAAAGCCATCATTTCCTTTGGATCTACTGCCCCAACCACAAATAACACCATGTTCGAAGGATGATAAAAAGTATTATAACACTCATATAAATGTTCAGCTGTAATTTTATTAATAGATTCTACTGTACCAGCAATATCAATTTTCACTGGATGCACTTTATACATATTTTCAATTGCTCCAAAGTATAAACGCCAATCGGGTTGATCATCATACATTGTGATTTCCTGGGCAATAATCCCCTTTTCCTTTTCAACCGTTTGTTCCGTAAAGTAAGGTTGTTGTACAAAGTCAAGCAAGGTTTTCGTATTCTCTAAAATATAATCGGTCGAAGAAAATAAATAAGTCGTTCTTGTAAAAGAAGTAAAAGCATTTGCAGAAGCCCCTTTTTCGCTAAACTTCTGAAAAACGTCTCCTTCTTCCTTTTCAAACATTTTGTGCTCTAAAAAATGGGCAATCCCGTCTGGAACGATTACAGTCTTATCTTTACCAAGAGGAATAAATTCACGGTCGATAGAGCCATATTTTGTCGTAAACGTTACATACGTTTTAGAGAACCCCTTTTTAGGTAATATGTACACATTTAAACCATTTGACAACTGCTCATGATATAACGTTTCTTCTAATTGCTCAAAGTAAGTTTCATTCATTGTCTGCACCATCCTTACCAGAAAGGAAATAGACGAATTCCTTCTCTATTGTAGAAGCCATTTGTTGTATTTGCTCTTTCGTTACACTTGACCATCTTGAAACCCAGTTTTCTACCGTAAATGATTCATCTATTTCTTTGTACTGATCGTAAATTTCAATCTGAGCTCTTGAAGAATCCAATGCTTCTTTTAATTGATTCTTTAACATCGATTTAGTCTGATTGATCTCTAAATCTGTTATATCTCCTGCTTGCATGGATTTTAATTGCTCATCGATTAGTTTTACGGCCTTTTCCTGTAAGTTTGAATCAATTCCTGCTAGGACAAATATTAGGCCATATAAAGAGGAATAACTACTTGATGCGTAATACGCCATACTTTCTTTTTCTCGCACATTTATAAATATCTTCGAATGAGCAAATCCACCAAGTATCCCATTTGTTAGTTGCATTATTGGGAACTCTTTCGAGAAAAAAGTAATCGGCGTACGATACGCCATGTGCAATTTCCCTTGCTTCATATCTTGTATTTCATGGAGAAAATCTTTATCATTTGTTGTTGTTGGAGCTTCTACTTCTTGTTTAAGTTGCGCTGTCCTAGCTGTAAATTGGAAATATTTCTCCATTTTATCTTTTATTTCTTGCATATTTACATCACCAACTACATAAATAGACAATTCATCTTTCTTTAAAAGCGTTTCATGCATATCAACCAACTGTTCATTCGTTACACCTTGTACTGCTGCAACTGTACCATTAGCAGTAATCGACGCAGCATGATTTGGTAGAATGTTTTCTAGTAAGCGTTGTTGGGCATATCTAGTTTTATCGTCATACATGGACTGAATGCGCTCAATCACTTGTTCTTTTTCTCTTTTCACAATAGAATCAACAAATTTCCCATCAACCATATTTGGTTTAAAAATTACGGTATGTAATAAGGAGAATACTTCCTCTACTACTTTTTCATTGGACAAATAAGCATCATTCACCGTTTCAGCATTTAATGAAAAAATATGGTGATTTCCCTTCTTAGCTGTATCAAAATACAAAACAGCTCCGTATAGGTCATCTAAGCGCTTTCGGAAAGCAGCATTTGTTGGATACTCAGCATTATTATATTGAAGGACATTTGCTAATACCGAACGAATCGCTGCTTGTTCTAAGGTTAACTGCTGTTTCCATTTAAATGATATGTTAATGGTTTTAAATTGTTCTGTCGGTCGCACGTAAAGCTTAACACCATGTGCAAGTTCAAACTGTTGAAACATGTTGTTTTCCCCCTTTTTCTTTCTAGTTTATCTCATATACCTATTCACTATACATGTTCTAATTATATCAATACAAACAAATAGGGACCAAATAAATTTGGTCCCTAAATCTAAGATAGAAAACTACCTTGCTATTTAGTTATTATACAACTAAACGGTTTCTATCTGCATTTCAATTCATCGTTTTCCTTTAATGTATGGAATACCACTAGCCTTTGGTGCATTTGCTTTTCCGATAAATCCTGCAACTGCTAATATAGTTAATACATATGGTAATATGTGTAAGAAATAGGGAGGTACTTGATCAACATATGGGATCTGTCCTCCAACAATACTTAATGCTTGAGCAAAACCAAAGAATATAGCTGCTCCAAGTGCACCAAGTGGGTGCCATTTACCAAAAATCATTGCGGCAAGCGCCATGAAACCTTGTCCATTTATAGTACTGTGACTGAACTCTCCAGAGATAGATTGAGCATATACTGCTCCACCAATACCAGCAAGAGCACCTGACAAAATAACCGCAATATAACGCATTTTCGTTACATTAACACCCATAGTATCTGCAGCCATTGGATGTTCTCCAACCGCGCGTAAACGTAAGCCAAATGGTGTTTTATAAATAACAAACCATGCAAGTACTGCAACCCCAACTGCTAAAATCGATGTAGAATAAACATCTTTAAAAAACATTGGTCCAATTATAGGTATATCACTTAACAATGGAATATCGAAACGAATAAAACGTTCTTGAATATAATCTGTTTGGCCTTTGCCGTAAATCATTTTTACTGAGAATAATGCGATGGCAACACCTAACAAGTTGATCGCTACCCCAGATATCGTTTGGTTGGCTCTAAAGGAAATAGATGCCACTGCATGCATTACTGAGAATAATCCGGATACAAGCATTGCTGCAATTAATGCAAACCAAGGTGTCAACGAACCAAAAGTATCTACAAACATCAAGTTAAAAAGAATGCCGATAAATGCACCCATTACCATTAAACCTTCCAGCCCAATGTTAACCACACCGGAACGTTCGGAGAATACTCCGCCAATTGCAGTAAAAATTAATGGAGATGCATAAAAAATAGCCGAGGGAATGATGAAATATAGAACATCTAAAAAGCTCATATTATTTCGCCTCCTTTTTTTTGTTCATTTTTTCAAGGAAATAGCGAATTACGTACCCACATGCTACAAAGAAAATAATAATCGCAACAACAATCGATACGATTTCAACAGGTATACCAGCTTCGTTGGGCATATTTAAAGCTCCGTATTTTAGCGATCCAAATAAGACTGCTCCAAATATAACCCCAAGCGGTGTATTTGCCCCTAACAGAGCCACAGCAATCCCGTCAAAACCAATTCCGGTAAAGCCACCTTTTGTAGCAGCATATTGGAAGGTACCAAGTGCCTCCATTGCTCCAGCAAGTCCAGCGAATGCACCAGAAATAACCATAGAAAGAATAATATTCTTTTGAACATTCATGCCTGCATATTGAGAAGCATGCTGATTAAACCCAACCGATTTTAGTTCATAACCCATTGTTGTTTTTTCGAGAATAAACCACATTAATAAAACCATCGCTAATGCGATAAAAATACCATTGTGTAGTCTTGAATAATCGGTAATGCTTTCAAAGAACGCTGATTTTAATGATGCTGTTTCTTTTATTGTACCTGTATTATCTCCACCATCAGACACAATTTTAATCAGCACATTCGTTGTATGAAGTGCAATATAGTTCATCATAATGGTAACAATTACTTCATGTACTTGTAATTTCGCTTTCAAAAGACCTGGAATAAAAGCCCATAGTCCCCCTGCTACAGCAGCAGCAATAATAGCTAAAGGTAGATGAATATACATTGGAAGATCAAATGTAATTCCAACATAAGCAGCTGCAAACCAACCTACTATTAGTTGTCCTTCTACCCCTATATTAAATAGTCCAGTACGGAATGCAAACGCTACGGCTAGCCCTGCTAATATATATGGCGTAATCTGGCGGATTGTTTCACCAATAGCATATGCATCTCCAAAAATACCATTCCAAAGTGCTAGATATCCTTTTACAGGATCATATCCACTTACAAGCATGACAATTGCTCCCACGAGTAAACCTAATATTACAGAAATAACAGGGACAAGTATATTTACTACTCTATTCGACATGCACAGTTTCCCCCTGTTTCTTATCATTTTCATTTTTTCTTTGTCCTGCCATTAATAATCCTAACTCTTGTTCAGATGTTTCTTTTGGCAGCAAAGTATCTACTATTTGTCCATCATAAATAACTGCAATACGATCAGATACATTCATAACTTCATCTAACTCAAAAGAAAGAAGTAATACGGCTTTTCCTTTGTCCCGTTGTTCAATTAGGCGTTGATGAATAAATTCAATCGCACCTACATCAAGTCCACGAGTTGGAAGTGCAGCAATTAGTAATTCTGGATTTCGAGTTACTTCTCGTCCAATAATTGCTTTTTGTTGATTTCCTCCTGATAAAGCTCGAGCGGGTGTATGTTCCCCTTGTGTACGAACGTCAAATTCTTTAATAATTTTCTGAGCTAATTCCGAAACTTTTCCATAATTCATAATGCCGTTTTTGGAAATAGGATCTAAGTAATAGGTTTGTAACGCAATATTATGACCAATTGGGAAGTCTAAAACTAACCCATGTTTATGTCTGTCTTGTGGAATATGCCCTACGCCAGCTTCTGTCACTTTACGAGGTTTTTTATTTGTAACATCTTGTCCATTAATTGTAATGGAACCTTTTTTAGACTTACGAAGACCTGTAATAGCTTCGATAAGTTCGCTTTGTCCATTTCCATCAATCCCAGCAATACCTAAAATTTCCCCTTTGCGCACGGTTAAATTTAAGCCTTTTACTTTCTCGATGCCACGGTAATCTGTAACAACAAGATCCTTAATTATTAGTGCATCTACTGTTGGATTTGCTTCCCCTTTAATAGTCTTAAATTCAACTTGTCTACCAACCATTAAAGAGGCAAGCTCATTCGGATTTGTTTCTGCAGTAATAACTGTTCCAATTCCTTCGCCTTTTCGAATAACTGTTACTCTATCAGAAACGTCCATAATCTCTTTTAATTTGTGGGTAATTAATATAATAGATTTACCTTCTTTAATTAAACGTTTCATAATTTGAATTAACTCATGAATCTCTTGTGGAGTTAAAGAAGCAGTTGGCTCATCAAAAATTAAAATATCTGCGCCACGGTAAAGCGTTTTCAGTATTTCTACTCGCTGTTGCATCCCGACGGAGATATCCTCTATTTTTGCATTAGGGTCCACATCTAATCCATACATTTCAGAGAGTTTTTGAATTTTTTTAGCTGCTTCTTTAATATTAATAATTCCTGCTTTTGTTAGTTCATTGCCTAATATAATATTTTCCGTTACTGTAAAATTTTCAACTAGCATAAAATGCTGATGAACCATTCCAATTCCGAGCTTATTGGCAACGTTAGGATCTGTAATTTGCACAGTTTTCCCTTTAACCTTAATCTCCCCTGCTTCCGGTTGATACAAACCAAATAATACATTCATTAGAGTGGACTTACCAGCTCCATTTTCTCCTAAAAGAGCATGAATTTCACCCTTCTTCAATTGCAGAGTGATGTTATCATTTGCTACAAACGATCCAAACTCTTTTCGAATGCCAAGCATCTCTATTACATAATCCAATGAACTCACTCCCTACTATCATACTGTTGCTAAATTAACACAGGAAAGACTTTATATAATATTTAAAATCTTTCATCTACTAATTTAAAATATCATAAAGACCGAAATAAATCGGTCTTTATGATGTCTAATACAAATTTATTCTACAGTTTCAGGAACAACAATTTCTCCAGCAGCAATTTTGTCAGAGAATTCTTTAATTTTCGCTTGAACGTCTTCTGGAATAGCTCCACGTGAGTCAGCAAGAGCAACTCCACCTTCAGCTAAACCGTAAGTTGTTGTTTTACCACCTGGGAAGTTTCCTTCCAATGCTTCGTTTGCAATGGTTTGAACTGCAGTGTCTACACGTTTTAACATAGAAGTAAGTGTTACGTTTGTATCACCAACAGCGCCTTCTTCGTATTGATCAGAGTCAACTCCGATTACCCATACGTTCGCGTTTGCATCTTTTGTTTTACGTTCTTTAGCTTCTGCAAACACACCATTACCAGTACCACCAGCTGCGTGGAAGATAACATCTACGCCTGAAGAGTACATACGGTTAGCAGTTGTTTTACCAAGAGCTGCATCGTCAAATTTACCAGTGTATTGTACATCTACTTTGATACTTGGGTCTACTGCTTTAACGCCTTCAACGAATCCCGCATGGAAGCGCTCGATAACTGGAATTTCCATCCCACCAACGAAACCAATTTGTTTTGATTCTGACATTAAGGCTGCTGCAACACCAGCTAGGAATGAACCTTCTTGCTCTTTGAACATAACAGAAGCAACATTTTCTTTTTCTACAATTCCGTCAATGATTACAAAATTAGAATCTTTACGTTGGTCAGCAATTTCACCTATTGGTTTTTCCATTAAGAAACCAACACCATAAATTACGTCGAAGTCACGACGTACTAAGTTGTTTAAGTTTGTCACATAGTCAGCGTCTCCAGTTGATTGAAGGTAATCGTATCCACCATCGCCTTTTTCAAGACCATGTTCTTTACCAAAAGCTTGGATACCTTCCCAACCTGATTGGTTGAATGATTTGTCATCAATTCCTCCAACGTCCGTTACCATTGCGATAGAGAAATCTTTCGCTTCAGAAGTACCAGCATCTTTTGAACCTGTAGATGTTTTTTCCTCGTCATTTGTACCACAAGCACCAAGAATAGTACCAGCAGCTAATACAAGTGACAAACCTAATCCAAATTTACGTTTCGTCAAAATGAAAACCTCCATTATTTTTCTTTATTAGCAGGAATTTAAATCATTTTACACCCTTTTCCGAACAACATGAAAGCTAAATTTATCCGCTCGAAAATAATTTTTCGAATACAAAACCACGCGATCATTCTCATCATAGTGAAGTTGTTTTAAAACAAGCAAAGAAGTTTCTGGTTCACAGTTCAAAGTTGGCGAAGCAATTTCATGGTATCCCACTGGATCAATGAACGCTACCGCATGTGACACTCGTATGTCTCCAGATTCCTCCAAAGCAGTAAAGATTGAACCTTCTTCTCTTATGAGAAAATCATTTGGTAAGTAGTTTTTCGGAACTTTATCGACACAATAAACAACTGGTTCACCGTTTGCAGTCCGGACGCGTTCAATTGAAATAATCGATTGTTCTTCTCTACAATGAAAGCGGTTAATGTCTTCTTCACATGGAAGCGATTGCATGGAACTCAAATAAATAGTTCCTGGCTCCATTCCAGCGGATCGAATCATAGACGAGATACTAGAAAGGTGCTCGATTCCAGATGTGAAAACGGGCTTTGTATTAACAAAGGTTCCTACTCCATGTCTTCTGACAATCACATTTTCTTCTTCCAATAATCGAAGAGCTTCTCTTAACGTTGCACGACTTACACCTAGTGACTTAGCTAACTCAAATTCTGAAGGAAGTTTTTCCTTTTCTTTGAATATACCATTTGCAATGTCTTGCTTAATACGATCAATCACTTGTAAATATAAAGGTCGCTGGTCTACTTTTATTGTCATTACAACACCACCATTTTGAAGAGATCAGACCTCCGATGTAAAACTTTCCTACTAATCAGTCATACTATACCATTAATAATGATTGAAATAAATACTTTTATTCGAATTAATTTACTCAATCTTTATACATTTGTAATGATTTTGTCATATTATTACTTAATTGTGTCATACTATTTAGCGAATAATGTCATAATATGTCTTGATCTAGATCGTGTTTTGAAATCAGTACTTGTCGAGGTTTACTCCCCTCATAAGGTCCTACAACTCCACTCATCTCTAACTGATCAATAATCCTTGCTGCTCTCGAATAGCCAATTCTGAAGCGACGTTGCAGTAAGGAAACAGATGCCGTTTGCATATCGGTTACTAATTGGACAGCATCGTCATACAGTTCATCTCGGTCTAATTGTTCCTGTGTTGCTTCTACTTCATCTGGAATCATCTCTTCTTGGTAGTTGGCTTTTTGTTGTTCTATGACAAAATCCACTATTCTTTCTACTTCGGCATCAGACAGATAAGCTCCTTGTACTCGTACTGGTTTAGAACTTCCAGCTGGTAAAAATAACATATCTCCTCGACCAAGTAACTTTTCCGCCCCCCCCATATCTAATATGGTACGTGAGTCAATAGAAGAAGATACGGCAAATGCAATTCTAGATGGAATATTCGCTTTAATAATTCCGGTAATCACATCTACACTCGGTCTTTGTGTTGCAATGATTAAATGAATACCTGCCGCACGAGCCATTTGTGCTAAACGCGTGATTGAGTCTTCCACGTCACTAGAAGCAACCATCATTAAGTCAGCTAGCTCATCTACAATAACGACAATATAAGGAAGCTTTGGATGTTTCTCCTCATTTTCTTCATTCCACTTATCAATATGTTCATTATAGCCTTCCATATTACGTGTTCCCGTATGCGAGAACAAATCATATCTACGTTCCATTTCAGAGACAATTTTCTTCAAAGCTTGCGATGCTTTTCGTGGATCCGTTACAACTGGTGCTAGTAAGTGAGGAATACCATTATAAACATTTAACTCCACCATTTTCGGATCGATCATCATCATTTTCACTTCATGCGGCTTCGCACGCATCATAATACTCGTAATGATACCGTTGATACATACACTTTTCCCACTACCTGTTGAACCTGCAACAAGTAAGTGAGGCATTTTATTCAACTGTGCAAGAACTGCCTGTCCTGTTACATCTCGTCCAAATCCAATTAATAGCTTTAAATTGGGTTTATTATTTTCATCTGATTCCAGTACTTCACGTAAACTCACTATAGCTACTTCTTTATTTGGTACTTCTATCCCTATAGCAGACTTACCTGGAATCGGTGCTTCAATTCGAATATCTCTTGCAGCTAGAGCCAAAGCTAAATCATCATGTAAGCTGACAATGCGACTTACTTTAACTCCCACATCTGGAAGAACTTCATATTTGGTCACAGCAGGACCTAAATGAACTTCTGTTACTTTAGCCTTTACTCCAAAACTAAGAAATGTTTGCTCCAGTTTTTTTGCATTCGCTTGAATTGCATTCAATTCTCCACTTTGGTCACTATGCTCTGGTGAGTCTAATAACGAAAGCCCAGGTAATTTGTAATCCTTGTTTTCCAACTCATCTGCATCCATATTAATTTCTAGCGGCTCAGCCAATTCCATAGGTTCTTCTTTTTTGGAGATTCTTTCCGTAAAAGCGGAAATAATTGGAGCGGTTACTTGTTCTACCTCTACCACTTCCAATGGATTAGAATCATGAACCGTGACTGCTTCTTCTTGTGTACTTTCTTTTCTCTTTCTTCTAGATACTCTCTCGGATTCAACTGGTTTCTTCTTCACTTTTCTGGGTCTATTTTTGAAATTTTCTCTTATTTTCGGAGATACCTCCACTAAATAAGGAACTAGCGCTTTCCCTGTCCATAAAACAAGCCCGATGAGTAACATTAACGAGCCAGCAACTTTTGCCCCACTGGAATCAAATAGAACATGAAACGATGCAAATAAAATTGCCCCAATAATTCCTCCACCGAGAGAACTCGTTCTATCTGTAATCCCACCACTCTCTACTAGGACTCTATAACTTTCTCGTAAAACAGAATTAGTCATTAACGCTTTCCCTTCAAATAATTGCTGAAAAAGAGCTAAATGACTAAATAATAATAAACTACCTAAAATAAATGCACTTCCTAATATAAAGCGATTATTCCAAGTAGGGAAAGTTTGCTTAATCATAATGATAAGAGCATAAACAACTAACATAAATGGAATGGCAATATGCCAATTACCAAATAAAAAATAGCCTATATAAGCAAATGTTTCTCCTACAAGCCCGTATTCAAAAAAAGAAATAATAGCAATTCCTATAACAAGTAGACCAATAATTTCATACATTAATGGATGTAAAGATTGCTTACTAACTTTTTTTACTGGTTTCTTTTTTTTTCTTGTTGCCAATCGTTTCACCTACTTCCTAATAGATATGCTGTGTTAAATTAGGCTGTTAATTTTTAAAAGAATATATTTTTTGACGAAAATCCGGGAGACTCCTGCGGAAAAACGGGCTGCCAAGACTCCGCACCGAGCTTATAGGAACAAATCCTAAATTAACCACATCCTGTTGCCCGGAGGTGGCTTGGCAGTTCGTCCGCGTAAAGCGAGCGGACTTTTGGCAGATAACAACATGATCATTTAACAGAGCAGATAGATAAAAAGGATTTCCTTCCACATGCGGAAAGGAAATCCTTTATTCATATTAATATTCCATAATAATCGGAATGATCATTGGACGTCTTTTTGTTTGTTGGAATAAATATGAATTTAGCGTATCGCGGATTTCTTGTTTAATGTTTGTCCATTCAAACGTTTCTTTATTCACATATTTTTCAACAATTGTTCGAACTAACTTAGCAGATTCGTCCATTAGTTCCTCTGATTCTCTTACATAAACAAATCCTCTGGAAAGAATTTCAGGACCTGATGCAATTTTCTTTTGTGCACGATTTAACGTAATAACAACAATAAAAATACCATCCTGTGAAAGGAGTTTACGATCTCGAAGAACAATATTTCCTACGTCACCTACACCAATACCATCAATTAGCACATTTCCGGCTTGTACTCTTCCACTCATTCTCACTTTACCATTTTTATATTCGACAATATCACCTTTATCAGCAATAAAAATGTCCGATTTAGTCATACCAATATCTTGAGCTAGTTTGGAGTGAGCCATTAACATACGATACTCCCCTTGAATAGGGATAAAATATTTTGGTCGTGTTAAGTTTAACATCATTTTCAAGTCTTCTTGGCTACCATGTCCTGAAACATGAACATTTTTGCTAGATGTTAAAACTTTAGCCCCAGCTTTTGCAAGTTGGTTCATAGTTTGATACATACCAACTTCCATTCCTGGAGAAGGTGTAAAAGTAATTAATACAGTATCCGTATTTTTAATTCGAATGTCTTTATGGTGTTTCCGAACCATTTTTTCTAACGCTTCTAATGGTTCTCCTTGGTTACCAGATACTATGACAACAATATTTTCATCTGGATACTTCGAAATTTCTTTAATTGGGATAATTGTGTCTTCTTGAATAGTAAAATACCCTAGATCTAATCCAATTTCAAAAATATTCTCCAAGCTTTTTCCAGCAATTGCAACTTTTTTGCCAGTTTCTGCAGCCTTGTCAAACACTTGTTGAATTCGAATAAAATTAGAAGCATATAAAGACACTAGTATACGACCTTTTGCAGCGTGGAATGTTTCTGATAATTGGTTTTCAATTACTGCTTCTGATGTCGTATATCCTGGTCTTTCCGCCTCTGTGGAATCAGATAAAAGAATGAAAACACCATCTTCTCCCAATCCAGCAATTTTAGCGATATCTGGACGATATTTTCCTCTTGCCGATTGATCAAACTTAAATTCTCCCGTATGCACAACTGCACCTTCTGAAGTATGGAATACTATCCCTAATGAATCTGGAATACTATGTGTTGTGTGGAAAAACGTCACATGAGTACTTTGGAAATTCATTCGGCTTTTATTTGTTACTTCAAAATATTTAACCGATTGTTTTGTAGGCAATGCTTTTAAGTGAGTTTTAGCTAATGCAATTGTCAACTTAGAACCATAAACTGGTGCTTGGACTTTTTGTAGTAAATACGCAATAGACCCAATGGCATCTTCATGTCCGTGAGTTAAAAATATTCCTTTTACACGATCCTTATTTTCTTCTAAATACGTAATATCTGGAATAACTATATCAATACCAAGCATTTCATTTTCAGGGAACATCAGTCCACTATCTACAACAAATATTTCTTCATCAATTTCTACTACATACATTGCTTTTCCGACTTCACCAACTCCACCGAGTGGGATAATTCGAATAAGTTCATTTTTTACTTTTACCAATTTATTTCCTCCTATTATTAACCCGACCAACATCCACTATTTTTTATTATATCGAACGTCATCGATTCGCACAAATAAAAAAAGCTGAAGATTGAATTCTTCAGCCTTTTCATGAAAACTATTTGGTTTTCAGGTACCCTGGTATTCATTCCATATAGTATCAAATTCTATTTTTTCTTCTTTTGTCATTTCTACGAGCGGAAGTCTTAACGAACCAACCTCTACTCCAATTTTCGAAAGTGCATATTTCACTACCACAGGATTTGGATGCTTAAATAATCCTTTAATGACAGGTAAAATATTTTGGTGAATTTCAGCAGCTTTTGCATGATTTCCTGCATGAAAGGCTTGAATCATTTCCTGCATATCCTTCCCAATTACGTGCGATGCAACGGAAATAATGCCTGATCCGCCAACAGCAAGTAGAGGTAAAGTTAAGGAATCATCACCACTATACACAAGTAGTTCATTTTTCGTTTCTGCCAATATTTTGGTCATTTGATCCAAGCTACCACTTGCTTCTTTAACAATTTGAATCGACGGTATCTTACTTAATGCAACAATCGATTCTGGTTCTAAATTTACAACCGAGCGACCAGGAATATTGTAGACGACAATTGGTACAGTAGTTGCTGTTGCAATTGCCTCATAGTGGGCAATCATACCACGTTGATTTGGCTTGTTGTAATATGGCGTAACAATCATTAACGCGTCTACTCCAAGCGCTTCTGCTCTTTGTGATAAATCAATGGATGCCGAAGTATTATTACTTCCTGTTCCCGCAACGATTGGAACTCTATTATTCACTTTTTTTACAACAAATTCAATAAACTTCAACTTTTCAGCTGTTGATAAAGTAGGAGATTCCCCAGTCGTTCCACATACCACAAGTGATTCAGTTCCAGTCGAAAGTAAATGCTCTATCAATCTTTCAGTTGCACTATAATCAATGGATCCGTCTTCTTGAAACGGAGTAACCATAGCTGTTGAGATATGTCCAATGTTCATCTGATTACACCTCTTATCAAATTCGCCTTGGCGCATTTGCTTCCAAACATCCGCAGAGGGCCCCGGGCCAACAGGATGTTAGTTACTCTGGCTTTGCCGCAGGACAAGCGAACTTAGCCAGAGTTCTACGGTATTCAGCAGGAGTTTGAATCTCACTGAATTGTATACAGATGTTGCAATTTTCTCCCCACTAAAAAATGAGGACTAATGCTTTTCTTTCTTCAGCTCCGCAGAAAACAGGCGCTACGCGCAAAGCTCGTTGCAAAAAATCTGTGCTGGATTAACTTAAAATGCCTTCCTCAATTAATGCTTCTGCAATTTGAATTGAGTTAAGAGCTGCTCCTTTTAATAGATTGTCAGAAACAATCCACATATGGAAGCCATTTTTGTTGGAAGGATCTTTTCTGATTCTTCCTACGAAGACATCATCTTTATCCTCTGCAAAAAATGGCATTGGGTATAGCTGTTGATCAGGAGAATCTTGCAAGGTAATACCCTTAGATGTAGCGAGTAATTGCTTTAACTCATCCACTGTTACATCATCTTTTCCTACTTCTATATATACAGATTCAGAATGGCCAGTTACAACAGGAACCCGCACGCAAGTTGCAGCAATTGCAAGTTCAGGCAGAGACATAATTTTTTTCGTTTCATTCATCATCTTGAGCTCTTCAAATGTAAATCCATCTTCCGTAAATACATCAATTTGTGGTATAACATTTCCTGCAATTGGATAATGCTTTTCGGCACTTTTAACTGGCAAGATTTCTGGATTAGGTAGTTTCTCACTAATTCTTTCACTTTGTATAGTCAACTCGTTAATAGCAGCTGCTCCAGCACCTGACACTGCCTGGTATGTGGATACAATGACCTTATTTAAACCAAATTGCTGTCTAATTGGCTCAAGTGCGCAAACCATCTGAATAGTCGAACAATTAGGGTTTGCAATAATCCCTGTTTGCTCGTGTAATGCTTGTTTATTCACTTCCGGTACAACAAGAGGTGTATCTTTATCCATTCGAAATGCACTCGTATTATCGATTACAATGGCACCTCTACCACTCGCTTCTTTTGCCAATGCTTTCGAAATGGAACCACCTGCCGAGAAAAATGCTATGTCAACCCCTTCAAAAGCCTCTGGAGTTGCTTCTTCAATTGTATACGTAAAGCCATTTATCTCCTCTTGTTTACCCGCAGATCTCTTAGAAGCTAATAACTTTAAAGTGGAATATGGAAAGCTTCTCTCTACTAATTTTTCAATGATCTTTTGGCCGACAGCTCCTGTCGCTCCTACTACTGCTACTACATACTGTTGTGACATCAAAAGCTCTCCTCTCTAATCAAAACATATTTGCGATATTATATCATAATATACATGAAAATACATCTTCTTTTATATTTATAATTCATAACTTATGAGTAAAGGTTGCAATTGTTTCGATTGAATTGCATATTCAACGGTAGGTACAATCTTAGAGAAATCAGCGATTAGCGAGTTTGGTTTTTTATGAGGATTGTCTTGACCAAAGGGGATAAAATAAATATTTTTTGTGGATAGGAGCTTCATTATATTCATACCGTTAAGTCCAAGTGCATCGTTCGTTGAAATTCCAAGTACAACTGGCTTCCCGTTACGTAATGTTGCTTTAGCAGCCATTAAAACAGGTGAATCGGTTTGAGCATTTGCTAGCTTACTAATTGAATTTCCAGTCATCGGAGCAATAACCATACAATCAAGCGGATTAGTCGGTCCAAATGGTTCCGCTTCTACTATTTTTGACACTACTTTACTTCCACTTGCATTTTCAATCTTTTCTATCCATTCTTCTCCTGTTCCAAATCGAGTAGCTGCTGTTAGAACAGAGTACGTAATGATTGGTACAACAATAGCACCAATATTAGTAAATTGTCTAATCATTGGGATAACTTCCTCATACGTACAATGAGAAGCGGTTATCCCAAGACCGATACGAAGACCGTTTAACACTATTTTTCCTCCTCTAAGAAAGCCAGTTGTGTTTGAATCAATCTGGCAATTAAATAACCTGCATCTTGCGGAAAATACATACCTGGCAAACTTGTAGAGAGAGCATAATTACCAGGAATATTTGTTTCTGAATCTAATAGACAGCCGGGATTCGAAGCAAGATCAAAGACCTGTTTAAAATATGCAACTTTTGAATTATCTAGCCATTTGGATGGTATCGTATTAATCAAATACATCGATGGATCTTTCTGCCTTTTAAGCATATTTTCTAATGTTTCAATTTGAAATCCATAGCTTTTTGCTTCGAATAATTGATGATTCGATCGAACTGAAATAATTACTTTCGCACCTAAATGATGAAGTGCAAATGCTAGTCTTTTTCCAACTCTCCCATAACCAGTAATGATAAATTGTTTATTGTAAATGGATTGTTTTTCATTTAAATAAAAATAATTAATAAATCCTTCAGCAGTAAGATTTGCATTATCCCAAATCCACTCTTCGTCTTCTAAATAGTAAAAGACATGTGTATTGCCTTGTTTTAATTCTCTCTCTATATCTTCGTGTTTTTTACCAATGAATATCACTTCACAGGACTTTGGTAAAGCAAATGGAATTTCTAATTTTAAAGTTTGGATTGGCAAGAATATAATTTGTGGCTGAAATTCATGTATTGCATTTTTTAATGCATCATTCCAAACCATCGTCGGAAATAATTTAGCATGTAATTCTCCAGAAACTGTTGTTTGAACATGATTCAAGCGGGCGTCCGTACCAATTATTGCACACTTTTTCTTCACGAATATGCACTAGATTCACTAGATGAATCTGTTTCATTAAATAAAATTCGATCTTTACCGATAAGAATTATTTCATTCCATGAAATGAATTCTTTTTTCTTATTCGCTTTGCTTGACTGGAAAAAGGAAGCTGTCTTTTGAAACACTTCAAAACCTTCTATTTTTCCCGTCTGTGGGTTAAAAAGCAACTCAGTATCTGCTAATTTACCGTACCTTGCACCATCTTTTACTTGAATAAGCTCTTTTTCTGCAAGCTCCGAAAGTAACAATCTTTCCCCTCCTTGTTCTTTTCTATTTATGTATATGCCATTTTGCAGAACAAAGTGAATTAAAAAAGCATATAAAAAAACGTCAATCAATATTGACGTTTTTAGGCATTATAACGGATATGGCTGGGTCATACGAAAAAATTTCTTTTGCTAGCTGCATTACGGAATCTAGCGTTACTTCATCGATCGTTTCGCTTACTTCATCCAATGAGCGATGCTTACCATATAACAACTCATTTTTTCCATTTCTACTCATTCGTGCATTTGAACTTTCTAAACCTAACAATAAGTTACCTTTTAGCTGTTCTTTCGCGTTTGCAATTTCTGTCTCGGTAAATCCATTATTCACAATCGCTTTAGTTGTTTCAGAAATGGATGTTTTCAATTCATCTAATTGATTACTAGAGGTACCTCCATAAATAGTAAGTACACCAGTATCTTCATAAGCGGAGTGATACGAGTAAATACTGTAAGCAAGGCCCTTATCTTCTCTAATTTCTTGGAACAGTCTAGACGACATGCTTCCACCTAAAATATTATTTAAAACAACCAGACTATAAATATTATCAGCCTTCACACTTAAACTAGGATACGCTAAACAAATATGCGCTTGCTCTGTATCTCTATAATTTTCTGTGTAAACTGGCTTAAGTGTTGGAGTTGTAATAGCTAGTGCTTTTGATTCCTTTTGGTCAAACTGTCCAAATAACGATTCAATATAATCTGAAAATCCCTCTGGAATATTACCAGCAATAGATATCACTACATTTTCAGGTGTATAGTGTTTTTCCATATACGATAAGATCGATTCTCTTGTAAAGCTGTTTAATGTCTCTTCCGTACCTAAAATAGGAGAACCTAGAGGATCATTTTCAAACATTGCTCTCCATAAGTACTCATGGACGATGTCATCCGGTGTATCTTCTACCATATTAATTTCTTCCAAAACCACTTGTCTCTCTTTGTCTATTTCACTTGGGTCAAATAAAGAATGGAAGAACATATCTGCAAGTATTTCTACTGCGTATTTTGCATGGTGATCTAGTACTTTGGCATAATAACAAGTGTTTTCCTTCGATGTAAAAGCATTAATATTTCCGCCAATGCGATCAAATTCTTCTGCTATTTGTCTTGCTGTTCTCGTAGCCGTTCCTTTAAATAACATATGCTCTATAAAATGCGTTAATCCATTTTCTTCAGGAAGCTCATATCTAGAGCCTGCTTGCACCCAGATCCCTACTGCAACTGAACGCACATGAGGAATATGCTCAGAGACTATACGAAGTCCGTTCTTACAAGTTGTTTTCTTTATCAAATTAGCACCCCTATTTATTCTATTCACCCAATTAAAAAGGTTGCCGTAGATACTTGTCTACGATCAACCTTTTTTGTTTAAAAAGTATAACTTTTCTACTTAATATATGTCTAGACATAAGCGCCTTTCCCCTTGGGGTCAAATGTGTAATCGCTGTGGAGCTGCCTCCTCGCTATTCCCCATTTGCCTGTCGAAGCAAACATAGGCGCTTACGCTTTTCTTAATTATTGTTCTTTTTGTTCTTTTTGTTCTTCGCGTTCTTTTTCCTCTTTTAATACCACTTTACGAGATAAGTTTACGCGACCTTGATTGTCAATTTCAATAACTTTTACTAAAAGTTCGTCACCAATTTTAAGCACATCTTCTACATTTTTCGTACGTTCTTCTTGAATTTCTGAAATATGCAGTAATCCGTCTTTTCCTGTGAAAATTTCTACGAAAGCACCGAACTTTTCAATTCGTTTTACTTTCCCTAGATAATATTCACCAACTTGTGCAACACGAACAATGTTTTCGATAATTTCTTTTGCACGAGCGATCATCACTTCATCTGCTGAAGCAATGTAAATTGTACCATCTTGCTCTGTATCAATTTTCACGCCAGTTTCATCAATGATTTTATTAATTTGTTTCCCGCCTGGTCCGATAACATCACGGATTTTGTCCGGATTAATTTTGATCACAACAATTTTCGGTGCATAAGCAGACAATTTCTCACGAGGTTCCGAAATTGTTGCAAGCATGCTTTCTAAAATTTGCATACGTCCAATTTTAGCTTGTTCAAGTGCTTCTTCTAAAATGGTTTTAGATAGCCCGTCAATTTTGATATCCATTTGAAGTGCTGTGATCCCTTTAGATGTACCAGCTACTTTAAAGTCCATATCTCCAAGGTGATCTTCCATTCCTTGAATATCTGTTAAAATCGTATAGTTGTCGCCTTTTTTCACAAGACCCATTGCAATACCTGCAACCGGTGCTTTAAGAGGCACACCAGCATCCATCATTGCAAGAGTTGATGCGCAAATACTTGCTTGAGAAGTAGAACCATTAGATTCTAATACTTCCGCTACTAAACGAAGTGTATATGGGAAATCATTTTCATCTGGAATAACTGCTTCAAGAGCGCGTTCCCCTAATGCACCATGTCCAATTTCACGACGACCTGGAGCACGAATTGGTCCAGTTTCCCCAACGCTGAATTGAGGGAAGTTGTAATGATGCATAAATCGTTTCGATTCTTCTAATCCAATACCATCAATAATTTGAACATCGCCAAGGGGCCCTAATGTACAAATACTTAATGCTTGTGTTTGACCTCGTGTAAATAATCCAGAACCATGTGTTCTAGGTAAAACGCCAACCTCAGAAGAAAGAGGACGAATCTCAGCTACACCACGACCATCCGGACGAATTTTATCTTCTGTGATTAAACGACGAACTTCGTCTTTAACCATAGCATCCAAAATTTCACGAACTTGTTTTAATGTTTCTTCTGTTGCTTCTTTTTCTGTATATTGCGCTAAAACTTCTGTTTTAACTTCACTAATTGCATCTTCACGAGCATGCTTTTCTTGCACTTGAATTGCTTGTACCAGTTTTGCTTCACAAAGATCTTTTACTTCTGCAAAAAGTTCTTTATCTAATTCAAAAAGAGCAATTTCTTTCTTCTCTTTTCCAATTTCAGCAACAACTTTTTCTTGGAATTCAATTAATTTAACGATTTCACTATGACCAAACATAATTGCTTCTAACACAACTTCTTCAGAAACTTCTTTTGCTCCTGCTTCTACCATGTTAATTGCATCTTTTGTTCCAGCTACAGTAAGATCTAAAATACTTTTCTCCATTTGTTCAACCGTTGGATTAATGATAAATTCATCACCAATTAAACCAACCTGAACTCCAGCAATCGGTCCATCAAAAGGAATGTCCGACACGCTAAGTGCTAAAGAAGAGCCTAACATTGCAGCCATCTCAGATGAGCAGTTTTGGTCTACAGACATAACGATGGAAATTACTTGAACCTCGTTACGGAATCCGTCTGGAAATAGTGGACGAATTGGACGGTCAATTAAACGACTAGTTAATATCGCTCTTTCAGAAGGACGTCCCTCACGTTTAATAAATCCACCTGGAATTTTACCAACAGCATATAATTTTTCTTCATAATTAACTGTTAAAGGGAAAAAGTCTAAGTTCTTTGGATTCTTCGAAGCAGTTGCTACAGATAATACACTTGTATCACCATATCTTACTAATACTGCGCCATTCGCTTGTTTTGCAAGTTGTCCAATTTCTACTTGCAATGGACGACCTGCCCATTCGTACGTAAATACTTTCTTTTCACTCATTTAATCTGGACTCCTCTCAACTTCAAAAACTCCTTTAAAAAAGGGTATATAAAGGGTATATGTATCATAAGTAGTGTATCAAAAATAACGAAACTATGCGAAAGATTTTATAAAAAAGTGCAAGTCACTCGCCAGCCTCATTCATAAATTGGCATTCAAACTCGAGCGATTAGCACTTAAAGACTAATCAATAAATGTAAAAACACTTTTACTTTTAATAGACCCAATAGAAAAAGCGGGATAAATCCCGCTTTCCTAGGTGGTATCTTATCGACGTAAACCAAGTTTTGCGATTAGCTCACGGTAACGTTGTACTTCGTTTTCACGTAAGTATTTTAATAAGTTACGGCGACGTCCAACCATTTTAAATAGACCACGACGTGAGTGATGATCTTTTTTGTGTGTACGTAAATGTTCGTTTAAAGAGTTGATCTCTTCTGTAAGAACTGCGATTTGAATATCAGCAGATCCAGTATCGCTTTCGTGAGTTCTGAACTCAGCGATTAGTTCATTTTTACGTTCTTTTGTAATTGCCATGTTGGTTTCCTCCTAATAATTCTTAATATCCCCTATTCCTGAGCAATCGTTGGAGAATCGAAAAAGCCAAGGAAAGGTTAAGTACAGTTTTGTACTTATAAAGAATATCATATTGCCAGTCGTGAAGCAACTAATTAATCTTATTAGAAAAGCTCAGGTGCTGAAGTCTACGGAAAAATTATACTATCGTATTTTTGAAATAGTCGATTGCGACTAATTTGTCTTTTCCAATTTGTGCTTTCAATTCATCAATACCATTAAATTTCTGTTCGGAGCGAATACGCTTGTACCAATGAACGATTACTTCCTCCCCATAAATGGATTGATCAAAATGAAAAATATGTACTTCAATGGAAAGCTTTTTCTCATCCGGATTATTAAAAGTTGGCTTAAAACCTACATTACAAACTCCATCATGCCACTTTTCTTGAATGTGAATCTTAACAGCATATACACCAGTTGCTGGCGTATATTGTCCTTCCTTGGGTTGAACATTTGCAGTAGGAAAATTGATTGTCCTACCTCTTTTATCCCCGTGTACAACAACACCAGATAACATAAAAGGACGACCTAATAATTCTTTTACTTTTTCCATATTCCCAACTTTTAGTTCAGCTCTTATTCTAGTAGAACTTATTTTTTCCCCAGTAAGCTCCTGTTTTCCGACAACAGAAACGGTATATTTCCCTTCAGAGAGCTGCGCCATATGTTCCAATGTCCCTTTTCCAAATGCTCCGAATGTAAAATCAAATCCTGCTGTTACGTGCTTCACATTTGCTTTCTTAATAAAAGCCTCAATAAACTGTGCAGGTGTTAATTTTGCAAAATCAGAAGTAAATCGCACGACAAATACAGCATCCACTTGTAGCTCTTTTAATAGCTCTATTTTTTGTTCCAGTGGTGTAATATAAAATACTTGCTCTTTTCTACCTCCAAGAACTAAGGATGGATGAGGATCAAATGTCATTACCGCTGTTTTCACATTTAGCTCTCTTCCTTTATCTACTGCTTCTTGGATCACTGCTTGATGTCCCGAATGTACTCCATCAAAGAAGCCTATTGCTAAAGAATATGCTTCATTTCTTTCATTTTTATATAAATGATTTGGGTAAGATAAGTGATGTACGTCCATACTATTCTCCTTTTTCAGTTGCAAACATTTTTTCTAGTTTCATCATACCACTTTTTGTCGGATGGTTAATATAAACAGCAAAGGGATTGGAATCTAGTGTATAAATGATTTTCTCATTAGTTTCCAGTAAAGGATCTCTTTCTACTACTTGACCATTAGTTATACTCTTTCTTGTTTCGTCTACTATCTCTATGGACGGCCAACTTGCAAGAGCATGTTTTAAAGGTAAGATAGTTTCTTTTAACAGGCCGTTTTCAACTGCATTTTGCACTTCAGCCAATGTTAAACATTGTTCTTTTGTAAAGTTTCCTGAAGCTGTTCGAACTAAAGAGGACATATGCGCCGGAAAACCGAGCAACTCACCAATTTGTACTGCAAGTGTACGAATATAGGTACCTTTACTACAACCAATTTCAATAGAAAAAGTAACATTTTCACCTGTAAAAACAGTGGCTTCGTCTAGTAAATCTAAGTTGTAAATTGTCACAATTCTACTTGGACGTTCTACTTCTTTTCCTTCTCTTGCATATTCATATAACTTTTTACCGTTTACTTTCACAGCTGAGTACATCGGTGGAGTTTGAGTAATCTCTCCAGTTAGTTGTTTGAGTACATCCAAGATTTGTTGTCTCGAAAAGCTTTTATTTGTATCATCTTGGTTTACAACCTCACCATCAGCATCTTCTGTCGTTGTCGAGCTTCCGATGGAGACTGTCGCAACGTATGACTTACCCTCATTCATAATATACTCGGATACTTTGGTGGCCTGCCCTAAACAGATAGGCAGTACTCCTTCCACATTTGGATCTAGCGTACCTGTATGTCCAATTCGTTTCATTTTTAATATTTTGCGTAATTTAAATATGCAGTCATGGGAAGTCATCCCTTTTTCTTTCCATAATGGAAGTATACCTTCATACATTTCATTCACCTCTATATTCATTCTATACAACAAAAAAGTCTGCTCGATTAAGTAAGCAGACTCCTTTGTTTGTTTTTATTCCTCAGACGGTTTATTAATCTGTCTTAATAAATTATCTATACGATTTCCATAAGCTGCAGATTCATCAATTTCAAATAGTAGTTCAGGCGTAATACGTAATCTAATACGTTGACTGATTTCAGAGCGAATAAACCCTTTCGCTTTTTCCAAAGCTTTTAAAGTAGACCCATTATTTCCATTAAGGACAGTAATATAAACAGTCGCTTGTTGAAGATCACCAGTTACTGCCACATCTGTTACAGTGACAAAACCTATGTTAGGATCCTTTAGTTTTCGGCCTATAATTTCGCCTAACTCTTTTTTCATTTGTTCCGCAACTCGGTTAGCGCGCATCGACATGATGGCTACACCTCATTTTCTATCATAAATGTTCTTTTCTTATATCAATGCATTCCCATTCCGGAAAAGATTCTAAATGGCCGATGGCATTTGTAAGCTCTCGTTCAGCAGCATCCTTTTGGGAAGCAACACATACGACCCCAATAGTCGTCCGCTGCCATACATCTTGGTGATCAATTTCCGAAATAGAAACATTGAACTTTTGTTTCGTGCGAGAGAGCGTTCGTTGAAGAACTGCTCTTTTTTCTTTCAATGAATGTGCAGTAGGAATCAAAAATTCACACTCTGCATATACAATCATTTTCGTTTGATTTCTTCCATAATGTAGGCTTCGATAATGTCGCCTTCTTTAACATCATTGAAGTTTTTAATCGTAATACCACATTCGTATCCTTTTGCTACTTCTTTTGCGTCATCTTTAAAACGTTTTAATGTATCTAATTCGCCTTCAAATATAACGATGGAATCACGGATAATACGAACACCACTATCTCTCGAAATCTTACCTTCTGTAACGTATGAACCAGCAATTGTTCCTACTTTTGAAACTTTAAATGTTTCACGAATTTCTGCTTGACCGATAATTTTTTCTTGGAATTCAGGATCTAGTAATCCTGTCATCGCAGATTCAATTTCTTCGATTACTTTATAAATAACTCTGTGTAGACGAATATCCACGCCTTCTTGATCAGCTGCACGTTTTGCATTTGTATCTGGGCGAACATTAAAACCAATTACGATAGCGTTTGATGCTGCTGCAAGGCTAATATCTGATTCTGTAATTGCTCCTGCTCCAGTGTGAATGATTCGAACATTTACACCTTCTACTTCAATTTTCATTAATGAAGCTGCCATTGCTTCTACAGTACCTTGTACATCTGCTTTAACAATTAAGTTTAACTCTTTCATTTCTCCTTGTTTCATTTGATCAAATAAATTGTCTAATGTAACACGAGCTTTTTCAGAGCGTTGGCTAACTTGTGCTTCTGAAGCACGAGATTCTCCAACTTGACGTGCCGTTTTTTCGTCTTCAAATACTACAAAGCGATCTCCTGCTTGTGGTACTTCATTTAATCCGGTAATTTCTACTGGAGTAGATGGGCCCGCTTCTTTTACACGACGACCAAGGTCATTTACCATTGCTCGTACGCGACCAAATGCGTGACCTACAACAATTGGATCTCCTACTTTAAGTGTACCATCTTGTACTAATAGTGTTGCAACTGATCCTCTACCTTTATCCAGTTGAGCTTCAATTACAGTCCCTAAAGCAAGACGTTTAGGATTCGCTTTTAGCTCTCCTACTTCTGATACAAGTAATACCATTTCAAGAAGATTATCAATTCCTTCACCATTTAATGCAGAAATTGGTACAAAAATTGTTTCTCCGCCCCAAGCTTCAGAAACTAATCCATGCTCAGTTAACTCTTGCATTACGCGCTCTGGATTTGCACCGGGTTTATCCATTTTATTTACTGCAACAATAATAGGAACTTCTGCAGCTTTCGCATGGTTAATCGCTTCCACTGTTTGTGGCATTACCCCATCATCTGCAGCAACTACAAGGATCGTAATATCCGTAACTTTTGCTCCACGTGCACGCATCGTTGTGAACGCAGCATGTCCTGGTGTATCTAGGAAAGTAATTTTTTTGCCATTATCTACTACTTGGTATGCCCCAATATGTTGTGTAATACCACCTGCTTCTCCAGCCGTAACTTTTGTGTTACGAATAGAGTCTAGAAGTGTTGTTTTACCATGGTCAACATGTCCCATAATTGTTACAACCGGTGGACGTTCTATTGTATTTGCGCTGTCTTCTTCTGTAGACTCGAAATGAACTTCTAAATCAGTTATATCGATTTTGATTTCTTCTTCCACTTCTACTCCGTAGTCTGCACAAATCAACTCAATTGCATCCTTGTCAAGTACTTGGTTAATTGTTGCCATTACCCCAAGTAAAAACAGTTTTTTAATAATTTCAGCTGGCTCGCGACCAAGTTTTTTCGCTAGCTCCATTACAGTTAATGACTCTGTAAATGTAATTTTCGCAGGAAGTTCTCTTTCTTTTCTTGGTACTGGAGGTTGAACAGGTGTTGTTGGGCCTTTTCTTCTCTTTTGGAATTTTTGGCCTGGTCTATTTTGCCCACCCGGTCTGTTTTGTCCGCCTGGACGATTTTGACCAGCTGGTCGATTGTTATTAGTAAAAGTTTTTTTATCTTTTGGTTGATTGTTCGTTCCTTGCGTAGTACTTTGAGTAGTGCTTTGAGCAGCTGGTCTTGATTGACCTTGGTTCGTTGGTCTTGATTGACCTTGATTCGTTGGTCTTGACTGACCTTGGTTTGTTGGTCTTGATTGACCTTGATTTGTTGGTCTTGATTGACCTTGATTCGTTGGTCTTGATTGACCTTGATTCGTTGGTCTTGATTGACCTTGGTTTGTTGGTCTTGATTGACCTTGAGTAGTTGCTTTAGGTTGTTCTGTTGTTTTTTTATAGACGCTATCCAATTTAGTTACGGCATCTCCCTCAAGTGTTGACATATGATTCGTCACTTGAATGTTTAGTTTTCCTAATTGCTCAATAACTTCTTTACTAGATTTATCTATTTGTTTCGCGTATTCATGAACTCTGATTTTAGTCATTAGCTCACCCCCGGTTATATTCGTTGAGAAGGCCGGACAGTTTTTTAGCGAAACCGTCATCCATAATGGCTATTGCCACTCTGGCCTCTTTTCCCGTCGCATGTCCGAGATCGTGCCGGTCTCCAAAGACATGCAGCTCAACGTTAAAAGATGCACTTTTATCATTAATTTTTTTTGATGTATTTTTAGAAGCATCAGTCGAAATAATTACTAATTTAGCTTTCTGGCTTCTTATTTCTTTTACGACTAATTCTTCGCCTGAAATAGTTTTCCTTGCTCGTGTAGCAAGGCCAAGTAACTGTAAAATTTGCTGCTCTATTGTCATTTTAGTTTTTCTCTTTCAATAATGACGATTAATTCATCATATATTTCACTTGGGACGGACGCTTCTAAATGATTGCCAAGTGAATTTTTCTTTTTCGCTTGGTTCACTGCTTCGATCGTTTTAGATACGTAAGCGCCACGACCAGATTTTTTGCCAGTCAGATCCACGCTCACTTCTCCTTCTTTCGAGCGAACAATACGAATCATTTCTTTTTTGGGAAACATTTCGCCAGTAGCAACACATTTACGTAATGGAATTTTCTTTTGAATAGCCATACACGCTCACCATCCTTGCTTATTCTTACTCTTCGTCTTTATAGAAGTCAAAGTCATCCATTTCATCTAAGCTTTCGACAACCACTTGAGGAGAATTTTCATTAGGGTAAATTCCTAATTCTCTTGCATCTGTCTCACTTTTAATATCAATTTTCCAACCAGTTAATTTAGCAGCAAGTCGTGCATTTTGACCTCTTTTACCAATTGCAAGCGAAAGTTGATAATCTGGAACGACAACTGTAGTAGACTTTTCTTCTTCGTTCACTTGTACATCTAACACTTTAGAAGGACTAAGTGCATTTGCAACAAAAATTACTGGATCTTCTGACCATTCTACAATGTCGATTTTTTCTCCACTTAATTCATTAACAATCGTTTGAACTCGTGCACCTTTTGCTCCAACACAAGAACCTACTGGATCTATTTCATCATTATGAGCAAATACAGAAATTTTTGAACGGTCTCCTGCTTCACGAGCAATTGATTTAATCTCAACAATTCCCTCGAAAATTTCCGGAACTTCCATTTCAAATAAACGACGAAGCAATCCAGGATGTGTTCTTGATACAAAAACTTGTGGTCCGCGTGTTGTGCGCTCTACTTTTGTAATATACACTTTTATACGGTCATGAGGACGAAACGTTTCTGTTTGGATTTGCTCATTCACAGGTAATACTGCTTCGACTTTACCTAAACCAACGTAAATATTACGTGCATCTAGACGCTCTACAATACCATTTACGATATCATCTTCACGATCCACATATTCTTCATAAATTAAACCACGCTCTGCTTCACGTACACGTTGTGTAACAACTTGTTTCGCAGTTTGAGCAGCAATACGTCCAAAATTACGTGGAGTTACTTCTTGTTCTACAACATCACCAATTACAAAATGAGGATTAATAATTTGCGCATCTTCTAATGAGATTTGTAAACGATCATCCGCAACTTCCTCTACCACATCTTTACGAGAATAAACAAGCATTGTTCCATTTGCCAAGTTAATATCTACACGAACATTTTGTGCTTGGTTAAAATTTCTTTTATATGCCGTCACTAATGCCGCTTCAATTGCATCTATTAAAACATCTCTTGAAATTCCTTTTTGCTTCTCTAGCGCAGTTAACGCATCTAATAAATCACTACTCACAGCTATCACTCCTCAATATACATTATGCAGAGAAATCGATTGCTAAACGAGCAAGCGCAATTTTCTCTTTTTCGATTTGGATTTTAATTCTTCTTGTTTTCACACGTACTTCGATTAATACGCCTTCTTCAGCTGAATAAGAAAGTAATGTTCCTTCAAATTCTTTTGCGCCTTTTACTGGCTCATACGTTTTAATGAAGACAAATTTCCCTACTGCTGCAACGAAATCAGCATCTTTTTTCAGAGGTCTTTCAGCCCCAGGAGATGAAACTTCTAAGAAGTAATTCTCTGTTATTGGGTCCACTTCATCTAATTTTTCGCTTAGTTTTTCACTAACTTGAGCACATTGCTCAATATCTATACGACCAGTTGGAGTATCAATATAGATGCGCAAGAACCAATCGCGACCTTCTTTTACGTATTCGATATCTACGAGCTCTAAGTTCAACTCTTGTAAAATCGGTACTACAAGCTCTTCAATTTTACTAGTAATATTACTCATATAAGCCTCCTACACAACAATGATTTTCTATATAACAACAGAAAAGAGCGGGAAATCCCACTCTTTCGTCACAGAACTATGAAACATTGGTAGTTTTATATTACCATACCATTGGCTTTCTTGCAAATTCCATACTAAAACAACGATAGCTGATTAGCGTCAGGAAGCCCTTCTAAACAACCCATAACATCCAAATACTCGATAATTGTTTTCGAAACTTTCCCTCTTTGTTGGAGGTCTTCCTTCGATAAAAATTCACCATCTTGTCTTGCTTTAACAATTTGTATGGCAACATTTGTTCCTAAGCCAGGGATGGCATCGAAAGGTGGAATAAGTGTATCTCCTTCAATTGTAAACTCATTTGCTTTTGATTTGTACAGATCTACTTTTTGCATTCTAATACCACGCTCTGACATTTCAAGTGCAATCTCTAAAACAGTTGCTAAGCTTTTCTCTTTATTAGACACTTCCAATCCTTTTGCATTGATTTCACCTAATTTTGCCCGCATAGTTTGTGAACCATTTATCATGGATATTAAATCAAAATCTGACGCTCGGACTGTAAAATATGCCGCATAATATAGTATTGGAAAATGTACCTTGAAATATGCAATACGAACTGCCATTAATACGTATGCAGCAGCATGCGCTTTCGGGAACATGTATTTGATTTTTTTACAAGACTCAATGTACCAATTTGCTACACCTTGAGATTTCATTTCTGCTTCAAACTCTGGAGATAATCCTTTTCCTTTACGGACAGATTCCATAATTTTAAACGCTAATGATGGCTCTAAGCCTTGATATATTAAATAAACCATAATGTCATCTCGACAACCGATAACATCTGAAAGCTGACATGTTCCGTCTTGAATCAACTCTTGAGCGTTACCAAGCCATACATCTGTCCCATGGGAAAGTCCAGAAATTTGGACAAGCTCAGAGAAAGTAGATGGTTTTGTTTCTTCTAACATTTGTCGAACAAACCGAGTACCAAACTCTGGAATACCTAACGTACCAGTTTTACAATCAATTTGCTCTTCTGTCACACCTAGTGATTCCGTTCCACTAAATATTTTCATCACTTCTGGATCGTCTGTCGGAATTGTTTTTGGATCAATTCCTGATAAGTCTTGCAGCATACGAATAACGGTCGGATCATCGTGGCCAAGTATATCGAGTTTTAATAAGTTATCGTGAATCGAGTGGAAGTCAAAATGGGTTGTTTTCCATTCCGAATCTTGAGCATCCGCAGGAAATTGAATAGGCGAGAAATCATAAATGTCCATATAGTCTGGAACTACAATGATTCCACCTGGATGTTGACCTGTTGTTCGCTTAACGCCTGTACACCCTTGAACTAAACGATCTATTTCTGCTCCACGTAACGTTAAATTATTGTCATTTGTATACCCTCGAACATATCCATAAGCCGTTTTCTCAGCAACTGTTCCGATTGTTCCAGCTCTAAACACGTAATCCTCACCAAATAGCTCCTTTGTATAGTTATGTGCGATTGGCTGATACTCTCCACTAAAGTTTAAATCTATATCCGGAACTTTATCCCCTTTAAACCCAAGGAAAGTTTCGAACGGTATATCTTGTCCTTCTTTTACATAAGGAGTATCGCATTCCACACAGTTTTTATTTGGCAAGTCAAAACCTGAACCAACAGAGCCGTCTAGGAAAAACTCCGAAAGCTGACAGTTTGGACAAACATAATGAGGCGGTAATGGGTTTACTTCTGTTATTTCCGTTAAAGTTGCAACTAATGAAGATCCTACCGACCCACGGGATCCAACTAAATATCCGTCATCCAATGATTTTTTCACTAGTTTATGTGAAATTAAGTAAATAACCGCGAATCCATGTCCAATAATCGAAGTTAATTCCTTTTCTATTCTTGCTTCTACAATTTCGGGAAGATTGTCTCCGTAAATTTCTTTCGCTTTTGAATAAGTTAACGATCGAACTTCTTCATCTGCCCCTTCAATTTTTGGAGTATATAAATCATCCTTAATTGGTTTGATGTCCTCTATCGAATCTGCGATCTTTTGTGGGTTCGTCACAACTATCTCTTTAGCTAAATCTTCGCCTAAGAAAGAAAAAGCATCTAGCATTTCATTCGTCGTTCGAAAATGCACTTTCGGTAGTTCATGTCGATTAAGTGGATTTGCTCCACCTTGTGAGTTCACTAAAATCTTTCTAAAAATCGCGTCATTTTCATGTAAGTAATGTACATTTCCAGTTGCTGCTACAGGAAGATTTAGTTTTTTCCCTAATTTAATCATTTTACGAATAATATCTTCTAGATTCCACTCATCGCGAACAAGCTCCATTTGAAGCAAATGGGAGTATACTTCTTTCGGATGAATTTCTAAATAATCATAAAACTTCGCAATTTCTTCTACTTGTTCAAGAGGCTTTTGCATAAGTCCTTCAAAAACTTCCCCTTTATCACAACCAGAACCAATAATTAAACCCGCTCGATGCTTTTGCAATACGGATCTTTTAATTCTAGGCACTCGATAAAAAGTATTTATATGTGAAAGGGATACTAATTTAAATAAGTTTTTAAGCCCTTCCTCATTTACTGCTAAAATTGTACAGTGCGATGGTCTTGCTCTTTTAAACGAATCACCTTGACCTATATGTTTATTAAAATCATCATGGAATTGAATATCTTGTTCTTCAGCTTCTTTCAATAAATGTAGCAGTAAATATCCAGTTGCTTCACAGTCAAAGATTGCTCGGTGAGCCTGTGTTAACTCAATATTAAACTTTTTAGCTAAGGAACCCAGACGATGCGTTTTTAGCTCAGGATGTAGGAATCTTGCAAGCTCTAATGTATCAATAACAGGGTGGGTAAAATGATCAATGCCACATCTACGATAACCTTCATATAAAAACCCCATATCGAAGGATGCATTATGCGCAACAATGATTCCATCCCCAATAAATTCGTAAAAATCTCTAATTACATCTTCTATTTCTGGGGCACTTCGAACCATATCATCTGTGATGCCAGTTAATTCAATCGTTGTTGCAGAAAGCGCATGATGTGGGTTTACAAATCGCTCAAATTTATCAATGATATTTCCATTTTGCATTTTCACTGCAGCAAGCTCAATAATTTTGTCATACGTTGCAGACAAACCTGTTGTCTCTACGTCAAACACAATATACGTAGCGTCTTCTAGTGAAAGATGTTGTTCATCATAAGCTATCGGTACACCGTCATGAACAAGATTTGCTTCTAGGCCATACAAAATTTTAATTCCATTCTTTTTTCCAGCAGCATATGCTTCCGGAAATGATTGAACGTTTGCATGATCCGTAATGGCAATTGCTTTATGACCCCATTTTGCAGCTTGCGATACTATTGCGGAGACAGAAGAAACTGCGTCCATTTGACTCATCGGACTATGCATATGTAATTCTACTCGTTTTTCTTTAGCTGTATCCAACCGAACTACTGGATTTATCTCACACATATCTTGTGCCATGATAATTAGGTCTCGTACAAATGTATCATTTTGTACGGAACCTCTCACTTTAAGCCACATACCCTTTTGGAGGCGTTCCATCATCTGTGCATCTTCTTTATCTCTAGAGAACATTTTCACAAGAATAGAATCTGTATAATCAGTAAGCTTCACAGTTAAAAGCGAACGTCCACTTCTAAGCTCTTTTACCTCCACGTCAAATACAAAACCTTCTATTGTCACTCTTCGTTCTTCATCTTGTATGGAGCGTATTTCAATAATTGGTTCTTCTTTCTTAAGCGGAACACCTAGTTGGAATGGCCCCTCTAACGCAGAATCTCCATTTTCTTGACGTTTTTGATCTCTCTTTTGTAAATCATCTAACGCTTTTTTGCCGAGCTCTTCTTCTTCTAATCGTCGCTGTTCTAAAAAGGCAACTTGAGCTTCCGCTAAGGCCTGTGTATCTTCTACTAAACGAAAATCGAAGGCCATCCTTGGAAAACCAAATCCTTCATACACATCGGCTAGCTGCTCTACATATTTCTTTTTAAAAGTTCGTAGTTGTAGATCTTGTCCACACGTTAATTGGACCATTTGACCATTCCACTCTGGCTGTTGTTGAAGCAAACAATCTTTTAGAGGTGGAGCCATATCACTTAACTCTTTTAGCACACTTGTCCAATATTCTTTTATTAGAGGTTCTGAGACTTCATTGCTTTGACATTGGATTTTCAGTAATACGCTTGCGATACCTGAAAATTTTTCCTGTATGCGAGTTTGCAAAATAGTAAAAACTTCGATTGGAAGAATAGCGGTTATATTAATTTGAAAATGCCATTGTCTTATTTTTTTATGAACGGTAAATCTAGTAATCGATGCATTTTCAAAATGCTTTACGAAAGAATCCTCTGTTAACTCTAGTTGTTGCAACAATAAGTGCATTCTCATTTTGCCATCTTGCATAATAGCGATTCCCTCCTTTTATAACTATTAACAGAAAAAGAAAGGAAAGTTCATAATAAAGAACTTTCCCTTCTTGAAATTTGGGTTAAAAGAAAAACCGTTGTATATCATTCCACGTCACTACAACCATCAATACCATCAGAAGCATGATTCCAACAAAATGCACCATACCTTCTTTTTGTTTATCAATCGGTTTTCCACGTAGTGCTTCGAATAAGAAGAATAATAGTCGACCACCATCAAGCGCTGGTAGTGGTAAAAGATTCATAATTCCTAAGTTAATACTTAAAATTGCCGCCCAGTGCATCAAATTAAATACACCATATTGCGCAACTTCTTCTGTTGCTTTATAAATTCCTACTGGACCAGATAAATCATCTATTGAAAAATTCCCTGTAATTAAAGTTCCTAATAAAGTAAATATCCGCACTGTCCACTCATATGTTTGCTGCGCACCAAAAACGACTGCTTGCACAGGATTTTTTTCTAATGGGCTCATATATTGAACACCAATTTGTCCAACTTTTTCTTCTCCAGACTCCACTGCATTCGGAGTCATAGAAAATTCTAGCACTTCACCATTTCGATCAACAGTAAAATTCATGCTTTCATTTGGACTTACCTTGACTTTTTCTGAAAGTTCGTCCCATGTTGTAATTGGGCTACCATTAATTCCTGTAACTAAATCTCCGTCTTTTAATCCTGCTTGTGCTGCTGGACTATTTTCCATTACAGTTGTGATTACAGGTTCATTTGTTGGCACACCTTGTAGTAATCCTAGTAATAAAAAGATGAAAAAAGCTAAGATAAAGTTAAAAAGTGGCCCAGCAAAGATAGCCAGTGATCTTTGGCCAACTGTTTTTGAACCGAATTGACGATCATAAGGTGCAATAAATGTTTCTTTTCCATTTTCAATGATAACAGCATTTCTAGCTATTTTATATCGAACCAAACGTTCTTCTTCATTGTAGCCTTCAATGAACATTTCTTTCATCAAATCAGATTTCTCAACTTCTAAAAAAAGCATATCTGCGAATTGCTTATTTTGGTTGAGTACAATTTGATCAATTTCATTGTCATTGTTTATGCGAATCCCAACTCTATATCCAGGCTGCAATTCGACAGAGTCTAAATCTTCCCCCGCCATTCGAACATATCCACCTAAGGGTAATAATCGAATGGTATAGAGTGTCTCTCCTTTAGTCATTCCAAATATTTTAGGACCAAAACCGATAGCAAACTCTCTAACCATAATGCCAGCTCTTTTAGCAAAAATAAAATGCCCTAGTTCATGAAAGAATACGATACTTCCAAATATTATTATAAACGCAATGGCCGTCTCCATTATATCCCACCTTTATCCTACAACTCGTCTTAGATTATTCCATCATTTTATCATGTTTTGAACGCTTTTTCTCGTCTGAGCATCTACATGTAATATTGTTTCTAAATCTGGACTTGAAATTACCTCATGTTCATCCATTGCACGTTCAATTAGCTCATCTATCATTAAGAAGCCAATTTTCTCTTGTAGAAATAATGCTACTGCTGCTTCATTTGCTGCATTTAATACGGTTGTCATCGTTCCACCCGCTCTTCCTGCATCAACAGCTAGCTTCAGCGCATGATATCTCTCGTAATCCATCTCTTCAAAATGTAGTTTGCCAATCTCTGCTAAATTTAAACGAGATGCATTCCCACGAGATAAACGATTTGGATAGGATAAAGCGTATTGAATTGGTACTCGCATATCAGGAGTACCTAATTGGGCGATAACACTCGTATCTTTAAATTCAATCATGGAATGAATGATACTTTCCCGATGTAGCAACACCTCGATATCATCATATGAAATATCAAACAATACGCGAGCTTCAATAACTTCTAATCCCTTATTCATCATCGTTGCAGAATCAATTGTAATTTTAGAACCCATCGACCAATTTGGATGATTTAATGCATCTTTTACCGTAACATTTTTCAACTCTTCTCGTGATCGATCTCGAAAACTTCCACCAGATGCTGTAATAATTAGTTTTGCAATTTCCGATTTCTTTTCTCCATTCATTGCTTGAAAAAGTGCAGAGTGCTCACTATCGACAGGAAGTATAGAGACATTGTTTTCTTTTGCTGCTTGCATCACTAAATGACCAGCAGTTACCAACGTTTCTTTATTTGCAATAGCAATCGTAATTCCTTTTTTTATTGCTTCTAATGTTGGGTTTAATCCTACACTTCCAAGTACTGCATTTACAAGTACATCCGCATTTGTATGTGCAGCAACTTGCACTAAACCTTCATCCCCAAAAACTACTTCTACTTTCGGAAAATCTTTTTGAAGTTGTCGAGCATCTTCCTCATGTAAAACAGATACAACTTCTACAGAAAAATCATTTAAAATCTTTCTAGTCTCTTCTAAATTTTTACCTGCAGAACATGCAACTAATTGAAATTGTGATGGATGTTCTTTTATAATATCCAACGTTTGAATTCCAATAGAACCAGTTGCTCCTAATAAGCTTATTCTTTTTGTCATGAAATAATGTCGTCTCCTTATAAGAAATGTAAAAAGTGAAGTAATGGTATGACAAAAAGAAGACTGTCAAAACGATCTAAAATCCCACCATGTCCCGGCAATAAATTACCTGAATCTTTTACATTATAATGTCTTTTTATCGCGGACTCTACTAAGTCACCTAACTGGCCAAAAATAGACGCAGCAATTGTTATCCCTATTAATACTAAATAAGAAGAAGTGAGCGGGCTAATCCATTGAATAATAAAAGCTGTAACTAGTGCCCAAACAATTCCACCTACAAATCCTTCGACTGTTTTATTTGGCGAGATTTCTGGCCAAAGCTTACGTTTACCAATTTTTCTACCTGTAAAATAAGCGCCTGAATCAGTTGTCCAAACTACTAATAATGCAAAAATCACATACGATAATCCAATATTCCTTGTTTCTATGAAATAATAGAATCCAACCCCCACGTACAAGGTACCCAAAATAACAAATGCCGCATCATCAAACGTAAAATGATTTTTTACTAATACGGTATAAATAAGTAATAGAAAAACAGCAACAAATATCCATTCCAGCTTCGTATGGCCTGTTACTTCTAATACGTCCTTCGTAATCGATGAAGGCAATAAAAGCATAAATAAAAGTAACAATGATACAATACCAGCAAATGAAAATAACTGTATTCCCTTCATTCGCAACATTTCATTTAAACCAACTGCTGCTATTATGTAAATAAGAATTGTAAATACAGGTCCTCCTAACAGCACAATTGGAAGAAAAAGCGCTAAAGCAATAGCACCTGTTATTATTCGTTGTTTCAATTAACTTCTTCCCCCTTAAGACCACCATATCTTCGATTCCTCTTTTGATAACTTTCAATCGCATCCATAAGACAAGCTTCGTCAAAATCTGGCCATAATGTATCTGTAAACCAAAATTCTGTATACGCAAGTTGCCAAAGCATAAAGTTACTTAAACGAACTTCACCACTTGTACGTATCAATAAATCCGGCTCTGTTAAATTTTTTGTCATTAAATAATTATTCAACAAGTCCTCAGAGATTGTATCTGCAGAAATTTTTCCTTCTTGGACTTCTTGCGCTATTTTTTGCACCGCTTGAACTATCTCATCTCTGCTTCCATAGTTCAGAGCAAAATTTAATATTAAACCATCATTACTCGCGGTTTGCTCCATTGCTCGTTTAACGGCTCTTTTCGTATGCTCCGGGAGCAATTCAATATTTCCCATCATTTGAACTTGAACATTTTGCTCAATTAGCTCAGGTAAATACGTTGCTAGAAATTCTTCTGGTAAGCGCATTAAAAATTCTACTTCTATTTTAGGTCTTTTCCAATTTTCAGTAGAAAAAGCATACAACGTTAATGTTTTTATACCTACTTCATTTGCAAATCGAGTTATTTTCTTTACTGTCTTCATTCCTTCATGATGACCTGCTACACGTGGCAAGGACCTTTTTTTAGCCCATCTACCATTCCCGTCCATAATAATTGCTATATGGCCCGGTAATTGTTCTTGTTGGGCTTTTTCTTTTCGATCATTTACATGTATACTTATCGTTTTTTCATTCTTACGAATAAGTCTTTTCAGCATTCTCAAACCCCCACTTTAAACCAACTCAGAACATATATATCCTATCATATCATATCAAATAAATCCTAATATAAAAAGACGTCCTACTAAAAGGACGCCTTTTCCAAACAAAAAGTTCAAAACTTATACTTCTAAAATTTCTTTTTCTTTATCTTTTGTAATTGCATCGATTTTTTCAATATTAGAGTCCGTAAGTTTTTGAATCTCTTCCGCATAGTTTCTTAATTCATCTTCTGTGATAGCACCAGATTTTTCTAACTTTTTAAGGTCATCATTACCATCACGACGAACATTGCGAATATTAACTTTAGCTTCTTCTGCTTCTTTTTTCACTTGTTTTACTAAGTCTTTACGACGCTCTTCCGTTAGAGCAGGAATAGCAATACGAATGATCGACCCATCATTAGTAGGGGTAATTCCTAAATCTGACTTCATAATCGCTTTTTCGATATCACCAAGAACCGACTTATCGTAAGGTTGGATTGTGATTAATCGAGCTTCTGGAGTTGCAATACCAGCCATTTGATTGATTGGTGTTGGAGCACCATAGTAATCAATAGAAATTTTGTCAAGCAATGATGCATTAGCACGACCAGCTCGAATTGAAGCAAGTTCTCTGCTATAAACTTGAATCGATTTGGACATCTTATCCTTGGTTTGCTCAATTACTTGTTTCGGCATTATGAATTCCTCCTAACGACTGTACCTATTGTCTCACCTAGAACAGCCTTTTTAATGTTTCCATTTTCCATTATTGAGAATACAATAAGTGAGATATCATTGTCCATACATAAAGTAGACGCTGTTGAATCCATCACTTGTAACCCTTGTTGAATAACTTCAATAAATGAAAGCTCGTCGTATTTAACTGCTGTTTTATCGGTTTTTGGATCAGCTGAATATACGCCATCTACATTATTTTTAGCCATCAAAATGACATCTGCTTCAATCTCAGCTGCTCTAAGAGCCGCTGTTGTATCTGTCGAGAAGTATGGATTTCCTGTTCCTGCCGCAAAGATAACTACTCGCTTCTTTTCTAAGTGGCGGATTGCTCTTCTACGTATGTAAGGCTCAGCCACTTGTCGCATTTCGATGGAAGTTTGAACACGCGTTTCAATTCCTGATTTTTCAAGTGAGTCTTGTAAAGCAAGAGAATTCATTACTGTAGCAAGCATTCCCATGTAGTCAGCTGTAGCACGATCCATGCCCATTTCACTGCCTACTTTTCCTCGCCAAATATTTCCTCCGCCTACAACTACTGCGACTTCAACACCAAGGTCCACTACTTCTTTCACTTGTTCTGCTACAGACTTAATTATTTCAGGAGATAATCCGAAACCTTGTTCTCCAGCTAACGCTTCGCCACTCAGTTTTAAAACAATTCTTTTGTATTGTGGGTTGCTCATAGGTATCCTCCATCTCTCTTCTTTAAAAATAGGGAACACAAATTACGTGCTCCCTAGTTTTTCTGACTATTTAACGAAGAATACGAATCGTATTCTTCCTATTTTATTAGTTACCTTTAACTTGGCTCATTACTTCTTCAGCAAAGTTATCTTCGCGTTTTTCAATACCTTCACCAACAGCGTAGCGAGTGAATGATTTTAAGTTTCCACCAGTAGATTCAACGAATACGCGAACTTTTTGATCTGGATTTTTAACGAAAGATTGGTCAAGTAAGCACACATCTTCGAAATATTTCCCAAGGCGACCTTCTACCATTTTCGCAACGATATTTTCAGGTTTACCTTCGTTTAAAGCTTGTTCCGTTAATATTTTACGCTCATGTTCTACTGCTTCAGCAGATACTTCATCACGAGAGATATAAGCAGGGTTTAATGCTGCAATATGCATTGCAACGTCTTTCGCTGCTTGAGTATCAGTAGTACCTTCAATAACTGTAAGAACACCAATGCGTCCACCCATATGTAGGTATGGACCAAATGCATCAGCATCTGTTTTTGTTTCAATTACGAAACGACGAAGTGTTATTTTTTCTCCAATTTTAGCAATTGCATTTGAAATAACGTTTTCTACTGTTAGATCGCCTTCGATTGTTGAAGCTAGTGCCACTTCTAATGAAGCCGGTTCAGTTGCTAATAAATGAGTAGCAACTTGTTGTACTAACTGTTGGAATGCTTCGTTTTTAGAAACGAAATCTGTTTCTGCATTCATTTCTAATAATACAGCTTTGTTTCCTTCAACTGAAATGTAAGTTGTACCTTCAGCTGCGATACGATCTGCTTTTTTAGCTGCAGAAGAAAGACCTTTTTCACGTAAAAAATCAATCGCTGCTTCTAAATTACCATCTGTTTGAACTAATGCTTTTTTACAATCCATCATACCTGCGCCAGTTTTTTCACGCAATTCTTTTACCATCTGAGCTGTAACTGCCATTATAAATTCCTCCTAGTACAATTAAGGTCGATTTCTCAAAAAAAGGTGATAAGTGGTTTGGCCGCTTATCACCTGTTACTTACTTCTTCTTACTCAGCAGCAACATCAGCTGTAGCTACTTCGTCTTCACCTTGTCTTGCTTCAAGTAATGCATCCGCCATTTTAGCTGTTAATAATTTAACCGCGCGAATTGCATCATCATTTGCAGGAATTACATAGTCGATTTCATCTGGATCACAGTTTGTATCAACGATTCCTACTAATGGAATGTTAAGTTTACGAGCTTCTGCAACAGCAATACGCTCTTTACGAGGGTCAACAACGAACATTACATCCGGAATAGCTTTCATATCGCGGATACCGCCTAAGAATTTAACTAGACGTTCGTGTTCTTTTTTAAGTTGAACAACTTCTTTTTTAGGAAGTACAGAGAAAGTACCGTCTTCTTCCATTTTTTCGATAGCTTTTAGACGAGATACACGTTTTTGAATAGTACCGAAGTTTGTTAAAGTACCACCTAACCAACGTTGGTTGATGTAGTAGTTACCTGAACGCTCTGCTTCGTCTTTAATAGCTTCTTGAGCTTGTTTTTTAGTTCCAACGAAAAGAACTTTCCCACCGTCTTGACCTACTTGACGCATGAAGTCATAAGCTTCTTCTAATTTTTTCACCGTTTTTTGAAGATCGATGATGTAGATTCCGTTACGCTCAACAAAAATGAATTTTTTCATTTTTGGATTCCAACGGCGAGTTTGGTGACCGAAGTGTACACCAGCCTCAAGTAATTGTTTCATAGAGATTACTGACATGTTTGTTTCCTCCTGGTTTGGTTTAGTCTTCCGCATTCATCATTTTTCATTAGCTACTCTATTGAAAGAGCACCTGCTAATTCCATCCGAACTGCGTGTGTATTCATACCGTATTGTAATATACCACACATATTTCATTCTTTCAACTATTAATCCTTAAATTTTAAGAAAAGCTCTACTTCTGTTTTACCCAATTGTAACAGCTTCGCAATTTCTTCTATACTTTTTCCTTCGGAATGGTGATAAAATACCTTTTCTTTTATGGTAACAGGAACTTTCTTCTCTGAAGCTTCAGCTGTTTTTAGATAGCTATTTGCTGCAAGTTTTTTCGAAACAAATGATTTAGGAAGCTCAAAGGATGGAGTTTCTACTATGGTTTCTTTTTTCATTTCACTAGTAGTCGCTGCTATGGATACTTCCGTATTTTTTAACTCTTGCAGCAGTCGATTGTTTTCGTCTTTCATTTCTGCAATGTAAGCGCTAAATGAATCTTCTATCTCTGCTAGCACTTGTTCTTGCTTATTTTCTATATCCTTAAATTTAGTAAACTTTGCATTTAATAACGCTATAAAATAAAAACTGATGATCTGAAGTATAAATAATACTACTAATATGGTAGATATCATAGCTGCTCCTATCCACTAAAATCCACAAAATTCCCTTTAAAAGGATGCTTTGTCTCTTTCATTTCTTGTTCTTTTTTTTCTCTTTTTTTCCGCTCTTGTTCTGCTTGCTCTCTTTCACGATCCTCAAGACTAGCTTCCTCAGCACTATTTGATTTTATAACCGTTTCTCTATTCTTTTCTAACTGTCTTTCTGAGGCTGCTTGTGCATTAGATTGATGAATGGAACTTTGTTGTTGAAGCTGATCTGCTACCTTTCCAGCATCGAACGTTTTAGGTATTGCAATTTGAAGTTCAACACCTTTCAAACTCATAGCAATGACCTCCTATAAATTATGTATTCATCATTTCATTCACTAATAGTTTACGAAGCTTAAATAAAGCCTTTGAATGGATTTGCGAAATTCTTGAAGTAGACAAACCAAGCATTTCACCAATTACTGTCAATGTTAACTCTTCTGTATAAAATAAACTTAAAACTAGTTGTTCATTCTCATTCAACATTTGAATTTGACTTGCAAGATCATGGAGTAATTCTTGTTTTACCATCTGCTGTTCAGGGGTTATTTGAGAATCATCTCTTATCACAAACGACTTGCTTTCCAATTCATCATTTTCTTGTATTTGTTCATCCATGGATAGGACGTTCGAAAAGAAGTGTTCTTGGACTGTTTGGTAAACTTCCTCTACTGGTATTTCAATAAAATTAGAAATTTCTTCAGCGGTGGCATGCCTCATTAGTTTTTGTTCTAATTCTTCTATTTTGGAATCTAGTTTTTTCGCTTTCTCACGAGAAGACCTTGGTAACCAATCTTCTTTTCTTAATCCATCTATAATTGCTCCTCTAACTCGGAATGAAGCATACGTATCGAATTTTAAGTCTCGTGAATAATCAAACTTGTTTAACGCATCAAATAAGCCCATCATTCCAAGGCTTTTAAGTTCGTCTCTTGATATATTTTTGGGGATACTTGCACCGATACGTTGTACGTGATAAGTAACAAGGGGAGTATATTTACGTAGAAGTAAATCTCCAGCTTGAGGATCTTTGCTTTCACTCCATTGCTTCCAAAGGAGCTGTTCCTCTGTCGAATTTTGTTTTGCCACAATTATCCTCCTTTCGAATATATCGCATCTATTAGTATATTGTAACAAATGGGGAGCCGAAAAACATCGACTCCCCATTTTCATTCATCCTTTAACAGACTTTTTACTATTTCAGCATATTTTTCGGATGTTATTTCTGGTTCTGCTGCAACATCTGGTGAAACTACAACCATTTCTTGCTCTATGTTAACGGGATTTTCCATAACAAAGCCAATTATTGCCCTTACTATAAATGTTAGTACAAAAAAGATAATAGCCAAGACGCTAGCGTTAAATAAAATACTCAACCCTTCCATAAATGGATACGCTGAAAAAAAGTAAATACTAAAAGCGAATAGAGCTACCCAAAAGTTTGAAAGAATTGTCCCAACCATTAAATATCTCTCACTCCTTGGTTCACCGTCCGAATGTTTAGCAGATTAGTGGCGGGGTTAAACTCAATCGTTCTCCCACTATTTCCACCTGTATCTTCTGAAACAATCGGTATGGAATATTTTTTTAAGTACTCCTTTACAGCCTCGACATTTCTTGGTCCAATACGCATCGTGTCTCTACTTGAAGAAAACTGGAACATTTGTGCACCTCCAGCAATTTTTGCACGTAATTTAAAAGGTTGAACGCCTTCTAATTTTAGTTGTTCTATCATTGCAGGAATTCCTGTATCTGCAAATTTTGCAACATTTATTGTTTCTGTTCTTCCTAGGCTAGAATCTGGCAACATGACATGAATTAACCCTGCTATTTGCGATCGTTCATCAAACAGTACGACCCCAACACATGAACCAAGTCCAGAAGTCCGAATAGTATCCGGAGCCTTTGCAATATTCATATCTGCAATTCCAACTTTCACAACTTGACCTTGTCCAATCATGCTATTGAACTCCTAGTGCATTAAATATAGCTTGAAATGACTCCGGATTTGGCAATAAGAAGAAATGTCCTTTAACACTTTCTCCGTTCGGCGCGTCCTCCTCGTTAAGTGCAGTGTCAATGACAATGACGTAATCGCTAACGTGAGAAACCTCCACTAATCCAAAGCTAATAATAGCTCCAACCATATCAACACTTAAGGCTGGTACTGTTGGATAAATTTTCAACCCCGTAAAATCAGAAAGGGCGGACAAATAAGAACCCGAAAGAATATTTCCTAATTCCTGCATGGCAGAAGCGGCTATTTCAGAAACTTGTCCAAATTGAAAATCCAAACTTTCATCATGTATTAATCGTTGAATAAATCGATTGGCTTGTTCTACAGGTAAAACAAAAAACATGCTACCTGAAACATCACCTTCTATTTGAAGATAAATTCCAGCCACAACACTTTCGGGCCCTCCAGCTAAATCCATCATATCGTCGAAAGAAACCATCTCAACTTTTGGAACTTTCATATCAATTTTTTTGTTTAGTAATGTAGACAAGGCAGTTGCTGCATGTGCCGCGCCAATATTACCAATTTCTTTTAAAACATCTAAATGCATCGAAGTAATATTTTTTTCGTACATATATTAAACACCTGACTTTATCGGATTTAATACATGATTCAAATGAAGCAATATTAACAAACGACGATCTAATTTTGCCACTCCTGCTATAAAGTCTTGTTCCAAACTGCCCACTACTTCTGGCTGAGGTTCTATTGAATTAGAAGGTATATCTAACACATCATTCGCAGAATCTACAATTACGCCAACATTCATATCCTCTAGCGAAATGATTATTATGCGAGTAGAATCGTCTAATTCACTTTCACCAAGACCAAAACGATTCTTTAAGTCTATTATTGGTGTAACTACCCCTCTTAGATTAATTACTCCTTTAACAAAAGAAGGCGTTTTAGGCACTCTTGTAATATGAATTAATTTTTCAATTCCTTGTACCTGACTTACAGGAATAACGTATTCTTTATCTGCTAGTTGAAAAACAACTACTTTTAAATTTTGCACATCAATAGCTTGTGTCATATAGTTTAGCATCCTTCCCAAGAGAATTACTCTTATATTATCAATGCATTGCAATCTACAATTAGCGCAACTTTACCATTTCCTAAAATTGTTGCTCCTGAAATAGCAAACACACTAGATAAGTATGTTCCAAGCGATTTCAACACTATTTCTTGTTGACCTATAAATGAGTCTACTACTAGCCCAGCTAATTTATCTCCTTTACGCACAAGAACTACTGAGTGGAATTCTTCTTTTGTACTTTCTCTAGGAACATCAAAAACATCTTCTAAAAATACTAATGGCACTACTTTTCCACGGAAATCAATTACTTTTTGATTGTGCGCATTTAAAATATCCGATGAACGAATAATTGCCGTTTCAATGATTGAAGAAAGTGGAACAGCATAAATTTCCTCTCCAAGTTCAACTAACATAACCGAAATGATAGAAAGTGTTAAAGGTAATTGAATAGAGAATAATGATCCTTTTCCTTCTGTTGAAGAAATATCAATGGATCCCCCAAGAGATTCAATAGTTGTTTTTACAACATCTAAACCAACGCCTCTCCCAGAAACATCTGAAATGACATCAGCAGTAGAGAACCCCGAAGATAAAATAAGTTCTGCAACTTGTTTATCACTCATGCTAGGAGCAACTTCTGCGCTAACAATTCCTTTTGCAATTGCTTTTTTTAATACTTTTGCGCGGTTTATACCAGCACCATCATCTTCGATTTCGATAAAGACATGATTTCCACTATGAAATGCACGAAGTATAACAGTACCTTCTTCTGGTTTTCCATTTGCTTTCCTAATTTCAGGGCTTTCTACTCCATGATCTAAAGAATTTCGAATAAGGTGAACAAGCGGATCCCCAATCTCATCAATTACCGTACGATCTAATTCCGTCTCTGCACCAATGACTTCAAGTTTAATCTTTTTATTTAAATCTCTTGCTAATTGTCTCACCATACGAGGGAATCGATTGAATACTGTTTCTACCTGCACCATTCGCATATTTAGAATTATATTCTGAAGATCACCGGTAATACGTGACATACGTTCAACAGTTTCATCTAGTTCACTATTATGAAGATCCTCCGAAATAGATTGCAGTCGACCTCGATCAATAACTAGTTCCTCAAATAAATTCATCAAAATATCTAAACGTTCAATATTTACACGAATTGTTTTACTACCTTGATTTTGATTCTTAGGGGATGAGGACTTTTCTCCTTCAACCGATTTTATTTCAGTTGAAGTATTCTTAACCTCGACTACTTCTGAAACATTTGGTTCCGCTTGTTTTTTGTCTATTGCTTCCTGTTGACGATTTTTTAACTGTTCAATTGTAACGGAATTCACAAGTACTTCTGTTACTTCAGACACTTTCATTAATTTCTTTTGCACATCTTCTTTTGGCTCTGTCGTAACTAAAGCAATGTAGAATATTTCATCAAAATCTTCATCTTCCAATTTCTCAACGGAAGGAGAAGATTTAATAACTTCTCCCATTTTCTCAAGTAACTCAAAAACCATATAGACACGTGCGGCTTTTAACAAGCAATCTTCACGTAATTTCACAGAAATCTCATACGTTTGATAATCTTGTTCAGATGATTGCTGAATAACAGTTAATTCATAATCATCGTATGTCAACCAGTTACCGTCAGGCGTAATTTCTACAGAAATATTTTTTTCCAAAGTAGTTGCTGCGACTGGAGCTTCTTCTCCCGTTTCAATCAAGTGTAATTTTTGAACAGTTTCTGCTACGTCTAATTTCCCTGTTCCACCTGCAGCGATATCTAAAACCATTTCTTCTAATTGATCTACTGCTATAAAAACAACGTCCAATAAGTCAGGTGTTACATGTAAACGATTGTTTCTTATTTCATCTAACACATTTTCCATTTTATGCGTTAAATTTGCTATGTCTTCGTAGCCCATTGTTGCTGACATACCTTTTAATGTATGCGCTGATCGGAAGACTTCGTTAACAATTGCAATGTTTGCTGGATTTTTTTCTAATTCTAATAAATGTTCATTACAAGCTTGTAAATGTTCCTTGCTCTCTTCTATAAACATCTCTAAATATTGATTCGTATCCATTCATTAACACCCCTTTAAGGCAAGAATTGTATGATAGCATTTGCTATATTTTCTAAGTCTGCTACTTCATCCACTAACTTTGTTTCAACCGCAGCTTTTGGCATTCCGTATACCACACAAGTGTTAGCTGATTCTGCGATTGCCATTACATTGCCATTTTTCTTTAACTTTTGAAGACCTCTAGAGCCATCAGATCCCATTCCAGTCATTATGACAGCTATTTTATCAAAATCATCATAACGACAAGCGTCTTCCAACAAAACATCTATTGCAGGTCTATGGCCCGCTCGAGGTGGCTCTTTATCATCCAGAACAATCGTATAGGTACTCCCTGTTTTTTGCATCCGCATATGAAACCCACCCGGGGCAATATAAGCATGTCCATCCCGTATGATGTCTCCATGTTCTGCTTCTTTTACTTCAATTTTAGATAATTGATTTAATCTCGCCGCTAACGATTTTGTAAATCCTGCTGGCATATGCTGTACGATTAATACAGGTGCTTTCATGTTTTTTGGAAGCTTTGGAATTACTTCCTGAAGTGCTCTAGGACCACCAGTTGATGTACCGATAATAACCATCTTTTTATTATTTTTGCTCCACTTTTGAACCTTTATAGGTACAAGAGCTTTTCTATCTTCTGCTATGGTTGATAGTGTTACAGCAGGTTTTTTCATTTTACTCATGGTTACATTGGCAGCATTTTCTACTTTTTTTACTAGTTCATCTTGAATTTTATGTAAATCTAATGAAATGGTTCCACTTGGCTTTGCAACAAAGTCTATTGCACCATATTCCATTGCTAAAAGGGTACTTTCCGTCCCTTTTAGTGTCGTACTAGAAAGCATGACAACAGCAACTGGTGTTTCGGACATAATTTGTTTTAGAGCATCTAAACCATTCATTTCAGGCATCTCTACATCCAATGTTACAACGTCAGGCTGGAGCACTTTTATTTTTTGAATTGCATCCTTACCATTTCGAGCAATTCCAGCCACTTCTATTACTTTACTATCAATAAAAAAGTCACTTATTAGTTTTCGCATAAAAGCGGAATCATCCACAATTAACAATTTCTTTTTTTGTAATAACTCCATCATTTCACGCCCTTCCTGAAAAGAGACTTTTCAAACGAGAAATGAATTTACTTTGTTTTGAAGTTGGTTCTTCTTCCAGCTTATAATCTGTGAATCTATTTACTATTTGCTTCATTTTTTTTGTTATTTCTGCATTCGGATAGAGAATGGAGAAGGGTACTTGCTCTTTTACTGATTTTCGAACAACCGGATCCTCTGGTAAAGTCCCTAATACGAAAACTTCTTTCGATAAAAATCTAGACATTGCTAATTCTAATCTAGAAGTAGTATCAATACCCTCTTCCTCCGAAAATGCTCGATTACAAAGCAGAAAGAAATTTTTATCCGGATCTTTGTAATAAATATATTTCATCATAGAGTATGCATCTGTTATAGAAGTTGGTTCTGCAGTCGAAATGACAATAATATCATCTACGGAAACCAATAAATCTAATGCCTGGCTTGTGGCACCTGCCCCCATATCAAATACAATATAGTCGTAGTGTTTTTGTAAATATTCAAAGGCTTGTATTAACCTGCTAAACATTTCTTCTGTCCATTCCATGACACCTGACAGGCCAGATCCTCCAGAGATATATTGAAGGTTATTTGGCCCTTCGAACAATACCTCTTCAATCGATTTTTCCCCTACGAGATAATCTTTCAAGTTGGCGGGAGTAGTTTTACCTAGTAAAATATGAATATTCCCCATACCTATATCCATATCAATTAGAACAACTTTTTTTCCAATTCCACTTAAAGTAGTAGTAAAGTTAGTAGAAAAATTACTTTTACCAACTCCACCTTTTCCGCTTACAACCGCAATAGAGCGACCTAACTTGTTTTGGCTTTGGAGCATTCGCATTCTTAATTCTTCAGCTTGGTCTCTCATAACGAATCCCCTTCAAAAGTAAATTGAGCAATTCATTTAGATTAGATTCAACGATATCTTCCGGGACTTCTTGACCATCCGTATAGTAAGCAAGTCCTTTCTTATATTTAACCATTAAATTAATAACGGAGCCAATAGAATTTGTTTCATCAATCTTTGTAAAGATAAATTTTTCAATAGGAAACTCATTAAATTGTTCGATAATTACTTCCATATCTTTTTGCTTAGAGGTAGAAGAAAGCACTAGATATGTCTCCGTATTTCCTTTTAAATCAATAAGTTTTTGTAAATCTTCTACAAACTTTACTTCTTTATAATTTCGTCCTGCAGTATCAATAAACACAATATCCAGTGCTTCAAACTTTTTCATTGCCTCTTGTAAATCTTTCTCGTTATACACAATTTCAATTGGAGCTTGTAGCAACCCAGCATATGTTTTCAGTTGCTCAATTGCTGCAATTCGGTATGTATCCGTAGTGATAAATCCTACTTTTTTCTTCTTCTCTAAAACTGCGCGAGCAGCCATTTTCGCTATGGTCGTCGTTTTTCCTACGCCTGTAGGGCCCAACACATTTATGTATTTCCTAGTATATGAAATACCGCCAAAAGGTAACTTATCCAACTGTGAGGATAAGCATTTTTTTATATATGTCATTTGCTCCTCTATACTCAAAGGTTCTTTGCAACTCTTGACATGCACAAAAAGCTCATCACTAACTGTTGTGATAAGCTCTTCTGCTAATTCTTGCTCATGTAAATAATTGATTATAATTTTCATTTCCTCTGGATACATATTACTTGAATGAGGACGTTGGATGGATTTTACCATTTGCTTTAAATCTTCTAATTCTTTCTTAATTTCCACAGAGGCATTTACTGATTGTTCTTTTGAAATAACAGGACTCTCTGTTTGTTTAATTGGGTTATCAAATGTATCCGTTCCAGCTAGTACTTCAATAGACTTCTTTTTAAACAAGCCTAAAAAACCTTTAGAATAAACAACTTTTGAATTTAAGATGACAGCTTCTTCGCCTAATTCTTGTCGTATTAACTTCATTGCTTCAGGCATAGTACTAGCCGTATATTTTTTCATCTTCACTCTACATTCACCACCCCAACGCTTTGTACCTCAATAGAAGATTCTAACTCATTATATGAAAGAATCGGAATTTGAGGGAAATATCTTTCCGTCATCTGCCTTAAATACATTCGAACTGCTGGTGAGCATAAAATAATTGGAGATTGCTCCATTAACGAAGCACGTTCAATTTCTCTCGCCATAGATTCTAAGATTGCTTGTGAATCATTCGGATCAATAGATAAGTAGTTTCCATGCTCCGTTTGTTGAATGCTATCCGCAATTAGTTTTTCTACTTTACCAGAGACCGTTAATACTTTTAATACATGATTATTTCCAGCGTACTGTGAAGTTATTTGTTTCGCTAATGATTGTCTCGTATACTCTGTCAATATATCGACATCTGAAGTCATTTTTGAATAGTCGGCAAGTGTTTCAAATATTATTGGTAAATTACGTATAGAAACATGCTCTTTAAGTAAATTACTTAATACTTTTTGAATTTCACCAACTGTTAATGGAGTTGGGGTCAACTCGTCCACAAGGATTGGATATGTTTCTCTAATATGATCAATCAATTGTTTTGTCTCTTGTCGTCCTAACAACTCATGTGCATTGTTCCGAATAATCTCGGTCATATGTGTCGAAACAACACTAGGGGGATCTACTACTGTATACCCCAGTATCTCGGCTTCTTCTTTTACTGATTCTGTAATCCATTTTGCTGGTAGTCCGAATGAAGGCTCGATGGTGTCAATTCCTTCAATGGAATCGTCATCTCCAGGACTCATCGCTAAATAATGATCCAGTAATAATTCGCCTCTGGCCATTTCATTTCCTTTAATTTTAAGACGATATTCGTTTGGTTGAAGCTGAATGTTATCACGTATACGAACAACAGGGATAACAATACCGAGTTCTAATGCAAGTTGTCTTCGAATCATGACAACTCGATCAAGTAAGTCTCCACCTTGTGCCGCGTCTACTAAAGGAATAAGCCCATATCCAAATTCAAATTCGATAGGGTCCACATTTAATAGGTTAATAACATTTTCAGGGCTTTTCATATTATCAGTAGTAACTTCCTCTTCAAATTCTTCTAACTCTACTGGGTCTTCTTTTCTCGCCTTACTCATCATATAAGCCCCAACGATAAGTACAATGGATATAGGGAATGTTAATAGTGGTCCAATAGGAGTAACCACTCCGAGAAGAGCAATGGATGCAGCTGCAACGTAAAGCAGTTTAGGCTGATTAAATAATTGATCCGTAATGTCTCCGCCAAGATTCCCTTTAGAAGCGGCTCTTGTAACAACAATCCCAGTTGCTGTAGAGATTAATAATGCTGGAATTTGAGATACAAGACCGTCTCCTACAGTTAATGTAGAAAAAAGAACCGCTGCTTCCTGAAAAGGAAGCCCAAATTGTACAACACCAATGATAATACCAAATAAAAGGTTAATAATAACAATTATTATTCCAGCAATGGCATCACCTTTTACGAATTTTGTTGCACCATCCATCGCCCCATAAAAGTCTGCTTCTCCACTAACTTTTTCTCTCCGTTCTCTTGCTTCTTTTTCAGAAATCATTCCTGCATTTAAATCTGCATCTATACTCATTTGTTTACCTGGCATCGCATCCAGTGTAAAACGCGCCGCTACTTCAGATACACGCTCTGCCCCTTTAGTAATAACGATGAATTGAATAATTACTAAAATAGCAAACACTACCAAACCAACTAACATATTTCCACCAGTAACAAAGGTACCAAAAGTTTCGACTACTTTACCAGCATCTCCTTCAGATAAAATAGCTCTCGTTGTAGAGACATTCAGTGCAAGTCTAAATAAAGTTACAAGTAATAAAAGAGTTGGAAAGACTGAAAACTGTAAAGCCTCTTGCATATTCATAGCGGTCATTAAAATCAATAACGCTATTGTAATATTAACGATAATCAGAAAACTCAATAACCAGTGTGGAAGAGGTATTACTAGCATAGCCACAATTGAAATTACAGCTGCTAATACGGATATATCACGGACTTGCATATACTTCCACCTCAATCTTTACCTTTAAATTTTTTGTTTAATTCGATATACATAAGCAAGTACTTCTGCAACTGCTTTAAAAAATTCATCCGGAATTCTTTGACCAATTTCTACCTGGTCATACATTGCTCGAGCAAGCTGTCGATTCTCTACCATAACTACATCATTTTCTTTTGCAATTAACTTGATCTTCTGTGCAACAAAATCAGCACCCTTTGCTACAACTGTTGGAGCATCCATCGATTCATCGTCGTATTTTAAAGCTATCGCAAAATGGGTCGGGTTTGTAATAACTACATCTGCGGTAGGAATCTCTTGCATCATTCGACGCATTGCCATCTCTCTTTGTCGTTGTCTTATACGCGACTTAATTATTGGATCACCGTCAGAATTTTTATGTTCATCTTTAATGTCTTGCTTGGACATTTTCAGATTTTTTTCATAGTCAAAACGCTGATAAAAGAAATCTAGAATCGATATAAATAGCAAAACACAGGATGCAGCTATTCCCATCATGCCTGTTAGCCATCCAACGGTTGAAAGTGTATCCCATGCTGTTTTAAAAGATAAAGAAAGTACTTGTTCGAGATTCATCCATAATATAAACGTTGTGACTGACCCAATAAACGAAATCTTTAAAATGGATTTCAACAGTTCAACTATTGCTTTAAGTGAAAAAATTCGTTTTAATCCTTTGATTGGATCAATTTTCTTTAGGTCAAACTTTAATGGTTCTGTTGTAAACAATAAGCCAAACTGAAAGAAGTTAGCTGCTATTGCAGCTAACACAGCTACAAGCATTATAGGTAATAAAATGACTGCCATTTCCATCAGTGAATCCTTATATATTTCGATAGCAGTCTCAATGGTTAATGTTTCAATTAACATATATTTTGTAAATGTGACACTAAAAAACGAAAATATTTCTGTTCGTAAAAACCCAGAAAAGAAAAATAAGAATAAAAAAACAGAAAGTAACACAATTGCACTTGTCACATCTTGGCTTTTTAATACTTGTCCTTTTTTGCGCGAATCCTCTCTTTTTTTAGGAGTTGCTTTTTCCGTTTTTTCTCCAGCGAAAAACTGTAAGTCCAATCGGAGCATTAACATATTAGCCACCACCTAAAATTATCATTAAATCACGCATACTAATTACCATAATTTCAAACATTTTTTGAACAACTGCCATTAATACACCCATCATAACAAGTAGTACTAAAAAGCTGACAGCTATCTTAATTGGAAAACCGATGACGAAAATATTTAGTTGTGGTACAGTTCTCGCCGTTATTCCTAGCGCAATATCAACGAGAAAGAGCGTAGCAACAACTGGTATGGACATTTGAAACGCAACTGCAAATACGCCTGCAAATGTCTTCATAATAAACTCGACAAAGTCTTCTTGTCCAAATGGAGGCCAGGATAAATCCATTGGTATAAATTGATAGCTATAAAAAATTCCATCCAACAATAAATGATGACCATTTAAGGCTAGTAACAAAAGAAGTGCTAATGTATTTAGAAATTGTCCAATTAATGGACTTTGTGCTCCTGTTTGTGGATCAATCACATTGGCAATTGCAAAACCCATCTGAAAGTCTATAAATCCTCCGGCAATTTGGATGGCAGACATAATAATGTAAGCAAGCAATCCAATAAATAATCCGATAATGACTTCTTTGATTATTAATAATATGTAATCCCCATTCACCTCAAATGCTTCTACATCGAGTGTATAGTACATCATCCATGAAAGGACGACAGCAAATGCAATACGGTGAGAGGCTGGAATCGTTCGATGCGAAAATAGCGGCAACGTAACGAAAAATGCAGAAACCCTTGCTATGATAAGTAATAAGACAGTTAAATTAGGTAAAATTTCATCCATCGAATTAACCAATGTATCTTATTAAATTCTCAAAGATATCAGTAGCATAAGATGTTACTTGAGATAACATCCACGGTCCAAAAAAAACAATGGCTACTAGAACCGCAACTATTTTTGGCACAAAAGCAAGCGTTTGTTCTTGGATTTGTGTGGTAGCTTGAAAAATACTTACGGCAAGACCGGTAATTAAAGCAACTAAAAGAAGAGGACCTGATGCAAGAAGAATGACCCAAATTGCTCTTTCTGCAATGGAAATTACCATTTCATTACTCAATACAATCAGCTCCTAAAAACTTTGTAAGATGGATTTCATCACTAAGTACCATCCATCTACTAATACAAATAATAAAATTTTAAATGGTAATGATATCATTACGGGTGGTAACATCATCATCCCCATCGACATTAGTACACTGGCTACAATCATATCGATTACTAAAAATGGAATGAATATCATAAACCCAATTTGAAATGCCGTTTTGATTTCACTAAGGGCAAAAGCAGGGACCATGACTGTTAAAGGAATATCTTCAATTGTTTCGGGCCTCTCTGCTTCTGCATAACTTAAAAATAGCTCTAAATCCTTTTGCCTTGTATGCTTACTCATAAACTCTTTAAAAGGCCCACTAGCATTTTCATATGCTTGTTCTAAAGTAATCTCTTCATTAAATAACGGGGTTAAAGCATCTTCATTTACTTCTTGGAATGTTGGTGCCATGATGAAAAACGTTAAAAATAATGCTAGTCCCACAATTACTTGGTTCGGCGGCATTTGCTGTGTAGCAAGTGCCGTTCGAACAAAGGAAAGAATAATGACGATTCTTGCAAAAGATGTCATTAATATTAAAATACTAGGTGCTAAAGATAAAACCGTCAGCAAGAGCATTAACTTAATAGACGTGGCGACATTGGACGGATCACTGTCCGAGAAGAATTGGACAAAATCATTCATTTTTTTCGCGCTCCTTTGTCTTCCAATCCTCTAATACTTCACTTCGGTCTTTCTTAATTTCTTGTAGTCTCTTTTGAAACGTTTCGTTAAATGAAGGACCTTTTTTTTCATTACTCTTCGCTTTAGAAGAGACATTTTCTTTTAATCGATTGTAAAGTTCCGTGATATACGGAACGGTTTTACTGTTACCTAGCTTATCTTCGTATATTTTTGTCAGTTTTTCTATTTCCTCTGGATCTGTTATTTCCTTTAATAAAGTAATATCTTCTCCAATACCGACCAAATACAGAGTATTACCCACTTGCATTAATTGTATGGATTTACCTTGTCCAACTCCAGCTCCGCCTAGGTTTTGAATAAGCTGATTATGTTGGAAAGATCTATTTCTACTATTAACAAATCGCAATAACCCATAAAGTAAAAATATAACAAATAGTAAAGCGAAAACCATTTTAATATAGTCCCAGGCGTTTAACGACACTCCACTTTTGTCAGGAGATGTTTTTATTTCTTTTTCTGTATCTGTATCTATTACAGGCTCACGTTCATTATCTTTTTCGGTCTTTGTTCTCTTTAAATATTCTTCAGTAGTTTCATTTGGATCTACTGAGGCTTTTGCATCCATCTGAAACGGTAGAAATAAAAGAATAGAAACGATACAAATAACGAGGGTATTTTTCCTCAACATTCTATTACCCGATTGCTTTGGAAATTGCTTCAATTACTCGGTCAGCTTGGAAAGGTTTCACGATAAAATCTTTTGCTCCCGCTTGAATAGCATCAATAACCATTGCTTGTTGACCCATCGCTGAACACATAATAATGGTCGCATCTGGATGTTTAGATTTAATTTCTTTTAGTGCAGCAATTCCGTCCATTTCAGGCATTGTAATATCCATTGTTACAAGGTCCGGTTTTAACTCTGCATATTTTTCAACTGCTTGTAAACCGTCTGCAGCTTCCCCTACTACTTCAAAACCATTTTTCGTTAAAATATCTTTAATCATCATTCTCATGAATGCTGCATCATCAACTATTAAAATTCTCTTCGACATATTATGTTTCCTCCATTGCTATCTTAAATTATGAATTCGTTCTGCCTGGCTTAAAATATCTGTTATTCGAACACCGAAGTTCTCATCAATAACCACAACTTCACCTTTTGCAATATGTCTGTTATTTACGAGAATATCAACTGGCTCTCCAGCTAATTTATCAAGTTCAATAATAGAACCACTCGTTAATTCTAAAACTTCTTTTACAGTTCTTTTTGTACGACCTAATTCTACTGTTACTTGAAGCGGAATATCAAGAAGTAAATTTAGATTTCTAGATTCATTTTGTGATAGACTAGGTGCTTCAAAACTAGCAAACTGTGCTTGTTGTACTTCTACTTGTGGTGCTACCTGACGCGGTTGACTAAACTGCATTTGTGATTGCGTAACTTGTTCCTGCAATTGTTGCGTATGTGCTACTGGAGTTTGAACGGGAGCAGGAGTAGATTGCACCCTTTCTTCCATTATCGTCGCAGCAACTTCTTGTTCTTCCTCTTCACCCATTAGTGATTTTACGAGTTTCAAACCAAAATCCAATGGCAGCAACTGCATAATATTCGAGTCTATTAATTCACCAACTCTTAGTCGGAATGAAATTTTAATAAGTAATTCTTCGTTCGGAATAGCATCTGTACCTTCATCTGCTGATAAATTCATTAGATCAATAGTAGGGGGAGATATATCCACTTTTTTATTAAATACAGTGGACATGGACGTCGCTGCAGAACCCATCATCTGATTCATTGCTTCTTGCACTGCACTTAACTGAATTTCGCTAAGATCTGGATTGGGATTCGTTCCATCTCCACCAAGCATTAAATCTGCAATAATTGCAGCATCCGACTGTTTAATGACAAGCAAATTCATACCTATTAGGCCAGCAGTATACTGAACTTGTATAGCAACATATGGATGTGGAAATTCCTCTTTTAACTTACTACGATTAATCATACCAATATTAGGAGTTGTAATATCGACTTTCTGACCTAAAAGAGAAGATAGAGCAGTTGCAGAGCTTCCGAATGAAATATTTCCTATTTCCCCAAGTGTATCCTGGGCAAAAGCATCTAAATAATCCTCCACATTAATCTCTTCTACTAAATTACTCTTATTTTTTTCCTCTTCTATAGAAGTTCCTCTTAGGAGGGCCTCAATTTCTTCTTGGGAGAGCATATCATCACTCATCATCATCTTCTCCTCCTTTCAAAGTTTCAATGACTTGAACAGCCATTCGTTTTTTTAGTTTCCCTGGTTGGGCTTTAAATTTAGGGATGCTTCCTACTTTAATTGTTAGCGAGTCATCTATTTTCGTATTTAACTGAATAACATCTCCTAATTGTAAATACAATAAATCTTCTATAGAAATATCGGTTGAACCAAGTTCCGCTACTACTGGAATTTCTGCTGATTTTACTCGTCTTTCCAATACTTGCAATTGTTCCGGTGATACTTCTTTTTTATTTGTTTGCATCCAATAACGTACCGATAAGTTCGGTACAATTGGCTCCAAAACAACATGAGGGATACAAATATTAATCATTCCACTCGTTTCACCAATAATTGTATTAAATGAAATTACAACAACCGTTTCATTTGGGGAGATCATTTGTAAAAATTGCGGATTAACTTCCAGCTCCGTTAAAATTGGATCAATATCCGCAATATTAACCCAAGCTTCTCGAAGATTATCAAACGAGCGTTCAAATAAATTCATCATTATCTTTGTTTCTATTTCTGTTAAATTACTTACCTTTGCAGGGGGTTGTCCTTTACCACCCATTAATAAATCTAACATAGAATAAGCAATGTTTGGGTTAATTTCCATCAAAATATTCCCCTCTAATGGAGGAACTTCAAACACATTGATTAGAGTCATATGTGGTACCGAACGAATAAATTCTTCAAAAGGTATTTGATCCACTGAAACTACTGAAATTTGTACGTACGTTCTTAATTGGGCAGAAAAAAATGTTGTTAATAAACGAGCAAAGTTTTCATGAATCCGCGTAAGACTACGAATTTGGTCCTTCGAGAACCGAAGAGCACGTTTAAAGTCGTACACTCTAACTTTTCTGGACTCCTGTTCACCTTTCATGTCATCTGCGGTCATTTCACCTGTGGAAAGCGCACTTAACAACGCATCTATTTCTGATTGAGATAAAATATCTCCTGCCAATCTGCCCACCTCCATTCAAAAGAATTACTTTACTGAATAATCGAAGAAGTTATATATACTTGTTGAACTTCACCATCATCCATTAACTCATTGATTTTTGTTTTTAACGATGATTCAAACATTACTTTTCCTTGCTTTCCTTCTAAATCCTCAGGAGTCATTTCAGAAAGCTCCGTTATGATAATATTTTTCACTTGAAAATCACGTTTCGTTAGTTCCTCTGCTGCTTCTGGGCTATCCGTTTGCACTTTCATAGCAATGCGAATAAATTTATTCCCTGCAAGATTCGTAGTTATTTCTCCTATATCAATTGAAGATTCTACAATTTCGTCAATTGTGGGTTCTGTACTCTCTTCCCCTTTATTTAACTGAAAAACAATGAGCAATGCGATAACACCTAGTAAAGTGATGGAAACTAAAATAATTAGCATAATAGTTAATAATTTATTTTTATTCTGCATCTTGATCACCTCTTATATGGGGATTCGATAATATATGTATTTCATTGTAAAATTGAGAGATTTTTAATGCCACTTCTTCTCTTGATTCCAACGCAACATATTTATGACCGTTTGTGAGTGTTATCGTTGTATCTGGAAAAGATTCAACCGTCTCTATGTATAGAGCATTTAACAAAAACTCTTTACCATTTAATCGTGTTAATTTAATCATTTTAAAGGGCCGGGCACTATAGGAACGGCCCAACCCTCCCTTACTATTATATTTAAATTAGTAAATTATCGTTTTAGATTTACAAGCTCTTCTAAAATTTGGTCAGATGTTGTAATAATACGAGTGTTTGCCTGGAATCCACGTTGCGCTACAATCATATCTGTAAATTCTTCCGATAGATCGACGTTAGACATTTCTAGGAAGCCAGAGTTGACTGACCCCATACCTTGTTCAGTACCAACCGAATAAAATGGCGTACCTGAGTTTGGAGATTCTTGATAATAGTTTGAACCAGCTTTTTGAAGCCCCGCAGCATTCGCAAACTTAGCCATTACTAACTGACCTGCATAACGTAACTCACCAGTTGAATCAACAAATGTCACTGTACCATTTTGAGATATAGACATACTTTGAGCATTAGTTGGTATTCTGATCGGGGATTCAATCTCAGACCCCGATGCAGATGGTAAAACTCCATCAGGTGTCGTCGTTAATGAAACAACATCTTGCGCTAGTTCATAATCTGTATCAGCACTTGTTAAATCTTGTGCAGCTGGATCCGAGAATCCATAAACATATTTACCATCTGAATTCACCAAATAACCATTTGAATCCATATAAAAATTTCCTGCGCGAGTATATGATGGATTAGAAAATGCAGTTGGTGGATTTGCATCTCCGTCCGCAACAATAAAGAACCCATCTCCAGAAACCGCTAAATCTAATGTATTATTTGTTGTTTGTAAAGATCCACCTGAATGAATCGTATCAATAGAAGATAATTGGGCACCTAATCCAATTTGTTTTGCGTTAACTCCTCCTCGTGTTTGAGAGGCTGCAGATGCACCCGCAGTTGTTTGTGAAATCAAATCTTTAAATACGGTACGACCTTTTTTAAAGCCATATGTATTTACGTTTGCAATGTTATTACCAATAACATCTAGTTTTGTTTGGAAATTTTTTAAGCCTGAAATACCTGAGTACATTGAGCGAATCATTTATTTTTTCTCCCTTCAATTTGCGTGCAAGCGTCTATCAGTCAGCTGCACATAGCATCCTTTTCAGGTCCTGCTATTTATTAGTTAGTTCAGCACAATAGTGCCGTCAATATTAGTGAATAATTGATTTTTTGCTTCCCTGCGATCCATTGCAGTAATCACTGTTGCATTTTTTGCACTAACGATTAATGCTGCTTGATCCATCAATACTAATGAGTCATTCACACCTTTTGAGCGTGCTTCCATTACTTTATCACTCACTAACTGCCATTCTGCATCTGATATGTGAATATTTCTTTCGATCAAACGTTGATTAGCATGCTTACTTACTTTCAATTCCGTTTTTACAGTCGCTTCCTGCAGATGCTGTAAAAATGATTGTCTTGATGTTGAAACATGTTTTGATGTGAGTGGTTGACGGATTGTTGGTTGCAGCGGGACGCGATTTAGTTGAATTTTGTCCATTGCCACACTCCGTTCGAAATTAACTAATTGATATCATTTGATCTGCTGTTATAGATGTGCCATCACTCAAGTTGAACACAATAACTCCATCTTTCTTTGTGACGGACTCGACTTTTGCAGTTACTGCTGTATCAGTTCCTGTATCAGTCCCTGTATCACTTCCATCTCCCTCTTCAGGATCAGGATCAGGTTCCGTTACTGGTTTGGATGGAATGTAAGTAACCGTTTTACCAATCATCATGCTCGCTTCAACTAGACTATTTGAGCCACTACTATCTCCTGAGATTACTTCTGAAATATTACCAGGAGTAATTTTTTTGCCGTCTGCTAAAGTGAATTCCACCCCACCATCGATAAATTTTACAGAAACAATTGTACCTGTACCTTCATTAATGATAGGTTTTTTGTTTTCATCTACTTCTCCTGTTACTTCATGCCACTTCACTTGCTTACCGACAAATTGATTGTACTGAATCAGCTGAGTTTGTTGTTGACCAAGAGCGAATTGTTCAAAAGCTTTTGTCATATTTGTCATTTGTTCTAATGATGAAAACTGTGCCATTTGAGCAATGAACTCATTATCCTTCATTGGATTTGTAGGATCTTGATTTTGAAGCTGAGTCATTAATATTTTCAAAAAATCATCTTTACCAAGCGTACTGTTCCCTGTTTTACGTTCAGCTGATTTTTTATTATTTAAGTACATACCTGATGTTATTGGTTTCATTTCGGTCTTTTCAGCCATTTATTAAACCTCCATTTCCTGTAAAAAATCTTGGAAAGTAGACTGTTCATCTGATTCGTCATTACTCTCTTGTTGATTTTCCTGCTGTTGTTGCTGTTGTTGCTTTAAAGAATCTTGGAAAGACTGGTTTCTATCTTGTCTAGATGGATCTTGTAACGCTTGTGTAATTTCTAGCTTATCCACTTGAATGTTTTGATTTGCCAAACCTTGTCTTAACTGATTAGAGTGTGAATCTAGTAATTCTTTTCCTAAAGCAGTTGACGCTAGCATTTTAGTAGAAATCATACCGTCTTTTTGTATCAATTCAATTCGAATTGTTCCTAGCTGTTCAGGATAAAGCTTGATGACTAGTCTATTAGCTCCTCCGGCTTGTCCAAATTGAACACGATTCATGACTTTTTGTAATTCTTTCATGAATTCTTCAGATTGAGCAGGTTTCTCAGCAGGTAACGTAATAGACACAGTTTCCACTTTTGTTTGTACAAGTGTTGTTGTTTGTCCTTGTATGTTGGTTAATTCTTTCGTTTCAACTACTGTATTATTTGCAATTGGGTTAGAAACTTGAGTTATCAAATGTTTAACTAATAGTTGCTGGGTAACCGGCTTTAGTGTTTGCATTACAACAGGATTTTGCCCTTCATTCGCTAGATTCTCTTTTAAATTATCCATTAATTGTTTTAGATCAAATAATGTAGAATCTTGCTTTAGTGTTAAATCCGATTTGTTTCCAATGAGTTGTGCAATTTTAAGTAATTCAACCGCTTGTTTTGCTTCTACTGGTGTAGCTGTTCCTTGGCCATTCAGGGAAAGTACAATTGCATCTGAAAGCTTACTTGCTTGTTCATTTATGCCTGCTAGTAAGTCCCATACATTCGATTCCATAAGTTCAGCTGTTGGGTCTGTTTCTTCTCCAAGAAGTTTGCTAAGTAGCTCTTTTAATTCTTTCGGATTAACCGTCAATTCTTTAGAGCCTAATAAACTTTCTACTTCTTCTAATGAATTAGCGTCTAGAATAGATAATAAGTCTTGCACTAGATTCTGTAGTGATTCGTCTAAACCTGAGGTAGCCGGTTGTTGTACTTGCTGATTTGATAATATTTGACCAAATACATTTCCAAACGCTTGTGAGTTTCCACTAATCGATGTCTGCTGGGCTTTTGGCTGCACTGCAATATTATTTCCCATATTAACTACTGCTGCGATATTCACTATTTCACCTCCTTTCAAATACCTTGAATTATTGCTTAGTCATTAACTCTGTATACTTAGCTGCGTCTTCAGGAGTCATTTTTTCATATATCTTAGCAACTGTATCTGGCTTCAAACTTGTCAATATACGTAGTGCTTCTGCATCGCTCATATTTGTAATGACAGGAGCTGCTGTTTTTGCTGACATTTTCTCAAAAGTAGAAACAATTTCTGCATAATCTCTTTTCGTACTTTCTCGTTGATTTTGTAATGCTTCTATTTCATCTAGCAAGCGTTGTTGTTCCACTAAAAGTGCTTCATTGGATTGCGAAGAATTGTCAATTTCTGTTTGGAGTTTGTCTATTTGCACCTCTTTTTGTTGAATATCTGCTTGCAGTGATACTACTTTCTCTTCTAATCGATTCGTTTTCACATCTTCTGTTAATACTTGCTCTTGTCCTTGATTTGTAAGCTCTTTTGCTTTTTCAAAAACATTTATCTTAGCTATTAATGCATAAATTAATAGGAGAGCTAAAGCAAATAAAAAAGGAATGATAAACCAATAAAATAACATTTTCATTTTACTAATACTATTTGACTCATTATTTACCGCTTGCATGCTTTTAGTTGATTTGTTCCGTTTAGCCATGCTATTACTCACCTAATCTCTTTGTTTTGAAACTTTAAGGATGATATTTCATCTAATTGTATTGTTTCAAGTCTTTGTTGTTCTTGCTGAAAAAGTTTATAGTCTTTTTCTTTTATCTTTTCAAACTTACGAACTTCTAGCGTTTTTTCTAATAGTTTTTCTTCAAACCATTTCATTTTAGAACGAGCTTGCATTACTTCTTTTTGTAACGTATCAATTCTTTTTTGTAACCCAACTATATAGTTGGAGTAATGATGGATATGATTAATGGATAAGCCATTAGTTAATTGGTTATTTTGCGCATCCATTGTTTCTTCTTTCTTCTTAAGAAGATCATATAATTCAGTAGCTACTTTTTCAAAAACCATTACACTTTCTTTGTAGGCTAGCTCTGTCTCTGACTTTTCTTGTTCTCGAACAGTTAAAACTTTATCAAATTTATAATGATAAGACACCATAGTTAGACACCACCATTAGATAAAGCAACTAATTCGCTCACACTTGAGTCTAGCGATACTTTGTCCAAATAACCTTGTTTCAAAAAGGAGGTAATTAAAGGCTCATATTGTATCGCTTCATCAATTTCTCTTGAAGTACCACGTTTATACGCTCCAATATTAATCAGATCCTCCGATTTATTGTACGTAAAATACAATTCACGTAAACGTTCTGCAGCTTTCACATGATTTTCATCGGATATGTGATTCATTAAACGACTAATACTTTTAAGCACGTTAATGGCTGGATATTGTCCTTTATTTGCTAACGATCGATCTAAAACGATATGCCCATCTAGGATACCTCGAACGGTATCGGCAATTGGTTCATTCATATCGTCCCCATCTACTAATACTGTATAAAATGCAGTAATGGTACCTTGTTCGTTCGTACCAGTGCGCTCGAGTAATTTCGGTAATATAGAGAATACAGAAGGCGTGTATCCTCTTGTAGCAGGTGGTTCACCTACCGCAAGACCTATTTCTCTTTGTGCCATTGCAACACGGGTAACAGAATCCATCATAAGCATGACATTAAGACCTTTGTCTCGAAAATATTCAGCAATAGCAGTAGCAGTAAATGCACCTTTAATACGCATTAATGCTGGCTGATCAGATGTAGCTGCAATTACAATGGATTTCTCTAAACCTTCTTTTCCTAAATCTCGTTCGATAAATTCACGTACTTCTCTTCCTCGCTCTCCAATGAGGGCAATAACATTTAAATCCGCATTTGTATTTCTAGCAATCATGCCTAACAATGTACTTTTACCGACCCCAGACCCCGCAAAAATACCAACTCTCTGCCCTTTTCCAACTGTTAGCATGCCATCAATAGCTTTTACACCAACTTCTATCCGCTCATGGATAGGTGGTCTTGTAAGCGGATTGGGAGGATCTTGTTCTGTCCCTACTGTCTTTAATCCTTTTGGTAATACGGTTCCATCAATTGGATTCCCCATAGAATCGAGCACTTTCCCTATTAACTCAGGACCTACTTTTACTTCCAGCGGACTATTCGTACCTTCAACTAAACAACCAGTAGAAATTTCACGGATATTTGTGTAGGGCATTAAAACAACTATTTCTTCTTTGAAACCAACTACTTCAGCTAGAATGACCGAATGTCCATTTTTTGCAGAGTTAATATGTATTTTACATACATCACCTATGGAACTTTCAGGACCTTGAGATTCAATCATTAATCCAACAACGCGATTCACACGTCCATATTTTTTAAATGTAGGCACATTCGATATTTGTTGAATTAAATCTTTTGCTTTCATCATTTTCACTCCATACTGTCTAGAATATCAACTAACTTTCGTCGTAACTCTTGTAGTTGTTCATCAATACTCACGACAATTCTTCCGTGATTTGTTTCGATATAACCATCTGTTTCTTTCATTTCTTCATCAACAAAAATCATAAATGGTACATCTATTGGAAAGATGGAAGCAAGCTCTTCACGGTTACTTGATACAAGCGTGAAGTATGTAGCAGAAACATAGAGTTTAATTTCTTTCATTTCTCTTGCTTCCTTAAGTCCCCTTTTTACAATAGATAGAAATAATTCATCATTTTCTTCTAGCTTTGCACCTAAAATTCGCTCCGCACTGCGAATGGCAAGTTCCAATATGACATGCTCTTGATACTGTAAATATTGTGCAGCATTATCATGAGCTACCGTCATTGTTTCATTTGCCGTAATTAAAGATTGCTGCATGTCAGCAAGTGCTTTCATTCTTCCTTCTTCTAACCCTTGTACGAAACCTTCATCATACGCCGCTTGCTGAAATGCTAACTTTTGCTCATCCCATGCAATCTTTTCACTTTCGATCAATTGCTTCGTTTCTTCTATTTCAATTGCTAATGCTTGTTTTTTGTTTAATATTTCCTGGTTAACTTCTTGAACCATTTTTTCTCTTTCCTTAGAAATAATTTCTAGGGAAAGAGGTTGATCTACATTTTCTTGTTTATGAAGGTTTATAATTTGAATAGGTTTTGATTTTTCAATCCCCTCATTCATTTGTACGTTTCGGAAAATTCTAGACAATAATGTCATCTCCTCCACCACGGGCAATAATTATTTCACCAGCATCTTCAAGTCTTCTAATAACGGAAACGATACGCGTTTGCGCCTCTTCTACATCACGTAAACGAACAGGTCCCATGATTTCCATCTCTTCCTTAAATGTTTCTGCCATACGTGTGGACATATTTCGGAAAATAATATCTTTCACTTCTTCACTAGATACTTTCATGGAAAGAATTAAATCTTCATTTTCACAGTCACGAATAACTCGTTGAATGGAGCGATTATCAAGCGTAACAATATCCTCAAATACAAACATTCTTTTCTTAATTTCTTCTGCAAGTTCTGGATCTTGAATTTCTAAAGCGTCCAAAATCGTTTTCTCTGTTGTACGGTCTACTCCATTTAACACTTCGACTACCGCATCAATTCCACCCGTTTCTGTGTAATCTTGGGTAACAGTAGATGACAGCTTACGTTCTAATACGGATTCGATTTCACTAATTACTTCGGGTGATGTAGAATCCATTGTTGCAATACGCTTTGCAATATCTGCTTGTACTTCTTGAGGCAAGGAGGAAAGAATAATCCCAGCCTGTTGAGCTTCTAGGTAAGATAATATAAGTGCAATTGTTTGTGGATGCTCATTTTGAATAAAATTAAATAATTGTGTTGGCTCTGCCCGTCTAGCAAAGTCAAAAGGTCTAACCTGAAGTGAAGATGTTAAACGATTAATAATGGCTTGCGCATGATCTGTCCCCAGTGCTTTTTCAAGGACTGTTCTCGCATACCCTATACCACCTTGAGAAATATAATCCTGCGCCAGTGCAATATTATGAAACTCCTCAATAATATCCTCTTTTATTTCAGGCTCTACTTTTTTCACACTAGAAATTTCTAATGTTAAACGCTCGATTTCTTCTTCATTTAAATGTTTATAAATGGAAGCTGACACTTCAGGTCCGAGAGAAATCAATAAGAGCGCGGCTTTTTGTTTACCAGTTAGTTCTTTTTCTTTCTTATTCATAGCCAGCCGTCCCTCCATTAATCCTCAGCTATCCAAGTACGTAACAATTTAGCGAAATCTTCTGGCTTGTCTTTAGCCATTTTTTCTAGTTGTTTTCGTCTTAAGCTAGCTTCTGTTTCTTTTTCATCATTAATATCATCGATTTTAAGTTCTTCTCTTTGTTCTTCGAGAATGACTAACTCTTCTTCCTCACTTCTTCTAGAACGGACGACGAAAACGAGGAGAAGTATAATTGCTGCTACTAAAATTCCACCTACTACATATACCCACCACGGAATAGCAGCAGTTGGTTCTGCAGCGAATGTAGATTTGCCGTTAAAGGGTTGGACAGATACAACGATTTTTTCTTGTAATTGCTGTTCCGTTAATTCGCCTACTTCGCCTTTATCGATGGAAGTTCGAATAATAGTTGCTAGGATTTGTTCAATATCCGCCTCTACTCCGTCAGGCATTGAAGTAATATCCTCTGGATTTGGAGGTTCTACCATAACTTGAATCCCAATATCTCTAATCTTATATGGACTTTCGACAATTTCTTTGCGAATTCGATTTACTTCATTATTAATTGTATCTTCCATTCTTTCATAGTCACCATTTGCAGTAGAACCTTCTACATAGTTAGTAAAATTATCTGTCGCATCTTCTGCTTGAGGTGTACCTCCCGCAATTGGGTTATTTCCTGTGAAAGTTTCAGAAATACGTTGTGCACTAATTTGTATACCAGCCATATTTTCTTTATCTACTGGTTCAACTAAATTTTCTTCTCGGTTTTCTTGTTTAAAGTCGATATCTGTCGTAACAGAAACAACCACTTTATCTTGACCCATCAACGTACTCAACATTGTTTGTACTTGTCTTTGCAGATCACGTTCAATAGTCTTTTTCACGGTCATTTGATCCGTAACATTTGTTCCACCAGCACCTGAGTTAGCTTGTTTTAAATCAAAATACTCAGAGTATTGGTTGGTAATTACAATATTATCTGTAGATAAATTTGGAATTGATTTAGAAACTAAATTATATAAGGACAAAATTTGCGTTTCGGTAAATTGATATCCAGGTTCTGTATTTAATACAATAGAAGCACTTGCTGATTCATTGCTTTGTGATAAGAAGACGCCTTCTTGTGGTAATGTAATCATTACTTTGGCATCTTTTACCCCTTCCACACTTTTAATCAAATTAGCTACTTCTGTTTGCATAGTAGCGAGCTTCAAAACGTTAAATTCATTATCTGTCATACCAAATCCAGCATTTTGCGAGAAAAAGCTATAGTCAATCATTCCAGATTGCGGAAAACCTTCTGCTGCTAATTGCACTAACAACGCATCTACTTGGTCTGCAGGAACTAAAATAGATGTTCCTCCAGGAGCGATTTCATTTGGAACTCCTTGCGCATCCAAATTTTCTTTAATACGCCCTATTTCAGAAGGCGATACTTCTGAATACAGTGGAACAAATTCTGTTCTTGTCATGAAGGTCGTAAGTACAGCTGCTATTACAATAACTGCTGCAACACTCCCAATCAATGTCCCTTTTTGCATTTTCGTACGACTCTTCCAAAATGTTGTTATGTCACTTGTGATTTTTTTTATTCGATCATTCATTATTATCCTCCGGCTATGGTGAATATTTTTGCTCGATATGTAGCGATAACCGAGGGTTTAAACTGGCATACGCATGATTTCTTGATAAGCTTCAATCACTTTGTTACGAATTTCTAATGTCGCATTTAATGTAATACTTGCTTTTTGTGAAGCAATCATTACTTCATGTAATTCAATATCTTCTCCACGTATTAATTTCTCTGTTGCAACATCAGAAGCTTTCTGGCTTTCATTGACGGAGTCAATTGCGCTTTTCAAAAAATCACCAAAATTTTCTTGGGCTTCAGCTGAACTCATTTTAGGAGTTGAAGAAACGGGATTTATTTGAGAAGGATTAAATAAAGAAATCGATTCTATTGCCATGAAAAGTTAGACCTTCTTTCTTATTTTCCAATTTCTAATGCTTTTGACAGCATTGCTTTATTCGCATTAAAAACTGTTACATTTGCTTCATACGAGCGTGTAGCTGATATTAGGTTGACCATCTCTCTTAGCGGATCCACATTCGGCATTTCTACATACCCATCCTCATTTGCGTCTATATGAGTTGGATCATAGACCAGTTTGAAAGGAGTTTCTGTATCCTCTTTTACTTGAGTTACTTTTACACCATTTCCTACATTGCCTTTACCGCCTGAACCCCTTGCCACATTTAGGAAATTAGAAAATTTTCCTTCTAATGGTTGTAACGTAACTGTTTTCCTTCTGTAAGCCTGCCACTCTCCGTCGACAAGTTTCGCTCGTGTAGTGTCAACATTCGCCATATTAGAGGATATAACATCCATACGTAGTCGTTGTGTTGTTAATGCAGAAGCAGTAGTGTTCATTCCGTGGAATATCGACATAATTAGCTTCCTCCTCTAATAACTGTTTGTAGCGTGTTTAACTTTCCACTCACTCGATCGACTAGCGCATTATAGTAGAGCTGGTTCGTCGCTAGATTTGCTTGTTCTTTATCCATATCCACGCCATTCCCATTGGAACTATACCGAAAATTTGAATTATAAACATTTGAATTGCTAGCGTGCATTTCAAAATCAAAATGTTTTTCTTCTGTTCGGTATGCAGATACTGCTGTTTTTTTTGCTTCTGTGAAATACTCATTAAAGCTAACGCTTCTTGCTTTGTAGTTTGGCGTGTCGATATTTGCTATATTTTGCGCAATTGTTTTTTGCTTTGTAGCAGAAAAATCCAATCCTTGTTCTAAACTGGTAATTGTTCCTCCAAAAATACTCAACTCTTACACCTCTTTTTAATTTCACATGGTATATTTGTGATAATTATCTGTGAAAACCATAATAATCTAATTGTAATCAAAATGTAACATAGTGTCCATTCACTTTTTTCTAATTTAATAGTACTTTTTTCCTTTTTTTTCGATAAAAAATGCTTTTTTGTGTATTTTGCAATTAATTTGTAATTTTCTGTCGATTGAATCCATTCAAATAAACTTCAATTTTATTTTGGAAAAAGCACCTTATAAAATTTCTCCAAATAAAAAACCCCTTCCACAATTATGTAGAAGGGGTTCCAGACTGTAGACAAATTCAATTTTGGGTGTATAGGGTTGTATACTAAATTCGGCAAGGACCACCACTTCGCTTTCCGTGGGCTTGGCTTCAGCCTCCTCGTCACTGCGTTCCTGCGGGGTCTTCAGCTCAAGCTGTTCCCACAGGAGTCTTCGTGGTGGTACCAGCTTATAAACAATTCATTATGATAGATATCCACTATTTTTACTTTTAATTAGATAAAGCAACCACTTAAGGAATATTTACTATTATTATTCATAAAAATGCTTTCGTCGTCAAACTGAAACCTCTTCCACAGTTATGTAGAAGAGGTTTCAGTTTGGTATTATTTCATTTTAAGTTGAGCAAGTTCTGCAAGGAACTTATCATTAAGAACTTTGATATAAGTTCCTTTCATTCCAAGAGATCTAGATTCAATTACACCAGCGCTCTCAAGTTTACGAAGTGCATTTACGATAACTGAACGAGTGATACCTACACGGTCAGCGATTTTAGATGCAACAAGTAATCCTTCATTTCCATCTAATTCTTCAAAGATATGCTCAATTGCTTCCAATTCACTATATGATAATGAGTTAATAGCCATTTGAACAACCGCTTTACTTCTAGCTTCTTCTTCGATTTCTTCTGATTTCTCACGTAAGATTTCCATACCTACAACAGTTGCACCATATTCCGCAAGGATTAAATCGTCATCGTGAAACTCTTGTTTTAAACGTCCTAGAATTAATGTTCCTAGACGCTCTCCACCACCAATGATAGGTACGATAGTTGTTAAACCATCTTTAAACAAATCGCGGTTTTCAACAGGGAATACTGAATGTTGACTAAACACGTCTAGGTTAGAAGAAGTTTCATTCACACTGAATAAGTTTTTAGTATAATCTTCTGGAAATTGGCGCTGTTCCATCATTTTAATCATGCGATCATTTTCGATTTGTTGATGTACTTCATGCCCAAGTAACTTCCCTTTTCTACTTACGATGAAAGCATTACATTCAATCACGTCGCTTAATGTAGCTGCCATTTCTTTAAAGTTAACTGGTTTTCCAGCCGATGCTTGTAACATCGAGTTAATTTTTCTTGTTTTGTCTAATAAATTCATGAATGAATCCTCCATTTGATTACCTATTTATTTTTAATATTCTAAAGGTTTTTATTATTTTTAGATATAGCTGACACCTTATATTACAGGATAAATTGCGATATATCACGGTTTTTCACAATATTGTCAAGTTTTTGGTCAATATAGGAAGGAGTTATGTGAATATGTGCTGGTGATATATCCGATGCCTCATATGAAAGTTCTTCTAATATCTTCTCCAAAATTGTATGAAGTCTTCTTGCTCCTATATTATCCGTTTCCTGATTTACTTGATATGCGATGTCACCAATTCGTTCAATGGCCTCATCTGAAAACGTTATTGTCACTTCTTCCGTTTGAAGTAATGCTTCATATTGTTTTATCAAGGAATGATGAGGTTCTTTCAAAATGCGAACAAAGTCGTCTTTCGAAAGCTTCTCTAATTCTACACGGATTGGAAAACGTCCTTGTAGTTCAGGAATTAAATCAGATGGCTTCGACATATGAAAGGCTCCAGCTGCAATAAATAAAATATAATCCGTTTTGACAGCTCCGTATTTTGTATTGATCGTAGATCCTTCGACGATCGGTAAAATATCTCGTTGAACCCCTTCTCTAGAAACATCTACGGAAGAGCTACCTCCACCTTTACTCGCAATTTTATCCATCTCATCAATAAATATAATCCCAGTCTGCTCCGTTTTTTCAATAGCTATTTGAGATAATTCGTCATTATCTATTAATTTGCTCGCTTCTTCATGAATTAATACTTTACGTGCATCTTTTACTTTCATTTTTCTTTTTTTCTTTTTCTTTGGCATTAAATTAGAAAGTGCATCTTGCATGTTCATCCCCATGCTTTCCATGCCTCCGCCTTGCAATGCGTCGAAAATGGAAGGTGCTTGTTCTGTTACTTCCACTGTTACAATTTCATTTTCTAGCTTGCCATCTCTTAAATCTTCGGCAATTTGAGAGCGTTTTAAACGTACTTCTGTATCATCTGTATCCGTACTATCATCTTCCGTCTTTCCACCACCAAATAGTGCTTCAAACGGGTTTTGATTTGCATTCTTTTTCTTTAGAGAAGGAACTAATAATTTTACAATAGCATCATTTGCTAATCGAATGGCTTGATCTTTTACTTCTTCCATTTTTTCTTCTCTAACAATTCGGATAGCGGCTTCCACTAAATCCCTTACCATTGATTCCACATCTCTACCGACGTAACCGACTTCTGTAAATTTAGTTGCTTCCACTTTTACAAAAGGAGCTTTTGTAAGCTTTGCAATTCTCCTAGCAATCTCCGTTTTCCCTACTCCGGTTGGACCGATCATTAAAATATTTTTAGGGATTATTTCATTTTTCATTTCTTCATCGAGTAATTGTCTTCTATAACGATTCCGAAGTGCTACAGCTACTGCTTTTTTGGCAGCTTCTTGCCCGATAATATATCTATTTAGATGCTCTGTAATTTGTTTTGGGGTTAAGTTATTTTCTTTCATTCACCTAAAACCTCCACAATAATTTGATGATTCGTGAATACACAAATGTCTGCAGCTGTCGTTAAAGAAGCAACTGCAATTTCTTTTGCAGTCATTTTATCTCCAGCATACTGTTTCAACGCTCTTCCAGCAGCGAGCGCATAGTTACCACCAGAACCAATTGCAAGAATCCCATCATCCGGCTCAATTACTTCTCCCGTTCCTGAAACGAGTAAAAGGTTACTTTTATCCATTACTAAAAGCATCGCCTCTAGTTGGCGTAACATTTTATCTCCACGCCATTGTTTAGCAAGTTCTACTGCAGCTCGTTGAAGGTTTCCATTATACTCTAATAGCTTTACTTCGAACATTTCAAATAATGTAAACGCATCAGCTACAGAACCGGCAAAACCAGCAATTACCTGACCATTAAATAATCTTCTCACTTTTTTCGCCGTATGCTTCATTACGACTTGATTCCCTAATGTTACTTGACCATCGCCTGCCATAGCATAGCTTCCTTTATGACTAACAGCAAATATCGTCGTTGCATGTATTCCAGCCAATTTTCATTACCTCCAATACTTATGCCCTTGGATGAGCATTCATATACGTTTTTCTTAAATGTTCTTTCGTTACATGTGTATACACTTGGGTAGAAGATAAGTGAGCATGACCTAGTAATTCTTGTACGCTTCTTAAGTCTGCTCCATTATTTAATAAATGAGTGGCAAATGTATGTCGTAGCATATGTGGATAAATCGTTGTATGTAACGACGCTTTTTTCATCATTTCATTCAAAATATACCTAACTCCATCAGTAGTTAAGTGCTCGCCTCTACTGTTAACAAATAAAAAAGAATGTGATGTTTTTTTCATCAATTTCGGTCTACTATTTAAAACATACTGTTCAACAGCAGATAGTGCATAATCACCTACGGGAATATAACGCTCTTTTCTTCCCTTCCCCATTACGCGAACTACACCATAACTACTATCAATATGACGCAACTCAATGGAAGTAAGTTCACTTACACGAATACCAGTAGCATATAATAATTCAAGTATCGCCAAATTACGAATGGATAAAGGGTCAGTCCCCTTATTTTCCTCAAATAACTTTTCCATCTCTTCTTCATAAAAAAAATGAGGCAATTTCTCTTCTTTTTTAGGATGATACAATGATTGAAAAGCATCATCTCGAATATTATATTCCCTATTCAAAAATTTATAAAAAGATCGAATGGAAGAAATTTTTCTAGATATAGAGGTTCTCGCTAATTTTTTGTCATATAAATTTGTTACGTACAGTCTTGCATGAACGTACTCCACATCATTTAAGTGTTGTACTCCTTCTGCTTCTAAGTAAATTAAAAACTGCTTAATATCATTTTCATATTCATGAACTGTTAGATTAGAATAGTTTTTTTCTAGTTGTATGTAGGCAATAAAAGAATGAAGTTCGTCTAACCCAATCATGTTAACAACTCCGATACATTTCCATTGTAAAAGCCTCTAAAAGTATACAACTTTTTAGAGGCTTAAAGCAATTATATTGACTTATTTTTCATAAAATTTTGAATTGTTGTAAGCGCTCTATTTGCTAATTTTTCTACTTTTACCTTTTTGTCTCGAACTTTCGGTTGTAGTTCAGGGAATAAGCCAAAGTTAATATTCATAGGTTGGAAGTTCCTTGGGTCTGCTTCTGTAATATATCTAGCCATACTGCCTAGAGCTGTCTCACTTGGCAATACTACTAATTCTTCCCCTTTTACTAATTTAGCAGCGTTAATTCCTGCTAAAAGGCCACTTCCAGCTGACTCTACATAACCTTCTACACCTGTCATTTGACCAGCAAAAAAGATATTTGGGTTTGCTTTCAATTGATAAGTCGGTTGTAAAACATGTGGCGAATTTATGAACGTATTACGATGCATCACACCATAACGAACTATTTCCACATTTTCAAGACCAGGAATTAACTGCAGTACTTCTTTTTGTGGCCCCCATTTTAAATGAGTTTGGAATCCTACAATATTATAAAGTGTGCCAGCAGCATCGTCTTGTCTTAACTGAACAACGGCAAATGGACGTTTCCCTGTTTTAGGATCTTCCAAACCTACTGGTTTCATCGGACCGAATAATAAAGTTTTTCGTCCGCGCTCTGCCATTACTTCTACTGGCATACATCCTTCAAAATATATCTCTTTCTCAAATTCTTTTAATGGAACTACTTCTGCCGAAACAAGCGCATCATAAAAACGATCAAACTCTTCTTCTGTCATTGGACAGTTTAAATAAGCAGCTTCGCCTTTATCGTAACGAGATTTCAAATATACTTTATCCATATCAATACTGTCTTTTTCAACAATTGGAGCAGCAGCATCGTAGAAGTATAAATAGTCTTGCCCAGTTATTTCTTTTACTTTTTCAGCAAGTGCCGGAGAAGTTAATGGACCAGTTGCAATAACAGTAATGCCTTCTGGGATTTCCGTTACTTCTTCGTTCACAATTTCAATCAGTGGATGATTACGAATTGTATCTGTTACCCTTCCTGCAAAATCATGTCGATCTACAGCAAGTGCTCCACCTGCTGGCACACTGCTATTATCAGCAGATTGAATAATAAGTGAATCTAACATACGCATTTCTTCTTTAATAACGCCTACAGCATTAGTTAAGTTGTTAGCTCTTAGTGAATTGGAGCAAACCAATTCAGCAAATTTGTCCGTATGATGCGCTGGAGTTTGTTTAACAGGTCGCATTTCATAAAGACGTACTTTTATACCTCTTTTTGCTATTTGCCACGCTGCCTCACTTCCTGCTAATCCTGCACCAATCACGTTTACTATTTCAGTCATGTCGTATCCTTCTTTCTAACTTTGCGGATCTTCTTTATAATCACACGCAACACATTGTATTTGTATACCTTTTTTCAATTTCTTCTCTACTAACATTTCATTACATTTCGGACATGGTCGACTTATTGGCTTGTCCCAAGATACAAATTCACATGTTGGATATTGGTTACAACCATAAAACAAGCGCTTTGTTTTACTTTTACGTTCCACTATCTGTCCTTCATTACATGCAGGGCAAGTTACACCAATCTCCTTAACGATTGCCTTTGTATTACGACATTCTGGGAAATTACTACAAGCCATAAATTTACCGTATCGTCCTAATTTATAAACCATTGGGGAGCCACAGTTTTCGCAGTCCTCTCCTGTAGGTTCATCTTTAATAACGATTTTTTCCATGGCAGCATCTGCATGTTTCACATGTTTCTCAAAGTCTTGGTAGAATCCATCAATTACTTGTACCCATTTTACTTGGCCTTCTTCTACACTATCTAAATCCCGTTCCATTTGAGCCGTAAACTCAATATCAAGTACATTTGGGAAAAATTCAAGTACGAGTTGATGAACAATTGTTCCCAGCTCCGTAGGAACAAAGCGTTTTGTTTCTAACGCAACATATCCTCTTTTTTGAATTGTATCCAGTGTAGGAGCATACGTAGAAGGTCTACCTATCCCTAATTCTTCCAGCGTTTTAACAAGTCTCGCTTCTGAATATCTTGGAGGTGGTTGTGTAAAATGCTGTTTTGGTTCAATAGATAAAGCACTTACTTTGTCCCCTAAATCTAACGCGGGTAAAAGCTTATCTTTATCATCTTTTTGATCATCCGAGCCTTCCACATACACTTTCATAAATCCAGGGAATTTTACTTGCGAACCGTTTGCACGAAAAACAGCTTCTCCGTTTTTCAAATCAACAGCTACTGTATCAAGAGTGGCAGGAGCCATTTGACTAGCAATGAATCGTTCCCAAATTAATTTGTATAAGCGGAATAAATCACGAGAAAGAATACTCTTTAATTGATCTGGAGTTCTTAGTACACTAGTAGGTCTAACAGCTTCATGAGCATCTTGTGATTTTTTCGACTGTTTTTCTGCTTTCTTTGTGGAAATAAACTCAGAACCATACTCATTTTTTATAAAATCTTGAGCGTCTGCTTTTGCAGTGTCTGAAATTCTCGTAGAATCTGTTCGCATATACGTAATTAAACCAACAGTTCCTTCTTTTTTCCCAAGATCGATTCCTTCATATAATTGTTGTGCAAGCATCATTGTTTTTCTTGCTCTAAAGTTTAGCTTGCGGGCAGCTTCTTGTTGTAGTGAGGAAGTAGTAAAGGAAGGAGCAGGATTTCTCTTTCGCTCTTTTTTCACTACATTTGTCACTTCAAATTTTTTGCCTTTCATCACTTTTAATACAGCTTTTACTTCATCTTCATTGGAAAGCTTTACTTTTTCTTGTTCATTTCCAAAGTAAAGCGCATCAAATGCTTTTTTATCTTTTTCAAATTGGCCTTCAATTGACCAGTATTCTTCTGGGATAAATGCATTTATCTCGTTTTCACGATCAATAATTAAGCGTAATGCTACGGACTGTACACGACCAGCAGAAAGCCCTTTTTTAACTTTCTTCCATAGAATTGGACTAATATTATAACCAACTAGTCGATCTAAGATTCTTCTCGCTTGTTGAGCGTCTACTAGATCCATATTAATTGGTCTAGGATGTTTAAAGGATTCAAGTATTGCATCTTTTGTAATTTCATTAAATACTACGCGACAATCAGATTCAATATCTACATGTAACGAATTTGCTAAATGCCATGCAATCGCTTCCCCTTCTCTGTCGGGGTCAGCTGCGAGATAAACTTTCTTCGCTTTTTTTGCTGCATTCTTCAAATCTTGTAAAACTGGACCTTTACCTCGTATCGTAATATATTTTGGTTCATAGTCATTTTCAACGTCGACACCCATTTGACTTCTAGGTAAATCGCGCACATGACCGATTGATGCTTTTACTTTATATTTTTTTCCAAGATATCGCTCAATCGTTTTTGCCTTCGCTGGCGATTCCACAATCACTAAATAATCCGACATAGATGTGCCTCCTTATAGAAGGTAACTCGCTTTATTCTTCAAAACAAATACCTGTTGCAAAATGTATAACAGTTTTCTAAGAAATGCAAGACTTTTCATTTTACTAATTGCTAATTTGTTCATTTATTTTTAATTCTTCCAGTATTTGATGACCATTCCAAACTGGCTTCGCCCCTTCTAATATAAGGAAATGTGGCCCTGCTGAGAGTGGAGAATGAATAGAACCAGGAATCGCAAAAATTTCTTTCCCATTTTCAAGTGCATGCTCCATTGTTGAAACTGTACCACTTTTTTCTTTCGCCTCTGTAATAACTACACCTTGAGACAATCCACTAATAATTCGATTTCGCATTGGAAAATTCCACTTTTTTGGCGTAATGTAGGGAGGATATTCTGTTACTAACAACTGATTTTTCGACATTTTATATGCTAATTCTGTATTATTTTTCGGATAAATATGAAAGAAACCTGTGCCTAAAACCGCTATAGTTTTTCCGCCCAGTTTCATCGTTATTTTATGAGCAAGGGTGTCTGCACCTTTAGCCAGCCCACTTACAATGATATAGTCCTTTTCAATTAACGGAGGCAATATTTTTTCAATACTTTGTTCCGAGTAACTCGTAGCTTCTCTAGATCCTATTATAGCAAGCTTTTTGTCGTTTGTTAGTAAATTTATATCACCTTTCGCATATAACACAGCAGGCGGATCATATAGGTTTAATAAACTTTTTGGATAGTTGGGATTGGTATAGATGATTGGGGTTATATCATGTTTTTTATACATTTGTAAAAGTGGGATTTCTACAAATTTTTGATACATTTCCTGTAAATTTACCGCGCGATTTGGAGTAATGTTACATATTTTAGCAAGTAGATTTGACTGCATTTTTTCTAAGTGAGTTAGATGGGGGTTAGACTCAATTAGAGATTGAATTTTGTTTAGAGGAACAGGAAAAACATAATGCAGAGCTAAAAATCGATTGAGATATTGTTCATCGTTCATTTCTTCCCTCCTATTCTGAAAAATTTAAGTGCTCTGTTTGCCTCGAAGCGCAAGATGCTGAAGTCTAGACAATAAAAAAAGTACGGCAACACCATTTGATGTGCCGTACTCTTATATTAATGTGTTTTACAAGCGTCGTAAAGACCTGCTTCTTTAATTGCTTCTATTAAAGTTTCACCGATTACTGATGGAGTTGCTGCAACTTTCATTCCAGCTGCTTCCATTGCTTTAATTTTCCCTTCAGCAGTACCTTGACCACCAGAGATAATTGCACCAGCGTGACCCATACGTTTTCCTTCTGGAGCCGTTTGACCACCGATGAACCCTACTACAGGTTTTGTCATGTTAGCTTTAATCCATGCAGCTGCTTCTTCTTCTGCAGTACCACCGATTTCACCAATCATCACAACTGCATATGTTTCTTCATCTTCATTGAATGCAGTTAATGCATCAATAAAGTTTGTCCCATTTACTGGATCTCCACCAATACCAACAGCTGTTGTTTGACCAATTCCAGCTTGAGTTAATTGATGAACAGCTTCATACGTTAAAGTACCAGAACGTGAAACTACACCTACATGGCCTTTTGTATGAATGTATCCAGGCATAATACCAATCTTACATTCGTCTGCTGTAATTACACCAGGACAGTTTGGTCCTACTAAACGAGTTTTCTTTCCTTCCATGTAACGTTTAACGTTAACCATGTCTAGTACTGGAATATGCTCAGTAATACAGATAGTCATATCTAATTCAGCATCTACTGCTTCCAAAATTGCATCAGCAGCAAATGGAGCTGGTACATAAATTACAGAAACGTTAGCGCCAGTAGCTTTAACAGCATCATCAACTGTGTTGAAAACTGGAACGCCTTCTACTTCCGTACCACCTTTACCAGGAGTTACCCCAGCAACGATTTTAGTTCCGTATTCAAGCATTTGTTTTGTATGGAAAAGAGCAGTTGAGCCCGTAATTCCTTGAACGATTACTTTCGTATCTTTATTAATATATACGCCCATTTTATGTCCCTGCCTTTCTTATCCTACAAGATTAACGATTTTTTGAGCACCGTCTGCCATTGAGTCAGCAGCAATAATATTTAAGCCAGATTCATTTAATAATTTTTTACCTAAATCAACATTAGTACCTTCCAAACGAACTACTAGTGGTACAGAAAGTCCAACTTCTTTTGCAGCAATAATAACACCTTCTGCAATTACGTCACACTTCATAATTCCACCAAAGATATTTACGAAAATACCTTTTACGTTAGTATCTGAAAGAATGATTTTGAATGCTTCTGTAACTTTTTCAGCTGTAGCACCGCCCCCAACGTCAAGGAAGTTTGCGGGTGAACCGCCGTAGTAGCTAATTGTATCCATTGTTGCCATAGCAAGTCCGGCACCATTAACCATACAACCGATATTTCCATCTAAAGAAATATAGCTTAAGTCATATTTAGAAGCTTCGATCTCTTTTGCATCTTCTTCATCATAGTCGCGCATTTCTAGAATGTCTTTATGACGATATAATGCATTCGCATCGAAGTTGAATTTTGCATCTAGTGCTAAAACGTTGTCATCATTCGTTACTACTAACGGATTGATTTCCACGATAGAAGCATCTTTTTCTTTATAAACTTGATATAAGCCAAGCATAAATTTCGCTGCTTTATTAACAAGTTTTGCTGGGAAGTTCATTTTAAACGCCATACGACGTGCTTGGAATCCAGTTAAACCAACAACCGGATCGATTTCCTCATAGAAAAGTTTTTCGGGAGTATTTGCTGCTACTTCCTCGATGTCCATTCCGCCCTCTTCAGAGCCCATTAATGTTACACGAGAAGTTGCACGATCTAATACAAGACCTACATAATATTCCTTCTTGATATCGCTACCTTCTTCGATAAGTAAGCGTTTAATTTCTTTACCTTCAGGACCAGTTTGGTGAGTTACTAGTACTTTACCTAATAGTTCCTTCGCGTACTCACGTACCTCATCTAAATTTTTTGCGATTTTTACTCCGCCAGCTTTACCACGACCACCTGCGTGGATTTGTGCTTTAACAACAATAACGCTTGAGCCTAACTCTTTTGCCGCTTTTACTGCCTCTTCAGGTGAGAAAGCAACAATCCCATTAGAAACTGCTACGCCATATTGTCTGAGGAGTTGTTTCCCTTGATATTCATGGATATTCATCTTGCATCCTCCAATCAAACTTGTGTCAAGTAATTTACTACCTCTCTCATTGTAATAAAGGTGTCACAACTTGTCTACAAAAGACTAACATTTGCTCTAAACATGGAATATTCGGAATTTGTGTCGAAGAAAAGGATTATAAATTTTTTTTCGTTTTTTCTTTATCCACCTTATAAATAAATGCAAAAACCTCCGCCACTGCTTGATATAGCTCTTCTGGTATGGATTGATTAATATCTAATTGACCGAGAAGTTCTACCAAGCTCGCATCCTCTTGAATTGGTACATCATGCTCTTTGGCTTTGGCCAAGATGTTTTCTGCTATTTTCCCTTTTCCTTTTGCTACAATGGTCGGCGCATCTAAACGCCCTGGTTTATACGTTAACGCAACCGCTTCTTTACGAGTATGTTTACCATCTGTCATATCCGTATATCGACTCCTTGTGCGTCAGGTGGGAGCGTTTTTAGTTTTAATGAAGAAGATAGATGATTCTCCTCGAACGTTTTTACAAATACACCTGACAACTTATAGCCCACAGATGAAAGACCTTCTTTTAACGATTCTTTGAAAATTTTAGCTATTTCCTCCAGTCTTGGATCATGGTTGAACAAGGAAATAGACACAACTCTATTTTGTACTTGCATATCTACAACGGTTTCTTTTAATGCATCTAATTGCAAATAAAACATTATTCTCGCAAAATCTGAATCTATTTTACCATCCTCCTTCATTCTTCCATTCCATTCCAAGGTAGCATCCATTTTCTTCCCTAGAAATTCCAATGGCACTTGCATAAGAAGTTGATGTTGTGGACCATTTTCACTTGACAATATTTGCAAGCCATTCATTCTCCCTAATAGTAGTTCAGCACCATCTCTGAGGGGAGCAGAAATAGAATGATTTTGAAGCAGTTCAACTAATTGCGGCTTTAATTGTAAAGCTATTTGTCTTATTTCTTCACTATTGCTTCCTAGCTTGGCTTCATAACTAAATCCAAGAGATTTTAATACTTCCTTCATCGCATGCTCAAAAGCTTTTCCATCCAACTGGGTCATCACAGCCTGTTCCGCCTGTAGAACGTGTTGAGAAACAGTTTTATTTGTAGTATTTTTACTCATTGAAGTCATTTGTTGTAATGTTTGAGCAACCATGTCCATCGTTGGCCCTTTACCAAGCAAAGAGACTAAATGCTCTTTAGGAGTCAAACCATTTGCATCTTTTGAAAAAATAGCAAGTTGACTTTGTTCAGCAAATACTTTTAGTAAGGCATTATTAATATTATTCAGTTGTAATGGCTGGACCTCTTTTAGTTGTGACAAAACTTGGTCCTTTTGGCCAGTAGAAAGTAAGGGCTGCGTACTTATCCAATTCCGAAGTAACTCAACCGCAGCTCCCTTTTCACCAGGAGTTGAATGGATAAGCTGAGTTATTAATTCTCCTGCTGAATTAGGTAAAGATGGCTGTCCACTAGGAGGAGTTGGATTTGTTAGCGACGATTGGACAGGTAAAATGAATGACTCTTTTAGCATCTGTAAAGCAGGTAATCTAGTGGATATTGGTGCTTGTTGGTTTTGAATAGTTTCTACTTGTTTCCCAAGTAAAGAACCCGCTACTGGTAAACTAAATGGCTCCGCTACTTTTTGTAAACTTTGGAGTAAATTATTTTTGATAACAGGAGAAATGATTGCCTCTTGTTGTAGTATTTGTTTAAAATTTTCTATAAATGTTTGTAATCCATTTGTAGATTTCCCGCTCATTATAGTTTCAAAAAGTTGCGGTGTTAATGGCAGTTTTAGTTCTATCAATTTTTGAATGGCTTCTAATGCCGATTTCATCGTTACATTAGGAGGTATTTGTTTTATTAATTGTTCCGCTTGCACTAGAAGTTCCTTAGAGATTGGTAATTGTTCTTTTAGGAAAAACTGAATGACTGTTTGCATTTCTGATGATTTATTTAAATTCATCACTTGCATTAGTTGTTGTGCTTGTTGCGCAAATGAGTTTCCTTTGGCCAATGGACCCGAGACTACTTTTAGTTGCACTTCTGGTGCAGATTTTGTTACTTGAAAAAAGTGTGCATCTCCAGCTTTTAAGGGAGTTTCTAGTTTAGCAATTATTTTTTGATTACCAATTTGTACTTCTGCCGTTTGGTTTGGAAATAGTTTTTTTACCGTACCATGTATTACTTGTCCCTCTTTCATCGGCGCATGATTGTTTGTTGGAATTGCTTGAGATAGCTGAGTTTGGATGGACGAAAAAGAAGTAGAAGTCATTTTTTCACCTCATTATTTTATCAAATTCGCCTCGGCTTATTTTGCCCAGATTTTTATCGAGTAAGTTCGATAAAAATCTGTGGCATTCGCCGGAGGCACTGACTTCATTCAGTTGGGGTTAGACCCTCGACTCAATGAAATCATGGATTTAATCGGTTCAAATGTTTTGCGATGATGTTCAGTCGGCCCATGTTTTAGTATCATTTCAACATGTTGTTTCGTGCCATACCCTGCATGCTTGTTGAATAAATAAGCAGGAAATTCTTCATGTAATTGATCCATATAGTGATCACGTGCTGTCTTAGCAAGTATAGATGCAGCAGCAATTGCTAAACTTTTCGCATCCCCTTTTATAATGGAATGCGTATCCATGTCAATAGGTAAAGCCATCGCATCCACTAACACGACAGAAGGTTGTTCTGTTAAACTTAACACCGCTTCCGTCATCGATTGCTTAGTAGCTTCGTAAATATTGAGTTCATCAATTTTTTCCACTGATTGAAAATGGATGAAATAACTTATAGCATTGCTTTTAATTCTTACAGCAAGTTCATTTCGTTTCGCTTTTGAAAGTTGCTTCGAGTCATTTAAACCAACTAATTCCTCTGCATTACTTTTCAAAATAACCGCCGCGGTCACTACTGGTCCTGCTAAAGGTCCCCTCCCTGCTTCGTCTACACCAGCTACTAAATCATGTTCGCTAGTACAAAAACTTTGATCGAACAAGATCTTCTCTTTATGCGCTTGTTTTTCAAGCATTTTGAGATGTTGTTTTTTCTTCCAGCTAGTGAATAACTTATTTGCCCCTACTCGACTATCCTTTTCTAACTCTTTTAACCATGACTCTGTTCCGCTTGCATACGCTAGTTTTTCTTTAATTTCTTTTAAACTTAACATTTCTATCACTTCATCTTTCTATTACTTAATATATGTATCGGCAACAATGTAAAAAAATCGAGAAAACCCTCTCTACCATAAGGTAAAAAGGGTATATTTTCATATTAGGCTCTGTTAAACTACATTGTTGTTATTTGATAGAATCCGCTTACTTTCCGTGCGGATTCTACCGCAAATTATATGCTAAAAAAACAACAGTATAATATAACAGAGCCTTATATTAATTTTCATCTACAAAATCGAAAGTTAATTTACCGAGATGTAAATTGCGGACATCTCGAACGATTAATTCTGCAACTTGATCGTAATCAATTTCTCCGCCACTTCCGTAGCATCTTCTTAGCTTACCGATATGATCGAACGTTTCAACTAAGTCTTCACTAACTTCTGTTAAGTTGTATCGTTCTTCCATCCGCCTCGGATAATGTTCTTGTAAGAATCGAAGTCCATATACTGCTAAATCTTCCATATTGATAACGGCATCTTTTATAGCACCCGTTAAAGCAAGTTTATAGCCAACTTGTTGATCCTCAAACTTTGGCCAAAGAATACCAGGAGTATCCAGTAATTCGATTTCCTTTTCGACTTTTATCCATTGCTGTCTTTTCGTTACACCAGGTGTATTTCCTGTTTTTGCTATGTTTTTCTTTGCAAAACGATTAATAAGTGTGGATTTCCCTACATTAGGAATTCCTACAATCATCGCACGAATTGCTCGAGGTTTTATCCCTCTCTCTTTCATTCGATCCCATTTAGGCTTTAAAAGCTCTTTAGAGGCTTTAAATACCGTTTGTAGCCCTTTTCCCTCTAAAGAGTTTATCGCTACTGTAGGATGTCCTTTTGATTCAAAATAAGCTATCCATTTTTTTGTTTGCACTTCATCGGCCATATCCACTTTGTTAAGAATAAGTAATCGCGTTTTTTGATGAACTACATCATCAATCATTGGATTTCTAGAGGACAGAGGTAAACGTGCATCTATTAACTCAAAAATGATATCAACTAACTTTAAATTTTCGGTTACTTCTCTTCTTGCTTTGGCCATATGACCTGGAAACCATTGAATTGTCATATCGCACCTCCTTCTTCAAGCGCCAACCGCTCGAGATTAAATGTTCATTATCTCTGGTGGCTGAGGAGCTGCCTCCTCGGATATTACTATTAACTTTTCTTATTTAACCAAACCAATTTCATTGAGTGGCCAAAAAACAAAATTCGTATTTCCAATTACTTCGTCAATTGCAACAAGTCCAATATGTCGGCTATCTTTACTATATCTACGATTGTCTCCCATAACAAAAATGTATCCTTCAGGGATTTTATCCACTTGAGCTATTTCTTCTAAAGTGAAGTCGTCGGTAAGTGTCCCTTCGCTGATTTCACTCTTATACTGTTCCAAGTATGGTTCTGGTAACTCTTTTCCATTGATAAGTAATTGATCATTTTTAAATTCTACATGATCGCCAGGTAGTCCAATTACACGTTTAATATAGTTTTTTTGCTCTGGCGCATGAAATACTACTATATCGTAACGATCTGGTTCACCAACCATATATCCAATCTTATTGACAACCATACGATCCCCATTTTTTAAAGTCGGCATCATCGATTCTCCATCTACTACGATAGGTGTAAATAAAAAGAACCGAATTATTGCTGCTAGTCCAAAAGCTATTAATAGTGCCTTTGACCATTCCCATAATTCATTCTTTTCCTTTTTTACTTGTTCCATCTACTTGGCCCCCTTAACTACTTCTCTTTATTGTACAAGGAAAATCGTATTCAGGCAAAAAGAATCCAATTAATATTGCAATTATTTTTGACAAAATCTTCTTAACTTTACTTCCAGTTAAAACAATTTGAAGTTACTTTTTCAAATTATATCCTTCCAACAGGATGAAAGTCCTTCTCATCAGTTTGAAAAGAAAAAATGTTGTAGCAAAAGTGGCATCACCTTCACTACAACATTTACTTTTACTATTAGCGACGCTCTTTAATACGAGCAGCTTTACCACGTAGGTCACGTAAGTAGTACAATTTAGCACGACGAACTTTACCACGACGGATAACTTCTAAGTTTGCAATTTTTGGTGTGTGTACAGGGAATGTACGTTCAACACCAACACCTGATGAAATTTTACGAACTGTGAAAGTTTCGCTAATTCCGCCACCACGACGTTTAATTACAACACCTTCGTACATTTGGATACGTTCACGAGTTCCCTCTACTACCTTAACGTGTACACGAACTGTGTCACCTGGACGGAAAGTAGGAAGATCTGTACGTAATTGTTCTTTAGTAATTGCTGAAATAATGTTTTGCATCATTTTCTCTCCCTTATATAGAATGCTCTTACACACATTAGCTGTTGCAGCGGAACACCCAAAATCAGTACTTCACATAGAAGCACATAGTACAATATATCACACCTAATTCTTCTATGCAATTAAAAATTAACGATATTATTACTATTAGTTGAAGATAAACTCTAAATTCAAATGCATCACCTCAGACTGTCTTGAAAACGCTTGTCAGTCGAGGCGCGCCAGCACGAGGCGGAAGCGAATAGAACTTAAGTTCATGAGCTTACAACGAAGTGCAAGCAACGAAGAATGAAAGCGTTTGTCAACAGTCTGATTTCTTTATTGTACGAAGCATTTGTTGCTCTTTCTCCGTTAACTCCATTTGTTCTAATAGCTCCGGTCTTCTTTCAAACGTTCGTTTTAACGACTGCTCTCGTCTCCATTTATCAATGGCCGCGTGATTGCCTGACAATAAAACATCCGGCACTTTGTAGCCACGAAATTCTACCGGACGCGTATAGTGAGGATGTTCTAGAAGCCCCGTTGAAAAAGAATCCTTTTCATGTGATTCCGCATTACCCAAAACATTGGGTAGTAACCTTACGACGCTATCTACAACAGTCATTGCAGCTAGTTCTCCGCCTGTAAGAACAAAATCACCTATAGATATCTCATCTGTAATTAAATGCTCGCGAATACGTTCATCATAGCCCTCATAATGCCCACAAATGAAGATGAGTTCCTCTTCTTGCGCAAGTTCCTCTGCTTTTTGCTGCGTAAAGCGCTCTCCTTGAGGACAAAGTAGAATAATGCGTCTTCTTTGTTCTGAATTAGTAGTAAGTGATTCAACCGCATTAAAAAGTGGCTCTGGCTTTAATACCATTCCTGCACCACCACCATATGGGTAATCGTCTACCTGGTGATGCTTGTTTCCTGAGAAATCACGGAAATTCACTACATTAATCGCAACTTCATTCTTCTCCTGAGCTTTTTTCAAAATGGACGAATTAAAAACGCCTGTAAACATTTCTGGAAAAAGCGAAAGAATATGAATGTTCATCATGACAACAAACCATCTAATACATCAATAGTAATTTTTTTATTATCAATATCAACTGATTTTACTACATCCTCAATATACGGAATGTAGTGTGCTTTGCCCTTTTCAGGTTGCACTGTCCATACATCGTTTGCACCAGTTTGAAGAATTTCTGTAACCTTACCAATTGTTTCGCCTTCTAACGATTCAACTGTACAGCCAATAATCTCATGATAATAGAATTCGTTTTCTTCTAAATCTGTAAGATATTTTTCGGATACTTTTAATACCGCATTTCGAAGAGGTTCTACATCTTTTAGCAAAGAAAAACCTTCAAATGTTAATAAATCGAAGTTTTTATGCTTTCGATGACTTGCTACTTTAACGATAATCGGTTTGGATCCATCTGCTTTATAAAGTCCTAGCTCATTACCTACCTCATAGCGCTCGTCTGCAAAGTCTGTAGTAGAAATAACACGAACTTCCCCCCAAATACCGTGGGTGTTCACTATTTTTCCAACGTTAAACCATTCCATCATATTTACCTCCTATCAAAAAAGGAAGAACAAAGTGTTCTCCCTTTTTGTACATTAATCTAAAATGTCGACATATGTTTTTTTCTTCTGGTGACTGCCTGCTGCTGAGTAAACAATAGTACGAATTGCTTTCGCCACTCGCCCTTGTTTGCCAATAACCTTCCCCATATCTTCAGGATGAACAGAAAGTTTATAAACTATACGGTTTACACTCTCTTCTTTTTCAATCTGAACTTTTTCTGGATAATCAACTAATGGTTTAACAATTGCTCTGATCAGCTGCTCCACATTGTCCCCTCCGATTATTTGCCGAGTTTTGCGTTATGGAATTTCTCCATAATTCCTTGTTCTGAGAACAAGTTACGTACTGTATCAGATGGTTTTGCACCGTCTTGAAGCCATTTTAACGCTAATTCTTCGTTAATTTTAACTTCAGCTGGTTTAGTAAGTGGGTTGTAAGTACCTACTGTTTCAATTTGACGACCATCACGTGGTGAGCGAGAGTCTGCTACTACAATACGATAGAAAGGAGATTTTTTTGCTCCCATACGTTTTAAACGAATTTTAACTGCCATTTTTTATTGCACCTCCGAATAGTTTCACACAAGATAGTATATTATCAAGCTTTTATTTGTTTGTAAAGTGTTTTTTCTTAACACCCTATATTTTTCTGGAAAATTTATTTGAAAAGCGAGTCTAAACCGGGCATTTTCATCTTTTTCTTCCCTTTTTGTTGCATGTTTGTCATTTGCTTCATCATTTTTTTCATGTCTTCAAATTGCTTCAATAATCTGTTAACGTCTTGTATCGTAGTACCAGATCCTTTTGCAATTCTTTTTTTCCTTGGACCATTAATGATTTCAGGTGTTGTTTTTTCTTGCGTGGTCATGGAGTAAATAATCGCTTCTACACGATCCATTTGCTTTTCATCGACTTTTGCATTTTCCAACCCTTTAATTTTACCCGCTCCTGGAAGCATTTTTAAAATTTCATCGAGTGGTCCCATTTTCTTCATTTGGCCAATTTGATCTAAGAAATCGTCAAATGTAAAAGATTGTGTACGGAATTTTTCTTCTAATTCTTTTGCTTTCTCTTCATCGACATTTGCTTGCGCTTTTTCGATAAGGGACATCATATCGCCCATACCTAAAATACGTGAAGCCATTCGCTCTGGATGGAATGTTTCTAAAGCATCCATTTTTTCACCCATACCTACAAATTTAATAGGCTTTTGCGTTACAGAACGGATGGATAGTGCTGCTCCGCCTCGAGTATCCCCATCAAGCTTTGTCAGGACAACTCCTGTAATTCCAATTGATTCGTTAAAATTATTCGCCACATTGACCGCATCTTGCCCTGTCATTGCGTCCACAACTAAAAATACTTCATCCGGTTCTTTAATTGCACGAATATCTTTTAACTCTTGCATCAGGGTTTCATCAATATGGAGTCGACCCGCAGTATCGACGATTACAACGTCATAATGCTCCTCTTTTGCATGATCCATCGCCTGTTTCACAATTTCAACAGGTGAAACATCTGTCCCTAACGCAAATACTGGTAACGAAAGTTGTTTTCCGATCGTTTCTAGCTGCTTTATTGCTGCAGGACGGTAAATATCGGCCGCAACTAATAAAGGCTTCTTATTGTACTTTTTACGAAGTACATTTGCGAGCTTCCCAGTAGTTGTTGTTTTACCTGCACCTTGTAAGCCAACCATCATAATGACAGTTGGTGGTCTGGAAGAAAAAGAAATTTGACTTTGCTCTCCACCCATTAACACCGTCAGTTCATCTTTAACAATCTTAATGACATGTTGACCTGGTGTTAAGCTTTTCATGACTTCTTGCCCAACAGCCCGTTCGGATACATTTTTAACAAATTCTTTTACTACTTTTAAGTTTACGTCCGCTTCAAGAAGCGCATAGCGGACGTCTCGCATCATTTCTTTTACGTCTGCTTCAGAAATCTTTCCTTTTCCTTTGATTTTCTGAAGTGTTCCCTGGAGTCGCTCAGCTAATCCTTCAAACGCCATGCATGCCCGCCCCCTAATCCCATTCTTTTAATTGATTAATGAGTTGAATCAGTGTTTTTTCAGATGATTGATCCTTTACTAATAGCAGTAGCTGTTCAATCGTTTCTTGTCGTTTTTCGAACTTTGTTAAAAGGTTTAGTTTATCTTCATACTCCTCTAACATTGCTTCTGTTCGACGTATATTATCGTAAACCGCTTGCCTCGAAATGCTGTATTCCTCTGCAATTTCGCCAAGTGATAAATCATCTAAATAGTAAAGCTGCATATAGCTTCTTTGTTTATCTGTTAATAATGCTTGGTAAAAATCGAAGAGAAAATTCATACGAGTTGTTTTTTCAATCATTCCCATCTCTCCTTACCAATTCAATTGTCATCCTCTAGTTTAGTAACTGAGGATGCATCTGTCAAGTAAAATTACTTGTCTGTTTCGTTTTCACTTTCTAGTTCTAGACCTTCTGCAAATAGACCATAGACATATTTTTCTGCGTCAAATGGTTGCAGATCATCCATTTGTTCCCCTAAGCCCACAAATTTCACAGGGATATGAAGCTTGTTTCGAATAGCTAACACGATACCGCCTTTAGCAGTCCCATCTAGCTTCGTTAAAACAATTCCTGTAACATTTGTTACTTCTTTAAAAGTTTGAGCTTGCACAAGCGCATTTTGACCAGTAGTAGCATCAAGCGCTAGTAAAACTTCGTGAGGAGCATTTGGAATTTCTCTTGAAATAACACGATGAATTTTTTCTAACTCATTCATTAAGTTCACTTTATTTTGAAGTCGCCCTGCAGTGTCACATATTAGCACGTCCGCATTACGCGTTTTTGCAGCTCTAATCGCGTCATACATAACTGCAGCAGGATCAGATCCTTCTGCTTGCTTAATCACTTCCACGCCTACTCTATCGCCCCATACTTGAAGCTGATCAATAGCACCAGCACGGAACGTATCTCCTGCAGCAAGTATTACTTTCTTACCTTCCCCTTTTAAACGATGAGCAAGTTTCCCAATAGTCGTTGTTTTCCCTACTCCATTTACTCCAACAAATAAAATAACAGATAACCCTTCGTTTTCCAGTTGAAGCTCGGTCGAATTGTCATCACCTGCTTCATAAATCTCTACAAGCTTTTCGGAAATAACAGATTGAATACCCGCTGTGTCTTTAATATTTTTCCGTTGCACTTCAAAGCGCAAGGATTCCATTAACTCCACAACCGTTTCAAAACCAACATCCGCTTGTAGTAAGATTTCTTCCAGTTCTTCGAAAAAGTCTTCATCCACTTTACGATATCTAGCAACAAGATCGTTTACTTTGGATGTAAATTGATTTCTTGTTTTTGCTAAACCTTCTTTAAATTTATTCGTAATTGAAACCGTTTCTTGGACTTCTTCTGTTGTTCCTAACATTTTTTCTTTAAACTTTTTAAAAAAACTCATATATAGACTCCTTTATTTCGAGTTGTATAACAAGATTTAGATGGCTTATGTCACTAACTGCTCTTCTAGTCTTACAGAAACTAATTTAGAAATACCGGATTCCTGCATGGTAATACCATACAAGACATCCGCACCTTCCATTGTCCCTTTACGATGCGTAATAACAATAAACTGGGTATCATGACTGAACTTTTTCAAATAATTGCTATAACGAGTAACATTTGCTTCATCCAGTGCAGCTTCTACTTCATCTAAGATACAAAACGGAACTGGTCGCGTATGAAGAATTGAAAACAGTAAAGCAATAGCAGTAAGTGCACGCTCTCCACCAGATAATAGGGACAGATTTTGCAACTTCTTCCCTGGAGGTTGCGCAAGAATATCGATACCTGTATCCAGTAAGGAAGTTGGATCCGTTAATATAAGATCAGCCTGACCACCACCAAATAATTCTCGGAAAACGGATTTAAAATGTCTCTGAATTTCGTTAAAAGTAGTTTCAAAACGAATCGACATCTCTTCGTCCATTTCTCTAATTACTTCATGCAATGTTTCTTGTGCAGAGAGCAAATCTTCTCGTTGTTCCGTTAAAAATGAATGGCGTTCACTTACTTGTTGATATTCTTGAATAGAGCCTAAATTAATAGGACCTAGTTCTTCAATAGAACGTCTCAGAAGCTTCACTTTTTTACGGGCTAGTTCTTCTTCCATTTCAAATGGGAAGTCGCGCTCTGCTTCCTCTAATGTCATTTCATAGGTGTCTTCTAAATGATTTTGCAACGTGTTCATCTCTACTTCTAGTTTACTTAACTTGATTTCGAGGGCACGTTCTTCATTCGTTTGTAAACTAAGCTGCTGTTGGATTTGCTTCAGAATATTTTCAGCATCATTTACTTTTTGTGCAAGTTCCAACCGATTCGTTTTACCAATTTGGATTTGCTCCATTAAATGGTCTTTTATCGTTTTATGCTTTGCAATAAGATTAGTTAGCTCTTCTGCAGAAGGACCACCTTGATCATCATTTTCATACCAACCGATTTCTTTTTGTAAAGTATCTACTTTTTGCGAGCTCGTTTGAATGGAAAGAACAAGCTGAGCTTTTTCTTTTTCCTGCTGCGTCACTTGTTCATTGACAACTGCAATAGATGATAGCAACTCACCAAGTTCATTTTGGAACTTGTCTTTCTCTTCAATAGATTGTTGCTTTAATAACTGTAGCTGATCGATTGTCTGCTGAATAGACGCTAGTGATTTTTTTATCTCTGCACTTCTAGTAGCGGTTTGATCTTTTTTAAGAACTAAGTTTTCGTGCAAATGATTCTTTTCCATTTTTACTTCATCATATTCCAGTAATTGATTGGTAAGTCGAGAAATAATGGCTGCGCACTCTCTCGTTTCCGAAAGTAGTTTATGCTCTTCTTCACGGAAAGCTTCTCCAGCAAGACGCGTTTCTTCAAGTACTATTTTCAATTGCTGTACTTCTTGCTTTTTAGAGGAAACAGAACTCTCCGCTTGTAAGACGGACTTTTCTAATTCTAATAACTTGTCATTTAGCTGCTCCAGCTCCACTTTTCGCGTGAATAAAGAAGACTGTTGTTTAACTGAACCACCCGTTAAAGAACCACCTGCATTCACAACATCCCCATCTAAAGTAACAAAACGGTATTTATATTGTAGTCGAGATGCCATTTCATTTGCACCTTTTAAATCTTTTGCAATAATAATATTTCCGAGAAGGTTTTCTACAATAATTTGATACCCATCACTATAGTTAACCAATTTATCTGCTGTATTTACAAAAGAAGGATGTTGATTAATACTCGCCAATGTATGCTCGTTTAATTTTCGAGATTTCATTACTTGCAGAGGAAGAAATGTCGCTCTACCTACTCTTTTCTTTTTTAACCATTCAATTGCCTGTCGTGCATCTTGACTAGTGTCTGTAATTATATGCTGAGACTGTTGACCAATGGCTGTATCAATTGCATTCATATACGAATGTGGAATTTGTATTAACTCTGCTACGGCACCATGGATACCTTGCAATTCTTTTTTATCCCTAGCAATTAAAACTTCTTTAACTCCTTGGAAAAATCCAGAAAACTCAGACTCTAGCTCTTCTAAAGAGTCTTTTCTAGCTTGCATTTGATGCTTCATTTGATACGCTTTTTGAAGCATGGTTTGCTGTTCTTCAAAGGAATTTTCCAGACGTTCCGATGCTTGTCGTTTTGTCTTATAATCTAGTAATTTTTGCTCTAATTCTTTTTGACAAACAGCTAATAGCTGATTTAATTGCTCTTTACGGCTCGAAAGCTTTTCTAATTCTTCTTTTAACTCTCGGTAATCTTCGATCATTTTCTCAGAAGAAACCAATTCAACATGAAGTTGCTGCTCCATATGCTTCATTTCGTTTTTCATGGTAGCTTCTTCATTCAATAAATCAATATAAGTGCTTTTTAAATCTTCTATTTCTTCTTCCACTTCAGAAGCTGATTTACTTAGTACCTTATCAATTTGAAGTTTCTTGGAACGAAGTTCTTTCAGAAGAATTTGTTTTTCTGAGTTGGAGACGTTGTTTTCTTCCAGCTGCGATTCAAGCATTTGAAGCTTTTCTAGCTCTTCTTCTAACGCTCTTCTTAACTGGGAAATTTGTTGACTTGCATTTTGTTTCTTTTCCGCAAGTAAAAGTTTTCTACCTTCTAAACGCTCTAATTCAGAACTAGCCTCGACTAGCCCAGTCTGTTCAGCATCTAACTTTTCATCTGTTGCAGATATCACTTTTCTATCGGTTTGAATACTTGTTTCCGATTCATTAATTTGCAACAAAAGCTTTTGTTTTGATTCTTCCAAAACTTGTAGTTTTGTATGTAAATCCGAACTTTCTTGTACGAATAATCGTAGGTCATGAGCAATTACAGCAACTTCAATGTCTTTCAGCTCTTCGGACATTTTTAAATAATCAGATGCTAAGGAAGACTGAATTTGTAAAGGCTCCAGACGTCCATCTAATTCATGCAGAATATCTAGTACGCGATTTAAATTATCATCTGTTTCAATAAGTTTAAATTCCGCTTTCTTTTTTCGTTGTTTATATTTGAGCACTCCTGCAGTTTCTTCAAAAATAGTCCTTCTATCTTCTGGTCGACTATTTAAAATTTCATCTACTCGACCTTGTGAAATGATGGAAAAGGCTTCTTTGCCGAGTCCAGAATCTAGAAATAAATCCGTGATATCCTTCAATCTACACGTTTGTTTATTTAATAGGTATTCACTATCTCCCGACCTGAAAACTCTTCTTGTCACACTAATTTCTGCAAAATCAAGTGCTACTCGATTATCTGAGTTATCGAGTATTAAGGTAACTTCTGCAAAATTTAAGGCTTTTCGTGAATCACTACCAGCAAAAATAACATCTTCCATTTTTGCTCCACGAAGTGATTTAGCAGATTGCTCTCCTAAAACCCATCTGATCGCATCTGTTACATTACTTTTACCACTACCATTTGGGCCTACTACCGCGGTAACTCCAGGAACAAAATCTATTCCAATTCGGTCCGCAAATGATTTAAATCCAATAATTTCTAATCTCTTAAGGAACAATGATTATTCCTCCCGTTCTTGATCCTTTATTGCGAGTATCGCAAGTCTAGCAGCTTGTTGTTCTGCTTCTTTTTTGGAACGACCATTGCCGACTCCAAGTTCCTTTGTGTTTAAAATAACGCGAGATATGAAGGTGCGGTTATGTGCCGGCCCTTTCTCCTCAACGATTTCATAGCTTAGCATTCCATTATTTTGTTGCTGAATAACTTCTTGTAATTGACTTTTATAATCCATCACATGCGAAAAAGCACCGATTTCGATTTTAGGGAACACAATCTTTTCTAAAAATGAAACGACTACATTCAATCCCTGATCTAAATATAATGCACCGATAAATGCTTCAAAAACATCTGCTAATAGCGCTGGTCTTTCGCGACCTCCAGTTAGCTCTTCCCCTTTTCCTAGCAATACAAATTTGCCAAAGTTAAGTTCATTAGCAAATAGAACTAGAGAAGGCTCACAAACGATAGCTGCTCGAAGCTTTGTTAGCTCCCCTTCACTCATCAGCGTATATTGCTTAAATAAATATTGAGATACCGATAACTCTAAAACGGCGTCTCCAAGGAACTCCAGGCGTTCGTTATCAGTGTAAAACTTCCGTCGATGCTCATTCACATAAGATGAATGGGTAAAGGCTTGATACAATAATGTTGGATTATTAAATTGAATTTGGAAATGCTGTTGAAAATGTTCAAACTGCTCCTTCACACTTTCAGAAAAAACTGCTTTTTTAGTGTGACTACTTTTACGATTTACTTTCATGAATAATCTGCCTTTCTTGCTTATCATCTATCCGTTTAAGTTTACCTGTTTATATACTATTGTGCAAAAAGAAATAGAGACGCTCTACCTATTCAATACGAATAAGTAGAACGTCTCTGTTGCTATTGATATGGTAAAGGATTTCACCTAGCAAGCTCGAGGCTTGCGTGAAGTCGCATTAATGCGATGTTCTTAGGCTAATTCCCTTGACTATCCGAGCAAAATACGCCAAGGCGTATTTGATATTAGCCTTGTTTGCTTTCAATATAGCTAACTGCACTACCTACAGTAGAAATGTTTTCAGCATCTTCATCTGAAATTTCCATATCGAACTCATCTTCAAGTTCCATTACTAGTTCTACTACATCAAGAGAGTCAGCACCTAAATCATCACGGAAAGATGCTTCTAATTTTACTTCGCTTTCATCTACACCTAGACGATCGACGATTACTTTAGTTACGCGTTCTAAAACTGTTGACACATTTGTCACCTCCCCTCAATGATTATACAAAAAACTTCCACTTAATGAAAGAGTTATTCAAATTTTGAAGGCAATACTTCAGAGTGAATGAAAGCATTTCTCAACAATCTGAAGATTACATGTACATGCCACCATTTACATGTAAAGTTTGTCCAGTAATATAATTCGCATCATCCGAAGCTAAAAATGCAACTGCTTTTGCAATATCTTCTGGATTCCCAAACTTAGCAAGTGGAATTTGACTTAACATTTGATTTTTCACTTCTTCAGGAAGTGCGTCCGTCATATCCGTCGTAATAAAACCAGGTGCAACAGAGTTTACCGTAATATTGCGGCTCGCTAACTCGAGTGCAGTGGATTTCGTTAACCCAATTACCCCTGCTTTCGCTGCAACATAGTTTGCTTGTCCTGGATTTCCAGATACCCCAACGATGGAAGTGATATTAATAATACGACCTTGTCTCTGTTTCATCATTTGTCGAGTCACAGCTTTCGTGCATAGGAAAACACCTTTTAAGTTTGTGTTAAGTACATCGTCCCATTCTTGTTCTTTCATGCGCATTAGAAGATTATCTCTCGTAATACCTGCATTGTTTACTAAAATATCAATTGTACCAAAAGTTTCTAGTGTAGTACTAATTAATTTTTGGACATCTTCTGCTTGATCTACATTTGCTTGAACTGCAAATGCCTCCCCACCAAAAGATTTAATTTCTTCTACTACCGCTTCTGCTTTTTCTTGACTTCCACTATAGTTAACGGCAACTTTTGCGCCTTCTTTTGCAAGATAAAGTGCTATGTCTTTTCCAATACCACGAGAAGCACCTGTTACAATTGCTGATTTTCCATCTAATTTACCCATTTTTAATCTCTCCTAATTCAGTAATTACTTGTTGCAATGATTCATCGTCATACACGCAATAAGTAGTAACAGAGCGATCGATTTTTTTCACTAATCCACTCAGAACTTTACCTGGTCCGCATTCAATAAATACAGTTACGCCAAGCTCGATCATTTTCTGCACAGATTCTTCCCAACGAACTGGTGAATACAGTTGCTCCACCAATAAGTTCTTCATCTTTGAAGCTTCTGTTACTGGAAGTGCCGTTACATTTGAAATAACCGGTGTTGTTGTATTTTGCAACGAAATAGCTGAAATAGCTGCATCTAGTTTTTGTGCAGCAGGTCGCATTAATTCAGAATGGAATGGCCCACTTACTACTAATGGTATCGCTCTTTTCGCTCCCGCTTCTTTCGCTTTTGCAGAAGCAGCCTCCACTCCAGCAACAGTTCCTGAAATTACGATTTGCCCCGGACAATTCAAGTTAGCCACTTGAACAACTTGACCATTAGTAGATACTTCATTGGTCACTTCAGTTAACGCTTCTTTATCTAATCCTAAAATTGCAGCCATAGCACCTTCACCTGCAGGAACTGCTTCGTTCATATACAATCCTCTTTTATGAACTAATAAAACAGCATCTTCGAAACTTATCACATTCGATGCCACAAGTGCCGAATACTCCCCTAAGCTATGACCAGCAGTATAATCCGGAGAAATACCAGCTTCCAATAACTTCTGAGCAACCATTGTACTTGTCGTAAGTAAAGCAGGCTGCGCGTGATACGTTTTTGTCAGTTCTTCCGCCGGTCCCTCTAACATAATGTTCGAGAGAGAAAACCCTAAAACTTCATCTGCTTGCTCATAATATTTTTTACTTTCACGATCAGCTTCGATAAATTGTTGACCCATCCCAACCGATTGTGAACCTTGTCCTGGAAAAATAAATGCAATTTTAGTCATTTGGTAATTCCTTTCTTAAAGTACTTTGAATAATGCCACATACATCATGTTCTACCATAGTTCTCGCTTGTCGAATAGCATGGAAAATAGCATTTGCATTAGAAGAACCATGCGCTTTAATAACCGGGGATTTTAATCCAAACAAACCCGCTCCACCGTATTCTGAGTAGTCAAGTTTGCTTTTTAATCCACGCAATTGATCTTTGACAAGAAGAGCCGACAATTTTGTTTTGGTAGAAGTATTGAAAGCCTCTTTCAGCAACGTAAAAATCCCCGATGCAGTTCCTTCAATCGTTTTCAACACCATATTACCTGTGAAACCATCCGTCACTACAACATCTGCTACACCGTTCAATAAATCCCTAGACTCCACATTACCTACAAAATTAATTGGAGCTTCTTTTAATAAAGCAAATGCTGCTTTCGTAAGCTCATTTCCTTTTTTATCTTCTGTACCAATATTTAATAGACCAATACGCGGGTTATTGATGCCGCGAACTTTTTCCGCATAAACGCTACCCATAACAGCAAATTGCTCCAGATGTTCTGGTTTTGCATCTGAATTTGCTCCTAAATCAAGCATGACAAATCCTTTACCATCTAATGTCGGTAGAGTTGGAGCAAGAGCTGGACGTTCCACTTGATCAATGCGACCAACAACAAATAATCCTGCTGCCATTAAAGCGCCTGTATTTCCGGCTGAAACACACGCATCCGCTTCTCCATTTTTCACCGATTCCGCCATTTTCACCATCGAAGAATTTTTCTTTTTACGTACAGCACGCACTGGTTCATCTGTTCCTTCTATAACCTCATCCGTATGTATCACTTGTAATCGATCATGTGCAGTAACAAGAGGTGCTAACTTTTGTTCGTCACCATACAATTGTATTTCTATATCATCAAAAGCTTGTAAAGCTTCATACACACCTTTTACGATTTCGTGTGGAGCGTTGTCTCCACCCATTGCATCTATTGAAATTTTCATTTTATACTCACCTTTTTTTAAGACATTGTTACTCGATACATATTAAATTCCCCGACAAAAACGGTCTCATTATCTACTTTGCTAGTCACTTCAATCAATGTGCTGTTCTTTTCTGTGTCACTCGCTAATACTACCGCTTTTGCAATGACTCTATCTCCTGCTTTTACTGGCTTTACAAACGTAATTTTTGATTTTCTTGTGAGTGCTAGTTCATCATTAATAACAGCAACAGCTAAAGAGTTTGCTTGCGCAAATAAATGATGCCCCCTCGCAATGCCATTCCTTGCAAATACATGATCCGGTGTAATATCCAATAAAGAAATTGCTTGCTTATCTAAATCAATATCAATAATTTCTCCGATTACTTCTTCAATCGTAAGCGACTTTACTTCTTCCTCGTAATTATGCGCTGCAACTGATTTTATACGTTCCCGTAATTCAGGAATGGATAGTTCCATTCGATCAAGACGAATAGTCTGCACACTCACATTAAATGTGGAAGCCAAATTATCATCCGTAATAAACGGGTTCTTATCTAATGTTTCCATAAGCAGTTTTTGTCTATCTTTTTTTGTATATTTCATCCAATCACCACCATCTTAGCACTTGGTACTAATATCAGTATATAAATATTAAAAAAAGAATGCAAGAATTGATTCAAAATCAATCTCACATTCCGTTAATCAATTCTTTCTCCGTCCAACGCTTTGGAGTTTATTAAAATTGTCCGCAATCCTTCCATTTCCTCCGACTTCCAAAATTCATCGGAGTTCAAAAGCCTTTCCGCATCTGCTTTTGCGGTATTCAATGCACGATAATCATGCACAAGATCTGCCATTTTGAATTCTGGTAATCCACTCTGTTTTCTCCCAAAAAAGTCACCAGGGCCTCGAAGTTCTAAATCTTTTTCCGCAAGAACAAATCCGTCATTCGTTTCCGTCATCGAGATCATTCGTTCTTTACCTTCCTCCGATTTAGGGTCTGCGAGCAATACGCAATATGATTGATGTTCACCACGACCAACTCGGCCTCTTAGCTGGTGAAGCTGCGCTAGGCCAAAACGTTCTGCATCGAAAATAATCATAAACGTCGCATTCGGGACATTTACGCCTACCTCTACAACCGTAGTCGAAACAAGCAAATGAACTTTACCATCCGAAAAATCACGCATCACTTCATCTTTTTCATCTGGATGAAGTCGTCCGTGCATTAAACCAACAGAATAGTCATTCCCAAGCTCCGCTGACATCATATTGTACACATCCACAGCATTTTGTACATCTAGTTTTTCCGACTCTTCAATTAGCGGACAAATAATATATGCTTGTCGCCCATTTGCTAATTCTTTTTTTAAGCGGACTACTAGCTTGTGCAGCTGATCATGCTTCATCCAATGTGTATCGATTTTTTTACGTCCCGCTGGCATTTCATCGATAATCGATACATCCATTTCACCGAAGGCAGTAATCGCTAGAGTACGAGGAATCGGAGTAGCCGTCATAAATAAAACGTCAGGATTTTCACCTTTTTCCTTCAATACTCTCCGTTGCTCAACCCCAAATCGATGCTGTTCATCTGTAATAACTAAGCCAAGGCGATTAAACTTTACATCCGGTTGAATTAAAGCGTGCGTACCAATTAGTAAATCGATGTTTCCAGCTTCTAAGTTTTCTAATACAATTCGACGAGCTTTCGCCTTTGTAGAACCTGTCAGTAGGGCAATCTTAACCCCGATCGGAGAAAGCCATTCGTCTAACGAGCTTGCATGCTGCTCCGCTAAAATCTCTGTCGGCGCCATAAGAGCGCCTTGATATCCAGCGGTAATGACCGAAAACAAACAAATAGCTGCTACAACTGTTTTCCCAGAACCTACATCTCCTTGCAAAAGTCTATTCATTCGATGTGGTTCCTTCAAATCTCGACAAATTTCATTGACAACTCGTTTTTGAGCATTCGTTAGTTCATATGGTAATGATTCAATTAACTTTTTCACCATATCATTGTTGTAAGCAACGCTATTCCCAACATTTTGTTCTTTGCGTACTTTTTTAATTGCTTGCATTTTCAACTGAAAAGTAAGCAGCTCTTCATACACAAAACGTCGTCGAGCATTCTTGGAATGATCGGCATCTTGCGGAAAGTGTATACCCTCTAATGCCTCCGAAATATTCGGTAGACGATAAGGCACTCTAATCGATTCTGGTAAAGAATCTACTAGGTACCCCTGTATTTCATCTAAGGCTTGTCGCATAAATTTCCTGAAAATCTTTTGACTTATGGAACCTTTTAAAGAATAAACTGGCTCAAAATCTTGTTGATCTGTTTTAGGACCGGCAGAAAAAGTACTAACATTAATAACCTGTCTACCTCTGTCCCATTTACCTGTTACCGTAACAACAGAACCCGGTATAATCTTCGTTTTTAAATAGGCTTGATTGAAAAATACCGCTTTAATAAGATGCTGTCCTGCTAATAAACGAACTTGCAGCCTCGATTTATTTTTCCCTAAAAAAAGAAGAGAAGGCTCACTCTCGACCCTTCCTTCTACTGTTACTCGCTCATTGTGGGCGGTTTCTGCTAAATTTTTTAATCGAAAATCTTCATGTCGATAAGGAAATGTCATGACTAAATCTTCTAATGTGACAATCCCTAATTCATGTAATGCGTTAGCTGTACCACTTCCCACTCCTTTTAAGGAAGTGACTAACTCATCCTTTTTAATTTCCACTGCCTACCACTGCTCCACCGAAAATTTTAGCCTCTAACCATTTACCAGTTGGAGTTGCAGCGAGTCCGCCTTGAGCTGTTTCTTTTAGGGAAGTTGGCATTGTTTGGCCAATTTTATACATTGCATCGATTACTTCATCACATGGAATGCGACTCGTTACACCTGCAAGGGCCATATCTGCAGCTACTAGAGAATTAGAAGCTCCCATTGCATTTCGTTTCACACAAGGTACCTCTACAAGTCCAGCTACAGGGTCACAAACTAAACCAAGCATATTCTTAAGTGTTATCGCAAAAGCCTCCGAACTTTGTGCAGGATTTCCTCCAGCCATTTCGACAATCGCTGCTGCAGCCATCCCAGCGGCTGAACCAACCTCTGCCTGACATCCACCAGCAGCTCCAGAAATAGATGCGTTATTCGCTACAACAAAGCCAAATGCTCCGGCAGTAAACAAATAGCGAATCATTTGTTCTCTAGTTGGATTTAATTTATTTTTCACCGCAAATAACGTTCCAGGTACAACGCCAGCTGAACCCGCAGTAGGTGTAGCACAAATAGTACCCATAGCAGCATTCACTTCATTCGTCGCAACCGCTTTACTTACTGCATCTAGCATTAATTCGCCTGAAAGTGATTTCCCTTTTTTCATATAGGCTTGCAGAAGAACTGCGTCTCCTCCCGTTAATCCAGAGGTAGAACGGACACCATTTAACCCTCTTTCCACCGCTTCTTCCATGACCGTCAAATTACGATCCATCTGACTCATAATTTCTTCTCGCGAACGTCCGGTTATCATGATTTCTTGCTCAATCATAATTTCAGAAATAAGCTTTTTCTCTTCATTCGCTCTTTCTACTAGCTCACGAACATTGTGAAATAAAACCTCCACGATATCCCTCCTTAATCTGCAATTCTTGTAACTTGAGTAATATTTGGCAATTTAGTAAGCTCTACTAAAATAGATTCGTTTATATTTTGATCCACTTCGATAACCATTAACGCCATGTTCCCTTTCTCTTTTCGAGAAACCTCCATATGACCAATATTAATATCATACTTCGCTAAACAATTGGAAACACTAGCAATACATCCAGAACGATCTTCATGTACAACCAAAATAGCTGCTAAGTTACCAGACAGTCGAAGGGGGAATCCATTTAATTCTGTAATTTCCGTTTTTCCTCCACCTATCGATATTCCAACCATCGACATCTCTTGCTGGCCATCACCAATAACAATACGCGCCGTATTTGGATGGTCCGTATGTGCTGTTTCTGGAATAAATTCAAATGAAAGTCCTACTTTTTCCGCGTCTTCAAAAGCAGTTTTAATACGCTCATCAAATGTATCGTAATCTAGTAATCCACCGATTATCGCTATATCTGTCCCATGCCCTTTATACGTTTCCGCAAAAGATCCATACAAATATATTTTAGCCCAAGTAGGTTGCTTTCCGAATAAATCTCGTGCAACTCGACCGATGCGTGCTGCTCCAGCAGTATGGGAAGAGGATGGTCCAATCATAACGGGTCCAATTATGTCAAAAACAGATTTGAATTTCAATTAACAGACCTCCAATTTAATGTTTAATAAATCTATTTTACACTTAATAGTTATATTAAACAAAGTTGTAGTAAATCAAAAACCACGTGGATTAATCCTCCACGCGGTTTTGTATTATTCAACAGATAAAATATAAGGATATAGTGGTTGTTTACCGTTATACAGTTCAACCTCAATATCTTCAAATTGCTCTTTAATATACGTAGCAAATTCTTTCGCTTCTTGTTCTGTAACGTCTTCACCGTAAATGACGGTGACAATTTCTGCTTCTTCATCTATCAATGCTTTTGCTAAGTTTGTTGCAGCTTCAACTCTAGAAGGATTAGAAAGAATGATTTTCCCTTCCGCAATGGACATGAAATCATCTTTTTTAATTTCAACACCGTCTATAGACGTGTCTCGAACAGCAAAAGTAATTTGACCTGTTTTCACATGAGCAAATGCAGCCGTCATATTCTTCTGATTTTCTTCTACAGTCACTTGAGCATTAAACGCTAAAATTGCCGCCATCCCTTGAGGAATAGTTTTTGTCGGCACTACCGCGGCTTCAATTCCTAAAACTTCTGCTGCTTGTTCAGCAGCCATAATAATATTTTTGTTATTTGGTAAGATAAGTACTCGTTCTGCACCAACAGCTTCAATTGCTTTCACAATATCCTCTGTAGAAGGATTCATCGTTTGACCACCTTCAATGACAGCCGATGCACCTAGGCTTTTCAACAGTTGCGAAACACCAGATCCCATTGCTACCGTTACAACGGCATAAGGATGTTTTTCTGCTTTTTTCGTTGGCATCTCGTTTGAGTATCCCGCCTCAACGATTTCGGTATGTTGTTGTCGCATATTCTCGATTTTTATTTTTATCAAGTCTCCGTATTGTTGGCCATATGATAACACTTCACCTGGAGTTTCGGAGTGAATATGGATTTTAGCAATTTCATCATCGGAGATAACTAATAAAGAATCTCCATACGCGCTTAAGTCATTGCGGAATGCCGTTTCATCAAAGGCTTTTTTACCCTCTTCAAATCGAACCATAAATTCTGTACAAAAACCAAATTCGATATCAGCAGTGTCCATAAACCCTTGTACACTTTTGTGGTGTTCTGCATTTACAAGATCATCCATGGAGGAACTAACAGTCTTCTCTGGTAGTTCTTCGCCTTTCAAGCTCGCTAAGAAGCCTTCATAAACAAATACAAGTCCTTGCCCACCACTATCTACTACTCCTACTTCTTTTAAAACAGGCAATAGGTCTGGTGTTCTATTTAATGATTGTTTTGCTTCTTCCACAATTGCTGTCATTAACTCGCGAATGTCCTCAACTGTTCCACTTACTTCTACAGCCTTCTTCGCAGAATCCTTCGCTACTGTTAGAATGGTACCTTCCACAGGCTTCATTACTGCTTTATAAGCTGTCTCGACACCGTAATGTAAGGCTTGTGCAAATTGTTTTGCATCTAATGTAGCATTTTGCTCGATAGACTTTCCAAAACCTCTGAATAGTTGTGATAAAATAACACCTGAATTTCCACGAGCTCCCATAAGTAAGCCTTTAGATAGAGCTTGTGCTGTTTTACCAATATGCTCTCCAGTATTCGCAGCTGTTTCCTTTGCGCCTGAAGTCATAGAAAGGTTCATATTTGTTCCTGTGTCACCATCTGGTACAGGAAATACATTTAATGCATCGACGTAATCTGCATTTTGGAAAAGATGATGTGCTCCCATCTTGACCATATCTGCAAATTGAATACCATTGATTGATTTCATTATTTTCTCTCCTTAATCACACGTTTGCCACGCGAACTCCTTGTACATAAACATTTACGGATTTCACAGACATACCAAGAGATTTATTAAGTGTGTACTTCACTTTGGATTGTACTTGATAAGCTATTTCAGAAATTTTCGTTCCGTAACTTACTATAATATACATATCAATATGTAGATCCTCTTTTTCTTGTCTTACTAGAACGCCTTTAGTGAAATTCTCTTTTCTTAATATATCTGTTAAACCATCTCTAATTTGATGCTTTGACGCCATACCAACGATCCCATAGCACTCCATTGCGGCTCCGCCAGCAATTTGAGCAACTGCATCTTGTGATATATCGATTTGTCCGAATTCGTTATTCAATTCAATTGACATGTTGAAACCTCCCAAGTCCTTTTTGACTATCCTTTATTGTACTACACCCATTGAAATTATAAAAGAAACGTTTCTTTTCGTCTACAGTTTCCCTGTTTTAAAATAGCGCGCATAAATAGTTACTGCTAGGATTTAGCGCTCTGGCATTCGCTTTCCGCGGGCGAGCGATGTGCCTACTCCTTCGCTTACGCTACTTGCAGGGTCTCGTCTGTCTCGCTTTCCTGCATGAGTCTCATGCCCTACAATAAATGGTAGAGTGAGACAAAAAATGCTGTGAACGCGACAAAATACCTTTCGAACACGACAAAGCGTACTCCGAACGAGACAAAACCAATCAAACAGATGCTCCGTTTGCGCACTTTTATAATATTGGACACTTTTTGTCTGTAAAGGTTTTTTTCTTGATAAGCCTTGCGTATAATAAAAGTCTGTGGTAAATTATTAAAGTATGTGAAATATCGAACTGAAAAATCTTTCAGCTTCTTTTTTAAAGGAGGAAATATAATGCCAAAAGTATGTGCAATCACTGGGCGTAAAGCTCGTTCTGGTAATGCTCGTTCTCACGCAATGAACGCTACTAAGCGTACATGGGGGGCAAACCTTCAAAAGGTCCGTATTCTTGTTGACGGTAAACCTAAACGTGTATGGGTTTCTGCTAGAGCTTTAAAATCAGGAAAAATTGAGCGCGTTTAATCGCACTCATAATTAATGCCAGGCCGACTACTGTCGACCTGGCATTTTTTCGTTTCCTACTTCTTCACTTCGTCCTTCTTAAACAAACGAATACAAACCTTGACAATACTACTGACGGATTTAGGCAATCTAAATGTGTAGACCTTCACACAATTCCTCCCTTTTAGTCACTGCTTCTTATCATTAAACATATGCCCGCAGTGAAAGAGATAGTACTTGTTCGATCTTTTTGTTCATTGCTAATAAACTTTGCATCCCCTACCATCATATTCTCATTAGCAACGTTATACTTAAATCCTTTTAACGTAATATTCTTCACCATTTCACCAAATGAAAAGAATGAAATGTACTTAAAATATGCATATTTCTCCACTTCATGGGTTCCAGGAAATAAAAACTGAATGCGATTCTGCTTATCTTGAATGGAAAAAGGAATAGTTGGATGATTTAATTGAAAGTGGCATACGTCATGTAAAGCTGCTTCATAATGATCTAGACGCCCACCACTTACCCCAGTTAAAATCACTTCATCTGGCTTATATTTTAACGCCTCTTGAAGAGCTATGTGGGTATCTGTCTCGTCTTTTTCCGCCTGTAATATCGTAACATTTCGTATTTTAAGTTTGAGCATATGTAATTCTTCATCTGTAAGGGAGTCAAAATCACCAATAATTTCATCTGGTGTTATTCCTTTTGCTAATAAATGAATAGCCCCTCTATCTGCACCAATAAAAACAGTTTCATCTTGCAAAAGAAGAAGCTGTTTAAGATCAACAACTTCTTCTAATGGACCTCCAGCGTAAACAATTACTCGTTTCATTTCGCCGCTACGCTTAAACCAGCTTCTTTAATTGCTTGCAAAGCTTTTCCTTTATCTGGAGCATTGTATATAGCTGACCCTGCCACTAAAATAGTAGCACCTGCTTCTACACAAGGCTTAATCGTTTCTTCATTTATTCCACCATCAATTTCTATTTCAATGGATAAGTTTCTTGTTTTAATAATGTCAGATAGTTGTTTCACTTTAGGAACGACAGAGTGAATAAACTTTTGCCCGCCAAATCCTGGGTTAACTGTCATGAACAGAACCATATCAATGTCTTCTAACACATGTTGAATAGACTCTATTGGTGTATGAGGATTTAACACAACTCCTGGCTTCACGCCAAATGAACGAATCAATTGAATCGTTCTATGAAGATGTGGAGAGGCTTCGACATGGACTGTAATATAGTCGGCGCCGGCTTTTGCAAAAGCCTCAATATACTGATCTGCATTTTCAATCATTAAATGGACATCTAAAGGAAGCTTTGTCAGTGGACGAAGTGCCTCCACAACAATTGGTCCCATTGTAATATTCGGAACAAAGTGTCCATCCATTACATCAATATGAATTAGCTCTGCTCCCGCTTTTTCGACTTCTAATACTTCTTCTCCTAGCTTAGCAAAGTTTGCTGCTAAAATGGATGGGGCGATTTTCACCATAATTAATACCTCGGCTTTCTATCTACTATTTCATCAAAGAACTGCAAATAATGTTTGTAACGATAATCTTTTATTTCTCCTGATTCGACTGCATCTTTTACGGCACATTTCGGTTCCTTCACATGCAGACACTCACGGAACTTACAGTCATCTTTTTTGGCTACAAAATCTGGAAAACAGTAAGTGAGTTCTTCTTTTTCCATCAAATCAAACTCGAACGAACTGAATCCAGGTGTATCTGCTAGTAGACCATCACACACTTCTATTAACTCCACATGTCTTGTCGTGTGTTTTCCTCGACCAAGTGCATTGGAAATAATACCAGTTTTAAGGTCAAGTGAAGGTAAAATTGTATTTAATAACGTAGATTTCCCAACACCAGATTGACCTGCTAAAACGGTCGTTTTACCTTTTAGGAGAGGTGCAATTTTGGCATCGAATTCCGGATCATCCTTGTAGGTCATTAATAGTTGATAACCAATTTGTTCATAATCTTTCATATATTGTTCCATCGTTTTTTCCATTTTTTCGTCCATTAAATCACTCTTCGTTAAGCAAATGATTGGCTCAATTTGGAATGATTCTAGGACAACTAAAAATCGATCCAATAATATGGTGTTGAAATCCGGCTCTTTAATGGAAAACACTAAAATTGCTTGGTCTATGTTGGCAATAGGGGGACGAACTAGGTTATTTTTCCGTTCATGTATAACTGTGATAGTACCGTCATTATTTCCTTCAACCGTATAATCGACAAAGTCCCCTACTAATGGGGATTCTCCCCTATTTCTAAAAACGCCTCTACCCCGACATTGAATAAGCTTGTCATTGTCGTCGTACACATAGTAATATCCGCTCAATGCTTTTCTAATTTGACCTTTTGGCATCCAAAGCCTCCCTAATTTATATCCTCATAAGCAATCGTTTCTACTGCAATTACAGTTGAATTTACTTCCACACGATACGCTGCTTTTTGACCTTCACTGATTTCTAGTTTTATTTGTTTTTCGATTGTTTCTGTCAAAACAAACTCTTCTACTGGCACTGTCATTGATCTCGTATTATCATCAATATAAATACGAACAATTTGTTCTGGGACAACTACCTCTCCATTCTCACCCTCGCTACCTTCCGCGTTTTCTGGAGGTTGTTCATAAGGAATCGTCACAGTTTTAACAAAAAATCGAGTAGCCTTTGCTTTTGGACCATCCGACAGTGTAACCTCAATGGTACTGCCAGGTGGCACTTTTGCGTTTACTTTAGGTGTTTGTTCTAGAACGTTTCCTTTAGGTTCACTTTCAGAATTCACCTTACTTCTAACGACTATTTTTAATCCCGTACTTTTTTCATAGTCACTTAATGCCTTTTCGTTAAATCCAGTTAAATCTTTAACTGTTCTTAGTTCTAACCCTTTACTTACGGTGAACACTAAGTCTGTTTCACCTGGAATAATTTCCGTACCCTCTTTTGGTGATTGGTCTAAAATGGTTCCAACTGCTTTTGACGAAAATTCCTCTACTATTTGGATACTATGATTTTGAAACAACGTTTTGACTTGATCAATGCCTCTACCCGTGTAGTCTTCCATGGTAGAGGTTTCCTTCCCAGAGGAAACAAACAAATGAATTTCGGTTTCTTTTTCACGAAGCTTCCCTGCTTCAGGGGTTGTTCGAATAACATTTCCTTCCTCCACTTCATCCGAAGGCTCTTCTGTTTGATCCCCAACCTTAAATCCATCTGCCTCTAATTGTTCAATAGCAGCCTTAAGCTCTAGATTTGCAACATCAGGAACTTCGATTTTTTCTGGTCTAAATAACCCTGGGAATACAATAATCATTAGTAATATTAATAATACTATTCCAGCTATTACACCACTAATAATTTTCCGTTTCTTTTGTTTCGGTTTTGGACTATTTTTTTCCAATGGCACGGATGCTGTAGACATTTTTTTCGTCTCAGAAACTTCTTCGAAAGAAACAGGTTCTTTAATAATTGGTAAAACTTTTGTTGCATCCTCGTCAATAGCTACAACAAACTTTTTCTCGCTTGCTCTTTCTGGTGATAAAGCAGTCGCTAAATCCGCTTCCATTTCCTCTGCAGAACGATATCTATTCTTCGCATCCTTCGCTGTGGCCTTTAGCACAACATTTTCCAAACTTTGCGGTATAGTCGGAATGATTGCTCGAATGGAAGGGGTTTCTGATTGGAGATGCTTTAATGCAATCGAAACTGCTGATTCTCCTGAAAACGGGAGTTGCCCCGTAAGAAGTTCAAACAATACAATCCCTAATGCATAAATATCTGATTGCTTCGTAGCTGTTCCTCCGCGCGCTTGCTCGGGTGATAAATAATGAACTGTCCCTAATACGGAATTGGTTTGCGTATAGGATGTCGCACTAAGCGCCATAGCAATACCGAAATCTGTTATCTTTACATTTTCTTGCTCGTCCAGCAAAATGTTCTGCGGCTTAATATCACGGTGAATAATGTGATTATTATGAGCAGTTGAAATTGCTGAAGTAAGCTGTTTCATAATAGAGACAGATTTAGCCGGTGAAATAGGAGCTTTTTGTTGTATGTATTGTTTTAATGTATCACCTTTGACATATTCCATGACAATATAGTGAATATCCTCATCTTCTCCTACATCATATATGTTCACAATATGTGGGTGTGTAAGGCTCGTTGCAGATAGTGCTTCACGTTGAAAACGTCGACGTAATTCTTCTTCATTTGAAAAATCATAGCGCAATACTTTAATCGCTACATCACGGTCTAAAATCATGTCATGCGCTAAATACACATTTGACATGCCGCCTCCACCAATCATATCGAGTAGCTTATATCTGCCACTAATTCTTTTACCTATTAACATCCTTACACCTCCTCAGCGTTGTTTGATAACAAGATTAATGAAATATTATCTTCTCCACCAGATTTGTTTGCTTCCTCCACTAAATCCTCTCCTTTTTGTTCGAGAGATTTATTCGAAAAAAGAATGTTCTGTATAAAGGATTCACTTAATTTGTTACTTAATCCATCCGTGCAAAAAAGAAAATAAGAATTTTGGGGAAATTCTACTTCAAAAAAATCCGGGTGAATCGTTCGTTCCGTTCCAACTGCTTTCATCAATACATTTTTCTTAGGATGCGTTTTTGCTTGCTCTTCACTAATTTCCCCTGAATCAATTAAAACATTTACGTAAGAATGGTCACGTGTAATTTGTTGAACCTTTTCTTTCGTAACGTGATACACACGGCTATCTCCTACATGTGCGATGAGACCTTTATTATTTTCAAACAGACCAGCGATTAACGTAGTACCCATTCCTTCACAGCCTGCCGTGATGGATGAGTGCCTAACAATTGACTGATTAATAGATTGAAATGTATACGTTAACCAATCTTTTGCTTTTACAATAGAAGGATTGTAAGCATGAAAATACTTTTGAAATTCGGAAATAGCTATTTCACTTGCTACATCTCCAGCGTTATGACCGCCCATACCATCTGCAACAACAGCTAGTATTCGATGATCTTTGCGAACAAACACATCTACACGGTCTTCATTTACCGTCCTTTTCATACCTACATCAGTTTTAACAACGAACTTCATCTATTCATTCACCTCTTATTGGTTTAGAACAACGTTGCAATTAGCTCTTCTTTTGAAAGACCGCTACAAAGAATCCATCACTTCTTAAATCATGTGGGAAAAGCTGTAGCATTCCCTCTTGCTCTTGTTCTTTAATATTTTTTACAACGTCTGGAAAATGTTGAAGGTGCATATCTGGATGAGATTCTAAAAACAATTGTGACGTTCCTTCATTTTCTTCACGGTCCACGGTACAAGTACTATAAACTAATAGGCCATCTGGTTTTAATAGCTTGTATGCCTCGTCTAATAGATTCATTTGAATCGGCTTAAGGGTAGCAAAATCTTTTTCGTTTTTCGTGTATTTAATGTCTGGCTTACGTTTCATCACCCCAAGACCACTACATGGTGCATCGACTAAAATGCGGTCAAATGATTGTTCTGGGTAAGCTTCCGATGCTTTACGACCATCCATTTCGACGGTTTCGATAAAATTAAATCCAAGTCTATCCGCATTTTCTTTCACTAGCTTTAATTTGTGCTGGTGAATATCCATTGCAACTAGCTTCCCAGTGTTTTTCATTTTTTCTGCAATATGCGTTGTTTTTCCACCAGGAGCAGAACACATATCTAATACAGTCATACCAGGCTCCACTTGAAGCGCATAAGCAGGAATCATGGAACTTTCGTCTTGAATCGTTACAAAGCCATTTTGGAAAGCTGTTGTTTTTGCTGCTTGAGCATTAAACAAATAAATACACTCAGGAATAACTTCGCTTTGTGCCACGACATATCCTTCTTGTGTTAATAAATGAAGTACTTGTTCTACTGTTCGTTTGAATATATTCACTCGAAGCGTTGTAACGGGTGCTTCATTATTTTCTTTTAGCATTTTTTCGGTCGTTTCAAAACCATATTGAGATATAAAACGCTTCACCATCCATAATGGGTGACTTGTTTCAATAGATAGTCGTTCCACTTCATCTTTAATTTCTTCCGTAGAACGTACACCTTCTCTTAATATTGAACGTAATATTCCGTTTACGGCTCCCGAAATACCTTTATGCCCTCTTCTTTTGGCAATATTCACTGCTTCGTTTACGGCTGCATGATCAGGAATTCTGGATAAATAATGAATTTGATATAAAGATAGACGTAGTAATTGTTTCACCCAATCATCTAGTTTTCCTTTAATGAATGGCTGTAAATAATAATCTAATGTCATTTTGTACTGAAGAGTTCCATAGGTTAGTTCCGTAAGTAATGCACGGTCTTTAGGCTCGATAGTATATTTTTCAATGGTTTGATGTAAAAGTAAGTTGCTGTACGCTTGTTGTTTTTCCACGGCCATTAAAATAGTTAGTGCTGCATCTCGAACATTACCTGTCCAGATTTTTTCTGTTTTTTTCGTCATTCAAAGTTATCCCCTATTCGCAATTTCGAACCAACGCCACGCAAATAATCTTCTGCGGACATTTTCTTTTTTCCAGATGGTTGTAATTCGTTTATTCGAATTGCTTCTTCAAATCCTGTTTGAATAACAAAATAATCCGACTCTATTTTCACAACAGTTCCTGGTTGTTCTTTTGTATTTACTTGTATCGTATCTGCTTTCCAAATTTTAACCGTTTGATCTTCCAACGTTGTATATGCGACTGGCCAAGGATGAAGTCCTCGAATTTGATTGTGTAACTGTAATGCGGATTTGTTCCAATCGAGTCTTTCCTGCTCTCTAGAAATATTTCTTGCAAACGTTACCAATGATTCATCTTGTTTCACACGATCATTTGTTTTAGCAATAATCGCAGGTAACGTTTCTTTTAATAAGTCAGAGCCAACTTTACTTAGCCTATCAAACAGTAATCCTGTATCATCTGCATGCTCAATGCCAATTTCACTTTGGGCGATTATATCACCAGCATCCAGCTTTTCTTCCATATACATAATCGTTACTCCCGTTTTATCTTGCCCATCGATAATAGCCTGATGAATTGGAGCACCTCCACGATATGCTGGTAACAAGGATGCATGGACATTAATACATCCAAGCGTAGGAGCGTCCAGCAATTCTTTTGGTAGTAATTGCCCAAATGCAGCCGTCACGATTAAATCAGCATTTAAAGCGATAATTTGCTGAAGTTCTTCTGAACCTTTTAGTTTTGTCGGTTGAATGACTGGCAAACCAAGTTTAAGTGCCTCTTCCTTTACAGGCGGTGGAGTTAATACTTTTTTTCTCCCTACAGGACGATCTGGCTGCGTTACAACAGCTAACACTTGATAGCCTTCCTCTACGAGCATACGTAGTATCGGAGCGGAGAATGCAGGTGTCCCCATGAAAACGATAGATGTCATGCTTCTTCCTCCTCCGCATTCTCAAGTTCTTCCACGTCTACGTAACGAATGATTTTAGATGTGAATAAAACACCGTGTAAATGGTCGATTTCATGCAAGATGGCTCTTGCCTCATAATCTTCTGCTTCTAATTCATACAAGGCACCATCGCGATCTTGTGCTTCTACTTTCACATAAAACGGACGCTCTACTTCGCCGTATATGTCTGGAAAGCTTAAGCAACCTTCTATTTCAATTTCAGAGCCACCAATTTCAACGACTTCCGGATTAATCATTTCAATCACTTCTTGTCCTTCTCCTAGATCGACAATGGCAACTTGAATCGTTTCACCGATTTGGGGTGCTGCAAGTCCAATACCATCAGCAGCGACCATTGTATCGTACATATCGTCTAGAAGAGCTGCTAGCTTTTTATCAAATACTTTTACTTCCTTACATTTTGTCGTAAGGACATCATTTGGGTGTGTGATTATTTCTAGAATTGCCATTTCTTTTCCTCATTTCAAACAGCTTATAAAATAGTGGATGGATCTAAGTCGACGGTTAATATAATCCCTTTTTTCATCCACTCCGTACGGTATATTTTAATTAGTTGCTGTAGTTTTTCAATTAATAGTGGTTCTTTTTTGTATTTTATCAAACATTGGTAACGATATCTATTTTGGATTTTACTAATTGCACATGCTGTAGGACCAACGACCATCGTACTAGAGGAAAGATTTTCTCTTAACCAATCGGTCGCAAGCTTCGCATATTCGGCAGCAAGCAGGACATTTTCATGCGTCACTTGCACAAGCGTTAAATAATAAAAAGGTGGATATTCATACTGTTTCCGAACTAGCATTTCACTATGATAAAAAGGTTCATACATTTGGGACTTGGAAAGCTCAATGGCATAATGCTCCGGAGTATACGTTTGAATATACACGACGCCTTCTTTATCATGTCTCCCAGCTCGTCCACTTACTTGCGTCATCAACTGAAACGTTTTTTCAGCAGCTCGGAAATCTGCTAGATGTAGGGTCGTGTCAGCATTCAACACGCCAACAAGCGTTATATTCGGAAAATCTAATCCTTTTGCAATCATTTGCGTGCCAAGTAAGATATCCGCTTCTCCGTCTCCAAACTGCTTCAATATGCGTTCATGAGACCCTTTTGTTCTAGTTGTATCTACATCCATGCGAAGTACTCGTGCATACGGAAAAAACTTCGCAATTTCTTCTTCTACTTTTTGCGTACCAGTTCCAAAAAATCGAATATGGTCACTTGTACATTCTGGACATTTCGTTGGGACTGGTTCTTCGTGTCCACAGTAATGACATTTAAGCTGCTCTCCCGCACGATGATACGTTAGGGAAATATCACATTGCTTACATTCCACAACCGTTCCACAGTCTCTACATAAAACGAAGGATGAAAATCCTCTTTTATTTAAAAACAGCACAATTTGTTCTTTCTTTTCAAGCTTTTCCTTCACCGCATCGGCAAGATCTACGCTAAACATGGAACGATTACCATTTTTAAGCTCTGCACGCATATCGACAACCTTCACGGTAGGTAAGGCTTGCTCTTTCGCACGCAAACGTAACGTTAGCAAGGAATACACATCTTTAGTAGCTCGTGCAAAGGATTCAAGAGACGGAGTAGCACTTCCTAAAATAACCGGACATTGATGAAACTCGCTACGCCAAATCGCTACATCCCTTGCATGATACCTTGGAGTATCTTCTTGCTTATAGGTAGATTCATGTTCTTCATCTAAAATGATGACACCTAAATCTTTAAAAGGTGCAAAAACAGCTGATCTTGCTCCTACCACTACTTTTACTTCGCCGCGCCAAATTTTACGCCATTCATCGTACTTTTCACCGATCGATAAGCCACTATGCATCACAGCTACTTGATCGCCAAAGCGTAGTTTAAAACGACGCGTCATTTGAGGGGTTAAGGAAATTTCAGGCACAAGCATAATCGCTTGCTTCCCTTTAGAAATCGCATTTTCTATAGCATGTAAGTAGATTTCTGTTTTCCCACTACCTGTTACGCCGTGCAGAAGAAATGTCGTATTTTCTGCATGGTCTTGTGAATGAGTAATCTTGGTTAATGCATTCGATTGTTCATCGGTCAGCTGAAACCGTTGATCTTTATCGTTATACTCGAGTGATGTAATTTCACGATACACTTCTTTGGTACCTTTTTGTATCACATGCTTATCTAACAATGCTTTGACGGTAGCAGTGCTGACATTTGCAGATTCTACTAGTTCCTGCATCGTAAAAGCACCTTGCTCTTGCAGTAACAACCATTCGATCAGTTCTTTTTGTTTCGTTGCTTGTTTCGTTAACTCATTTAACTGCTCAGCAATATATTCTTTATCTTCCACAAGCTTATACTTCACAATTATTTTTGCTTTTGCTTGTTGTTTGATGACTGTTTCTAGTTGCACGTTACCTGCAGTTAAGTACTTTTTCATCGGACGTAATAAATCCGCTTTTTCTATAGCCTCATAGGAGACGATATCTTTTTTGCCAAACAGGTCTAAAAAGGCATCATCCAGACCAACAGGATTTATGAGTTTAATGTTTTTCTTATACGAAGCACGTAGCGCAGCTGGAAGCATAACTTGAAGTGCATCAATCTCATAGCATAGCGTTTTTTTCGTCAGCCATTTGGACAATTGCAGAAGCTCTTCCGTGACAACGGGCTCCACGTCAATGATCGATTGAACTTCTTTTAGCTTGGACATATCTAAATCAGTATGCTGTTTAATATTCGTAATAAAGCCTTGTACTTTACGATTTCCGAAAGGGACATGAACGCGACTTCCACGTTCCACTAGTTCTTCTAAATGCTCGGGTACGATATAGTCAAATGGTCGGTCAATTGGATAGGCAGATACATCTACAATTACTTCTACTATCATTTACGCCCATCTTTTTCTAGCTGGATAATAGTTTGAAGTAATTGAAGCGCAAGCTCCTTTTTAGTTAAATGAGGAAAATGCATTTCTACGCCATTATGTCCAACTAACGTGACGGAATTTGTATCTGTTCCAAAACCTGAACCCGCTTCTGTTACGTCATTGGCAATAATATAATCCGCATTTTTCTTTTCCAATTTCCCTTTTGCATAATGAACAACATCATTTGTTTCTGCTGCAAATCCAATTAATAATTGATTTGTTTTCCTAGTCCCAAGCTCAGCAAGAATATCGGTTGTTCGCTCTAAAGCAATGGTCGCTTCCCCAGGTTGTTTTTTCATTTTTTGAGCTTGTACTACTTTTGGTTTGTAGTCTGCAACTGCTGCTGTTTTAATCACAATAGAAGCTGTATCGAACTGCGCTACCACTGCATCGTACATGCCCTGTGCACTTTCAACCGAGACAAACGTTACATTAGAAGGAGCATCTATACTAACTGGGCCAGAAATAAGCACGGTGTCAGCGCCTAAATTAGCTGCGGCCTCTGCCATTGCATAGCCCATCTTTCCGCTAGAAAAATTAGTTAGAAAACGAACTGGGTCTATTCTTTCTCTTGTAGGACCTGCAGTCACTACTACTTTTTGTCCCTTTAAAGGTAAATCCTTTGGAGAAAAATAATCTTCTACTAGCTTCACAATATTTTCTGGTTCCTCTAGTCGACCTTTCCCTACATACCCACATGCTAAAAAGCCTTCAGAAGGCTCAATGAATGAATATCCATCTTCGGAAAGTCGAGCTATATTTCGTTTTACTGCTGCATTATCATACATATGTACATTCATTGCCGGTGCAATCCATACCTTCGCAGTTGTTGCTAGTAAAGTCGTCGTCACCATATCATCTGCAATCCCGTTTGCAAGCTTGCCAATGACATTAGCTGTTGCTGGTGCAACAATGACTAAATCTGCCCAGTCCGCTAGATTGATATGCGCAATGACGCTAGAATCTTTTTCATCAAATGTATCCACATACACATCATTACGAGACATTACTTGAAAGCTTAAAGGTTGTACAAATTCCATCGCAGACCTCGTCATTATGACTTTCACATCTGCTCCAGCCTGCGTTAATTTACTTACAAGTGCAACGGCTTTATATACGGCAATACCACCTGTCACACAGACCACAATTTTTTTAGAAGTTAACATGGTTATTCTCCTCTCTAAACAACAAACTCCCAAAGAACTGTTCATTCTTTGGGAGGTGATAGTTTCTTAATCAAATTCGCCTTGGCGTATTTGAGTCCAGATTTGGCATCTGCCGGAGGCTATAGCTTTATTCAGTAGCGATATGAACGATCTGCTGAATGAAGTTATATTATACTTCGTCCTCGTAAACCGCGTCTTCGTTGGCAAATTCGATTGTAAGCTCACCAGCTGCAACTTCTTCTAACGCTTTCCCAACTTGTTTAGCTGATACGTATGAATGTAAACGCTCGCCGCCTACTTCTTGTAACTGACGAGCTCTTTTAGAAGCTACACTCACTAGTGAATATTTTGAATCGATTTTATTTTTTAATGAATCTACTGATGGATATAACATTTAATATTCCCCTTCCAACATTGCTAAATATCTTTTTTCAACACGTTCACGTCGACAATGCTCTGCAGCTACGATTGCGTTAATTTTCGCGCAAGCATTTTCTACTTCGTCATTTTCCACAACATAATCATATAAATGCATCATTTCCAGTTCCTGCCTTGCAGCCTGAATTCGAGAATTAATGACATCTTCTGTTTCCGTTCCTCTACCTATTAAGCGTTGTTCTAATTCTGATAAGCTAGGAGGAGCTAAGAAAATATAAAGTGCTTCTGGAGCTTTTTGACGTACTACACTTGCTCCTTGAACTTCTATTTCTAAAAATACATCTCGGCCAGAATCGAGTGTTTCATTAACATAATCAATTGGAGTACCATAGTAATTCCCTACATATGAGGCATATTCTAATAACTTCCCTTGTTCAATTAACTGTTCAAACTCTTCTTTCTGCTTAAAGAAATAATCTACTCCATCTACTTCGCCTTCTCGAGGAAGTCTAGTTGTCATAGAGATGGAATACTCATAATTTGTCCCGGGCTCTGAAAACAGTTCTTTTCTCACTGTCCCTTTACCAACTCCAGATGGACCTGATAAAACGATCAATATACCTTTTTCTCTTCGCATAATGTCTCCTTCAAATACATGCATACTCCGTTTGCCTGTACATTTATAACAGTTTACATACTTAACACATTATAACACAAGTTTCGATTAAAATGATAAGATAATAAGAAAAGCGTAAGTGCCTTTTAGAGGAATGCAGTCTAAGTTCGCGAAATCGTGTCGCAACGACTACAAAATCTTTTTTTGTTCTTTCGATTACTTATCGTAGAATAAATTGCTACTCGGATTTAGCGCTCTGGCATTCGCTTTCCGCGGGGCGAGCGCCGAGCCTCCTCCTTCGCTTACGCTACGTGCGGGGTCTCGCCTGTCTCGCTGATCCCGCAGGAGTCTCACGCCGCCGCGATAAATCCTATTATATGGGGTTAAGATTCAGCGATTAGTTACAATAAAAAATACTATTTTAGAGTTTTTCAGTGCACTGGCAAGGCGCTGAAGTAGGACATTTTTTTAGGAAAAAGTGAATCAAAATAAAAAACTGGCACCTGGAGCCAGATCAAAATAACGTTTTGAAAGAGGATAATATTATGGCTTTTGATGGATTATTTACAATTTCAATGAAAACGGAGCTTCAACAATTAGTAACTGGGCGTATTTCTAAAATACATCAACCAAATGCTCAAGAAATCTTAATGCAAATCCGAGCACAAGGGAAGAACTATAAATTATTGTTTTCTGTACACCCTTCTTATTCACGTGTGCAAATTACAAACGAAACAATTGACAATCCTGCAACACCTCCATTATTTTGCATGGTTTTACGTAAACATTTAGAAGGTGGAATCATCTCGTCCATTCGTCAACACGAAACAGATCGTATTATCATCTTCCAAATTCAAAGTAAAAACGAAATTGGAGATGACATTACTCGAGAAATCCATATGGAAATTATGGGGCGTCATAGTAACTTGTTATTAGTGGACCCTAGTCGAAATCTTATTTTGGAATGTATCAAGCATTTATCCCCTTCCATGAATAGCTATCGAACGATTTTGCCGGGTCAACCTTATATTGCCCCACCAACTCAAAATAAACTCCATCCATTAGTGTATTCAGAGGAACTGTTGAATGTAATTCAATCAGCCCATGAATCCAAAGAAATTGTGGAGCAAATTTCCGGATTCTCTCCTTTACATGCAAAAGAACTACTTTATCGATTTAATGAAGCAACTGATAGAGTGGAAGTTTATAAAGCATATATGAAAGAATTTGAACAAGGCGGATCAACAAAACAAATCGTCGAATTAAATGGGAAGACTTTTTATTCACCAAATGGTTTAACCCATTTAGATGGAGACAAACATAAGGAAGAAAGTCTCGGACATTTACTAGATCGAGTGTATTTTGCCAAAGCAGAACGCGACCGTGTAAAACAACAAGCGGGAGATTTAGAAAGATGGCTTCAAAACGAATTAAACAAATTGAAGCTAAAAATAAAAAAACTCCAAAAAGACTTCGAACAAGCTGAAAAACTAGATACTTTTCAACTGTACGGCGAGCTATTAATGGCAAATGCCTATGCAATGGAAAAAGGGGCAAAAGAAGTCGAGCTAGTGAACTACTACGACGAAAATGAAAAAACAGTCGTTATTCCATTAGATAACCGAAAAACACCAACTCAAAATGCACAAAGCTACTACAACCGATACACAAAAGCAAAAACAGCGTTACTCAAAATTGAGCAGCAATTCGAAATCACAAAAGAAGATATTGCTTATTTCGAATTACTACTACAACAAGTAATGCAAGCATCGCCAACCGACATCGAAGAAATTCGAGAAGAACTAACCGAGCAAGGCTTATTAAAAGCAAGAGCGTCGAAAAAGAAGAAAAAACCAACAAAACCAACGCCTGAAAAATTCATTGCCTCAGACGGCACAGAAATTTCCGTCGGCAAAAACAACAAACAAAATGATTTTGTTACATTCAAACTAGCTAAAAAAACAGATACATGGCTCCATACCAAGGATATCCCAGGATCCCATGTTGTTATACATTCGGATAAACCATCCGAGGTGGCTTTGTTAGAAGCAGCGAATCTTGCAGCTTATTTTAGTAAAGCACGCGAATCTGCTTCAGTGCCTGTGGATTATACGGTGATTAAGCAAGTGAAGAAGCCTAGTGGTGCGAAACCGGGGTTTGTGATTTATTTTGAACAGACGACGTTGTTTGTAACTCCGGATGAAGAGAAGATTAGACATATGAAGAAGTAGACATACAATAGCGACCAGGTGGTTTCCGGTTTGCTTAGGATTGCACATCTACTACACCTTTAACGAGAGAATGATAAAATCGGTTGGAAGTTGCCTGCGTCACTTCCAGCCGATTTCTTCTTTTCGGGGATGAAAGAATAGATTCTGTTCTTTTCATAAAGAAAGCAGCCGAAGATACAATTTCAGCTGCGCTTTGCTTTTATATCTTATATTCACTTACTATTAACAATTCTCAAGTGAAAGATAATTGGTTCCGAAAACTATCTGATTTGTTTTACCTCGACAAGGTGGGGGGCAAGTTCGAGACTTGTCGAGACCATCCTTATCATAAGCCTTAAAACGTTGATACATCAATGTTTTAAGGCTTTTTCTTTTAGTAAAAATTCCTAACATATACTTCTTATTTTAGGGTTTTTCCGCAATTTGTCCGCAGGATTTTTACTATATTAGTTAGAATGACCTTGAATGGCCTGATGAAAAGTATCCGCAATTTCGCTATCTGTATTCGGTAATAAATGCGCATAGAATTCCAATGTAATTTTGGGATTTGCATGTCCCAATCGTTTAGAAATTTTAACTTATCTACTCCTGCCGAGATAAGAATGGATGCATGCGTGTGTCGAATATCATGGAAACGAATATTTGGTACCTTGGCGCATTTTACAATACGCTTCATTACTCGTACAACATTGCGCGGATCTTGTAATCTACCTGTATTTGTACAAATGACCAAGTCTTGGTCCTCAAACGCAGATCCCACTAACTCCTTCCATTCTTCTATTCGTTTTTTATGCAAAACTAATTCATTCAGAACGAATTCAGGAATAGGGATTTGTCATTTGGAACTTTTTGTTTTCAAAGATGTGAAAATATAACCATTTTCAGGGACATGAGCTAACGATCTTCTCACATGAATTACTTTTTGTCCCAAGTCTATATCACTCCACTAGAGCCCTAAAATCTCCCCTCTTCGCATACCAGTATAGATGGCAAGTAAAAAAGTTAAATAAATTGTGCATAATTGTAGATTTTCTACCTCATATTTTAAAAAACTCAAAAGGTTCGAGTTTATTTCCTAAACTTAACCCTCACCCCAACATCTGTTAAACTAAATAACTTTTCCCCTTCTTTGGAATATGGATTAGGTAACCAGTAAATTTGTGGATCTTTAAATGTATTAGTAATGAAAGCGATGACGTATTCCGAGTTTTTCTTTTTGGCGTCTATTTTTGCTTGTGAGGTTTCCGAAGAGCCCATTTCAAATTTGTTATCTTGTCCAATTGTCGCTTTGACCTCAATATGAAAGGTCTTATTCCCTTCAATTATTTCAAAATCATAGCCAAGTGAATCATTAGCATTTTTTTCTTCAAACTCAATCCGACTATTCTCAGACACCCAATTTTCCGGAGTAAAGTCTTTATGATGATGCTTTAAATAGTTATAGATAATTAGCTCACCCACACGACCAACCATTGCCTGAATCTGCTTTCCTGGTCGACTTGGAGATCCTCCGTTTTTATTACCGCTATTCTTTGAAGGTTGATTTCGTTGAGGTAACTCCAATTCTTTAAGTGACATCGGCTGATCAAAATTACCGGTAGAACTCAAAACATTATTGTCTAGGGTATTGACCAGTTTCCCTAGGTTCTTATGATTGCTTTCATCCGAATCAAATTCTTGACCAAAAATATTTACCAGCCGCTTTTTACGAAGTTGCTTTTCCTTCTCATTTTCAATGAGCTCCTCCACATCTTCTATCTCTTCGTTTTGATTGAGAATGTCATCGATAGCCAAACTTATTTGATTCTCCCCTTTTCCTCTCAAGTTAACCAAATCATCATTAGGAATCCTACCGCTTTCAATAATAAATTCATAGGTTTGTTCTACATTCCATTCCTGTAACTCAAACAGTTCTCTTTCCCTGTCCTCAGTGACGTGAGCATATAGAGTACTCTCAGCAAGTAGCCAATATGCGGACACTTCCTCACCCTTTTGTTTCGAAAGTAAAATCGAAGCATATTGAAGCTTTTTCAGACACTCTTTTAATAGATTCTGATTATGTTTCGCAATTTCAAGATAGCTAATAAAATTTACTCCCACAGTTTTTAATTGATCGTTGAGTTTCTGCATACTCTTTGTTTCCCTAAAAATCTCTAATAAATTGTTTCTAACCCCATAGTTCTCAAGAAATTCTTTAAGCAGTCTTATTATATGGACATCTTTTAACTGCCATATCTCTCTAGTATACTGAGGTTCTAAATTTAATTCCCAGTAACTAGACTTCAATTTAAGATAAGTCTCAAATTCAATTAATAGGTTATTAACTAAGTACCGTAACACAGAAATCATCGTATTGGAAAATTGCTTTTTGTAAGACTCAAATTCCTCATACAATTGATCATTCACAACCACTTGGTTCACTTTTCCCAAATCCACTAACGCTTGATTCCATTTTTCAAGCTGCACACAATATTTTATATAAACACGGTGACCCATGGCTTTATAATTATTGGATTCCTTAGCCATTCGGACTATTTCACTAACCACAACCCCGGCAGAAAGGTATTTGGATACATAGTCCTCTAAGTTAGCTTCACTATCTATTAATGGAAAGTTCATAACTGCTTCTAGTGTGGCAGACTTGTCCTCTGCTAAAACAACAGTCGTCGGTAGCAACATCTCAATAATCCATTGTAAGTCTTCATTAACTACCCTTTTTACCGTTTCATAATCTTCTTGGGTGATTTTTAAAGATTGTAAAGCTTCTAGAATGACACCTTCAGCAGGCTCCTCCAAATCGTTTTTCAAAAACTTTGTAAAAGCAAATTTTAAGGAAAGCTCTAAAGGAGCGATTTGTAAAACCTCTCTTATACAGACTGCAAGATTCTCAAAGATATTGGTTGAATTTCTTGTAAATAATATGGTGTCAGTCTCTCTGTGATAAACTGTAATTTCGTTTTTTGTACTGATTACCTCTCCATCCATATTGATCAGTGATCGTTCAATGTGATCACAAGCTTGCCATTTAAGTTTTTTCAGTTCCACACAAATTTCATGAAATCTTTTATGATTAATCGATAAACCGCTATCCTCTCTAAAAATAACAACTGTCATAATAAAAGGAAATAGCCATTCTCTATCGTCTTCTATAAAATTAGTTTCACAGTCTGCGGCTTTCTCTTTATCCCATAGTTCAGCGTTAACATAAACCTTCTGTTCTAAGTTGGTTAATCTTCCCAAATTTGACTTATATAAATGGATCAACATCTCGATGAATTTCTTTCCATGATCAATAAAAAGGATGTTCAAATTGGAATTGTTTTGAAGTTCCATTAATCGCCTTTTATCATCTGGAATAAAAACAGTCAAACCTTCTTCATTGTTAAAATTTATTGCTTTTAAGTGATTATCTTGTGCCACAATTAACGACTCTGGACCATAATCAATAAATGTACTTTCAGGATCATAGAACTCTAGGAGATGCTCCCAGGTGCTTTTATAATGATTTTTAAAATAATTGATTAACTCTGGTTTTACCGCTTCACTTTCATACAAATAAGCAAGTTCATCTAAAAGTTCAACTGCCTCTTTAGGAGTCGCCGGATCAAAGCTACGCAGGTCGAGCTCCTTTATATTTGATATCGCCCCTGTTCTTTCTAGAAGCTGTGATATCTCGTAAGATACATGATTCAAATAAGAATAAGAAAAACCAGATGAGCGTAAATTGCTTGAATGTATATACCAGACCTTACTAGGAGGTAAAAATATACCTTCATCTTCCTTGCTAACAGGAATCCAGCTCAACCGACTTAGTGACAACTTCAGTAAGGATGGAAAAGACACTCTCCATTGTTGACCATCTAATTTTTTTAAATATACTTTTTCCCAATTCTTCCATTTAGGGAGAGAGGCTACGACAAGACCGGCGAAAACTAATCTAGTATTTTTTGAAAAACTATTGTAACCAGCCATTCCCTCTACTGTAAGAAATGGATATAACTCATAACTGAAGTTCCCAGAATAATAAGCCTTAGTTCTTGAAAGAAGGTCTTTATACCAGTTCAGTTGTTGTACCGAAAAATCCCCTTCGATTTTATCAGCAAAATAAAAGCCTGTATTATTACCATTGATTCTGATTTTCTCAGTTTCAATTACCGGCACCAAACGAAGAGTATCAATTGTTCCACAGAATTCAAAAAATTGAGCCATGTCTTCCTGAGTGAATTTATGACTATGGAATTTAGTGATAATTGTTTCATAGTCTAGAATCTGCTTTTTTTGGCCTTCAAGATAGCCATATTTCGCAATTTCATTAAAATATTGACTGAGGTAATGACCATATTGAACGGACCCATAGTTATTCCAATTGGATGAAAAATAAGTCTCTGTAGCCTTGTACCAACCACCATTACACGGAACCAACAGCTGATTAAATCGTCGCTTTAAACTATCTGGACTTGAAAGTGAACCAAAATAGAGTAACATCGTCCATTCCAAAAGTTCATAAAGCTGGTCTGATTTTTCTGTAGGAAAAGGGATGACCCCATCTCTAGGCATCTCAGGAATAATGACTTTCGTAAGGATATTTTCTAACTGAAACTCCTGGACGAGTCCACTATCTCTTAAAAAATCGTTAATTGAATTCTTTTTTCTCCCTTTAACCCCTTTTTCCGTCTCATATAATTTTAGATCCGAGTGGATGAAGGCAATTTTATTCTGTAAAAAGGAAGGGATATTAACTTTGGAACTCTCTTTTATCTCAGCAACATCTTCATAATGATTACCTTGCACAGGTGGGAAAAAGATGTACAGGCTATTTTCTGTGTCTCCTCCGGCATGAAGCTTGTAATCTTGTCCTAGCAAAATTTCATAGTCTGCTAAATCCTCCGCCGAATCGTCAAAGATTTTCACTAGTTCCTCATAAAAGAGCTGCCATTGACACATAGTAACCCTTTTTGAGTGTAAAATTTTTGCCAGACGTTCAGCCCATTCCGCCAGTTCACTTGATGTCGGATACCATTGGACTCCTAAATAGTCCCCAAATTCTTCAATACTCTTAATTCGATCATCCGAAATACCCGATAGTAGCTTAATACCTAATTGCTGGGAAAAATTCTGTGCTGAAAAGAGCTCATTGCTCCAATCACTTTTGAGAAGATACACATTATTAATCGACCCAAAGCACAGAATACTCTTTTGATCCTGATAAGGAAAAACCCCCCAATCTACTAAATCAATAGATTTTTCCTTTAATCGCTGCTTCAATTCTTCCATCACGATCCTCGGAATATCCTCGTCGCTCTCATGAAAGCTAATCAAATCAGCAATAAGATTTTCACAACGAGGCGGTTGGTTTTCGATGACATAATCCATTGATGCTAAAATCAAAATTGCTGCCTCACGAAGCAATAGCTCATTGAGGGCAAGTGATGTATTTATTTGAGTACGGTTCATTTGCCCTAAAAATGGTGCATTTATATGAAATGCAAATCCGTTAGGTTGTTTCGTAGGTAAGTAGATAAATATTTTTCCTTTTTGCTGTTCACTAGATAACGGAATTGCTAGATCAATTGTTGCAGCATCCAGAGTCTCCCAGCTCCCATGAAGCTTTGTCGCCGCTTGTAAAATTCTTTTCTGATTTTGAGGATCAGCCTTCCCGCCTATTGAACGGGAAACCAACAGATATTTTTTAGCTATCCCATCCCGATCTTCCATTTCAATCTCTTTAAAAATACAAGGGCCCTCTAATAGAAGCTTTGATTTTTTAGTCATATGTCTTGTGATTGTTTGCTTGTCCTTGTCTTCAAAAATAATGGTAAGCTCTTCGAGTCCATTTAGAAAAATCCAAGAATCAAGTTCCAATTCCTTTAGAGCGTTGACACAAATTTTTAAAGCATCATCCTCTGTTAATTCAAGTCTCACCACTGTCGCATAGCCTTCACGGCCTAAATCCATTAAAATGTCATCTTCATATTTATGTATCGGAAAAGGCAGCTGATAAGGAGAAATTTGCGATAAAGCTATTGAAATAAAGGAACGCTCGTCAACCATTTTTGTTTCAATCATTTGGGCATGGAGCGCATCTCGAAACCTTTGAATTTCATCAGGTCCCCAGTCCACAATTGGAATATCATAATTTGTGAGAAATTCTAAAGTTGGTGGAGATGGTGAATGCAATATCTTAAGGATATCGTCCACTAATCGTTGCACTTTGGAAGGATTAAACTCAAAGCTATAGCCATCAAACCCAAGACCCTCGACAAAAGTGCCAGAAAAAATCTGTGGAACTTTACTTACTTGCAGCACACTTTTAAAGCCGATTCCTTTATTCCCCACTGCCTCACTCGGGTTCTTATCACTTAAAGCGAGGCTTGATAAGGCATTAAAATTACTTTCTGTAAATGGATCCCCAGTATTAGCAAAATAGAGAACAGGGCTTTTTCCTTTGTATTCTTTCAAAATAATCTTTATCTTCCCTGGAGCACCACTTTTGGATTTGGTAATGGCATCATGCCCATTTTGCAAAAGCTCAATAATAAATCGATTTGCATAATCCTGTGTCATCTGCTCAGTTAAGTTATACACACTCTGATAATTCCGTGTTTTGTTTTTTATCTCTGCTAAAAATGAACGGAGCTCTCGAGCTGTTTTATCAGCAACCAAGTAACCATAGTCAATCCTACTTTGAACTTCCATAACATCCTCCTACAATTTGGACAAAGTGCTATTACATTATCTAAACAGTCACTATCACCTCTAGATAAATAATGAATATGATGAACTTCTAAAAATGGCTTGCCTATTTTATTGGAAAATGGAGCTGGATTTTCACATAATTGGCATACCCCTTGTGCTACTTTTTTTGCAAATTCTTTAATACACGCTACGAATAAATACTGATTTTTGAGCAGTTTTTCTTTTTTCATTATTTCTTGATTGACTAGTAGTCCACCGAAATCAATAGACTTATTAATGCCCGCTCTCCTCTTTTTTTAACGATTAAGAGGGGTCTTCTTAAGTATTATCATTTTTCTTTTCTTGAAGAAATTATTTTTCATGGTAGTTGAAGAACAAGATTCTTTAACATACACCAAAATAACTATTGATTTCGTTTCCTAATTTTGTTACTTCATAATGGTCGTCTAAAGTTCCATTTGAGTCGAATACATTAAGATGTATCAATCCTAATCTTTCAAGTTTGTTATTAACGTAGGAATGATATCCCATATCAAAATCCTCTTCAGGAAAAGCAGTTCGCGCGAACATACCTTCGGTAACTTTATAATTTTGGTTTAGGTGAACATCAATAAAATAGTGAATTTCTTTTACTCTTAGATTTCTTAATATATCAAAATAAACATACATTTTCTCCATATCAATTTCAGTTTTAGTCAGTGAAGCAACGAAACCATTTACAAATAGCTGGATTTTTTCTTCTTCTTGTTCTTCTACAACATAATCCCAAAACAGCGGATAAAGCTTCTTTCGCTGATTTTCCGGTAATCTGTCTTCGATTTCTTCAAATTTGTGATATAAATCCTCAATAGCAATCTGTAAGTTCCTTTGTTCCCTTTTCTTTTTATAATTGTCAAGGGAGGTAAAAAGGATTGTTGCAGCAGCAGCAGTAACTGGTTCTAAACTTACTATTGCTTGCGCATTCAATAATGGAATCATTGTAGCGCCAAACGAATCCGTCAAAGTCTCTTTAAACAATTCAAAGCCCTTCTTTTTTTTCACTTGCAATCCATCCCTCTTCTTCATGATAAATTTTATATGCTACTTATTTATTATAAATCACACAATTCAATAAATTGTAAATGCTATTATATTCAACTAACCTACCATTTTAGTTCAATAAGAAAAAAGAGCCACTTGAGCAGCTCAATGTTCTTCATGTAAAGCATCCATTAGCCACCCATACAGCACAAAATAGTGCTGCACCACAGAGAATGAAAATGGTTAGAGGTGTCAATATTAGTAGTCCACCGAAATCATTTTTCTTTTCTTGAAGAAATTATTTTTCATGGTAGTTGAATAGTGATGTGTATTATTTTTGGTTTTATAACAACTTGTAAAGATAGTATTCATTAACGGGTTGCCCGTTTATTATTAATGAATGTACTTTCCTTTTAAACATTACTAGAACAGGAACCAAAATATTAAAAGAATCCATCTATTCCATTGTTAAACTTTTCTTTTAAATAATCTTCCCATGAGTTTGTTCCTATATTAAGACATAACTCGGGATACATACAAATCAATTTTCCAATTGCCTTTTTAGCAATATTATAACTGTTTACTTCTCCTTCAATTTCACTAAAATAAGCTTCCTTGCCAGCATGTGCATATTCATTTCTCATTTTATAAAGTTGCTCTAATGAATCAATTATAGTTCTTCTTTCTAATAGATTCGGTATTTCAACAAATCTTGGAAGAAGAACTCGCACCTTCATTCTGTTACTATGATTTTCTTGTGCCAAGATGGTTTCAGCAGTTGTAATCATTAATAATACTCCTAGGGATTGTGATTCCCTATCACTTATTAAATCTAGGCTTTTATTATATGTCCTTAATGCACCATAAAAAAGGTTTCCCATACTTTTTGGTGATTCTTTTGTTAATACTAGTTGTTTAATTAGCTGAGTGAATTTTTCCATATGTTCAGTGTCATGAAGGAAGTCCGCAGAGAAACTACATTTTGTAGAGTAAGATATCGTACTATGACCTTGTCTCCAACTATCTTTTGCTAAAATAGCCAAGTGATGGTTTGTTTCGTAATTATAGAGATTAAGAATATCAATATTTGATAAATATTCGTCAACCTCATAAATCTCACCATAATAATATGCCCTAAGTAAAGAAACAATACCTCTGGCGATAAAGGAGGCATTATATCTTATATATTCAGTCTGCCCAGTATGATTAAATACTAAGATTGCATGCTTCATAAAATCAGGAGAACGACTTTGTTTAGTATGAGATAAACTATTTTTCACATTCGCTATACTAAGACCTGTAATTTTAGAGAGGTGGGTTACTTTATCCTCTTCACTCATTTTTCTAGGAATTATTGAAATCATTTCAGTATAAATTAATTCTTCTAATTTCAATTCCGGAAGTGGAATTAGTATAAAATGTTCATCTTTATTTAATAAGAAAACCTCTTTTATTCTTTCTATCAATTTTTGTATATCATCAATTAAAACTTCAGTCTCTCTTTTTGAACATCTTAAATAAATATCATTTAATAGAACGTCTTGAAGTAAACTATAATCTGAATAATTTTCATTCATAACCAGTTCACCAAAAGAACTTTCAAGATTACGATATACTTTTTCATTAATATATTCATAATTTTTTATGTAATAATCATCAAATTTTCTATTTACCAAAAAATTTAATAGGCTACTGTATAATTTTGCAGTGTTTTTCAAGTTGGCAACTCCTTAATTAATTCTTTTGTTTATAGTAAAGAATAGAGCTTTATTTTTGCATATTGGAATAAGTCACCATGTTAATAATATAATGTGGGAACATTACGCTGGGAACTAATCTATAGATAGATGAAAATTTTTTAAAAGCAGTTTTTGGTGATATATTGCCATACCTTTAATCCAATAAAATATGGTATATGAATCATGGTCTGATTCCATTTTATTGTATACTTTTCATCAGTAATTGACTGTGCAATCTCTGTTATCTTTGTAGAAGATAATGGGCTTTTAAGTAATTCAAAACGTTCAAGATTCATATAATGCTCTTCGTTAATGCTATTAGCTATATCACACATTTCAACTATACCTGTTGCTATACCTCGTGCAATTATTCCTCTGCTATTACTATATAAATAAATAATATCACCCGCTTCAATCTCATCTATGAAATATTTCCATGGTGAATAGTAAGCGGCTACTTTTTTTTCGTTTAACATCTCATTCTCATTTTGGGCATTATGAGTTTTATTTGTATTCACTAGATAAACTTTTGGCATTATGGAATCATCCTTTTCATCATTCTTAGTACACCTTTGATTTACGTATCTACTAGTAAAAAAGTTTCATTATAATTAAATAGAAGTTCATTTATGTAAAATCTACCGAAAACGATTAAACAATAGGAGTGTTATTGGCAGAGGGAGTAAAAAGTGGTCAAAGTCGATTACTTTCATTTAATGGCATCGCAAAGGAGAAGCACTCGCCATTAAATGGAAGGACCTAGACTTCACAAAAAATGAAATTCGGATAGTCTTTTCCTAGTTGTCCCTGTATATGATGCTCATATTATATAAGAGAGAGAAGACTTCGGCTGCTAAGGCCTGCTAGCTCAAATAATCTGGCTAATCCTATAATATTGGAGTATTGAAATGAGATAATTCTTAATTAACACTTATCAACTGTTTTAGCCTGTTTGAAACAAAAAAGTAATACAGACCACCTGTTCACTCATTTGTCCGCAATTTGTCCGCATAATTAATTTTTTGTACCGATAATTCTCCTAATAGGAAGAATATTTTTGAAAAAGATAATTGGTCTAGTTTTATCACTTATTGCATTGGTTTATCTACTTAACCTAATAGTATCAATCTAATAGAGGTTTTTATTAACTAGATAAATTCACCTTTCATTAGGTGTATACATTAAATAGATTTAAATTCGCGGAATATTATATAAGATAACCCTAGGTCACTTTCCCCTAGACAGCCTTTGGTTGAATAACCCCTAAATATTATCGTTTCTTATAGTATGTCTATACTGGTGATGCCAGTACCAAGATCAGTTGGGTAAGTCTGATCTTGTTTTTTTTGTGCTTCTAGGTGCATGGCTTACTTCTATATTTGTATTTTAAATATGTTAAGAAACAACTGAGAGGAAGTTACTTTTTTACGACCTTCTATATGAAAAATCATCGTTTTATAGAAGTTTCTTCTATATTAAATAAAGATAAGTGGAGGAAGTAATTTATATGAGACTGCCCCAATTTATTTATAATAATTTCAAACCATTTCTACTTCCATAGGATATTTCACTCTTCTCCTAATAGAAAAAACACCTCACGTTGTATTTAAAGGTACGATACCCGGTTTCAACGAAAAGGTGTTTTTATTTACCTAACTCAATTCCCTACAATTCTTTCGCTATTTCTTTAACAATTTCATCAATCGCTGTGGAAGCCCCCGATTTATTTTGAACTAACACACTAAAGATATACGATTGTCCACTACTTGCCTCTAAATAACCACTTAGTGTGCTTACTCCAGTTAATGAGCCTGTTTTTGCATAGACTTTTCCTGCAGTCAGTGGATCTTTCAATCGATTTCTTAAAGTACCACCTACCATTCGATCCGTATTTGCAGCTACTGGTAAGCTAGTAAAATAAGTATTAAACCAATCTTCTTCTTGTACTTTGTATAACAATTCACTTATCGCTAAACTCGAAACGCTATTTTCATGAGACATTCCAGAGCCATCTTCAAATTGCCAATCTGCCATATTTAAGTTAATTGAGTTTCCATATTCTCTTATAACTTGTAAGCCAGCCTTTGTGCTACCGTGATGATTTTTCACTTTCCCCATTGTTTTTACTAATATATCTGCTATGCCATTATTGCTTAGTTTCATATAAGGAATTAGCAGTTGCTCCAGTGTCATCGATTGCTTCATGGCAACGAGTTGAGCACTATTTGGTGTTGCAGCTTGAAATACTTTTTCTTTTGAATACTCGATTCCTGCTTCTGCTAAAACTGCTTGGAACATTGTCAATGTATGTGTCGTTGGATGTTGAACAGTCACCCATTCTTTTTTCGTTTTATCGACAGGAAGATTTCCACTAATGACAATCTGGTTTGATTGATATAATCTTTCAATTGTTACTGTATTGCTTTTTCCAGATTCTACTGTTTGTGCTTCATTTACTATTTGTAAATCACCAATGTTCGGCGTTACTTTAATGGAAGGTAATTCTCCAACTACAGTCCCAGTTGCTTCTACGATAATCGTTCCAGAATCGTAGTCTGTGTTTGGAGAAGTGGTTAAAGCTGAAATAGGTGCAGCGTAATAATAAGACTCGTCCTCAACCCAAATCCCAGGTGTTAATAAATCGTCATCAAACCATTTATCATCACCGACAATCCGACCATCGATTTTATGAATACCCTGTGATTTTAACTCTGCTGCGAACTGTTGTAGGTCTCCAATGGATAGCGTTGGATCACCTTCTCCTTTTAAGTAGACGTCCCCTTTTAAAACCCCATTGGACGTCTTCCCAGTAGTATAAAGGCTTGTATTAAAACGGTAATCCTTTCCTAGTACATCTAAAGCTGCTGCAGTGGTTAACAGTTTCATATTGGATGCTGGTTTTATAGTTGTTTGACCATTGTAGTCAAATATCATTTCACCAGAGATTCGGTCTCTTACCGTAATACTCACATCTGCTCCAGCTAATTTTTCTTCTACAATCCTAGTAATAGAATCACTTAACGTTTCCTCTACTGTTTCTTCTGCTTGAGCAACATTGTGAAAACTGAACATGCCCATAACCAACATCCAAGCCATCACCATGGTCATCCATTTTTTCTTCATGATTTTCCCCCTTTGAATTTTTTATTATTGCTTAGGGATATATTCATCATAAAGAAAATTTTTCCTTTACATCTATAAAAAACAGGCTTATCGATTGAGATTAAAAGAATTAACCTGAATCGATAAGCCTATATTTTTTTCGCAACTCATGTCAATTGTCCTGAAGAAAACAACCAACATAATACCAAACTACTTTATCTGCTCAATCCTATATAGCCCCTAATTTTCTTGACAATACCACTTGGCATTTTAAACTTAAATGCTTTGTTTACATCTACTAATTTTGTTGCCTTTCGTACAGCCATATAGCTTCTCTTAAATAATTTTCTGTTTTCTACAATATCAATTATGACCGCTTCTAAAAAAGCAATACTACAAACAATAATAAGTATAATAATTACGATCATATCGTAAATGCCATCGAAGGAATCTGGTTTATAAGAAATAAAGTTAAGTTTGATATAAAAGAAGAGCACACCAATAGCAAAAGAAAAAACAGGAATATATTTCATTAGACTATTGGACACTTTTTTCCCTAGATAATAGGTAATACACGCCACTAACCCCATTAAAATTAAACAAACAAATACGGCAATCTTAAAGCTCATTTGTTCACCTCTTTCAGTTTAAATTGATACGTTTTTGTTCATCAGGTCACCTGTATGCATTACACTACTATATTCGTTAATTTATAGAATAAACACTATTTCACTAAGAGTTTACCCAATTTAAGAGAATTTAGTCTCTATTTGTATAGAAATCTTTGAATTCACAATCCCCTACATTTTTTCATATACTTTTATAATGTACTCAATGAAGTGGAGGAACGACATGGATGTATATGTTAGACGTGGGGATTCATTTTGGTATTACAGCCAATTATTTAAGATTCCTCAACAGCTTATTATCAATTCCAACCGAAACATTAACCCTCAAACCCTCTCGGTGGGGAAACTCATTCAAATACCGGGATATGTTACGGTTAGTTATCAAATAAAAACGGGCGACACTTTTTGGTCAATTGCGGAAAGTCGAGACCTTCCTCTAGATGCAATTCTGCTTCTTAACCCTGGCCTGAACCCGAATAGCCTGCAAACGGGGCAGACAATTACTCTTCCTCTTAGAGTTACCTGGAGTATTGTGAATGGGAAACAAAATTATGATTACGATACCATGATGAATGATATTAGACAGTTACAGACGGTGTATCCATTCTTGCAAGTATCATCTATTGGCGATTCCGTTTTAGGTCGTGAAATACCTGAAATTTTAATTGGAAATGGTGATAAGAGGGTTCATTATAATGGTTCGTTTCATGCGAACGAATGGATTACTACTCCTATCCTTATGACCTTCTTAAATGATTATGTGCTGTCCTTAACGAACCAGAATACGATTCGCGGGCTTGTAACATCCCCTTTATATGAGCACTCGACATTATCCATTGTTCCGATGGTTAATCCGGATGGCGTTGATCTAGTGATAAATGGTCCACCTTCTGAGGAGCCTTATAGAAGCAACGTTATCGAATGGAATAATGGCAGCACGGACTTTTCAGGATGGAAAGCGAATATACATGGAGTGGATCTGAATGATCAATTTCCTGCACTCTGGGAATTGGAACGAGCACGCAATCCAAAAACTCCAGGACCTAGAGATTATGGAGGCGAAAGTCCATTGTCCGAGCCAGAAGCCATTGCGATGGCAGACCTAACTAGGAGACGGGATTTTGCTCAAGTACTAGCTTTTCATACGCAAGGAGAAGTTATTTATTGGGGGTTTCAAAACCTCGAACCACCTGAAACGGAAGCGATTGTCACCGTGTTTAGTAGAGTCAGCGGATACGAGCCCATTCAATCGATCGAAAGTTACGCAGGATATAAGGATTGGTTTATTCAAGACTGGCGGAGACCTGGTTTTACTGTTGAGGTTGGGAAAGGAATAAATCCGTTACCACTCACACAATTTGATGAAATCTATGAAAAGACATTGGGGATTTTTCTGTCCGCGTTATATTTATAATTATTTAATAATATTTTATATTTCCGCTGATGAAATGTTAGTTTTCTCCAATCCACCCCAGGTAAATACACTTTTTATTAATAGTTACATATGATGCATTAATGAAATCGCTTAGGGGGAGTCCTTATTATTATACATGTGGTAAGCTTTGGCGAAACGCTTTGAGATTGCAAGCAGCTATGAAGTAATTATAATTTGTAGGGTTTTCCCCTCAACCCTTTAGCACTTAGTTTTTTAGGTTTAGGAATGAAAGAATAGACTCTTTCTATATATAAGTAAGGAGCCGAAGATATATTTTCGGCTCCTCTTTTGATTTTTACTTTCACCATTTCGGACGCTCTATTGCTTCTTTTACGGAATAATAGAAATATACTACTGGGGATGATTCTCTAGTAATTCAGTTTCAAAAGTGCTGAATCGCTCACTAGAGTGGATGTATTAAATAAAAACAAAACGTCATTAATTTCATTTTTGGTCAAATACTCAGTGATGCTCCCGTTATAATACCGAATGTCTATCACATGGATTTCCGGTACATTTCTTGTGAGAAAAGGGATCAAGCTATGCGCATACGAATCTTTAAGGATGAGCAACTTATCTTGTTCAATCTGACGCGACTCAAGCTCCGTAGTAAGCTTCATTAAAGCGTGTACGCCTCCTAAAAAATAGGAATATTGATCTTTCTTAGCAAGAAAGCTCGTATCGTACATACCCGTTATCGTTTCATTTGTATCCGCAATATACATCTTCGTATGAGTAGGCTCACGAGGAATATAAGCTTCAATAGTATCCGGCGTTATTCCATTAAACTGACTCCTTGTATGATAGCTACCTAGAAACGAATTGCTCACTGTTTGTATTTGGAAATCCTTCTTAGAAAGGGGATCCCACCCCTTCTGCTCGGCATACGCAACATAAGCCAAATAAGCCCCGTATGTCGTCCAATGATGGTCAGTCCGATAATATATTGGATCAGTTGCATGTGGTTCCAGGAATTGAAATCCATTCATAAAGGTTATCTCGTTAAGCAGTTGATCTTCAAAAAATTGGTTTACTTTCTTTTGTGGATACGATGGCGCTAACCATGGCAAACGTTCAGGATAAAGTCCAATCGATGTGGGAACTAGCATGAAAGTCATGTTCACTTGCGATTGATTACTAACAAATAGGTTTACCGAATCTGTATATTGCTGAATCTTCGTATAGTCAGGCTCTAAGAACTTTTCCAATAAATATCCATCTTTTCCTTTATAAATACTGTTATTCTCTTGTTGTAGCCGAAATTGTTCCACAGTTGATTTTATCCACAACCACTCATCCCGAAAAGGAAAGTGGTCCGTGACAAACCTCTCAGCCTCTTCTGCATATTCCTTGGACATTAAGTTATCCCATGTTAGATGAGGAGAAGCCTGTAAATACCTGTTTTCTAGCTCCGAGAAACGTTCCCGAGGCAATATAAAAAAGAAGAGAGCGACTAGAAATAGCGTTCCGACAAACCCAAAGACCAATAACCGCTCCGCACTCTGCTTCATCATTTTTTACCTCCTTAGAAACGAAAATATAAGAACGGGTTAAAAGTCGCGTCTACCAAGTAAGCTACGGAAAGTAAGAAAAGAAACCCATACCAGACAAGGTGAATAAGAGTCAATTCATTATTCTTTGACGCTTCTTTCTTAGGTAAAGAGGCAATAACCAATACTAGTAGCAAAACCGCATTCGTATAAAAAAAGTACACTGTGTCGTTATTCCAAAGTAATTGGCCATTAAATCCTACCATAGCACTCAAATAACGAACAATCACGGAAGGCTGTTCAAAGGCGAATAGCACCCATCCAATGAGGATGAGCATAAGTGTATACATGTGCCTAACCCAACGAGGGAAGCTCAGCAGTAGATTTAAACCCCACCATTTTTCAATAAGTAAAATTACGCCGAAATACAATCCCCACAGTATGAAATTCCAACTAGCTCCATGCCAAAATCCCGTAAGGATCCAAACGATGAGAATATTACGCATTTGAATGATTAAACCACGGCGATTGCCTCCCAGTGGAATGTAGACATACTCGCGAAACCAACTGCCCAGAGATATATGCCATCTCCTCCAGAAGTCTGTAATGCTCTGAGCAATATATGGTTTGTTGAAATTCTCATTAAATCGAAATCCAAACATGAGACCAAGTCCAACGGCCATATCGGAATAACCACTAAAATCAAAATAGATTTGGAAGGCAAATGCGATTATACCAAGCCAAGCCGTTAAAACAGGCATTGAATCTGGATTTGAGTTCGAGATGGTGTCCCAAAGTAAGCCAATATTATTGGCTAATAGCACCTTCTTTGCCAGTCCGATAGTGAATCGTTGAACACCCTCTGCGAACATCTTGATACTTTCTGACCGCTTGTGGAGCTGTTCTGCAATCGTGTTATATTGCACGATTGGCCCTGCAACCAATTGAGGGAACAAGGCGACGTATGTTCCAAAATCAATCCAGTTCCGCTGTGCTTTAGCAGTTCCTCTATATACGTCTATGATGTATGACATCGATTGAAACGTGTAAAAGGATATTCCAATGGGCAGTGGAAGTTCGATTAAAGGAATATTCGTACCTAACATCGCATTTACATTTTGAATAAGAAAATCTGCATATTTAAAATAAGATAATAGTGCCAGGTTAACGATAATGGAAAATACAACAATGCCTTTTCGTTTTACCTTAGTCAAATTGGGTCTATCAAGTAGTAACCCAAAGCTATAATCTGTAAGAGTTGATACTAACATAATTACAATGTAAACTGGCTCCCCCCAGGAATAGAAGATAAGACTCACTATAAATAATAGGAGATTTCTAATCCTCCTTGGGGAACAATGGTAAAGAGCTAGAACAATAGGTAAGAACAAGAATAAGAAAAGCAAGCTGCTAAATACCATGGTTGTTTATTTTTGATCAAAGAAGCCTTCGAAAACTTTTACAAGCTCGTCTGCTTTGTCAGAGATGACCAATAATACATAGTTTCCTTTTGTCACCAGTTTATAGTTTTTGGCATTCTCATACTGGTCCGGAAGGTAATGTTCGAATTGCTTTTTCACACTTTCTGCTCTCTCTTTTACTCCTAACTCCACATCAGCTACATCTTTAGCGTCTTTCACTTTCAAAATTGCGATTTCATTTGTCTTTACATTCATCATTGGTATTCTAATCGAATAATCCTCAAGCTTCTCAGGATCAATATTGTATAAACCCTTCACTTCTTCTGGTGCCAATTCTATTTGAGAAGGTTGCTCGACTTCCTTCACCATTTGGTCGGTCATCTCTTTCGCAGACAACTTCGCCTCTACTGCAGCTGACTCATCATTAGAACAAGCAGTCACGACCACGCTTAATACTAGCATTAACATAAGAACCATTATTTTTTTCATTGTTATGTACTCCTCTTTTTCTATATATTGGATTTCAAAGTATTTAGACGTAAGTATTCAAATAACGTTACAATCGAGATACCTTTCGTTCACAAAAATAAACAACTGTTTGCTTATATTGAGCAAACAGTTGTTTATTTTTCGCTGATGATCATGGCGAGCTTTTCGAGGTTTTCAAGCCCCAATAAATAACTTCTCCTTACTTATGAAAAGCTAGCACTCGAGTAAAATCCCGTCTATTTGTTAGGTCTGCCATCGCAATTGCTTCTGGCTCGGACAATGGACTTTCGCCTCTATATGGATACTCCGAATCAACTTGTTAGGAAAAATCAATTTCCCAATATAGAAAGAATACCTTCTAATGCAGTTTGATTTGCTGTTGCATTAATAATACTAGTGGAATTCAACTCATGATGTTCATCCATATTTAGGGTACTTTCATTTGTTTTCAGAATGAAACCTGTCATTTCTTGCATTTCAAATACTTCATTAATTTTAATAACTTGATCCTTGGATAACGCTGCGTTTCCCCCTATAATTACACCATCTAACCCACCGTAATGTAAGATTGCTTTTTGAATTGCTTGTTCCACATGATTACCATCCATTAACTTGATTTGATTTTTATAACTATCTAACATAGCGCTAAGGTTTTCCGTGTAATCGGCTACCGCTACTATATGTGCACCTTTTTTTAGTAGTTTTTTCAACATTAGTTCTTCTTGAGGATTATTTATGCCAATGACGATAAAAATGTATCCTGCCAAATTTGGAACTGCTGGTGAAAGCGTTAGCTTGTATAATTCAAGCGGCCAATAATCAATGTCGAAAACTTCTTCTTCTGTCAGGTTTTTTGACGCGTGAAATATGTCGAGAACATTCGCAATCGCTTCATGCGAATGCCTTGCGATTTCTATATTTCTTTTTGCATTATCTAGAGAGATTCCTGCACCGAAACAGCCTACACCAGGTATTAGACCTACTTTAGGATCAATATTATCATGCATATCATAACCTTTTGGTAGTCTGCTTTGAAACTTAATGAAAAAATTTGTATACCTTTCTCGGTAGGATTGGATTGCATGTTTACAATCATCATTTTCCGAAATCACCAGTGAATCTTTTCCTATTCTTAAAATATGCTCAAGTGTGGATCTTCCACCAGTTGCGATTTGTTCCACATCTTTTCGATTTGCGATATTCAGCTGATTCTCATCAATCGTAATAATTTGTTTCTGCTTTTGAGAGAGTTGTCCACGTAAACGCAGAAGGAGTTTCGTGATCTTATCAGTCGTTAATTTCTCTTGACTTTCTGTTTCTTTTTTGGATTTATGGCTGTTAATATATGCTTTTGCTTTCTCTTCTAATTCAATTGTTTTTAAATAGGATTCTTCATGTGTATTTCCCCAAGTAACAAGTCCATGATGCTCCAATACAACCGCATAACTATTTGAAAACTGTTGTACTACTTTAGAAAGCTTAAATCCAGGTCGATAGTAAGGAACAAAAGCAACGTCATTACCTAATATTTCATGTATGATTTCTTCCGCATTTTCATGATTGGTTAATGTGCAGATTGCATCAGAGTGTACATGGTCGACATGTAATGCGTCGATAAATGCGTGAAGTAATGTTTCAATGGAAGGTCTTCGTTCTGCAGCACTTACCATACAATTAGCGAGATAATCCACCATATCTTCATCTGACATGCTATCTAACTCTAATAATGGAAGTAATTCTTCCAAATAAAGTCCAGAAAAATCTTGTTCTGTAATTGTCTTTAAATCACAACCGCTTCCTTTAATACGAAGAATCGTGCGTCTTCTCCCTAAGTGGTCTATTTCCTCCATCTTACTGGAGGTATTTCCTCCTCCATATAAAACAAGGTTAGGATCTATCCCCAATAGTTTAGATCGATTAACTAACTTACTAATATTACTTTCCCCTGGAATTATAAAAGGTTGATTGACCATGAAAACCCTCCTTCTTTTTCTTAATTAACAAAACAACTTTAAACTTAAGAAAATGAATCATAATCATAGGGTAGAAATGAGTACAGGACTATTTCTACCCTATGATGGAAATTCAATTAGAAATCGTAGTTATCAATATTCTCTTTCGTAAATGTAACTCGTTCTGGTAGTAAAATAATTCCGCTATCATCCGCAGTATATTCATAACCTTGAATGGTGTTTGGTTCAATCGTAACTTCACCAATTCCAGGTACATCAAATGAATCTCCTACTTTTAATTCTTTTCCTTCTACTGTCATCAAGTAAGCTACATAAGTAGCAATAGCCCCTTGTTGTTTGACATCCCATAAGCCAAATTGTTTAACTGTATCCCGTTTTACATAGTCTCTCATAACATTAGGAGTGGAAAATCCTGTAATAATTACTTCTCCCGCTTTATCTAGATTTTCAGCAGCCTGCGCCATCGCCGGTAAAGCAGTTGCGTCTGGAGCTAAGATTGCATCTATGTCAGGATATGTTGTTAATATACTTTCTCCTATTGTTAAAGATTTTTGTGCATCATTTTCACCATATTGTGTGGTGACAATTTCCCAGCCCGGATGTTTTTCAGCAATATATTCCTTTGCTTTTTCAACCCACTGGTTTTGGTCTGTAACCGTCGGACTTGAATAGAAAAAGGCTACTTTTGCATTTTCCTTGTCTAATTGATCAGCAGCCATATTGACCAATAGTTCTCCTAATTGAGTAGGAGTTCCTTGGTTGATATAAAAAGATCTATGTTCTGGACTCACGTCGGAATCCCATGTAAGAATTTTGACTCCACGTTCTTTTGCACGATCTAAAGCCTGATTCAACCCATCCACCGATGTCGAAGAAACCATTAATGCATCGTATCCTTGATTAACAAAATTATTAATATACTTTACTTGCTCAGCAACCGACGCTTCACTAGGGCCATCGTATTTGAATTCAACACCCAATGAATCTGCCATTTCTTCTGCTCCTAATCCTCCAGAAGTAAAAAATCCTACACCTGTCAATTTCGGAATGAAGGCTAATTTTACATCTTCTTTATTAACAGCTTCTTTTTCCTTATTACTACAAGCAGACACAATTACAAGAATTAGAGCGAAGATGAATACCAAAAACAGTTTATTGTTCTTCATAACATAAACTCCTCCTCTAGTATAATCTTCAATCAAGTAGCCTTTGTAGTAGAGCTTTGGTTCTTTGGAAACCACTTTTTCACACGATTTATATTAAAACGTCTCATTACAACAGCTACAATTAGCATAACTCCAACAATAATCGTTGTTTGTTCACTGGACATACCAGAAAGTTGGAGACCGTAGTTCATCATACCAACCACTATGCTCGCAATTACAGTTCCTAAAACTGTACCCCTTCCCCCTAATATACTTGTTCCACCAAGCACGACTGCCGTTATGACTGGCAAAATTGCTTGTGCTCCTAAATCAGATCTTGCAGAACTGAAATAGGATGTTAATATTATGCCGCTTATACCACCCCCTAAACCGGCTAGCATATAGGTGCTCATTACAATCCATCTAGTCGCAATGCCGCTATATTTAGCAGCTTTACTATTGATGCCGACTAAATATACATTACGTCCATATTTGGTGAAGTGAAGTAAAGCGCCAAAAACGATTAATATAAATAGAATTAACCATATTGAATTGGGAAGTCCTAATGTAATTCCATTTGCAATTTGAACAAAGGAATTCGGAAACCCACTAATCCCTTCAAATCCAGTAGCACTGGAGCCACCTGAAATCACTAAAGCTATTCCTGCGAACAAAAACATAGTACCCAAAGTCACAACGAGTGGTTGCACATCGGTAAATGCTACAATTAATCCATTGAGTAAGCCAGCTAAAGTACAGACAATTAAAGCTACAACAAGCGCAAGCCAAATATTGAGGCCACCCATCCATAGAACTCCGACAGTAATGGAAGAAAGCCCCATAGTAGAACCCACAGAAACATCAATCCCGCCAGTAATGATAACAAAGGTCATCGGAATTGCAGCGAGACCAATATATGCGAAGTCATTCATACTAAATAGTAGATTTTGTACATTTAAGAAACCAGGCGTCAGCAGACCGAAAAAGATTAATTCCCCTACTAAAAACATAAACAGGAAAAGCTCCCATTTAAGTAATAGCCTTAGTTTGCTTTTCACGTTCAGTTTCCTCCAAACTATTTTTCGGATTTTTACTGGATCGTTCATTTAGATATTTTTGAAACCTTGAATCCCCAACAACGATAACAATAAGTAATAAACCTGAAATGGCACTATTCCAATAAGCTGGAATTTTCATGAATACTAGTGAACTATTAATGACTGTGAAGAAAATAGCTCCTAATCCAGCTCCTACGACGCTACCCACTCCGCCAGTAAGAGCAACTCCCCCTAACACCGCGGCTGCAATTACTTGAAGTTCAATTCCGCTGCCGGTTTGATTTGAAACGAATCCAATATTCATAACAAAGATAAGAGAGGCGATCGATGCAGATATGCCCGACAATATAAACGCAAGAACTTTTACGACGTTCACTGGCAAACCTACTAATTGTGCACCGTCTGTATTATCACCTACCGCATAAAAGTAGCGACCAAATTTTGTTTTTGATAAGAAAAGGTACGAGATGAATACTAAAAAGGCACCTATCCACACGGGATAAGGGACACCTAGCATTTCCATTCTCGCAATTTTTTTGTAGTAATTCGGTATATTTTCAATCCACATTCCTTTTGTATATAGGAGCATGAGACCTCGAACTACTCCTAACATTCCCAATGTCATGATAATGGCTGGAATTTTTAAATAAGATACACCCATTCCATTTACAAACCCGATGACGGCGCCGATACATATGACTGAAAAAACCACTACGCCTAAATTCGCACCACTTGCGAGTAGTGTTCCACAGACTGCCGCTGACAAACCCAATATAGAACCAACCGAAACATCAATATTGGAAGTAAGAAGAACAAACGACTGACCAATAGCCATAACCAGTAATATAACGCTTCCATTTACGATCAATATTATCGAATCTATATCCGTGAACTGACTATTTATAGATCCAACGAAAACGAAGTAAACTATCATTAAAAGGATGATGGATAATTCTCTTACTTTCATTATTTGATACAGGAGTGATTTCACGCAATCACATCCTTTTTTACGCCAAAGGCTGCCGAAGTGATGCTATCGACCGTAAGTTTTTCTTTCTCTATTTCCATCTCGATTTTTCCCTCATGCATGACAAGTACTCGGTCACTTAGTTCTACAATTTCTTCTGTGTTCGATGAAATCAGCAAAACAGCTAATCCTCTTTCTTTCAACTGATTGATAATATGGTAGATATCCGCTCTTGCACTTGCATCTATTCCCCGAGTAGGTTCATCGAGCATAATTACTTTTGGATTAGTTGCTAAATATTTTGCGAGTACAACTTTTTGCTGATTGCCACCAGATAAATCGCTTAATTCTTGGTTTATACCTTCTGTTTTAATTTTTAAGTCTTCCACATATTTACTCGTGATTGCATTTTCTTTCTTAATCGGAATAAATAATCCATGTAACCGATTTAATAAGGTCGAGGTGATATTTTTTCGAACAGATGTAATTTTAAAAATTCCATGTGCGTGACGATCTTCCGGAACATAAGCCAACCCAAGATCCATTACTTTTCGAATGGAAACATTTTTAATTTTTTTACCGTTCAATATAATTGTGCCAGAATCGAATTTTTCCATACCGAAAATCGCTTCAGCTAACTCTGTTCTACCAGCTCCAACAACACCCGCAATCCCCAGTATTTCTCCCTCTCGTACCGAAAATGATATATTCCTAAATTTTTTCCCGAAAAGAGAATCTATTTGTAAAACGGTTTCTCCCAATTTTTCTATAGAAGGTGGAGCCGCATTTTTATTGTAAGTAATGCTGTCTTGTTCGTTTTTTTTCAGTAAATTTTGCTTCATATTTGCAGGTACTAGACCATCTAACAATCGTTCGTAGGAAAATTCAGATATAGGTCCTTGGGCAGAAATCCTTCCATCTCTAAGGACTGCAACTGAGTGGGATAACTCAAAAATTTCAGAGAATCGATGGGTAATATAAATAATTCCAATCCCGTTATCGGAAAGCTGCTTAATCGTATCGAAAAGCGAGTTAATCTCATTGTGCGTCAAGGTTGAAGTCGGTTCATCTAGGATTAATATCTGAGCCTCCCGAACAAGTCCTCGTAAAATTTCAACAAGCTGCTGTTCAGCAATTGATAGTGTTAACCCTAATCGGTTAATATCTAGATTCCATCCCACTCGGTCGATTACTTGTAAGATTTTCTTTCTTAGGTCTTTTTGTTTACCATTTCCTTTGAGTCCCATCGTAATATTTTCTTCAATCGTCATATTCGGGAAAATTAAAGGCTCCTGTGGTACTAAATAGATCCCATGTTTATGGGCATCACTAGGATTTGCAAAACGTACTATTTTTCCATTAATTTTCATTTCCCCACTATCGGCTTTATAAAGGCCAGTGATAATTTTCATTAATGTCGATTTACCAGCACCATTCCCACCAACAACTGCATATATTTCGCCTTTCTTCAGCGTAAAGTTAATCCCCAATAAGACATGATTCCCATTAAATTGTTTATGCAAATCTTCAATTTCTAATAAATACACTTCCGACAAGGTAGGTCCCCTCCTTCGAATTCAAAAAATCGAACAAAATCAAATACATCATTACAATTTGACCAATTTCTGAATCGCGAAAATGTGAATTATATATTTGGATTACCTCTTATATAAAGCGCTTACATTTTTTTGGGGAATTCTTCATTTAGAAAATATTTATATGAATAGTTGAATATGTTGAATAACGAGAGTGGTCATGACTTTTACTGCTCTAATTTATGCGATTTCCTCTCCCTTTATCACTTCTACTGAAAAATTGAAGAGCAATTTCTAACCAAATCTTCCGTTATAGAAATCCGTGAGCTTGCATTCGAAATGACATACATAACCAAATGATACTGGAGGAAAAGAAAAAATTCGATCAACCTGAAAGGGGGAAAAAGATCAAATTTTATTACTCATGAAGAAACAACTTCACAAATACTGACTTTTTAGGAGGAATGAACGATATGGATTTTCTTTTAGCATTTGACGCAGGGACCGGTAGTATTAGAGCTGTTTTATTTAATGAAAATGGAGAGCAAGTTTGTGTCTCGCAACAAGAATGGACACATCTTCCCGACACGAATTATCCAGGTTCCATGAATTTTGACTACGTTAAAAACTGGAATTTAATCATTCTGTGTATAAAAGAAGTATTAACAAAAGCAGAGATCAATCCAAAATCGATAAAAGCAGTTAGTGCAACAAGTATGCGAGAAGGATTTGTACTTTATGATGAAAAGGGTTGCGAAATATGGGCGTGTGCGAATGTAGATGCGCGTGCGGGTGGAGAAGTCGAAGCACTTAAACGTCAAAATAGCGAGCTGGAGACTATTAATTACAAATTATCCGGCCAGACTTTTGCTTTAGGCGCGGTTCCAAGATTAATGTGGTTGAAAAATCATCAGCCAGAAATATACAAGAAAGTCTCTGCGATTACGATGCTTAATGATTGGATTTTGTATAAATTATCCGGAGTACTGCAGGCTGATCCTTCCAATGGTTGTACAACTGGATTGTTCGATTTAACACGAAGAAATTGGTCTGAGGAAATAACGGAATTATACGACATAGATAAAGAGATTTTCACTAATGTGAATGAAGCAGGAACGGTTATCAGTCACATTAATCTGGAGGTAGCAGAGTTAACAGGATTAAGCGAAGAAACGCTCGTTGTAGCTGGGGGCGGAGACGCTCAATTAGCAACAGTTGGCGTAGGAGCAATTGAAAAAGGGCAAGCTATTGTTTCTGGAGGATCCTTTTGGCAACAAGAATTAAATATCGATAAGCCGATTGTGGATCCAAACAATCGAATTCGAATCAATTGTCATGCGATTCAAGACTTGTGGCAAGTAGAAACAATTGCTTTTTTTCCCGGCATTGTTATCAAATGGTTTAGGGATAGTTTCTGTGACAAAGAAGTAGAGGAAGCAACAAAAATAGGGAAAAATTTTTATGAAGTAATGGAGGAAAAAACGAAGAATGTACCTGTTGGATCGTATGGAGTTATTCCAATTTTTTCGGATATTATGAACTTTATTTCATGGAGACACGCAGCTCCTTCGTTTATCAATTTAAGTTTAGATCCTGAAAAGTCTGGTAAACATGTGCTATTTAGGGCGCTGCAGGAAAATGCAGCAATGGTGACTTTAGGGAACTTGAAAATTATTGAAGAAGTGACGGGGCATTATCCAAAAGAAATCATTTTTGCAGGTGGAGCATCTAATAGCAAGGTATGGTCTCAAATTCTCGCGGATATGTTAGGCGTTCCCGTGAAAGTTCCAAAAATTAAGGAAGCAGCTGCCCTTGGAACAGCATTATATGCAGGAGTAGGCGCAGGTATATTTGATAACATTTCTGATGTCGTTCGAAAGGTTGTCAAATTTGAAAAGAAATATGAACCAAATATGGAGCACCACCAACTATATCAGGAACTTTACAAAACCTGGCGTAGTGTGTATGTCGAGCAGTTAAAATTGGCTGATAGAAATATAACTGAACATATGTGGAAAGCTCCAGGTCTAACTATTTGAGAGGAAGTGCTTGCAATGAAAAAAGTGAATGAAAACGATTTCGAATATCGTTTTAAAGACCATGGCCCGAAATATCTAACTAGAGGACCTAATGTAGATATTGGTATCGTTGTTTTAAAACCAGGGCAAGACTTCCAAAATCACTACCATACTACCTGTGAAGAAATCTTTTATATTTTGGAAGGCTCAATTGATTTCTATATTAATAATGAAAGAGTAAAAGTAAAACCTGGAGATATGATACAATGCGCACCAAGAGATACACACTATTTGATAAACACATCAGATAGTAATTTTAAAGCCCTTTTTGTAAAATCACCCTATATTTCTGAAAGAGATGTTGTAACTGTGGATAATCCTATTATTTAATATGCGAGAGATTCATCTCATAAAGTAAGCAGCCGTAGATTCAATTTCGGCTGCTATTTTGCTTTTATACACCTTAAAAAACTGGAAATTTGGGTACAAAAGTAAGTTATCTCACCATTAATTCCAATTAATACATTTAATATAGGTTGTGAGTAGGAAGTACTAAACAAGGAGAGCCATAATCCGGTACAATTAACTCTTTAGGATATGGGTAACTTTATCAATAGCATTTTGTAGTTTTTCACTGTTTTTTGCATATAGTTGCTTAGCATCTTTATTTTCTGTTGCAAGCGCAAATAATTCTAAGTCCGCTTGGCATTTTTTCATCGTCGAAAGCATTAATGGCCTTTCCTGCGGAGATGGAACTTGTATCTTATCATCAAATAAATCAACCGTTAATTCCCCATAAGAGTTTACTTGTCCAATAAATACGTTTTCAATTGTAACCCCTAGTTTTTCTATTTCTGTCTTTAACCATCCTCGACTATACCCAATGGTTGCAAGAGGCTCAACTAAAATCTTGCCATCCATAATGACAGTTTGTGGCTCCTTTATTGAAGCTACTTTCATGTTTAAATCCTTTGGTGTTAAAGGTTGATTTTCCTTTTTCAGCATGACAGATAAATTACCTGTTGCTTCTAAAACCGCATATTCCACATCAGACACCTGAAAGACATCCTTATCTCGAAGTAATGCTAACATTTCGTCCACTGTATATCTTTCCTTCTTCAAATTATCTTCCATAACTTTTCCGTCTTTGATGAATATAGTCCCCTTGCCTTCTGTAAAATCGCGAAAATTTTTACTTTTCAAAGAAATGAGACCACCTAAAAATGGGATAAATGCAACTATTCCAATCCCTAACACCCCTAAATATATGCTTCCATCTAATCCCATAATACTTTCTCCTGCTATGCTTCCAATGGTTATTCCGGTTATATATTCAAAGAGAGAAAGTTGAGCTATTTGTTTTTTACCTAGTGCCTTGGTAACGAAAAAAAGCAAAATGACAAACAATACTGATCGAACCACGACATCTAGCCATTCAGGCATGATTAAAAGACCTCCTTTTTACTTAATACCCTTTATATTGATATTCTTCATTTTCCAATTCTCCGACCCTTTTTTTCAAATCTGCCACTATTTCGCTTACTAGCATCATTGTTTCATGTAGGATTTGTTTAGATTCATTATCTTGTGTCCGTTCTGCTAAATTGGATAGGCTACCTTCTACTCCTTTGAGACTAGCTAGACATTGTTTGACATCCGAAACTACCGTCATCTTCCATCCTCCTCATCCCTTAGGTTTGAATATCAAAGCACCTATCATGCCAAAAACAATGGCAGATGAAATACCCGAACTTGTTACTTCGAACATCCCTGTAAGGATCCCAACTAAGCCGTGTTTATCAGCTTCTGCCATCGCCCCATGTACCAGTGAATTACCAAAACTTGTAATAGGAACTGTAGCTCCTGCACCAGCAAAATCAATCAATGGTTCATATAAACCTACCCCATCTAAAATGGCACCAACTACTACAAGGGTACTTAACGTATGTGCTGGTGTAAGTTTAAACACATCAAACATAATTTGACCAATTACACAAATCAAGCCACCAACAACAAAAGCCCAAAAAAAGATCATATCTATTCTTCACCCCCGTATTCAATCGATACTGCATGAGCGATACAAGGAATTGTTTCGCTTTGTTGGAAGGTTAATGGTGATAATAAAGCACCCGTAGCTACTACTAACATTCTTTTAAATTCACCTTTTTTCATACGATTTAATAAATGCCCGTACACTACTGTCGCAGAGCAACCCGCACCACTAGCTCCTGACAATACTGGTTGCCCCTCCCGATAAATCATGAGTCCACAATCTTGGTATTGTTCTTGCGTGATAGGGATTCCATGCTTTTTGAATATATCAAGCGATGCTTCATGTCCTATTTTGCCGAGATCACCTGTTACAATTAAATCGTAATAAGAGGGATCAACGTTTCGTTCCTTTAAATGCGCCTCGATGGTATCAACCGCAGCTGGTGCCATAGCCCCTCCCATATTAAAAGGATCAGTCAACCCCATATCAATGACGCGGCCAATCGTGGCAGAAGTTACACGTGGTCCTTCGCCGGTATTACTTAACAAAGCCGCACCAGCACCTGTCACTGTCCATTGTGCAGTAGGTGGTTTTTGTCCACCGTATTCCGTTGGATAGCGAAACTGTTTTTCTACAGCAGTGTTATGGCTTGAAGCTCCCGTTAAAATATATTTAGCCCCATTTGTGTTAATAATATAGGCCCCTAGAGCCAATCCCTCCATAGATGTTGAACAGGCACCAAACAAACCGAAATAGGGAGCTCCAATGGTTCGACTTGCGAAACTTGTAGGGGTAATCTGGTTAATTAGGTCGCCTGCTAAAAGAAATTGAACTTGTTCCTTTTGGATTTTTCCCTTTTCTAATGCTTTTTGACAAGCTTCTTCAAATAGAATTTTATGTGCTTTTTCATAGGAATCTTGCGCGAGCCATAAGTCCGAATGTAGGAGATCAAAATCATCTGCTATAGCTCCATCTGCTTCAAATGGCCCTCCAACTGTTCCAGTGGAAATAATCACAGGTTTTTGATCAAAAATCCAAGTACGATGACCTGCTAACATTACAAACCACCCCACTGTATAAAAATTGTTTTAATCAAAGAAATTACAAATGCGGAAAATACGCCAAATAAAATGACCGAACCGGCAAGTTTAAACATATTACCACCTACCCCTAACACAAATCCTTCTGTTCTGTGTTCAATGGCTGCAGAGATAATAGCGTTCCCAAATCCGGTAACTGGAACAGCTGACCCTGCCCCTCCAAATTGGGCAATTCTATCATAAACCCCAAATCCGGTAAGAAGCATTGCAATAAAAACTAAAGTTCCCACCGTTGGATTACCCGCCGTTTTATCTGTAAAATCAAAATAATAAATATAAAATGTTGAAATTAGCTGACCGATTAGACAGATAAGACCACCGACTAAAAAAGCTTTTATGCAATTTTTAACTACTGGTCTTTTTGTTTCGTGTTTTTTTTGAAGTTCTTGGTATTCCTGTTGCACAGGTGTTAATAGTTTCTTTTTATTATTCGACATATAGCAAGCCTCTCTTTCTCTACGATTGTTCTTTCATGAGACTTTTGATTTTTTTAATATCTTTTTCTAAATCCTTCATACTCAAAGTATTCTTTTGGAGTTTTCCTTGCAGTTTGACAAGTTCAAAATACATTTTTTGATCTGCCGAAACTAAAATTGTATAATCAGGATACAGTTTTTCCAGATTTGATTTTATGTTCTTCTCAACTTTTTTTAATTGAAAACGATCAAATTGTTTTACTTTTATGGCTACTAATAGCTCTTTATCTGTATTCACAGCCATTACATCCGAAATTTCATCTTCAATGCTGACATTTTCAGTTGCTTGATTGGCAACGGATTGACTGATTGGCTTACTTATTTTCACCTGCGAAACATTCAAATCCTCATTGGCATCAGTATCCTGATCCTGATTTCCATTACAACCTGTGCATAATCCGATAACCATTAATATTAAAAGAGCAACTTTCAAATTTTTTATTTTGGATATCATGATTTCACCTCTTTTTTTATCTATTAATTTAGAGACAAAAGGTTAGTTAATTCAACCAACCTCTTGTCTCCTCTTTAATTATTCCTGTCTGTACTGAGGTTCTTCTTCTTGAATTTCTTGAAGACGTGGTTCAACACTGTCTACAATAGCTTGGGTTTTGATAGCAGCATCTTGATAAAGCGCCTTCGCTTGTTGATTATCTGTACTTAAAGCAAATGTTTCAAAGCTAGCTTGAGCAGTCTTCAATCCTGCTAGAACAGTCTTAATGTCATTTACTACTGTCATGAAAAACACCTCCTTTTATCTTTTGAGTTCTAAACTCTAAAGAATGTACTCATTTCCAATTTCTATTTATCAATTGGCCCAAATGAATCCTTGGATATTTTGCCCATTTCTTTACCAGTTTATACTATTGATAAGAACTCTTCTGTAAAGGGAAAGCTGGATCCATGCATATTGCCGCTTTAAATGTTGGTGCAGTTATCTTCATATCACTACAGTCGTCAAATATTATGACCAAGGAAGTCATCTTTCAAAAGCTTGTTCAACTGTCGGATCGAGATTTCTTGCCTAATTAAATAAAACCGCCTGTCTTAATCATATATTTTGATTAAGTCAGGCGGTTTATATTTTATAATTTAAACTTACATACAAGTCTTTGGAGACCCATTGCCTCTCCTTTTAATACTGAAGAGCTCATTGTTCCTTTATAGTTTCGTCATTTATTCGAGATATTCAAAACCTTCATCTGCACTGTCTTTCTTGTTGGTACCACTCGCACTCACCTTACTTTGATGTCGTTCTGCTGGATCAAAATTTTGTCCATTTAATTTCGCTTCGGACGCTGTTGGATTTCCGCTTTTTTCAGTAACATACCCGTAAGGATCCATAAATTTCTTTTCTTTCTCTTCTGAATTAGCCAAATGAAATCTCCTCCTATTCAACAATAGGATGCCATTAAACTTCTTTGTTATACCAAGATTTTTTTAACAGTACGTCAGTATCCACTAACGTTGTATGGAAGTAAAATATTAATAAAAATTACAACTCAGACCGATTTGAAGAGTCAAATCTCACTGTGAAACCTCTTCCCTATTTTAACAACTGATCAATCCACTCTTGCACCTTCACGCCTTCTTCAAACGATACAATCAGTGACTCCTTACCATTTATCACTCCATGACATGCATCTATAAGACTCATTGGCTTATTGTCCGGAATTTCATGAACAGCCACCTGATCCACTTCACTTATCCAAAGCTCTGACCAATTTCGAATCGTCATCACTTTTTCTGTTCCAAACACCTTAAATTCTAGACGCTCTTCCTGCCCAATTCCTGACAAACCATTTAGAACAATTGGTATCCCACTTTCTGTTTTAGCCAAGGCTGACACGCCTGTTTCGCATAGGTTTTCATCTTTTGGATAAGTCGTCTCGTGGGAAGAAATCGTAAAATGACCGAATAGTCGATAGATAAGTTGCAGATAATGTGGAAATACCTCTCTTATAAATCCACCTTGTTCTCTTGTACCAATCCATGGATTTTGCTGCCATTTTCTTGGCCAATGTGGGAAATAAGTATGTAATTCAATGCGAATAATATTGCCAAGTGAAGCTGTATTTATTGCATGTTGAAGACTATGTACAACTGGACTATACATTAACGGAAAATGCATCGCTGTCTGAACATTTGCTTCAGTTGCTACTCTTACCATAAGCATACCATCTTGCGTATCATGTGCTAGTGGCTTTTCGGAAAGAATATTTAAGCCATATGCAGCTATTTGTTCTGCCAGAGGAGCATGACTTACAGGGGGAGTTCCGATATACACCCAATTTGGTTTTGATTCCAAAAGCTCGTCTAACGTCCCAGCAACCGGAAGTTGATATTTTGTTGAAATTTCCTTAAGCCTTGTTTTATTTTCATCGAATACAGACACAATTTCGCAGTTAGGATGAGCCAAAATTTGATTAATGATACGCTCCCCAACAACCCCTGTTCCAATTAATGCAAAAGTAGTTTTTGTCATAATGCAATCTCCTTCATAGGTATTTGAATACTTTTTGCTACTACATAAAGACTATGAACCTTGTACATTTCGCTATTCTTTACACTATATCCATTTCTTAATTTCATATGCCGTTCGACCTGGTTCATCCCACTGTAGCATGTGCGTAACACCTTCCATCGCTATTACAGTAACATCATCTATACATTTTTTTAGCTCTGAGATACCGATTGCTCTCATAAAATTACCAAAACTTCTTAACTTCTATTAATTCTATATTCCTCCTGTTTATCCCTTCAAAAATAAGATCCATTCAATTACTTTATTTCTAGTGGTAAACCTTTATCAATAATATAAATCTCAACGTCTTCCGCTCTTCGTATGGTAATCTTGAAATATCAGAATTTACCATTAAATATGAAAAATTAAATTGGGAGGTTTAAAATGCAAAACGTAATTAAAAAATTAAAGGAAATAGAGTCTGGAACCATTGGGATCTTAATTTATTCCAGTGAAAAGCAAAAAATAGTTTCTGAGTATAATCGTGAAATGTCATTCCCACTTGCTTCAGCAGCAAAAGTAGCGGTTGGCTTTAGCATTGCTAAATGTGTAGAGGATAAATTATTTAAATGGAATGACATTGTAGAAGATGTTAACTTTAATCCAAATGAAGATAGCAAAGAATTATTTCCTCACTTTCAACAAAGGAGTACGCTATCACTACGAGAAGCTGTAGAAGTAATGATTGCCTGTCATGATAGTTTAGTGGCAAATAGTATAGTGCAAAAGTGTGGAGGATGGGAAAAAGTAAATAATAAAATTAAGTCTTACTTTCAAAATATAAATATTACTCAAAATCCACGTAATTTAGAAAACAGTGGTAAATTAAGTCAAGTGTTCGAATTACTGCTATTGATCTTTGAAGGATATCGATTAAGTCCTGATTTATGGGCTCCGATAATAAATGGATTGGTTAGACAAAGAGGCGATATAGATGGAATACCTACTCATTTTTTAAATCATATGTCTGGTGGCTTAGATAATGTTGTAGTTGATATTGGTATATTAGGAGATTTAAATCATTACCCATTATTGTACGTTTTGGGTGCAAAAAATTTACCTAATCGATCTAATTTTCAATTCTCCGATGAGAAGATTATAGAAGCTATGAAATTACTCTACCAAGAATACTTGAACCAATCAGCAACCAATTTTGAAGTTGAATCTCATAAATGAAAACTTCCTCTTTCTTCTCTAGCCCTATTAATATTTGAACCCGAACGAAAATAATTTCCGTTACATTTTCTCATTAAGAGGAGTGAAGTTTCATTTTCGGGAAAGACTAATGGATGAAGGAGTGAAGAAAAATGGCTAATAGAAATAAAATATTAGTACCCTCTGCTCGGGATGAATTAGACAAACTCAAGGCTCGAGTTATGAAAGAACAAGGTTATAACGTAGATATCAACAATCCGAATGATGTAAAATACGAAATTGCCGATGAACTAAGTATTCCATTGAATAAAGGTTATAATGGTAAACTTACATCTGAACAGGCCGGGAAAATAGGCGGACCGATTGGCGGTAATATGGTTAAAGAAATGATAAAAATGGCTCAAGAGCAAATGATGAGGAAATGAAATAGCCGCTGATCCCAATTCGGATGGATCAGTGGCTACTCTATTGTACATTCAAAAAGAAATAATCTCTCCGCCCAGCGAGCGTTTCCATTTGGGAATCTGATAGAATTGTAGTCGTTTCAATTTGGTACGCATAAGCAGCGAATAATTGGGGATTATAAAGTTGAAATGGATGAACATGTGGTTAGAAAATAATAGCCTGGAGTAATTACTTGTAAGCTTTCATTAACTGTTTCTGCGCCTTCCATTCTTTAGGAATTTCCATTCTTGCCTAAACTATACGAACACCAGAAATCCAAATGTTACCTTACACACACGATTTATAACTTCCAAGCTAATAATTGGTGTTTGTAAAAAAGTATCCGATGCGATGACCCCTTTCCATCAATGACTTTTTATCGAGCCCCGATTACCCCTATTTTCCATACCTGCAATTCCATGTCATCCATTCTCCCTTCGTAGTATCGGTAAAATCAATAGTAGTTACCGCAGTAAAATAGAATTAATAGTGATTCTCCATGCTTTATCCAAAATTCAGATAGGAGGTTCCACACAGATGACAAATAATCAACAAAATATCAGTACGAGTGATGCATACTCTCGTTTCGTGTTGGGCTCAGTGATGACTGCATATGGTACGACACGACTTATGCGTGACCCTAAAAGCAGAAGTGGGCGAATGCTTGTACTGTTAGGTTCCATGAAAGCAGCGGAAGGCGCAACAAGGTTTTGTCCAAGAAAAGCGATGAATTCATTGTTGGAGCAAAAAATGATGAGTGCAAACGCTTCACAAGGTTCATTAGCTAGTGCTGGAGCAGCGATGAATAGCGCAACTCAGTCCGGACAAAGTGCTTCTAGTGGCAATGCTGGACAAATGGGTGGAAGTATTATGCAGATGGTAGGGAATATTGCACAAAAATTTGCTGGAGGAAATGCACCTCAAAGTACTGCTAGTTCTCAAAGTGCGAGTGGTACACAAAATATGAGTGGCGGAGCTGGACAAAACGCTTCTGGTAGCAACCTCGCTCAGACGATTGGGAATGTAGCCCAACAATTAACGAGTGGTACTGCTGCTCAATCAATTGGTAACATCGCTCAAACCGTAGCCCCACAAGTTGGGCAAATGATGAACGACGTTGCGAGTATGACCGGATCACAAAATGCTGCTGGAACGAATAATGGTGGGAAGCAAGCGTCTGCAACGAGTGGAGCAACAAACACGAATGCCACGGCAAACGGAAACGCTAACACGAAGAATGCCGCAAATGGTACGAAAAACGCTACTACCAATAGTGAGGCAACGAAATCAGCTTCAGCTTCTAAAAATAGTGAAAGCAAGCAAGCTACTTCCACAAATGGTAACAACACGCCAAAAGCAGGTGCAACAAAAACAAAAATGGACGGTGCCGCTAATAACGCTAATTTATCGAATGTAGCTGCAATAAATGCATCAACCACAAACAAAAATGCACCAACACCAAATATTCTGCAATAATCATCTAACATGTCACTGCAAATTGCGGTGACATGTTTTTAATTCTTGGCTCTGTTTGTTTAGGTGGATGAGTAGAAAATATGACAGGAAAACAGTATGAAATGTTAATCACAATATAACTGCAATAATAAATGAGAAATTGTATAAATACCTATTTAAATACTTGCAAATCGATGATTAACATCATTTAAAGTTTCGCGCCTATATGGAACGAGTCTTTTTCTACACCTGTTTTTCGTATATTTTTTTAATCTACTATTTTTTGTAGGCACTTGATTGTAGTGAAAGACGGCGACTCCAGCGGGAATCGCATGAGCTGAAGGCCCCCGCAGGAGCAAACATAGGAACGAAGGCTAAGAACGCCACCTCGTGTGGCAACGCCTTCGTGACCAACATCGTGTTGGCCTGAGGAGACTGAAGCCATGCCCGCGGAAAGCGTCAGTCTGGAACGGAAATCAATACCTTGGAAAATAGACCATCTCTCAGTCACTATATGACTTTAGGTACAGCCCCATCCTTTTGATTTTTTCAGTATTATTTTTCTACACCTGCATCAATTTATGGGCTTATTGGACAGCCCCTTTTTTATATCTATATACTCTTTTATTTATAAAGAAAACGGAATTCTTCCATTTTGACCAATGAATGATTTTTTCATTAGCATCAGTACCTTCACAATCCATGCCTCTCTATGTATTACTAGCTGTATATTAGAAATCCTCTCTAATAATTTTCATCATTTATGTTATTATGGTTAAATCACACCATTTGTAATTTCAAGCATGTTGAAAAATTATTGACTCAAAACTTAAAACAACGAAAGGAGTACATATGAAGGAAAATTATACCCATATCAATAACAAAGTATATTATACGTTAGTGATCATCCTGACGACACTAATGATGATGGGTTTGTTATTAGATAATCCACGTTTTGGTGAACTTAAGATAGGTTACATTTTACATAGTGTTCTTACATTAGCTCTCGTTGCATGTTTATTGCTTTATCCTAGGTATCGGAATTATCATATTAGAATTATCATTATTATCGTTGGATCCGCTTATCTCTATACTATTTTCTTTTTATATCCAGACACTTGGTCTACCTTTATACTTCTCTGCTTTATTCCTGCAATTTCTATTTTATTTTTTGATTCAAAGCTATTTTATTTTTCTTTAATTTTAAACGGACTATTAATAACGGTTACATATAGTTATATCATGATAATGGATCAAGAAAATAGATACGCTCATATGAAATCAGATTTAATAGGAAATGTTAGTAACTTTATAGGGAGTCAAGTGATAATATATTGTATTTATTATTTATACCATGTACGTATAAAGAAACAGCAATTATATTATGAACAATTACAACACTCAGAACGATTAAAGACTACTGGACAACTTGCAGCTGCAGTTGCACATGAAATTAGAAATCCTTTGACAGCTGTTAAAGGTTTTTTGCAGTTTTACAGCGAAAAGGACACTCTATCTAGTAAGGATGTAAAAGATCATTTTACTTTGATGATTGATGAATTAAATACGGCAGAACAAGTAATTTCTCAATTTTTATGCATTGCAAAGCCAGATAAAGAGAAAAAAATAGAAATTGTAAACGTTCAGGCTGTTCTTCAAAGTGTAACTGATTTACTTAAATCATATGGGCTTGTACGTGATAATACGATTGAATTAAATGTGGATGAAGATTGCTATATCTACGCTAATGCAATAGAGTATAAACAATTAATGATAAATATTATCAAAAACGCAATTGAGGCCTCCAAAAGTGGTGATTCCGTTATTGTTCAGGTGAAAAGAAAGAATCATTTCGTGGAAATGAAAGTAATCGATACTGGTTGTGGTATGTCAAAAGCGGAAGTTGAGTCTCTCGGTACTCCTTTCTACTCTTTAAAAAGTAACGGGACAGGTTTAGGTTTAATGATTTGCTATCATATCGTTGAAAAATATAATGGTAGAATTGATTTCCAAAGTTCAATTGATGAAGGTACAACGGTTACTATCCGCTTTCCATCAAATAAATGAGGATTCTGTACGACCTTCTTTACCAATGAGGTGGCATGTTGGTACAAAAACCTCAATTACGTATGGTATAGTTGACAGTTCCTCATCATGATTTTTTGCTTATGAATCCTTACAAAATTTTTGATTAATGTGCGCTATTAAAATATCAAAGACTGTAGACTAAATGACCTAGAATCTAACAATTCTAGGTCATTTTTCACGTCTGAAGGAAATCCGAATAGGAGGTCCCCTTACTATAACGGATGTACTTAGAATATTATGGTTGTGCCTAGTACCTATTTAATGCATTGTCTTTATGAGCTCAAATAGCTCTAATATACTTTTTGGGAATGTACGGTCCTTCATGGTGCTTAAGTATACATTGCGATTTAGAAACTCACTGTGCACTGGGCTTGTTAGTAAGCATTCTGATAAATGATGTTTGACATAGTGTTGAGGTAAGATGGCAATTCCTAACCCTTCTTCTACCAATACTTTTATCATTTCAAATCGTTCTATTTTATATTGAATATTCGGTGTGACATTTTCCTGTTCAAACGCTTTTAATATTTGTGCACTCGTTTGAAATGCTGGCATACCTATTATCAATGCTTCTTTAGTAAAGTCTACTAGCGTTATTTTCTCTTTCGCAGCAAATGGATGATCTTTTTTTGTTACCACTACATACGGTTCGGTATACAATAATTCACTTTTTATTTCATGATCAACAATATGCTGGTTCGTAATTACTCCATGCACATTTAAATCTAATAAAGCTTGACGCACAGTTTGATTATACAATGTATCAATTAGAGTAATTTGATTTTGTGGGTATCGTTTTTGATATGCAATAATTACTTGTGAAAACCAGTAATTTGCTGATTCAATCATGCCTAATCGAATTTCTAACTGCTCCCCTTTTGCTAACTCTTTTAACTCGGTATCCATTACTTCAAATTGAGCAATTAAACTTTTCGAACGTTCATAAAATTGCTGTCCTAATTCCGTTAATTGAAATTGTTTGGTTGTACGTTCTATTAGCGATGCATTGATTTCTAGTTCCAGAGTTTTTATCGCATTGCTTAATGAAGGCTGTGAAATATGTAAGGCTTTTGCGGCCCTTGAAAAACTTTGATATTTTACGGTTGCATTGAAATAATACATCTTCCGTAAATCCATTTCGCACCTCATTTATAGTTTTAAACTATTATAATATAAAAAAATGATATTTGTTATTATAAATATTTATAAATATAATAAAAATATGTTTTTTCAGTCTTTAAGGAGGTGAACGTATTGCATAAAAAAACAGATTCAAAAGTTTGGCAAGGTCGCATCGATCATGATACGGATCACGCTTACTTTCGTTATCATCAAATTGTTCAATTGGCAACTACAACAACGCCAGGATCGGTTGGATTAATAGGCTTTGTTTGCGATGAAGGTGTCCGCCGTAACAATGGTCGGGTTGGTGCAAAAGATGCTCCTATTGCGTTACGTAAGCAGTTATCAACGTTGCCATGGCGTAATGATGTTCATATAAATTCTCTAATTGATTTGGGGGATATCATTTGTGAAGGTCATGAATTAGAGCAGGCACAACGAGAATTAGGGGATAAAGTTTCTGACATTTTAACAAACGGAAAGGCTATTGTACTTGGGGGCGGGCATGAAACATTATACGGACAATATTTAGGGGTGCGTAAAGCAGCAGGTCCGGACTCTTCCATTGGTTTGCTTAATATTGATGCGCACTTTGATATGCGTTCGTATGATAAACAAACCTCGTCAGGTACAATGTTTAAACAAATTTTAGACGAGGATCCAAATGCACATTATTTCGTATGTGGCATCCAACAATATGGGAACACGACTGCATTATTCGATACAGCCGCTCAATATGATGTGCAATACTTTTTAGATGAACAATTGGATTCAGCTCAGTTCACTAAAGATTTAAATGACTTCATGGATGCGCATGATGTTTTACTTGTTACTCTTTGTATGGATGTTATAAATGCTGCTGAAGCTCCGGGTGTCAGTGCACCATCACCATTCGGTTTGTCCGCTTTGAAGGTTCGGGACATTTTGCGCCAAATGGTTTCGCACAAAAACACTGTAAGTTTCAGCATTTGTGAAGTAAACCCTTCACTTGATGTAAATAATCAAACCGCAAAATTGGGTGCTTACTTTATCAATGAAGTAATTATGAACAGTTTGGAATAAACAAAGGGGGATGTATATGGCTTTAAATCAAATTACAACACTATGCCTAGCAGTAACATTATTTTTAATCGGTTCATTTTTAGTTAAAAGGGTCGGTTTTTTAAATCGATTTTGTATTCCGGCACCTGTTGTGGGGGGCTTGCTATTCGCTATTTTAGCAACGATTTTAAAAGGTTTCGACATTCTCGAAATTACTTTAGACACCTCACTACAATCCATTTTCATGATCACATTCTTTACAACGATTGGACTCGGTGCAAGTTTCAAACTTGTTAAATTAGGCGGCAAACTGCTAGTAATCTATTGGTTAGCTTGTGGTTTCTTAGCCTTAATGCAAAATGTGATTGGCGTTTCTTTAGCAAAAGTAATGGGTATTCATCCATTAATCGGCGTAATGGCTGGAGCCGTATCGATGGAAGGAGGACATGGTGCTGCTGCCGCTTTTGGGGAAACAATTGAAGGCTTAGGCGTACCTTCTGCCCTAACAATTGGGATGGCTGCAGCTACATGTGGATTAGTAGCTGGCGGACTTGTTGGTGGTCCCGTGATACAATACTTAATTCGCAAATTTAACTTAAAGCCATCTTCTGAAGAAACAGAAGCATACGTTGAAAAATCACAACATCCGATTACAGAAAAATCATTCATGCTGCAAGTTTTCTTAATCACATTCTGTATGGCTGCTGGTACATATGCAGGGGAATGGTTCTCTACTCTGACAGGATTTGTATTACCAGGTTATGTAGGTGCCATGTTCATTGCAGTAATCGTACGTAATATCGTCGATCGCTTCAAACCTGAATTAATCAACATGAAAGAAATCAACTTAATCGGTGATATTTCCCTTGGCATTTTCTTATCAATGGCATTGATGAGCATTAAACTATGGGAAGTCGCAGACTTAGCCTTACCATTATTCATCATCATTTTAGTTCAAGTACTCTTCATCGTATTATTCGCGGTGTTCGTTCTTTTCCGCTTACTCGGTAAAAATTACGATGCAGCGATTATGGTATCGGGTTTCCTTGGTCATGGTCTTGGTGCAACGCCCAACGCAATGGCAAATATGTCAGCAGTTGTTTCAAAATTTGGCCCATCACGTAAAGCATTCCTAATCGTACCGATCGTAGGAGCCTTCTTAATTGACGTTTTCGGTATGCCAATTATTATTACAACAATTAATCTCTTTAAATAGAAGTGCTAGGCCATAACACAATTCAAGAAGCGCAAACCATTAAGCTACACGGGTTTGCGCTTTTTATTTAGTAGTGCATGCATAGAAAGAGGGCCATTCTCTGTTGTAAAAACAACTAGAATAGCCCTTTCTTTATATCTGTATTAGAATGCCGGAATGGCAGTTTCATCATAATTTTCTTCTAAAAACTTGCGTACTTCTGGACTCGTCATAGCTTCAGCTAGCTTTTGAATCGACTCTGATTCAGCATTATCTTTGCGCGCTACTAGAGTAATCGCAAAGTCATTTTCAATTCCTTCTGTAAGGATAGCATCACTTTTTGGTGTCAATCCAAGTGGTGCAGCGTATGCAGGGTACAAGAATACTGCATCTGCATCATCATACATTCTCGCTAACATTAACAAATCTACTTCTTCAAACTTATAGTTTTTTGGGTTGTCAACAATATCAGCTTTCGTATAATATGGTCCCGTTTTTTCTTGTAAAGTAATGACATCATGTTGAGCTAACAATGCCAATGAACGATCTATATTGGAAACGTCATTCGCAATAGCGATTACAGCACCCTCCGGTAATTCGTCCATCGAATTGTATTCTTTAGAATATACACCATAATTCGCAAAATAGATTGGTACAATTGGAACTAGTTCTGCATCATTGTTTCTATTGAATTGCTCCATGTACGGAACATGTTGGAAGAAGTTTGCATCTACTTCTCCTGCCGCAAGCGCGCTGTTAGGCTGAACATTATCACTTAATACAACAATTTCGAGATTAATCCCTTCCTCTGCAAGTTTTGGTTTAACAAGCTCCAGCATTTCCGTCATTGGAGGAATTAAAGAAGCTACTTTCAATGTCACTTCTTCCTGCTCATTACTTTGCACATTTCCCTTATCATTTGCCTCATTTTTCTGGCTACAACCAGCTAAAATCAATAGTGACATCGTAATAAAAATAAGTATTTTTTTCATTTTTTTCTCCTATCTTTTATCAATCATTCTTGATACAGTTGTTCCAGTAAATTGGATGATCTGTACCAGTATGATCATAATAATAATCATGTACATCATTAATTCTGTTTTAAATTGTTGATATCCGTACCGAATGGCAAAGTCTCCTATACCACCGCCTCCGACTACTCCCATAATTGTCGAATAGGAAATAAAACTAATAATCGATGTTGTTAATCCGAGAACAAGTCCAGAACGGGCCTCAACATAAAGAAATTTAAAAATAACTTCCTTAACAGAAGCACCCATTGAAATGGCTGCTTCCATTACACCTCTTGGTACGTCTAATAAAGACTGCTCGACTAATCGCGAATAATGCGCAATAGCGATTATTGATAATGGAACAGTTGCGGCCGCTGTACCAATGGCTGTTCCAATGATTAATCGTGTAAATGGAATTAGAAAAACTACTAATAATAAAAAAGGAAAAGAACGAGTAATATTTACCAATAAATTTAAAGTAAAAAAAACAAAACGGTTCTCAAGTACTTGTCCCTTCTTGCAAAGGTAAAGTAACGTCCCAACTGGGAGGCCTAGAAGGATTGCAGCTAAAATAGAAACACCCACCATTACAAAGGTCTCTCCAATAGACGCCCAAATTTCAGCTTCATATTGAACTAATATATCAGGCATGGTCCATCTCACCACCCCTTTTTAATTGTTCTACAAAGTATCTTGGGCTACCGTCTATATGTTGAATCTTTTTTGGTTCAATTAATACGGTGTCATAGATTTCTCCAGCTTCCATTACAGTTACTCGATTACATATACTTTTAATTACTTCCATCTCATGACTTACAATGACAATAGTAACACCGAGTCTTTTATTTATATTTTCTAATACCTCTAATATTTCAGCAGTTGTATTAGGATCAAGGGAAGAAGTCGGTTCATCACATAACAAAACTTGCGGATAATTCGCTAATGCTCTTGCAATTGCAACGCGCTGCTTTTGTCCGCCACTTAATTGTGCAGGATATTTTTCCATGAAACTCTCCAACCCAACAAATTGAAGACACTCCACCACGCGGCTCCGTCGTTCTTTCCTTGGAAAGTTTGCCAATTCTAACGATACGGCTACATTATCGTAAACCGTTTTATTCAACACTAGATTAAAATGTTGAAAAATCATCCCTATTGATTTCCGTGCTTGTCGAAGTCCTTTGCTGCTCAAATCGGTTAACTTTTGACCATTCACTTCCACTTCACCTTCATCAGGGATCTCCAACAAATTCATTAGCCGCAGCAAGGTTGATTTACCTGCTCCACTAGCTCCAATAATTCCGTGAATCTCTCCTTTATTGATCGTTAAAGACAAGGATTTAATGGCCTGAAACTGTGAAAAACTTTTACTGACATTATGTAATTTAATCAAAAAAAAACCCCTTTCTAGTAGTTGAAGGGTTATTACAACAGCTCTAATTATAGCCTAATATACTTGGGCTGTCATTTTGGCAGATAATTTCGATATCAAATTTAAAAGCCAAGATAACCCCCAGTAAGTTAAAACTTTAGCACACGGAGGGATAGACCTTATTTCTTACAAAAAACTCATTTACTTATGGTACGGTTCTCCGTATTGTAACTAAATGAGGTTTTTACATACTAATTTTCTTAATACCAACTACTATCAATATTATTATCAACAGAAATGTGTTTTCTTAAATAGTTATCTGCTAACTCCCGTTGCATTGTCGATCCTGGTAATCCATTGACCTCTATTTGATAAGAAAGGGTTTTTCTCGCAAAAATATTTTATGGTATGATGTTTAGGTTGTTTTTCTACTTTGTGACACATTTACATTCATCTAAGAAAAGAGGTATTTATGCACCACACAAATTTATCCAAGCAACATTGGTTGCTCATCTTAACACTTACTTTATTAACATTTGTTCTCGGGACAAGCGAATTTGTTATTGTCGGAATCTTAACCGATATTTCCTCAAGCCTTCATATAACAAATGCAAAAGCAGGCACACTCGTTTCTGCGTTTGCAATTACGTTTGCCATCGCCACACCACTAGTGATGTCAGCAACAAGTCATTTTCCAAAGCGAAAATGGATGTTGTTTTTGATAGGAACTTTCATCGTCTTGAATGCTTTGTGTGTAATCTCGACGAGCTACATCATGCTCCTTGCACTTCGGATTATGACAGCGATTGTAACAGGAGTATTAATTTCTCTAGCCATGATTGTTGCAAGTGAAACCATGCCGATTAATAAACGCGGACTTGCTATATCATTCGTTTTCGGTGGTTTCACACTTGCAAATGTCGTTGGAGTGCCAATTGGTGTTGTCATTGCCGAATCGTACGGCTGGAATGCCACTTTCATGTTAACTACTTTCCTAGGAGGATTGGCGTTTTTGGCATCTTTTTTCTTCTTGCCTACTAGACTCAGCCAAATACGCAGTTCGATACGGGATCAGTTTTCTTTAATGACCAATCCAAGAATTTTGATGGCTTTTTTCATTCCTGCTCTCGGATTTGGCGCAACTTATACAATCTTTACGTACCTTGTTCCAATCTTGAAGGGAATGGAAGTACCAAATCATTCAATTAGCTTAATCTTATTTGGTTACGGATTTATCTCGATTTTCAGCAACATCCTCGCCGGTAAAATTGCCAGCCACAATGCAATCGGTCGCCTTCGGTTTGTTTTTCTCGTGCAGGCAGTTGTTCTGACAAGTTTATTTTGGACTACAAATCATTTTATTTTAGGACTGGCTAACCTTGGCTTGATGTCGTTAATGGCCATCCTCTTAACAACATCTACCCAGCTTTATTTAATAGACCTCGCCGGAATTTATCAACCAAAAGCAACAGGTCTCGCTGCTTCACTTATGCCAGTGGCAAGCAACGTAGGTATCGCTTTTGGTTCTGCATTAGGCGGAATTGTATACCATCAAGGGAATTTAATGAATGTAACATGGGTCGGTGGGATAGTTGCAGTCTGTGCAAGTCTGCTAACTTTCTTTAGCCATCGTTTAGATCAAAAACAAAAGAAATCAACATAAAAGGGATGCAACAATCACTTGGCATGCTTCCTATGGTATCTCCAGAAGAACCAAAATCTTTCCATGCCATAATTAATGATATTACAGTCCCTTTATATAAAATTGAAAAAAGAAGTATCAAGGACATTTAGTTGTTCTTTGATACTTCTTTTTATATTCGAAATTTCGAAAGGAATTAAATTATTCGTTTCGTCTCCATGTACGGCAGACACTCTTTTCCTTGCCTAATGGTTGCTGTACCATTCGTTGTTGTATAAGGCGGTGTTTCCGGCAAAACGTTCATGACCAAGAGCCGGATTGAATGATCTTTATAAAATATTTCATCAAATGAAGGGGTTATGTGTGGATCCGTATTTTCAAATATCCTTTTTTGTAATTCTTCTATGTCTACATCAAATGGAATCCCAATTAAAACATTGTCTATTCCCTGCATTTTGTCGGCCACGCCGAAAACAACGCTGCCCCCACCGCCATTTGCCATACAAACAGCGTATTTAATCATTTTATTGACGTTTTCCTCCACAGCACTAAAATTCCATTGTTTAAAGTCTAGGTCCTGTGCCTCAAAATCATCTGCAATATGATGATCCAATTGCTGAATGATCTCCATGATTTCGCTTTTATTCTTCATAAGTATATCCTCCTTTCCAGCAAAACCGATTATATACCTTGCAAATACGTTAACCAATGCTTATACAAAAAAGGCAGTCCCTTATTAAAAATACACTTGTAGAAAATACCTCTTATTATATTTATATGTTTGTTTCGTCATGTATAAAAGAAGAAGTTTGATGACCATTCAGAAAATAAAAAGTTATTATGAAACTTATGCCAACAAAATGAATCTATTTAATGAACAAACATGAAAACTTAAACATTCATGAATACTCCTTGCACAGGTACCTGAAATTTTGTTAAACAAATTAGAACCTCATTTACTTATGATACGGTTCACCGTGACACATCTAAATGAGGTGCTTCCATTTTTATTTGGCTCATTTGCGGCTCATTTTTTATAGATAAAGTTATTTTTTATTAGTGGACTAACAGTAATTCAATTGAGGCTCATGAGATACACCATATAGAGCATTTCTTTGTAAAGAGGAATGCTTTATATTTTTGTCCAAATTAACTTATTAACAACAAAAATCTTATAATAATCAATAAAAATTCATTGTTTATCGATAAATAAAATGTTAATATCTAATAAACAATACTTAAGAGAGGTGCTTTTCATGAAACCAGAAACACTATTTTTAAAGTTAGCTGTTGTTCTTATGGGCTTTCCAGTTCTTGCTTTATGCATCTTTTTGGTACCTGAGTTAGGTAATATTGCAGCAAAATTGCTTCCAGAGTTTGATTTCATTAAATACCTCGTTTCTATGGTTTTTGATGCATCGGCGATTCCTTTTTACTTTGCTTTGTATCAGGCGTTTAAACTTTTACGCTATATTGACAAAAATAAAGCTTTCTCACAATTATCTGTAAATGCTTTGAGAAATATCAAATTCTGTGCCATCACAATCAGTAGTTTGCATGTGCTACTCTTGCCGCTCTTTTATCTCTTTGCGGAGAAAGACGATGCACCAGGTGTCATCTTTGTTGGATTGGTTGTTCCTTTTGCTTCAATAGTGATTGCAGTCTTTGCTGCTGTTCTTCAAATGCTATTAAAAAATGCCATCGATATAAAATCAGAAAATGATTTAACGATATGAGGTGAAACCAATGGCAATTATTATCAATATTGATGTGATGTTGGCGAAAAGGAAAATGAGCGTAACAGAACTTTCTGAAAAGGTTGGAATCACGATGGCGAATCTTTCTATATTGAAAAATGGAAAGGCAAAAGCGATTCGATTATCAACTCTAGATGCGATTTGTAAGGCTTTAGAATGTCAGCCTGGGGATGTTTTAGAATACAAAAGTGATGAAGACTTTTAAAGATAAATTGACAATTATTAGGGAGGTATAATCATGGACAGTAAAAATTTAATTATTGAAAATATTTCTAATCCCCATGAGCTAGAGAGAATGTTTAGAAATGACCCCCATGCCTTTAAAAAGTCATTCTCAGACGCATGGGAACAAAATCCTGATTCTCAGGTTCTTGGCATTTGGTATGAAAGATTGCATTTCAAGGAACCTTCAAATTCAGAAAAATCTTCCTTTCTTCAAAAAGGTTTCTTATTCATGGGCATTTTAGCCATTCTGGCCGGGATAAGTACCAGAATCATTTTCCATTTTGTCGAACAGGAAGCAATTGCTCCAATTAACCTGGCTTTTGGTATAATTCCCTTTATTGCTGCCTATTTTGTTTACAATAATACTCCGAAAAAAAGTGTTATTTATTCCCTTGCAGCGTTGTTCCTAATTTCCGGGTTTTATCTTAATATGCTACCATTAAATTATAAAGACAGTATTATCCTTGCTTATTTACACCTTCCCATATTCTTATGGGTATTGGTAGGGCTTGCATTTACAGGAAATGAATATTCAAAAGGCAGTACAAGATTAGCCTATATTAAATTTAATTTGGAATTTTGTATTCTCTACGCCAGCATGGCAGTTAGCGGAATGGTGCTAGCGGCATTAACCATGCAGTTATTTAGCTTTGTTGGCTTGGATATAGAAGAATTCTATTTTAGTAATATCGTTTTATTTGGTGCTGCCGCTCTCGCTATTGTGGCTGCATACCTGGTATCAATGAATCTTAAACTTGCTAAGAATATTACACCATATATAGCTAAAATTTTTAGTCCTCTTGTCCTGGTCACATTGTTGGTCTATCTTATAACAGTTATATGGGTAGGAAAAAATCCATTCTTGGACCGCAATTTCCTGATAGCCTTCAACGGAATACTCCTTGGTGTATTGGCCGTTACCATATTTTCAATTACCGAAAGCGACTCAGACGAGAAAAAGAACATTTCAGATTATATAAATTTTTCCTTAATTGTTCTTGCGCTTATCATTGACAGTGTGGCTTTATCAGCCATTGTGTTCAGACTTTCTTCTTATGGGATTACACCAAACAGACTTGCTGTTTTAGGTGTAAACATACTTATCTGGGGAAATCTTATTTGGATTATGGTCTCCTATATGCGTTTTCTACAAAACAAGACCGGACCTTCACCCATCCAAGATGCGGTTACTAAGTATTTGCCAGTCTACGGACTTTGGGCGGCTTTCGTTACATTTACTTTTCCTTTCATTTTTAATTAGAAAGGCTTTATTAATGTAACGGATGCTGATCTTCCTAATAAAAGCCAAAAATAATCAAGGTTCTTTTCATAACTTGTTCATTTTTGGCTTTTTATTTTTCTAAAAAAACCTCATTTACTTCTGATACGGTTCTCCGTATAACAGGTTGCCCCCCATTTCCTCATTTCATTTTTCATCACACTTTTCTTAGTATATCTATATTTATCGTAAAGGCTTATACCATCAAAATTATCGAAAAATTTACAATTCCTTAAAAATTTTATCATTGCTTACATGTTATGATACGGTTCTTTTTTATATTTTCTGTACGCTATTCGGTCAACAGGTCCTGAACTCAGAGTTAAAGGCCTTGTAGCCGGTTGCACCATGACTGCTTTCCTCTTCCTTTCGTTGGGCTTTGATGCTTTCCTATAACTAAATGTAATCAACACAGAAACATGAAAATCGTTCCTTTTTAGCATAAGCTGAAGGCCAATTTATTGCACCGGCCATTAATGTAGAATGATCTAGCTATTAAGAACTTTAGTCAATGTACTTTTCTATTTGTTCAGTTTACCTTCTTCTACAACTTCAAGAAATTACAAAGGAGGTCAACCACTATTTATATGGTCAGCTTCCTCTTTTAGTGCATTTACTGAATTGTTTACAAGGTGTTTGGAAATGTCGTGTTCTCCATCCAACTAGTTTTATAAACTTACTCCCTGCAAATGTAGACCCATCCATTATTTTTTGGATAACAAATCGTAAAGCAAACGAGCTGATCTTTATTTTCAACATGGCCTTCTCCATGATATTAAAAATTTACTGAGGTCTCTTTCGTGAATAGATGGTCTATCATTACATATTTCAATGATCGCAATTGCCCCTTTTGAAAAGTGGCCCCCCCCTCGCCGTGTGCCAGGTTCCAGGGTTGTCCAACCCTCTTACCCTCCTTTGGTGATAATCCCCTCTTGTCAGTAGGGACAATTAACGGACAAAAAAAAACCCATTTTTATTAAAAATGGATTTTCTCTTTCAACTTAACGCAGCCTTCCATGTGATAGCAAATGCATTCATCGCAGTGGCTGACTATTGATATGGCTAATCCCATAATGGTGTACTTACCCTAACTGGCGTTTAAATACTTTAATGGCGAAGAAGTAAGAGATGACCATGATGCCGACACACCAGGCAAGCGCGATCCAGATATCGTTGCCTACAGACCCTTCATACAAGAGGGCACGAATCGCATTCACGATTGAAGTCACGGGCTGGTTCTCAGCGAACGCACGGACAATTTTAGGCATGGTTTCGGTGGGGACAAAGGCCGAACTGATAAACGGCAGGAAAATCAGCGGGTACGAGTAGGCTGTCGCCCCTTCCATAGACCCCGCTGTCAATCCGGGAATGATCGCAAGCCATGTCAGCGCCAGCGTAAACAGCCCGAGTATCCCAGCTACCGCGAGCCAATCCAGGATATCAGCGCTGGAACGGAAGCCCATCAAGAGCGCGACGAGGATAACCACCACGATAGTAAGCGCATTGGAAACAAGCGAGGTCAACACGTGAGCCCACAATACCGACGAGCGCTTGATGGGCATGGTAATGAAACGCGCCATCAGCCCGCTCTTTACATCCGTAAACAGCCGCACGGAAGTGTAAGCGACGCCGGATGCGATAGCCATCAGCAATATTCCCGGCAATAAATAATTGACGTAGTTTTCCGTGCCTGTCTCTATGGCGCCGCCAAATACGTAGACAAACAGCAGCAGCATCATAATCGGCGTAATCGCCACCGTGATAATCGTATCCGGGCTGCGCATGATGTTGCGCATTAAACGCCCTAGTAATACCCCTGTTTTGCTTTTCATTTACATCTCCTCCTTTTTGCCGATGATCGCGAGGAAAATTTCCTCCAATGTCGGCTGCTTCTCGATGTACTCCACTTTCGCTGGCGGGAACATCTCCTTGAGTTCGGTAAGGGTACCGGTCGTGATGATTTTTCCGCCATGCAGGATGGCGATACGGTCCGCCAGTTGTTCGGCTTCCTCCAGGTACTGGGTCGTCAGCAAGATGGTCGTGCCGCCGCCGGCAAGCTCCTTGACGGTATCCCAGACTTCAATCCGCGCTTCAGGGTCAAGCCCTGTCGTCGGTTCGTCGAGAAAAATGACTGCTGGCGTCCCGATCAGGCTCATGGCGATGTCCAGCCGGCGCTTCATCCCGCCGGAATATTTGTCCGCCCTGCGGTTGGCCGCATCGGTCAGGCTGAATCTTGCAAGCAGATTGTCGGCGACTTGAGCTGGATTGGAAACTCCCCGCAACTTGGCGATCATCATCAAGTTTTCCCGCCCGGTGAGCATGCCGTCTAAAGATGCGAACTGCCCTGTCAGGCTGATGCTCTGGCGAACATGATCCGGTTGACGCTGGACGTCAAAGCCACAAATACCTACTTCGCCGCCATCGGCCTTCATCAGTGTCGAGAGGATGTTGACTATCGTCGTCTTGCCCGCTCCATTTGAGCCCAGCAGTGCGAAAATTTCGCCACGCCGCACCTCAAAATCCACCCCCTTTAAGACTTCCTTGTCTTTAAAGGATTTTTTTAACCCTTTTACAGAAATCGCTGCATTGCTCATACTTTTTTCCTCCTTATAATAAGCGCCTTGCGGAGCTAGATTGCCTATACTCTTCTATTTAGTCTGACTGATAATCAGTATGACTTATTACCGGGTGAAAATATAACTGAATAGCGAAGGTGGTAATTCATGTTTGTTACCAGCTATTCAGTCGGTATTATCTATTGAATTTATTTTTTCCCAATCGCTTCATGATACTCTGATTCAAATCTTCACGATACTTGGCAACATAGGTTTTAGCGTTTGTCACTAGTTCGTCGGCAAAGGACGCCACGTCGCCCCCAGTGATTTCCAGCACTTGTCTGCCTTCCGCCGCACCGGCTTCGAACAACTCGATTAATTCATACTGCATGTGCAGCATATCCATCCCGCTGCCCGCTGAGAAATTCCACATGTAGTTTTGGATTTTCTTAAATACAAACCGGTAGTCCTCTGGCAGTGCTTCAACCCGTGCCATCATCATCTTGTATTCTTTTTTATCACCAATCATTTTTTTGAACATTTCTATCATGTTATTTTTCCTCCTTTTTATAAAGCTGAACAAGACACTCCAAAAATATCGTACGGAATATCTTATGAAGCTAGATTGACTTTAAGACATTGATTTTTGATGATACAAAATCCCATTTTTTTCCAAAACAATCCAAGTTCCTGGCTGCCAGCCTCATTAAGAGAGTAAAACTTGCGGGGCGGCCCCATATCTGACAGCTAGATTGCCTATACTCCTCTATTTAGTCTGACTGATAATCTGTATAACTTATTACTGGGTGAAAATATAACTGAATAGCGAAGGTGGTAATTCATGTTTGTTACCAGCTATTCAGTCGGTATTATTTATTGAATTTATTTTTTCCCAATCGCTTCATGATACTCTGATTCAAATCTTCACGATACTTGGCGACATAGGTTTTAGCGTTTGCCACTAGTTCGTCGGCAAAGTACGCCACGTCGTCCCCAGTGATTTCCAACACTTGTCTTCCTTCCGCGGCACCTGCTTCGAACAACTCGATTAATTCATACTGCATGTGCAGCATATCCATCCCGCTGCCCGCTGAGAAATTCCACATGTAGTTTTGAATTTTCTTAAATACAAACTGGTAGTCCTCTGGCAGGGCTTCAAGCCGTGCCATCATCATCTTGTATTCTTTTTTATCACCAATCATTTTTTTGAACATTTCCATCATGTTATTTTTCCTCCTTTTTTATAAAACTGAACAAGACACTCCAAAAATATCGTACGGATATCTTATGAAGCTAGATTGACTTTAAGACGTTGATTTTTGATGATACAAAATCCCATTTTTTCCAAAACAATTCAAGTTCCTGGCTGCCAGCCTCATTAAGTGAGTAAAACTTGCGGGGCGGCCCCATATCTGACGGTTTCTTTTCTATGTTCACCAGTTCTTTCTTTTCTAATCGCACGAGGATGGTGTAGACCGTCCCATCTACGACTTCAGTAAACCCAAGCTCGTTAAGGCGGCGGGTAATCTCGTAGCCATAGGTTTCATGGCGGCTGATGATTTCCAGAACGCAGCCTTCCAGTGAACCCTTCAGCATCTCAGTTAAATTTTCCATGTTCAGAGCCTCCTCTACTTTGTCTGACTTATATTCAGTATAACTTAGTACTAAGGGAAATTTTTACTGAATAGCTTTTGGGAAATCACGCTATTCAGTATTACTTATTACAAGTACATCGTAACACCGAGTAGCATAGGTGTCAACTATTTATCTTAAAAACATTTTTGCAACCTCGCTATCAAGTGGTGTTGATATCCAGTGTGACTTACTACAGGTATATCGTAACACGTAGTAGATGGACTGTCAACTGGATTTTCTAAATATTTTTAAAACCAGCTATCGCTAACGTCCTCGAATTGTTTTATTAAAATAGTCGGAAGACCTTCAGTGTGTTGGCCACTTCTTCGTCAGTGATACCGATATACCGTTTTGTGTCGATTAATCCGCATGGTTAAAGTTGTTAAACAACGCAATTACGTCGGGCGACAGCAACAATGTCTTTACTTTCGCATAATCTGCATGATTAGAAACGGATAATCGGATTGGTGCACGTTTAGCTAATTTACCCATGAGCAAATCTCAACTTAAATTGATTATAGAAGGAAATTTCCGAAGAATTATTGATTAATAAAGTGTAAAATAAGTGTTTTTGTAAAGATTAGTGCTAATAAATTGTTAAAGTTTAAAAAGTACTAGTTTCTAATACAATTTAAGGGGGTTAAGAATGAATAGATAATATGAAGTTTTGAAGGAAAAAGGTGCTATGTTGTTGAATGAATATAGTATTTGAAAAGGAGCTGAAATCATATGTCAACGTCCCATTTATTATCTCAAATTGAATTGCTTCAAAATGAAATTCTTGAAAAGAAAAGACAACTAACTGAGCTAAAAATGTCAGTGCCAGAAAGCCTTGTTCAAAACTACGAATTTACAACATCCATTCATCAACAAACTACCTTAGGCGAGTTGTTTGGTAACAAGAATGAATTAATTGTTATTCATAATATGGGTAAAGGTTGTTCGTATTGCACGATGTGGGCGGATGGTTTTAATGGTGTGTTTCATCATTTAAACGCCAAAGCAGGCTTTGTTGTCGCTTCACCAGACACACCAGAAGTGCAAGAGGATTTTGCTGCAAGTCGTAAATGGCAATTTCCTATGGTTTCCACTCAAGGTAGTACTTTTACGAAGGATATGGGCTTCCAAAATGGGAAGCAACACCTTCCTGGCGTGTCCACATTCCGTAAGGATAACGAGGGAAATATTTATCTAATTGCACAGTCACCTCTTGGACCAGGCGATGATTTTTGTGTGACTTGGCCATTGTTCGATTTACTTCCATCCGGTTCAAATGATGTCGTTGCCAAACAGAAATTAAACAATCGCTCTCCCTTCCAATTAACAAATAATATTGCAGTAGGTGTTACGGATTATCCTAATGCGCTTGAATTCTATGAGCATGTTTTAGGAATGAAAAAAGTACAGACCTTGGAAAAGGGGACGAAGTTTTCCATGAGTGGCACCAACTTCTTCGTTGAAGAAAGCTCGGAAAACAGTTCATTCTTTGAATTTGCAGTAGAAGATTTTGAAACTGCTTTGGACGTCTTATTAAAACATGGCTGCGTCATTAAGAAGGAGTACGCAAAAAAGAGCGTGATGATTGATGATCCATATGGAATGAAGTTTCATATGTTTGAAATAGAAAAATGAACAATGACTCCCCCTTCGTTGCTGGAGAGGGAGTCATTTTTTTATTTCACAATATGTTTCGGTGAATTTGCAGCAGAATCATGTAAAAAATGACTAGTTCGAAACTTTAAATAAACCAATTTGACAGCCTTTATAAAACCTTATCCTCTATAAGTGAATTTAACCAATAACATCAAATGAATTTACTGTCATTCGTAAACATTTGCAGAAACTTTCTCAACGCAAAAGATTGATATGCGTCTTTTTTCGTAACAATGGCTAGTTGCCAAAGAAGAGATGGTTTTTGCAATGAGATGGTTTTAATTATTGGATTGTTTTGTTTTTCAAAAATTGATTTTGGCAATAAAGTAATCCCTAGATTGGAAGCAACCAATTCCAAAATCAAATCCCATTGTGAGCTCTTATACGAAATAGTAGGGGTAAATCCTGCTTCTTTACATGTATTTATAATAAAATCATGCAAAGCAAAGTCTTTCGTAAAAATAATAAATTGTTCGTCTTTTAGTTCCGATAGAGCTATAGATGTACGATTAGCAAGCGGGTGATCTTGATTAATATACAGCACAAATTCGTCATTAATAAAAGGATAAACATTGAATTCCAATTCATCAATTGGCAGAACAATTAATCCCACGTCGATCTTACTCTCCTCCACAAGCTGTTCGATTAACTTAGCCCCAAGTTCCACGAGTTCGAGCTTCACATTTGGGTATTGGTCGTGGAAAGTACGAGCAATGTTCGGAAAGAAAAGGGTGCCTATAAGTGGTGGGATTCCTATTTTAATCTCGCCGGTATCGATTTCGATTAACTCATTTAGTAAATTTGGTAACTCATTTAGCAAATTAAGTGCCTGTTTCCCTTGTCTATATACAATTTTTCCAGCATCAGTCAATTCAAGATGGCGTGTTGAACGATCGAAAAGTTTCACATGTAATTCTTCTTCCAACTTTTTGACTGCCTTGCTCAATGAAGGTTGAGAGAGATACGAGTATTCTGTGGCCTTCGTAAAGCTACGTTGATTAGCTACTTCTATAAAAGACTTGATGTCACGCAGCTCCATTCCTATAACCCCCTCTTTTATTCTCTTTTGGAATAACTTCTATTCTATTTATGAATTTTACTTATATTCTGACTAGTTGTAAACTTTCTCTTATGAGGAAGAATTAGGAGGTAGTTATATGAGTAAGGTAATGAATTCAATTTTGGAAGCGGTTTCAGATATTCAAGACGGCTCATCACTTATTGTTGGTGGTTTTGGGCTTTGTGGTATACCAGAGATAACAATTCAAGCACTTCGTGAACAAGGTACGAAGAATCTTACTATCTATAGTAACAACTGCGGTGTCGATGATTGGGGTCTAGGGCTTTTGTTAGCGAATAAACAAATTAAGAAGATGATCTCCTCTTATGTCGGTGAAAATAAAATTTTCGAACAGCAATATTTAAGTGGTGAACTAGAAGTAGAACTGACACCACAAGGCACGCTTGCCGAACGAATGAGAGCTGGTGGAGCTGGTATTCCAGGTTTTTATACGGCGACGGGTGTAGGTACATTAATTGCAGAAGGCAAAGAAACGAAAGAATTTAATGGAAAAACATATTTACTTGAAGAAGGTATTGTGGCCGATTTTGCATTAGTAAAAGCGTGGAAAGCAGATACACTAGGCAACCTCATATACCGAAAAACGTCTCGCAACTTTAATCCGCTTGCGGCAATGGCTGGGAAAATAACTATTGCAGAAGTAGAAGAAATTGTCGAACCAGGTGAACTGAATCCCGATGAAATACACACACCAGGTATTTATGTGCAGCGACTTTTAGTTGGAAAAGATTATCAAAAACGAATTGAACGCAGAACAGTTGTCAAGGCGTAAAAAGGAGCGAATTATGATGAGAGATACACGTTTATCAATAGTGAAACGAGCTGTACACGAAATAAAAGACGGTATGAATGTAAATTTAGGAATTGGGATTCCAACTCTTGTCGCCAATGAGATTCCGACTGATTTTAACGTTTTATTACAATCAGAAAACGGTTTACTTGGCATTGGTCCTTACCCATTAGAAGGTGAAGAGGATCCAGATTTAATAAATGCAGGTAAGGAAACAATTACAACAGTTACTGGGTCTTCATTTTTTGACAGCGCCGAGTCATTTGCGATGATCCGTGGCGGACATATCGACCTTGCCATTCTTGGAGGTATGGAAGTATCTGAACATGGCGATCTAGCCAATTGGATGATTCCAGGGAAAATGGTCAAAGGAATGGGTGGAGCAATGGATCTCGTCAATGGCGCGAAACGGGTTGTTGTCGTGATGGAACATGTAAATAAAAACGGTGAATCAAAGATTAAAAAAGAATGTACGTTGCCTCTTACAGGTAAAGGAGTTGTTCATCGACTAATTACAGATTTAGCAGTGTTTGACTTCACAGAAAACGGAATGGTACTTATAGAAACGACAGAAGGCGTGACAATAGATGAAGTGAAACAGAAAACAGAAGCAAGTTTTACAGTTTTACCCGAACTTGTGGAGTTGAAATAATGCTATTTCCCCATTAATTATTGAAGACCTCAACAATTATGCTGAGGTCTTTTTTCTTTAACTTTTCGATATTTAAGTCAATGCAATTCATTTTTTATGGACTCAAACACTTTCAAAAGACGGAAAAGATGTTTCATTTGGCATTGCTTGACTATTAAATTTCCCCATTTTTTCAATAAGGTTCTCCTTGAATCATCTAAACACGCTATTATCTACTATATATTTTCTCCGTTTGTATACGCTTCTAAAAGGACCAAATCCATTGCAGTGTTGTTATTGTTTAAATCGTTTTCGAAAAATAGCTCTTTCATATAAGGATAGATATGTGCCAAACTGCGTAAACTAATTTTGCTACTGCTGCTCCATTTGACTTCAAAATAACTTATTATTCGACAAAATTCATGGAAAATCGACAAATTCATTTGACCTTTAATGAGTAAACGTATAGAATTTTAACATATTTTTAAGAAGAATGAGGGTTAAATGTGAAAAATGTATTATTCAGGAGAAAAAGTGTCGGAGCATTACTGAAAAAAAGTGGAGATATCCAACTAAAGAAAACGCTAGGCGCATTTGACTTAGTGTTGCTTGGGGTTGGTGCTATTGTTGGAACAGGTATATTCATCCTTCCTGGAACAGTAGCTGCGAGTCATTCTGGACCAGCAATTGTTTTTTCATTTATTATAGCTGCAATTGTCTGTGCATTGGCAGGTATGTGTTATTCAGAATTTTCTTCATCTATACCAGTAACTGGTAGTGCTTATACATATGGATATATTGTATTTGGAGAATTAGTCGCTTGGTTAGTTGGTTGGGCTTTAGTCTTAGAATATGGTTTGGCAGCTGCTTCGGTCGCAACTGGTTGGTCTTCTTATTTATCAGCTTTCTTAGAAGGATTTAATATCACCATTCCGAGGGCAATCTCAGGTCCTTTTAATCCAGCAGATGGAACTTATGTAAATGTACCAGCTATTGCTATTGTACTTGCCATTGCTTTATTATTAACGCGCGGGATACAAGAATCTGCAAAGCTTAATAAGATCATGGTATTTATTAAAGTAGGTGTTATTCTTTTATTTATCGGAGTAGGTATTTTTTATGTGGAGCCTACTAATTGGCAGCCATTTATGCCGTTCGGAATAAGTGGAGTTATGAGCGGGGCAGCCCTTGTTTTCTTTGCTTATCTTGGGTTTGATGCTGTTTCATCAGCGGCTGAAGAGGTAAAAAATCCACAACGTAATTTGCCAATTGGAATTATTGGTTCATTATTAATGTGTACATTACTTTACATAGCGGTTTCGTTTGTTTTAACTGGAATGGTTTCTTATACAAGTCTTAACGTAAGTGACCCAGTCAGCTTTGCTATGCAGCTAATTCACCTAGATTGGGTGGCTGGCGTGATTTCACTTGGTGCTGTTGTCGGGATGGTAACCGTTATACTTGTTATGTTATATGGAGGAACAAGACTTCTTTACGCGCTTGGACGCGATGGATTGCTTCCAAAAAGTATGTGTGAGTTAAGCAAAAAATATAATACACCAGTTAAAAATACGTGGACGTTTGCCCTACTTGTAGCTTTTTGTGCTGGCGTCATTCCATTGTCTAAACTGGCAGAATTAGTGAACATGGGAACATTAATTGCATTTACAATCGTTTCAATCGGAATTATTTACTTAAGGAAAGATAAAAGTATACCAGCCGGTGGTTTTAAAGTACCATTTTTCCCAATTTTACCGATTTGTTCTTTCATTTTATGTCTATTTTTAATTACTCAACTCTCTGTTCATACATGGATTGCATGCGGGATTTGGTTTGCATTTGGATTGTTTGTCTATTTTATTTATGGTAGAAAGCATAGCGTAATGAATAAAGAATAAGGAATCAAGAAGTGAGTGTGCATTGTAATGCAAATACAATGCATGCTCACTTTTCATCTTTTGAGAAACTATTTTTCTGCACGCAATCTCAAAGGTTGCGATGTTTTTTTGACGAAATAAATAAATTGCAAAATTTTAGAAGGTCATTAGTAGTAGATAAAACTCCTAGATGCTCTGCTACAATCACATAAAGTCTCAAAATTAACTCCATTCCATTTGGATTTTCTTGGTTATTCACAACTGCCGCTTCTTGTATATTCGCTACACCCTGGATATATGGATTCCCATAAATTAGACAAGGTTTCCTGCATTCCTTTCCTCGAGTTTTTGATACTATCTTGGCTTAGGAAGAGAATATTATGACATGATAATATAATTTATGAATGACACTTAATAATAGTTTCGATAGCCTCCAGAAAAACCATTGGTATACTGCCCTATACATCAGCCATAGATTCGTATATATTAAAGCAAGGTGATGATATGAAAACAACTATTTACTTAAATAATGAGAATCTAATAGCAGGGATGACCGTTAAAGATGAAGCCGAACTTGAATTCAATAATATGGCTCTCCACATTTGTGAAAACCCTGAAAATGTAGTGAGAAATCGCAAAAAATTAGCTGCTTCCTTGCATTGTGAGCTGGATAATTTCGTTTGTGCCAATCAAACACATAGCTCGAATTTCCAACACGTTACGCTTGCTGACAAAGGGCGCGGCGCTGATCGTTTGGATACCGCAATTGCGGATACAGACGCCCTATATACGTATGAGCCAAATCTTTTATTATGTAGCTTTACCGCCGATTGTGTCCCGGTATTTTTTTACAATGAAGTGAATGGCCTCATTGGCGTTGTACATTCCGGATGGCAAGGTACAGTCAAAGAAATTACCTTGAAACTTTTTGAGCATCTAAAACAAGTGGAGCATTGTAACCCGAGTGATTTACGTGTCCAAATTGGTGCAGCGCTAAGCCAGGAAAAGTTTGAAGTTGATGAAGATGTGTATGTAAAATTTAAAAACCTTGGCTATGCGGATGATTTTATGTATTACAATAACCAAACCAACAAGTATCACATCGACAATCAGCAAACCGTGAAAAAGCAATGTGAGTTGGCAGGTATCTCGACTGAGCAAATTACCATCGATCCAACCTGTACGTATTTAAGCCCAGATGGTTTCTCTTATCGTCAAGACAAACAAAGCGGAAGACATCTTAGTTTTATTATGAAAAAAGGCGATTGATCGAAAAAAATAAGTGGCATCGTTCCATTAGAACGATGCCCTTTTATTATTTACTATCATTTTTGCAAAACTGACATCACAACCACCGACAACTAGTAATCATATTTTGTACCAAGCTCTAAAACTATTCAGTAGAGTGTATGAACATGATACCTTTCACTAATACCTCACGTCCGTTTAACGGTTGAACTGGCCGATGATTAATAGGGAATATACTTTGGAAAGCAGCTATTTGCTCATTTGACATTTCGTGAGGTTCCTCCAATAAAACCCACTTTACACCTTCCGTACAAAGAGGAGTTGTGAAAGATCCGTTGTAGTGAAAAGAATTTTTGTCTGCAGGAAGTAAGCTTAATAAATCGATCCTTGTCACGAAAGAAGTATCTTCTTCTGTTTTAGAGAGGTTCTTCCACATATTGGATAACATTGTACTCTCCGCTCCTTCTTTGATCATCCATCCTAATACGGCATAACCCCCACTATCACTTTTATGAACGAAATGCAGCTCCATATCAAAACTTTGCCCATTAAAAAGGTGTTCACTTGGCGTGTGGAAGTGAAATTGATGAAGCTTATAGATAGTTCCATCCAATGTAATTGAGTTCTTGGCACCCTCTGCATTTGCCTGTATCGTATGGCCATTATTCACTATGTTGAATGTAGTTGACTCATACTGAATCTTCATATTTTCTGTTTCCTCAGGTTTTATTAATTGCGAAGTCACGATATTAATTGGTGATTGCTCTTTACCATTTACACATGCGGAAAAGGATGGATCCAATTCTCCCCAATAGTCAGGACCTGTATATCCTTCGTATGACCAGTGAATTTGGTGATTCTCAGCTTTTGAATCATTTCTCTTTTGAACGTATTTCTGCACGTTTCCATTTGAAAATGCAACAAGTATAAGAAAAAATGTAACTAATAAAACAAAATAATGAATTCTATTGTATTTCAATGAAGCTCTCTCCTTATAAAGATCATTAATTTCTTCTGTTTTATTAAATTGACCCAAAACAACCACACCTAAACAACTTCTATTACAAGTAGCTATTGAGAGTTACGGATGAACGACTACCACATGATTATCGAAAAAATGCGGAGGGATGCGACTTTGTCGCATCCCTCCGCATCAAGAAATCCAGGTAATGGTATTAAACTCGTTCAGTTCCAAGCACTCCAAAAGCACCTATACATAGAGTGCCTAGTTTGTTATCACCATTTTAATAAGCAATTTACTAGGTAATTTACTAGGTAATTTTTGGTTAATCAACACGTGTGATTCCTGCAGGATTCCTCTATTGGGATCTTTACTAAATGCATCATAATGATAAACCTTTACTGACTTCATCATTTTTTCCCCTCGGTTTCTTATTTCTTTATAGGTATCGTAACTTTTTGTACTACCTTAAAAACTACCCAGAACAAGAATGTATAAATGGCACTCTGAAGTATGCTAATAATTAGAGCAAATAAAAGTGACCCAAAATCTTCTAATTCATTAAAGTAATACAAATGAAATTTCCAATCATAAAAAAATGTGTATATGGAAACCATTGGTAGAACGAATGGGAATACTGCCCAGAAAAATTTAGTATATTCTTTTGGTAATATTAATCTCAATTCTTCACCTTCTTTTCGATAATCGGAGTTAGACGTAAACTCTCCCCTGCCATAACACTAGACTCTGTTAAATTAGTCTGTTGTTTTTTAGAAGCATATATTTTGTGACGAAAATCCACGAGACTCCTGCGGAAAAACGGGTTTCCGAGACCCCAGACGAGCTAATAGGAACAAATCCTAAATTCATTTATCCCTTCAAACTCAGTTAAGTTAATATTTTCCTATTAATAATTATTCTCCACTTTTCATTTAAATCCTTCAAAAAAAGATAGATGCAAATTAAAAATACTAAAAATACTAAATAATCAATATAATAAGTGTGTTCCAATAATAAGGTGAGATATAATCCAAAGTAAGGGGGAAGAGAAAATGATCAAACAATCAATAATTGAAAACGTACTAGAAGCCGCTCTCTCAACAGGCGGCGATTTCTCAGAAGTGTTCATTGAAGATAAATATGTGAACACAATAGAATTGCAAAGTGGAAAAATAGAGAAAAGTATATCTGGTCGTGATTTTGGCATTGGTATTCGTATTTTTTCGGGTCTCCAAAGCATCTATACCTATACGACTGATTTCTCCGAAGAAGGTTTGCTATTAGCAGCAAAACGCGCAGCACTTGCAATTAATAGTGGAGCACAAGGAATCATTCATCCACTTCAAAAAGAAACATTTAATCCTATACACCAAATTGTTCAAATGCCACAAAATGTCGAAAATGCTAGAAAAGTTGCCATCATGAGAAAGGCAAATGAGATTGCGAGAAATTATGATGAGCGTATACGGCAGGTCGCTCTCCGCTATTTTGACGAAGAACAAAATGTTCTGATTGCAAATTCCGAAGGTAAATTCATTGAAGACACACGTGTCCATAGTAGACTTTCCATTCAAGCGACCGCTTCCGATGGCGTCGAAATGCAAACAGGTTTCTATGGGCCAGGTGCACATGCAGGGTTTGAATTTATCGAAAAACTAGATCTCGAACATTATGCAGGCGAAGCGGCTCGTATTGCAGTAACGATGCTTGGTGCGGATGAATGTCCTAGTGGGAAGTTTCCAGTCATTATCGATAATGAATTCGGTGGTGTTATTTTCCATGAAGCATGTGGACACGGGCTGGAAGCGACTTCTGTTGCTAAAAATAATTCTGTTTTCGCGAATCGGATTGGTGAAAAGGTTGCACCTGATATCGTGACCTATATCGATGATGGTACACTCCCGAACGAATGGGGTTCCCTTGCTATTGATGATGAAGGTGAAAAAACTCGTAAAAATATCTTGATTGAAAATGGAATTTTAAAAGGTTATCTCATTGATAAATTTAATGCTCGTCGCATGAATGCAGAAGCGACTGGATCTTCCCGTCGCCAGTCGTATCGTTTCAACCCTACCTCTCGTATGACCAATACGTATATCGCACCTGGCACTTCTACACCGGAAGAAATTATCGCGTCTACGGAAAACGGCATTTATGCAAAATATATGGGGGGTGGCTCCGTAAATCCAGCAACAGGCGATTACAACTTCGCAGTGATGGAGGCCTATCTCGTGAAAGATGGCAAGATTAAACGTCCGGTTCGAGGTGCAACACTTATCGGAAATGGCGCGAAAACATTGCAACTTGTAGACCGTGTCGGCAATAATCTCGCACACGGTGCTGGATTGTGCGGCGCGTTAAGTGGAAGCCTCCCAGTAAATGTAGGTCAGCCAATGATTCGTATTAGTGAAATAACTGTCGGTGGAACAAAGGGGGAATAAAAGATGAATATTACTGACTTCCAGGAAGAGTTACTAAACAAGGCGATGGATGCAGGGTTCAAGGAAGCTGAAGTCTATTACGAACGTACTGAATCATTCCAATGTATGATTTTTGAAGGGGAAATTGATAGCTACGAAACTTCTGAAGATGGAGGTCTTGGTTTACGAGGTCTGTATAACGGAAAAATGGGTTACGCCTATACAGAAAAAATGGATGACGATTCCATACCATTTTTAATCGAGCGAGCGAAAGCGAATGCAGACGTGCTTGACGAAGATGACGGGACCGATATTTTCGAAGGAAGCAGAGAATACGTGGGTTATGATTTTTACAGCGAAGAGCTTGCAAATGTACAAATCCCTGAAAAAATTGAACTAATTAAATCCATTGAAAAGAAAGTCCTTTCATATGATCCACGGATTGTCTCGCTCAACTATTGCGCACTGCAAAGTTTTTCTGGAGATCGTGTGATGGCAAACAGTAAAGGCCTTTCATTAAAAGAAAAAAAGAACGGCCTAATCATCTTCATTTCCGCAGTCGTGAAAGATGGAGAAGAAATGAAGACAGGTGGTACCTATAAAGTAACACGTAATTTTGATTCTTTCGATGCGGATGAAATTGCAAAAGAAGTGGCAGAAGAAGCGTTGTCGAATCTTGGGGAGAAATCAATTCCAACAGGAAAATATCCAATTATTATGCGACATAATGCAGCAGCATCCCTTCTTGCAACGTTTACGCCCATCTTTTCAGCTGAAAATACACAAAAGGGTCTGTCCCTTTTAAAAGGGAAGGTTGGAGAAAAAATTGCATCTGATTCCTTTACCCTGCTTGATGATCCATTTCATCCGGATGCAGTTGCGGGATCAAATTTTGATGGAGAAGGTGTAGCCACAAAAAAACAGGCTATCATATCAAATGGTATACTAGAAACGCTCCTTCATAACAGAAAAACGGCAAAAATAGAAGGTGTCCAAACAACAGCCCATGCACATAAATCTTCTTATAAAAGTACACTTTCCATTGCACCACTGAATATGTATATTGCACCAGGAGTAAGAACGAAGGAAGAATTGATTTCTTCTCTAACTGAAGGTGTCCTTATTTCGGACTTGGCTGGTCTTCATTCCGGTACGAATACGATTTCTGGAGATTTTTCCGTTGCAGCTACGGGCTTTCATATTAAAGATGGTAAAATTGCCTCCCCTGTAAAACAGATGACAATAGCAGGTAACTTTTTCGATTTTATGAGGGATATCGAAGAAATTGCATCAGATTTATACTTTAGCCCAGGTGGTTTTGGTGCACCATCTGTCCTTTTAAAAGAACTTTCCATTACGGTTGACTGAGAACATCACGGGACATCCTCCAAAACAGAGGATGTCTTTTTTCCTCTTCCCTACTCTTTGGCATCAGGTTCTAAATGAAATATTTTTGTACTTTTTTATGTGCACTCGTTTAAACAAAACTATCCCTATCACTACATAAGGAATGTAGTGATAGGGATAGTTATTACTATTAGTTTGGTTTGGACTATTCGAAGTCTTCCTCGAGTCGTTTCACAAATTCCTCCGCAGCACTATAACCTTGTTGTTTTAAATACCAATTATTAGCCGCTGCTTCTATTAAACCAGCAACATCACGACCTGGTTGTAGTTGAATTTGAATATGCGGAATTTGAACACCCATATATTCGGTAAATTTCGTTTGCAACTCCAAGTCGTTATTCAGGGTATTTTGTTCCCACTTGGTCAATTCGATATCAAGTGCTATTCGTGTTTCTTCCTGAAATGCTGCTCTTCCATAAAGACGAACGACATTCAATAATCCGATACTCCTTAACGCGAGAAATTCCTTGTTCTTTTCATTATGTGATCCAAGAAGGGTTTGTGGACTTAACTTCTTCAACACGATGACATCATCCGCCACTAGTCTATGTCCACGTCCTATCAATGTGTGGGCAGTTTCACTTTTTCCAACACCTGACTTGCCTCGCAATAGAATACCAATTCCGGAGACATTCACACATACACCGTGAATCGCAATTTCCGGTGCCATTGCTTTCACGACAAATGCGTCCAGTTTCGCACTTACCTCACTCGTCGAGTCATGTGTACGTAAAACTGGTATTTCCTTTCCCACACAGTAATGAATTAATCCCAGCGGTTCTTCTTGATCGGATGTAATGATAATGCACGGAGGATCGTATTGAACGATATTACCAATGCGCAGTTTACATTCTTCATCTGTCAGTGTATGTAAATAATTTATTTCATTCTTCCCTAAGATTTGGACATGCTCAGTAGCAATGAAATCGAATTTATCCATAAACTCAAGACCAGGACGTCGTACTTTCGATTGTTTTAACGGACGATGCAATTGATCGTGACCTGTTAACACTTCAAAGGAATATTTCCGAACAATATCTTCTACTGTTATTGTTTTCATACTTAAACCACTCACCTTCTAGATTACAACTTACAAGCAATAATGCTTTTTATTCTATTAATATATACACCTATATATTGTGAAATTATTAGTAATGCTACCTTAATAGTGTATCCAGTGCAAGTAAAAAAAGATGTTCTCAAATTAATTAGTGAACATCAAATGACAATTCATAAATGATTTATCAGTAACTTGGAATCTACTCTATTTTTATCAAACAAGAAGGCGGAAGAAAAAGCAGTTACACATAATATAGAAATTATAGTAATGTCCGTAATAGCACTAGAATCCTCATCACCTAGAAATTGAATTAGGTTTTGGATTGCATGAAAAAGAATCAATGGATAAATGTTACCTGTTTTAATAAATAATTGTGCCAACCATAATAAATCCAATTATTCCAGAAAGACTTTATATCTTTATAATAGATAATAAAATGACTTTTTTCGATAATATCTTACAATTTCTTCATATTATGTTGACAATATTTGAAGTAATCATACAATATAATTAGGACATTCGTAGTTTATAGGAGTATTATAAATTAATTTATACTAATTACTATTATACTACTTACTATCCAGCTTATTTTGTTAATTGGCTGCAATTAATGGAAAATATTAAATTACAGGAGATGAAATTATGACTAAGGATAATAAGAATAAGCCCATGGGCTGGTTTAAAGGCGTTCTTTCCAATCCTCAAATAGAAAATGAAACCAAAGAAGTTTCAATTGAACTAATTGAGGAGTTTAGTAATATGGAAGATTTTATTCCTCCAGCAAACTCTACAAAAATATATACATTATCAAAGGATAATCAGGATAAATTATCTTTAGATTTAATCGTTTCTCTAGAAAATGTACTAAATGATCGACAATTGACGCTATATAAAAACGAAGGACTCGAAAGTCAGTTACATACAGCAAATGAGACGATTAGCCGTTTAAAGCATGATTTATTAAAGAAAGAACAGCTTGTTCAGGATAAGAATAAAGAAATTCGTACATTAGAAAGTAATCTTACGAATAAACAGATGGTCTATGACCAACTGCTAGAAGATTATAAAGAATATCAAAGTAATTCTAGTTCCGATTTTGAAAAAATCTCCACTCAATTGGAGAAAGAAATTAATAAATACAATATGCTTAGAGAAGAATCCTCTAATATTCAATATCAAAATATGTTAGCTATTAGAGAATTAGAAGAAAAAATTAGAAACCTAGAAGTAGAAAATCAAAAGTTTTCAGAGCAATATGTAAAAATCCTTGATGAAAAAGAGGAATTAATGAGAACAATTAATGATTTTACAGAGCGAATGTCTTTCTCTTTCACTTCTAAAACTAATATTAACAAAGAATAATCTAAGATAGACTCTCCATTTACAAGTAGAGAGAGGAGACAACTATGTCAGTCTATTTAGTAAAAATACTTGAATTATTATCACTCAATATAGAATTTGATCAATCTGTTTTGAGAGTAAGATTATCAACTGAGCACGATGTGGAACTACTTTGGGAAATCGATCAATTTACAGCGGAGCATCTAAAGGCATTAACTGTACTAGGTGGACAATACAAGTACAGATTATCTTTCCATAGTTCATGGGATTCCAATAAAAATCACTATATAAGTTTCTTAACGAAAACTTATAAAGATCAAAGTGAAAAAATTTATTTCCCTTGCTCCGAAGCTTACGTCAATGGATTAAAAGCTATTAAATGCAACGAACACATTACTCAGATTAGTATTGTAACACCCTTATCTGAGACCCCTTCACTAATTGATTTATTGGAAACAGAAGTAGTAGCTCCTAAAAAGTTTAACAGGAAGTTTGCTTGGATATCTGTAGCACTAATGTGTATACTGACAATCATTAGTGTAGACAACAGTTTTTTACATAAGGTAGAAATAAAAAAAATTACAAATGTAAAGTCAGAAAGTATGAGTAAAGAGAACATTTTAAATGTAGAAGAGACAGAAACTATAACAGGAAGCAGTGTTGAGAAAACCAAGCCTTCTAATGAATCAACTACTTCAGTAAAAGAATCTGCATTTCCAACAGAAGAATTAAACGAGGTAATTAACTTTAATATCCAGGAAGGTAATGTAGCGCTTACTTTCGATGACGGGCCGTCCAAATTCACAAAAGAAATCACGGATATATTAATGACATATAGTGTCGGTGGCACATTCTTTTTTATCGGAAATAATGTAGAGAAGCATCCTGATTCCGTTCAGTATGTACAAGCTAACGGTTACTCAATTGGCAGCCATTCTATGAGCCACCCTAATTTTGCAAAATTACCTTCCGTAAAACAAGAGTACGAAATCTTACATACAAATCGCTTAATTGAAGAAATAATTCAGGAGAAAGTTACTCTCTTTAGACCACCTTATGGTATCAAAAATGAAACAACAATAGACTTAATGAATTTAACAAATAGTAAGATGGTTCTTTGGAATTCGGATACCGAAGATTGGAAAAGTAATAATGCGAATGAAATTTTTAAGAATGTTGTTAATACTAAAGCATCTGGATCTATTATCTTACTACATGAATCACAAGCTGTAATAGACGCATTACCAAGAATTATTGAATATTTGCAAGGACAAGATTTGAATATTGTGAGTTTAAACTAAGAAAAACAATATATTTGAATTAAATTCATAAATAGTACTTAGTCATTAAAATACGAACATTTATCACTTTGTTGATGGAAGCGGAAGGCGGCGACTCCTGCGGGTTGAGTGAGACAGATAAGACATCACAAACGACGCGTGAGCGGCGGTGATGGCTTATCGCTCACCCCGCGGAAAGCGTCCGCCTATAGCGGAAATCAACTATACTTTATTCCTTGTAAAATATATATTTCTTTAGCTTCGTTTATTATAGTTCGTGTTTTTTTATGTAATTAAGAATTATGAAATTGATTCAATTAAACCTGATAATTACTAAAATATTATCGGGCTTATTTACCTTACCTTTCTTCTATTATCTCCACAAACTTTGTGGAAGCTGGTGATAGAGGTACACTTTTTAAATAACATACTCCTATACTTCGCTTCGGTATATTTTCCATTAGATTTACTTCGTATAGTAAGCCTTTATTTATATAGTCCTGTGAAAATTCTTTTGTCACACAGGCTATTCCTAAATTTATTTTAGCAAATTCTAATAATAAATCATGTGAGCCAAGTTCAAATTCTGGTGAAATCGCAACGCCTTTGGAACGCATATAATCTTCTACATACTTTCTGGAATTTGATTTTCGTTCTAGTAATATTAAAGGCAATTCCACTAACTCCTCTAGGCTTGTTGGTTTAGATAACCTGTTCATATATTTCTCCCCACAAACAAAAATGTCCTGGATTTCAATACATGGTCTTAACACTAAAGTAGGATCTTCAATCGGAAAGTTACAAATGGCAATATCGACTCCTCCCGATTTTAAAATGGAACAAATTTCTACTGTTGTACCATTTACAATGTTAAATTTAATGTTGGGATATTCATTGTGAAAGGCTTCTAAATAGGGAAGTAAAAAATACCTTGAAATCGTATCTCCTACACCTATCTTTAGTTTCCCCGTAGTTAAATTCTTATGCTCTAATATCTTTTCTTCTCCAGCGTGAATAAGGTTAAGCGCAGAATTGGCATATTCAAAGAGTAGAGCTCCTTCATTTGTTAACGTTACCCCTCTCGATGTTCTATTAAATAGACGTATTTCTAATTCTCTTTCTAATTGCATGATTGCTTGACTCACAGCTGGTTGTGTCATAAAGAGATCCTTTGCCGCCTTTGAAAAGCTTTTGCTATTGGCTACCTTACAAAATACTTTATATAAGTCTAATTTGCTTATCATATAATCTCTCCTTATACCTGATATTACATATATTAATTTCACTTATACCATTCAATTGAGGTATAGTACAAGAGGAAACATTACTTATATTAACTTTTATTGCTATAAGGAGAGATTATTTTGGAAAGAGTAGTTGGAACAGTTGTTAGAGGTCTTCGATGCCCAATCATCAATCAAGGCGATAATATTGAGGAAATTGTTGTAGATAGCGTACTAAAAGCTTCTGAAGCAGAAGGTTTTAACATTAACGATAAAGACATTATTACCGTTACAGAATCAATCGTTGCACGCTCTCAAGGGAACTATGCTACGATCGATCATATTGCAAAAGATGTTAGCTCAAAATTTGGAGATGATACAGTAGGCGTAATATTCCCTATCTTGAGTCGTAATCGTTTTGCAATCTGTCTACGAGGTATTGCTAAAGGATCTAAAAAAATTGTATTAATGCTTAGCTACCCATCTGATGAAGTTGGAAATCACTTAGTAGATTTAGACATGCTTGATGAAAAAGGTGTTAATCCTTGGACAGACGTTTTAACAGAAAAACAATTCCGTGACCACTTTGGATTCAATAAGCATCCTTTTACTGGTGTTGATTATATTGATTATTATAAGTCTTTAATTGAAGAGTATGGTGTGGAATGTGAAGTTATCTTCTCTAATAATCCAAAGACCATTTTAGAATATACAAAAAATGTTCTTACTTGTGATATTCATACAAGATTTAGAACGAAGAAAATATTAAGAGCAAACGGCGGAGAAAAAATCTTTAGCCTGGATAACATATTATCAGAGTCTATTGATGGCAGTGGATGTAATGAAGCATATGGTTTATTAGGTTCAAATAAATCAACAGAGGATTCCGTTAAGCTATTCCCACGTAATTGCCAGCCAACAGTTGATAATATTCAACAAAAGATGAAAGAAAAGACAGGCAAAGATGTAGAAGTAATGATATACGGAGACGGAGCATTCAAAGACCCAGTAGGTAAGATATGGGAACTTGCTGATCCAGTGGTATCTCCTGCTTATACAGCTGGCCTTGATGGAACACCTAACGAAATTAAACTAAAATATCTTGCGGATAATAATTTTGCTGATTTAAGAGGAGAAGAGCTTCAACAAGCTATCTCTCAATATATTACAAATAAAGGCTCTAATCTTGTAGGCGCTATGGAAGCACAAGGAACTACACCTAGAAGACTTACTGACCTTATCGGCTCTCTATCTGATTTAACATCAGGAAGCGGTGATAAAGGAACACCTATTGTCTTCATCCAAGGTTATTTTGATAACTATACAAAATAATGCAAAAAGACTTTTACTTATAGACAGTGAACATCCCAGACTGTAGACAAACTCAATTTTGGGTGCATAGAGTTGTATTTTAAATTCGGCAAGGACCACCACTTCGCTTTCCGTGGGCTTGGCTTCAGCCTCGGGCCAACATGAGGTTGGTCATGAAGGCGTTGCCGCAGGACGCGGCGTTCTTAGCCTTCCTTCCTCAAGCGTTCCTGCGGGGTCTTCTGCTCAAGCTGTTCCCACAGGAGTCTTCGTGGTGGGTCCTTGCCTTAAAAACAATTCCTTGTAGAAATCCACTATCTTTACTTTTAATTATATAAAGCAACCTCTTTAGGAATATCTATTATTATTCATAACCGTTTAATAAAAATACCTTTGTCCTCAAGCTGAGACGTTCACTTATAGATAGTGAACGTCTTTTCTATTTAAATATTAATTTCTTGAGTTAATTTCATAAATAGTACTTTGTCATTAAAATACGAACATTTTTAACTTCGTTGATTGAAGCGGCAGGCGGCGACTCCAGCGGGAATGAGTGAGACAGATAAGACAACACAAACGACGCGTAGCGGCGGTGATGGCTTATCGCTCACCCCGCGGAAAGCGTCCGCCTATAGCGGAAATCAACTATACTTTATTCCGTGTAAAAGTATATTTTTTTAGTTTCCTTTAGTATTGTTTGTGTTTTTTTATGTAAATTGGAATTATGAAATTGATTCTCTTAGCAATTTATTTCTTTAAAATATCGGTAAACTTTGTCTAGTTTTTTTGTTTGTTTCCCTTTGGAGTTTTCCATATTACCAAATTCAAAAAACTTCACTTTCTTAATTCCTACAAAACTAAATAAAGCTCTTTTCATTAAAACTTTATGTGCATTATTTAACCAGAAAAACAGATAATTGGTTGGTCCCTTCATGGTAGAAATACACACAACTGACTTCCCTTTTAATAGACCATCTGGTAATAACCCTTTCTTATCCTTGTAGGCAAAATTTGCTGCAAATAATTGATCAATGTATCCCAATAGCATTGCGGGAGGTCTTCCCCACCAAATTGGATAAACAAATATTATTTTATCAGCCCAGGTAATTTGCTTTCTATACTTTTCTAATTTTGGTTCGCGATACATGTCACGTCTTCGTTTATTTTCATTAAATACTAGCAGCGGATTAAAGCCCTCTTCATATAAGTCTAATACCTGTAACTCTTTTATATTAGGATTTTCATTACTTCCCTCAATTACTTTTTGTAAAAATGCATAATTTAAACTTTTATGATTCGGATATGTGTAAATAACTAGCGTATTCATAATTGCACCCCTTTTAATTATCATTTGATAACTAAATAATAGCACTATATACTTTTAGTTGTCAATTGATAATTGTTTTATGATAACTTTTTTGTTATGTTATTAGTACGAGGTGATGATTATGGACAAAAATGCTCTTTTTAACAAATGTATTACATTTTTAACTTCTGTTCATCAGGTGACACACGAATTAACACAAAGCGCTAAATCAGATTCAATCACACCTGTTCAATATAAAATTCTTGAATATATAACTGTTAGCCAACCTGTTACTCCTAGTGAAATTAGTGATTGTCAACACATATCTATGCCAAATACAAGTCGTGAGTTAAAAAAATTAACTGAAAAAAATTTAATTGAAAAATTAACTGATACAGAAGATCGCAGAAAACAATTTATTTGTCTTTCGAAAGAAGGAGAAATCATGATGAACCAAGCTTTTGCAACCATAGAATTACGTTTTCTAAATCGAATACAAAATGCTTCAAAAGAAGATTTACAAGAAATTGATCGTGCTCTAGATATACTTCAATCAAAACTATTTTATGAACAATGAATCAGTTGAAAATGCATATGTATAAACATAACGGCTACCTATATCTTGGTAGCCGTTTTTCTTTCTTATTTCAACACGCATTTATTCTATAAATTACTCGAGGATGAATATGGACGCTGCAGAGTGGACACTTGAAAGGACCCCTCATTAACTTACATAATTTCAAAGAGTCTGGGGAATTAAAAATTCAGCAACCTATCCCATTAAACTTTCTGCCTTCCAATGGAGACCATATTAGTGCTTTTTTCTAATAATAAAAAAATTCAAGCTTTAGTTTCTTGCTTAGTAAGGCAATTGTCCACACCATAATAAATCCCTTGCGTAATATAAAACTAAATCTGTTATTAAGGAGGTGCCCGTTATGAAAGAAATGGAATGTAATCCATCTTCTGCTAGCTGGTCTACTGGAAACACATCTACAAGTAGCTCGTCTACTGGAAACACATCTACAAGTAGCTCGTCTACAAGCAGTACATCTACTAGAAGCTCGTCTTCTAGTACCTCATCTACAGGAAGTTCGTCTACAGGAAGTACATCTACAGGAAGTTCGTCTTCTGGAAGTTCGTCTTCTAGTAGTTCGAAAGGTAAAAAAGGTAAAAAAGGTAAAAAAGGTAAAAGAGGTAGTTCATCTTCTGGAAGCTCATCTACTGGATCAACGTCAACAGGAAGTACATCTACCGGATCAACATCCACTGGTAGTTCGTCTACAAGCAGTACATCTACTAGAAGCTCGTCCTCTAGTAGCTCATCTTCAGGAAGTACGTCTACTGGAAGCTCGTCTTCTAGTAGCTCGAATGGAAAAAAAGGTAAAAAAGGTAATTCATCTTCTGGAAGCTCATCTACTGGATCAAAGTCTACTGGTAGATCGTCCAACTAAATTCAGTCTACAAGAAACACGTGTGTAAAAGAAATGATAAATTCGAGAGCATTCCTTTAACCAATACTCGATTGGTTAAAGGAGGCTTTTAAAGCTTAATAGATTTGTTATTTGCATACTGATACTTAACCCCTTAACTGACAACTAACATAGCCCTTGTTCAAAAGCCATGTACTAAGGCTATGTTAGTTGTCAGCTATAGTTCTAATATATAAATATATTAACCTATAAAATAATATCAAGGAGGTGAATATATGTCATATCAGATTCCATCTTATTTCTTAATGATCGAGGAAGAAGACCTAAATCATTTAAGAAAGAACTTAAATAGTGATGAATCTGTTCCAAGCAAATTAAAAGTAGAAGACATTATCCAGGATATTCAAATTGCCTATCGTGGTGCTTATACACGAAAGTTTCGAAAAAGATCCTATGTGATTGATTTTGATGATCCTGAAAAGTTATTTGGGGTTCGTAAGATTCATCTCAATGCGGAGTATAGAGACCCTTCACTTGTTCGTAACAAACTTTCTCTTGACTTCTTTCAAGATCTCGGTGTTTTATCACCCGATAGTCAACATATAAATTTTTACCGAAACGACACTTTCAAAGGTGTATATTTACAATTAGAGTCTGTAGATGATTTGTTTTTGAAAAAAAGGGGGCTTCCTGTTGGTCCCATTTATTATGCCACCAACAATGATGCAAACTTTTCTTTTACGAGAGACGAGAAGCCAAAAGAATCGTTAATGGACGGCTATTTCCAAGCATCTGGAAAACCTTCCGACGATATCTTTCTTCATGAATTGATTACTACCATTAATACTACCACTCAATCTAATTTCTTCGATGAAATCTCTCAACTTCTTAATATGGAGAATTATTTGCTTTGGTTAGTTGGCGCAGTTTGTACAATGAATAATGATGGGTTTACTCACAACTATGCCCTGTATCGCAATAGTGATACTGGCTTATTCGAAAAGCTTCCTTGGGATTATGATGCAACTTGGGGAAGAAAAGTTAGTGGTGGTATCATGGAGCATACTTACGTCCCTATTGAAGGAAAAAAAGGAAATCACCTTTTAAATCTTCTCTTTCAAATTCCAGAATTCCGAAAGCGTTACAAAGAAATGTTGGAAGAAATCCTTGAAACCAAATTTACTGTTAAATATTTAGAGGATAAAGTATTTTCCCTACATCAAATAGTACGTCCTCACATTCTTCTCGATCCCTACAAAAAAAAGAAGATTGATATTTTTGATGATGAACCAGAATTAATCTTTCAATTCATTCGAAATCGCAACGAATATTTAAAAGAACAATTAAGGAATTTTGACTAAATAATAGCTTATTAATAGCCTTAGCTACTTAAATAGCGGAAAGGAGTTCATGCTTTGGGTCCCATATGTATTAAAGAAACTGGTAAGTATGGTAGAGGGTTATTTGCTACACGAGATATTAAAAAGGATGAACTGATTGAGGTATCACCTGTTATAATATCACCTAAAAAAGAATGGAAGTATTTGAAAAAGACTATACTTTTTAATTACTGCTTTTATTGGGGGAAACGTAACGATACAGCCATCGCACTAGGATATGGAGCCCTATTTAATCATTCCTACTCTCCTAATGTAAATTTTGATAATAATAAAGATAATTTATCAATCGACTTTTATGCAATTGAAGATATATTGGCAGGTGAAGAATTAACAATAAATTATAATGGTGACCCCAAAGATAGGTCAGAATTATGGTTTAAAGTAATGGAGTAACTGACAGCAATGTAAACTAATTGTTTAATAACGTATTACCATAATTCAAACAAGCATGAACTTCCATATATCCCCCCCTCCCATCATCCACGAATAAAAAAATAGGAAGAACGTACCGAGAGTGTCCAACGGGTTCTTCCTCTATCAATCTAACAATTAATTTTACTCTCTATTAGTTGAGTTAATTACATAAATAGTACTTTGTCATTAAAATACAAGTATAGTTGATTTCCGCTATAGGCGGACGCTTTCCGCGGGGTGAGCGATAAGCCATCACCGCCACTACGCGTCGTTTGTGATGTCTTATCTGTCTCACTCATCCCGCTGGAGTCGCCGCCTGCCGCTTCAATCAACGAGTTTCCTTTAGTATTGTTTGTGTTTTTTTATGTAAATTGGAATTATGAAATTGATTCAGTTTACTCATAAATAGGCCTTTCACTCTCAAATAAAAGATAGGCAACATTTATCTGTGAAACTTTATCTTCTAGGATATGCTTTATGTTTTCCAAGTCATTTTGTACATATTCAGAATGGTATCTAGTACTTTTGTGCAAAGAGAATTACAAAATAACAAGAGCCACTCAAAAAGACGCTTTCCAACTGATTGGAAAGCGTCTTTTCTGTTTATTTTAGTAAGCCTTGTTTTAAATCATCATGCCATTTTGAAAGCATTGGTAAATCTGTTTCTGCTATCTTACCTGCTTCACGAGCAGCGTTTGTTAGAGCATCATAATTTGTCAAACTCACAAATGAAATTCCTTCTTCTTTGAAAGCTTCTTCTGCTTTTGGTAAACCGTATGTAAAAATACTTACAACTCCAAGAACTTCTAAACCTTCTTTTCGAAGCGCCTCTACTGCAACTAAGCTACTCCCTCCAGTAGAGATTAAATCTTCAATAACCACTACTTTTTGCCCAGCAACTACTTTACCTTCAATTTGATTGCCACGACCATGCTCTTTCGCTTTCGAACGAACATACATCATTGGAAGTTCAAGTACATCACTTACCCATGCAGCATGTGGTATACCCGCAGTTGCTGTTCCCGCTACTGCTTCTGTTCCTGGAAAGTTTTGTTGGATTGCTTCTGCTAATCCTTTTGCAATTTCTTTGCGAATTGCAGGAGATGACATCGTAATTCGGTTATCACAATAGATTGGAGATTTAATTCCGGAAGCCCATGTGAAAAGATCGTTTGGTTTTAACTCCACTGCTCCCACCTGAAGCAATGCTTTTGCAATTTTATTTTCTAAAGTCATGCGTTTTCCTCCCACATTTTTAATATTGTGTCATATGCTTGTACCGGGTTTTCAGCTTTTGTAATCGCACGTCCCACAACAATATGAGATGAGCCTAGGATTCTCGCATTTGCTGGAGTAGCGACACGTACTTGATCATGTGCTTCTCCTTCTGCTAAACGAATTCCTGGCGTTACACGTAAGAATTCAGCTCCACATGCTTCTACAATTTTTTTTGCTTCAAGAACGGAACAAACTACACCATCTAAGCTTGCTTGTTTTGCTAGTTTTGCATAGTGAACGACTGATTCATCAATCGTCGTTTGAATTAATTGTTCTACTTGCATTTGCTTTTCAGAAGTTGACGTTAACTGAGTTACTGCGATGATGGAAGGTCTTTTATTCCCAGCAGTTGTTCCTGCTTCTAGTCCTTCACGCGCTGCAATCATCATAGCCTCACCGCCAGCAGCGTGAACATTGACTAAGTCGGCCCCAAGTCGAGCTAACCCCTTCATTGCTTGTCCAACTGTATTCGGAATATCATGGAGCTTTAAATCAAGAAATACGTCATGTCCCATTTCTTTCAACTTATTTACGATTGAAGGGCCTTCTTGTAAATAAAGCTCCATTCCTACTTTTACAAATAGTGATTGCTCAAAAGGAGTTAAAAATTGATATGCATCTTCTGCTGAAGCAAAGTCTAATGCAATAATTGGACTGTTTTTCATAATCGATGACTCCTTCCAACTAATTCAGTAATCGTTTCAAAGCCAAGTTCATCCAATTTTTCTGGAAGTTGATCAATCAAGTTTGGACATACAAATGGATCTACAAAATTTGCCGTTCCTACAGCAACTGCACTTGCACCTGCTGATAAGAAATCGATCACATCATCCATTGTAGAGATACCACCCATTCCGATAATCGGAATAGACACTTGTTTCGCCACATCATACACCATGCGCAGTGCCACTGGTTTAATAGCTGGACCTGATAATCCACCAGTTACGTTTGCGATAACTGGTCGTCCAGTTTTCGTATCTAATCGCATACCAAGTAGTGTATTAATCATCGTAATCCCGTCTGCTCCACCTGCTTCTACTGCTCTTGCAATTTCTCCTACATCTGTAACATTAGGAGATAACTTTACATAGACAGGAACAGAGGATACTGCTTTCACAGCTCTTGTTAATTCTTCTGCTACGAGGGGATCTGTTCCAAATGTGATACCACCTTGTTTCACATTTGGACAAGAGATATTCAACTCCAGTGCATGTACATTTGGTGCTTTTGAAATAGCTTCTGCAACAGCTACATAATCTTCTGTAATATATCCCGCTACATTTGCGATAATTGGTACATCAAATTGCTCGAGCCATGGAAGTTCATTTTCCATCACTTTTGTTAAGCCTGGATTTTGTAATCCAATTGCATTTAACATCCCAGCAGGTGTTTCTGCTACACGTGGAGTTGGATTCCCAAGTCTAGTTTCAGGAGTTGTTGCTTTAATCATAATTGCGCCCAGCTTGGATAAATCATATAGTTGGGCATATTCTTTCCCAAATCCAAAGCAACCGGAAGCTGGCATAATTGGGTTTTTCAATGAAAGGCCTGGTAATTCGACCGCTAATCTATTCATACTCGAATCACTCCTGACTGGAACACTGGTCCATCTGAACATACTTTCACATAATCAGCTTCTGTTTTTTCTGTTGTTTCACAAACGCACGCAAAGCAAGCACCTATTCCACAGCCCATTCGTTGTTCAAACGATAAATATCCTTCTTTTTCAGGATACATTTTTTCAAGTGCCGCAAGCATCGGTGTTGGACCACAGCTATAATATACTGCGAAATCATCCGCTAATGTTTCTAGCACATTTGTGACAAAACCTTTATGTCCATAGCTTCCGTCTGCTGTCACGATATACGTTTCGCCAAGCTCTTGAAATTGTTTTTCGTAAAAAACAACATCTTCGGACTGAAATCCAAGTACATGAATTGGCTGTATACCTTTTTCCACAAGTCTTTTGGAAAGTTCGTAAAGTGGTGGTACACCAATTCCTCCACCAACTAGTAATGCTTTTTGTCCTGCTTCCACTTTATCGATTGGAAAACCGTTCCCAAGAGGTCCAAGTACATCTACTTGGTCCCCTTGTTTTTTTTCAGAAAGAAGCGTTGTTCCTCTTCCTTCTGCACGGTAAATCATCGTGAATTCTAATGTTTCTTTATCTATAGATGCAATACTAATAGGTCTTCTTAAGAGTGGTTCCATTTGGTCAGACACACGTAAATGAACAAATTGGCCTGGCTGTTTCATGTCATTTACGAGCTGCCCTATCAATGTTAATTCAAAAATGTTCGTCGCAATTTGTTTTTGTTTTACGACGCTCATTTGCTCTTGTCGAATCATGCACGAACCTCCTGATGTTTCATTGTTTCTGTTGAGAAAGTCATGGACTCAATTACTCGGAGCATTGCTTCTGCTGTATCTAGAGAAGTTAAGCATGGTATACCATTTTCAACTGATTCTCTTCGAATACGGAAGCCATCGCTTTCTGGCTGCATTCCTTTTGTTAGAGTATTAATAACAAATTGTGCATCCCCTTTTTGAATAACATCTAACAATGTCGTTCCTTTTGAACCGATTTTGTCTACGATATCTACTGGGATACCTGCTTTTTGAATTACTTGAGCTGTTCCTTGTGTAGCAATAATACGGAAGCCAATATTATAAAAACGTTTCGCAATCTCCGTTGCTTCTTCTTTATCTTTATCAGAAATCGTCATTAAGACAGATCCATGATCTTTAATTTCCATACCTGCAGCAACTAAGCCTTTATATAATGCTTTTTCTAAAGTAATGTCTTTCCCCATTACTTCCCCGGTTGACTTCATCTCAGGTCCAAGCGTAATGTCCACTCGGCGAAGTTTCGCAAAACTGAATACGGGAACTTTTACGTAAACTCCCGGGCTATTTGGAGCAAGTCCTGGTGTGTACCCTTGCTCTACAATCGATTGTCCTAGAATTGCTTTTGTAGCAATGTTCGCCATTGGAATCGATGTAATTTTACTTAAAAATGGTACTGTACGGCTTGAACGTGGATTTACTTCAATTACAAATACTTCATCTTTAGAGATAACGTATTGAATGTTCATTAATCCTACAATTTTCAATCCTTTTGCAAGACGAGTAGTGTAATCCACAAGTGTATCAATATGTTTCTGTGCTAATTTTTGTGGTGGATACACAGCAATTGAGTCACCAGAGTGAACTCCAGCGCGTTCGATATGTTCCATAATTCCAGGAATTAATACATTTTCACCATCACAAATTGCATCTACTTCAATTTCTGTTCCTGTTAAATAACGATCGATTAACACTGGTTTTTCCGGACTTGCTTCAACAGCGTTCTCCATATAATGTTTAATCTCATCTTCGTTATAGACGATTTGCATTGCACGACCACCAAGTACGTAAGATGGTCTTACTAATACTGGATAACCGATTTCATTGGCAATAACAACTGCTTCATCAACAGATACTGCTGTTTTTCCAAGTGGCTGAGGAATATCGATTTCATGTAATGCAGCTTCGAATTTGTTACGATTTTCTGCACGGTCGATATCTTCTAGTGTGGTACCTAGAATTTTTACTCCTCTTTCTTCGAGTCCTGCAGCAAGATTAATCGCCGTTTGTCCACCGAATTGTACAACTACTCCCTTTGGCTGCTCCAAATCTACAATATGCATCACATCTTCAAGTGTTAATGGCTCGAAGTATAATTTATCTGAGATAGAGAAATCAGTTGAAACTGTTTCAGGGTTATTATTGATAATAATCGCTTCATATCCTGCTTCTTTGATTGCCCATACAGAATGTACGGTTGCATAGTCAAATTCTACTCCTTGTCCAATGCGGATCGGGCCAGAACCTAGCACAATAACACTTTCTTTGTCTGTACGAATGGATTCGTTCTCTTCTTCATACGTTCCATAGAAGTATGGAGTTTCTGATTCGAACTCTCCTGCACAAGTATCGACCATTTTATAAACAGGTACAATTCCTTGCTCTTTCTTGAAATTGTAAACGTCAATTTCTTTTACGTTCCAATATTTTGCGATTGTTTTATCCGCAAAGCCCATACGTTTTGCTTTGTATAATACTTCTTTATCAAATGGATTTCCTTGGATGATTTCTTCGTATTTCACGATGTTTTGTAATTTATTTAAGAAGAATAAATCAATTTGACTCCACTCGTGAATTTGCTCTATCGTAACACCTCTTCTAAGTGCTTCTCCGATGAAGAATAGTCGCTCATCTCCAGCACGACGAATGCGTTTTTCAATCCACTCATCTGTAAGAGACTCACTGTTTTTCATTTCGATATGGAAGTGTCCTGTTTCTAGTGAACGAACCGATTTTAGAATTGCTTCTTCAAATGTACGTCCTAGAGACATTACCTCACCAGTTGCTTTCATTTGTGTGCCAAGATTACGTTTAGCAGATTCAAATTTATCAAATGGCCATCTTGGAATTTTTGCAACAATATAGTCTAATGCTGGTTCAAAGCATGCGTAAGTTTTCTCTGTTACCGGGTTCATCATTTCGTCCAAAGTTAATCCTACAGCAATTTTCGCAGCAAGTTTCGCAATTGGGTAACCAGTTGCTTTTGACGCAAGTGCTGATGAGCGACTTACGCGTGGATTTACTTCGATAATATAGTAGTTGAAACTATGTGGATCAAGTGCTAGTTGTACGTTACATCCACCTTCAATTTTTAGCGCACGAATAATTTTCAAGGATACATTACGAAGCATTTGATTTTCACGGTCCGATAATGTTTGCGTAGGAGCAACTACGATGGAATCTCCTGTATGAATTCCCACTGCATCTACGTTTTCCATATTACATACGACGATTGCATTGTCAGAAGAGTCACGCATTACTTCATACTCAATTTCTTTGTAACCAGCGATCGATTTTTCTAGGAGACATTGTGTTACTGGGCTGTACTTCAATCCGCTAGTTACGATTTCAAGCAAGTCTGCATCATTGTGACAAATACCGCCACCAGTTCCGCCTAGTGTAAACGCTGGACGCACGATTACAGGATATCCAATGCGCTCTACGAATGCTTTTGCTTCATCTAAGTTATGGATAATATCACTTTCTGGAACTGGTTCATTTAATTCATTCATCAATGTACGGAATAAATCACGGTCTTCTGCTTTATGAATCGCTTCTAGCTTCGTACCTAATATTTCAATTCCAAGTTCATCTAAAATTCCTGATTTATCTAGTTCAATCGCCATGTTCAATCCTGTTTGCCCACCTAATGTAGGGAGAATCGCATCTGGACGTTCTTTACGAATGATTTTGCTTACGAATGGTAATGTGATTGGTTCGATATATACTTTATCTGCTATTTCGGTGTCTGTCATGATTGTCGCTGGGTTCGAGTTCACAAGAATTACACGGTAGCCTTCTTCTCTTAATGAAATACAAGCTTGTGTACCAGCATAGTCAAACTCAGCTGCTTGTCCAATAACGATTGGGCCAGATCCGATTACTAATATTGTTTCTATATCTTTACGTTTAGGCATGTGAATTCTCCTTTTTGCTTTCAGCATTCATTAGTTCGATAAATTGATCAAATAAGTGAGTAGAATCCTCTGGACCACATGATCCTTCTGGATGGAACTGAACAGAGTACACTGGGAATTTTTTATGTCTTACCCCTTCAACCGTGCCATCATTTAATGCCACATGTGTAATTTCTAAATCTGTATGTGCGATGGAATCTGCATCGATTGCAAAACCATGATTTTGTGAAGTAAGCTCTGTTCGTCCTGTTGTTAAGTCTTTTACTGGATGATTTCCACCGCGGTGACCGAACTTCAATTTGAAAGACGTTGCACCACTTGCAAGAGAGATAAGTTGGTGTCCTAGACATACTCCGAAAATCGGCACTTGTCCGATAATTCCTTTTACCATTTCAATTGCTACAGGAATATCAGTTGGATCCCCAGGACCGTTTGACAACATCACTCCATCTGGATGCATTCCTAGAATGTCTTTTGCAGATGTGTTATAAGGAACAACGATGATGTCGCAATCACGTTTATTTAATTCTCTTAAAATGCCATGTTTCATACCAAAGTCAACAAGTACTACACGTTTCCCACGGCCTGGACTTGGATATGGGCGAGTGATGGATACTTGCTCTACTTCGTTTCTTGGAATTTCTGTAGTTTTCAATGTTTCCACTATTTCTTCCACGTTCACTTCTTCTCCAGCTTTTGTTAGCTGACCTTTTAAAGATCCATATTTACGAATAATACGCGTTAACTTTCTTGTATCAATTCCTTCAATCCCTGGAACATTTTTTGCTTCTAAAAATTCACTTAATGTAACCGTACTTCTGAAATTAGAAGGTTGTTCTGCAAGCTCTCTTACAACTACTCCTGTAAGACCTACCTCTATTGCTTCAAAATCATCTGGATTCACGCCATAATTACCAATCATCGGATACGTGAAAGTTAATATCTGTCCACAGTTGGAAGGATCTGAAATGGACTCTTGGTAGCCTGTCATTGCTGTTGTGAATATTACTTCTCCAACAGTTCCTTCCTCACTTCCAAATGCATTCCCTTTAAATACAGTACCGTCTTCTAATATTAAATATCTCGTTTTCATGCTTTTTCCTCCTGCCATACGATTTCTCCGTTATAAATAGTAACTTGTGGCCAACCTGTGCAAACCCATCCATTGAATGGTGTATTTTTTCCTTTAGATAAAAATGCCTCTTTATCAATAGCTTGTTCTTTTTCTAAGTCGATTAATACTAAATCCGCTGGAGCGCCTTCTTTAAGCTTTCCAAATTCAAATCCGAAAACATCCGCTGGTTTATTTGTTAAATAATCTAGGAGTTGTTTTATTGTCCATTCCCCATTTTTAACGAAATGTGTATATAAAAGTGGGAATGCAGTTTCCAGTCCGACAATTCCGAATGGAGCTTTTTCAAAGCCGTTTGCCTTTTCTTCATCCGTATGTGGAGCATGATCCGTTGCAATCAAATCTAATGTTCCATCCAATAAACCTTCGCGTAATGCCATCATATCGTCCTTCCCTCTTAAAGGAGGATTCATTTTCCAAACAGCATCATTCGCAGGAATATCGTCTTCACAAAGTAATAAATGATGTGGGCTTACCTCCGCAGTAACGTGCACACCAGCTTTTTTTGCATCTCTAATGACTCTTACTGATTCTTTTGTGCTCACATGACATACATGATAATGAGCGCCTGCTGCTTCTGCTAGTAATATATCCCTTGCTATATGTACTGATTCTGATACAGAAGGGATTCCTTTTAAGCCTAGCTCTTCGTTGCGTTTCCCTTTATGCATAACACCACCGTAGATCAGCGTATTGTCTTCACAGTGTGCGACAACTGGAATGTTAAATTTCGCTGCTTCCTCCATTGCTTCTAGCATCGTTCCAGCAGCTTGAACACCAACACCGTCATCTGTTAGAGCAAATGCTCCAAGTTTTTTTAATGCTTCAATATCCGTTCTTTCTTTCCCAGCCTGGCGAATCGTAATCGAAGCATAAGGTAACACACGAACAAGTGCTTTTTTCTCTATTAAATCTAATACGTGCGTGAAGTTTTCGGCTGTATCTGGTACTGGTCTTGTATTTGGCATGGCACAGATTGTTGTGTATCCGCCTTTAGCAGCAGACTTGGTTCCCGTTTCAATCGTTTCTTTTTGTTCGCCACCTGGCTCACGTAAATGGACATGTACATCGATAAAGCCTGGAGAAAGAAGCATTCCTTTTCCTTCTATTACTTGTGCATTATCAGCTGTGACGCTTGATCCGATTTTAGCTATTTTTCCTTCTTGAATTAAAACGGAGGTAGTTTCAAAATCTCCTTCATTGTTAACTATTTGAACGTTTTGAATAATTTTTGTCATGTTATTCTCTCCCTTTCAAAATTATTTCAATGATTGCCATGCGAATATAAACGCCATTTTCCATTTGCTTAAAAATTCTTGACCGGTCACACTCTACTAATTCACTTGCAATTTCTACATCTCGATTAAATGGAGCTGGATGCATGATAATTGCTTTATCTTTCATTTTGCGTTCTCTTTCGACTGTTAAGCCAAATGCTTGATGGTAGTCTTCCTTAGAGAATGTCATGTTGCTGTCATGTCTTTCATGTTGAACACGCAGCATCATGACCACATCGCTAGATTCAATGACTTTATCAAATTCATTAAAAGTATCAAATTCTCCTTGCCACTCTGGCGGGCAAACAAGATGGACGGTTGCACCAAGTCTCGTTAATGCATCTGCATTGGATCTTGCTACTCGACTATGTGCAATATCTCCAACTATTGTAACTACTATGTCTTGTAATGTGCCGAACTCTTGCCAAATTGTATAGATATCAAGGAGACTTTGTGTTGGATGATTTCCAGTTCCATCTCCTCCATTTATAATAGCTGGTTTTACTTTCCCAACTAATTGCTCAAAGAAACTATTTTCTTCATGTCTTATAACTAACGCATCTAAACCAATCGCTTCTAACACCTTCACTGTGTCATAAAGTGTTTCACCTTTTAATGTACTCGAAAAACCTGCTTCAAAAGGTATTACTCCTACTTGTAAGTTTCTTTCAGCCATTTCGAAACTCATTTTTGTTCGAGTGCTTGGCTCAAAAAACAGATTAGCCATTGTATAACTGTTTTTCACTGTAGAATGGGCGCCTTCACGAAACGCTTGTGCTTGTTTTAATATAGCCATTATTTGATCAACAGATAGATCTTTCATTGATACTAAATTTTTCATGAAATTCCCCTCTTTCTTATAAAAAAACCTCCTCGAAGACTCGAGAAGGTTCGTTTAAGTACAGATCAGTAGAAAGACTTTATATAAAGTCCCTACTCATCTATCCGAACCCTTTGCTGACTCTCTGTCCAGCTATTTAAAAGGTTATTTATTTAGTTGAATCCATACCGGAAGTTTCAGCTTCTTTTCTCCCGGGTAGGACTAGATTTAAGACAACACCGATGATTGCTGCTAAAGCCATTCCTTCTATACTTAGTGATTCTGTCACGATGAATTTTGCTCCACCGATTCCAATTACTAAGATTACGGATGCGATAACAAGATTTCGGCTATTTCCAAAGTCTACTTTCGCCTCCACTAACATGCGTAAACCGCTTGAAGCAATGATACCGAATAATAGAATGGAAACTCCTCCAAGAACCGCCGTTGGAATAGTTGTAAGAAGAGCCATTGCTTTACCGAAAAATGATAGTAAGATGGCAATCACTGCTGCACCCATGATGACATAGATACTGTAAACACGTGTAATTGCTAGAACTCCGATGTTTTCACCATATGTCGTTTTCGGAGGACCACCGATGAATGCACTGACAAATGTTCCTAAACCATCACCTAATAATGAGCGGTGTAAGCCCGGAGTTTTAATATAATCGCGGTCTACTACTTTACCAAGAACAAGTTGATGACCAATATGCTCTGAAATCGTTACAATGACGATTGGCACCATCACAAGTAGAATTTTAGATGTCACTTCGAATTCATAATGTACACCGGGAATTAAAAACTCCGGCAAAGCAAACATGTTTGCTTCTTTGATAGGAGTAAAGTCAACAATTCCGATTATCATGGAATAAATATAGCCGACTACCAATCCGATTAAGATCGGCATCGTGCTTAAAATATTTTTGAAATAGATCGTACAGAAGATTGCTGTAAATAATGTAACCAATGCTGCTGAGAAATGTAAGAAACTATATTCTTTTAAATCTGTACCTTCAATCGGAATATTCATCGCCATATCAACTGCAACTCCTGAAAGACCTAACCCAATAACCATTATTACTGGACCAACAACGATAGCAGGTAACAATTTCATGATCCATTTATAACCACTTTTCCAAATAACGAGTGACACAATACCATACACTAAACCTACAAACATCGCACCTATCATTGCATTACCAGGGCTTTCACCATAATTAGTTGCAATAAGAATCGGTGTAATAAAGGCGAATGATGAACCTAAATAAGCTGGTACTTGGAATCTCGTTACTAATAAAAAGATTATTGTAGCAATTCCACTTGTAAGTAAAGCAATCGCAGGGCTTAATCCAACTAACTGCGGTACTAAAATCGTTGATCCGAACATCGCGAACATATGCTGAAAACTTAACGTAATCAATTGCCCTCCTGTTGGCTTTTCATTTACATCTAATATCGCATTTGACATGAAGGTCCCCACCTTTTTATCTAGATTATTATTCAAAAATTGTTACAGCATCTATATCATCTGTTTCTGTAACTTTTACTACAATTCGTTCACTACTTGATGTAGGAATATTTTTTCCAACATAATCCGCTCGAATAGGTAGCTCTCGATGTCCTCGATCTATTAATACTGCCAATTGAATTTGCGCAGGTCTTCCTAAATCCATTACCGCGTCCATTGCTGCTCGAACCGTTCTACCTGTATACAAAACGTCATCTACCAAGATTACTTTTTTGTCTGTTACATCATGTGTAATATCTACTTGCTGAACTAACGGCTCATTTGATTCATTTTTTAAGGATAAGTCATCTCTGTATAATGTAATATCGAGTTCACCTGTTTTTATTGCTTTTCCTTCAATTCGTTCAATTCTATCTGCCAATCTCTTTGCTAAGAAAGCTCCCCTAGTTTTAATTCCCACTAATATACACTCATCAATACCTTTATTTCGTTCGATAATTTCATGTGCAATTCGTGTAAGTGCTCGGTTTATTGATTGTTCGTCTAATATACTTGCTTTTTCTACCGTCATTTTGACTTCCTCCTTCCGGAAATATAAAAAACCTCTTGAGCTAGAGATGCCCAAGAGGTTGTATGTGTGTATTAAATAGGGTGAACCCTAAAAATCCGCGGATTAATAGTGAGTCACTTTCACATGTACCTTCTCAGCCTCTCTGGACTGTTATTAAAGGTGATACTATTCAAATGTGTCTGCTGATTTACTTTTCTTCAATCAGTATAATACACTAGTCTTCATTAATCAATGATTGTTTTTTTAAATCTTGTATCAGATTTGTGAAGTCCTCTGGAAGTGGAGAAGAAAACTCTAAGTACTCACCAGTTTTCGGTTGAATAAATCCTAATACTCCCGCATGTAGAACTTGGCCATCAAAGTTGATTGTTTTCTTCGGACCGTATTTCGGATCTCCAGCTAAAGGATAACCAATATACTTCATGTGGACGCGAATTTGATGTGTTCTTCCTGTTTCAAGCTGACACTCCACTAACGTAAACTTATTGAATCGTTCCAATACACGGAAATGAGTCACTGCATGTTTTCCATTATCAACAACTGCCATGCTTTGTCGTTCTTTTTTATCCCGACCAATAGGAGCGTCAATTGTTCCTTTATCATGTGCAATATGCCCATGTACAAGCGCTGTATATTTACGAGTTACTGTTTTCTTCACCAGTTGATCGACTAAAGATACATGTGCAACATCATTTTTTGCGACCATTAATAGTCCGGTTGTATCTTTATCAATACGATGAACGATTCCAGGACGTAAAACTCCATTTATGCCTGATAAGTCTTTTATTTGATACATTAACCCATTTACAAGTGTCCCGCTCGTGTGACCAGGTGCAGGATGAACAACCATTCCACGTGGTTTGTACACTACCACTACATCCTCGTCCTCATAAACGATGTCTAAATTCAAGTTTTCAGCAACGATGTCTAGTGGAATTGCTTCAGGAGGAGATACAACAATAACGTCTCCTGCTTTCACTTTATAGTTCGTTTTAGGTGCTTCATTATTCACTAACACATATCCATCTTTTATAAAGTTTTGGATTTGTGTGCGTGACCATTCCGTCTCAAATGTAGCAATTGCTTTGTCAATTCTCTCTTTTTCTTGTTCTTTTTCTATTACAAATGTTAACTCTTCCATTACTTCACCTTTTTCTTTTCTGCTCGTTCTTCTTGTAGTATGAATAATATAATGAATACTACTCCTATTGTTAATGCCGCATCTGCAATATTAAAAATAGGAAAATCATAGTTTATAATTGGTATTAAAACATCCACAAAATCAACTACTTCTTTTCTCCAAAGTCGATCGATAAAATTCCCTAATGCTCCACCTAATAGCATCATTAAACCTACTTGAAACAATGGTTTACCATTAGCTTCTTTATGAAAATAATAAATAATCCCAATGATTACAATAATCGTGATGATCGTAAACAAACCCATTCGTCCTTGTAGCATTCCCCATGCAGCTCCGCGATTTCTATGCGAAAGGAGTGCAAAATAAGGATCCCAAAGAATGATACTTTCACCTAGCGTCATATTTTTAACAACAAGCCATTTTGTCCATTGATCTAAAGCAATGACAAACGCTGCAAGTCCGTAAAATTTCCACACATTAATTCCTCCGATAATGAAATTCTCCACTTTTTACTGATATGGAAAATTTCCGCTGAATGAATTTAAACAATCTTAACTAGTTTACCATAAAAGTATGCTATTCGTAAAAGAGCATATAGATTAAATGTATATAAAAAAATGTGGTCCTACTTGTTTAGGACCACATTCACTTTATTAAATATAATTATTTTCTACAACATCCGCACATCGAGTACATAATGTTGCATGTTTTTCATCTGAGCCGACTGTTTCAGAAATTGTCCAGCAGCGTTCACATTTCTCGCCATCTGCTTTTTCCACTAACACAGAAGCATGCTCCAGTACTAAGCTATTTGCTGGTGCTTCCGATTGAGCTCCACCTAATACAAACTTAGAAACGATGAATAATTGAGCAAAATCAATCGCATCTGTTTCAAATAATGATTTATAATCGTCATTTACATACAAAGTAACTTTTGCTTCCAGAGATTTACCGATTGTTTTAGCATTACGTGCTTCTTCTAACGCTTTTAATACATCATCACGTAATTCGATAATTTTCGTCCACTTTGGAGCTAGTGCTTCAAACGCTGGATATTCTACCGCTTCCGGCATATCTGTTAATTGTACGCTATCTTCTGTTTCATGCTCTAGATAAGCCCAAAGCTCATCTGTTGTATGTGGCAAGATAGGTGTCATTAATTTCAATAAAGCAAGAAGTGTGTCATACATAACTGTTTGCATTGCACGACGATCTTTATGATCTGCTCCATAAATATACACAACATCTTTTGCAACATCTAAATAGAATGAGCTCAATTCACCAGCAACGAAGTTATTTACTGCATGATAAACACTCGCAAAATCATAGCGCTCATAAGCAGCTCTTACTGTTTTAATAACCTCTTGCAGCTTCATGTACATATATTGATCTACTTCGCGAAGATCTTTAAATTCTACACGATCATTTACTGGGTGGAAATCACTAATATTCCCATGTAGGAAACGGAAAGTATTACGGATTTTACGATAAACTTCTGTTACTTGTTTAATAATAGCATCGGATACACGTACATCTGCCGTGTAATCAACAGAAGCAACCCATAAACGAAGAATGTCTGCACCAAGTTGATTCATCACTTTAGAAGGAACAATTACATTCCCTAGTGATTTACTCATTTTACGGCCATTACCATCTAAAATAAATCCATGACTTAAAAGTCCTTTGTAAGGTGCATGACCAAACATTGCAGTACTAGTAATTAATGAAGAGTTAAACCAACCACGATATTGGTCAGAGCCTTCTAAATACAAGTCAGCTGGGAAAACTAAATCGTCACGTTCTTCTAACACACCTTGATGTGAAGAACCAGAGTCAAACCATACGTCCATGATATCTGTTTCTTTCGTAAAGATACCATTTGGACTGTTAGGATGTGTAAATCCTTCTGGTAATAAATCTTTCGCTTCTCTTTGGAACCAAATATTTGAACCATGTTCACGGAATAATTTTGATACATGTGAAATTGTCTCTTCGGTAAGAATTGGTTCACCATCTTCTGCATAAAACACAGGAATTGGAACACCCCATACACGTTGACGAGAAATACACCAGTCTCCACGGTCACGAATCATATTGAATAGACGAGTTTCACCCCAAGCAGGTGTAAAATTTGTATCTCGAATAGCTTGTAATAATTCATCTCTAAATGCTTCAATTGAAGCAAACCACTGGGCAGTTGCACGGTAAATTACTGGTTTTTTTGTACGCCAGTCATGTGGATACGAGTGTGTAAAGAAAGTAAGTTTTTCAAGGGCTCCCGCTTCTTCTAAAGCTTCTGTAATAGCTTTATTGGCAGTATCATAAAATAAACCTTCAAATCCTGGTGCTTCTGCTGTCAATACACCACGATCATCCACTGGACATAAAACATCTAATCCATAAGCTTTACCTACGTAGAAATCGTCTTCCCCGTGCCCTGGAGCAGTATGAACACATCCTGTACCAGACTCCGTAGTTACGTGTTCTCCAAGAATTACTAGTGAATCACGATCGTAAAGTGGATGTTTGGCAACAAGTCGGTCCATCTCTTTACCATCTAGCGTACGTTCAATTGCGTATTCTTCCCAACCAAGTTCAGTTGAAACAGATTCCACTAATTCTTTTGCTACAACATACTTAGAACCTTTTGCACTTACAACTGCATATTCCACTGTAGGATGTAGCGCTATTCCTAAGTTCGCTGGAATTGTCCAAGGAGTTGTAGTCCAGATGATGAATTTCGTTCCCTCTTCTAGCACACCTTTTCCTTCTGTCACTGCGAAACTTACATAAATAGAAGGTGATTTTTTGTCTTGGTATTCAATTTCTGCTTCTGCTAATGCAGACTCACTTGATGGAGACCAGTAAACTGGCTTTAGCCCTTTATAAATATAGCCTTTTTTCGCCATTGCACCGAATACTTCGATTTGTCTTGATTCAAATTCTGGAGTAAGTGTTACATATGGATTTTCCCAATCACCGCGAACTCCTAAACGTTTAAATTGAGAGCGTTGGTTATTAATTTGTTCATAAGCATATTCTTCACATAGCTGTCTGAATTCTGCTAATGTCATTTCTTTACGTTTTACACCCTTGTTTGTTAGTGCTTGTTCAATTGGTAAACCATGTGTATCCCAACCTGGAACATACGGTGCATGAAACCCTGTCATGGATTTATGACGAACAATCATGTCCTTTAATACTTTGTTTAAAGCATGACCAATATGAATATCACCATTTGCGTATGGAGGACCATCATGTAATACGAAGAAAGGACGATCTGCTGTTCTTTCTTGTACTTTTTTATAAATATCTTGCTCCGCCCATTTTGCTTGAATATCTAATTCTTTTACTGGTAAATTCCCTCGCATTGGGAAATCCGTTTTTGGCATTAATAATGTGTCTTTGTACTCCATCTTTCTTCCTCCTTATTTGAATCAAATTCGCCCTGGCGTATTTGCTACCTGCGCAAAGCTTGTCGCAGAAAACAGTGCGTCCAGATTTTGAATTGTGCTCTTGTCTGCATAATGCAGGTCAGTTAGTCGTTGTCGCATGGATGCGACGAAATTGGGATAACATCTTTTAACTCTTCTCAAAATTTGTGACATACGACGGAGGCATTTATTTTACTCAATAGGTGTTTTGGCCCTACTGAATAAAATAAAAAAACCCCTCATCCCAAAAAGGGACGAGAAGTTAATGCTCGCGGTACCACCCTACTTGCGATTTTAATAAAAATCGCCGCTTAGTATGCCATAACGGGGCATATTCCGAAGACACTTACTATTAAATAAGGATAAAGTTCAGTGTCTTTGCTCCAAAGTGATATTCTAAAAAAGATTTATTGCTTGAGCTCTCACCATCCTCAAGTCGCTTAATCGAAATCTAATATAGACGTCTTTATCTTCGCATGTTTATTTGATATGCAATTATTATAGGAAAACTAAGCCAAACAGTCAAGAAATGTATTAATCCTCTGTTGCAGATATACGTTCTATTGCTGCTGTATCTGCATCATACTCCATTAAATGATTCCAATCGTCTGTATTGATCAAGTCTAATTGTGCTTCTATGAGCATTTTAAAGCGATTACGGAATACTTTCGATTGCTTCTTCAAATCCTCAATCTCAAGTGCAATTCTTCTCGCCTTTGTAAGTGCTTCGTTAACAATTCGATCCGCATTTTTTTCTGCTTCTTTTACAATTAGTTTTGCTTCTTTTTGAGAATTGCGTCTAACTTCTTCTGCAGCTTCCTGGGCAACAACGATAGACTTATGTAAAGTCTCTTCAATTGATGTAAAATGTCCTACCTTTTCGCTTGAAGATTTCAGTCTAGTTTCCAGATCCTTTTTCTCTTTAATAAGGATTTCAAGGTCCTTCATAATTTGATCGAGGAATTCATTTACTTCATCTTCACTGTATCCTCTAAATCCTCTACTGAATTCCTTGTTATGTATATCAAGGGGTGTTAATGGCATCAATTTCATCTCCTTTAATGTACTATCATTCTTTTCCTCTATTATACATTTACCATAGAGTGAATACATCTAAAATTCTAATATATTGTAGATAAATTAATTTTTTTGCTCTAATCGACCTATTTGAAGTCGAATTTTATCTTTTTTTGTTCTACCTTCAATCATCATTAATTTAACTCTTCCTAACCCACGAATGGATAGTAAGTCTAATTCTTGTAATTCCATCGACGTTTGATCTTTCTCTACCCAATTCACTTTTACTTTACCACTTTGAATTAGAGAAGCTGATTTTTGACGAGAAATATTAAAAACGGATGAAATGACTGTATCTAACCTTAATGAACTGACAGTAAGACTTTCCGATGTCCATTCCTCCTGTTGTTGGAAATAGTTTAAAGGATCTTCCACTGTTTCTACTTGTACTTTCACTTTTCCTATTCCATTAAAGTTAGCTCGAACATACTCTAAAACTTCAGAAGCAACGACAAATTGAATGGCGCCATCCTCTACACGAATATCTCCGAATTTACTTCTATCCATGCCAAGTGACATCATCGAACCAAGAACATCTTTATGACGCAAAGTAACAAATTTCTTTGGATAATTAACTTCCACAACAGTTATCGCAAATTCATCATTAGTTGGGATAAAATAAGAAGGATACAAAAGTACTCTTTTTCTTTCTGCACCATCTAAAGCACCTTCTGCTGACGATTCGATACCATCATATTGTCTACGGATCGAATCGACGATAAATTGCTGTCTCGGATCCAAAAAATCTGTTAGCTTTGGAGCATATCGATCTTCAATTTCTCGCATCAAACTGACTACTTGTTCAATAAATGGCTGCTCTTCTTTTCTAAAATGCTGTAGCACATGTTCCATGTAAGTATTCCCTCTCAAATATAGTAAAAAACCCCACAACAGTGGAGTTTGAGGCTGTAGACAAAACCTTCATTCATAGGTGTCACTCCAAACTGCCCTGTAAACACATGTCAGTTGTGAAGAGGATTACAGCCTACCTTCGCACATTATGTGGGTCTAGTTTAGCCGACAATTTGAAGGTTTAAATGAATGAAGCTAGTGACCAAATACCTTTCATTGCAAGCTGTAAAACAAAAATTGCAACAATTGGTGAGATATCAATCATGCCAAGTGGTGGGATGATTTTTCGGAATGGCTCTAAATAAGGTTCACAAATTCTTCCTAAAAATTGACCGAACGTCGATTGCTGGATATTCGGTACCCATGACATCAATATATAAATAATTAATGCATACGTATATAAAGTTACTGCTTGACTTAACAAATATAATACAAAGCTCATAGTTAAACTACTCCTCAATCAATCTAGGTCGTTATAATAATAATCCGATATGGCGCCAGCTACTTCTACTGAGTCTGGTGCACAAAGGAAAATATCCGTCCCTATTCGTTGTATGTCTCCACCTAAAGCGTACACTGTTCCGCTTAAAAAGTCGATTATTCTTATTCCTTGCTCTTTATCAATACGTTGTAAATTGACAATAACTGCTTTTTTGCTTTTCAAGTGTTCGGAAATATCTTGAGCTTCTGCATACACACGTGGCTCGATTAAGATTACTTTGGAAGACTTTTGCATATTTTGAATACTCACAAGATTTGGTGAACTTGTTTCTTTGGTTGCTGTATTAAATTTACGCTCTTTTGATGAGGATTTTACTGGCTGTTGTCTTAATTGGTTTTCCACGTGTCTTTGTTGTTGAGATCTTGGTTGTTCTGCTTCGGTTGCTTCTTCATCTTCGTCTAAATAGAAGAAATTTTTTACCCAGTTTTTCATGCTCATAAAACCTCCTTCTTCTCTTTACCGACTAATGCTGTTCCAATTCTAACAAATGTAGCGCCTTCCTCAATAGCTATTTCATAGTCTCCAGACATGCCCATCGATAACTCATTGCATGGTGCGTATGGTAATTGCTTATCTGCAATTTTCACTTGTAACTCTTTTAATTTACGAAAGACATTTCGTATGACAGAATCATCTTCCGTATTTGGAGCCATCGTCATCAAACCAATGACACGTATACGTGAAAAGTTTTTTAACTCTTCGATAAAGGATTCTACTTCTTCAAAAGAAAGACCATGTTTTGATTCTTCATCTGCCACATTGACTTGCACAAAGCAATCTTTTATAGAGGTTGCTCTTTTTTCTATTTCTTCTGCTAAACTAATTCGATCTAATGAATGTAAATAATCCACTTCATTGATAACCGATTTAACTTTTCTCGTTTGTAAAGTACCTATGTAATGCCATTTAACATCGACTGAAATGGCATCTAATTTTTTCTTTAAACCTTCTGGTCTGTTTTCCCCAAGATGGTTTACACCAGTAAGAATAACTTCTTTCGTTCTATCCACGGAAACTTCTTTCGTTACTGCAATAATTGTAACATATTCCGCTTTTCTATTAGCTCGAATACAAGCATCTTCCATTTTTTGTTGAATAAGTATTAAATTTTGCTGCACATTTGTCATTTAAAAACCAACTTTTCATCAATTGTTTTTGTTTATTGTAACAATGAAAGCCCGTTTTATCAATGATGAAACATGCCTATTCTAAGTTTTTTGAAACAATAATAACATCTTTTCCAATTATCGCTATATTTTGAACGGCAATTTTTTTCGTTTCTCTTTTTTTATTAAATATGGATGGATAAGCTCCATTTGTTTCTACAATAAATGAAATAATATGTCCGCTATCTTTATCTATTTCTGCATCCACTATAAATCCTAATAATTGACCGCTATTTGCTTCTATAACCTCTTTTTGTTGTGCCTCTGAAAATTTCATACTTAACCCCCTTTTTATATTATATGAACGAAAAAGAAAAAAACGCTTTTTCTATGCAGAAAAAGCATTTTTTGTGTAGGCCTGACCATTAACGTAGACCAAGCTATTATTTTGGATTTAATTGATTTTGGATAGTGGAAAGTGCACTTTTTTCTAAACGGGATATTTGTGCCTGTGATAACCCTAGATCCATTGCTATTTCGGTTTGGGTAGCTCCGAAATAAATCCTTTTTGTCAAGATTTTCTTTTGCCTTGTATCTAACTTTTGAAAACTCTCTTTCACGGTAAAATAAGTAACCCATTGATCTTCTGACACATCATTGTCACATAATTGGTCCATCATATAGATAGCATCTCCCCCATCACTAAAAATAGGTTCTTGAAGAGAAACAGGGTCTTGAATGGCATCTAATGATAGCAATATGTCCTCAACTGGAATTTCTAAAATTTTCGATAAGTCTTCTAGTGTAGGCTCTTCTAAATGCTCATTTATATATTGTTCTTTTGCTTTCATGGCTTTATATGCAATATCTCTTAATGACCTCGAAACACGTACGGAATGATGGTCACGCAAATGTCTTTTTATTTCTCCAATGATCATAGGGACAGCATACGTAGAAAATCGAACGTTATGCTTTAAATCAAAATTCTCTATGGACTTAATAAGTCCTATACAACCAACCTGAAACAAATCATCGGCTTGTTCTCCTCGATAAGCAAACCGTTGAACTAGACTTAAAACTAATCTTAGATTACCCATTACTAATTCTTCTTTTACGGATTCTTCTCCTGCTTGAAACCGAATAAACATTTCTTTCATTTGTTCGTGGGAAAGTAAAGGAAGCTTAGATGTATCAATGCCGCATAATTCAACTTTTGTTCTCGTCATAGATCTTCCTCCGGACTTTTTAATTGTTCTAAGTCAGTTTGTCCGTGAGTTTGAAGTTTATTCGGAGCTAGCAGCATCCAATTTCACCCATTAAGCTATGGGTTCATTTAACAGCTCTTTTAAATCTAAAATTATTTTCTTTTCTAAACGAGATATATAAGACTGGGAAATTCCTAAATGATCAGCTACTTCTTTTTGAGTCATTTCTTCCTGTCCATTTAATCCAAAACGACATTGCATAATATACTTTTCCCGATTTCCAAGAAGATTAATCGCTTCAAATACATGCTGACGCTCTAATTTTTTTTCCACATCCTCAATGATTAAATCTTCACTAGTTCCTAATATATCGGATAAGAGCAGCTCATTTCCATCTGAATCTGAATTTAATGGTTCATCAAAGGAAACTTCCGATTTCATTCGGTTCGTTTTCCGCAAATGCATAAGTATTTCATTCTCAATACATCTAGATGCATATGTTGCAAGCTTAATACCTTTATCCAGATTAAAAGTCTCCACGGCCTTTATAAGTCCAATAGAACCAATACTAATCAAATCTTCGATATTTGTATTCGTTTGATCAAATCTCCTTGCAATATAAACGACCAGTCTTAAATTCCGCTCAATTAAAACGTCTCTTGCGTGTTCATTACCTTCCATAAAGGATAAAAGCATTTCTCGTTCTTCTTCTCTTGAGAGTGGCTTGGGTAGGGATTCATTGCCACCAATATAATGTACTCCCTTTCTCCTAAGAGAAAGAAACCAAAAATACACCCGGCGTAACAAGTTCAACAACATTATTTGACACTCCTTTTCTTTAAATAAAAGTACGAGGAACTATGCAAAATTCCATCTGCCCCATGTGGAAATTTATCTTTTACCCTAGTCATCACAATATAGCCTTTAGGCAATGCTAAATCGTTTACAATCCATTGCTCGTACTTAATACCAATAACCCATGCCTTTTCTTTTTGTATAGTAGAAATAGGTATTAAACGTAATTTACTAGCATATTCTTTTGGAAGTTTATCCAACCCTACATTTTTTTCAAATTCCCAATTGCTGATCGCTCGAAACAGAGATTCTGGAAGGACACCTTGTAGCACTTCAGCGGCTACAAAATGGACTGGAGCATTAGAAAGCGGTTCTTTACATTCATTTCCGGAGTCAATAAAAAGAGTTAACTCTTTAGTGTTTCCAAACAATGTGACATTAGATGAATATAGTAATTCTCTATCCGAATGTGCAATATTTAGATGCAGAACATGTTTCGTTAGCAAATATAATCCGCCCGTTGCAATTAACGCAAAATTTACGATCATAAATGTATTACTACTATTTGTATACATTGGGGCAATCGCTGTTAATAATCCACCAGCAAAAATACTTGCGAGTAACGTCAATGTTATTGCTTTGACAATTTGTGAACGTTTCTTCCAAAAAGCGATTCCGATCATGAGGAAGAAAGTAAAAAACAATGTCATAACATGATGTGAAAAAATTACTGTTACCACTCCAGCAGTAAAAGCAGAAAGTAGCAAATATCTTTTTTGGTTTTCAATCCAACCAATTCTGTTTGCAAATGCTAAAACGGTATAGTTGAAAAAAGTATTAGTTGCTATCATAACTTCCGCGTACATGGCTCTCCTCCTTTTGTCTAAATCTTAGCATCCCTTATGTAAGAAATTTGTCAAAAGAACGTTCCAAAACCACTTTTTTAAACGACAAAAAATTAATACAAAAAAAATAATATTCTAAATCTACTCATCCATCCGCGAGACTCCTGTGAAAAGGGAGCGGAGTTTCGGAGGGCACTGAAAATTGTCATTCTAATAAATTATCTACCAAATAGCCGCTAAGAGAATTTAGCGCTTTGGCATTCGCTTTCCGTGGGCGATCGACGAGCCTCCTCCTTCGCTACGCTTCGTGCGGGGTCTCGTCTGTCTCGCTTTCCCACAGGAGTCTCATGCGTCGCGCTAAATTCTCTTAAATTAAATACTGCAAATAGTTCCTAAAAAATACTTATTTCCAGATTTAAATTCGTATCGGTCTTTCAAACAAAAATAGGCAACTTCTTGTTCGATTTTGAACAAGAAGTTGCCTATTTCTTTGATCTTTTCTATTCTTTTTCTGTACATTGTGGAACGTTCAAAATACGATATGTCATCAAAGTGGCCTTTAACAATAAATACTTAAACATACGAATCGGAGGAATTGCATTACGCCCATTGTATAACAGTATTTTTTTAATTCTTCCAAGATAAAAGTGAAGTCCACCAGCTCATTGATTTGGCGAAGCATATTATTTTTATTTTAAATAGTATTTATTTTTGGTGATTGGAGTGGAAGGCGGCGACTCCAGCGGGAAAAGTGCGTCCAGGTGAGACCCCGCAGGAGCGCACATAGGAACAAAGGCTAAGAACGCCACCTCGTGTGGCAACGCCTTCGTGACCAACATCCTGTCGGCCTGAGGAGGCTCACGGACCGCCCGCGGAAAGAGTCCGCCTGCAACGGAATCACCTAGATGTTATATTTAATCAAAAAGCGAGTTCTTGAACGACATATCGTTCAAGAACTCGCTAAGAGATGATTAATAGACTTTTTCAATGACCACTGATAGGTGGTTGCTTTCCTATTAATATATAAAGATTAGTTTCTACGTTGACGATTTCTCAAAAACGTCGGAATGTCTAGTGCATCTTCTTGTTGATGACTTGATGTTTGACGTTCTTGGTGTAATGGTTGTTGTGCATGTTGTTCTTCTTTTCGTGGTTCACGATTAGGTGTTGTTGCAGCATGTTGAGCTCTAGCAGCACCGAATCCTGTACCTCTAGGTTGTTTTTGCGTAATTACTTCTTCGTTAAATCCTGTTGCAATTACAGTAACGACAATTTCATCTTTCAAGTTATCATTAATAACTGAACCAAAAATCATATTTACTTCTTCATCCGAAGCAGAAGCAACAATATCAGCAGCTTCTTGAACTTCAAATAAACTTAAATTGGATCCACCTGTAATATTCATAAGCACACCTGTCGCTCCATCAATAGATGTTTCAAGAAGAGGACTTGAGATTGCTTTTTTCGCAGCTTCTGCAGCACGATTCTCACCTGCAGAAATACCAATTCCCATAAGTGCTGCCCCTTTATTGGACATAATCGTTTTAACATCTGCAAAGTCTAGGTTGATTAATCCTGGAACAGCGATTAAATCTGAAATTCCCTGAACCCCTTGACGTAAAACATTATCTGCTTCTCTAAATGCTTCAAGCATTGGCGTATTTTTGTCTACGATTTCAAGTAAGCGATCATTTGGAATAACGATAAGCGTATCAACCGCTTCTTTCATCATCCCGATACCACCTACAGCTTGCGTAGAACGTTTACGTCCTTCAAATGTAAATGGACGAGTAACTACTCCTACAGTTAGAGCTCCTAAATCACGGGCAATTTGAGCAATAACAGGAGCTGCTCCAGTACCGGTTCCTCCACCCATTCCAGCAGTAACAAATACCATATCAGCGCCTCTTAATGCTTCTTCTATTAGCTCTTTGCTTTCTTCCGCTGCTTTCTTTCCAACTTCGGGATTCGCACCTGCTCCTAATCCTCTCGTCAATTTACCACCAATTTGAAGTTTCACTTCGGCTTTTGACATATTTAGAGCTTGTGCATCCGTATTAACTGCTATAAAATCAACACCTTGAACTCCATGTTCGATCATTCGATTTACTGCGTTGTTACCGCCGCCACCGACTCCAATAACTTTAATAATCGCTAATTGATCTTCGTTTGTTTCAAATTCTAACATGCTATTGCCTCCTATATTCTTTCAACTATGATAAAGGTTTGTCATTCAAAAAATTTGTCGAAGAATTTCTTCGCTTTTGTCATCGCACTCTCTTTGTTTTCATTTGTCGAATTTTGTGTTTGTGTTTGTGTTTGTTTTTGTTTTTTTGGACTAGAAACTACTTCATTATGCGCAAGCTGAGATAAAGCAAGGCTATTCCCAATTTTACCATAGAAAAGATCTTCTTTATAGGCATATCTTATAAGACCAACAGCTGTTGTGTATTGCGGCTCACGAACACCAATATAGTCTGGTGTATACAATCTCACTCTTGTTTGTAAAATATGTCTTGCCAGTTGACCAATACCTTCTAATTTTGATACTCCCCCGGTAATAACAACACCACCTGGCAAGTCTTGGAGACCCATACGGTAAAAATCTTCCAATATCAATTCAAACAATTCTTCTAAACGAACCCCAATTATCTCCGCAATATATCGTTGAGAATATTGTTCTTTCATATCTGCACCAATAACTGGAACCTCAAAAAGTTCGTCATCCGAAGCATCATCATAAAAAGCATGTCCATATTTCAATTTAATCATCTCTGCTTGTTCTGTTGGTGTTTTCAAAACAATCGATAAATCTTTTGTAATATGATCTCCACCAACTGGAATAACAGAAGTATTAATCAAATGACCTTCATTGAAAATAGCAATTGTTGTGGATCCGCCACCAATATCAATATAAGCGGTGCCATGATTTTTTTCGTCTTCTGTTAAAGCAAAATGACCGCCTGCTAGAGGCTGTAAATATATCTCTCTTACCTGAAGACCGGCTCTTTCAACACATCTTAACACGTTATGTAAAATTGTTTTTGATGTAGTCATCATGATTCCATCCATCTCAAGACGAGTACCTATCATGCCACGAGGATCTTTAATTTCTTCCAAGTGGTCGACGATAAATTGCTTTGGCGCAATATTAATTAGCTCTCTCTCAGGAGGAATAGACATTACTTGAGCAGATTCGATTACACGTTCCAAATCTCCATCCGTAATTTCTCTATCTTCTCTATTAACAGCTACTACACCTTTAACGTTTTGTATGTTTGCTAAGTTAGCAGGGATTCCTAACACTATTTCTTGAATAGACATTCCAATCATTCTTTCAGCCTCACTTACGGCTTTTTTAATAGACTGAACTGTTGCATCTATATCTACAATGGTGCCTTTACGGATTCCATTTGACTTTACATTTCCTACTCCTATAACATGCAGCGAGTCATCATTCATTTCTCCAATCAAAACTTTAATGGAAGAAGACCCGATATCTAATGATACGTACAATTCAGATTGATTCAACCCGTAGCACCTCCTAAAAACTCTTTATTTATTATTCTATTGTAAAAAAGGGATAAAGTCTAAAATTTTCTAAAGAAATAGTAAATTAATCATGAAAACTTTATGCATTTTTTCTCTCACTCCATTTTGTTAATAAAATTCTTCGTATTACAGCGATATTTTGAAACAAACGCACACCGAATGCAAATATAGCAGCTAAGTATAAATCAACCCCCAGATGAACTCCTAAGAAGGCTAGCGCAGCTGCTAGCGCAATATTAAAGAAGAATCCAGATACAAATACCTTATCATCATAGACATGCTGCAATTGTGCTCGAATTCCTCCGAACAGAGTATCTAATGCAGCTAAAACGGCTATGGACAAATAGCTTTCATATATTTTTGGAATTTGTATATCTGTTAAAAGACCAAGTGAAATTCCAAGTATTAGACCTAATAATGGTAACCACATTTCATTACTCTCCTCCTGGAACTTCTTGTAGAAATTGCTTACTTACTGTTTGGTCATATGCAGATATACTCATGCTATGTTGTGGCTCTCCAATTACTAGTCTTAAATTATCAATATAAAAGTCGTCGCCTATTGCTGAAGCCTCCAATTGATTGTACATTTTTTTGGCATCTTCATATGTAGAAGTTCCTATTTTAATGTTAAATGGAGCATGTCTAATCGCAAGGTTGTTTACAGTTGTTTTACCATTAACATCTCTTATAGCAGAGGAGTATATAATCCGTTTCCCGTCTACTTCTACTGCTTTTGCTTTAAATCGATTAATTTCATTTATTAAACGGACAAGTAAATCGGGTGAAATCTCTTCTATTGCTTGTCCTACAATCATACTTTCTAAAGAGGGTTCTACAGTTATCATAAGCCCTGGACTATTCACATCAACTAATCCAATTTCTCTTTCTAACTGTTCCACCGTATCATTTAAAGCAATTTTCGGACTTTCGTTGACCATATTCTCGTATTTACCAATAGTTTGTTCAAGTACACGTACTTCCGATAATAACTCTGAATGTAATTCTGTTTCTTTCGCTAGTTCTTGTCGAATTGCCCAAATATCTCTCGTATCTCTAGTTTCTGGATTTTGTACTGTATTATATTGAACCGATAACATAAAACCAACTATTAACAAAATTATAGTAAACCGAATATAGACGGTTCTTTTCATTATTCGGCCCCCTTCACCTTTGTTAGTTTTTATCGCCTCGTAAAGCTGGCATAGTTATTTTCTCTCTTTCTTCGACAGTAACTACAAGATTGTCGCTTGTTAGCTGATCCACAATTCCTCCACTCAAATTAACGGAGGCTAATAATACGGATGGATCACCTACTGCTTCAATTGTAAATGGCGCCGGAAATGTCTTGCCATCTACCGTAATAACCGGGCCTGTACAACGTATAAACGAATTCGCATGAAGTCTCTGTCCATTAATGGAAATAGCTTCAGCACCAGAAATTTTTAATTCATTTATCACTTTAAAAACATGACTTTCATGCACAATGTAGTCATTTGGATTTTCTTGAGATGGATTATAAGCGCCATCTTGTAAAGAAACCGCAATCCCTTTTCCTTGAGAAGGTATATCACCTATTAATAACCTTAGCTTTTCTGCTTCTTTTACTAACTCTTCTACACTTTCTTCACTACTTGCAAATGACTGTTCAAAATCTCTAATTTCCTGTTGTTTTTCATTAATTTCTTCCGTGAGATCTTTGTTTTTTTCTTTTTGATTAATCAATTCTTCTCTATATTTCTCCATTTCCTCGAATGAATAGGAATTCCCAGAAGTTTCTTTTTCGTTTTTGGAAGAAACACTATAGGAGTAGGCGAGAATAAAACCTAGCACTAAACTTACCATGGAAATGAGTACTAACCCTCTAGAAGGAATTTTAAGGAGTCTGCTCTTCTTCAAGCTCCGTCGCCTCCTCATCTGTCTGTTCGCCATATACATCTACATATGGTTGGAAAAATGACCCTACTTCCAAATCTATAATTCCCTTCACAGCTGGTTCAAGCTGCGAAAAAATGAAGGGATAAAAATTCATTTTCTCAGAGAATGAAGGGATCATCGCTTGTACCTCATTGCCATCATTCATAAACACTTGTATGGAATGTTTGTCATTCTCATTCGGCGTATAATTTATTTGTGAAATAGTTAATAGAACTTCGCTATTTAAGTTTTTTAACTCTTTTATTAAACGCAGTCGAATTTTTTCATCATCAAATCCTGACAATATCGGCCCTTCTAACGGTAAGACTTGTCCATCTGGATCCATAATCTCTCCGTTTTCTAGGGTAATACGAAGAAAGTCTCCATCTTCTACATATCCAATTTGTTTATATTCTTCTATTTGAATTTCCACTTCAGTTAACCATTTTCGTTTCACAGTAACTGCTTTTACCCACTTATTTTGTTTCAGTAATTCCTCTAAATTCTTTTCTCTAAACCCCCACATGGAGTCACCAATTTCCAACGAAATTTGCTCTATGTACTGTTCTTTTGGAACAAGTGATGCCCCGTCCAATGTAATTGTTTGGACTTGGCTATACGAAGATTGAAAATAGAGGACTACCAATAATGTTGAGACAAAGAGAAAAAGTAGAATGGAAAACTTTTTGTTTGTTCTACGTCTTCTACGCTCTTTTAAAGTAGGTATGCGATCCTCAATATCTATGATTTTTTCCATTCTACCGCCTCCCTTCATTTGAAGATGTATTTGCTAAATTTAATATGATGCCAATGATTCCCCACGTCATAACTAGAGAAGATCCTCCATAGCTAATGAATGGCAGTGTAACTCCAGTAACAGGAAGTAAACCAGTTACCACTCCCATATTTAAAAACGTTTGTACTACCAATAAAGAAGTAAATCCGATGATCATTAGTTGAGCTTCCCTCGTTTTTGCTCTTGCAGCCATCGTAAAGCTTGTCGAAAAAAACATAACAAAAGCTGTAATGACGATTAACCCACCAATAAAACCTGTTTCTTCAAGCAAAATGGAGAAAATAAAATCATTTTGAGGCTCTGGCAAGTATAAAAACTTTTGTCTACTGTTCCCATATCCAAAGCCAAACAGTCCAGCGGGCCCTATAGCCAGCAAAGATTGAATTGCTTGAAACCCTGATCCTAAAGGATCCTTCCATGGATCTAAAAAAGCTTGAATTCGAACAAGTCTATAGGGAGCTGAAACAATTAATAATACAAAAGCAATAATTCCTGACATTCCAATAGCTGCAAAAAATTTCATTGGAAGACCCGCTGCAAATAATAAGAAGAAAACCCCAACGACAAGGACAAATGCTGAACCAAAATCAGGCTGCAGCATGATAAGACCAATTGGCAATATTAGTAATACAGCACTTTGAATATATACTTTACTTTTTGATTTCTTTTCATTTGCTAATGCACTAGCTAGCACTCCTAAAACAGAAATTTTAGCTAGCTCAGCCGGCTGGAAATTCATAAAACCGAGTGAAATCCAGCTTTGAGAACCATTTCGCACTACACCTATACCCGGTATTAATACACCAACTAACAATGCAATGGATACTAAATACAATACACGCCAAAATATCGGAAGTCGGATAAGGCCATTATTTTGAATAAAAAAGGCTCCTAAAATTCCAACAATTAAATAACTCCCTTGCTTCAATGCAAATGGCAATTGTCCTTTATAATGTACTTCGCTCCAATAAGAGCCTGCTGAGTGTACAAATAGAATTCCAATAATGGATAGAAAAAGGACGGAGGAGATGAAAAGTAACTTTCTTTTATCTTTCGATTATTTCATCCTTTCATTACTCTTGTAACGCTAGAACTTTTTCTATAAACTCATCCCCACGAAGCTCAAAGCTTTCGTATTGGTCCCAGCTTGCACAAGCCGGTGATAATAAAACAACATCTCCTTCTACCGAAACGTTTACCCCTTCTCGCATTGCTTCTGCTAAGTTGTTCACTTGAATGACAGTAGGAATACCTTGTTGTTCTCCAAACTCCTGCAAACGATCGGCAGTTTCCCCAAAGTGAATTAAAGCTTTCACATTATGTAAATAAGGGACTAATTCATCAAATGAGTGTCCACGATCCACTCCGCCAGCGATTAAAATAATTGGTTCCGAGAAGCCTTCTAATGCGCTCTTTGTAGCAAGAGCATTTGTAGCTTTGGAGTCATTATAAAACTTGCGACCTTTCCACTCTCTAACAAATTGGGTACGATGCTTAACCCCTTGAAATGTAGAAAGCACATGTAGGATACTTTCCAAAGAACAATCCATAAGTAATGCAGAAGCAGTTGCTGCTAACACATTTTCTAGATTATGTTTACCACGAAGTGCGATAATCGAACGTTCAAACAGTTTTTCCCCATTCCAATATATATACAAATCATCGGCACTTATGCCATCGTTTGTTTTATTACTAACATAGAATGGTACTTTGGAAGCCATGCTTTTATTAGCATAATCTGTAACTATCCTTTGTTCTCCGTTAAAAATAAACCAGTCTGTAGCATCTTGATTTTTGGCAATATTAAATTTTGCATCCGTGTATTCTTGGAAATCAGTATGATAATCTAAATGAGCTTCATACAAATTCAGCAATACAGAGATTTTTGGTTTTAACTGCTCTACACCCATCAACTGAAATGATGATAATTCCGTTACAATCGTATTTTCATTCGAAGCTTCGTTCGCAACGCTACTTGCAACTGTTCCGATATTTCCGGCAATTAGCGGATGCTTATCACCTGCTGCTAGCATTTCATAAATTAAAGTCGTTGTAGTCGTTTTCCCATTTGAACCTGTTATTCCAATCATCGGTGCATCACTAATTCGATAAGCTAGTTCTACCTCTGTCCAAACTGGAATGCCTCTTTTTTGGGCTTCTTTAATGACTACGTTTGTATACGGAATCCCTGGATTCTTAACAACAAGACTGAAACCCTCGTCTAAAAGATCCTCGGGGTGACTTCCACAAATAACAGTTAACCCTTTTGTAAGTAAATACTGTGCGTTATCATTTTGTTCAAAGGGCTTAGAATCATTGACAGTTACAAATGCACCTAAATCATGCAAAATTTCTGCTGCAGCTGTACCACTTTTCGCTAAACCTAGTACAAGTATTTTTTTATGATAGACAAACGGTAATTGTTTCACTTTACATCACCTCCATTATTACTACCAGCATTGCTGCAATAAAGTTAATCGCCCAAAATACGGTTACGATTTTACGTTCATTCCATCCAGAAAGTTCAAAATGATGATGGATCGGGCTCATTTTGAAAATTCGCTTGCCTGTCGTTTTAAAGCTAATCACCTGTAAAATAACAGATAACGTTTCGATCACAAATATTATCCCAACAAGTAATAGTAATACCTCTTGTTTTACTAAAATGGAGACCATTGCAAGAGCTCCACCTAATGCAAGAGATCCTGTATCACCCATGAATACTTGCGCTGGGTTTTTATTGAATAAAAGAAATCCTAAAAGTGCTCCAGCTACACTAAAAGCAAAGATCGCAATGTCCGCTTGTTCATAAGCAAGTGCAAGTACTGCGAATGTTGCAAAGGAGACCGATGCTGTTCCAGACACTAATCCATCTAATCCATCAGACAGATTTACTGCATTTGAAAATCCAACTAACCAAAAGATGAGAAATGCTACATAAAATTGTCCAAGTGAAAAATGTATATCTGTAAAAGGAATTGCAAGAGATGTATCAAATGGTCCAAGCTTTAATAAGAAATACGCGATAACCGAAATAATAATTTGGCCAATCAATTTTTGAATGGATGTTAAGCCAAGATTACGTTTTAATACTACTTTAATAAAATCATCTAAAAAACCAATTAGACCAAATCCAACTAATATGATGAGCAAGACAATTGATTGCGTCGTTAGCTCACCAAAGTATAATGAAATTGCAAGTGTGGAAACAATAATGGAAGTTAAAAATATAAGTCCTCCCATAGTTGGTGTACCTGCTTTTTTCTGATGTGATTCTGGGCCTTCTTCTCTTATGCTTTGCCCAAATTTCATCCTCCTTAAATAAGGGATGACGATTGGGGCAAGAATAACAGATAAGAGAAAGCTAACAAAAAGGGTAATGATCGTTGTAGATAATGTCATGAAAAAATCTCCTTAAAAACAATGAGCTATTAATAAACGCTATAGTTATTTTATTTTGTGTAAACATGTATGGTCCCATCCAATGGAATAAGACTTTTTTCTTTTGGTAACTGGTCTAGTATTTCTTCCCCTTCCCCGTGCCAAACAATGGAGAAAGGATACATATAGGATGTTACTTCTTTTTTCTTCACTCCTACTAAATTTGGAACACGAACTTGCTGAATATCCCCCCATCTATATTCTTTTTCTAGCTGTTTACCACCGGCTTTAATTTCGAGGGAGTCTTCAATAATTTGACCAACTATTGGTGCAGCAATAACTGACCCAAATACTAAAGAATTTTTGGGATTATCGATTGCAACGTATACAACTATTTCTGGATTATCCGCTGGGGCAAAACCGATAAAAGATACGATATATTCACCGTCCATATATTTACCGTCTTTTACCTTTTGGGCAGTTCCTGTTTTTCCACCAATTCGCAAACCATCTCTATACGCATGCCTTCCAGAGCCTAACGCTACAACACGTTCTAGCGCATCACGAACTTTTGCAGACGTTTCTTCACTGATTACTTGGTTTTTCATCTCTGGTTCGGTACTCGATAAAATATCATTCGTTTCTCCGTCTAAAACATTTTTAACAATAAAAGGTTTATATAAATAACCGCCGTTTACTGCTGCAGCAACTGCTTGCACTTGTTGTATTGGTGTTACCGATATCCCTTGACCGAATGATGTGGTGGCATGCTCGACAGGTCCATAACCTTCTTTACTAAATAGAATGCCCGTTGATTCGCCAGCCATTCCAGAACCTGTTGACTGTCCAAAACCAAATTTACGTATGTAGTCCTGAAGCTTATCAGGACCTACTCTTCTTCCTAACTCGATAAAACCTGGATTACAGGAGTCTTGGACTACTTCTAGGAAAGTTTCATCCCCATGCCCTTGTCTTTTCCAACATCTTAGCCTTGCACCTTCTACCATCGTATATCCAGCATCAAAAAAATGATCATTTTCCAGATCCACAACATTCTCTTCTAGTGCAGCACTTAATGTTATTATTTTAAATGTCGAACCGGGTTCAAATGTCATCCAAACTGGTAAATTACGATTATAAATAGTAGAGTCCACTTCTTGATAATTAGCAGGATCAAAGTTTGGAGCAGATGCGAGTGCGAGTATTTCTCCTGTATTAGGATTCATTGCAATACCAATAGCTTGCGTTGCATCATACTTCAGCATTGCTTGAGAAAGCTCTCTTTCTACGACTTCCTGAATTTTCATATCAATTGTTAATTGGACATGATTCCCAGTAACGCCACTTTTCCAACCATCATCCACATGAGGGAGAGGTACCCCTTTTGCATCTGTAAACATACGTATTGCTGATGACTTCCCTTTTAATATGGAATCATATTGGTATTCAATACCTGCAAGTCCTTGAGCATCGTAACCAGTGAATCCTAGCAATCTCGAAAGCATCTCCCCATGTGGATAGTCTCGTATATAATCGACACCCGCATACAGGCCATTTATATTTTTATCTTGAATTTCCATCGCAAGTTCGGTCGAAATATTTTTTCCTGCTGGCGCAATTTTAACTATAGAAGCTCTTTTATTAAGTTGTTTAAATAGTGCTTCTTTTTCCATTTCTATAAGTGGTGCAATTTGCTCCGCAACCTTTTCTGGTTCATCGTTTTGAGATGGCATATAAAATAAGGTTGGTGAAAGCTTATTTCCTACGATTACATCACCATTTCTATCCAATATATTACCTCGAAGTGATGCGTATGGTAATTCTCGATCCCAGCTTTCTTTCGCCTTCAGCGTCAGTTCATCAAATTGAAAAAACTGAAGTTGTATTAACTTCGAAGCAACTAACAAGAATAATATAACCGTCATAATCCAAATCATCCGCAAACGTATAATTTGTTTTATTTTAGAAATTACTTTTTCCCCTTTTATCCGTTTTAGATAGCGTATGAAAAAATGGCACTAACTATTCTATCACTCTTTTAGTCTTGTGGAAGAGCTTCCTCTGTTTCCTCTACCAAATGAGCATTTGTAGTTTCCTCTGGAGTCTCTAATTGAACGACTATTGGAGTGTTATCTGAAACTACAGAACCTGCTGTCAGACTTTGTTTTGTTACGAATCCTTCTCCAATAATTTCTATTGGAAGATTTGCTAATGATTTATAAATCATTAAATTCCTTTTGGACCAACCAGAGAAATTTGGTAGTTGAATTTCCCCTTGTCCTTTAATAAATACCAACCCACTGGAAATAATAGAAGTTCCGGCTGTTGGGTATTGCTCCACTACATTTTCTGACTGTCCAATTATAACAGTTTTCAATCCTTGTGACTCTAGTGCTATTTGGCTTTCCACAACATTATTTCCAACAACATCTGGCATTTCAATTGGTTCCGATAATTCAAGATTTTCGGGTTGAATATTTAAATACTTCAGACTATTTTCTGTCACGGAATTAAATATATCTGAAACAGGCTGCGACCCAACTTCAGTATCTTCTAATTGTGGTTTATGAACTGTAACATATACAACTAACTGAGGATCCTCGACAGGTGCCATTCCAAGGAAAGAATATAAAAATAATTCACGCCCCCAATAATATCCTCCATCAGGTTTTGCAATTTGCGCTGTCCCTGTTTTCCCAGCGGTTGTATATTCATTTAACTTAAATCGTTTTGCTGTACCATGTTCTGATGTAACCGTACTTGCCAGTATTTCTTTTACCTGATCAGCAGTCTTTGCTGAAATCGGCGACTCTTTTTCAATAGGCTCATGGTTACTTACTATTTCACCCGTATTCGGATTAACAATTTTGTCGATGACATACGGCTGCATCATTTTCCCTTTATTCGCAATGGCTGTCATGGCTTGTACTAACTGAATAGGTGTAACTGTGGAACCTTGCCCATAAGTGGTTGTCACTCTATTGATCGGGTACTGATCACTTATTATTCCACTTGCTTCGTTTGGCAAGTCAATTCCAGTTTTCTGACCAAATCCAAAACGATGAATATAGTCAATAAAGGTATCTTCCCCTAGACGTTGAAGCAAATAAGCCATTGAAACGTTGGAAGAACGTTGAAACCCTTCTAGAAAGGTAATATTCCCCCAACCTACCACGTTATGATCTCGAATTGTTCGGTCATATACACTGTACGAACCTGATTTATACGTTGCATTAGGGTCCCATACACCTTCTTCAATTGCCGCAGCTAACGTGAAAATTTTCATCGTTGAGCCAGGTTCAATTGTTTGTTCGGTTGCTTCGTTTAACCAGTTGGTTGATAGGCCCTCTCTCGTGTTCGGCTCAAATGTTGGCCTTTGAGACATCGCTAGAATTTCGCCCGTTTTTGGGTTTGCTACAATTGCGGTCATACGTTCCGGACTATATTTCTCTTCCGCTTTATTCAGTGCATCTTCTAAAAAGTTTTGAATGGTTTTATCAATGGTTAAGTAGATATCTTGTCCATTTTGTGGCTCCGTCACCATTTTCTCAGCATTCGGTAGTAAAAATCCCTTTGTATCACTTTTAAATTCTACTTTTCCAGCAGTTCCTGTTAACTCTTTGTTATAAATATATTCAAGTCCCATTTTTCCTACTGTATAGTCTTCCCCATCTTCTGTTTCTTCTTTAAGGGCAAAGCCAATTAGGTGAGAAGCAAACTCCCCATTGGGATATAGCCTTTTCAAATCTTGAATGAAAATAATACCAGGTAGCTGATACCCTTGTATCTCCATCATTTCTTCATGACTAATGTCTCTTCCCGCTTTTCCGAATTCTACTTGATATTTTTCAGCTTTTATATTTTTATTGAGTAAATCTAGTATTTCCTGTTCTGTCATATCAATATATTTCGATAATACTTGAGCCGTTTTTGCTGGATCAATTACATGTCGAGGAATACTACTATTCTTGGAAGCATCCGATCTAATAACGGCAATCATTTTATAGCTTATTGTATCTTCCACAATGACTTCTCCATTACGATCTAAAATTTTCCCTCTACTTGCTTGTAAAACTTGTTCTCTACTATACTTGGAATCTGCTCTTGTTGCTAACACTTGCCCTTCTGCTGTTCCAGTTACTTGGATAAATAAAAATCGGCTTAGCAATAGAAAAAAGAGCCCTCCATAAAGTAAAAACATTAGAAAGGCTCCCCATTGAAAACGAAATTTCTTATTCATTGTCCTGGTACTACCTTTACGTTTTGCTCATTCAGTTTCAAACCGAGCTCTTCCGCCTTTTTCCAAATACGCTTATAGGTAGATAATTCGCTTACTTGAATGGACAAGTCTGTATTTTCTTTTGAAGTCGTGTCTATTTGTTGTTCAAGTAGTGAAATGTCCGCAGTTGTTGCACGAACATTCGCTTGAGTTTGAATAATCATTATACCAAGTATAGTTACGACAGTTAATAACATAAGAAACAGAACTCGTTCACCTTTTGTAATTAGATACCTCTGTTGTTTTGCTTGCTTCTTCAATTGTGGTTGTTTAGGAGAAGAAGGCTGAGTTATGTAAGTTCTTGACTGATGATTACGTAAAGCCATTTAAACACTTCCCTTTTCAATTAGTTTTTCCACAATTCGCAGCTTAGCAGAACGAGAACGATTATTTACCTCTAATTCTTCTTCCGATGGCAAAATCGGCTTTCTTGTTACTAGTTTTAACATTGGCTCCATGCCTGCTGGAATTACTGGCAAGTTAGGCGGCAAGTTAGGTACCGATGATGCTTCTTTGAAAATTGTTTTAGTTAATCTATCTTCTAGAGAATGGAATGTAATAACACTTACTCTTCCACCCACTTTAATCATTCGAATTGCATCTTCTAAGGAATCCTCTGCTGCTCCTAGTTCATCATTAACAGCTATTCGGATTGCTTGGAAAATTCTTTTAGCTGGATGTCCACCAGTTCTCCTTGCAGCTGCAGGTATCCCTGCTTTTATTAACTCTACTAATTGAAATGTTGTTTCGATCGGAGCTACTTCTCTTGCTTGTTCTATTTTTCGCGCTACTTGCTTCGAAAATTTCTCTTCTCCATATCGGAAAAAGATTTTCACTAGTTTTTCATACGGCCAATCATTCACTACATGGAAAGCTGTTAACTCACTTGTTTGATCCATTCGCATATCTAATGGTGCATCGTAGTTGTAACTAAAACCACGTTCTGGAGTATCTAGTTGAGGTGATGAAACACCTAAGTCATATAAAATACCGTCTACTTTTTCAATCCCTATTTTATATAGTTCTTCTTTTAAATAACGGAAATTAGCATGAACAAATGTTACTTGATCTAAATAGGCTGCAAGTTTAATCTTTGCATTCTCGATAGCAGTCATGTCTTGATCGAAACAGATTAACCTGCCCTGTTCGTTTAATTGTTTAACTAAATATTCACTATGTCCCGCTCCGCCAAGGGTACAGTCTACATAAATACCATCTGGACGAATAGCTAGTCCATCTACTGTTTCTTTAAGTAATACGGTTGTGTGATGAAACAAGCTCTTTCCCTCCAATTCTTATATATCAAAACCGATCATATTTTCCGCAATATCATTAAAGGAATCCTCAGATTCTTCAAAGTAATTTTCCCAAGCTTCCTTCGCCCAAATTTCAAGACGATTTGAAACGCCAAGTACTATACATTCTTTGTCCATTTTTGCATAGGAACGAAGATTATTCGGAATGTTAATACGGCCTTGTTTATCTATTTCAACTTCAGTAGCACCCGAGAAGAAAAAACGAGTAAAAGCACGTGCATCTTTTTTGGTGACAGGAAGTTCTTTTAATTTTTCTTCGAGCTTTCGCCATTCATTCATAGGATAACCAAATAAGCAATTATCAAGACCACGTGTTAAAACAAAGTAATCTTCTAAATGCTCACGAAATTTGGAAGGTATAATTAACCGACCTTTCGCATCAACGTTATGTTGATATTCGCCCATGAACATGCTACTCACCCCACTTTATGTCAATAACATACCACATCCCCCCACTTTCCTCCACTCATTTCTTAAAAATATAACTATAATTTTACAAAATGGATAAATAGTACTTATTGAGACAGTAATAGTGCGGATTTGACATAAAATTTAACATAAAAAAGCCCCACATTTTATTGTGGGGCCCAGGTTTATATATATACTACATGATGCTTTCCATTAAATTCATACTTAACCTCTAAAAGGTCATTAACAAGACTTAATCCTACTTCATTTAATAATTGAAGTGGTGAATAGATTCTTTCCTGTAGCCCACCATTAGGAGTCAGTTCCATCGTAATTTGTTCGTATCGATAAATAGAAGCATCTAGCTTCCCAATTAAAGTATCTTCTATCGCATTTCCTAAAAATGATAGCTGTTTTTCATGATAAAGCAAATTTTTCTGAACTAATGGAGTTAATTTCAAATCTTCACTTAATAGAAGTTGCTCTAGTCCTTCATACTTAGCTGCAAGTTCTTCTCTCATTTTTTCAATCATTTGTGGAATTTGTTCATTTCGGTGGTCGTTGATGTATTGAACTTTTGCCTCTTCGACTAATCCGCCCCACACATCTTGAATTGTAAACGATAACTTTTCTAGCAAAGACTGCGTTTTAGAATTCACAATTGTTACACTCAAGCGAGGCATAATGACAGGCATCTTCATATTAAATAATTCAAATGCTGTTTTTAATGTAGCCCAGTATGCGATTTCTCCTGGTCCACCGATAAAACTTAAAGTAGGGAAGACCATTTCTTGCATAATTGGTCTTGTTACTACATTATTACTTAGCTTTTCCGGGTGATTTTTCGCTATATCCATCAATTCTTCTTTGGTAAATGAAATTCCTTTTGCCTCATGGATGAACATATGATCTTTTCTTTCTAATAAAAAGCGTTCTCCATCTTCCACATAAAATAAGTGAGCAGCTGATTCTTTTGTTTGAATCGGTGTTCCAAATCCAGCATGCTCAAAGACTGCTTCATGTTCAAATACAACTTTAGCTAGTTCCGAAGACTGTTGTACAAACAATTGGAAGTACTCACTTTCCAATTGTCGAAATGGTCCATATGCTGCATCTATTAGAAGCAAGCCTTCTTCTTGAAAAAGATCATTCATTAATGCAGCAAAGAAGTCTGGATAATTATTATTTCCCTCTAAAAGATACATGACTTTTGAAAAGAGCTCTTTCGTATACAATGTTTCCGGCAGACTTTGAAAAATTTCATCTAAATAATTTAGCATTAATTGTTTATCAAAATTTGTATCAGATGCCATCTTTTTTATTCTTGATTTTTCGGGATATACAAGTTTTTGAAGTTTTCTACTTCTCTCTATGTAAACATGGTTTATCTCATCAATATCGTGATCTTCCCCTGCAATCCAGAAAACAGGTATGACCGGCACTCCTAAAATATCTCTTTGTTGCTTTGCTAATGTAATAACAGAAATTGCTTTGTGGATGGAATACATTGGACCTGAAAGAACCCCTGCTTGCTGCCCTCCGATTACAACCACACCATTATCCTCTAATTCTTCTAAATGCTTTCTACTTTTTTCGGATATACCAAACTTACTCATATAGTTTGTTAATACTTTTACAAGTTCATTTCTTTTATGTTTGCTAAAGTCAGTTTCCTGAAGTCTTTTAATAAGTGCCTTTTGATTCCACTCATAATGAAAGAATGAAGATAAACTAGCTGTATCCTCTAAATACTTCTTATAAAATGAGGAAGCGAATGGTTGTGTGTATTGCTCTAATCGCACGATTTTTCCACCTCTTTACTATAAATACTTAAAGAGTATATCACTTCATAAGTAATAGGTAAAAATAATTAGCTTATATATTGCAAAACATATCGGATAACTCCGAATAACCATAGAAATCCATATAATACGCAAAGAAGAAGAAAAAATAGTCTCCAAATTTTTCGTAAAAGAGGGATAACTTCTATTTCTTTTTTTGATCGCCATTCAAAATAAGTAATAATGGTAGCTATTAATATGGAACTTACCACTAAAATAAACCCTATATTTTCGGAAAACACAATTGAATAGACAAGGGAAACCGACAAATATAAAAATAGAGTTGTGACATCAGCTGCAATTCCAAGTGACTTTTTTCGTTTATGTAAAATATATTTAGAAATGCTAAAAACTATTACATATATTAATACAGGAAACAAAATGAAAAAAGAAAGAATCTTAACGATCTCTTTCACCTACCTTATTCGCTTCAATTAACAATAAATAAAATGTATTTAGTATTGGTAATGCTTTATTTCTTTTAGTTGCTTCCTCGATAATTGCCCCAACTATCGTATCGAGTTCCATAACACGACCATTTTCATAATCTTTTAACATAGAGGAACGATTATATTCGGTATTTTTGCAAAGTGTCACTACTTCTTCCCAGCTAAGATGCTCTTTCCATTCTTCAAACGCTTCGATCAATTCATCGTATACACTCTTTAATATCTTTTTATATGTATCATTCTTTATGAGTTCCCCGTTTTGGACTTTTGTAATGGTTGTTAAAGGATTAATGAGGCAATTTAACATCGCTTTTTTAAAAAGAATCCGCTCTATATTTGTGGTGAACTGAAGTGGGAAGTCTTCTTTTTCAGTACAGAGAAACTCTTTCATTCTACTCCAATTTCCTTTATACAGACCAATAGAGGTTATTCCTACACCTAAATGTTGAACAGTAGTAGAATTTACTTTCGTTGCTCCATGCAAAACAGAACCAAGAATTATTGTATGTTGTTTTAAATTTTCTACATAAGGCAAATGGAGTAACCCATTTTGCAAAAATAAAAGAGGAGTTTTAGGGGGTATTAAATCTAGTTCTTTTTTTAGCTGATGCAAGTGATGGTATTTCACTGCGATAATAACTAAATCCATGTCATACAGTTTTTCTATGCTATAAACAAGATTGCAATGGATTGGCTGTTGAGAAGTATCGCCTTTTTCTATGTATAATTGATCAGTCATTTCACGATTGCGGATTAAAAAGGTCACATCATGCTTTGCTTCCGATAAATAAGCACCAAATAACATACCAATAGCTCCTGCACCTACAATACCAATGTTCATCTCAATCACCTCAAGTTATAAAAAGGTCTACCAAGAAGGCAGACCTTATTTTTTTTTGTAATTATACAGGTAGCACAGGGTGTTTTCGAGGTGCACTTGCAATTTCCTTATCTTTATAATAGCGGAGACGATTCGCAAGCTCCCCACGTAAATTGCTAGGAGCAACAATTTCGTCAATTATCATTTCAGAAGCCAATTTATAAATATTAATTTCTTCTTTATATTCTGCATGTTTTTCTTGCACAAATTTCACACGTTCTTTTGGATCTTCTATCGCTTCAATTTTATTTGAATAGACAGCATTTACGGCAGCTTCAGGACCCATTACTGCAATTTGAGCGGTAGGAAGTGCAATACATACGTCTGGTTCAAAAGCCGGACCAGCCATTGCATACAATCCTGCTCCGTATGCTTTACGAACAATAACCGATATTTTCGGTACGGTTGCAGAACTCATCGCTGCAATTAACTTCGCTCCGTGTCGAATAATACCTGCTCGTTCCACCTTCGTTCCAATCATAAATCCTGGTACGTCTGCCAAAAATAGTAACGGAATCGAAAATGCGTCACAAAGCGAAATAAACTTAGTGGCTTTGTCAGCAGAATCTACGAATAAAACGCCACCTTTTACTTTTGGCTGATTGGCAATAATTCCGACAGCCTGACCTTCTATACGAGCAAGTCCCGTAATAATTTCAGGTGCAAACAGTTGCTTGATATCGAAAAATGAATCCTCATCAATAATCTGAGAAATAGCTTCATACATATCGAATGGTGCATTTTGATTTTCAGGAATAATAGCTTCGAGTGAGCGCCCTTTAAATACTGCTTTTGGCTCTATCTCTTTAGGCTTTTCCATATAATTAGCAGGGAAAAAGCTTAAGTATCGTTTTGCTTCTGATATTGCTTCCTCTTCAGAAGTAACAAGTACATCGCCTACTCCACTCACTGTGCAATGCATGCGAGCTCCGCCCATTTCCTCAAGCGTCACTTTTTCACCAATTACTTTTTCAGCCATGCGAGGTGACCCCAAATACATCGAAGCATTGCCTTCCACCATGAACACTACATCACAAAATGCAGGAATATAAGCACCACCTGCTGCTGAGGGACCAAACAGCAAACAAATTTGCGGAATGAAACCTGAAAGTCTTACTTGGTTATGAAATATCTTCCCTGCTCCTCGACGATTTGGAAACATATCTAATTGATCTGTAATACGCGCACCAGCCGAGTCTACTAAATATAACATTGGTACTCTATTTTTTTCTGCTATTTCTTGAATACGAATAATTTTTTCAACTGTACGAGATCCCCATGAACCAGCTTTAACAGTTGAATCATTCGCCATTACGCAAACTGTTTGACCATTTACTTTCCCGGTTGCTGTGACAACCCCATCCGCAGGTAAATCACCAGCTTCTACATTTGCGAAACGACCATCTTCTATATAATCCCCATTATCAAATAGTAAAGCTAAACGGTCACGAACAAATAACTTCTTTTGTTCCTTCATTTTTTCGTGATATTTTGAATGACCACCAGAAAAAATGGACGTAAGCTTTTCTTCTAATCTTTCGTTGTAACCTTTAGTTTCTCCCACTTTGTATAACCCCCTTATTTAAAGCTTTAAAACACATTTGTCATCAGTTTGAATTATTCAAACGTAACTAGGATATCCCCTTCGTTTACAAAATCCCCTTCTGATACATTGATTGTAGCAACTTTACCCGCCACTTCCGATTCAATCGGAATCTCCATTTTCATCGATTCTAACACTATTAACACTTGTCCTACAGCAACTTCTTCTCCAACCGCTACATTTACTGTAAATACAGTTCCAGCCATTGTTGATTCTAAATTTTTCATTTTAAGTCTTCCTCCCTTTGATTTTCCATCCATTCCCCTAATACAGATGTTGAATATATCCCACTTAGAAAACTTTCAGCTTCTAAAAATTGTTTGAAAAGTGGAATATTTGTTTTCACACCTTCTATTTTAGCAGAAGAAAAAACTTTTTGCGCTTTCTCTATTGCTAATTTTCTGTTCTCTGCGTGAATAATGACTTTTGAAATCATAGGATCATAGAACGGTGTAACTTTATCCCCTTCTTCATACCCAGCGTCAATCCGGACACCTTCTAATGCTTCCCAATTCTGAGATGTTATCGTCCCAGGTGATGGGAAAAATGTTTTTGGATCCTCGGCATAAATTCTAAACTCAAAGGCATGACCTTTTGAAGAAATAGCTTGTTGGTTTTTCACAGGCAATTCTTCCCCCGCTGCTACTTTTAGCTGCCATTCTACTAAGTCAAATCCTGTTATCGCTTCTGTTACGGGATGCTCTACTTGTAATCTTGTATTCATTTCTAAGAAGTAAAATTGATGGTCTTGATCTACGATAAACTCAACTGTACCTGCATTAACATACTCTACTGCTTTCGCAGCATTTATTGCCGCTTCTAATAGCTTTTTTCGAGCTTCCTCTGGAAAATTAGGAGAGGGCGACTCTTCTAACACTTTTTGATTTCTCCTTTGAACGGAACAATTTCTCTCAAACAAATGAACAATATTTCCTTGAGAGTCACCAAAGATTTGTACTTCGATATGACGGGATGCTTCAATGTATTTCTCTAAAAATACAACATCACTTCCAAAATATGATTTCGCACGTGTTTTAGTGGATTCAAAGTGTTTTATTAGAGTGGCTTCATCATCACAACGAATCATCCCTATGCCACCACCCCCTGCACTTGCTTTCAACATTACTGGGTACCCAATAGTGAATGCAGCTTCTTTTGCAGCTTCTAAAGACGTTAAGCCTGCTTCTGTACCAGGAACTACCGGAACATTCGCTTCCAGCATTGTAAGTCTAGAAGCTATCTTATCTCCCATTTTCTCTATTGTTATTGGCTTAGGACCAATAAATTTAATACCTTCTTCTTCCGCCTTTCGAGCAAAATCTGCATTTTCCGATAAAAATCCGTATCCTGGATGAATAGCATCAACCTGTTCTCTTTTTGCAAGTGCAATTATGTCATCTGCTTTTAAATACGATAGTTGGACTTGGCTTGGACCAATTAAGAATGCAAAATCCGCTTCTTTCACGTAAGGTAAATCTTGATCTGCCTCGGAATAGATTGCTACCGTCTCGATATTTAACTTTTTACACGTTTTAATTATTCGACGCGCAATTTCTCCTCTGTTTGCAATTAAAACCTTTTTCATCTCTTTTCCCCCTTGTTAGAAAAAGTGAACCCCTTCTCTATTAGTCTATACGAAAAATGAAAACGATTTCAACTAAATATGAAATTTTCTAACAAAACAGTGATTTACTTCATCTACATTTTAACAAATAGCTCTTGATGAATTTATTATGTGACGAAATTCTGCGAGACTCCTGCGGAAAAACGGGCTGACAAAACCCCGCAACGAGCTATAGGAAAAAACCCTACTTTCGACGCAGAAGGTGCGCTGTGACCAACATCCAGTTGCCCCCCCCCGAGTATCACTTTGTTGATTGAAGCGGCAGGCGGCGACTCCAGCAGGATGAGTGAGACGGATAAGACATCACAAACGACGCGTGAGCTGTGGTGATGGCTTATCGCTCACCCTGCGGAAAGCGTCTGCCTATAGCGGGAATCAACAATACTTTATTCTGTGTAAATTATATATTTCTTTATCTTCCTTTAGGATTGTTCCTGTTTTTTAATGTAAATTGGAATTATGAAATTGATTCACCTAATAAATAAATAAATTAATTCAATTAAACTAATCTTTTTTCCAACTTTTTCTACAATAAAAAAAGAAGCCTCTAATTTTTAGAGACTTCTTCCGTTGATAAATGTATGTTAATTCTGGAATGAGCACATATTAAACGAACGATTTCAAGACATGCTAAGTGACACCTTCAAACTTTAGATATTGTCACCAACCTCAAAGATGTCTCTATTTCTAGAGACTTCTTTTTTAGTTATGCTCAATGTGTGTAAGGCCCTGCTTTGCCCAGTTTACTAATACCTCGTAATCTTTTTTTAATAAGTTATACGCATTAGAAATTTCATCGTACGATTGTCTCATTTCATCATAGCTTTGCATTGCTAACTGCAAGTGGTTTTGAAGGGAAGTAGAATCCACCAATTCTTTTGTTGTATCATCTTTTGATGTATCTTCTTTTAATGTTGCCTCAAAAGAAGATACTTCTTTTCGGAAAATTTGAGAACGTAGATTTTTATTCCAGCGGAATGCACAAGCTTGTTTGGAGCGTCCTAATAATATGCTTGCCTCCTGAAAACCAGAAATTTGGGTATGGCCTTGTTCAATCTTTTTCAAAACTAGCTCTTTTAATAGATTGTCTTCTTCTATAGTCCAACTATCTTTTCTCATTTTAACATTCATTTAGTTCACCCTTTGCTTTTTTACTAATATATGCAAAGTAGTGGTAAATAGACTCTCATTTTATTTCTTTTTTGCTAAAAACAAATCGACTGCTTCATGATGTACATCTTGCTCCCAAAGGATTGAACATGTCTTTACTTCATCCATTATTCTCTCGTATAATTGCGACTGTTCCCATTTTCGAATAGCCAGCTTTTTATATGCTTTTAATACGGTAGAGTGAGGAATAATCATTTTCTCGATAAACTTATGCAATGCAACTTGTTTATCTCCCTCAAAAATGTCAGTTGCCCAACCAAAGGATACAAGCTGAGCAGCATCATAAGGCACTGCTTCCGTAAGCATTTGAAGTGCATAGTCATGTCTCATTCCTTTTTCAAATAAGTAGGATCCACCACCCCATCCAGATGTAATGGCTAACTTACCTTGAATGAAACCACATTTTGCTTCTTTCTTTACTAAACGGTAATCGCATAATGTAGCAATTTCACACCCACCACCTATTGCAGTTCCATTTACTAAAGCAAGCGTCGGAATTTCTAATATTGCTATATCATATAAAACTTTTGCAGCTTCACGTAACATTTCAAAAGACTCTACTGCTGTTTTTAATTTATGAAAAACAGATAAGTCCCCTCCCGAACAAAATGATTTTTCACCCGCTCCTGTAATTACTGCTAATTTTATCGCTTTATCTGTTTTCACAGTATGTATGAATTGCCTAAATCCTTCTAAAACTTCTCCATTTATCGCATTATGAATAGCAGGTCTATTTATTTCAAAAATAATTATTTCATCTTTTTTTTCAATAGTATAAGCCATGTATTCCACCCCTTGTTAAATGTGTATATAGAGAAAAAGGCTACCGAAGAGCCATGGTCTCTTTGGTAGCCTTTTGAGAAACAAATACTGAATTATTTGCTTACTACTTCTTTCCCTTTGTATTGTCCGCATGATTTACAAATACGGTGAGCCAATTTCATTTCACCACAATTTGAACACGAAACCATACCAGGTACGGATAATTTAAAATGTGTACGACGTTTTCTTTTTACAGTTTTAGAAGTTCTTCTAGCTGGTACTGCCATTGGTGGCACCTCCTTACAGATCTATTATTCGTCTGTTTGATCAAAATACTTAGCTAATTCAGCAAGTCTTGGATCCAATTTTGGTTGGTCATCTTCTTGCAAATCATTAAGATCTTCATCTGTTGTATAACTCCAATTGTTTCCACCTTCATGTTTAAATTGGTCTGCACCTTCTTTATACACTTGCAACGGAATTTCTAAAAGGACTAACTCCTCTAGAACTGGATCTACATGAATAACATCGCCTTCAACTAGATGAAAGTTATCATCTGCTTGTGCGGATGCTAATGCTATTGCAGTCTCAGACCAGTTGAATACTTCAACAGATTCAATCTCAAAAGGATATTCTACATCTTCCCATGTGCGAGCACATGGTAATATTAGAGTCCCTGAAAGCTGTAGATGACAAGTCATTTGCGCTGCACCAAACGTGCAGTGCCCTTTTACATGAACGGGTGAAATGTTTCGAACGTCATGGTTTCGTTTTTCCACATTTTCGAGAACAACGAATTCATCTAACGTCATCCCGTTCTCACGATATTTAGCTAGCTGATGAATTACCCATTTCATACGATTATCACCTCAAGACAACAAAGTTGATTATATAATGACTATTTTTAGATGTCAAGATAATTTCTTGTCACTACATTATTTTAACATTATACTCTCATTAAGGGAAAGGATTTGATACGAAGATGAAAGCCACTGGATTAGTAGTAGAATACAACCCATTTCATAATGGACATTTACATCACTTACAACAATCAAGCGTGAAAACTAATAGTGACATTATTGTAGCAGTAATGTCTGGTAACTTTCTCCAACGTGGTGAACCAGCCCTTGTTGATAAATGGACACGAGCAAAAATGGCTCTCTCTGCTGGTGTTGATTTAATAATAGAGTTACCTTATGCTTTTGCAACTGCCCAGGCCAGCGATTTTGCAAAAGGCGCTATTTATTTATTAGAGTCTTTAAAATGCGAGACTTTTTGCTTTGGAAGCGAGGAAGGATCTTTAGAAGCATTTCAACATACCTATCATTTATTATTGGCAAAAAAAGCGGATTATAATACAGCTATTTCAAATTTTATGAAACAAGGAATTAGTTATCCAAAAGCATTAAATGAAGCATATAAAATGGTAGCTTCGGATTCTTCTGTTCCTTTAGTCGATTTATCTAAACCAAATAATATTTTAGGTTATCATTATATGGAAGCCGCTTATAATTTAAACGCGGCAATCAAACCAGAGACAATCCAGCGCGTCGTTGCTAATTACCATGACGAAGCTAAGCATTCTGAAACTATTGCAAGTGCAACTGGCATACGAAAAGTTTTATTCGATGAAAAAGAACTATCTGCCGTTCAACATTTTCTACCACGTACAAGTATAGAGGAATTAAATGAGTGGAAAAACACAGCCCAAGCATTCGGTTGCTGGGATAGATTTTATCCTTTATTGCGCTTTACAATTTTACGTCATAATAAAGAACGATTAGCTCAATTTACAGAGGTTACGGAAGGAATGGAAAATGCCATTTGGAATGCCGCTATGACAAGTGAAAATTTTCATACATTTATGCTGCAAATTAAGTCGAAACGATTTACATGGACGAGAATTCAAAGAATGTTAACGCATATTTTTACAGAGTTTACATGGGAACAGTTGCAGGAAATCGATCTACCCACTTATATTCGACCACTAGCAATGAATAAAAAGGGGCAAGCTTATTTACAATCAATAAAAAAAGACTTGCAGCTCCCTCTTGTAAGTAGAGTAGCCGCAAGTAAAGAAAATAAGCTGCTTCAGTTGGATATTAAAGCAGCAAATTTATATTATTTGGGTTTACAAAATGATTTCGGGCAAAGCATGGTTGGAAGCGATTTTCGTAAAATCCCAATTTTTCAATAAAAATTATTTGGGATCTAGTTGTTCCAAATAAGCTAAAGCATCATCAATAGTTTTTACAGGTACAATTTTCATTTTTGTGCCTATTTTTTTTGCGGATTTTACCGCTTCTTCATAGTTCGAAGTAAGATCCGGATTATTTGCAAGTATGGCTGGATCTATTTCGTCATCTGGTGCAAACATTATATCCATACCTTTTCGGTCTGCGGCAATTACTTTTAAATCAATTCCGCCAATTCGCCCTACTGTTCCATCTGGTTCCATCTCACCTGTTCCAGCAATATTATATCCTTTTGTAATATCTTCAGGTAACAATTGATTTAATATCTCTAATGTAAACATAAGGCCAGCAGAAGGTCCTCCTATTTCTTCCGAGTTAATACGGACTTCCGGAGTTGTTTCAACTAACTTATCCTCCGTATACGAAATACCGATTCCTGCTTTCCCTTGAACGCCGGGGATTGCTTTAAGTGTAACCTCTTTGGAAAGCTCTTTGCCATCTCGTTCTATTTTTAATTGAATAACGTCACCTGCTTGCTTGTCTGCTAAGTACGTTTTGATTGCTTCTTCGGTTAAATTTTTTGTATTATCCATTTCTAATATCTTATCGCCAGGTTCTAATACATTATCTGCTGCACTACCATCTACGACGTTAAAAATAAATATTCCGTTATTTGTCACAGTATAAGGCATATTTGCTCGATTGAAAGCAACTGTAATAGCATTAAATTGAGAATCAGACATAAGCTTTAATTGACGAACATTATATTCTTTTTCATCTTCATCTTCTTGACGAATTTGATTTGCTTTATAGATTTTTTGATTATCCACCACTTTAGCATATGCATAAGTAAGAGGAGTTGCTTTTGCTAATGCAATAGTTAATAGGCTCATCGTTCCGGCGTCATCTTCATCTCCGCCTTCGACTTCTACGAATGGAGTAAGTTCGTAAGCGCCGCCCGGCTTGGAAATATAAGATTCCATTGGATAAAAGGCTAATGCAGCTACAAGCGCTACAACAAAAAGAAGGATTAATGGCTTTCTCTTCTTCATAAGTTATCCCTCTCTTTCATAAATACAATTAAGTATTAGTTTATCACTTCCATTTTTTTCTGACAAAATAAATAAACGGGAAAATGGAAATCTCACTTTTTTGGTGACGATTAACACGTATTCAGAAGTGGCAATCACGCTTGAAAGACTTTTACTAGAGACTAGACATTAACTATGAGGGAACCTACAATTTTCCCTCAAGAAATAAGGGATGAAATAGGATGCATAAGATTATTACAATCGGTAGTTGGGCACTTATTATACTATTGTTTTTACAACCAGGTGTAGCACATAAAGGTGCAGTAGAAGGGATGCGAATATTCACGACAGCATTACTGCCCTACTTATTGCCTTATCTAGTTATTACCCAAATGTTTATTCGATCACAAAACACTTTTTTAAACACTACCAACAAGTTCAAATTGTATATGAATATATACATTCTTACTGCATTAGGAGGCTTTCCAAGTGGAGCTGCTATAATTTCTTCCCTAAAAGAAATAGGTACCTTAAACGAGCGAAATGCGAGTTGGTTATTAGCTATTTGTCATGCTCCAAGCCCAATGTTTGTAATTGGTTTTGTTGGCATCGAAATTTTTAATGCCGAGATTGCGGGTTTAAAATTGTTAATAATTATCCATCTCGTCAATTTGGCATTCCTCTTAGTATTCATCATTTTTTCGAAGCCTATTCAAACGAATGATTACGTCAAAAAAGCATCGATCTCACCATTTCAGGAAAGCATTAGAGAAACATCGCAAATACTATTGCTAATTGGAACAACTGTTATATTTTTCACAACAATAAGTATTATTGTTTTTGAATCCGTAAAAGAAGTAATACCATCCATTTCTCCGTTCGTATTAGTGCTAATTGCATCTTTTTTTGAAATGACCGGTGGCATTAGTTTGGCAGGAGAAATTTCATCAGGAACTACAATATTACCCTTTATAGTAGCGATAATCATAGCTTTTAGTGGACTTAGTATTCATATGCAAATTATTGTTCTTGCCCAAAAAGCAGGAATACCGATCAAACATTACATCCTATTTCGCTTCCTAAACATGCTCATCCTACCAATATTTTTCATCCTCTAACATGGCAAAAGTGTTACTGGTGCCAGGCACCTGTAACTATCCTGTAATATAATTTTCCCCTTTATGACAAAGAAAAAACCTTGCAAAATTTGCAAGGTTAATCGTTTTTGTACTTTAACTTAAGAGCTGCTTCCACTTGAGGTGGTACGAGCTCTTCTATTTTCCCACCATATTTAGCAACTTCTTTGACAATGCTAGAGCTTAAAAAGGAATATTGATTTTTTGTCATAATGAAAAATGTCTCAATTTCGTCATTTAATACACGGTTCATGGAAGTAATTTGCATCTCGTATTCAAAATCGGATACCGCTCGCAATCCACGGATAATAGCACTGGCACCTACGTTCTTAGCATAGTCCATTAATAGTCCAGAAAAAGTGTCGACCTTTACATTAGGAAGGTGAGAAGTAACATCTTTAATAAGTTTCATTCTTTCTTCTACTGAAAAAAGGGGATTTTTAGATGAGTTATTTAATACAACTACAAAAACTTCACCAAAAATAGATGCTCCTCGCGTAATAATATCTAAGTGTCCGTTTGTAATTGGATCAAAACTTCCTGGTACGACTGCTATTTTACTCAACTTAATTCCCCTCTTCTACATGGCTACGATAAATCGATATGACCGTCCCACCATAATTCTCTCTTCTTACGAGTTTAAAAGCACCAAATTCATCTTCTAAAGTAAGCATTTTATCATGCTCACAAACGATCATTCCCGACTCGTTCATGCACCCTTTTTCTACAATTGTTTTAACTAAGTCATAATAGATAACTTTGCTATAAGGAGGATCTACGAATAATAAGTCTATTTTTAAATCTCTTTTTTCAAATGCTTTTACAGCTCTAGAAGCATCAATTTTATAAATTTCACTTGCGTCCTCTAAACGACACTTCTTTAAATTTTCGTTGATTGTTTGAATTGCTTTTTGATCTTTTTCTATAAAAATGCAAGTATCGATTCCTCTACTTAATGACTCAATACCTAAACTTCCACTTCCCGCAAACAAATCTACAGCAAGACCGCCATCAAAATAAGGACCAATCATATTAAAAATGGATTCCTTCACTTTATCTGTTGTAGGTCTTGTATTTGTTCCTGGCACTGCTCTTAAAGGTAACCCTTTTCTTGTTCCTGATATAACTCTCATACTATTTCTCCTAGTTATCAAATTCGTCTTGGCGTTTTTACTTCCGCTTCACTTTGTTCAGCTCCGCAGGAAAAACATTTGCTCCTGCGTAAAGCTCGTCGCAGAAAAACGTGCGCCCAAATTTTGCAGCACCTGGCTTGCCGGGTGAACTCCTTTACAAAATCTGTGGCATCCGCCTGGGGCTTTACTATATTTAGCAGGTGTTTAGACACCAGTAAAATCGAAGAGCATTAGCATACATTTCACCACTTATAGAAATGGGAGACTTCTGCTGAATAAAGTTAAAATGAAGCGGATTGTGTAACACTTATTCGTTTTTCTTGTTTTTCAATATCTACTAAAAACAAACGAATTATCCACGATTCTTCCAGATAAAAATCTGCTCCGATTTTTTCAAATGGTTCTGACATTGCATCATATCTTTTGTCGTTTAATACATAAAATGGTTCCTTAATAGGAAAACGAAACGCTCTCATTGCATTTTGCACATATAATCCTTTGTCCGTATCTTTCAACGTGTAGCCTAATGCTGTTAACAATGGTTCCGCAGCATACATTACTTTCCCATCTTTAAACAGTACTTTTACGTCTTCTTGCCGTTGATCATTTATGTACACTGTTCTATTATCCTCAAAGAGCAATGGATATTTATCTACTTTAAATTGTTCATTTAAAGTAAAGAAGGAAGTTTTCAATTCAATTACTTCCGATAAAATTTCATCCAATTTTTGGGCACTCAACTGTTTGTTTTCCATTAATGCTTTTTTCCAGTCAGAAAGCTGATCTTCCGTAAAATAATTGATTAAGGTTTCATACATCCAGATCGATTTTTCAGATCCAATAGGAGAATCCGTTAAGAAACTACTAATAACCTCAGCCGTTATTAAATTTTCAGCAACTAATCCATATTGTAATTGTACATTTTTAATAATTAACTCTCGTTGAATAGAAGCAAGATCCTTGTTTTCAATAAATGCAATGCGAGAAGATTTAATATTGTATTTATTTTCTGTAAAAAGGACAGACATATGTTCACTATTTGGCAGCTGCATCTCAGTCAAAAGTGTCTTTAGATCTTCTGAGAGTTCTTCTTTTGAGTGAATAGTGAAATTGTCGTTCTCAAATTTCACTGGAAGTAATTCTTTTTGCCAATACAAATCAGAGAGACTACCTGCTCCAAAAAAGAGTGAATAATCAATTACATCCAAAGAAGTGGTGCCAACTATTGGAAGACCACTAACCCACATACCGCCTTTTTTTAATTCATCCGTAATGTGAAGAGTTGTATATGAAACTCCACCCTTTTCAAGCTTAGCTAAAAAACCGGATAAAACGATTCCGTCATGTAATCCATCTATTAAAGGTATTTCATAGGAAATACTTTGTTTGGATGTATCTCCTTCCTTAAAAGATATAAGATCTTCGGACAATCGGTTACAGCTCTCACTTGTATCTAAGTAACAACTCCTATTTTCACTTGAAATAGGCCAGGAGATCTTTATTTCTTCTTCAGGCAAATTCATAAAATGTTGCCTGATCATGAGCTTATCCTTTTTTAATTTTATTTCAATTTCTTGTTCAAAAAAGAAAGATTGTTCGCTATCATCCAACCCGGAAGAGTACACGTGATATTGAAATAATAACAATACACTATTAGTCACAATGAGTAACATAGATAAAAAACTTAGAATAATTTTCATAGAATTGTCCTCCAACAAAGTGGTAAGATGGATTGGAAAGGAAGTGTTTTCATTGATACAACGTTTTATAGAACTAGGTGAAGGATACGGAGATATATTTGAACTTTGTGAACTCGCTCGAGTAAATAAAAATCGAATACACCATGCATTTATTTTCACTTCTAAAAACGGCGAAAAAGAATATTGTTCTATAGCAATTGCCCTTAAGCCAGTTAATAGTGCTAACTTTTTCCCAATTTATATATGTCGTGAAGGAATAGCTAATACTCAACCGGAAACAAAAAGACTTACGTCATTTAAAGATACCTTAAATGAGTTACAAATTAAACCAATCCAAATTGACCTTAAACACTCTTCCACTTTTGTGGATACTCAATTATATTATCAGTATATAATTGGCATATTACGTTTAAATCATTTAGTACCACCGCTGCAATAGAATAAACTAACCTATAAGCCGATTTTGTAATCGTATTCTTTTGCTTTGTCTGGTTTACTATTTTCAAATTCTGTAATAAGAAATGGTCGATAGGATTCCAAAATTTCTTTAACAAATGGAAGTTTATTCATCTTTTGCTTAGCAGTTTCAATCTGATCTTGATCACAATATAACACAACATATTTCTGTTTTTTCGAAATATAATGGACATGACCGTATTTTCTTAAAGATTTCGCTTGTTTTAAATGATGCACATAGACAATTAATCCTTGTCTTTCTGTCATACGCTTCCCCTCATTTCTTCATTTCAAGAATACCATATGGAGGAAATTGATAGCAACAACAACAAGCTGACAGTTTTGAGTACTTTAACTATAATAAAAGGACAAGGCTCGGAGACTTTACGTTTACTAAGTAGGTTTGTTTCTAATAAATTGACTCTGTTAAACGATCATGTTGTTACCCGCTGACAATCCGCTCGCTTTCCGCCGTTTTTCGTCACAAAATAGGTGCTTTTAAAAAACAACAACCTAATCTAACAGAGCCTATAAATTAAATGAAAGCTTTCATGAAAAGGAGGATAAATCAATAGATGGGTAAAAAATCAAATGTAGCACTCGCTATTGCCGCAGCTGCTGGAGCTGCTTGGGCAAGTACTAAAGCATTTTCTAAACCACAGAGTCGGTCTTCAAAAGAAGCACTTGAATATGGGCATCCAATCATACTTGCCCATCGCGGTGGATCTGCACTGGCACCTGAATGCTCTCTTGCGGCTTTTGAAAAAGCAGCAAAATTAGGTGTCCATGGATTTGAAATTGATTTAAGGTTAACCAAAGATGAAGAAATTATTGTATTTCATGATGAAGATTTGGATAGGGTCACAAACTTTAATGGTAAAGTAGCAGATTATTCATTAGCAGAACTAAAAAAAGCAGACTTAGGATATCACTTTACCGATTTAGAAGGTTCGTACTCTTATAGAGATTGTGGGGAGCAAATTATTACATTAGGTGACCTTCTTGAACTGTATCCTCAAATGCTTATTAATATGGATATAAAAGATGCTCCTCAAACTTACGAAGGTAGCTTAATGCCTTCTAAGCTTTGGAGACTATTAGAAGAAAAACAAGCTTTTCAACGTGTAGTTGTCTCGAGCTTTTATGACGAACAAATTGACCGTTTTAACTTATACGCACAAAATGCAGTTGCATTAGGGGCTGGGGAAAAAGAAGTCAAAAAAGCTTACACAGCTTATAGTAGTCAGTTTAAGCATTTATATCATCCCAAGGCTGATGTATTTCAAATTCCAGTCAAATCAAATGTTTTTCCACTAGATACTGCAGGTTTTATTAAATTCTTAACATCACTAAACATCCCTGTTCATTACTGGACAATTAATGATCCAGTGGTGATGAAAAAGCTTATCCAGAACGGCGCAAAAGGTATCATCACTGATCGACCAGACCTAGCAATCGATGCATTAAAACTCGATTAAAAAAGGATGTGTGCATTACGCACACATCCCAGACTGTTGACAAACGCTTTCATTCTTCGTTGCTCCTGCGCAAAGCTCGTCGCAGAAAAGCGGTGCTTGCACTTCGTTGTAAGCTCATGAACTTAAGTTCATGAGCTTCCGCCTCGGTGCTCCTGCGCAAGCTCGTCGCAGATAAAAGCGTTGCTGGCGCGCCTCGACTGACAAGCGTTTTCAAGACAGTCTGAGGCGACACCTTCGAATTTAGAATTGTTTACAAACAAGGATGTGTGCATTACTACGCACACATCCTTCATTTTTCTCGCATATTAAGCAGAGCAAGAACAAGAACCACCCGAACCACAGCCGCTTCCACAGCTAGAGCCACTAGATGCAAAAAATGGATTGCTTACAGGTACTTTAACACCTTCTGAAACAGATTTACCTATTAACAAACTTACTTCATCTAGTAAGTCTTGTAATTCGTTTTCAGCAACTCTTAAGGTTGCTATTTCATCTATCATATCCAGTTTTCGTTTTGTTACTCGAATATCCTTCATTACTGTCGAATAATCTGGATGATATTTTCCGAATCGCTGAACCTCTTCATATTGATCTTTCAGTTTCGTGAAATGATTTATTTCACTAACTAAATTCGGATTTGTATATATAGCACGATGTGCTTCTAAGTATTGGTAAAATTGTTCAGAGGAAAGAACCATTGTACATAGCATATCTGACTGGTCCATTATCGTGGCCCATTCATTAGTCATTATCATAAGTGAAACCTCCAATCCTGTTTATCATAACAGAAATGCAGAAATAAATGCTAAACTATTATCTTATTGTTAGGAGAAAAATTATGAATGAATTACAAACACTGCTTACTCAAGTAACTGAAAATGCATCAGAGGTTGAAATGAGCTTACTAAAAGAATTCCTGAAAGGTATTCAAAATAAACAACAAAATGCTGCTCCCACCTATTTAAATGCCATTTTTCATATGGACACACAATATGAACAGGATATTTGTGTTGTAACGGTACCTGTAACCCCACTTATCCACAATAGCTTTCATATGCCTCACGGTGGAGTCATTGCAACGCTAACAGATAACGCCATGGGATTCCTTGTAAACAAAGATCTTCAACCGGAAGGAAAAGGTGCTGTTACAACAAATATGACGATTCATTACGTTAAGGCTGCTACAGAAAAAACGTTGATTGCGACAGCTTCATACTTACATAAAGGACGACAAACATTAGTTTTAGAATGTACTGTAACCCAGCCGGATGGAAAGAAAATTGCTTATGCCACAGGATCATTTTTTGTCATTGAACCACCTAACTCTTCAAAATAACTAAGAACTACCTGATGATCAGAAAAAGGGACTACAAGACCATTCAATATTTGCTCTTGCTCATGTCCCTTTCCTGCAATTAACACAACGTCTCCGTTTTTCGCGATGCTTAAAGCTAGCCTAATCGCTTTTCTTCGATCTGTCTCAATAAGTACCTTCCTTCTATCTAAATCTTTCACAATATCAGCGATGATATCTTCTGGATGTTCGTTTCTAGGATTGTCAGATGTTACGATTGCTATTGTTGCATAGCTTGTTGCCACCTCACCCATCCATTTCCTTTTTTGCTTATCTCGATTGCCTCCACATCCAAATACTACATAAACATTCCTTTTCGCATAAGAAACAATAGTAGATAAACAGGCATCTAGTGCATCAGGAGTATGCGCATAGTCTATGAGCACTTCTATTCCCCTACTATTAGGAATACGTTCTAGTCTCCCAGCAGGCAGTTTTACAGGCTGTATTTCTTCACAAGGAAAATCCAAAGCCAACAAAGTAGCTACAGCTGCAGCTAAGTTCATCCCATTGTAATGACCGTTGTTTCTCATCTTAACTCGTAATTTTTTCCCTCTTACTATTAGCTCATATGACACTATTTCCGTCGTATAATTTTCTTTTGTATAAATAACGTCATTTGTGCATCTTTCTCCAAATCGAATAACTGGTAAATACGCTTTTTGTGCTACGGTTCTACACCACTCATCATTATCATTTACAACAAGCTGCTTTGCTAATGAAATAAGTAACTCCTTTGATTTTTTGTAAGGAACCATTCCCCCATGGAACTCTAGATGGTCTTTTCCTATATTTAAAAATACTCCAATATCAATAGGATAACTTCCTAATCGATTGTCCAATAAACCTTGGGAGGAGGCCTCTAATACAATAAACTCTACATGATGATCAGAACAGTATTTTACTACTTGAATAAAATCATAAAACGGTAAAGTTGTATTATTTCGAAAGTTTCTTTTTATTTTCTTGCCATTTACAAATACACCTAGCGTACCAATGACACATACCGATTTGTTCTGTTGCATTAGTAATTGTCCTACAAATGTAGCAACCGTAGTTTTTCCATTTGTTCCGGTTATTCCAACTGTTTTTATTTGTTCACCATACAATTCATATGTCATATATGCGATTCTATCCTTCATAAGATACATATCCGCTGGTATGATAATCTGAGGAACAATACAGTCTTGAATAAAAAATGGCGTAAGTATCGCTATCGCTTCGTGCTGAATTGCTTCTTCTATAAACGAACGATTATTTGTTTCGGAAACAAATACATCTCCTTTTTGTATTTGCTTTGAATGATCAATAAATCTGTTTATCGTTAAAACATCTAAATCCCCAATTATCTTATAATCTAAGCCATCCATAAGCTCTTTTAATCGATAAATAGTAGCTCACTCCCTACACCATTCTTGTATAATCGCATACAGTAAATTGAATTCCTTGTATCGTATGAACGGAGTGTTTGAAATGTCACGAGTAGAGTGGTATAAATTATGATTGTGCAAAAGTATGGCGGAATCGCAATGCAGGATCGACCAAGTAGACAATTAGTTATTGCAAGAATTCAAAAAGCAATTAGTGTGCATCAAAAAGTATTAATTGTTGTTTCAGCCATGGGAAGAAGAGGGCAATACTACGCAACAGACACCTTATTAGATCTTATTCCAAATTCGACCAATGGCGTTGAAACAGACTTACTATCTGCATGTGGTGAACTTATTTCTGCATCTGTCTTATGTGCAGAACTAAAAAGTAAAGGAATTTTGGCAACCATTTTATATGGAAAAAGTGCAGGTATTATTACGAATGAAGCTTATGGAAATGCTCAGATTGAAAAAGTAAATACAAATACGTTAATAACCGCATTCCAAAATTTTAATTGTATCGTAGTACCCGGATTTCAAGGTGTTTCAGAAAAAACTCAAACCTTTACTACTCTTGGTAGAGGTGGAAGTGACTTAACAGCTGTCGTTTATGGGCATTACTTAAACGCAAAAGTTGTTGAATTTTATAAAAATGTACCAGGTGTTATGACTTCAGATCCTTTCACAAATGAAAATGTTGAGTTAATACCCTTTATGACATATGAAGAACTTCAAAATAAAATAAATGAACCAGTAGAAATAATACAAAAAAGAGCAGCAAAATTTGCTGCCCTCCACAAAGTTCCTTTGCATATACGATCCCTATATGAAGATAGAGAAGGTACAATTGTATTTCATTAGTTATTCCTGAATTTCTTTTATCATAGGTCGGTCAATGAAATTTTGTGTGTAGTAATTACCGTATACCCCTACTCCGGTATGGGTATACCATTTCCCTAATAAAGTCTCACGATGATCTTTAGAGTTTAACCAACCATTTACTGCCTCTCCTGCATCGAAATAAAAAGCTGCGGTATTACCACCTGCACGATCGAAAACAATAGACGATTCTTTTAACTTATCACTAAATTTGGAAACTTCGAATGTCTCATTTGTGACGATATTATTTTTCGCCATTTCCTCACTATGGGAAATAGCTATTTTCTGTAACGTATTATCAGACTCTAACACTTTTAAACCATGGCGAAAACGAAATACATTGGTGATTTCTACGATTTGTCTTTCATTCGCTTTATCAATTTCAGCTTGCAATGAAGATGAAGGTGCATTTGTTTCAATAATTGTTCCCTCATATAAAATGTCATATGGTTTATGTAAGAGAAGTGTTTTCGCATCCGTAAATCGAACCGCCTCTAACTGCTGATCTTTCTCATCAATATATAGCATCGCGAATAAGTCATCAAATTGAACTAAAATACGGTTGTTAATATCTTGTTCATTTAACGAAAAAGTATATGTGTTTTCGTCAATAGACATTGTTATTTCTGATTGCACAATAGTAAAACGATAAATTTCTTCCAACGTCTGTCCAATCTTATAAGGAGTAGCGTCCACATCACTACCGATCAAAAATGCTTGTGTTACAGTGTCCCCTGCTACTCCAAAAAGCTTATATGAAGAAAAGGAATCATTATATACCCACCAATCGTACCCATATGCGGATGGTTCAATTCGATTTGGCTTACCAAACAAGCTAGTTAGTTCGTGAGATGGTTTGCCTATTAAAGTAGAAATACCTTTTTTAGGCTTCGAAAAAATATTATTGACTTCTACTACATCCGGTGTTTTCTGTGGTATTAGTTGTCCAGAGTTATTAGACCCTGTAATGAGTTCATTCTCTTGAACCGGGTTATCAAAATATATCAATATTACTAGTACAATAGCAACAGCAATTAAAATACGAAATAGATTTTTCATCTCATTTTACTCCTGACTCGTCACTTCTTTTTCACTAGTATAACAAGCTTATGTGCAATTACACAATGTTGCCATTGCAACATTTTCAAATTTGAATTACTATTAATAGGAACGGATTCTAAGGTATTTTGAACGTGAAGGAGGACAATTCAATGTATTTCGAAAACACTGGTATAGAAAACACTGTCATTGATCTTAATCTATTAGATGATCTTATGGAAAAGCATGGTTTGGTTCGCGCTGGTCAATGGGATTACGAACGTGTAACTTATGACAAAAAGTATGAAATAAAAGAAGGTACATTTTATCTTCGTGTATTTGGTTTTACTAAAGATGGTGATGTTGGAGCACACGAGGCAAATATCACTCTATTAAAACCAGTAATCGGTAAACACTACTTTCCACACGGTGTCGAGTATGGTGAAAACGAAGTATTCCCGAATCACTTGCTTAAATCATGTGAACAAACACTTTCAGCTGTTAAAGCAGATTTAAATGCATTTGAAATTAATGTGCGATAAATGTAGTGCCTAAACGTTAGAGAATTTATTCTCTAACGTTTTTTCTGTTCAAAAAACAGTATGTTGTCTATACTAATTTAAACGACCTAGAAAGGAGAATAAGAATTGGTTTGAAAATTTTCAAAAAAGAGTATGTAAAGTACGCATTGCTTGTTCTTTTTATTTTATTAACTGCTATTTTTATTCTCCCTGTTTCGGTCCCAATTATATTAGCTTTACTTACTGCTATTATTATTGAACCAGTAGTAAAATTTACGCAAAAGACATTTAAATGGAAACGGAAACCATCCGTTATTGCAAACTTTATTTTCTTTATTAGTATCCTTTCAGGACTATTATATTTCGTTATAACTAAACTTATTAGTCAGCTAATATATACATCCAACGTAATTCCATTTCACTTAAATAACTTAACTGGAATATGGATTGATATTCAAAATAATTTATTTAAATATACCGAAGGTCTCCCGAAAGAAATTGTCTCATCTATTCAAGATAAGTTTGATTCGACCTTAGAAAGCATGAAGGAAGCTTTACTTGATTTGCTTAGTTATTCCAATATTTCAGCTCTTCTAACTAATATTCCAAACTTCTTGATTAGCTTTATTGTATTTATTATTGCTCTATTTTTATTTATGCTGGATTTAGAAAAATTACGAGCAAAGTTTTTCTACTTACTATCAGAAGATTCAGCTGAAAAAGTTATCTTTATGTCTTCTAGCCTTAAAAAAGTAGTTATTGGATTTATGAAAGCACAAATTTTAGCTAGTTTCATTATTTTAGGTGCTTCCCTAATTGGATTATTATTTATTATCACACCAAAGTATGCCATAATAATGTCCATCGTCATTTGGATCGTTGACATTATCCCTATTTTAGGATCTATTGCTGTTTTAGCACCTTGGGCTATCTACCACTACTTAACAGGAGACGTCGTTTTAGGTACCAAACTCACTGTTTTAGCAATTATATTATTAGTTATCCGAAGAGCTGTGGAGCCTAAATTAATGGGATCTCAAATGGGTATTTCACCACTTGCTATACTTATTGCCATGTTCATAGGAGCTAAACTGTTTGGTTTTCTTGGCTTTATAATAGGTCCATTTATCGTCATTATTTGCATTACTGCGAAAGAAGCAGGCATGATTAAACTAAACTTTAAAATATAATAAGAAAAGCGCATGCGCCATTTAAGTGCAATACCTGTTCGCAGACGTTTCCGGATAGCTTTGGAATGGACTTTAACTACATCATAACGGCGCGATTTTTAGAAGAGGGGGATCGTCACGATCCTCCTCTTCATTTTCGGTAATCTTGTGGCTTTTGTCCTTCCGTCGCCCTCCTGCAACTTTAAGCAACAGCTTAGTGCTTTTTTGGATAACGAGAGAATAGATTCTTTCTTACTCATGTGTGGTGGCTCCCGAAGATGCAATTTCGGGAGCTCTTTTACTGTCTATAAGTTGGATGCTAGCTATTTTTCTGTCATAAGCTCTGACTACAAGTGAGAGCCCTTATTATTTTCTTAACTAAGAGAAAAACCAACACAAAAATGTGTTGGTTTTTATTTCTATTTATCCACCGATAATCGCTTTAAAAACTGACGTTGTTTCTCCACCCTTATAAAATACATAAAGTAATAGATAAACAGCTACTCCTGTAATTGCGACAAAGAACCAAATTACGCTTGTAATGGGACCTATTTTACGATGCTTTTTAATATTATCTTTATAGCCTAAATATAATGTTACAACTCCGAATACAGCTCCTGTAGTTGCTAAAGTAATATGAAAAATTAAAAACAGCGTATAATAAACTTTAATATCATCCGGTCCACCGAATGCAGTATTCCCGATAAAAAGTGTGCGAGAAACATAGATAATGAAAAAAGTTAAAGCAGAAATTGCTGCAGCAATCATAGTTTTTTTATGAGCTTCAATTTTTCTTTGTTTAACAAAGGCCCATCCAATTGCTACTAATACAGCACTCAATACGATAAAAAACGTACTTATTGTTGGTAGTACAGGTAAATTCATCCTCATTCTCCTCGAATAAATTAATATAAGTTATTAAAGCTTAGCTTGAAGTTTCAAATCATCCAATGCTTTTTGAGTAATTTCATCTGCATTGTCTTGCTCATTTTTGAACCACTTAAAGAAGATAGAAAATAAAAATGCCGCATAAATAATTTCTTGAATTACTTTCATAATAATGCCACCAAGTTGCTGATCTTCTACAGGAGCCATGTTAGAAAATAGTTCTGGTCCTGAGAGTGACAAGCCTGCTAAAGTACTAGCAGGTACACATAATTCCATAGCCTTCAACCACACGTCACCATTCGTATAAGTCTCATACATTGCATGTCCAGAAAAAATGATAAGTGCACAAGCTGGAGTGATTAAAACCGCACTCGCAATTATATAACCGATTTTCTTTAAACCATGCAGTTTTTTCTCTGATTCGACAACGTCGACTATAGACCACCACATAAAAATGGCAGATAAAAATAACAAGAACGTATATGTCCCGTGAAGAACCTCATTCATCTTAATATAATCAAAAATTAACGGAATGTGATAGAAAGAGAAAAGGCCTGTAAACACAATTAAAGCAAGTAATGGTTTAGTTACAAATGGTAAAACTTTTCGGATAACCGGTAATTCAAGGACTACTTTCCAAACCCACCAAGGAATCCCCTTCATCAATAAAGGCGGAACTAACAATAATAAAAGAGCCATTTGCGTCATATGTACAGAAAACATAATATGAGCCATTAAATCTATAGGAGAGCCTTTTACTATATATAGAAGAACTAGACTTGTTAAAAAGTAAACAGCTTCTTTTCTTTTTAAAGGTTCTGATACTTTAAAGTCACTTCTCCATTTTACTGTGATCAAAAAATATAAGATTGCAATGCAAACTACTAATCCTATCATAACAGGGCTCCACAATGCTTGGAAGCCGAATATACTTATAGGCATACGTATCCTCGCTCCTTCTTAGGTTGCTTACTCCATTATAATGGTCATTACGAAGAACATCAATGAACGAACTATGACAAATATATCCTGTATCATCTTTCATTCCTAAAAAAAACGAGACTAAGATTTAACTTAGCCTCGTTTTTTCAATTCAATTATTGCCACCATACTATTGTTAGGAATGTTAATACAAAAGTAAAAGCAATCATTGCCCCGAAATATAAGAAAAATGCAGGGAAACTATGATTTTTTTCACTCATATGCATGAAGTAGTAAAGTTGCAATACTACTTGAATTGCAGCAAGTAATAAAATAATTGGAACAATATAGTATTTAGAAAAATCAGCTGCTACCGCAGAGAATGCAATTAGAGTTAAGAAAATCATAATTGCAAAAGTTGTTACTTGGCTACGCATAGCTTGTTTTCTTTTTCTTTTCAGATATTCAAACTCTGTTTGTGATTTTACATAGACTTGAGCGTCGTGTGACATGTTAACCAACAACTCCCATCAAGTATACTACTGTAAAGATGAATACCCACACAACATCGATGAAGTGCCAGTATAAAGAAGCAGTATAGTATTTTGGTGCATTATATAAACTAAATCCACGTTTTGCATTTCGTACCATTAATAAAATAATCCAGCCTAAACCAATAACTACGTGAAGACCATGCGTTCCAACTAACGTAAAGAATGAAGATGAAAAAGCACTTTGTCCATATGTGAAACCTAAATGTACATAGTGATTAAACTCATAAATTTCAAAACCTAAGAACGCTAATCCTAAGATTACAGTGATTGCTAACCAAGTTTGCATTCCTCTAAAGTTATGATTTTTCATATGATACATCGCGTATACACTTGTTAAGGAAGACGTTAATAGTAACATCGTCATAACAAACACTAATGGTAATTCAAATAATGTATTAGTTGAGAATTCCATTCCACTTGGACCTTTGTTTTTAAGCGCTAAATACGTTGCAAACAAACTCGCAAATAGTACAGTTTCTCCACCTAGAAACAGCCAGAAGCCTAAAAATTTATTTTTACCTTCAAGGGTTGACTGTTCTGGGTGATCTGGCCAAGATTGTGGGGTGTACTTTTTATTAAAGTCCATTATTTTTTACCCCCTTCATCATCCATTAAATCTTCTTTATGAATATGATATCCATGGTCATCTTTTAGTGAACGAACTGCCATAGAAGTTAAAGTAATTGCTAATCCAAGAACTAAAACAGGAATAGCCCAATCTTTTTCGCCATTATAAAGTGCACCGAAAGCAGCTACGAATAAACCGAATGTCATAACAAAAGGAATAAAAGAATTATTTGGCATATGAATATCAGAAAGTGGTTCCGCATATGTCATACCTTCTTTATTACCTTCTTGTTTTTCAATCCAGAAAGTATCAAGTCCACGAACAAGTGGCGTTTGCTTAAAGTTATAGAATGGAACTGGTTGTGGAATTGCCCACTCCAATGTACGTCCATCTTCCCAAGGGTCATTACCAACTTTTTCATTCTTAACAACAGTGATAATGATATTAACAACCAGAATAATAACCCCGATTGCCATGAAAATAGCACCGAAAGAACTGATTGCGTTAAATAGATCCCATCCTTGATTTGCTCCGAACGTAAATACGCGACGAGGCATACCCATTAATCCTAAGAAATGTTGAATAAAGAATGTTAAATGGAAACCGATAAAGAAGAACCAGAAAGTCCATTTACCTAGTTTTTCACTTAGCATTTGGTTAAACATTAATGGCCAATATAAGTGTAGTGCCGCTAAAATAGCGAGTACTACCCCACCAACGATTACGTAGTGGAAATGGGCAACGATAAAGTACGAATCGTGTAATTGGTAGTCTAGCGGTGCAGCAGCTTGCATAACTCCAGTTACACCACCTGCTACGAATGAAGGGATAAACCCTAATGCGTATAGCATCGGTGTCGTAACTTTAATACTACCTCCCCAAATTGTAAGGAGCCAGTTAAAGATTTTCATACCTGTAGGAACAGCAATTGCCATTGTTGCAACAGCGAAAATAGCATTAGCTGTTGGTCCTAAACCAACTGTGAACATATGGTGAGCCCAAACCATGAATCCTAAGAAACCAATTAATACAACCGCAAATACCATGGAAGAGTATCCAAATAGGCGTTTACGTGAGAATAGAGCGAAAATCTCAGAGAATATACCGAAAGCAGGTAATATTAAAATATATACTTCAGGATGTCCAAATATCCAGAATAAATGCTCCCAAATAATTGTATTTCCACCCATTGTATGATCAAAGAAATTTGCTCCGAACATACGGTCAAAAATCATGAAGAATAGTCCGATTGTAAGCGGTGGGAATGCAAATAATATTAACGCACTTGCAACAAATGTTGTCCATGTCATTAATGGCATACGCATGTATGTCATACCAGGAGCTCTCATATTAATAATCGTTACAAGAAAGTTAATACCGGCTATATATGTACCGGCACCGGATATTTGAAGTCCTAGTGCATAAAAGTCAATCCCATGGCCTGGTGATGCAAGAGATAATGATGCGTATGAAGTCCATCCTGCATCAGGTGCTCCGCCTAAGAACCATGATAAGTTAAGGAAAATTCCTCCAAAAAGGAACATCCAAAAACCAAGTGCATTTAAGAATGGGAACGCAACGTCACGTGCCCCAATTTGTAAAGGTACAACTGCATTCATATAACCAAACAATATTGGCATGGCCGCAAGGAAAATCATGGTTGTACCATGCATTGTAATAATTTCATTAAATAGTCCAGCACTTACAAAATCATTATCTGGTTTTGCTAATTGAATTCGAATTAGCATTGCCTCGATACCACCGATTACGAAAAATAAACCACCGGCAGCAAGGTAAAGGATAGCGATTTTTTTATGGTCGACTGTCGTTAAATAGTCCCATAGAGTTGCGCCAAAGCCTTTTTTCTTAGCGATAGAACTCACAACTTTAACCTCCCTCATAATTATATGTCGAAATTATTTTTCAACAGATAGTCCCATTAGATATTCTGCAAGAGCGTCTAACTGCTCTTCACTAAATTTTTCGCCATTGTTAATTTTTTCTGGCTGAGGCATTAAGTTACCTGGTTTATATTCTTGAGGATTATTAATCCATTTTTTCAAACTTTCTTCATCGTGAGTCATGAAACCAGCAACACGGTTGCGATCACCGAATGCAGCTAAGTTTGGCCCAACTCCACCAGTAGAACCAGCACCAGAAGTTGCATGACAAGCGATACAGCTTGTATTAAAGATTTCTTCACCTTGTGTAGCAAGATCACCTTCTGCAGTATGTACAGTAGTTTTCATTGCTTCTGCCCAAGAATTGAAGTCATCTCGATCAAGTGTTTTTACTTTGAAATCCATTAAAGCATGAGAAGGACCACAAAGCTCTGCACATTTCCCGTAAAATACTCCATCTTTCAGTCCAGCAGATTCTTTATCAAATTCTAGATAGAATTGGTTTACGTTTTCTACGTTCGTATCCATCTTACCACCAGCTGTTGGGATCCAGAATGAATGTTTTACATCAGCTGCTTTTAAATTAAAGTAAACCTTTTCACCAGTAGGAACAACAAGTTCTTGAGCAGTTACAATACCTAAATCTGGGTATTCAAACTCCCACCAATAAAGTTTAGCAGTTACATTAACTGTAACAGCAGTTTTGTTTCCTTCTTCATCCACATTATCCATTGCTGAAACATCTGCATGTTTATAAGTATACATTACTGTTGGAACTGCAAGTATTAATAATAGGACAATTGGAATAGCTGTCCAAATAACTTCCAGTGTATGACTTCCTTCCACTTGTTTAGGAATAACGTTTTCTCCAACTTTTGATCGACGGAATTTCACTAGAGCAACAACATAAATAATTACTACGACTATAATAACTAAAGCCATAATAGCAGATGATAGTAGTAATAAATTAAATTGATCTCTTCCGACTTGTCCAGCAGGTGTAAGCGTTGATAAATATTCTTCGCCACAACCCGACAAGAAAATCGTAAGAGCTGCTAAAAGTGAAAAAAGTCGCCATTTTTTAAGCCCTTTCATCATAGCTAAATCAAACCCCTCTTTCATAATTGTAATCATGTTCATTGGACTGTGGTTCTCTTCTATATGAATTCTTGTTGACTAAAGAAAGAATTCCAGTAGTTAAATAAAAATGGAGAAGATAATCATTGATACAAAAAGAATGGTCATATAGTTTAATGAATAGATAAACATACGAGTAGCCCATTTAATATCATCTTCTGCTCGGAAACCTTTGATCGATAGTAATAACCAGCCAATATTCAGCACTGTTCCTAATACGACAAAAGCAATTCCTAGTTCTACAAGTAAAAATGGTAATGGAAACAATAGTAAAATCCAAAGAAGCATCGATACCTTAGTTCGTTTAAATCCTTTAACTACAGGTAACATTGGTATGTTAGCTGCTCTATATTCCTCTGTGCGCTTCATTGCAAGTGCATAAAAATGTGGTGGCTGCCAAGCAAACATTATTAAAAATAATGCCAAAGCACCTAAGCTTAAACCTGGTTCCACTGCTGCCCATCCAATTACTGGAGGTATTGCACCAGAAATACTACCAACTACCGTATTGCTGACATGCCTTCTTTTCGACCACATAGAGTATAAAACAACGTAACTAATGATTCCCGCAAGTCCCCAAACTCCCGCAGAAGTCGAAGCCAGAAACAAAAAGATTTCACCTACAATCAATAATGCAAAAGAAGTTATCAGCACGGCTGATGGAGTAAATCTTCCAGTTACTGTTGGTCTACCCTCTTTACTTTTCATGACAGGGTCAATATCACGATCAATAAAGTTATTCATCGCTGCAGAACCGGCTATAATAAGTGCTGCTCCAAAGAGCGTAAAGAATATTAAATCTAATTCCTTTAGGAAATTACGATTAGTAAATTGAAAAGCTAACCACAAACCTGTAAAAGTCGTAACTAAATTGGAATTAACTATCCCTATTTTAATAAGTGATAAGAAGTCCTTATAAAATGATGTAGAAACGGGATCTGTTTTCGGTTCGTTAGTTGCGGTTATCGAATGACCATTTGACATGCTGCCCCTCCTTTCAAAGTTGTAAGCATTTTCCGCTACATTATACTATATCGAAAATACTTTGAAATTTCTATAGAGAATAAAGATTTCCGAATAATAAGTTCTATATACTTTTTATAAATAGTTAGAACATATCAATAATAAATCATTTCTTGCTTCTATTTGTGAAGGTTCAAGCACGAATTTATGAACAATTTGTGAATTGACCTTATCGTATACAAGTCTTCAATCGTTTTACATTGTATTTTCTTTCATGTTTCGATATTATCTAGAAGCAGATACCGTCTTTTATAGACGAGCAATATATACATAAAGTAGGTGGAGTATTGCACATTCATAAATATTTAAAATGGTTGGCTATAGCTTCTTCTGTTGGTATGCTTCTAATCCTCTTAGGAGGAGCACTTGTTACAAAAACCGACAGTGGCATGGGTTGCGGAAGGCATTGGCCAGGCTGTAACGGTCAACTAATACCAGATGAAATTACCGCGGAAGTATTAATTGAATTCTCACATCGCCTTGTAACAGGAGCTGTTGGTATATTAATACTCGCATTAGCTATTTGGGCTTGGCGTGCGTTAGGACACGTTCGTGAGACAAAATTTTTAGCTTTCATGGCTGTCTTTTTTTTAGTATTACAAGCTCTTATTGGCGCTGCACAGGTGAAATGGGGACAAGGGGATTTTATTCTCGCACTTCATTTTGGAATCTCACTTATTTCATTTGCGGCTGTACTCTTATTAACCTTATTAATCTTTGAGGTTGATCGGAAGTTTGATACAGATAAAATTAATATCGGTAAAACATTAAGATTTCATACCATCGGTGTAACATTATATTCTTATTTCGTTATTTATACTGGGGCTCTTGTTCGTCATACTGAATCTAGTTTAGTATGTCTCGATTGGCCATTATGTCGTAATAACGAGTTCTCACTTCCAACGAACTTATACGAGTGGATTCAAATGGGACATCGAGCAGCTGCAGGTTTAATTTTTATGTGGATATTAATCATTACGATTCATGTCATTAGAAATTATAAAGACCAACGCGCCATTTATTGGGGCTGGATAATTTCTTTAGTCCTCGTAACGACTCAAGTTTTATCGGGAATGTTTGTTGTGTTAACAAAACTTAATTTGTTTGTTGCATTATTACACTCATTAGTCATCTCACTTCTTTTTGGATTATTATGTTATATGATCTTATTATTATCCCGTAGTAAAACAAGTAAATAATAAAAGGCTGTTTGACAATGATTAGTCAAACAGCCTTTTTTTATTCCTTATCCATTTCTATTAGTAAATCACCCGTTGCAATAGCTTCTCCAGCTACAACAAAGATTTCTTTCACAACACCATTAAACGGAGCTTGTACCGTTGTTTCCATTTTCATTGCTTCCGTAATAAGTAAATGTTGCCCTCTTTTTACCTTACTTCCGGAGGCAACTGCAACTTTCAATACAGTTCCTGGCATTGTCGCTCCAATATGTCGTTCATTCGTCACATCCGCTTTTGGTTTAGCAATGTGACTTACTTCAATATTCATATCGAGAATGGAGATTTCACGTGGTTGTCCATTTAATTCAAAATAAATTATTCTATTTCCATCATGAGTTGGATTACTAATGGAAACTAATTTAATAATCAATGTTTTCCCTACTTCAATCTCTACCTCAATCTCTTCTCCAAGTCTCATACCGTATAAGAAAGTTGGTGTGTCTAAAACAGAAACGTCACCAAAATTCTTTTCTGTCTCACTATATTCTTCAAATACTTTTGGATAGAGTGTATAAGCTAGAATTTCTTGGCTAGTAATCGGACGCTCAAATTTATGAAATAACAACTCTTTTACAGCTTGGAAATCAACTGGCTCTAATAACTCTCCTGGTCGGACAATAATAGCTTGGCGATCCTTTAAAATGACTTTTTGAAGCTCTGCTGGAAAACCACCATATGGCTGACCAATATAACCTTCAAAAAATTCTATAACCGAGTCTGGGAAGTCAATCGTTTTCCCTCTTGTAATGACAGAAATTTCATCCAAGTTGTTTTGTACCATGAATAAAGCCATATCTCCTACCACTTTAGATGAAGGAGTAACTTTCACAACATCTCCAAATAGTAAATTGACACGAGAGTACATTTCTTTTACTTCTTCCCATCTCTCACCTAGACCTACTGCTTTAGCTTGTTGCTGAAGATTACTATATTGACCACCTGGCATTTCATGGACATATATTTCCGTATGTGGACTCATCATGCCACTTTCGAAATCTTGATAATACTTTCGAACATCCTCCCAGTAATAGGAAATTTTTTCAAATGCATTTACATCTCCAATTACTTCTCGATTAGAACCTTTCATCGCATAACTTAAACTGCTAGCGCTAGGTTGAGAAGTTAGGCCTGCCATGGAACCTAATGCAGTATCAACAATATCTACCCCTGCTTCAATCGCTTTTGCATAAGTGAAAATTCCATTACCACTTGTATCATGTGTATGCAGATGGATTGGGATATCCACTGTACTTTTAAGCTCACTCACTAAACGATATGCTGCTTCCGGTTTTAATAATCCAGCCATATCTTTAATCGCTAAAATATGCGCACCTGCAGCCTCTAATTCTTTCGCCATCTCTTTATAATATTGAACGGTATATTTTGAGCGAGAGTCATCTAAAATGTCTCCTGTGTAACAAATAGCTGCTTCTGCTATTTTTCCTGAATGTCTTGTTGCGTCAATTGCAACTTCCATACCTTTGATCCAGTTTAAACTATCAAAAATTCGGAAAACATCGATACCAGCTTCTGCAGATTCTTGAATAAAATCACGAATAACATTATCAGGATAGTTTTTATATCCTACTGCGTTTGCTCCGCGGAATAACATTTGGAATAGTACATTTGGAATCATTTCACGCATTTTTATTAATCGATCCCAAGGATTCTCCTTTAAGAAACGATACGCCACATCAAAGGTAGCCCCTCCCCACATTTCATAAGAGAATAAATTATGCATACCTTGAGCTGATTCATTGGCAATTTCAAACATATCATGAGAACGAACTCGAGTTGCTAATAGTGATTGATGGGCATCACGGAATGTTGTATCCGTTAATAGAACACCTTGCTGCTCTTTCACCCACTTAATAACTCCTTCAACACCTTGTTGTTCTAAAATTTGCTTTGTTCCAACTGGTGGTGCTTGGGATATATCAAAATTCGGCTTTCTAGCAGCACCAAATATAGGTTTTGACTTTTTCTCAATACCCGGAAAACCATTAACAGTAACATTTCCAATATAATTTAATAATTTGGTTCCTCTATCTTTCCTTTTTGGAAATAAAAATAACTCAGGTGTTGAATCAATAAAACTTGTATTAAACTTTCCAGAAATGAAACTTGGATGTTTCACTACATTTTCTAAAAAAGGAATATTAGTTTTAATTCCACGAATTCTAAATTCCTGTAAGTTTCGATTCATTTTAGCTGCAGCCTCTTTAAATGACATACCCCATGTTGAAACTTTTACGAGTAATGAATCATAATAAGGTGTAATTACAGCACCTTGAAATCCGTTACCTGCATCCAGGCGAACCCCAAATCCTCCACCTGATCGATAAACCATCAGCTTTCCTGTATCCGGCATAAAATGATTTAAAGGATCTTCGGTTGTGACACGTGATTGTATAGCAAATCCAAACAACGGAATATTTTCTTGACTTGGGATCCCCATCTCTTCACTTGGTAATGTTAGACCATCCGCGATTTTAATTTGTGCATGTACAATGTCAATACCCGTAATCATCTCTGTAATCGTATGCTCTACTTGAATACGTGGATTTACTTCAATAAAGAAAAATTCATTATCTGTTACTAGAAATTCTACAGTACCAGCATTTACGTATGAAACATTTTTCATTAATTTAACAGCGGCTTGACATATTTTATCTCGAAGTTCAGCATTTAAAGAATTGGATGGTGCAATTTCTACAACTTTTTGATGTCTTCTTTGAATCGAACAATCCCGTTCATATAGGTGAATTAAATTACCTTCTATATCTCCTAGTATTTGCACTTCAATATGCTTTGGCTGATATATAAATCGCTCCACATATACTTCGTCCGAACCAAATGCAGCTTTTGCCTCTGATTTAGCACGTTCATATGCACTTTCTAAATCATCTTCCGTTTGAACCACACGCATTCCTCGGCCTCCGCCACCTAAAGAAGCTTTGATCATCAAAGGATATCCATGAGCTGCTCCGAAGGTACGAACTTCTTCTATACTTTCTACTGGGCCGTCGCTACCCGGTATGACAGGAATTCCCGCTTTTTCCGCTTGATCACGCGCCTTTACTTTGTCACCAAACATATCTAAGTGTTGGGAAGTAGGACCGATAAATATAATTCCTTCTTCTTCGCAGCGTCTAGCAAAATCAACATTTTCTGATAAAAAACCGTAACCAGGATGAATAGCATCAGCCTTACTTTCTTTGGCAATGCGAATGATATCCTCAATATCTAAATAAGCATCTATCGGCTTTTTACCTTCTCCAACTAAATAAGACTCGTCCGATTTGAAACGATGAAATGAACCACTATCTTCTCTTGAATAAATCGCTACAGTACGTAAGTTTAACTCGGTACAAGCACGAAAAATTCGAATAGCAATTTCCCCTCTGTTTGCCACTACTATCTTTTTAATTTTATTCATCCCATTACACCCCTTATCATTTTATTTTCTCGTGCTTCACAAACATGGAAACATTCATTAATATTCCAATAGCAGCAGATAAAATGATGACGGAAGTTCCTCCATAACTAATAAAAGGAAGGGGAACTCCAGTAAGTGGAATAATCCCCAACATTCCACCTAAATTAACAAAGGTCTGAAAACCAATAATACTTGCAATACCAGCGGCAATCATTCGAGCTTGAGGATCTCTCGTAGATATAGCAATCGATATCCCTTTAAACACAATAAAAAACAAACCACATAAAACAAATAAAACACCAAAAATACCAAGTTCTTCTGCAATAATTGCCATAATAAAATCTGTATGTGGTTCAGGTAAATAACCGAATTTTTGATTAGAATTTCCTAACCCTAAACCTTTTATTCCGCCCGAACCTATCGCGATATAGCCATTTACAATCTGATATCCATATCCTTGTTCATAGTCAAATGGATTAAAAAAGGCTTCTAACCTTCCTCTACGATGAGGTGTAAGTAAAGTATCTTTCATGACATAAATAGCAAACAAGCCCATTGTTATTACTATGCTAATCAAACCAATTATTTTAGCAAATGATTTAAATTTAATTCCACTTGATGCTATTACTGAAATTGCAACAAAGCTAATAATCAGTGTATTTCCAACATCTGTTTCCATCATGATGGAAACAAATACAAAAAACAACACCACCAAAGGCGGTCCAACTGACTCGTTTAATTTATTTAACGTCCCATTCTCGTGTTTTTTTGTAAATATACCTGCAAAATATAACACTATGATTATTTTAGCAATTTCAGAAGGTTGAATATTTCCAAAGCCCAAATAAATCCAACTTTGAGATCCACTTTCTCCACCAGATCCAATAATGTGGACTAGAAATAATAAGGAAAACATGACTAATAACATAAGTTGCATCATGAATCTGCTTTTATAATGCTTATAAGGAAAAATAGAAGCCAAAAAGAAAGCTGGAAAAGCCAATAGCAAATTTAATTTTTGCTTATTAAAAAAATAATCAGGCTCCCGTCCATACTTTATAACTGACCAACCCATACTAGCACTATAAATCATGACTAGTCCAAACAAGCACAATGCCAAATAAACAAAAAATAGTGGATAATCAAAATTACGTAAATATCGTTTTAAATATGTAATCATGGTAAAAACCTCAATTTCTTTAGATAGAAAAAAAACTCAAACATTAGCTTTGTTTGAGTTTAATATTTATTTTTCTGTGTGGATATCATGTAAAACGGACAATTCTTGTTCAAGTGAAGCAATTATTTCTTTCCCTTCACTTCTCTCCAAAAGCCCAAGTTTTACCGCAAAATCTATTTCACGCGATAATCCAAACATTTGAGTGTCCAAAACCTCTTCATAAAGAGGACATTGAGGCATCGTTAAGTTATCCATTTGCACTTTTATCAGTTGTGCAATCTTTTCCGCATCTTTTTTCAAAAGCTCCAGCGCTTTATCTTGATACGAGAGTTGTATATTAGTATCCATGAGGACGCCCCCATTATTATTATTTATCGTTCTTCATCTCCCTAAAGTGTATCTTTTGCCTAGAAGAATTGCAAGTATTCTCTTATTCAACTTACCGAAATAATGAAATATTCTTTTGAACTTTTCATTTTAACGGTATACTAATATTGAATAGATAGTTTAGAGGAGGCAATTTCTTTGGAATTTATTATCCCTATTAAAGGTGCAGTTAAATTTAATATAACGCTTGACCCTACAGTTTGGATTTTTGATGATCGTAAAATTGATTTAGATGATTTTTTTTCTGGTGAATACGAGTACAAGGATGAACTAGAAGAATATGCAAAGGTTACTTCCGCTCACTGGTCTCGTGAAATTATTGAAGGTTCAACCACCCCCCCAACATTAAAAACCGAAAAGAAATATGAACGTACAAAAGTATTAACAAGTACATTTGGTATAGATTTAAAACAATTTATTTTTAACGCTGAACCCTTAAAGGATGCTACTTCCCTTATTATTGAAACAAACGAGGGTGAGCATTCTATTCCATTCGAGGAATTAGATTCTTTATTATTAAAATTTAGTCATAAAGGGAAGCCTCTTAAAGAAGATGGTCCAGTTCATGTGTTAAAAAAAGACGGTTCTAATATTAATAATCCAATCAAATTTGTCAAAGCATTCCGCATAGAATAGGAGATGTCTATATGAAAGTCCAATGTGTCATTTGCGAACGAATTGACGAACTTCCTGATGACTTACCGCTAGCAAAAAAACTTAGAAATCGCCCTATTCATACGTATATGTGCAAAGAGTGTCATGACCGTATAGAAGAAAAAACAAATAAACGATTGGCAACAGGAAAATTTATCTCTTATAAAAGCTCCCGTTTAATCGAAAATGAATTTTAATAAGAAAAGCGCTAATCGTGCCCAATAAGTACAAACCTGTTCGCAGAATTTCCGGATTGCTTTGGAATGGACTTTAGCCACATCATTACCGAGTATTTTTTAGGAGAGTGGGATCGTGACTAACATCACGATTCTACTCTCCTTTTCGGTAATCTTGTGGCTTTCGTCCTCCCGTTGCCCTCCTGCAACTTTAGGCAACATGTAAGTGCTGTTTTGGATACTTGAGAGAATAGTTTAATTCTTACTTATGTTGAAAGCTCCCGAAGATACAATTTCGGGAGCTCTTTTGCTACTGTATAAGTTGTATGCTAACTATTTTTTGTCATATGTTCTGTTTACAAGTGAGTTAATTTCATAAATAGTACTTCGTCATAAAATGCGAACATTATCACTTTGTTGATTGAAGTGGCAGGCGGCGATTCCAGTGGGATGAGTGAAGCAGAGAAGAATCACAAACGACGCGTGAGCTGTGGTGATGGCTTATCGCTCATCCAGCAGAAAGCGTCCGCCTATAGTGGAAATCAACTATACCTTATTTCGCTTAGAATATATATTTCTTGCTACCATATTAATAACTTTGTTTTACATGTAATTCATGGTAATTTTTAATTCTTCCAACTACCAGGAACACTGAGTTCAAGGCACATCGATTTAATATACTTTCTAAGTATATTAAAAAAACAACTCCGCTACCTTAAGGTAGTGGAGCTGTTTCTTTTTTCGAGTCGTAAACGAATCTTATAAACAATTAAAATTAAGGCTGCTACGATTAATCCTTCTACAACCGGAAGGAAAAACGCTAAAAATGTCAACATTAAACACCCTAATAATAAGAAAACATAAATGATTATGTTTTGTTTGAAATGTAATTTTTTCGCAAATCCAAGCTTGTACACAAGTAAGGATAGTAAAAAAATGACTAAAAATAATACATAACCCGCTACATCGAATGATGGCATTGTCTCGTAAATAAAACGCGAAATACTAGACATTCTATCAAGTACGAATTGCTGTTCCTCCAAGGTTATTCACCCTTTCAGTTCCTATTCAAGTTCTGCACTTTTCTTTTTCTTTGTAACACGTTCACGTTCACTCTTCTCTAGAATCTTTTTGCGTAAACGAATTGATTCAGGCGTTACTTCTAGGTACTCGTCATCACCTAAGAATTCTAATGCTTCTTCAAGACTTAAAATACGAGGTTTTTTAATAACGTTCGTTTGGTCTTTGTTAGCTGAACGAATGTTTGTTTTTTGTTTCATTTTTGTAATGTTAACAGTGATATCAGCATCACGAGTATTTTCACCAACAATCATACCTTCGTAGATTTCAGTACCTGGTTCTACGAATAATGTACCGCGGTCTTCAATCCCCATCATACCGTAAGTAGTTGATTTACCAGTTTCCATAGAAACAAGTACACCTTGGTGACGTCCACCAACACGACCTGAAACTACCGGCTGATAGCTATCGAACGTATGGTTAATTATACCAAAGCCTTTTGTTAGTGACATGAATTCTGTTGAGTAACCAATTAATCCACGAGCTGGTACCATAAAGATTAAACGAACTTGGCCATTTCCACTGTTGACCATATCAATCATTTCACCTTTACGTGTACCCATTGATTCAATGATCGCACCTACACAATCTTCAGGTACATCAATTTGTACACGTTCAACTGGTTCACATTTTTTACCTTCAATTTCACGAATAATTACTTCCGGTTTTGATACTTGTAATTCATAACCTTCACGACGCATATTTTCGATTAAAATCGACAAATGAAGCTCTCCGCGACCTGAAACTACCCATGCATCTGGAGATTCTGTATCTTCAACACGTAAAGATACGTCCGTTTGTAATTGAGAACGAAGGCGCTCTTCAATTTTACGTGATGTAACCCATTTACCTTCGCGACCAGCGAATGGTGAGTTATTTGTTAAGAATGTCATTTGTAATGTTGGTTCATCAATACGTAATGGCGTTAAAGCATCTGGATGATCTGTAGGACAAATTGTTTCACCTACGTTAATATCCTCCATACCAGATATCGCAATTAAATCTCCAGCCTTAGCCGATTGAATTTCTTCACGTTTTAAACCGAAGAAACCGAATAATTTTGTTACACGATAGTTTTTAACTTTACCATCTAGTTTCATCAAAGAAACCTGTTGACCTACTTCAACTGTCCCGCGGAATACACGACCAATACCAATACGACCTACATAATCATTATAGTCAAGTAATGCTACTTGGAATTGTAATGGATCTTCTGAGTTATCAATTGGTGCCGGGATTTCTTTAATAACCAATTCGAATAGAGATTTCATGTTTTCTTCTTGGTTAGCAGGATCTGCATCTAGTGAAGAAGTACCATTTACACCTGAAGCATAAACAACTGGGAATTCTAGTTGGTCTTCATCAGCACCTAATTCTATGAATAATTCTAAAACTTCATCTACTACTTCTAGTGGACGAGCTGAATCTTTATCTACTTTGTTTACTACAACGATAGGTGTTAATTTTTGTTCTAACGCTTTTTTCAATACGAATCGTGTTTGAGGCATACAACCTTCATATGCATCTACTACTAATAAAACTCCATCTACCATTTTTAAAATACGTTCTACTTCACCGCCGAAGTCAGCATGTCCAGGCGTATCAAGAATATTGATACGTGTACCATGATAGTCTACTGCTGTATTTTTAGCTAAAATCGTAATACCGCGTTCACGCTCGATATCATTCGAGTCCATCGCACGTTCTTCAACGTGTTCATTTGAACGGAAAGTACCTGATTGTTTTAATAATTGGTCAACTAATGTCGTTTTCCCATGGTCAACGTGTGCTATAATTGCAATGTTTCTTATATCTTGACGTAAATTTGTCATTTTTCCACTCCATATTCTTTTTTCGAGTCCATAACTGTGCTATTATATCACAAGTAGCACTAAAGTAATAATATTTTTCAATATTTTTTTTTGGAGGTAATCATTATGGGTAATGTAAAATGGATTTTTGTTCTATATTCTTTTGGTGCAATTTTATCGATGGCACTTATTGGAATCGCAATCGCACTTCGCAATATTCCTCTAATATTCCTGTTTCTTGCTTTACTTTTTGTCGTTATGGGATTTGGTTTTAAGACAAAGAAAAAAATGCGTGATCAAGGATTGTTATAGTGTAAATTCAGCAAGTAATCACTTGCTGAATTTTTTTATTTTGGCTTTGTAAACATTCTAAAAAACATCAACCTAATTTAACCATTATTTTAATTGAATATAATTGGATAATAATTGTTCATGTAAGCCAGGTTTTGAAATAATAAAGGTGTTTTGCTGCAATAAATTAATCGGTTCATTAGTCAGAGTAGTCACAACTGCACCTACCTCCTTTGCAATAACCATGCCTCCCGCAATATCCCACGGTGATAATCTCATCGACATGTATGCATCTAATCGACCTGTAACAACATATGAAATCTCAATAGCAGCTGATCCATAAGATCTTGACCCTCTCACTGTTTGTAAAAGTTTAACCATACCTTCATGCTGTATATGCCTATTCGGAATGACCCAGCTAGCATTTACTCCAACAATAGATTGTTCCACACTGGCATTTTTTACTGTAGGAATGCGGATATCGTTTGAAAAAGCCCCTTCACCTAAAGTTGCACTTAATAAATCATCTTCCATAACATTATAAATATAACCAAGAATCCCTACACCATCTTTGTAAATTCCTAAAGAAATAGCAAAGTTCTTTTTTTGATGAATAAAATTCATCGTGCCGTCTATTGGGTCTAGCATCCATACGTATCCATTTAAATCATGGATCTCGTCTCCAAATCCTTCTTCTCCAAATATTCGATGATCCGGTAGATCTCTTTTAATATGATTAATAAAATATTGTTCGGTTTCTTTATCAATATTTGTTACTAAATCATTTGCTTCTGACTTCGACTCAATTATTAGTGTGGATGAGAAAGAAGATTTAATGTTATTTGCCGCTTCTTTAATTAATGATTTCGCATATTTATCAAGAGTATGTATGTTCATTTCAACCATCCTTTCTAAAACATTACCTTTAGTATAAAGAAAAAAACACCCGCTGTCTTTCTAATTAGCTGGTGTTTTACGGTTCTATAGAAGGTAAATCTTCAATCGAGTGCATTTAGCTCCCCCAGAAGTTTGTGTATTTCTATCAGCTGCATTTTTGATTCCTTTATCTCTTTTTCATTTTGACTATTCATTGCGTCAAATAAAGTAGCAAGTTGGTAATCCAACTCCAATTTTAATGTTTGAATTCTTTCTTTTTCCACGTCATTTTTGCGAATAATTTGCACAACCTGTCTCATCATTAACACCCCTTCCTTTTTATTATAACTAAATATTCAGAACATTTTATATAATTTATGCCATCAACTAACTTATGTTGACTGAAAAATACTACCTACATGATTTTTACCCATATTTCCGATAAAATAAACATAGAAAGTGAAAGGAGTTTACATATGAGCAATTTTTTTTGGAAAGACGAGGATTTTGATTTATTTCAAATAGATGGTCTAGAAAACAGAATGACCGCACTTATTAAAAATGTCAGGCCAAAATTTGAGGAGCTAGGAAAACAATATAGTCTCTATTTTTCAAGTGCACTAGGGGATGAATACTTTCCACATGTAGCAAAACATGCTCGACGCTCCGTTAATCCACCAAAAGACAGTTGGGTTGCTTTTGCTCCGTATAAAAGAGGATATAAAGCACTACCACATTTTCAGATTGGGTTATGGGGAAGTCATCTTTTTATCATTGTAGCTGTCATCTATGAAGCACCTGATAAAGTAGCCATAGCAGAACGATTATTAAAGAAAAAAAGTTTGTTTAAAAAATTGCCAGCTGACTTCATTGTATCTGGAGATCATATGAAGCCCGAAGCAACTCCTCTGAAACAAGCAAAAGGCGATGACTTGGAGCAATTATTAGTAAGATTACGTGATGTGAAAAAGGGAGAATTTTTAGTAGGTCGACACATCGCCAGGGAAGAAGTAGTAAAGCTAACGGAAGATGAATTCTTTAAACTTGCGGAAGAAACGTTTGAACAGCTTCTACCTATCTACAAAACCATGATCAATAGGAAGTAAATAAAACCACCTATAGCTTTTTAGTTATAGGTGGTTTTATTAGTTATGCTTTAATAATAGCGCTATCTTCTAGTTCCTTCATCTTTTTTACGATTGGGTAACTAGCGTAACCACTTTCTTTTTCAAACTCACGGAAATATGTTTTTTCTTCTGCAATAGAAGGAACAATTTCTTTAAAGCGTCTGTATTTTTTTAGTAACTCTTCTCGTTTAACGCCCTTTTCGTACGCCTTTTCAATTGCTTCAAAAAATTGTACTACACCGACTATTTCATCTGTAGACCAATCTAAAGAAAAAGGATATGTGTATTCCATTTTTATACTCTCCTATAATTGCCATTTTTTTCGAACTTCTAACGCTTCAGAAACCATTCGTTCGATAAGCTCTTCTGTAGAGGGCACATCTTTGATTAAACCGATAGATTGCCCTGCCCATCCAAATCCTTTATCTATATTCCCCTCATAGATAAACTGCTTATTTGCTTCACCACTAACATAATCCTTTAAAGTATCATATGTTGATTTTTCCTTTTCGATACGTAAAATTGTTTCGGTCCAGCTGTTTTTAATCGCTCTTGCTGGAGCACCAATGGTTCTTTTAATTACTGTAGTGTCCGTTTCTTCGCTAGACAATAAAGCATTTTTATATGCTTCTGAGGCGTGAACACATTCTTTTGTAGCGATAAATCGAGTGCCCATTTCAATTCCTTCGGCCCCAAGTGCATGAGCTGCCATCCAGCCTCGCCCGTCAGCAATCCCTCCTGATGCAATCACCGGAATCGATACTGCATCTACCACTTGTGGAATTAATACGATCGTTCCAATATCATCTCTACCTAAATGACCTCCGCCCTCTTGACCAACAACCATTATAGCATCTGCTCCAAGTTGTTCCGCTTTTTGCGCTTGGCGCTTAGCTGCTACAAGCACTAATTTCTTTACGGGCGTACCTGCAAGTTTTTCTAGAATAGGTGCTGGATTTCCACCGGTCATGGAAATAACAGGTACTTTTTCATCTATTGCTACTTGTAACATATGCTCATAGGGTCTTCCCGTTTGCCCTATAGCAAAGTTTACACCGAACGGTTTATCTGTAAGCACTCTGACTTTACGTATTTCTTCACGCAATTCTTCTGGTGTTTTCAAGCTCATGGCAGTAACTTGCCCTAAACCACCTGCATTCGAAACAGCCGCACATAATTCAGAATATGCTAAATATGCAAGTCCCCCTTGAATAATTGGATAGTTTATTCCCAATAATTCAGTTACCCTTGTTTGAAAAATCATCCCTATCCCTCCCATAGCTCTAAGTGTAAAAGAATTAGCGTCATGATTCAATTCACAAATATTTTTATAGTAATAGAATAAACGAAGTGCTATAATTTCATTTGTTTTAAAAAAATAATATTAGAGGTGGTATGAGCGTTGTCACAATTAGAAACTCCATTGTTCGATGCACTACTGAAGCATCGAAACCGTCATCCTATCCAGTTTCATATTCCTGGGCATAAAAAAGGGAAAGGGATGGATCCTGCATTTCGAGAGTTTGTTGGAGATAATGTACTTTCCATAGATTTAATCAATATTGCCCCTTTAGATGACTTACATTCCCCTAAAGGTGCCATTAAACAAGCTCAACAATTGGCTGCAGAAGCATTCGGGGCTGATGAAACGTTTTTCTCTGTACAAGGGACAAGCGGAGCTATTATGACAATGATACTTACTATTTGTGGTCCTGGTGATAAAATACTTGTTCCACGAAATGTGCATAAATCAATAATGTCTGCGATTGTTTTTGCAGGAGCAATTCCTGTTTTTATTCATCCAGAAGTAGATGTAGAATTAGGTATTTCCCATGGTATTTCAGTAGAATCGGTTGAAAAAGCATTGAATGAACATCCCGACGCAAAAGGATTATTAGTTATTAATCCTACTTATTTCGGATTAGCCGCTGACCTGAAAAAAATTGTGGACATTACCCACGAAAGAGGAATTCCAGTAGTAGTAGATGAAGCACATGGCGTGCATATTCATTTTCATAATTCCCTTCCTATTTCAGCGATGGAAGCCGGAGCAGATATGGCTGCAACTTCCGTTCATAAATTAGGTGGCTCTATGACACAAAGTTCTATTCTAAATGTTAGGAATGGACTTGTTTCTACTAAACGTGTGCAATCCATTTTATCCATGCTTACAACAACATCTACCTCGTATCCTCTTTTAGCCTCTTTAGACACAGCTAGAAGACAATTAGCCATTCACGGTGAGGATTTAATCGGTGATGTCATTGACCTTGCTAAGGATACGCGTAAACGTATAAATGAAATTCCACATATTCGATGTGTTGGCGAAGAAATTTTGCATTCTTCTGCAACATTTGATATGGATCCAACCAAATTATTAATTAGTGTGAAAAATTTAGGGATGACAGGCTATGAAGCAGAAATATGGCTGAGAGAAAAAGCTAATATTGAAGTAGAACTTTCTGATCTATATAACATTCTTTGTTTAATAACACTTGGGGACTCCAAAAAAGAAACAAACTTACTAGTAAACGCACTTACTCGTATGGTTGAAGCTCATGAATCTGAAGCTGTAATTGTTGAACCATCCGTTACTTTACCTGATATTCCAGAACTTGCAATGTCACCTCGAGATGCGTTTTACGCTGCAACAGAATCAATTCCCCTGTCAGATGCTAGTGGACGAATTTCCGCAGAATTCGTTATGGTATATCCACCTGGGATTCCTATTTTTATTCCCGGGGAAATAATTACGCAAGGAAACATCGATTATATTCAGATGAATATCAAAGCTGGCCTACCTGTACAAGGACCAGAAGATGATACTTTAGAAATGATTCATGTTATTAAAGAAGATTAAGTAATAAAAGGGGCTGTCTCTAAAGTCATACATTGACTGAGAGATGGTCCCTTTTCCAATGTATTGATTTCCGTTCCAGACGGACGCTTTCCGCGGGCATGGCTTCAGTCTCCTCGTCGCTTTCGCTCCTGCGGGGCCTTCAGCTCATGCTATTCCCGCTGGAGTCGCCGTCTTTCACTACAATCAATTGCCTACAAAAAATAGTAGTATAAAAAAAAGTATACAAAAAACAGGTGTAGAAAAAGACTCGTTTTTCTACATCTGCTTCAATTTATGGGCTTATTGGACAACACCTTTATCATTGTAGTAATAAAGCAAATAAAGGACATATAAAGGATCCTACTACCGCACTTAATGTCATGGAAACAGTACCCATGGACAATGCTTGCTCTCCATATTCTGATAGTTTAGCTACACCAATTCCATGGGATGCACTTCCCATCGAAACTCCTCTACTAATCACTTTTTCAATACGACAAATTTTATATATGATAGGCCCAGTTATCGCCCCAGTTAAACCCGCCAATATAACAAAAACCGCAGTTAACGATGGAATACCTCCAATCGATTCAGTTATTTGCATAGCTACTGGTGTAGTAATAGATTTGGGTAATAAAGATATGATCAATTCATTATCGAAGTTTAATAAATTCGCAAATACAATCACACTGATTAAACCTGAAAGCATTGCAACTATGACACTGATCATAATAGAAAACTTATTTTTTATAATTGTTTCTCTTTGTGCATATAAAGGATATGCCATACTTACAACAGCTGGACCAAGCATCGCATCAATCCATTTTGCTCCGTTCATATAAGTGTCATAAGAAACGTCGAAAATTTGTAATAAAATAATAACCGCTATTGTTGTGGTTAACACTGGAAGAAGCAAAGGGGTTGTAAATCGGGCATACACCTTTTTCATAACGAAAAAGACAAAGATTGTTCCTACTATCATCGTAACTTCACTCATGAGGCAGACTCCTCTTTCGATTCTTTCCCTTCTATATATTGACAAACTCTTCCTGATACAATAATTGCCAAAATAGTACTTACAATAATTGTAAAGACTAGGAGCATTCCATTGAAAGATAAAAATTCAGGATAATTCATTACTCCAACAGTTGCAGGAACAAAAAATAATGCAAGGAGTCCTAATAATAACCCTGCTCCATCTTTAATTAGATTCACAGGAATTATTTTTGCATATAAACAACCTAAAAGTATCAATAAACCCATAATACTTCCCGGAAAATTAAAAGGGAATATTTGTACGATCAAAGACCCTACAAGGGAGAATAAATAAAGAATAATAACTTGAAATGCAATGCGAATATATTTTCCCATACATAACCTTAAAAAATGTAATCTTTTAAAGGTTTTCACCTCCTATAAACTAGTAACAGGAACATTCTACGCTTAATATGTTACGATATCCACGCCTCAAAAAATACCTCTGTGAAGCATGATCACAGAGGTAATAACACACGTGTTGATTATCCAAAAGTACCCAGTAAATTGCTTGCTAAAATGGTGATAACACACTAGGCACTCTATGTATAGCTGCTTTTTGGAGTGGTTGGAACTTAACGAGTTCTACACTATTATCGATATTTCTTGATGCAGAGGGATGCACAAAGTCACTTCCTGCTACACTTAGCCCTCGGTAATGATGTAGTGACCTTTCGTCCGAAGCGAACCAAAAACGTACAAGTGCAAAATGGGATCCTTGCGCATTTCTTGTGAAATTTTAATGGGGCAAATTAGATAATCAACAACCGTGAGGTAATACAACTTATTCTTCTATCCCCTTAATTGTCTGGGGATCAATAAATTCATAACCTTTTGCACGAAGACCTTCTACGATGTCTGTTAAAGCTTCTGCCGTCCATTTACGATCATGCATTAAGAGATTCGCTCCGTTTGTCAGATATTCCGTATTGACCATAATATCTGCTAAACTATTAGCTTCCATATATTGTTTCTCCCAATCATAGCCGTACGTCCAATTCATCAGAAGCATGCCTTCTTGTTGTACAAGTGCTTTGCTAAAATCTGTATTTATACCGAATGGTGCTCGGAAGAACTTTGGTTTTTCCCCAATGACAGCCTCTACTGTTTCATTTACTTTTAGTATCTCTTCTTGTTGCTGCGCTTCTGAACTATTTTTTAAATTAATATGTGTTTGCGTATGATTACCAATGGCAAAGCCCATATCGTATATTTCTTTTAAATTCGCTTTTTCTTCCTCTGTATCAATGAAATGACCATTTACAAAGAAGATGGCAGGTGCATTTAGTGATTTTAATGTTTTAGCCATTTCAAGACTATATTTATCTGGAGCATCATCGATTGTTAGTAATACAACCTTCGGATTAGCTTCCCCTATTGGTTGGAATGTCCAATTAGCTGCATTTACTTCATAAAGCTTCTCCGGCTTTTCTTCCACTCCGGGTTTCTCTTCAATCACTTCTACTGTTTCTTCCAAATTCTCGCTAGAAACTTCTATTATTTCTTCCGTTCCGCTTTGTACAACCGGTTTTTCTTCTGTAACACCACATGCTGAAAGTACAAGCAGTATTACAGCAAGTAATGTCCATTTTGTAAGATTCAATTAGATCACCATGCCCTTTCCTAACTATTCTAACATGTCAAAAAGAAAACCGTGTAGAAAATTTCTACACGGTTCACTCAGTATTTTTAGTTATTTGAGACTTTTTTTCTTCTAAACTTTGCAAAAAATTCATATACCATTGGCACGATTATTAATGTAAGTAAAGTTGAACTTATTAATCCACCGATTACAGTAATTCCCAAGCCTTTTGATATTAAGCCACTACCTTCTGCTCCAATTGCAAGCGGTATTAGCGCTCCAATTGTAGCAAGTGCAGTCATTAAGATTGGGCGAAGTCTTGTCGATCCAGCTTCAAGAATAGCTTCACGAGTCGAGTGACCTTCTTTTTCTTTATGAATTACTCTATCAATTAATACAATCGCATTAGTGACAACAATCCCTATTAACATTAATAGACCAAGCATGGAAGATACACTTAGTGTTTCACCCGCAATCGCTAATCCAACTAAAGCCCCAATTGCTGTGAACGGTAATGAGAATAGAATCGCAAACGGTGCAAGTCCTCCGCCAAACGTTATGACAAGGATTAGATATACAATCGCAATCGCTGCTAGCATGGCTAATCCTAGTTGCGTAAATGCCTCCGTAATATCCGCTGTTACACCAGAAGTACTAATTTCTATACCTGCTGGAACATCTAACTTATCGATTTCTGCTTGAATAGCTTTAGAAGTTTTTGCTACATCTTTAGCAGTTAAAGTACCAGAAACACTCGCAAATATTTTTCCTTCTCGACGGTTTACAGTATCAGAACTTGTTCCTTCTTCTACATGTACCAGTTCAGAAATTGGAACTTCTATACCAATTGGAGTTGCTATTGTTTCTTTTAATAAATCTTCTACTGATGTTTGTTTTTCAATCTTTTTATCAATATATACATCAAACGTTTGATCTTCTTTCGTAATCGTCGTTAGAACTTCTCGTTGAACATTTGGATTTAACTTCATCCCAATTTGCGCTGTTGTTAAACCGTATTGAGTTAGTTTATCTTGGTCTACTACAAAAGTATATTCTTTATAAGATTTAGATAAGCTTGTATTCACATCTTTGATATCTTTATTGTCCTCTAAAATAGATGCGATATTTTCTATTACTGGTTCAATTTCTTTTTTATTATTTCCATACACAAAATAACTGACTCCATTACTTGAACCACTTGTCGAGAAGTCTTGAGATTTCCATTCACCTTTTACATCAAATGATTGGATTTCTTTCATCACATCTTCTTTTACTTTCGTAAATTCCTCCGTTTCAGGATCAAATGTGATGTACATTAAGGAACCGTTAGAAGCTCCTGGGGCCATTGGATTTGCTCCACCAATGGATACTTGAACAATATCAACGTTGTCTTTCTCTAAGAAGTAGTTTTCTACTTGTTCGACACTCGCACTAACATCATCGGATGTTTCTCCAGCATCTGGTGTATACGTTACATACATTAACTTTTGCTCTTCATCAGGTAAGAAACTGACACCTACTACTGGAATCAGGAACATACTTGCGACTAGCAATACAACCGCAGCTATAGATGTAATCGCCTTGTGGTTTAACGCCCAATTTAAGGACTTTTTATAACCAGTAGCAAGTTTTCCTTGCGTTTCTTTATGAGAACCTGGACCTTTTTCCATATTCTTTTTGAATAAAGAATGAGCAAGCATCGGAACGATTGTCACCGCTACAAGTAATGATGCAAGTAAAGCAAATACCATGGTTAATGCGAATGGTAAAAATAATTCTCCAACCATACCACTAACTAATCCTAAAGGTAAAAACACAGCAATTGTAACTAGTGTAGATGATAAAATTGGAACAAACATTTCTTTTGTTGCTTCACGAATTAAGTCCTTGCCTGTTAATTTTTCACTCGTCAAGTTCATTCTTCGATAAATATTTTCCACAACAACTATAGAATCATCAATTACACGTGCGATAGCTACTGTCATTGCTCCAAGGGTCATCATATTCAGTGTTATGTCCATTTGATTTAGTAAGATAAATGCGATTAAAATGGATAACGGAATGGAAATAATGGAAATGATGGTAGACTTAAAGTTTCGTAAGAACAATAAGATGATAATTACCGCAAATAGTGCACCAAATAACGCTTTGCTCACCATCGTTTCCACAGAAGCCTCAATAGGCTCTCCTTGATCCAAGGTAACCTCAACATCTAAACCATCATAATCTTTCTCTAAATCCGGAATCATGTCTTTCACTGCATTTGCTACTTCTACTGTATTTGCATCTTGTGCCTTTACAATTTGAATAGCAATCGCTTCTTGCCCATTTGTACGTGAAATAGATTCTGCTTTACCCATAAATTCGATTTTAGCTATCTCTTTTAGAGTCACAGAAGACATTCCTGTAGGACTTACTACTGGAATTGGAAGGTTTTCTAAGTCTGCTAATGTAGCAACTTTCCCATCTACTACAACTGACTGTTCTTCCTCAGAGAATTGGAATAATCCTAAAGGCATCGTTAAATTTGTACCTTGTATGATAGCTTTAACAGTTGCTTCATCTAAACCAATTTGGGCCATTTTCTTTTGATCAAATACTAAACTAACTTCTTCTACTTGTTGTCCAGAAACAGCAACAGAAGATACACCTTCAATTCCTGCTATTTGAGGAACAATATCATTTTCGACATTATCTGTTAACGTAGCTAGATCTTTTTCGCTATTCGAAACGCTCAACGCAATAATTGGGAATGCGTTCATACTAATTCTTGCAATCGATGGATCTTGAACGTTATCAGGCTTTACTACATTGTCCAAAGCTGCTTTTACTTCTGTTTCTGCTTCTTTCATATCAATTCCATATGCAAATTCAATTTGGAGTGAAGATGCATTTTGAAAGGATGTAGAACTTACAGTTTTCACACCTTCTAGATTACTTACAGCTTTTTCAAATGGCTCAGATACATCCTTTGCCACTTGCTCTGGTGTCGCTCCAGGATAAACTGTCGTAACCGTAACTACTGGAATCGTAATATCTGGAATTGTTTCTAATTTCATTTGTGTTCCAGCATAAATGCCAGTAACAGTAATGATTAACGTTAATAGCCATACCGCTAATTTATTCTTCATAACAAAATTAATTATGGAATTCATCATTTTCCCCCACGTTCATTTATTTTGACCAATCAGTCACTATACTTTATAATAGTAAATGACCAGTCAGTCATTCGTCAACTAATAAGAGAGTAGGTCCTAATATGCCTGACAAAAAATTATTAATTATTGAAAAAGCAGTTGAATTAATTGCAAAGAATGGCTTTGAAACAACTTCTGTACAAGAAATAACAGAAGCATGTGGAATTTCTAAGGGTGCATTTTATATATATTTCAAATCAAAAGAAAGTCTTCTAATTAGTATATTTGAATTATTTTCAGAAAGGCTATCCGAAAGAATTTCTACTGTTTTTGAAATGGATATACCTGCAAAGGAAAAGTTACAAATGTTCCTATGTATACAACTTGAAGAAATCGATAAATACTCTGATTTTATTCTCATGCAACTTAGAGAAAATACAAAGCCTGACAATCGCGAGTTATTTAGTGTTATGACTCAAATGGACATGAAACTAAATGAACATCTACAAACCTTACTAGTCGGTTCTTACGGGGATAAGGTCTCCTTGCATTTAAAAGATTTAATTTTGTTAGTAAAAGGGATAACAAAAAGCTATGTAGAATTGATTGTTCTTTGCAAAACAAATTTTGATTATCGTGATTTAGCAAAATTCCTAGTTGATCGTGTTGACTCATTAGTTGCTGGCTTGACCACTCCATTTTTGACAGAAGACACAAAAAAACTACTTGATCGCTGAAAGAGTATTCAGCGACAAGTAGTTTTTTATTTATATTATTTTGAAAGAATGTGAATTGGATGACCCATTACTACTTCCGCAGCTTCCATTGCAATTTCACCTAAAGTTGGGTGAGCATGAATAGTCATTGCGATATCTTCAACAGTCATACCAGCTTCAATAGCTAAACCAAGTTCAGCGATCATATCAGAAGCTCCTTGTCCTACGATTTGCGCTCCAAGAAGTAACCCGTCTTCTTTACGAGAAACAAGTTTCACAAAACCTTCTGTAGCGTTAAGTGCAAGTGCACGACCGTTTGCTCCGAATGGGAATTTCCCAGCAGCAACATCATAACCTTGTTCTTTCGCTTGCGCTTCTGATAAACCAACTGTCGCTAATTCTGGATCTGTGAAACAAACTGCAGGAATTGCTAAATAATCTACAACAGAAGTTTGTCCAGCAATTACTTCAGCAGCTACTTTACCTTCATATGAAGCTTTATGTGCAAGTTGAGGACCTGCAACAACATCACCGATTGCAAAAATATTGTTAATGCTTGTGCGACATTGCTTATCTACTTCGATTAATCCGCGTTCTGCAAATTTAATACCTAATTCTTCTAATCCGATTTCATCCGTATTTGGACGACGGCCTACAGTTACTAATACGTAATCAGCTTCTACTTTTTTCTCTTCTCCGCTAACTTCATATGTAACTACTACGCCATTATCAGATTCTTCTACACCTTTAGCAGATGCTTTAACAGCAATTTCAACGCCTTTTTTCTTCAGGCCTTTTTTAACTATTGTCGTCATTTGTTTTTCGAAACCAGCTAAAATATCGTCGCCACCTTCGATAATTGTTACTTTAGAACCTAAGTTAGCAAATGCTGAACCTAGCTCTGTACCGATGTATCCTCCGCCAATAACTACCAAGTTTTCTGGGATCTCAGATAAACTTAAGGCACCTGTAGAGTTAATTACACGTTTTGTATATTTAAACGTTGGAATTTCTACTGGACGAGATCCAGTTGCGATAATCGCATGTTTAAATGTATATGTTTGTGCAGACTTTTCGTCCATTACACGAACTGTATTTGCATCAACAAAATAAGCTTCTCCACTAACGACCTCTATATTGTTTCCTTTTAATAAGCCAGAAACACCGCTCGTTAATTTTTTTACAACACTATCTTTGAAAGCTTGAGATTTTGTAAAGTCAATTTTCACGTCAGTTGCTGTAATACCCATTTCATCCGCATGTTTTGCTTGTTCAAAACGATGGCCAACAGAAATCAATGCTTTGGAAGGAATACAACCTACGTTTAAGCACACTCCACCGATATGTTCTTTTTCAACTACTACAACTTTTTGTCCTGTTTGTGCGGCACGAATTGCAGCTACATATCCTCCGGGACCTGAACCAATTACTAAAGTATCTGTTTCAATCGGGAAATCTCCTACTACCATTTTTTACGCCTCCATTAATAATAATTCTGGACTGCTAAGCAAACGTTTCATATGGTTCAACGCATGTTGCGCAGTCGCACCATCGATCATTCGATGATCAAAGCTCAAGGATAATGCTAACACAGGAGCCGCTACAATTTCACCATTTTTTATTACTGGTTTTTCTGAAATTCGACCAATTCCTAGAATTGCAACTTCTGGATGGTTGATAACTGGCGTAAACCATTGACCTCCAGCTGAACCAATATTCGTTATAGAGCAAGACGCGCCCTTCATTTCAGCAGAAGATAATTTACCATCACGTGCTTTAGTTGCAAGTGCATTAATTTCATCTGAAATAGCAAATACAGATTTGCGATCTGCATTTTTAATAACAGGAACTAATAGTCCTTTTTCTGTATCCGCTGCAATACCAATGTTAAAATAGTGTTTTTGAATTACTTCATTTGTTGCATCGTCGTACGATGTATTGAATTGCGGGAACTCTCGTAATGCACTCACAAGCGCTTTTACCACATAAGGTAAGTATGTTAACTTAATGTTTTTCTCAGCAGCAATATCTTTGAACTTTTTACGATGTGCTACTAGCTCTGTTACATCTACTTCATCCATTAGTGTTACATGAGGTGCAGTATGTTTAGAATGTACCATTGCTTTTGCAATTGCCTTACGCATTGGAGATAGTTTTTCCCTTGTTTCTGGGAATTCACCTTCCAATGAAACTGGTGCAGATGTTTTTTCTTCTATCTTCGTTTCATTTGTTGTTTCTTTAACCTCTGTTGGAGCAGAAACTTCGGCAGATTTTTGACCACCAGATAAGAATGATTCAATATCTTCTTTTAAAATTCGACCATTTTTCCCTGAACCGTTTACATCCGTAATATTTACTTCGTTTTCACGAGCAAATTTACGAACAGAAGGCATCGCTATGACACGTGTGTCCCCTTTAGGTTCTTGTTTGGACTCTTTTTTCACTTCTTTATTAGAAACTTCGGATTGTTTAGGCGCTTCCACAGCTTCTTTTTCGATCTTTTGACCAGCTTCTGCAGTTGCTTGAACTTGTGCTTCTGTTTTTTCTTCTTCGTTATGATCTCCTTTAAACTTAAGGTCCTCATACCCAGGAGCATCTAACTTAATCAGTATATCTCCCACTACTGCTACTGTTCCTTCACTTACTAATACTTCCGTTACTTTTCCTTTTACGGGAGAAGGAATTTCTACAACAGCTTTATCATTTTGTACTTCACATAATATATCATCTTCTTGTACTTCATCACCAGCTTTTACAAACCATTTAACGATTTCGCCTTCATGGATACCTTCACCGATATCCGGTAATCGAAATTCAAACGACATAGTTTTCACCCTTTCTATAGTGAGTTTAAAATTAGAACGTTAAAACTTTTTTAGCTGTTTCTACTATATCCTTAGAATTAGGTAACCAAACAGTTTCTGCTTGAGAGAATGGGAATACTGTATCAGCAGCAGTTACTCGTAACACAGGAGCTTCTAAACTTAATATAGCTCTTTCTGTAATCTCTGCTACTACGTTTGCAGCTATACCAGCTTGTTTTTGCGCTTCTTGTACAACAATTGCACGATTTGTTTTTTCTACTGAAGCGATAATCGTTTCAATATCTAACGGTTGAATTGTACGTAAATCCACAACTTCTACCGAATGACCTTCTTTTTCTAACTCTTCTGCTGCTTTCAAACTCTCATGCACCATTGCACCATATGCAATAATGGTTAAATCTGATCCTTCACGTTTTACATCAGCTTTTCCAAGAGGAATTGTATACTCTTCTTCTGGAACTTCTCCACGGAAAGAACGGTATAGTTTCATATGCTCTAGATAAATTACTGGGTCATTATCTCGAATAGCAGAGATCAATAAACCTTTTGCATCGTAAGGTGTAGAAGGAATAACCACTTTTACACCAGGTGTAGAAGTCATTAGAAGCTCTAAACTATCTGCATGCATTTCTGGAGTATGAACGCCCCCACCAAATGGAGAACGAATAGTTACTGGTGCATTAAATGCTCCACCTGTACGGAAACGCATACGAGCAAGTTGACCAGCAATAGAATCCATTACTTCAAATACAAATCCAAAGAACTGAATTTCAGGAACTGGACGGAAACCTTGTAACGATAGACCAACAGCTAATCCACCAATACCAGATTCAGCTAGAGGTGTATCGAATACTCTGTCTTCTCCGAATTCTTTTTGTAACCCTTCAGTTGCACGGAATACACCGCCGTTAACGCCAACGTCTTCACCGAAAACTAGAACGTTTTCATCATTTTTAAGCTCAGTACGGAGTGCATCCGTAATTGCTTGAATCATCGTCATTTGTGCCATCGGTTACTTCGACTCCTTCTCTGTATAGTAAGCTAATTGCTCATCTAAGTTATATGGATTTTCTTCATACATAATATTAATTAAGTCAGTTACTTTTTGTTTTGGAGCAGCATCTGCTTTTTTAATTGCTTCTTTAATTTCTTCTTTTGCTTTTTCAATTATTGCAGCTTCTTTTTCTTCATTCCAAATACCTTTAGTTTCTAGGTATTTACGGAAACGAACTAATGGGTCTTTCTTTTCCCATGCTGAATCTGTTTCAGATGTACGGTAACGAGTTGGATCATCACCAGCCATCGTATGTGGACCATAACGGTAACAAACTGCTTCGATTAAGCTTGGGCCTTCTCCATTAATTGCACGATCTCTAGCGTCCTTCGTAGCAGCGTAAACCGCTAAAGGATCCATTCCATCTACCAAAACACTTGGAATTCCAGCCGCAATACCTTTTTGAGCTATTGTTTTTGCTGCAGTTTGTAATTCACGAGGTGTTGAAATAGCGAATTGATTGTTTTGTACTATAAATACTGCTGGAACTCGGAAAGCACCTGCAAAGTTGATACCTTCGTAGAAATCACCTTGTGACGATCCTCCATCACCTGTGTACGTAATTGCAATCGCCTTCTTACCACGCTTTTGCATACCAAGCGCTACTCCAGCAGCTTGAATGAACTGTGCACCAATAATGATTTGTGGAGGGAATACATTTACACCTTCTGGAATTTGGTTCCCCATGAAATGACCACGAGAAAATAAAAATGCTTGCCATAAAGGTAAACCATGCCAAACGATTTGCGGCACATCACGGTAACCTGGTAAGATAAAATCTTCTTTTTCTAGAGCAAATTGGGATGCAAGCTGAGATGCTTCTTGACCTGCCGTAGGTGCGTAAAATCCTAGACGTCCTTGACGGTTTAAAGAAATAGATCGTTGGTCTAAAATTCGTGTATACACCATTCGGTTCATTAATTCTACGAGTTCTTCATCCGATAAGTTAGGGTTGGCTTGTTCATTAACAATTTCCCCTTCTTCGTTTAAAATCTGGAACATTTCAAACTTTTCTTCAATCTCGTGAAGCGTTTTCATTGGATCCAACTGCGGTACTTTTTTTGCAGCCATAATAGCAACTCTCCTTTTCTTCTGTATTAAAATTCTTAACTTATAAAGTAATACAACAACATTTCACTCTTAGTATACTCAAGAATAAATCTATGGTCAATCATATGAAATAAACGTTTTTTTTGAAAGAATATTAGAAATACTAAATTCTGTACTATAGATAAATTATGTCTGTACTATATCAGATTAGTAGAATCATAAAAAAAGAAGCCCCATAAAGGGGCTGCTTTCAGACTGTAGACAAACTCAATTTTTGTGGCTAGAGTTGTATATTAAATTCGGCAAGGACTACCACTTCGCTTTCCGTGGGCCTGGCTTCAGCCTCGTGCCAACACGAGGTTGGTCATGAAGGCGTTGCCGCAAAAGTTCTTTTGCGACGAGCTTTGCGCAGGAGCAGGACGCGGCATTCTTAGTCTTCCTTCCTCAAGCGTTCCTGCGGGGTCTTCTGCTCAAGCTGTTCCCACAGGAGTCTTCGTGGTGGTCCTTGCCTTATAAACAATTCCTTAAAGATATCCACTATCTTTACTTTTATTTGGATAAAGTAACCTCTTTAGGAATATTTATTGATATTATTATTCATAACCATTTATAAAAATACTTTTGTCGTCAAGCTTAAAGAGCACCATAAAGTGCTGCTTTAAGCTTATTTATTTTCTGTTTGCAAAGAAGTAAAAACTTCTTCCTTCACTTGATTAAGCTTAGCGGTCAAATCATTAAAATTTTGTACCGCTTGTTGCACCACTTCATTTTGCTTATTCACTACCATCACTTGTTCTTGAATAGAGCTTATTTCCACATCTTCTTCTATTAACATGTTATATAAATTTTCTTGTAAGTCAGCAAGAGTAGTATATTGCACTGTTAAATTATCATATGCATCATATCTATTTTTTAATGCTTCTTCCACTTGTTCAATGCTTGCTTTCTCTGATTCTTCTTTTGTCTCAGAAATTAGTACTTTAAAATCTGCCAATTTATCTGACGCTTGGTGAATTGCAGCTTTTTCTTTTTCTACTAATACTAATCTTTCTTCCAACAGTTTAGCTGTTTCCTCCACCTGAACCGTTAATTCTTCCTTTTGATCTTTAGTAAGTTCCATCATACTTTGAAAATTAGCTTGCTCTTTTAATTCTGTTTCTGCTAATAGCTTTTGTACATCTCTGTAATCAGATTCTAATTCATAGGTTTCCGATAGGATGTTAGACAATTTTTCTTCTGTTTTTTCCCCTAAAGTACATGCAGAAAGGAGTAAAACCATGCATACGGGTACAAAATATTTGATTATTTTCATTTCTTATCCTCCTATATTCATTTCAACTATAATAGTTATAGTTGGTAATATCAACTGACCATTTTTCTCTTTTTGTTTAGTAAATGTTCATTATTCGTTATAATAGTAATATGAAATTCGAAAGGACGATTAGAATGATTTTAATGCAAGATATCATTAGAGATGGCCATCCCACTCTACGTAAGAAAACACTTGAAATGACATTCCCTTTATCGGAAGATGATAAAAAACTTGCTAATGACTTATTAGAATATGTAATAAATAGTCAAGACGATGAGTTGGTGGAGAAATACAAAATACGCCCTGGTATTGGGATTGCTGCTCCACAGGTAAACGCTGAAAAAAGAATGTTCGCACTTCATTTAACTGATGAAGATGATAATGAAGTTAGTTTTGTAGCTGTAAACCCCAAAATAATTAGTCACTCCGTGGAAAAAACGTATATTTCTGCTGGTGAAGGCTGTTTATCAGTAGATGAAGTAATTGAAGGATATGTTCCTAGATATTCACGTATTACAGCAACCGGCTTTTATCCAGATGGAACTCCTTTTAAGAAACGCTTAAAAGGTCTAACAGCTATTGCATTTCAACATGAATTAGATCATTTAAATGGGATCATGTTTTACGATCATATAAATAAAGTAAATCCTTATGCGGAAATTCCAGATGCTGCTCCTTATGATAAAAAATAAACAAAAGGGGTTGTCCCTAAAGTCATATAGTTACTGAGAGATGCTCCCTTTTCCAATGTATTGATTTCCGTTCCAGACGGACGCTTTCCGCGGGCATGGCTTCAGTCTCCTCAGGCCAACACGATGTTGGTCACAAAGGCGTTGCCACACGAGGTGGCGTTCTTAGCCTTTGTTCCTTTGTTAGCTCCTGTGGGGCCTTCAGCTCATGCACCTGCCGCTTCGCTTTCGGTGCAGAAAACATTTGCTATTCCCGCTGGAGTCGCCGTCTTCTACTACAATCAATTGCCTACAAAAAATAGTAGTTTAATAAAAAGTATACAAAAAAACAGGTGTAGAAAAATTTCTACACCTGCTTCAATTTACGGGCTTATTGGACAGCCCCTTTTCTTTAATCTAGATCCGATAATCTTGGCATTGCAGAGAGTGCTCCAATTTTTGTCGCACAGATTGCTCCAAGTCTATTACCAAAAGAAATGTAGTCAATCCATTCTTCTTTTGTTTTTGGCTTTCCTTTTAAGTAAATGCTTGAAAGAATACCTGCCATAAAGGCATCTCCTGCACCTGTCGTGTCCACTGGTACTACTTTTTCCACTTTAATATGTATTAGTTCATCGTCAATCACTGCAAAAGTACCATCTTCTCCTACTGTAACCAGGATAGTCGGAATATGATATGGACGAAGCTGCTTAAGTCCTTCTTCTAATGACTCTGTTTCAGTCAAAAAGAAAAGTTCTTCATCTGTTAGCTTCAATAAATCTACAGAATTAAAAAATGAACGAATAGTGTTTCTACAAACTTCTTCACTTTCCCATCTTAATGGTCGAATATTTGCATCAAACGACAAATAAACATTTGCTTGATTAAATTGCTCCACTATAGCATTTGTAGTTTTATGTGCAGATGGGTGAAATAAAGTCCCTGAGCAAAAATGAAAAACGGAGGATTGTTGGAATGCATCATTGTTCAATGAAGAAAAATCAACCTGAATATTAGGCGTTTCATCCACATACGAATGAAAGATTCGGTCGTTATCCTCCGTTAAATGAACATATACCCCACTTACTCGTTTTTCAGGAACGACTTGAGCATATGTTAAATCCACCCCTTCGGAATCGAGCTCATTTTTTACAAACTCCGAAGTTTCATCATCTCCTAAAACAGTAATAATAGAAGATGCTGCTCCTAGTCTAGCAATTCCTGCTGCAACATTTACTGTAGCTCCACCTAAAAACATCGTAAATTCCATGTTTCTTTGGTCTTTTGCTATATAATCTACAAATGCATCACCATAGATCAGTATAGATTTGTTTGTCATTTCGTTCATAAAAGACTCCTTTAAATTAGCTTTAAATGCTTCAGGGCATTTGTTAATCCGTTTTCTGATACATGGTCCGTTACAAAGGAAGCATGTTCTTTTAATTCCTGTACTGAGTTACCCATTGCTACTCCAGTACCTACATATTGAAGCATTTCTACATCATTTAATCCATCTCCAAATGCTACCGCGTCTTCCTTTGTTTTCCGTATATGTGTTAATAGTTTTTCAATTCCAGTTGCTTTGGAGACTTCCTTAGGAAGCACGTCACAGGATACTCGATGCCAACGGACAAACTTTAACCTCGGAAATGCTTGTTCGTATACCTTTTGTTCTTCTACATCACAAAAAATAAGCGCTTGGTGAATATCATTTGTTAAAAAGAAATTTTCACCTTTACGAGGAAACTTTATTTTTAATGTTGAAATACTTTCCACCACATCATGATGATCAGGTAAATTAGAAACCATTTCATCACTGTCCATGTACACTAATGGTTGCTCTCGTTCAGTAGCAAATTCGGTTAAATCCTGAAGTTCGCTTTTATCGATTATCCCTTTATGTATAATCTCCCCTTGAAACTGCACAATTTGCCCATTGTAACATATAAAAGAATCTATTTTTAGTTGTTCTAAAATTGATTGTGCGGTAAATGGGGACCTACCAGTTGCAATCACTACTTCATGGCCATTTCTTCTTGCTTTATCAATAGATTCTTCCACACCAGTCGGAATGTTTTTATTACTATCTAAAATAGTTCCATCAATATCGAAAAATAATACTTTATTCACCATAAAAAAATCCCCTATCTAAAATGCGAATTATTTGACTTTTCAGTAAAATCCCTTTACACAATATAATATTTTGTATATACTAAGTAATAAGGAGTGAAGTGCCATGTTGAAGCGCCTTAAAAGGAAATGGTTGAGACGGCTCGGCGGAATACTCAGAAAAAAAACAATCGCTTAAATTCAGTGCCCTTCAAAAAATGAAGGGCTTTTCTTTATTTTAAAGAAGTAGCGTGATAATATAAAGAGAATTGATTTATTTTGAACGTGAAAAAGGAGAGTATAAAATGATTTTTAAAGTTTATTATCAAGAAAATGCACTAGAGGTACCAGTTCGCGAAAACACTAAGAGTCTATACGTTGAAGCAGATTCAGAGCGTGAAGTCCGTTCTCTGCTAAAAGATCGTAAATATAATATCGAACTAATTCAGTTGCTTGAAGGTAGTCATTTAGAGTACGAACAAGCAAGCCCGAATTTTAAAGTAGAGAAGATATAACCTATGAAATTTGTAAAAAATGATCAAACTGCGGTTTTCGCCCTCGGCGGACTAGGCGAAATCGGCAAAAACACTTATGGTGTTCAATTTCAAGATGAGATTATTTTAATAGATGCAGGGATAAAATTTCCTGAAGACGATCTATTAGGAATAGACTATGTTATTCCAGATTACACTTACTTAGTGAAAAACGTGGATAAAATTAAAGGGCTATTTATCACTCATGGTCACGAAGATCATATTGGTGGGATACCATACTTACTTAAACAACTTAATGTACCCGTTTATGGTGGTAAACTAGCTCTTGGTTTATTACGAAATAAATTAGAAGAACATGGCTTACTTCGACAAACGAAAATGCATGTAATAGAAGAAGCTGATGTGATTAAATTTAGAAAAACAGCCGTGAGTTTCTTTAGAACTACACATAGTATACCTGATGCTTATGGAATTGTTGTTAAAACACCACCAGGAAATATTGTTCACACTGGGGATTTCAAGTTCGATTTTACACCAGTTGGAGAGCCAGCAAACTTAACTAAAATGGCTGAAATTGGCCGTGATGGAGTTCTATGTTTACTTTCAGATAGTACAAATGCGGAAATTCCTAATTTCACCATGTCTGAACGCAAAGTTGGAGAAAGTATGGATTCCATTTTCCGTAAAGTGAATGGCCGCATTATCTTTGCTACTTTTGCATCTAATATTCATAGACTACAACAAGTAACAGATTCTGCAGTACAACACAATCGTAAAATTGCTGTATTTGGTCGCAGTATGGATAATGCCATTACAATTGGACGTGAGCTTGGTTATATTACAGCTCCAAAAGAAACATTTGTTGATGTGAGTGCTCTAAATCGATTACCTGCAAACGAAGTATTAATACTTTGTACAGGAAGTCAAGGTGAACCAATGGCAGCTCTATCCAGAATTGCAAATGGTACACATCGTCAAATTCAGATTCAACCAGGAGATACTGTAGTCTTTTCTTCTTCTCCAATCCCAGGTAATAGAGCAAGTGTTAATCGTACGATTAACTTACTATTCCGTGCAGGAGCAGAAGTAATACATGGTTCTTTGAATAATATTCATACCTCTGGTCATGGTTCTCAAGAAGAACAAAAACTGATGCTCCGATTGATGAAACCGAAATTCTTTATGCCAATTCACGGCGAGTACCGTATGTTAAAAATTCATACAGAGCTAGCTGTCGATTGTGATGTAGCTCCTGACAATACATTTATTATGGAGAATGGAGATGTTCTTGCTCTAAGTGCTAATGAGGCCCATGTAGCAGGTCGTATTCCTTCTGGAGATGTATATATCGATGGAAGTGGAATTGGTGATATTGGTAATATCGTTTTAAGAGATCGTCGTATTTTATCTGAAGAAGGGTTAGTAATTGTCGTCGTGAGTGCAGACATGGAAAGAAAGAAAATAGTTTCTGGTCCAGATATTATCTCACGCGGATTCGTTTATATGCGTGAATCCGGTACAATGATTAATGAAGCACAGCAAATGTTAAATAAACATCTACGTTTCACACTTCAAGATAAACCAATTGATTGGTCTGAGCTGAAAAATGAAATTACAGATGTTTTGAGCCCTTATTTATATGAAAAAACAAAGCGTCGCCCGATGATACTACCTATTATTATGGAAGTATAAAAATAAAAAAATGCCAGAGGAATATAGTTCCTTCTGGCATTTTTCTTTAGGAGAGCACTTTCTTTTCGAAACGATTAATATCTACATCCGCCCCAATGATAATAAGTACATCGTTTAACTGAAGCTGTTCATCTGCTTGTGGAGAGACATTAATGTTATTTCCTCGTTTAACTGCAACAATATTAATTCCATACTTTGCACGTATATCTAAATCTATAATAGAGTGTCCGGCAATTTTCTCATTTGCTATTATTTCCATAATTGAATGCTCATCAGAAAGTTCCAGGTAGTCAAGCACATTGTTAGATATTATATTATTCGCGATACGGATCCCCATGTCTCGTTCGGGATGTACAACTTTATCTGCACCAATTTTACGAAGTACTTTTTCATGATAATCATTTTGTGCTTTCACCGTAATTTTCTTCACGCCAATTTCTTTTAGCATTAAAGTAGTTAAAATACTGGATTGAATATCATCTCCAATAGCAACAATCACATGCTCAAAATTTCGAATACCAAGAGACTTCAAGACAGTTTCATCTGTTGTATCCGCTACAACTGCTTGCCGTGCGATGGAAGCAAATGCGTCTACGCGTTCAGACACTTTGTCTATCGCCATTACATCCGCGCCTTGATCGACTAATTCTTTTACAATACTTCCTCCAAATCGACCTAATCCAATTACAACAAATTCTTTATGCATACACTAGCCTCCTAGAAATCCAATGCACCTAGTTTAACACAACATAGTTCTTTCTGCGAAGAGTTGCCGTAGAAGTATTAAGAACAAAAAATGGTTCTTCCTAATATTTTTTTGATTCATTCATAAGAAGCACTAAACGTTTTTCTAACATTTTCAATCCAAGCTCTCCAGATTGGATATGTCGTAATAATCCTTGCTTATCAAACAAATAATAAGTTGGAACTACTCGATTTTGATATTTTTGTGTAATCTCTAAATTATGATCTAGACAGATTGGGTTGGTCATATTCATTTGAAAAGCCTTCGCTTGGATAAGGCGATTATTAACATCCTCTATTGACCTAGGCATATGCACTCCAACGAGCTTAAAATTATCACCATAAATTCTTTTCCAATCATTAATGATTTTAAATGCCCCTTCACAAACATGGCAACTCACTGACCAAAAGTGGACTAGAATAGGAACCTCTCCTATTAAATTCAACTTTGTTACATTTCCATTCATCCATTGAGTAGTCCGAGAAAACTCGGGTAACTCCTCTCTTAAGCGCATTCATTTCTCCCCTTTTCCTTTCGTCCACATTTAGTTTATGCATCACCCAAATAACTGCCCCCTGCTAAAAATCCAATTGGAAAAATTTTTTTTAAAATAATTCATATAAGTTGTTAAAGTAAACTTAAAGTTGTGTTAAAATAAACTTTATTTTATAAAATAGCTCTGCATCTTATTTAGAAGGAGCCTTATAATTATGCAAATAGGCAAAAAAATTAAAAGATTACGTTTGGAAAAAGGATTAACCCAAGAAGAATTAGGTGAAAGAACTGATTTAAGTAAAGGATTTATTTCTCAATTAGAAAGAGATATTAACTCACCTTCCATTGAAACGCTTTTTTCTATTTTAAATGTGCTGGGTTCTAAACCAAAAGACTTTTTTGATGACGAACAGGCTCGAACAAAGGTTGTGTATGAAAAAGAAGAACAAACGATTTTTGTAGATGAAGAAAAGAAATATAAACTTCACTGGCTCATATCTGAATCAAATGAAAATGAAATGGAACCAGTACTTATTTCTTTAGGAAAAGGTGGACAATTTAAACAGTTCGAGCCCTCCCTATCCCAAACGTTTATATTTGTATTACAAGGAAAAGTGGAGTTAACTCTAGGTAAACAACATTATTTTGCTTCTAAAGGGGAATCTCTCTATTTTGATGCATCCGATCACCATCTATTACAAAATGGTTCTGATGAAGATGCACAAGTAATTTATGTCGTTACAAATTCTTACTTATAAAAAAAGCGTAGGCGATTGTGGAATAGATAGATAATTGTAAAAAGCTGTTACTTACTTATCAAATAGGCTCTGTTAAATTAGAGGGTACTGAATTCTAATAAATTATCTATCAAATAACCGCTAAGAGAATTTAGCACTTTGGCATTCGCTTTCCCGTAGGAGTCTTATGTGTCGCGCTAAATTCTCTTAAATTAAATACAGCAAATAGTTCCTACAAAATCCGGATTTTCGGCAGGTAACTGCATGCATGATCGTTTAAAAGATCCCTAAAATAAATATTGGAGGTTTATTATGACAGAGACACCTATTATTCGTTTCGAGAATGTGACAAAAAACTATGATGAAGAAACTACTGTTTTAAAAAATATTAACTTTGAGTTAGAACGTGGTAAATTCTACACTTTACTAGGACCATCTGGTTGTGGAAAAACGACCATTTTGCGATTAATTGCAGGCTTTATGCAGCCATCAAGTGGAAGCATTTATTTCAATGGGAAATTAATAAATAATGTACCCGCAAACGAAAGACAAGTTAATACAGTATTTCAGGACTATGCCTTATTTCCTCACTTAAATGTTTTTGAAAATATAGCATTTGGCCTTCGTATAAAAAAATTAGGAAAAAAAGAGATTGAACAAAAAGTTTTAGAAGCTCTCGAGTTTGTCAACTTAAGTGGATATGAAAATAGAGAAATTGCCGAAATGTCGGGTGGTCAAAGACAACGTGTAGCAATTGCCCGCGCAATCGTAAATGATCCTGAAATCATTTTACTAGATGAGCCACTTTCAGCTCTAGACTTAAAACTGCGTTCTGAAATGCAATATGAGCTTCGCGAGCTTCAACAAAGACTTGGCAAGACTTTTATTTTTGTTACACATGACCAAGAAGAAGCACTGGCTATGTCTGATGAAATCTTCGTTTTAAACGCTGGTAATATCGAGCAAAGTGGAACTCCAATGGATATTTACGATGAACCAATTAACCGATTTGTCGCAGATTTTATTGGAGAATCTAATATCGTTTCTGGAACAATGGTAGCCGACTTCCGTATACATATCGGTGGAAAAGAATTCGAATGTGTCGATCAAGGGCTTAATCCAAATGAAAAAATAGATGTTGTCATTCGCCCTGAAGACTTAGAAATTACTACAGTTGAGAATGGAAAAATGAAGGTTAAAGTAGATACACAGTTATTTAGAGGAGTTCACTACGAACTTTCTACTTATGACGATGAAGGAAATGAATGGCTTGTTCATTCTACAAAAAAAGCAGATGTTGGAGAACTTATCGGGCTAAACTTTGACCCAGAAGCTATTCATGTTATGCGTCTAAATGAAACAGAAGAAGAATTTGATAAGCGACTTGAGTCTTATGGAGAAGACGCTTATGCAAACTAAAAATACGAAGAGGTTTTATTTAATACCTTATTTTGTTTGGATTGTTCTGTTTGTAATTGCTCCAATTGCTTTGATCACCTATTATTCTTTTTTCGATTTAAGCGGTAATTTCACATTAGACAATTATAAAAACTTCTTTACTTCTGTCTATTTAAAGTTAACTCTTAGTTCGTTCTGGTATGCATTTCTTATTACTCTGTTTTCATTATTTGTGGCATACCCAACTGCTTATCTACTGACAAAAACAAGACATAAACAGTTATGGTTATTACTAATCATTATTCCATCTTGGATTAACTTACTTTTAAAAACGTATGCATTCATTGGAATTTTTGGATTGTACGGACCGGTTAATGCATTTTTAAATGTTTTTGGTATGAAGGAGACACAAATATTATTTACAGACTTTAGTTTTATTTTTGTATCTGTTTATATTTTCATTCCATTTATGATCTTACCTATCTTTAACTCTCTTGATAAATTAAACCCCTCGTTAATCGATGCGAGTAGAGATTTAGGTGCTTCCAGTTGGACAACCTTTTCAAAGGTTATTTTCCCATTAACAGTAAATGGGGTTAAGGCTGGAATTCAAGCGGTATTCATTCCTTCCCTTTCGCTATTTATGATTACGCGATTAATTGCGGGGAACAAAGTAATTACACTAGGTACTGCTATTGAGCAACAATTTTTAGTCACTCAGAACTGGGGAATGGGTTCAACAATTGCCGTGTTCTTAATTATATTCATGGTCATTATTATGATTATTACTGGTCAGAGAGATAAGGGGGCTACTTCTAATGGAAAAAACTAGTAGAACAGCGAAACTGTATTTAGCCCTTGTTTTTGTCATTTTGTATGCTCCTATTTTTTATTTAATCTTTTACTCTTTCAATAGTGGCGGCAGCATGAATGATTTTGAATCTTTCACGCTAGAACATTACGCTGCTGTGTTTTCGGATACACGACTTATGATGATTCTTATTAATACAGTGATAGTAGCACTTCTTTCGGCACTACTATCTACAATAATTGGAGTATTTGGTTCGCTCGGTATCGTTTACATGCGTAACAAATCGCTACGTAATTCCATATTATCGTTAAATAATGTATTAATCGTAAGTCCTGATGTTGTAATCGGTGCTTCTTTCTTAATCTTATTTACGATGATTGGAGTGAAACTTGGATTTGCATCCGTTTTAATTTCACATATTGCTTTTAGTATTCCAATCGTTGTGCTTATGGTATTACCTAAGCTGCAAGAAATGAATAGCTCATTAATAGACGCGGCCGCTGACTTAGGTGCGACTAAAAGAGATATATTAACACGCGTTATTATTCCATTTATCAAACCGGGAATTTTTGCAGGTTTCTTTCTAGCACTTACGTATTCCTTGGATGATTTTGCAGTAACCTTTTTTGTAACAGGAAATGGTTTTAGCACACTTTCTGTTGAAATATACTCGATGGCACGTGCAGGCATCACTCTAACGATTAATGCATTATCCGGCATAATATTTATCGTTACACTTGTTCTCGTTGTAGGTTATTACTTCATAAGCCAACGCGGGAAAAACCCTATCGGAATGGGGGTACGAAAATGAAAGACATACTTAGAGCGTCGATAGCTATCTTGATCGTTTGTATTGTTTTGTTTATAGTAAATGATTATTTGGATAAAAGCTCTGGTAAGGCTAGTAGCGATACAGTAACTATATTTAACTGGGGAGAATACATCGATCCAGATTTGATTGCTCAGTTTGAAGAAGAATCAGGCTACCGTGTTGTGTATGAAACATTTGACTCAAACGAAGCAATGATGACGAAAATAGAGCAAGGTGGTACTTCGTATGATATTGCGGTTCCTTCTGAATACGCAATTGAGAAAATGAAGGAAAATGATTTACTTCTTCCGATCGATCATACAAAGATTCCAAACTTAAAAAATATTGACCCTTACTTTTTAGATTTATCATTTGACCCCAAAAATAAATATTCGATCCCATATTTCTGGGGAACAGTAGGTATTGTATTTAATCCTACATTGCTCGATGGGCAAACTTTTGAAAGCTGGGAAACACTTTGGGATCCTTCTTTAAGAGGGCAAGTTCTTTTAGTTGATGGTGCTCGTGAAGTTATTGGAATGGGACTAAATAGTTTAGGGTACTCGTTAAACTCAACAAATGAAAAAGAATTACATGAAGCATTAGAGAAACTGAAAAAGCTTTCTCCAAATATTAAGGCAATCATTGGAGATGAAGTAACTCAGCTCATGATAAACGAAGAAGCTGCTGTAGCACTCACTTGGTCGGGACAAGCAGCGGATATGATGTCGGAAAATGAGGAACTTGACTATGCTGTTCCTAAAGAAGGATCGAATTTATGGTTTGATAATATGGTTATTCCTAAAACAGCGGCTAATATAGAAGGTGCTCATGCATTTATTAATTTCATATTAGATGCAGAAGTTTCAGCTCAAAATGCAGATTATGTTGGTTATTCTATTCCAAATGCAGCTGCGGTGGAGTTAATGGATGAAGAGGTTACTTCCGATGAGCGTTTTTATCCTTCTGAGGAACAACTGGACAACCTAGAGGTATACAATAATCTTGGCCTTGAAATGCTTGGTAAGTACAATGAATTATTTTTAGAATTTAAGATGAGCTCAAACTAATAATTAGAATCGTCTTTTTATAGGCGATTCTAATTTTTTCTTTTCTTACTACACAAATCAATTTCATCATTCCAATTTACATGAAAAAACACGAACAATACTAAAGGAATTTATATTTTCACGGAATTAAGTATAGATGATTTCCGCTTTAGGCGGACGCTTTCCGCGGGGTGAGCAATAAGCCATCACCGCCGCTACGCGTCGTTTGTGATGTCTTATCTGTCTCACTCAACCCGCTGGAGTCGCCGCCTGCCGCTTCAAACAACAAAGTGATAAATGGTCGTATTTTAATGACAAAGCACTATTTATGAAATTAGTTCAATAAACAATTAGTGATAATTCGTGATGCGAAAGTTTTTATTCTTCAGGGAATGTGATAGAATCTATAGACATATGTAAGATTTTTTTATAGAAAGTTGGAAATGTATGACAAAGAAATCAAATCAATTTGCACTTTACATATTAATGTTTAATATGTTTATAGCGATGGCTGGAATCGGACTAGTTATTCCAGTTATGCCTCAATATTTAGAAACGTTTGGTGTAGCGGGTCAGGCCCTTGGATTTATTATTGCTTCCTTTGCTTTAGGCCAATTTTTATTTTCTCCTATAGCGGGAGATTTATCCGATTCATTTGGACGTAAAAAATTAATTATAGTAGGTTTAATAGTTTTCTCTGCCTCTCAATTATGGTTTGGATTGGCAACTCATGAATGGATGCTGTATGCTGCACGTTTTATTAGCGGAATTGGGGGAGCTTTTTTAATTCCGGCAACGATGGCATTTGTTGCAGACATAACATCATTTGAAGACCGTGGAAAAGGGATGGGACTATTAGGCGCATCCATGTCTCTTGGATTCATGATTGGACCCGCTATAGGTGGATTTTTAGCGAAAGTTAGCTTAACTTTCCCATTCTATATGGCTGCTCTAGCAGCAATTCTTTCTGCTGTTGTCTCATTCATCATATTGCCGGATATTAAAAATGCTGTTTCCGCAAATCCTTTAGAAAAGAAAAAACGAGAAAACATAATAATTCAAATGAAAAACTCAGTTAAAACACCTTATTTTATGATGTTAATCATCATCTTTGTTTTCTCATTTGGTATCGCCAATTTCCAAACGACCTTCTCTTTATACGTGGATCATAAATACAATTACACACCACAAGATATCGCAGTAGTTCTAACAGTCGGTGGATTCATTGGAGTAATCATTCAAACAGTTGTCGTCTCTAAGTTATTTAAACGGTTTGGTGAATTGAATGTAATCTTAGTAAGCTTAGTAATTGCAGCGTTGTCATTCTTGCTATTTTTCGTTGTAGATGGTTACTGGCTAATATTACTGGTTGCTTCTATTTTCTCAACAGCAACTACACTTATTCGACCAGCTGTAAACACGGTTGTTTCTAAGCTAGCTGGGCATGAGCAAGGATTTGCTGCAGGTATGAATAATGCCTATATGAGTTTAGGAAATATGATTGGACCAGCATTAGCAGGAATACTTTTTGATATAAATATTAACTTTCCATTTGTTATAGGCTCGATTATTTTACTATTCTCTTGGGGTATAACGCTTGTTTGGATTAAAAAGAAAAAACCGATTGTTTAATTAGAAAAGCGCAAGTGCCCTCTAAATACAAAACCTGTTTTGTATCGTTTTCGGTGGTCTTTGAACAGACTTGTTGCTATATCATAACCGACTGATTTTTTAGAGGTGGGTGGTCGTGACTGACGTCACGACCACCCTCTCTTTTCTCGGTAATTTTATAGCATCTATCTGTCCGGCGCCCTCCTTCAACAGTATGGATAAGGTTAAAGTCTTTTTGGATAATGAGAGAAAAGATGCTTTCCAACTCATAAAGGAAGCACCCGAAGATGCAATTTCGGGCGCTCTAGTGCTCCTCTATACAATAGATGCTTACTATTTTTTGGTCATATACTCTTTTACCAGTAGAAGAAAATTAACAGAAATGCTCTTCCTAAAGAGTCTTGCTAGCTAACAGGTTCATCCCCTCTACCTTACCTTGTATACAATCCACTGCATTTTCCTATAGATCAAAGTACCAGTGACATTATGCACTCAAAAACTATATACTTCCTTATCTTTTAGTTGTCCTTTCTTTTATGATTGATTTGAAAACAGTTACTTGATTGTAGTGGAAGGCGGCGACTCCAGCGGGATGAGTGAGACAGATGAGCCATCACAACGGACGCGTAGCGGCGGTGATGGCTCATCACTCACCCCGCGGAAAGCGTCCGCCTGTAACGGAAATCAACAGTAGTATTGAATCAATCTTTTTCTCAAACTATCTGAAACACTGAATTTATGGAACGGAAAATTGTACTTTCTTATTCTTAAGAATAGAGCATAGCGAACTTTAAGTAAAAACCTGTTCGAAGACATTTCCGGATTGCTTTGTAATGGACTTTAGCTACACCATTACCGTGGAATTTTTAGGAGAAGAGGATCGTTTGCAGTATGATATGGACTGGGCCATAACACGAAAAGCTGCTAGTGAATTTCTGAACTGCAATAGGGGCAGTTCACTTCTCACTAGCAGCTTTTTAACGATTCTTTTTGCCTTTTACGAGTTTTTCTACATTGCTTGTTACATCCGTGTTAGCACTAATTTCTTTTTTCCGGTTCATTTGAGAAAATGGAGCAAGCAATTGTCTAAACCCAAATCTTCTAATCGTGATATCCATGAAGAACAATATTATTGCAGAGAGTATAAGGAACTGCTGGATAGATTGTTTTTCAGAACTTTTTAAATCGATTGTTCGGAATGCTTCAGAAGCTTCGGTAAGCATCTTTCCACCTGTCCGACTAGCGATCATCTCCAGATTTCCTGTGTTTGGCTTTTGGACTTTATATTCTTCGCTATATGGAATAGAAATACCTGCTTGATACACTGCCTCTTGCTCATTTGATACTCGGAAAAACACTAGTCCTGGTTCACTATCAACAGTCACTCTCGATTTGCCTGGTGCAAGCGGCTCTGACGATACTGGTAGCTCTTCTCCTTTTTCATTTACCGCAGCTATTTCAATAAAAGAAGATTTCCCCGAAGGATCCGTTACCGTATAACTGCCGTCACTAGCCTTTTGAATTGTAAAAGGAACTTCACTATATGCTGGTAGAAGTCTTGAAATGGCAGTGTTCCAAAGGTCTCCCCAATTACTCCATCTAGCGAAATCTCCACTCCACTCTCCAGTAGAATCAGAGGTAAAAGCAATCGTTCTTCCTAATCCATACATCCATTCCGCTAGTACAGGATCTTCCTTCTCACTTTCGGCAATTACTGTAGCAGTTTGCTTAGGAGTCGTTGCAATATATGCATTCATTTGTGGAACGCCGTCTGCAAATAAACTTGTCCAAGCTGCATCACCATAAATAACCGGATAAAAAGGATTATCTTCAATATATGTTCTAGAAATCATTGCTGTCTCCGTTGACATGATAGCAGGAATGGTCGATTCATCTTCCACCTCGTAAAAGGTACCTCCACCCATTTCAGCTAAACTTTCCAGTAGTGCTCTATCCGCATCTTGCCCCACGGCAACAGTCGACACCGTAATTAAATTCTTTGCTCCCTCTTCGATTAACGTTTGATAGTCATTACTAGTAGAAGACTGACCATCTGTTAGTAAAATGATATGCTTTCTTTGAAGCTTTAATGGAGCTAAACGTTCATATGCGAGAGCCAGACCCGAATAAATTTCCGTTCCCCCACCGGATCCTACAGATAAAATACTCTCTACTGCAGCTTCCCTATTGGAAAGGGGTTCTGCCTCGATAATTTCCCAAGGACGATCATCAAAAGCTATAAATCCAAGTGTATCCTCGTCACGAAGCATCTCTACAGAACGTGCAGCTGCTTCTTTAGCATATTCTAATTTAGAACCACTCATACTGCCTGAACGATCCATCACAATAATTAACCCTAGAGATGGCAACTGTTGCTTCCCTTTTATTTCCATTTCAACAGGTAATAGCTTTTCAATTGGAGTTTTGAAATACCCTCCTAAGCCAAAGCTATTTTTACCTCCAACCATCATAAAGCCAACACCGAAATTTTTCACAGCCTGTTCAATAACTGTCATTTTCTGCTCCCCTACTGCGTGCCCAGGGACATTGTCAAAAATAATAGCATCATAAGCTAAATAATTGGATAGATCATAAGGTAGTGCAATTGCGTCTATTACGTCAGTTGTTATTACTTCTTGATCAATAACCGTTGGAATATTAGAATGACTTCCTTCGTTTGTGACAACTAACAGTCTTGGAGAGCTTTCTACATTTGTCACACTCGTCAATTTATTATTTTCAATTAAGCCATCATCAGGAACTATCACCTGAACTTGATACTTTAATAGTCCTTCTCCTTTAGAAGCATTTCGGAACGTAAAGCTATTGGTTCCTTTTTCTAATGTAATTTGTTCTCGTGACAATAATTGGTCATTTTGATAAAGAAGCAGCTCTCCTTTAGTATCCGTAGTTGCTTCTAATTTAACATTAAGCTGCTGTTGTTCTCCTTCAAAAGCAACTGGCGGAGTTTCAAAAGATGTGACAGCAACATCTTCCGAGGCTACTCTTTCTAGCTGTACAACATCTATTGTGACATTTCCCCCAGCAATTTTCACTAACTCATCTGCCACGGATCCACTTGTTTCTAATCCATCCGTGAACAGAACTATTCTTGTCGCTTTATTAGGATCTACTATACCTGTAGATAGTTGTAAAGCTCTTGCTATATCCGTATTTCCAGGTGACTTCATCGGTGTAAATACCGGTAAATTTACTTCTTCAGCAGTTAACGCAACTTCCGATTGAAAGTCTTCTGCAAATGTATATACCCCTACAACATGTGAATTTTTTCGAGAAGATAGACTCTCTTCAATCCATTCTGTCACTTGTTGCTCAGTGCCTTGGACAGAAGCTGAACGGTCCACTAAAAAGAGAACTTGTTCTTCTTTAATGGGTAATAAAAGATAAGGATTTGTTAAACCAAGAACTAAGCAGAAAACAGCAACAAGTCGAAGAAAAAATACTACTTTTCCTTCTCTTCGAAAAATCTTTTTATCTTTTCTCCATGTCCACATAAAATAAATAACAATTGGAATAAGTATTAAAAGCCATAGCGGTTGGTCAACTCGTAAATCCACGTCGTCTTTGCACCTCCCACTCCATAACAAACAATAACAATAATAGTACTAGAATATAAGGGACAAACGAATGCTGATCATAATTTTCCAGCTGATCTATCTGTTGTCCACTTAATTGATAAGTAGCTCCTTTTGCAATTTCTTTTTCCTTTTGAGATAAAGCAACCGCAAAGTTCTTTTCTATGTCGTTCGAACGAAGCACATATAACCCTGGCTTCTTCGGTGCAATAAAAGCTCCACCGTTTTCAATGGAATATTCATAAGAATCGTCCATTGTGTAAATTTCCCATTCATTTAATGCACTTCCAAGTGACTGCGGCTTTCGCTCATTCGGTGAAAAAGTCCCTATATACGTATTTCCGGCAGACAGTTGTTCCTTCACACTCCACATGAATAAGGGAAATGAAGGACTTAGTGGCCAATCCGTCATTTGAATATCGGAAAGAATGATAATATCTCCACGCGGGGATACCTGTATAAACGGCTCTTCACCTACTGTCGCAATGGTAGTATATCCATCGATCGGTGGGTATACGGCACTTACATAAATATCCGATAAATTAGCAAATGAAAAAAGAGGATGTTCAGTAGTTTGAACGACTCCATTTATCTCTTTTGCAGAAACGTCATTTCTACCAATAAATAAGGAGGCACTTTCTAGTTGTTCAATTAAACCGAATTGATTCGTTACGATTATGCCTTCTTCCTTCAATAAACCCACTTGTTCAGCTGGTACACTGCTCACTTCTATGTCCATCGATTGAAATGCAGTACGAACAAGTGCATGCATAGAACTGTCCACAAACACTTTGGATAATTGATCCTGCATAAATACAGTGATCGTATTATCTAAAGCATATTGATCCTGAACATCTAAAGATGCTTTTAAATAAGAAGATTCTACCATTTCATCGAAGGATAACGTAACCGTTTCATTTGGTGGTATTGTCACATTTTCTTTCACTAACTCTTTCTGCTCGTTTGAAAGACTTAGAGTCGTTACCTGTTCTTTGTTCGACTGATTTTCTAGTTGAATGAGAGCAGAAATTCCACTACTCGTTTTCGTTGCACCAAAACGTTTAATAGACGTATTGGTTACTTCCGATGTTTGCCCTTCCACATTCCAACTAACATTTTCATATTGCAGAGGCAATGATTGTCTATCTAACTCATCTGTAAAAATATATACGGAGGTAGCCTTTTTTTGGAAAAAGGATTGGGCAAAATCTAATGACTTCGACATATTTTCGTCTTCATAGCTTACTTCTAATTTATTAATCTCACTTTTAATAAGATTAAGATTCGTTTCTTGGCGCAGTAAAACAGCTGGTTGATTTCCCGTAGTAATCACTGTTAATGGCTTTCCTGATAATTGATCTATAAGACTTAGCATCTCTTTTTTATGCTGTTCAAAAAGCGTGGTATCATTTGTATTTACTTCCATTGTTGCAGAAGTATCTACGATAAAGATTACTTGTTCCCCAGCAAGCGCTTTCGTTTTCCAAAACGGCTGAAGTAAAGCAAAAACAAGTAATATCATTGCAAGCATTTGTAAATAAAATAAAGCATTGCGTTGTAAATGCTGCAAATAAGGGGATGCTTTCGTTTCTTTCATCACTTCCTGCCAAAAAAGAGTAGAAGAAACAGACTGCTTCGTATATTTTTTTCGAAAGAAATAATAAAGCAATACAGCTATTGGAAATATCGCTGTCCATAAAAATACTAGTTGATTAAACCCCATATATTCTCACCTCATTGCACCCAATTTGCACGTAAAAGCTGATGAAATAATACATGTGAAATCCCATCTTCTGCATTAACTTGAACCATTTTCACTCCAAATTTACTAGATAATAATTCAAGGCCTCTTTGATGTAATTTTCTTTCTTGCTCATATGTTTCCAGTACACGAGAAGACATCGATACATTTAACTGATGTGATGTCTCTACATCTTCAAGTTGGACATCTCCTGTATAAGATGGTGCAAGCTCGTCACTTGTAACAATCTGCAAAATGCGAATATCACCAGCAAACTTTGGTAGCTTTTGAAGTAACCTCTCCCACGACTCAAGACTTTCTAAGCAATCCGAAATAACAAATAATACAGTACTATCTTTTGGTAAAAAAATAGGGGCATTTTCAACAAATGACTGTATCATAGTTGGTTCCTTTAATTCAGAAACAGTCTGTGTAAATGCTTTTCGATAGGTTGCTCCCTTCCGTCGAAATGGTGGTTTCTTTTCAGTCGTTACGACTGAAAACGATAAACGATCATCTCTTTGTAGTACAAGAATCCCCAGAGAAACAGCTAGCTGTTTGGCAAATGTCCATTTCAATGGATCTCCCATTGATTTTGTTGAATCTAGCAATACATGAACTCGCATTTCCTGTTCGTCTAAAAATCGTTTAATAAAATACTTATCTGTTCGAGCATATACATTCCAATCTATTTGACGAACATCATCACCTGGAGCATATTCTCGGAAATCCGAAAAATCGAGAGAAGCACCAAAACGTGCGGAACGATGTGAACCTTTATGTTGACCACGTAACTTTGATCTTGTCGAGATGGAAAGCCGACTCAGTTTACCTGCCCAATCCTTTGGTACTAATTGATCTGTACTCATACGGTTTGTCCTTGCTTAATCGTTTGTAATACAAGATCTACGAGTTCATCTGCTGTTTTACCTTCTGCTTCTCCTTCGTAATTAAGTAATAAACGATGTCTAAGTACAGGCTTAGCAACTGATTTAATATCTGCAATAGAGACATGATAACGTCCCGCAACTAGCGCACGTGCTTTCGCAAGCTTGATAAGACTTTGTAAACCTCGAGGTCCACTTCCATACTGAACATACTTTGCAATTTCAGGAATTACTGCCGCCTCCGGATGGGTCGCTGCAATAATATCTACTGCATACTCCAGCATATCATCTGCGATTAGAACTTCTTTCACCATTTGCTGTGCATGTACAATTTCTTCCGCATTCATTATTTTATTTAACTCAATGGTTTGACCGCCCGTTGTTCGCTTTGTAATTTCCATAAGCTCTTCCTTGGAAGGATAAGAGACCAAAATTTTGCACAGAAAACGGTCCATTTGAGCTTCTGGTAAAGGATATGTTCCTTCCATTTCAATGGGGTTTTGTGTAGCAAGTACAAAGAATGGTCTATCCATTTGTTTCGTTTCTCCTAGTACCGTTACCGTTTTTTCTCCCATTGCCTCTAATAGAGCACTTTGTGTTTTTGGTGTTGCTCGGTTAATCTCATCTGCTAAAACCATTTGGCTAAAAATAGGACCTTTTTGAAAGGTGAATTGCTGCTTACCATTTTCTAAACGTTCAATCATACTTGTTCCCGTAATATCAGATGGCATTAAATCAGGGGTGAACTGGATTCGCGAAAAAGATAGATCCAACACTTCTGAAACTGTTCGAATAAGCATGGTTTTACCAAGTCCAGGCAAACCCTCTAACAGTGCATGCCCATCTGCTAAAACGCAGTAAATGGAAAACTCCACCGCTTCTTTTTGACCCACGATGAAATTCCCAATCTCTGCACGTACTTCATCTAACCGTTTACTTATATTTACATAATCTTCTGTTGTGAAAGTCATTAGTTTCCTCCATTATTCGCTATTTTCAACTGATGAAAAGTAATCTTGCACAATTCGCTGCAGGTCCGAGGGTAATTGCATACGCTCTGAACTCTTTATATATGATTCTGAATATTCATTAACAACTTCTTCGTACGGTCTTGCCGAACCACGAGTAACCGGTCCTTCTGCTGGTTGCTCACTTGTAGATTTTCCTTCTCCAAGCTCTCCTCCATCTACGCTAGTTTCAGAAGTTCCCCCAACTCTTGTTGGAATTGAAAGGAGATTTCTTCCACCAGAGCCGGTTCCTGCCCCTGAACCCTGGCCTTGACCTTGGCCTTGACCTTGACCTTGACCTTGGCCTTGACCTTGGCCTTGACCTTGACCTTGACCTTGGCCTTGACCTTTGCCTTGACCTTGGCCTTGACCTTGGCCTTGACCTTGACCCTGGCCTTGACCCTGGCCTTGATTGTTTTGTCCAGCACTTTGATTTTGACCGGAGCCTTGTTGGTTTCCTTTTCCTGTATTACTTCCATTATTTTTATTATTACTATTGGTGTTGGTCGAGTTTCCTTGTGCTACTGCACTAGCGTTATATGGGAAGGATTTACCCATCTTGCTTAAAGCAGTCTGAGTAGAAGCAGCACTTTTCGCCAATGTATTATTTACCTCTTCTAAAGAGGCTAATTCTTTTTGTTCATCTGCTGTTAAAGACGATTCAGTCGATCCCTCTTGTTCCGATAGTTCTTTCTTCTTTTCAAGCTTTTGTTCTTTTAAAGCCAATTCTTTTTGTTTTTTCACTACTTCACGTAACGCTTCCTCTGCAGTATCTACTTCTTTTAGCTTTTCTTTTAAATCCTTCAAGTCTTTTTTTACGGACTTCGCTAATTCTTTTTTCTCAAGTTTTTCTATTTCTTTTTTCATTTCATTTACAACTCGATCTTCTTTTTCCATATCCTTTGCTTCTAATTGTGTTGCCGCTGGAAAAGCATACAGTACTAAAGCTGACGCTAGTGCAAGAACAAATCCTAGAAGCCATTTAGGCTGTAAATAGTGTTTTTCTCGTTGTTTAAATTTCTCAAATGCTTTCTCACAGCCCAGTTCTGCCTTTGCTAATAAACCTTTAATAAGCATAGATTTTTCGTTAAGAAACGATACTGCAGAAATTAATAAATTATCATGGAAAAAGGAATCTAGTTTATGAAGTGCCGCTTCTTTGGAAGGTCGTTTCCAAAATGCGTATACAAAAACTGCGACAAAAACAATACCTCCAACAATAACTGCGGTTCGGATATAGTATGGAAATACAAATAAGCGAGAAACAAATAGAATAGACGCAGCAGAAGTGAATCCGTAAAACAAAGCAGCTTGGAGCATTCTAATGTAGTGCTCTACTGTAAGTCTACGTCTAGCTTTATGGACGAAACGAATTAGCTTATGTTGGCTATTCATCTATAATTCCTCCTCATTTTTTACGTTTCATATTCACACGTAATTTTTTTACAGCAATAAATACAGATAGAATAGTTATGCAAGCATAAAAAATTGTATATCCAGCCCAAATTGGAAATTCTACCTTTGTAGATTGTGTAATAAAATCATCCGACCCTGGAGTGATAAGCGTAAGCATTAACACAATCGGATTAATACTTGCAAAAAAGTGACCAATTGGTGAGGAAGTTAGTGTACCTGTTGCCATAGAATTCATTCCAGTAATGACAAGATAAATAAAACCAGTAACCGCAGTTAGAAATATCATTGTTCCATACGTTGCAATCATTGAAACTATCGTTTTACGAATAATTGTTGAATACATTATTCCTATTCCACCAATGGCAAGCATAGTTAAAAAGAAGAATAAGAAAATGATGCCGAGCTGTCCTGGAGATACTCCTCCAAAAAGAAAAACTAAACTGTAGATTGGTAATCCTGCAACTAATAACAAGAGAAGAAAAGCAATAGACGATGTTAACTTCCCAATAATGATTTGAAAGGAAGTCTGAGATGTAGTTAATAATATATTTAACGTTTGCTTTTCTCTCTCAGAACTAATGGCACCTGCTGTTAGCCCAGGAGTAATAAAGACAATAAGACCTAACTGAATATATGTCAGCATAGAGAACATGAAAAAGCTTTCTTCTGGTCGAAAATAACCTGTACCTGTGAAGGAAGTGGTCAACATAATAAAACCGAAAACAAAGATAGACATTGCAAGTAAATAAAAGAGAATTCCAGTAAAGCTTTTTAGGGAACGAAAGCGTAATTTAATTTCTTTTACTAATACTGGATTTGAAAAGGCTTGCTTCATCTTATTTCGCCCCCTTTGTAATTTCCATAAAGACATCTTCAAGGTTCGTTTCTGTCTCCGAGAAGGAAATAATTCTTAGTTGTTGGTCTAAAGCTTTTTTCAACAAATTAATTTGATCTTCTTCGGAACCTCGATAATTAAATATAATGGTACTTTTCTCTTCATGTATTTCCACTTTTGAAGCAAATGGATCTTCTTCAAAAAACGTTGCAGCATTCTCCAACAAACCTTTAACCCTCACCGAAATTTGTTTTTCCCCTGCAAGTTGTGCTTGAATTTCATCAACCGAGCCGTGCGCAATCAATTTACCCCCATCAATTACACCAATTTCATCACACATTTCAGCAAGCTCTGGCAATATATGCGAAGATATTAAAATTGTTTTCCCCATATTTTTTAGTTGTCTTAGGATATCTCTCATTTCCACACGAGCACGCGGATCAAGTCCCGAAGCAGGTTCATCCAGTATCAACACTTTAGGATCATGAATAAGTGCACGCGCTAAACATAAACGTTGTTTCATCCCCCTTGATAATAGATCTACGTAGTCATAACGTTTATGCGTTAGGTTAACCAACTCTAGTAGTTGGGGAATCAGAATTTGTCTCTCCACCTCTGGAATTCCATAACTTGCGCCGTAAAAATCTAAATACTCATTAGCTTTTAGTTGATCATAGACCCCGAAAAAGTCAGGCATATAACCTATTTGTTTCCTTACTTCATGCGGTTCGGTTTTGACACTTTTCCCATTCACATAAGCCTCTCCAGAAGTTGGTTGTAGCAGTGTAGCTAATATAGAAAAAGTTGTCGATTTCCCTGCTCCATTTGCCCCCACAAATCCAAATACAGTTCCTTCTTGTAGGGTAAGGTTTAAATCATTTAAAGCATAAAAAGAACCGTATTTTTTTGTTAACCCTTTAATCTCTATCATTTCTGAACCTCCCCTTTTAAGCGAACCTCTGGAAGTCTTGTATACGGATCACCTTGAGCTGATTTTTTGATTAATTTGTAATATACTTCCCCGGAATCATTAATATAATTTTGAATGTTTTCGGAAATTGTAAATCTACTTTCTTCTATTGGTTCAAAAGCTTCTGTTTCAATATTCCAAATTTCAATTGTTTGAGAACTTCGATCGGTATTCGCTATTTGTAATTGTGTCCACATTACTTTATTAGTAGGAATGGTATCAGGTATTTTCCAATAGATGTTATATTCACCATCATCTAAATACCATTCTAAATTGCTATTTTGCACTGGTTCCATATACTTTCCAAATTCATTTGTATTAACATTTACCGTAAACGTTGTAGCTGGTAGCACAAAATCACCTGCAAAAATCGTTTCAGCTTTGAACGGCTGAATAATTAAATGGAGAGCAGACATCTCCACTTTTTTGTCCTTTAATTCGATTGGAATTAGATTGTCCTCTGCAAAGGCCGTTATTGCTGGACTACTACCTAATTGATTGAACATTTGACTAGAAGAATATAAAGATTGCTTTCTTTGCTCAGTTAAATCAATTTGATTTCCAATATTCATGCCGTAGTTTCTATTTATATATGGATTGGAGGCTGGTGTTAACATAACAGTTCCTAAGTCTTTATTCACTTCTAGCTGTTCACCAGGCTGAAGATCACCTAACTTGATGAGTTTACTTCCAGACCAAACAGAAACTTCTTTCAGAGCAAATGGAAAGTTATTCTTTACTGTTCCAATTAATTTACTCGCATCTACTCGAAGGTCTACTTCAAAATTCCCCACGTCTTTCAGATGTGTATCACCAAAGAAATTCGAGACGGACCAGTAACCTACATCTCTGAACGTTAACTCACTATTAGAAGCATGTTTTTCAATAATAGCTTCTTCATGTACATTCATATTCTGACCATTAAATGAATTGTTATTTCTTTGGGCAACCATTGTAGTGGATGTTGGTGCAACAAATGAGAATTCTCCACTTTTATTACTTAATAAGGATTCAGCATAATAACCACTTAAACTATTATCCTCATTAACATATAAGAAGGAGGATTGTTGTACTTGTGGACGTGCAATACGATCCTTCGCTCCGTAGCCGAAAATAGCAGCGGATGCAATAATAGCGGTAAGTGGAATAATGCCCCACGCGTACTCTCGTTTGTCTTTTCTTTTCAATAAAAGGTATAAGAGCGGTCCTACTAGTATCATATAAATTAGCACAATACTAATCATTAAAGGTGTTGATACTTTGAATGAGCTAAATAATGAGTTTGTGTTTCCTACTTCATACACAAGTTGATCCTTTCCATTGTAGCCATACATCATATTATTAGATGTATTTTGTGCTTTTACGGACTGTACAATTGTAGTCATCAAGTCACTATAGACAGGGTCTTTTGATAAGGGTTCATCACCAAGAGAAAAGGTTGTTTGAATAATGGCACCTTTACCTAATTGTTTCTTTGCGGCTATTATTGTTCCATCTATACTAAATGACGGGGTTGCTCCCTCATTTAAAGATGCATCATACACTGTTAAAGCATTGGACAATGGGTTATTTGCAGTCAAACCAAGTACTTTTTCAGGCGATAAAGATTGGGTACTTGTTTGAAGAGTTAGTGGTAAGTATTCTCCTAACTTGCCTAATTCCACTTCTGTATTGTCAGAGGCACCAACTACAATAAAGCCTCCTGCACTAACATAGTCAACAAGCGCTTGTTGTTGTTGCTCTTCTAAATCTGCAAGGACAAATTCATCTATGATAATATAATCTGCCATCTCCCAAGCTTCAGCCCCTGTTGGGAGCGTAAAGTTACTCAGTTGAGCTACATGAATCACTTGGTTACTTATTTGATTTTGTTGTTTTATTTGGCTTAATACTTTTAACCTGTCAGCACTATTGGTGAAAGATAAATAAAATATAGATGATGGATCATTAAAGCTTACTCTTAAATTTTTAGTGCCTTTAAAATCAATGGACTTTCCTTTTTCCCAACCACCTTCGTAAAAGTGAATCATTTGAAATGTAGACCCTTGATACATATAGTCTTCGGACATTCCAGACGCTGCAACCTGAATTGTCTTTGTCTCTCCCGCACCAATTTCAAATGGGGTCGCTTGTGCATTTCCAAGATTATAGGATTCCAAAATATCTAATACGATATCTCCTGAAAAGGCGTCCCCTTTATTCTCAACGGTAATAGTAATTGGAAATCCTTTCCCATATTTCGCTTTACCATTAAATCCAGCATTTGCTTTTACTTGTAGGTTAGGTGCAGCCGAGGCTTCAATTGTTGGTAATAGCAAAAAATAGATAAAGAGTGCAGAAATAACCAATGTAATTTTTTGGATACGCATTTAATTTCCCCCTTTTTATGTATATATATTAGTACGTTTATCGTAGATGGAAGTTCCTTACTGAAATTTTTTTGCATGTTCTTTTACAATTTTGACAAAAGCTTCTACTTGTGGAAGATCAAATGCAGCATCATAACCAATAAGCCAAGTGTCTCTCGTTAACTCAAACTGCTCTTCATCGTTCGTCAAAGGTATCTTCTGCACGTCCTCATGACCGGTCAATGTAATGGAAGGAAGTATCGCGTATCCAATACCATTTAAAGCCATTTGTTTACATGTCTCAATTTGATCTACGATTATTTGTCTCTTTGGATTAATCGAAAAATGTTTTTGCCACCATTGCTGAATTTCTTGATAATAGTTAGAATCACTTTTAAATTGAATAAATGGTTTCTCTGTTGTTAAAACATCGTTAACCGAAGTCATCTCTTTATCCACAAGGTAAAGTGTATCTCTGAATAAATGAATTTTATTTCCTTTCCAATCTGTTTGTCCACGTACAATTCCAATCTGTGCCTCACCATCGTATATAGATTTTACAATTTCCGAACTCCAGCCTGTAAGAAGGGAAATCTTTGCTTCCGGATACGTTTGTACGAAATCTTTCAAAACTTTCGGCAGCCAATTATGACCTACGATGGAAGCACAAGCAATTTTTAACGTTCCATGTACTTTAGAGGTTAACGACTGAATCGCCTCATATACTTCTTCTTTCTGCTGAAGCATATTTACAGCATACTCGATTACAAGTTCTCCTTCTGGTGTTGGAGTTAACCCTTTCTGAGATCGTAAAAATAGTTTTGTCTGCCATTCTTTCTCAATGGTTTGAAGACGTAGAGAGAGAGCTGGTTGAGAAAGGAATAATCTCTCAGCTGCTTTTCGCATATTTTGTTCTTCTGCTAATACTTTAATAATGAGAAAATCTGATGTCATTTTTAAACCTCTTTCTTTTTAGGTAGTCCAAATACTAATACAAAACTAATTATTGCGAAGATAAAAGATGCAATAAATACTCCATGGAGTGCATACTCTAGTCCTGTTTGCAAAAATGATAGCTGCTCCATAGAGAATAGTTTTCGTTCATCTGCATCAAGCAACTGATTTACGCTACTTAATTCAAATGTGGATGAATGAATACTTAAATATTTGCTAATTGTTTTATTTACAATGACTCCAAGCAAAGCCGCTCCAAACATATTCCCGAAATTACGCATAAATAAATTACTGGCTGTTGCAACGCCCCTCCATTCATGCGTGACTGCTTCTTGAATCGTTACAATGAAGGATGTACTTGTAAGTCCCATACCAATACCAATGCAAAAACTACATACTGCAATTATAATCGGATGAAGTAAAGGATAAATGAAAATAAAAGAAAAAGTTCCAATCATTAAAAATATTGTCCCTATAAACGAAAGTTTGGATGCTCCATATTTGGGAAGTAAACGGCCTGCTGCCGTTGACGCAAGAGGCCAGCCAATAGATACAGCAGTTAATGTAAATCCAGCAACAATTGCTTTTTGCTCCATTACACCAGTTACATACATTGGTAAATAACTGGATAAGCCTATTAAAATTACACCGGTAGAAAATGAAATTAGATTGGCGAACAAGATTATTTTGTTTTTCCATATTACTATTGGCATAAATGGTTCCATTGCTTTTCTTTCGACTTTAAGAAAAATGATACATCCAATCATCACTACACCCAGTAAACTAAAACTTACTAAAGATATCCAAGGAAAAGATTGCCCTCCTTCTACTAACCAAAATAGTAAAGAAGACAGGATAACCGTCATTAGCAAAGCCCCTTTATAATCAACTACTGGCTTCTTACTTGAAACAGGCTCATGCAAAAATAGTACTATTCCAAGCATCGCAATAAGACCTAATGGAATATTCACCCAAAATACAAACTCCCATCCGACTGTTTCTACTAATATCCCACCTATAGCAGGTCCAGAAACAGCGGATATCCCCCAAACACTCGCTAAATAACCCTGTATTTTTGCGCGTTCATCTCCTTGATAAATGTCTCCTATAATAATGGTCGCAATTGGTTGTACTGCTCCTGCACCTAACCCTTGTATTAAGCGGTAAACAATTAATTGCTCCATCGAGGTAGCGAAACCACAAAGGAATGAACCGATTAAAAATAATGTAACGCCAATAAAAAATATTATTTTCCTTCCAAATAAATCCGCCAGCTTCCCATAAATTAAAACGGTTATTGTGCTCATTAATAAATAAGCTGAAAATACCCAACTATATCGAGAAAAGCCACCTAAGTCAGATGTTATATTGGGCATAGCTGTTGCAATGATAGTCGCTTCGACGGCTCCCATAAACATCGCAAGCATCACCGCTACTAATACAAAAGGTCTTTTTGTTGCTTTACTCTTCAAAACTCCCCCCCCATTTCATAGTAAAAGAATGATCGTAACAAGATAAATAAGGACTGCGTAGCCAAAATTGCAACTTAGGTCCACATAGCGTGGATCATATTCCTGCGCACAGCTCGCCGTAAATTTATTTGGCTGTCGTTGGGACACGATGTCACGATTTTAGATTGTCTTCTGCTGTAACCTATAAGAATGCAGGGTCAATTCCTTTATTCCCAAAGCTTATTACTTTGTATTTCGAGGTTGTAGGAGAGAAATGGGCAGACGACCGTCATACGATTATCGACAAGATAAGAGGGACGTGAATTCTTCACGTCCCTCTCACTCAGAAATCACGGTAATGATATAGTTGTCCGTTCCAAAGCAATCCGACAACGATCATCTTAAAAGTGAATGGATGTAGATACTTTTCCAAGAGAGTGCCCGAAAAGTACTGTAGTCTGGATAGTTAATGAGAAGAAGCGTATATACTTTTTAACTTAAAAAAAGAAGGCCTTTATAAGAGGCCTTCCCAGGTTGTCTTTACACTTGAGTTTCTTGTGATTGATATAAATACTTTTTCATTTGCTTTAAAATAACTCTTCTCGTTAATATACCTAAAAATGTTTGCTCATCATCGACTACACAAACATAAGGATTGTTAACTAATAAATCTAAACCTTTTTGAAATTTTTCATTAAAATGAATGACTGGTATATCTTTTTTCATAATACTATCTACTTTTAAATCTGGTAGTCGTTCGTATTCAATATGTTCTAATCCTAATATTTCATCTGTTATTTGTTGTGTACTTATTAAACCTTGCAGTCTATATTTCACGTCTAGCACTGGAATAGAAGAGTATCCAGTTTTAGTTAATACTAATAATGCATGTTCAGCGTTATTTCCTAATTGTACATGTGCTACTTTTTCCGCTGAAATAATGTAATCCTCAATCGGAATTTGTAAAAAATCTTTGCTGCTAACAAATATCATTGTATTCTACTCCTTTGTTTGTTTTCATGTTATGAAAACATAACGTATAAAACTATGATAGCATATGAAAGGAATAAAAACCTGTGAAATCGCTTACAAACTATTCATAATTTTTTAGAATGGAAATTGATTTAACCATTGACCTCCGTCTAATGTTACAATTTCTCCATTCATATAGGAGGCTTTATCAGATAAAATAAATGCGGCAAGCTCTGCAATTTCTTCTGGTTTACCAAGGCGACCTAATGGAATGGACTGCATGGTTCGTTTTGCAGCTTCCTCTGATTCCCAGAGTTTCCCTGCTCCACCTGTTCGCTCAATTGGGCCAGGAGCAATACCATTCACTCGAATACCGTATTTAGTTCCCCACTCAACCGCTAAAGTCCTAGTTAGTGACATAACTCCCGCTTTCGCGGCTGCAGAATGAACTACGCCCACCCCTGCTCCCCATGCATAAGTTACAAGCATATTCAAAATAGATCCTTTCGTGCCTTTACTTATCCAGTAATTCCCTACCGCATTGGAACAGTAAAAAGATCCATTTAAAACTATATCAATAACAGCTTTCCAGCCATTAGGTGTAAGTTTCTCTGACTCTACAATAAAATTACCTGCTGCATTGTTTACCAAACCATCGATCTGCCCATATGTTTTATCTGTAAACTCCACCATCGCTGAAACATGCTCTGGAATGCGCACATCCATTTGAAAAATGGCTATCGTATTACCATATGCTTCAATTTCTTTTTTTGCGCTTTCTAGCCTATCTAAGTCACGACCAGTAATGACAACATTTGCTCCTTCTGAAACAAACTTCATTGCCATGTATTTTCCCATCCCATTTGAACCGCCAGTAACGATAATCGTCTTCTCTTTCAACATTGGTCAGCACCCCTTTAAAATAAATGAATATTCATTCATTTATTTTATCATAATATTTAAAAAAATAACGTAAATCTCTAAAAGAAATTTTCGTTTTTACTTAATCCATCATGGCTGTTGATTATCCAATTTCCACTATTAAAATTTCACAAGAAATGCGCAAGGATACACGATTATCGAAAAAATGAGGAGGGATGCGACTTTGTCGCATCCCTCCTCATTAAGAAATCCCGGTAATGGTGTAGAACTCGGTCAGTTCTAAGCACTCCAAAAGCACCTATACATAGAGTGCCTAGTGTGTTATCACCATTTAATAAGCAATTTACTGCGTATTTTTGGTTAATCAGCACGTGTGTTATTTCATATATGATTTGTTAATATCGTCTATTGGTACTGGACGACTAAAATAATAGCCCTGGGCTTTTTGACAATTTGCAGCCTTTAATATTTCCACTTGCTTATCTTTTTCTACACCTTCTGCAATAACTTCCATTCCTAAGCTATGTGCCAGTTGAATAATCGTAGTTGCAATCGCTGCATTTTTTTCATCCAATTCCATATCTTTAATAAACGACTGATCAATTTTAATAATATCAATCGGATACTTTTTCAAATAACTTAAAGAAGAATATCCTGTTCCAAAATCATCGATAGAAATAACGATCCCAATGTCTTTCAACTCTTTTAACATTGTAAGCGTATCTTGCATATCAGTCATTGCACTCTCGGTAATTTCTACTTCTAATGAGCAAGGACTTATATTATATTTACGTATTTTATCCCGAATTTTAACCGCAAAATTTTCTTGTTTAAATTGCTGGGGTGAAATATTTACGGCAATACGAACTTCACGATAACCTTTCTCTTGCCAATATTTTAACTGTTTACAAACCTCTTCCAATACCCAATCACCAATTTGCATAATCATCCCCGATTGTTCCGCAAGTGGGATAAATTGCATGGGTGAGACATAACCAAACTTTCTATTATTCCAGCGAAGTAAGGCTTCAAAAGAGTTTATTTCACCTGTCACTAAATTAACTTGTGGCTGAAAATGAATAGAAAGCTCTTCTTTTTCTATCGCTCTTCGCAAATGGGATTCCATTAATGCTTCGTTTGGAAAAGATAAGTTCATTTGCTCCTGAAAATAACGATAATGTGCTCGTCCTCTGTCTTTTGCTACATATAAAGCTTGGTCGGCTTTGAGTAGCAACTCATCAATTTTATTACCATCATGAGGGAACATAGAGATTCCTACAGAAGCAGTAACAAAGTATTCTTGATGGTCCAAATAAATGGGTTTAGAAAGCTCCATTAAAATACTTTCGGAAAACAAGCTCGTCTCTTCTCGAGATTTACCTTTTAAAATAAAAACAAATTCATCTCCACTTTGTCTATATAAATTACTCATTTTATCAATATAAAGGCCAAGACGATCTGCTATTTTCTTTAATAATTCATCTCCATAGCTATAGCCAAGTGATTCATTTATAAGCTTAAATCTATCTAAGTCAATTCGTATAATGGCTATTTCACTTTGTAAGCTATTTGCTTGAATTAAATTATCACGTAAATGCTCTTTTAATGCTCTTCGATTCCATAATCCCGTTAAATGATCATGGTAAGCAAGATAAAATAATTGGTTTTGTTCATCCGTGTCTGTCATTGTATCCCGAATTATTAAATGAAAACCAGTTACTATCTCTTTATTTTGTATAGGAATAGCTTTTAAGTAAGTGGTAATATAATGACCTTTATCGTGCTGAATTAAACAATTCTGCATTTCAGTAGCATAACCACTTAAAGTTTGCTTCATCATAAGTTGGAAATTTCTTAAGGAATTTTCTTCAATCAATTTTTCGATTGGTTGCTTGACCAGCTTAACAGGATCATATCCGAAAACTTTTGAAGTCACCATATTCAAATACTGAATAATACCGTCTTCATCAATAGAGAAAATAGAATCTAAATTATTGTTTACAAGTGAAAGATATTTTTCTTTCACTTCTGTTAAAACACGTTTTTCAATTTCCTCTTCTGTCTTGTTATTCATTGTAATTCCGTACACTTTATTGTATCCTTCTTCTATTAAAACAATCGAAATATCAAACACATATAGCTCATCTTCAAGTGTTAATGGGAAATTATATAGCACCTGCTGCTTTTGTTCTAAATTTGTATGAATAGGCAGCTGATTCCAAATATTTTCTAATGATAAGGATTGGGAAACTGTATTTATCTTTGCCAAAAAGTTTGTTGCAGCATTATTTAGATATATAATTGAAAACTCATTTTTCCTATTTTTTTTCAAAATACAAGTAAGTAGAAATAAATTATCTTGGATTACATCAACTAAATAATTACTAATAGCTTGCTTTGTATCTGTAGATTTGTTCATGTAGTCCTCCATTATGTAGCGCACTGAAGAATACGATACAATTTATAAATAATAATACTTTACCTCATTTTATCGACACAATTCTCACTATCTTTAGATATTAAAGGTTAAAATCCTTTTGTACAATATTTTTTTGATTTGTTTACACAATTACTTGGAAAATTGGTATGATGGAGTATATAAAAAGCTTTCGTAGGAGGAATTTATGATAGCCACCAGCGTTGAAGAACAAATAGCTACTGCAATATACACCGTAAATAGACATGCTAAGACAGCAATCGATAATAAACCGCTTTATGAACTAAAGAAATTAGCAATTCAAAAACTAATAGTAGAAAATAAAGCTAAAAAAATTGGTCTTCATTTTGTTCGCAATCCGAGAAATAGTCAACAGCAATCCTCCGTATTAATACAATGCGCAGATTATTTTTTCCATATTATACCTGTTAAAGAAGACTTTAAACAACTACAACATCTTGGGCATCTCGATGATACATATCGGAACCCCATTAGAAAAATGAATTTAAGAATTGCAAGACAAATTCTTACCGATTATATAGGACCTCAGCCTATCATCAAAAAGTCCTCAAGCCAAACTACACATTTTGCTAAAAAATCTGCGCGAGTAACAAACAATCGCCCGCAAACGATGAAATCCTATTTAGATCGATAATAGATGGTTAGTCACTCATTTATTCTGGTACAGCAGTTACGGTATTAAATGAGAATGGAATCATTCGAGAACGAAAAAAAACTAGTGTGAAAAGAATTCTTTTCACGCTAGTTTTTTTTACAATATAAATTTATCTATTTTTAATACTAGTTCTGCAATTTCAGGTTTGCTAATTTGATCTTCTGCTCCCACTTGATCGCCTTTATGACGAAGATCATCCGTTATTAAACTACTAAAAATAAGTACTGGAAGTTTAGATAAGTGGCTATTTTCTTTTATACTTCTCGTTAAAGCATGACCATCCATTTGAGGCATTTCAATGTCTGTCACCACTATTTGAACATGTTCCGAAATATCTGGTGACACTTTTTCTAATTGTTCTAAATAGTTAAGAGTGTCCTTTCCATTTTCGAAAAATTCCAGATTAACGTAGCCTGCTTCGTTTAATGTATCATGTAATAGCTTTCGCAGAAGTGGAGAATCTTCGGCAACGACTATTTTCTTATTGGAACGCTCTCGCTGACCAAGTTTTTTGACAGATTCTACATTTATACCAGACTCTGGGTTAATGTCTACAATAATTTTCTCAAAATCTAGTAAGAGAATCATTACATCTTCTCGTTTAATAACACCTATTACATGAGAAGTTCCACCTTGATAAATATTGGAGGGCTTTTCTATTTGGTCCCAAGAAATCCGATGAATCTGAGTAACATTGTCAACATGGAAAACTACTCGTTGTTTATTAAATTCTGCAACTATATATTTTTCTTGCTCACTATTGATAGCTGGAAGTCCTAGAACTTTACTCATATTAACAACTGGTAATACTTCCCCACGAAGTTGAACGATACCTTCTACATGTGGATGTGCATGTGGAATATATGTGACAGCAATTGGTTGAATGATTTCTTTTACTTTAATAACATTAATTCCAAAGTTATTAGATCCTACTTGAAATTCCACTATTTCTAACTCATTTGTTCCACTTTCCAGTAATATTCCTTTATGGTCACTCACATAAATCGCCCTTTCCTTAACAACTTGAATAATCCGATTGTATCATATAGCAGTAAATAATTACTATGTCATTCGTATGTTTTTATTAACGTCTGGGTTCCATTATTTTCGTAACCTTTTGCTATTAACTCATCGTACATAGATTTCGCCAGTTGCAATCCTGGTAATTGTAAATTCATGTTTTCAGCTTCTTCTAGTGCTATTTTCATATCTTTTACAAAATGTTTAATATAAAATCCAGGTTCGTAATTTTCAGCAATCATTCGAGGTCCTAAATTACTTAAAGACCATGATCCAGCTGCTCCAGTTGAGATAGACCGTAGGACATGTTCTAAGTTTAGTCCAGCCTTTTTCCCATAGGCAAGTGCTTCACAAACCCCAATCATCCCTGTAGCAATCGTAATTTGATTGCACATTTTCGTATGTTGACCTGCTCCAGCAGGACCTTGATATAAAATTGTTTCGCCAAATAGATTTAATACAGGCAGCACTTGTTCAAATGTTTCTTTATCTCCCCCACACATAATGGAAAGTTTACCTAATTGCGCGCCGATATCTCCACCTGAAACTGGGGCATCTAATGAGAGCATTCCTTTCTCTTTTGCTGTTATATTGATTTTTTTTGCAAGAGTTGGAGTAGACGTAGTCATATCGATTACAACTAGACCTTTGTTCTCCACAGAAAAAATACCGTTTTTTCCAAAATAGATCTCTTCTACATCATGCGGATAACCTACCATTGTAAAAATAATATGTACATTTTTAGCTACATCACTTGCATGCTCCACCCAAGATGCACCTATTGTTATTAATTCCTCGGCTTTCTCTTTCGTTCTTGTATAAATAACGACTTCATGACCTGCTTTCAATAAATGCTTTACTAAACTTTTCCCCATAACACCCGTACCAATAAAACCAATTTTTAAATGCTCTGTCATTTGAAACCCTCCATTTACATTGTGAATATATATAGTGTACCAAAAAAGAGGACCATCCATATAGCTTTTGGATGGTCCTTAAAAAGGGGGAAATGAGAATGTTGCTGTGTTCTTTATTATTATGCCCGGCTATCATTTTTTTAAACATTTTTTTCAACAAAATTATATTTTTTTATTTCCTCCAGGTTTTTTATAAACATATCAGCTTTTGTAGTTTCTATTAATTGTCCCCCATACCTAACTTCCTCGTATATATAAAAAAATTTATCCTCTACTAGCCAGTCCATTCTTTTAAACCATTCTCTAACAGTTTCGCTTTTATTTCTATCCAATTTAAATCGCTGCGCTTCTAATTCAAACTGCAAATACTTTTCTCTTAATAGGGAAGATTCTACTTTATATAATGAGCTTTGTTGACTTTGTTGATTCTCTTCCAAATTGATCAATTGATTTGTTTCATTTCGAAAATTAATCCGTTCTACTTCTAATTTCTCTGGTTTGCTTTTCAACAAATAGCGTACAAAAAATAGAATGACAATTGTAGCTAACCCATAAACAATCCATTCCACTGGAAAGTTCAAAAAAGTTTCTTCCGAACCTATTTTATTTGGCTTTATTTTAGCTTGTTCTCCAACTGGTATTCGTGTATCTTCTTCTAGTTCTCTAATTTGTAAGCCATTCATTAAATTCTCTAGATATTCTAGTAAAGGAGCAAAAGGGATGACTACTACACGCATAATGGCTACAAATAATACATCCATCATTTTACGAACAACAGGAGCAATGAAATAAATAAAAACAGTGAAACTTGCCACGCTAACTAAACTAATAAGATAGATACCTAATCCTTTGCCAAGTGTAATGGAATTGTGCTTGTCCGTATTTATCCAAACAGAGAATAATCGTATCCCTACAAATAAAGCGATTCCAGTTACAAACACTGTATAAAGAATAGAATGATACCCTTCATATCCCATTAAAAAATTAATATAATGTACCACCAAAAATGTAGCGAAAAATAATAGTGTAAAGAAGCTATCATTCCCTTGCTCATTTTGCATTGTATTAAATCTTTCTTGAATGCGCCAAATTGAAATAATTACACCTAACACAAATAACCAAACAGGAGAGCCAAAAAGGAACAGGAATAACAGTATAAAAGATGGGAGGATAAATGGTACTAAGCTATTTGGTCCAGTTTTATGAAAGATTAGTTGGGCTGCAATCGCAATCACGAATTGTAGTCCAATCCAGATAAACGGGAGCGCAATAGTTGTATCATTTTGAAACAATACAAAAATCAAAGCCAGAATCCAAATATCTTGCAAATATTTTCCAAACGACTGAACTTGAATATTAATATGGTGGGTAGAATGAAGTATCATAATTTCCCCCTTTACTTACATCCGTTCGGTACAAAACATTTGTCCGACGCTCCCAATGAGTTAGTAAAGGCAAAAACTTTTCTAACTCATGTGTCATAACATAAACCACAACAGGGAGCTCCTCATGTGTTTCTATGTAAGTAATAATCCTTTCAAATGGAACGAAAAAATCACTAATAGACAATAAAGATAGAAGCTCTAATGCTTGAATTCGATGCTTATCTCCACTTCCTATTGTTAAATAAACAAAAGGGATTTTTCCATATGCACGTATATTTATTGCAAAAGAGAAGGGGATGTCTTCTTTATAACAAGCATCTATATGAGAGGCGAGCCACTCAATTTTTTCTTCAAAATCTTCAACCACTCTATACTTCTCCACAACATTTACAAGAAATAATACGGAGACGTTTGCTACTTTTGTAAACACCTTGGTTTGAAGCTGTTGCATTTTAGCACTAGCCTTCCAATGAATATGGTGAAATTGATCTCCAGGTTCATACTCTCTTGTTCCAATAGGAAAAAAAGGATCATCATATAAGGAAGAAGTTAATTCTAAATGACCTTGCTTCAACTTAGATGGAGTAAACTCTTCGTCAATGGTATACATCTGTGGGAACACAATTGCATCCATTAATATAAACGGCTTAAAGTCCAACCATACCGATCCCTCCGTTAAAGGATGTGGGATTTGAACTTCGATTTGTTTTATCCTAGCAAGACCTCTTCGAATACCTATTATTGGGATTTTTACTTTTACACTCTTTTTATAGCCAATAGAGAAAGGAACTTTTACCTCATGAAAACCAGCATTTGTTGTATTGGAAATTCCATTAGGTGCTATAGCAGATTGAAATGATATTAAGAGAGTTGCATTCCAAATGGGCAATCCTTTATTTTGAAAAGTTAGTACAATGTGAGACGTTGTATCTTTAATTAAACGAACTCTCTTTTTTTCATTTATCAGTTCTAACTTTTTTCCTACTTTTTTATAATAGTGCACTTGCAAAAGAGCAATAATTAGTAAAAAAGAAAAAACAGATAACAAGACATATTGTTTAAGGAGAAGACTAAAAATACATGTGAATACAAGAAGATCTACATAGATTCTCGTATTCTTCATACCTAAATCTTGACGACTCCAATTCATCGAACATTTGCCTCAACAGGAACTTCAATCTCACTAACTAGCTCTCTCATTATTTCTACTAAATTATGAACGAGCATTCCTTGTGAAGAAAGTTTCATACGGTGAAGACATACAGGTTCTATTACATTTTTCACATCGTCAGGTGTAACATACATTCTTCCATTAATAAATGCACTTGCTTTTGCAGCTTGTAGTAATGCTAGAGATGCACGACTACTCAATCCAAGCTCTATGTATGGATGGCTCCTTGTCTTGTGCACAATTTGTATAATGTACGTTAAAATATCCTCATGAACGACTACTTCTTTCACTTCCTTTGACCATGCTTCCACTTGTTCCAATGAAACGATTTTTTTCGTTTTAATTTCTCCTGGAGCCCGACCGAACTTTTGTAAAATAATTCTTTCCTCTTCCAATGTCGGGTAATCAATTGTTAGTTTAAATAAAAACCGATCTAATTGTGCCGCTGGGAGAGGAAACGTTCCTTGCTGAGATTCCACTGGATTTTGTGTTGCAATAACCATAAAGGGTGATAGTAGCTTAATCGTTTCCCCATCTATCGTCACTTGTTTTTCTTCCATTGCCTCTAACAAACTAGATTGAGTACGTGGAGTAGCTCGATTAATTTCATCCGCAAGTAAAATATTACTCATCACAGGACCAACTCGAAGGATAAATGATTGTTTTTGTGGATGGAAAAAACTTATGCCTGTGACATCAGAAGGTAATACATCAGGAGTAAATTGAAGTCTTTTAAATTCTCCTTGAATAGCATCTGCAAACGATTTAGCCATCATTGTTTTCCCCGAGCCTGGCACACTTTCTAACAGAACATGCCCCTGTACTAATAATCCCATGAGCATAAAGTTAATTTCTTTTTCCCTACCAACAATAGCCTTGTTCAATTCATCTTGAAGTAGTGATATATTGAGCACGTATAATTCTCCCTTTGAAAACTACTCAGCTTTATCCAATTTGCTATGCTGTTTTACTTGTGATTGAAATTCATTTAATAAATGATCCAATTCCTCACTAAGCTGAATAGTTTCTCTATTTGTCACACCTTTTTCAATTGCGGATTGAATCATCTTTTCTCTAGTATATTCTAATTTATTTAAAAAAGATTCTAACATAAAGAATCGCCCCTTTTACAAAATGTATATTCCTCTCAGTTTACCTTTTGTCTTCAGCGTTTAAACATAGAATATATCGACAATCGACGACAAATCAGCTTCTCGCTTTGCTTAAATAGGTATATATTATTTGGCCACCCTGCAATGCATTTCCAGAGAAGTGTTTAAAATCCTCTCTTTTGACCAATACTTTTCGAAACAACAAAAAATCATTTTTGGAAATTTCTAACGTTTTAATATCTCCATTTTGGAGCATATTTAACTTTTCTTCAAATAAATTCACTCAAGATGCTCCTTTCTATGTATCAAATGATGTATAGTTTCCAAACTTTTTATTAAAATACTTTACGTACAGCTTTTTTTAGGGCAAACTGTTTATATTATGTTCTAAAAGGGGATGGGACAATCTATGAAAATTGCTGAAGTCGGTAATATTATTGAATTTAAGGATGGTCTTCAAGGTATTGTTGAAAAGGTTAATGAAAACTCTGTAATTGTTGATTTAACCTATATGGAGAACTTTAACGAGCTTGAAATAGAAGAAAAGACGGTAATCAATCATAAGCGTTATAAGATATTATATAGTAACGAAGATTAAACGTCATGCCGTTCCTCTCCTTTAGATGAACGGTTTTTTAACTGGTTATACCACCTTTTACTTTTCTCCCGCCTAAAGCTCATGAAGTAGACCTTCCCACCCCCAACTCATAGGACATTTTATTTTTTCTGAATCTAGTAAGGATGTGCTTTTTATGTTTCGTCAAATACCAATAATCGGATTAATACTTTCACTTTGTTTAGCCTATGCTTTTAATTGGCTAACATTTTCAAATGACAAAGTATTTTGGTATTTCTACACATTTACCGTATTATTTCTCATGTCATTGGCTTTCTATTACGCTAAAATAGAAGATAGCTTAAGAACAACTCATTATGTCATACTTGGGCTGGCTTTTGGAGCGATCACATATGCTTTATTTGTTTTAGGTTATAAAGCTATTGATATTACCCCATTTATCTCCACAAATAGTGTGACAGCCTTTTTAAGTAAGTTTGGACCTGTTGCCATATGGCAATACCTTTTACTTTTACTTATCATTGCTCCTGGAGAAGAATTATTTTGGAGAGGTTATATTCAACATCAGTTGAAAAGATGGCTCTCCCCAGTGTTTTCCATTATTTTAAGTTCTTTACTATATGGTTTTTCATTCGTCTTTAGTGGTTTTCCGTTAGGTATTTTTGCTGCGTTCATGACGGGTATTATTTTCGGCATTTTATATGAATGGAAAAAAAGTATGCCTCTTATCATATTATCCCATATTACGCTATTAGTACTATTATTTTTAGTACTTCCACTTCGTTGAAACATTTTGGAATCCATCTCGTCTATTTAAAAAAGGAGTTGAATGATATTGAAAAAAGTACATTCTCTAATTTCTATTATTTCACTTTCTATCGTACTTGGAGCTTGTGGAACAACTACGGAAAGTGAAAAAACGGACCAGCCAGCACCTACAACAGAAACTAAGAACAGCGAAGAAACGGTTAGTCCTACTAATCCTGAACAAGAACTTTTAGGAACAACAGTAGAAAGTGAAAATCAAAACTACTCTATCACTGTAGTAGATAATTTTGAACTAACTAGTGAAGAGCCAAACAAAGATTTGATATTCAATCAAGAAAATGACTTGCAATCCATGCGAATTGAAACATTTGACTCAAACAATGAAACTCTAAATGACGTCACACAAAATCTAGTTGATACCTTGCAAGCATCAAATGATAGCGGAACTGTAGTCGAAATTACAGATCAAAATCTTATTCCAACAAATGAATCTATTAAGGATGCTAAAGCATTTCAAATAGATACACCTAGTGGAAAAGTTACTGGTTATACATTTGTACGAGAAGGGTTAATAGTTAAGCTTACTGTATTTGATACTAATGAATCTCCAGCTCTTGAAACCTTTGTAAAAATGGCAGAAACAATTAAAGTAAAATAAAAACTTCGGGCCTTCATGAAGGCTCGAAGTTTTTATTTTGTGTTGTATTTTAGTGTAGTTTTTAGCTAATCATTTGCGGGAGAATCCTCGCAGACTCCTGAAGGTAAGCGAGACAGACGAGACCCCGCAGGCGCAGCCGAGTAGGCTTTTCAGTTCGCCCGTGGAAAGCAAGCGGATTCTACCAATAAAGAGTCTAACAGACCCTTATTTTAATACGATAAATTTTTAATCGATAAACCTAGTTTCTTCAAGAGTGCAATTACTTGTTCTTTTTCTTCCTCTGATAGCGCATTCATTAATTCCACTAATTGTTCTTCGTGACGAGGAAAGAGCTCGTCCATAAACTTGTTTCCATCGTTAGTGATTTCTGCATAAGTTACACGTCGATCGGTATCACTTGAGACGCGGCTAATATATCCACGCCCCTCTAATTTATCTACTACATAAGTAATAGAGCCACTAGCCAGCAAAATTTTGTTACCAATCTGTTGGAGGGGCTGTTTACCTTTATGATATAAGAGTTCTAGCACTGCAAATTCCGTTGGATTTATGCCATTTTTCTGAATAAAATGATTCGTACATTCATGAATTACTTTATGAGCGCGTGACAGTACAATAAATAATTTTAAGGCACTGTTCGATTGTTCAATTGTCATTCTCTTCATCCTCACCTATATAAAATACATTAAACATTATTATATAGGTCTTCCTATTATATTGTCAAAATAGGATCAGGAACCCATGTGTAGTGGAAGGATAAATGTAAATGTTGTTCCTTTTCCTACTGTGCTACTTACTTCAATAGTGCCCCCATGTGCCTCTATAACCTTGGACACATGAGACAATCCTAGGCCAGTCCCAGTATTTTTTGTAGTGAAGAATGGATCAAAGATTTTGTCTAAGTCTTTACCTGCAATTCCTTGGCCTTGATCGTGTATTTCAATATTTATAGAATTATTACCAACACATTTGATATTAATGTGAATTTTCCCACCATCCGGCATCGATTCGATAGCATTTTTTATTGAATTAATAAATACTTGTTTCAATAAATTTCGATTTCCTAATATTTTACTTCCATTACTAATTTCTAATAGTACAACGATATCAATTACTTGCATTAACGCTTGTGGTGCCATAAAATTTACTACTTCCGTCATTAATTGTTGCACTTCAAAGTAAGTGTACTCCGTATTAACTGGCTTGGAAATTTGTAAAAACTCGGTTAGAATTTCTTCCATTCTTTGAATTTCATCATCAATAACGTTTAAGTATCGTTTACTATCTTCTGTTGCTGTTTTTAATAATAATTGGGTAAACCCTTTTAGGGAAGTTATTGGATTACGTATTTCATGGGCAATACTTGCAGCGAGTTGTCCAAGAGTACTAAGTGATTCCGTATGGTCGAGCTGTCTTTTCATATTCATTTTTTCTGATTCATCATATATTTCCGTTAAATAAATGTTTGTATCATTTTGTTTGGATACAATTAAATGGATATACTTATATTCACCTAAAGATGTTCGAACCTCACTAAATAGCTCTGCATATCCATTTTGAAATAATTCTTCCAATAATACTTTTTTGTTTTCATCTGTTGCTAAAAATATTTCAAAAAGCTGTAAAGCATTCATCGTGAGGAGTTCATCTCTGCTTATTTGGAAAATTTTTTCGATATGTGAATTAACCTCTAATATTGTTCCTTTTTCATTTATTAAAATGAGGCCACACGAAAAAAGCTGAAAGACATGTTCAAATTTTTGCTTGTACTTATACTCAGCTAACAACTATATCACCAAACCTCTCAACAGGAGTTTCATGAATAAATGAATTTCAACAAAATCATTCAATATTTTATTTATTCTGATTATTTCATATTAATTAAGATATTGAAATGATTCTTTTTACCTATATTGTCGTCTATGCGTTTCATTGTTACAATAGTTATACGAAAAAAGGAGTTTAAGAACATGAACATTATATTAACAACCTTGAATGCAAAGTTCATTCACACTAATTTAGCGCTTCGTTGCTTAAAGGCTTATGCAGAACCTGAATATTCCCCCCTTATAGTTGAATACACCATTAAAGATCCAACATTCAATATAGTTGCTGATTTATATCAAAAAAAGCCTGATATAGTTGGATTTAGTTGCTATATTTGGAACATTGAAGAGACGATAAAAGTCATCAAGATGTTAAAAACAGTAGACCCATCCATTACGATCGTTTTAGGCGGGCCTGAAGTTTCATACGATACAAACGTATGGCTACGACAAGTGAAAGAAATTGATTATATTATCGTTGGAGAAGGAGAACATTCATTTAAAGAATTGCTAAACTTTCTACATGAAAAACAAACTTTAAAAGATATACCTGGAGTAGCTTATGTGCATGACGACAAATTTATGCTTAATCCGCTACCATCAAAGTTAGATTTAAGAGATTCCCCTTCCCCCTATCGCTTTGAAGAAGATCTACCCAATCTCTCTAAACGAATTGCATACATTGAAACAAGTCGTGGGTGCCCGTTTTCGTGTCAATTTTGCTTGTCCTCTATTGAGGTTGGCGTAAGATATTTTAATCGAGATAAAGTAAAAGACGATATTCGCTATTTAATGGCGAATGGTGCCAAAACAATTAAATTTGTTGATAGAACATTTAACATCAGTAGAAGCTACGCAATGGAAATGTTTCAATTTCTGATGGATGAACATGTACCAGGAGTTGTTTTTCAATTTGAGATTACAGCAGACATTATGAGACCTGAAGTAATACAATTTTTAAATGATAACGCTCCAGCTGGACTTTTCCGCTTTGAAATCGGCGTTCAGTCCACAAATGATTTGACGAATGAGCTCGTAAAACGAAGACAAAACTTCGATAAGCTAAAACGCACGGTAACAATGGTTAAAAGTGGCGGCAAAATTGATCAGCATCTAGACTTAATAGCAGGTCTTCCTGAAGAAGATTACGAATCGTTTACGAGAACTTTTAATGAAGTATTTGAAATGCGTCCCGAAGAATTGCAATTAGGATTTTTAAAGTTACTTCGTGGTACAGGTCTCCGTGTAGAAGCAGAGAAATATGGTTACGTCTATGTAGATCAAGCACCTTACGAAATTTTCTCTAATAATGTGTTAACTTTTACTGATATTTTGCGCATTAAACAGGTAGAGGATGTATTAGAAAAGTATTGGAATGCACATCGAATGGACCATACACTGGAATATTTATTTGCTCACGTGTTTGATACACCATTTGACTTTTTCCAACAATTTGGGACGTTCTGGGAAGAGAAAAACTGGTCGAAAATTGGCCATCAATTAGAAGATCTATATACACGATTATTTGCATTCTTAGACGGACTAGATAGTATTTCTGTACCAACGATTCAAAGTGTCATGAAACTCGATTATCTATCTAAGCAAAAGTTCCAACCTCGTAAACCTTGGTGGGAAAATGACATAAATAAAGAAGAACAATCTGCATTATACAAGCAAATTTTAGAGAATCCTTCTATTGCTGGTGAAGAATTTGTGTCATTAGGTTTAAATGAACGAGAACTATTTAAGCAAACATTTGTCACTCCAATCTCTATTTGTGTTGATTCTTATAAGCAAGGAATTATTAAAGAAAGAGAAGGATACCTTCTAACTACATTTGGTAAAAGTGCATCCCCTCATTTTTCTTTTATCCAAACAAAATAAGCTAAGATACGCGCGTGCGGCCACTAAGTGCAAAACCTTTTCGCAGACGTTTACGGATTGCTTTGAAATGTACTTTAGCTACAACATAACCGCGCGATTTTTAGGAGAGAGGGCTGTCCAATAAGCCCATAAATTGAAGCAGGTGTAGAAAAACGAGTCTTTTTCTACACCTGTTTTTTGTATACTTTTTATTAAAACTACTATTTCTTGTAGGCAATTGATTGTAGTGGAAGACGGCGACTCCAGCGGGAATAGCAAATGTTTTCTGCACCGAAAGCGAAGCGGCAGGTGCATGAGCTGAAGGCCCCGCAGGAGCGAAAGCGACGAGGAGACTGAAGCCATGCCCGCGGAAAGCGTCCGTCTGGAACGGAATCAATACATTGGAAAAGGGACCATCTCTCAGTCAATGTATGACTTTAAGGACAGCCCCCTCTCCTTTTTCAGTAATTTTGTGAATTTCCCCCTTCCGCGGCCATCCAGAAACTGGCGACAGGTTAGTACTATTTGGTATTGGTATAATTCAGGATTAGATTCTTTCTTTATCAAGTTGAAGGCTCCCGAAGATGCAATTTCGGGAGCTTTTTTGCAGTTCTAAAAGTGAAGGCTATCTATTTTTATGTCATATTCTCTCTTTATAAGTATGAGAAATCAAAGAGTTAAATTTAAAAAAACGAGCATCTCGTCTATAATAGAACGAATTGCTCGTTTTTTATATTTGAGATACTTTTTAACCAATGATGACACGTTCTTTTGGATAGCGATATTTTGTTTTATTACTCTTTCCTCCTAATGTAAACAAGAAAGAAATTAAGCCTACTCGTCCGATGAACATAAGGATCATTATAGTTATTTTACCGGTATTCGACAGATCTTCCGTAATTCCTAATGACATTCCACAGGTACCGAAAGCAGAAGTGATTTCAAATATTAAGGTTGTAATAGGAATATTCGGCTCGGTAATGGACATTAAAATCGTTGCTACCAACACCATTGTAAGGGCTAAGATAATAACGGCAAATGCACGAAATACATCAACTAGCTGAATTTCACGATTAAATATTTGAATATTATCTTTACCCCTCGAGAAATTAATTAAAAACAGTATTGCGATTGCAAAGGTTGTTGTTCTGATCCCCCCACCAACTGAACTCGGTGAAGCACCAATGAACATAAGTGCACTCATAAATAAATTTGTACCCTCGTTGAAAAGTGTCACATCAAATGTCGTTAACCCCGCGGAACGAGTCGAAACGGAGTGAAAAAAGGCAGTAAAAAACTTTTCATGCCAAGGCATACCTTTAAAGGAGTTAAACATTTCTAGCAAGTAGATCATTATGGTTCCAAACACCAAAAGTATTCCATACGTAATAGTTGTTAGCTTTGTAAATAAAGAGAAACGAAAATTTTTGTTTTTATTAGAAAGAAACTCTTTAACTTCTATTAATACAGGGAAACCAATCGCTCCAAAAACAATTAATATACTTGTTATGATTTGAATGAAATAATCATGATGATAAGGGACTAGTGATTCTCCTGTAATATCAAACCCTGCATTTGTTGTGGCAGACACAGAAGTAAATATCCCATGAATAAAGGCTTCCTTAAGTGAATCATAATACTGAGTAAAATACATGGTTAAAAGCACTGCACCAAGAATTTGTATAAATATTAGAATTTTCACAATTTCTCGGATTAAGTTTACAACTCCCGATAAGCTAGATTGATTATGGTCGACCATAATTAACTGTCTCTCACGCAAACCGATTTTCTTTCCAGATATTAGCCAAATAAAGGTCCCTAAAGACATAATACCGATTCCGCCTAGCTGCAAAATAAGTATTATCATGACATATCCGAATACACTGTAAGTCTCTGAAATATTTATGGCAGTTAATCCAGTAACACTAACTGCACTAACCGCTGTAAATAAGCTATCTATAAAATCTACTTTTACACCAGGTTTATGAACACCTGGCAGACTCAGGAGAATAACAGAGACAGCAATTGCTATAAAGTAATAGATGACAATCACTTGAGCTGGAGTAAATTTTAATTTGGCTTTTAGTTTAGTTTGTTTCATTTGACTATTTCCTTTCAGTAAAGCTTGAAGCCTATTTACATATTGTAAAAAAAAAAAGTATAAAAAGATAGTCGAAAGAAACTATCTTTTCATACTCATTATAGCGTAGGTAGACAACAAATCCTAAATTGGAATGTATCACCTCAGACTATCTAATTAATTAAGCACTATGGTTCTTATTCTTCACAACACCTAGTAAGTAACCACCAAGCGCAATTGAAAGTAGCACAATCCAGAATGTAATCGTCCATGGTGCCGAATGTGGAAAGTCCTCATCCAATATTCCTACACCCGGATGGGAAAGTGTTAATACCGTTAGTTTAACCCCTACCCAACCTACGATTAAAAAAGCAGCGGTTTCAAGTGTTGGATATCTCTCTAGCAATTGAACAAATTTATGTGCAGCGAATCGCATAATGACAAGACCCATAACCCCGCCTAGGAACATAACTGCAAATTGCCCACCGTTAATACCACCAATATCAAAGTCACCTAAATGTGGTAACGTAACTGCGATAGCAACTGCCGCAAGCATTGAGTCGATTGCAAAAGCAATATCTGCAAGCTCTACTTTTAAAACAGTAAACCAAAAACCTGATCCTTTTGATTCCTTTTCTTCTTCCTCCATATGCGAATCTGATTTCTTCCGTTTATCATAAATATGTTTAAACGAAATAAATAGTAAGTAAGCTGCTCCTAACGCTTGAACCTGCCAAATATTCACCAAGAATGTAATCATGAATAACGCTAAAAATCTAAATACGAACGCACCTAATAGTCCGTAAAATAACGCTTTTTTCTGTTGTGCTTTCGGTAAATGTTTCACCATTACAGCCATAACGACTGCATTGTCTGCTGCAAGTAATCCCTCTAGTCCGACTAGTACAAGTAGAACCCAACCATACTCTAATAAAATTGCTAAATCCATTGTTATCCTCCTTTTTGCATATAAAAAGACCCCTGCCTTTAAAAAGGCAAAGGTCTTGCTAAGCAAATATAATAATTGCTATCATAACCGATGGCTAAAGCCATGTAATGACGACTATGAAATAGGTTTCCCTATAGCTACTCCCCTTTGACGAAAGTCAAAAGTCTATTTAATTATGTTATTTATTATAACATAACTAACTCATTTGTAAATGAAAACTATTTAATCGGAATATGAAAAGCTTGGTCTTTTCTGTGCAAGTTATAAAAACTAATCATTGCTGGAACCGATTCAATAAAATCTGGACAGGTTATATTCCCTTTGGATAAGATACTTTCCGCCACAGTTGTATCAAAAGAAGAATTCCATGTTAAATAGTCCAATGTTTCTTTTTCAACTTGTAGCATTTTCCGAACAGGATAAATAGCAACAGAAGCCTTCGCAAGAGATAAGGGAATTCTTCCTTTTGGATATTTCCCAGTAATTTCTTTCACAAACGTGCGATACACTTCTTCCACAGGATATGGTTTAGGATCTGTTAAATGGACGGTTTGACCAATTGCATCTTCACTAAAGCTACAATAAATAGATGCTTTTGTTATATAATCACTAGGCACTACATTAATAAAAGCACTGGACTTTCCTAAGTAAGGTAGAAAAGGAAGTTTCCTTAAATTTCTAATCATATTAATAAAGAAATATGGACCATCAAATTTAATGGTTACGCCCGTTTCAGAATGACCTCTTACTATTCCCGGTCGAATAATGGTAACTGGTATTTTTTCTTTCAGTTTTTCCACAAGAACTTCCGCTTCATATTTTGTCTCTTCATAATGATTTTTAAATCCAGTTGGTTTCACTAGCTCTGTTTCTAATAACTTCCCTTCTCTTTTCCCTGCAACATAAGCAGTACTGAAGTACATATACCTCTTAATATGAGGGAACTGAACAACTAGATCATTAAAATTCTCTGTGCCTTGGACATTGACTTTCCAAGCAATATCTTTAAGAACTGCTAGATCATAAATTGCAGCAAGATGCCAAATATATTCTACCTCGCTTTGTAGTTGAATAAGTAACTCTTTTTCAATACCAGCGTTAGGTTTTGTAATATCCCCTTCTACAATCACAATACGCTGGTCCTCCAATCCATCTTCATAAATTTCTTGAATCATTTCTTTTCCTCTTTCTAATTGATACGGGAGAACGATTACATATATGGAAGAGAATACTGTTTGCTGGCGAAGTTCTTTTATAATATTTATTGCTAGAAAACCCGGAAATCCAGATATTAGTGCTATTGACATTTAAGTCCACTCCTTTATAAAAAGTATAATGAAAAAGGGTCTTCAATTGAAGACCCTTCCATTAAATATTTTCAGAATGTTTAGATGACCTTTTTTTTCTTGTTTCTTTATCGAATAAACTATATATCACTGGCACTACATATAAAGTTAAGAAAGTAGAACTGATTAAACCACCGATTACTGTAAGAGCCATAGGTTGATTAATTTCAGTCCCTTCTCCAATCCCCAGAGCTAATGGTACTAATCCAAGAATTGTAGTAAGGGCAGTCATTAGTATTGGTCGTACACGGTCTCTAACCGCAGAAGTAATCGCTTCATACGACTCTATTCCCTCTGCTTTACGTTGGTTAATATAATCGACTAATACAATACCGTTATTTACGACTATCCCAACTAATATCAATATACCAATAACTGCAGAAATACTAATTGGAGTACTTGTTGTAAATAAACCGATAAATATACCAATAACTATTAGAGGTACTGTAAACATAATAACGAAGGGATATTTAAACGACTCAAATTGTGCAGCCATTACAATATATACTAAAACTACAGCTAATAAAACTGCTAAAATCATATCATTTTTAGCATTATCCAACAGTTCACGATCTCCACCAAATGAAATAGCAACATTTTCTTTTAAACCTTGATTTTGAATGGTCTCATCAATTAAATCAGACATTTCACCTAGTGAGTATTTAGACTCGTATTTAATAGAAAAAGCTACTGCACTCGCTTGATTTATACTTCTAATCGCTACTGGACCTTTCGCAATTTCTATATTTGCAACATCTTGCAGTTCTACAAACTGTCCAGAGGGTGTACGAAGTTTCAATTGCTTTAACTTATCTACACTATTTCGATAATCCTCGTCATATTTTACGTACACACCATATACTTCATTGTTTTCAGAAATAATTTGTGATGCAAATACACCTCTAGTGACGTTGTTAACCGTTTGTGCTATTTGAAACGGAGCTAATCCATACTCTGTAGCTGCATCGCGCTTTACAGTCATTTGTACTTCTTCTACTGTAGAAATTAAGTCATTATTTACTTTTACTACACCATCTAACTTCTCCAAGTCACTTTGTAAATCTTCCACTGCAGTATTTAATGCTTGTTTATCCACAGAAGAAACGGTGAAAGAAACTACATTTGGAGAAGAGCCAGAAGCAGTTTGTAAATTAAAGTTAATATCGACATTTTCTCCAGCGACATTCACTACTTTTGGCTGCACTTCATCGACAAATGAGAATATAGAACGGTTCCGTTCTGCTAAAGGTTTTAGTTTAACGGATATTTCTGCAACATTTGACCTGGAAGTACCCCGCGACTGACCTTCTTGACTCCCACCTACAAAGCTTACGTATACTTCAACGTCTTTTTCTTTTTGTAAAAGCGCTTCAATTTTATTTACGACATCGTCCGTTGCGGTAAAGGAAGAGCCATTTTCAAGCTTCACTGAAATGGAGACAAATCCTTCATCGGTTGCTGGTAAAAATTCAGTACCAACCCGAAACAATCCAAATACAGAAACAAAAAGCAATACTACCGTTAACGAAAGGATGATTGTACGATGGTTAAGCGACCATTTTACAGATCGTTCAAAATTATTATAAGTTTTGGATCTGCGTCTCTTCGCTTCGACGTTTCCTTTTGGCTTTTTGAGCATTCTACTTGCCATCATCGGAATTACAGTAATTGCTACAACTAATGAAGCAATTAAACTAAATGAAATAGTTAAAGCAAATTCCGTAAAAATTTGACCAATCAAACCCGAAAGAAATACGACAGGTACAAAAACCGCAATGGTTGTTAATGTGGAAGCCGTAATAGCACCAATCACTTCTTTAGTTCCCGTATAAGTTGCTTCTTTTGGATTTTTCCCTAAACTTAAATGACGCTCAATGTTTTCAATAACCACAATAGAGTTATCTACAAGCATACCAATTCCCAGTGCAAGAGCACCTAGTGTCATAATATTTAATGAAAAACCTGCAAAATACATTAAAACAAACGTCACAATAACAGAATAAGGTATTGCAACTCCAATAATAATTGGACTTCTGATTCCTCTTAGGAAAACAAATAGTACAACCATTGCCAATAAACCACCTGAGATAAGTGTTGAACCAATATTATTAATCGCAAGTTTGACATAGTCACCTTGGTCGAACAAAATATCTGCTGTAACACCTTTAAACTCATCTTTTTCCAATTGCTTGTTTAAAGCTTCTTCAAAGGCCGAGGATACACTGGCAGTATTCGCACTTGATTCTTGAAAAACAGATAGTAATACGGCAGGTTCTTCATTTGCTCTTGTTTCCGAATTTCTCTCTTGCTCGGTCAGTTGAACAGTTGCAACATCTGCAATGGTTACCTTCTTCCCATCAAGTGGATTTACAGAAATGACTAAGTTTTTAATGTCATCTATAGACGTTAAAGTACTTATAATACGAGTAGTTAAAGATTTTTTATCTTCTGTTTCAATTGGATCCCCTGGAAGTGAAATATTATTAGCTTGGATCAATTGAACAATATCATTTTGTGTAAGTCCTTTGCTTTGTAACATTTCTTGATCCAATAAAATTTGTACTTCTTCCACGAGGGATCCTGAAATATTTACACTGGCAACACCTTCAGTGCTTATTAATTCTCTTTCTAATTGCTCTGCAATCAAACGAATATCCGTTTCAGTATCTGCTGATCTAAGTGATAATTGAATGACTGGAAATTGTGCCGGGTCAAACTTTAAATATCTAGGCTTGTCTGCTCCAGTAGGAATTGGGACGCTGTCAATTCTTTGCATAACATCTAACTGAATATTATCCATATCTGTTGACCAATCAAACTCTAGGAGAATGAAATTAGCACCTTCTTGAGAAGTACTACTTATATTTTTAATTCCTTGTAGTGTGCTTAAAGATGATTCCAAAGGCTTTGTAATTTTTTCATCTACTTCTACAGGATTTGCCCCTGGATAATTCGTTACCACTACGGCAATTGGAGGATTTAAATCGGGAATTAAAGTGATAGGAATTTTAAAAAAAGACACTCCGCCCAAAATGATAACTAAAAACATTACAACGGTTGTAAAGACCGGCCTTTTTATGGAAAAATCACTTATTTTCATCTTTAGGGACCACCTTCTTATTTACTATTTCTATCATATGCCCTAGAAAGCAAGAGTTCAAATTTATAATTTCGAAAGCAGAGAGAAAATACCTTTTAATAGGGGAATTTGCTAAAACTCTACACCATTACCAAGAATCGAGGAACTGTCCCTAAAGTCATATGGTGACTGAGAGAGGTTCCTTTTCCAATGTATTGATTTCCGTTCCAGACGGACGCTTTCCGCGGGCATGGCTTCAGTCTCCTCAGGCCAACACGATATTGGTCACGAAGGCGTTGCCACACGAGGTGGCGTTCTTAGCCTTCGTTCCTTTATTCGCTCCTGCGGGGCCTTCAGCTCATGCACCTGCCGCTTCGCTTTCGGTGCAGAAAACATTTGCTATTCCCGCTGGAGTCGCCGTCTTTCACTACAATCAATTGCCTACAAAAAATAAGTATACGACTCCGTCATGTCCCTCACACTTGAAATCCCGGCAATGGTGTTACAATCGCGCTGTACAAAGCAATCCGAAATAATGAAAAACAAAGTGAATATATCTATATCCATTTTCAATAGATTGTAAGAAAAATGATGGTGTCTGGATAGTTAATGAGTAAAAAAGAGGCTACTTTTAAAAAAAAAGTTAGCCTCTTGTAGATTATAGAAGATTATACAATTTAATATGCTCGTATTTATCTTGGAACCAACGAGTCGCAAATTCATTTTCAAATAAGAACACATATTGATCATAACGATCTTTCACAAGCATACTTCTTGGACCAGTCATAGATTCTTTTACTTCTTCTTCATTTTCAATCCAACGAGCTACTTTTGATCCAATCGGTTCAATTCGAACTTCGACGTTGTATTCATTTTTCATTCGATGCTCAAATACTTCGAATTGAAGCTGTCCAACTGCTCCTAATATAACTTCTTCTGTATGCAGTGTCTTGTAATATTGAATCGCACCTTCTTGAACAAGCTGCATGATTCCTTTATGGAAATGCTTTGATTTCAACACATTTTTGGCAGTTACTTTTACAAACATTTCGGGTGTAAATTGAGGAAGTTTTTCATAATTAAATGCCTTTTTCCCCCCAACAACCGTGTCACCAATTTGATAGTTCCCCACATCGTAAAGTCCAATAATATCACCAGCTACAGCTATATCTACTGTTTCTCGATCATCTGCTAAAAACTGAGTAGATTGCGTCACTTTGAACGTTTTGCCTGTTCTTGCAAGCGTTACAGTCATCCCTCTCTCAAACTTACCAGAAACGATGCGGACGAAAGCAATACGATCTCGGTGTGCTGGATTCATATTAGCTTGTATTTTAAATATAAATCCGGAAAAATCTTCATTGAGGGGATTTACTTCCTCTTCATTTTCCGTCATTCGAGGCTGTGGAGTCGGTGCAAATTGTAAGTATGTTTCTAAAAAGGTTTGTACTCCGAAGTTTGTTAGGGCACTACCAAAGAATACAGGTGTTAAATCTCCTGCCAGTACTTTTTCTTTATCAAAATCATTCCCTGCTTCATTTAAAAGCATAATGTCATCCATTGCTTGAGTATAATAAGAAGTTTGTTTCATCGAATGTTCAACAGCAAGTTTCCCTTCCTCATCTAATGGAAGAAATCTTTCTGATTCTTCTGTTCGGAATTGTTCGATCCGGCCATTAAATCGATCATAAATCCCTAAAAATTCTTTCCCCATACCAATTGGCCAGTTCATTGCATAAGACTGAATTCCTAACACTTCTTCTAGTTCTTCCATTAGTTCAAGAGGTTCTTTACCTTGACGATCTAGTTTGTTTATAAATGTAAAAATCGGAATTCCTCTCATACGGCAAACTTTAAAAAGTTTTAACGTCTGGGCCTCAATCCCTTTAGCTGCATCCACGATCATTACTGCACTATCTACAGCCATAAGCGTACGATACGTATCTTCACTGAAATCCTGATGTCCAGGAGTATCGAGAATATTAATACGGCAATTATTAAAGTCAAATTGCATAACTGAGGATGTAACGGAAATTCCACGTTGTTTTTCAATTTCCATCCAGTCAGATGTTGCAAATTTCCCTGACTTTTTCCCTTTTACTGTTCCTGCATCACGAATTGCTCCACCAAAGTATAAAAGCTTTTCCGTAATAGTTGTTTTACCAGCATCTGGGTGGGAAATAATTGCAAAAGTTCTTCTTTTTAATATTTCATCTTGTAATTTTATGTCCATAACGTTATATCTCCTTCTTATTCACTTTTTTATCATATGGATTTAAGCCCAAAAATACAAGTAAAAAAAGAACCAGCTCACGTTTTTTAACGATTTTAATCGTATAAAAGTTTGCTGATTCCATGAAATTTACTTGAATTATTTAGATGGCTTACACCATTTTCGAATTCACATAGGTATACAATAGTTTTGCCGTGTTTTCTAACGATTCAATATGCGTACGCTCATATGCATGGGATGCTTCTATTCCTGGGCCAAATAATGCATGTTTTACATCAAAGCCTGCACGAATTGCGGCGGAAGCGTCAGATCCATAGAAAGGGTAAATATCTAATTTATACTCAATATTTTCTTCTTTCGCAAGTTCAACTAATTGACGTGTTAATTCATAATGATAAGGTCCCGAAGAATCTTTCGCACAAATAGATACCGTATATTCATCCGAGGTTTGCCCGTCTCCAATTGCTCCCATATCTACAGCGATATATTCAACTGTTTGCTCTGGAATATTGGAATTACCACCAAAACCTATCTCCTCATTGTTCGAAATATAAAAATGCGTTGTATATGGTAATGTCCAGTTGTTTTCCTGTACCGCTTTAATCAGCTGTAGCAACAACGCAGTACTCGCTTTATCGTCTAAATGACGTGATTTTATAAAACCTGTTTCAGTTTCTTCAAATCGAGGATCAAATGAGACAAAGTCTCCTACTTCTATTCCTAATTCTCGCGTACCATCAGCATTTGTTACTTTTTCATCCACACGAACTTCGATGTTTTGTTCATCTCTTGGAAGACTGCTCGCATTTTTATATACATGCACGGTCGTTTGATGCATTAATATAGTTCCGCGAATCTTTTTTCCACTCGCAGTATGTATGGTGCAATATTCCCCTTCTACAGCATTCCAGTTGAACCCTCCAACCATTGCTAGTTTCAATCTTCCACTAGCTTTGACTTCTTTCACCATCGCACCAAGGGTGTCCGTATGTGCTGTTAATAAACGATGCTTTGTATCATCTGTTCCTTTGATGGTAGCAATTAAAGCGCCTTTATTTGTACGTATATAAGAGACATTTAGCTCCTTCAAAATTCTCTCCATAAAATCCATTATTTCTTTCGTATATCCTGATGGACTTGGTATTTCCACTAATTGTTTTAATAGGGATACGGTTTCTTTTGCTTGAAATGTATATGACATAAATGAATCCTCCTTTAGTTCCTTCTTTTATCATAACAAAATCTTATATTTTCAGATACCAATAAATACGTTACTATAGGTAAGAGTTATCAGATAAGAGGTGCAATATGGAAACTTTTAAAATTTATCAGAAAAAGAATAAATTATTTTTTACAATTTTTACACTTTTCACTATCAGTCACCTTCGTTTTTTTGAAAGTGAATCAACTATCTATTATGCGCTCATTTATTTAGTTTTACTTGCAACTTTATTTTTTTGGAATTCAGAAAGGCCGGTCATTCAATACATTTTACTATCTTGTTTAAACGTATACATATTATTAGTGAATATTCATAGCGTTAGTGTAGTAATGACAATATTCTTTATTTACCCGATATACATAGCCATCCTATACAATTCTATTTTACCTAGAATAATATTGTTCTTCACTACATTAGTCGAAATCTGCGGTTTAATATATTTCAACAAAGCTTCGTATAATTATATTTTTACACTGGATGATTTTATAGCCTTTTTCATTCTATTAACTATGTTAGTATCCACTTCAATACTTAATACTCTTTTTGACAATAAATATTGGACGCGACTTTCTGATCAAAATAGATCAATGCGAAAGAAGTTACATTCTAGAGAAAGTTATTTACAGTTATTCTTTGATAATGCCAAAGATAGCATTGCTGTTTTCGATAAGGATAATAAAATAATTGAAGTAAATCCCGCATTTGAAGAGTTGTACGGATGGAGAAGAGAAGAAATTATAGGGAAAAATGTACCATTAGTTTCACCACAAAATAAACTTGATGCAGAAGCTAGAAGGAAACAAGTCTTAAATGGAGCAAGCTATCATTTTCTAGAAACGAAGGATATGAAAAAAGATGGGACCTGTTTTGACGCACAAATCACAATATCTCCAATTTATGATTATGAAGGAGCCTTAGTTGCCCTTTCTGTGATAAGCCGAGATATCAGCTTTAAAAAAGAAGCTGAAAATTTGCTTTTACAATCAGAAAAACTAAAAATCGCAGGAGAGATGGCTGCAGGAGTAGCGCATGAAATTCGTAATCCAATGACTGTTATATCTGGGTTTATTCAAATTATGAATAAGGATCCAAAACAGCCGTATTATCAATACTCAATGCTTATTGAAAAAGAGATAGAGCGTATTGATTATATAATTAGTGAATTTCTTATATTAGCAAAACCACACGCCAGGTTATCAAAGCGATATAACTTTATAAAAACACTTGACGACATTTGCATGTTGTTTCAGCCCGAGCTAAATTTAAAGGGAATTGTCTTGTCTAAAGAGATATTATTAGTTGACGCTTATATATTTGGAGAAGAAAGCCAGATGAAACAAGTACTTATTAATCTGATTAAAAATGCAATTGAAGCAATTACCGATAACGGAAAAATAAATATCATTTGCACAAGTGATCAAAAGGAAACCCTAACACTAAAAATTATGGATAATGGGATTGGAATGGATATGTCTACTGCTGAGAAAGTATTTGATCCATTCTTTACGACAAAAGTGAAAGGCACAGGGTTAGGCATGATGATTTCAGAAAAAATAATTACCGAACATGGAGGTAATATTTTTATTGAAAGTAAAGAAGGTACTGGGACAACTGTAACCATTCAAATGCCACATAAGGAAAAGGACTGCTAATTGTGCCTCTTTTTTAGTTTAAAAGTATTTATTTTATGGAGATTGGAGTGGAAAGCGTCCGCCTGCAACGGAATCACCTAGATGTTATTTTTAATCAAAAAGCGAGTTTTTGAACGAATTGTCGTTCAAGAACTCGCTAAGAAATGATTAATAGATTTTTTCAGTGGCCCCCTATTGCGGCTAAATCATTTATTCAGCTCCGTTTAACGATATTGTTGTTACCTGCGGAAAATCCACTCACTTTCCGTGGACGAACTGCCAAGCCTCCTCAGGGGCAACAGAATGTTGGTCACAAAATATTCTTTTGAAAAACAACTAATTTAATAGAGCCTTTATTTTAATAATCCTCTTACTAGTTTTACTTTATTTTTATATGGTGGATAGACAATGTTTATAGGTAATGATGTGCTCTTTTTCAGAATAGACTTTTGATGTGTAAATAACGTAAAGCTTGCTTCTCCATGATATGCTCGAACCCCTGAGTTACCTACTCCCCCAAATGGCAAATGAATACTACCTGCATGAGTGATCGCATCATTGATACATCCACCCCCAAATGATAATTCCTCTAAGAAATAATTTTGTGCGCGTTCCTGTTCACTAAACATATAAGCAGCTAATGGTTTTGGTAATTTTCGTATTTGACGAATAATAGTTGGTAAATCCTTATAGCTTATGATCGGTAATATGGGACCGAAAATTTCATCTTGCATGGAAGGACTTGAAAATGTTACCTCATCTAAAACGGTCGGCTCTATATATAAATCATTTTTGTCTGTGTATCCACCAAAGATTATATGCTCTTTTTCTTGTTCCATTATTTCCTTTAATCGATTAAAATGATTTACGCTTACAATTCTTCCTAAATCCGGGCTCTCTTGAATATTCTTGCCGTAAAATTGATGAATCGTACGCTTTAAAATTTTGATAAACTTTTCTTTTACATTTTCTTCTACTAATAAATAATCCGGGGCAATACAAGTTTGACCAGCATTTACGAACTTACCCCATATGATTCGTTTAGCTGCTAATTCTAAATTCGCTGTATGATCAACGATCGCTGGACTCTTTCCACCTAGCTCCAGTGCAACTGGTGTTAACCTTTCTGAGGCTGCTTTCATAACTACTTTCCCTACATTCACACTCCCGGTAAAAAAGATAAAATCAAAAGGCGCATGAATTAATAAAGATGTTTCCTCTTTTTCTCCTTCCACTACCCGAATGTAATGAGGTGTAAATGCCTCTGCAATTATTTTTTTTATTATACTAGTTGTATGAGGAGTTGCCTCAGAAGGTTTGATCACAGCACAGTTTCCTCCGGCAATTGCACCGAGCAATGGTTCCATCACTAATTGAAAAGGATAATTAAATGGCGCAATGATTAATACGGTTCCGTATGGATCATGAACCATAAAACTTTTAGCTGGCATAAGTGCTATTGGAGTTTTTACTTGCTTTGGCTCCATCCATTTTTCCAGATTTTTTTTCATAAACGAAATACTTTCGTACACTAAGCCTATTTCCGTCGTATATGCTTCGAATTCACTTTTTCTTAAATCATGAAAAAGTGCTTGAATAACATCTTTTTCATATTTTTTTATTGTGTTTTTTAACATGTTCAACTGATTTATACGAAATGTTGCTGATTTCGTCATTCCAGAATAATAAAAAGCATGATGTTCCTCTAACATTTTATCTAGCTGATGCATAGTAAAACTCATAATATCAGCACTCCTTTTTATGTATTTTTAAGTCTTAAAAGAATCATACTATTTATCTCAAGTAGACGAAAGAATAAACAAATTCTATTCCAATACATGATTCTTTATATTTTTGGAATACTACTTGTATAAAACCTATTAGGAAATACGCATTGCTCCTTTTAGTCTTTTAGCCTTATCCACCGCATATGAGGAAAGATTCATTTTTCAAATGAAACGTTTGAGTAGAAAACTTTCTAGGGTATATGATGGTCAAATGATTAATTATTTGTTTTTGGAAAGGGAGGATATAAAATGACAGAAACAGAAACATGGTGGGAACCAATTTTTAAAGGAGCCTTAACAATGGGACTTAATAAAGAGCGAATGATTGAATTAGAGGAAGAATCTTTTCTTTATTTCGAAGAAGAAAAAAAAGAAATGGAGACGAATAATTGAATAATGACTCATCATGAAATCAGCTTTCCCTTTCATAAAAGAAGGAAAAGCTGATTTTTATTCGATATTTCTCCATAGATATAAGGCGGCATAACTAAGGTATGGAGACCAAGCTTTAAAATGAGAATTGATTTCTTCTTTTAATGGCTTATTCTCCATTTTCCAAAGTTGTTTCAATGAGTTTTGAAGACCTATATCTCCCACTGGAAATAGATTTTCTCGCCCTAGTCCAAAAAGTAAGAAGCTTTCTGCAGTCCAAGGACCGATTCCACGATATTTAGTGAGTACTTTAAAGATGTTTTCGTCTGTTTCATTCGAAAGGGATTCTAACTGTAACTCTCCTTGTGCTATTACTTGAGAGATACCAATTATATACTCTGCTTTTCTTGCACTAAATTGCATGTTCCTAAGTGTATCCACATCAAGGTTTGCTATCTTATCAACTGTTGGGTAAAGCCATACATCATCCACTTGCGTTCCAAAACTTTTCACAAAACGGGTAGTTAGAGTTCTTGCAAAAGAGAGATTTAGTTGTTGATGAATAATGCTCTTAATCAGATTTGCGTATAAAGAATAATCGGTAATAATAGGTGTACCTTCAAATTTAGAAAATAATTCATGCAAATTTGTTTTAGCAAAATGAGCATTAACTGATTCTAAACTGCGATCAAAGTGGAATATGGAAGAAATACGATGAAGCTGTTCATCCGATTCAATTCCAGTTATTTCAAATTTAGGCTCATGAAATGATCCAATACTTTGTAAAGTAATAATCGAATAATCTAATGGTATTTTTACTAATTGATTGTTTATATCTACTGCATTTAGAGGGTCTAAAGCAAGTCTTGCAATTGCGTCATCAAATCTATAAGCGAAAGGTAACTCAATTGTCTGCGTCAATATGATCTCTCCTTTTCTACAGTATGCTACACTATGAATGGTGATTAAAATGAAAAAAGGGTTCATATTAATAGTTATTTCCCTGCTTTTTGGATGCTCGGAAATTCCATCAAACGGCGTCGCAAAAACGAGTGGCACAACTGACCAGATTCCTGTAGAACTAGTGGAAGTAATTGATGGAGATACAATTAAAGTAAAGTATAATGGAAACATTGAAAAAATTCGATACTTACTTGTTGATACGCCCGAAACAAACCATCAAACACTTGGTAAACAACCGTATGGAGAAGAGGCAAAAGTTCGTAATAAAGAGCTTTTAAACAGCGGCGATGTGACGATTGAATTTGATGTAGGAAATCGATTCGATGACTATGACCGCATGCTTGCATATATTTACGTAGATGGTGTTAGCGTTCAAGAAACGCTTTTGGAAGAAGGGTTAGCCCGTGTAGCCTACGTATTTCCTCCTAATACAAGATACTTAGACATGTTTGAAAATGCTTCTGAATTTGCAAAGGATGCTCAAATCGGTGTATGGGAAACAAATAATTACGTTACTTCACGTGGTTTTAATGCCTCTATTATGGAAGATTCCAATGAACTGGTAACTGAGTCTCCTGGCAAATGTGAGATTAAGGGAAATATTAATCGACAAGGAAAGAAAATTTACCATATTCGAGGTGGAAAGTATTATGAACAAACTAATCCCGAAGAATGGTTCTGTTCCGAACAAGAAGCTCAAAATGCTGGATATAAAAAATCAGGGGAATAAGAAAAGTACAAGCGCATATGTCTAGCCCGACAGGCAAACGGTGAATAGCGAGGAGTGGCTCCTCAGCCATCTGATTATAAAAAAATTCGTGAACGTAACTGAGTCACGTCCACGAATCTAGAAAAACTTTAATGTTGTAGCAGTTGTCCGCACTCTGAAAAAGAAGAAAAATAAAGTGTATAAATGTATGCCCATTTTTACTTAGTCTTGACAGTTATTGAGTAGAAAAGTATTTGTCTTCTTATTCCGTAAGTAAAGCGCAAAGTCCCTTAATAAAATTTGCGGCTTTAAAAAGGAGCATTTAGTCCCGCATGTAATCCATTAGAGGTTTTTATGCATCAAACTACCATGAAAACTGGATTCATGGTAGTTTGATTTTATTTACTATTTTACGTTCTTGTACCTTCAATGTTGGATTCTGGTGCGGTTTCTTTAGGTGAAATGTCCGAAAATGTTTCATTGGCTTCTTCTAGATCTCTTGTGCGGTGTGCTAAACGAGAGGCAGCACATGCTGCAATACTTGCAACAAGATCATCTAAAAATGTATGAATACCTCCACCTATTTTTGTATCCAGTTTCGAAATTAAGCCAGTTTTATTTTTGTCTAAATGACCAAAAGTTGTAACTGCTATGCTCCCATAAGTATATACAGCACCTAATGCAATTGTTTCATCTACTCCAAATAAGCCTTCATCAGCTTCGACTATTTGTTGAAGTGGCGCTGATAACATTTTTTTCTCGGCAAGCTCATCCAGTTCAATGCCCACTAAAATTGCATGTTGCATTTCTCTCTTTTTTAACACACTTTTTATGGATTCGACACAATGCTCAATTGTTAGTCCTTTATTGTATGGAAATTGCATTTCATATACAATTGTAGCAATCTCATCGATTGTTACCCCTCTTCGTTTTAAAGCATCGTGTGTTGCTTGTTCAACTGTTCGTGAATGTACTCTTGAAGTTTGTTTATCCATCTTTGTAATCCCCTTTATCGTTTGGCTATCTCTTTTAAAAGGCTCTGTTAAATGAATATGTTATTATGGACGAAATATATGCTTCTAAAAAACATTAGCGTAATTAAACACAGCCTTAAAAAATGAAGAAAGGAACACCCTAATGCTTCTCTTATTATACCTCTAACGCAGTATATGATACAATTTCTGTATAACATGACATCTAGAGGAGGAACTTATGAACAGAGGAACACTGGAAGATATATCGCTTTATAGCGAAGCACTTCAAGAAGAAATGCAATTGCTTATTTATTTACCACCAAATTATTCACCATTATACAAATATTCTGTTCTGATAGCTTCTGATGGGAAAGACTATTTTCAACTTGGTAGAATTTCTCGCATAGCAGACGAATTATATGAAAATGATGAAATTGAAAATTTAATAATTGTTGGTGTCCCGTACAAAAATGTAAAAGACCGTAGAGCAAAATACCACCCGGATGGTGAAAAGCATACTGCATATATCCGCTTTTTAGCACAAGAACTTGTACCATATATTGACGAGCACTACCCAACCTATCAAATTGGAATGGGGAGGGCACTAATAGGGGATTCCCTGGCCGCAACCGTATCTTTACTTACAGCACTTAACTATCCTAATACATTTGGAAAAGTAATTATGCATTCCCCCCTTGTAAATGACTATGTATTAGAAAAAATTGAAAGCAATAAAGAAGTCCATGCTTTTTCTCTCTATCATGTCATAGGCAATGAAGAAACTGCAGTAAAAACTGGGGATGGATTATTAACCGATTTCATCACCCCAAATAGAAAATTGCATAAATTACTAATAAGTAAAGGATATTCGACGTTCTATGAAGAATTAAATGGAGACCATACTTGGAAGCTTTGGCAACCAGATATAAAAAGATCAATATTAAACAATTTCAGTTTATAACGATTTTATTGTTATAATTATTATGTGAGCTGAATAAAAATTACGAGGAGGGTATTAAAAATGAAATACGGTATTGTTGCTTTCCCATCAAAAAAGGTACAGGACTTTGCTAATTCGTACAGAAAGCGTTACGACCCTCATTATGCGTTAATTACACCTCATATGACGATTAAAGGTGTTTTTGAAGCAGATGAAAATGAAATCAAAACAATTGCTCAAAAAGTTGCAGAGATCGTAAAGGAACATAAACCCTTTACATTGAAAACTGCTAAAGTGAGTTCATTTGCACCTGTTACAAATGCTATTTACTTTAAAGTTGAACCTACCGATGAGTTGTTATCATTGCATGATGATTTAAATTCTATCCGATTAAGTGATTTGGAAAATTATGCCTTTGTACCTCATATTACAATTGCACAAAAAATGAATGCAAGTGAGCATGACGATATTTATCCGCAATTAAAAATGATTGGCGCAGAATTTGAGGAAGAAATTGATCGTCTTCACTTACTTTACCAATTAGAAGATGGTTCGTGGACTGTATACGAAACATTTAGACTGTCTGGAGCTGAATAATCATTGGTTTTCGCAAAAATAGTAGAAACAGAAAAAGAATATAATGATGCAATATTTATTAGAAGAAAAGTATTTGTGGAAGAGCAAGATGTACCAGCTCATTTAGAACTAGACGAGTTCGATTCAGAAGCTGTACATTTTATTGCTTATGATGGAGAAACTCCCTTTGGAGCAGGTCGTATTCGCAAGATAGAACCTTCTATTGGGAAAATAGAGCGAGTATGCATACTTGAGAACTATCGAGGGAAAAATCTAGGGAACTTAATAATGCAATCTATGGAAGATTACGCAATTTCAAAAGTCTTCCATAAGCTTAAATTAAATGCGCAAAGCCATGCTTTACCCTTTTATGAAAAAAGAAATTATATTATGACATCACCAGAGTTTTTAGAGGCTGGTATACCACACCGTGCAATGGAGAAGAGCTTATCATAAGAAAAACCGCTAACTGAAATATTTCGGTTAGCGGTTTTTGCTTGTTTTATACGATTGTTAAATATAAACGTTAACAATGTTACCTTTTCCATATATATCCACAATAATTGGTGATAATTTTAGTGGTTTCGGTTGGATAAAGCTTTTATATAATGGCAGTTGTTTAGATGGTTCTAGTTGTTCCGATAATTGCTTTTCTACTTGTTCCTCTAAATGATCCTGAAATAAGGATTTCATTTTCATACGAGAAACATTACTTATATAAGCAAAATTATATTCATCCATTAGCATCCGGTTCGCATAAATCTGCGCTTGTAATGGTTGAACTGGAATAATATAGCCCATTTTTTCAACCTCCATTTAAATATATATATACGCTATACCCATTTAAACTATTCAGTAAACCTAGCCTTTTTATTTACCAGAAATTTCTAATAAATAAATGAATTATAGCATTTTTTCTATGTCAGATAAACTTAGTGAATTTCCTTTTTGTAAAATAGAATTCGTAAGTTGATCCTCTAATTCTTTGTTAACAGGTTTATTTGCTAGCTTGCCAACTTTACGTACTATTTTACGAACCTGACTTTCATCCGTAAAATCTGCATATGAGATGGCATTGGCAAGCGTAAAAAGATCTTCCATTGATACACCAGTTTTATTTTCAATCGCTCTAAAAAATGAATTTGACACTTAATTTTTCCCCCTCATCTAATATTTTTGAATTAAGGGAGAAAGCTTGCTCCGACAATAATTAATAGAATGAATAAAACTACGATTAGTACAAATGTTGTGCTTTGTTTGCCACAACAATTATTATCGTAACCATACCCTGGATTTACTCCACCACCACAGTAGCCGTACATATCTTTCCCTCCTTTCCTCTTCAAAGTATAATATGCAGGGGGTTCGAGGGAATGAGGGCGATTCAACTAGTACGTTGTTTTCTTCTTTTGAAAAATAAATGCACCAATGATACCAAATAATATAGCTGAACTAATTCCAGAGCTTGTTACTTCAAACATTCCGGTTAATACACCTATAAACCCATGTTTTTCCGCTTCAGCCATTGCACCATGAGTTAGTGAATTTCCAAAAGATGTGATTGGAATAGTTGCTCCTGCCCCAGCAAAATCAATTAAAGGCTCATATAAACCAAAACCATCTAAAATGGCACCACATACAACTAGTGTGCTTAAGGTATGTGCCGGAGTAAGTTTAAAGCCGTCCATTAATAGTTGTCCGATGACACATATGAGACCACCGACAATAAATGCAGTAATTATTGATGAAATCATCTTAACCCCTCTTTTCCATTCGGCATTCTATGGCATGTGCGATACACGGGATTGTTTCCCCTTGTTGAAAGGTTAAAGGGGACAATAATGCTCCTGTAGCTACCAATAATACTCGACTAAATACACCTTTTTTTAGTTGACCATAAATATGACTAAAAAATACTGCTGCTGAACAGCCTGCTCCACTAGCTCCTGCATTGAAAAAACTGTCTTCTCCATAAAATTGAGCACCTGCATCTTGTAAAATAACACCACTATCCTCATCTTGAAACATTTCCTTTAATATCGACAACCCAATTTTCCCTAAATCGCCTGTCATAATGATGTCATAATCAGCCATTTTACTATTAGTATTAGTTAAATGTCTTTCAATCGTATCTCTTGCAGCAGGTGCCATGGCTGCTCCCATATGTAGAGGATTCTTTTGTTTGCCATCCACCACTCTACCAATGGTTGCATGCGATATAATAGGTGCATTCTTTGCTTGTTTCTGTAATAATGCAAAACCTGCCGCCGTAACCGTCCATTGAGCAGTTTTTGGTTTTTGTGCACCGTATTCAAGTGGATATCTAAATTGTCGTTCCACTGCTGGATGATGGCTTGAAGCTCCTGCTAAAATAGATTTTGCATTGCCTGATTCTAATAGTAGACATCCCAAAATAATTGATTCCACAGAACTCGCACAAGCAGAAAAAACCCCTAACAATGGAATAGATAGCTGCCTAGCAGCAAAATTGGTTGGGGACAGCTGATTAATCAGATCTCCACCTATAAATACATCGACGTTCTCTAGCTTTTCGTGACCTTTCTTTACAGCTACCGAACAAGCTTTTTCAATATAACGAGTATTGGCTTGTTCATATGTTTCATTAGGTTCATTTTCTAATGGAAGAATTTCATCAAACGAATCTGCAAAAGGACTTTGTTTTTCCATTGGTCCTACAATTACACCTGTGCTTACTATACTTGGTTTGCCCATAAATTGAAGCGTTCCAGTTGTATTCACCATGAGATCACTCCCATTTTAACTAGAATAGTTTTAATTAGGGCTACAATAAAGGCAGAAAGTACGCCAAATACAATAACAGAGCCAGCTAATTTGAACATATTTCCACCAACACCTAATACATAGCCTTCTGTCCTATGTTCCATGGAAGCAGAAATAACTGCATTTCCAAAACCGGTTACAGGTACTGCAGAACCCGCCCCACCAAACTGAGAAATTTTTTTATATAACCCTGTCCCTGTTAAAATCATAGCGATAAACACCATAGTTGCAACCGTTGGACCAGCAGCTGTTTTTTCTGTAAAGGAAAAAAAACGCATATAGAAAAAAGTGATAAGTTGCCCTATTGTACAAATAATTCCTCCAACTAAAAATGCTTTTAACATATTTACAAGTAATGGTGTCTTTGGGTTCTGTTCATCAACAATTTTTTCGAATTGCTTTTGATCCATTATGTCTCTTCCTTCGATAATGATTTTATTTTTTCAATCGCTTCTACCAGTTTATCTTCTTTTAATTGTTGGTCGATTACTTTTTCAATCTCCCATTTAATTTTTAGATCTCCTGTGACCATCACCTCTTTGTTTGGAAATTTCTCTTCTAATTCTTTCGTTATTTTAGTTGTAATTTTTTCCATTTGAAATCGTTTCATTCTTTTTATATCTAATGCAACAAGTAAATCATTTTTATCCATGACACTTTTAAATCCATTTATCGATTCTTGTTTTTTTAGTACTTGTTCAAGTTGTGTAGAATCACTTTCTGAATAGATATTTTCCTTTTCTTCTGTATTTGAACACGCTGTGATAAATAGAAAAAGTAGAACTACGTACATTACTTTTTTCATGGAATACTTGCTCCTTTTAAAATAGTATGTACGCTGAAAAATGAAATATACAAGGTGTACTGAGGTATTTGCCCTTATCTAAAAAGAGAAGCTACATAAATTAGAAAGAGGTAAGAAGGAGGTGAAATTTAATGGGTTGTGGAAGAGTTGAAGATGTAAGAGATGGCAAAAGAAATGACCGCTGCGTTTGCGATGTGGTTCGTGCGATTAAAGACATTCAAGATCAAGCCACAGATGATTGTCCAGGTTGTCCTACTAGTTGCTTTTTAGAACCACTTGGAGGCCTTAGTCCTGCTCGTCGTAACCAAGCGGACACACGAGTTTTTATGTTATTAACGGAAGATGGTACACCATTTAAAGCATTTTTCAGGGATAGTGATATCTGTGATAACAATTGTATTTCTGTCTTTTTCAGAGTTGAAGATATCTTTGATAGATGTTGTGCAACTTTACGCGTATTAGAACCAATTGACAAAGATAGAAGAGAAGTAGATCTATTGAATGATGATGGTACAAAAATTGATCTAAGAAAACTTTGTAAAGTACGAGATTTCAGATTAACAGGAAGTTGTATCACAGTTGACTTGGATTGTTTCTGTGCAATTGAATGTGTAGCAGATGTATTTTTAGATGTATGTGACTGATCGTTTTAATACTGTAGTGTCTATTCCGTTCGGGTCATTACCGAACGGTTTTTTCGATACTAATTTTCAAAATAAAAAGCTACCCACGCTAAGGGTAGCCAATAATCATTTCATAATACTTCCACGCCAAACGATTTTTTTCACTTGATCCACTCGGTAAGTGATTAGCTCTCCTGCACCAAGAAAAAATGTCACATGCTCGTCATCTACTTTTTCTACTTCCCCTTGCAGAAGTACACCATCTTCCAAATGGAATACGAGTGGTCGATATGCTTTACGTTGAAATGGTTTTGCTAGAAATTTCATTTTTTCTACTAGAGCAATTGTTTTAGCTGACATATATTTTCGCATTTCGTATATCGATGTACTTTCATCTAGTACTTCTAAAGGCACTTCTAAGGGCTCTTCTAAAGGCACTTCAAAAGTCACTTCTATCCGCTCCCCAGGGGGTAGATGAAATACAGGAGGACCTGTTATAAAGAGTAAAGGGTCATTAAAAGAATTCACAGACACATCCTTTTTCCTTTACTTTATGCACCTATATTTAAAAATGTGAAAATTGCCTAATACTTATAAGGATGATATAAATAATGTTGCAAGACCGAGATATATTAAAATACTTACGACATCATTGATTGTTGTGATAAAAGGACCCGATGCAACAGCAGGGTCGATTTTCATCCGATGAATTAGTAAAGGTATAAAAGATCCTCCTAGTGTCGCAATAAAAATAGATGCAAAAATAGCCGTGCCCACTAAAATACCAATTAATAAGTCATGCTTCCAAAAGAAAACGACTCCTATCACTAACAATCCGCAAATTAAACCAGTAATAAGCCCCGTTCCTGCTTCTCTAAATAATAATTTCATTTTACTTTCTTCTTCAATATCACCAGTTGCGATACCCCGAACTGCAACCGCTAATGCCTGCGTCCCACTATTACCGGCCATACCAGCGATTAAAGGAATAAAAACTGCAAGTAACGCGACTTTATCTAGAGTTTGCTCAAAAATACTCATTAAATTCGCCGTCATCATGCCTAAAAATAATAAGATAACAAGCCAAGGAAGTCTTTTCTTTGCTGCTTGTAAAGGACTTTTATCAAAAGTATCCATATCTGAAACAGCCGCTAGCTTGGAATAGTCGTCAGATGCTTCTTCATCTAAAACATCAATAATATCATCCACCGTAACAATACCAAGTAGATGCTGCTCAAAATCTACAACTGGAACTGCTAAGAAATTATAATCTTTAATGGTTCGTGCTACTTCTTCTTGATCTTCACTCACTAACACACTAACTACACGTTCGTTCATAATTTCTTTAATTAGTGTATCTTCCTCCGCGATGATAAGGTTTCGAAGAGAAATAACTCCCGTTAAGCGATGAGACTCATTCACAACAAATAAATAATAAATTGTTTCTGCATTGGGTGCTTCACTTCTTAAAATGGTCATAGCAGATCGACAAGTGGAATTTTCAGGAATAGCAACATATTCCGTTGTCATAATGGATCCTGCAGTATATTCCTCATAATGTAACAAGTCTTTAATCTCTTGGGCAGATTCTTTATCCATTATGCTTAAATAACTAGCTACTTGATCTTTTCCTAACTCGTTAAGCACGTCTACTGCATTATCTGCATACATATAGGAAAGCATATCTGCTGCGTATACTGTGTCCATTTCTTTTAAGTAAAACTCGTAGCGCTCTTCATCAAATTTTGTGGCCTCAAACAACTCCGCCATTTCTTTAGGAGATAGGTAGTGAAAGATTTTCTGTCGTATTTCTTGGTCCACCTTTTCAAAAAATAGCGATTGGTCATACGGGTGAAGTTGCATAAAACTCTCTCTAAATTCATGCATTAATCCATTACTTAAATAATTTATTAGATTAGTTTCCTCTATTAATAATTCATTCATTTCTTCTTTCACACTTATCCCTCCTCTCGGCGATTTTCATTATTTATTGTATGTTGTTAATAATCAATAAGCAACAGCAATCTTACCACATTCATTATTCCCCGGGAAATTATTAAAAAACTATACCTATTTAGTTGAATGAAAAATCCCACTAATTCCTCCTGAATTTCAGGTTCTACTAGTGGGAATAAATTGTATAATCTCGCTCATGTCTCTAGGAAAAGGGGATTCCAATTTAAGGGGCTCATTTGTAAATGGATGAATCAATGTCAATTCTTTTGCATGAAGTGCTTGCCGTTCTATCAAAGTTAAGCTGCCCCCGTATAAATCGTCTCCAATTAAAGGGTGCCCAATGGACATCATATGTACACGTATTTGATGCGTTCGTCCAGTATGCAAATTTAGCTTCACATGCGTTAGCTCTTCTCCACTTATAGTAAACCTATTTAATACTTCAACAGACGTTTTAGCAAATTTACCCTCAGGAGAAATCATACGCTCAATGATACTACTATTTTTGCGACCAATAGGAGCATCGATTATAAATTTATCTTTTTCTACATGCCCATGAACAATGGCTTCATATGTTCTAGAGATGTCATTAGATTTTTGCATTTCACTTAATAGATGATGCGCATGACGATGCTTCGCCACACAAATAATGCCTGAAGTATCTTTATCTAATCTAGTAACAATATGGACCGTAGATGTTAGTCCATTTTCCTCTAAGTAGCCCGCTATTAGATTGGCAATTGTACCATTTGGATGCTCTCGCGATGGGATTGTACTTAATCCAGCTTCTTTTGTCAGCATTAATAGATGGTCATCTTCAAAAAGAATCGGAAATACACCTTTTTGTGCAACTAAGCCTTCACTTTTCTTCTCATCCGGAAAAATAATTGTAACGATATCCCCTATTTGTAATGTATGGCGAACCGTTTTTTCTTCCCCGTTGACAAGAATCAGGCCGCCTTCATATTTAATACTGGTTAATGCTTTTTTGGAAATACCGTATTGTCTAATTGCATCTCTTAATAAAATAGACGATTCCTTCATTTCAAAAGTAAGTTTTAAAGCGTGGCTTTTCATTTTTCAAGGTCACTATCTATAAAAGAATCATGTACTCTTTGCCAAAACGGGAAAGGTCTAAACCTCGCAAAACGAATTTTTTCATCTGCTACTCGGTATTTAATGGATTGCACATCCTTATGCAATAATTGTAAATGATCAACTGTTACCATAAAATCAGGTCCCTTAACAGGTTTCAATAGACACGTATGGTGCTTTGGTAATACTAGAGAAGAACCTACTGTTCGGAAAACACGATTATTTATAGATGCTATTTCAGCAAGTTGCATTGTTTCTAATGATGGATGCACGATAGAACCTCCAAGTGCTTTGTTGTATGCTGTACTTCCAGAAGGAGTAGACATACATAACCCATCGCCTCTGAATCGCTCAAAATGATTCCCATTTAACTCCACATCCATTACTAAGGTAACGTCAGGTGATTTTACGGTAGATTCATTCACTGCAAGGTAAACAGAGCTATCTTCTCCGTGACGATAATTAATCGTTACTTCCAAAAGAGGATATTCGATTACTTCAAACTCCTTTTTTGCAATACTTATAACTAATTTTTCAATTTCAGCTGGTTTCCAGTCTGCATAAAACCCTAAATGACCCGTGTGAATACCGACAAAAGCAACAGAACTTGTTAAATGCTTATACTTATGAAAAGCATGCAACAGCGTCCCATCTCCGCCTATAGATAACACGATATCTGGATTTTCTTCATCTAATATAAGCCCAAAATCAACTAAATACGTCTTTGCACTTTCCATTAAATGGTTGGATAGATCATCATTTCGAGACTGAATAAAAAATTTCATCTTTCACGTGACCTCTTTTCCGTTTGATTTTCATAGTTCTTACAGTACATAATGTGAAACTACAATCAGTGAGGAATCTTCCCACTGATTGTTTGTTGAAACACTCGGGCTTTTACTTACTTTATACCTTCTACTTACGAACCCAGATTTTATGGAATGCTTGCTGTGGAAGTTTTATTGCCCGTTAATGCGAGGTAGCTCTTTATTTTCACTAAAGTATTTCTGCGCTTCTTGTATTTCTCCTCGAATCAACGACATCTCTTCATCCAATCGAAAAGCAGCTTCTGCTGCATATTGTAGTCGTTTCTTAATTTCTTCTGGAAAAATACCCTTATACTTATAATTTAATGAATGTTCTATGGAAGCCCAAAAGTTCATGGCAAGAGTACGTATTTGTATTTCAGCTAATATATTTATTTCGCCATGTATTGTTTGAACGGGATACTCAATTATCATATGAAATGATCGATATCCACTTTGTTTTTTGTGAGAAATATAATCTCGCTCTTCAATGACCTTTATATCTTTTCTACTACGCAATATGTCTACTACGGTTTCAATATCATCTACGAATTGGCACATCATCCGCAAACCAGCTATATCAGGAATTTCTTTTGCCAATGTATCAGAAGGTTCAAATACAATACCTTTTTCAAGTGACTTGTCATAGATACTAGCTAACGGTTTAACTCGACCCGTTACAAATTCAATTGGGGAATTCGTATTCTCAATTTCAAATTGTGTACGCATCCCCTTTAACTTAACTTTTAATTCGGAAACTGCTTGCTTGTACGGCTCTAAAAAACGTTCCCATTGCCCCATAAGCTCTACCTCCACTTCACTTGAACTTTTTCTATGCTTTTAGTATTTCCTTGAAAGCTTCTTCTACTGCTTTTGAAAAATCATTACCGTAGTTATTATTGCCTTCAATGTTAAAAATAAGCATTTCAAGTTCTTCTTTAAACATATGTAGAGTTAGTTCAACATTCCCATATTGTAATGTAGGATCTTGGGAAGCTTTTAAAGTGTTTACTAGCAATGGCCAAACATCTTGTCCAAATTTAACATAGTGATACCCAGTTTCATCCTCTAATAAGTAGACAAATGATAATGAATCGGAGTCCGTAATCATCTGTCCTCCTGCTTTTATATTTGGTCGGATTGATGTTTCTTCTATTGTAAATCTTATATCATTTTCTAATTGCACTCCACTGTGCACATAATACGTAATAGGCAAAATAAATCGTTCCTTTCTGTGCATTCTACCCATTATTTTAACATATTGAAACTCATTGCAAACCGTCTATAATAGAAATAATACGAAAGGTAGTGAAAATGTGCATTCTGAACAAGAAATCGAATTTAAAAATTTACTAACAAAAGCAGAATTTGAACGATTCATCACATATTTTGAATTAAAGCCATCCGATTTTCATAAACAAACAAATTATTATTATGATACGGCAGATCAATATTTTAAAGAAAAGAAAATGGGTTTTCGTTTGCGGGTGTTACCTAATCGAAACGAATTAACATTAAAGATTCCTGTACATGACCATGTAATGGAAGAAAAAACAAAATTATTGTCGAATGCAGAGAGAGAGGCCATTATACATCATCTTCATTTTCCTACGGTACCCTTTCTTGAGCCATTGGTGGATAAAGGTCCCTTAATTTGTATCGGGAGTATGCAAACAAACCGAGCAAAAATAGAGATGGATAACGGAATCCTTTTTTTAGATCACTCTCTTTATAGTCAAACGGAAGACTTTGAGGTAGAATATGAGAGTAAAGATGTCGAAAATGGTCAAAAATTCTTTCTTCATTTAATGAAGAAACACAGTATTCCCATTCGATATACGGACAAAAAAATTGCTCGTCTCGTAACATATATCAATTCGTTGAAAGGTTGATGGCTTATCGATATTCAATCTCTAAAAACTTTAATAGAAATAAATGCAATGCAATCTTTTGGGAGTGTCCAAAGTATTCAAAGTAATTCTTCTACTCCTTTGTTTTCTGAATTGCTAGGACAGATGTATCAAACTACAGGAAATAATTCAAATTTAGAGAATATGTCATCCTTATTTTATAACGGCGATTCACCTGTATACTTACCATCCAATTTGTCCTATCAGCCTGAAAGTTTGGTTAGCTCCTTTTCGACATATGCACCAACTACTTCCATGCCTTCATCTAATTATGATGAGATCATTAAACGTGCTTCCGAAGCATATAATGTCCCAGAAAAGCTTATATCATCTGTTATTAAGCAAGAGTCAAATTTTGATCCTTCTGCAACTAGTACTGCAGGAGCATCCGGTTTAATGCAGTTAATGCCAGGAACAGCTAAGTATTTGGGAGTGAAAAATATTTTTGACCCCGAACAAAATATTATGGGTGGAGCAAAATACTTGCGCCAAATGCTTAATCAGTTTGATGGAAATATGGAAACTGCCCTCGCTGCATACAATGCTGGCCCTGGTGCAGTGAAGAAATATGATGGGATTCCACCTTATAAAGAAACACAAGACTACGTGAGAAAAGTATTAAACAACTACCAAACGTAGTCAGAAACGGCCAATTAATAGGTCGTTTTTTTGTATACGAACTCTATAACAGTCTAATTGTTTGAGATATTTGGCTTGGATTGATAGAATGATTGTAGTGCTAAAGCAAAGGGGTAAAGAATAATGACACAGAAACCAATACTTCCTTTCGACGAGATCGGAGCAGAGAAATTATCACAGCTTGTCGATACGTTTTACAATAACGTTGCAAAACATCCAAAGCTGAAGCCAATCTTTCCAGACGATTTAACAGAAACCGCTAGAAAACAAAAACAATTTTTAACGCAATACCTTGGCGGACCTAATTTATATACAGAAGAGCATGGACATCCAATGTTAAAAATGCGTCATAATCCTTTTTCTATTACACCCGAAAGAGCTGAAGCTTGGCTATCCTGCATGAGTGATGCAATGGATACTGTCGGACTCGACGGAAAGCTTCGCCAAGATTTATATAGAAGACTTGTACTTACTGCCAACCACATGGTCAATCAAATGAGTCATGAGGAGGAAAAAATGTGACAATAATACAAATTCCGGCTGAAACGATCGCATCTCCTATTATAAACAAGCCTATTGAAATGTATGTTTTTCTTGATCCGCTTTGTTCAGCTTGTTGGGATTTGCAACCGATAATTCGGAAGTTGCAAGTGGAATACGGCCAGTATCTAGCTATTCGAACAGTACTAGGTACACAATTGAATAATTTAAATACTGCTTGCCAAATGCCAAATGAAAATAGTTCTAATACTAATTGCGAATTACAGCATATAGAACACTCTGTTTTACCTTCTATCGCAGTGAAAGCAGCAGAATTTCAAGGAAAAAAAGCGGCTCTTCGTTTTTTTAATAAAATACAGGAACATCTATTTTTACAAACTAAAAATGTAACTTCTTTTTCAGTCCTTCAAGAACTTGCAAGTGAAGTCAAGATAGATGTAGATGAATTTACACAGGATATACAATCAAAAGAGTGTGCCCGTTCCTTTCAAAGTGATTTATCCATTACTTGTGAAATGGAAGTAGATTCGTTTCCAAGTATAGTATTCTTTAATGAAAACATAGAAGATGAAGGCATCAAAGTATCTGGCATATATTCATATAATATTTACGTTCAAATATTACAAGAAATGTTATATGATGTCCCTAAGAAACAAGAAACGCCAGCTCTTGATAAGCTTTTTGATCGTTTTCATTCCTTAACGACAAATGAAATTGCAGACTACTATAATATCACCCAACAACAAGCGGAAAGAGAGTTAAAAAAACTCTTGTTACTTCAAAAAGTAGACCGAGTTGTTCTTCCTAATTCAGTCGTTTGGCGATTAAAAAATAAATAAATAAACAAATAAATATATGAATTGAATGGCCCACCAATAATTTGGTGGCCACTAAAAAACTTATGCTTTTAAAACAGAAAATTCTTTTTAAACAAAAATCTGGCACTTCTTGTTCAAGTTTGAACAGGAAGTGCCAGATTTCTTTGTCTTACACGGAATAAAGTATAGTTGATTTCCGCTATAGGCGGACGCTTTCCGCGGGGTGAGCGATAAGCCATCACCACAGCTCACGCGTCGTTTGTGATGGCTTATCTGTCTCACTCATCCCGCTGGAGTCGCCGCCTGTCGCTTCAATCAACGAAGTCATAAATGTTCGTATTTTAATGAAAAAGTACTATTTATGAAATTAACTCGTTTGTATAAATTAAATTGTCTTTCCCTGTGATTCCGTTGCAGGCGGACGCTTTCCGCGGGCGGTCCGTGTGCCTCCTCGTCGCAAGCTCCTGCGGGGTCTCACCTGGACACGCTTTTCCCGCTGGAGTCGCCGCCTTCCACTCCCATCACCATAAAACAACCTAGATGTTATATTTAATCAAAAAGCTCCGTATCGATCATGTTTCGTCATAAAATATATGCTTCAAAAAATAACAGCCTAATTTAACAGAGCCTCTTACAAAAATAAAACATAGAAAACCCCTTTCCTCAGTTAGGAAAGGGGTTTTCATTTTACAAAGGGGATGGGAGAAATGTTCACGTTCAAACAAAGGGGTGTATGTTTTCTTGTGATTTATTTCACACTCTTACTTTAGCACGCCCCATTTAGAAATACAATGTATTAGAGCTACCTTTCACAAATTCGCCATACATTAGACGTCTAACCTTATCAAATAACAAAGACAACCTAAAAAAAGCACAAGCTCGCTTTTCTCTTGATCGTAATCGATTCGCTTTGGACAAAGAGAAAGTTACTCCACTACTAAGAGTCTAGCATGGAGAAAAGTCATACTTCTTTTCCCTTCAAAAAATCAAGCTGACTTTTCGTCAGCTTGATCTCATCTTTATCTATTCAGCTAATAATAATTGTTCTAGTTCATTTAATTTTTCTTCAAATACACGACATGCCTCTTCAATTGGAGCTGCTGTATTCATGTCTACTCCTGCTTTTTTCAAGACTTCAATCGGATAATCAGAGCAGCCCGCTTTTAAGAATTCATTAATGTAACGATCTACGGCAGGTTTACCTTCTGTTAAAATCTGATTGCTTAGAGCAGTTGCAGCACTTAGACCTGTGGCATATTGATATACATAGTAATTATAGTAGAAATGAGGAATTCTTGACCATTCCAATCCTATTTGTTCATCAATAACAATGTCATCACCAAAGTATTTTTTATTTAATTCATAGTATACTTCTGTTAATTTATCCGCTGTTAAGGCTTCTCCATCTTGATCTAACTGATGAATTACATGCTCGAACTCAGCAAACATGGTTTGACGGAAAACAGTGCCACGGAATCCTTCTAGCCAATGATTTAATAGGTAAATACGTTTCTTTGGATCATCAATTGTTTTCAATAAGTAATCGTTCAATAAAGCTTCGTTACAAGTAGAAGCTACTTCAGCTACGAAAATGGAATAATCTCCGTACACATAAGGTTGATTTGCACGCGTGTAGTAACTATGGATACTATGTCCAAATTCATGAGCTAGCGTAAATAGGTTATTCACGTTATTTTGCCAGTTCATCAAAATATATGGGTTTGTACCATACGATCCTGAAGAATAGGCTCCCGAGCGCTTTCCTTTCGTTTCTACAACGTCTACCCAGCGATTTTCTAGTCCTTGCTTCACAATGGATACATATTCTTCACCAAGTGGTTCAAAGCTATTTAGCATCGCCTCACACGCCTGGTCATACGTATATTCCATATCAAGTTCTTTCACAAGTGGTGTATATAAATCATACATATGCAGCTCGTCTACGCCTAATACTTTTTTACGCAAGCTAACATATTTATGAAGTAAATGAACGTTTTTATTAATGGTCCCTACTAAATTATCATATACACTTTCTGGAATATGATTTCCAGACATTGCTGCTTCACGTGCAGAGGTATAATTTCTAATTTTAGCGTTCACATTATCCCCTTTAACATTTCCACTTAAAGTAGAGGCAAATGTATTGCGAAACTTGCCATATGTGTCATACATAGCTTTAAATGCGTCTTCTCGCACGCGTCTATCTTCGCTTTCTAAGAAGCGTGAAAAACGGCCATGTGTTAATTGCACTTCATTTCCATCAGCATCTGTGATGTTCGGAAACTCTAAATCTGCATTGTTTAACTTCCCAAACGTATCAGATGAAGCTCCTGCTACTTCGGAAAATTGTGCTAACAATGCTTCTTGTTCTTTTGGAAGCACGTGTGGACGTTCTTTATTGATTTCTTCTAAAAGTTGACGATATACTTGAAGTTCTTTATTTTCATCTAGATAAGATGATAGAGTAGATTCATCTAATGATAAAATTTCCGGTACTAAAAATGATAACTCTGTTGAAACTTTTACATATAATGATTTTATACGGCTCTCCATTGCCTGATATGTGCTATTTGCTGTATCCTGATCGGAGCGCATATGCGCGTAAGTATACAGCTTTCGCAAGCGACTTGTAAGTTCATCACGATAAATCAATACGTCTAATAAGGCATTTGGACCATTTCCTATTGTCCCTTGAAAAGAGGACGCTTTTTTAGCTAGTGCAGAAACATCTTGAAATTCTTTTTCCCATACATCATTAGAAGCAAAAATGTCTTCTAATCTCCATGTTAAATGTTCCGCAACTTCATCACGCGTTAAGATTTTATTATTTGTTTCAGCTGACAAGATAAGCTCCCCTTCCATTTGTTTCGATATTCGAATCACCATTATTTTCTCAATTTTCTGGGCACTTTGCAAGGAATTGCCTATAAAGTAATTGATTCATTTTAGAAATGCTGCACTTGCTTCTATAAACGACATTTTCTGATTGAATTATACATTTTTTTAATACAAACAAATATGACTTTACTGCTTCTAGCTTGAGTTCTGATTGAGTGGGTCCTATTGGTCGATTGATTAGAAAAGATTGACATTGTAAGTGAGATGCTTGATGAATGGGGATATTTAAGGAATACAAATAATCGATAAATTGAGTTTGCCACTCCACAGCATGTACATGAAATGACTCTGCAAAGATAGTTGGAATCCCTATAAATAGAGGAAGCTTTTTAGGTTGTAGTTGCCATCTATAGCAGACTTGTAAAAAGGCTGATTGAACTCCTTTTTTATTGTAATAGTATAGATTGTCTATATGCTTGAACCGATGCTCTTTATAGATGCTTAAATACTTTTCAAATTCCTCCAAAGAAATATGTTTTACGAATGCAAATGGCCAGGTTTGGTTTGTAATAGGTAACTTTTTTACTTTGACGATATATAGATTTGCTCTTATATGCAATAAGTTTGAAATATAATGAAAGTATTTTGTTTGGGGACAGTAGGTGATAATCATTTTTCCGTATGTGGGGGATACGAGGAAAAATTGTTGGCGAAATGAGGATAGTTGCATTAGCCCTATTTCTTGATTGGGGAACTCTGAGATGGAAGGTGTTCTTAATATCCAAAGTGGGATTATTTGCCGTATTTTATAGCCTGCATTACGTTTATTAATTGTAGAGGGTAGTATTTGGCTGCATTGAAATTCAATTGCCACTTGTTCTTCATTCGTTTGCAGTAAAATATCTGGTCGCTGCTTGAGCGTTTGAATAAATGGCTCTAGTTGACAATTTAAGTTCAATTGATGAAAAAAAGCATAGAGTTGTAGTTTACCGTTTAAATGATCTTCACTTTCTCCTTCTGAAAATAACTGAGCACATTCGGCATTTCGCTTATGAGCAAAATGAGGAATATTAATGGTACCACTCTTCAAAATAACCTCCTCTTGGCATTGCATGCATAGAAAAGTACTTCTTTCCTTTAGTTCTTTCAAACTTTCCTGTGAATAATTGGCCGGAATAATAATTTCTCCTTGTTTTGTAATAGCCGTTAGTATGATAAACACCTCCTATTAAAAATGTACAAACTCTCAGCAATTAAATCAAGTGATAAGAGAATAGTTGGCCAAAAAAAAAACCTTCTGAAACAGAAGGTTTTAAAAATGTTTATTTAATTCTTTCAAGACATCATTTGCAATTATTTCTTTACCGTATTCTTGAATCATATGAATGGTTGTTTTTGTACTAAGACCAAATTCAGAAATCACGCTTAGTGTATTTAATACTGATTCAAATTCAACCACCTCTATATTAAAGCTTACATGTAAATAATACTTTTCCTCATAGTGGTACAGAGATGTTTTGAAATTTACTTTCTCTAGTTTTTTTGCTAGACCAAGTACATCATCAAAGTTCTCAAATTTAAATGTATACTCAGAAGGTATTTCATCTAAATCATCCATATAATTCGAAAAATCATCAAACTCATGAGGTCCTATGGAGCTAGAGACTCCATTTTTAAATATTTTGTTTGATACATCTTCCATTTCATCACTATCATCTGATCGTTCATCCTTAGCCAATTCCGTTCGAGTGACAATTACTTCCAAACCTTTTTCCATCGCATGAACTTGTATCCATAGTGGGCCATCCAACTCGTCAAAATGGTCATCATCATGAACCTCATCCATCATCTCCCAAAAAAGCTGCTCGCTCTTATCTTTATTAAACCATATTTCATCTCGGCTGAAGCCTCTTTCTTCAATGTCGATGTATGAAATGTATACTTTGAAAGTGTTATCATTGATACGCTCGATATCCATTTAACACATCTCCTTTCGCTTCTTACCGTCTCATTATTGTAGTGTCTTTTACTATTGTATGTTGTTTACGAAAAAAAGAAAAGGATTCCTGCTTCCCTTTTTAAATTATTAACTAAACTATATGCATTTTATGAAAATTTAATTATGAATGTAAGCGAAAAAAGAAAAGCTGATTATTTTTCAAAATTTCTTGAAAAACAACCAGCTCTGTTTGTTCTAGTTAACAAGTCGTTGTGCTTCAAGTAATTGATAAGCACGAACTTTTCGAGGTAAAAATCTACGTATTTCGTCTTCGTTATACCCAACTTGCAGACGTTTTTCGTCCAGTATAATTGGTCTACGCAATAATCCAGGATGCTCTTGGATCAATTCGTATAAACGTTGTAACGGAAGGCTTTCCACATCTACATTTAGCTTTTGAAAAATTTTAGAGCGAGTAGAGATAATTTCATCTGTTCCGTCTTCTGTCATTCGTAAAATTTCTTTTATTTCACTTATGCTAAGAGGTTCAGAAAAAATATTACGTTCAGTATATGGAATTTCATGTTCTTCTAACCACGCTTTTGCTTTTCTGCAAGAAGTACAGCTTGGTGAAGTAAATAGTGTAACCATCATTAAAATACACTTCCTTTCATATTTCGTTGTGTTATATAAAGTAGATTATAATTAATTTAATGTAGTATTTTACTTTTATAGTATACACCAATTAATAGTGAATTAAAATACGTTTAAAAGAAAAATTTTACTTTTAATTAATGCTGTCACAATTCTGTTGATTACATAAGCTATACTAGATTTATTAAATCTAAATGACCTACAATTAATTTATACCCGTCTAATTTATTGTTTAAACATAAAAATAAATTATTTTTAGTGCTATTCTCAATTAGATACGAATGATTGAAAATAACTGTTATACTTTATAATACGTTTTTCATGAAATAAGGTTTCAATAAATATAAAAAATATAAAAAAAAGCAAGAATTTTTAAATTCTGCTTTTTTATACATTCCTCTTTATTAAGGGGTATAGTCGACACCTGGAGAATACTTATTTCCTGCATTCCAGAGTAAATACTCCTTAATACCGGCTTCGTTAAGTGCTTTAATTTGCGCTTCAACTTCCTCTTTACCATATGTTAGATAGTTACCTGCCCCTAAGTAAGAAGCTGTAAAATCTTGTATCCATGGTCGTGAAATTGGAGGATTCTCTAATTCTGCTAACTTAGCATTTTCTACTTTTGCATATTCTTGTACTAAGCGGTAGGGCTCTAAATCAGGCTTTACTATCCCGAAGTAAGAAGTCCAATGACTTGGATAGATCATGGAGGAAATAACGTCCACATTCTCCGATATTTTAGAGAAGTTTTGTCCGATTCCAGGTGCTTCCGGTAAAGTTGCTGAATATCCAAAAATATCCACGGATAACTGTGCACCATAAGGTTTTAATTTTTCTCTAGCATATGCCACAAAATCTGTGACTGCAGATACCCTTCTTTGAACTGCATCTAACTCAGATGACTCATATGTTCCCAATGAATACTTTAGTGTGTCTTCTCTATTTTCAAATCCTTCTGGAAATCGTACATAATCAAATTGAATTTCCTTAAAGCCCATTTTGGCAGCTTCTATTGCGATTTCAATATTATAATCCCACACTTCTTGCAAAAAAGGATTAACAAAAGCCTCTCCCCGTCCATTTTTCCAAACAGACGACCCGTCAACGAATGACCATTCAGGCTTTCGCTCTGCAAGTTCCGTATCTTTAAAAATAACGATACGTGCAATTGGATATATTTCTTTCTGTTCCATTGTTTTGAGAGTAGCTTTAAGATCTTTTATGTATGGTCTACCAATATCGTACTTTGTAAGTGGAGATTCTTCACTTGGTTTATATGTTAAATTTCCAAAATCATCTTTAATATCAATTACCATGGCATTTAGTTCAGTTTTGTCTATTAAGGTTACTAAATCATTAAACCTAGCCCCACCTGCAGAATGTCCTGTTACATACACACCTCTTACTGCATCTGGATATTTAAATGTAAATCCAGAGTCATAGATGAATAATTTAGAAGAAGAAACAATCGTTTCGTCAATTGCTCCAAAACTGTACTCTTTCCCAGCAAAGTTATTGACAAATAGATTGGATTCAGCAGAAGCAGTACTTGGTATTAATGCAGCTGCTGCAATTGTAAAAGAGGCAAGCAATTTAAACGTGTACTTCATAATAGTTGTTCTTCCTTTCTTCCTTATGTCTTTATTCTAACAATTTAATAGTTGGAAAGAAAGGGTAAATTGACCAAAATAAACGGCCATTCTAATAAGAATGACCGTTTGTTTTATAGTCGTGAATTGGAGATGGCCTTCAGTGATTCAGATTCCTTTTCAGAACAGAAAACAAAGTGCCCAGGAGTAATTTCACGCATCGCAATTTCTTCTCCATCTTGGTAATTATGAACAGAAGGATCGTATGATTTACGCACACGAGTACGTTCATAATTTGGATCTGGAAGTGGAATTGCAGATAATAGTGACTGTGTATATGGATGTAACGGGTTATTATATAAATCTTCCGCAGGAGCAAGCTCTACTAGCTTCCCAAAATACATTACGCCAATACGGTCAGAAATGTATTTAACCATTGATAAATCATGGGCGATGAATAAATAGGTTAACCCTTTTTCTTCTTGTAATTCTTTTAGTAAGTTTACAACCTGTGCTTGGATAGATACGTCTAGAGCAGAGATAGGCTCATCTGCAATGATGAATTCAGGTTCTACAGCGAGTGCTCTAGCAATACCTAAGCGCTGACGTTGACCACCTGAAAACTCATGTGCATATCGATCAGCATGCTCACGATTTAAACCAACTGTCTCTAAAAGCTCTACAACACGTTCTTTACGTTCTTTTGGATTTTTCACAAGACCATGAATATCTAGGCCTTCTGCAATAATATCCAATACTTTCATACGAGGATTTAAAGATGCGTATGGATCTTGGAAAATCATTTGCATTTTACGATTAAATGTTTTTAAATCTTTTTTCGATTTTTTATCATGTACATCTACACCGTCATAAATCACTTGTCCATCAGTCGCGTTATATAAGCGGATAATTGTACGACCCGTCGTAGATTTACCACAGCCTGACTCTCCAACTAGTCCTAGAGTTTCCCCTTTATATATATCGAAGCTTACGTCATCAACTGCACGAACCTCATTCGGCTTACCTTGATTGAAATATTGCTTTAAATTTCTAATTTCAAGTAATTTTTCAGCCATCAGTAACTACCTCCTTTAGTTCCTTCATAATAACGGCTTCCAGGATACTTTTTCATGCGCTCAACAATAGCTAAAGGTGGTTCTACTTGTGGAGCGTCTGGATGTAATAACCAAGTTGCTGCATAATGAGTATCACTCACTTTAAAGAATGGTGGAGCTTCCTCTAAATCGATTTTCAAAGCATAATCACTTCGAAGAGCAAATGCATCTCCTTTTGGAGGAGACAATAGATCAGGAGGAGTTCCTGGTATAGCATATAATTTTTCTTCTGCTGTATCTAATGAAGGCATTGAGCTTAATAACCCCCATGTATATGGATGTTGTGGATTATAGAAAATTTCATCTACCGTACCAATCTCCACAATTTTACCACCATACATTACAGCTACTCTGTCCGCTACGTTTGCCACAACACCAAGATCATGTGTAATAAAGATAATAGAAGTATCAATTTTCTTTTGAAGATCCTTCATTAGCTCTAAAATTTGAGCTTGAATTGTAACGTCAAGTGCAGTAGTCGGCTCATCCGCAATTAGAATCTGTGGATTACATGCAAGCGCAATTGCAATTACAATACGTTGACGTTGACCACCAGAGAACTGGTGTGGATATTGCTTTATACGAGCTTCAGGTTTTGGCAGACCAACTAAACGTAACAAATCGACAGCTACTTTACGTGCTTCTGATTTACTCACTTTACGATGTTTTAAAATTGGTTCCATAATTTGATTACCAATTGTCATTGTTGGATTTAAAGAAGTCATTGGATCTTGGAAAATCATTGATATATCTTTTCCACGAATCTTTTGCATTTCTTTATCCGTTAATTTCGTTAAGTCTTTCCCGTTAAACAGGATTTGACCATTTTTAAACTCAGAACTTGATTCAGGCAACAGTCGCATAATCGCCTTTGTCGTAACCGATTTACCAGAACCAGACTCTCCAACGATTGCAAGAGTTTCCCCTTTTAATAAGTCAAAATTAACGCCACGAATGGCCTTAACTTCTCCTGCAAAGGTATGGAAGGAAAGCTCTAGGTCTTTAACCTCTAAAATCTTTTCCATTTTGGCTTTCCTCCTTTTAGTCTTTCATCTTCGGATCTAGTGCGTCACGTAAGCCATCACCTAGTAAGTTAAATGCAATCATTAACAAACTTAAAATGAGGGATGGGTACAGTAAAATATGTGGTTGGAATTTAATCATTTTGTAACCATCATTAATAAGTGTACCTAATGACGCATTAGGTGGTTGTAAGCCCAATCCAATAAAGCTTAAAAATGCTTCGAAGAAAATTGCACCTGGAATTGTAAACATTGTATTAATAATGATAATACCTAAAATATTAGGCAAAATATGCTTCACTATAATACGGCCATTTGATGCTCCCAATGTACGAGATGCCAATACAAATTCTTGGTTTTTGAATTTCAATACTTGACCACGAACAATACGCGACATACCAACCCAGCCGGTTATTGTAATAGCGATAATAATCGCCGTTATACCTGGTTCCATGAATAAACTCATGAGAATTACTATTACTAATGTTGGAATTCCATAAAGTATTTCAACAATGCGCTGCAATATATCATCCACACGTCCACCGTAAAATCCAGAAATACCACCGTATGCTACACCAATAACCATATCAATTAACGCTGCCATAAAAGCGATAAATAATGAGATTTGCGTACCTTCCCAAACTCGTGAGAACATATCACGACCAAGACCATCCGTACCAAACCAATAATACGTATCTACTTTTTTCATTTCATATAAATCTACTTCTTTTCCACCTAATGTACCGACCCCATCGAAGATACCTAGCTTTTCAAGTCCAGGTACTTTGGGTGGTAAGTTTGCATGTGTAATTGTTTGAGTATCTGCATCATGTGGACTAATCATTGGTCCCACAAAAGCCATAATGACGATAAATGCCAAAATAAACATACTCACAATAGCTGCTTTATTTTTACGTATACGTAACCAGGCATCTTGCCAAAAACTCATACTTGGTTTTGAAATTCTTTCCGCTTGTGTACTATCAATGTGAACTCTTTCAAAAGATCCAGCAGGTAATTTTTTTATATCTTGACTCATTAATCATTACCTCCTGATAAACGAATACGCGGGTCAATAATTCCATAAAGAATATCAACTACGAATATTACGACAATTAAGAACGCAGAGAAGAATAATGTAGTACCCATAATAATAGAGAAGTCATTAGAGAAAATGGATTTTACAAACTGTTCTCCGATTCCTGGAATAGCAAAAATCTGTTCAATTACAAGTGAACCGGTAAGTAAACCTGCAGCAAGCGGTCCTAAAACCGTCACAAGTGGGATTAACGCATTACGAAAAGCATGCTTAAACGCAATTTCATATCCACTTGCACCTTTAGATTTAGCTAAAGTAATATAATCTGAACTTAATACTTCAATCATTTCTGTACGAATAAAACGTGAAGCAGTCGCAAGTGGCCCCATTGCTAATGCAATAGATGGAAGCACGCTTGACATCCAACCATCTTTCCAAAGAGCAACCGGGAATATTTCCCACTTAACTGCTAGCCAATATTGAAGAAATGTAGCAAAAACGAAAGACGGAATAGAAATACCGACGATAGCAATAAACGTACTACCATAATCCCATATTGTATTCTGCTTTAATGCGGCAATCATACCTAACATGATTCCTAGTGCTACACCAAGTATTAAACCTTGAGTTCCAAGGATAAAAGATGGACCTAATCGATTAATAATCAAGTCTGTTACACTAGCATTTTTAAATTGGAATGAGTTTCCTAAATCACCTTGAGCCAGGTTTAGCATATACTTTGCATATTGTACTGGGACTGGTTGATCTAATCCGTATTTCGCTTCCACTATCGCAAGTTGTTGAGGGGATAGTTTTGAAGCAGAGCTAATCGGGGATCCTGGAAGCGCCTTCATCAAGAAGAAGGTTGCTGTCGCAATCAGGAAAAATGTTATAAACATATAAATCACACGACGAATAATGTATTTTGCCATCTTTGCACCTCCTAATGTAATCTAAAAAAAATAATCTATTATTCTATATAAACAGATAACTATGCTAATTGTCAAAATAACATCAAATAATATAATATTTTGTGAATTCTGATTCATTTAAAAAGAGAGTATATGGCCCTATAGGATACCATATACTCTCTAACTATGAGATTTTTAACCTACTAAAATCGCTTAGTTTTTACCTTCGATATAAGTCCATTTGTAGCTATAGTCTCCACCGAATGGGTGAGCAACAATACCTTTAACATATGGTTTTTGAAGGAACATTAAACCGCGTTGGTAAATAGGTCCGATACCGAAATCTTGATCGATAAGCATTTTTTCTGCATCAGCCATTGCTTGCCAACGAGCAGCAGGATCTAGAGCTAATTCGTTGTTAGCAGAGTTCACTAATTTATCATATTCTGGGTTAGAGTATGACATTTGGTTGTTACCGCCACCTGTTAACCATAAGTTCATGAATGTGTAAGGATCTTGGAAGTCAGGACCCCATCCAGCAACTTGAATCTCGTAGTCTTGGTTTGTATCAAGATCTAAACGAACGTTAAATGGTACTTCTTTAAGAGTAACAGTTAAACCAGGTAAGTTAGTTTCTAATTGAGATTTGAAGTACTCATCCATTTTCTTAGAAAGGTCAGTGTCTCCTCCAAGAATTTCAATTGAAAGCTCAGTAACACCTAGCTCAGCTTTACCTTTTTCCCATGCAGCTTGAGCTTCTTCTACATTGAAAGTAGCCATATCGCCATTTACATCACGGAAGTCAGATGCATTTTCATCGAAAGAGAATTCTTTTGGTACTAGGTAATTAGCTGGTACAGAACCATTTGCTAATACTACATCTACTAAGTCTTGTTTGTTGAAAGCTTTTGAAATTGCTTCACGAATATTTACGTTCGCAAGTGGAGTTTTTTCTCCAGTACGTTCTTGGTTATATTTGAAATAGAATACAGAAGTTTCCAATTCTTTTAGTAATTCTGGGTCAGCAGCGTATTGCATTGCATACTCACCATCAAGAGAAGTACGATCTTTCTCTCCATTTGTATAAAGGTTAACTCTAGTAGCAGTTTCTTTTACTACGTCATAGTTAATTTCCGTAAGTTTTACAGTATCTTTATCCCAGTATTGGTCATTTTTAACTAATTTCCAAGATAATCCTGTCCCATCCCATGCAGTAAGTGAGAATGGTCCGTTGTATAAAACAGCCTCAGAATTTTTCGCATAGTTTTCACCTTGCGATGTAACAAATTCTTCTTTTTGTGGTAAGAATGTTCCAAATGACATAAGAGATAAGAAATAAGGAATTGGTTTTTCAAGTGTTACTTCTAAAGTTTTTTCATCGATTGCTTTAACACCTAATTCAGTGTATTCAACCTTACCTTCAGAAATTTCAGTAGCGTTTTTAATAACTCCAGACATCATGTATGGACCGTATTCAGAACCAGTATCTGGGTTCATAGCACGTTTCCATGCAAATTCAAAGTCATTAGCAGTTACTGGAGAACCATCAGACCAGTTAGCATCACGTAAAGTGAATGTGTAAACTAATCCATCTTCAGAAACTTTTGGTTCACCTTCAGCGATTGCAGGAACTGCAACGTTTTCTTGATTTAAACGGTATAAACCTTCGTTTACATTGTTCAGTAAATCAAAACCAACAGCGTCAGTTGCTAAAGCAGAGTCCATTGTTGGAATTTCAGCAGTCATTATTAAGTTAAGTACCTGTTCTTCGTCAACTACCGCTGCTTCTTCTTCTTCAGGTGTAGTTTCTTTATCTGTTTCTGTAGTTGTTTTAGTGCCTTCTTCTTTACCGCCACATGCAGCTAAGAAAAGAGCAACAACTAACAGTAGGCTTAAAAGCCATGCAAACTTACTATTCTTCATTTTTTTAACCTCCCTAATATTCAGAAAAATTCATTACATTACTTATTATACATTTTACTTTTAACTTGTACAGACCTTTTTTATAATATTTTTACATTGTTGTAACAAAATCATTACATTGTCCTAACAATTGAGAATCATTGGTAATGAAAATGTTTCTTTTTTGATATTCACATTTACTAATATCTAAATTATTTTTTGATTATTTTTTATTTATCTTCTATAATTTACTCTGATAGAGGTGAATTATGAAAAAGAAAGTTATATATTTTTTAAGTGTCCAGTTACTTATTTTGATTCTTATGGTTCTCACTTATGGAAATGCTGAACTCGTTTATTACGCAAATATGTCTTTTTATGTTGGTGGAACCATAACATTTTTCGGATTAATGACATATGTAGTTTCAGGTGGTTTTTTTGATTTCTTTACGGAAAGTACACGCAAAGTGTTCACACCCAAACATATGAAATCAGAAGCAAACAAAATGCGATTGCCTTCGGAAGTTTTTTCATTTCCACACAAGCCAATAATCGCTTTAGGCTTATCCAGTTTATTTTGTATGTGCATCGCTTTATTTGTCTATTATAGTTAATTTTTTCGCTTGATTTTGGAGTTTCTTCTAATATATAATAGTCAAAACTAAATAATTGAGCTTTGACGAAGAAAAGTACATTTAATATCGTATGCTTAGAGAGTCTGTGGTCGGTGTAAACAGAACATACTTTAAATGGAATGGGCTTCTGAGCAGTATATGTGAATTTTAGTAGCATATACCGTATCCTTCACGTTATGAAGAAGAGTGGCTAATTATTTTAGCAAGCTGGGTGGTACCACGGATTTACATCATTCGTCCCTTTTTTGGGATGCATGATGTTTTTTTATTTTAAGGAGGAGTATTCAAATGAAAAAATTATTTTCAGGTGTACAACCAACAGGAACCATCACTCTAGGCAATTATATTGGAGCATTTAGACAGTTTATTTCATTACAAGATGACAATGAATGTGTATTTTGTATCGTAGATCAGCATGCAATTACAATCGCTCAAGACCCTCAAGAACTTCGTAATCACATTCGCTCACTTGCAGCATTATATATCGCTGTAGGGATAGATCCAGAGAAATCTACTTTATTTATACAATCCGAAGTTCCAGCACATGCGCAAGCTGGATGGATTATGCAATGTATATCTTATATCGGCGAACTAGAAAGAATGACACAATTTAAGGATAAATCAGATGGAAAAGATGCCGTTTCCGCTGCATTACTAACGTATCCACCTTTAATGGCTGCAGATATCCTGTTATACCAATCCGATATTGTACCTGTTGGGGATGACCAAAAACAACATGTAGAATTAACACGTGATTTAGCAGAAAGATTTAATAAACGCTATGGTCAAGTTCTTACAATTCCTGAAATCCAGCTACCTAAAAATGGAGCACGAATTAAATCTCTTCAAGACCCTTTAAAGAAAATGAGTAAATCTGATCCAAATCAGAAAGCCACTATTCGCATTTTAGATACACCTAAACAAATTGAAAAGAAAATAAAAAGTTCAGTTACCGATTCAGAAGGTATTGTAGCATTTGACCCTGAAAACAAACCAGGTGTTTCCAATCTTCTTACAATTGAATCTGCTCTAACCAATCTATCGATAGATGCACTTGTTCAAAAGTATGAAGGAGCAGGGTATGGAGATTTTAAAGCATCTGTAGCACAAGTAATAGTAGACCATTTCGCTCCAATTCAAGCACGTTATGAAGAGTTAATAAACTCGTCCGAGCTAGATGAAATATTAGATAAAGGTGCAGAGAAAGCGAATGCAATGGCAAAAAATACTTTATCTAAGATGGAAGCCGCAATGGGCCTTGGAAGAAGACGATAAGAGTTAGACTTAAAATCGAAAGACAAAAAACGGTAAAATCATTGGAGTTCAACATGTACATTAAAACGGAATTCCACGAATAGCCAAGAGATAAAAAGTTCAATGAAAGCACTAAATGGGAGCAGCTAATGACTGCTGTTCCATAACTGATTAAAAAGAGTAAAAGTCTTATTACGATCACATCCTTCGTAAATAATATGAAAAACGCCATCCGTTTATCACGAATGGCGTTTTTCATTTTATATATTATTTTGTTGACTTAACTGGCTCTTCAGCAAGTAATTCTACTTGACTTAAATCGAAATCTTCATTTGCACGATCAACATCATAATTTTTTACACCTTTATTGATTGAGTAAATTGCAGTACGGAATTGAGTTGGAATAACTGGTGCATTTTCTTCCATGTATAATTGCCATTCACGGAATGCATTTGCACGGTAAGTTGAATCGAATGCTTCTGGAGAATCGATTGCTTTAAGCAACTCATCTAACTCCGGAGTTGTGAAACGACTGAAGTTAAATGCTGCTTCTTTCCCATATAAACCTGCTGGAGATGGGTTAGTACCTGTTCCCCATGCAGCCATATAAATATCGATTTCTGGATCATCCGCTTCTACTTTATCGTAGAAAGAGTTGAATTCGATTAAACGTCCTGTTGATAATACAACTTTTAGCCCAACATCTGCCCAGTTTTGAATCCAGAATGCTGCCATTTCTTCTGCGATTGCATCGCCAGCCATTCCTGCGAACTTAATTTCTAATTTTTCACCTTTTGGATTTTCGCGGAATCCGTCTCCATCCGTATCTTTGTAACCAGCTTCGTCTAACAATGCAATTGCTTGATCTTTGTTATACGTATAGCCTTTTAACGAATCATCAAAGAATGTTGAAAATGCTGGTGGAATTAAAGATGTCGCACGAGAGCGTAGGTTATCATAGTAAACCTCATTCACTTGCTCTACATCAAGTGCATAACCCATTGCTTGACGTAATTTTACATCACTCATTTTAGCTGCTGGATCCATTGTAGAAAGTCCAGTTGCTGTATCATATTTACCTAATTTGAATCCTAAATAAGAATAAGAAAGCTCGGGTTGAGCCAAGATTGTAATGTTGTCAAAATCTTTTATTTCAGGATATTTTGTTGCTGGTAATGTGCCAGCTGTCATATGATATTCACCTGTTTGTATTGCTTTTGATATAGAAGTGGAAGGTACTGCTTTTAAAAGAACTCCGTCCAGTTTAGGAGCACCTTTCCAGTAGTTTTCATTTCTTACGAATTGTACAGATTCACCAGGTACGATTTTATCATATTTGAAAGCACCTAATGTTACAGGGTTTTTACGAACTGCATCAGACTCTAAAAGCTCTCCTACTGGAATGTCTTTTAAGATATGACTTGGTTCCGCAGAACTCCATAATCCATCACCACCCGAGAAAATTGCAGGTGATAATTTGTTAAATGAAATTTCTAAAGTAGATTCATCCACTTTTTTCAATCCTGAGATTGTGTCAGCTTTTCCATCGTGGTATTCAACTGCACCAATAATGTTTTGGAAATCACCATCATATCGAATCCCTTGGTAATCAGGGTGACCGATAATTAAATATGGATAAATTAAATCTTCAATTTTAAGAGGTTCTCCGTCAGACCATTTAACGCCTTCACGAATTTTAATTATAGCTTTATTCGTTTTTGGATCTGCTTCTAATGATGCTATTCCTTTGTCAGTGATTAATAGGTCACCATCATCAGCGAATATTACATTGCTTGCGTATTCCATAATATCTGCATCAAAGCCATCTTCATATAATACAAGTGAGAAAATCCCTTGGAATGGAGTATCTGTACCCAGTGCAACTTTTAACGTTCCACCTGTGATTGCATCTCCTTCATTGTTTACTGATAAAGGAAATGCTGATGAATCTGCTGGTTCTGCCGGCTCTGCTACTTCTTCTTCTTTTTCTTCTTCTTTTTCTTTTTCAGGTTCTTTTACTTCTGTACCTGTAGTTTCTTCTTTGTCGTCATTGTTACATGCACCAAGCACAAGCATGAAAGCTATAAGTACTGCTAGTAATGCCCAAAGCTTTTTACTCATTCTTTTTCCTCCTTTTTATATCTTTCTATATATCAAACGAAAATCGTTTAATACCAATCGTTACCCCTGACGTTGTCTTGCATCGGCAGAACGACGAATTGCCTGACCAACATAATTGATGGCTAGCATTAATACTAAAATTAATAAAGATGCTGGTAACCAAACCCACCACTTATCTTCTAAAATCAATGGATTATTCGCATAACTTACAAGTGTCCCTAAACTTGGAACAGTTTGTGGCAATCCAAATCCTAAATAAGATAATCCTGTTTCCAGTCCTACATTCCCCGCAAAACTAAGCGTTAATTCTACAATAAGGATGGAACTTAGATTTGGCATGATTTCTTTGAAAATGATTGTGGCGTCTCTTGTTCCCATTGTTTTTGACGCATTAACATAATCGCGTCTACTTTCCGTAAGCGACTTACTCCTTACAAGTCGTGCAGTACCGACCCACAAGAATGCACTCATAATTAATACAAAACTAGTTATTGTATATTTCGGGATAATTGTAACAAAAACGATAATAATCATTAGTGTAGGAATTGTGATAAAGAAATCAATAATACGCATAAAAATATTATCTATCAAACCACCAAAGTAACCTGTGATTAACCCTATGGCTACTCCCATTATCCCTGTTATAATCGTTACTGATAAAGCAATCGTAATGGAGTTTCGCGCACCGATGATTAATTGTCCTATAATGGAACGGCCACCTTGGTCAGCCCCAAGGAAAAACTTCTCCCCTGGTTCTCCAAACTTGTCACGAAGGCTCACTTTCATAAGGGCTTCTTGATCTATAAACATAGCCGCGATATAGATTCCTAAAATACCTAATACTAAAGCGAATAATGAGAACATAGCTAATTTATCTTTTTTAAACTCTCGTACGAGTACTTGAAAACCAGTAGGTGGAGAGCTATTAACTTCATTTTCTAAATTTCCTGTATTTTTAAATTCCAACGTTTTAGTCATTTTTCCTCTCTCCTTAACCCTTATTTTCGTCAATCTATCCTAATGCGAGGATCTACTATACTCATGATGATATCGGACAAGAGACTACCTAATAATGTTAAGAAGCCGAAAAGCATTACTAATGCAGTAATGACACTATAGTCTCGTGATGAGATGGAATGAATAAACAATTGACCCATCCCAGGATAACCGAAAATAGATTCGATAAAGATAGAGCCGGTAAGCAATCCAGTTATAGTGAAACCAAAAAAGGCTGCTATTGGTAATAAGGAATTTCTAAAAATATGCTGGCTGTAAACCTTTCGTACTGGAATTCCTTTACTTCGAGCAGTACGAACATAATCCATTGATTTCGCATCAATAATTTCTGAACGAAGATATTGAACAACTCCAGTTGTGCCTAGTATTGCATACGTAATGGCCGGCAATATCATATGGTAAATTTTATTCCAAAAATAACCTAGAGTGCCTTCGTCATGTTTTATATCGATTGTTCCACTAGTTGGGAACCAATTCAGCTGATAGCCAAATAAGAATAATAGTAGTAAACCTAATACAAAAGTAGGGATTGCATAAGTAATAAAAGTATATAAAACGATTGATTTATCTAGGAACGTATCTTGATAACGTCCTGCTAAAACTCCTAAAGGAATAGCAAAACTATAAAGTAAAATTACACTCAATAAGGACAGCCAAAGTGTGTTCTTCGCACGATCGCCGATTAAATCGGATACCGGTACTTTATATGTGTAACTTTTTCCAAAATCCCCTTGTGCAGCATTCACTATCCAGTTGTAATATTGTAAATACCAAGGATCATAAAAGCCCGCAGCTTCTCGCATTTCTTCCAGTCTATTTGCATCTGTTTCTGGAGTAATTAATCCTGTAAATGGATCCCCAGGCATAAACTTAGCCAAGATAAAGATAAGCAAACTTAAAACAAATAATTGTGGAATCATTGCAAGTACTCGTCTTAAAATCGTTTTCCACATATTAGATGGCCTCCTTTTTTAAAGCGGCCACCGCTACTTGATGTGTATCAGTCATCGTGTGTAAATTAAATACTCGTCCATTCTCATCAAAATACTTCTGATGATCTACAAGATAGTTTTGTTCCACTTCAATGCGTACTCTTTTACGGGCTTCCCGACCAAGCGGATTTACATCAGGTATAGCGGATAATAAGCGCTTTGTGTATATGTGTTGTGGATTGTTGTAAATATCATGACGATTACCAACTTCTACGAATCGTCCTTTATACATTATTGAAATTTGGTCACACATATGTTTAACTACACCCAAATCATGTGAAATAAATAAATAACTAAGACCAAACTCATTTTGAATATCTTTCAAAAAGTTCAAGACTTGTGCTTGAACGGATAAATCTAGTGCAGAAACTGGCTCGTCAGCAATAATTAATTTGGGATTGGTTGCAATTGCACGTGCAATACCAATACGTTGTTTCTGACCTCCAGAGAACTCATGGGGGTATTTTAATTTCGCATCCTCGTTCATCCCAACAATCGCCAACAACTCATTAATTTTACGTTTTTCCTCATTTGGTGTTAGTTTCAAGAAGTTTCTAATTGGTTCTGCAATAATATCTTGAACTCGTTTCCTAGGATTCAGACTAGAATGAGCATCTTGGAAAATCATTTGTATATCACGATTATAAGAGGAATTGTTACTACGACGTTTATGCGTCACATTCTCCCCTTCATAAATGATTTCTCCAGACGTAATTTTTTCTAATCCAATAATAGATTTACCTGTTGTAGATTTTCCACATCCAGATTCTCCAACCAAACCATAAGTCTTCCCTTTTTCAATATCTAGACTAATTCCATCAACTGCATATACTTTGTCGACGACAGTATTGAAAAATCCTCCGCGAATAGGGTAATGGACGTGTAAATCTTTGATTTGCATAAAGCTCATATGTTATTTCCTCCTTCTTCACTTTCCAAATGAAAGTGCTGCCAGCAAGTGCATCTAACTAAATGACCTGGAGAAATTTCGTGAAGTATTGGATTTTCTTCATGTGCAACATTTGGTATCCATGGAATACGTGCTGAGAAACGGCATCCTGTTCGTGGTAGTTTCACGAGAGAAGGTACAATTCCTTGAATTACTTGTAATTTTTCATTTTCGCTGTTCATTTGTGGAATAGAATTGAATAATGATCGTGTATATGGATGTTTTGGATTCGAGAATAATTCTTCTACTGGCGCTTCCTCAATAATTTGACCAGCGTACATAACCGCTACTCGGTCAGCTACTTCTGCTACAACGCCTAAGTCATGTGTGATAAGAATTATCCCTGCCCCTGTTTCAGCTTGTAAATCATTAAGTAAGTCTAAAATTTGGGCTTGGATTGTCACATCGAGTGCAGTAGTCGGTTCATCTGCAATGATTATATTTGGTTTACAGGAAATGGCAATGGCAATAATAACACGTTGGCGCATCCCACCTGACAACTGATGAGGAAATTGCTTTTTAACGCGCATTGGATTAGGTATTCCAACTTGATTTAATAATTCTATTACACGCTTTTCCCTTTCACTTTTAGACATCTTGGTATGGAATTTTAATGACTCTTCAATCTGTTCACCAATACGCATAAGTGGATTCAAAGCAGACAAAGGATCTTGGAAGATCATTCCGATTTCTTCCCCACGTACTTTGTTAAACTTTTCTTCATCCAGCTTCGCAAGATTTATTCCATCGTAGATAATTTCTCCTTCTACACGGGTCCTATTATGATCGTGAAGCCCAATAATAGAAGTCGCTAATGTAGACTTGCCGCAACCAGACTCACCAACAATAGCTAGAATTTCATTTTTCTTTAAATTGATGGATACACCATCTACTGCATCAAAATATGTATCCTTGATACGAAAGCCAGTATGTAAATCTTTTATCGTTAGTAGTTGATCAGTGATATTCAAAGTAATGAACTCCTTTCAAGAATCGATCGCTAGCCTCTTTACATTCAGAAATATATTTAACTAATTCAATATTTACACTTTTCTGTTTTTTAACTATCTTATTTGTAAAGTCTATTACAGTATTGTTACAATCGCAATACAAATTTTCTATCTTTTCCTTTTATTTACTCTATTTCGAAAATTGTAAAATAAGAATAAGGTCAATAATACCAACAGTTTTATTAATCTTTACATTGTTCAAAAAATTAATTAATAACACAAAAAAAGCATCATTTTTTGATGTTTTTTATCAATAAAATATCATTTAGTGCTTTAAATCGATAATATAATAGTATTTTAATTGACTAAATTAACATGCAACAAAAAAAGCATTTCCAATTTTTAAATTGGAAATGCTTGAATCAATTTTCATAATTCTAATTTATATGAAAAAACACGAACAATACTAAAGGAATATATATTTTACATGGAATAAAGTATAGTTGATTTCCGCTATAGGCGGACGCTTTCCGCGGGGTGAGCGATAAGCCATCACCGCCGCTCACGCGTCGTTTGTGATGTCTTATCTGTCTCACTCATCCCGCTGGAGTCGCCTGTCGCTTCAATCAACGAAGTGATCGCTTTTATAAAATTTAGTTAAATTTTCTTAAACAAGATACTCGCGTTATGCCCACCAAATCCTAATGAATTGCTCATTGAATATTGAATATCAGCTTTTCTAGCAATATTCGGTACATAATCTAAATCACAAATCGGGTCTGGATTTTCTAAATTGATTGTTGGAGGTAAAATACCTTCTTTCAACGCTAGAACACTAAAAATAGCTTCTATTCCCCCAGCTGCACCAAGTAAATGTCCCGTCATTGATTTAGTAGAGCTCATTGCCAAATTATATGCGTGTTCTGCAAAAACAGTTTTCACTGCCAATGTTTCAAATTGGTCATTGTATGGAGTACTTGTTCCATGTGCATTAATATAGTCTACTTGTTCCGGACTGATACCTGCATCTTCAATTGCTTGTTGCATCGCACGAGCAGCACCTTCTCCTTCAGGAGCTGGAGCAGTAATATGATGTGCATCACCAGTGGAACCATATCCAACGATTTCCGCATAGATTTTTGCTCCGCGGGCTACTGCATGTTCATATTCCTCTAATATAAGAATTCCTGCACCTTCTCCAATTACAAACCCATCACGATTTGCATCAAACGGTCTTGATGCTTTTTGAGGATCTGTATTTAAAGTTAATGCAGTGTTTGAACAGAATCCAGCTACTGACATATGTGTGATAGGTGATTCAGCTCCACCTGTGATCATTACATCAGCATCTCCGCGCTCAATCACTTTAAATGCATCCCCAATGGAGTTAGTACCAGATGCACAAGCTGTAACCGTACATGAGTTAATTGCTTTTGCTCCAAAATGAATAGACACTTGGCCAGCAGCCATATCAGGAATCATCATTGGTACAAAAAAGGGACTAACTCGACGAGCACCCTTTTCTAAAAAGATTCGGAATTGCGCTTCATACGTCTCCATCCCACCAATACCAGAACCAATCCATACACCCGTTCGAAGCCCAAGTTCTTCCGTAATAGTTAAGTTAGCATCTTCCACGGCCATGATAGATGCAGCTAGTGCATAATGTGTAAAACGGTCCATCTTACGAGCATCTTTTTTTTCAATATATTTTTCAATATCAAAATCTTTGACTTCTGCCGCAACTTTTGCTGCAAATTGACTAGCATCTAGTCGTGTCAGCATGCCTACTCCAGATTTTCCTTCTTTAATACCAGCCCATGTTGTTTCGATATCGTTACCAAGTGGTGTAATAGCTCCAACTCCAGTGACCACAACTCTACGTTTTGTCATTTATATTCATCCCTTCGTAATTTTAAATTATCTTCCCCATTTTAACGCAATTGCACCCCATGTTAATCCTCCACCGAATCCAACCATCACAATAACGTCATCGTCATTCACTTTACCATTCATTACTTCTTCTTTTAAAGAAAGTGGAATAGAAGCAGAAGAAGTGTTTCCGTATTTATGAATTGTCTTAGACATTTTTTCTTTTGGTAGCTCTAGTCTCTCTCTCGCTGCTTCCATTATTCGAATATTTGCTTGATGCGGGATTAACATATCTACATCTTCTTTATTTAATCCAGCTTTCTCTATTACATTAACCGCAGACTCTCCCATTTGTCTAACAGCAAACTTAAAAACTTCTCTGCCATTCATCGTAAGGTATGGACCATCTTGCTGTAAATACTTACCGCCGCTTCCGTTTGCACCAAGCTCGAACGATAATATACCACGTCCCTCGGATACTTTACTAACGATTACAGCACCCGCTCCATCACCAAATAGCACGGCTGTATTACGATCTTCCCAGTTTGTTATTTTAGAGAGCTTTTCTACGCCTACTACTAGTACATGAGAATACGTATCGGTTTCAACGAATTGCTTTGCAGTAACTATTCCATACATAAATCCTGCACATGCAGCTGATACATCCATTGCCGCAGCGTTTGACGCTCCAAGTTGTTCTTGTAACATTGTTGCTACACTTGGGAAAGGATTATCGGGTGTAACAGTTGCTACTAAAATTAAACCAATTTGTTCTGGATTTATTCCTGCATCCTTAATCGCTTCTTGTGCTGCTTTAAACGCCATATGAGAAGTATTTTCTTCTGGTGCGGCAATTCTTCTTTCTTCTATACCAGTTCTAGTTCGAATCCATTCATCAGATGTATCTAATTTTTTTTCAAGGTCTTCATTTGTCAAAATTTGATCAGGTGCATATGAACCTAAACCGATTATTCCTGCATTCATGAAAGTTCCTCTTTTCTTATAATCTATTATTAGTACCTGGTATTAATAATAACGAATATATGAACATTTTTCAACATCATAGTTAGATGTATTAAATAATCTTTTGAAAAGAACCACCGTATGGTATGATACATATAGTTAAAATCAATATGAGGTGAAAACAAATGAAATATATTATGACGTTAATATGGTCAGTTATTTTAGTTACAATGTTAAATTACGTAGTAAGCTCTGTACAGAACGTACCATTCGAAGTTGTTAATGGATTAATCATGTCAGTTCCAGTTGCAATTATGATTTTTATTATCGTTGCAATTATTCCAAACGACCCAGTAGCTTCAGAACATCACTAAAAAACAGCTCCCACTTGTTGGGAGCTGTTTTTATTTTGAGATGTGAGGATTCCACATTATATTGCGAATAATCCACTCTATCTTGCGAGTAACGCTTGTTATATTGCGCATAGCTTAAATATTGCTAGTATTCCTCATAATGTTGCAAATAGTCCAACCTATCTTGCGAGTACACTACGCAATGTTGCGGATAACGTAATCTATATTACACCTTGTTATCTTACAGTCAAGTGTCCATCTTCTACACTCGCTTCAATAGTGCCTCCTGGAAGAACATTTCCACCAATTAGCATTTTCGCTACAGCAGTTTCTAGATTACGTTGGATGAATCGTCTTAAAGGTCTTGCACCATATGCTGCATCTGTTCCTTCATTTACAATCCACTTAAAGACATTATCTTGCACTTCCAATGTAACTTCTTGCTCTTGCAATCTTTTTTGTAGCTGCTTCACATATTTCTCTGCGATTTTTTCAAAATGATGTGTCGTCAATGAATGGAACATAATGATGTCATCCATACGATTTAAAAGCTCGGGCTTAAAGTGCGCTCGAAGTGCAGTCATGACAAGTGTCTCTTCCTCTTCCCCTACTTTACTAGTCGTATTTCCAAGATATTGCGAACCAATATTAGATGTTAATATGACAACTGTATTCGTGAAATTAACGATCCTTCCTTGGCTATCCGTAATTCGTCCATCATCCATTAATTGCAGTAAAATATTCGCAACATCAGGGTGAGCTTTTTCAATTTCATCTAATAAAACAACGGAGTAAGGATTTCTGCGTACCGCTTCCGTCAGCTGACCACCTTCTTCATATCCAATATAGCCAGGAGGAGCGCCTACTAGTCGCGATACACTATGTTTTTCCATATACTCTGACATGTCGATACGAATAAAATGCTCTTCCGAATCAAATAAGTTGGCAGCCAATGCTTTGGCAAGTTCTGTTTTCCCAACTCCAGTAGGTCCTAAAAATAGGAAGGATCCAATCGGTTTTTGTGGATCTTTTATACCTGCTCTAGCTCTCCAAACGGCTTCCGTCACTAACTGAACCGCTTGATCCTGTCCAACTACTCGTTCTCCAAGCGTTTCTTTTAATCGCAAAAGTTTTTCTCTTTCTCCTTCGATAAGTTTTGTGACTGGGATGCCAGTCCATCTTGAAATAATTGATGCAATTTCATCAGCAGTTACTTCTTCTCGTAGTAAGCGCGTGTCCGTATCATTGTTTACTTCTTGCTCATAGACTAGTAATTCTTTTTCCAGAGTAGGTATCTTTCCATGACGAAGTTCTGCTGCTTTATTTAAATCGTACTTATTTTCAGCTTCCTCCAATTCTCTACGATATCGATCCAACTCTTCTCTTTTTTGCTGAATTACTTGAATCGCTTCTTTTTCCTGCCCCCATTTACTTCTCATTTCACTAGTTGATTCCTCTAGTTCTGCTAAGTCTTGACGCAATTGTTCTAATCTTTTTCGACTAGCAGCATCTTTTTCTTTTATTAACGCTTGTTCTTCTATTTGCAGCTGCATCATTTTTCTCGTAACTTCGTCTAACTCCTGCGGCATGGAATCTATCTCTGTTCGAATCATTGCACATGCCTCGTCTACTAAATCAATTGCCTTGTCCGGAAGAAAGCGTTCTGTCATATAACGATTAGAAAGCTGCGCTGCAGCGACAATCGCTCTATCATGTATGCGTACACCATGATGCAATTCAAATCTTTCTTTCAACCCGCGTAAAATAGAAACTGTATCTTCAACAGATGGCTCTCGTACGAGTACTTGTTGAAATCTTCTCTCTAAAGCAGGATCCTTTTCAATATACATACGATATTCATCTAATGTCGTTGCACCAATACAATGTAATTCTCCTCGAGCTAGCATCGGTTTTAACATATTACCTGCATCCATGGCACCGTCTGTTTTTCCAGCTCCTACAATTGTATGGATTTCATCGATAAATAAGATAATTTGTCCTTCGCTCTTTTTTACTTGCTTCAATACCGCTTGTAATCGTTCTTCAAATTCTCCTCGATACTTCGCCCCTGCAATGAGGGAGCTCATATCTAATTCAAATATTTCTTTCTCTTTCAAGCCCTCCGGTACATCTTTTCGGACAATACGTTGTGCTAATCCTTCTACAATGGCTGTTTTCCCTACACCAGGTTCTCCAATTAAAACAGGATTATTTTTTGTTTTTCTAGACAAAATCCGAATAACATCTCGAATCTCTTGATCACGACCGATAACAGGATCCATCTTTCCTTCTTTCACTGCAGTAATTAGATTACGACCGTACGTTTCTAAAGGACTTTTTTGATCTTGTTGATTCATTTGCATAACCAAACATCTCCCTTAAAATAGTTTGACCTTTTTTGACTAATGTAATTATAATATCTTCTCTTATTATTTGTAAAGAAAAGTGATTTTTCCCAAAGACGTTAGGTTATTATGCTATGATTGTTATATACACGGAAAGGTTGTGTTATTAATGAGCGAGTATATTTCTGATACAACAGGCATTTATTCACTATTTAAACAATATGGTTCCATAGTAAAATTAGAAAAAGATCGACCTGTTTTTCAAGAGGGCGAGCGCTCTGAAGAGATTTATTTCATCGTCTCTGGATCTGTAGGTATTAATAAAGACACAGAAAGCGGTAAACTTTTAACACTCCGAGTAGTCGGACCAAATGATTACATTGGTGAAACTGCTGTTTTTTGTGATATTGTATACCACTCCTTTTCTGCTATTACTTTAGAATCTACCCAATTATTATCGCTTCACCGAACCAAACTAGAGAATTTTTTAATGGAATCTACAGAGCTAATGGTAGAATGGACAAAATTTATTCAACTAGTTTATATAAAGAATCAAACTCGGTTTAGAGACTTAATGTTACATGGCAAAAAAGGAGCACTTTTCTCCACGTTGATTCGTCTTTCTAATACATATGGTCAAGTACAACCGGATGGAAGTATTATCATAGAGTACACACTAACCAATCAAAAGCTAGCAAATTTATGTGCCATGAGTAGAGAAGTTGTTAATAGAATGTTAAATGATATTAAAAATGCAGGTATTGTGTCCTTTCAAAAAGGAATCATTACCATTCATGATATTGAATTCTTGAAAAGAGAAAATGAGTGTGAGAATTGTCCCTTAACTATTTGCCGAATTGATTAAAAAAAGCGACCTCTTTCTATTTTTGTAATAGAAAGAGGTCGCTTTTATATTAACGTATGCCTAAGGCAATCTTAGCGTATCTAGACATATTATCTTTTGACCATGGTGGATTCCAGACGATGTTAACTTCAGTTTCTTTGACTTCTGGTAATTCCATAAGTGCTGTATTCACTTGATCCACAATCATCGGTCCCATTGGGCATCCCATGGATGTTAAAGTCATCGTAACTGTTCCAACACCCTCATCTGACAATTCAACATCGTATACTAAACCTAAATTGACAATATCTACGCCTAGTTCAGGGTCAATGACATTTTCAAGAGCTGCCATCATGCTATCTTTCATATCTTGGTCCATTTAAATAACCTCCTTACCTCATTAATCCATCATAACAAAACATCTATACTTATGCCAAATTGTTTGAAAGCCATTTTGTTGCGCTTAACATTCCCTTGCGAGATACTGCGTGACCTGCAGATTTTTCTTTCATAAACACGATATCATTCTCTCCATATTCATGTTTCAACGCTTCGATAAAATGTGCAGTCGGTTCAAATGGAACAACTGGATCTTTTTCTCCGTGCCAGAAAAACAACGGTTTATCAGCAAGTTTGTGCATTTGATTAGAAGCATCAAAAGAAGCTAACGTATCAAACATATTTTTTCTTTCTTCACTATTTAGCGGAATTTTAAACCCTTTTTGTTCTACTAAAGCCATTTGTGCTTTTGCAAGTTCAACATAACCCGGAGTCCCCATCATAATAGCAGCCGCGTCAATCCAAGGATAGGCAGTTAAACAGCCTAAAGTCGTGATACCACCCATGGAAGTTCCCGCAAGACCAATTTTCTGATCAATTAAATACCCGCGTTCGATAAGTTCTTCCTTTAATTTACCGACCTCTTCGATGGAGGTTAATACTATTTCCCAAAACCGAAGGCTAATTTCTACTTGGTCTAGTTTCTCCGCTCGGTCACCATGTAAAAGAGCGTCGGGTAATATTACTCTGCACCCTTGGTTAACTAGTTGATAAGCATAATGTAAATTATGTTCCTTTGCACTTTCAAACCCATGTAAGAATAGAACAATAGGTGCGTTATTACTTATTTCTTCATCAAATATATGTAATACAGGAATATTACCCCATAATTCAGATTGTGAAATCATTTCTTAAGCCACCTCCGTATTTATTATTATTCTAACAAAGCATTTCAATATTTACAAAAAAGCTAAACTATACGTTTTGACGTTCCTACTTGAACACGATAAACTTTAATAATAAAGAGGGGAGTTTTTCATATGCAACGTCACTTAATAGTATTGGATTTAGATGGAACATTATTGACCGATGAAAAAGTTATTTCGCAAAAGACAAAAAATACACTATTACAAGCAAAAGATGAAGGCCATGAAGTAATGATTGCAACTGGAAGACCTTATCGATCAAGTGAAATGTATTATAAAGAACTTGGACTAACGACACCAATTGTTAATTTTAATGGAGCATTTGTGCATCTTCCAATGAGTAACACGTGGAATACATGGCATAAGCCGATAGAATTAAAGGTAGTAAAAGAAGTAGTTGAAGCGGTTCAAAGTTTTTCCATAAAAAATATGCTAGCAGAAGTGTTGGATGACGTATACTTACATTATCATGATGAAAAAATGATCTCGGCATTCGCTTTAGGTAATCCACATATTACAACTGGTGATTTACGTACTTTTTTAAAAACAGATCCTACAAGCCTTCTGATACATGCAGAAGAGGAATCAGTTGACTTAGTTCGCAAACATTTACGGGATGTACATGCCGAAGTAATAGACCATCGCCGCTGGGGCGCTCCTTGGGATGTTATTGAAATTGTACGGAGCGGCTTAAACAAAGCGGTTGGTTTAGCGCAAGTTTCCGAGTATTTAAATATACCGAAAGAACGCATCATTGCATTTGGAGACGAAGACAATGATTTAGAAATGATTGAATTTGCAGGAGTTGGGGTTGCAATGGGCAATGCAATTGCACCACTCCAAAACATCGCCAACGAAATTACTTTATCTAATAATTCGGATGGTATTGCCGAATTATTAATAGAAAGATTACAATTAAACAAATAAGGATAATAAAGGAGGATGAAAATGAAATTATTCGCTGATAGCGCTAGTGACTTACCAAAATCTTTCTTTGAAGTACATGATGTTGAATTAGTACCACTTAGAGTTCATATTGACGAAAACGAGTATGATGATATTGTTGGTATTGATTCAAAAGAAGTATACGCAGCAATACGAGCTGGCAAACAGCCAAAAACCTCACAAGCATCTCCAGAACTTTTTTTAAGACTGTTTGAGGACCTTGCAAAATCAGGAGAAGAAGGTTTGTACATTGCACTCTCTTCTGCACTTTCCGGAACATATAGTACCGCTGTCATGATGCGCGAGCAGCTGCTTGAAACATATCCCGAACTAAAATTAACGATCATTGATTCGAAATGTGCATCACTAGGGATTGGGCTTCTGGTAAAAGAAGCAGTAAAGTTAAAAGACGAGGGCTTAGACTTACCAACTATTGAAGAAAAAATTCGATTTAATGCCGAGCATATGGAGCACCTATTCACGGTGGAAGACTTAGATTATCTAGCTCGTGGTGGAAGAGTTTCTAAAGCAAGTGCATTTATTGGTGGATTACTAAATATTAAACCACTTTTACATGTAGAAGACGGAAAACTAGTTCCAATTGAAAAAATTCGAGGTCGCAAAAAAGTAATTAAACGAATGATGGATATGATGGAGGAACGAGGTAGTCAATTAAATGAACAGATAGTCGCAATAAGTCATAGCGATGATGAAGCGACGGCGCTTGAAATGAAAAAAGTAATCGAAGAACGTTTTCAACCAAAGAGTATTGAAATACACCTGATTGGTTCGACTGTAGGGGCACATGTAGGTCCAGGAACTATGGCATTATTCTTTTTAAATAAGCTCTCATAAATTAATAGTAGATACTAAATAAATAGAAATGTTAAAAGGCGAAACTATAGAAATATAGATTTCGCCTTTTCCAATGTATTGATTTCCGTTCCAGACGGACGCTTTCCGCTACAATCAATTGCCTACAAAAAATAGTAGTTTAACATTCGTAAATAGAAAAAGACTGTTTCCAAGTCCATTTTATGACTTTGGAGACAGTCTTCTATTTATTTGGCGCTGTTATATTTTACTGTTATTTTTTAGCATATAATTTGAGGTAGAAACCGAGCAGACTACCGTGGGAAAGCGAGCCAGCATGCTTAGCCGAGGAAGCTTGTCGTTCGCCCGCAGAAATTAAACGGCTGCTACCATTAACAACACTTTTGTTTAACAACACCTTTTATTTATTATCCGCGTCGCGTCTTCGTTGCTTTCCTTTCTTCCAAACAACAACTAAGAATACGATAAACAGTAAGTAAGAAACTGCCATGGCAATTATATAAGAAGTATTTAAGCCTTTATGATCTGTTACTTGAAACACCTCTACAATTTCTCGATCCATTACTATTCGGTAAGAGCCATCATCGGAAGGTCGTATTAAATCGGATTCAAATAATCCTCGTAATTCCTTATCTTCACCCACGACGTCACTTGATAAATCGATTCGTTGCGTTCCACTTGTATTATTAACTACAACAATAAATGTTTCATCCTCAGAATAACGTTTGAAAACCATGTATCCATTTTCGTTTTTCAAAACTTCCATTTTCCCAGTACGCATAGTTTCGGATTTATTTCGAATCGAATTTATATCCTTAATATATTCGATTAATTCTTCATCTACTCGAAAGTTCATGACTTGGTGACTTTCTTGAGGAGTTTGTCCATTCATTGCAATTTCTGTACCATACGTCATATAAGGTACGCCAGGCATTGTTAGCATCGCACCTATCGCTGTTCTAATACGAGTAGGAGGGAACATATTTTCAAGTGCACTATAATAAGTAAATCTTTCCGAAGTTAAATCATCAATCATTAGTAAATCATTGTAGTTCGTAGAACCAATACCAGCTGTTGGATTATCCGTATTTTTAAAGGCTTCTCGAAAGTTTACTTGTAATTCTTCAGAATATTTTACATCAAAATCTGCATCCGATTCTTCTAGTGCAATGACATACATAGGATCACGTACTTCTTTTACACTTGCAATGATTTCATTTATAAAAGCTGTAGGAGCAGTATCTAATTCAGAAAGTTTTACACCATCAATTTCATATTTACTTGCAAAGCTAACGAGTGTTTCTGTTAAAGCTTTCTGCACTTCATCATTTGAAAGATCTAATTGCAGGACACCATTTTCAGAAGAAATAATCCAATCTTTCTTTTCATTGTCTACATTCCAAACATGATTGACACTATAATTATTTAAAGGAAACTCGATCATTATTTTTAGATTTTGTTTATGCGCTTCATCGATAAGCTTTTGGAATTCTTCTGGAGTACCAAAACGCTTTTCAATCTCATTAAAATCTAAAATCCGCTTACCATCATAGGTTTCAGTTGCGAATACAGGTCCAATAGAAATAGTCGTAAAGCCCATATCTTTAATATGTGCCATCTTATCAATAATCCCAACAAAATCCCCACCTGCAAAAGCATTTGGATCTTTTGCATTTACGTCATAATCATTAGAAATAACTTTATTAAAATAACGATCTACATATAAATCGTATATACTTTCGTTATGTATAGAAGCGTTTTCTTCTGCATTGGTAGTTTGAGTCGTTGTCACCCAAAGACCACTAATCAATAAACCGGTTACAAGCCATTTTTTTAATTTCAAGGTAAATCCTCCTTTATCTAGAACAGCAGAAGCGCAAGTCACTAGATCTAACAATTTGTTCAACACATCAACGTTATTTTAACAAAGCTACGTTTTAATCGCTATCGTTTAAACAGGAATGTCCTAAAAATAACCGATAATTCGTCCAAACTGTGTCATAAATAAAAAGTTACTTCGATAAAACAAGTTGTTTCTTACAAGTAAATGGCTGGATGAAACCCATATTCCCCTTAATCGGATGGCTTACCAGAATAATCGGGTGGTTTACCCGAATAAACGGATGGCTTACCAGAATAATCGGATGGTTTACCCGAATAATCGGATGGCTCAACCGAATAATCGGATGGCTCAACCGAATAATCGGATGGCTCAACCGAATAATCGGATGGCTAGGCTGACTAATCGGACGACTCCCCGCTTAATCTAGATTAACTGTTAAATCCATTAACAAAAGCCACCAATTAATTCGGTGGCTTCGACGTGTTATGCATACCCATTTCAATGTTGATCATCTAGTCAGGATCGGATGTTTTTTTGTAAACTTTAGAAACAATAATGGAAGCAATAACAAAGATCATCATCAATAGGATGACGAATATTAGTAAGGATACCCCTAGCATTTGTTATATCACTCCTTTTCATTCATTATTCCTCAAAATAACATACTTGTCCTAAAATGAAAAGGAGCTTCCACTAATGGAAAGCCCCTTCTGATTAATTAAGCTAAGAAATTTATACCCATTGGTAGTTTGAATCCAAGGAAAAGAGCGATGAAGAAGAAAACAAAAACCAAAACTAAAAATGTTGTATAGGGTTTGCCTTTTTTCTTTTTCACTAATGTCATTTCCATCATACCAATAACTAAGATACCTGCTAAAAATTTCATGCCATAAAGCATGCCCTCGCCATAGTCCATCCCTTTCATGAACAATGCCATACCAGTTACAATAATAAATAGATAGTCTAATCGTAAAATCATGTGAACAACTTTTGGATTAGCCATAGCTAATGCAACAAAAAATAGAATTAGTCCTACTACCCAAGTTGTAATGTGAAAATCTGTTCTTGCTAAAAAATCCATTTGTCTCACCTCGACGTTATTTTATTATATAAATATACTATAACACTTTCATCCGAATATTACTCGAACTTGTTCACCAACGTACCAATTCCTTCAATAGACACTTTCACAATATCGCCTGATTTCAGAAACTTAGGAGTATTAAAACCCTTCCCTACGCCAGCAGGAGTTCCTGTTAAAATTACATCACCTGGCTCTAAGGTAACAATTCTAGAAATTTCCGAAATTATTTGTTCCACCGAATAAATCATATCAGAAGTTAGTCCATTTTGACGAATTTCATCATTTACTTTTGTCACAATCGCAAGTTCTTGCGGGTTTGGCAGTTCATCTTTAGTCACTACATAAGGACCTAATGGACATGAGCCACTTAAACTTTTTCCAAGGAAATATTGTTGGTGCTTCGTTTGTAAATCACGTGCTGTTAAATCATTTGCAATAGTATAACCAAACACATAGTCATATGCTAATTTCGTTGGTATATTTTTCCCTTCTTTTCCTATAACAACTGCCAGTTCCCCTTCATAATCATAAGAGGATGTTATATCTGCATGAACGGAAAGCGTTTGTTCGTCTGCAGCAATAGTAGTTGGAGCCTTTGTAAACACGACAAAATCATTCGCTACACCTCCCATTTCTTTTGCATGGTCAGCGTAGTTTTTACCAATAGCCATAATATTTTTCGGAGTACGAGGAATTGGGGAAAGCCATTCAATTTCCGTAAAGGAACGTTTAAAACTATTTGCATTTTCCTCTTTCGAAGCTACTTCTACAAGTTTACGAATCTGCTCGATAAAATCCATCCCATAACTTACACCTTGAACAATGGATGTCGGGAAACTAGGTAAAACCTGGAGTGTCTCTTGTATGCTTAGTACATCCCATACTGCCTCTTCTTTTTTCACTTTTGGTCCGAAGTAAATTTTATCATTTAATCGGTATGATAATAGTTTCATCGTGTCGACTCTCCTTCAAATAGTTTTGAATCTAGTCTCTAGTCTATTACAAATTGATTTTGTTTTCATCCTTTTTAGGTAAAATATTTGAATAAGTCAGTTTTCTCCACAATGCTTCTACTGGTCCTTGCTTAAATCGTATAAACCATATTTCCGCAAATACTAGTTGTAAAACATATATGCCAACCGCCATCCATGTTCCTGTTACAATATCAATCTTTCCATACAATCCAAATCCATACGCATAAAATATAGTAGTAGCAATAATAGATTGCATTAAATAGATTGTCATCGACATTCTTCCAGCTTTTGCAACCGGTGATAAGATTTTAGGTACTACAGGAATCGTACATAACAAAGCTATTATTCCTGCATATGCCATTGCTTGTAGCGGTCCTCCAAATGTATCCTGTGCAGTAACGGTAAACACATTATCTCCCATCACATAAGGGATCCATTTAATGGCAGTACCAGCTGCCAAGCCAATAATAATTGTGATAATCCAAAACACTTTTAATTCTCTTGCTCTTTCAATTAACTTTAGCTTTGCAGCTGCTGCGCCAATTAATAAAAACGGAACGATCATAAATAACATCATAATAACAATTAACCCATTACCTGACATATATAACCAATCATCTAATCTTTGCCAAAATACATCTACCCAAGAGCCTTGAGAATAAGCGACGATTGATGCTTCTACTTCTTGAATGCCGGTATATAATATTGCATTATTCGGATCAATCTTAGCTAAAACAAACAAAAATCCGCTTAATAACCCATTTGGAATTAAAAATAAAAGAGCACTTATTAACAATAACCAAAAAGGCTTTAGCTTCATCATTGTTATTAATACTAATCCTGCTAGTGCATAAGTGATTAAAATATCACCTGACCAAATAAGAAACGCATGTATGCAGCCTATTAGTAACAAAACTAACAACCTTCTAACAGCTAGCTTTGTAAAGGAAGTTCCTCTTTCCTGCGTCTTCATAAATTGCATCGCAAGCCCGTACCCAAATAACATTGCAAATAACGGATAGACACTCCCTTGTACAAAGATATCTATCCACTTATATGTTTCATAATCCCCCGGAGCTTGGTACCAACTATATGGATTTACATAAATGTATGGACTATGAAAAAATAACATATTGACGACAAAAATCCCTAATAACGCAAACCCTCTCATAACGTCAATGGATATTACTCGTTCTTTCTCTCCTGTTGGACTCATCAACAATCTTATTTCCCCCTATAATGACACAGTTTTATTTCCATCAAATAAATACAGTGTTTTTTCTTTAATCTCCACTTGCATAATCGCTTCAATCGCTTGAGCATAAAGAGATAGCTGAATCTGGTAACGATTTTTCATTTCCTGTTGTAGTAAAGAATCATTATTTAATAAATGCTGGACCCGATCCGTTTTATAATCGAGTAAAACCCAGCGGCCATCATCTTCTAAAAACAAGCAGTCGACAACCCCTTGAATAATTTGCTTATCTCCATCCTGATCATGTAAAGCGTATGTGAATGGAAATTCTCGCATCACTTCTTTTGCATCACGCAAACGTGCCGCTATGTCGGAATGGAAGAAAGGCACTATTTTTTCTGGATGAATCGAAAGTTGTTCTGCTTTTGTTAAGATTTCTCGTTCTGCAAGCTTATCTGCAAATGCGCTCACTTGCTCTACTGTTTTCACTTCTGCCAAATCGACATTTTGCATAAATGCATGTACTGCTGTACCGACTTCTGCTCCAGTCAATTTTTCTTCTTGCTGAAGAAAGAATGGGCGCTTCGCGATTTTGGTGAGACTACTAGTATTACTGTTTGCTTGAAAATAGTCTTCTTCTCGCTCCATTAATTGTTGGATTTTTTTCATTTCGCTTACCGATTGTTTCGATCGTTTATGAGTAGCATATTCAAAGGCATATGGTGTATCAAATCGAGCCTGTATATCCGAAAGTAGGTCGGACTTCTCATGGTCTATAAGCATGTCTAACGTAATTTTCTCTTTTACTTTTGCTTCTGTCTGAATTTTTAAGTCATCGATGTGTTTCGCAACAATTGTCCACCTCGATTCACTCGCGACGATGTTGGCTTCCACTACGTTGGATATTTGCGTATAATCTGCATGTCTTGCAAGTGCCGGACCAATCCAATCCAAATATCCCTTCGCTTTAGCACGAATATAGTCAGGTAGCATCTCATCGCTCATAAGTGCCTGTGCGTCTTCCCATTTCTCCAGTGTTTTCGCAAGGTCTTTCACAGATGCAAGGAGAAATAAATGCTCTTTTGCACGAGTCATAGCCACATATAGGACACGCATTTCTTCCGCTTTTAACTCCATTTGTTTCTTTTCTTTCATAGATAAGAATGGCAAGGAAGTAAAGGAAATACGTTTGTCAGGATCAATTGCTTTTACAGCAAGTCCAAACGATTGGTCGAATAAATACGGTTCATTAAAGTCCATTTGGTTAAACGGTCTACCCATTCCTGCCAAAAATACAATTGGGAACTCCAAGCCTTTGGAAGAGTGAATCGTCATCAGCCGGACAACATTTTCTTTTTCACTAATCGCACGTGCTGTTCCTAAATCATCTCCACGTTTTCGCATGCGATCGATAAAACGTAAAAAGCGGAATAACCCTCGGAAGGAGGTCTTTTCATAATCGACAGCTCGGTCATGTAGAACACGTAAATTCGCTTGTCGCTGCTTTCCATTTGGCATCGACCCAACTATTTCATAATAATGGGTATCTAAATAGATTCGCCAAATTAAATCGGCTAGCGACCCTCTACGACTTAAATTCCGCCAATCTTCAAACTGTAATAAAAAACGCTGTAGTTTCTCGCTCGTTTCTGCAGAAATCCCTGCTCCCCCGCTTGATACAAAGGATTTTAAAGCATCATAAAAAGGTTCTTTCGGTGCAGAAAGACGTATAAGGGCTAGCTCCGACTCTGTTAATCCAACAAAAGGAGAACGGAGGACGGAAGCAAGGGAAATATCTTGGTAAGGATTATCAATGGTTCGAAGCGTATGAAGCATAATAAGCACTTCAATCGCTTCAAAATATCCTTTAGATAGCTCTGCATATAACGGAATCCCCGCTTCTTTAAATTGGTCTGTTACTTCCTGAGACCAAGTCATGGAACGCATTAAGATGACCATGTCGCTATATTGAACCGGACGAGAAATTTGCTTCCAAGGATCGTAAACAGTAGCTCCTGTGTCTATCATTTCTTTTATTTTGGATATGATATACCGAGCTTCTGCTTGTGATTTCTTTAGCTCTTCCTCCGCATTTAATTCTACTTTTTCTCCGTCCTCTTCTACTATTTCTACGCTACCATCCTCTACTTCATAGAGAAGGGCAAGTTCAACAGCTGCTTCTGCCTCATCGTAGGGAGCTTGAGGTTTTAAAGAAGCCGCATCATCGTAATTTATTTCGCCTACTTTTTCCCCCATCACTTGCTGGAAAATATAATTTGTTGCGTGTAGCACTTCTTTTCGACTTCTGAAGTTTGCATTTAAATCGATCCTCACCCCAGAATTCTCGGGCATTTCATTGAAAGTAAGATACTTTCCTAAAAACAGCATAGGCTCTGCTAACCGGAATCGATAAATGGATTGCTTCACATCTCCAACCATGAACATATTGCCAGTACTTTCATCCCTGCTTTTCACAAGTTTTAAGATAGTTTCCTGTAATCGGTTCGTATCCTGATATTCATCGACCAGTACTTCCTTGAAGCGATTTTGATATTCCTCTGCAATGGCGGACGGTACAAGCTGCCCATCCTCTTGACGCTCGGTTAGGATTTCTAACGCATAATGCTCTAAATCAGAAAAATCTACTAGCCCTTTTTCATTTTTAGCGATCGTATAACGTTCACCATAAGCAATTGCTAGTTCCACTAATGTTTGTAACTGAGGAGCCATTAAGCGCATTTCCTCTAGCAAACGTTCTGGTGTTCTTGTAAAATAATTTTCTTTTAGATCATTTACAATTTTTTTCACTTTATTTCTTTTACTTGTTGCCTGTTTCTTAAGTGCTTCGTCACAAGAATCTTTTTTTATCGATGCAGCTTTGACCCACGCCATGCTTTGGAAATAATAAAACACATCTTGCCAAGCACTCATTTTCATTAGACGTATTGCCTCTTGAATCACCTGTTCATCCTTCATAGCAGTTTCTGCCAGTGGAGCAGGTCCATTCGGAAGTGTTGCGAGCTTACGAATTTCTACTGTTACTGCAATGGCTTCTTCTAAGTGGTGAATAATGGCAAGCTTCAGTGGTTCTATAAAAGAAAGCTCATCAATGGTAATATCATCGCTTAATGTGTAGGCTTCTGGAATAGCAAGTAACCATTTTTTCGGTTCAGGATGTACCCGAGCATACGTGTACAACTTGTCAATCATTACTTCAATGGACTGATCATCTCGGTCCGATGTGAAGCTATCAGAAAGTCGGTACATCGCCTCTGGATTTTCCATTTGATACGCTTCTTCTAGTACTTCAGCTAATATATCATCCCGCATTAGAGCTGCTTCTGTTTCATTTGCAATCCGGAAACCAGGATCAATTGTCAACATATACGAATATTGTCGAACAATGTTTAAACAGAAGGAATGAAGCGTCGATATTTGCGCTTTATTTAAGAGATTAAGTTGCTTTCGTAAATGACTCGATGTTGGGTCGAGAGCGATTGCTTTTTCTAAAGCTTCCCCCATTCGATGACGCATTTCTGCTGCAGATGCATTGGTGAAAGTCACTACTAAGAGTTCATCGACATTAATCGGATTTTCTTTTGCAATTACTTTTTGAATGAGCCGGTCGATGAGGACAGCTGTTTTTCCTGAGCCTGCTGCTGCAGACACAAGTACGTCTGCACCGGTTACCCAAATAGCTTTCCATTGCGCTGGTGTCCACGTTAGCTCTGCTGGCATATTAGGAATGTTCATTTTGTCCCATCTCCTCCCGAATTTTTTCTGTAACAACATCTGGTTGCTCTACTTTTAATACACGTACTCCTTGTGCTGGATCTTGCGGATCAAATTGACACACACTTCGATACGAACAATACGTGCAAGGCATTTTGTCTTTTAAACGATACGGATACACGCGCGTATCTCCTGCATTCATGCCGTTACCAGCCTGCTCATGCTTTTTACGTACAAAGGACTGCAAAAGTTTCATTTGCTCGGGCTCTACTACTTTAGAGGAAGCTTTTGACAGGTTTCCATCTTTATTCATCCGAACAGGAATGACCTTCGAAAATCCTTCTATTTGTTCATCCATTTCCATAATGACCTCAGGATCATCGAGCAGCAAGCCGTTCATTTTATAGGATTTATAGATAGCATCCTGCAGCTCGGCATCTTCCATTTCTTTTTGAGATTGAATAAATGGATTATGCATATGCACATATAAAACACCTGCTGGCTCCGCATCTTCATGTAACCATATTTGTGCATTCTCGACGGCAACATCTAGATAAGTTAACATTTGAAGGGATAAACCGTGATACACCTCGTTTAAATCAATGCCTTTTTTCGAAGATTTATAATCAACAATTCGCACGAACATATTGCCATTTACATTTGCAGCGTCCACCCGGTCAATTCGCCCACGCAACTGCATGTTACGACGATTCTTTAACGGAATTTCAAGGGAAGGTAATTCTTCTCCAGGGCCAAATCCAGCTTCAATTGCAATAGGTACAAAACTGGATACTTTGGAATGTTTGCTAAGTGCTATAAGTGTTGACGCCACAATTTGCTCTAACTTACGCTGAATATAACGGTAGCGATTCGTACTAAGTAATAATTGATGGACAAATACAGGCACGATTTGATTTACCGCTTCTTTAGCCAGTTTCACGCATTGCTCTTTGGAAAGTTGGCCCCAAGTTAGATCTAACCGTTTCGTTTCATCTGCAATCCATTTAAGTGCTGCGTGAAATAAGTCGCCCATTGCTGGAGCTTCTAATCGATACTCTGCACGTTCCTCTAACTTTAAGCCATAGGCAGCAAAGTGAGCAAATGGGCAGCTATAGTATTTCTCTACACGCGACACACTAGATGTAATCGTTTCCCCGTATAAAGCAGTCGTCATTTCCTGAGATAGTCTTTCTGTTTTATTCCCTTGGATTAATGGTTTTATAATGCGATTTAACAATTTGGACCAATACGGATCATCCATATAATAGTGATACACCGATTGCCAAACTTCCGATAGATTTCCAGTTTCCATCGCTTCCCGTAATTGCATAACCACGTAAGGTAATGTCGTTCTAGGGTGACTGATTGCAGACATATCAAATATTTTTTCCGAAATATCCGTCGGGTCCATCACAGCGAATTCTACGGAAACTCCACTAACCATTTGTTGCAGTTTCTTTATATACATGGATGCAAGCAAAGCTTTCCCTTCACTATCCGCAATAGGATAGGACACGAACAAATAGTTAGAGGCAGTAGTAAATGCTTTATAGGTCAAATAATTTTCATCCAGGAGACGCACTTTAGAAGTTGGAGCAAGTTCAAAACCGATTTGTGTAAACCACTCACGCTCGGAATCCGATAATAATCCTTCATGGTCCATCCGTTTAGGATATACACCATCATTTACCCCAATAACAAAAATAGCTTGCATATTAGACAATCGGGCAATGTCAACACTTGCGACGATTACTTGATCGACTGTCGGAGGAATCCGAGAAAAGGTTAATTGATCATACCCTTCCTCTAATATTTTCGCTGCTTCCTCTATTGTCATTTCTTTTTCGCCAAACATTAATACGAATTGGTCTAATACATTTACCCACTCATTCCATGCCTGCTCATGCTCTGAAGCGAGTAACAATTGACCACTTTCTTCTTCTATTTGCTTCAGGCTTTGTAGCTTGTCATACACTTGAAGAGACTCCATAAAGGTAAACAAAGCTGTCGCAATGTCCAAAGCCGTTTTACTTTTATCTAATTGCTTGGAAAGTTTTATTAAAGGATCAACGACAATATCTCGAACAGCATGAATATCTGCTTGGATACTTAATTCCTCATCTGTTTGCACTTTCGAATAAAATTCTAGGCCACGATACTTTTTGTAAATCCACCTGCGTGCGTCATGCCATCTATCCCCGTATATACCAAAAGACAGCACAAAATTTTCTAACCTGTCCGCACGCTCTCTCCACTTATTTTTCGGAGCGCCTGGAGGAAAGAATAAATCTGTTTTTATTGCCCGAAACATTGGCTCGTACTTCCAATCCGTTCGAATAATTTCCAACACCGTTCGACTTAGCTCAATTAAAGGATGATGTAGCATCGATTTCTTTTGGCTAATAAATACAGGAATATCATACTGCGGGAATATCGTTTCTATTAAACCTTCGTATGTTTCTGCATCGCGATGTAAGATCGCCATTTCCTTGTAACGAACCTCTTTATGCTGAATCAGTTCCCGTATTTCCCTTGCCACAGCATGTATTTCAGCGCGACGATTGGACGCTTCCGTTATTCGTAAATATCCTTCTGTTTTCACCTCTAGCGGAGGTAACTGATCAAAGTTTTCTTCTATATGAGCAAGTTCCGCTACAGCAAAACGCTTTTGTTCTGCTAAGTGAACGATATTTTCAACTTCCAGAGTTTCTACTTGTGCCATTTCTAATAATCTAGCACATGTATTGGCTGGTTGATAAAATAAGGACTGCTCGTCTAGGGAATCCGCTAAGGACTCCATCGGAAGGGCAATAGTAATTCGCTTCACTTTTTTCATTAACGCTAGAATAATTTCTAGTTCTCTCGTTGTGAATGATGTAAATCCATCTATATAGATTTCCGATTTTCCTAGCAGTACAGAGTCTTGAATTTTCGTTGCTAGTAATGTTAAAAAACCTTCTCCGTCAATATAGCTTGCTCCTAATTTTTGTTCCATCAAATCAAGCATCATCATAATGTCCGATGATTTATCGAGTAAGGTTTTAGGTGCATTTACTGTTTGCAAATCATTTAGAGCGTTGGACATTGTCGCACTGTCGAGACAGTAGCGACTAAACTCTTTCAATAGCACTTCTATTTGATCTGTAAATCCTCGTTTGGTTGCAGCTCTCTTAAATAATTTAAACTCTTCTTTATTGTCTTCCAACAAACTTCGGATCAGCATCCGGTACCCAAATCCACTTATTTCTTCTTTAGCAATTCCGCCAGTCTCTTGTAGCACACGCCAAGCCAATCGCTTAAATGTCGTCACCTGTGCTCGTATTAACCCTTCAAGCCCTGAACCAGCAGCAAGATCATACTCACTAGAAAAAGACATTTGGTCTGGAACAATATAAAATAACGGATCTCCTAATGGAGCCGCCTTTAGCGTATTAACTATTTCTCTTTGCATGAACTTTGTCTTTCCTGATCCAGATCGACCAGTAACTATTCGTAATGACAAAATAACCTAGCCCCTCTCCATAAAAAAATCCGAATAATCCCTTACTTCTATTGTACAAAACATACGATAGAGTGGGAAATTATTCGGAATAAAAGTTAAATGTAAATCTAGAAATTGGCCAATATCTCACTTTTACTTCACCAATAATCTCATTTTTTTCAATAAAGTGAAAATATCGACTATCTAGACTAGACATACGATTATCACCCAATACAAAATACCTATTCGGAGGTACCGTTTTACTGCCAGTTACCTCGGATAACTCAAAATCCTCCGTAAAATTTTCTTCCGGATTTTTATAAGCTTCAAACGTCTCTAGAAATGGCTCTTCTACTTTTTTATTGTTAATAAATAACTCATCGTTTTCGTATTTAATCGTATCTCCTGGAATCCCAATCACTCTTTTTACATAATCTTCATTTTGTGCTCCATGAAATATAATAATATCCATCCGATTGATCGGTGAAAGCTTGTTCACAATCACTTTATCATGATCAGAAAATGTTGGCATCATGGATTTCCCAACAACTTCGTAATTAGTTGCAATAAACATACGAACTATCGTAACGATAACTACCCCAATGATGATTGCTGCTAACCATTCTACTACTTCTTTTTTAGTTTTACTCAAGATTTTCTCCTCTTTTAATTTTACTTTCATTACTAATTCTTTTAAGATCATCTTCCACTTTTGTATTAATTCGTTTTTCGATCCATTTCCCGACAAACCAAAGATTGGCAATTACAAGCACAACAATAGCCGTTCGCAATGGTTGCGTTACAAATGATTTAATATCAGATCCAATGAAACTCACGACGGATATCATGATGAATTTCCCAAGCGTAACTGTCCATAGATATGTATTCTTTTTCATATTAGACAAACCAGCAACAATATTAATAATCGCAGATGGAGTGAACGGAAAACAAATAAGCAAAAATAGTGGACCGAAACCATTCCTCTCTACCCATAATATTAATTTTTGAATCTTTTCATGCCTCGTAATAAAACCAAGAACTCGAGCTCGTCCATATTTACGAATGACTAGAAATACGGTATATGCACCTGCAACAGATCCTATCCAAGAAAGAAGAAATCCAAAAAGTAATCCGTATGCGGTTACGTTCGCTACGATAAATACCACTAACGGCAAAAACGGTAAAAAGGCCTCTAAGAAGGGCAGAAGGATACCGATTATTGGTCCGAGAGCACGATACTCATTCGTTAAATTAGTTAATGTCTCCAATGAAAACCAATCAGGCATGTTGCTTTCCTCCACTACTATGTATATTTATACTATTCCCTATTATTGTATACATAAAACTATTTTCTTATAGTATAATTTGTTCATTATGTTTTTTAGGGGGTTAAATTCTAATTGAAAAATTCATTATTTGGACAAGGTTTAAAGGCTGGTGTTAGTATTGCAATTGGCTATTTTCCAGTTGCTTTGACATTTGGCTTACTTGCTAAAACATCTGGTTTATCCATTCTAGAAGCTACAGCCATGAGTATTTTTGTGTATGCTGGAGCAGCCCAATACATGTCCTTAACGCTAATATCAAAAGGTGTCGATCCTATTTTAATCGTTTTAAACACTTTTGTCGTCAATATACGTCACTTTTTAATGACGGCTGCACTTAATGAAAAGATGCAGAGTGAGAAAAAATGGATTAAAGGAATCTATGCTTTTGGAATAACGGACGAATCATTTTCAGTGCTTGCAACGCAAAAGGAAGAAAAGATAGCTACTTCCTTTGCATTTGGAGTCGCATTGATCGCGTATAGTAGCTGGGTTATTTTTACTGCAATTGGTCATGTAATTGGAGCAAATCTCCCTGCTTTCTTACAGGCGGCCATGTCAATTGCTTTGTACGCTATGTTCGTTGGTCTCCTTGTCCCTTCTATGCGAGGAAATCGGAAAGTTGTCATGCTTGCGTTAATCGCTGCAACTGTCAATGGATTTTTTTATTGGTCACATCTATTATCGACAGGTTGGTCCATTTTAATCGCTACACTGGCATCTTCTATTTTTGTCGAAATAATTTATGCACGGCGTGATCGCGGTTTGCCGAAAGGAGTTTAAGTAAATGGGTGCATGGTATTGGTGGACACTAATTGGAATGACGCTTGTTACATATATCCCTCGAGCTTTTCCACTCACCTTCTTAGAGGGTAAAGAATTACCACCAGTCGTTTCTGGTGTATTACGAAATATTCCCTATGCAGTTTTAGGTGCATTAATATTTCCTGCTATTTTATATGTGCAAGAAGGTCATTTACTATTTGGCATAATAGGTACAGTTGTTGCGTTTTCTTTAGCTTTTATTTTCGAGAATGTAATGGTTGTAGTGCTAGGTACTATCGGAGTTTTAGCTCTATACAGTTTTATGTTTTAATAATTCAGAATTATTTTATTTTAAAAATATACTTGACGGCTAGGTTTTAAATGTTTAAAGTTTAAAACAATTCTTACAACAATTAAATAGCACATCACTTTCTTATCCAGAGAAACCGAGGGGCAGGCCCTATGACGTTTCGGCAGCAGGTTCAATTCGAACACTGTGCCAATTCCTGCAAGCGAATTTCGCTTGAAAGATGAGAAGAGATGGTTTTTCGTATATTCGAAGAGCTTTCTTTTTCTTATCTAACTTTAGATAAGATCAAGAAAGCTTTTTTTGTTCTCTTGATAGAAAGGTAGATGACTGCAAACCATTGTCTGTTAAGAATAGATGAACTATCAGGAGGTCTTCACATGATTGAATTTAAAAATGTTTCCAAGACATTTCGTCTTGGCAAACGGGAGGTGCATGCAGTCAAGAATGTTTCTCTAAAAGTAAGCAAAGGAGAAATATTCGGCATTATCGGATTTAGTGGAGCTGGAAAAAGTACACTGTTACGACTTGTCAATATGCTCGAGCGTCCCTCATCTGGGTCCGTATTAATCCAAGACATTGACGTTAACTCACTATCTTCCAAAGACTTACGAACGAGACGCCGCAACATTGGAATGATCTTTCAGAACTTTAACTTGTTTAATTCCCGTACAGTTGCAGGAAATATTGCGTATCCACTCAAGCTTGCTGGTTTATCCAAAAAAGTGATTAATACACGAGTAGAAGAGCTGTTACAATTTGTTGGTTTAGCAGATAAAGCAAAAGATTATCCGGATCAATTATCTGGAGGTCAAAAACAACGTGTCGGCATTGCACGAGCATTAGCTACTTCACCAGACGTACTTATTTGTGATGAAGCGACGTCTGCACTCGATCCTGAAACAACAGCAGATATTTTACGCTTACTAAAAAAAGTAAACAAAGAGTTTGGCATAACAATCTTGCTCATCACGCACGAAATGCATGTTATCCAATCGATTTGTCACAAAGTTGCTGTAATGGAGAACGGAGAAGTTATCGAATCTGGTGATGTATTCGATGTATTCACAGATCCACAGCATTCGACTTCGCAGCGTTTTATCCAATCCGTACAACAAGACTTACCTTCTGAAAATATTTTAGAAGATTGGCGCTCAAAAGGCGGAAAAAAATTATACCGAGTTATTTTCAAAGGGGAAATTACGAATAATGCCGTGCTCTCCCAAGTCACTCAAAAGCATCAGGTTCATTTCAACATTGTATATGGTTCCATTCGAGAGCTACAAGAAAAACTCTTCGGAAATTTACTTATCTCATTTGAGGGTAAAACAGAAGCTATACAAAACGCATTAGAAGAATTAAAGACAATTGTCAATTTGGAGGAGGTGGCACCCCATGAAAGTTGATTGGAGTACATTTTGGCCACGAATTTTAGAATCGACTGGCGAAACAATTATTATGGTGATTGCTACACTCATATTCGGTTCCATTCTTGGAATTACTATTGGTCTATTACTATTTGTCACAAGAGAAAAAAATATTTTAGAAAACAAAATTGTTTTTCAAGTGCTAAATATTTTAATTAATATTATTCGACCTATTCCATTCATTATTTTCCTAGTAGCTATTTCACAGTTAACTAGATTAGTTGTTGGTACAACAATCGGTACTACAGCTGCTATCTTCCCTATGACGATTGTTGCAAGTTTTTCAATCGCTCGAGTAGTGGAAAACAACTTAGTAAGTATTGATCCCGGGGTAATCGAAGCTGCGCAAGCTATGGGTGCTAGCCCCCTTCGCATCATTTTTACTGTATTAATTCCGGAAGCGCTTGGGCCACTTATTTTAGGGCTAACGTTTATCACAGTTAGTTTAATCGATTTCTCAGCGGTTGCCGGTACAGTCGGTGGTGGCGGTTTAGGTCATGTCGCTATGACTTACGGATATCAGCGATTTGACGGTAGTGTCATGCTCGTTACGGTTATCATATTAATCGTTCTTGTGCAGCTCGCACAATGGCTAGGAAATACCTTATCTAAAAAATTTATGAGACGTTAATTAAACCTAAAGGAGAGATTTATTGATGAAAAAGTTAAGTTTATTCGTACTAGCAATTATTACTGCTTTGGTATTATCCGCGTGTGGCAGTTCTTCGGCATCTACTACAGATGGTAAAGAAACAGTAAAAGTAAAAATTGGTGTGAATGGTTCTGATGGTATTCAATGGCCTATTCTTCAAGAAAAAGCTGCAAAAGAAGGTATTGAAATTGAATTAGTGGAGTTTGCTGATTACACATTACCGAACAATGCACTTGCACAAGGGGACATTGATTTAAATGCATTCCAACATCTTTCGTTCTTATCGCAATATGTAAAAGAAAGTGGTAACGATCTTGTTCCAATTGGTTCTACAATGTTTGCACCATTAGGTGTTTATTCTGAAAAAATTAAAGACATTTCAGAAATTAAAGAAGGCGATAAAATCGCTATTCCTGATGATCCAACTAACCAAGCACGTGCACTTCGTTTATTAGAAGCTGGAAAATTAATTACACTAGCAGATGACTTCGGACTAGCCGGTGATCCTTCTCAAATTACAGAAAATCCGTTGAACCTTGAAATTATTCCGATGGTTGCTCAGCAAACTCCTCGTGTATTACCAGATGTAACTGCAGCTATTATTAACAATGGTGTTGCTGGTCAAGCAGGCTTCTCTCCTGGTGAAGATCCTATTTTCAAGGAAGCTGGAGATAACGAATCTATCTACCCTTATGTAAACTTAATTGCAGCTCGGGCAGAAGATAAAGACAATGAGACATTTAAACGCATTGTTGAACTTTACCAAGAAGATGATATTAAACAAGCTGTATCAGAAGATACAAAAGGTGGTTCTTCTTTAGTCATTTTAACGCAAGAACAATTGGATGAAACATTTTCAAACCTATTAAAGTAAAGGAGGAAAACAATCATGAGTATTGTAAAAGAACGCAGAGAACTACTATCAAAATCTATCGATGATAAGAGAGAGCTGTACATTCAAACGAGTCAAGATATTCATGCAAATCCAGAGATCGGAAATCAAGAATTCTATGCAAGTGCGAAGCATGTAGAATTACTAAAGAATGCAGGATTTGAAGTAACAACTGCAGTTGCTGGTCACGAGACTGCATTTTACGCAGTAAAAGATAGCGGTAAAGAAGGAGCTACCATTGCTTATCTAGCAGAATATGACGCACTACCTGGTATCGGCCATGCATGTGGGCATAACATTATTGGGACTACTAGTGTTGCAGCAGGTATCGCATTAGCGGAAGCTATTTCTGAAACAGGCGGACGCGTCGTTGTGCTTGGTACCCCTGCCGAGGAAGGTGGACCTAATGGAAGTGCAAAAGGTAGTTTTGTCAGACATGGCTATTTAAAGGATGTGGATGTTGCCTTAATGATTCATCCAGCTGGTAAAACTTCATTGACCAGTGAAACGCTTGCTGTCGATCCTTTAGATTTTCATTTCTATGGAAAAGCTGCCCATGCATCTGGCTCGCCTGAACAAGGGATTAACGCATTAGATGCAGTGATTCAACTGTTCAATGGAATCAATGCACTTCGTCAGCAACTCCCTTCTGATGTTCGTATTCACGGCATTATTACACATGGTGGAGATGCACCGAATATAATTCCTGACTTTGCGTCTGCACGTTTTTATATTCGCGCAGAGACATGGAAGAAAACAGAAGAAGTTGCAGAAAAAGTGCGAGCTATTGCAAACGGAGCTGCTTTAGCAACAGGTGCAGACGTGAAAATCGAACGTTTCCAAAATGAAGTGCAAGACTTTGTGTTAAATACGGTATTGGATAACGTACTCCATTCCGAATTAGAAGCTGTCGGAGAAGTTGTGCATACCGAAAAACGAAAAGGTAAAGGTTCAACCGATGCCGGTAACATTAGCTATGCTGTGCCAACTGCGCACCCTCACATTAAAATTGGACCAGACGATTTAATTGCGCATACAATTGAATTCCGTGAAGCAGCGAAATCAGAGGATGGAAACGAAGCTCTGATTAAAGGAGCTAAAGCTTTAGCATCAACAGGTTATCGAATCCTGACGGACGCTCAGCTTCTTCACAGTATACGAAAAGAGTATGAGGCTTCACTTGCAAGAAAACAAGTGGAGTGAGTAATTAGAGGATGAATTTGTGAGTCTGGGGATGGAACTTGTTAGTAGTGGTTTTCTTGCGAATACGCATAGTAATGTTGCCCGGAATCACTTGAATGCTGCGAATAAGCAATCCTAACTTGCGAGTAACGGTTATCTTGCAATTAGGATCACACCATTGCTATTCGCCTTATCATCTTTCATTCCAAAGAAAAATCCGCTCTCTTTAAGAGGCGGATTTTTTCTTCTTATTATTAGTTTTCATATTGGTTGCATACCAAAATCCTGCTGTTAAGGACGCCGCATCTAGAATATATATCCACCATCGATGCGTGTAACCCGCGTAAACCGAAGCTGCGAACAATGCGACTGTCAATATTAACGCAACATAATGATTGAACGTAATACGTGTAAATAACACGACCAGCAGTGCAGGAGCAAAGATGGCCATTAGTACTTGTGTTGATAAAGATATTGTTTCCATATGTTCTCCTATCTTATTAAGATCAAGCCTAAACGGTAATGATCATGTCTAAACAAAATATGCTGACGCAAACGAAGCTCTCCGTTGGAATCCAGTACTTCCAATTTGCAATGTGCTGCATTTATTTGTACTGCCTCGTAAAGCTCTTGCTCGTCCGTCACCTTTTGTCCATTCACTTTTACAATACGCTCTCCGATTTGTAAACCCATCTTTTCAGCGGGCGAATCGGTTAGAACTCCTGCTATCATAACACCATTCGGCTGAGGAGACACTGCGAATGTGCCACTCGTTTCCTTTTTGTATTCCATATAGGAAATTACTAATCTCGCGAGTACAGCTAGCAGAATAACAACTGCACTAATAATTGGCATTACATAACCAATTGCAGCTGCAACAGTTACGATAATGCCCAACTGCCAGACCATTTTTCCGTAACGTTTATAAAACTGAACTGCCAGTGTACGTCTACTTTTTTGTTGAAACCCAATAACAAATGGAAATAATATCAAAGAAAACGAAGACTCTCCTATTGGAAATTGTGGCCAAAATGGAATATACGCACTTATAACATCACCAGGAATGACTAACAAGACAGGTAATAGCCACAGTCGCTTCGTTACATATTCCATCGCTTGGATGCCTCTTGCTGTTTTCACTAATTTAGGTGAAGCATAAGTAGCTCCGTGTTTTTGAATAAGGGCCCCTTCTACAATCAATAACAATCCTGCTAAAATGGCAATTGGGACAATAGCTTCATTTAATATATTTAGACCGGTCAATTCCCACGAAAATACTTGAAAAGACCAGTTATACGCATACATCACGTACAAAGTAGTGGTGCCTAGAGCAATGGCGTAAATTGCTGAACCTAGTTGATACATGAACAATAAAACAAATAAAATCATCCAAACACTATAGATAAATAACCACGAAGTTGGTACAACAAAGCCAATTCCAACACTAATAACCGATAAGATAATGGACCAAACGTAACCATCTAACAAAACATGCTTTGTTTCTGTCCAACCCCATAAGATTCTTGCGCGAAATTGCTTTCTTTCTCTTTTCACACGAACATAACCAATTAATACAGAGAAAAGAAGCGAAATATATACTGCTGGATGTAGGAAAAACCGTCCAATTCCTTTAGCCAACTCGATTAATAATTCTTGCACCTTACGCATCCTCCTCGCTTGCAACTATCTTTCCTATCATTGTAACAAACGTGGAGTCCTTTGCGTATAGGATTTTCGTATAATCTTACTTTTTCATAGCGTGAATTAAATAACTAATACCCATTTGAAGCTGCTTATCATTTTCTTTTCTCGCTTTATAATCCGTAATTGTTTTCGTTAAGGATTGAAATAATGTATCGTCTAGTCCCTCTTTAGCCGTTAGTTTATTTTTTTCACGGTACATTTCTAATGCATCTCTTGTATCTTCATCAAAATAACCATCTTTTCGTAAAATACTATAACCTAAAGCTCCCAATACTTGTTGAACATATTTAATCTCTTCTCCGTAATCTCCAACTTTAAATTCTCCACGATAAGATTTTAGATCCATCATATAAAGCTCATCTTGCTCGACTTTTAAATCTGCCTCAATACCTTTATGATGAATCCACTCTTGTTTTGGAGTAAGCCATTTATGCGTTGAAATTTTTAATTTACCTCCATTGGAAAGATCTTTTGTTTCCTGCACAGTTCCTTTCCCGAAGCTTGTTTCTCCTATGATCATGGCACGGTTATTATCCTTTAATGCTCCCGCTAACACTTCACTTGCTGAAGCACTTCCCCCATTTTGTAATAAAACAACAGGTACTTTATTTAAATAAGTCTTATCTTTGTTTTCCGTTTTCAGCATTTCCAGAACACCTTTCGAGTCTTGCATGTAAGCGAAAGTACTGCCATTTTGCAACAAAGTTCCGATAATAGAAGATACGCTAAATAAGTATCCGCCAGGGTTTCCTCTGACATCAACCAGGAGACCATCAATTCCACGTTCAACTAAAGCTTTTGTTTGTTTCTCCCACTCTTCTCCTGTCTTTTCCCCAAATATAGAAATCGTTACTAGTCCGATTGTATAATTATCCACTTCGTATACTTCACTAGAAACAGTATGCATTGCAATCGTATCTCGTTTCATATGTAACTCCACGTGTCGATCTTCGCTTGCACGATATACCGTCAGTTTCACACTAGTTCCTTTATCACCACTTAATAACCGAACAAGTTCCGTCATCTTTTTACCTTCTAGTCGTTCCCCATTAACACGTACAATCTCATCCTGCGGTTTCACTCCTGCTTTAAATGCTGGAGAATCCTTTATCGGTGCAACAACTATAAATTTCCCAGCGGAGAGCATAATTTCTACTCCAATTCCAACACGTTCTTCTGCTAGTGATGCTTCTTGAGCTAACGCTTCTTCTTTTGTCAAATAAGTACTATGCGGATCTTCTAACGCATCTGCCATTCCGCGAATGGCCCCTTCAACCAGCAGTTTTTCGTTTTTCGAAAACACAGCTTCTTTTTTAATTAAATTAAACGCTTCATCGATTACTTGACTATTACTAACATTTGTTTTTCCTGTACTCGATGTTGTTCCAAACCAAATGTACCCAAACCCAAGTATTATTACACCTAGAAAACCATATAAAAAAATCCGACTTTTGCGCAAGTTCAACCTCCTACTTTTCCACTAATATATGTGTGGAAAATGAAGTTTAATACTTGCCCAAAAATCGGGTTTTATTTTAAATTACTAACATACTCAATAAGCATTTGTTCATCCATCGGACCAACTATTTTATTTTGAATCGTACCAGTTGTATCAATCATATATGTAGTTGGTATTGTGATCGCTTGATATGTCTCTCCAAGTATACCTTCCTCATCTAAAGGAATTGGAAAGCTTAACGCGTAATCTTCTTGAAATGCTTTTACTTTATCTAGACCAACATCGGAGCTTGTCAAATTAACTGCTAAAATTTCCACGTTTTCTTGTTCTGCCATATCTTCGTAGTAGTTTTGCATATGAGGCATCTCTGCTTTACAAGGTGGACACCAAGTTGCCCAAAAGTTTAACACAACCTTTTTCCCCCGATAATCTGCAAGGGTCACTTCTTCCCCATCTAGTGTTGTCAGCGTGAAATTAGGTGCAGTATCTCCTTTACCAATACCTTCATTGGCAGGATTCATTGCTAAATCTGTTCCCATTTGTTCCCCAGCGAACGCATCTTTTTCATCAATATTATCTTTTACAAATGAAATGGTTGCGATTGCCACTAAACATCCAACGATTAATAAACCGACTATCTTTTTCTTCACAGTTTACCTCCAATTAACTCATCATTGTTTATTCCCATCGCTATTATTATAAGCATAATTGGATGAAGAATACCAATTTAATCTATTGGCAAGTTTGTAAATATGTCTAAAATAAAAAGACGCTCAATCACTTACTAAGGTGAGTAATTGAGCGTCTTTTTTTACATAGAAATATATCTTAATGGATTTACTGAGTTTTTCGCCATGCCTTCCCAGTTTCCAACGTGAATTTCAAAATGGAGATGCGGGCCAGTAGAGTTACCAGTGGTTCCGATTGCTCCTATAATTTGTCCTTTTGAAACAACTTGTCCAACACTTACTTTGATACTACTTAAATGCGCATATAAGGAAGTGAAGGTTTGACCATCAATCGAATGAGTTACCATAATAACATTTCCATATGTGCTCAGTGGAGATGCATAGGATACGACCCCATCTGCTGCTGATACAACAGGAGTTCCAGTACTGTTCGCAAAGTCTACTCCGTAGTGCATTTTCCCAGTACCATAAATAGGATGCACTCTATATCCGTAACCAGATGTAAATCTTCCTGAAGCAGGTTTTGTCCATTCACCGGAAGAGACGTTTGGAATTGAGGTAGAAGATCCGCCAGCTGCTTCTTGGCGTTTTCGTTCTTCCTCTTCTTTACGCTTTTTCTCTTCTGCTAGTTTTCTTGCTACTTCTGCAAGACGTTTTTGTTCTGATACAATTTTATCTTGCACATCTTGGCTTAAATTAAGCACTTCTTCATATTCTGTTTCCATTACTTCTTTTTGTTGCTCTAGCTTACTTTGTTCTACTTCTAACTGGTCAACTAAGTCGCCTTTGGAATCTTTTTGACTATCTAGCGAAGCTTTCAAACTAACAAGTTTATTTTTGCTCTCTTCATGTTCTTTTAACTTATTTTCTAAACTTGCTTTTTGTTCTTCTAACTGTTTTTTATCATCTGCTTGTTCTTTTAAAATCTTACGATCTGCTTCCATTAATGTATTAACGGCAGAGAAGCGATCGATAAAATCGATAAAACTATTTGCCCCGAGTAAAACGTCTATATAACTAACCGAACCTCCACTCACTTGTACAGCACGAATTCGTTCTTTTAACAACTTATCTCGTTCCTCGATTTTACGTTCCAATTCTGCAATGGAAGCTTGTAATTTTTCTATTTCCGTAGTGGTTAATTTGATTGCATTTAACACTTTCGAAATATCTTGTTCAGTTGCAATAATTTCTGAATCAAGCGCTTGAATTTGAGCCATAATTTTATCAATTTTCGACTCATTTTCATTTATTTTACCTTCTGTTTCTTTAATGTTCGAGTTAATTGAATTTTTCTTCTGCTCTAATTTTTTTTGTTCACTTTTTAAATCATTTAATGAATTGGCAAGAGCACTTGGACCAGTTAATAAAAGTGCTCCAGCTGTTGCCACTGCAATAATACGTAGCACCCATTTAGACTGTTTTCTCAAAGATTATTGCTCCTTTCAAACTATTATTCTCAAATATGCCTTGGCTTATTGGGACCCAGTTTCCCACCAGGTTTGGCAGGTGAACTCCTTACAAAATCTGTGGCATCCACCTGAGGCTATAAACTTAATCAGCAGAAAATTGCTTCCACAGAAGTCATTTGCTGCACAAGCTTATACTCGTAGAAATTTACGTACAGACATGAAACTACCCCAGATACCTATCAATACTCCCATTAATAAAATCAAGGCATTCACTTGATAGATGAAAGGCGAAAATTCCAGCAGTTCAAACAATTTTCCTTGTTCCAACTTCGGTGCTAGCATTTTGTGAATATTATAATAGAGTACTGTTACTAAAGTTATTGGAATGATTGCTCCTAATATCCCAAGCCACATTCCTTCTAATATGAAAGGAATACGAATAAACCAATTCGTTGCTCCAACAAGTTTCATAATTTCAATATCACGTCGTCTTGCAACAATAGTGATCCGAATCGTATTAGAAATTAAAAACATTGCCGTAAATAGCAACGCCAAAATTAATACTAGTCCTACATTTCTACTTGTGTTTAAGAAAGAGAATAGTTTTTCTATTTTTCCTTCGCCATATTTTACTTCGAACGTATTATCTAAACGATCGATTTTTTGTGCAATCTTCGCTGTTTCTTGTGGGTTAACAGCTTTTATATAATACACATTATGTAGAGGGTTTTGTTGTTCAAACAAACGTAAATCTTCTCCAAAATCTACTACTAACTTACTTAATTCATCTTCTTTTGGAGAATACACCACTTCAGCTACTCCTGATATGTTCTTAATCTCTTCTTCTAATTTCACTCTAGCTGCTTCATCAGCTGTAAGTTCTACATAGACTTTAACTTCTACATCTCTTTCTAAATCATCCGCTACCTTGTTTAAGTTCATCATTATCATAACGAAGACACCAACAAGTAGTAAGGTTACTGTTACTGCACTAACCGAAGCAAAAGTCATCCAGCCATTACGACTGATGCTTTTCAGGCTATCTCTGAAGTGTCGTCCTGCTGTTCTAGCTTTCATAACCATATTCTCCTCCGTATTCGTCTCGAGTGATTAATCCACCCTCCACTGCAATAACACGGTGTCTAATAGTATTTACAATTTCTCTATTATGTGTTGCCATTACAATCGTAGTTCCTCGGGCATTAATCTCTTCGAAAATATTCATAATTTCCCATGAAGTATCTGGATCTAAGTTTCCTGTAGGCTCGTCCGCAATAACAAGTTTAGGTGTATTTACAATAGATCGTGCAATGGATACTCGTTGTTGCTCTCCTCCAGAAAGCTCTGTTGGAAACATTCTTGCCTTATGTTTTAACCCAACTAATTCTAAAACTTCCATGACACGCTTACGTATAATTTTAGGAGACTCTTCAATAACTTCTAACGCAAAAGCTACATTTTCATACACATTAAGGCGAGGAAGTAATTTAAAGTCCTGAAAGACTACCCCAATTTGTCTTCTTAAATAGGGTACGTTTTTATTTTTTAAAGTGCTTAAATCACTACCGTTAATCTTAATAGTTCCTGAAGTTGGTCGTTCTTCTCGATACATCATTTTGATAAATGTCGATTTCCCTGCACCACTCGGACCTACGACATAAACAAACTCACCTTGCTTTATTTCTACATCAATCCCGTTTGCAGCAACTATTCCATTCGGATATTTTTTGAAGACGTTTATCATTTCTATCATTCTATATACCACCTAGTTTATTTCGTTTAATAAAAATACAACATGCCTATTATAACACTAGACGTCCGCTCTTTTGTTACAGTTTCATTTCAATTTATAGGTAATAAGTGAGAGCATAATAAATATTATCCTATTGCTTTATACTAAATAGTTATAAATTCACACCAACAATTGTACTACTACATCTAATTTCTACATCATTCGTCCATAATCCTTCTTTATTGAATCATAATTCCAATTTACATGAAAAAACACGAACAATACTAAAGGAAACTAAAGAAATATATATTTCACATGGAATAAAGTATAGTTGATTTCCACTATACGCGACGCTTTCCGCGGGGTGAGCGATAAGCCATCTCCACAGTTCACGCGTCGTTTGTGATGTCTTATCTGTCTCACTCATCCCGCAGGAGTCACCGCCTGTCGCTTCAATCAAAGAAGTGATTAATGTTCAATGACAAAGTACTATTTATGAAATTAACTCTATTAATAAAAAAGTGTCGAGCGTACATAAAAAAAAACAGTTGCCTATAGTACGCAACTGTTTTTTCGTAAGTAACATGTAGTTTAAGACTTACTTCTTAGCAGCTAACCATGCAGCAACTGCTTGAGCTTCTTCACCAGTAATAATTCCAGCTGGCATTGCATTTCGACCATTTTCAATAACATTTAATATTTCATCTTGAGATAGGCGTGCACCAACATCCGCTAGTGCTGGGAAGTTACCTTGACCTTCTAAATTACCACCGTGACAGCTAATGCATTTAGAAGTAACGATTTTTTCTGCATCTACGGTAGCTGTTTCTGTAGTAGTGCCATTAGAAGGTTTAGCAGGTTCTGCTTCTTTATTTCCACCACAAGCAGCTAAAATTAATCCAGCTCCAAATATTACAGCTAATAGTTTTTTGTTCATTGCTATTGCCTCCCCAAAAATAGTGGTATTACTTTCTTATTATACCATTTTTAGTACTTTTTAAAACCTTCTCCAAGAACTTCATATGCATCTGATACTATGACAAAAGCAGCAGGATCAATGACTCGGACAATATGTTTCAATTTTGTGAACTCGGTTTGATAAGCAACAACCATTATGATAGGTCGTTCTTTATTCGTATAACCCCCAAATGCTGGAAGTTTTGTCACCCCGCGATCTATCTCTTTATATATAGCATCCCTAATTTCGTCTTGTTTATTCGTAATAATATAAATCATTTTGGATTGACTAAAACCTAACTGTACAATATCGATCGTTTTAGTCGTCACAAAAAGACCTATTAATGCATAAAGTGCCTTTTCAATATCAAAAACAAATGCTGCACTTATAACAATTAAGCCATCGATCAATAATACACTTGTACCAAGCGAAAAACCTGTATACTTTGTAATAATTTGCGCCGCTAAATCGGTTCCTCCGGTAGAAGCACCACCACGAAAAACGATGCCTAAACCAAGACCAACTGCAATTCCTCCAAACAACGCACCTAAAAGTGGATTGTCTGTCCAAGGTTCCCAGCTCGAAGTAGCTAATACAACCGCTGGAAGTGTTAATGTTCCAACTAATGATTTGATTCCAAATCGTGCGCCTAAGAAAAATAAACCGGCGATGAAGAGCGGAATATTAAATGCATATTGAACAATTCCTGGTTCCCATCCAAAGACACCTTTTAGAATGGTACTAATTCCGCTCACTCCACCAGAAGCAATTTGGTTTGGCAATAAAAATACATTAAACCCAACCGCAATTATAGCGGCACCAATAATTACATATAAATAATCTCTTCCTTGCTCCAAAAACGGTGGCAATTCTTTATGTAGTCTGTGATTTGTTTCCATTAAATATCCTCTTTCGTTTCAAATACTTGTTATTGACTGAACTAGTATAACAACTGAAGGAAAGTTTGTGAACTTCAGTAAGATGGTACGATGAAGAGGTAAAGCAACAGAGAAGTAAAGGTTTTATATCGTGTTTGTTGGTGCACGAAAAAGGAGAAAACATTAAAAAACGTGAATCGTGCCTAAAAGAAGGAAAACCATCTTAGTAGAAGTATTATCAGAGCAATTTGTTTTCAATCGTTTCCTGAGTGCTTATTTAGAATCGAGGCATATAATCCATTGGCGTCTCTTATTATAAAAAAAGAACTGCCCAAAAAAGTATAGTTCTAATCTGTTATTTACTTATCGATTGCGCTTTATTATAAGTTTCATCAATTTAGGCTGCAATTACTTTTAATCTTCCGTAATAGTAGCGTTACTGTATCAGTGCTTTCTTCGATTATTGTTGCAAACTCATTTGTCCTAATGTTTATTGTTTCACTATTTTCATAGAAAGTGTCTACTTCAATTAAAAAAAATGGGCCTGTCCCTAAAGTCATATAGTGACTGAGAGATGGTCCCTTTTCCAATGTATTGATTTCCGTTCCAGACGGACGCTTTCCGCGGGCATGGCTTCAGTCACCTTAGGCAAACACGATGTTGGTCACGAAGGCGTTGCCACACGAGGTGGCGTTCTTAGCCTTCGTTCCTTTGTTCGCTCTTGCGGGGCCTTCAGCTCACGCTATTCCCGCTGGAGTCGCCGTCTTCCACTACAATCATTTGCCTACTAAAAATAGTAGTTTAATGAAAAGTATACAAAAAACAGGTGTAGAAAAAGACTCGTTTTTCTACACCTGCTTCAATTTATGGGCTTTATGGACAGCCTCATTTTTTCGTCTATTAATTTATTTTGGAGCGTAAGTAAGCGTGAATAAATGAATCAATTTCACCATCTACGACAGCATGAACATTTCCGCTTTCTTCATTTGTACGGTGATCTTTTACCATAGAATATGGGTGGAATACATATGAACGAATTTGACTTCCCCAGCCAATTTCCTTTTGTTCTCCACGGATTTCCGCAAGTTGCGCTTCTTGTTCCTCAATTTTTAATTGATATAACTTAGATTTTAATAGTTTCATAGCTTGCTCACGGTTTTTAATTTGTGAACGTTCGGTTTGACAAGTAACAACGCTGTTCGTTGGTAAATGGGTAATACGAACAGCTGAGTCTGTCGTATTAATATGCTGACCACCTGCACCAGTTGCACGATATGTGTCTATTTTTAAATCTTCTGTTCGAATGTCAATTTGGATTTCATCGTTGAATTCCGGCATAACTTCACAAGATACGAATGATGTATGGCGGCGACCAGAAGAATCGAAAGGCGAAATACGCACAAGACGATGTACCCCTTTTTCAGCTTTTAAATAGCCATAAGCATTATGACCTTTAATTAGCAGTGTTACCGATTTAATACCAGCTTCATCCCCTGGTAAGTAGTCAATTGTTTCGACTTTAAAGCCGCGTTTATCTGCCCATCGTTGGTACATACGAAGTAAGATAGAACCCCAGTCTTGGGACTCTGTTCCACCAGCACCTGGATGCAACTCTAAAATGGCATTATGCTTGTCATATTCTTCACTCAATAGTAATTGCAATTCAAATTCCCCTAGTTCAGAACTAAATTCTTTCAGTTCTGAACCAAGTTCTTCTTGTAATTCTTCGTCTGGCTCTTCTTTAATTAGCTCCAGAGTCATTTCTAAGTTTTCTTGTGTGGATACAAGTCCGTTATATTGTTCTACAATTCCTTTTAATCCGTTTAACTCATTAATTACTTTTTGTGCACCTTGTGCATCATCCCAAAAGTCAGGAAAAGTCATTAATTCCTCTAATTCTTGAATACGAACCTCTTTGTTTTCTAAGTCAAAGAGACCCCCTAAAGTCTTTTAACTTTCCAGCTGTTCGGTCTAATTCATTTCTTACTACTGAGATTTCTATCATGCTATTTGTTCCTCCGACTTTCTCATTTATTGCACGGCACCGTGACAATTTTTAAATTTTTCTCCGCTTCCACAAGGACATAGATCATTTCGACCAACAGAAGCTTGTTTGCGTACAGGCTTTTTCTTCACAGGCGCGCCATCTTCTTTTGGATTTACCGCTTGGCCTTTTGCTACTTCTTCACGTTCCAGATTGTTTCGAATTTCTGCTTTCATCGCATATTTCGCAACATCTTCTTGGATGGAATCAACCATCGCTTCGAACATAGCAAATCCTTCACTTTGATATTCACGAAGAGGATCTGTTTGACCATAAGCACGTAAGTGAATACCTTGACGGAGTTGATCCATCGCATCAATATGATCAATCCATTTAGAATCGATAGAGCGAAGTAATACAACTTTCTCGAATTCACGCATGCGTTCAGAAGTCATTTCTTCTTCTTTTGCATCATAGAAACGGATGACTTCTTCTTTAATTTTCTCGGTCATTTCTTCCGGAGATAGATCCGCTAAAAGTCCTTGCGTAATAATGCCCTCTGGCAATAAATTCGCTTGTACGTAGTCTTCTATCCCTTTCAAACTCCAGTCTGCTTTATTCTCAGAGCTTGTATGGGATGCTACCAAACTTTCAATGGCACCGAATAGCATGGATTCCACTAGCCCACGCATGTTTTCTGTTTCTAATACTTCATTACGTTCTTTATAAATAATTTCACGTTGTTGACGTAAAACATCATCATATTGTAATAAACGTTTACGTGAATCGAAGTTATTTCCTTCTACACGTTTTTGTGCTGATTCTACTGCACGAGAAACCATTTTCGACTGAATTGGCTGAGAATCGTCCATACCAAGTTTGGACATCATATTACGCATATTATCCGATCCAAAGCGACGCATTAATTCATCTTCCATTGAAAGATAGAACTGGGTAATCCCTGCATCTCCTTGACGACCAGAACGTCCACGTAACTGATTGTCTATACGACGTGACTCATGTCGTTCCGTACCAATTACCGCTAACCCTCCAGCTTCTAAAACACCTTCACCTAGTTTAATATCGGTACCACGACCAGCCATGTTTGTCGCAATGGTAACAGAACCAAGATGACCCGCAGTTGCAATTATTTCTGCCTCATGCTCATGGTTTTTCGCATTTAATACATTATGCTTAATACCATGTTTTGTTAACAGCTTGGAAATGATTTCAGATGTTTCAATTGCAACTGTACCAATTAATACGGGTTGACCTTTTTTGTGTCGCTCTGCAATATCAGCAGCAACAGCTTCAAATTTTCCAATCATCGATGCATAAATTAAATCCGCACGGTCATCTCTCATAATTGGACGGTTCGTTGGTATAGCAATAACGTTCATATTGTAAATATTGCGGAATTCCTCTTCTTCCGTTTTCGCGGTACCAGTCATTCCGGATAGTTTATCGTACATACGGAAAAAGTTTTGGAACGTGATCGTAGCCATCGTCATGGACTCGTTTTGAATTTCCAAGCCTTCTTTCGCTTCAATCGCTTGATGTAATCCATCACTATAACGGCGGCCCTTCATAAGACGACCTGTAAATGAGTCTACAATAACAACTTCGCCATCTTGCACTACATAGTCCACATCTATATGCATGGATACATGAGCTTTTAAGGATTGGTTGACAGCGTGATTTAAACGTACATGTGTTAAATCAAATAAGTTCTCGATACCAAAAGCTTTTTCTACTTTTTCTACACCCGTATCTGTTAACGTAACACCCTTTGTAGATTCTTCGTACGAATAGTCTTCTTCTTTAGTTAATGTTCTTACAAAAGCATTGGCCTGTTTATACAAAGCTGCTGCCTTATTTGCTTGTCCTGAAATTATTAAAGGCGTTCTCGCTTCATCAATTAAAATAGAATCGACTTCATCAATAACTGCATAGTGAAGCGGACGTTGTACTTTATCTTCTTTGTACAACACCATGTTGTCTCGTAAATAATCAAACCCAAGCTCATTATTTGTCGAATACGTAATATCCGCCGCATAAGCTTCGCGTTTTTCTTCTTTAGATAATGAATTTAAATTTAATCCAACGGACAATCCTAAGAAGTTATACAGTTGTCCCATTTCTGCAGCATCACGAGCAGACAAATATTCATTTACCGTCACGACATGTGCGCCAAGGCCAGGAATTGCATTTAAATACATAGACATGGTAGAAGTTAGCGTTTTCCCTTCCCCTGTCTTCATCTCTGCTATATTCCCTTCATGTAGAGCAGCTGCTCCCATAACTTGTACCCGGAATGGATACATGCCAAGTACACGTTTTGCTGCTTCACGAGCTACAGCAAATGCTTCAGGTAATAACTGATCTAAAGTTTCTCCATTCGCATAACGGCTGCGGAATTCATCGGTTTTCGCACGTAATGCATCATCCGACTTAGCTTCCATTTCGCTAGCTAATGCTTCTACTTGATTGACCTTTTTTTCTAATCGTTTTAATTCACGTTTGTTTAAATCGAATACTTTATTGAGTACACCAAGCATCTATTTTCACTTCCCATTTAGTCTTACTCTCCATTTTACCATTCGTTACAAAGTCACGCAAATAAGGTAGTGCACAATGTAAAAAAACTCTCCTCTTGCATAGAGGAGAGTTCGTATTATCAAAATAATATCTAACGGATGAAACACACGAGTAATTGTAGCAACCTAAGTTCTCCGTTAAAGGCGTTAGAGCAACTTTTTGGAGGCTGCATATGACTGCACTAGCAGTACATCTTTAGGCTTAAAAAACAAAATGAAAGCTTTCGCTTAAGATTAGTTTAGTTCGTTTCAATTAACCCGTATTTACCGTCACTTCGTTTGTAAACAATATTAGTACCATTCGAATCAGCATCTGTAAAGATGAAGAAATTATGGCCTAACATGTTCATTTGTAGAACAGCTTCTTCTTGATCCATTGGCTTTAGATCAAATTGTTTTGTACGGACAATATTAAATTCTTCCTCATCCGATTGCATAACAGGCGCATCAGGTCCTTCGATTGTTACAAAGTAAGAAGGTAAGCCTTCTCGCTCACGGGATTTTCGATTTACTCTTGTTTTATATTTGCGAATTTGACGCTCCAGCTTATCTATAATTAAATCAACTGCCGCATACATATCTGCGTGACGTTCTTCAGCACGCAATGTAAGATTTTTCATTGGAATTGTCACTTCAACTTTTGTTTGTCTGTCATTGTACACTTTTAAATTGACGTTAGCTGTAGCTTGTATTTCTTCGTTGAAGTAGCGATCCACTTTATCGATTTTTCCTTCGACGTATTCTCGAATTGCAGGAGTCACCTCAATGTTTTCTCCACGAATGTTAAAGTTTAGCATGTAAACTCCTCCTTTGATTTAACTCTATATATATATTTCAACATCCTATCTGAAATATCCTTCTTTAGATAAAAATTTATTTATTTTTTTGTCGAACTTTGACAAATTATTGTTTTTTTATTTCCATTTCTTTTCTTCGACGACTTTTAAGTTCACTAATGATTAATTGTTCGCTTTCAGTGTCCCCTAATAAGCGAACACCATACTCAAAACCACTGAATTTTCCTTTGGACCAAATAAATTCACCAATCATTGTAAGAGGTGCTTCATCTAAATTAAAATTTATTTCTATTTGTTTTAATTTATCAATAGAGATAAAAAGTTCTGAGTATATTTTCAATCCATTCGGACTAATATCAATTATTTTACATGTCCCCTTATTGGATATTTCCTGTGGAGATGTTTCACTAGCATTTTTTATTAATCGAAAAGTTGCTTCACACGGTTCTCCGAAGGTATAGCGGAAATATTCATTACGTTTGTACTGCATGTCTTTCCCTCCCTGCATCCACACAAAGAAGCTGTGTCGACTTTCCTCCATTATGACTATGGACTTATTATTTTTCAATATTTTTATAATTGAAAAACTGTACAAAAAATTTTGTTAGAATAAGGCTTTGTTAAATTAGGCTTTTGTTTTTTACAAAATATTTTGTGACAAAAATCCGCGAGACTCCTGCGGAAAAACGGGCTGCCAAGACACCGCAACGAGCTTGTAAGTGAGGAGGCTTGGCAGTTCGTCCGCGGAAAGCGAGCGGATTTTTGGCAGGTTACAACAAGATCATTTAACAGTGCCACGAATAAAAAAATGTTCCATCGTTAATTATACGATAGAACATTTTGTTATATGTTTTATTTGTTCACTGCAACTGTAACATCAGCAACTCGTTTAGCTCCAATATAACGATCACCCCAATAGTATGGGTCATTTAATTTATCAATTTTAACACCTTTTGAAGAGGAAGAATGGATAAACTTGCCCTCCCCTATATATATACCAACGTGTGAGACACCTTTACCTGTCGTGTTAAAGAATACTAGATCTCCGGATGTTAAATCATCTCGGTCGATTTTTGTTCCCGAGGCATGCATACCTGACGATGTTCTGGGAAGATTAATACCTAAATCATCGAACACATATCCTACAAATCCAGAGCAATCAAATCCTGCTGTAGTTGTACCGCCACCACGATATTTTGTTCCTACTAAATTTTTAGCAGTTGCAACTAATTCGTTTGAATTAACAGAGCTTGATGCTTCTGCATTTCCTACGAATGATGCCGTAGCTAATAGAATAGTTAATACAAATATAGTAATGACTTTTTGCGACATAGATTTAGTATTCATGTTGTTCCCCCAAGCAAACAAGTTTTCTGATAATTAACTAAATTCATCTTACCACGATTTAAACGTTTTTAACTTTACAGTTGTGTAACAATTATGTTACAAAGAACGTCTAATAAAGCTATAAAATTCCAACCTCAAATATTGCATAAGCCTCTATATATCAAGGTTTACGCAATAAAAACAAGCCCAAAAAGTCAATAAAATGACTTTTAAGGCTTTTGTTACATTATGAAACGTGATGTCGATGTTTCCAAATTGTTCGCTTGTTCGCTCACATTAGTGACTAGTTTAGACAAAGATTCAATCGTTCGGACATTCACAGAAAGTAATTGTACGGTTTGTTCCATATGTGCTGTATTTTCGTCAATAGATCTAGTCAATTCAAATATTAGCTTTTCTGATTCATTCTTTTCATGCTCAATTGTAAGGATAGACTCTGCCATATGATCGTTTTGATTTTTGGATTCATGAATAAAGGAAACAATAGCGTCCAATTTTTCATGCAGTAATTGAAACGTATTGGCACTATTTTTAGAAGTGGACAGACCCTCAGCAAACACTTTCTCCATATCATTCCCTTGAAGTGTAATAGAGTTAGAAATTTCGCGAATGGTATTTGCAGTTAAGGAAACCTCGTCTGCCAACTTTTTCACTTCTGCTGCAACAACTGCAAAGCCTTTTCCATGTTCGCCAGATCGAGCCGCTTCAATTCCAGCATTTAAAGCAAGCAAGTTGGTTTGTTTCGAAATAGATTGGACGATGGTCGTCATTCTGGCAATTTCTTCTGTTCGCTCTTGTAACAAAAGTCGTTCTTTATCCGCTGATTTAAATAAAGTCCGTAGTCGAGCTGCTTCCAATGCTGCAATTTTCATAGCATCTGCACTTTCATCTGCAATTTTAACAGCACTTGTCGCATGATTATTTAAAGTTAATGCTTTTTCTGTCACTTCTCCAAAGGTACCTGAAAACTCCTCTAGAAAAGTTCGTATACCTATGGAAGCTTCTCTTTGCTCCATCATACTGGCACTAGATTCATTTATTGCCAGTTGCACAGTGTTTGTGTCAGCAACTGTATTGGTCGAGTATTGTTTTAATAATGTACTATCTTCATTTAATCTCTCTGCTGTTTCCTTAATCATTTGTACCATGCTTGTTAAACTAGTTTTCATTTCATTCATAGCTTGCGAGACTTCCCCAATTTCGTCCTTTGTCGAAATAGGGATAGGATTAACTATTAAATTCCCTTTTGATATTTCTTTCGCTGAAGCTGCGACGATAGAAAGCTGACCTTTAATTTGACGATTCGTTACTAATAACAAAGTAATTGAAAATAGCCCGGAGATTAAAAAGGCTATAGTGACAGTTACAATTGTTTGTTGCTGACTTTTGTTCATTTCTTCAATTATAAGTTGTCGATTAACAGACTCATCTTTTCTTGTTGCATCCAGCATAGCCGTTAACATATTATATTTCTCATTAATAGACTGAAGCTGTCTACGCTTTGCGACATTCTCTTTATTTACCACAGAGTCTTTTAAATTATTTTCATATGTTGTTTGAATGCCATTTAATGTTTTCTGAAAGGTATCCCATTCAACATGAGCCATACGTTGAGTAGCAGTAGTAACTAGTTGATTCAAACTGTCTTTTTTCATTTCATATTCTTTGTCGTATTCTTCTAACGGATCACCTGCAAAATGTGATATGGCTATGTATAAACTTGCAACTTCTGCTCGCATAATATCTGCACTTTCGACATTTTCTGAAGATATCTCTAATTTGTCCGAAAGCCGTTGATTCTGAATTACTTGCACAATTAATAAAATCGTCATAATACCAAATAAGATAAAAGAACTAAAAGTTGTTATTAAATACTTCATTCGCAGTGGAATACTAGACCATTTTTTCATAGGTATTGAGACCTCCTAAAAGGAAATATAGCATATGAAACAAGAGGAAAGAATGGATTTTCAGAAACTTTACATGAACTTTACAATTACAAATCAGAAAATTCAATGTAATATGAAACTATCACATAATTGAAAGGAAGTTAAAAATGAATTTAGGACTTCAAAATAAACGTGTCATTGTGACTGCCTCAAGCAAGGGTCTAGGAAAAGCAACAGCTCTCCAATTTGCTATGGAAGGCGCAAAAATCCTCCTATCGAGTCGAAATGAGGAAGAACTGAAAACAACCGCTGAAGAAATAAAAGCAGTGAGCAACAATCAAGAAGTCTATTATGTAGTATGCGATGTTACTAAGGAAGACGACATTAATCGTCTATTTGAGACAGCAAGCGCGTTACTAGGTGGTGTCGATATTTTAGTAAATAACGCTGGCGGGCCTAGTCCTGGAGGCTTTTCACAGGTAACAGACGAAGATTGGTACACCGCATTCGAGAAAAATCTATTAAGCTATATTCGTACGATTCGTTTAGCACTCCCTTACATGAAAGAACAAAATTTTGGGAGAATCGTCAACATTTCCTCTTCTTCTACAAAAGAAGTAATAGATGGCCTTATTTTGTCGAATACATTCCGTTTAGGGATGGTTGGACTTTCAAAAAGTATTGCTCGCGAGTATGCAGTTAATAACATACTAATAAATACTGTCGGACCAGGTCGAATTCAGACGGATCGTATTACAGAGCTTGATCAAATTGCAGCTGTAAAGAAAAACGTGTCGATTAACGAAATTCAAGCTGGAAATAAGCAAATGATTCCAGCTGGACGTTATGGTGAGCCTGCTGAATTTGCGAATATTATTGCATTTTTGTGCTCGGAAGCTAACACGTATATGACTGGCCAAAACTTAGTAGTCGATGGCGGTATGTTGAAGGCCTTATAATAGAGGGAGAAGACTGGGAACTTTGGGTTTCCAGTTTTTTTGATGCCGATTTTGCGAATTGATCTTGGTTTGGGGAAGTAAGTCTCGGTTGAGGAGAAGTTGGTCTCGGTTTGGGTGAAATTGGTCTCGAATTTGGCGATTTGGTCTCGGTTTGGGTGAAATTGGTCTCGAATTTGGCGATTTGGTCTCGGTTTGGTGGAATTGGTCTCGTTTAGACATTATTTGTAAATTTTAATACAAAAAATGACTCCGATTGCTCGGAGTCATTTCATTTATTTTACGATTAATTTGATTTTATTTTGAGATGGATCTTTTGTGATGTAGATACCATTTTCTTCTACTACAGATGCATTGTTTGTTTTCAGGTTTTCGAGTGCAGTATTTAGTACTTCATTGTTTGGATATACTAAATTAAATGCTTCAAGACCCAAAGAGTTTTCCCCAGCTGGTTTTGCTCCTACTCCAGCCCATGTGTTCAATCCGATATGGTGGTGATATTTACCCGTTGCCATGAATAAAGCACCTGGATATGGAGTGACAACTTCAAATCCTAATAAATTATAAAATTTCTCTGTAGCTGCTAAATCAGCAACTTGTAAATGAATATGTCCCATTACAGTTCCTTCTGGTAAGCCAACCCATTTAGTACTTGCACCTTCTGCCAAAATGCTTTGTGCATCGATTTGAAGCGTATCCATTGCAACAAACTCACCATTCCATTTCCATTCTGTATCTGGACGGTCACTATAAATTTCGATGCCGTTCCCATCTGGATCATTTAAATATAATGCTTCACTTACTAAATGATCTCCTGCTCCAACGCGCGCATTAATTTCGATGAAATGCTTTAATACAGCACCTAAATCTGCACGACTTGGTAATAGAAGTGCAAAGTGGTACAAGCCTGTTGTGTTTTGTGGCTTAGTCTTACCATTTGCTGGTTGCTCTAAAGATAATAATGCTGTTTTTCCGTCAGCAGTCAAAAATACTTTGTTGTCTTTCTTTTCAAGTACTTTAAATCCGATTATCTCCTGATAATAGCTAAGAGAACGTTCTAAATCCGATACTTTTAATTCTACTAATTCCACGAAAGTATATGGTTTATTTTGATATTTCATTTATTATTCCTCCAATTTTTTTATCAGTTACTTATAGTAAGTTATTGTATTTTAGTTACCTAATAAAGTCAAGTAACTAATTTGCAAATTAATCTGATGAAATGTCATGAGCAGAGGCATACTTCTATTATTGTACCCATTACGCACAATATAGTACCTGGTACTCGCAATATATAGAGGCATACGCAAGATCGAACCATTTACTCGCAATATAAACTCTGTTACTCGCAATATTGCACTCCTTACACGCAATGTTCTGGCCATTATTCGCAACATTCCCAGTACACACCTGTTCCAATCACTTCATCGCTTATTCTCCACGCAAAATAAACCACTAGCCTTCATCGACTAGTGGTCCATACTTAATTTATTTTGCTAATGGAACTTGGATAGACATTTGTTGGCATTCCGATAGTTTGCCAACGTCGAAATTGCCTCCGCTTACGATAATACCTACGTTTTCGGAGGTGGATGGAATGCGATTATTCAACACTGCTGCTACTGCGGCAGCTCCTGCACCTTCAATAAGTGTTTTTTCTCGTTCGAGCATAAAGATAATTGCCGAAGCAATTTCTTGCTCTGTCACTGTGATGATGTCGTCCACGAAGGAATGAATAATGTTCATCGTCAGCTTTCCTGGGATTTTCACGTTAATGCCTTCCGCAATCGTCTTACCTTGAAATGGAACCAATCCATCGTTCTTTCCTTTATAAGCAATCGCAATCGCCGCTGAGTTAATGGATTGAACGCCAATTACTCGGATATCTGGACGAATGGATTTCACTGCAAGTAAAGTACCCGCAAGAAGTCCTCCTCCACCGGCTGGCACGATAATCGTGTCAATCTCCGGCCGTTGCTGTATCATTTCCATCGCAACGGTTGCCTGGCCTTCGATTACGGCTAAGTCGTCGAATGGATGAATGAATGTTGCTCCTGTACGAAGTTGCTCTTCTCTAGCAGCAACATATGCTTCATCAAAATTCTGTCCAACAAGTTTGACCGTTGCTCCGTAGCCTTTTGTTGCGTTCACTTTAGCAGCAGGTGTCCCGATTGGCATATAAATGGTGACGGGCACATTGCGGGCTTTTCCTGCGTAAGCGACACCTTGTGCGTGGTTCCCTGCAGAAGCCGCGATTAAGCCTTTTGCGCATTCTGCTTCGGTTAGCTGTGAAACTTTATTCATTGCACCTCTAATTTTAAATGAACCCGTTTTTTGCAAGTTCTCCATTTTCAGAAATACTATCTTTCCACAGAGTTCATTAATGGTAGACGACTTTTTACATGGTGTACGATGAACGAACTCCGCTACTTTTTCCGATGCTCGGTATAAACCTACAGTGTCGTATGAATTCCCAACAAAACCATCTCCTAATTCACTAATTTTTTGTAAAGCATATGGGTGATGTCTTTGATTACAGTTTCACTTTTTCTTCGTACGCTTTAATATGTTCTTCGTATTGGAATGTCAGTGAAATCTCATCCCATCCATTAAGAAGCATTTTCTTTTGGTACGGGTCAATGTCGAACGAATAAACTACTCCGTCCTCACCGCTCACTTTTTGTTCCTCTAAATTAACTGCCACATTATATACTTCTTTGCTAAGAATCGCTTCTACTTCTTCTACGGACAATTTAATAGGAAGAATCCCATTTTTCATGCAATTATTATAGAAAATATCTGCGAAACTTGGTGCAATGACTACGCGGAAACCATAGTCTAAAATCGACCAAGGTGCATGCTCACGAGACGATCCACAACCGAAGTTCTCATGTGCTACTAATATAGTAGAATCTTTAAATCGTTCGTCATTTAAGATGAAATCTTTTATTGAATTTCCTTCTGTATCAAAGCGCCAGTGATAAAACAAGTATTTACCGAACCCTGTACGCTCGATTCTTTTCAGAAATTCTTTTGAAATAATTTGGTCAGTATCAACATTTTTTTGATTTAACGGTGTAATGACACTTTTGATTTCATTAATAGGCTCCACGGGTTTTCCTCCTTATGCATTCACTAAATCAATTTCGCCTTGGAGTAATTGCGTTCAGACGCGGCGATCTTAGCCAGAGTTCCTCTAATCAGCAAGAGTTTAAACTCCTGCCAGATAAAGTTGAAATTTGCGAATATCTACAATATGACCTTCAATTGCTGCAGCTGCTGCCATTGCTGGGCTCATAAGATGTGTTCTAGATCCTGCACCTTGACGACCTTCGAAGTTACGGTTGGATGTAGATGCACAATGTTCGCCCGCTGGTACAATATCATCATTCATCGCTAGGCACATACTGCAACCAGATTCGCGCCATTCAAATCCTGCATCAAGGAATACTTTGTCTAAACCTTCTTGTTCTGCTTGTTTTTTCACGGTTTTAGATCCTGGAACGACGATTGCTTTTACATTTGGATGCACTTTGCAACCTTCTACAACGCTTGCAGCTGTTCGTAAATCGCTTAGACGTGCGTTCGTACAAGAACCAATAAATACATTGCTAATTTGAATATCTACTAAAGCCATGCCTTCTTCTAGACCCATATACGCTAGTGCTTTTTCATGCGCTTGTTGATCGCTTGTTTCAGTGAAATCTGAAGTATAAGGAATGTTTTGTGAAACCCCAGAACCCATCGAAGGATTTGTACCCCATGTAACAAACGGTTCGATTTCGTCAGTGGAAATTTCCACTGTTTTATCGTAAGTTGCACCTTCGTCTGACGCTAACGCTAACCAACGAGCTGCTTCTTGTTCAAAATTTACTCCCTTCGGAACATGCTCACGACCTCTTAGGAATTCAACCGTCGTTTCATCTGGACTAATTAAACCAGCACGAGCTCCTGCTTCGATCGACATATTACAAATGGTCATACGCTCTTCCATCGTCAACTTCCGAATAGCTTCTCCCGTATATTCCACAATATATCCGGTTCCCATATCAATACCGAATTTTGAAATGATCGCCAAAATAATATCTTTTGCTGCTACACCGTAACCAAGTTCACCAGTTACTTTGATTTCCATTGTTTTCGGTTTAGCTTGCCATAGCGTTTGAGTGGAAAGAACATGTTCCACTTCACTTGTTCCGATACCAAAAGCGATTGCACCGAACGCACCGTGAGTAGATGTGTGACTATCTCCACACACAATTGTTTTTCCAGGTTGAGTTAGGCCAAGTTCTGGTCCGATTATATGTACAATCCCTTGATCTGGATGGTCCATATTCGCAAGTGGAACACCAAATTCTTCACAGTTTTCTTGAAGCGTGCTGATTTGTTTACGTGCAATCACATCTTTAATCTGTTCTCTATTGCGAGTTGGTACGTTATGGTCCATTGTTGCATAGCAAAGATCCGGACGACGAACCTTACGATTATTTAGTCGTAACCCTTCAAAAGCCTGAGGAGATGTTACTTCATGAAGCAAGTGAAGATCGATATAGAGAAGGTCTGGTTTACCTTCTTCCTCGTATACAATATGTTCATCCCAAATTTTCTCAATAATCGTTTTTGCCATTTAGTCCCTCTCCTTTTGGTTAGACATAAGAAAACATAATGCTATCAGATACAAATTCTGAGTCTAACTCTTCTAATACTTTTGTTGTCCATTCCGTTGTAGATAGAGCTGGTTTTCCTTCTACTTGTAAATCACCTGTGAAATGACCATCATTTAATACATTAAATATCGCCGCTTCTACCGCTGCTGCTTCTGTTTCCAATTGGAAGGCTTCACGTAGCATCATAGCAACCGAAAGAATAGTTGCTGCTGGATTTGCTTTGTTTTGACCTGCAATATCAGGAGCAGAACCGTGGACAGGTTCATATAATCCGAAGCCATCTTCGCGAGTACTTGCAGATGGTAACATTCCTAGTGAACCAGTGATGACAGAAGCTTCATCACTTAAAATATCGCCAAACATATTTTCCGTTACGATAACATCAAATGCACCAGGTTTTGTAATCAATTTCATCGCAGTAGAATCAACAAGCATATGCTCTACTTCTACGTCTGGATAAGCATGTTTTTTCTCTTCTACGATTTCACGCCATAATTTACTTGTGTCTAATACATTCGCTTTATCAACAGAAGCCAGTTTTCCTCTGCGACTTCCCGCAATCTGGAAAGCTGTATCGACAATACGTTCAATTTCAGTTCTCGTATAAATAAGTGTGTCTAATGCATGATCCTTCGTTTTCTCACGTGGTTCGCTGAAATAAAGTCCTCCTGTAAGTTCACGAACGATTACCAAATCCACACTTTCCGCCACTTCCTTTTTAAGAGGAGAAGCCTCTAGTAATGCAGGGATAGCTTTAACAGGACGAATATTTGCATACAGTCCAAAATGTTTACGAATAGTTAGCAACCCTTTTTCTGGGCGTAAATGAGATGGATTTTGATCCCATTTTGGCCCGCCAACTGCGCCTAAGAGAATGGCATCACTTTTACTACACGCGTTTATTGTTTCTTCTGGAAGTGGATTTTCATAAGCATCGATCGCAGCTCCACCAATCAAAGCATATTGCAGATTAAACGTATGATTATATCGTTTTGCAATTGTTTGAAGTACCTTTACAGCAGCATCCGTTACTTCCGGACCAATTCCATCTCCGGGTAATACCGTAATCGTTTTTTCCATCTCATTCACTCCCGTTTAATTATTGATTAACTAGTACTTGTTCCTTATAATGAGCTGTCATTAATTGACGATTAATCGCATTAATATAAGCTCTAGCAGATGCTTTTAAAACATCTTGTGAAGCATTACGACCCGAAGAAGTCACGCCATTGTATGCTAAGTTAATAACAGCCTCTCCTAATGCATCGCGGCCTTTTGATATAGAAGAAACTCGGTAATCTAAAATACGAACTTCGCCTTGTACAAGCTTTTCAAGTGTATTAAAGATAGATTCTACTGCTCCTGAACCAGCACAAGTTTCCACTACACTTTCACCAGATGGTGCTTTTACTGTGATGGTCGATGTTGGTACATTATTTTCATAATGAATGACTAATTCTTCTAGTTCATATACTTCTACCTCTGCACTATTTACTTGCTGATCTGTCAATAAAGCAAATAAATCTTCGTCGGTAATTTCTTTCTTACGATCGGCAAGCTTTTTAAATGCTACAAATGCTGCATTTAATTTTTCCTCACTTAATTGGAAGCCCATTTGTGCTGCACGATCAAAGAATGCATGTCGACCAGAATGTTTTCCAAGGACTAGCTCTGTCACTACATCACCAATTAATTCAGGTGTGATAATTTCATACGTTTCAGGGTTTTTTAACATCCCATCTTGATGAATGCCAGATTCATGTGCGAAAGCATTTTTACCAACCACTGCTTTGTTTGGTTGAATCACAACTCCTGTTAACTTGCTTACAAGCTGACTCGTACGTTTCGTTTCTTTTAACACAATACCGGATTCCGCTTGGTAATAATCATTTCGAATATGAAGGGCTACTGCAATCTCTTCTAATGCTACATTTCCTGCACGCTCACCAATACCATTGATCGTACCCTCTACTTGTCTCGCACCATTTTCAATTGCTGCAAGCGTATTTGCTGTTGCTAATCCTAAGTCATCATGACAGTGAGCAGAAAGTTTCACTTTTTCAATACCCGTCACGTTTTCACCTAAGTATTTGAATAAAGCACCGTATTCAATTGGAGTAGCATAACCCACTGTATCTGGGATATTAATCGTTGTTGCTCCAGCTTTAATCACTTCATTCATAATACGAACGAGAAAATCTTTGTCCGAACGGGTTGCATCCTCTGCTGACCATTGGACGAGTGGGAAATATTTTCGAGCTAGTTTCACCGATTCCACTGCAATTTCAATTACTTGTTCCGGTGTTTTATTTAGCTTATATTGCATATGGATGGGCGATGTTGCGATAAAGGTGTGAAGATGCGGCTGCACCCCACCTTTTAAAGCATCCCAAGAAGTTTCGATATCACTTTTAATTGCACGAGCTAAACCTGTAACAATCGAGTTTTTCACTGTGTCAGCAATTTGTTTGACCGCTTGAAAGTCTCCAGGAGAAGAAGCAGGAAATCCTGCTTCAATTATGGAAACTCCGTACTTTTCAAGCTGACGAGCAATTTCTAGCTTTTCTTGCGTGTTTAGGTTAATTCCTGCAGATTGCTCTCCATCACGAAGCGTTGTGTCGAAAATATCAATTTTGCGCACTCGTCACCACTTCTTTCTTAACTTGTTTTTTCCCTTCATTAATGAATGGCATCATTTCACGAAGTTTTGCACCAACCACTTCGATTTGATGTTCAGATTCTGCTTTTTTGATTGCATTGTATTTTGGACGATCTGTTTCGTTTTCTTTAATCCATTCTCTTGCAAATGTACCGTCTTGAATGTCCGTTAATACGTCTTTCATACGATCTTTTACTGATGAGTCAATAATGCGTGGACCTGAAACGAAATCTCCCCACTCAGCTGTATCCGAGATAGAAGAACGCATTGTCGCCATTCCTCCTTCGTACATTAAGTCAACGATTAGTTTTAATTCGTGTAACGTTTCAAAATATGCAAGTTCTGGTTGGTATCCAGCCTCTACTAAAGTTTCGAAACCAGCTTTTACGATGGCAGTTGTACTACCACAAAGTACTGCTTGTTCTCCGAATAGATCAGTTTCTGTTTCTTCTTTGAAAGTTGTTTCTAGAACACCTGCACGAGCAGCACCGATACCTTTTGCATAAGCTAAAGCTAAATCTTTTGCTTGACCAGTTGCATCTTGGTAAACTGCAAATAAACCTGGTACTCCTGCGCCTGCTTCATATGTTCTACGTACTAAATGTCCAGGACCTTTAGGTGCTACTAAGAATACATCTACGTCTGTTGGAGGAACGATTTGATCGAAATGAATGTTAAATCCGTGTGCAAATACTAATGATTTCCCTGCAGTCAAAGCTGGTTCAATTTCAGCTTCATATACAGCTTTTTGTCTTTCGTCTGGTAATAAAATCATGATAACTTCTGCTTTTTCAGCAGCTTCTTTCACGGAATAAACGTCTAATCCATCTTCTTTAGCTTGATCAAACGATTTACCTGCACGAATACCTACAATTACGTTAAAGCCTGAATCCTTCAAGTTTTGAGCATGAGCGTGACCTTGTGAACCGTATCCGATTACCGCGATTGTTTTTTCTGTTAAGATTCCTTCGTTGATTTCTCCGTTATAATACATTTTAGCCATTGTTATTTCCTCCTCGAATTTGGGTTTTTATATTTTTATAAAATGGATAACTGTGGTGTAATTGCTTTCTGTGTTTCACGAACAAATGCCGTGACACCAGTTCTTGTAAGCTCTTTAATGCCATATGGCTTGAGCAAATCAATAAATGCATCGATTTTTTCAGGATTACCTGCCACTTGGAAAGTAACAACATTTTTACCAGTGTCTATGGTAGCAGCTCGGAAAGGTTCTACAATACTATTGATTTCCGCTCTCACAGCTGGTGGCGACACAACTTTCACGAGCGCCAACTCACGTACGACAATCGATTTTTCGGTAATATCATTTACTTTTAAAACATCTACTTGTTTTTGGAGCTGTTTTAATAGCTGCTCCAGCTTTTGTTCATCCGCAACATTCACGACAAACGTCATTTTAGATATTTGCGTTTGTTCTGTATGCCCTACTGTAATGCTTTCAATATTGAATTGACGCTTCATGAGAAGGCCAGTTACGCGGTTTAATACGCCGCTTTGATTCATCACGGTTACCGTTATGATTCTTTTCATTCTGGCTTCACTCCAATCATTTCGTGTAGTCCTTTACCTGGAGCAACCATTGGATAGACACTTTCTTTTTGAACCACTCGGCAATCAATTAAAACTGGCTCATTCGATGCTAACGCTTCTTTTAATTGCACCTTCGCATCTTCATATGTTTCGATTTTGTAGCCTTTAATATCGTAGGCTTCTGCTAGTTTGACGAAATCTGGCTGTACCGGAATCAATGATTGAGAGAAACGCTCTCCGTGGAATGTTTCTTGCCACTGGCGAACCATTCCAAGTGCTTGATTGTTCAAAATGATTATTTTGACCGGAATACGCATCTCTTGTAATAGAGATAATTCCTGAAGTGTCATTTGGAAACCTGCATCCCCAACGATAGAAACTACTTTAGCTTCTGGTTTTGCAAGCTGTGCACCAATTGCTGCCGGGAAACCAAATCCCATCGTGCCGAGTCCACCAGAAGTTACCCAGTTATGTGGATGATTGAATTTATAATACTGTGCTGTCCACATTTGATGTTGTCCAACGTCAGTAGTCACAACGGCATCTCCATTTGTATACTCGTGCACAAGCTCTAGAACTTGCTGTGGAAGAAGACCTCTTTCTTCACTTGCTTGGTAATGGAATGGATATTGTACCTTCGAAACATATAAACTCTCTAACCAAGCTACTGTGTTTCCATTAGGTACATCCTGTACTAGTAAAGCTTCTAACGCTTCCTTTGCATCTGCCACAATTGGAATTTCAGTTGGAACATTTTTTCCGATTTCTGCAGGATCTATATCGATATGAACTACTTTTGCATTCGGAGCAAAGTAATTTAAATTTCCTGTTAAGCGGTCATCAAATCTAGCTCCAACATTGATTAGTAAGTCACAAGTTTGAATCGCCATATTCGCTGTATACGTACCATGCATTCCTGCCATCCCTAAGAATAGTTCATGATCCCCTTCTATACTTCCGAGTCCTAGAAGTGTGTTTGTGACAGGAATTTGATATTTCTCTGCAAATGCTGCTAATTGATCTGATGCTTTTGCGAATAATACACCTGCACCAGCTAAGATCAATGGTTGTTTGGCAGTAGAAATAGCTTGAGCCGCTTTTTGAATTTGTAAAAAGTTCGGCGTTGTCGTTGGTTGATATCCTGGAAGATTCACTTCCTGATCGATATCAGCTGTTGAAACAAACATGCCTGTTGCCATATTTTTTGGAATATCTACGACGACTGGTCCTGGACGACCTGTGGAAGCAATATGAAAAGCTTCGTTAATAATTCTTGGTAAATCAGCGATATCTTTGATTTGATAATTATGTTTCGTAATTGGTTGCGTAATACCGATAATATCCGCTTCTTGAAAAGCATCCGTTCCAATAACAGTAGTAGCAACTTGCCCCGTTAATACAACCAGTGGAATGGAATCCATCATGGCATCGGCAATTCCTGTTACTAAGTTCGTTGCTCCAGGTCCTGAAGTAGCGATAACCACTCCAACTTTCCCTGAAACTCTTGCATAACCTTCTGCTGCATGAATTGCACCTTGTTCGTGACGGGCTAAGATATGCTTAATTGGATTTTTGTATAATGCATCATAAATCGGTAAAACCGCCCCACCTGGATAACCAAATACTACTTCCACTTGATGCTTTTTCAGTGTTTCGATTAAAACATCCGCTCCGACTAGTTGCTTGGGAGCAGCGGGCATTTCAGTATCTTCATAGGTTTGTTCTGCTTCTTCTACACTCAACTTCATCATAATTTCCTCCTTTTGTTCAAATCGTCCAGTTTTAAAGAAAAGCGACAGGTGCTGAAGTCTAGACAACACCTTGTTTTATAAAAAAAGAAAAGAACTTCTTCCCACACAAAGAAACCATCGTTCTTTTGTATAGGGATGAAATTCTTTTCATGGTACCACCCTAGTTCGCAGCGCAACCGCCACCTCGCAGACAACCGACGAACGCCAGCCATCCATTTATAACGAGAGTAGTCAGTTACTACACCCGGAAGTATCTAATAGGTTTCCCGTTCAACACTTCACTCCGAGGGGATGTCGCTAAAGGTTGTATTGCCGGCTCCCAGCTACACCAGCTCTCTGTAAATACAAATTTCCTTTAACTTTTGCCTCATCATAGATTTAAATATTAATCAAATTCGCCTTGGCGTATTTGTGTCCAGATTTTGCTCCTGCGTAAAGCTCGTCGCAGAAAACAGTGCATCGAACATGTTCGATGAACTCCTTTACAAAATCCGTGACATCCGCCGGGGGCAACTTTATTCAGCTTTGCTGAATAAAGTTAGATTTTCATAACTCCACCAGTGCTTGCAGATGTTACTAACTTCGAATATCTTGCTAAATAACCTTTTTTAATTTTGGGTTCAAAGGGTTGTAAGTTTGCTTTTCTTGCAGCTAATTCTTCATCACTTACGAGTAATTCTATTGTTCTATTAGTTAAATCAATAGCGATAATGTCATCATTTTCTATTAATGCAATCGGTCCACCATCTGCCGCTTCTGGAGAAATATGTCCAATGGAAATCCCTCTAGATGCGCCGGAGAATCGTCCATCTGTAATGAGTGCCACTTTCGTTCCTAAACCGCGACCTTGAATCGCTGATGTCGGAGCAAGCATTTCTGGCATCCCTGGTCCACCCTTTGGCCCTTCGTAGCGAATAACAACTACATGACCTTCTTGAACTGTACCGTTATCAATTGCTTCTTGAGAAGCTTCTTGTGATTCAAACACAATTGCTTTCCCAGTAAACTCTTTAATCGAAGGATCCACAGCACCAACCTTGATTACCCCTCCTTCAGGAGCAATATTCCCGAATAAAACGGACAAACCACCTACAGGACTATATGGGTTTTCTTTTCGGCGTATGACTTGATCATTTTTAATCTCTGACTCTTTTACATTTTCATAGAGCGTCTTACCTGTAATCGTCATACGATCCGGGTGAACAGCTCCTGGAATCTCGCAAAGCTCTTTTATAATGGCACTAACTCCTCCCGCTAGATGTACATCATGCATGGAGTAATCAGATGCTGGCATAATTTTCGATAAATAAGGAATACGTTTTGCCACTTCATTTATTTCTCTAACGTTATAGTCAATTTCCGCTTCATGCGCAATAGCTAATGTGTGAAGTACTGTATTGGTAGAACCTCCCATTGCCATGTCTAACGCAAAAGCATCATCGATTGTTTCTTTCGTAATCAAATCTCTCGGCTTCACATCTTCTTTAATCATACGTACAAGATGTTTAGCAGCTTCTTTAATAAGTTGGTGACGTTCGTCTGACGTCGCAACAATCGTACCGTTACCTGGTAATGTCACACCAAGCATTTCCATTAAAGAGTTCATCGAGTTCGCTGTGAACATTCCTGAACAGGAACCGCATGTAGGACATGCATTTTGTTCAATATCAAGAAGTTGTTCTGCGGACATGTTACCGGATTTATAAGAACCAACACCTTCGAAAACCGAAGTTAGAGAAAGCTGTTTCCCGTCAGCTGATACACCAGCTTCCATCGGTCCACCTGATACGAAAACAGATGGGACATTCGTTCTTACTGCCGCCATTAACATCCCCGGTGTGATTTTGTCACAGTTTGGAATGTAAAACACCCCATCGAACCAGTGTGCGTTAATAACTGTTTCGGCTGAGTCCGCGATAAGCTCACGACTCGGAAGTGAATATCTCATTCCGATGTGACCCATTGCAATTCCATCATCTACACCAATTGTGTTGAATTCGAATGGAATTCCTCCAGCCTCACGAATAGCTTCTTTTACAACCTCTGCAAACTTATTTAAATGCATGTGACCTGGAATAATATCAATATAGGAGTTACAAACACCGATAAACGGTTTATCTAAATCTCTTGTCTTAACCCCTGTAGCATAAAGCAAGCTACGGTGAGGGGCACGATCGACGCCTTTTTTAATCATGTCACTTCTCAATTTTAATCCGCTCCTATACTTACCGCTTTTCTCGCGTTTAGCTTTGAATCTTTGCTATTTTTCGATTGTGAATTTTCGCACAATATTTAATATATTGTTGATATCATAACGCCTATAAAATGCGACGTCAACACCCTTTTCGAAAATTATCAGTTAGTTTTGAATATTCACTTTTGTTGTAATCGCTTACATCTGCGATATATCGCATTTCATACGTAATGAAAATAATTGTGAACTTTTTGTAAAAATTAAATTAATTAACGATTGGATGTAAATGGTTGAAGGGGTTATTTAGATGTAAATTGTAACTCGAGACTTGCTCAGTAAATTCTCAAAATTAGTAGCAGTACCCAATAAATTTTCATTGATTGCGTCTTTCTTATGGGAGAGATATGGGGAGTAGGATGAATCGGAAATTCATCTGCGACTTATTTAAGTGATGTAATCAACTTGGAGCAATTATAAAAGATTTCTCATGCTTGTAGGCAGAGCTTATGACAGAAAGATAGTTAGCAACCAACTTATTGAGCAGTAAAAGAAGGGCTGTCCCTAAAGTCATACATTGACTGAGAGATGGTCCCTTTTCCAATGTATTGATTCCGTTCCAGACGGACGCTTTCCGCGGGCATGGCTTCAGTCTCCTCGTCGCTTTCGCTCCTGCGGGGCCTTCAGCTCATGCACCTGCCGCTTCGCTTTCGGTGCAGAAAACATTTGCTATTCCCGCTGGAGTCGCCGTCTTTCACTACAATCAATTGCCTACAAAAAATAGTAGTTTTAATAAAAAGTATACAAAAAACAGGTGTAGAAAAAGACTCGTTTTTATAAACCTGCTTCAATTTATGGGCTTATTGGACAGTCCCCTTCAACAAGAGTAAGAAAGAATTTATTCTCTCGTTATCCAAAACAACACTAACCAGTTACTAAAGTTGCAGGAAGGCGACGGAAGGACGCTATCAGCGATAATTACTTTTCTTAAGGCCCTTATTTCATGTTCTTGCAACCAGATTAATAACTCTGCTTTCCATGTAGTGTATTGGAGTTTCATATCGTTCAATACACCATGAACACTGGGTTCGTGGAATTCTAATTTCATAAACTTTCTTATCTATCAAAAAAACCCTTTCTCATTTTCGAGAAAGAGTCTTTACCATAAGTTTGGTTTTGCTACCATAAACCAGAGCATCATTAATAATAAGAAAATATATTTCCATACAGAGCGTCGTAATATAAAAATAAGTGCATATGAATCGATTTCGCCTGCATAGAATTGTCTAATCTTTGGCTTAAAGGCTTTTGCAAGAAACACAATGGAACTAATCATCACAACAATCGTCATGACTACCCACGATGTAGACCATGACCAGTTTCCTTGCCACATCAACAGGATTCCGGATGTTACTAATACATGCCCTGCATGCTTTACGATTCGGATCGCAGCTTGAAAAACTTCTATGTGCGAATCCAGCACGTCCCTATTTTTCTCTTTCATTCTATTTAAAACAGGGAAAAGAACAAAGAAAGGTCCAATAGAAAGAATCGCACTTATCACATGTGCAAAAAGAATGAATGTATACATAGCGTCATCACCTAGGTACATTATACGATATTTTTTTCACTAGAATGTGTCCAGTTCAGGAAATTTTAAGAGAAAACATTAGAATCAAAGGTGGGGTTTTGTATTTCACAACATTACTATGATTACTCACAATATAGAAAGCCTTACCTGCAACATTCCGGTGCATACTCGCAATATAAGGCCTTTTCCCTACAATTAACTCTGTCCACCTAAAAATGCCCCTTATTCACAGATCACGAATAGGGGGCGTTAACGATAATGTATTAAATTTTAAAATGACTTACTTCACTTTGTAGTTTTTCTGCTAGATTAGCTAACGATTGTGAGCTAGTTGAGATTTCCTCATTTACAGCTAATTGTTCCTCTGTAGCAGCACTTGTATCGCTTGCACCGGCAGATGCGCTACTTGCTAAAATTTGAACTTGTTGTGCGCTTTCGGTTACAGATTCCGCCATTGCATGAATTTGCTCGATTGCAGCAGAAACGGTTTCCACTTTTAATACTACTTCCCCTACGCTTGATTCGATTTCATTAAATACATGAAGTGACTCCGTTGTTTTTGAAAGACCTTCTTCTACTTTATCTCCACCAACTGTAATTGCTTTAACTGCATCACCCGAAGCTGATTGGATCAGTTGAACCATTGATTCAATTTCAGAAGCAGAGTTTTTCGATTGCTCCGCAAGCTTCCGCACTTCTTCCGCTACAACAGCAAAGCCTTTACCGTATTCCCCTGCTCGAGCTGCTTCAATAGCTGCATTCAGAGCAAGTAAATTGGTTTGTTCGGAGATATCTGTAATAAGTGCAGTTATGGACTGAATGGCATCCGAATGCTTCGCCATATCCTGCATTATTTCTGTCGTTTCTTTAAACGTCGAATGAATCGTATCCATCTGCGTAGCAACATCTGAGACAACAGTTGATCCTTTTGTCACAAGCACTCTTACTCCATCGGTCGCTTGCAGCATTTCTTCATTACTTATCGAAATTTGTCCAACACCTTGCTGTAACTCCATCATTGAATTTACAGAGGTTTCTAAATGGTTCACTTGTTGTTCACTTGCGACCATTTGTCCTTCAGCAGATCTCGCAACCATTTGAGATGAAGCTAGACTTTCCTCCGAGCTTGCAGAAAGTTCCTCTGCATTTGCGGCAAGCTGCATAGATGAATCACGTACACTGGATACAATTCTTTGTAAATCACTCGACATTTTATTAAAGGCTACTGCCATTACACCGACTTCATCTTTATTTTTAATCGTGATAGGATCTACTAATAAGTTACCTTTAGAAATTTCCTCTAAACCAGCAGTAACCTTTTGAATCGGTTTGGAAATACTTTTACTAATGAAATACGCCAAAATAATCCCAACCAAAACTCCTATAATCGATAAGAAAATGACAAACATGGTAGCGTTAGACTCAAAACGAGTTAGCTCTGCTCTCGTTTTATCCATATCATTCTGCAAAAACTGCTCAATCTCTTCTAAGTTTTTCAACATTTCCGCATTGATAGACTTAGACTTGGCTGTGAGTCTATTTATGTTCATCGTGTCTTTTTTCTGTTTTGCAGCTATAATATCATCATTATTAGTAGTAAAAGTTGCACTTTTCCTTTCAAATTCCTCTATCATTTCTAATGTTTCTGCAGAATATAGGTTACTGTGTAGCTCAGTTGTTAAACTATTTGTTTTTTCTTCATATTCCTTCACACTTTTTAGAGAAGCATCCGTGTTAAATAATAAGTAATCAAATAAACTTCGAGTAATATCCTTCTGAGCAATCTCAATTTCATTTACCAGATTCACTTTCACTGCGCGATCATCCAATAAAAATTTATATTCTTTACTGTTGTTAAACATTGTCCCTATCGTGGAAGCAGCAACAACGATTAATAATAATAGAATTGCAGAAAACCCAAACCACATCTTTTTTCCGATCGTCCATTTCATAAAAAAACTCCCTACTCTCTAATTCATACTTACCGTGTAAAAACGTTTAAACGATACAAAATGCTCTTTCCAATAAGAAGAATCTAAACTTGTTATCTCTACTCCTTTAGATCCAGCATGAATAAATTCATTATTACCTAGATAGATTCCCATATGGGAAATACCTTCTTTATATGTATTTTCAAAAAACACCAAATCCCCAACTACTGGACTTGTAACAGTTGCACTTTGTGTAAAATAACTTTCACTACTCTGTCGGGTAATACTTAAACCAGCTTGCGAATGAACAAAATAAATAAACCCGCTGCAATCAAAGCCAGCCATTGAATTCCCTCCATATAAATATGGAATACTTTGCATTCTTGGTGCAATATCTTGAAGTAATACGTAGATAGCTTGTCCACTTACAGACAGTTCTTTCGCTTCGTTAATAAATGTAGGAGGTTTAACAATTTGTTCCGACTTCACTTCACTTGATGGCACTTTTACTTCCGTTTTAGCAGAAGTCCCAGGCTTAACAGTTACTACATTTTGAGGAGCTTGACCAGCTTTTGGTTTTTGTACAATTAATTTTTGTTTCACATAAATACTATCCTTCGTAAGCTTATTCCAGCTTCTAAGATCATTAACGGACACTTTATGTACCTTAGCAATTTTAGTTAAAGAATCCCCTTTTTTCACTTCATATAAAGTGCTTGCACTCGCTGTCGATGCAAATAATAAAAGGATAATGGTAATTAGTAGTACTTTATTCCTCATAATTAAAATCTCCCCCCTATAACTTTTAACTTAATTTTATCACTTATTTTTGATTATCTGAAGACATTTTTTAACAGTTTATTCAAATGAAAATAAATTTCGTATATTTAGTCGAAATATGTGATGATTGCAATTAAATATTATTCATTTTTAATAGAAAGGAAGATTTCACATGCCAAAAATCGAAAACCTCCACATGATCGATATCTGGCATCTCATCGAAACTATATACTCGAACTCATGCCCTTTCCAAAACGAGAACATTCGATATTAATTCCAGCTCTCTCACTTTATAAAGCTCATTACCGGTGATCTAAACAGCACTTCTGCATTCATGATCGGAAAACTAAAGGTATATGGGAGTTTGAGATTGACTTTGAAGTTGGAGGGGCTTTTGTTATGTTTGAGAAGTAGATATTAAAAACGACTTTCGCTATAGCAAAAGTCGTTTTTATCATTTCTTATTATCAAAATACATACCATCTATTGTTTGTGTGACTGCGTAAGGGTTAGTATATGAACTCTCGTGGCGTTTTTTTTGTTGAAGATCTTTAATATCTGCCTTAACCTGGTACATTACTTTGGATAAGCGTTCATTTATCCCTCGATCCAGTTCCAGTAGATTAACATATAAAGGATGATCAGAAAGGACAGTGGAACCTAGAGCTTGAATGGATTCCTCTCGTTCATCCAGTAAAATATTGATTTGATCAATAAATGCTGTGCGCTCTTCATCCAGAGGAATGTTCGCCAAATGGGAATATAGTCTTTCTGAAGTTTGTAAAAATTGCTCGACTTCTGCCATTATGCCTGGCCTCCACTAAACTGCTTCTGACGGTTAACCTGAATGACTTGCTTCCACGTATCTCGGAATTCTGTTACGTAACCCTCTACTTCTTCAATAACTTCCACGGAGTTTTTAATATTAGCCTCAATGAGACGATGATTCATATACTCATACATTTGCATCATAGACTTAGAAATTTCAATATTCATATTCAGCGTCACCATAAGCTCTTGTATAATATTCTGTGACTTCTGCAAATTAATGTTTTTTTCCTGAATATTTTTTTCTGTAATCGCTACTTTCGCTTTACCTAAAAACTTCAGACACCCGTTATAGAGCATTAACGTTAACTCGCCAGGCGAAGCCGTACTCACACTATTATTTTTATAAGCTTGGTGAACCGATTGTGTTGCCAATACTATACAACTCCTTTTAATTTAAATCCAATAACTATTTTATCATAGTTAAGATGTTTGACCCATTAGCATTGCCGATTGTTGGTTTGCTTTACTTATCGCATTCTCCATCGCTGTGAACTGTCTCCAGTAGCGAGCTTCCACGTCTTTTAAACGATTCTGGAAACGAGTTATACGATCATTAGTATCTATTAAATTCTTACCTATGTCATATTGTTGGTCAGTATAACCCGCTTTTCCTGCACGCTTTTCAATACCTAATTGGAAATCTTTTATCGAATCACGCAAACGTTTCGCTATTCCTCGAGTATCAGTAGTTATAGTACCATCAGGTAGTGTTTCCGACTTAGATCCAGTACTTGTTAATGTATTGACAACTTGATCGGGATTTTCAGTCAAAGCTTTACGTAACTTGTCTTCATCAATGACAAGCTGACCACCATCCGAGTACACTTTGGATGTTGTGATGCCCATTTCAGCAAGCGTATCAATCAACTGTTCGCCATCACCGACTTTTCCATAAATGGTATTACGCATAGCACCAAGCCCACTACGAATAATATCATCACTTCTTAAAAGACCACTTTTCGCTTTTTCATCCCAAAGTTCTTGTTCTTTTTCTGACATATCTTTACGCTGCTCATCAGACAATGGAGGAAAGTCACGATATTTCTTTTCTTTCAATTGATCATTCATTCCAGAAATTAGTTCATTATATTTGCTAACGAACTCTTTAACTTTATCGACCATTGAATTTATGTCTGCAGTAGCTGTTAACTTAACGGGAGAAACAGAAGTATCTTGTGGTGTATTATTATTTTGGCTAACCGCTGCATCGTAATCAGCCTTTAATTGATCTCTAGTTTGTTCCTTAGATGCTAAATTTTGCTCCGCTTGAGTTTTCTGCTGATTAGCAATATCTAATTTAATATCTTCTTTCGCAACAGAACTAAGAGAATTAAATTCTGCTGTTTCTAAATTTTGGAGTGTAGTACGGTCCTCAGCACTTAAACCTTTCAGTAAAGCTTTTGCTTCTGGTGAAATTGATGAGGCTTCTATTGTTGCATTATCTATTTGTCCATCTGCATTTAGTGGTAAATCTTTAAAAGCTATAAAATCATTTTCGCTAATATTTGCTAAAGCATTTTTAAGAGCAGCTTTGTCAGTTACTAACGCTGAATATGCATCTTTTTGACTTTGGGGTATATTATCAAAGACCGTTTGTTGATTAGCTGCATTTTCCGTAGCTGTAGTTAAAGCAGCTGTTGCGTTCTCCACGTCCTTTTCTGCTAATGGTATTGCGGTTGCTAAACGAGCAATTTGTTCTTCTATTGTTTTTTTCACATTAAATGTAGAGTTAAGAGTTACATTGTATCCCGATATCATAAATGTATTTGTTGAACGCTCTGTTGAAATACCATTCACTTGGAAAATAGCATTGGTACCACCTTCTGCTAAGTTAGGAGAGTTCCCCATACCTAATGCTGAGAAAACATCATTACCAGCAGTTATTTGTACCTCTGCTCCTCCTTTAATATCACCTGTATTTTTTGCAGTAATTGAAAGCTTACCATTTTCAAATAAAGCAGATACACCAGCATTACTGTTATTGATTTTCGCAACAACATCATCTATAGAATCAGTAGCTTTAATATCAATTGGCGTAGCATCTGTTGCTAATGTGCCATTGGCTTGAATAGCTTTTAATGATATCTGAGTGTCAGCTGCAATTCCAAGTTCACTCATTTTAGTGCTACCAGTAGCGATACCTCCTGATGAAGTAGAAACAGTATTACCAACTTTTCTTGCAGCATTTGCTAGTTGGGAAACACCGTCAATTGAAAGTGAGCTGGATGCTGAGCCAGTAGCTGTTGCATTAATAAGAGTAGAATTCGAATTTTCCACCGTTTTTTTATGAAAATTACTAGAAACGAAAAAATTATCAAATAAGTAGGTATCAAAAGTTTTTAGCTTTGTATTAATTGCACGGTATGAATCACGTTTCCATTCATACGTTGTTTTCTTTTGAGTCATTTTATCAAGCGGAATACGCTCAGCTTTCATTAAATCTTTTACTATTTGATCTATATCCATTCCTGACGCTAAACCGCCAACTCTCAATCCTGCCATCCAAAAAACCTCCTAGTATTATATCTTTTCGTCAACAATCATCCCTAAAAATTTCTGCATCGAGTAAAAAGCATCTAACAACTTTCTAGGTGGAACTTCTCTAATAACCTCATCTGTTTTCGAATCGACTACTTGTACAAAATAGCGCTCTAGACCCTCATGCATGACAAACTTTGAGTTATGATTCTGTAGAGTCATAAACTCATTTAAAGCATCCACCGCTTTTTGTACTTTATCTTTTGGGAATATCTCTTTTTCATTTGCTTTCTGTTCTGCTTGCATTAGTTGTTTCAAAGAATTTTCTGTAACACTCGTTTTAGTAACTTCCAAATCTGCTTCATTCTTTGTCTGGGCAGGCATCGCAACGTCCTTCACTTGTGCTTGAGATGAAATTCTCAATTTTATCCCCTCCTACATTTGCAACTTTCTTTTATTTATATCGGTATAAATATTAAAAGTTTCAGCTAACGCAAAAATAATTGAAAGTATTGTCGATAATACTCTTGAAAGCTATAAATTTCACATGGAGGTGAATAAATTGAAAATACAAAACCAGGCATGGATTGCCTTCTCTACAAACAGGTATCAAAAAAATGAATCTTCAATAACAAAGACACTTGAAAAACTTTCAGGTGGAGACAAGCTGACACGTGCATCCAACAACGCTTCCGGATTATCTATTTCCGAAACCATGCGTGGACAAATACGAGGACTCGCTCGAGCTCAACAGAACATGCAAGATGGAATTTCTGTTTTAGAATCAACAGATGCTGGACTACAGCATGTTAGTAGCGTTCTTCAACGCATACGTGAGATAGCTGTTCAAACTTCTACAGACACTGTTACAAACGATGACCGTGCAGCAGCACAGGAAGAGATAGACCAACTACTTCAGTCTATAGATGACACAGCTGATAAAATGGAATTCAACACACAGAATATTCTAGGAGATGTTCGACCATTATACATACATGTCGGTGCAAATTCTGGTCAAAAGATACGAATCGACACAGTAAATGTTAGTACAGCTTCCCTAGGTATCGAAATTGTTAAACTTTCTAATCGAAAAGAAGCAGAAGAACTAATTTCAAAAGTCGATAATGCGCAATCCATTATATCTAAGCACTTAGCAAATACTGGTGCAGACTATGAAACATTAACTCATCATAAAGATAACGTCTCTTTAACTGAAATCAATCTTCAAAAAACCGAATCACTCATTCGAGATCCAGATATGGCGTTTGAAATGATGGAGTTCGTAAAAGAAGGTATTCGACAAAAAGGTGATGAGATGTTGATTAAGCAAACGAATCAGAATGTTAGTGATGTGTTGAGGTTGTTTAGATAACTGAAAAACCAGACTGACAAGTTTTTCTCTTCGCCAGTCTGGTTCTTATTTAAAATTATCCCTAGTAAAAACCGGTAGTCCAAAGGCATAATCTACTTCGATTTTTGTACAAGACAATATTATTTCATAGTTATTTGAATAAGCATTCAAATTTTCATGATCTCCTAATTGATTCACACCATACTCAAACATTTTTAAGAAATCAGCGTTCAATCCGTGTGTATTGGATTTGAATATTGCATGGTCTACTCTATTTTCATCCACTAAAATCAATTCTGCATGTTCTATTCCTTGAAAAATATTTACTTTTAAACTATGCTCTACTAAATCATCATTAGTTCCTTGAAAAGAAATAATCTTTGCAGCATTATTAAAATTATTATATAAAGTAACCAAGCTAAGTGCATTTATATCTTCTATGAGTTTTTTAGCTAAATAATCGAACTCTATTTGCAGTACCATCTTCCCATAGCTTTGAAATAAGTAACGATTCATCGTTAAGTATACTGGTTCTATCCAAGAAGAGTTGTCTATTATATGTGAAAATAAATGTGGAGCTAATCGGTTGCTTAAATGAAGCAAATACGCACCATGTGAATGTCCATATCCAATTACCCTATTTTCGTTAAACTCCATATTATTCTCTTTCAAAATAATTTTAACAGCTTCGATAGCAGTAATAATATCAATTGCTTGCATGAATCCCATATCATTAAAGTGATCACTTGTTTCTTCCAATTTTGCCATAACAGGAAGAGTTAGTTGTTTAGTAGATAGTATTTCTAGCAAGCAAGAAGAGTTAGCAATTAACGCACTTCTTTCCTCTAGAGAAAGTAAAGGTAAAAATTCCTTTTCATCACCATTTAATTTAAAGGATGATGCACTTTGCATAAACTCGCTACCAAAATAAGCACACTGAACTGTTACCAAGTTATTTTTATCGGAAAAAACCTCTCTCATTTTCTTATATACATTAGAATCAATATCTCCTCCGAAACCCGGGACTAAAATAGCAATTCCCGTATTACCATTCACTCCTGTTTTAGGAGATGAAATCTCTATGCGTAATTCTCTATTTGAATCACCATTATACAGGTTATGATGTGCTGGAATATTAATACGCTGATTATTAGCCATATGAATCTCCTTTAATCATGATTTTCTTTGAAAATGAATTTACGTTTTATTAATAAATGTTACAATTCTAATTCGTGATAAAAGATTTACAGATAATTCTTTTACTAGTTTTTTATTAAAGTAGCCATATGAGCCATCGTTGAGTATCCACTTTCTTTCAAACTGCCTATTACATTAACTAAATAGCTTTCATTATGATCAATGGTTTTGGAGTAGGATTGAATTAGCTTTAAAACAAGTTCAAAGGATAATCCTTTGTGCGTTTGAGCCATTCCAACTAAATGCATTCGTATAAGAGCAAAGTTAATAATCAGTATAACATAGCTATCAAATAACTTTTGCTGATCATAAGGGAATAGATTTTTGAAAACATAGTTCACTAGATAGTTTTCTAATATATAATCGTTTTCTGTCATAAATGTAGCATAGTATGTATCATGAGCTATTTTATATTTTTCAATGGTTTCTTCAATAGATTTCTCTTGATCTAAGGATAGTCCTTCAATCATTTCCTTCAAACACTCCAAATAGCGTTCACTTGATAAGCCATCCTTTAAACGATATTCAATTAGGGATTTTCCCATATTCATTTGAAAAGAGAGATTGGAAGACATTTCTTTGATTGACTGTGAGAACTCATCATTTTTCAATTGTTCAATATAATTTTCCATGATTTTAGGTAGCTGTTCTGTCCATTCTTGCTTAGGTAAAGAAGCAATTTTTTGAAAGAACAATCCTAAGAGAATTAGTCTATTTTCAATGGATTGACTCCTACTTTGTAACACTTGGATAGTAAAAATACGTAAATCCCAAAAAAACGGATTATTAGGCTCAGTTTGAAATTCCTTATTCATAAAGCCAAGAGTATTAACAGGTTCTTCTTCTTCGATAAAATCAATCCCTGCAGGATTAAGCAATGCATGACGAGCAGCCTCAGGACAAGAAAGCGATAAACTTTTTTCAACATTTTGATCTACTTTATTTAACATCCTTGGATAAATTGCGCACGTATTTGAGAGCATCTCTGCCCCAAGAAAAGAGTGCACTTTACATAATCCTTGATCATCCAATAGTGTGCAGGCACCCTTATCATTCATTCGAATTCTCGCGTAATCATGAGTAGAAGAATTCGAACGATTACGCGTCACATTTTTCTTTAGCAATTCCTTCATCACTGGATGATTCGTTTCACGATAGTTTTGAAATGTTTTTTTATCTACAGTTACCTTCCAACCAGCACAACAAGTGTCCTCACATGCAGAACCGATACATTGAAACTCTTTATAATATGTTGGTGTTAAAATGGGTCTCATTTTTTCTTTCATTAAAATCACCTATTTAGAATAGTTTTTTTGTAATTAAATTTAGGCCAAAATATAATTGGTATTAGTTAATTCTCACTCCATATAGAGCTTCTAATTAGTTAAGGAATAGAGTTTTATAATACCTCGTCTAAAGTCATAGGAGTACCCGCTTTAAAATCTTTCCTAGCCAATTTGTTTATAATTTTTTCATAATACTTCGGTTCAAGCCCATAACCTGGTCGAACAATTTTAATATTGTCAGTCGTAAACTTCTCTCCTTCTTTAATATCTTTTGAAACATAAATAGAGCGTCTAAATTTCAAAGAAGCTTTTTCTTTTTCAGTAGGTCCATACGTAACTTTTCCAAATGCTTGCCATGCGCGCTCTGTTTCTTCTACTAGCACTTTCATTTCTGCTGGTTCTAAAGAAAATGCAGCATCTACTCCACCATCTTCTCTAGACAGTGTGAAATGTTTTTCAATCACAGTTGCTCCTAATGCTACCGCAGCCACTGATACTCCCGTTCCCATTGTGTGATCTGATAACCCTACTTGCACGTCAAAAAGTTCTCTCATATGAGGGATTGTAGAAATATTCGTATTTTCTGGCGTAGCAGGGTAAGTGCTTGTACATTTCAATAAAATTAAATCTTTACAGCCTGCTTCTCTTGCTGTTCTCACTAATTCATCTAGCTCTGAGACAGTAGCCATTCCTGTTGATACAATCATTGGCTTACCTGTGGATGCTACTTTTTTAATAAGTGGTAAATCCGTATTTTCAAAAGAAGCAATTTTATATAGAGGTACATCTAATTCTTCTAAAAAATCGACTGCTGTATCATCAAAAGGTGTACTGAAAGCAATCATTCCTAGCTCGCGTGCACGGTCAAAAATTTGTTTATGCCATTCCCATGGAGTGTATGCTTGTTGGTAAAGTTGGAATAGTGAATTACCTTTCCATAAGCTTTCATCATCACTAATTAGAAAATCTGAATTTTCAACATTAAGAGTCATTGTATCAGCTGTATATGTCTGAATTTTCAAGGCTTTTGCTCCTGAGCTAGCTGCTGCTTCTACAATTTCCAATGCACGTTCCAACGATTGATTATGATTACCAGACATCTCAGCAATAATTAAAGGTTTATTAGTAGGGCCTATTCTTAAATTTGATAAGATAATTTCATTCATTAATTTTCTCCTCGCTTTACTGCTCCAATTAAATTACTTACCGGTGTATTCCAACCATCTTTTAATAAGTATGCATAATCTTCTTTATCCTTTAGTCTATGATAACTCCCCTTTCCTACTTGCTTAGTGCGAGTATTCTTTCCTTGTCTTATAAGCGGCCACACCTGAATAAACAATTTTTCTATTTCAAAAGTCAACTTTTGATAGGATGAAAACAATGTTTCATATGATTCAAAAACAATCTTTTTTTGAGCAATAATATCCCCCGTATCTAAACCTTTATCTATATAGTGAACCGTTACCCCTTTCGGCGTATCCTCAATAACACTCCATAGATTTGGATCTGCTCCTTTATTCCAGGGTAAATAAGAAATATGCAAGTTTATGATCCGATCCTTGTAGTAATCAACTAAATTAATCGGAATAATATACCTATACCCATAACTAACAATAAATTCGAAATCTTCTTTCAATACTTCTTCTGGTTGAATCTTATCAATAATATTGACAACACTATCCCCATAGGATAAAAGAAACTCTTGTATATTGTCCTTGTAAGGTCCTAAAAATAAAATTTTCATAGGCAGTTTACTTCTATTTCCCTTAAAACAGGATACTCTCTCATTTGGTCTTGATCCATCACCTTAGAACAATTTATCGACATATCTTTTATTTGAAATGGATTGCTCAAAATATTAGAAATTGCATTTTCAATGTCTAATACTCCAACTTCTTTACTAATTCCTAAGTTAATACTTGTTCCTAAAGTTGAAATAGCTTCAGTCAATTCATGCTGATTTTCTGCAACAATAATCGTTATGGAAGGAAGTCGTAAAAAACACCGCTCCCAAGTCGTTGAACCTCCTGCACCAATCGCTAAATCTGCATTCTGCATCAATTCCGCCATATTACTAACTTGACAATGAAAAATTGTATTTGGCATTTGATGACATAATTTTTCAACTTCATTACGTTTTGGATTGGAAGCTCCTACAACAACAGAAACTATAACGTTCTGTTTAATTTGTTTTCTTAATGCTTCCAACGTTTTTACTGTTTCCCCAGTAGGATCAGTTCCACCAAAAAAAACAAGGATATTTTCTATTTTTTCAGTTCTTTCTCTAGGTCCATTGACTACTTCTAAAAATTCATCTCGCAGTAATGCGTAATTAGGCCCTAAGAGCTGTACACAATTTTTGGGAACTAAACTTTGATATCTTGTTTCCAAGTTGACATAATAATTTTGATCAAGCAGTATGTCGCAATCGTGACTTCGATTAGCTAAATCATCAATAACCATTATTTTTTTTACAAAAGGTCTCAATTTTTCTTCCCACTCTTTATCTAACTCATAATGATCGACAATTAGTAGCTTCACTTCGAGACATCCACTTTTAATAATTTGTATTATCTGATTAACATCTTCCAACCAATATGCTTTCTCCAACTTTGTTTTATTTGGTATAGAGTGCACACTGAAACCTTGCAATTGAATGTAATCAATAATGTTTCCTTCTAATTCTCTACATACAAATAAAACTTGTAATCCTTTGCTTTTCAGTTGATTAGCTAACGTTAAGCAACGCATAACATGACCAGTTCCTATTTTAATAGACGAATCTACTCTTATTAATACTTGCATTATAATCACACCTATAGTTTCTTTTGTTCAATATGGGCATTTATTTTATTCCATTCAGGATATTTTCCTAAGATATTTATCACATCATCCATGTAAAACATCTTAGAAAAATGATAAAGTTCTTTCAAAATAAGTTCTATTAATTCAAAATCTTCCACTGTATCAACTGTCCAACGATAATGTCCTAAATCTTGTGGATTAGAGATAGAACCTAATCGAAACTTTTCTGGATTCGTATACATATATGCTGTAACATGCTCTCGATCTCTTTCAAGCGTAGCTTCTTTGTAAGATTTCTCTAACGCCTCTCTCGAGAATACCTCTGTATCTAATCCACGTGGATATGTTCTTTCGATTGTATTCGATACATAATCGAATTCAGAAGCATGGTCGATATAATAACAAATTGTTTCATCCATAACAATTGGATCAATAATTGGACAATCAGAAGTTAATCTAACAATAATATCTCCTTCAAATTGTTCAGCTGCTTCATAATAACGGGCAAGCACATCATTTTCAGAACCTCTATAATAATCCACACCATACTGTTCACAAAATTCAACAATTGGCTCATCCTTTTGATCAATCGTTGTGGCAATAACAATTTTATCAATACATTTAGACTGTCTTACTCTTTCTATTTGATAAGCTAGTAAAGCTTTACCATTTACTTTTTTTAGAATTTTCCCTGGTAATCTTGTAGAGCCCATTCGAGCTTGAATAATCGCTAAAACGGTCATTTTTTCACTTTCCCTATCACTAATTTCACTGCTTCAATAACATCATTAACATCTTGATCTTGCATTAAAGGAAACATAGGTAATGATATTATTTCTTCATATAGTTTTTCAGCATTCTGTAGAGAACCCTTCTTATACCCAAGTTGTTGATAGTACGGAAGAGTATGTACAGGGATATAATGAACATTCACACCGATATTTAATTTTTGGAGTTCTTCAAATACTTCTTTACGTGAAACAGTCAATTGATCTAAGTTCAATTTCAACACATACAAATGCCAGCTTGAATCTGTATATGGTAGTTGATATGGAATTTGTACTTGTGGAATATGAACAAATGCTTCGTTATATTCTGCTAAAATCTCTTTTCGTCTATTAATAAAGCCATCCAATTTAGTTATTTGACTACTACCAAGTGCTGCTTGAATATCAGTCATGCGATAGTTATAACCCAAAAACTGCATTTCATAATACCACGGTCCATGATTTCCCTTCATTAATGCAGGATCTCTGGTAATTCCATGAGAACGAAATTGTATAAGTTTATCATAATATTCTTTATTATTCGTTGTAATAATGCCACCCTCGCCTGTGGTTATATGTTTCACAGGGTGGAAACTAAACATCGTCATATCACTAAGAGCTCCAACTTTTTCACCTTTGTAAGTAGCTCCTAATGCATGTGCAGCATCCTCAATAACTACTAAATTATATTTTTTTGCAAGTGCATGAATCTCATCTAATTGGGCGGGTTGACCTGTAAAATGAACTGGAATAATAGCTTTTGTATTAGAAGTAATTTTTTTTTCGATATCGGTAGGGCAAATATTATAAGTTTGTGAATCAATATCGGCAAAAACGACTGTTCCACCTTGATATAAAACACAGTTTGCACTAGCAGCGAATGTAATAGGAGTTGTGATAACCTCATCACCTTCAGTAATTCCCGCCGCATAGCATGCACCATGCAATGCAGCTGTTCCATTAGAAAAAGCTACGGCATATTTTGCTCCTACATAATTTGCAACACTTTTTTCAAAGTTCACTATGCTAGGACCTGTAGTTAAATAATCTCCTCTTAATATATCTACTACAGCTGCAATATCATTTTCGTCAATGCATTGTTTTCCGTAAGGTAAATATGTATCTCTCATCGCGATTAGCTCCTTAAAGAAAAAATGTAGTCAAAGACTACATTTTTTCGACTAGTTCTCTTAACTGCTCTACTTTCAACCAATCATCATTTAAATCACTAGTATATTTAAATCCATCTGGAAGTGGTCTCCCTTGATTTTTCTTTTCACTCCACCAGGGAAACTCAGGTTGAATAACATAATATGTATCGAATTCTACCGTTCTTCGTGCATCATCTTCTGTAATCATTGCTTCATGTAGTTTTTCACCTGGACGAATACCGACAATTTTCATTTCACATTCAGGGGCAATTGCTTTTGCTAAGTCAACTACATTCATACTTGGAATTTTCGGGACGAATATCTCTCCGCCATTCATGTGAACAAGTCCATCCAATACAAATTGAACCCCTTGATCTAAAGTAATCCAAAAACGTGTCATACGTTCATCAGTTATTGGAAGCGTCCCTGTTTCCTTGATTTTTTGAAAAAATGGAACAACACTACCGCGGCTCCCAACAACATTCCCATAGCGAACTACTGCAAAACGTGTCTTTTTATCACCAGCATACGAATTCGCTGCTACAAATAACTTATCCGAAGCAAGCTTTGTCGCGCCGTACAAATTTACTGGGCTACATGCCTTATCTGTACTAAGGGCTATTACTTTTTCTACCCCTCTATCAATAGCAGCTTCAATGATATTTTGAGCACCGTGTATATTCGTTTTCACTGCTTCAAAAGGATTATATTCACATGCTTCTACATGCTTCATAGCAGCAGCATGAATAACGATATCTACACCATCAAATGCACGGTATAAGCGCTCTTTATCTCGGACATCTCCGATAAAAAAACGTATCCTTTCGTCTTTGAACTCTTGTGCCATTTCATATTGCTTTAACTCATCTCTACTAAAGACAATTACTTTTTTAACATCAGTTTCTAGCGCCTTACGGATAAATTTCTTTCCGAATGAGCCAGTACCGCCAGTTACTAATACGACTTTTCTTGATAGTGGGTGTACTGTCATTTTATCCTCCTATGTACTGTATTTTTACATTTTCTCTCTAAATTTCTGTTCTTCAATATATTAAACACCTTTAATTTTAGCACCATTCCGTGCAATCTTATAGATGCTAATAGATGATTGCTTTACTTTTTGCTCAAACCAGAGAAGATATGTACTTAAATTGGGAGATGCATGAATTCTCAGCTTTTTTCATTAACTTTCAGAAAGCGAATTCCTCTTGGGACATCTATGCCTGATGTGGGTTCACTCATGCATTCGATTTCAAGCAAAGACTAAGTCCTGTCCAATATTCTTCCTAAAACCTATGTATTCTAGCAATGATATTGCTTTAGTCACTACAGATCCGCTTGTTTCTAAAAAATGTACTTCTCTTTGTTGTGCCTCTTTTTCAGCAGCTCGGTATCCTCCCAGAAAAATACCGTATCGCTCCATCATGCAACGTTGTAATATCATGTCTAACAGTATCCATATATAATAGTGGACCTCTATATTTTGTATCTCGAATTTTTTCATCACAGATAGATAAGTATCTGTAATAATTCCTGCATCTGGCACGACTGTCTAGTTTTCAAGTCTCCTGAACAATCAAACAATGGATGATGATCATCCATTGGTTTTACCCGGTTCTATTTGTTTCACTGTGTTCAAGTAAAACAAAACGTTGATTTGACAATGACTTTTTCTCACCATACTCCTTAAAAAATGCAATTTCTTTTTGATCCACAGGTATGATGAAAATGGATTGTTTCCCTAAAATAGAAAGAAGCTCTTTCAAATGGCAGCCAATTCCTAACCCTATAAGCCAACCAGAATCTGCATGAATTGAGCAATACCATTAATAGGATCATACTTACCATTTAGTTAAATTCAGGTTAACTTAAGCCAACGGATTCTCCATTTCGAGCTTCTTCTACTTCCCATATCATTGCTGACATTAAACTGCGACGGCTTGGCAATCTTTAAAGAATGCCTGGATTTCATACTCAAACATATCTGCAACTAATACATAATCTTGTATCTCTAATCCATGATTGATTTCTTCCAAAAACTCATGTATTTTTTCCGTTTTCAGTTGAACTGTCAAGCTATTTTTGTGCAGTAAATCACTTGCTTCAGATAGCCATTGCACTCCATCACTAAAATCCATAATCTTTTTTAAGCCATTCGTAATTTGATTTTCTCGAAAATCATCCGCAATTTTTTGACATCCATCAGGAATTTTTTTTATATACTCATTGTAAGATTCAATTACTTCATATAATACTTCACTCATTTTACTCATCTCCAAGTTTTTTTATTATTTCATCCAATAAATTCTCTGTATATGTTCTCGAAAGGTTTGTTGCATTCAACAATCTGTTATATAGTACTTCATTTTGTTCGAATACGCGCTTGTATTCTTCCTCTTTACTTTCACTTTGCTTTGGCAAAAATCTATTCAAAACATCAATCGTGATTGGTTCAACAATGCTATCCATCGAAACTTTTCCAAACAGTTGTTTTAATTTTTTATCAACTTTATCTAAACCTTTAATAGCTTTTTGATTAAATATAATTTTAGAAGGATTTTCTTTTAAATGTCGTAATCCTTCATTTAATTGAAGCTTAATTTCTTCATAAATCTTTATTTCCGCCTCAATTTTACATACAAATTCTCTCCACTTAGGAATATCGATAACGGAAACCTTATCATCTATACGCTGATTTTTCTCTTTCAGCGGTTTAATATCATCGCAAAATGCTTGAAAGGTTTTTTGAGTAAATCCTTGGATTTTTACACCACCCTCTGTGCAATTAAAGAAACGTCCGGCTTCCTTTGATACTTCAGCAATCTGTTCAAAACCTTTCTTCATCGATAGAAAAACAGCATCTGTTAATACGTCTTCTCCATCATATCCTTCTATCAAGAAAGTTCTCCTTTCTTCTTTGAAATTATCATTAACAGTAGAAAAATGTTTATTATACTCTGCGTGCGTTTTGTTATCTGTATAAGCTAAATCTTGACCTATTAAAGCAATAGGACCACTTGAAATATATTGAGCGATCGTTAGTGCATAGTTAGCAACTGAAGCTCCTCCAAGTAATGTTGGTAATTGTTTTTGGGTCATCTTTTCAATATGTCTATGCATACCTGGTTCAAAAGAAGGAATAAAGCTAAATGCTAGCCCTTTAAATTGGTCCCTAATTTTATAATGATTCTTAATACTATATATTAATTTTGACTTATGAAAGGTATTATCTTTAAAATGATTATAATTCGCAATAGAGCCATCAATAGATACGATAAAATCTGCTTCAATATCGTAATGCAAAAGCGTATTAACAGTTGAGCCAGCCGCTATAACGACAATATTATCTCTTATTTTTTTTAGTAATGGAATTTGCTTCGTTAGAGAAGGCCCCCCTGATACAATCACTACTGGAAGATCATAGACTTTTTCTAACCTTGATAAACTTTCATCTTCAAAAACATGAAAAAGGTTTCGAATGTAATTTTCCTGCCATATTTCAGCGAAAAAATTAACTGTATTAAAAAAAACAGCATTTACACTTAACACATCTTTAACAGTTTTCAACACTAAATTATATAAATCAGGAAACAATTTATCATAATTTGGAGAACATATAATTTTCACGTTTACATTATAATCGTTTAGTAAATTATTTAATGCTAACTCAATATTATTTTCCGTTACGTCTATCATTACGTCGAAATCACGTTTATCCATGAGGGATTCAGTCTTTTTAAACAATGGGTCAATTATAAATAACTGATCATTTTCATTTAACTTCTTCTCCAAGGCCTCTGCAATATACCCAAGCCCAAAACCAAATAACACGTGTACATGATTTTCTGTGTATTGGCTTTTTGCAAACTGCTCCGCTTCTTTTCTAGGATTATATTTACTATGTAAAAAAAAATCATTTACTTTCAATGTAGGATCTAATGATTTTGATTGTATTTTCTCGATGTTTATATCTTGAATCACACTTACCACCTCTCTTCTTATATCGACAGATCTTTTTAAATATAAAGAAATCCCACTCTAAAAAATAGAGTGGGATTAAAAATACTAATAAAATTATTGTAGAAGTTGTAAAACACCTTGTGGTTGTTGATTTGCTTGAGCAAGCATAGATTGTGCTGCTTGAGTTAAGATGTTATTTTTAGTGAAGTTCATCATTTCTTTTGCCATATCAACGTCACGGATACGTGATTCTGCAGCAGTTAAGTTTTCTGAAGATGCACCTAAATTGTTGATCGTGTGCTCTAGACGGTTTTGAACAGCACCTAAGCTAGAACGTTGTTTTGAAACTGTTTCAATTGCAGTATTGATAGACGTAATCGCCTTACTAGCATTTGTTGTAGTATCTACTTTAACATCAGCAGCAGCAACTTTTAAACTTGCAGCATCCATTGAAGCGATGTCTAATGTAATAGATTGTCCTGAGTTAGCACCAATGTGGAAAGTTTTACCAGAGAATGCTCCACCTAATAAATTTTGAGTATTGAACTCTGTGTTCTTAGCAATACGGTCAATTTCAGAAGTTAAAGCTGTAATCTCAGATTGAATAGCTGTACGGTCAGCAGCTACGTTAGTATCATTTGCTGCTTGAACAGAAAGTTCACGCATACGTTGTAGGATAGAGTGAGTTTCGTTAAGAGCACCCTCAGCAGTTTGGATTAAAGAAATTGAATCTTGAGCATTTTTAGTAGCCATATCTAAACCGCGGATTTGTCCACGCATTTTTTCAGAGATTGCAAGACCAGCTGCGTCGTCTCCAGCGCGGTTGATTTTGAAACCTGAAGATAATTTTTCTAAGTTTTTAGCAGATTGCCCTTGGTTAGCTGTTAAGTTTCTGTGCGTGTTAAGAGCTGAAATATTGTGTTGAATTCTCATTGTGAGATTCCTCCTTGAATTTTGGTTTATTTAGTTCCACATCCTTGTGGAATTTGTTTGGCAGTATAAGGTCGGCCGCCCCATTTTTGCCTTACATAATTATTATCGTACTAAATTGGAAATGTTTAATAGTTTATTAAAGATTTTTTTTAAGAAGTTGCTCAATTAATGATTTGGATACATTTAATGACTCTTGATTTTGTTTTTGAATGCTTTCATATACTTCAGAACGATATATTTTTATATTTTTTGGTGCTACGATTCCTAGTTTTACTTGGTCACCGTCTATACTTAGTATTTTTAGTTCGATTTGATCGCCAATCATAATAGATTCATCTTTTTTTCGTGAGAGTACGAGCATTAAAAGTTGCTCCCTTCGATAGGGAATCGTAATGGATATGTATTTGAGTCTTGTAATACAAGTTGTTTTGCAATTTTCAGTTTGTGATTGATTAATACTGGGGCTTGTAAGTTTAATGTCGAATTACTAAAAGGTTCTTTTAAAGTTACTATAGAATACGTCAGTAAATTCTCAGAAGATTTTATTTTGAGTTCCTCTTTATCTTCATCTGATAATTCGAATGCATAATCTTTTTTAAATAAAAAAGGAAGAGCAAGTACGAACCCTATTTCTCGTTGCTTTACAGATTGTAAAATTGCAAAAGGAGAATCTATTTCTAATGGTAGGATGACAAATTCTGTTATGTCTTCAAAACCAGGCAACCCGTTTTGAAATTGTATGATTTCTTTTTCTTCTATAGTAACTTCACCTAGAAATTTTGTTTCGATGTTCATGTTTAAGCTCCTTTTAGACAATAACGTCTATTTCTATCGATGGGTTTTGTAGCATATATCCAGATACTTTACCTGGTGTATATTCGTGAACTGGTTTATTCACTTGTGCACTAATTTTTGCTTCTTGTGTTTGTACATTAACGTCTAACTTCGCAGGTGTATAATCTAATTTTACAGATCCAATAGAAGGTATAAAGTCTATCCCTAGCTTTGCTGAAACTGGAAATGTATTTTTCTTTGAAATGGAGACTATTGCATTTGAATTATGGGCAATATCCATCATTTGTCTGCCTTCACTTGCACGCCTGGCAATTCCTTGCATTACTTTTCGGCGACCTTCTGAGGCATATTTTTTTGTAGATTCTAGAGTGCCGATTAACCCTACATCTCGCCTTGCTTGGGAAGAATCAATTCTCATAAATCCTCGTGTAGTTTCCATTTCAACAATTGCTGCGGGTTGCTCAATATGTTGAGTTGCTTTTGGTTGACGAATTATTTGCTTTGGTTCTTCAATAGAAAGACCTAATCTTGCATCTGTTGTTTGAATTTGCAATCGCGGAAAGTTCATCTATCTCACCTCTAAAGAAAGCGTTTGAACAAGTTGTCCAAACGCTTTCTATTATCTTATAAAATCTACTAATGTTGCTTGAATAATCTTAGCACCCACAGAAAGAGCAGCTTGATGAATAGATTCTTGAGTTATCATTTCTGTAATGGCTTTTTCATAATCAATATCTTCATTATTCGAAAGTTGTTTGGTTACAATTACTTCTTGTGCCCCCAACCTGTTTTCCATCATATCTACTCTATTTTGGCGTGCACCGATATCTGCACGAGCCGCTAAAACGACCTTTTCGTTATCACTTTTCATTGTTAAGTATTTATCAAAATCCTTACCAGACTTATTAGGATCTTTTAAATCAGCCTCTAACCCGGTAATCATTGCATCTATATTTTGGAATATATCGAGTCCCTTAGTATTTACTGTAATTTCTACTCCATCGTAAACTTCTATATTAACATCTTTATTTACGCCTGGTGCTGCACCCGTCGTTAAAAAGTTTGTACCGTCATGTAAAGGTGAATTAGTATTCGTTCCGGAAAAAATATATTTATCCCCAACTTTTGTATTACTCATATCACGCATTTGTTCTTTAATTTGTGTAATTTCTTTTTCAATTTTCGTACGGTCATCTGGTGTTAAAGTGTCAGTAGAGGCTTGAGTAATAAGTTCTTGCACACGATGAAGAGCGAATCCTACTTTATCAAGTGCGTCATCTGAACTATCTAACCAGTTGTTTACTTCTCCAAGATTACGTTGATATTGCTCAACTTTGTTTAAATCAGTACGGTAACCTATCCCTTTAATAGCTACCACAGGATCTTGCGAAGGGCGAGTTATTTTTTTACCTGAGTTAATTTGTTCTTGTAGTATTCCCATTTTGTTATAACTTTTTGATAAGTTACGAAGCATATTAGTTGAAAGCATTGATTGTGTTACGCGCATGTATAAGTCCTCCTATTATAGTCCAACTCGGCCCATGCCGTTAATAATTTTGTCTAATGTTTCATCCACTACTGTAATCATTCGCGCTGATGCGTTGTATGCTTGTTGGAATGTAATCATATTTGTCATTTCTTCATCTAAAGAAACTGAGCTGACAGCAGCACGATTATTTTCCACAGTTAACTTGATTGTTCCTGAATTATAAGCCAAACGATTTGCTTGTTCTCCATCTACACCAAGTTGTCCAATCATTGATTGATAAAATGATTGAACAGTTGCTCCTCCTAGGCCTGTCAGTATGTCGGACTTCATATTTGCCAGGAGAATTGCATTTGCTCCGCTTCCTTCTTCACCTATTCCAGAAGAAGCAGCTACGCTACCGGGATCCTTGATAATGTTAGCATTAACTTTTATACCTGCTGCTCCTGAGCTAGTAACATCAAAGAAATCCGCAATATCAGCACTTCCAGCTAGTGGGTGTCCCTTTTCATGAATAACATTAAAGGCTTTTGCAAACTCATTAGCCATTTGATCTAATTTTGCGAGCATTTCTGGATAGTAACCTTGCGCATTTTTAGAATCTGTTCCATGCCCATATGAATTTATTTGAGACAACATTTTGCCTTTGTTTAATTCCATGTCATCATATGTTATCGGTCCACCTACTACAGTGCCACTTCCTGCCACAGTGAATCCATTGAAAGGTTCAAAATTTTCATTATTGGACATTCCATTTGGAGAAAGCTGCCCTGCATCTTTACCGTTAATTATCTCTATACTACCGGTTTTTGTTTTAATAGATACTTTTACAGATCCTTCGGCAATTGCTAATGAATTACCCCCGGATTTTGTATATTCAATATCAATTGGAAAAAATTGAGATAACTCATCTAGCAATGTATCACGAGCATCATATAAATCGTTTGGCATATACCCATTTGGTTCAATAGCTTGAATTTGTTCATTCAAAGAAGCAATTTGCTTCAAAATAGAGTTTACATCATCAGTGGATGTTAGAATTTCATTTTTTAAGTTTCCTTGAATATCTGAAAGTTGTTTATGGATATAGTTAAATGATTCCGCTACACCAATACCGCGCTGTACTACTACTTTACGAGCTGCCGCATTTTCAGGGTTTGTACTTAAGTCCTGAAGTGATTTCCAAAATTGATCTAAGGATGCATTTAATCCAAATTCAGACGGTTCCGACATAATGTCTTCCATTTCAGCAATTGCTGTCGATCGTGACTCCCAATAGCCAAGTTTAGTAGTTTCTTGGCGGTACTGTCGGTCAATAAATTGATCGCGAATTCGTTGTACAGATTGTGCTTGCACACCGGTTCCTAAATGACCCGGCATTTTTGGAGCATTAAGTCCAGTTCCCGGATAACCTAGAGTTGCTTCCATATTTACACGTTGGCGTGAATAGCCTAGTGTATTTGCGTTCGATATATTATGACCTGTTGTATAAAGAGCGGATTGTTGAGTATAAAGTCCGCGTTTACTTGTTTCTAATCCCATAAATGTGGAGCCCATGGGGTCGCCTCCTTAAGCTTGAGAATCGAAGTAGGTTTTCTCCTTGGATGGACCTTTTACTTCGTTTTTTGAGTAGTTTATTTGGTCTGGCTTTGGTCTTAACATATCTAAAGTTAAATTGACGAATTGTAGTGATTGAAGTGTTAGTTTTTGGTTTAAGTCATTTTGATGTTTGAGTGTTTCGAGCGTTAGTAGTAACTTATTACGTGCTGCACCCAGTTGCTCTTTTTCTTCGTCTGTGTTGGTATTTTCTAAGACATGTGCAACAGTTGGGTTGTCAGTAGGAGCAATTCCTTTTGCTCGAAGGTAATCCGTTACCTCTTGCTGACGCTGTAGCTCAAGCTGTGAAATACCTGCTACGTGCGCTTGCTCATCCTTGAGCAGTTGGTCTAGACTGTCCATGTCACCTGTTTTAATGGCTTCTGTTTTTTTATATGCAACTTCTAGTAAACTTTTGTGTAGCATATCTAGTTTGTCTAGGGCTTGCAAAATCTTTTCGATGGACATTTTATAAGCTCCTTTTACATACGGTAATAATTGAGAATGTTGGCTGCTAGTTTTTTAGCATCTACTTTATAAGTGCCAGCATCTATATCGGCTTTTATTGCAGCAACGCGTTCTGCTTGTTCTACCTCAACAGGTGATTTCGTTTGCATGCTTTTAGCAACAGATGAAATTTCCAATTGATCTGCAGCTGTTTTTGATGTGTTTTGTGCTTTCTCAGATAGCTGTTGGTTGCGTTTATATGGATTTACTTGGTTTAAACCAATGTTAGAAATTTTCATGATTGGTTGACCTCCCCTCTTCTTTATAAAGTGTCTACTGATTATTTCGGTTAAAAATGCGATGTGTTTAGCATTTTTTTGTAGGAAATGTTTGGAATATTGGTTGTACCGTATAAAATTTCTATTTTAACATGGATTATGGGTTAAGTTTTCTTTCGAAGTTCGGTTATAGCTCTTTCGCTTCTTAATTTGAAGTTGTTTTGCTGAGTTCAGTGAGGTTTATGCTCGATTCAGACCTGGTTATGCTCACTTCAGATGAGTTTACACTGGATTGAACCTGATTACAAAAAAACTCCCACGCTACGTGAGAGTTTAACTTTTATCTTTACGATAAGTAGTAACTTCTTGGTTGTTTACTTTTTCACGAAACTCTTTTGCAGCGTCGAATTGACGTAGTCCAGCTTGTAGTTTTTGGCTACAGCTTGCGCATAACTTTCCAACATTTGTTAATTTTCCGCAGTTGTCACATGGATAGCCAAGGTTTGGGAACATGGCTGGTTGAAGTCTATTTTTACGTACCCATTTATGTAGAAGCGATTCCTCTACGCCCGTTGCTTCTACAATTCTTTCAACAGTTGCTGCTCGATTTTCACGTTTACGAAGGAATCGGTATACGATTTCGTATAGTTTTTCTTCATTCATCGCGCAGTTATTACATACCTCTCTTAATCCTGTATAGTTAAAAAATTCGCCGCAGGACGGACAATTTTTTAGTTCACCCATGATGATATCCCCCCAAGTACTTTGCTGTCATTTTCTCCTTTTTTATATCGGCTGTTTATCCTTTTATTAAAGTGATGGCATCCACTCTCCTTGCTCCTGTTTCCTTCAAAACTTTCGCCGCGTGGTGAATCGTGGCGCCAGTTGTGTAAATATCATCGAATAAAATATAATTTAGCTCTTCGACTTTACCGATTACTTCAAATAATGGGTTCGCTTCTAAACGTTCCTTTTTCGACTTTTTCCCTTGCTCACTTGTTGCAGTTTTAGCGAGTATATGCTGAAAAGGAATTCCTGCACTATTTAATAGCTCGTCCACCTGTGCAAAGGTTCTTAACACTAGCTTTTCCGGATGCATTGGGATCGGTACCACTATTCCTTCTCTTTTCTCGAATACATGACGTAACTCTTCAGCAAAAATATGTGATAACGCAACATCTTGGAGAAATTTATACTGATGTAAATAGCTTTTCATCGCTTCGTTATAGGAATAAAGTGAAGTAACAGAATCGACTGCCCCTTCATAGCGAGTTCCTTTAAAATTCAAAAAGTCGATTTCTGTCTCAGCTTTTTCAAATTTACTCCAGCACCTACTACATGCATAGGCTGCTAATTCATATAAAATCAAGCTTCTCCAAGTAGGCGGTGATTGAAAGTTGCTTCCGCAAAGTAAACAGTTCAACTCTTATTCCACCCTTCAATTGCAGCTTTTGCATTGTCCATTTCGTAGCTAATGCCGTGATGGAAAAAGACAATATCTCCAGCAGGATACTGAAAAGAACGCCCGACTCGCCCACTTATTTGAATTAGAGCGCTCGATGTAAAGATTTTCTGTTCTGCTCCAACCACTGCTACATGAACATTTTCAATGGTGATGCCTCTTTCTAAAATAGTCGTTGTGAGTAGGCCTGGAATTTTCTTTTCACGAAGCTGCATGACGATTTCTTTTCGTTTGGGATGCTCGGCGTGGACCCTTGGTAAATGACCTGGAAAGCTTTCGAGCATTTCAATAGTTGGTAAGAAAACGAGAAATGGAATATTATTTGTTGTTTTTTCTTCGATCCATTGCTGCAATTTGTAAGGAACGCTGCCTTTCTTCAATTTTCTTGCGTAGCCATATAAGCTAGCAAATCTAGGGACAGGTAAATCATGCCCGTGATATCTACGGGAAAGAATGGATTGGTTCGTTGTTTTCAATGACTTGGTAGGAGTGGCTGTTACATAGTGAATGGCGGCGTGTTGTTTGGCAGCTTTGATGACGGCTTGCTGCAATGTCTCGTCTGCATAATAAGGAAAGGCGTCCGCTTCGTCGACAAATACCACGTCGAATGCTTTTTCAAACCGGTACAACTGATGAGTTGTAGCGAGCACTAAATCAGCGAAGCCTTCTTGATCTGGAGCTCCACCATAGAGTGCATGGATGGTAGTTTTCGGAAATACTTTTTGAAAGCGTGGGAAAAGTTCTAGTATAACGTCCGTTCGTGGAGCTGCAACGCATACACGTTTTCCTGCTTGTAAACTAGCAAAAATAGACGGAAATAGTAGCTCGGTTTTACCTGCTCCGCATACTGCACGGAGAAGATGTGATTTGTTTTGACGGACACTTGCTAAGAGTTCTTCACTTGCCTTCTGCTGAAGAGGGGTTAGCTGGCCGCTCCATGCAAACACATGAGCGTTCGCGCCGCGAGCATGCTCTTTGCTCCAAAGTAGGAGCTCAGAGCAACTACTCACTCGCCCCATCCGAATACAATGGCGGCAATAAACGCATATTTGGTTACAACGTGCACAATGAAATGAGTGAAATAAGGTTTGGTTTGTGTTGTGGCACCGGTTACAGACGTACTTCTTTAATTGCCAAAACAAAAAAGAGCTTTCGTCTGATTCGATACCTGGTTTGAGGTGAATGTGGCCACAGTCGATGTAGGCGTCGATGACTTCGCGCGGGAATGGGGTATGTTCGCGAAGCCATATGCGGCCAGTGAGAAATTGTTGTAATTGTTCGTTCATGGGCATCTTCCTAACGTGTTAGGCTAGTCGATTTTCACCCATCCGAGACCCATCGAACCTTCACCAAGGTGAGTGCCGATCACTGGTCCGAAATAGCTGATCGTAAAGTGAACATTTGGCATAAGTGGTTGTAACTCGTTTTTCCATGTGATTGCTTCGTTTTCGTTGTTCGCATGAATGATGGTGGCTTGCAGGTTGGCGTGTTTGTTTGCGTCTTCTTGAAGTAGGTCTGCAATGCGTTTCATCGCTTTTTTGCGTGTACGAACTTTTTCAAATGGCACGATGACTTTGTTTTCGAAGTGTAGAACTGGCTTGACCTGAAGCATCGTGCCAATGACACGTTCGATGCCGTTTAAGCGCCCACCGCGGTGCAGATGATCTAGACTGTCCACCATGAAGTATGCGCGCACGGTTTGTTTCATCGTGTTCAGTTCTTGCATGATTTCATCTGGATGAGCACCTGCTTGTGCCATTTCTGCAGCACGAAGGACGTAGAAGCCTTGTACCATACAGGAAACTTCCGAGTCAAATGGAATTACTTTAATATTGTCCACCATTTCGCCAGCTTGTTCGGCACCAGCAAGTGTTCCGCTGATTCCGCTCGATAGATGGATGGAAATGACTGCGTCGTATTCTTTAGATAGTTCTTCAAATGTTTCGACAAAGATTCCGAGGGACGGTTGCGATGTTTTAGGAAGCGCGCGTTCGTTTCGGATTTTCTCGTAAAATTCAGCTGCGTTGATGTCGATTTCTTCTCGGTAAGTGTCATTTCCGATGACAACGCTAAGTGGTACCATGCGAATGTTTAGGCTTTCGCGAATTTCTTGTGGGATATAAGCCGTACTATCCGTTACTACTACCGTTTTCATGTAAAAAAATCACACTCCTATTCCCTAGTTTACTGAATGTCTTAGGGAAATGAAAGGAAAAAATCCCCTGACATGATACATGTGGGGGATATAGTTTGTTATTCAGCTGTTTCACCTATAAAGTAAACGCTGGTGACTAACCATTTGCCGTCTTCTTTCGCGAAAACAGTTACTTGCCGACCATTACGATCGAGTTTCGCACCCGTCCCTGTTTGTTCCAGTGCAATATGTAAATTGGTAAAAACTTGCGCTTCTGCATCGTCGTATTTAATAATGGTTACGTCTTCGGCAGTACGGATTGTGTCGTACTCATCAAAGGCTTGTTCGACCACAACTTTTTCATCGTTATAGTTGAAGCCTTCTGGTTTTTTGGAGATAACGCCCATGTAACGGTTGATATCTTCTGCGTTAAAGGCTTCCATATACTCGTCGAATGCCGAGAGTATAGCTGTTTTTTCTTTTTCTGGTACGTTGGTTGCCTCTTCGATGTTGCCACCAGCCATTTCGAAGCCGACTTCGGATTTGTCTTTCGCTCCGTGGTCTGTTACCGTTTGTGCATCTGTTGGGGCTGCATCATTTGCAGATCCTGCGTTTTGCTTTGTATCTTCGGTGCTATTGCAAGCAGCAAGTGTTAGGGCGCATGCTGCGAGAGTAATTACTTGTATGAGTTTCATCTAGTTCTCCTCCTGCTGCTGATTCTGATAGTTATTTTGTCATAGTTATGACGAAAACTCAATTAATAGGTTTCGCCTAAAATGATAATGAAATTTTCTGATTTTTGAAGTATGATGTAGGTAGATTGGAGGTGAGTATTTGCAAGGTCATTTAGCTTTATTAAAAAGATTAGGTAATACGCACGAGAATGAGAGTTTTATTCGTGAAGAGATTCGAAAAAAAGAGGCTGGAGAGCGCGGTGAGGATAGACTTTTAGTAAAGCTTGGAGAGTTAAGATTGCCAGGTCCGTTTCGGATTTTTTCGGATGTAGCGTTGCATGAAGGTGATTGGAAGGTGCAAATCGATTGCCTTGTTGTGACGGACCGTTGTTGCATTGTGTTAGAATCTAAAAATATGAGTGGAGATTTGAATTTCGATACGAGCACCGAGGAGTTTTATAGACTAGAAGGAAATAATCTTGAAACGCCTTTCCCAAACCCATATTTTCAATTGATGCGTAATATACGATTTATGAAAGATTTGTTACGCAGGTCATTCCCCGAACTTCAAGTAACCGGAGCCATCGTCATGACATCCAAATCGTGTCGGATCCGGAATAAACCTTCCCATTATCCCATGTTTAAATTAGAAAGCATTATTGAGAAAATTATTCATATGTACAACCATTCTTCTCCTGATTTCCTGTCTGATAAACAGCTGGATACTCTCGAGCACATGATTCGAGGGGAGCAATCCAAGTTTACGTATCCTCCGTTATGCGAACACTATCGTATTTCTCAGAATGATTTGATTAGAGGGGTGGAGTGTCCGCATTGTGGTGTTTTTGGGATGAAGCGCTTATCGACTACTTGGACATGCTTAGCCTGTAAGAAAAATCATCGCTACGCACACATTTCTGCTGTAAACGACTATTTTCTGTTAATCAAAAAAGAAATTACTAATAAAGAGTTTCGAAGATTTTGTGGAATAAAATCCATCTATTCAGCATCTCGCATGTTAAATAGGATGAATTTAGAAGCACATGGCTCCGGACCTGGGAGATATTTTACTAAGAAAAGTGATAAATAAAGAGATTTTGAGAGGAAGTTTTGTTTCGCGCAACTTTGGCGAGCTTACTCGCAATATAGTAGGCATTTCTCGCAACATTTACTTGCGTATTCGCAATATTTAGTGGTGTAATCGCAATGTTTTTGTTGCGCGTAACTTTGGCGAGCTTACTCGCTATATAGTAGGCATTTCTCGCAACATTTACTTGCGTACGCGCAATATTTTGAGGCGTAGGAGCAATGTTTTTGTTACGCGCAACTTTGGCGAGCTTACTCGCAATATAGTAGGCATTTCTCGCAACATTTACTTGCGTACGCGCAATATTTAGTGGTGTAATCGCAATATTTTTGTTACGCGCAACTTTGGCGAGCTTACTCGCAATATAGTAGGCATTTCTCGCAACATTTACTTGCGTACGCGCAATATTTATTGGTGTAGTCGCAATGTTTTTGTTACGCGCAACTTTGGCGAGCTTACTCGCAATATAGTAGGCATTTCTCGCAACATTTACTTGCGTACGCGCAATATTTAGTGGTGTAGTCGCAATGTTTTTGTTACGCGCAGCTTTGGCGAGCTTACTCGCAATATAGTTGTCATTTCTCGCAAGATTTGGAGCGGTATTCGCAATGATTTTGTCACGCGCAATACATTAAGGTATTCAAAAACCCTCTTGCCCAAGGGTAAGAGGGTTCATAACTTTTATTTATCTTACTTCAACCCAGCCGTTTTTGATTCCTGTTACTACTGCTTGGGTGCGGTCGTTTACATTCATTTTTTGAAGAATGCTTGATACATGGTTTTTTACTGTTTTTTCAGAGATGAATAGTGTTTCTCCGATTGTACGGTTACTTTGTCCATCTGTTAATAGTTGAAGTACTTCGCATTCGCGCTTTGTTAGTAAATGGAACGGGCGGCGAATTTCGGTTTGATGGAAGTTTCCTTTATTTTCACGTTCGCTTAGGCGACGGAATTCTGCTACAAGGTTACGAGTTACTTTTGGATGTAGGTATGATCCACCTTTTGCTACCACTTTAATAGCGGAGACGATTGCCACAGCATCCATTTCTTTTAGCATGTATCCAAGTGCACCTGTTTTTAATGCATGGGATACGTATGATTCGTCGTCATGAATGGAAAGCATAATTACTTTCGCTTCTGGGAATCTTTCAATTAACTCTTCTGTTGCATCTACGCCATTTTTCGTGGGCATATTAATATCCATTAATACAACGTCTGGTAAGTATTGTTCGTATAAACGAAGTACGTCACTACCATCGCTGCCTTCTGCAACAACCTCGAATGTATCTTCGAAATCTAGTATACGTTTTACTCCCTCGCGGAAAAGTTGGTGGTCATCTATAATAATAATTTTTGTCATGTTCATTTCCTCCTATTTAAAAATGGCTATAGTTACTATTCCTTATTTATTGGTATGCTAAACAAAATGGATGTTCCTCTACCAGGTGCAGATATAATTTTCATCGTCCCATCAAGCAAATCAACGCGCTCTTGCATTCCAATTAAACCAAATGACTTTTCTTTTACGACTTTTGGATCAAATCCAACTCCATCATCTTTGACGAAAATATTCATCTTTTGTTTCGTCCATTCGATTTTCACGGATGCTTCTGTGAACTTTCCGTGTTTGATGCCATTTGTTAAGCATTCTTGGACAAGGCGAAAGATTGCTACTTCGAAATTTGGAAGTATTCGTTGTTCTTCTCCAAAAGTTTGGAAATTTATTCTACACGTTGGATTGTATTCTTCTGTAGTCATTATGTACTTTCGTAGCGTTGGAATCAATCCTAAATCATCAAGTGCCATTGGACGAAGATCATAAATTATACGCCGAACCTCAGAAAGTGCATTACGAACCATTTCTTTCAGCTCAATGATTTCTTTCATCGCTTCGTCCCCACCGCGTTGTTGATAGGTAATGTTGATCAAATCTGTTCTAAGTAACACATTGGCCAACATTTGCGCGGGGCCATCATGAATTTCACGAGAAAGTCTTTTACGTTCTTCCTCTTGTGCTTCAATAATCTTTAGCGTGAAATCTTGTTTAATCTTCGCATTTTCCAACGCTTCTCCAACGTCTTTTAAATCAGAAGTTAAATAATTCATCACAATATTTACTTGGTTAACGAGCTGGTCCGCTCGTTCGATCATTTCTAAAATCCCCTGTAATCTACGTTCTAATTCATCTCTTCTTTGTCTTAGTTGTCTTTCTTCGTTGCGTTTAATCAAAAGATTTATTTGAATTTCATTAGCAGTTTCATATGCACTACGTACCTGTGGTTCTTCATACGAATCAAAATTCTTGGAGACTTCAGCTAGACGATTTCGTGATAATCTGGATTTTGATTCAAGCGAATCCCCTTCAATAATAACCGTTTCAATGTTCCCGCGAATTATTTCTAACTCTACTTTCATTTCTTCGAAGCTTTGACGACTTTGTTCGCTTATAATGAATATATCCTTTTTCGAATGATCCATGACTTCGACCATTCGATCGAAAATAACATCTAACGATTGCACTTCAAGATTCTTATTCGTCATCTGTTTTTTCTCCTTTGTACATTCAAATGAGTCTTCATTCATTAGTGCTGACAATTTCTATTATAGCACTTAGTGACTAAAAATAAATTAAAATTAGTTTACAACTATGTTTCAATCGATACAGAAGGGAATTTTTATAATGCGAAATAATTACAAAACAGTAAAAGGCTACGGGGAGAGTGAGATTCTTATACAAAAGTCGCGCTTTATCACTTACGTTGAACGTGCCGAGACAGAACTACAAGCGCAAAATTTTATTAATAATATCAAACAAATGCATAAAGTTGCTACACATAACTGTTCGGCATATATAATTGGCGAGCACGATAACATTCAAAAAGCGAACGATGACGGAGAACCAAGTGGAACTGCAGGTGTTCCTATGCTTGAGGTCCTAAAGAAACAGGGTATAAAGGATACTGTAGTTGTCGTAACACGTTATTTTGGGGGTATAAAGCTCGGTGGTGGAGGTTTAATTCGAGCCTACGGAAAAGCGACAACAGAAGGAATTGACGCAGCAAAATTGGTGGAACGACAGCTACATCATTTAATGAAAGTATCCATAGACTATACTTGGCTAGGAAAAGTGGAAAATGAAGTGCGAAATTCCTCTTATCCTTTAAAAGAAATTAGTTACGCAGATTTAGTCGAAGTATTTGTCTACACAAAAGCTGAGGAAGAGGCAAAATTTGCAGAATGGATGACCGAAATAACAAACGGCCAAGCAAAAATGGAACTTGTCGAAAAAGATTTTCTAGAGTTCGAAGCGAATTAAATTTACCTATTCCCTAATCCGTTGTATAATAAAGGTCATGTCTAATCTATTGAAACTTATTTATCTATTGTACGTCTAATACTTAGCTATTTGTACGACTGAATAGTACCTAGATTAAGGGAGATAAAATAATGAAAAGAAAATTATATAAAAAAGAAAAAAAGAGGAGATCTAAAAAGCGTACTATATTAACAGTTTCTTTAATAGTAATTGCTTCTTTATTAATTTCTTTATCAACTTATGCTGCATATTTGACGAAAAAAGCAGAAACAGCTGCAGACAAAGCATTTGAGGTAGCTGGAGATCGCAAGGGGTCGGACAAGCGCCCTGAGAAAGTAGAACCTCTTAACGACAATGTTTCCGTTTTATTTATTGGGATAGATGATAGTGAAAAGCGTGATCAAGGTGATTCAGGTAGTCGCTCAGATGCATTAATGCTTGCTACATTAAATAATAAATCGAAAACCGTGAAGCTAATCAGTATCCCTCGTGATTCCTATGTATATATTGACGAGGTTGGCTATAATGATAAAATTACCCATGCCCATGCATATGGTGGAACAAAAGCCGCGATTGAAACGGTTGAAGATTTACTGGAAGTTCCAGTCGATTATTATGTGAAAATGAATTTTAACGCTTTTATTGATGTCGTTAATGCTTTAGGTGGAATTGAAGCTGAAGTTCCTTATAAATTAACGGAAAAAGACGAAAATGATCAACGAACAGTTAATTTACAACCTGGATTACAGGAGTTAGATGGTCGAGAAGCTTTAGCCTTAGCAAGAACGCGAAAATATGATAATGATATAGAACGTGGAAAACGTCAACAAATGATTCTTTCAGCGGTTGTTAAGAAAGCTAGCTCCGCTTCATCATTCACGAAGTACGGCGAAGTAATTGATGCTGTAGGAGATAATATGAAAACCGATATGACGTTTGATGAGATGAAATCCTTTTTTGAGTACATCAAAGGAGGGGTCCCTCAAATTGATACGCTTACTCTAGAAGGTTATGATGATATGTCTACCGGTACTTATTATTGGAAGCTAGAGGAAGAGAGTCTAGAAGAAACAAGAGATATACTAAAAAGCCACCTTGGACTTCAACCTGAAACAAGTAATATTTCAGACAACAATTCCGAACAAATTAAAGATTATGCTTCCGATGATGATCAATCTTAACTAGTATAGAGCAAGAAAGGGTTTTAAAGTTAACCCTTTCTTGCTCTATTTTTTTGTTAAAACTATTTATATATATCAATATTCCAGAAGAAAAGCCTCCTATTCTATAATAGAATAGGAGGCTAAAAATCTGCGCAATACTTTCAATATATGCTTATATTACTGAATTTGTCATTTACCGATCATTTTTACAAAGTTTATAAGTGGTCGATAATTCTTTCCTGCTAATCCAATAGCTTCTACAAACAACTCTATCGCTAACAGCATCACCATTAATAAAATAATTGCTCCCCATACGGTTGACTGAGAGAATATGATTGCTGCAATACCAAACATGGCTGCAATTGCATAAATAATAAGCACAGATTGACGATGTGTGAAACCTACATTCAACAAGCAATGATGTAAGTGTGATTTGTCTGGTGCTGATAAAGGTTGCTTCATACGAATTCTTCGGACGATAGCAAAGAATGTATCTGAAATTGGAACTCCAAGCACAATAATAGGGATTATCAACGCTACAACAGTAACATTTTTAAATCCAAGTAAGGCTAGGACAGAGATCATAAATCCTAAAAATAATGCTCCTGTGTCACCCATGAAAATTTTTGCTGGATAAAAATTAAATACCAAAAATCCTAAAGTACTTGCTGCTAATATTGCTGCCATCGCTGCAACAAATGGATTCCCCATCATAATCGCCACTCCTGAAAGCGTGATTAGTGCGATCGCAGAAACACCTGCTGCAAGACCATCTAATCCATCAATAAGGTTAACTGCATTCGTAATACCAATAATCCACAAAATGGTTAATGGGATAGCGAAATAACCAAACTCTAACTGTCCACCAAATATACCAAATGGTAAGTTAATAAATTCTATTTGTAATCCACCATATATAACAATACTTCCAGCTGCTAGGAGCTGACCAAGTAATTTAGCTTTTGCGGTAATCTCAAACATATCATCTAAAACACCTGTAATAATAATGATTAATGCACCTAACAGCATCGCTTTATCGTATTCGCCATCTGGACGATAAAAAGCAAAAGCTACTAAAAAAGCAAAAAATATAGCTAGTCCACCAAGTCTTGGCATGATTCTAGCATGAACTTTTCGGTGATTTGGAGTGTCAACTGCACCCAAGCGAAACGCTAATCTTTTTACAAGTGGAGTAAATAGTACGGATGCGACAAATGCCAGAACAAGTGTAAGGGCAAGCATCTCTCTCCTCCTCCTCAACAATATATAATGTTTTAAAACCATTTGTATTATAGCACGTATACAAATAAATATCATTTTTTTTTCTATTTAATTAAACTTTTTACCATACCTTTAAGTTTCACTAAAATTGATTTCGCTTCTTTTATTCCTAATAAAAGGAAAATACCTGCAAAACTTATAGTAAAAATGCTTAATCCTACTATAAATGTTAGCCATTTATACTCAAATATTAGGAACTCACTTGATAGATAAGTAACTATTCCAATTAATACAATGGAAACAAAAACCTTCCAAAAATCTTTATTCCATTTATTAAAGAAAGTCAATTCGAATTTTCGATTCGCATAAATAGCTAGCATGATGTAATTTATTGCCGAGGAAATAAATGTCCCCCATGCAATTGCCATTGCACCATGTGAATCAATGAATAAATAAATAACACTAATGTTAATAAGAAATACATTAATAATGCTGAAAATTACAGGTACAAATGAGTTCCCTTTTGCATAATAGAATCTGGTTACATAGGTATTTGCCGCTAAAAAAAACATCGATAATACGAAAATTTTTAAAATAGGTGTTGTGATTGCGGTAGATTCTAGTGTGAATTTTTTATATTCAAAAATAACTTGAATAAGATTCTCTGCATAAAAATAGGAAAAAAGAGTTACAGGGACTAATAGTATGATTAAATATCTTAGTCCAGTCGTATATAAATTCTTTATAGCTGTTTCATCTTTCTCCGCAACTTTTTTACTTAACATCGGATAAATGACGGTAGTAACCGCTGTCATCAATATAGCTTGTGGAAATTGTGTGAGCTTCGACGCATAGTTTACAGCGGAAACAAATCCATCTGAGAGCATTGCAGAAAATATACGCTGAATAAGGGCGTAAAACTGAATAGTTGCTCCTCCGAGCATAATTGGTAGTGCTAGTAACCAAAGCTTTTTCGTCGACTCCGATTGTTGAAATGAAAAACCAATCGGAAACTTATCCAATTTTTTATACCCTTTTATCAAAAATCCAATCATCAGTATTGCACTGAGTAATGCACCAATTCCGTATGCAACTGGACCATACCAATAATACAGGACTAATGAAATAATTAAAAAAGCAGCATTATAAATTAGAATAGAGAAACTGGATAGATGAAACTTAGCATTTACATTTAATAACCCACTATACCATGTGGATAAAACTAAAAATATAGTAGAAGGTAACATCCAATAAGACAAGTTTTGAGTAAGTTCTCGCTCTTTCTCGGTCAAATCTCCAAAAAATAAATCGATCGTTGGATTAATAAATAGAAGTACTACCGCAATTAATGCTACTATCGTAACCAAAACTGTTGTAAAGGTTTGCTTAATAAACAATCCTTGATCTGTCTTGGTTTGATTATAGACAGATATAAATGCTGTGGTAAACGCCCCACCTACTACTAAATATAGAAAATTTGGTATAGTATAAGCTGTAAAAATGCTATCTGCTATATAGCTTGTCCCAAATTGATAACCTATAATCATATCTCTTAAAAAACCAAACAATCTAGCAATAATATTAATAACAGCGACTGCTCCGATAATTTTTAAAAACTTATTCATTGTCTGTCTCCCTGTTTAATTGCTGATTCGTAAATGGCAATAAGCTTTTCTGTAATTATTTTTTCATCATGAATGTTTAGTACAGTTTCTGCACTTTCTTCCGCGTAATAGTCTGTCTCTTGAATGGAGCGCAGCATTTCCTCTGCAAGTGCTTTTGCATTTTGTACTTCAACTAAATGGCCAGCTCCATTCTCAAGCAATGAAACAAGTCCTCCCACACGTGATGCAATGACAGGTGTCCCAGTAGCAATTGCTTCTAATGCTACTAAACCAAACCCCTCAATATGAGAAGGAAGTACAAATACGTCACTTGCCTGAAACCAAGTAACCAGCTCTGATTGTTTCACTGGATCAATTAATAGAACATCTTCATTAACTAGTGGTTTAATTTTTTCTATAAACGACATATCTCTTCTAGATCCGATTATAGCTAGTTTTACTTTCACATCTGTCTGTTCTTTTACCTTTTGAAAAGCCTGAAGCAGTTCCTCTACTCCCTTTTGTTGTATAACATTTCCCACAAAAGTGAATAGGTATACGTCAGTAGTTAACTGAAGAGTTGCACGGGCTTCATTTTGATCGCCACGTTTAAAAATTTCTCGATTTACCCCCATACTCATAATGGTAATTTTACTAATAGGTATATTAAAATCCTCTTCTATTTGCTTCGCAAGAACTGGACCAACCGCAATGACATGAGCACTTTCTCGCAAAATCATACCTGTCCATTTACGAATACGAGCATTTTTTTTCGCCATTTTTTCAATATCACCACCGTGAGCTGTCACTACATAAGGAATACCAAACATCCTTTTTAATAGTAGAGAGAACATTCCGGATGGAAAAACGTAATGTGCATGTGTGATAGATATCCTATTACTTTGAAATAATCCAGTTTTCATGACACGTAGACCCCAGGCTGCGTACTTTTTCAATGCATTTTTCGCACCTGTTGCAGGATTTGTATTTACCCCAACCTCCACGTCCATTCCAGCCTTCTTTAGGGAATCTACTTGATTTTTCACAAAAATTCCGTAAGAGATATGGTCTTGAGTTGGATACATATTACTTATGACAAAGACTTTTTTCATTTTAAATTCACTGCCTTTTGAAATTGAGAAACTCCCTTTAATGCTTCTTGATTTAGATGAGCGGAAACCTTCTTCGTATTCTCTACAGTTGACTTCCAATCTTGAGCCATCTTACTAAAAGCTGCTGCAAATAGCGTAGCATCATGTTCCACTGCATCCATTGAAAAACAATATTCCCCAAGATTTGCAAGCTGCATAAAATCATTCACTTTCTTATGATAAGAAACCGCGATAATTGGCGTTTGCGTATCTGTCGCAAGAATTAGTGAATGTAGTCTTGTTCCGATGACGATATCTTGTTCTTTTGTAATAGCTAGAATATCTTGTGGTGGCAAGTTACGATCGATAATCACTACATTTTCCTTTGATGTCATCTTCGCTAAGATATCCTTTGTTACTGCAGCATCCTGTGGATATTTTGTAGCAAAGAAGGTAATTTCTACTTCACGTTCCGCAGAAAGATTATCTAAATTTCTTGCCATACTAGAAATATAAGCATCATACTTCTCTTCATTGCCTTCTGGCCAGTAATTAGCATTGTAGTAAGGTACAGCTGTCACACCTATTTTTCTTGGAGCTGCTGCATGGACTTTCCCTTCTCGTTTCAAAGTAAATGCTGGGTCTCCAATAATAGCAACTGGCTTCTTCACTCCAATTGATTCTAAAAGTTGTTTTGACTGAGGATCTCGAACAGAGACACTATCTGCATGCTTGCACATATAGTTAATAAACCATTTCCCTAGCGAAGTATTGAGTGGACCAGCTCCACAGCCATAAACTACATAACTTGTCCCAGATCGTTTAGCCATCATTGCATACGAACCATATAAAGGGGCTTCCCGTTTATACAAATCCATTAGAATGCCGCCTCCACCTATGACAAGCAAGTCGAAAGCAGCTACGTATTTTTTATTCAATTTATACGTTTTAATAAATGTCTTCACTGCATTTCCATTTTTATAATAAAGAGGGTAACTATCTACACCATACCGCTCAGCTGTTTGAGCCGGGTTATTACTAAATACCGTAATATCCTTACTTTTAATAGAGAATGTGCTTAATAATTGCTCAATAATACTTAATAAAATAGCTTCATCGCCATTATTGTCATTTCCGTAATTTCCTACAATACCTATTTTCATATACTTTCATCCTTTTACACATAATTATTGATTATATCATAACAAAAGCCCCTCTACATAACGCGGAGGGGCTCAAATTAAAGACAAAATCTAAAGTCGAAGGTGTCACTTCAGACTGTCTTGAAAACGCTTGTCTAGGAAGGCAACCTAAGTTCGTCGCATCCTTGCGACAACGGTTGCATGACCCACGTCCTGTGTGTCCGCGCGCTAGCACGAGGCGGAAGCGAATAGAACTTAGGTTCATGAGCTTACAACGATGTGCAAGTAACGAAGAATGAAAGCGTTGTGCTCCTGCGCAAGCTCGTCGCAAATTTAAAACACATTTGTCAACAGTCTGAACGCCTCTACATAACGCGGAGGGGCTCAAATTTATCGATGAATAGATCGATATAAAAATACGCTAAAATGCATTCGAGTAACTGGGACACTTGGCTTAAATGTGCCATCTGCATAACCAGTTGTAATATCATTAAATGCTAACGCTGAAATGGATTTCTCAGCCCAGTAACCACTCTTCACATCACTAAATTTAGTAGTGGAAGTTCCTGTTAATTTATACGCATTAGTTAAAATAGCAGCCATTTGTGCTCTTGTTAACGTACCTTGTGGATCGTATAAATTATTTTCTTTTCCACCAACAATTCTTGCATTGGCAACGGCAGCAATTTCTCTGTAATAAGGATGTGTGGTTGGAACATCTTTAAACCCAGGATCCGTCACACTTGTTAAGTCAAGTTTCAATGCACGGCTTATTAACACTGCAGCATGAGCACGACTTAAATTTTGTTCCGGTTTAAAAGTCGAATCCTCATAACCATGAATGTATCCATTATTTGTTAAATACACAATTTCTTTTAAATAAACATTTTTATTAGAAACATCACTAAAAGGTGATTGGAGAGAAGATGCAGGTTCTGTTACTTCTACATCAACAGATACTTTCTTTGTCCCTAGCTGAGCAATTATCTTTCCTTTTCCTGCAGTGTTGCTAGCAGTGAACTTTCCATTACTTGCAATAGTACCAATATTACCTTCCACAGTCCAACTCAGTTGGCTTGGATTATAGAGAAGTCCATTACCCGCGGCATCTTTTGCTGTCGCAGAAAAATTAATGGTTCCACCAGTATTTATTGTTTTAGCAGAGGAAGCTATAGAAAGTGTTGCAGGTTCCGAAACAATCGTCACAGGGAACGACTGGACTGCAGATTCATAGTTTACTAACACTCGATCTTGCCCTACTTTGGAAGCTGTGTACGTATATCCATTTATGTTTACCAAGTTGTTCTCGGATGAAATAATTACTTTTGAAGGATCAATCGTAATATTATTATAGTAAGCGTCCATAACATAGTTTAATTTTAATGTAATGGAAGAACCTAGTAACATGGTTCCAGTTTTATCTCGAGAAGCATTAATATGAGCTGGGCTACTTGTCGGTGCGGTACTTATAGCTTCTAAAATAGTAGAAACTCTCCGTTCATATCCATCAGATGGTCGATTCGCAAGCACAACATTGTTGCTTCCGTAATTACGAATGCCCATAGTTGTAGAGCCGCCACCATCTAAATTAATCGCTCGGTCAAATCCTAACTTTACTAGGTAATCTGCAAATTGCGTTAAAGACATTCCTTTGCTAAAGGACCCTAATCGACCATCTACTGTCACTAAATGAACTTGCTTCTTGTCAGCACTAATCGCTATAGCACTACGTGGAGCTATCTCTGTTGCTCGACTACTACTTGTATTCATTGTTATATATCTTTGGCCGTCTTTTACAAGCATCGGTCCACTTCCAAGCATGAACTGCGAATTTTTCCAGTTTTTATTTATATCAAAACCAACGCTTACTTGCTCCCCAATTTTCATATTTTTAAAGGAGTCGATCCATTTTTTTCCATTTACCGATAAAACAAACCCGTTCTTAGGAACTCTAATGACTTCCTCTGAACCATAGTCTCTTATTTGAGTGATTTTACCAGTCAATGTTTGACCAAAATAATTAGACGTAACAGGTTCTTCCGTTTCGATAACAAATTCTAAACCATATTTATTAGACCCTGTAGTCGTACCTACTTTTAGAGGTGTAAAAATAATCGCTTCATTATCTTGTCTTTCTCTATTTAAACCAGTAATTTCATAGTCTTGATTATTGTATTTGAGGTTAATATCAAAATCAAAGCTTTCAATATCTGCCGTTCCATCTTCTCTAATCCCAAAAGCAATTGGTGAACTAACATAAGCCGAATACGAATCTGAAAGTACACCACCATTGACAATCTCATTATTTTGAGAGATTAAGTACATAGGAAATCCAGTAGACATATTATAGAAACCAGCATTCACTGCCCCTACTACTCTATTACCTTCAAAAGAATGACTATTAGCAAGCTTAGTTGTTGTCGCTACACTATTAATAGGAGACGGTACTCCAATTTTAAGTGCAGTATATGGATCTTGTAAGTTAATTGCTAGGTGATTAATCGAATTTGTATATGTATTCTTGTAAGTATAATTCTTATATTGAACACCTGACGAAAGTGGTAAATCCTTATTTACTACTTGAAAAGCGTTCGCTTGTACTGGTAATGCAAAGATTAATACTGCAGCAATTGTTCCTACTATAAATTGTGTCCATTTTTTCATCATGTATTATCGCTCCAATTATTTTGAAGCTCCACACCATCCTTTCGTATAGCTCCTAGCATAACAAAAGAAAATCTACTTTTCTATGAAACTATGGATACATTTTCAAAAAGATGGATATTATAGGAAAGAAATGACTACCTTTACGAATTTTAGTTGAGAGGTTACGCTGGGTTTAACCGGTTATGCTGCCTTCAATTCTATTTATACTGGTTTCAACTCCATTTATGCTCTTTTCATTCTATTTATGCTGGATTCGACTGTTTATGCTGATTTCGATCCTATTTATGCTGGCTCCGATTCTACTTATACTAGTTTCAACTTCATTTATGCTCATTTCATTCTACTTATGCTGGATTCGACTGTTTATGCTGATTTCGATCCTATGATGTATGCTGACTCCAACTCTATTTATCCTGACTTCCCCTCATTTATGATCACTCCCCATTTTTATTCCACAAAAAAAGCAGGAAATCCATGGAGGACTCCTGCTTTACATTATTTATCTTTAAAATGAATAGTGGGATACCACTTATTCATAGCTGCAAAGCTTCCTAAAATGATAAAGAAGAAAATTGTGTAGGCCTTCAGTTCCCAAATATTATAATAGAAACCGGAGAAACCAGTTGAGAACCATAATGCAATCATAAACTTCCCAAACGTTGTATGTCGCTCTTTCCAGAATAACAGAAGCATTCCTACTAGGAATCCTGCAAACAATAGAACTCCAATTACACCTGTTTCCGCAATTACTTGAATGTATTGATTATCCGAATAGAAGTTCTTACCACCATATATATCGGAGCGAATTCCATAGTTATCGTATATAGGGGATCCGTATGATAATGTTGCGGCTCCACCAAATGTTCCAAATCCAGAACCAGTTAATGGATAGTCACTAAATACTTCAAATCCCTTTTTTAAATAAAAGATACGTCCGCTCTGCGTCATTAAGGCTAGATTATCTTCATTAAATGTTTCTTCAAAACGTCCACCAATACTACCTGTAGGACCACGTTCAGGAGATTGTAATCCAAAACTTTGGAAAAGAGATACCCCTAAGTTGACAGGATAATAAACCAAGATAATAGATGCTATTCCAGCAATGACTAACCTTTTAATAAGCTTCCAATCTTTAGCCAGGAAAATGAAAACTGCTCCTAAAACTGCTGCAGAAATAAATGTCCCTCGTGAATATGTCAAAATAAATATACCGATAAACATTACTAAGCTTACATTCAAGAAAACTTTATAAGATTTATCCTTATATAAATAACTTAAAAATAGTACAGCAACAATTCCAAACATTAACAATAAAGCTAATGAATTTGGATTTCCAGGCAAGCCATAAATTCTTACAATATTTGTGGCAGAAAGCGTTTTATACTTCCAAACGTCCGGCAGGAGCCATTGACGCATCGATAGTTTTTCTACTAACCCATGAATAGAAACTAGCCATGAAGTTAAAAGAGTAACCCACGCAAGACGTTCCAACCATGAAGCAGGTAGTATCGTGCGGGACAAAATATAATACAGCATATACATAATAAGAAATGTTCTTAACTGGAAAATAACAGATGCTATGCTGACGTCATTCAATAATCCAATAATTGAACCAAAGAATAAGAACGCGAAAAATAACCATTCAAACCATTTAAACGTAAGTAGACTTTTTAAATTTAATTTACTTGAAACAAGAAGCTTTGCAAAAACGGCAAATGTGATTATATCTCCAGCTAATTTTAAGCCTGGGTTTATTTCGAGTAGAATTGGTCTTATCGAAACATAGGGAACTAAGAACAGTAGGCTTTGGAATGGCTTAATATACGCAAAAGCCACAAAAAATATAGAAGTGATTATTATTGTTAAATTTGATGGTAAAAACATACTGATAATAAGAAATAAACAAGCTGCTAGGAAGGTTACAAGATCCTTCTTTGTGATATGTTTCTTAATTTGTGACATTCGATATTCCCTTTCTAGTTCATAACTTTTTAAAGCTAACCTATTATAACATCTATTTGTCTAATTGGCGTATAGTTTTCGTTACAATTTCAAAACAATTAATTGGACAAAATACCCTTATTTTACTATAAATCTTCTGATATTATAGTAGATAGCTTATAAGTTATAAAAGGGAGGTATTGGCTAGTGAAGAAGTTTTTAGTCCTAGCATTAACATTATTAGTAATTTTTAGTACATCCAATCTTGCATATGCAAGCGATGTTGATTCTCACCAAATGAAACATGAATTAAACTATTGGATCGCGAAAGATGTCATTCGGGCAGATGCAAAAGGAAATTACAATCCGAATAAAGCAGTAACACGAGGGGAATTTGCCTCATATATTACTCGAGCTTTTGAATTACCACCGTCTACTAAGTATAAATTTAATGATTTAAAAGCGAATAATAGTTTAACAATTGAAATCCAAAATGCTGCTGGAGCCGGAATATTAAGCGGATATCCAGATGGATCATTTAAGCCAAACCAAGAAATTACTCGCCAACAAATGGCTGGAATGCTCTATAAAGTGTTCAGATATTTGGAGTTACCTTTAGAAGAAGTTCAGCTAACTTTTAAAGATGCTGCAAAGATCGACCCTTCTTTTACTAAAGCAGTATCAGCGAATGTAAATTTAAATATTATTCGAGGAAGTACTGAAAAAGCGGGTGTCTATTTCTATCCAAAACGAAACGCAACGATTGGACATGCATCGGCATTTTTATATCGCATGGTGGCAGCAATTGAACTACTTAAACCAGAAGTTGAAGAACCTACAACACCCGAAATACCTGTGAAACCTCCAGTGGAACCTCCAGTAGAAACACCTACATACCGACTGGACACAATGGTGAATGGAGAAATCATAAAAGGAAATAAATATAATTCCTATGAGGAAGCATTAGCTAAATGGTCGGCGGGCACACAAGTAATCACTTATAATGATAAGATTGTAAAAATGAATTCTGGACTAGCAAGTGCAGCAGACACAAGTAAAAATTATACTTCTATCTATAGTAATAAAACTCTCACAAATGAGATTACGTATACTACGGAAGGTCGAGAGATGAAATACATAGGAAGTGGTCCTGACTACGTAATCGTTCAAGTTGGTGGGACAATAGGATATGCAAAACATAGTGAAGTAAATTTAACACCGACGCAAGCAATAACAGAAGAAACAAGGGACAGATATGTGAAAAATGGATCTGGGATGTTAAATCACTATATATATAATCATCTTACGAAGAAACTAGATTACTATACGGTAGGTCCAGCTCCAGATTTCATGATTCCATTCACTGATTATTTTAGCTATGACGGTGTTCAATTTTACGATGCAAAAGGAACTCTAAAAGGAACTTTCTATTCTTATTTCCAATTCCAATCTCTGAGACAAACAACCAATTACACAGCAGAGGAATTAGACAGTTACATTATGAATGTACTCGCTGAAAAAGAAGCGACGAAAATTGCTCGTTATGCAAACGCAACACAAAAATCCAAACTAATTGGTCTAGGTACTTACTTAAAAGAGATGGAAGCAACATATCGAGTGAATGCGATGTTTATTTTAGCTGCAGCAATGCATGAAAGTGATTTCGGTATTAGTAATTATGCACAAACTATCAATAACCTATATGGAATTGGTGTTTTTGATTCTGATCCTAATGCGACAATGTATGCAAAACCAGAAAATAGCGTGTTCGCCTTTGTCACACGTTTTATTAATGCAAACTACGGGCTTCCATCAGCAAAATATGCAAATGGATTAGTCCCAGGCAATAAAACAACTGGCGTCAATGTTAGATATGCATCAGATCCATATTGGGGTGCTAAAATTGCCGGACATATGTATCGCATAGACTTGGCACTTGGTTCAAAAGATTATCAGCAAGCAACACTGGCAATGACAACTTCGAATAGCATATTAAACGTTCGCGCTACTCCAGAAGTAAACAGTACAAATAAACTATATACTTATGCTCAAAAAGAGTTAGGCGTAAATGAAGCATTCGGATATCCAGTGGTAATCGTAGACGAAGTACAAGGAACAGACGGCTACACTTGGTACAAAGTTCTATCGGACACACCACCGCCAGCAGATTATGGTTGGATACGTGGAGATTTCCTTAAGAAGATATCCTATTAACTATTAGAAATGGGTTTGTCATAAAAGTCGTGAAAATCGACTTTTGCTGACAACCCATTTTTTTATAGCTTTGTTAAACAATCATGTTTGTTACCTGCCGAAAATCCGCTTGCTTCTCGCGGACGACCTACCAAGCCTCCTTGGGGCTGGTCACAGGCCCTTCTGCTTCGAAAAGTGGAGCCGACAGACGCAAATCCGTTGCCACATTTATTTTATGGTGATTGGAGTGGAAGGCGGCGACTCCAGCGGGAACAGCATGAGCTGAAGGCCCCGCAGGAGCGAAAGCGACGAGGAGACTGAAGCCACGCCCGCGGAAAACGTCCGTCAGGAACGGAAATCAATGCATTAATAGGGCCCTATTAGCTCTTCTCTTAATTTTAAACACAAAAATAGCTGGCCCGAAGTCAAATTTATACTTCTGGACCAGCTATTATTCTTTATGTATTTTATTTAATTCTTTCCAAAAATGTGTTCATTTGTTTATTTGTTACGTAATCGTTAAGACCATAAGAACCGTCTGGTTTTCCAATTGTAATTCCATTTTGTGCTAGGATTTGCACATACTCGCTTGCCCAATGTGTACTATTAACATCAGTAAATGCAAAAGTTCCGTTTCCTGGCTTTAAATCAAATGCTTCCACTAATACCTTTGCAACATGTGCTCTTGTAATTGGCTTAGAAGGATTGAATTTCCCATCTTCAGTACCTGAGAAAATTTTAGCTTCCGTTACTGCATTAATTGCATGGAAATAGTCAGATGTAGCTTTCACATCTTTGTATCGAATGGTGCTATCTGTACTTGATAGTTTTAATGTATCTGCAAGCTTCTGTGCTACTTCTGCTCGACTTGCGTAAATACTCATATCGATCGATGCAGATTTCACTTCTTCTACTCTTTTAGCACCTATGTATTTATCTCCCCAATAGTATGGATCATTTATAGAAGCAACACTTACTCCTTTAGAAGTAGCGGAACTTATAAATTGGTTAGCACCAATATATATCCCTACGTGAGAAACACCATTTCCAGTTGTATTAAAGAATACTAAATCTCCTACTTCTAAATCACTTTTGCTAACGCTAGTACCTATTTGATATTGGGACTTTGTATCTCTCGGAATATCTATCTCTAAGTCTTGAAACACCTGTTGTACAAATCCGGAGCAATCAAATCCTTGTGTTGTAGTACCTCCATATAAATAAGGAACACCTATGTATGTATGAGCTTGCGTTTTAATTTCGTTAGGAGAAGCAGCACCAGCTACTGTAGTATTTATTAAAAGTATAGAAGAACTAAGTAAACAAACTTTCAAAATCTTTTTAAACATTCTCTTTGAATCTCTCCTTTATTCTTTCTATTAGTAATACTATCATCTTTAAATAGCTTCCAACATTACAGTTATATATCAAATAGATAACAAAAATTTCGCTTTAGTAAATGCATAAGCCTTTAGAACCTCGATAGCGAAACACTTGTAGGATGTTATTCACAACAAAATTTTAATAATTCCCTAGACAACAAAAAACCATTTCGCAAAAATACGAAATGGTTTCTTGCTCCATAATATTAAGGAGCTGAATAATAATCTACAATACCATTATAAATGGATTGAGCATAAATCTCTAAATACTTATCACTGATCAATTTATTAAGATCTGCTTGGTTTGTAATAAACCCTAGTTCAACTAAAACAGAAGGTATATCTACCATCCTATTAACATAAAAATCCGCTTCTTTTATTCGGCGATCAACCATATTTGCATTTTTAACAATTTCAGAATGAATTTTAGTAGCCAGTAATTTACTTTCAGCTCCATTATCATTTGATGTCAGATTATAGAACGTCTCTGTACCTGTTACGGAAGCATTATTAATTGCGTTTACATGAATACTTACATAGATTTCTGAAAAAGTTGATTTTGCTAAAGCAACACGAGCCGGAAGTGTTGGATAGGTATCACCTGTTCTAGTCATTATAACTGTGGCACCTTGACTTTTAAGCTTTTGCTCTACCAGTTTTGCAACTTTAATAACAACGCTTTTTTCAGTCACTCCTTGACTAGAAGATCCTGGATCTGTACCACCGTGGCCTGGATCTATTAATATAATTCTGTTTTTTAACACACTACCTGATTGATTCAAAAGCTTTAAATATGATTTATGTGTATAACCTTCTCCACCATCATATTTCACTTTCGCCCAAAATCCATTAATACTTTGTACAGAAACCATCATACCTTTTGTTAATTTTCCTACAGTTGGATAAGAAGCACCTGGACCACTGCGGATATTTACTGAAGCAACTGTTACTTTACCAGCTAGATTTCCTAAACCAGTCGGTGGTGGTGTAACAGGTTCTTCAGGACCGTCTGTTTCTGAACTTGTGTACTTAGCATTAATATAGCCTGGAACTCCATTCATTTTTACTAAGTACCATCCATCGTATAAACCGTATGTTTCTACCTTTTCATTTTCGAGAAGCACCCCAACTACACTAGAAGTCGCTAATGGTTTACTTCTTACATTCAACTCAGCAGAAGTAATCTGAACTTGTCCAGTAGATTCTTTAATAGGTTGACCATTGATATCTAAGAAAGCTGTAAAATCACTACTGATATAATGTAACTCTCCCTGATAATCTACTTTCAACCAATCGCCTATTTTTTCATAAACTTCTAAAATGTCACCATTATTTACTTTGCCGACAATTGTACTAGATGTATTTGGCTCAGTCCGAACATTTAATGTATCATTAGTTAGAGTAACGATTACTTTTCCGATGGATTGATCGCTATCCGGGGTAGTTATCCCCCCTACTTCTAGCTTAAAAGTATCTTCCATTCCACGAGCTACGAAGAGTGCAAAATGTTTACGTGTAACTCCATTATGAGGCAAATACTTATTACCGTCCCCTTGCGTAAGTCCATTATAGTAAATAGCTTTCACATACTTTGCAATATTGCTAGTTTCCGCTATATCTGTAAAGATAATTGGCTTATTTGCAAATTCTGTTAGGCTCAAGTTGAATGCTTTTGCTAAAGCAATACTCATGTCATCTCTTGTTAAAGGTTTATTAATTCCAAAAGTTCCATCGCTATTTCCTTTTAAGAAACCAGACTTTACAGCGCGTTCTATGTAGCCTGATGCTTCAGTCCCCACCTTAACATCTGTAAAACTAGATTTGCTTACGATTAATGGTTTTTGATTACTAGCTTCCACAAGCATTTTTGCTGCTTGAGAACGTTTTAATACTTCGCCTGGCTTATAATATTGCTTACCATTAACTGTATATCCTTTTATTATTCCTTTGTTATATATGTATTCAATTTCTTGATATCCTTCATCGGAAGTAGAAACATCCGAAAATATTTGATTTGCGCTCGCTTTAGTAGAAAACGATGTAGCCGCAATAAGCACGAGACTTGAAATAAACATTTTTTTTAAAAAACCTCTCACTTTTGTTCTCCTCTCTATCCGTCTTTATTAGATACTATCAAAGATATCCATCAAATAATATCCTACATTTTTACTCTATTCGCTATTTTTTCACTAAATTCCATGTTTCAAAAAAAAGAAATTTGGAGATTAAATACATTAGTTTCATATAATCCCTTCAAATGACCATACATTTTAATAGATATATTTGTTATGATAGTTATTGACATAATTTTAGGAGGTAATATTTTTGAGAATTAGAAAGTTTTTTGTATTTTTTCTAACAATATCCTTTATTTTCAGCATCCATACCACTGTTACACAAGCAGAGTCGATAGATCAAAAATTTATAGATATAAATAATAATTATTGGGCTAAAGATGAAGTTACTCAATTAGTTGGTTTAGAAATTATTAATGGATATCCTGATTTACATTTTAGACCTTCTGTCGACGTATCACGTGGGCAAGCCGCGAATTTATTGACAAGTGCTTTAAAACTTCCCGATTCTCCCTACCAGCCCATCTTTACAGACATTAGTGCAAAATCTAGTTATTTAAAAGGGGTTATGGCCACGTATAAGGCAGGTATTTTTAACGGAAAACCAGACAAAACGTTTGGGGCTGGAGATACGTTAACTCGTGAGCAAATGGCTTCCGTTATTGCGAGAGCTTTTGAATTAGAAAATACGGGAGAAGAAATTTCCTTTAAAGATGATTCGAAGATTAGCGCGTCCCATAAAGAAGGTGTAACACTCCTTGCACAACACAAGATCACTACAGGTAAAGAAGATGGTACGTTCGATCCGAAATCAGGAGTTAACCGAGGTACATTTGTAGTGTTTTTACACCGTGCAATGGTTGCAACAGGAAAGATCGAGCCATTATCAGATGTTACTTTTAACGAAGCACCAACAAATGGCAAGTTGGAGACGGTTCGAGAAATACAAAATATCGTTGAGGTTCCACTATCTACTGGTTATAAAACATACATTCGCTCTAAAAACGATTTAAAATATTTAGGTGAAACAACTACTGAATACGGATACGCAACTGATACTGTATATACATATCGCGTGGTAAATTCAAAGGCAACTCTAGAAATTACAAGAAGAGACTTTCCAAATAATGACTATCTTGTTTTCACTAGTTTAATTAATGATTCCAATACGCCTGTGCAGCTTGATTTACTGATGAAATCATCAAACATTGAGAGTTCTAAGTTAATAAGTTATGACCGTTTTCCAATAGAGAAAAATGAAGATGACACTTTTGGATACGACCCTACTACCTATCCCAAAGGTATTGTCGAAACTAAAACAGTCTCAAACGATGTCTATCAAACTATGTTTAGTAAGCTATATCGCTCGAAGCAACTTACACTCACATATTCAGACGAAGCAAAGAGTGTAACAAGAGATCTTAAAGCAGAAGTTGATGCATTTTCCGATATTCAACTTGGAGATGAACAACTCACGGTTATACCACTTAAATCTTTAGGTTCAGACATTGTCGATTATTGGTTTATGAAATCGAATGAGCTTCTATTTAAAACAAGAGCTTCTATGGACAGTTGGATGTTAGAATCGGCGGTGAACTACCGCAAGCGAAACTCATGGTATACAGCAGATGGACCATACAATAAGATGGCTGTTACTGTCGAACCAATGCCTTCTTCATACAATGGATTTGGTCGAAACTTACTGATGGTAAAAGAAGATCGTATATTGAAACTCTATGAAGAGAATAAAGAACGATATTTTGAAAATCTACTGATTAATTCATTTGTTAACCTTCAAGTGTTTAAAGGTGATAAGACTTATTGGGAGACAGAAGTAACTAGTACGTATTTAAAAAGTTTATATGGAATTACTGCACCTTTTGTAGATACTAGATTTAATGAGCAGATTGCTCTTTTCCTATATAAAAGTGGAAAAGAGTTTGGTCATGATAATTATAATGAAGCACTAAGAAATTATGCTGATCTATTAACTACTCAGAAAAGTAAAGGAAATTATATTCCAGTTGACGGTAATTCTTACTATATCTCTGACTACTTCCCTGTTACGCAAAATGTCACTACTCATTCATCTATGAACCACGCACTTGGGGGGATGAATATTCTACTAACTGCTTATAACGAGTTTGGTGATGTGAAATATTTAACAACTGCTACTAGTATTCAAACAGCAATTAATAAAGATAAAAATTTGTGGATTCGACCAGATCATGATATATGGTACAAAGTTTCTCCTAAAAGAGAATTTGTTGGAAGAGATTATAATCATCTAACGCTGGAAGATTTAATAAACTCCTATACACTTTGGCAGGATATCGATCCAAGTCACTTACCATTTATTAAGGATTTAATTGTTTCAAAAGCTACGTATTTAGATCAAAATCAATTAGGGTACACAACTAAGATTAAAGAAGGCTTTGAACGACTAGGTATGCTGGATTTATTACCTAGAGGCCCGGAATATACGGACGCTAATTAAACAAGCGAAAAGCGCAATTTATAAGCCAAATCTGTTTGCACTTGTTACCGGAGTGCTTTGGACTAGGCGTTTGGCTACAACATTACTGAGGGGAGGAAAGTGACTGGTGTCACTTTCCTCCCCTCATACTGTAGACAAACTCAATTTTGGGTGCATAGAGTTGTAAATTAAATTCGGCAAGGACCACCACTTCGCTTTCCGTGGGCTTGGCTTCAGCCTCCTCGTCACTGCGTTCCTGCGGGGTCTTCTGCTCAAGCTGTTCCCACAGGAGTCTTCGTGGTAGTCCTTGCCTTATAAACAATTCCTTATAGATATCCACTATCTTTACTTTTAATTAGATAAAGCAACCTCTTAAGGAATATTTATTATTATTCATAACTTTTTATAAAAATACTTTAAGCTATTCCTTTAAGATGAATATATGTTGTGCCGAAAATCCTCGAGACGCCTGAGGAAAGCGACCGAATTTTCGTCAGGTAACAACGTGATCGTTTAACAGAGCTTATTAAAAAAAACGCATGAAACCAAGGAATGGTTCCCCTGTTTCATGCGTTTTTTAGTTACTTGAAAACATATGAACATAATAATAGTTTTTATTTGAATCTAACGCTATACCTACACCAATATTTGTATACTTTTCATTTAAAATATTGGCACGATGTCCTTCAGAATTCATCCAGGCAGTTACAACATTACTTGAATTTTTATATCCATGAGCAATATTTTCCCCAAACGTTCTATACGTATAACCAAACCCCTCTGCCATGTCCCAAGGTGCACCATATAAAGGAGACTCATGTTCAAAATAATTATGCATGACCATATCCTGCGCTTTGACAAATGCAATTTGATTAAGTTCGGGATCTTCCACTAATGTAGGCATACCCATTTTTTCCCGCTCTTTATTGACAAGTTGAATTGTTTCCAATACAAATTTATCATTACCTTGCTTAATCGTTTTATATTCTTTTACGAATGGATCGTATAATACATTATTCACACTAGGATCTTCTTTAAACTTAGCACTCTTATCAAGCAAAACTATCATTTGCGCACGTGTAACAGCTTGAGTAGGAGCAAACGAATTTTTCGATACTCCAGTGGAAATACCATTTTTCGCAAGAAAAGCTATGTACGGTTTTGCCCAGTAGTCCTCTGGTACATCATGAAAAGGCAATTCCACATCCTGTTCTACTGTAAACTCATACATTAACACGATAATTTTAGAAAGATGAGCCCTTGTTAATGATTTATTTGGATGAAAGTACTCACCATCTTTAAATATTCCAACTTTCGTGAGTGCAGCAATTTCATTGTATGCTGAATGCTCCAAACTTACGTCTTTATATGCCGGTTTATAATCACCTACTTCTGGTAGTTCAATAATTTTACTAATAATTTTTGCTGCTTGTGCCCTTGTTATAGATTCATGTGGACGAAATGTTCCGTCTTCATATCCTGTAATTATTTCTTGTTTTTGATTGGATAATAAATAAGGATAATACCATGCTTGCTCTTGCACATCCTTAAAAATAGAAGCACTTGCAACGGACGGGAGCAAAGTAACTATTGCTAAAACCATAATCATGGACTTACTTAATAGCTTCATATAAACACCTCCTCTTTTATTATACAGAAAAACCCCACCATTTTTACAAATGAGAGGATTTTTTTTATTATTTGAGTTAATTTCATATTGCTTTGTCATTAAAATTCGAACATTATCACTTTGTTAATTGAAGCGGCAGGCGGCGACTCCAGCGGAATGAGCGATACAGATAAGACATCACAAACGACGCACAGTGGCGGTGATGGCTTATCGCTCACCCCGCGGAAAGCGTCCGCCTAAAGCGGAAATCAACTATACTTTATTCCGTGTAATATACAGATTTCTTTAGTCTAAAAAAAACACTAATGAACACTTTTCGAGCAGTAAAATCCAAACTTTATTTTCTAATTCAGAAAACTCTTACCCCTTTATATGTTTAATAACTTGCTTTTACATACATACTTTCTATTAATAATTTCATCGTTTCATTCATACTTATAACAATACGTTTTTCCATAAAAGAATCGAGGTTCCTCATGTCTAAGAAAATCATCTGGATTTCAATTATTTCCTGTCTTATAATTGGTGGCGTCGTCTATGCAAGTAGTTTCTATAAAGATGTTTCCACTACGATAGAAGCAATACATGAACCTGAAATACGAAAGGTTTCTGAATTAAGGACTACAGAAGTGGAATTAGTCCAAAAAGAACCTTTTTCATTACTCCTGCTTGGTGTCGATGAACGGGAGAGTGACAAAGGCCGCTCTGATACAATCATCGTGTTAACTGTTAACCCGACGACTAATTCAACGAAAATGGTTAGTATTCCCCGAGATACATATACAGAAATCATCGGAAAAGATAGGTTAGATAAAATCAATCATGCGTACGCTTTTGGCGGAATTGAGATGGCTATGCAATCAGTTGAGGGCTTGCTTGATATTCCTATTGACTACGTCATACAAGTAAATATGGAAAGCTTTCTAGAAATCGTAGATATTATTGGTGGAGTTACTGTCGATAATGAAACAGCTTTTGAAGTATTTGGTTATACTTTTAATGAAGGAAGCATTCATTTAAACGGAGAACAAGCACTAGATTATGTTCGGATGCGAAAGGACGATCCACTTGGTGACTTTGGAAGACAAGCTAGACAAAAACAAGTACTCCAAGCCATCTTAAAAGAAGGTGCTTCCATTAAGAGTCTTTGGAATTACAAGGATGTATTGGGAAGCTTTGAAAAAAATATCCGAACAAATATGACCTTTGAACAAATGGTGGATATACAAAAAGGATATAAAAATGCACTAAACCAAATGGATACTTTGTCTTTTGAAAAGGGAGAAGGCAAGCTTCTGGATGGTATCTGGTACTATATGATGGATGAAGAAGAGTTGAATAATGTTACCGGAAAATTGAAGGAGCATTTGGAGATTGAATAATCCAGCTCTTTGCATTCGCAAACAGTTATTTTTAATTCTGATTTACCAATATCCCACCGAGAACGTAACGACTTACCTGCAAGCTTGTCAAATAACATCTGAAACACGAGAAATCCCCCCAAAAAAACGACAAAACCGTTTATTGGGGGTTTTTAGCTTGGGAGAAAATGTGGTAGCCTATGTTGTTCCAATTGGTAAGGAAACCGTCACTACAGAAGCATTAATCAGCTTTTTAGCAGCCTCACACCATGTAGAAGAATCATTTACTGTTACCGACATTTTCAATTTGTATTCTTTACCTTCTGTTCCCTCCGCAGAATTTGATGAACATGCCCCTAATAAAAGCATTGCAGCTAACCCAAGCGAACCTAATTTCCAACCTTTATGGGCTTATTAGACAGCCCCTCTTAATATAAGATTAATAGGAATGATATCTATCAAGACTCTTGGATAACTTTAATAAATTTCTCTAATCGATCTAATCCTTCTACTAGTACTGGCATCGCATAGGCATACGAAATTCGAATATATCCTTCTCCAAAAGGTGTAAATGTGCTACCAGGAACAACAGCTACCCCACCTTCATGCAATAGCTTCGTTGCAAAATCAAAAGAATTCAACCCTATAGTTTCTATTGAAGGAAAAATATAAAATGCCCCATTTGGCTTTTCTACATGCAGGCCCATCGCCATGAGACGATTGTACACATAGTCACGTCTCTTCACATATTCGACATTCATCTCATTTGGCGTATCTTTGGAGTTAGTTAACGCTTCAATTGCTGCATATTGACTTGGTAAAGAAGCACAAATTGTATTAAATGCATGCACTTTAACGACTTGCTGCATGACTTCTTCTGGTCCCATTAAAAATCCGATTCGCCAGCCCGTCATCGAATGTGATTTGGAGAGGCCGTGAATATAAAACAACTTATCTCTTAATTCTGTATAAGATGCAAATGAATGATGATTCCCAGAAAATGTGTTTTCACTATAAATTTCATCCGTTAAAATATAAACATCTTTTTCTACTAATAATTTCACTAGCTGATCCATCGTTTCTTTTGTAAGCACGACGCCAGTTGGATTGGATGGGTAATTAAAAAATACCGCTTTGGTTTTTTCCGTGATAAGTTCAGCAAGTTTTTCTGCTGAAGGTTGGAAATTCGTTTCTGTCGTATCTAAATAGACAACTTTAGCTCCACAAAATTGAATGACGGGTTCATATCCAGCATAGCAAGGAGCGGGTAAAATGACCTCGTCCCCTTCTTCCAAAATCGTTCGAAAAACAGTATCAATTGCTTCACTAGCTCCATTTGTAATAACGATTTCATTTTGAGGGTCGTAGGAAAATCCGTATTTATTCGTAAAAAAAGTGTTAACGGCTTGGCGGAGATCTAGTAACCCTGCATTATGTGAATAGCCAGTAAGATTCTGTTCGACTGCACGTATTCCAGCTTCCTTCACTGCTTGTGGTGTAGGAAAGTCCGGCTGGCCAATTGTTAAATTAATAGCATTTGGAAAATGGACTAACTGATTAGAGAACTGTCGAATACCCGGTACTTTTAATGCTTTCGCTCGTGGATTTAAAGTTAAAGACATTGTCTGTCATCCTTCTTTCTTTATTCATAGACTAAACCAATATACTGTTTACACTCATCTTATATAATAGTAATTTTGATGTAAATATATATAATAATAAAAGGGCTATGCAACCAAGTAATCTTAACCTGTTGCACAGCCCTCCTTTTATTTATTGTTGAAATTCTTCGCTTTCAAGACTTAGTTGCCATTCGATACCGAACTTGTCCTTCACAGAACCGTAGCATTTGCTCCAAAAAGTTTCTTGTAGCTCCATACCCACTTTTCCGCCTTCTTTAAGTGCTTCAAAAGCAGATCTGACTTCATCTTCATTTTTACTTACGATTGCTAAGCTAATATTATTACCTTGAATAAAAGGAGAACCAGGAAAAACATCCGAAAACATTACATTGCTTCCACTTAGGTTTAGTCGAGTGTGCATGACTAAATCTTTTGCTTCCTCTGGTAACGTGTAATCGGGACTTTGAGGTGCTTCACCGAAAGTCATAATTTGTGGTTTTTCTGTCTTAAAAACTTCTGCGTAAAACTCTGCAGCCTCGCGACAATTTCCATTAAAATTTAGATATACATCAACAGCCATTTGATACACTCCTCTTCTTTATATTGCTATTCATAAAATAATGAATGACAAGACTATTGTAGCATTTGACTGTTCTAAATAAAATATACCAAATTTACTTTTAATATACTTTATCACCATTGAATATGGAGTTTTTTACAACAACATAATCTACATTACGGATTGCTTCTAATTTATTGCCTCCAGCATAAGAAATAGAAGATTGAAGGTCTTGCTCCATTTCCTTCAAAGTATCTTCTAAAGGACCTTTATACTCAACAAACATTTTTTTGCCTTCTACGTTTTTCTTTTCGCCTTTTTGAAATTCGGAAGCAGAACCAAAATATTCTTTATATTGTTTACCATCTTTTTCTACCGTTACTCCTGGTGATTCCTCATGTCCGGCAAATAATGAACCAATCATGACCATAGATGCGCCAAAACGAACTGATTTTGCTATATCACCATGTGTACGAATTCCTCCGTCAGCAATAATCGGCTTACTTGCAGCTTTTGCACACCAACGTAGTGCAGCTAGTTGCCAACCACCCGTTCCAAATCCAGTTTTTATTTTCGTGATACATACTTTACCTGGCCCAATACCTACTTTTGTTGCATCTGCACCAGCATTTTCTAATTCTCTCACTGCTTCTGGAGTTCCTACATTTCCTGCAATAACAAAACTGTTTGGAATGTGCTTCTTAATATGTTGGATCATTGAAATTACTGCATTGGAATGACCATGTGCAATATCAATTGTAATAAATTCTGGTGTAAGTTGTTCATTTGCTAAATGTTGAACAAATTCATATTCTTCTTCTTTCACACCAACACTGATAGATGCGATTAATCCACGTGATTGCATATCTTTAATAAAAGTTACTCGTTTTTCAGGTTCAAAACGATGCATTATATAGAAGTAACCATTTTCCGCTAAGTAATTTGCAATTTTTTCATCTATAATCGTCTGCATATTCGCAGGTACTACAGGTAATTTAAATGTATGTTTACCTAATGTTACCGTTGTATCACATTCCGATCTGCTATTTACCACGCATTTCGCGGGAATTAATTGAATATCCTCATAGTCAAACACATTTTCCATGTATAACACTCCTAAATACGAATAATAATAGTTTTATTTATTTAAACGTTCGTCCATTGGATAATTTACATCATTTCGATACGTATGTCAAAGATTATTACTATTCATGTGAAGAAAAACGATGAGGAAACTAAAGAAATATATATTTTACACGGAATAAAGTATAGTTGATTTCCGCTATAGGCGGACGCTTTCCGCGGGGGGAGCGATAAGCCATCACCGCCGCTCACGCGTCGTTTGTGATGTCTTATCTGTCTCACTCATCCCGCTGGAGTCGCCGCCTGCCACTTCAATCAACAAAATGATAAATGTTCGTATTTTAATAATCATAAATTACACATACAACATAGAAACATACACACGTACCTTTAACCCCACTAACTCAAATCATGGATGAATTAACCTAATAGAATAAGTATTTAAGAAATGCTTTCAGCTTGAAGATAAAAGTATTTTTATAAATGGTTATAACTAAATAATAATAAATATTCCTGAAGAGGTTACTTTATCTAAAAAAGTAAAGATAGTGGATATCTATAAGGAATTGTTTATAAGGCAAGGACCACCACGAAGACTCCTGTGGGAACAGCTTGAGCAGAAGACACCGCAGGAACGCTTGAGGAAGGAAGGCTAAGAACGCCGGGTCCTGCGGCAACGCCTTCATGACCAACCTCGTGTTGGCCCGAGGCTGAAGCCAAGCCCACGGAAAGCGAAGTGGTGGTCCTTGCCGAATTTAATATACAATTCTATGCACCCAAAATTGAGTTTGTCTACAGTCTGTAAGCATTTAAGAAATGCTTTCTTTACTCTTCCTATCTACATGCATTTCAATTAATTTGATGCGATCGCTTAATTCTAAAACTGCTTGCATAATTTGATGATGCTCTGTTTTGGTTATATTCGTATGACGTTCCATCTGTTCAACAGATTCCTCTACTTTTTGAATACTTCGATTCATTACTCTTACCAGATATTCGACAGTCATATGTAATCAACTCCTTTTATTTAATTATTATTTTAAACATCCTCCAAATTATTTCAAATGTCAGAATTTATTATTTAATAAGAGAATGCCATTTACAAACGAAATAGATATTCAAAATTCAATTTTAAGGCCTTTTTAAACTCAAAAAAAAATTTTTGGACTTCATTTTCTAAATAAAGAATATACTATTTTTAAAGAGTAGAGGAGGAAATATGTGTGTATCCAAATCATGTTGACCCGGAAGAAATGGCTATGCGACAGGATTTAGATGTAATTGCTTCCCTTAATATGATTGGTGAAGGAGGTCCTGCTTTTATGATTGATGAAGATGAAGATGAAGTTGAAACTGAAACTGAAACTGAAACTGAAGCGAAAGTGCAAATCGTAGAGTCCGACCCTCCAGAAAATAATACCCATTAATACTCTTCCCCACATTTTGTGGGGTTTTTATATACTTCCAAAATAATAGATTGAATTCGATGGAATATTGTGATAAATTAGACAAAAGCATAAATGAAGCTAACACTTCATATTTAATTTAAAATAACGGTAAGCCTTCAAAAAGGAGTTATTCCATTGATCATACATAATCTCATCCGCGAGCATTTTGTTTCTATGTCCAAAAGTCAGAAAAAAATGGCAAACTATGTACTTGACCATCCAAGAGATATTGCCTTATGTTCTGCATCAGAACTTGGATCTAGAATTGGCATAAGTGAGTCTACAGTTATTCGTTTCTCCTATACAATAGGTTTCTCTGGATATGCCGAATTACAAAAGCTAATGCGCGAACATTATTTTATTAATGAACTAAGCTTAAAAAATACACAACAAACAGAAACTGATATTCCACAAAACAACAGTTTTCATAAACAAATAATGGAAAAAGATCGACAATCCATTCTCACTACTATGAATCAAATAGACGAAGCTTCTTATTACGCTGCTGTTCAACGTCTGTCGAAGGCTAAAACCGTTTACGTGCTCGGACTTCGCACGTCTTATTCCGCAGCCAATTGGCTTTCTTTTTCTTTAGGGCTTGTGAAAGAAAACGTACATTTTATGCGTCCTGAAACAGAAGATGTTATTCGTACAATTACTCAAATGAATGCAAATTCTGTTGTAATAATTATTTCTTTTCACCGTTATCTGAAGGAAACGATTCAAATTGCCGAACTTGTTCGTAAACAAAAAGCATATATTATTGGTTTAAGTGATTCCATGCTTGCCCCAATTCATGTTCATAGCGATGTTTTATTTCCTATTTATTCACAAAATAAATCGACTTTTGATGTAGTATCCCCTCTTTTCTCTTTTATGAATGCCATTGTTTCTGGACTAATAGTAGAACAAAAAGACGCATTTAGAAATAGGCAAGAATTGTATCAAAATATACCTAGTAATTTTCTGTTTGAAGAAGGTGACCAATAATAATTCAAGCATCACCGGAAATATCACCCACTATTGAAGCTGTTTTTCACTATTTTGTTTCGAATTGGCGATACTACATGTAACAACTGCTACGCTAAGATGAATGGTGTTGGGATAAACGCGCAGGTGGTTTACCCTCTGATCGTTTGTAAATCGGGTGGTAGATAACGAGTGGAGGAAAAATAGATGCCGGACATTAGGAAATTTGAACAACCCTTTCAAATCACCTTTACTGGACATAATCAACCGGTTTTAATGGAACCGTATTTATTTAGGCCAACTGAGGAAGCATATGAAGTACCAATTCCTCAACAAATTCAAGAAATGAAACTTACCGATCCTGAGCTAGCATTCAAATGGCGATTACAGATCAGAAAAATAATGCAAATATTATTTACGGAGAACTATGAATTATTAGCTGTTCGCAAAACAGATGAAACGGTCAACTATTATCAATTTGTCAAAAAATAACGATTACACAACATCCAAAGGGGTGACGACATGCACATAAAAAAGATAACCATACGTCAAATGAAAATGACGATGAAATCACCCTTTGCAACTAGCTTGGGTAGTTTTCAAGAGAAAGAATTTCTATTATTAGAAGTAACGGACGAACTAGGAAATACCGGCTGGGGTGAATCTACTGCTTTTTCTGCTCCTTGGTACTCTGAAGAAACTTTACAAACCAACTTACATATAATCCGAGATTTCTTAATTCCACTTGTGCTAAATAAAGAAATTAAGCATCCTGATGATGTTAGTCAAATCTTTTCCCCACTTCGGAAAAATAATATGGCCAAAGCAGCAGTAGAAGGTGCTATTTGGGACTTATATGCTAAACGTAATAAGCTATCACTTGCGGATGCGCTTGGAGGAACAGCTGAGAAAATAGAAGTAGGAATTAGTATCGGCATTCAAAAGAGTACAGAAGCATTGATTGAAGTCGTTCGTGGGTATATCCAAGAGGGCTACAAACGAATGAAAGTGAAAATTAAACCCGGATATGATGTAGAAGTAATCCGCTCCTTGCGAGAAGCTTTTCCAGAGGTTCCCCTTATGGCGGATGCGAACTCTGCGTATACATTAGATGATTTAGAATTATTGAAGCAACTAGATGAATTCGATTTAATGATGATTGAGCAACCCCTTGCTTCAGATGATATAATCGATCATGCCAAACTTCAAAAAGAATTAAAAACACCTATTTGTTTAGATGAAAGTATTCTTTCGCTAGAGGATGCACGAAAAGCAATAGACCTTGGTAGTACAAAAATTATTAATGTAAAAATTGGTCGTGTGGGAGGTTTAACCGAATCGAAAAAAATTCATGACTATTGTATGGAAAAGGGTATACCTATTTGGTGCGGGGGAATGCTAGAGGCTGGCATTGGACGAGCGCATAATGTCGCTTTAACTTCTCTCCCGAACTTTATCCTACCTGGCGATACAGCAAGTTCTTCCCGGTACTGGGAAGAGGATGTGATTACACCTGAGGTCGTTGCCATAGATGGATACATTACAGTTCCTGATGGGTATGGGATCGGCTACGAACCAAATCTAGAGGTTATGGAACGCTATACAGTGGAACATTTTACGTTTGAAGGATGATAATTAGAAGGATTGGGGTTACTTGTTAGCGAGTTGCTCCAAAAGTAGTGGCTACACTATTAGACATCACTCCTCCTATTATCCTAAAAACATTTCCAATTAGACAAATTCCCAGACGGTAGATGCGTCATTTATTATTTTCATGGTATAATAAGACATCCAAATAGAGATAGGAGCATCACAATGTTAAAAGATATTTTTATGGCTTTGTCAGAGAATCAAGTATTAAATGGGGCAGCAAAAAAATATGGTTTGAAAATGGGTGCACAGCATGTTGTGGCTGGAACAAACATTGAAGAAACAATGGAAAGCATTAAAAAATTAAATGCATTAGGTATTTCTTGTACTGTAGATAATTTAGGTGAATTTGTTTTCGAAAAGGAAGAGGCTTTAGAAGCAAAAGCTCAAATTATAGCAGTAGTTGAAGCAATTGAAGAACATCAAGTAGATGCGCATATTTCATTGAAGCCATCACAGCTTGGATTAGATATTGACTATGATTTTGCTTTAGAAAACTTAAAGGATATTGTAGCAGCTGCAAATAAATATGGTACTTTCATCAACATCGACATGGAGTCAACCAAACATTTGCAACCATCATTCGACATTTTGGACGAGCTATCTAAAGAATTTGATAATGTTGGTACAGTAATTCAAGCATACTTCTACCGCGCTGTAGAAGACATTCAAAAGTATAAAAACTTCCGCCTTCGTATCGTAAAAGGTGCTTACAAAGAACCTGCTGAAGTTGCATACCAAACAAAAGAAGAAATCGATAAAAACTATGTTGAATTAATCGAATGGCACTTACTAAACGGTAAATTCACTTCAATCGCAACACATGATCATAATGTCATTAACCACATTAAACAATTTATAAAAGAAAATGATATTCCATATGACAAATTTGAATTCCAAATGCTTTATGGATTCCGAACAGACATGCAGCAACAACTTGCAAAAGAAGGCTATAACTTCTGTACATACGTACCATTTGGTAAAGACTGGTACGGTTACTTCATGCGTCGTCTAGCAGAACGTCCACAAAACATGAACCTAGTAGTAAAACAATTATTCAACAAAAAAACAAACACATTTATCGGTATTGCTGCCGGTGCATTCGCACTTGGAAGACTAACAAAAAACAACAGAAACAAAAGATAAATGAGCAAAACTGCACTGCCTCCATGGCAGCGCAGTTTTTTCTGTATAAGAGAGTATACAAAGCTAACCAAAAACGTACAAGTGCAAAATGGGATCCTTTCGCATTTCTTGTAAAATTTCAATGGGGCAAATTGGATAATTAACAACCATGCAAAAACACCACATTCTACGGGGAAGATAGAATGTGGTGTTTTTTTAGATTAGTCGGTTGCGTTGGTTGCGCATATTTATAGGTATAGCTGGTTGCCCTAATGAAATCCCCCAATTAAACGTTGTTGTTAGAAGTTACCACTCTAGGTTGCTTATCAATAATTACTATTATTCTTTTACTAAGTTAATAGTAATTGAGTTAAATGAGAATACACCTAGAGTTTTATTAGAATTTGATGAGAATTTTATTCCCATGTGACAGAAAGTATTTTTCCAGAGATTGCATGAACTTGAATTGTTGCTTTGCTCGGCTTTTCTTTTGTACTTTCTTTGGTACTTTCTTTGGTACTTTCTTTGGTACTTTCTTTGGATTGTTTCTCAGGTAGTGCCGCTTTCATTACAATTAAGTAATAACCGCCCTCATTTGTTTTCACAAATGAGTTACTTTCCACAGTTCCTTTATATTGCTGTTGAGCCGTTTTAATCGCTTCTTCTTCTGAAATTAATACGGTTGCCGGTTTATTCGGTTTAACTTCAAGAACTGTTTCTATTACTTCCTCTTTATCTACTGTTAATGAAGCGACTTTTGATTGCTCTACCTCTTGAGTAGATTCTTCTACTTTCACTAGTTCAGTTTGGGACGATTCTTCTTTATTCGTTGCTGCTGTTTTTACTTCTTCTGTTTTACTTGAATCAGAAGTTAATACATCTTTAATTGCATCTTTAATAACTTCTTTAATCTGTTTTTCTTCCTTTTCTTCTTTTGCATTTTCTTCTGCATTAGAAATTGGAGGCTTTACTACTTTTACAGTAGTTTTTTCAGTAGCATTTTCAGTAGCTATAACTGTTTCCGATGGCTGTTTAGAAGCATCTTTTGGTTTTTTACTAATAATTATTTGTGTCGGAGGTTTCACTTCTTCAACATTTGTATTCGTTTCTTTAGGTGTTGTATTTTCAATGAGTGGTTTTTCCACAATTAGAATTGTATCATCCGTGATAGCATCTATAGATTCTGCTGTTTTATTATCTTTTTCAATAATAAGTGTGTCCGTTTGCTCTAGCGAATAAATTTCACCTGTAAGAGCATTCATTTCTACTAAATAAACTGCTCCGCTTTTTGTAATAACCGCTTTGTACATATCATTCATTTTCGTAATGCCTGCTACTTCTGCGCCATACATATGCTCAAGTTGGGAGCGGACTTCATTTTCAGATATCAACTGTTGGCTTGTTTGAGTGATCTTTAATAAAAGTAAAATTCCTACTGCACCTGTTATCACTATAAACATCAATAGAAATCTTTTTACTTTGAAAAATTTCATTCACGCTTTCCCTCCTCCAATTCTATTTTAATGGACAAACATTAAAAATCGCTGAGAATTGGACTATTTGGAATGAAAATATGAATAGTCGTTCCAAAGCCTACTGTACTTTCTATCGTCAATTGTGCAGACAGCCGCATGGCAATATCTTTTGCGATGGCCATACCGAGTCCTGTTCCACCTGTTTTTCTATTTCGATCTTCATCTACACGATAAAATCGGTCAAAAATATACTCTATATCTTTTTTCGAAATGCCATTTCCAAAATCCATAATAGAAATTGTCGTGCCCATTTCATCTTCTATAATGGACGTTTTGATTTCTTGTTCACTATACTTTCGAGCATTATCTAAAATAATAAAAAGTAATTGTCTTAATTGTTCAATATCCGTATTTGCATAAATTGGCCCTTCCCCTTTAAGTAAAAACTTACGATCATATGCAGTTCGCATAGATTTCAAAGTAGATTCTACTAAATCAAATACATCGATTGTTTGGAAATGATGCACATTGTAACCATTCCCTTTTGCCAGTAACAACATTTGAGAAATCATTTCTTTCATTCTACGAGTCTCGCTTATGATCACTTGTACGGATTCTTCAGCAATCGCCTTGTTCTCAAAGCCATGACGTGAGAGTAGCTTTGCATAGCTCTCTATAACGGTTAGAGGTGTCTTTAATTCATGTGAAGCATCCGATACAAATTGCTCTTGTTTTTTATAATTTTGCTCCAGTTGCACCATCATCTCATTAAAAGCAAAACCCATTTGTGCCATCTCGTCTTTCCCTTTAGGTCGGACGGCTATTTTTTCATAATTCCCTGATAGCCTACTTTGTGACATTGTATTAATTAATTTTTTAATGGGACTAGTGATAATATTACCGAGCGTTACACTAGAAGCAGTCATGAGAAGCATTCCAGCTATCGTCACACCAACTAATATAAGGCGTAAGAAGTCTAAGTTCTTTTCCACATCCAATAGTATTTTCATCGTCTGAACTTCTACAATGTCACCATTCAGCCAAATGACTGGTTTACTTATCGTTAAAATAGGCGCCCCTTGGAATGTTCCAATTGCATACCTATCTCCTACCTCAAGCTCTGGTATATAAGTATTCACCCCGTCTATCGTTTGTACAAACAATTCTGATTCTCCGTATTTATCAATTACTCGAATGCCACCAGTAGTAGGAATAAATGTGCGTAAAATAGTCGCCGCATCATCTTCCTCCTTCATTTTACTTAATGCAGTGATTAACTCATCTACATCTGTGTTAAGTTGTTTATATTCCGTATCAAAAGCCATTTTTTCAAATAAAAAATATACACCAATATTCATCATGCTTATGATGACTAACGTAAGGATAGTAGAAAATAGGTGTATTTTTGTTTTAAGCTTCATTCCTTTGCTCCTTCAGTACATACCCAACACCACGTACTGTTTGAATATGAGAAGGCTTTTGATTCTCCTCTAATTTTTTTCGAACATATCTTATGTAAACATCGACAACATTTGTGTCTCCATAATAATCATAGCCCCATACCGCATCTAATAGCTGCTCTCTTGTTAGGACTTGGGTAGGATGCTTCATTAAGTAAAGCAATAAATCATATTCACGAGGGGTTAAGTTAATCGACTCACCATCATTTGTGATTTCACGAGTTTGTTCGTTTAACATGAGTGAATGAAAAGTATGGACATTCTCTACTTTTATAGCAATAGATGGAGAGGATTTTGTAAACCGAATTGCTGAACGAGCTCGGGCGAGCAGCTCTTCAATTTCAAACGGCTTCGTCACATAATCATTTGCACCTAAATCCAAACCAGTCACTTTATCATCTAAATTACTTTTAGCAGTTAACAAAATAACAGGTGTATCCGATTCTGTCGCACGGATTCGTCTTAGTACATCTAAGCCATTTAAACCAGGCAACATTAAATCTAGCAGTACTAAATCCCACTGTTGTTCTCTATATTTAATCAGACCATCTGTCCCTGTATATGCAATATCTACCGCGTAGCCTTCGAATTCTAACTCCAATTGTAGAACACGAGCAATATTTTCCTCATCTTCAATAATTAAGACATTTTTCGTCATTCCGAAGCCTCCTCTTTCCTCCTATTTTATCACACAACATTAGAACATTTTAATACGCTCATTTTAATAAGGTATTGTTACAGTATTGTTACTGGTGCCAGGCACCAGTAACAATACTGTAACAATTATTTTGGAACGTAAATGAAAAAATTGGTTAGGTTAAGAATTTTATTTTGGGGGCTTTTTAGGTGTCACAATTTATTTTTGGAGCGTTTTGGTAGTTAAGAACTAAATTGTTGCAGGAAAATGCAAATTGTGACAATTGCGGTTCTATTTTTTTTGTTATATGGTGGAATCAAATCATTGGAGGTGTGTAATTTCTATGGGTAGAATGAGAAGAATTTGGCAACCGGAGATTTTTTATCATGTGACGATGCGGGGAAATAACCGACAGAATATATTTTTGAATGATGGGGACTTTAAGCTCTTTTTTCGTGCATTACACTTCACTTTCAAGAAATATCCATTTACTATCATTGCTTACTGCATGATGAATAATCATTATCATTTGCTTATTCGTTCACCAGAAGTGCCACTTTCAGATGTGATGGCACTCATTAACAAACGCTACTCAGAGTATTTCAAGCGGAAGTATAAGTATTTTGGTCAACTTTATGAAACGCGCTATTTTGCTAGCATGGTTTCTGATCCTATTAGTTTATTAAATGTGAGTAGCTATATTCACCATAACCCACTAAATACAACAAGACCTATCGTTGATAAAATAGAACATTATCCTTATAGCTCTTTTCAATATTACTATCAGCACAAAAAACCAGAGCACCCTTTTGTTAATACGCAATTGCTTCCAGCAATAATGGAAAGATACCCTGAAATAAAAACGAAAGACTATTGTACGTATTGCGAGAATTTCCGCATGGAAGAAGAAAAACCCTCTCTTTGTCAGTATAGCTTGTCATAAGACGAGGCCACTGAAAAAGTCTATTAATCATCTAGGTGATTCCGTTGCGGGCGGTCCCGTGAGCCTCCTTGTCGCAAACTCCTGCGGGGTATCAATTTGATGACTAAATGAAAGAAAAGTTGGCGAATATGCCCGCTGTACAGGAAAAGGTCAAGGTATTAAAAGAAGTCAATGAAGATTACGAAATGCAATTAAACTATTCAACGGATCTAGATGCTCTTGTCGGGCGTAAGACAACGGATTACGTATTATTACATCAGCAGTGGTGACAAACAGGCGAAAAAAGTGCCGTGCAATATCTACAAGAATTAATTTGAAAAAGAAAGCAACGGGCAAGGAAGTGGAAGCGGTTATTGGCGAAACAGCCTACTCAGGAAAAGACAATTAATTTATACAAACGAGTTAATTTCATAAATAGTACTTTGTCATTAAAATACGATCATTTATCACTTTGTTGATTGAAGCGACAGGCGGCGACTCCTGCGGGATGAGTGAAACAGAGAAGCCATCACAAACGACGCGTGGCGGCGGTGATGGCTTCTCACTCACCCCGCGGAAAGTGTATCCCATAGCGGAAATCAACTATACATTATACCGTGTAATATATATATTTCTTTAGTTTCCTTAGTATTTTTCGTGTTTATTTCATGTAAATTGGATCTGAAACAGATTTTGAAATTGCTGAACGAAGAGGAGAAATAGACAAAGAAATCCGGCACTTCCTGTTCAAACTTGAACAAGAACTGCCGGATTTTTGTTTAAAAAGAATTTACTGTTTTAAAAACGTAAGTTTTTCAGTGGTCTCACATAAGACAGGATTCTTTCTTTAGGCAATTGTTTCTTCACTAGGTATAAGGGAGAGCTTTTGATTAGCTACTTTACATGCTTCTACAAAAGCATGGAAAAGCGGTCGAATGGTTGAAACAGTGCCTTCCATCATTTCTGGATGCCATTGAACTGCTACGACGAAACGGTTACCTGTTTCCCATTCCATCCCCTCTATAATTCCGTCGGGAGCGATCATTGTTACTTTAAAACCTTGCCCTAGCTCTTTTACTGCCTGATGATGAAAACTATTTACCCCAAGCTCATCCGATTGATAAATTTCATAGAGTATAGACTCTTTCTCAATACTCACTGGGTGAAATGCATGATGCTTCACTGCTTTATGGACAGAATGATTCATTCCTTCGGGCATTTGAGTTTGCAAGTCTTGGTAAAGTGTTCCGCCTGTTGCAACTGTTAATAACTGCATCCCACGACATATCCCAAGTACAGGTAATGATGTCTCTAATAAAACCTTTTGCGCTAACTTTACTTCATGGTTATCGCGTTTTGGTTCAATCAATCCAAGTCCAAATCTAGGGTATTCTCCATAGTAATTTGGATCGATATCCGATCCTCCAGAAAATAATATTCCATCTAGCTTTTGCAAAAGAGGTGTTAACGTTTCTAAATCCTCCGTAATAGGTAAAATTACCGGCACTCCACCTGCACGTTCTATCGCAACAATATAATCGTCTGCAAGCAGTTGCCATTCTTGATTTTTAGCACCTATTCCAGATGCTAGTCCAACAGTATCATCAGTTAAATAATTTGCACAAATACCAATAAGTGGTTTCATTGTTCGTCTCCCCGTTCCAATGCAAAATGACATAAAATGATCACTCCAATATGAAAGGAGCGACACCTTTTACTCTATTCTTTTATTTCAACAACCCATCCAAAAGGATCTAATAGATTACCTTTTTGAATTCCTGTTAATGTTTCATATAATTTGGATGAAAGCTCACCAGTTTCGCCGTTATTCACATAAAATAACTCGCCTTTCCAGCGAAGCTCGCCTATTGGAGAAATAACAGCGGCCGTTCCCGTTCCAAAAGCCTCATCTAATTTTCCATTGAGATAAGCTTCACGAATTTCTTCCATGGAAACTTTACGCTCTGTAACTGGAACATTCCAATGCTTTAATAGTTGGATAATCGATTTACGCGTAATACCGTCTAAAATACTACCGTTTAAAGAAGGAGTTACAACTTCTCCATCAATTTTGAAGAATACATTCATGCTACCTACTTCTTCAATATATTTTCGTTCAATCCCATCTAACCAAAGTACCTGTGAGTACCCTTCACGATCTGCCACTTCCTGCGCTTTTAAACCGGAAGCATAGTTTCCTGCAGTTTTCGCAGTACCAGTCCCCCCTGCAACAGCACGAACATACTCGTTTTCAACAAGAATTTTAACAGGGTGAATACCCTCTTTATAATAAGAACCTACAGGTGACATGATAATGATGAAACTATAAGTAAGAGCAGCGGAAACCCCCAAATGAGCCTCGGTTGCAATCATAAATGGTCGAATATATAAAGATGTACCAGGTTCAGCTGGAATCCATTCTTTATCAACCTCAATTAACTGCTTCAATGCTTCAATCGCATGATCTTCATCGATTTTTGGCATGCTTAGTCTGTCACATGAAATGTTCAAACGCTTCATATTTTCTTCTGGACGGAATAAACGGACAACACCGTCTTCTGCTAGATAAGCCTTCATGCCTTCAAAAACTGTTTGCCCATAATGAAAAATAGTTGCAGAAGGATCTAAAGTTATTGGCTGATAAGGGACAATTCGATAATCATGCCAGCCTACACCATCTGTATAATCTGCAATAAACATATGGTCCGTAAATGTTCTACCAAATAGAAGTTGATCTGCTGGTACTTTTTCTTTTTTGTTTTCATTTTTTGTAATTTGAATTTTTAGACTACTCATGTCGTAATTTTCCCCTATCAATAAAATTTATTAAATTGCAACTAGTTTCTATGTGCAATATATTATATGCAATTATACTACTTTTAAGAAAATTGGAAATACCTTTTTAAAATTAATTTCAAAAACTTTAGTACATAATCAATTTCATAATTCCAATTTACATAAAAACACGAACATTACTAAAGAAAACTAAAGAAATATATATATTACACGGAATAAAGTTTAGTAGATTTCCACTATAGGCGGACGCTTTCCACGGGGTGAGCGACAAGACTCACCGCCGCTCACGCGTCGTTTGTGATGTCTTTTCTGCCTCACTCATCCCACTGGAGTCTCCGCATGCCGCTTCAATCAACGAAGTGATAAATGTTTATATTTTAATAACAAAGTACTATTTATGAAATTAACTTACACATTACCATTCTGTTTCATTTGAATTATATAAATTCTCATTTTTCCATAAAAGTATTAGACTTTCTACCGATAAATTAGGTATACATATAAATTCTAGAAATTTTAAGGAGGCAATAAATTGTCCAAAAAACGCATGCTCATACTCCCAATGATAATTTTACTATATAGTTACTTCCTCTATCCGGTTCAGACTAATGCAGCCACTATTGTAAAAGGAACATTTGTAGACGTCTCTTATGAAAATGTTTCTTTACCTAATGGGGCTATTGATAAAAGAATAAAAACAATTACCATTCAAAATAGCAGCGGTAAAACAACTACTTTAAATATCGATAAATACGCTTCCCTCTCCATTAATTCTACATCGACAACAATAGATGCATTTAAGTTAGGAATGAAAGTGGAAGCTGATGTCAATTTACGCAAGGTGAAAGCACTGCGCGGCTTCATTGATGTATCTCAAGAAAATACAGATGCTATCGGAAAATCCATTGCTGGAACAATTAATAAAATTGATAAAAAAGGTACTTTTATTTCTATCAGACTTGATAATGGAATATCAAAAACCTTCTATATAAATAATGAAACGGAATTTTATAAAGACACTAATCTTGTTGATCTAAGCCTCTTATACGAGGGCGATCGAGTGAAGTTAAAGATAGAAGAACATAACTCTAATATACTTACTTCTGTTGAAGTAATTACGCAAGGTGCTATAATAGAAAACCTTTATAAAGGTACTATTAAACAAATTGACCCGATTCAAAACAAGTTAATTGTAAAAGATGAACAAGTATTTCGCGATTGGAAATGGCAATCTCAAATACCTGTTGGTAATTCTTCCAAAACATATTCAACCAAAACACCAATCTTTGTTGGCAATAAACAAATAGAACAAGATCAGCTCCGCTACTATGCCAATGATGAAGTTTACTATGTGACAGTTAGTCAATTCGATAAAGAAATCATTCAAAAGATCGTGATAAAGCGGACGAATGAACGAACGTTTTATGAGCCTATGACTTCTATCAATACGACTACCAAGAAAATTGGATTAAAAAATATAGGGATTGTTCCATATCATGACGGATCCATCATTATTCGTAATGGAAGATTAGTTGACTCCTATAGTCTTCAATCAAGTGGAACAGCCTTTGTCGTAACAGATGGAACGAATACAAGCCAATACGCAAACATTGTGCATGTGACAAATGATGGATTCCAAAGCCCAAATTTAGCAGAACACGACGTTTATTATGGAAAAATTAGCTCCGCAGGGACATACAATATAACCATTAATAATGCGAAGAAACTATCAAACAACTATTGGACTACTGCTCCAATTACAAGTCTTACTATGAGTAATGATACGAACGTGGTGGAAGATTTCAGACGTTCAACAATATCCGTAGTCCCTAGAAATGAAATGGATGAAAGAATTGGCCAATATGGCTACTTCTACGTTCAAGACAACCAAATTGTTGCCGCTCATATTGTTGGTACTTCGACTAATATCGCTCAACTAGTTTCCGTAGGACGCCTAGAATCTGCAGCGCATGGAACAACACTTCGAGTACAAAACGTAAGCCACTGGTACCAAGGTATTTGGAAAGAAGCAGGGAAAATTTATAGTATGAATGTTGAACAAGCTACAATTATTAAAGATGGAAAAGTAATAACCATTGATGAATTAGAACCAAATGATCGACTATTCATCATTCATGAATCTGTTGTAAAAGGACGTATCATTTTAGTCAATTAAGTAGAAAGTGGCATGTGAGCATCTATGTTTACATGCCATTTCAACTTTGACAAGAAAAGAGGGAAATAATATAAACATGAACACATTCATTAAGAAACTATCTATTTATTTTACAGCAGTTATCTTATCACTTGTTTTATTCAATGAAACAACAAATGCAAAAGCACCTGACTTTAATGGGGGTGTATTAAATGAATATACATATGAAGAAGTATTCTTCTTATCTGGAGCACCTGTTAAATTTTCTGGAAAAGCGACCATTACAGAAAAAGAAAATAAAAACCTAATAACGACAACTTATAAATTTAATCTCTCCAATGCATTAGGAGATAAATTAACTAGAAGTATTGTATATGTCTCTACTTTAGAAGCTTTTGAAGATAAAGGTCAAACTACCTCCAATACTTCTGTCAAAAGTTTTTCTGAAAAAGTGACAATCGGTACGGATACCTATACATTAGATGATTTTCAATTTTCTCAGGCTTCTGTCATTGATAATCGACCTGCAACTGATTACTATTCAGGTAATATAGTCGGTCGTAAAATTTATCTTAAAACTTCCAAAGGAACAGGAAGTTCAACAAATAAAGAGACCATTACCGTATTTATTAATGGACGAGATGTAGGATATAAAAACTTTTGGGGTGCTACTGAAACACAAGTCATGGATTACGAAATAAACACACGTTTAGGAAATGCATTTATCACGAGCAAAGTTTCGGACAGTAAATCGAAAATACTTCAATATGAAACACATCCTCCTTCTCTATCTAGTTTTGTTGGTGGGCATACCGTTATTAACTCAAGCAATATGATTTCGGAATATACATATGATATTCCATATGCAAAAATTGCAAGTAATAAAAATGGAACTATTAATCTAAATCAAGAAAAAGTTCCAACAATCGAACGACTAATTGTCCCTAAATTTCGCGATTTATCTAACCACTGGGCAAAAGATGATATCGAAAAGCTGTATTCTCTCGGTATTTTTGATGAATCAAGTTCATTTTTCTCCCCAAATACACCAATGAAGAGATACCAATTTACAATAGGAGTATTAAGGGCTGTGGATCTTCGTGTTCTAGAACAACCTAAAAATAAAAAGCCTCCTACTAAAGCAATTTTTTCTGATTTAGATCCTAAAGATCCTGATTATATATATATTGAGAGTGCCGTTGAGAAAGGCATTATTAATGGAGTTAACCCAAGTAAATTTGCACCAAATCAACCTATTACGAGAGCTCAAGCTGTAGCTATCCTAGTTCGTGCTTTAGGTTTGGAAGGGCGCGCACCAAGTCCTGGATTCAAAACTAATTTTGCAGATGACAATAAGATACCAACATACGCAAAGGAAAGTGTCTATGTAGCAACGGAGCTCGGCTTAATTAATGGAGATGAGAAGAATCGATTTAATCCAAATCAATCTTTAACTAGAGCACAATCTGCCGCGATGATTGCTCGATTTTTAAACTTTCTAGAAAATGATTTAAAACAAAATTATCGAGATGATATGCTCTTCTTTGATTAGGCTCTGTTAAACAATCATTTTGTTATGGACGAAAATCCACTCGCTTTCCGCGGACGAACTGCGAAGCCTCCTCGGGGCAACAGCACTCCTTCTGCGTCGAAAGGCGTAGCCGATTAATAGAAAGGAAAGATTAGATGAAAAAATTGAAAATGAAAACAATACTTCTCATGATGACTTTACTTTTGTTTATTCCTAGTATTACGCTACAAGTAAATGCTGCTAATCTCTATAAAGACATTAATAAGGATTATTGGGCCTATTCTTCAATTGTATGGGCCAATAAAAAAGGGATCATGAAAGGTTACCCTGATGGAACATTCGGACCTACTAAAGCAATAACTGAATCTCAGTTAGTATCCGTACTTTCTAAATTCGATACTTCCTTTAAAGCAACTGGTTCTTATATAACAAAGCCCGGCGAGCCTACCTCCGCTGGATATTATCGATACTTCAAAAGTAAGAATATGCCTGTAAATGGCTATACAAACACAAAAAAAAGAGATAAAGCAGTTACAAGAGGGCAGTTTGCTCGAATCATCGCAGCAGCAGATGGTCTAAATCTCACAGAACCCTATGCGGTACAGTATTTTTACAGTCAAAACCTTTCTAGTGGTTCAAGTGGAAAGAAAACCTATGAAGACTTCAATCCAGCTAAAGCATTAACTAGAGCAGATGCAACTGTTTTTCTAAATAGACTAGCAAATCGAGGGACATTTAAAATATCAGGTATAAATGGTACCATTTTTGGAAGTGATAATGTAGCGATAGATAAACCTACTGATTTCCCAGATACAGGTACAATTGTTTTTCCAGGTCCCTCTGATAAAGAACCTGATAAAAAACCTGTTTCTCCAACGTATGATTCTCGCCTAGCAGATATGGATATCCAGCATCCGACATTAATTGCAAACGGAGTAGATTCATCTTTCATTACACTCATTTTAAAAGATTGCTATGGAAACACTATTCCATATGATCAATCCATACCTTTTGTTGTTACTTCTAAATTAGGAGCAACTATTACAGGTGAACAAGGTGGGAAATGGACTAGCTCGACTACTCTATACACAGACGGTCCTGATATATCAGCACAAATAACCGCATTAAAATCAACAAAATCTCTGAATGATACAATTTCATTTAAGATTAGTGACAATAACAGCACTGGAGTAAATATGGCCTGCTATAAAAATCCTGTTTCTGTGCAAATTAGTTATGATCCACAAGCAGAGCTTCGTATTGAACATGAAGTTTTTAATAAGGATTCGTTTTTTGTTAAAGCATCTATTGTTCGACCTGGTGGTCAAATCATAACAGATTATAATGGAAAGGTTCGCTTCGACTCTGCTCAGCTTTCTTTTTCAAATAATGAAGTAAGTTTTGTAAATGGAGTTGCTAGAACTTCTATTAAATCTTATCCATGGGGGGATTCTTCCCTTAGTGCTAAAATTTCACAATCAGATGCAAGATACACAAGCGAACTTACTTCCATTTTAAATAAATTTCATAGTCACGAGATAAATGTTGACCGTCCGCTTTATGCAGATTACAGCTGCCCTAGAGACTTTGAGGTTGGATTTATTATAGACTCGTCTGGAAGTATGAAACGAAGCGATCCAAGCCGACTTCGCGTTTCTAAGTCACAGGAATTAATATCTGCACTTAATGCTCCGACAAATGTTGGTGCACATTTTGATTCAAAAGGTTACCTTCTTGGTAAAGGGTCTCCTTCCTTTATTAGTTCTACTTTTAACCAAGTTAGACAAGCTGGTGGAACCAACATTGCAGATGGACTTGATAAGGCCTTTGATTCTTTTTCAACTGGCAACACTCCCAAAATAGCTATTTTACTAACAGATGGGAAGTCTAGTCCAAGTAAAATTGTTTCATTAATTAAAGAGGCTAGAGATCGTAATATTACTGTATATACAATCGGACTTGGAGATAAAAAGTTTTTGAATGAAGAACTACTGGAACAAATAGCAAATAGTACAGGTGGTAGTTATTATCATGTTGCAGAAAGTACTGATATTGCTGCTGCTTATCAAGCAATTCTAGACGAAATTACATGTGAAACCCACTACCCAAGTTGTTCGTATTATGATCAAGGATTCCTATCACCTACTATTAAGTCTACTAGAACAAACTTTTACATGAACACGTTTATAAGTGAAAATTGTGGAGAAGTTGCTAGAGTGATCGTTCAATTTACATCACTTGAAGGTAACATTGACTACGAACTCATTTATAGGGGACAAAATTATTATGCTCTTGAAAAAGAAATACACGAAATTACGGACCTTACCCTTTTCACAGAAGGTACATTTATTGCATATGATTCTGAAGGAAATAAGATTGGCGAAAAAACCATTACGATTAAATAAATAATAAAAACGTCTCGAGTGATGTACATTCACTTGAGACGTTTTTTTGTACTCATATTTATTTAAACGAAAATGAACCAAAGAATCATGGTCACAATAATGGTTGTCACACCTTGTAACAACGTTGCCATTGTTTGTGCTTTGTAAGCATCCGTTACTTTCATACCACTGAACTGCGTCACGACCCAGAAGTAGCTGTCATTTACGTGACTCACCGTCATAGCACCTGCCCCAACTGCCATCACAACTAGCGCTAACGGTAATGCACCTTCGATACCTATAGTTGGTAGCATTGGTGCAATTAACGAGGAAGTTATGACTAGTGCTGCTGTAGAAGATCCTTGAGCTGTTTTCAATGCTGCTGCGATTAAGAAAGGTACTAATAAGAACCATGCTCCGTTTGCAAGAGCACCTAAATCCATTTGCTGCAATAAGTCTGCTACCCCAGAGTTTTTAATAACTGTACCAAATGATCCTCCAGCACCTGTGATCAATAGAATAGGGGCCGCTTCTTTTAAGCTTTCTCCAATCCATCCCGATAAAGTCTTTTCACTAATTTCCGGTAACAGTAGGAATGAAGCAAACACTCCAAATAATAACGCTACTGTTGGTGCCCCTAAAAATCGTAGGAATTGTGTAAAGCCAGTTTCGCTACCTGTCAATGCCGCTACCGAACCTATACCGATTAATACAATTGGCAATACGATCGGAAGAAAAGATTTAAATGTAGATGGCATTTTACCAAATGACTTAATTACGTCTTCATAATCTAGCGCTTCTTCCTCATCTGCTTCTACTTCAATTGTCGTACCTACTTTTATTGCCCATAGATAACCAACAATTACCGCTGGAATTGCGACAAATAAACCAACTAATATAATGGTTCCTAAATAATCTGTTGCACCTATGTTACCAGCAGCTGCAATCGGCCCTGGTGTTGGTGGTACTAACGTATGGGTTGCATATAAGCCTGTGGATAACGCAATGGCCATCGATGCAACTTTTACTTTCGCACGTTTCGCTAATGATTTTTTCAAGCTAGATAAAATAATGTACCCAGAGTCACAAAATACGGGTATCGACACAATATAACCTATAATAGACATTGCTAGCTGTGGACGTTTCTCCCCTAAAACCCGAAGCACCACTTCCGCCATACGATATGCTGCACCAGACTTTTCTAAAATAACTCCGATAATCGTACCTGCAACAATGACAATACCTATACTCGTCATCAGCCCGCCAAAACCAGCGTTTACATTTTCTACGACCGTAAGTAGTGGCATACCAGAAGCAATACCAACAAAAAACGCACTAATTAAAAGAGCTAAAAATGGATGAAGTTTGAACACGGCAGTTGCTACAACCACAAAAATAACGCCTAATAAAATGACTAAAAACAACATTTTCTCACACCCCTTTTTCTATTATTAACTTCATTGTTTCTTTTGTTCGCAATCGTAAATAAAAAGCAGCATTTCGAATCGATTCTTCTTTTGAAATCTCGCTATCTGCTACACTAGCTAGTTTATAAAAATAAGTAGATAGTTCCGAAAAACTCTCTTCTTCAATAAAACCAGAAATTAATATTACAGGAATACCTTTCTTTTTTGCAGCATTCGCTATGCCAATAGGCGCCTTACCAGAAAGTGTTTGATTATCTGTTTTCCCTTCTCCTGTAATGATGAAATCAGCATCCTCTATTTGTTTATGAAAATTAATAGCTTCCATGACAACCTCTATACCGGGTTTTAGTTCAACAGGGAAAAATGCAAGAAATGCACCACCAAGTCCCCCTGCTGCACCTGCCCCAGGTCGATTATGAAGCGTGATGCCAGTTAGACATTCAATATTATTGGCGAGATGCAATAAGTTTTGATCTAGCGTTTCTACTAAATCAGGTGTCACGCCTTTTTGAGGGCCAAAAATAGCTGTTGCTCCATTTGGACCGATAAAAGGATTATCCACGTCACAAGCGATGATAAAACGACATTCCTCTATTCGTTTATCAAAGCTAGTTACATCTATTTCATGCAAATCTCTTAATGATTGCGGTCCTTGTGGTAATGCTTCCCCGTCTCTATTTCGAAACTTCATACCCAAAGCCTGTAACATTCCAGTTCCACCATCATTTGTCGCACTACCACCAATTCCTACGACAAATTTTCTGTACCCACTATCTAGTGCATGACGGATGAGCTCCCCAGTTCCATAAGTAGAAGCTTCAAGTGGATTTTTTTCATGCTCCTCTAAAAGCGTTAAGCCAGATGCTTTCGCCATTTCAATGACGCAAGTTTTTCCGTCTCCGAGCACACCATATTCCACTCGAATTGGTCGGCCAAGTGGATCTTGTACAACGAGATGAACAGTATGCCCATTTGTTGCAATAATCAGAGGTTCAAGCGTTCCTTCTCCACCATCTGCAACAGGTAGTAGTACAGTTTCGATCATTGGATTAATCTCATTCATTGCAGCTACCATTTCTTGTGCAGCCTCTGTTGCTGTTAATGAACCTTTGAAAGAATCAGGACTAACAACGATTTTCATAGGTTCTCCTCCTTTTTGTTAAGCGCTTACATAGAATTATAGTGTTAATATTCTAAATTTACATTATACTTATTGTATAAGTTTTCTGTATTATAACAGGTGGTATTTTATACTTATCGGAGGTTCTATGATTACAAAACAACTTGCCCAACAAATTGTTGAACAGACGACGCTGAGGCTTCACCGAAATATTAACGTTATTCAAACGAATGGAATGATTCTTGCTTCAGCGGATCAACTACGTGTAGATAGTATTCATGAAGGGGCAGTTAACGTTGCCCAAACGAAAAAGCCTTTGTGGATTACAGAGGATAATAAACACTTATTTCCTAAGACGAAGCCTGGTATTAATTTACCTATATTTTTTCAAGAGGAATTAGTCGGGGTCATTGGAATCACAGGGAATCCAGAAGAAATCGAAGAAATTGCAACGCTTGTACAACTTACAACTGAAATGATGGTCCACCAGGCGTTAATTGTTTCCGAACGAGAATGGAAACGAAAAATGCAAGAGATGGTATTTGAAGAATTAATGAGTGGACAACCGCTCCAAAAAGTCATTTTCGAACGAATAAATAAAATAGGTTTTCTAAATAATCCCCCATTCCATGCAATAATGATTGAAATTAGCCCAGAATCAAAATCATACCAAAATATTTTTCAAGGAATCGAGCAGTTTTTTCATAGCGATTCTATTTTAATTGGACATTATCAATTAAACGAACATTTTATTCTTACTTCTGACCTAGACGAAAAAGTTTTTAACCGAAAAGTAGCGTTGCTAGCGGAAAAATTAAAGAAATATAATGCACTTCCTCTAGCGATTGGACAGATTGTACATTCTCTTGACCAGGTGCATTACGCTTACCAAACCGCGAAAATTGCTCTACAATTTGGTGAGCGACATAAGCCAATTATTCACTTCGAAGAGGCGGAAATTTTTTCATTGTTCAAAAAGGGAGAATCTCCAGAAGCAAAACATTTTACACATCGAGTACTATCCAATTTAGATGACAAGCTCGTTAGCACACTACAAGCATATTTTAATGTCAATCAACAACATGCAATATGTGCAGAAACATTAGCAATTCACCGACACACACTTAAATATCGTCTAAATAAAATACGCGAGTTGACTGGATATAACCCAACCATTTTTCAAGACGCCATCATACTACAAATCGCATTATGGATGACGATCGGAAAAAACTGATAAGTACAGCACAAAAAGGCAAGGCACTGGACTGCACTTGATTTCCATTTTCAAGAGTCGCCAGAAAAGCACTTTAGCCCAGAGGTAGAAACACTTGTAGAAAGTGATCGACGTGTTAGAATTTTATAGTTTCCTAAACAACAAAAAACCGTTTCAGCTTTTCCACTGAAACGGTTGTATGGATATCATTATTTTTTTGCTACATATACAGGCGCTACTTTCTTAGCACCTACGTATTTGTTCCCCCAATAATAAGGGTCATTTAATTTATCAATTCGAACACCTTTTGATGTAGAAGCATGAATGAACTTTCCACTACCTATGTACATACCAGCGTGAGATACGCCTTTACCTGATGTATTGAAGAAAACTAAGTCTCCCACGGCTAAATTCGCTTTTTTTACTGTTTTCCCTGTGCTATACATTCCTGCTGCTGTTCTTGGCAATGAAACACCATTTTTCTTGTAAACGTAATTGAGGAAACCTGAGCAATCAAATCCTGCCTTTGTTGTTCCACCATAACGATATTCAATTCCTATTAGACTTTTCGCACTTGATACGATTTGAGTTGATGCTACAGTGCTTGCTGCTTCTGTATTTCCTACAAATGTTCCCGCGGCTAAAACTACAGTTAAACTAAAGATAGTGATGATTTTTTTAAACAAAGAAGTCAAAACTTGTTCCTCCAAAAGACACGTATTGAAAAATTTATATAACTAATTTCTGAAAATTTCTCTATACCCATACTAACACGAACAAAACAGGCGTGACTTTACAGTTGTGTAACAAAATGATTACATTAATCTCATCAACAGTTTGGACTTATCATTTAGTGGAAGCTATTTCAGATTCGTTATAGCTGTTCGTTAATTTTTTCGCAAAATCCTCTAATGTATGTTGAGAATGTATTCGAATACGATTGATGCGAAGAGGGTCGTCAAACATTTTTACAGTTCCTTCTCGTATCGTAAATCCTAAACGAATGTTATTTTCCTCCATAGCAGTTAATGCCTTATCGGATGTTTTTCCATAAGGATATGCAAGAGAAAGTATTTCATTCTCTGCGTTTTGCAAGGAAGTTAAAAAAGTGGAGCCTGTATTTAGATCATTACTTATCGCAAAAGTAGATTCAGATTCTAAGTAACTTTTATTCGTTTTACTATTAAATCGATGAAAATCATGCGTATGCAATTGATAATTAAAAACATCGTCCGTTCTCATTATGTCATTAGCACCGATATATTGATATTTCCATAAATCAAACGCTTCACTTTGCTCAGGCACTTTACTACTAATCAGAAAGCTGATTGCTTTAAAATCTAATCGCTTTAAATAATCATATGCATATTCCACATTTGATAAATAACCATCATCGAATGTAATTAAAAACACTTTATCCGGGAGTGTGGCTTTTCCTTTTATCCACTCTTCAAATACATGTAAATCTACTGTTCTCCAACCATTTTGTTTCAAATATCTCATTTGTTCTCTAAATTTATTTGTTTCCAAAACAGATAAATTACCTTCATATATAGTACTCGATTTTTCATTGGCCAAATGATGATACATTAATACAGGAATTCCAGTATCTTCTTCTGTACTCTTTTTATAAATGTACCCTATTTGCCCACCAAATTGGACTTGATAAAAGCCTACTTCTGCTTCTTTAATCGGGACACGAATACCTTTTTTTATTTTACCGATTACTTTTCCACCTGGTTTTGACTGATTATAAACAGATACTTCAGATTTCGTGACAATATTAGTAATAAAAGGCTCCGGCTCTACCGAATAATTTGCTTTTCCTACTTTTCTTGCATTGTCTTTTCGTACATACATCTCGCCATTTCCGAACGGTAATACAAAATACTCTTCTGTCTCTTCTACTAAGTCATACTCCATACCTTTCAATAACCCTGCTAAAGGATAAAACTCTCCTTCTGAGAGTTTTCCATAAGCAACTTCTCTTTTTAATAATTGAATGCGTTCCTGACTTTCTGTCTCCTCTGCTGAAACAGTTTCGTCCATTAATAATATTGTACTAGCTATCACTAACAGAAAAATAACGACTAATTTCTTATACACTTTCCAAACCTCTATTCATTTAATACTATAAGCAATTAGCAAATTATATCATAATAACGTTAAAATAATGGATTTTTTTATTAAAATGCATTAAAATCTTACACGTCATTTTAATTAATTGTACATATATCGCATATCTTTTCTTCCCGCTTTTATGGTATAAATAGGTGAATACATAATTATTTAATGGATTAAAGAACAGGGGAGAAATAGAAAGTGAAATTAAAAAACACACTAACAATTCATTTGGGAGCGATTATTGTTGGGATAATCGTAGTTATGCTGTTAATTACTTCTGTTGCTACATATAAAACAGCCTATGACCAATTGTATAAGGCTGCAGGGATAGAAGCATATGGCTGTGCAAATATTACAACTGGTCTGATAGCACCAAATGATATTAAACAAATAATCGCTGGTGATACTGCGACTATTGATGCAGTTGGTAAGCAGTTAAACTGGACAACTGCACATAAAGATATTTTTGAAACCCAATATATTATTGATCTGGATGGAAAATTATTAGCACTCGATGATAATTTAAAAGAGCTAGGTTATAAGGCTGGCGATCAATTTTATACAGATAAAGAAGCCGTTAAAATGCTTACAGAAATGGGACATCCTACATACACAGAAAGTTATGAATTTGCTGGCATGAAACGTCTTTCTGGTTATGCACCTATTTTTGAAAACCACGATCCTAATGGGAAAATTATCGCTATTAGTGTTATTGATTTTGATGCCTCTATTGTGGCAGATCGAACATGGGATGTTGTAAGTAAAGGATTACTTGTAAGTGTAATTCCATTGATTCTTGCTTCATTCGTTACCCTTTTATTAATTAGAAGAAAAACTAAACCGCTTTCCGCACTCATTGCCTATGCTGGTGAAATCGCAAAAGGCAATCTTGCTGTAAAAGATACGAACTTTACGAGTAAGGATGAGATTGGTGATTTAAGCCAAACACTTAATACTCTCTCTAGTAACTTACGCAATATTGTTGGAACAATACAAACGACTTCTCTTCAATTGTCTCGAAATGCGGAGGAAACGTCGTCTTCATTAAATGAAATGAAAGATGCTATCCATCAGGTAGCTACGAATATGAGTGAAAATGTGACATCTATATCAGACGGCACGATCACTGCAGAGCGATCTTCTTCCATTTTACAATCACTGGCGGCAGGTCTTCAAAATTCGAAAGAGAATGCAGATGTGAGTGTAATGAATTCCAAAACGACGATGCAGACTGCCAAAGAAGGACTAACTCGTGCAAGCGAAATTAGTCGTGACATGGATAAAATTCGTAGTGCATCTATTGAAACTGGTGATACCATTCAACGTTTAAATGAAGCAACGACTAAAATTCAGCATATTACCGGCTCCATTGCAGCAATTGCAGCTCAAACGAATTTACTTGCTTTAAACGCATCCATAGAAGCTGCTCGTGCTGGTGAACAAGGAAAAGGATTTGCTGTTGTTGCTGACGAGGTTCGAAAACTAGCGGAGCAATCAAATGTAGAAGTCAATCAAGTCGAAATGATCGTCAAAGATATTACGGAAAGTATTCAACTAGTCGTTTCTTCTACAGAAGAGAGCACAAAACTGATTGAAACAGGGTCTGTTACCGTTCAACAAACGTCTCAATCACTAAGCGACATTTCAGCCGCAGTTGCTCAGACAGTGGAAGAAATTTCGCTGATCTCTAACATGACAACAATGGAAGCGGAAAATTCCAAAGAGGTTGTGAAATTGATTAATCAATTAACAGAATCTATACACGAAATTGAAGAAGTGACAACATCCATTTCAGCAGTAACCGAAGAAACTACTGCGTCCATCGACGAAGTTGCTATCCGCTCAACTGAAACTAGTCAAGTCGCACAAGAGCTTCAACAAATCGCATTAAGATTTAAACTTTAAAATAAATGAATGGGCTATCCCTAAGTCATATAGTGACTGAGAGATGGTCCCTTTTCCAATGTATTGATTTTCGTTCCAGACGGACGCTTTCCACGGGCATGGCTTCAGTCTCCTCGTCGCTTTCGCTCAGCTGTTACCTAGGAATATACCGAATTGAAATAACTTAAATTATTTCATCTTTTTTATTTGCCCAGCAAAGACTAATCCTCCAACTAGTCCTGCATTATCCCCTAACTTTGGAAGAACGATAGTGTCTTCTAGGTTGGCTAGAGCTGGGTAGTAGGTGTAGCCGTTTAGTTGGGTTTTGATGTTACGTTTGATGTTCGGAAGGAGTTGGGGTTGGTTCATGACGCCGCCTCCGATGATGATGCGATCAGGTCCGTGGGCGAGCATCATTTGGTAGACTCCTTGTGCGATATAGTTTGCTTCTAGCTCCCAAGCAGGATGATCTGCTGGGAGATTTTTTGCGTTAGTGTTGTGTCTTTTTTCGATTGCAGGGCCGGATGCTAGTCCTTCGAAGCAATCGGTGTGGAATGGGCAATTGCTTGGCGTTGTGTCTTCGGGTGTTCGTTTGATCCAGACGTGGCCCATTTCTGGGTGTTGGACGGATCGAAGGAATTGTTTATCTGTGACTACACCTCCGCCGATTCCTGTTCCGATCGTGATGTATAGCACTGTACGATCGTGTTTGCCTGCACCACATGCCGCTTCGCCAAGTGCTGCTACGTTGACGTCGCTTTGTAGTTCGATTGGGATGTTGAGGTTGGCTTTTAATGTTTGTAGGAACGGAAAGAAACGCCAAGCTAGCTTTGGCGTGTCGAGTATAGTTCCGTATAGTTCGCTTTGTCGGTCGACGTTTACTGGTCCGAAGGTGCCGACTCCGATTGCGTCGACTGGGTTTGCTTGAAAGAATTCTATGAATTGTTGCATGTTTTGTTCTGGCATTGTTGTTGGGAACTGGGCTTGTTTGAAGATGTTACCGTGTTCATCTCCAATTGCGCAATTCATTTTTGTGCCGCCAGCTTCAATAGAACCTAGCATAGGGTTTGACCTCCTTTTTGGTTAGGCTACGTTATGTGGTGTTCAAGACTTTATTCCCATTAGTCGATGATGACGTAAATGGTTCGAAGTGGTCCGTGGACGCCGACTACTAGGTAGCTTTCGATGTCAGCAGAGTTACTTGGGCCTGTTATATAGTTTATACAAGACGGGACTTCTTTCCCTTCTTTTATTCGTTGGTGTAATTGTCTCATGCTTTCTCGTAAGCGCGGGACAATTGTACCGACAGGGATGAGTACGATATGGATTTCAGGTAGTAGGCTGACGGATCTGCCTTTGTTATTTTCGTTTAATAGGACGACTGTCCCTGATTCTGCTAATGCTTGATCGCAGTATGTTATGCCAAATTTAGCTTGTTCCGCTGTTAGGATGTTTTGATTGCCAAGAGCTGGGTTCCATCTTGTTGTGTGTTGTTCTAGCCAGTTTTCTAATTGTTCAGGTGCATCTTGTATAGAAGATAGTATTTCGTTTGCATAAATTCCTTCTATTAAAGTGTTTAGTGTATCTATTAGATGGCTTGGTGTTGTTTCGACAATTTCCGCACGGATGAGTTTGGCCGATTCGATGAACACTTGTTTTACAGAGTGTGTTTCGATGTCGTTGTAGACACTTGAAATAGGAAGTGCTATTTTTTTTCGTTCGAGTTTAGTCATGTGAGTTGGCCCCCTCATGGTCTTTCATCCAATCGCGGAAGCGGCTTTGTTTTGGCGTTGGGAAGTCTCGGCTATTTGTCCATTCTTTTAGAAGTCCTGGGCCGTTTGATATCATTTGTTTGTTTTTGAGTAGCATTTTGAGACTGACTGCTGCCATTTTGGAGCCTCCTGTGTAGACGGAATTCGTAGATGCTCCGAAACCAAATGCTTTCATCATGAGCCGTTCGCTAATTGGTGCTTTTCCTTCTGTTTCGACGATTGCTTGACGATGCTTCAATAGTAGGCCATGCAACGGAATTTTCACTGGGCAGACATCTGTGCATGCGCCGCAAAGTGTGGATGCGTATGGTAAGTCCTTGTGATCTTCGTAACCGTCGAGTAGTGGTGTGAGTACTGCTCCGACTGGGCCAGGATAGATGGAGCCGTATGCATGACCACCAATGTGACGATATACGGGGCAGACGTTTAAGCAAGCTCCGCAGCGGATACATTGCAAGATTTCTTGGAAGTCGGTGCCGAGTATTTTCGAGCGTCCGTTGTCGACGATTACGACATGGAGTTCTTCTGGACCGTCGACTTCTTGTTGTTTTTTTGGTCCGGTTAATAGTGTGACGTAGCTTGTAATGCGTTGCCCGACAGCTGCTCTTGTTAGTAGGCTAACCATGACATCTAAGTCTTCAAATGTTGGGACTAGTCTCTCCATTCCCATTACTGTAATTTGTGTTTTAGGGATCGTTGTGACAAGGCGAGCATTTCCTTCATTCGTCACGAGACAGATTGTTCCACTTTCCGCTACTCCGAAATTACATCCCGTGATTCCAACGTCGGCTTCTAGAAATTTTGTTCTGAGTGTGTAGCGTGCGTGTTTTGCGAGTTCGTCTGGGTCGGCCGATTTTGTGTAGCCGAGTTTTTCGACGAAAACGTCTCGGATTTGTTCTTTCTTTTTATGTAGTGCTGGTACAACGATATGCGATGGTGGGTCGTGGTCGTCGACTTGGAGGATGAATTCTCCGAGATCGGTTTCGACTACTTCGCAACCGATGGATTCGAGTGCTGCGTTTAGTCCGATTTCTTCTGTTACCATGGATTTGGCTTTGACGATTTTTTTAGCATTCTTTTTTTGTACGACTTCTTTGATGTAGCGGGTTGCTTCTAGGTCATCTTTTGCGAAGTAGACAATGCCACCGCTTTTGGTTACTTGTTCGCTAAATTGTTCAAGGTAATGGGCTAGGTTGTTGACGGTGTGCTGACGGATTTCTTGACCTGCTTCGCGCCATTTTTCCCATTCGCCGAGTTGGTCGGTTGCGAGGTTTCTTCTGGCACCAAGGCCGTCTTGCGCGCTGGATACCGCTTTTCGCATGAAGTCGTTTTTGAGTTCAGCAGTCATGCGTTTTTTGAATGGTCCTGCTTTTATTTTGATCGACATCGGTTATCCCCTCATCCCTCGGTTTAATACTTCGGCAATATGTAGAACTTCGACTGGTTGTTTTTCACGTGATAATCGGCCACCTATGTTCATGAGGCATCCGCAGTCTGCTCCGATAAGATAGTCGACGTTAGCGTTCATGATGTGAGTGACTTTTTCTTTGACCATTTCAGCTGATATGTCGCCCATTTTGACGGAAAATGTTCCTCCGAATCCACAGCATTGGTCGGAGCCTTTTAGTGGTTTTATTATTAAATCGGCTACTTGGTTTAGTAATTGCTTTGGTTCTTCGCGTACGCCAAGTAAGCGAGTCATATGGCAAGATGTGTGGAATACGGCGGTTCCGGGTAGTGATGTGTCGATTTTTGTGACGCCGAGTACGTGGACGATGAATTGTGTTAGTTCGTATGTTTTGTCGGCGACGGATTTTGCGATTTTACTCCATTTTGAGTCGTCTTGGAATATATGTGCGTATTCTTTTAGCATTAGGGCGCATGAGCCCGATGGTGTAACGATGTATTCAGCGTGTTGAAACGTTTCGAGCAGGTGGATCATTGCTGGTTTCGCTTCGTTTAGGTAGCCGCTGTTGTAGGCGGGTTGGCCGCAGCAAATTTGACCAGTTGGGTAGTCGATTTGGCAGCCGAGTTTTTCGAGTAGTTCGACTGTTGCGATGCCGGCATTTGGCTGGAATAGGTCGATTAGGCATGTGGAGAATAGGGTTACGCGCATCGTTTGGTGCCTTCCTTTCTGAAAAAGCCGCTTCTTTTGGAAGCGACTTTGGGTTTTTACTTTGGTGGCTTTGAGGTTTTCCTGGTGCTGTTTGGACCTTTCGCGTTTGCTTGGTTGGTTGTCGCGTTCGACGATAGGTTTGTTGTGTTCATGGCCGAATTTGTCGTGTTTAGATTAAATGTTGCCAATAGTTTATCTTGTGAAGGCTGCTGCTACGCCGCCGTCTACTGTTAACATGCAGCCGGTTGTTTTGGCTGATTTACTAGATGCGAAAAAGGCGATTGCTTCTGCGATGTCTCTTGGGTAGATGTTTTCTTTTAGTACGGTACGTTCTTTGTAGTGATTTTCGAGTTCGTCTGGTTCGATTCCGTATGCTGCTGCTCGTTCTTCACGCCATTTGGAGCCCCAGATTGCGGAGCCTTGTAGGACTGCGTCTGGTAAGACGGAGTTGGCACGGATGCTGAAGTCTCCACCTTCTGCTGCGATGCAACGTGCTAGATGGACTTCGAGTGCTTTTACTGCGCTATAGGCAGATGCATTTTTGCCGGCGTAGATCGAGTTTTTGGAGCCGATGAATATCATACTGCCGCCTGTTTCTTGTGTTTTCATAACTTTGAATGCTTCGCGCGATACGAGGAAGTAGCCTGTTCCTAGTACGTTCATGTTTAGGTTCCATTCTTTTAGTGTTGTTTCTTCGAATGGGCTAGATGTTGCGAGTCCTGCGTTGTTGACTAGTATGTCGATTCCGCCGTATGTGCGGATGACTTGTTGGAACGATGCGATAATTTGTTCTTCATTCGTTACGTCCATTTGTACCGCTGTTGCACGACCTGCTCCGTATGTGGCATTTATGTCGTTTGCGATTTTGTCTGCACCTTCTAGGTTTAGGTCAGCAAGGACTACATGTGCACCTTGGGATGCGAGTAGTCGGCATGTTTCGGAGCCGATTCCGCCTGCTCCTCCTGTTACGAATGCTACTTTTCTAGAAAACTCGGCTTCTTTTGGCGCCAGTGATAGTTTGTATAGCTCTAGTGGCCAATATTCGATGCCGAATGATTCTTCTGCTGATAGTGATGTGAATCCTCCTAGTGCGTCGGAGCCTTTCATAACTGCGATTGCTCGGTGGTATAGTGCCCCACTTACTAAGGCAGATGCTTTGTCTTTTCCAGTATTAATCATTCCGATGCCTTTTATTAGAATGACGCGTGGTGATGGGTTGAACATTTCGTCGTTTTCTAATGCGTATGCTTCAAAGTATTTTTTGTAGTCGTTTTGGTAGTTTTCGATGCTTGTTTTAAGTGTTTCGATGTTGCCATCCCAGTCGATGAATAGTGGGACACGTTTTGTGTGTACGAGATGGTCTGGGCATGCTGCACCGACTTGTGATAGCTTGCTTGCTCGTGCGCTATTGACGAATTCGAGTACGTCGTCTGCGTCGTCGTAAGAGACGATCATGCCTTCGTTTTTCGATACTTGCCCACGAATGACTGGAAGGATTTCGTTTAATACTTCTTGTCTTTTTTCTGGTGATAATGCTTCTGCTGCTTGACCACCGAATGCAGGATTTTCCATAAGTTGTTCGTCAATATATGCTTTTGCTTCGTTAATCACTTGGAGCGTTTTGTCGTAGCTTTCGCGAGCTGTTTCTCCCCATACGACTAGGCCATGTTTTTCCATAAGGACTAGTTCTGCGTTTCGGTTATTTTTTACTCCGTCTGCAATCATTTTTGATAGTAGGAATCCTGGACGTATGTATGGAACCCACACAAATCGGTCGCCGAAAATTTCTTTGGCGATTTCTTTGCCGTTTGGTGCACAGCAAATGCTAATGATGCTATCTGGGTGTGTATGGTCAATATGTTTATATGGAAGGAACGCATGTAAAAGTGTCTCGATGGAGGCACGTGGATGTGATTTGTTGATCATGCAATGTCCTAAATAGTCGACCATTTCTTCGTCCGTCATATCTTCACGTTCTTGCAGCGGGAGAATATGTTCTAATTGGAGTGCCGTGAAGTTAGACTCTTTCATTGTTGCAAGGTCCGAGCCGCTTCCTTTTACCCACATAATATCTACTTCTTGCCCACGGAAATCGAGTGCTTTCGTTTTGAAGGATGTGTTGCCACCTCCCCAGTTGCAGACACGACGATCTGTTCCGATTAGGTTCGAGCGGAATGTTAGTTCTTCTAGCGTGTTTGCTTCGACTGTTTTAGTGGACGTTTCCCATAGGTTTTCAATCATTGTTGTTTCTCCCCTTTCAATTTATGCAGGTCGTACATGATGGATGTTTGTTGTACAAAGTACGTACTTAGTTTTTGATACATATCGAATAGTTGGTTGTATGTTTGTTCGTTTTCTTTGTTTGGCTTGTATGTGACCGATTGCTTAGATGCCATTTGGTTGATGGCTTCTGGAAATGAGTTGTAGGCATTTGCTGCAACTGCTCCTAATATTGCTGCTCCAAGTGCTGGTGCTTGGTCGTTTTCTACGACGGTAATTTCCTTTTGCAAAATGTCTGCGTAAATTTGCATAAGCAATGTGTTTTTCTTTGGTATTCCACCTGTTGCAACTACTTGGTTTATCGGGATGTCGTTGCTTTCGAATAGCTCGATAATGACACGAGTCCCAAAAGCAGTCGCTTCCAATAAAGCCCGGTAAATTTCAAACGGTTGTGTGGAAAGCTTTTCTCCGACTAATAGTCCAGAAAGAGTCGAGTCAACATATGGCGTTCTGCAGCCGTTTTGCCAATCGATTGCGAGTAAGCCGCTTTCTCCTGGTTTCAGTACTTGTGCTTGCTCCGTTAACGTTTGAAAGTCTGCATTATATTTTTTAACGAAATGTGCAAATAGGTCGCCTACTGCTGCTTGCCCTGCTTCGTATGCGTAATATCCTGGTAGGATGCCGTCTTCTACTACGCCACTAATACCAGGGACAAGTACTTCTTTGTCACTAAGTAAAAGATGGCAAGAAGAAGTGCCCATTACGATAACGATTGTTCCAGGTTCACTGACACCAGCTCCTGGCAATGCTGCGTGTGCATCAATAATTCCAACTGCAATTGGTGTTCCTTCTCGTAACCCTGTAAGTTCGCTCATTTCTTTAGACAAGGTTCCTGCTTTTGTACCTGTCGATTTTACTTCTCCTGCGAGCTTCGTATTGTAAATATTGTCGAGTGCAGGATGGATTTTTTGTAATGTTTCATTCGAAATATAGCCTGTTTCTTTATGCCATGTTCCTTTGTACCCTGCAGAGCAGCTATTGCGTGTCATGCTGCCTGTTAGTTTGGAAACGACCCAATCTCCTGCTTCTAGGAAAAATGCAGTTTCTTCGAAAAGTGCTGGATCGTCATTTGCGATTTCCATTATTTTAGGGAGCATCCATTCTGAAGAAATTGTGCCCCCGTAACGTTGAATCCATTTTTCATTTTGTGCTATTTTCGTTAGTTGTTTTGCTTCGACTTCCGCTTCGTGATGCTTCCACAATTTGACGTAAGCATGCGGGTTTGCTTCATGTTGTTTTAATTTGCATAGCGGTTTTAACTCTTCATTCACAGGTAAAATCGTACAAGATGTGAAGTCTAAGCCGACGCCGATTACGTCCGTTGGATCAATGTTTGTTAGTACTTCCGGAATTGACTTTGCAAGTACGTCTAGGTAATCTTGCGGCACTTGAAGTGCGGTTTCTTTCCCCAGTGTTCGATTATATAAATGCCCAGTAATGACGCCATGGGGGTACGGCGTCACACTAGTAGCGACGATATCGCCGTTTGCGATGTTTACTAAAATAACACGACCTGATTCGGTTCCATAGTCGATCCCGATTGCGTATTTCACGAAATTCACCTCCTTATTTATAAAGAGGACCGAAGTTTTGACATGCACGGAAGTCAGCTGCTTCGCTTTGCTGCGTTCCGAACATGCTCCAAGCACTTGGTCTGAAAATAGTAGATGCTTCGACGTTATGCATGTTGACAGGGATGCGTAAGATAGACGCAAGTGCGATTAAGTCTGCGCCGATATGTCCATAGCTTGCGACGCAGTGATTCGCGCCCCAGTTGTTCATGACAGAATACACGTCTGTGAATGCACCTTCGCCAGTTAAGTTCGGTACAAACCAAGTTGTCGGCCATGTCGGATCTGTTCGAAGGTCAAGTGTGTCGTGCATGTCGTCTTCGAGTTCGATTGTGTGTCCTTCTGCAATTTGTAGCACTGGCCCTAAGCCTTTTACGTAATTGAGACGTGCGATTGTGACAGGCATATCTCCTTTAGTTGTGAAGTCTGTCGAGTAGCCACCACCTCTAAAGTATTCGGTCGACGCTGGTCGCCACTGAACGTTATTAAGTGTTTCTTTTACTTCTTCGTCTGTAATTTTCCAGAAAGGCTTGATAGCGGGCTTGCCGTCTATCGTTTGGCGACCTGCTCCGTCAAGTGCAGCAGAGCCTGAGTTAATAAGATGAATAAAGCCATTTTCAGCTCTGCCAGTGAGTTTTTTTCCAGTTACTCGTTCTACTGCTTCTGGACTCCAGTAAGTGCGCACGTCAGCGAAAATTTGGGCAGTGTTTGTGAGTAAGTGACCCATCGCCATTGTGACACCGTTCAAGCTATCATTTTCAGTTGCAAGTAAGTACGGTGCACGTTTGCCGTTCCAGTCGAATGATGAGTTAAGAATTGTTTCCATAAAGTCTCCATTCGGGAAGTGGTCTGTCCATTGACGTTGCCCTTGGAATCCAGCGATTAATGCGTTTCGGCCGTTCGCTTCCTCTTCAAAGCCTTTTTCTTTCAGCTTTTCATTGCCAACCATTAAGTCACGTGAAATGAGCGTCATTTTAATCGAACGTTCCCAGTCGCTTTGTTTTTCTGCGTCGGTACGTTTGAATGCTTCTTTGTTATTGTCTTCCCCGCGAATTAAGTTTTCGTTCGCCCAATGGAGTGCTTTTTCGTATTCGTCTTTGTCGTAAATTTCAAGGTCCATACGGCGAATGAATTCACTCATATCGATGTATTCATTGCGCATGCCAAGGTATTCTTGGAAAAAATCATCTTTTACGATACTTCCGGCAATCCCCATCGAAACGGAGCCCATTGCAAGATATGATTTTCCTTTTAGCATTGCAGCAGCAAGTCCTGCTTTTGCAAAGCGCAAAAGTTTTTCTTGGATGTCGTTTGGAATGTTCGAATCTCCAGCATCTTGTACGTCATGACCGTAAATTCCGAAGGCAGGAAGCCCTTTTTGGTTATAGCCAGCTAGTACAGCAGCGAGGTAAACTGCTCCTGGACGCTCTGTTCCGTTGAAGCCCCAAACTGCTTTTGGCAAATGTGGGTCCATATCCATCGTTTCACTTCCGTAACACCAGCAAGGGGTAACGGTGATTGAAACTCCAACTCCTTCTTTTTTGAACTTTTCTGCCGCATGTGCCGCCTCTGCCACTCCACCGATGCATGTGTCGGCAATGACGCATTCTACTGGTTCGCCGTTATAATAGTTGAGGTTTTCTGATAGAAATTTTGCCACGTTTTTTGCCATATTCATCGTCGTTTCTTCGAGTGATTCACGCACTCCATTGCGACGCCCATCAATTGTTGGGCGAATTCCTATTTTAGGAAGTGTTCCGATGTAACGATCTTTTGTCATGTTTGTACCCTCCATTAGTTATGTAATAGTTGTTGAAATTTTGTGGTTGCTTCTTGCCATTCATTTGCGTTCTTCGGTTCGTATTCCATCATGTCGAAAGAGTTTGCGACAAGTAGTCTACCTTCTTCAATCGTATGAATTTCTCCAAGTGCACGGAGCTGAGACAGTCCATTGCCAATGGAGCTCGCTTCTGCTGGCCCAGTGAAAACTGTTTTTTGTGTTGCATTTGCGATAAATTGGCATAAGTTTTTGTTTTGCGTTCCACCACCGCCGATTTGAATTTCGGATGTGGTGGATTGGGTGATTTTTTCTATTTGCTTAATCGTGTGTGCAAATTTTAGTGCCAAGCTTTCGACGAAGCAGCGAATTTGTGCTCCTACGTTTGTGGGAGCTTGCTGATTCGTTTTGCTGCAGTATTCTTTGATCGCTTGTATCATCGACGGTGGGTTGAAAAAGAGTGCGTCGTCCGGGTCGATGAATGTTTGAAACGGTTTTGCTTTTGTTAGCTCGTGAATTTCTTGTTCATATGTGAAGTGGAGACCTTGTTGCTTCCACTCTTCTCTCAATTTTTGTAGAATCCAAAATCCCATGGCGTTTTTTTGGAATCGGTAGTGGCCTTCGCTCGTTCCTTCGTTTGTAAAGCCTTCTTGGAACGCTTCAATTGTTGTAATTGGAGCTTCAATTTCTTTTCCGATAAGTCCCCATGTGCCGATACTCATGAAAATAGAATTGGCTTTTTGAATCGGGAGTGCGGATAAAGCACATGCTGTGTCATGCCCAGGTACGAGTGCCATTTTGATGTTTTTGTTAGAAGTTAAACTGCCGACGATTTGGTGCGGCATTTCGATTTTTGCAAGTGGGAGTTGTTTATTGAAAAAAGTGTTTTGAATTTGTTCGTCCCATTGCTTGTTTGCGTTTACTAGCTGTGATGTGGATGAAATCGTAAATTCATTCATCATGACACCTGATAATGCGTGCATTAGTAGGTTTGGCGTCATTAGTATTTGTGCCGTTTCTTCCAGGTAATGCGGGTATTGATGTTGGATTGCAATTAGCTGAAACAATGTGTTGATGGCGGATATTTCATTGCCAGTTTGTTGAAATAATTCATATGCTGGAATATTGTTTGTTGCTTGTTGTACGTAAGGCTCGGGATAGGTGTCTCGGTACGAAAAGGGTTTGGATACGAGTGTGCCATTTCGTTGAAGCAGCCCGAAATCTACGCCCCATGTATCGATACCTAAAGATTCTGCTTGGAAGTCTACTTTTTCGATGCCAGTGTTTAGCTCTCGAATTAAGTGAGCGTAATCCCAATAATAATGTCCGTTTTCATAGATTGGTCTGTTTGCGAAACGATGAATTTCTGTCATTTCAAGTTTTTTTCCATTGAATCCTTGGGCAACGAGTCGACCACTGGACGCACCTAAATCATAGGCAAGAACTGTTTTCATAACGTTTGCCTCCTATTCTTTAAGCAATTTAGAGCGATATCTTTCTGCCGAAAGGTTTCGAAGATCCACACATTCTTGTTCAGTTAAAATTCTTGGTCCTCCGAAAATACTGCTAATCGCATACACTTTTGCAGATTCTTCCGTTAGCTGCATGAAGAAATATGCTTCTTTCATCGTTTTACCGAGCGTCAGGACGCCGTGGTTTCGTAAAATCATTACTTCATGCTTTCCTACAAGCTCTGCTACTTTTTCTGCTAGCTCATTTGTCGTCGGAATAACATAGTCGATATACCCTACGCTTTTCACCATCGCTGGGAAGTCTGGAAATAAAGCAGGAATGTCTTTTCCAGCAGATGAAACTCCAACTGAATAAGTAGGATGTGCATGAAGCACTGCTTGAATTTCCTCACTTTTTCGGAAACATTCCAAATGCATTAGAACTTCGGATGATGGACGTAAGTCTCCAGCTATTTCTCCAGTTGTAATATTCACTTTCACCCATTGGTGGGGTTCAATTTCTTTTAAGTCAAAGCCACTTGGAGAAATGTACATATCGTCTCCATCTCGCATACTTAAATTTCCGCCTGCTCCTACAACTAGTCCTTGATCTACTAGTTTGTGGGCATATTTTGTTAGTTCTTCAATGACTTTGGACATTTGGACACTTCCTTTCTAGTGCAATAATTGGTTAATCTTTTCGAGTTCGATCGCTTGTTGGAGCATTTGTGCTTCTGTGTAGTTGGACGGCAGTTCGTTATTTTCAACCGCTAGCTGAAACGCTTTTATTTCTTCTACATATGCATTTGCTGTTTCAGTAATTAAGTACATTTCGTTGTTTGATTCGTATTGAATAATTCCTTCATGATTATTTAAGTCAGAACGGAATGCAAACGGTAACTGCATCGTACCTTTTGTGCCGATAATATCAATCGTTTGTGTCATCGGAGCGTAAAAACTAGCGTCAATTTGAGCAAGAATTCCCGACGGATATTTTAGCTGTACAGCTACATGCGTATCGACTTGTTTATCGGATCTACCAGTTAACGCTTGGACACTTATCGGACTTTCTTCTATTAAGTAGTGAATCGCATTTAACGGATAACAACCGATGTCATTGAATGCCCCTCCGCCAAGATTCGGATTTAGTCGAATGTCATTGCCCCAGTCTTCCATCGTAAAGTGGAGCCGAGAGCGAATTGTTAGCATGTCACCGATTACTCCTTGTGCTAGAAGCTCTTTTGCCTTCGCCATTTGCGGGTGAAAGCGATACATGAATGCTTCCATTAAGATGACACCATGTTTGTTGCTTTCGCTTTGAAGCTCTTGTAAGTCACTTGCGTGCATGACGATTGGTTTTTCGCAAAGCACATGTTTTTTTACTTGGATTGCTGCCAGTGCCCACTTTTTGTGATGCGTGTTCGGAAGTGCTATGTACACTGCATCGACTTCAGGCGATTCGATTAGCGATTCATACGTGTCGTATATGTTTGGGATGTTGAAGTCATTTGCAAATTGCTGCGCTTTTCCGCTTAAGCTTGCGATTGCTACAACTTCTGCATTACTTACTTGTTGGATTGCTGGAATGACTTGTTGTTTTGCAATATTAGCTGCACCGATAATGCCCCATCGCAGTTTTTTCATTGAAGCAAGCCTCCTAGTTTTTTAAGAGTATAGGAGCTGGCTAGGCCAGCCCCCATTGGTTTGTTTATTCGTAAAGTGCTGCTTTGATGTCTGCATCTTCCATATTGTCTTTGTCATAGTAATAGAAGCCAGTGTCGATTGTTTTTTCAACTTTTTTGCCGTTCATAGCATCTACTGCAGCTTTTACCGTTTCGTAACCGATACCTACTGGATTTTGTGTTACTGCTCCAGCCATTAAGCCGTTTTTGATCGCATCAATTTGTTGTTTACCAGAGTCAAAGCCGATTACTACTAGGTCGCCTGATTTGTTTAGTTCTTGTACTGCGTTCACAACTCCAATTGCCGATCCTTCGTTAGAACCAAAAATTCCTTTAAGATCGCTGTGAGCAGAGATAATTGCTTTTGCAAGGTCAGTCGATTTCAAGTGATCTCCGCCACCATATTGGATATCAACGATTTTGATATTTGGGTATTTCGATTCGATTTGTTCTTTGAAGCCGTCACGACGCTCTACTCCAGTTACAGAAGTTTGGTCATGAACGATTAGTGCGATTTTTCCTTCGCCGCCGATGAACTCAGCCATTTTGTCTGCGGCAAGTGCTGCTGCAGCTTTGTTATTTGTAGATGCAGTTGCCAGTGGAATTTCACTGTCTACACCTGAGTCAAAGGCGATAACTGGAATATTTTTTTCCTTCATCTCTTCCAATAATGGAGTTGCTGCTTGCGAGTCAAGAGCTGCAAAACCAATAGCATCTGGCTTTTTGTCTAATGCCGCGCGAAGCATTTCTATTTGTTTATCTACTTGTGCTTCAGTTTCAGGTCCTTCAAATGTAATTTTCACATCAAATTCATCTGCCGCTTTTTCCGCCCCTTGCTTAACCGCTTGCCAGAATTGATGTTGGAATCCTTTCGAAACAATGGCTACATAGGGTTGTTTATCTCCGTCTGAGCTGCCAGTTTCTGCATCGTCTGAGTTACATGCACCTAAAATCATTGATACAGCTAACATACTTCCTAAAAACCAAGATCTTTTCTTCATTTATTTCTCCCCATTCCCAATATTTTATATTTGAAGTCACTTGGACTAAATACCGTTTTTATTCCTTACGTCTTCTGAGAATATCCATATATACTGCGAGAATGATAACTAAGCCGACAACGACCGTTTGCCATTCTTGTGGGATCGACATGATGCGGAGTCCGTTTGTTAGAACGCTCATGATTAACGCTCCAATTACTGTTCCAACAATCGTCCCTTTCCCACCACTAAGTGAAGTTCCGCCGATTACTACAGCTGCGATCGCTTCTAATTCATACCCTTGACCAAGTGCTGGTTGCGCCGAATTCAAGCGAGATGCCATAATAACACCGGCAATTCCTGTGAAAGCTCCTGCTAATGAATAAATGGATACTTTCCAAAAGTCGACGTTTACTCCTGAAAGTTTTGTCGCTTCTTCATTGCTTCCAATCGCGAAATTATAACGACCTAAAATCGTTTTCGAAAGAATGACTGCTCCGATTATTGCAGAGACGAAGAATATAAGAACCGCATTTGGAATGTTGACGCCTGGAATAATTGATCCAAGTGCGATTTTAGTGAATAGCTTGTGATCTGTGAAATAAATTGGAGCTGCTCCTGAAATAACAAGCGCTAACCCTTTTGCAACCATCATCATTGCGAGTGTTGCAATGAATGGCGGTATTTTCAGCTTCGTTATGGCGATTCCGCAAAGAAATCCACAAAACGCACCAGTTGCAATTCCTGCAAACACCCCAACAATGAGCGGAAGTCCTGCATTCACGATGACAACTCCGGTAATAACCGAAGATAGCGTCATTACTGTACCTACAGATAAGTCGATTCCGCTTGTGATAATAACAAATGTAGCTCCTAGTGCTAAAATTCCGATTACTGCTGTGGATAATAAAATACCAATTATGTTGCTCCATTGCAGAAAGCTACTCGATGCAAAGGAGAAAAATATAACTAAGGCGATTAAGCTTCCGAAAGCGAGTGTTTGTTGAATTGCTCCGGGTGGTATAACCTTTTTCTTCACTGGTTCTTTTTCGATTACTGATTCGATGTTCACTTACTTCACCCCTATTGTTAGTGGAGTTGCGTTGCATACTCCATTATTTTTTCTTGCGTTGCATCCTCGGATGAAAGTACTCCGGTAATTTTGCCTTCCGCCATGACAACAATTCGGTGACTCATTCGCAGTATTTCAGGTAATTCCGATGAGATCATAATGATTGATTTTCCGCTCGCTGCAAGTTCGTCGAGCAGTTTGTAAATTTCTCCTTTGGCTCCTACGTCAATTCCTCTCGTTGGTTCGTCGAATATGAGGATGTCGCAATCTCTTTGTAGCCATTTAGCGATAACTACTTTTTGCTGGTTTCCTCCAGAGAGGAATCTAATTTCTTGGTCAACGGATGGTGTTTTGATTTTGAGCTGGTCGACGTATTGTTCGGCCATTTTTTTTATTTTGGAATCGCTTACAAACATTGTTTTTGATTGATAATCTTTAATTGTTGCAAGTGCAATATTCGATTTTACATCCATGTTAACAAGTAGCCCAAATTGTTTTCGGTCTTCTGATAAATAACCGATTCCTTGTTTTACTGCTTCTGCTGGAGATTTTATATTTACTTTATTGCCATGGAGATGGATCGTTCCGGTTGTTACTGGATCTGCTCCAAATAGTACTCTAGCAACTTCTGTGCGTCCTGCTCCCATTAAGCCGGCAAATCCAAGTATTTCTCCTTTTTTTAATTCGAAAGAAACGTCTTTTAATAATGCTTTCGTGGAGATGTTTTTCATCTGAAGCACTGTTTCTTTTTCACCTTCTGCGATGTTCGGCTTCGATTCTATGTACACATGTCTGCCAACCATAAGCTGGATCACTTTGCTCATTTCTGTTTCAGCAGTTGTCAGTGTGTCAACGTATGTCCCGTCTCGCATAACGGTAATTCGGTCGGAAATTTTTTTGAGTTCATCCATCCTGTGGGAGATGTAGATGATTCCGACGCCTTTTTCTCTAAGGCTATTAATAATTTCAAAGAGTGCTTCGATTTCTATTTCGGTTAAGGCTGTTGTTGGTTCGTCCATGATGAGTATTTTGGAATTGAAGGAAAGTGCTTTTGCAATTTCAACCATTTGTTGCTTTGCTACAGTTAAGTTTTGCACTTTTGTCTTGGGGTCTAAGTCTAAGTTGAGTTTTTCGAAAAGTTCTTTTGCTTGGTTGTTTAGTTTTTTGTCGTCTACTAGAAGATTGAGTGCTCCTTTTGGCTCTCTTCCTATGAAAATATTTTCAGCAATGGAGAGGTCTTTCATCAAGTTGAGCTCTTGGTGAATAATTGAAATCCCAAGTTCCTGCGCATGTTTTGGTGATGTGACGTTAATTTCATTTCCTTGCAGCGTGATGGTTCCTTCATCCTTTTGATAAATGCCAGTTAATATTTTCATAAGTGTGGATTTTCCGGCTCCGTTTTCTCCTACTAGTGCAAGTACTTCTCCGTATTGTAGGTCTACTTGAACATTTGAAAGCGCTTTAACTCCTGGGAAAGACTTAGATATATGCTCCATTTTTAATAAAGGTTCCACTTTTCATCCCACCTTTTGTTGAGTTGCTTCTGTTTATATTTGTTTATCTGTGTTTTTGTTGATTATAAAACAAGTATTTTTAAAAATCAATAGAATATTTTATAATTTCTGAATACTTATTTTACATCTTGCTTACTATATGATGCGCAAATGTGATTCACTCCAGTTGCGCATACAAAATTGATATGTTTTTTTCTTCGAAATAGTTTAAATATGTTTTATTTGCATGATTATCTACAATAATTGTGTTGATTACATCTTCTTTTTCAATATACGCAAATGCTTTTTTCTCCAATTTTGTATGGTCTAATAGGAGAATTTTTTCATCCGCCATTTCAATCATTTTTCGTTTGATAATCGCTTGTTGTTCATTGGAATCACTAATCCCCCATTGTTTGTGTAGACCTTTGCAGGAGAAAAAGACTTTATTGACATGGTAACGTTCGAGTGCGTTTACAGTTAATGGCCCAACTAACGACAAAGAGGATGGAGACAAATTGCCACCAACAACAACCACTTGTATGTTCGAATGGCCCGCAAGCTCTACTCCTACACGGATAGAGTTCGTCAATACAGTCATTCTGTGATTCGGTATTAGGCGCGCAAGGTAGAGCGCTGTCGTACTTGCATCAAGAAAAATAATGTCATCCTCTTGTATAAGTTTGACGGCTTCTTTTGCGACCGCTAATTTTTCTTCCTTATTCATCACCTCTCGCTGGAAATACGGGATGTCCCCTTCTTCCTCCTCTGTGGAAATAGCACCTCCGTGCGTGCGAGCAAGCTTGCCTTCGGATTCGAGTTTTTCTAAGTCACGTCGGATTGTTTCCTCTGTAACTTTCAGGCTTTTACTTAGTTCGGAAACGCGTGCTGTTTTATTGGCATTCACGATGCTGATGATTTTTTTATGTCTTTCTGGAACTAGCATGTTGGATTTCCCCTTTCGTTAAGTGATAACACCTTTTTTTAGAATAATATTTGCGTAGAGTGCTTGTTCGCTTGTAGCAATGATTGCGTATGCTTGTTTCGCTTGATCGTAAAATTGAAATCGTTCGAGTTTAGTTGGTGTGAAATTGGTGTTTTCTGTTTTTGTCAGAATGGTTGTGTACTCGGACCAGATTGGCGGCGTGTCTACTTCTGGGCCATGCATCATGTAAAACACAGCTGACTCCGCATATGGATCAAGCGGCATTAAAGTTAATATCGCTTGGAGGATTTCTGGTATGTTTAGGCCATCGAGTCTGATTAAATTTTTAGCATGTGATGCAGCTGGAAAGTTTCCATCCGCAATTACAATTTCATCTCCATGCCCCATTTCCATTAAAATTTTTATAAAATCTGGTGATATGCACGTTGGAATGTTCTTAAGCATCTGTTTTCTCCTTTGTTTGTTTTTGTTTTTATATTATAATACCAAATAATCGGAAAATTGGAAGAATTATTTTTAGGGGTGATGTGGTGGGTTGGGTTTTGGGCTTTCGCGAGCGGCTTGGCGTTACTGGTGCCAGGCACCCGCAACAATTCTGTAATAAAAGCAAAAAAAGTGACTCCACTTAGAACTTTGGAGTCACTTTAACTATTAGTATAAACTTTTTATGAGTGTTTCTAGCATGACTGGCATTTCGACGAACGCGCTATCGACGTGAAGGCGCTCTGTTTTTTGATGTGCGTCTTTCCCGAATGGACCAACATTTAGTACAGGTCCTTTTAGCTGCGCCATATCTTCAAATGGAATGCTGTACGTGTCACCCCATACCGGCGTGTTGCTTTCAAAGGCAGACCATCCGTTTCCGTCATCCTCATAATTTACATAGCTTAAATCACAAATGCCATTAAAATAGTGGATTTGATCGATTTTGTTGTTAAACGTTTGTGCAGATTTTTTCATTAGCTCTACCAACTCTTTTACAAGTGGATGATCGGATGTGTTAACTGCTGGATAATATGGTGGTGCAAATAGGATTACCGTTGCAGGCGCTAGCTCTTGGCACTGAATCATCAGATTGTCTACGATGCGTAGTGATTTTTCTCGATCGTCCCAATCATCGTGCTGAAGCGCTTCCCGTTTCAAGCGTTCCACTTCTTCTGAGCCTAATTTTTTATTCGCATATGCAAGTAATTGTTCGTAGCGAAGAACTTTCACATTACCTACACCTTTTACTTGCTCGCGGTCGCAAATTAGTTGGTAGTCCTCGTTCAGAGCAGACATTGCTTCATTTGCCACTTGTTCGAATAAATCCATAACTTCTGAAGCCGTTCGTTTCAATAAAAACACATTATACAATGCAACCGCACGATAAGGAGTTTGCGTCGAATAGGACATCTTTAAATCTTTTTGCTGCAATGAAACCGGTAGTGGAGTGCTTTCTCCAAGATCCGTCTCACAAAATAAAGGATTCCATTCCATACGTTGCGTCAAATAAGATGCAATATAGTTCGCCGTCATTCCTTTCATCGGCTCTCCAACATGAGTCTCCTTCCCGTAAAACAAAGCTGCAGGCATGATTTTCCCAATAGTTCCAGAGTAAATATATTCATGAATATCCGTTGGGCTTTGAGAAAACGAAGGCTCACTATTTAAAAATAATTTATACGTCAATCCGAATTCTTCACGAATACGTACTAACTGCGTAACCGCTGCTCGCATACCAGCAGAGTTCACTTCTTCATCAGGAACTGTAGTCAAAATAAGATTGATTGGCCACTCTTCTACACTTGCTTTTTCTATCAACTGCATATGCAGAGCCAGTCCCATTTTCATATCCATTGTTCCACGGCCAAATAAATACTTGCCTGTTTCCAAATCAATTCGAGCCGACTCTGGTAAATCGGTTGGATTCTCCATAAGCTTCTTCGTTAATTCCTCTGGAAAATACGCGAGCGGTTCTAATACACCATACTCTTCCGTCTGAACCGTATCAAAATGGCTAATGAGCACAACCGTCTCCGTCGCCTCAGGATGTTTATATAAACCCGTGACAACATGTCTACCAAGACCAGCATCATGTAACTGCAAATGACTTGGATGCTCTTGAAAATACTTCAACTCTCTCAACTTATCAAGCGCTTTCGGAGCAAAAGTAGTTTCCCCTTCCGTCAACGTAATACTATTCCAACTAACAATCTCACAAAGCAACGCGCGAAGTTTCTCCGGTGTATCCCATAATAATTGATTCATCTCTATTATCTCCTTTATCTATCAATCCACTACTATATTAAATAGGTTGAATAGTGTCTAATTTGTGTGGGTGCCTGGCACCTTGATGTTCACCACATTTTCCACTGAACGGAAAACGTTTCCGAATATCGGAAAGTTTATATTTAAAATATAGATGCTTCATGATATGATGTCAATATATTAAGAAAACTTTTTATTTATCTATAAAAATAGGCGGTGTATTATATGCAATCTATCATCCGAGCCATGACCGTTGCAAAAGTATTAGCATCTCACTCAACGGAAAAGGGCGTTACCATATCAGATTTATCTAAGCAATGTGAGCTTCCACTTAGTACGATGCACAGACTCCTGCAAGCAATGATCAAACAAGGTCTAGTCGAACAAGACGAACGTTCTAAAACCTATCGACTTGGAATACGTTGGCTGGAATACGGACTGCAAGTGTATGAATCTATCGATTATGTCAGCAAAATTAGACCAGAATTAGAACGATTGTCCAAAGAAGTTGAGGAAAGCGTCTATTTAAACAAGCCACTTGGTAATGAAGCAATCATCGTAGAAAGAATCGACAGCGAAAAAAACCCGATTCGAATTTATGACCAGCTCGGTTTACGTATCCCAATGAACATCGGTGCAGCAAACAAGGCCATGCTAGCCGCGATGTCTACAGACAAATCATTCGCTATTTTACCTCAGTTGTTACCTGGTGATAAAATTGCCGAATTCCAAAAAACGCTGGAGGAAATTAGAAAACAAGGCTTTGCCATAAGCCATTCAGAAAGAACGGAAGGCACGTCATCAATTGCTGTATCTTTAAAAGACGGCTTTGGCCGAGTCATTGGTGCCATCAGCATAGGTGTCGTCAGCTTCAACCTCACAGAAGAACGTCTAGAATACCTAAGAACTAAAGTAATCGAAACCGGTAAAAGAATTTCTGCAAAATTAGCTTCCGGTAGCTAAAGAACCAAAGCGCAAGTGCCTATGTTAGAGGAATACAGTCTAAGTTCGCGACATCGTGGTGCTCCTGCGCAAAGCTCGTCGCAAAATAAAAGAACATTTCGCAACGACTGCATGACCTGCATCCTGCAGGCCTCCGACAGGCAAATGGGATGGGGTAGGTCTTCGAGCTTGCGCAGGAGCACATGTTTTTAACTGCGACGAGCTTAGCGCTGGAGTCTGGACGGAGAATCACTAGTAGAAAGTTATCCACATGACATAGATTTTATAATTTCCTAAAGCTTAAAAAAGAGGACAATCGTCTATTGAACGATCGCCCTCCTTGCTTATTTATATGTAACAAAAATGTTTCTGGTGCCTGGCACCTGTAATATTTTTGCAACAAATCTTCTAGTTGTTCTAGCTAAAATGCTTATTTCAGGTTAGCCCATTCATTTTCTAGCCATGTTTTGAAATTGTCGCCTTTTTCGCCTTCGTATGCATCATACACATCGATTCGCATTCTTTTCAATTTCGTTAAAAATTCCTCAAATGTATGACCAGCTGGTAAGCTTTTTTTCACTCGAACGAATACTTTATTTGCACCTTTGATAACTTCAAACTTTGTTTGTTTTGGTAATTGAACGTCTTCTCCAAATTCAAGGAGTATACGGTGTGCTGCTTCTTTAATTTTGTACACTGGATCGTTCGCTACTCTTACTTTTAAGATATCGATTACTTGGCTAGTATTATACTTGCCCAGTTCCTCGACAGCATCATAACGCGCTTTCCAATTTGCCGTGCGGTTTGCTGCTTTTTTTAGTTCCTCATAATTCTCTGGCAACTCATTTGATACGATCTTTTTACTCAATCTATCCAAACTCCTTTTATGTTCTTATATATTAATTATTTTCTCCATCCCATCATTATATACTACATCAAGCATAACTCCTATTTTTATATAAATAATCGACAGAAACCAAATAATTTCAACAATATTTTGAACTTTTCCACAATCTGTTGAAATTAATTTTCCCCGCATGATATACTCCAATAAAAAGGGGTGGGAGAATTTGGGAAGTATCAATCAAATGAAGAAGTACAAATATTACTTAACTTTTAAAGGTGGGCATGACTTAGTATTCGAAACCGACACCGACCTCCGTAAAGCAAAAAAAGACAAAATAAACGGTGGTACCTTTGTAGTTACAGAAAATCAGTACACGATTAACATTTCACAACTAAAAAGTATAAAAGTAAAAATACAAAAATAGCTATTCATCACCCTAGACCTCTCATACATATAAAACGCATGATACTCGATAAAATCGAATAACATGCGTTTTTTTAATCCATCCCTTCATATTACAAAAGTATTGCTGGTGCCAGACACCCGTAAAACTTCTGTAATATGAAGGTTAAAAAAAACCGCAAACTCCTTGATTTAAAGGATTGCGGTTTTTTGAACTAGTTATATTGATAGAATCCTCGGCCAGTTTTTCTGCCTAGATGTCCTGCTCGTACATGTTTTCGAAGTAAAGGAGGTACGCGATATTTTGAATCTCCTGTTTCCTCAAATAAAGTTTCTGCAACCGAAAGTAACGTATCAAGACCGATTAAATCAGCTAGCGCCAATGGTCCAATTGGTTGGTTTGTTCCAAGCATCATGCCCTTGTCGATATCTTCTGCAGATGCAATACCTTCTCCAAGTACAAACATAGCTTCATTTAACATTGGCACAAGAATACGATTCACAACAAACAAGGGTGCATCGACAATAGAAATACTTTCCTTACCTATCGACTGCACTAATCTAGCAATTATTTCGTAAGTCTCATTCGAAGTGTCTGAACCTCGAATAATTTCGACTAGTTTCATCACCGGAACAGGATTAAAGAAATGCATACCAATAACACGATCTGCTCGATGTGTGGCAGCTCCAATTTCCGTAATACTTAGACCAGACGTATTAGAAGCAATAATAGTCTTCTCTTCACAAATTGCATCCAGCTCAACAAACACTTTTTTCTTCCAATCGATATTTTCGACAATTGCTTCGACTATAACATCCATATCAACTAGGGCATTTTTCTCCGCCGTAAACGTAATCCGAGAAAGTACTTGGCCAATCTCATTAAAATCTCGATCTTCTTTCTTGTATAGTCTCCATAAATTAGCATCGATCATTTTAGCAGCCTTGCCAAGCATCTCTTTGTTTACATCACATAGGATAACTTCATATCCAGCTGAAGCCATCACTTGCGCAATGCCATTCCCCATTGTTCCAGCACCTAAAACACCAATTTTCATCAACGTAACCTCCCACAGACTATCAAACATAACGGATTACTTACTTCATTATTAAAAATAAAATTACTATGTACGCAAGCTAAAAAAACCTCAATTCTATAACATTTCTATATTAACCCATTACCCAAATGAACATATTTCCTTCAATTATCAGATTATTATTCACTAATAATTATACTAACAATAAGGAAAATGTAAATATCAAATTCACGCAAAAGTTTGATATTTTTCATCTATTACATTTATATATCAATTTCATTACGGGTGCCTGGCACCCGTAATAACAACCTAAGTTAACGGAGCCAAATAAAAAGGTATCTTTCAAAACTATTTATTAATAGCCTCGTAAGATACCTTTTAAAATTATCCTGTTGTTACCACCTACACACTTTCAATAATGACCGCAATCCCCTGGCCACCACCGATACACAAGCTAGCCACTCCGTATTGTAAGCCACGTCTTTTTAATTCATATGCTAATGAAAGGAGAATTCGCGTACCGCTCGCTCCAACGGGATGCCCTAACGCAATCGCACCACCGTTGACATTTGTCTTCTCCCGATCTAATCCAAGCTCTTTTTCAACTGCTAAATATTGAGAAGCAAATGCCTCATTGATTTCAATCAAATCCATATCCTCTAATCGTAGCTCTGCTCGTTCCAATGCTTGTCGAATAGCGGGTACTGGACCAATTCCCATAATAGAAGGATCGACCCCTGCCACACCCCACGAGATGATCTTCGCCATCGGAGTTAACCCATGCTCCGCTACCGATTTTTCACTAGCCACAATAACAGAGGCTGCTCCATCATTGATTCCGCTAGCATTTCCTGCTGTAACCGTCCCATTTTTCATAAATGATGGTTTCAGGGAAGCAAGTTTTTCCGACGTCATATCTCCTCTAATATGTTCGTCTGCTGAAACAGATACAAACCCTTTTCGAGTGGGAACTTCCACTGCAACAATCTCTTCTGCAAATACTCCAGTCTCTTGCGCTTTCGCTGCACGTTTCTGACTTAAAAGAGCAAACTCGTCCTGCTCTTCTCGTGATAGGTCATACTGCTCCGCTAATTTCTCCGCCGTCATTCCCATGCCGCTTCCGATATACTCATCATTCAACGTGCTTAACACCATGTCTTCATACACAACCGTTCCAAGCTTCGCACCACCAAATCGGGCATGAAAATTCGCATAAGGAGCCAATGACATATTATCGACTCCACCAGCTAAAACGATTTCTGCTTCGTTCAATAAAATCAGTTGCGCAGCAGATACTACAGCCTGTGCACCCGAACCGCATAAACGATTCAGATTATATGCAGGCACCTCCATCGGCACACCTGCTTTTAGCGCAATATGCCGCGATAAAAACGCCGCATTTGTACTAGAGTGAATAACATTTCCATAGATAACATGATCAACTTGATCTGCATCTACCTTAGAACGTTTCAAAGCTTCGACAGCTGTCGCTACTCCTAAATCATCCGCTTTCACATTGGCAAAGGAACCACCAAAGCTCGTGAAAGCTGTTCTTGCTCCGTCTACTAGAAAAACTGAATTCACATTATTTCCCCCTATCCTTCTCGCAGTGCATTTTTCAGTACTTTTGAACTTGCATTCCTAGGTAAGCTTTTGATAATTTCCGTAACAAACATCTCTCAAATACCCCTTAGATTAAATGATAGAGTTCAGTTCAGTGCTTAAAACATTTAATTGTCAGAAAAATCTTTCTCTCAAAACTATTATACTTCCATTTATATGAAAGTAAAACCTAGATTAATATGGACCAACAAATGGAAAGTTGGATAAAAAATAGGCTCAGTTAAACCGCGACACTCCTGCGCAAAGACAGGCTTTCAAGACTCCACAACGAGCTTGCGAGTGAAGAGGTTGGCATTCGTTCACAACAACATGATTGTTTAACAGTGCCAAAAAATAAAATAAATCCAATCTCTCTCAAGGAGGGATTGGATTTCTATTTCTTATGAATTAAAACAATTTCACGCTTTCCACCGCTTGTTGGACACTCCCAAACGTTTTAAATGAAGTAAAATCAATACCCGCTTTCACGATCATCATGGATAGATTTGGCCGAATCCCCGTCAGAATCACATGAATACCTAGCAGTTCCAGCACATTATTGATTGTAAAAATATGCTGGGCAACCTCCTCATCTATTGTCAATATTCCAGAGAAATCAATAATCAAGTGATCAATTTCTAGATTCGGAATCGTAGGCACGACGTTATCGAGCAGATGTTGAACACGCGAGTAATCAATAATCCCTATTAAAGGCAATACGGCAATCCCTTTTTGAATAGGAACGATTGGTGCAGACAATTTATTTATTTCTTTTTGTCGTTCATTCATTAAATCATCCCGATAGTCTTCGTAAGCTGAAAGAGTCTCAATCATACTGACATCCATCAAATAGCAGATCCGATTATTGATCGTCGCTACTTCTTTTGTCGACAACCCATGGTCGATAGAAATTTGAGTTATATATTCTAAATACATTAAACGATTTTTGGCATATGGTTTCATGAGTGTAGAAAACTGTCTGAAAACAGCTGCTTGCTGTTCTCCTGATTTTTTACTCCATTTGATTAACTCATCCGCTGCCTCTTCATTCGTATCATTAAAAGATTTTGCCAGTAGCACTAAAAATTCAACATTCATCTTTTTAGACTGTTCTAACATTTCATCCGTCACTTGATATTCGACATGCTCTAGTGCAATATTCGTCATTTCAGAAACAATTCTTGCTGCGTTATCAATCAAATACTGTCCGACTTTTGCTATACCAGTCATTCTCTCTACACTTCCCCTAGATAGATTCCACTGCTTTTCCTAAATCCTTACTTGTAATCTTCCAATGAGACGCATTCCAAACCACTGCCCCTTTGTTAATCAAAAAAGCTTGTGGTGACTCGTGCCGAACGCCTAAATCACGTTCAATCTCATTAGACACCGCACGATTTTGGATCACCTTGACTAAATACGTTTTCACGGGCGAATCAAACGAAGTAAACTCCCCATACGCACGTGCACTCACTGGACAAGTTGTACTATGCTTAAACAATAACACTGCCTGTTCCTTCGACTCCTCCAAGACAACCTTCCACTCCTCAACCGAAGTAATCTCCGTATACCTTGCCAACTAATTCATCCTTTCTAAATAACAATCTTCTCACTAGTTCTTTACCCCAATATTCCAAAACCTAACAACATAATCATTCAATTCCTTAAATCCATTTTACACTAAGCACTCTTTAATGTTTCATTTCTTCCCTTGTATATTCCTCTTCCTCTGATGTTTCAGAAGTGTTACTGGTGCCAGGCACCAGTAACACTTCTGTAACGTTTATTCCTCAATCTTCTCATATCCATTTTTAAAGACAAATCTTTGAAGGCAGTTGACCTAAAAAAATGTGTTTGTAAGAACTAATACCACCACCTGCTACACATCTTTCTACTATGTTGTTTATATAGCTTATTTTTGGGCAATAAAAAAGTATAGGCTTTATTGTCTCGAAAGGAGAAATAGAACACCAACTTCAACTTAGAAATTGAATACGAAGATGGAGAAAAGATAACATATTCTAACAGCACAAAATAAAAAAAGCCAAGTCGGATATTCTACTCCAACTTGGCTTTTCACCTTTTTTTCGGTCCTTAAAGCATAGCCCCACTTACCTTTAAACTGCATTATTCATAACCTGCAAGTAGCTAATTAAACAACTGCTTCCATGTATTTATGAAACACCTTTTTTTCAAACAACTGTATATATTCTAATGTTTCATCTGGTGTAAAGAAAAACACAAAATCATGCTGCTCTCCTTCTACTTCTCGATCATAATCTAGCACACAAATATTTTTAACACCTTTTGATTTCAAATTTCGAATCAAAATTCTTGTATGTATATCAAAGCCCAAAATTACATGAACGGGCATTTTAATCAGTTCCATCCTGTTTCCTCCAAATACTCACAATCTCTTAACTTTAAATTATTCACCTCTCATTAGCAATAGGAAGTAAATAGCAAGCAAATTATCTGGTTTTGATTTTTATTTAGACCGTTCAGATTCAGTTTATTACAGGAGTGTTACTGGTGCCTGGCACCAGTAACACTCCTGCAATACCACGCAACCTTAAACTTTTGTAACAAAAAATCCCCACAAGTCAAAATGACTCATGGGGTTTCAGATCCACTACCTATACTTTTTCTCATCGTTTTCTATCTTTGCACAAAGTAAACCGAATGCTGTTCCTAACAGTGCACCCGCTGCGACTTCTACTGGTTGATGTCCGAGAAGTTCTTTTAGCTCCACTTCTCTCTGGACATACTCAAAACTTGGGAAGTTTCCTGACAAAGCCGCCACATTATCTTCTAAATCGTTGACCAACTGCGCGATTTCGCCTGTATGTCTTCTAATCCCTTGCGCATCGTACATGACGATTACGCCAAACACTACGGCAAGTGCTGTTTCCGTGTGCCGTGTCCCTTTATTTGCAGCGACATAAGATGCCAAGGCTGAAACCCCTGCAGAGTGGGAGCTTGGCATCCCTCCCGTTGTAAACGCTTGTTTCATATCCCATTTTCCAGTTAGTTTTTTATGCGTCAGTATCTTTAATCCCTGTGCTATGCCAATTGCGGATAACGCAGTTACGATTCCTCTATTCATTTTTTTCATAAGCAGCCTCCAGCACTCTTCATGATGGTATGTATTTTCTTCTATAAGATTCCCTTTTTAGGAAGAAATAATCGAAAAAAATTTAACTTTTTTTATTCAATAAAACCGGTGAGAAAACATAATCTCCTCTTTCTATTGGCTCTCCAACCACCACAGGAACCCTACTAGAAAAAATCGGTCCATCGACGACAACCGTATGAAACTCTCCATTTTCGCCACACGAATCAATCCCGACTGCCTCCAGTTCTTCGACAATCTCTTTCGTAAACTGCTTCCCAACATATTTCGCCGGCATCATGGATGTATTTACCACAACAATCCATGCTTCAAAACCAGCGTCCAACAGCTCTTCCACAATGAATCTTCGAGGCTCCTGCCACAATGGATGAACAGCAACAATGTCCGACTTTGCACAAGTATTCTGCACCCATTCCAAATGTTCTTCTATATCAATATCCCCAAAGACACCATGCGTAATTCCTTCATCCCGAAACTCATCCATTGCATCCATAAATTGATTTTCATAAGAATTCCAACTTGTCTCTTTGATGAATAAAGGTACCCCAAGCCGCTCCGCTTGCGCTTGAACAACTTCGAGAGGAAGCGCATGTGATTTGGAAATATCCCCATCCTCTTCAAACATCGTCAAAATCTTTTTCGGGATCATCCCTAATTTCAAAGCACGATAATACGCCATCGCAGAATCTTTGCCACCACTCCATGAAGAAACAAAAATAGTGTTTTTCATACTTCATCTCACTTCCTTTTTATGATTTTGGATCCAATCAAACCTATTAATAACACTTCCATGTTGAATAAATATGTAAAGTATTACGTATAATTTAACACAAAATTCAACATAATAGCACAATCACCTAGTTAATTGTCACTTACAGAGAGGAGTTCAATTATGTGGATATAAAGCTACATCTCCCCACCCGGAGCAAATCATTCAACATTACATTCCTTCTATTGACACTTGCTATTTTCGATAGCATTGTTACTGATTTTGGTATAAGTAACAACTACATCTCAGAAGCAAATCCCTTGATGCGAATCATATATGAAACCAGTGTACCTGGATTTTACGCCATTAAAATAATCCTTCCCCTATTATTTATGTATTTAATCTCGAAATTTGAGCCTAAAAGGTACTTGCAATTATTAATTGCTGCTGCTCTTTTCTTATACGCATTCGTTCTATTTCAACACATTTATTGGTTATACTTAATCTTTGTAGCAACCTAAAAAATCCAGCAACCACTTAGCTGCTGGATTCATTTTATTGCTTTTTAACTGCACTTTTTTCTTCTTTTTCCCATTTTTTCAATAAAGGATAAGGATCGTAAGCCCATTCTGTCCGCCCATTATATTTATACATACCGTAGTGAAGATGAGGTGGAAACTTACCAGAAGTCCCTTTCTTCCCATATCCCGAACTACCAACATAACCAATGACTGTACCAGGTTCCAGAATGTCCCCTTCTTCTAATCCTTTCGTAAAACTTGATAAATGGGCATAATAATGATACGTATTATTTACATCTCGAATGCCAATTCGCCAGCCCCCATAATCATTCCAACCCATCGTTTCTACCACACCATATGTAGCAGACCTCACAGGAACTCCACTATAGGAAAACAAATCAGTACCTTCGTGCATTCGACGTCCGCCCCAGCCTCTTCTATCTCCCCAAGTACTGCGATAACTATAATCGTGTCGAATAGAAAGAGGAAAAGCACGCTTATCCAAATTCAACATTTCAAAATGCTTGTAAATTTTAGCATTGGTCATAATCTGATTAACGGTCATATCTCGCACATAATACTCTTTAAGAGCCTTTTTAAAATCTCTTTCGGAATGAACACGAGCACTTAAATATTGAGTCAATGTCAACATGACATCATCGTCATTTTCTCGATCGGCCAATTCATCATTATTACCATCAACTCCATTACCAGCAAAGAAAACAATCGAAGTTAAATCCGTATCCTTTTTCAGCGGATTCAGTACTCCTGTCCAAAAGTCCTCGGAAAACTGAATAGCAACTACACCTTCGCTTTTAGGTATATCTTTCCGGACTTCTTGAATATTCCGTTCATATTGATCTACCGCAGCCAGATAATACCAAGGTAAGGTATCCGTAGAATACTTTATATAATAATCCATCCGATTTTCTAAAATTTCTTCTCTCGACGGCACTTTTTCTTCTGCTAAAACAGTGGAAGCAAAGAGAAAAAATAGGACACTTATGGAAAAGGTGATTTTAAACCAGTGAATCAAACAAAATACCTCCTTTTTTAATACTTCAAATAGGATTCCCAGTTCAGCTTGTTTCATGAATAAATAAAGTTTAGATTTTTTATACAATAAATGGCTTACCGCAACCAAATCAAAAACGACTGAAAATAAACTGTCGACCCAAGCTAAATCATTGCATGAATCAGATTTCATTTACAATAAATGGCTTATCGCAACCAAATCACTGTAACCGAGACCAAATCGCTTCTAAGCAAGACCAATTCCACCCTAACCGCAACCAAAAAAAAAAACGACTGCCAGAAAAACAGTCGCTTTCAACAAATTAAATTATTTCGCACAGGCTTCAATAAATGCTTTAAAAATGGAAGCCGAAACCGAATCATTTTCTAAAAGCAAGCATTCCGGATGCCACTGCAGTCCTAAAACGAACGCATGATTTTTACTTTCAAACGCTTCAATGATTCCGTCGCTCGCAATTCCACTCACTTCAAACCCACTAGGCATATTTCTGACAGCTTGGTGATGAAAACTATTTACTTTAAACTTACCCACTCCAACTATGCTACTTAAAAAGGAGCCTTCTGTCACTTGCACAAAATGGGATGCATACGAGCGAGGCGCCTGCTGATCATGTTGAATTAGCTGGACATCGGTCTGCGTATAAATATCTTGATACATATCTCCACCCGCAGCGATACTGATAATTTGAGCTCCTCGGCAAATCCCCAATATCGGCTTATTTAACTCCAGCATTTTTTGGATAAGTGCCACTTCAAACACATCTCGCTCCGGCACGATACTTCCAAGTCGTTGATGAGGCTCTTCTCCAAATAAAGTTGGGTCGATATCTCCTCCTCCAGTTAAAAGTAGACCATCTATCATCCCAACGATTGTTTCGATGACATCCTCTTTGACATTTGGGAGAACAATAGGGACACCTCCGAACTGAGTAATTGCATGAATATTAAAAGTAGGTACACTAAGTATATGTTCCTTTAGGTTCGATGAAATACCAATAATCGGTTTCATAATAATCTCCTTTTCTTCTACATTACTCAACTACTTTAAGAATTTGTCTAGACGCATAAAAAATACGATCTATCACTCCAGTTTGATCCGGTAAAAATTGAATTCTATCTTCTTCATTCACAATAAACAAGTTTTCTCCAATACATCGCAGTGGACTTATTGTCACTCCAGAAATGATGGCAAGTTGATTGTTAACTACTTTCACAACGACTTTCATTCCCTCACCAGATTTATAAATTCCAACAAATGGAATAAAATCTTCTTCTGGCATATGATAACACTCGAAATGAAGATGTGTGGCACTAGCCTCTCTATCTTCTAGCACATTTATTGCACCCATCAATAGTTTGTCTGTAGGAACATCAGATAAATTACTTAAAATCACTCCTGACAAACCCTTCTCAGGAATAACCCCCATAAACGAGGAAACTCCTTTTAAACCTCCACCATGATTAATGAACGTAGTGCCAAAATAATCTGGAATAATGCGTAAACCATACCCATAAAATCTTCCTTTTTCGAATTCTACATGAGGATAAATCATTTGGTCGACACTTTCACTAGTCAAAATACGCTCTTCACCGACGACACCATTATTCCGAAAGATCTCCAAAAATTTCAATATATCATTCACAGAAGATTTGAGATAACCAACTGCCCTCATCGAAGGAGCATCCCACCATAATGGAGCTGCATATACCTCCACGCCATCTGTGGAATGCTTAGCGGCATATAACGTTGTAATATTATCCAAGGTATCTATATTCGTAATATCAAAAAAACTATTTTGCATGTTAGCCGGTTGCAAAATATGCTCGGTAACATATTCTTCATATGCTTGTCCGCTTACCCTACTAACGATAATTCCAAGTAAACCAAAAGAATCATTCGAATAGCTATAAGCAGTACCAGGATCTCCGAGTAGCTTAACGTCAAGCCCAACTATAAAATCGAGCATCTCTTCATACGTATCAATAGCTGCTCCCGGATGATTAACCAAATCTAATCCATAGTCTTTTGCAGAAGGATCTTGGTCAATGCTACGTTTTCTAGCATAAACATGGGTCGAAATGGGAGGAAGTCCAGCTGTATGGGTCATCAAATGATGAATCGTAATCTCTTTTGTTTTTTCTAAATCTGCCGTACGAAAATCCGGTAAGTACTTTATTACCTTGTCATGTACAGATAGCTTCCCCAATTCTTGCAATTGCATAATAGCGACACATGTAAATGATTTTGTCATTGAAGCTATTCCAAAAACGGTATCTGCATTCACCGGCAGCTTTTTCTCTACATCTCGAAATCCAAAATCCTGCTCATATAGGCGTTTCCCCTCTTTATTAATACCAATTCCTACACCTGGGATATAGTGTTTTTCCATCATTTTGAACGCGTATTCCTCAAAAAGTTCCATCGATTTTATTTGACCCATATACGAAAACACCCCTTTTAATTTGCTCCCAATCGCACTGCTCAAATCAGCATTTGTTCATAATAAATCTCTTTCGAAACATTTTAGCATAATCAACTCTATAAAAGTGCATAATATTCTAAAAATTTTATTAATAATAAAAATCAAAAAAACATCTTACCCTAATAAAAATGCCAAGAACCAATCGGAATTAGAAAACTCCTTGGTTCTTGGCACCTCTATTATGTATTTTTCAGTCACCCATTTACTAACTCTCTCTAACAATAGATTCATCCAGTTCTAATTTCCGATAATATTTGTTTAATAATACACCAAATATCGAAGCCAAAATTTGTTGAAAAAGCATTCCTAATACGACCGGAATAGCCACAGATGCAGGGAAATAAGTAGATGCTAACACGACTCCAGCACTTATATTTCTCATTCCACCAGTAAATGTTAAAGCAATCACCGTTTCTTTTGGTTGCTTACACCATATGGCAGTTAGGAAGGAAATCACGTAACCTAAAAAGGCAATAGCCAAAACGGTAAGGGCAATTCCCACTACTTTAAGTTTGACATCTAATAAATAAGGCGCCACGACTGCTCCATTCAACATAACAACAATTCCCATGCCGATTTTAGAAATCGGGGATAGACGAGCACTCAAAATATTTACTACTTTTCCTTTTGTCACCTGATTTAAAGTCATTCCGATAATGGAGGGAATAACAATCATCCAAAATAATCCTACCATCATACTTAAGGAATCTATTTGGACATTTCCTCCGACCAATAACGACATCGTTAACGGGACAATAAAAGGCGATAGCAATGCTCCGATTAATATAATCGTTAAGGCTAACGTATTATTCCCTTTATTGATCGATATCCATACAAAACTAGTGATTCCTGTTGGAATGGACATCATTAAAACCATACCTGTAATCGTATAAATATCACCCGTAAACACTACATGACCAATTCCCAAAGCCAAAAGAGGCATGACAATATGTAGGACAATAAGAACAATAAAAATCGGAAATGGATGTAAAACTGCATTTTTAAATGATGCAAAATTTGAATTAAGGCTTCCTGTAAACGTCATAAAAGCAAAAATCCACGGAATTAAATAAGAAAAGTCCACGATATAATCTGATATCAACACACCAATTACAACACTACTTGGAATAAAAAACGGCATCGCTTTTTCTAAAAATCTATTTATCTTTAAAATCATGCTTTAGAATCTCCTTGACCAATATGACATATAACTCTTAACAATAATTAGATACGATTATCGCATCTTAATCAACCACTTATTCAAAACGTATTTACAAATCAAATACGCGAAACTGATACCCACCAAATCAATAGCAACATCCACCAATCTTCCATTTCGGTAAAAATAAAGCTGCAGAATCTCCGTAAAAGCGGCAAATATGACCGTTAATACGAATGCAATTCCATATTTCCTCACCCAAAGTAGATGGAGAACATATAGAATGGCAAAACAAATCATATGACCTGTTTTTTGAATCACATAAAATTTTTCTGTTAGCTTCATATCATTGATAATAAACAGCTCCGAAAAATTGGGGTTTGTCTGAAAGGTAAACCCTACAACTTGATTATATAAAAAGGCGTATGCATCAAATGTGCATATCGCAACCAATATAAAGGATGACCATAAGAAAGTTAAAAAAGGATAAATAAACAAATTGCAACACCTTTCAAAGGAAGAATTTAAATCTTTCCTTAATAGTACAATTTACTTAATTAAAAATCCATTTTATTCCTCTAACCTATTTAGCCCTTCTACCTACATACCAATAGAAAAAAGCCGTCGAACATGCAAAGCTCGACAGCTCTTATTTTTCTTTTCAACATCCTGCTATTGCACTTTGAAATTCACTAACACGCTTTTGAGAAGAGGTTTACCAGATTTGCCTGTTAACTTATTGGTTATCATTAATTGATAGGAACCTGATTTATAGCCTTGCTTAGGGGCAGTTACAATGATTTGTTTTGGATTATCTTTGGATACTTCTAGTGCTACGTTCATAAGTTGTGTACCATCCTTCACCACAAAAATCGAACCTAGGACACTAGCAGGATTTACTTCTTTGTTTAAAGTCACGGTCCATTTCTTGTTTGCTGCTACTAACCCTGTTTTATCTATTTTGCTTCCCCATTCACCAGTGGGATTTGGGAAAGTACCGTTTACAGGTATGCTATATTGAAGCAAAAATTGATTGGCGATTACTCGATACCCTGCTTCATTTGGATGAATATCTTTAGGATTTTCTAAATAAGAAGAACCGTTTGCATCAAAAGCAGATGCTACATCAATAAAGTGAATACCCTCATTTTTTGCAATGCTTGCTAAACGATTGTTTACAATAGTAAATGCAGTTTTTAATTGTTGTTTGGACACTTCATCCTTTAAATGCGGAAGTGGAAAGTAATAACCAAATAAATAAATATCTGCCTCAGGATTTAAGGCTTTCACCTGTTTAATTGCGGTGCTCAGATTGCCCGCTACCGTATTTAAAAGCGTAGTCGCTCTAGTAAGATCAAAATTAATACTTTCATCTGCTGGATTATACATGTCATCTATAAAATCATTGGCACCACTAATAATCGTGACTAGCTCTGCCTTTTTTAAAGCTTGTTGTACTTCATCCCGTTTTAATGTATTCAACAATCCATCACTTGTCTCACCGGAAGTAGCAAAGTCCTTTGTAAACGAAGCGAGCATGTCTTTCTTAGCAAGTTCTTCACTAATCATATCTGTGAAGCCCCTACCCACTTTTGCTCCATATGGCGTATGTCCAGATGCTAACGAATCACCTAATGCTACATAATCTATTTTCACATTCTCCGCAAGTACAGCAGGAGTACTCACGCTAAATACAAATAAAAATGCTGCCAATAAAAATGCCGTAAACCTTTTCAATACATAATCCCCTCTCTTTGTTTTTCATTCATTTTACCCCACGCGCAACAAATTCCACAAAATATTTATAACTTTCAAAAAATAAATGATCTGAAGTGGATAAATTTCACAATTTCATTACAGGAGTATTATTACTGGAGTATTACGGGTGCCTGGCACCCGTAATACCCCCTCCATACTTTGCCATCTGAAATCGATCTTATTTTGCGCCAGCTTCCATTAAGATTGCTTCTATCTCTTGGAATCCTCTTTTTCGTGCATGTTTTAAAGGTGTGACCCCATCACCATCTGCTAGATTGACGTCTGCTCCGTGGTCGATTAGTAATTGGACGCTTTGTTGTTGTCTTTCATTCCCGTCATTTAAAATGATTGCTTCCAACAGTGCTGTCCACCCAAGATTATTTACGTGATTCACATCAATCGAAGTATTTGAAAGAAGTTCTTTTATGACCTCTACATACCCATGTTCTGAAGCTGGTATGAGAGCAACTCCGCCGTATCGATTTGTAATTGCCGGATCAGCTCCTGCTGCAATGGTAAGCTTTAAAATCTCTAAATATCCTTCTGCCCCTGCATACAGAAACGGATTATTTTTCATCTCATCTCGAATATTCACATCTGCTCCAGCGTCCACCAACACTTTTGCAGTTTCCAGGTCATTTCCATACGTAGCAATCATGATGGCAGTGCGACCTTGTGCATCTTGCCCATTAATTTCTACCCCATCAGCAATTAATGCTTGAACCAAATGAACATCCTTCTGCTCTACCGCTTGTAAAAATTGCTCTTTCTTCATCCCATTATCCGCTCCTTCATAATCGCTCTCTCTCTTTTCATTGCCCAAACAACCTTGCAGTAAAAAAATGCACATCACTAAGAAAAATAACCTTCGCTTCACATTACCAAAACCCCTTCATTTTCCATACAATTTCTAAAATAAAGGATAGCCACTTCTCCCCCATTACTGATGTCAATGGAACATCTAGTTTCTTTAAATAGACCCTATCATTCCAAATCTATCTTCCTTTCATTCTCTCCAAAGTATCCCCAATCAATAATGGAAGATACGCATTCAAATCTTTAAATGGATAACCTAATTTTCTTGCACGCTCATTGCTAATCAACCAAGTCTCCGAAAGATTAAAGGGAGAGACATTAGATTCATTTGGAGTAGAAGTAATGATGGCAGAAGTTTTTGCCTTTTCTTCTATCGTAGTCATCATTTCCCTTAATTTTACTTTCCCATTAGAAGTCGCGTTAATGGGGCCAGTGAAATCTGAAAGTCCAATCCATGTTAGGAATTGTCCTGCCTCTTCCTCCGAGATGAAATCGATTGATGCATCTGGATTTACAAGATGAATTTCTTCTTGATTAGCTATTTTTTCAATATGGAAATGAAGACGCTGCGTGTAGTCATTTAAACCTATAACGATTGGAAATCTCACTGCCACTACTGGGAAAGGAGCTTTTTGAAAAAATACAGCTTCTGCTTGTCTTTTCCCTTCATGATACGTAAAGTCTTCTTTTGGTCCTTGAATAATTGTATGCACTGTTGGAATAAAGTCTTCTTCCACGTATCCTACTTCTGCATCCCCTTCGTCATATACAGACTTAGAGGAAGTGAATACATATTTTTTTGTGTTATTCTTAAACACTTCGATAGCGTCCAAAGCTTCCTGGGAAGAGTAACAGATTTGATCGAAAACGATATCCCACTCTTCCGCTTCCAATTGATCCTTGTAATCTACCAAATTCAATCGATCCAAAATAATTCTATTGACTCTAGTTGAAAATGGATCAACCATTTCCCCCCTAGTCCCTATCGTGACCTCAAATCCTTCTTCCAACAAGGCTTCTACTAGATGCACTCCAAAAAATCGTGTTCCCCCTAAAACTAACGCTTTTCTCATTTTCTCATCTCCCTTTTTTATAAAAGTTACTACTATATTATACTAACTTTTAGAAATATATAGAAAATTCTAGACGTGTCCCTAAAATGTTAATGATGCATAAGATTGTTACAGAGGTGTTACTGGTGCCTGGCACCAGTAACACCTCTGTAATAATTATCGTTATGAGCAAGTGTAAGCCTCGCATAAAGATAATAATAAGTTCATATAGTAGTAAATCGGCTTAATATGGGAGGGGTATGGATGGGCTATTACGTGAAAGTGGAAAAAGGTGTGAATATTTATGTGGAGGATGTGAACCCGACTTCGACTAAGACCATCTTATTTATTCATGGTTGGCCGGCAAATCATCAGATGTTTGAGTATCAATTTGATCATCTTCCAGCACTTGGTTATCGTTGTATTGGTATTGATATTCGCGGATTTGGAAAGTCTTGTCGACCATGGGATGGTTACTCATATGACCGGTTGGCTGATGACATTCGGGTCATTATCGATACGCTACAGCTCGAGGATATTACACTGGCCGGGCATTCAATGGGGGGAGCCATTTCTATTCGATATATGGCTCGACATGGAGGTCATAAAGTCTCAAAACTGGCGCTATTCGGAGCAGCAGCCCCTATTTTCACACAGCGTCCTAATTTCCCCTATGGAAAAACGATAGAAGAAGTCAATACTCTAATAGATGCAACCTATACAGATCGTCCGAAAATGGTAAGCGACTTCGGGGACACCTTCTTCGCACGTTATTTAACAAAAAGCTTTCAAGAATGGTTTCAAGGGCTTGGATTAGTGGCATCGGGGAACGCAACAGCAAAGTGTTTAGTTTCCCTTCGTGACGAAGATTTACGGAATGACTTACCTCGCATCCAAGTGCCTACTGCGATTTTTCATGGAAGACAAGATAAAGTATGTCCTTTTGTTTTAGGTGAATTAATGCACGCAAGTATTAAAAATTCGATATTGATTCCTTTTGATTACAGTGGGCACGGTCTATTCTACTGCGAATTAGACAAGTTCAATCAAGAGCTTGCAGCATTTATTGGATAATGAAGAGTTCACTATAATTTAAATACGAAAGAGTAAGTAGATTCTTCTAGAATCTACTTACTCTTTTTGCTGTGCAAAACTAGATTAACCTACTGGACAACTTTCTAGTAATTTTAGCAGCATCTCTCAGATTTATGTTTACCACAGCCGCTATTACAGCATTTTAGATGTCTCTATAGAATAAAAGACCAAACAGATTCATCCAGAATCCATTTGGTCTTTCTCTATTATTAATATTATTTTACTGTATATTTTTTCGTTTCTAGTTGTTTGTTATTTTCATCATAAGCAATGATGGTAACAGTGGTACCCTTAGGCGTATCTAACAAAGTAGAAGTAAACTTGTTACTTCCTTGATAAACCATGTCTACTCCACCAACAGTAACTCTATGTACCTCAGCACTAGATTGAACTGTTAGTGTCGTAAAGTAGCTATTTGTGTCGCTTTGGACTGATTTAATCTTCAGCTTGGAATCCTCTATTTTGAAGGGAACTTCGATTGCAGTTTTTAATTCTTTTCCATTAGAAGATTGAACTGATTTTTTTATTACCAATTGATATTCTTTTCCTACTTGATAAGGAGTAGTTGGCTTCACTTCTACTACGTACCCATTACTAGAAGTTAAAAAAGTAGTTGGATGCACATTTTGACCATCGGTTACATATACATTACTTTTCGTTAAAGATTTGGAGTTCAGTTGTGCGTTAAAACGAACTTTCCATACTTTATTAACATCTTCTGTTGTTTTATATTCCCACTTCTCCGCCAAAGTTGGCATTTGAGAAAAAGATACAACAACCAAAAGGGCAGCTAGGAAAGAATACAAGAATCTTTTTACATTCATGATTATTTTTCTCTCCTTATCTTTGGACTTTCAAGTCGTCTATGGAATAATATTTTAAGATGTCTTTCATTAAACTTTTTTCTGTTAGAATTGGATAAAGAGAATAGGACCCTGCTAAATCTTTTTTAGGTAGCTCATTATACGTTTTATTACCTTTGGCAATTTTTTTATAAATGTCTGCTTGCAACTGTTCGCTACTAGTTCCAAAAACAGATACTTTCATTTCGCTATCTTTCTCAAGGTTTTGGAATACAAAAATAAATTTATTATTTCCACTTACCTCTTTCGTTACCCCACCTATTGTCAATGCAACTTTTTTTACAACACTATTGGTTTTTACTTCAATAGTTGTAATGCTACTATTTTTTGTTCCTGTACTTGGTACATCAATTGTATTGAGAGAAATAGACTCTACGTTTTTCTTAGGTACAATTAAACGACTACTTTTAATAATAGCATCTGTAAGATCTCCTGCTAAGAACTCAGCAAAAGTCATCGTTATGTTTCCTAGTGTTGGTACAGTAATTAATAAATTCCCCGAAACTACCACGTCACTTTTTGAACTTATTATTACCGATTTTGGAATAGTAATTTTCACATCTTGATCTCGTATAATTGCATACCCAGAAACAGCTGGTAGAGTAACTTTCAAAGTGGAACCTGATAGTTCGAACTTACCTGAAGACTTGAAAGCTGCAATAACCTTTGCCCACTCTTTCGTCTGATCTGATGTAGTGAAGCCTTTTAATAAAGCTGCTTGTTTACTTTTGTTCGACGTAATAGTTGGATCCCATTGAGCACCGTTTCCTAGTGTAATCGTAATTGCTTTTCCGCCATTTACAATATCTGTATCAATCATTACATTAGTGCCACCAAGAGAAGCTGTTGCTGTTTGTCCTATAGAAATTACTTTGTCAGCTTTTATTGATTTATTTGCACCAGTAATCAAATTTTGTGGGATCTCCACCGTTAAATTATTTACTCCAGTAGATGTAAAATTAGGAACTGCCGGTAATGTAAAAGTAACTCTGTTTTTTGTAACCTTAACATCCTTCACAGTTAGTGCTGAAGTTACCGCTGATGATCCTTGTAATATTTTGATATACTCCGTAATTGGCTTAGAAATATCAAACTCGGCATTCTTAAGGTCGACAACAATTGTTTTTTTACCTTTTATTACGTCTGAAGGATCTAGTGTTGGATATGCAGTTCCAGATACCTCAGCTTTTACTGCAAGGATTTTAAATGTTGGTTGAACTTCTAACTGTTTAGTTGAGAATGTTAATAAATTTGGATCAATGGTTAAGCTAACAATACTATCTGTATCAATATCGTAAGCATTACCATTTAACGTAATTTCTACTTCTGTATCGCTTTTTCTTACGATTGACTTCGCATTCAATTGTTTATCGGAGAATCCGCTCATTAAAAGTCCAGCTTTTGAAGCAATATCTTTCACCCATACATCATTTTTCAAGGTGATCATGATAGTCTTTTCACCCTTTACAATTTCAAACTCATTTATGTTTGATAAAGCTGAGCCCGAAATGGTTGCAGATAGATCAGTAATCGGTGTAACATGAAAAGCTTCTATTTGTGTCGTGTCAATACTAGGAGTAGCCAATGTTGCATTAGGATCAAATTTGACCGCAAATGAATCTCCTGAAACTCTGAAACCAGGAATAGCTGGCAATGTAATAGTTACCACAGTATCACTAGTCCTTATTACTTTTGCACCAGCATTAATAATATTTTTATAGGAATCTCCAAATTTAAATCCATTAAGTAAAGCTTCACGTTTTGCTGTATTTGATGCGATAGTGGAATTCCATTTTGCATTGACTAACGTAACATCAATCGTTTTACCTCCTTTTAAGATGTCTGACTGTGATACGGTAGGCGTTGCAGAACCTGAAATTAGGGCTTTTGGTGATGCAATAATATCAAAGGAACTTTCTGGTAAATTTACATCATCTTTTAATAACTGATAAGGTACATGAAGAGTAATAGTTTGGTTATCTGTAAGGTGATAACTAGGTAATGAAGGAATCGAAATTGTTATGGTATCACTGTCTGTTCGAACAATATTTCCAAGTGGTATTGAATTTTTTACTTGTTCCCACTGTTCTGATTGATTTGTAGCCACCAACGCATTAATCAGAACAAGTTTTTTATCATCTGTAAAGTCATCAACCCATTCGGTACCTGTCAAATCAAGAACCATTTTTGCGTTTCCAGTCTCAATATTCGCTTCTGTCATAGTAGTTGAATCAACCGTTAATTTCGGGTCAGCAGCAAATGCAACAGATGGCATTACTGTGTAGATAAAAAGCATAAAAGCAATTAGTGGTAATAACATTAATTGTAAGCGTCTGTTCATTTTTTGATTATTTTTCATTGATTTAGCTCCTTTTTATATACTAAAAAATATGTATGTGTCTTGAATAATTCCCTGGGAAATATGCAGAAAGATCTGTCGAAAATACTTAAAATAAGTCGAGAAGAGCCGATAAATAGTATGTTAGTAAAGAAATACTTGAATAGATTCCTCCTATCTAAAAACTTCCGTACTATACATTACTATACTATTAACCTAGTCTATTAGCAATTTTTTTCAAAAAATGAATATTATTACTTTAGTCCCTAATATTAATATACTATTTTATATTCACTAAAAAAAATCCTCTCATGTCAATGACAACATGAGAGGATTTTTTCATTTTAATCAACACCTATGATTTCAAAATCTTCTCCATTTCCCGGATTTTGATTAGTTGCGAGTTCACTTCTGTAAATAAACGATGCGATTTGACCGCGTGTTACAAATGAATTCGCTTCAAAGGTTGTTGCTGTTTTACCTGTAGTGATCTCGTTAGAGTATAGTGTTTGGATATAATCTGCGTACCATTGTTTATTATTTATATCTTTAAAAGGAAGATTTGAAAGCTTTTGTTTTTCCATATCAAATCCTAATACAAGAATTTGGGCAATATGTGCACGAGTTAGGTTAGCTGTTGGTTTAAACGTATTATTATCATATCCTTTAATGATACCTGCATTTACTAGTGCAGCGATATGCCCATAATACGGATGACTTTTTGGTACATCTGTAAAGCCAGGATTTTTTACATTTACTGTGTCTAAGTCCAACGCTAACGAAATAATTTTAGCCGCATGTGCCCTACTTATATTTTTCCCAGGTCTAAAACTTCCATCCTCGTATCCATTAATGATACCTCTTGAAGACAAACTAGTTACACTTTCATAGAAATGTTGGTCTACACTAACATCCGAAAAACTCTTTTCTTTTGCTTCTGAATTAATTGGCGCTGTTGCAAAACTTACACCAATGGCTAAGGATGCTGCTACAGTTAATTTCAATAACTTGGCATACAAATTATGCTTCTTCATAAGTTCACTCCCTCTTCTATATGTAAATGACAATCTTTCACAATGTTATCATATTTTCTTTCCATTCGGAAAAATTTGCATAAAAATATCCTAATCTATTGGTTATTAAATATGAAGATAAGCACTTTGTCGAGTTATGTTATTATACCTAACGCATTAATACAGGAAAATAAAACACCTTCAATCCGACTGACATCAGATTAAAGGTGCTTTTTAGTTACTACATTTTACTTTCAAAAATAGGTTGCAAGCGCTCCATATGCAAAATACATAGAAAGAAGTGATAATGCTGCAAATACCCCATTCTCTACTGCTCCCCCTGTTGTCATCGTAATAGGAAAACGAATGGTCATTTTTATTGGAAATAACAATTTAATGCCATTTTTAGTTGCCATGTCCAATATGTAATGACTCACCATTCCAACCAAAATTCCCTTTACCACCGATTCATTGGTCACGAATGAATTTAATAACGCTCCCATCAGAAATAAAAATAGCAAACTATGGGTGAAGGAACGATGGCCAAAAAGTGAATTAATCACTTTTGATAGGAGTGGAAACGTCCGACCAATTTTGCTACCTCCATGGCAAATGTCTGGTAGCAGTGCCCCTACGACACCTGCACCAACTAAAATCACTGGATCGTAATCCGAAACTTGTGCAAAAGCAAGACTTGCTGTGATACCGCCTAAGATGTGTGTGTTTCCTGTCATGCCTTCTTTATTCTCCTTTTTCCTTTTATCATACACGAACGTGCATTCTACTACTTTACACCATTTGGGCAAAGGAATGGAGCAATTCACAATAATTTGTTCTTTTAACAAATAAAACTGTATCTTTTAGACATTTATCTAGGTATGACTTTTATTCTTTCGTGGTACTATTTTCTAATTTTTGATTAGTATACTCGAGAAATTCCACTTCCAGCATAAAAAACGTTTCACTCTCCTAGCGTTAACTATGAAAAAGAAACGTTTTTATTTTTGAATTCCCTTAAAATAGATTGAAACTAATGCGTCAGCATGTTCACTAGGGCTACTTTTCCAAAGTTACATACTGCTTCTGTAAATACTTATACATGACGGAAAGGTTATCTGAGATTTCATTGTTTTCAAATCCTAAAGACTTAAGTGTCTCATTTGCATCTGTTGTTAAAACGACCTCTACATTTAAAAGAGCTAATTGCTCGATGATTTTTTCCATAAATGCATTTTCTAAGCATTTTCCTTCTTCCGTCATACTTAAGGTGTGAAAGGTAGCTACTAGCCCTTGTAAATTATCTAGATCACAAATCTTCTCTAAGCTTGTCAGTGCAGTATATAAATCCGCGCAAATGCAATCTGCGTCTACACACACATCTAAATATGTATCTTGGCTTAGTTTCACCAAAAACACTGTGGCATGTCCAACAGTAATCGCTCTTTCTAAGTCTTCTGTATATCTTAAGCATGTAGCCTGAGCACTGAATATCGGCGTACCTTCTTCAATATTCAATTGAAAATCTATATAAACATTTAAATTTTCCACATAAATTCTCCTATTCTATCAAACAGTGAATTACCTGATTTTTACTCTGATGCTCGCTTTAGCAGTCTAATATAATGATTTATTTTCTCTTTCTATTGTATTGAATAATTTGTAGTTTTCGTACAGTTAAATATAGGTAAAGTAGTCCATGCAAAAAACGACTAAGTAAAAAATCATCCGTTTTTCCTTTTATCTTATCTTCTTGCACAAAAACAGTAGGAGACGAATTTTTATTATGATAATTTGCTTGAAAAAATGATTCCGTCTTTTTACTTTTCTCTAAAATCGTTCCCTATGTAGAGGTCTTTTTCTCGATGAATGAGGTTATAGGTGCTGATTGTGGTGAGTAGTCTTTGTTGTTGTTTTAATAGGACGTGTTTGGAAGCATTCACAGTAACACATGTACCATCAAAAAATGTCAGTTGCGAAATCCCTTTACTAAGCTCTTCCACGTCAAATTGATGATTAAAAATCCAAACACATTCTAATTTTTTATAGGACATTGTCGGAAAAGTGCCAATCTCATATGGATGGATGAGAAGTGGTGTTTTATTCAGATAGTTCATCATTTTTTTGATTGCTTCTATTCGCCCTTCTAGCGTAGAAGCATAACGAATACAAGCTTTATCTAGTAAATAAAGCATTGTCTTTCCTGAAAAATAAATTCCATGGGTTGTAGTAATTTTCGATTGATAACCATCTAAAAAAAATGATTCGAGCATCAATGTTCGCTTACCAATTAAATTTGAATCACAATTGATCAAAAATATATCTCCCCTTGCCGTCTCCTTATTTACACCCTACCAAATCTCCTCCTAATCTCATAGTCTAAATATACTGAATATATATAATTTTTTGGATTAAATTCATCCAATTGTCACATATTTTATTAAAATATTACGCATTTTCTTATTCTTCGTTAGGAATCGTCAAGTATTACCTAGAGAAAACGTCCTATATCTACTAAAAAATCGCACAGTTTATGTATTTGAAAATAGATCATAAACAAATTATGCTAGTTGGAGCGAGTACTATAATGCATAGACTGAGTGTCTATCTTGCGATTTACTATGGTGAACTTGCGATTTTTAGTGTCTATCTTGCGATTTAGAGGCCGTTTTTGCGATTTGTTGAGTCGATTTTGCGAATACGTTGGCATATTTCTAAAAATTGGAAATGTTTGCCCACCACCTGATATGGGTAACCTAAATAAAATGCCTATTGGGAGTGATGATGATGTTAAAGGGTAAGAAACGAGCTATGCTAATAGGAGGAGTTGCTGGCTTCGCTTTTATGTATCTTTATAAAATGGAAAATAGAGAAACTGCGAAAGTAACTATGAAAAATACGAAAACGAAAGTTTCTTCCTATGTGGATTCAAGGAAACATCAGCCTACACAAATGATGAAAGCTGGTCATTCACATCCTCATGATCCAGACGATAATCGGATGGTAGAGGAAGGCTCCATGTATAGTGTGCGATACTACAATGAAAAAGTACAAGATAGCAATGGACAATTAGATTTCCCAAAATCTCAAAAGAAAAAGCTACCTAGCACAAAAGAATCTTTACCCAAAGATAATAACGAATCGCCTGCAAAACAGGAGAATACAGATAGAGATCCTACCCACTCAAGTAATACTTAAATACTCTTCATTTGAGTAAAATGAAAAAGTCCATAAATAAAATGGAAGCTCTTTGCTAAAGCAAAGAGCTTTTTTTGCATTCATCCCGTGACTTTATAAAGGAATATGATGGGTGAACAAAGAATGGTACACATATAATGGTTACATCGTTTGAATAACTGGGGGAGAAACATGTGAGATTATCCGAGATCCATCCATTGTTTTATCACATTAGAATAAAACAAAAATGGCTATTTCGCTTTATACAGAACGTGAGAGACAGAAAAAAATTTGCCAAGCATCTGATGAAAACGTCTTATGCTTATACGTGTAAAAAACACCAATCGCTTTTACGGAGGCGTTTAGGTGATAGCGATCCACAGCTCCAAGAAAATAAGATAGTGAATCTTTCCATTGCAGCGAGTAAAATCGACGGAATTGTCATTTCCCCAGGTGAAGTTTTTTCATTTTGGGAATTAGTAGGTAAAACAACCAAGGCAAAAGGATATATAGAAGGTATGCAGCTCTCGAGGGGAGAAGTGAAAACAGGCTTTGGGGGAGGAATCTGTCAGCTAGCTAATCTCCTTTATTGGATGGCCTTACACACTCCTTTGACCATTTCAGAAAGACATCATCACAGCTTTGATCCGTTCCCGGACGAAGGAAGAGTTCTTCCATTTGGCAGCGGTGCAAGTGTTTTTTACAATTATGTGGATTTACGATTTCGTAATACAACGGAACAGTCCTTTCAGATACGCGTTTGGTTAACCGATGATCACCTAAAGGGGGCCATTTATACGAACGAGGAAATGCGCTATTCTTATCATCTTGAGGAACGGAATCATTCATTTTCAAAGCAGCATGAAAAGAACTTTAGACAGAATGAAATTTGGAGAAAAACGGTGGATAAAAGAACAGGGAACTATATGAAGGAAGAATTACTAATCAAAAATCATGCGGAAGTTAAATATGAAATCAAGCCAGAGATGTTGCTAAATAGTTAGAAGCGGCAGCCAAATTTCCTCGCCATTCCAAGTCTTAAAAATCAAAAAAAGCCAGAAGAAAAATGCATTATTTTTCTTCTGGCGTTGTGTTTTAAGGCGCACTATTCTTTTTTCTATCCCAAGGAGTACCTAATAATGGCAGAGCCCAGCGATCCAATCCGTACCATCCTGCTACTTTCCAAGCAAGTACTAACCAAGTGGCTAGGATGAAAAGCAATGGATTAGTACTAAGCGTTCCAGCAAACAGAAAACTGACGTTCATGAAAGCACCGAAAAAAGCTGCGATTCCAGTAAGTAAACCGAACACTAAGCCCAATCCTACTAATAACTCGCCATATGCTACTACGAACGAAAACAACTTTGCATGTGGGAGCACAGTGTTTTCAAGAAAAGTTGCAAACCATCCAGCCACATCTGCGCCTTCCTGTGATTTTGCAAGTGCACCATTCACAAATCCGGTGAGTGCAGCTCCAGCATTTTCCCCTGTCCAAGCATCATTGTGTAATTTCCCCCAACCAGCTTTCAACCAAGTGGAACCTAGATAAAGTCGGATAATTAACCAAATAACCGCAGAACGAGTACTACTAAATAAGAATCGAGAAACTGGGTTCTCTGGAAAATAAACAGTACTTTTTTCTCTCATATTAATCACTCCTCTTTAACCCCATTGTATAATCTAACATTCTCCTTTTCTATATAGTCATGTGTCTATCATGTAAACAAAAAAGGAATTTTTTGTTACATCTATGGTTTGAGAGTATTACGAATATAAGATTTAGAATTTTCATATAATCAGTACAAAATGAACGCACTAGAAATAAAGGAGGATTATTGTTTGAATTGTTCAAATTGTGGTCACGAACAATCAGTTGGGATGTTTTGTAGTATATGTGGAAATAAATTGGGGGAGCCAATTTTGAATACGGAACCTATTGCTTCAAGAACACGATCAGTAAAACCAAACGTACATGTAGAAAGTATAAAATCGAAACTGAAAACATATAGTTCTTATTTGATTCAACGCCTAAAAAAACCTTCCCTAGCATACAATCAAGGAGAAAATGAGTTTACGAGCAGTATTGTTAGTATTATTTTATTTACCGTACTTTTTACACTTTCCTTATTTTTATTAACTAAAAACTTAAGTTCAAGTCATTCACCGAACTTTTTATCCTTTTTTATGGAAGCATTTTTACTTACATTTTTTTTGATCGGAATCGTCTTACTTTCCATTTTTCTCATCAGCAATTTTTTTGGCCCACAACATACATTTAAAGCAATCATCTGTTTTTATGGGGGGCAATTATCTCTACTCATTATTGGGTTAACAGGTTCCATATTACTTATGCTTGTAGAATCAGTTACATACGGCAATGCCCTTTTAACTATCTGCTTGGTTTTCGGTATTTTTATATTACCACTTTATGTTATGGGATTTTTGCTTACTAAAAACCAATCTGGAATTGACCCACTATATGGATTTATGTTGTATATTGTAACCTTTATCATTCTATTTATATTGTTTCTCACCATCGTTGGTGATTCAAAAATAGGTGGATATTTTAATCATATGAATTACTTATTTTAAAACAATAAGAAAGAGAGACCTTCATGGATCTCTTTTTTTGCTTTTTCAGATTACTAAGTACTTAAATTTGCGATTGAGTACTTGAACTTGCGATTTGCGTACTTGATCTTGTGATTCGGAAGCGTGAATTTGCGATTTGCGTACTAGATTTTGTGATTCGAGGACTCTATCTTGCGATTCGTCGAAATTTACTGGGCATACTGCATTATAAAGGTGTGCAAATTCAAAAAAAGATCCTTTCAAGTCAATTGACTCAAAAGGATCTTTCTCGTATTCTATTGAACTATATTGGAAGAGGAAATGTAACCTGATACGTTTTTGCCATTGATGATGGTTTCCACTGGATACCATACAAAATGGTTAGTGGAGTCTTTTCGTTGATCATAGATAGGTGACCCTATAATCTTCATTGTTGTTCCTTTGCTTGTTGGGATAAGTTCTGAATTCGTTGTACTTGGTAATTTACGAATCCCTTTCCCATCATACTTCACTTGATTTCCTTCGCTTAACAATTCCTTCGATGGAGTTGCATTCGATGAAAGGGTAAAGTTCTTTTTATTAAATATGATGGAATGATTTGTATCTTCCCCGTAAGTGAAATCATTTTTGGTCATGTCAATCGAAGTAATATTTGTAGAAAGCAATCCATTTTCGCGAATAGCTTGGAATACTTTCTCTTGATACGCGTCTAAATTTCTTTTACCAGTAGCTTGGAAAAATGGACTATTTTCTGCTTTTGTTCCATTATAGGCCATGACTGCGAAATACCAGCTCTCTAAATTTTTCGGATTATGATCTGCAATTTTAGGCAAATCACTTCTATTGAAATTTTTCACAAGCATGTCAATACCAGTTTCAATATTGTACGTTAGGTCATATTTTAAACGTTCTACATCGTATCCTGCTGTGTTTGTTATTTGCATTAATCCAATCCCACCGTCACTACTAATCATCGGTTCACCGTTCGATTGGAAATGAACCCAACCATTACTTTCAACGGAAGCTACTGCTTTGACAATCTCAGGTGGAATCGTTGTTTCTGCATTTCTTGCCGCTTCTGTCAGTAAACAGTTGATGGTTTGACGATCTGGATTTGTTTTACTTTCTGGATTATATCCACATGCATATACAGGTAGACGCAGATTATCATTTAATGCTCTTGCTAAAAAGGCAGCAAAGTGCGCACGAGTTACTGGCTGATTTGGTTTAAACTCATCTTTTGAGTACCCTGCTACAACCCCAAAAGCAGTTGCTTTCCGAATAGATGAATAAGCGGATGAATTTAGTGAAACATCCGCAAAAGGAAGTGCTTCCTTCTCTAGCTTAAAAGCTCTTGCTATAAAACTAGTCATCTGTCCTCTTGTTACAACTTCTTGTGGGCGGAATGTTCCATCCGGATATCCTTTAATAATCCCCGCATCATTGGCAGATTGAATAGCACCAGAAGCTTGATTTTGCATGCTCACATCTGAAAAAACAGTTTTTTGTTTGGTCATATCCAATTTCATTGCTCTTGCAACCATTAAAGCAGCTTGTTTTCGTGTAACAAATTCGTTTGGATCATAGTGATTGGCATCAACCCCACTAATAATCTTATCCGAAGATAAATAGTTGATATGTTCATAAAATTGATGACTCGTAGGAACATCCGTAAAAGTCTGCGCTTGAGCGGGTGATGAAAAAGTCGTTCCTAGTAAAATAAATAAACTTACTAATAATGCTAATTTTCTCATTCGTATCGCCTCCTACCTTAAGGTTACTAAAAAATTAGTAGAATAGATACCAATATGTAGAAATTATCCAATTAAGGAAAGTTGTCAGATTAGTGCCCGATTTGTGTGAGTGACAGGCACCAGAAAAATTTAACATTACTTATTGTTTGGTGGGTTTGTCGTTTTCGGTGGTGGGTTTGTCGCGTTCGTGTCTCTGTTTGTCGTGTTCACTCTACAGAAGGTCTCATCCAACCATATTTTTACATTAATACACTTCAGTCGAAGAAATAAGACTAGCCGCTCCAGTTTAAATATGGAGCGGCTTTTTATAGTGGCCATCTTGCGATTCGGGGAGGTTACCTTGCGATTTACACATTCTATCTTGCGATTCGGAAGCGTGATCTTGCGAATCGGAGAGGTCATCTTGCGATTTTAGCACACTACCTTGCGATTCTTACTAAATGAACTGTAAATTTGAAAAAGGTACCAGGTCCATGCACAATTCAGTAGTGTATTAGAACCGGTACCGAAAGTTGTGTGGATACCTCTCACCAAAGATTAATTATCAGAATAGTTTCCGAATCGTGTGGGTGACTGGCACCAAAACTAAATCCTCCGACTAATCCTCCGTCACTTCACTTGTCGCCGTGATCTCAATTCCATTTAGCGCTTGTGTAGCCAAACGGTCTGCTTCTGCATTTGCTTTTCTCGGCACGAGTTCATACTCTGGCTGGATTCCAAGTTCTTTCAGCTTCGCATCTATCCGGTCCGCCCAGCCTGATAGATCCTTCTCGAGAGCCGGCCATTCCCCGTTCATTTGGTTAATGACAACCTGGGAATCTCCGATGAACCATACTGGTAGATGATGAACATTTAAAAGCGCTAACTCCTGCAAGCTTAAATAAAGCGCCGCATATTCAGCCTCATTATTCGACGTCAATTGTGCAGATGGTGCATTCCGCCGGAGCCTGTACGACTTTCCATTCTGGTCATAAAAGATGACGCAACCTAAACCAGCTCTGCTCGTCGCAAGATCGAAACCACCGTCGAAATAAACTGTGACGTTATGCGGCTCGGTTTCGATTCCTTTTAAATAACTCTTCATTTCTTTGATCGTCCATGTGCTGTCAAATCGGTCAATAAATATAATGCTTTTGGCACGACCAGTCCGCTCCATGTCTTCTGCAAGCAGTATTCCATGTGCTGCGGGCATCTCCTCCGAGTGGAAAACCGTTTCGGTTCCTTTCGGTGTTCTATAAATCCATTCGATTCGGATATTCATTGCTAGTCCTCCTTACACCAATGAGTCTGTATAATGTTGAGTTTTCCCAATACAGATCATTTTTATGAAACATCTATAAGTTAAACAAAAATATGAAACTCACCGTTGAATGCCATCGGTTTGTCCATGGGTGAAATATCTATATTCAAAACCAGTTTCCGTTTCCTTATAATCTATATTTGCATCGACACATGCTTGTCTAAGTAACTTTTTAGCTACTCCATTTTGAATATTCCACTCAGCAATTAGTGAATTTATTTCCTGCATATTATTTCTATCTAACGTAACATTTCTCTCTAGGGCAATGGAATATTCCTCTAATGTTTCAAGGACATCTTGAATGCTCATGTGAAAGGCTTCAAACTCTTTCGGAACACGAATAGCGGTCAAGTTTTCTTTCGCTACGTTCAATTCTTTCTGGGCATTTAAAATTTCAAAGTTCGTCAAAGGATCACTTGGGGTGTGCAACTTCTCATTCAGCACGATAAATTGAGCATTGATATCATAATACGAACGATAGCCTTCATCCAAATAAGTCGTTATTTTCTTATGACGCGCAATCGTAAATTCACCTACAATAAATCCCCTATTTTCAAGCAGTGTAAAGCCTATAAGAACCAAAACTAACAGCAATATTGTTTTTCGTGAAAAAACTTTTTTAATATTCTTTTCAGGGAAATTAACACTACTATCGGTTGACTCTTTTCGATAAGGAATCACTTCTTCACATCCTTTCCCTTCTCTACCAAACATCTCGAATAAAAATATATGTATATTGTAATACAAAGGAAAGACAAATTATGTCGAACCACGTTTCAAAGAGCAAACAATCTTTTGGATAATGAAACAAATACCCATTTCCTACAACAAAAATAGCAGCCGAAATCTCATCTCGGCTGCTCTTTCTAATACATTTCATTAAGATTACAGAAAGATTACTGGTGCCTGGCACCAGTAATCTTTCTTCTATAATATGGATGAACGAGACAAAACTCATTGTGAACGCGACAAACGACACCTCGAACACGACAAACCACACGCCGAACGCGACAAAACCACTGCCAAACACGACAAAAACCACCTCTGCTACAAAAACAGAGGTGGGTGTTCATTTAGCTATTATTTCAATGAGTATTTTCCGAAACCATCAGTACCTTCGCCAAGGTATTTAATGCTTCCGTTTGCAGGGATAACTTTCTCTGCTTTTTTGGATGATTCGAATACTACTTGTGCGTTTGCAGGTATTGTAGCGAACTTCCAGTTGCCGTCAGCGGATGGATCGATTGTTTTCTCCGCAAGAATATAGTCGATGATTGCTTGACGGTTCTCATCTGGGTAGATTTCGATTGCCGTCGCATTACGCACACCTGGGAATGTTCCGTTTGCACGGTAGTTATTTGTTGCAACGATGAATTCTTGTTTCAAATCAATTGGTTTTCCGTTGTATTGTAAATTTTTAATACGTGATGCACTTTCATTTTTCACTTTACCTTCTACATCGTATTTAGCAGGTTGTGTCACGTCGATTTCATACGTTACCCCATCAATTACGTCATAGTTGTATGAACGGTATTCTGAATTGATAAGCTGTTGCTCTCCTGTTTTCGTTGCATCGATTTGATTAAATTGACCTGCAGACATTTCCAGCCATTCTTTCACGTCTGCTCCTGTCACTTTTACCATGGAAAGCGTATTGTCATATAGATATAAATCCGCTACGTTTTTAATTGCTAATTCGCCTTTTGGAACGAATGTGTAGTATTCTGGATCGCTTCTAGTTCCCGCTTTAAATGGTGCACCAGCAGAAAGAACGACTAGTTTTTCATATGCTGTACCTTTCAGTTTCGCTTTTACATAGGCAGTTTGTGCGTTTGTTACGATTTGGATCGATGGATCATCTTGCACTTGGGAGAAGTAGCTATGAATGTCTGCTGTTGAAGTTCCAACTGCTTGACGAACGTATTTAATCGTTCCATCATGCGCTTCTTTCACTGCTTTCACAACAGTTTGATCTAGGTCCGTAGCGTCTTTTGCAATTGCACGCACTTCCGCTTTTGACTCTGCTACATCCCACTCGTTTCCTTTTTTCACTAGCTCTAAATCAATAACCCCTAAATGGCTACCGAATTTACCAGGCATAACAACTGGAACTCCATTGATCGTACCTTTTTCAACATCCACATTAGTTAAAGAAGCATCCACTTTACCAGGGAATACTTGGTGCGCGTGACCTGTAATAATCGCATCAACACCTTTAACTTTTGTTAATAAATACGTTACATCCTCTTCTCCAGCCTCATGTGTCATATTGCCAAGGCCTGAGTGAGATAGAACAACGATTACATCCGCTCCAGCTTTTTGCATTTCAGGAACCACTGCTTCCACCGCTTGAACAGAGTCGTCTACTGTCACTTTTCCTTCTAAATGAGACTTGTCCCACTTAAGGATTTGCGGAGGAACAATACCAGTAACCCCAACTTTAATCGTTGTTTTCTTACCTTTTGAATCAACCACTTCTTTGTCAATCAATGCATATGGCGCATATTTCAATTTCTTCGTAGCTGCATCGCGAATATTCGCATTTAGATAAGGGAAGTTTGCATCATCCGTTACTTCATTTAAATAATCAAGACCGTAGTTGAATTCATGATTCCCGAACGTTGCGCCATCATATTTTAGTAGCTTCATTGCTGTTACAGATGGATGTTCTTCCCCATCTACTAGCTTGTCTACTGCTTGTTTATAAGAACCTAGTGGAGTACCTTGAATTGCATCTCCATTGTCAAATAATAAAGTGTTGCTATTTTCTGTACGTGCATTTTTGATTAATGTAGCTGTTTTAGCAAGACCTAAGCTATTAGACTCTGTGTCTTTGTAATAATCATAGTTCACGATATTTGTATGAATATCAGAAGTTCCTAAAATACGTAAAGAAACCGTCGTATTCGCTTGCGCAGGCTTGTATGCTTTTAAGAAGCGTTGCACAATCGTATTCATCTCGTGTTTACTTAAGACATTTGCAGGTTTCATCGTATTATCCGGATACCCGTTTAAAAAACCTAATCCTACAGCTTTTGCAATAAGACTGCGATTCTCTTTACCAATTTTATTTTTATCATTAAATTTATTTAATGTATCTTCTTCGTAAGTTTTGTCCGCAGCTACCGCTTTGGAAACAATCACAAATGCATGTTCACGAGTAAGCTTTTCATTCGGAGCAAAAACAGTTGAAGACTTTCCTGTGATAAGCTTTAACTCTAGTGCTTTTTCAATATACGGTTTCAATGAATCTGGGACATCTTTAAATGTAACCGACTTACCTGTGCCTAACTCAACACCCATTGCTTCAATGATCGTTTTTACATATTCACCACGCGTGACATCTTGACTATTAGCAGCCGCTGCTTGTTCCACACCAGCCATTCCACTCACTGCTAGCGACAAAGCCAGTGCTGAAGCCGAAACTTTTTTCCACATAAATAGTATTCCTCATCTCTCATTTGTAATATTGAAACAATTATATTATACCAAAAAGAAAGTCAGAAAAGTGTTAAATTATTGTAAAAAATGAAAATTAATCTTAATTTGAATTACTATTCGTGCTAAAAACTCACACAAATTTGATAAAAAAATACCCTCTCAGCTCAATAAAGACCTAAGAGGATATTCTTTGCATCATTCAAACCCATTATTTCCTAATTACAAGTTAATTAAATTGGATAAATAGTCCTCAACGAGACAAAACTATTGCCGAACGCGACAAAACCACTGCCGAGCGCGACAAACGCCACCTCGAACACGACAAAACACAAAAAACCTCTTCATCCATTACTCGATGAAGAGGTTTTTCGCATGCTATTTCATTTTTGCGTATTGTTCCATCAACTTTGTTTGCACCTTCATGTTTGTTGACGTTCGGCTGTTTGGCGCTAATATTACTGATAAGCTTAGTTCCATTTAAATTATGAACTGTTTCACCTATATCTTCACTTGCTTTTGTAACCCCACAAATTCTTCCTCAAAACACATATACCAGTATCCGGACTCATCTTCTTTGCAAATGGCTTCTCTTGTTTCATATAATCCTGCTGGTGTGAAGTAATAGGCACAAACTTGTTCTATTGCAAGTTCGGCATCGTAGAAACGATAGACCATTAATACATTGGACATTTGACTCCTATTCTTTTGAATGAGCAAGGCGTTTAAAACTTCTATTCTATCCATTGACGCAATGTATTGAATCCCGATAACGTTATGAGGAACAAAGCCTTCTTCGGTATCAGAAAAGAGCTTTTCAATGGTTTCCTCATCTTTACTCCAGACAAATTCTCTTTCTAAATGAAGTGCAGGATATAAGAAATTCTCCTTATCTTCTCTTTTGTCCCACTTCCACCACGATAAGTCCTTAGGTCTTGAACGTCCTTTTAACTTATCAAACTTGGAATCTTCTACAAAAGTGTCAAATCCAAGCATCTCACCTAGATTGGCGAAATAATCTATTTCTCTTTTCGTAAACATGGAACGATTATGTAAGGAAGACAAATTTAATCTTCGATAATTTCGTACATATCCATTAAAAAATTGCATGAGATTAAAATATTGTTTCTTCATTTACTATTTTCCTTCTCCCTTATAATTAAATCTAAAAATTCAACTAAATAAAACAAAAAAATAACCAGTCAAATCCAATGATTTAACTGAGACAACTCTATCTAGTTATTTAGTTTTGGGAACACAAAAGCATATCGATGAAATAAAACTCGGTCAGCTTTTTCCATATAAGCTTTTGTTTGTGTAGGGGAACAATAGATGGCTCCATTCGAGTCCTGTAGCTCTAAATTACCAGACATATCATAATCCATAACAATAACCATCACATTTCTTTTCTCTTTTAGTTTTTTAATCATATAACCTGTATGAACTGTAACCCCCATAATCACATGTAATTTCAATACAAAGCGCCTCCTAAACTCGCACGTATCAACTGGTAAAAAAACTCTATTCAGTATATTTATTTTCATTAAAATCGTAGCACAAAGAATTAAACAAGTAAATATCATGTAGTTCAAATAACATAATAAAAAACTTTATATTTCCATTTATACTACATTAGATAAGTATTTATGTTTTTCCAACTCTTCTGCTGCATCTACCATAGTTACTAAACACCATCACTACCTTGTACTTCCTTCCGATAAATCCCTACCAAATCATCCAATAACTCTTGTTGATTTATTTTCAAATGCGGTAGGATATGGAAATAGTCAATTCCATTATGATGCGGCTTCCCAAACATTGGGATACCTGCATCCTCTAGTTGTTTTGTCCATGCTTGTTTTCGCACGCTTAATTGCTTCCAATTTGGATTATTATTAATCCCCCAACATTTGCAGATCCACGGGTGATGTCTCAATTCTTCCATGGAAGGAATAGCATCGATAACAGGAACATCACTTAGTTTTACTAATACCTCAAACAAATCAATAGGGTCTTGCTCTTTCGTATTTCGCAAGGAAAACAGATTGTATAGATGAACACGTCCATCCAATTTTTCGGTGCTATAGATACGTTCGACTAATTTTCGCTTCTGCTCCATCATCAAATCCACTTTCACTTCACCAAAAAGTACCTCTCCTTCTCCTATCACAGGTCCGGTCAAAAGTTCCGTTCTTCCGGGATTCAGAAAAAGAAAAGCTCCAAGCGATTTCGTACTCGATCCCCATTGCAAATAAGCAGACGTACGGAATACATACCCTCTCCGCTCCTCAAATTGACCAAAAGCCTTCACATTGTTCAAGTAAACCCCTCCTAAATGGTTGTCCTCTATTATATTTAATGTGGAAATCAAAGCCCTGTTTGAATTTCTTAATACTCACTTCTTAAAAAACAAATATTAGCTATCATTGCAGCCTATTTACTTTAAATGATAATATATCTATCTCTCAGCCCGCAATTGCAATTGGCAAAAAATTGATATTATCTCCCCTTCGACAGACACAAAAACGCCCTAATTTTTGGAAAATCCACCACTCAACAATAACCTCCGAACACTCAGTATTTTAAGTTGGGAAAATGAAAGAATTGATACTTCCTATACATACAAAAAGCAACCGAAGATACAATTTCGGTTGCTCCTTCACTTCTTTATAAGATGATCACTGACTATTTTTTCTACTAATTATGTTGAGCTTTTAACCATTCCATTGCAACATTTACATGTAAAGTCGAACCATATTTAAAGATGTCTTCATTCGATGCATGCGAGGATTGTGCACTGGTGGTTCTCCCTCTTTACCTGTACCTAAAACAACAACTGCAGAAGGAACCGCTTGAGATATATGAGAGAAATCCTCTGAGCCACCCAATGGTCCTTTACCTATAATTTTATCTTTACCCATGATTTCTTCTAATCTTCGATGTACGCCCGCCACTCCTATTTAACCTTCTCATAAGAGAAATATTGAGTTTGGTTAATTAACTCATCTTGTTGCAAGCACACTGATTAAACATGTTTATCACTCCCTAAAATCCCTTCATGTGTAAGTTCCACATTCACGGCCATTGCCACTGTCGCACCGCTTGCTGCCGCAATTATAATTTGTGATGGATAAACGGATGCTGCTTCCCCGGCTACAAAAAAACCATGAATTTTCGTTTTTCCCGCTTCGTCACACTTGTGGCCCCCGGTATCGTCCAGCTTCAAACCCATGGCTGTCCCTAAATCCGTGGCCTGTACCAATTCCGGTGTGACAAATCCCCCGGTTCTTTCGATGACAAGTCCGTCTTCCAACTCAACGCCCTGAAGCAGCCCGTCATTACCAGTAAGTAGTTTTACTGGACTAGTTTCCACCCGTACTTGCATGTTGCTCAAGTGTTTTAACTGGCTTTTTGTCACTTTGTCACCGTTTGTAAAGATAACCAAGTCCTTGGACCAATTGCGAAGGATCTCTGCCATGTGGATCGTATATTCCACAACCCCGAACAACGCGAGTGGCTGGTCTCTCAGTTCCCACGCATCACAATAAGGGCAGTTGAATATGCTCTTGCCGTAATAATTTCGGAAGTTCGGCACGTTCGGAAACTTTTCAGTGACGCCTGTAGCCAACACAACCTTTCTTGTCTTCCATTCCATCCCTTTATCCGTCTTGATTGTGAAACTATCCGCTTCTTTAATGATCTCCATGACCTTGTCTTCCATTGTCTCGATCGTATTGTATTTTTTAAATTCCTGATGGGCCAATTCACGAAATTCATTCGGTTTCACCCCATCCCTTGTAACGAAGCCATGTGCCTCATGAGTGATTTTATTGCGTGCCTCGTTGCTATCGACCATTACAACGCTTCGTCTGGCTCTTCCTAATACCAATGTCGCATTTAAACCTGCTGGTCCCCCGCCAATAATAGTGCAATCCTTCATTCCTGTTCCTCCGCTTAAAAACGTTATGTAAATTCAGTCCGTTTTTTTACAAATATATTGATACTCTTACCTTCTTTTTACATATTCAAACGAAAATTTTTTAGATGAAAGGGTAAAATATTACATTTCCTACCATAGGAAGAGCTGTCGATGATACAATTTGAAACTCACTTTGAAAACCTTCTCCTTTATGCTATGGATCTAAAAACTTTTCAAAATAAAGTTCAATATTAGAAAGACCTCCTACACTTTATCAATTCAAGTGTAGGAGGTCTTATTTGTTAGTATGAATCTAGAATTGTAGTTAATTGTAAGTATCGTTTAGAATAGATTCTGATACCGGGACATCAAGAAGGACTATTAGATGTCAGTGGAATCTTCTCATAATCTTCCGGATTCAATGTTTCAACAGAGCCATCTGCAACTCCTTGGATAATTGCTTCGAGTCCACGTTCAACCGATTTAACAAGTTGTCCTTTTTCCTTATGTCCCATCATTTGTGTCTGTCCTTTCACCTCAAAAAGCACCGTTCCACTTCCATTCAGTGCATAACTTCCAAGTGCTGTGCCTGGAAGATCAAGCCCTTGAGAATAAAGAGAAATATTTGTAAACTTTGAGTTTCCATAAGATTGTAGTTCGTTATAAGCTGCAACGTTCAATTGTCTTGAAAAATCATAGTTATAGTCATCAGCATATTGGGCATATTTCGTTCCTTCAGGCGTGTTCGGATTTGGAACAAACTGTGCAGATAGCGAAAGGGTTACTTCATCCGACGTGCCGTCCACATAGTACATGCCCTGATGATGTAGATCTATGAAAACATCTACGTTTCCATATTCCGCTTTCAATGCTTTGTATACGTCACGAGAAGTTTGCGATTCAGGTGTGATAAACCAACCAGGCTTATTGGATGCTCCTGGGAAATCTTGTGCCGTTGGGACATAGTTGAGATTTGGATTAAAATCTCTATTTACATCGAAACCTGGATTTTCACCGTAGTTATAACTTTGACTGATTCCTCGGTCTAAATAGTTCCAAGAAGGTTTAGCACTCGCCAGTTGTGGGAAATCCTCCACCACTTCAGCCCATGTCATACTATTGCGACGTTTATCTCCTTCGGATGCATCTGGATTCATCATTGGCATAAATACAAGAGTCACTTCTTCCCGTATTTTTTTCGCTTCTTTTGAATTTGTGGAAAGGTTATTTAATAGATTTAAAATAGCGACCGTACCAGTTTTTTCGTTTCCATGAATTTCACTTTGAATAAGAATAACCTTGTCTCCCGTCCCAACTTTTACCGTGTAAATATCCAAACCTTTGTGTGATTGCCCAGCGACCTCTACCTGTACAACCCCATTACTTGATTTTTCGATCTGTTTAAGACTTTTTTGCAGCTCACTGTGACTAATAAAACCAGAGATTGAATACGGATGATGATGCATTTCTTGATTTACAGGATCAGCCGCATAAGCAGGGAAAGCCAAGCTTGTACATAATCCTAAAATTCCAATTGTACTAACTATTTTCTTCTTCACTACCCATCCACTCCTTCTTATTCTTAGATTCGTTAATAGAATAACAAAGGAAAATTTAATAGTAAATATATTTTGAATATTTGATTAATTAGTAATGTAAACAAAACTTTTGGATCGAAATACATCTATCTTTAGTGACACGAAGTACTAATTATTTCGGCTAGCGAAGTTAGTGAGTTTATAGGACAAATCCACTACTACAAAAAGATTTACTACTGAAATACCAAAAGTAAAGAAGATTATAGTAAGTGAATTTCAGACTATTGTCAGAAACGATTAGAATCTAACACAGAGAAGTATTTTCAAATCTTCTCTTCCGCCTTATTTTTTTCACTCCTTTACTTTTCCATCATTAATTTTAAAATCAATTCATCTGTTTGCCTTGTACCCTCGTTTCCTAATGTACAGAAAGCATCGATCGTTTTCTCTACATCCTCATGTATAAAGCCATCTGTAGACTGAATCTCTTGGTGGTTTATAGCGAGTAAAGCAGACTGAACGGCAACATTAGAACAAGTGGAGACCTTCATAGCACATCCCGCTTTTGCTCCGTCGCAAATCATTCCCGATACATTCCCAATAGTATTTTGTATAGCCCCTTTGACTTGTTGTAGTGACCCATCCAGCAAATGGACGATACCTGCACTTGCTCCCATTCCAGCAACAGTCACCCCACATAATGCGGATAGGCGGCCAAATTTAGATTTGATATGGATGGTAACTAAGTGACTAAGTGCTACTGCTCGAATCATTTTTTCTTCTGAAACTTGGAGTTTCTCCGCTACACCGACGACTGGAAGCGTTACGGCAATGCCTTGATTTCCACTTCCCGAGTTCGCCATAACAGGAAGTGTGGAGCCCGCCATTCGAGCGTCCGATCCTGCCGCTGCAAGGGACATAGCGACAGTTGCTAAATCATCTGATAATATGCCTTTTTGAACATTTTGCTGAATAGTTTTTCCAACATTAAGTCCGTAATCACCTGAAAGTCCCTCGAGAGCAATTACTTTGTTCAAGTCAATACTCTGTTTGACCAGTGCCAAGTTCTTCAGATCGGTTTGAATAACCCACTCATAAATTTCATCAATCGATAATTTGTCTAGTTCTTCCCCTTCTGATGCGACCCCTAGATTCTCACATCCACCTCGAGAAATTGCTTTGCCATCCACTTCAATTAAAGAGATATTACTATGATTATCCGATATAATGACTCTAGCACTTTGCTGATCCGTTTGGACAGTGACTTCAATGAATAACCGCTTCGGACTATCCGACTGGCTAGCCTTCACTTTCCCTTCATTAATGAGCTTAAAAGCTAAACGTTCATCTTCTTTCGTAAGCCCCTCTAACAATTCCAGCTTTCTATCTGGGTTGCCAGCAACTACCCCAATCGCTGCAGAGAAATCCAGACCTTTCCCTGACATCCCAGGAATTCCAACAGATTTAGCATTCTTAATAATATTGCCACTAGCCTTCACCATTACTTCTTGTATTTCCCCGTTCACATGCTTCTTTGCAGTAGCAGCTGCCAACGCGATAGCAACCGGTTCCGTGCATCCAAGTGCCACGACTAATTCCTTTTCTAAAATCATTGAAATTTTATTCTCTTCCATTTGCTACATCCCCCTTTAAATAAAATAACACTGAAAAATTAATTTTCTCCTAACTTAATCATAATTGAAAACTTGTTTAAAGAATACATTCTTTTTTCCAATTTAACCACCATACATTTGGACGATGATGGTAGGTATTGCTAAGGTTAAGTCCAAATCACTCTAACTTCCCTATGCCAGACTCAATTGTACCCTCAAATTGTAGCTGACGTACCTGTAACCTATAGAAACATGGTACTTTCGGTTTGGATAATGAGAGAAGTGAATCATCCTACACAAAAAAGAGGCGTCCGAAGATACAATTTCGGACGCCCTGCTACTTCTTTATTATGGGATACTTCCTATTTTTTCTGGTTCCACCGATTAAAATGATATGCAAGAGCAGGGAGATACTATATTTTCTTGCTTTAAAGAAAATTGAAACTTTACTTCAATTAAAGTTCCCTTCTTTGTCCGATGAAAGTTCGTAATCTGTGATTAATGGGCTGCTTTCCGTTTTCAATAGGTTCTCGCTATAAAATTCGATGAAGTAATTCAGAAAAACCTCTTGATTAATACCAAGTGATAATTGGTTTTCTGAATTATTATCGGATGTTTCATTAGATACATTAGTATCATTTTCTGTAATTCCATCATTTTGCGCTCCCTAACGATTAGTAACTTTCAAGTAACTATCTAAAGTGTAATAATCCTCGTTAGTAAATACTTCATATGCATTTAGCTTTTCGATGGCTCCGTTGAATGTATCCACATATTCCAATCCATCAGGAGTGAATTGGTACATATCCGTTCCTTTAATACGAGCACCCGTTTCATAAAACAACTCCATCCAACCATCTAAATTAATATCATACAAATATAAAATAGGTGGATTTTCGGCACTAACAGGAACTGAAAATATTTCACCCGTATCAAATTCAACTTTTATCTCTACATTTTCATTCATGTAGTTGCTACTTTCTTCTGGTCCCCCATTAAAAGAAACTATTTCTAGGGTTCCATCATTATTTAAGTCAATTTCATTCGTAATAATAAAATCAAACATACTAGGTGCATGTAAGGTTATATATGCAGGTTCATTAGATAAACTATCGACATTATTTTGAACCGATATATCTTCATCTAAGTAGCTTACAGACACCACTTCCGTGTCAAAAAACTTCCACTTTCCTTTTTGGGGTCTAAGTGTATGGATGAAAACTGATTCATTATTACGAAAATCTTCTCCGTCTACTAGAGTTGTTGTTTGAGTTACGCGTACTTTAACTTCATTTTGGGAAATTGATAAAAATTCATAATCACTAATTTCATATGCCAAATCAAATCTTTCAAATATACCTCTTACCATTTGTACTGTTTCTTCATAAATAGTTTGGTCATCATCTATATACACCATAGCCATATAGTCATCAAAATGCTCATTTTGGAGAGCCTGTATATTGTCTTCAAGAACTTCTATAACATCGAATTCAATATCATAAGCTACTTCAGATTCTACAGTATCGTTAATAGAAGGAACAAAGGAAAAAATGCTCATTGCTAATAAAATGTAAATTGAGAATAACCCAACTGATGCAAAAAAACCTTTCCAGCTTGGCCCCCCTCTCAATTGAATTTTGTCGTGTAATAATTCAGGATTAGTTGGATTACTCTCCATCATTTTACGAATTCTTTTGATTGCATGTAATCGATATGTATTATTACCTGTAATTCCGAAAGTGACTCCAACAGCTAATCCTAAATAACTATTGAGTACGGTATCGTCTATCCCCAGCATTGTAACAATTAGGTCAATTACTAAATATATTCCCAAAATCAAGAGAATTGGATTGTACATTTTCCGATAACCAAGCCAAAATAATGAAAAGAAAAATGCCGCCCAGTTCCAAGAATTCAATCCTTTTGACCATTTTCGTATGTAATAGTTTTGCTTTTTTTCTCCAATAAATAATCCCAGTAAATGATTATCTATATCCGGTTGTTTTCTATTCCTTCTACTATTGTAAATCAATTCCCTGTCCACTTTTTGTTCAGTAATCTCTTTGCCACAAGTTGAACAAAATTTTGCTGCTTCATTTATTTTAGAACGACATGAAGTACAGAACAGTTACATTCCTCCTATTTTAAATACTTTCATCCCTTCCTAATGATATGCATTACCATTTTCATTATTCCTTATTTAGCCTTTCTTAATTAGGCGGCGTATATTTATATGTATTATTTAAACCCATGAAAAAAAGCTCTAAGCTCAATTCAATTTCAACTAAATCCACTAAAATACACTCTCCCCCACACACCATCATCACTACTAAAATGAATCTCTTTTCCGTTAGCCCTTAGCCCGAATTATAAAAAATAAGCGCACTATTCCGGTACGCATCACAAAAAGCCGTATATCACGATTTTTTTAATCGAATATACGGCTTATTTTATTTTGTACTACATATTGCCTGGATTGTTTTTGACCAAGGCATGTAGTGATCTAAAGTCGCCGGGTTTTGATGGATATCAAGATTCGGAGGTGCCAGGCACGCAAACAATTCTCACACAATTCTTAGTTCCAGATTAGGTCTGCCCATTCTGGATGGTCGATGAATGGGTTGCGATTGCCTTGCCATTTTTGAATGACGTTGTTTCTGTTTCTTTCGAAATCATCCACTGGGTCCAGTTCGTTCCATTTTAGTAAAACGGAAAGCTTTCCATGGTATGGGTTTGTTCCATTATTAAGCTTTTCGTTTAATTCTAAATCTACTCGATCACCTTGTTCATAGCGAGTTGCCATGTAGAAAAGGATACGTGCAACATCACCTTTAACACGATCAGGTGGTTCAAATGAACTTGCAGTTTTATAACATCCGTTACAATTCTTCACAGGGCTGCCACCATTATCGAAGTCTAAATTACCTCGAGTGCTATTGATCGTAACGTCTGTTGGGCGAAGGTGGTGAATATCGGTTCCCGGCCCCATGCTCGTGCCGAAGTTTCCGTGTGATTTAGCCCAAGTGTGTTCACGGTTCCAATCTCCCACATCTCCACCATTTAAACTTTTAGAACGAGAAATTCCAGAATAGAACAAAATTACATTGCTCTTATTATTAGGATCTTCATCCGTTTCTTTCAATGCTTCCCATGCTCCGTCGTAGGTAAGTTGTTTATGGTCATCGATAATTTCATGTAAAGCAACTTTTAATGCTAGACCTTCTTTACCAAGTGCTGTTTGGTAGTAAGCATCAGTTGAGCTACCTTCAGCTGTTACCTTGACAGTAAAACTTGCAGTCACAGTGTTTTTTCCATCGTTAGCTGTAACACCTACGATGTGGTCACCTGCTTCTAGATTCAGCGTTAATGTTGAAGTTGCGTAATTGATTGTCCCTTTAGTAGAAGTAAAAGTTAGCTTATCATTCTCAGGGTCAGAGAAATGATCTGTTAATAAGATAGAAATGGATTCTCCAGCTTTAATCGTTGCGTTAGGAATCTCTTTTTTCACTATAGGTGCTTTGTTGCCATCAGGCAAAGAAGGAACCGCAATGGGTTCCCCTTTAACATTTGTGAATTTAATTGTTTCTGCACTTGCACCGTTGATGAACTTAATGCTCTTGATATTTTCCGCACCGCGGATTTCTTTTACATTTGTTCCATCAATGATAACTTCTTTTACTTCAGTACCTTTGAAGTCGACAATTGCACCTACTTTGTTTGGATTAATCGTCACTGTTAGGTTTTTGAATCCAGCACCTGTAAGCTCAGCGTATTCGCCTTTTAGGAATACGCCTTCTGTAATCTCAGAAGTTTCATCTACAGATACTGCAACACTTGGAGATGCTAGGTTTAATTTTTTCGTTTTGATGCCTTTTAAGTTATATACTTTTTTAGCTTCAATCGGTGCAACAACATCACCAGCAAGTAAATCGATTTGAACCATTACAGGGTCATGGTCAGATGCACGTCCAGCCATGTCCGTAAAGTCAGCATTGATATGAAGAATATCAATTTTTGTTTTATCTTTTAAGTTGTTTGATACTAAAATATGATCTAGTACTTGAGAATTTCCTTGGAATACATATGTGTAACGATCAGAAGCTTCTACTTTGTTGATCATATTTGTCATGTGATCGCCTTCATGGATTTTTAATGCGTCAGAGAATTGGAAGTCATTAAAGTCACCAAGAGATACAACGTTCGCATCTGGATTTTTTGTTTTAATGTCCTTAACAAAATTAGACACTACGTTTGCAATTTGTTTACGTTGCGCTTCACTTCCATAAACGGGTGGTTGTTGTGAACCGAATAATGGAGTATCTCCATTTTTTGAGTTCCAATGGTTCGCAATAACAACAACACTTTCACCTTGGAAATTAAATTGTGCTGCTAAAGGTTTACGGCTACTATTGAATGCAGCGTTGTTTGGATCAATTCGTCCAGGGTTTAATGTTAATTTCTCATTTTCGTAACCAACAGCGGTTGTTGCATTTCCTGCAGTAATCCCTTCTGGTAATGACACACGCTCAGGATTATATAAGAAACCTACACGAATATTAGCATCAGGTGCCCCACCGTCTTGGTTGTTCACTGGGTCGATATTCAAATATTTATATTTCGGTCCGCCTGCATTTTCAATCTCAGTGATCAGTCTTTGATAACTTTGGTCAGCTTTAGAATCACCAGCAGTTTGACCGTTATTGTCTTGAACTTCAGTCACACCAACAATATCAGGACCTTGCATATCTTTTGCAATCGCTCTTGCTAATTTTTTTGCTTTATCAACTGTCGTTGACTGTGTGTTATTTGAGAAATTTTCTAAGTTATAAGAAGCAATCGTTAGCTTGTCATCTTCTTTAACAATCTTTGTTTGTTCTGGTGTTGCTGCTCCTTTTGTATGAGCTGCTTTCATCTCATCTAAGGATACGTAAATTTTATAGTTTTGGAAAGAATAACCGACCACTCCAGTTATCGGACCTTTAAATTTATCGCCTGTCGCAACTTCAAAATCACGAGCTGGACTATTCGGCTCTAAACGGAATTGGATACGATCTGCGTTTTGGTTATCTTTTTCTAGCAAAATTCCACCTTGTAAAGAGTTCGTTTGTTTGTTCTCAAGAACTGTTACAAGATCACCGTGTTCTTGTGGAGCAACTGTTTTCACATTTCCAACTTCTACACGCATTCCTTCAATACTTTCCCAGAAATCAAGTGCGTCTACATCTGGGTTAAATTGTGCTAGTTGATCACTGTCAATAGATTGAGTAGGTAGGTTCTTTTCATCAATGATGATTGGTTTTGGTAAGTCCATACCTTTTTGAATAACTTTAACATTACCACCTTGATCATCACGAACATTGATTTGCGTTGTTTTCATATCAGTTACTTGACGTTCGTTACCGGCATATCCATCATAAACATACTCACTTACTTTACCAGTAACAGATACTAAATCCCCTACATTGATTGGCCAAGCATTTTTGCCACTAAATAGAAGAATTGCTTCAGACGTTTTTGCATCAGTATCAGCAAGTGCGTCTGGTGTTTGTATATGGTAGTAATTTGCAGTACCTAATTTGAAAGAATACGTTACAACACCTTGAATATTTTCTACAGTTTGACCGTCAAATGATGATTTGTGGTTAGCCCCTTGAATGTCGTGGATTTGTAGGCTATCTGTAATTTTATATTCGAAAGTTTTTACTTCGCTGAACTTCGCATCAGCGGTTTTTACAACTGCTTTGATTGTCGTATCTTTCGTAATTTCGATTGGTGCTTCGTATTTAACACCCTTTTCGATTGGATCTGATCCATCTATTGTGTAAAGAATCTCAGCATTAGCTGAGTTTGAAGTTAATGTAACTGTTTTGCTTCCTACATATGTTCCGCTATCCGGATTAGCAAAAACGGGTTGGATGATAGAGCTATCAGCTATAATATCTTGCTGAGAACGTGGGATGATTTGGTACGTATCTTTAAACTGAGACACAATACCAGTGATTGATTCATATGTTGTGCCTTCAGTTAGACCAAAATCACCTACTTCGTCACGAACAGCAACTGTCGCACCATCTGCTGTTGCAGTGTAATTTCCTGAACCCGCATTTGCAGTGATTGTTACGTTTTTAATCGTTACTAGTTTCGATTCATTTTCTTCCACTAGTTTATCTCCAGTGATAACTACAGGTGCAGGAACACTAACGTTCTCACCTTTTGTCACGATTGAAGCTGGATCGATTTGAATTAGATTATTAAACTCTTTCAATGTACCTTTAAGTGTTACTTCATCGCCCACTTCAATAGCAAGTGATGTTGGACGTACAGCGATCGCTGCTGTTTGATCTTGGAGTTGAATCGTATTTTTTAGCTTAGCTGTTACGATTCCTTTTACAGTTACTTCCTGACCAACTGTTTTTGTGCGTGCATCAGCGATTGACATTACTTCAACAGGTGTTTCTGGATCTGCTACAGCTACTTGTGCTGTTGCTTCACTTGTAATAGATGACTCCTCGTCACCACTAATGGTAACTTTGATAAATTTACTTTCTTGTTCTGCAGCTAATACTAATGTTGCATTTGTAGCTCCAGCAATATTTGTGTAAGTGCCTTCTGCTGTATCAGCAACTTGCCATTGGTACTTTACATTTGTTGCTCCTTCATTTGCTGAAGCAGTTAAAGTCTCGCCTACTTTTGCTGTTCCAGCGATTGTAGCTGAAGTTACTGCCACTGGCTCAGTTGGCTCTGGATCTGTTGAGCCGTCCATATCGTGGGAACCAATATAAGTTAACGTATCTTTTGGATAACCAATCCATTCTGTAGCTGGATCAAATGCATCATTAGGATTCGTATCACCAGATGTAATAGAACTTTTTCTAACAAGTGTAAAGTCGGCTGTTTTTATAGTTGTTCCCCATGAAGTCCCAGGGTCTACACCTACTTGTCCAAAGGAATCAACGACTTCATTTGCTTTTTTTAGAACGATTGCATCATCGCCGTTAAAATTAATTACGTTTGAATCTACTTGATTACCTTTACTTTTAATATCAGCATGTGCATCTTTATGATGAATAACAAAGGTTTTCCCGTGATCTAAAGAACCTGTTAGATTTACTTTTAATGGTGAATCAGCGTTACCATTCATATAAGCTTCTAAAGTGTAAGTACTTAAATCAACAGCTTTTCCTGTCCCGTTGTAAAGTTCAATAGCCTTATTAAAACTTCCACCCTCAATATACTCCGAAATAATCAAATCAGCTGCACTTGTAGCAGCTACAGCTTTTGTTGGAATCGCTGGCAGTACTAGACTTGCTATTAAACTAGCTGATAAAAAAGCATTTATTGGCTTTTTCCAATTCCTTTTACTCATCTAAACAATTCTCCTTTTTAGTTAGGGATTTTTTTGCAAAACAAATGATTTAACAAAGCCTTCAAACCTTAGGTAGAAGGCTTTGCATAAAATAATTAAAGAATTGTTTCTCCATCTACATTCAATCCATTAAAGTTAAAATCTTTTCCGTTAAGCCCTGAAAGATCTACATTTCCTTTAACTACAATGTTTGTAATTGAGATCGTATCTTTTGGGGTACCAGTCAGTATTAAGTTCCCTTTAATAACTGCATGTTCAAGTTTTTCAGCATCTGTAACAGATACTGTAACGTTACCCTCATAGACTTTTGGCGCATCAACTGTACCAGAGAAGTTTTCAGCAGGAATATCAACTGCACCATCTCCAAATTCATAAACTGCAACTGTTCCAGAAACTTCATGCGTTGCAGCTAATAGAGCCTTACCAGTAGGGCTTTCAGAAGCCGGGATAAATTGTAATCCTTCTGGAGAAACATCGCCAGCAGCATCAAGAGAGAAGTCGCGGCTTGAAATCAGCGTAACAAATTCAGGTGCTGCTACATTTGTTAAATCATAAACCATAATCCCGCTGTATCGCTCTAGAGCAATAAATGCATACATTTTTCCATCGACTTCACCAACAACTGCTGTTTCTGGCTCTGGACCTTTATCATCACTTCGATTATCTACTTTAATAGCATCGCTACTAGTGTTGAAATATTGTGGAGTTTTTTCAGCAATAATTTGTTCAAACTCACTACCGCTGTCAAATACCTGCTCCATTGTTGCTGCATCAAAAATAGAGAAGCTACGGCCACCATAACCATAAATTGCTTCGTATGCTGTTCCTGCTGCATTTAATCCATTTTCTGTTGTAACTTTATAGCCAGCTAGAGTAGTTATATCAAATGCGTCTAATTCTTCTTGTGTGTAGTTTTTGTAATTAGCAGCTTTTAAACTAATTGGTAATTTAAGTTTACCTAAATCTGAAACTTCACTATATCCACCGTCATCCGCATAATCACGAGAGTCACCTTCGTTTGGTGTAATGATATAGGTTTTATCAGCCACCGTGAATGTATCAACAGCATCTGGCATATGGAAAGTAAGAATTGGTTGTTTTAAGATGTCAGCTTTTTTGTCATCTTTATTTGCATCCATTTCATTTCCTTCTATAGAATGGTCAATAACTCCTAGACCTTTTACATGTAAAATTTCGTTATTTACGAGATCCACTGTTGCAATTGCATTATTTTCTTGTAAAGTGACATAAGCAGTTTTGCTATCCTCAGAAACTGTTACGTATTCAGGTTCCAGCTGCTCTAAGATGGAAGCCCCTTTATAAGAAGCACGAACGTTTTCATCCAACATAGCCTCTGTAAAGTTAAGCGGTGTTGCAGTTAATGATGCTACATCAATAACTGAAATAGAACCTTTTGGATCAATAGTCGTATTCTTATTTGGTTCTCCTTCATTTGCAACAATTGCTTTTGTTCCGTCTGGAGTGAATGTCACCATGTCTGGTAGTGCTCCAACTTTAACATGTTTCACATATTTTCCGTCTTTCGTTGCAAACACGATATAACCAGGGTCTGTTTTTTCTCCATATGCAGCAATGGCAATTAAATCTGCTGTTGGATGAGAAGCGATACTTGTAATGTTCTTAACACCTGGGATTCCGTAATCCTCAATAACAACACGTTTAGTAGAATCAACTTGTTTAAATTCTCCAGATTTTAGATCTGCAAAAGTTAGGATATCAAAACCACCAACCGCACCATTTGTAACAAATCCTTTATTAGATTCAACATCATATGCTAAAATCTCAGTTCCAGTTTCACCTTGTCCACTGTCGTAGCGTGCAATTTGAGAAACCGCTAATTTCTCTGGATTTGAGTTATAAAGTGGTGGTGCAGTTGTTGGAACTGGTTCTGGAGTTGTTCCAGGATCTTCCACTATTACTGGTTCTGTTGGAGCTTTAACATCTACGATACGTCCTTCTATTTCGGTTGGGATATCATTTTTCACAGCTATTAAGTGGTCTTTAAGGTTTTCCCAATCTGATAAACCGAGGTCTGTTACACGACCTTCTGTATATGCATCACCAAGTACTTTGTAACCGTCTCCACCTTTAGCGGTGAATGCGTTTGTTGCGATTGTGTATTTCGTTTCATCGTCTTCTAAGTCTATTTCAGTGTACGAACCATCTCCGCTTTTATATGAAATTGAAACGACACGTTCTCCTTCTTGTGTGATAACGCCTTTGTTATCTACAATTCTTCCTTTTTTAGATGAATCGAATTCTACTTTTGCACCTGAAACGTGTAAGAAACCTCCATTTTCTTTTGGATATTGACTCACACTAATTTCGAATGCTTCTTTAAGCTCCGCACCTGTTACTTCCATTGTTGCTAATGTGTTACCAAATGGAAGCACTGTAATTACTTCACCTACCGTGATTGGACCGGCACCAATACCAGCCCGAATTCCTCCACCATTTTGGAATGCCATGATTACATTTTTATCTTTTACATATTCTTGCGCTTTTGTAAGCATACCATCAGTAATTAAGTTCCCTAGAATAGTTTCACTAGCTCTTACACTTGTTCCCGGTACATAACCTACATCAGTTGTTCTTGGACTTAAAAGTGCATTATCGAGTGTTACTCCAATTTCTTTTTCATTTACAGCTTTGATTTGATCCTTATAAGGTTTTAAGAGCTTAACTGCATCAGCATCTTCCGCTTTGTCTGCAGTCTTAATTAACTTTCCAGCATGTTTTACTACAACACCATTTTTATCAAATTCAACATCTAAAGTACCGAGGTAATCTGAATACTGATACGCTTGTACAATAATTGTTTTATCTTTCGCTTTACCACTTTTATCTTTGTCTACAACAACAGGTGCATTTAATTGTGTATGGCTATGTCCACCTACAATTACGTCAATACCGTCTACTTTTGCAGCTAGTTCTTGGTCATTGTCCATAGCGGCATTATCATCAAAACCAATATGTGTAAGAGCTACGATTTTGTTAATACCCATTGCTTCAAATTCAGCAACCATCTTTTCGGCATCTTCAATATAATTTGAGAATGTAATTTCCCCTGGACTTGCAATGTCTTTCGTTTCAGCAGTTGTAAGTCCAAAGATACCGACTTTTTCTCCGTTTACTTCTTTTACAATTCCTGTGTAAATATTCCCTTTTTCAGGAGTTGTAGGTATTTTCGTATTAAATAAACCAGTGAATTTGTCATCTTTTGAAAAATCTACGTTTGCGGATACAAACGGGAATTGTGCAGCTTCAATGAAATCAACTAATGCTTTATGACCTTCAGCGGATGAACCAAGGTCAAACTCATGGTTACCGAATGTCATAGCGTCTACTTTCATTAAATTCATAAACTCTAAGTCTGCTTTGCCCAAGAATTCATTAAAATATAAAGTACCAGAGAAAACATCCCCTGCATTTAATAACAATGCATCTGGTTTAACTGTACGTACTTCTTTTACTGCTGTAACAAGCTTTGGTGCTTTGTCCGTATTCGCATGTATATCATTTACGTGCATGATTGATAGATTAAAGTTTTCATCGTTAGGTTTCGGTGGGGGATTATTTCCATTGTTTCCTCCGCCATTTGATGGTGGTGTTACTGGTTTTGCATCAGGATTTGGTTTGCCATTGATGTTTTCGATGTTTGCTTTTACTTTGTCATAGCCTTGAATAACATCTTTTGCACCTGTTCCTGCTGGAAGATTGATATTCCCTACTTTTGTGCCGCTACCTAAAGTAAGTTTAGTACCTTTTGAATCTACGTTTAATTTGCTAACATTTGCATTGATTGTTACTTGAGTAGCGCCAGCTAGAAGTTTAACTTCAGGTAATGTGATGGTTTTATCTGCTTTAATTTCCACATTGGATCCAACGTTGATCGTTTTTGCAGAAGTAGTACCTTTTGCTTCAAATATAGAACCTGTCTTCGATAACTCAACCGTACCAAGTTTAGAGTTATTGAAAACAGTTGCTGAAGGAGCAATTGCTGCAACAGGAGTTAAACTAGCAATATAGTTATTTTTTGCAACTGCATTATCAGAGATAATAGTTTTCCCTATAACTGTAATTGCATCACCTAGGAAACTATTTTTTACTGTATTTCCGATAATTAAATCATTATTAATCGTAAGGTTTTTTACGGAAACAAAGTCACCATTCACTGTAAGATTCCCAGCAAAATTGGAACCCTTTCCATCAAGTATAAGATTGCTATTTGCAGTTCCACTTGCTTTGATTTCAATAGAACTAACTTCTGTAATCTCGTTGTTTTTCACTGTGTACTTAACCTTGGCACCTTTTAACACAGCTAAATTGGATTCGTTGAATATGTTTTGTAAGCTTGTATTTACTGCATACGTACCGGTCGATAAAGTTAGTCCATTTTTGGAAATATCGATTACTTCAACAGCTTGTTGTTTAGTAGCTGCTTCTGCTCTATTAATAAAGGAAGCTACTTGTCCACGTGTTACAGTTGCATTTGGTTCAAATGTAGTAGCTGTTTTCCCTGTTGTAATTTCATATTTATACAAGGTTTGAATATAATTTGCAAACCATTGTTTATCGTTAATATCTTTAAATGGTAAGTTTGAAAGTTTCTCTTCTTCTAAGTCAAAACCAACTACTAGCATTTGCGCGATATGTGCACGAGTTAAATTTCCATTTGGCTTAAATGTTTGATCTTCATACCCTTTAATGATTCCCGCATCTACAAGCGCAGCGATATGACCAAAGTAAGGGTTGTTTTTACTCACATCTTTAAATCCAGGATCTTTTACATTTTTAGTGTCTAAGCCTAATGCAAGGGAAATAATTTTCGCTGCATGTGCTCTACTAATGTTTTCACCTGGTTTAAAGGTACCATCTTCGTATCCACTTATTATTCCTCTAGTTGTTAGATCTTTCACACTTTCGTAAAAATGATGATTCTCTTTTACATCTGTGAAGGAAATTCCTTGTGCCTCTGCAACGTCTATACTTGATGGTACGGCCGCGACAAGTGTTCCAGCAGCCAATGTTGTTGCCAGCGCCGCTTTATACGTTTTTTGTCGTAGTTTTATGCTTTCTTTCATTTCCCATCCTCCTAGTTATCTGATACTCTTGCAAAAACCATTCTAACATTTACCAATATATAAATAGTTCAAATTTACAGTTTCTTAATTATTTTTACCTATATTTACTATTCCTTTACAATTATCCAAACCGAAATAAGCGTCCTAGATAGACTAATTTATCTACTTCAAACCCAAAAAAAGTCCCACGAAGATTTCTCTCCGCAGGACTTCCTCTATCATGTCAGAAGTGTTACTGGTGCCAGGCACCAGTAACACTTCCGCAACAAAACACTCGTTTATGAGTTTATAACGTACTTTACTAAACCTTTTGCGTTGGCGTATAGGGCTGCTTGGGTTCTGTCGGCTAGTCCTAGTTTTGCGAATACTTGGCTTACGTGTTTTTTCACGGTGAATTCGGTTATATACAAGGACTTGGAGATTTCCTTATTGGAATGACCTTTGCCTAGTTCTATTAGTATTTCCTTCTCTTTTGGGGTTAACTGTTCTATATGCTCATCATCCTCGAAAGGTGTGTTTGAATTCATCACTAGATCGAGTACTCCTGGATCGTAATATTTTCTTCCTTTGCTGATCATGGACAAAGCATGTAAAAGTTCTTCCGGAAGGGCTTCCTTTAGTAAATAGCCGTCTACTCCAATTTCTTTCGCTAACTTAAAGTCCTCTTCTTCTGCCGATGAAGTAAGCACTACAAATTTGCACACGATTCCTTTTCGAATTGCCTCTTTTATTAGTTCTAGGCCTGACTCTTCTCCTAATCGGAGGTCCACTATCGCTATATCAGGTTTGACCTTGTTTAAAAGAGTTAAGGCATCTCTGCTATTCGTAGCTTCACCAAGCACTTCCATTGATCCATCTAACGAAAATAATGATTTTAGACCTTTTCTTATTAAAGGATGATCATCAATAATAACTACTTTCATTATCCTAGCACCTCTTGTGTTTTTAGCATTTTTGCATTTGGAATATCAATTTGTATTTTTGTTCCCACACCTGGTATTCCTTCTATTGAGAATGTTCCATTAAACGAATTTACAATACTTTTCATATTAAAGAGGCCTATTCCTTTTACCTTCTTTTCTTGCTGATTGTGCACATTAATTCCAATCCCATCGTCTTGGATTACTACTATTGTCTTGTCCTCTAGTAAAGATACTCTTACTTCCATCACATGACATTCCCCGTGTCTAACTGCATTTCCACACGCTTCGCAAATGACACGATAAAGTCCCGTTTTTAGGTCGTGAGGAATGAAGGATTCATCGCCTGCTATTTGATAGTTAATTTCTACGTCATTTAGCTTGGCATACTCTTCTAAATAATTTTTTAGGAGTACCAGAAATGGTTTATCTCCTTTTTTCACTGAGCTTAGTCGGTAAATAGCCGCTCTTAGTTCTTTTATGGTCGAATTCGCTGTCTTCGATAAAAATTGATACTCTCTATTTAACTCTTCTTTTGAAATATTTTGACTTTTCATCTGAAGGCTATGCAATGAGTAGACGATTCCAAATAGTTTCTGAGAAACACTGTCATGTATTTCGTTGGCTATCCTATTTTGCTCTTCAATAATGATTAGCTGATCCATCATTTGATCCATGTGTATTCTCTCCAGCATGATTTCACTAAGCTCTGCGATAAACTCAAATGTGCGGTTTAGCAAGAATGTATCTCTTACTTCACTGAAACTGCTGACCTTAATTCCTACAACACCAACATTTTTAGAAGTCCTAATAATTTTCATCCAAAAGTATTCATTGTGAATCTTGTCCATAAATGATTCTTTCTTTTGGCTAATATTGTGCCAGTCTTTCTTAAGCTCCTCTTCCATGTTCAAAATACTCGTTGTATTTGCTAAATAGCTTTTCTGCTTATGGAGATCTATTAACCAGAAGAATGCGGATTCTTTTTGCGTACAATTAATTAAAGAAGATGTGATATCTGATGTTAACTTTTCAGGGTTTTTATCGGCTGAAAAGTTATCCATTAAGTGATACAAAGACATGATATGCTCTAACGTATTCTCATACATTTCGTTTGTTTCTAACAGTTTTTTATTTACTAGTAATAACTCAGTAGCTTTTGCATCTAGCTCCTTAGTTAGACCCGAAAACAAACTTGCAAGCAATGTAACTAATAAACAGACTAAATAAATATAAGAGTTTTCTTCTAGAATCGTTACCATATTGTCTATGCGGAATAGAGAATAAGCAATGAATGTCGCACTACTTAGATAGAAGGTTAATACTCCCCAACAGAACAAAGGCGTTAGAAAACTTGCAGCTACCAATACAGGATTCAGCGCGTACCATATAAACGGACTTTCAATACCACCTGTAGGGATGAGTAATAAAGTCAAACCAATTGTTTCGGTTAAGACAATCGTTTTTAAAACCTTATTATTTCCTACATATCTTCTCTGTAAATCCGTTAGAAGCCAAGCCGCTACACCAAGCGATACTACCAACCCCACTTTAAAAACAAACGGCGATTGAGGTGGCCCTATCAAAAAAAAACTAGAAGTTAAGATAAGTGAAATATATCGATATAAAAGCACTAGATGTGTTTTGCTAGAAGGGTTCTTCTTTATGACAGAATAAAATTGATTAGTCCAGTGCATAAGCTGGATCACTTTCTGCTTCATTTTTATTATTTTTAACGCGGCTTCGACTGCGACTCCGAGCTAATTCTATTTCATTAATTTCATATTGATACATATAATTCCCATCTATAATAAAATATAACTTGCTCTCATCCAGATGCATATTGTAGTAAAAAATAGGTAACTCTTTTGCATCCGCAATTTGTATGATAGCTTTAAATGAATTTAATAGAATAATTGATTTTTGGGAAGTTTCTACTTTCTGTGACACGGAAATCATTCTTTTTCCGTATTTTTTATTAATTTTTTCAGCTAGAGATTGAACATTCTTTTTTCGATTAGCCCAAAAATTTTTATTCATATAAATAATCACTAAGATAAAAAGAAGTGAGAAAACGGAACTAATGATACGCACAGGAGTTAAAGGTAATTCAGAACCGAAAAAAGTAAACATATTTTTGCTAATTTCAGTTGTTGTAAATGGTATCGTGGATATAAACTTTTTTTCAGTCGCTAATTTAATTTCTTCATAGAAATATTGGAAGATAAGCTTATCCTCCATTTTAATATCCTTTTCTATTCCGCCGGAAATAATTGTTCCTTGGATGTTTGGAACTATTTCTATAGTATATTCTTCTGTTCTGATCCCTGTTTCTTCTTCTACTTTCAAAATAAATGTTTTAACTTTTTCAATATCAATTTTAAAAGATTTGTCTATTATTGATATTGCTGTACCTTTTTTCGCAAATGATTGTTTTTCTGCTAAAGGGAATGACTTTTCCCAAAGGTCCCCTGCTTTTATAAGTAACTGAAATTCATGTGTACCTTTAGCAATTACTTCATTCTCTGAGTTAATGGTAGAATTTATGGTGAAAGGAATTGCATTCGTAATTTTTTTATACATTGTATCCCCAACTTCGATTGTTCCTCCAGTGGGATAAAGGATATTCGGGGTAATAGTCGCCTTGTAATCATAGCTAGTCTGAAAATGCGAGACGTTATTATCGACCTGATTCGTAATGGTTGTTGGCTGCATCAAAGTGTAGACGGATATGACACCAGCTACTACAAGTACTGGTAATAGTATAATCGTAAATTTCTTTTGGTACTTCTTAAACACATTATCTAAGGTCTCGCGCAATTTGATTCGCCCCTCTTATTGTTCGTCTGTAGGTTCTGGCGTTATAGGTTCCTCTGATTCTGGTATGATTCGTTCATCCGTTAATTCTGTGACGATATCCCCAATTACTTCTGGGTCCACTACATCCTCCTCTGGTTTTGGTGTCGCTAGTTCTTCGGTTATATCAGAAACTGGTTCTTTTACTTCGGGAAATTCGGGAAGAGTTGATTGTATCTCAGCATTTCCTCCTTCCCAGCGGGTTATTATTCGAATAACTTTTCCTGTTAAATCCTTTGAATTACCAGTTAAAGCAAACTCTTTCATTTCTCCAGGAAAAATACTAGAATCTACATCTTCGATATTCATAAACTCTTCCTCATATTCATCTAACAATTCAACTCTTTCAATTTCTATGGTTTTATCCGTATTATTGGTGACTTCAAACGTTTTTTCTTCCCCATAGGTTATTGCGATTAGGGCACTTTCCTCTTCAACTATAGATAGTAATACATTATTACTTATTTCAGCTTTTGAAAAACTATTGCTTTGCAAAAGTAATGATGAAATAAGTAATAAAGATGCTGTTAGAAATAATAGAAGTTTCAATTGTTCTCCTCCCAAACTCATAATAAAAGCCTCATTAGACGGAACAAATAGTCCACATCTAATAAGGCCGGTTGCACCAATAACTCCATACATCCCAGGTGCCCAAATACAGGATGTACTTCACAGTTTCCGCTGTCAGTATAGTAATCTATTCAATTGTAACCAAATTAATTTAAATAATTTGTCACTTATTGGTGGTGATTATATTCTATTATTGTATTATTAACGCTTATTTTATCGTTTATCATAAATGTCATAATGGTTAATACCACTTCTCTTCAAGTATGGACATACTATAGGATTTTTAAACCATCTAATAAAAAAAGAAGAACTAATGGACTCCCATTAATTCTCCCTTTTTATCTCTTCCTATTAATCTGCTACTGCTTCAGATTCGACGATGATAGAACCTAATAGTGCAGCTTGTGAAACTGCGTGTCCACTTGGAATATTGAATTTTACTGCGATGGTTCTGATGTTTTGCATTCCTGAACCTGACTCTTTCGTAACCTTATCAAATACTAAAGCTTGCCCTTGTGTACCCCAAACAGGTGCTTTATTAGCTCTAGGGTTACTAGCTTCACCAAAAGTAATATATTGAGCATAATCCCCTGTTGCTTTAATAGTAACTTTGATTGTTTCTGCTGATTTGTTTCTTAGAGTAAACAAATCATTCCACTGATATTCGCTGTTCGGTTGAAGTCCGTAAAACTTTGCAGTAGAGCCGTCTCGATCTACACCTTTACCGAATTGGAAGAACAACTCTCCGCCTTTTACAACTGCAGTTTTATCTTTTGACCCTATTTTATTTTCCCAGCTCCAAGGTGTATCAGCTTCGAGAGTTAATAATGCCTCATTTGAATTAACAACTTTCAATTCTGAAGCACTTGTGACCGTTGCCTTATTATAAGACATTGCAGCCATCACACTTGAAATGGCTAGTAGAAAAACTACTAAAAGTAAACCTTTTTTCATTACCATATCTCCTCCTAAAATTATTTGGCTTTTCGCCGTTTGTAACTAATTTCAGTATAGGATTATTGATACTTGTTATCCTCACTCTTCAGAGGGCTTTTTATATATCGTTTGTCTACTTCTTTATTACACTTCGTAACTCCTAAATATTCTACTTCTGTCTCTAGTAGGTATACTTTTGTACCATATGTATTCTACCGAAGAGGGGTTTATTTAAAATTAATATTCAATAATATAAGTGTAAGGAGGAATTCTATGAAGGTAATTTCAAAGCTTCTAAACATAATAGTCGTCATTCTTATCTTATGTTCATTAATTGCTGCGCTTGGTTCAGCTATTTCAAATAAACCTGTTCTCCTTACTGTTATTCTTTCTAATAGTATGTACCCCGTATGGGAACGAGGAGATATGGTCATCATAGAAAACCTGAAAGAGAAAGAAACTGTCCAACAAGGGGATATTGTTTTTTTTAAAACCACAGAGGGTGGTCTTGCTGATAAAGGATGGATTGCACACCGAATAATGTCTGGAAATGTTGAGCAAGGTTTTATTACAAAAGGTGATGCAAATAAATTTAACGATCAAGAATCAGATGGTACAGGACCTATAAAAAGAGAGTGGATTGCTGCAAGAGCCATTACACTTGGAGAAACTCCAATAGTCATTCCTAAAATAGGTTACTTATCTTTATGGATGGAAGAATATCAAAGTAATCCATATATTTTACCTGTCATTGCATTGGTTATTGCTATTTTAATTGCTATTGGTGAATTAAAATCTGAAAAAAAACATCGAAAGAAAAGTCAAGGAATGGAATTACAACTAATCTATATAATAGGTGGACTAACAATCTCGATTATTATGGGTGGGACAATGATTGCCTCTGGACAAAAAGCTACTATTACTTATGAAGTATCTGAACATAATCAGGGAGTGTTAATGGGAAGTAAAGTAGGAATACTACAGGTCGGTGATACGGTTACACAACCTTTATCAGAGCTTAGTAACAAAGGTTCGTTCCCATCTATTGGAGTAATTACTACTAAAGATAAGCAAATTGAGTTAAGTCATACAAATATATTCCTTCAAAAAGGACATCTCATCAATACCACATACACAGTACATGCTGAAAAACCAGGTGACTACAAATCAGCTGTTCATGTTGGAATCTTTTATCCATTACTTCCACCGTCTATTGTTTTTTTCCTTGCGGAGAAAAGTTATTGGTTAGCTCTTGTAATGGTCTCACTAGTACCAGGTTTACCTTTAATGATTTACCCATTCATTGATGGCATGATGAGAAGGAGAATTATGAAAGTATTAAGGAAGAAAAAGAATAAGGTGATGAATAGTTTGCCGTTTTGATCGTGGATTTTTCAAGTGACCACAGTCACTTACTTAATTTAGAAAAAATTCAAAAAACCTCCATCAATCTAAATAGACTGATGGAGGTTTTTGATTTTTATTTATCCAATGGTACCAGGTTCTCATATCATTAACTGTTTAGAACCTGGTACCGTGCAACCTTACTTTAAACCTTCAGAAAAAATAACAAAGATTTTTGCAGCTTGTGCTCGTGTTGTTGGACTGGATGGCATAAATTTACCTTCAAATCCTGAAACTACTTTAAGCTCATAAAGCATAGAGATTGCATTTATAGTTTCCGGACTATAGTTTCCTAAATCCGAAAACGGTGCTATTGTGGAAGCTTTGTATTGCTTACCTGTTTTGTGTGCATATGCACGTTCAATCATTAATGCCAATTGTGCACGAGTAACTTTATCAGCAGGCTTGAAGTTACCATTATCGCCTTTGATAATTCCATATTTATAGGCCGCTGCAATTTCGGATTTTGTTTCATCTGCATAATTAGCGATGTCGTTAAATGGTGCCACTTCATCTGTTTTTAATCCCAAAGAACGGACAATCAAAGAAACTGCTTGTGCACGTGTTAAATGATTGTTCGGTTTAAATGTTCCATCTGCATAGCCATTTATGAAGCCTAATTCAGCAATTTTTTGAATATAGCTTTCTGCCCAATGCCCTGTTACATCTGTAAACTTAATAGGTGTTGTTGGTTTAGGGTCTACTGGTTTAGTTGGACCTGTTGTACCAGTTCCCGGATTTGATGTGCCTGGGTTTCCTGATCCTGGGTTTCCTGGTCCTGGATCTACTGGAGGAGCTGTAACTGTAACGTTTACGGTTACTTCATCTTCACCGTGTTTAACCGTTATTGTTGTTTTACCTGCTGCTTTGGCAGTAACTAAACCTTCTGACACTGAAACTACTTTTTCATCCCCAACTATATACGTTGCTTCTTTTGTAACGTTCTTAACAGTTTCCGACTCAAATGAACCGTATCTTGCTGGTCCATCCGACGCGCTATTATTGTGTGATACAGCGTCACTATTAGATTCTGAATTATCTATTTGTGACACAAGAGTTAATTTAGAAAGCTCTACATTTTCATTGATTGGAGTTGTTGTTGCTTCTGCTGGTGTTACTGTTTCTGCTGGTGTTGCTGGTGTTGCTGGTTCTTCTAGTGTTACTGTTTCTTCTGGTGTTGCTGGTTCTCCAGGTGTTGCTGGTTCTTCAGGTGTTACTGGTTCTTCCGGTGTTGCTGGTACTTCCGGTGTTACTGGTACTTCTGGTGTTACTGGTACTTCTAACGTTGCTGGTGCTTCTTGAGGTCCTACGCCTTCGAATATCACTTTTTCCCCTTTGTTACCAGCTGCATCATTAATGACAACTTTCACAGAATCTGTCTCTGCTGTTACTGGGAATGAGAACGATCCATCTTGTTCTAATTGGAATGGTACAGCATTTCCTGCTACCCCATTTTGTGTGATTACATAAGATGCATGTAGTTTTTCATTCAAGTCATATTCCAAACCATACAAATATAATTCTTCATTATATTCAATATATTTGTCGGTTACCTGCCCTTTTGCCAGTCCATCTGCAACTGAACCAGCAATTTCCGGTTTCGTTGTTTTTACAACAACCGGTCCAACATAATCACCAATATCCGCCCCAGTAAGTGTCTCAGCATTAAAATCTATTGTATATAGACCATCTGGAATCGTCGTTACAGGTGCGCTACTCCATGGTTTGTACTGGCCAGCGACTTTTAGCGTGTAGGATCCCTTCGCAAGTGAAGCTCCTGCAGCTAAGTATCCGATATAGCCGTCTCCGTATTCTCCACCTTCAGGATTCATGATGTCCCAAAGTTCGACAAAATGTATTCCCACATTGCCCGTTATCGTGAATGCAAGTAAAGCTGAATCTTTCAAACCGTCTCCGTTAAAGGATAAATCTGTTTCTGAAATAGCCATATTTTTAATTTCTGTTGCTGCATCGCCACCAAAGTCAGCTGCAAATGGCAATGAAATATTAGTATATTTACTTTCTACTGGCGTAGTAGTTTCTAATACATTCAGTTGGACTTTAGCACCAGTTTGCATATTCAATTCCGTTTTATCCACTGAAAGTGAAACATCATTTACCGCTTCTTCTGCTGAAGTAATATGGATATAGCCTAGAATTTCATCTCCAACTTTTGTCGCAGTATTTTTCGAAGCAGTCAAAGTTACAGTCAACAATTCCTCACCATTTAATGTAAATGATGGCTTGTCGATAGTTACCTTAGCATCTCCAAAAGGTTTCGTAACATCCACCGATACAGTGTAGTCTCCACCAATACCTTTTATATCTTTCACTTTAATTTGTTTTGTAACTGTAAGATTTTCTTTGAGAGATTGTGGACCAAATGTAACAGTCCCTTTCAGGTTATCAACTTTTGCCCCGCTGCCGTTTAGAACAGCCTCATCAATTGCATAAGCAAGTGCACTTGGATGAGCGGCTGCATATGCATCAACACGTCCAGCACCTTGTGCGAATACATCATATTTCGTTGTATCTAGAACTTTCGCTGTATTAGAAAGTGCGACTTTCACGTCAAACGCATTCCAGGTAGGGTTTGCTTGCTTAACAAGCGCTGCGATACCTGCGATATGCGGCGTAGCCATTGATGTACCCGTTTTGCGGTCATATGCTTCATTGTAAACAACATCTGGGAAATCAGCTTTGTACATTGGAACTGCAGACATAATATTCGTACCAGGCGCACTTACATCTGGCTTAATATCGAAGTTTGGAGTAGTCGGTCCACGTGAACTTGAATCGTTTACATCATCGCCAATAGTTTTAGCAGAGCCAAAATTACCGAATGTAACTTTTCCTGCCCCATTCTCTAATGCAGCGCGGATTGCGACACCGTCTGTGTATGACATATCGAACGTTGGAACAAATTCAAATGAATCACCTAGGAATACACCGGATTCATTTGGTGTATTGGATCCAGCTTGAGAGTTGTGAATGATTGTTCCTACTGCTCCATTTGCTTTTGCATGTGCAATTTTATCAACAAATGCAATGCTTCCACGAGAGATCAGTGCAACTTTTCCTTCTACATTGATTCCATTATAATCTTTTGCTTCCCCGTTTCCAGGAACTGCAACTACGTCAAATTCGCCTTGAAGTTGTGTTGCTAAATCTTTCCCAAAAGTAGTTCCCATCAATTGCAGTTGTTTAGTAAGAGTATAATCCCCGACAGTTACATTTACCTTACCGTTATGCATTTTCTCAGGGTTTGTTGTGTTCCCTACTGCAATACCTAAGCGTGATGTAGCCGGAGGAGATATTGTTCCACGATTAGGTCCATCGTTACCAGTTGCAAGTACACTTATTGTCCCCGCCATCATTGCGTTGTTGATCGCAAAGGATCCTGCATCCGTTTCAGAGTTTGATCCTCCACCTAGAGATAAGTTGATAACATCCATCTTTTCAATTACAGCAGTGTCAATCGCTTTTACGATACCAGAATTAGATCCACTTCCATAAGCTCCAAGCACGCGATAAGCGTAAAGATCAACTTTAGGCGCAATCCCTTTAATGCCGTATTCATTCGCGCCAATTGCTGCGATTGTACCTGCAACATGCGTACCGTGAGAAGTATAGAATGCACTTCCTCTTTCATTAAACTCTGGAGTTCCTGCAGGACGTTCTACAGGAGAAGTTTCCGATGCATCATCAGCCGAACGTGTTCTTGTATAGACAGATGAGTTCGGGATAAAGTTCTTACCACCTTTATAAATTCCCGCAAACTCTGGGTGATCTGCATCGATTCCTGTATCAAGTACTGCAACTTTAATGCCTTGACCTTCAATTCCCTCGTTCCAAAGTCTTTCAATTCCAAGGAACGAAATGCTTGTATTCATCGCAGCATCTACTTGACCATCTTTTTCAATTTTAGAAGGTGCTGATTCACTTGAGTCTTCAAATGCATACACTGTCGCATCTGGTTCTACTAATGTAACACCTTTAATTCCAAGTAATTTTGTAAGATCATCGGCTTTTACAGTTGCTGCAAAGCCATTTAACACTGTATCAAAGGAGTACCCTTGCGTGAATGTTACTGCCTTTGATTGCATTTCTTTTATGATAAATGATTGCTGCGCAATCACTTTAGACTTCACTGTACTTGCATCTGCACTAGTGAATTTTTTTCCTGCTAATTCTTTAATTCCTTTTTCAAGCGCTACTGGTTTCTCCGATAGATGAACGATAACTGCTACCTCTTCATCTCCTGACAAACCTTGTAGATCTTTGTGAAGTGTTGGTCCACTGTCCGTCAATACTAATTGTTCAGCGATAGCAGCCTTCATTTGCAGCGTGCTTTCGCTTGGAACGCTTTGTTTGAACGGTTTTGCATCTGTGTTCGCAAACGCATTCATTGGAGCCAATAGTGCGAAGATCATGGTCAATACCATGAATGCACTAAATAACCTAGTAAACTTTTTCTTCTTCAATAGATTCTTCCCCCTTACCAATAGTTGCTGCGATCCAACCAAGAATGATAGTAAAATTGCAGCACAAGTACAGAAAACAAATGTAAAGATAACAGTCTAGTATTCTTCACAACTATTTGTTCGGACTAAACAATTACCCTTAATATAATTTGTATGATTACTTGTCTACTATTATTCGTAATACTTGAGGGTTCTTATGGGTGACAGTCACTCACACAATTTAGGCACAATTCACAAGCTTTTAAGTGTATGATTTTAATAGTTTATGTACTTGGGTTTAAGCTTTACTTTTGCTAAAACTATGAAAATTAGAAAACCTGGGAATCTCCATATAAAAACAAGATAAACCCCTTTTCCTAAACGGAAAAGAGGTTTACTTTTTATCCCATAACTAATTGGTTTGTCTATTTGAAACTTATTTTTTCTTTGACACTTTGATGGTTTGTTTAGCTTCGTTGCCTACAAGATCTACCACTTTTAGTTCAAACGTGTTGTTACCAGTAACCAATGGAAGTTCGACATCAATAGTCTGGTTATAACCTAACATTGCATATGGTTCAGAAATTGGCTTGTAGAAAACTTCACTTCCATTTAGGTAAAGGCGGATTTCATCGAAATTGTCTCCCACATTCACTTGAATGACGGGATTTCCTTCATTCGATGATACGTTTTTCGGAACGGTTGTAGAAACGGCTTGCACAGTTGGTTTTGTCGTATCAACGAAAATTCTGCGTGTGATTGCCATTACATTTCCGAACTCGTCAATCGCTTCCACATTGATAAGTTGTACACCGTCTTCAAGTACCAATGTGTGCGTAAAGTTTTCACCATCAAAAGTTGTTACGTCTTGTCCATTGACTTTTAATGATGCAATATTAGAATCGTCTTCAATAGTCCCCGCAACCAATACTTCAGATGCTGTATGGTGGCTGAAGAATTCAGGTGTATTGATATAGATGACCGGTTCAACTAACTCTGGCTCATTAGGAGTTGAGTCATCTTCATTGCCTGGATCTGTTTCGCCCGGAGTACCTTCGTCTGCAGGATCTTCTACTCCTACTTCATCTGTCGATTTGCCGTGACCTTTAAACTCTTTTACTGTAACATTACCAGCAATGTCCCAAATTTTAACTTCAATTTTGTCATCCTTAGCAACTTTTTTCTCAAATGTGTGCTTTTCAAGAGTTGCCGCTTCTGCCACTTCTTCACCATTCAAAAGGACTTCTACGCGGTCAATACCGATACCTGTTTGGTTATCCGAAAGTTTAGCTATGGAGATGACTTGTTTTTTCTTGTCATAACTTACGTCTGCTGTAGGTTTCACTGTATCCACGATGATTGGGAATTCAATGGATTGCCATTCTGCGCCTTCAAAATCAATTACTCCTCGTAGCTGAATTTGGTATTGTCCATCTACAGCTGCTTTTCCATTAATTAATCCATCCCACCCATAAACAGGATTGTACGTGTACGGTAAGTTAGGTGCTGTAGCCGAGTAATGTTTAGTTAAATTGTTTTCTGTACGAATAGTACGTACTTTATTGCCCTCTGCATCCAATATATTTACTTCAAATTTTTTCGCGTTGCGCATTAGAGAGTAAACAGGAATTGCCTTGTCCACATTGCCATCACCATTTGGAGAGAATGCGAATTTCGATGGGTCGATACCTTCACCATAGGTTGGTCCAAGGATCAAGTTTCCTTGTTCATCAGCTAAAGCTTGCATTCCATAATAATTTTCTGCTTCCCATGAAAAGTAGTCAAAAATGGATGCGTCATCCCACGAACCATTAAATCCGAAGAAAGGTACTGTTAAGGGTACGGTTCCTGTTGTTTCTTCGTTCGGGTCAATAAGAGATACGAATCCGTCAATGAAGAATCCGTTTACGAATGTTTCAAAGCCATCCATGTCTTTCAATGCAGACGCATCAACAGATACTCGAATTTCCACTTCCCCATTTGCAGGAACAACAACCGTTTCAGGGGCATCTACATTTACAGCATCCGTAACAACGTTAGATCCTGCAATATTTGGTACAACGACATCATATCCAGATGTAGTTAATGCATAATCCGTCTGAAGCTGAACGTCTACATTATAGTTTTTCTCTACGTCTGAGTAATTTTTCGCTGTTAAAGTGAAGTTAAATTGGCCATTACTTATTTCTTTTAGTGCTACTTTTGCTTCACCAGTTACTTTGTCTGTCAGCACAACATCAGTTTCCAAAGCATTCGCAAGTTGCATGATACCTGCACCTTGACGACGTGGTGATACATATTCTGTAATACCGTCGTATTCAGCAAATATTACCTTCGAAGCTGTATTCATCATTAAATTCTTCGCTAATTGAACACGTGCTGCACCAGTTAATCCGAACTTTTCGTTAACGCGTTCCATCACAAGCGCCGTACCACCTGATACATGTGGAGCTGCCATTGAAGTTCCGCTCATCAAACCGTATGAATCGTTATTTAATGTCGAGAAGATGTTTCCACCCGGTGCTGTGATTTCAGGTTTGAAATCTAAATTCGGTGTAGGACCCCATGACGTAAATGAACTCATTTTTCCCGCAGTCGGACTTGGTGTTTCTAAATACTGACCGTCGAATCCAACTGTAACGACTTGTCCAGCATCAAGCCCTGCTTTGATCACTAATCCATCCGCTTGAAGCGTGGACATGAACGGAATATCGATCGCTGGGTCAGATGCCATATTAATTGTTCCTGCAGCATTGTTATATACGATGATACCAGCAGCACCAGCCGCTTGTGCATTTAGTCCTTTTTCAACGAAAGAATACGATCCACGAGCTACTAATGCAAATTTGTTTGTCCAATCTTTCCCTTCAAAGTCAGTAGGGCCACCTAAACCTGCGAATTGAATTTGATATTCCTCTTCAGGAAGATCGTTTGGATTTTGGTCATTTGCAAGTAAGAATAATGAACGACCAGATTCCACACCATCAAATTTGTATTTAAAACTGGAAGCCGTGATCGTACTATTTTCAAACGATGCCACACCAAATGAATCTTCCGAAACAGAAGGTGAACCTGTTAACGCATAATCTTGATTTTCAGCCATTGGATAGAAGTAACCGGAACCAAACATATCTGAATTACCCGCAGAAATGGCCACTAGCAGTCCATTGTCTTGTGCACGTGTAACAGCTTGCTGTTCAGGGTTACTGTTATCCACATAACCAGCAGTCGATCCAAGTGACAAGTTCAACACATCTGCACCGAGTTTAATTGCATCGTCCATCGCTTTTACATAAATATCTCCATATGTTGAAGAGAATAATGGATCATTACCAAATACTTTAAGTGCTAAAAGTTGAGCTTCAGGAGCTACTCCTTTGATCCCTCCATTTTCTTCATCACCATTCGCTCCAACTGTTCCAGAAACATGCATCCCATGCATGGAAGCATCTGGTCCAAGATCCCGTATTTCTAGGTTTCCATCCATGTAGTTATAACCGTAAGGAACTTTGGCTGAATAGTATTTACCTGATTCAATAGAACCGTCTCCAATTAAAGCTTCCACTTCAGAAGCAGTAATGTCACCGGATGCATCATCCGTTAAAATCATATCGCGATGACTTGGATCGATACCCGTATCAATTACACCGACTACCATTCCTTCACCTTTGAAGTCATATTTATCCCAAGCCAATTGGGCTTGTACTAATTCTTTCGAGTGGACCATGTTTGGCTCAATATTTGGTCTCGTATATTCTGTAGACTCATAGATTGCTTTTACACCTTCCGTTTCCGCGATGGCTGCGACATCTCCCGCTTCAACTTCGGCTGAGAATCCATTGAAGACGGCTGTAAATTCTTCTTTGAATTTAATTTTTTTTGACTTTTGTTTCACTTTTTCTTTTACATTTTTTTGATCTGCTTCAATAGATGCTTCCACGCTTTTTCGTTGTGACTTAGGAAGGTTCTTGTAAAGGACACCTTTTTTGGTAGCCGTCTCAATCGCAGGTGCTTTTTCTAGCTCCACGATGATGCGAACAGTTTCACTTGGATTTTTTGGAGCAATCAGTTGCTGAGGTACTGTGGTTGCCGACTTTTGCAATTGAAGCGGTGGAATCTGTTTCGCCAATACGTTGGCGGCTGTTGGAACTGGTGCACCGAAAGAAGCGGTGCTTATTACTAAGGTTCCAGCAAGAGCGAGTAACATACTTTTTCTCTTAATCCCCAATTTACTTTCCTCCCTATTCGTGGTTCATAACTTAATCGGTATTTACAAATCTATTAAACTCCCTACTAAATTATGTGACAATAGAAACTTACCATATATTCGGATTATTTGGAATAATATATTATGTTACATTTTGGTAACAAAAGATTCCATTAGAAAACTGTTAGTTCAATAGAATTAGTTCATTTGGATCGGTTTCATACATATTTCTGTCACCATAATTCCTCTCTTTTTAAAACAACTCACACCTCATGAAAGCACAATACTTTTGATCTATTTTTGGTGACAGTCACTCACACAACTTAGGCACAATTCGACCGAAATATTTTTTGGGTCGAATTGTGTTTTTTGAAGGGAAATTTAATTTTGGTTGTCTAAATCGCTCTATAATTGAATTGTCTACACTTTTGTACAATTGACTTTAATCCTTAGTGCTTTTATTCTGTATTTATTAATTTCTATAGGGGTGTAGTATATGAGGAGTGGGTTAGAGGATGGGTAGGAAACGTAGACACTGGCATCCGAACATGTATTATCACGTGGTAATGAGAGGGAATAATAGGCAGAATATTTTCCGGAATAGTGATGATTTGCGAGAGTTGTTTCGCATTTTTCACTATGCTTACGATAAATACCCATTTTCAATTGTTGCGTATTGTATAATGACGAACCACTATCATCTGCTTATTCAGTCACCGGAAGTTCCGTTAGGTAAAATAATGAGTATTATCAATCGCCGCTATAGTGAGTACTATAAGAAAAAGTATAATACGAGCGGATTTCTCTACGATAGTCGGTATTTTGCAGAACTCCTAATTAGCCCACGAAGTATTCTTGCTGTAAGTCGATATATTCACAGAAATCCGATCGAAACAAAGGTGCCAATTGTTTCTCATATGGAACTATATGAAAATAGTTCCTATGCTTTTTACAAATATACAAAGTCCACTACTCACCCTTTTCTGCATTTGCATATACTCCCCACTTTACTTCCAACATCTTTTAACCAAACAAATGAAGATTATTGCAAATTTTGCGAGGCTGAATTGCCTGATGAGCAAAACAGTTAAAAATCCCACGATCAAAATCAATCGTGGGATTTTTTATTGTCAGAATAGTTTCTGAATTGTACTGGTGACTGGCACGTACTTAGCTTGCTTTTTTCCATATCGAGTTTACCCACTCCGGGTGGTCGATGAATGGATTGCGGTTGCCTTGCCATTTTTGGATGACATTGTTTCTATTTTTTTCGAAGTCATCCACTGGGTCTTGCTCGTGCCATTTTAAAAGTGTAGAAAGCTTTCCGTGGAATGGGGCACTACCGTTGTTAAGTTTGTCATTTAATTCTAAGTTTACTTTATCACCCTCTTCATAGCGTGTTGCCATGTAGAATAGGATTCGTGCAACATCACCTTTGACACGATCAGGTGCTTCCCATGAACTGGATGTTTTAAAGCATCCGTTACATCCGCTAACTGGACTTCCCCCGTTATCAAAATCCAAGTTTCCTCTTGCGCTATTTACTTGTACATCGGTCGGACGCAAGTGGTGGATATCAGTTCCTGGACCTTTACTTGTGCCGAAGTTTCCATGGGATTTTGCCCAGGTGTGTTCTCGGTTCCAATCTCCTACATTGCCTCCATTTTTCGTTTTGGATCGTGATACTCCGGAATAAAACAATATTACATTGCTTTTATTATTCGGGTCTTCATCCGTTTCACGTAATGCTACCCATGCTTCATCGTATGAAAGTTGTGTATGCTCATCAATTATTTCATGTAGTGCAGCTTTTAACGCTTGACCTTCTTTACCAATAGCATCTTTATAATAGTCATCGGTTGGAGAGTTAGCGGAAGTCACAAGTACACTGAAGCTTGTCGTCACACTTTTTTCACCATCTGAAGCTGTAACGCCAACAATGTGGCTTCCTTCTTCAAGATTTAATGTTAATGAAGCATCTTTAATCGTTCCTTTTGTTGAGGTAAAAGATAGCGCGTTATTTTCAGGATCTGAGAAGTGATTTGTTAATAGGATTGAAATAGATTCTCCATTTTTTACTGTTGCGTTAGGGATCGTTTTTTTCACAATAGGTGCTTGATTTTCACCAGGTAAAGAAGGAACCACAATGGGTTCCCCTTTTGAGTTTGTGATTTTAATATTTTTGCTATCTGCACCATTAATAAATTCAAACTCTTGGATATTTTCAGCGCCTCTTATTTCTTTCACATTAGTCCCATCAATAATAACCTTTTTCACTACTGTTCCTTTGAAATCTATAATCGCCCCAGCATTTACTGGTTTGATCGTTACAGTATGCTCTGCAAAGCCATCACCATGGAATTCTGCATAGGCCCCTGTGAAAAGAACGCCTTCTGTAATGACGGAATGGTCATCCAGCGTAATAGAAACGCTAGGTTTGCCAATTGTTAATTTCTTCGTTTGCAGATTTTTAATATTGTATGTTTTTTCAGCTACGATTGGTACTACAACTTCATCTTCTGCTAATATATCAATTTGAACCATTACTGGATCATGATCACTAGCACGACCTGCCATATCCGTGAAGTCTGCATTGATATGAAGAATATCGATTTTTGTTTTGCTTTCTAAATTCTTAGTGACTAAAATATGATCTAGCACTTGTGAGTTCCCTTGATATAGATATGTGTAACGATCTGGCGTTTCTACTTTGTTTATCATGTTTGTCATCTGTTCGCCTTCGTGAATTAAAAGTGCATCGGCAAATTGATAATCGTTAAAGTCACCCAAAGATACAATGTTTGCATCTGGTTTTTTCGTTTTAATATCTACAACAAAGTCAGAAACTATTTTTGCAATTTTTTTACGTTGTACTTCGCTGTCGTATTTTGGTGGCTGAATCGATCCAAATAGAGGTGTATCGCCATTTTTTGAATTCCAGTGATTCGCAATCACAATGACGCTTTCACCTTTGAAATCAAATTGTGCAGCTAACGGTTTACGGCTACTGATAAATGCACTATTTTTTGGATCAATACGACCCGGGTTAAGTGTTAACTTACCATTTTCGTAACCAACAGCAGTTGTAGCATCCCCAGCAGAAATACCTTCCGTTAATTTAACTCGTTCTGGATTGTATAGGAATCCAACACGAATATTCGCATTCGGTGCTCCACCGTCTTGGTTGTTCACAGGGTCAATATTTACATATTTATACTCTGGTCCACCTGCGGCTTTAATAGCAGCAATTAATCTACCATAGCTTTGATCTGCTTTTGAATCCCCTGTACTCTCACCGTTATTATCTTGCACTTCTGTTACACCAACAATATCAGGACTTTGCATATCGGTAGCAATCGCTCTTGCTAATTTACGTGCTTTGTCGTCTGAAGTGGATGTTTTGTTATTCGAGAAGTTTTCTAAGTTATAGGAAGCAATAGTTAACTTATCTTCTGTTTTCACAATGGTTGTTTTTTCTGGTGTTGCAGTTCCTTTTGTATGGGCAGCCATCATTTCGTTTAAAGAGACATAGATTTTAAAGTTTTGGAATGAATAGCCTACCACTCCAGTAATCGGACCCCTAAATTTATCACCTGTCGCTACTTCGAAATCACGTCCCGGTCCGTTTGGTTCTAAACGGAATTGAATACGATTTGGATTTTGATTAGTTTTTTCATATAACACACCTCCATGAAGTGAGTTTGTAGGTGCATTTTCTAAAACCGTAATCAAATCGCCATGCTCTTGAGGTGCTACTGCTTTCACATTTCCAACTTGCACGCGCATTCCTTCGATACTTTCCCAGAAATCGATTGCGTCCACTGTTGGATTGAAAACTGTAAGATTGTCGCTATCAATTTTAGCTAGAGACATTTTAGTTTCATCAATTAAGATTGGAGCTGGTAAAGCTACGCCACTTTTAATGACTTCCACTTTTCCACCTTGATCATCACGAACATTGATTTGGGTAGTTTTCAAGTCTGTTTGTTGACGATCATCATATCCGTCGTATGCAAATTCACTTACTTTCCCAGTAACTGATACTAAGTCTCCAATTTTTACCGTTAAAGTTTTATTACCGCTATAAAGAAGGATTGCTTCCGATGTGTTTGGATTATTATCCGCTAAATCATCTGGTGTTTGGATATGATAATAATTTGACCCATTCAAAGTAAAAGAATAGGTTACTACCCCTTGAATACCTTCTACAGATTTATTGTCAAAAGAAGTAAAGTGTCCTGCTCCTTGGATGTCATGAATTTGCAGACTATCTGTAATGACATATTCGAAAGTCTTTACTTCACTTGCAGTGCCATCTGCTGTAATTGCTACAGCTTTAAGCGTTGTATTTTTATTAATTTCGAATGGTGCTGTATATTTTGTGCTTGCATTCGTCGGTTCTGAACCATCTAATGTGTAATAAATTTCTGCATTTGCCGTTGTTGTGGACAGTATTACGGTTGTGCCGCCAACAAATGTTCCACTTCCAGGATTTGCTGCAACCGGTTGTAGTGTGGTGCTATCTTCTACAATATCTTGAATAGATCGTGGAATGATTTGATAAGCTGCATCGAACTGTTGCACGATACCAGTGATTGATTCATACGTTTTACCTACACTTAAACCTAGTGAGTTGTTTTCATCACGTACAATGAAGTTTGTAGTTCCATCTGTCGCTGTATAATTTCCTGCATTTACTGCGGTTAAAGTAATTTGTTTCGCTTGAACAAGAAGTGATTCATTGGCTTCATTCACTTCTGCTCCTGTTACAACTTTAGGAGTTGGCGCTCCGACATTTTCCGTTTTTTCAACGATGTTTGCTCCATCTAATTGAAGAAGTCCACGGAATTCTGCTAATTTACCAGTAAGGGTTACTTCATCGCCTACTGTCGCAGATAGATTTGCAGGACGAACTGCAATACCGCCTGTTGCATCTTGTACAGAAACAGTATTTTTCAAGTTCGCAGCTACTATCGCTTTAATCGTCACAGTTTCACCAACAGCTGTAGCTCGTGCTTCAGCAATTGAAAGACTACCGGATTCAGTTATTACTGTATAGGTGAATTCTGAAACTGCACTATCTTCAAATCCTTCTTTCACCGCGATTGCCTTGATCGTCATGTCTTTGTCAATAACAATTGGAGCCTCATATTTAGTACTTGAACTAGTTGGATTAGATCCATCTGTAGAATAGTAAATGGATGCTCCATCTGTGTTTGTTGATAAAATAATCTCCGTGCCTGCTGGAACACTTGAAGATGGTATAGATACTGTTACAACATCTACTTGGTTTTCTACAGGAGGACCTCCGCTATCCATCGTGTGCGAGCCTAAATTGGAGGAATCATCTTTCGGCAATGTCGTCCATTCAGACGATGGGTCGAATGCGTTATCGATAATTGTGTCTCCAGCAACAATATTACTTTTCCGTACAAGTGTCACATCTGCAGCAAAGTTTGTAGTTGGACCAACTTGCCCAATGGAATCAATTATTGTACCTGATTTTCTTAAAACGACCGGGTCATTTCCATTGAAATTAATGACGGTGTTGTTTATGAGATTTCCCTTACTTTTTATATCAGCATTTGCTCCACTATTGTATACAACATACGTCATTTCACTTTCAAGTGTACCTACTAAATTTATCTTAGCGCCGGCAACAGCTGCTCCATTTGTATGAAGCTCAAGAGAGTATTGACTTAAATCGATTGATGCACCGGTCCCATTGTAAAGTTCAATTGCTTTGTTTAAACTGCTACCTTCGATGTATTCCGAAATAATTAAGTCAGAGGCATTCGTAGCGGCTACTACTTTCGATGGCATCACTGGCAAAACTAGACCTGCTACTAGAGTTGCGGATAAGAAGCCATTTATATACTTCTTCCAATTCCTTTTTCTCATCTATACAATTCTCCTTTAATATAGGGATTTCTAGTAAAGTGATTATAAAAATGTTTCGCAAAGCCTTCAGCTCTCTAATAGAAAGCTTTGCGAATGTTATTAAAAAATTGTTTCTCCGTATACTTCGATATCTTCTAGTCCGTAAACGTTGCCTTCATGTCCTGAAAGATCCAAGTCCCCTTCTACAATCATATTTCCAAGAGAAATGTTTGCAGTGGATGTTCCAACAATGATTAAGTTTCCTTTGATAATTACATTACCAAGGAAGGATACGTCTTGAACGTTTACTGTAACGTCGCCATTGTATACTTTTGGCACTTCAGGTGTACCAGAGAAATCTGCAGCCGGAATATTTCCTCCAGGGATTTCCCCTCCTACATTAGTTACATCTACAATGCGTCCTTCTACTTTTGGATCTACGTTCCCTAGACTTACTAGATGATCACGAAGATTTTCCCAATCAGATAAACCTAAATCGGTAACTCTGCCCTCTTCGTAAGCTTTTTTGAATACTGTATAGCTGTCTCCGCCTTTAGCTGTGAATGCGTTTGTTGCAATTGTGTAGATTACATCATCTTGGATTTCAGTGTACGTATTATCTGCATTTTTATAGGCGATGGATACAACACGTTCTCCAACTGGTTTGGAAGAGTCAAATTTCACTTTTGCACCAGCAACATGTAGGAATCCACCATTTTCACGTGGGAGTTCTTTAAAGCTAATTTCAAATGCTTCTTTAATTTCAGCTCCTGTTAGATCCATAGTTGCTAATGTATTTCCGAATGGAAGTACCGTAATTATTTCTCCGATAGTGATAGGACCTTTATTAATAGACGATCTTATTCCCCCACCATTTTGGAACGCCATGATTACATTTTGGTTGTACTCTTTTGCTTTACTCAGCATGCCATCTGTAATTACATTTCCTAGTGGTGTTTCGTTGCTACGAACGCTCTCATTACTATTTGCGTTTGAACGTGGATTCTCTAAAGCTTTTACAGCAATTGCACCAGATTCTTCATTTGATATTTCTGCAATTTTATCAGAATATTTCTTAAGTAATACTGCTGCTTCAGGATCCGCTGTTTTGTCTGCAATTTTTATCAATTTACCTGCATGTTCTACAACTACACCATTTTTATCAAACGTTACATCAAGTGTCCCTAGATTATCTGCATATTGACCTGTTTGAACGATTATTGTTGGTTCATCATTTACACCAATCAGAACTGGTTCTACCAATGTTGTATGACTATGTCCACCGACAATTACATCGATACCCTCAACTGCTTTTGCTAACTCGATGTCGTTATCTACTGCCGGATTATCATCATAGCCGATATGTGTAATGGCAACGATCTTATTGACACCCATTGCCTCAAACTCAGCAACCATTCTTTTTGCATCCTCAATATAATTAGAGAATGTGATGCTACCAGGGCTTGAAATGTCTTTTGTTTCCGCTGTTGTTAAACCGAAAATCCCTACTTTTTCTCCGTCCACTTCTTTGACAATACCTGAATAGATATTCGCTTTTTCAGGAGTGGTCGAGACTTTTGTATTAAACAAACCGGTAAACAATGCATCATTTGAGAAATCCACGTTAGCTGATACAAACGGGAAGTTTGCCGCTTTAATGAAGTCTGTTAACGCTTTATGACCTTCCTCCGATGAACCAAGATCGAATTCATGGTTACCGAACGTCATCGCATCGACTTTCATTAAATTCATAAACTCTAAGTCTGCTAGTCCTTTGAACTCATTAAAGTACAATGTCCCCGAGAATACATCCCCTGCATCTAATAGCAATGCGTTTGGTTTTGCTTTACGTACTTCGTTCACTGCTGTTACACGTTTTGCAGCGTTATCTAAATGAGCATGCGTATCATTGAAATGCATTAGGGATAGTTCAAACTCTTCTGGAATAGTTTCACCCTTAACATCTACAATTCGTCCTTCAATCTTTGGATCAACGGTCCCTAGCTTGATAATATGATCACGTAGATTTTCCCAATCTGATAGACCAAGATCTGTTACTCTGCCCTCTTCATATGCTTTTTTGAGACCAGTATAGCCGTCTCCACCTTTAGCAGTGAATGCATTTGTTGCAATTGTGTAAGTTATTTCGTCTTGGATATCAGTGTACGTATTATCAACATTTTTGTAAGCAATGGATACGACACGCTCTCCAACTGGTTTGGAAGAATCGAATTTTACTTGCGCACCAGCTACATGAAGGAATCCACCGTTTTCACGAGGAAAGTCTTTAAAGCTTGTTTCAAATGTCTCTTTAATTTCCGCACCGGTTAGTTCCATCGTCGCTAACGTATTTCCGAATGGAAGCACGTTAATTATTTCCCCTACTGTAATAGGTCCTTGATTAATAGATTCTCGAATCCCGCCACCATTTTGGAATGCCATGACAACTTCTTTGTTATATTCTTTTGCTTTTGCCAGCATGCCATCCGTGATCAGGTTTCCTAAAGGTGTTTCATTTTTGCGTACACTCGGTTTTGTATTATCCCCACCAGTGCGAGGGTTTTCTAATGCATTTACGGCAGTTGCACCAGTTTCTTTATTTTTTATTTCTGCAATTTTATCAGCATATTTTTTAAGTATTGCAGCCGCTTCTGGGTTTTCCTTTTTCCCAGCGACATTGATTAGCTTTCCTTCATGCGCAACAACTACACCCTTTTTATTAAACGTAATATCTAACGTACCAAGATTTTCAGCATATTGACCGGATTGCACAATAATGGTTGGCTCAGCATTTGCTTTAATTAAAACTGGTTTTTCTAATGTTGTATGACTATGTCCACCTACAATAACGTCAATACCTTCCACAGCTTTTGCTAGCTCGATGTCATTATCTACTGCTGGATTATCGTCATAGCCGATATGTGTGATAGCAACGATCTTGTTAACACCCATTTTTTCAAATTCAGCAACCATCTTTTTCGCATCTTCAATATAGTTAGAGAATGTAATGCTTCCAGGACTAGAGATATCTTTCGTATCGGCAGTTGTTAAACCAAAAATTCCAACCTTTTGGCCGTTCACCACTTTTACAATACCTGAATAGATGTTACCTTTTTTGGGAGCGTTTGATATTTTGGTATCAAATAATCCAGTAAACAACTCATCATTTGAAAAATCTACGTTTGCTGATACAAACGGGAAATTTGCTGCTTTAATGAAATCTGCTAACGCTTTGTGACCTTCAGGAGATGAACCAAGATCGAATTCATGATTACCAAATGTCATTGCATCGACTTTCATTAGATTCATAAATTCTAAATCTGCTTGTCCTTTAAATTCATTGAAATATAATGTTCCAGAGAATACATCCCCTGCATCTAATAAGAGTGAATTTGGTTTTGCTGCACGAACTTCATTCACTGCTGTTACACGTTTCGCAGCGTTATCTAAATGTGCATGTGTATCATTGAAATGCATCAGGGATAATTCAAAGTTTTTATCTTCAGTAACTGGAGGTGGATTATTTCCATTTCCACTACCTCCTCCGCCGCCATTACTAGCAGGTGGTGTCACTGGTTTTATGTCAGGGTTTGCTACGCCATTAATTTTGACGATATTTCCCTTCACTTTTTCATAGTCTAGGATTATATCTTTCGCATTTACTCCGGTTGGAAGAATAAGGTCTCCCACTCTTGCATTAGCTCCTAATGAGACTTTGGCATCCTTCGATTGGATGTTTAATTTACCAACTTTCGCATCCAACGTTACATGAGTAGCTCCAGATTGTATGTTTAATACCGACAACGTAAGGTTTTTAACCGATATATAATTACCCTTAATAGTAAGAACACCAGCAAATGTAGCACCTTTTCCATCCAGTACAAGGTTGCTAGTTGCCGTCCCACTCGCCACAATTTCAATCAAACTAATGTCCACAATCTCATTATTTTTAACTGTGTACTTAACTTTTGCACCTTTTAACACGGCTAAATTTGACTCGTTAAATATGCCTTGCAAACTTGGATTCAATGCATACTTTCCATTAGATAAGGTCAATTCGTTTTTAGAGATATCTATTACTTTTACATTTTGTAGTTCAGCAGCTGCTTCTGTTCTATAAATAAAAGCGGCAGCTTGTCCACGTGTTACAAATGCATTCGGCTCAAATGTAGTAGCTGTTTTACCTGTTGTTATTTTGTTTGTAAATAAGGTTTGGATATAATGTGCATACCATTGTTTATTATTAATATCTTTAAATGGTAGGTTTGAGAGTTTCTCTTCCTCTAACCCAAAACCTACTACTAGCATTTGAGCAATATGTGCTCGAGTTAGATTTCCATTTGGTTTAAATGTATCGTCTTCATACCCTTTTATAATTCCTGCATCCACAAGTGCTGCGATATAAGCATAGTAAGGATTACTTTTACTAACATCTTTAAACCCAGGATCTTTTACGTTTTCTGTGTCTAACCCTAATGCAAGGGCAATTAATTTCGCAGCCTGTCCTCTAGTAATGTTTTCAGCAGGTCTAAATGTATCGTCTTCATATCCACTAATAAATCCTCTAGCAGTTAAATCTTTTACACTTTCGTAGAAATACTGACTCTCTGTTACATCTTTGAAGAAAACCTCTTGTGCTTCTGCCACGTTCATGTTTATTGGTGCTGCCGCGACAAGTGATCCAGCTGCCAACGTTGTTGCCAACGCAGCTCGATACGATTTTTGGCGTAGTTTCTTGCTTGCTCTCATTTCCTAGCCTCCTATTAATCTAATAGTCTTGCTGAAACTGTTCTAATATATGAGGCTATATCAACCTTCCAAGTTTCGAAACTATGAACTAGATTTACTCGTATTGGACGTTAATATCGCCTCTCCCTTCACCATATGTGAGGATGTTGATAAAGATGTTTAAATAAGATTAAAAAAAGAGCTTTTAATCTTTTTATTCAGTTAAAGGATAATGTATGGACGAAAATATATGCTTTTAAAAAATAGCACCCTAATTTCACAGAGCCAATCTGTTTAGAAAAAGAATAAAAAAATCCCCTGAATATGCTTCTTCAGAGGATAAATTAATAAAATATTTTATAAAATTGCTAACGCAAGTTGAATCTAGTAAATAATGTAATATTGGTATCAAATTAGTTTGAGAGAGAATTAGTGATAGAAAAAAGAGAAAACGGAGTATTCATGCCTCTCCGTTTCCTCTTTTCATATGCATATTATAAAATAAGTCGTTATATCTAAAGAACACTAGTGTTAACCATTCATGATTTAACTTAATTTAAAATAAGTCATCTTTGTTCGTTCCACCGATAGTAACTTTCACACTTGGTGAAACAGCTGTTATTTTGAAATGAGTGTCATCTACTTTTTCAGCAATAGCGGATACACCATCTCTCTTTATTTGTGCATTAATCTGACTCACCAGCTTCTCCATACTTGAAAACTTTCCTGTTAGTTGGATAGTAGCTGTTTTTACTCCATCATTAACATTGAAAAGACGGTTTTTAGATGTATCTGCATCCTTTCCTACGCTATTATTTTGATCGAAGAAATATGACCAATCATTTCCTTCTAATGTAATGGATGACTGAGAACCCGTGTTAAAAGATGAGATATAGAAAGTATCATCGAAACCTACAGAATATATCGGTCTATTCATTAATCCATCGGCACCTTGAATTCTATAGTAATAGTCTTGAATTGCGCTCTCTACAACCCCCCCCATTGATTGACCCTTGGTAAAGTCTGTAGAAAGTTTCCATCCAATTGTTACTGGAATTCTTTGTCCATCCGTTAAAATTGTAAAACTTTTCTCTTTTCCTGTGAAATCACTGTCTGTTACAGGCTTGCTGTTTAGTTTAGCAGACGTTCCAGGTACAGTAGTAAAGTCAAAAGATGTGATTTCTTTACTCATAACAGATTCACTCTTTTCTATTACTACTACTTCTACTGAGATAGTTATGTTGCTTGCATCTATATCTGTTGGTACATTCAATTCCGCTGTAAATGTATACGAACCACTCATCGTATTATCATAGGAATCTTCATCTACCCAAGATAAAACAGTTACTATTTTTGTAGTTCCATCTGCTAATACGACTTCGATTGTATTGGGAAGTAAACTATCAACATTTTCTGGAGCTGTTTCACTATTTCCTGCTTGAATAGCAGCGATAGGAGTAATTGATGTAACATACATCTTAAGATCATCAATAGCTTCTGTAAGTTCTTTTGTTTTTGTAATTTTTTCTGCATTAGTTGTTTCAGGAAGTTCCAACGCTTGTACAACAGCAGCATATGATTCTTGTGTGTAGTATCCTCTTTGTAAATCGTTCGCTCTATCCTTTACCATTGTAAGCCTCGCTTCAATAAATTCATCTATAACTTTCTGAATCTCTTGTTTGGTTAAGTTTGAGCCTGTTGTCGCTTTCTTAGCTAATACCGCAGCATTTACTTCTGCTAAGTTTTCGGATGTTATATTTGTGAGGCCTGCAGTTGCATATTCTTGTACAGTTGCGTTTCCTGTATTAATTACTGCGATTGCAGCTAATGTTACTACAATTGCATTTACTTCAACTTGTATTTCTTGTTTGGTTAAGTTTGAGCCTTTTGTCGTTTTCTTAGCTAATACCGCGGCATTTACTTCTGCTAGGTTTTCGGATGTTACATTTGTAATTTCAGCTGTTGCATAGTTTTGCACTGTTGCATTGCCTATGTTTATTGCTGCGATTGCAGCTAATTTTGCTACAACTTCATTTACCTCAACTTGTATTTCTTGTTTAGTTAAGTTTGAGCCTTTTGTTGCTTTCTTAGTTATTACCGCAGCATTTACTTCTGCTAGGTTTTCGGTTGTTACATTTATAATTTCTGCTGTTGTAAAATCTTGTACATTTGCGTTTCCTGTGTTTATTGCTACGATGGCTGCTAATTTTAGCACAACCACATCTACTTCAATTTGAATTTCTTGTTTGGTTAAATTTGAACCTTTTGTCGTTTTCTTAGCTGCTACAGTGGCATTTACTTCTACTAAATTTTCGGATGTTACATTTGTAATCTCTGCTGTTACATAATTTTGCACTGTTGCATTGCCTGCATTAATTGCTACGATGGCTGCTAATTTTAGGACAACCACATCTACTTCAGTTTGAATTTCTTGTTTGTTTAAGTCTGAACCTTTTGTCGTTTTCTTTGCTGATACTGAAGCATTTACTTCAGCTAAGTTTTCGGATGTTACATTTGTAATTTCTGCTGTTACATAGTTTTGCACTGTCGCATTGCCTGCATTAATCGCTACGATGGCTGCTAATTTTAGCACAACCACATCTACTTCAATTTGAATTTCTTGTTTGGTTAAGTCTGAACCTTTTGTCGTTTTCTTAGCTGATACTGCAGCATTTACTTCTGCTAAGTTTTCGGATATTACATTTGTGATTCCTGCATTTGCATAATCTTGTACTATTGCATTTCCAGTATTAATTGCTTTAATAGATGCTAATTTTAGGACAACCATATCCACTTCAGTCTGAATTTCTTGTTTGGTTAAGTCTAAACCTATTGTCGCTTTCTTAGTTGCTACTGCGACATTTACTTCTGCTAAATTTTCGGAAGTTACATTTGTAATCTCTGCTGTTACATAGTTTTGCACTGTTGCATTGCCTGCATTAATTGCTACGATGGCTACTAATTTTAGCACAACCACATCTACTTCAGTTTGGATTTCTTGTTTGTTTAAGTCTGAACCTTTTGTCGTTTTCTTAGTTGCTACAGCGGCATTTACTTCTGCTAAATTTTCGGATGTTACATTCGTGATACCCGCTGTTGAATAATCTTGGGTAGTTGCTATGCCAGCATTGATCGCAATCATTGCGGTTTGTAATTTTTTTTGCGTAACTACTGACACTTCAAATGTTCTTTTTATATCCTCTATATTTACATAATCCTGGCCAGCGTTATAAACAGCCTCATGAACAGCCATTTTGTATTCAAGTTCAAGTACATTGTAATCATCAAGAGAAAGATTTAGTGTTTTGGCATGGGTCACCAATGCTATCTCCGTTTCTTCTGGACTTTTGGATGCATTTATTGCATTTAAAGCTTTTGCGCTATTCCCGTCTTATTTCACATGAATGTGAATTTCGGTTCGGGCCTACACCGTACAAGCGGCTTTCACCGCATACGGCGTGCCATCAGCAAATGGGCATTCTATTGAATACACGTACTGACTGGGTTCCTTTGCTCCTGCTGGTTTTAACCTTCTCGTATGTTACCATACAAGTCCAATCGGCCAACGATCGACACTACTACGAACCCGCTGCCATCTTTATAGTCTCAAGGGTGCTGATTCACCTATCCTATAAAGACTTCAAACGTTCCATTATTTCCATCCCTTATTTTGACAACCTTAGGTCTCCACTATTTAGGAATGAGTACGACCAGTTTAACAGTCAATTGTTCTGACCGCCGTTACATCATCTCGGATATAAGGATGAATGCCGAACTCCTAGCAATTCGCGACATTCACTACCTCACTCTACCTACATGGATTCGTTTTCCTGACCATAGCTGTCTTTTAAAGAGCCCCGCCTCAACTACTTGAGTACGACTTCACCTGACTTAGCCCCTTTTCGCGTATCAGCGCGACATTGGACCCAGGAGGATTAGGCACTTGCATATTAGACTGTTTTGCAAGAATCGGAATTGCACCGATCAAATGGATTATAACAGTTAGAAAAGAATTTATCTTTCCCGCTAATTTCACCTATTTCCCGGCTTATATAGCAACGTTTCGTTTACTTTTATTGAGGAGTTGGTCCTGGAACATATCCACCGTCACCAGTTGAGGGAGGTGTGATCGGTTTTACATCAGGGTTTGGTACGCCACCAATTTTTCTAATATTTTCTTTTACTTTATCATAGTCTTCAATAATATTTTTTACTTGTGAGTCAGCGGGAAGAGTGATATCGCCTATTCTTGTTTTAGTTCCTAAAGAGACTTTTACATCGTTAGACAAGATAATTAACTGATCGACATTGCCAGTATTTTCGAATCTTACGTTGCTCCGAGATCCAACAGATGCTTCCGAAATACTACCAGAACCATTGATAAATAGTTTACTTGATGAATTAACGTTTAATTTACCAACATTTGTATTAATTGTAACCTGGGTAGCTCCTGTTCGAATGTTTACGACTGGCATCCTACTATTCTTAGCTGCTTTTAATTGAACATTAGAATCAATATTAATTAATTCCACAGTTGAGTTCTCCCTCAAATCAAAAATAGAATCTACTTTCGAAAGTTGAACTACCCCTACTTTTGCATTTATAAAGATAATTGTAGGAGATGGAGGTGCTGCAATTGGTGTTAGACTAGCGGTGTACCTTGCTTTTAACTGATCAGAGATGATCGTCTTTCCTACTACCGTAACCGTATCACCAATGAAATAATTTTTTAAATCGCTTCCTATTTCTAAATCCCCATTAATCGTTAGGTTTTTTAACGTAATATAATCTCCACTCACTGTAAAATCCCCTGTAAATGTGGATCCTTTCGCATCGAGCAAAATATTACTTGTCGCATTTCCGCTTGCATTAACTTCAATAGAACTTATTTCCACAATTTCATTGTCTTTTATTGTGTACTCAATTTTTGCACCTTTTAGCACTGCTAAATTCGATTCGTTAAATATGTTTTGTAGGCTTGAGTTTAATGCATACGTACCGACAGATAATGTGAGTTCATTTTTCGAAATATCTACTATTTCTACAGCTTTCTGTTGTGTAGCTAATTCACTTCTATGAATGAAAGTTGCTGCTTGTCCACGTGTAACAAAAGCATTTGGTTCAAAAGTAGTCGTTGTTTTGCCTGTAGTAATTTCATTTGAATATAATGTTTGAATGTATTTTGCAAACCATTGTTTGTCGTTAATATCTTTAAAAGGAAGACTTGAAAGCTTCGCTTCTTCCAATCCAAAGCCTAGTACTAATATTTGAGCAATATGTGCACGAGTTAAGTTCGCTTTTGGTTGAAAAGTGTTATCCTCATAACCTTTTATAATTCCAGCGCTTACTAATGCTGCAATATACCCGTAATACGGATGATTCTTACTCACATCTTTAAATCCAGGATCTTTGACATTCTTCGTGTCTAAATTTAAAGCCAGAGCCATAATTTTTGCAGCATGCGCCCTACTAATATTCTCTCCTGGTCGAAAGGTGCCATCTTCGTATCCACTAATAATTCCTCTTGCGGTTAAGCTTTTGACCCCTTCATAATAGTATTTATTTTTTAGTACATCCGAAAAAGCATTTTCTTCTATTTCTAATGCATTTGTACTAATTGGTACTAACGCGACAAGTGTCCCAGTAGCTAATGTCGATGCCAACGCAGTTCTATACAACTTTTGTCGTGACTTATTACCCTTCATCATCCTCATACCTCCTATAATTTCTCTAGATATAGATATTATATCATGGTTCTATCGGATCTAAATATTAATATACGAAATTTTTCCCATAAAAATATAAAATTATCCAACTATGCAACATAGTTTTTACAACTCAGTTAGTTCTAAATACCTTCAATTAAAATACGACAATAACGTATCCCCTTTGTTATTTGATAATTTCTAAACAAAAATAAGTAAAGTAAATCCCCTCAAGTCTCGTAAGACTCAAGAGGATTCTCCCCAAATCTATTGTTCATTGTTTCAAAAGTGTTACTGGTGCCTGGCACCAGTAACACCGCTGTAATATAACTAGGTGGTTTATAGATTTTCTAACATGTTGTATAGCATTTTTGCTGCTTGTGCGCGTGTTGCGTTGTCTTTTGGTGCGAAAATTTGTTGACCATTTTGATCTTTTCCACTAATGATTCCTAGTTGAGCTGCTAAACCAACATTTTCTTTCGCGTAATCGCTGATAGATGCATTGTCGGCGAATGATGCTTTGCTTGTTACGCCCTCTAGTATAGAAGCATCGTTAAATTGAATGGCACGGATGATCATTGTTGCCATTTGTTGACGAGTAATATTTTCGTTTGGATTGAATTTACCATCACTGCCTAGAATGATGCCTGCACGGTTTGCAGCTTCAATTTCGAGTACGTTCCAAGTCATTTTTTCTGTGACATCCGAGAATGTACCTTCGTAATCTTTCTTAGGAAGGTTTAGTGCACGTGTAAGCAGTAATGCAAATTGAGATCGTGTTATTTGATCATTTGGTGCAAATTGATCTGCTGTTTTCCCTTTGATAATCGTTTTGGACGCTAGAGATTCAATATAGTCTTTTGCCCAAGTCTTCTCTAGATCCTTAAACGTTATGTCGTTTTCAACTACTACAAACTGAGAGAAGTGATTTGTTTTAAATGTTACTTTTCCTTTTGCGTATTTGCTGTTAACGTATTCTAGCACTCCATTATTTACGTAGTATGCTGCCACTTTTTGTGCATCTTTTACTTCAGATACATTCACTGGAATAGAAATTTCAATCGGTTTAGAGAATGTAGAAACTTTAATTACTTTTCCATCTTTTTCTACTGTAATAGTAAATTCAATTACATCTGATAATGAAGTTCCGTTTTGAAGAACTTTTGAATCTTTCACTAAATTCATTACTAAATTCATTTTACCAGCTGAATTCTTCGAAATTTCCTTTAGTACTTGGGAAGGAATGGTTACTTCCATTTCTCCCGCTTTTACTACAAATGGTTTTCCAGAAGCCGCAATAGTTTTCAGTACTGACTCAGACATTTCTACATTTAATTTAGGTTGTGCATCCGTTAAAGCTGGAGCTTTAATTTCCACTTTTGTATTTTTAGAATCACTTAATTGTTTATTAACGTCTTTCTCATCTACTTCAATTTTTCCTGAATCCTCTTTTGTTCCATTGTCCTCTTTATCATCTGGATCTGATGGAGTTGGATCCGGATCTGGTGTTGATCCATTTAACTTAAACACCTTTTGCTCTATTAAATTACCTTCTGATGCTACTTGAACCGTAAAGGATAAGCTATTCTTTAATGCTTCTTTCGTTTCATATGTAATCGAGTAATTACCAGTTTCGTCCACTGTAAATTCATCGATGTACATTAAATTTTCAGATGTGAATGCATTCCCTTTAAAAACAGTTATCGTCATTACTTTATTAGCAAGATTGGCATCCTGGCCACTTGTTGTAAAAGTTCCATCCCCATTATTAGTCGTTGCTGCAAGGGATATTAATGGAATACATAGACTCATTACAACTGCGGCGATGAACGTACCTATTATTTTTTTCATTCTTTACCTCCATAAAAATTCATTCGTACATTGAAAGTTCTGTCAGTGAGAAATTTGCTCCGCACTGACTAGAACAATCCTTATCGTCCTCTATCTTATTCTAGACTTGGAGCATCCGTTGGAACTTCAGGTTCCACTATTTCAACCGGTTCCTCTAAAATAGTAGGTGCTTCTATAGGTGCTTCTATAGGTGCTTCTACAATAGGTTCGTACGCTCTTAGAACAGGAAGTTTCTTCTCTTCATTCCATTTCCAAACCGTTTCGAAATTCCACTTTAACGTGTCTGCATAAAATGCTTGTGTTTCAGATAAGGTCAATGAAACATCTTGACCGTTTTGATTATCTAATGAATTAGTGGCTATTCCTTTCTTATCAACTGTCATCAATTCATTGGCAAAGTTATTCTCCAGCGTTGCTGTTTGTCCACTAGCTACGCGGCCTACTATTCTATTCGCATAAGAAGCTTTTACTGATGCATTTAATGCAATGACATTTTTTACGGTTGTATTATTGTATGCATATCCTGTAATACCTCCTGCATTGTTCGCACTCGAAGTCACATTACCAGAAGCGTATACATTTTCTGTAATACTTCCGGAGTTTGTCATTCCGACTAATCCACCTGCTTGATTGCCAGTTGCTGTTACATTTGCACTCGAGTAGCTGTTCAGGATTATTCCATTCGAATAACCTACTAATCCTCCGACTGCAATATTGCCAGTTACTGCTCCAGTGGAATAACTATTCTCAACTGTTCCAAAGTTTAAATTAACTAAGATACCCGTTTGAGCTGCAGCATTAGCTCCTGTAACAGTTGCATTTTCAATCCCAATGTTTTTAATTGTTCCTGCATTTAGATCGAATAACGCACCCCTAGTAGATGTGAAGTTCGTTATTTTCTTCCCATTTCCATCAAAAGTTCCTGTAAAAAATGCATCTATTGCTAATGACGAAATGGTTGTACCATTTAAATCTAAATCATTCTGCAAAATATAATTCGCATTAGGGAAGCTATTAATCACTTGTAAGTCTTCCGCTGTTTCGATCATATAAAATCCATTTTCATCTTGCGTTAAAGATGGAACTGATTCACTATCAATGGGTTGCGTTTGTTCTTTAGCAACTTTTAATACTGGTCTTTCTACATTTGTATCCCACATCCATACATTATCAAAATCCCATCCAATTGATTCAAAAGTTCCTTTTGATTTTAGTTCAGCTTGGGACTTATCCATACCTTTTTCATTATCAGCACTTGCGACTGTTTGACCTTCTGTACTTATCAGCATGTCTGTAGTTGCACTGTTATTTACTAAAGTTGGAGTATCTTTTATTTTACCTACAACTCGGTTTGCAGCTGATGCTGTGTTGACCAACTTGTTTAGCGAAACACTGTTTTGAATAGTTGTTCCCGTGTATGCATAACCACTAAGCCCGCCAGCATTACTAGATGCTGCACTTACCATTCCTGTTGCATAACTATTCTCAGTAGTACTTCCCACATTCGTTATTCCAATGAGGCCACCAGCTTGGCTTACTTTAGCTTTCACATTTGCTAGTGAATAAGCATTTTTCACTGTTCCAACAGATTCCCCTACTAACCCACCTACAGTAGAGTTACCAATAATCTTTCCGGTAGAATAAGAATTTTCAATGGTTCCTTTATTGACATTGACCATAATTCCTACTTTACTATTTCCAGTCGTAATTTCTGCATCGACCATTGCTAGGTTTTTGATTGTTCCTTCGTTCGTGTTAATAAAACCACCAGTAGTAGACGTGTAGTTTTTAATTACCTTACCATTTCCATCCAATACACCTGAAAATGTAACAATTGGAGTTGCATCTGTTATTCCTGCGAAATCAAGATCTGCAGTTAAGATATATTTTCCTGCTGGATTCTTAATCACTTCTTCTAAATCTTGAATAGAAGAAATCTTGTAATTTCCATTATTATCTACATTTGGATCTTCTGGTTGTTCGACTGGAGGTTCCTCAACAGGCATATTCGATTGCAGAACAGGAACTTTATTTACTTCATCCCACGCCCAAACCGTTTCGAAATCCCATTTCAGTGTATCTACATAAAATGCTTTTGTTTCATATAATGCTTGCTCTATACTTTGACCGTTCTCATTTGTTAGCAGGTCTGTTGCTATGCCTTTTTTTGCAACGCTCATCGTTTCTTTGGCATAGTTTTCTAAAATAGCACCCGCATTAGAGCCAGTTTTCCCTACTACTCTATTTGCACTTGTTACAGTACTAACTGAATCATTCAATGCGATTGTATTTTTTATGCTTGTTGTTTTATATGCATAGCCGCTTATTCCACCAGCATTTTTTATTAGAGCATTTACAATACCGGTCGCATAACTATTCTCCGTATTGCTTCCCGCAATTGTAATTCCAATGAGACCACCAGCTTGATTTGCTTTTGCTGTTACATTAGCTATTGAGTAAGTATTTTTTACCGCTCCAGTAGACTCTCCTACTAAACCACCTACAGCAGAAAGAGATGCGGTAGAATTACCCGTAATTTGGCCAGTAGTATAAGAGCTCTCAATCGACCCTTTGTTTGTATTAGCTAATATTCCTGCTTTGATATTCCCAGCTGTAATATCCGCATCTACTATTGCAAGGTTTTTAATCGTACCTTCGTTTAAGTTAATAAAACCTCCACCAGTAGATGTGAAATTCTTAATCGTTTTGCCATTTCCATCGAGATTACCTGAAAATGTTGCTATTGGAGTCGCATCTGTGATTCCAGCGTAATCAAGATCTGCAGCTAAAATGTAGCTTTCTGCTGGATACTTACTCAATTCTTCTATATCTTTTATAGAAGTAATTTTATAATTTTCGTTGCTATCTTTTTCTAAATTTGGAGCATCCACCGGAATTTCAGGTTCCTCACCCGGAGTCCCACCAACCGGAGCATTCGATTGTAGTACAGGAACTTTATTCACTTCATCCCATGCCCATACGGTTTCGAAATTCCAACCTAATAAAGTACTATACATTTCCTTCGTTTCAATTTCTTCTTTTGTTTTACCTAATCCTGTTACTGATGTTCCAACGTTGTCTTTTATTTTTTCTATGTCTACCATCATTCCGCTATAAGAGAAGTTATTTTCTAATATCGGTGTATGTCCGCTATAAATACGGCCTAGTACTCTATTCGCATATGGAGATGTCACAGATGTATTCAATGCGATGGCATTTTTCACAGCTGTTTTGTTATATGCATATCCAGAAATACCACCTGCATTACTCTTAATGGCATTGACGTTACCAGTTGCATATACGTTCTCTGTTAAACTACCAGAGTTTGTGATACCTACTAATCCACCAGCTTGACTCCCTGTTGCTGTTACATCTGCATTTGAGTAGCTGTTTCGTATTACACCATTTGAATAACCTACTAGTCCACCTACTGTACTCGATCCAGTTACTTTACCAGTCGAATAACTATTTTCAATCGTCCCGCTATTAACACTAACTAAAACTCCTGTTTGAGGAGCACCAGCTTCTCCCGTTACATCTGCATTGATCATTGCAATATTATAAATAGATCCACCATGTAAATGGAATAACGCACCTGAAGTCGATTTAAAATTAATTAACTTTTTACCGTTACCATCTAGCGTCCCCATGAATGGTGCATCAACACCAATTGGATTTAATACTTTACCTGTTAAATCAATATCATTTTGAAGAATATAGTTCTCATTTAAATATTGATTGATTTGCATAAGATCATCTGCGGTTTTAATCATATAGAAACCATTGTCATCTTGATCTAATGCTGGTTTACTTGCCCCATTATTTTCAGCATTCTCTCTGTTTTGCATTAATACTGGTCTTTCCATAATTTCATCCCATGCCCATACAGATTCAAAATTCCATTGTAATAAATCTTCATACGTAGATTGTGTTTTTAGTTCTTCTTGTGTCTTGCTTAGACCTTTTTCATTAGAGGCATCTTCTAACGTAACAGCTTCTTTACTTACGATCATTTTATTGTTAGCAATATTATTTTCCAAAGTCGCTGTTTCTCCAGCTAATACTCGTCCGACAATTCGGTTAGCTGCTGAAGTCGTAATGACAGAAGTATTTAATGCTGCACTATTTTGAATGATTGTATTTTCATACCCATACCCACTAATACCACCAGCGTTACTTGATCCGGCAGTAACTGATCCAGTTGCATATACATTCTCTGTTGTACTTCCTTCACGTGTGATACCAACAAGTCCACCAGCTTGTTTTGCCGTTGCTTTTACATTTGCTGTAGAGTAACTATTCCTAATGACTCCATTGGACATACCGACTAGACCACCAACAGTTGATAAGCCAGTAATGGATCCTGTCGTATACGAGTTTTCAATTGTCCCGTTATTAACATCTACTAGAAGTCCTACATCATTTTTTCCTGCCGTAACGTTTGCATCTAAAACAGCAATATTTTTGATCGTTCCGTTATTTATTCGGAATAATCCAGCACCAATTGTTGCAATTTCAACACCCTTAATAAAGTGCCCATTGCCATCAAAAACTCCGCTAAATGGTATAGCATCGGAGCCAATTGCAGTTATAACATCTTGGTTTCCGATAATATCTTCCGTCAGTACAAAATGTTTATCAGGATAGTACTGAATTTTATCGAAATCTTGAATACTATCTATTTTATATGGATTTTCTGCAGTACCTTCCCCGTCCATCGCTTCTCTAACGGTTACAGAAGGGAAAATAGGTTTTTGATTGGTTAAATTGTCCCAAACAAAAAGTTTTACTATATTTTGATCATTATAAACAAGTGGCTTGTCGAAACTGATTAATTGTTCACGACCAAGTCCCTCTAATGTTACTTCTTTCGTCTGTGCATCGATCAGTTTTGTTCCTGTTGCATCATAAGTAGCTCCAACTACAGTTACTTTATCAGTTGAATTTGGATAATTTAATATACCTACTCCATTAAATGCACCATCTTCTACATCTACACTCGATAATTCCAAATGACTTTCAGGTGGAGTTAATGTAAATTCATCAATAACAGTACCTGCGTTATTGTAAGCCTTAATTGTTAAAGAGTTTTCATTCGTTTCTAAAATCACACCTGTTTGGACATCTTCATCATATACAACGTTATCCCACTCATAGACTTCGTTGTCATAAAATTTAGGACCAGATGAACCCATTGTTATAAAAGTAGTTCCTAAGTTCATAGCCTCTTGATCGTTATTCATCACACCATCTCTAATTGTAGTTCGTTTATAAACATGGTCATGTCCACCAATATAAAGACTAATTCCTAATTGTTGCATTTTTTTTGTTATTTGTGCTCTACCTGTACTCATTCCAGCATCGTCACTATGTGAACCACCATAATAAGGGAAATGTCCCATGACAATTTTCCATTTTTTATCGGTCGCTCTCATGTCCTTCTCCAGCCACTTTAGCTGCTCATCGTTGAAATCCATTGAGTTTAATACAGCGATATGTGCTTCGCCGTAATCAAACGAATAATTGCCGTCTGTATACGTACCTTCCCCATTATCAGGTAAGTTGAAGAAGTTTCTGTATGAACTTGCATCCACATCTTGGATGACTTCATGATTCCCAATCATATTAGCTGATAACAAATTCAAATCTTTGTAAATGTATTTAAATACATCCGTCCAAGTTTCTGTCATTCCCGCTGAGTTTACTAGGTCACCGACTTGAATCATCAGTTTTCCATCTGCTTTTTTTTGTTTCAATACATCTAACATATCTCTGTAAAGTTTAAAGCTTTCTGGATTACGATCCGGTACTTGAAGATCTCCCATGATGTAAATAGTAGTATCTTCTGATTCAGGAGCTGTTTCAAATTTGTTTTGATTCTCCCAAGGACCTTCTGAAGTAATCCCAAATCTATATTCATACTCTGTTCCTTTTTGTAGGCCAGATAAATCAGCCTCATGGGAAGCTAGAATTCTGTAATTACTCTTATCAATATTTTCTCCATAAGCAGATTCAAAGTAAGATACTTCTGTTTCGATTACGTTTGCATTGGCCCAATTTTCTTCTGCTACAGGCTTATACTGAACATATGCCTTTTTTAGTGCTTTATCTGTAACTAGTGTAATCCCAACTTCATTTTCCGTTGCTCCAACATTTACGGTTGGCGCAAATTCATTTAATATTTTATTTCCATCTAAATTAGTATCATCTACTAATATCCTGACGGTCTTCACTCGTGCATTTCCTGCCGAATCTGTCGCCTTATATCGGACAAAATATTCGCCGTATTCTTCGATTTTGAATTTATTATCTACCACTTCTGCCATGCCTTTAGAATAGAAAACTTCTGCTTTTACGGTAGGAGTTTCTCCACTATCATCAATAGATGTTGCAGGAGGTATTTCCACTGTACTTCCTAATTGAACGGTAGTAGGTAATTGCTCTTCTATCGTGATATCAGGAGCATAGTTAGTTCCTTTTGTTTTCTCTCCAACCCAAATTGGTGCACTAAGTATTTCATCACCATCTTTTTGGAAAGTTCTTACGAAGAAATATTCCCCATCTTTAGTTGGGACCGTTTCATTAATCACAAACTCATTACTATTAATATCTTTATATTCTTTTACAATCTTACCGTTGTTGGTATAGATGGTGACATTGTCTATAAGATCCTCTGTATCTGGATCTTTTAATGTCGCATTAAGCGTAAGTTCTTTTGTATCTTCCGTGATAATAGAACCCATTATTTTTCCATTAGCCGAGTAGCCTAATTCAAAATTTTCATCAAAAGTTACATACGTACGACGATTTGCCATTGCATCGTATATACTTTCTCTTGTTAATTCATCAGTCCATACTCCAGTTAAAGCAGGATTTCCACTACCCCAATTGGCTGTATGTTCATCTCCACCATAGGAAGGTGAAAGGTGCCACCCATTATCTAAAGCTTGTACGAAAGTATCGAAATAACGATCAACTTTATATTCAAATAACGTAACATTATCATCGATGTCTTTATTTAAATGACGAAAGCCATTAAAATTCCCTTTACTCTTTGCATCTGGATGATTAAATTGCGCGATTGCACCTTCCTCTTCTGCTAAACGACCATAAAAAGTAGGCAGATCATACATTAATTGGCCCATACCAAATTGGCCTGTCGCACCTTCTCCAGTTGTTCTAGGAAACCATTCTGTATTGAACAAATTAATATGACCTGCATTGTCATACCAAGTTACTTCCACCCCAGGTACTGTAACAAGACTGTCAGAATTCAATCGATCTAGCTCTGATCTTGAAAACTTATATTCTTCCGAGTAAGAATCTATGTATCTTTCTAGATAATCATTGCCTGTAGTTATATCAAACGTCACATCATGTTCTGACGTACTGTAAAAATCCAGATTCGTATTTTTCGCCACATGTTTAACCGCATCCTCTGGGAACAAAACCCCATCACTTATTGATGTATGAGAATGTAACTCCCCCGTATATAACTTCATTCCTAAATACTCTGCACGGTTATTTGTTTCTGTATCACTTTTTTCTGCTGCATAAGCAGGAATTGTTTGCATGATTAAAGCAAACGGCATTAATAAAGCAATACTTTTTTTCCATAGAACACTACTTTTCTTTCTCACTTGTAAACCCCTTTCTTTTTTCGAGTGGTTTTAATTTGTATCTGTAACACACAAACTTCACACAATATTAAGAATAGCTGAATATTATTAAGGTCAAATAAATATATTGTAAATATATATTTAGATATTAGGACTCAGTAACATTCCATCTAGCTAAAAAATCCCTTGAAGATTATTCTTTCAAGGGATCTGAGTAGGAATGTATTTTTATGGATTTTATGATAGGGTGCAATTCTAGACTATTCTCTACCTATGTTCATAGGTTAAATCTATAAGAGGCTTAATCTGTTCTAAATGATCTACCCATTCTAATCTTATATATGCCCTAATCGTCAGAATCGCCGAGGAATTTTGTAATACATTCATAAAAGCATATCTCCACCATCCTTATAGATCTATTACGGGAGTGTTACTGGTGCCTGGCACCAGTAACACTCCCGTAATAACTAAAAATCCCCCGATCAAAATTGATCGGGGGATTTTTATTGTCAGAATAGTTTCTGATTTGTATGGGTGACTGGCACCTAATCTAGCACCTAATCTACAATTACTTGTGCTGTCAGTGTGTTTCCGTCCACGATGTATGTTAGGTAGAATGTGTCGCCTCGTTCTACACCATTGAATGTTAGTGTGTTTGTGCCGTTGCCGGTTACTGCAGGTGCAACGTTGTCATTGTCTGAGTTGACTAGGTTTGTTGCGGTTAGTTTGATACGATCCGCTGCTGTTTTCGAAATGTCTTCGCCGTATTGGTCGATAATTTTCAATGCGCCTTTTAAATCAGCGGAAGATATGTTCACTGTTGCTGTTGTTCCTGGAACATATAAGATGTTTTCACGAACTGTTAAACTATTTATTGTCTGTAGATCGATTTTGTTTGCGAATGGTACTGCTTTTGTGATCATTACTGTTTGGTCCAGTGTAAATGGTTGTCGTTCTGCATTTACGATGACTTTCACAGGAATGTACTTGTCGTCTTTGTCTACAATGTCTTTATTGCCACGGACGAATAAAGTGCCTGCCGTAGCGTCATATACTAAATCGTTGTGACCTGGAATCACCGTATAATCCGATTTTGGTACGACTACTTTGTTTCCATCTGTTGTAATACCATAGACGACTAGCTCTCTTGCATAGTTGTTCGTTGATGTACTCGCAGGATTATCATAAATTACTTCTATATTTTTCAATTCATATGCTAAGATATTTGCTTTGTCTGTCACTTTCAGATTCATTTCATAAGCGCTGGAATCGATTGTTTTTGCGACACCTTTTGCATCGACTTGTTGCAGTGTGAGCTTAAGGGCATTGTTTCCTTTTTTATTTCCTGTTACAGTGACCGCATTTGTTGCGGAAATAGTTTTATTGGAAGAAAGCACTACTTTGTCGTCTGTTGTTTCCACTTTGATCAAATATTTTCCTGCATTCGCAGTTGTCTCTGCTGTTGCTAAGTTCGAGGCTGATAAAGCAATTTCACGTCCGTACTGATCATTTACAAGTACTGTATCTTTGGATAATGAAAATGCTCCACCAACTAGCAAATTCGTTTCGATGCCTTTCGTTGCAATAATCGCTTTTGCTTCTGCTTTTGCTTTTACGGTTACTACTAGTGTCGCTGATTTCATATTCGCTGTCGTTGCTGAGATAAGTACTTGGCGATCTGTTGTAGTATTGGAAGTATCGGTAACTACTAATTTCGCTTTGCCCGTCATTGGGTCATTTTCAATAGAAGCTTTTAAGTTCGCATCATTGGTTGTTACCTTCACACCATTTGCGTTATTTAATGTAGTTGCATTTGTAATTTCTCTGCCGTCCAAACCGTATACCTTGAAAGGTACTTCTGTTTTTTCACCTGCAACGACAAGTGTCGGAGCCGTTAATGTAATAGTATCGGCCTTCACCCCTTCAGCAGCTGTCACCTCGAACTTACCAATCTTTCCCGACGATTTTGACGTGATAGAAACGGTTGCTTTCCCTACTTTTTTATTCTTGGGTTGTTTTAGTTCCAAAACGGTCTGCTTTTGTCCATCAATTGTCAGTTGAGTAAAGATTGGTGAGCTTACACTACTATTCACATCTATAATAGAAGTATCAGAAATTGCTACTACTACATCACTTGCGATGTCCTGAGCCGGAACCTCTAACCCGTATTGGTCGAACGCCTTTAGCACTAAATGAAAGTCTCCATATGTCGCATCTACATTTAAAGTAGCTGCAGCATCGATATCATTGTAGACACTAGTAATCTTTACTTCATCTACTTTTGATTTTTCCGAAACAGTTACTGATTTCGATTGAGAAGTAGACGTCGCTGTATCAAGTAAAGTAAGAGAGATTTTATCTCCTAGTTTAAAATTAGCAGATGATGTTGCTTTTGTAATTTCTACGATTCCTTCAGATGGCTTCACAATAGTGTCACTGCCAGCTCCAGTTACATTCGAATTCACCGTTAAGTTTGTACTATTTAATGTAATATCTTCTCCGTATTGATTTAATACTTTATAAGGAACTTTTACTTTATTTCCTACTGCATTTAAAATGGCATTGTTTGTTGGAATTACAATGGAATCTACCTTTTCATTCATAACAGTTACCGATTTTGAGCGTGTTATTTCTCCAATACCCGTTACAGAAACATCATACGTTCCTGCTGTTAGGTTAATAGGTAATAGGAGTTTCGCCGATTTTTTATCCTGCGAGAATTCAACACTTGAGATATCTACAGTAGAAGCTCCTTTTTTCACGGTAAACTTTGCTGTACTTGGATTTACTTCTTTATTAAAAGTTACGGTTAATGCTTTCACACCTGTTGCTTGGAAGTTTGTAAGCTCTATCGGTTTTACTTTTACTGCAGATAAATCTAGTTTTACTGTACGCTGCAAGAACGTTGCGAATTGCCCTCGTGTCGTTGTGTCTTTCGGATTAAATTTATCTAACTTCGGATTCGTAATATCAAAATAATCTAGTACGGTAATATAGGCACGAGCCGATTGTTTGGCAGCACTTAAATCTTTTACGTCACCCGTAAATTTTTGGTTAGCCACATAAGCTCCTAGATCAACCTTTTCTACGACATTGGTTAGGCGTACTAGAGCAATGGCCATATCTTCACGAGTCATATTTTCTTTCGGAAGAAGTTTTCCATCACTCCCACCTAAAATTCCATTGTCCTTAACCAGTGCTGCATATTTTAATAATTCATCTTCTGTATTTTTAATTGTTAAATCTGTAAAACGACTCTTCGTTTTATAATCAGCAGGTACTTTAAAGCCCTTCGATACTAAATATTTCCCTATTAACTTGACTACGTCCGAACGCACCAGCGTTTTGTTCGGTTTAAAAGTGCCATCTGGATAGCCATTAATAACACCCGCTTTCACTAGTGCATATATCGCTTCTTCATGTGTACTTCCTTTAGTATCGGAAAAACTTGCTGCAAATGCTGTTGGTACAACCGTTGTCGCTACTAAGCTCACCGTAACTGCTCCTGCTAGAAATCTACTTTGTTTTCTCATGAATGAAGTTCCCCCTTTTATATGAACAATGCTTATAAACAGCACGAAAAAATATTGCTAAAGTTTACACCTATTACTATAATATAACATTTATCTATTAATATTGGTATTAAGTTTCCTATATATAAGCGTGTTGAGTGGGTGACTGGCACACTAAAAGAAAATACTCTCCTTCTTCACGTTTACAACAATCAAACAGCTAGTTTGTCTAGAACAAATATGCAGTTTCCCCTAAGTAAACTTCCTATCGGGTCATTCGTACTTCCTGTAAAAACCGATTATGCTATTGCTACCTAGGAATAACCGAATCGTGCACGACTCCAAAAGGAAAGCACAGTGAAGACGTTTGAAGAAGTTCTAACACAATACGAACCAATGATTTCGGCCTGCATTCGAAAACTGCACATTTACAAAAATCACGAGTTATACAAACAAGCTGGAAATATTGCATTATGGAAAGCATGGGTGAAGTTCGATGAGGATAAAGGAGAATTCACACCGTATGCCTATCGAAGTATGTACGGGGCTATGCTGGACGAGTTAAAGAAGGAAAAGCATGTCGAAGATACTATTAACCCAGTGGAGGATGAAAAGCTGAGTCTCTTAATAGACCACTCACTAGTCAGTACCTTTAAACATGAAGAGCTTGGACTCGCACTAGAGAAATTAACATGGGACGAGCAAAGATTATTGTCATGGCTCTTCATCGAAGGTATCTCCCTCCAACAAGCTGCAACACGAGCAGGAATTAGTCAATCAGGTATTAAAAAACGACGGGAGCGACTGTTGAATAAATTGAGGGAAATACTAGTGTAGGTTACCAGATTCTAAGACAATTCTATGATGTTAAGCAGAATTGTGAACCTAGTAACTCACTACTATTTTTAAAAACTTGTCTCGAAGTTCATTTGGTAGTTTTCACCTTTATCAACAAAAATGACAAGTCGGTACTTTGTAGATTGTTCATACGGTGAAATGGGGGTAGCGATAACTTTGTTTTCTCCAATTTTTGAAGTCAATTTTATTGGGACTTCCATTTCATCTTTCATTACTTTAATCGAAATGACGTCCTTCTCTGAAAGCTGACGGTTAAATCGGATGATCCAGATTCCCGCATTTGACTACTTTTCACTCTATTCCATTTTAATAAATAAAGTAAAATTAGTATCCATGTTAACCAAATACACAGGTTAGAACTTAAAAACTAGAAATATTTTTGAGTTTCTTCTATTATATATACCCCTAGGAAAAGTGCAGGTTTACAATTATTAAGCCAATATTTCTTAGAAAAATGCATTCATTCTTTTGGAAATTATTAAGAAGAATATTTGGGTGACATTTTAATCTCTCGTGCATCTAAATTATCATTACCTTTCCCAAAAGCATTTCTTTTCCTTCTCAAATAGAAACACCCCTAACTCCTCAAAAGGAATTAGGGGTGTTTGTTATTGTTGTTCATTGTAGATAATGCTAATTATTTAGAAACAGAACCGTCTTTAACTTTGTTCTTATTAGCATCAAATAGGTTAGCTGATTTAAACTCAACAGCAATGCTATCTGTTAGAGCAAAGTCATTAGTTGTCTTAATAGTTAGCTTGCCATTAGCTGCTACAGCTGAAGCAGGAACTACAGTAGCTCCAGCAATCTTAACTGTTAAACCAGTAGCAGTAGCTTGGTCAGCAATTGCTTCAGAGAAATCAACAGTAAATGTTTTGCTATCTACTACAGTTACTTTAGAAGCTACTGGAGCAATGCTTTCTTTTAGTACAACTGGAGTTGTAGCTTTACCGTCTTTAAGAGTGTTACCTTTAGTATCTACAACATTCTTAGCTTCAAGAACATAGCTACCATTAGCAGTGATAGAACCTTCAGGTAATGTGAATCTTACTTTTTTAGTTCCATCTACAAACTGAAGTTGAGTTCCAGAAGGTAATACTTTTCCTCCAAGAGTGTAGTTAGCTACTGTTGTTGCTGAAGAAGTAACCTCCGCAGCATACTCAACAGTGAATACTCTATTGTTATTAGCATCTACTACAACCGGAGTATTACCAAATACTAATGAAGCTGTACCTGTTTCAGGTTTAGCTTGGAAAGTACCAGATGCAACATTAAATGTAATAGCTTCTGCATTCACATTTCCAGACAAGTCTGCTACGGCTCCAGCAGCTAATTCGAAAGAGTATGTTGAATTGCTATCTAAGTCAAGAGAAACTTTAATAGTATTTTTCTCAGTACCTTCAATTTTACCGTTACCATCAACATCAAAACCAGTTCCAGCAGCTTCATTTACAGCTGTTACATTTCCAGTAGTGTAGACAATACCATTCTTAGTATTAAGAGTTAAATTACCGTTAACTTTTACAGGTTCATTGAAAGTAAGGTATAAAGCATCTACGTCTGTAGTAACAGTTGTATCATCCGCTACTAACAATTTAGTTGAAGTAGATGAAAGAGTAGCAGGAGTTGAATCTTTAGTCAGAGTAGCATCGAATTCAAATGCATCTCCAGCGTTACCAGCTAGGTCTTTTTGTCCTGCTACTTTAACTTTTGTATTAATAAATTTCGCTGCACCTAATACAGATACTGCATCTAAAGTGAATTTAGTTTTATCAGTAGCATCTTTAATTTCAGCATCAGTCAAGTAGAAATCAGTAGTTCCTACAGTTACTTTTGCATACTCATCACTACCTGGAGTCGCATCAAGATTCTGCTTAGACAATTCTTCCGAGAAATCAAAAGTGATTTCAGTACCGTTAACTGTAGTAGATACAGTTGGGTTTGAACTATCAACTACTGGCTTAGCTACTGTGAAGTTAACTGCGATAGGGTTAGAGATATTGTTAGCGAAGTCAGTTGCTCCAACAACATCTACTTTATAAGACTTATCAGCAGTTAAACCTGTAATTGTTAGTGTTTTACCAGATAAAGTATATTGAGCAGGAGATGCAAGTTCAACACCATCCAAGCTTACAGTTCCTTCGCTTTGTACAGGCTCATCAAAAGTGATAACTGCTGTAGTTCCTTTTGCATCAACAGATTTAACAGCAACAGGAGTTGTATCTGCAAATGTTAGCAATTTGTTGAACTCTAAAGTTAGAACAGTAGCATCTGCTTTTGTTTTGATTGGTGAAACAGTAACTTTAGCATTTGATACTTTTAACTCATCAGCAGTTGTTAAAGTTACAGTCTTGCCATCTTCTGAAACTACTGCGTTAGAGATAACTTCGCCTTCGACAGCATATTTCGTTTTAATTGCAGCATCTGTTGCATCAACTGCTTTGTTGAATGTAACAACTAATTCTTTAGCGTTAATCGCACTCACTGATACAACTCCAGCTTCTTTAACTACAGGAGCTTCAGTGTTGATTAAGTTGTTAAGGAAAGTAGAGAATTGACCGCGAGTTACATTACCTTTCGGGTTGAATGTAGTTGCAGTTGTGATGTTGAAGAAATCTAAAACATTGATGAATGGTTGAGCTTCAGCTTTTGCAGCTGCTAAGTCAGTTACTTCTTTAGTGAAAGTTTGATCATTCACATAGCTTACTAGATCTGATTCATTTACTGCGTCAAAAGCACGAACTAAAACAAGAGCCATGTTTTCACGAGAAATTTTGTCTGCAGCAAGTAATTTACCGTTGCTACCATTGAATACGCCATTGTCTTTAACAAGAGCTGCATATTTTAATAACTCATCGTCAGCAGTTAATGGAACATCGTCGAAACGTTGAACTGTTTTGTAATCTGCAGGAACTGCTTTTCCTAAAGTTTCTAACCATTTACCAAGCATTTTAACTACGTTATTACGAGTTAGTTCTTGGTTTGGTTTGAATGTACCATCTGGATATCCTTTAATGATACCTGCATCAACTAAAGATTTGATTGCTTTTTCGTGCGTGTTCCCTTTGATGTCTGTTAATTCTGCTGCTAATGCAGTTGGTACTACCGCTGAAGCTACTAATGCTGCTGAAGCTGCACCAGCTAAAAATTTGCGGTATTTCGTTGATTGGTTGGCCATGGATGATTTCCTCCTAATTGGTAAATATAAATTAGTAAACTATTATTTAGTAAAGTTGGTCCTACTTATGTAGAAATAACACCTACTAAATTAGTATAAGACCAGTATTTAGTAAAGTCTAATGCGAAATTATGGTAATAATACCACATAAAAGAAAGATCCAGAGGCTAATTGCCGCTGGATCTCACATGTCTATTTAATTCAGGTTCTACTGGTAGAATTGAGTCCTCTACTACTGTAATATCTTCTGCTGCTATATTTTCTGCAGGTTTGGAAGTCGACGCAGGGAACGTTCCTGCCACTTCTCTTTGAAACCAGTATAACATGAATTACCATTGACAGAACAGAAATTCCTCTGTGATTCGACAAATACAGAGGACCTTTTTCTCGTTTTTACTAATTCTCGAAACTTATAACTGGAATGTTCGTAAACAAAAAGAAGATAAGGAAGGGGTGCGAACTGCGCTTCCGTTACCTTATTAGATGGTTAAAGGCCCCATTTGTATACCTATCTAGTATACCTTTATTCCTTGCTAATAATCCTACGTAGCAGAAGTGAACGTTTGTCTAGAAACCATTAACAGCCGTAACAAGTTATTCAAGCCTACAAATTCCACAAAATTGAACACAATAAAAAGAGTCTCTAAGTACGAAGCTTTGAAAGAAATCGTTAGACAACCTATTCGCTATTTCCTCGCTGAAGATAAAAAAACATATAAACTCTCATTAGATCAAGTTCACTAAGAATTAACCAAAGAAGGATTTGAGATTACTAAATCTAAGACAAAAGCATGGCTACAACTTAAACGAAATCGACTGAAAGAAAGTTATCTAGACATTTATCATGCTCCAGGCAACATGGTTCTGTTTGATTGGGGAACGAAAAAATAAAGGTAACAGCAAGAATAAAGCGGTGTGTTTTGCCGTCTTTGCCTTCCGTTATAGTAATTACCGCTTTACGTGACGGGCAAAATGGACGGACGTTCTTTTATAGAAGCTTTCAATGCATTTACAAATCACGTTGGCGGCGTCTATCCAATACTACTAATTGACGATATGCGAATTGCAGCTTCTTTTTTAAAAAACTCCCTACATTGACTACATTATTCCAACAGCTACAAGAGCATATCAAGATGGAAGTTTGATTATGTACACCTTATTGTCCAAATCAAAAAGGTACGGTTGAAAATGGTGCAAAGACATTAAAGCGTTCACCGACTATTGCTGAACAAAGCTTTTCCTCACTGAAAGACTTGCAAGATAAAATAAACAAAATCTCCCTAAAGCTAAATCAAAAGATGCATCATGAAAAAAATGATACGATAGACCACTTATTACTTCATGAAAATTGTGGGAAGATCAGCGCACCTAAAAAGCACTTTATCTATACGCAAGAAGATGAACGTAAAGTAAGAAATAATACACTCATTTCTTTCAAAGGTAACTACTACTCAGCACCTGAGGAATATAAAAGGGAAACAATTACTGTCCGTTACACAGATAAAACTATCCGTCTTCTATCTAAAGATGGAAAAGTTCTTGCAAAGTATTCGCACTGCTACGGTAAAATACAAAAGAAATATCGCGTGTGGAATATACTCAGCAAACTTCAACAGAAAGCGAATGGGTTTGACCAATCTAAGAGAAAAGAAAAATGCCGAAGTGGTTGAAGTCACTTTATGAAAAAGTTTTTCAAAATAAAGCGAATGATTTCTTTATAAGAGATACTTCAACTTATGAAAAAGAATGTGGTCAATTGAATGCTTAAATGGCATGAAGCATACCATATACAAATGAAAAATAATTCAGCCTTTGAGTTTCTATTAAGGAACTATTCATCCTTCGCCTATCCTTTGAAAACCTTTTATTGAAAAAAATGAATTGGATTTTTCTTCACACTCCCTCTTTCATTTTTAGAATAATATGAATAGTGGGTATACATAGAATTAAAAAAAGAAGAAATAAGCCATTATTACACTCACTTCTCCTCATTTTGTTCTGGTTTTAACTGTTCATTTGTTATAAATAGATAGCTGTTTTGTCCAAGATACATAACTATCATCACCGATAAAATGATCCATTAGCTCTATTCCTATAATGATACCTGCTTCTACTAAGCGTTTCGTCACATCAATATCTTCTTGGATTGGTTACCAGAGGGACGATTGTGAGCTACTATTATTGAAGCCGAGTTAGACAGAATTGCCGTTTTCATTACTTCTCTAGGGTGTACGATACTTGCGTTCAAACTTCCTATGTGACAAACATTAATAGCTGTTGGCTAATTCTTCACATCCAAACACATTACTACAAAATACTCTCGATCAAGTTCACATAGAAATTGCTTGAACAACTTGTAGCAATCCCCTGGACTTCGAACAGAACGAACTTTGTACAACAAAGTTTTCTCCCTTACTAACTTCACCGTCACAATAACGACCCGTTTAGCAGATAACTTCTTTGAAATCTCTTCTCTCACATTCAATAGTTCAAACTGTTCTACCTTTTGTTCTCCGTACTTACACATTTACTTCTCCTCCTAAAATAGAATAGCCCTAACTCAACTTAAAGAGTTAGGACGTAGTGATATTACTATCATTCTAGTTAATATTAAATGGTAGAAAAGACATTCAAAACGGATTATGATCATTTTCTAATTCAACTATTCCATTCTTTAGAATAAAGTTATCTGAATTGTTTTGAATTGTGTCTAACACAGGGACGTGAATTTCATAGTAGTCTGCTGGACTTCGGACACTACGATCCTTCGAACCGTTCACACTCCACTCACTTACATAAAATCCCTCCAATTAAAATAACCCTACTTCCATAGAGGAAATTAGGGCTTCCATGATTGTATTCAAGATTATAACATCTATTTGAAAGAGCAGTAGGTACAGACAAAGAAGCAACCAAATTTTTCACCTTGACTACTTTTTGCTTTATAGACAATTAACTTTCTTACATCCCTTAAAACTGTTGTACCTTTTGTTCTCCATACTTTCACATATACTTCTCCTCCTAAAATAGAAATAGCGCTAACTCAACTTAAAGAGTTAGCGCTTAGTGATATTACTATTATTCTATTTAATATTAATGGTTGAAAAGTGATTCAAAACGAATTAATGGCAAAAGAAAAGCCCTCCAGATATCTCTCTCCACAAGGCATTCTCTCATTCAATTATTCCATCAATAGAATAAAATCGGCTGAATAGTATTAGGACCTGGTACCCGAATCTTATCCAAAAAACTGTAAAGTGGAAACGGATAGCATAACTGCAACCTTTAACAAACAGAAAATCCCCTCAAGTCTCAAAAGACTCAAGAGGATTTCTGCAATTCTATTATCATTCAAACTCTAGTGAACTTGAATTATCTGAATTAGTTTTTAGCTAAATCAAATGTACCTTCAGCAGTTCCAAGATCAGTTACCGCTTGATTTACTTGTACTTGTGTAGAAGCAGGATTGTTTTTCACTGTAGTTGCAGCAGCAATTGCAGCTTGGAAAGCAACTTTTGCTCCAGCATCATATTCACCAGCTCCAGCACCCTCTACCGCTAAACCTTCTTTAGTTGTAGCAGCAGTGATTGCATTAGTTAGTGCAGTCAATGATACAACAACTTTAGTTGCTTCAAAATCGCTTGTAGCTGTTGCTAAAGTAGTTACTGCTGAATCTAATTGTGCTTGTGTAGAAGCAGCATTATTTAATACAGCTTTAGCAGCGTTAATAGCAGTTAGATATGTTGCTTTTGAACCTGTTGCATAGTTTCCATTAGCAAGACCTTCAGTTGCTCCATCATGTTTTAATTGAGCAGCTGTAACTGCAGTATTTAATACAGCGTTGTTAATTCCAGCAACTTTCACGCCAGTATCAAATTCTTCAGAGTCAACTGCTAAGTTACCAGTTGTATCTTGAATAAATCTAGCTCCATCAACTTCAACTACGTAACCAGTGTCACTGTTAGTGAAAGTAATTACGATCTCACTTGAACCAGCAACTACATTAGTTTGGTAGTCTTTGTGAGGTGTTAGAGCTGTATTTAAGTCTGAATCCGCATAAACAACTAAATCAGCAGCATATCTGTCAGAAGCAGTTTCTTCAAGTACTTCGCTGAATGTTAGGTATGCTGTATCTTTACCATTAACTGTTTCTAATTTTAATTTTTTACCTTTTGTATCAACAAGTGGTTTTACTGCGTCAGCTAATGTAACATCATGATCAACGTCAGCAGCTGCGCCGTTGAAGTCTACAAGTCCATTACCTGATACTGTTTTAATGTCATGACCTGCAACAATTTCAAGATCTAATCCAGTTACAGTAGTACCAAGATCATCTTCAAACTTAATTGTTACAGTAGAAGTTCCATCCGCTGTTACTGACTCAATGTCAGCACCTGCTAATTCAAAGTCATTTGCATCAGCATCAATGATTGGTTGAGTAAATTTAACTTTGATAGTACGTTGGTCTGTTAACAATGCAGCTGAACCTGTGTAACTAGAGTTATAGTTTGCAACAAGATCTGCTGCTTCACTGATAACATCTCTCATTCCTGATACAACACCATCGTAAAGGTTCCCAGCAACATCTTTAACATTCATTACTTGAATTTTCGTTAAAGTTGCACCAGTGAAATCAACAGTGCCATCTGCTTTACGAGTAGAAGAAATAACTACATCCTTTTTATTAATTTCTTCAGGGAATGTTAAAATTACAGCTTTTCCATCAGAAGTTGGAGTAATACTCACATCATCTGTAAGAGGTCTTGAAGAACCATCAAATGTCATTAAATAATTTGCTGGATTAGACAAAGTTGATAAGTCCATTTTTTCATTAAAAGTGATAAGAACTTGTCTTTGACTTGCACTTGCAGTTACTGAACTAATTGAAGGCCCAGTTGTATCTCCAACTTTAAGTTCAGTTGTGTACTCTAACATTTGGTTTTCAAGAGTAGTTGTATCCTTGATACCAGAAATTTTAAGAGTATTTGTTCCTGCTAGATCATTAACTAGGTCAAGTTCAACCGATTTGCTGTCTAATTGTTTTACAGCAGCAATTGTTAATTTATCTCCATCAGCATTTGTAACTGTGTAATATTTTTTGTCATCAGCTTTTACAGTTTTGTTGAATTTAACAACCACTTTAGATTTATCTGATGAAGAAACTCTTACATCTGTAACTTCTGGACGAGTTTGGTCAACTGTAGCAGTTACTTTTACTTCTTTAGTAGCATTAGCATTCCCTGAGTAATCTGAAACTGAGTCGATATATAATGTTGTTTCATATCCAGGTAGTTTGTGAGTACCAGTGAATTCAAATACGTATTTGTTTCCAGCTACTTTAGTGAAAGAGCTAGCTTTGTGTACTGTTGTACCTGATTTCCATGAAACATCTCCAGCTGATACTGTAGAAGGATCAATATCTTCACTGAAAGTAAGAGTTACTTTTTCAAGAGTAGCAGTTGTTTCAGTTACAGTAGGACCTTCTTTATCTTCAACTACTGTGAAATCAAAATCAGTAGCAAGAGATTTTAATGTAGAATAATCTTCTACTAATGAAACGTTAATTTTATGAGCTCCGATTGAAAGAACAGAAGCATCATAAGGTTTTAATACGATTTCTTTACCATCTGTTGTTACTGTACCGTAGAAAGCTTTTCCATCGATAGTGAAGTTTGATGATTTAGCATCTTTAACAGGCTCAGACATAACGATTTTAACAGCCTTATTACCAAGAGTTACAACTTTAGAAGCAGTTGGTAATGTGTTGTCAAGTGGTGAGAATTCAAAGTCTTTTACGCTAACTTCTTTGTCTCCTGCTTTAACGTTTGTTACTGACACTTTGTATTTCTTTTGGTTAGTCATTTTGATTTCAGTACCGTTAGATTCTTGACCAAGAGTCAATGTTACGGACTTACCATCTTCAGACAATTCAGCAAAATCGATTGCGCCTGCAGTTGTTGAGTAGTTGTCAGCATCTTCAGCGTCAGCTTTATCAACAGTACCGTCAAAAGCAACTACGATCTCTTTAAGGTTAGTCGCACTTACTGATACAACTTTAGTAGCGCCAGTAGTTGGAACTTCAGTTTTGATCACATTGTTAAGGAAAGTAGAGAATTGACCGCGAGTTACATTACCTTTTGGGTTGAATGTAGTAACAGTTGTGATGTTGAAGAAGTCTAATACATTGATTGCATCACGAGCTTCTTCTTTAGCAGCTGCTAAGTCAGTTACTTCTTTAGTGAAAGTTTGAGCATTCACATATTTTACTATTTCTGTTTTATTGACTGCGTCAAAAGCACGAACTAATACAAGAGCCATGTTTTCACGAGAGATTTTGTCTGCAGCAAGTAATTTACCGTTGCTACCTACAAATACGCCATTGTCTTTAACAAGAGCTGCGTATTTTACTAACTCTTCGTTAGCAGTTACAGGAACATCGTCGAAACGTTGAACTGTTTTGTAATCTGCAGGAACTTTTGCTCCTAAAGTTTCTAACCATTTACCAAGTAATTTAACTACGTCAGAACGAGTTAAATCTTTGTTAGGTTGGAATGTACCATCTGGGTATCCAGAAATGATGCCTTTTTCAACTAAAGATTTGATTGCTGCTTCGTGCGTGTTCCCTTTGATGTCTGTTAATTCTGCTGCTAATGCAGTTGGTACTACCGCTGTTGCTACTAATGCTGCTGAAGCTGCACCAGCTAAAAATTTACGATACTTCGTTGGTTGGTTAGCCATTGAATAATTTCCTCCTCTAGGTAAATATAAATTTGCAATCTATTAACACGGCAAAATGCTAATAGATTATCAACTACACATTAAAGTATAAATTGGTAATAGAATTCTGTCAATTACTTTATTGGAAACATATTAAACAAATATCCAAAATTAAGCATTTTTTTCGAACTCTAGTTACCATTATATAGTAATAAATCATTATTTCAAGCTATTTAACAAAAAACTATTCCTATAGAGGAAAGTTTAACCAATTTTAATTTCTCTTATAAATTATGCTATACTTATTAATTGTTGAGTACTTATAAAAAAGGAGACTGGCAAATGGCTCTGTTTTGGCAAAAAATTTTCCCATCAGTGGATGAAAAAAAATTGAATTTATATAAGAAGGAATTACTAGAAATAGATAATTGGAGTGATACACTTCGTGCTCTTACAGATGAGCAATTGCAAGAAAAAACCTCTGAATTTAAAGAGCGTCTTGCTCAAGGAGAAAAGGTGGAAACCATTCGTCCTGAAGCGTTTGCTGTAATTCGGGAAGCTGCAGATCGCGTGCTTGGCATGCGTCATTTTGATGTGCAACTAATTGGAGGCATGGTATTGTCTGATGGCCATATCGCTGAAATGCCTACTGGTGAAGGGAAAACATTAGTTGCTTCTCTTCCCTCTTATCTTCGCGCTTTAGAAGGTAAAGGTGTTCATGTTATTACCGTGAATGAATATTTGGCGAAGCGTGACCGTGAATTAATCGGTCAAATTCACGAATTTTTAGGCTTGTCTGTTGGGATTACATTACCCATGATGGATCCGAGTCAAAAAGCTTCCGCTTATGCAGCAGATATTACATATGGTATTGGTTCTGAATTTGGATTTGATTTTTTACGTGACAATATGACGTACAATGCCACTTCGCGTGTGCAACGTCCGTATCATTTTGCTTTAGTTGATGAAGTGGATAGCGTTTTAATAGATGAAGCAAAAACTCCATTAATTATTGCTGGGAAAACAGATGTTCATGATCAGCTAAGTACCCTTTGTGCAAAGCTTGTAAAATCGTTTAAAGTGGATGAGCATTTTCACTATGACTTAGAAACGAAGACAGTAAGCTACTCCGAAGAAGGAATCGAACTGATCGAACGCTTCTTCTCTATTGATAATTTATATGATTTGGATCACCAAACACTCTATCACTATATGATTCAAGCATTACGTGCACGCATGATGTTCGCCCGGGATGTAGATTATATTGTGAAAGAAGGAAAAGTATTACTTATTGATATGTTTACTGGTCGTCCTATGGAAGGCCGAACGTTATCGAATGGGCTTCACCAGGCGATTGAAGCAAAAGAAGGATTACTTATTTCAGAAGAGAACAAAACACAAGCTTCTATTACTATTCAGAACTATTTCCGTATGTACCCTTTACTTTCTGGTATGACAGGGACTGCAAAAACAGAGGAAAAAGAGTTCCAGGAATTATATGCGATGAACGTTATGAAAATACCTACTAATCGACCAATTATTCGTGAGGACTTACCTAATCGTATTTATGCAAGAATTGAAGATAAGTATAAAGCTGTAGCAGAGAAGACGAAGGAACTTCATACGACTGGGCAACCTGTGTTAATCGGTACTACTTCTATTATTCAATCGGAAGAAGTTTCGAAGTATTTAAAACAAGAAGGTATTGTTCATGAAGTGTTAAATGCTAAAAGTATTGACCAAGAAATTTCCCTTATTTCATTAGCAGGTCAAAAAGGTACTGTAACAGTTGCGACGAATATGGCAGGTCGTGGAACAGACATTATGCTAGGCGAAGGTGTGGCTGAACTTGGCGGACTGTATGTTATCGGGACAGAGCTGCATGAGTCTCGCCGTATTGATAATCAGTTAAGAGGTCGTTCTGGTCGTCAAGGAGACCCTGGTATGTCCGAGTTTTTCATCTCTTTAGAGGATGAAATGTTCAAACGCTATGCTGGGGAAGAACTGGAGAAGCTAGTTGCTACTGTAAAACCAGCAACTGATGGGCTTGTGCAAGACAAAAAGGTGGAAGAATTTATTACTAGAACACAACGTATTTGCGAAGGTGCAAGTTACAGTGTTCGTGAGTACAATTTAAAGTTGGATAATGTGTTGAATGTTCAGCGGAAGACTATTTATGAACTTCGTGACCATTTAATTTATGGTGAACAAATAGAAGAAACTTTTGTTACATTCATTAAAGAGTTCCCTATACACGAAATTAACTTTTTCTTCGATGAAGAACGTGAGCTTACGGAAGCCGATTTCCAAACACTTCGTCAGGTATTTTTAGATGCGATGCCTGGTACATCGTTACCCGCTTGGGATGTAGCCCCTTCTATGGATGAAGTGAAAAAGCAAGTAAATGCACAAATCGATGTGTATAAAGATACGGTATTGGAACTGTTGAACCATGCAACGGAGAAAGAACAATTACGTTTGTACTTAATTGGTAGAGTAGATCATCACTGGTTACAGCATATGGATGCGATGGATAAACTAAAAGAAGGTATCGGTATGCGTAGCTATTCCCAAGAGGATCCGATGAGACAATATGAACGGGAAGGTCTTGTACTCTTTACCAAAATGGTTCATGGTATCGGGAAAGGCGTCGCGATGGAGATTGCCAATTTAGTTAACCAGCATACTACTAATGGAGGCGAAACAGAATGAGCATAAAAATTCCATTTTTCAAAGGTACTTCTAAGAACAAACAGAAAGAAACAGCCATTTCTTCGGAAGAAATTTTAGAAAATGCCGCTGCCGTTGGAGAAGAAGAAGTACTTACGAAATTATACTTTTTCGGTGGAAAACCAAAGCAAATAGAGGATCAATACTATTTTCAGTTTTTATTGAACGAGTTGGCTCCTTTGAAACGTAATCAACTATCTCTTTCACCCCTGGAGTTGAGAATCGAAGAAGAAACTGTGTACGCACAGTTCTTCTTCCGTCAATCTTTAGAGAAAGAGATTACTCTTGGAACCACTCCCCTTGTTTTATTAGATGAAAGTGGAAAAATGTTGGGCCGAATCGATGCAGATTTGAGTGAACTTGGTGTAATACCTGCTGAGAGCGCTATGCCTTGGATTGTCGCTTTTGAAAAAGAGCATTTACTTGTTCCTGTCGAAGATATTTTAAAGGAAAACTGGTCAATTGCTTTTGAACAAAAACTTCCCCACCGTTTAGATTTAGACGAGAATTGGGAACAATCATTAGCGAGTGCAGATAAAGAACAATTAGCTAAAGTGGTGGAAGGTTTAGCTGTTCCCAAGAAAAATGAATTGAATTTCATGGGATTACAGCAGCGTTTTCAAGAGGATGGTAGCTTGGCTGTAACGATTTTAATTCGCAGTGGTCATGAAAAGAATGTATCCATTGAAAAACTACCATTAGAGGTAATGGATGCAGCAAAAGAAATTGTTGCTAAAGGCGCATTTACTCTACCTCCTCTTACCGTTCAAGCGAATACAAGTAAGCCTTGGACATTTATCTTCCCTAAGGAAATGGTCTTGAAAGAGCAGCCAGATTTTTCTAGTTGGTCCGTTAAAGTAATAGAGAATAATTAACACAAAAAAGCCTAAGTAAATTTTCATTTACTTAGGCTTTTTTGCGTGGGCAACCAACCGACTTTTTTTGGAAATTGTTCATATATATTATTGAGGAAATTATCCTTACAGTTTTTATGCTACCATCTTTTCTTCCATACTTCAATAGAAAAAAGCCTGTCAACAAGAAAATTTTAGAAAATTTTCTTTACTTTGATTTTAGTGTTTCCAGTAAAAACTTAGGTAAAACCATTTGTCGTTGTAAGCGTGACGGCTCTTTTGCCAGTCTATAGAACCATTCTAGTCCTGTTTTTTGGAAAAATTCTGGTGCGCGTTTGATGTTTCCTGCAAGTACATCGAAAGACCCTCCTACTCCTTGGTACAGAGAAGGATGAAGTTGATCCCGGTTTGCTTCGATCCACTCTTCTTGTCTAGGGCTACCCATCGCTACAAAAAGGATGTCTGGTTTTGCTTCGTTGATTTTGTTTTTGACAATTTCATTGTCTTTTTCATAACCATCTTGCGTACCAGCAACAATTAGTGATGGGTATGTGAACTGAAGTGCTTCCGCTGCCTGTTCAGCAACACCTGGTTTTGCTCCGTATAGGAAAATTGATTTACGTGTTCTCGCAGCTTCTCTAACGATGCGGTCCATCATATCAATACCCGTTACGCGCGATTTGATGTTTCCTTTATTTAGCTTCGAAGCAAGAATTACTCCTATGCCGTCCGGAATTTGAAATTCCGCACGGTTTAGAAGGTCTTTTAAAGATTGGTCTTCTTTTGCTTTCATGAGCTTTTCTGGATTGATTGCCACAACAAGTGATTTTTCGTTGTTGTCTATTCTTTGGAATAGTTTTTTGATCAGCTCATCGTAATTTTCGGTGTTTACTTTAACGCCAAGTATGATTTCTTTCATCGGTTTGATTGCTCCTATTAGTTAAGGTTTTTGTTTTTAGAGTCACCTAGAGTGTTAAAAACAAATCCTGCTCGCTCCCATATATCGCGTTGCAGACAGTTTTTCGTATCGAATACGATTGGTGTTGCTACGTTATCTAGGATGCTTGTTGGTTGTAGCTCTTTAAATTCGTTATGATCTGTTAGTACCAGGATAACGTCGGCTGCTGATGTTGCTTCTTGAAGTGATTGCGTTTGTGTCGGATGCGTATTTGTTTTAATATGCGGATCGTATGACACTACTTCTAGTCCTAATTTTTGTAGTTCTTCGATTACGTCAGTTGATGGACTTTCACGCATATCATCGACATTCCCTTTGAAAGCTAGTCCAAGAACAGTAATTTTTCCTGTTGTTTTTTTAGCTTCTTGTAGAATTTGAGATGTTTTTTGGGCTGTGTACGCCGGCATGCCATCGTTTGTTTTACGTGCAAGCTCGATGATTTTCGCTTCTGGGCTTAATTCCACTAGGAACCAAGGATCTACCGCGATACAATGCCCCCCAACTCCAGGACCTGGATAGTGAATGTTCACTCGTGGGTGGAAGTTTGCGAATTTAATAGCTTCCCAAACGTTTACGTCCATTGTTTCTGCAATTTTTGCAAGTTCGTTTGCAAATGCTATATTGACGTCACGGTATGTGTTTTCCATTACTTTCACAAGCTCAGCTGTTGTTGCATCCGTAATGTGAATTTGCCCTTTTACGAAAGTTTCATATAGTTCTTTTGTTAGTAGTGAAGACTTTTCGTTGATACCACCAACGATACGGTCGTTTTTAATCAATTCCTCGAATATTTTACCAGGGATCACGCGCTCTGGTGAATGGGATACGAATAGGTCTAACCCTAGTTCCAGGTTAGCTTTAATTAGCTCTGGCAGCATCACGTTTTCCACTGTCTTTGGTGGCACTGTCGATTCTAATACGACTAAGTTTCCTTTTTTCAGGTAAGGAACAACAGATGCAGTTGCTGCGCGTACATATTCTAAGTTAGCTGTTTTGTCTGAGTTTATTGGCGATGGAACTGCGATGATGAATACATCGGCTTCCACCGGTTTCGTTGATGCTGTTAAGAAGCCTTCATCTATCGCTCTATCTAGACGCTCTTGAAGACCATTTTCTTCTATATGAAGTTGCTTGTTTTGAATCATTTCAACTGCTTTTTCGTTTACGTCTACGCCATGTACGCGGACACCGTGGTTAGCGAATGTTACTGCGGTTGGAAGTCCGATGTAGCCTAGGCCTACCACACATATTTTTTTTTGCATTTTGGGTACTTCCTTTCTTTATTTACCTTGCAATATTATAGCATATTTTGTTGGATTCGGCGATTATTGAGGAGATTGGGGTTTTAGGTGTAGGATTTTTTCGGGGGAATACTTAGTTAGACATAGATAAAAACCATTGACCTGTGTAAAAGGTCAATGGTTTTTATTGTTATATTAGAAATCAGTAGTTGCTGGTGTATTATTTTTTTGCGTTTTCTACTGATGCTTGTTTACCATTTTTGTATGTTACTGTGAATTTTACTTTTGTTGGTACTCCAGTAAATTTACCTTCTACTGCCCAAATACCGTCTGCTACATAATCAAATGCAGGGTCGAATGGCATTGAAAGTTGCGTAGCTGTTGGGAATTCTTTTGCTAACTTGTCTGTTAGTGTTCCTTTTCCTAGTACAGTTCCTGCTTCGTCAAACCATTCTGCAGTTAGGGTAGCAACGTCGCTTAGTGTTTTATTTTCAGTTAGACCTGCTCCAGCTGAATACATTGTTCCACTAACGAATCCGAAGTCTTGCGCTACGATACCACCTGATACGGTTCTTGTGTTTTCAATAGAAGCTTCTTTACCGTTTTTGTATTTCACTGTGAATTTCACTTTTGCTGGTTCACCAGTAAATTTGCCTTCTGCAGTCCAATAGCCGTCAGTTGCATAGTCAAATGCTGGATCGAATGGCATTGAAAGTTGTGTAGCTGTTGGGAATTCTTTTGCTAATTTGTCTGTTAGCGTCCCTTTTCCTAATACGTTTCCTGCTAGGTCATACCATTCTGCTGTTAGTGATTCTACATCACCTAGCGTTTTATTTTCAGTAAGACCTGCTCCAGCAGAATACATGCTTCCACTAACAAATCCAAATTCTTGTGCTACGATATCGCCTGTAGCGATTCTAGTGTTTTCTACAGAAGTTGTTTCGCCAGTTTTGTATGTTACAGTGAACTTCACTTTTGTTGGTTCGCCAGTGAAGTTACCTTCTGCTGTCCAATAACCGTCTGTAATGTAGTTAAAGTTTTCATCGAAAGGCATAGAAAGTTGAGTAGCTGTTGGATATTCTTTTGCTAATTTGTCTGTTAGCTTTCCTTTTCCTACTACTTTTCCTGCATGGTCATACCACTCTACAGATAACGACTGAACGTCATTAAGTGTTTTTCCTTCTGTTAATGCCGCGCCAGCTGTGTAGCTTGTTTCAGTAAGGTTTCCAAAGTCTTCTGCTACGATCCCACCAATTTTGTTTTCACTTCTAAAAATGAATGAAGCCATTTGTCCACGTGTTACTAATTTTTTTGGTTCGAAAGTAGTTGCTGTTGCTCCTGTTGTAATTTCATTTGAATACAACGTTTGGATATAATTTGCAGACCATTGTTTAGCGTTTACATCTGTGAAAGGAAGATCTGCTGCAAGCTTCACTTCATCAAATCCAAAGCCTAGCACGATCATTTGAGACATTTGAGCTCTTGTTAACGTTTCTTTTGGTTTAAATGTTTTATCTTCAAATCCTTTGATTACTCCCTCTTTTACAAGAGCAGCAATATATATGTAATACGGATTTTCCTTGTTCACATCTTTAAATTCTGGATCTGTTACATTTTTAACATCTAAATCAAGCGCTAATGCCATAATTTTAGCAGCATGTTCACGGCTAATAACTTGGTTCGGTTTGAATGTTCCATCTTCATATCCTTTAATAATTCCTCTTGAAGCTAAACTTGTAACAGCTTCATAGAAATGATGGCTCGGAATGTTTTTCACATCCGAAAATATAGGTGTTAGTGCTTGTACTTCTTCTGCTTGTGTTAGAGATGGTGCAGCAGAAACAAGTGCTCCTGTAGCTAGTGCGGTTGCCAAGGCAACATTCAATAATTTTTGATACTTACTCATTATGTAACCCCCGTTATAATTGGCTTTTTTAGCCTTTTGTCTTCCAATTAATATTATCATGGGGCTCCGTTTTCTAGTTCGGCCAATTTACGGGTGTATTACCAATTAGTAAGATCTTGTGTTTTTCTGATATTGATTAGGGGTTTATTGCCATTTAAGTTAGATTTCTTTCTCCTGATTATTGATTTAAAAAACCCTTCGTACCGTGGTTTTGCATGAATTATTAGTTATGATGTTACTTCTGATTTTTTTCTTTACACTTCTTATATTGTGTATGTTTTTTCACAATCTGTTTTTCGGTATATAATGGTAAGTGTTTTTTTAGTTATGTTTGTTGGCTTTTAATTAATTATTACTCCATTAGTTGGTACTAGTTCTATTACTCTGAGCGCTTGTACTATTTAGTATGGTGATTAGATTTTGAAGTAGATGTTATTACAGTTTTGTTACTGGTGCCTGGCACCAGTAACAAAACTGTAATAACGATGTGAGAATAGACAAAGTGAATATAGACAAAATAAAAACCACTAGATTTCTCTAGTGGTTTAGGACTTTGGATAGGAAGTCTTGGGCGCGCTGTGTGTCTGGGTTGGTGAAGAATTTGGATGGTGCGGCGCGCTCGACGATTTTGCCATCTGCCATGAAGACAATTTCGTCGCAGATTTCTTTGGCGAAGCCCATTTCGTGTGTTACTACAACCATAGTCATACCGTCTTTTGCTAGTTTGCGAATCGCATCAAGCACTTCGGTTACCATTTCTGGGTCAAGTGCGGATGTTGGTTCGTCAAATAGCATGACAGTTGGATCCATTGCTAGTGCACGTGCGATCGCTACACGTTGTTGTTGTCCACCAGAAAGTCTGCTTGGGTACGAGTCGAATTTGTCAGCTAATCCAAGAGACGTTAATAGTTCTTTCCCTCTTTTTTCAGCTGCTTCTTTCGAAAGTCCTTTTACTTTCATCGGTGAAATGGTTACGTTTTCCAGTGCCGTTAAAAACGGAAATAGGTTGAAGTTTTGGAATACGAAGCCAATGTTCAATCGAGCAATGTTAATATCCGTTTTTTTGTCGTGGATGGAGATTCCGTCCACGAGTATTTCACCATTGTCCACTGGTTCAAGTGCGTTGATTGTTCGGATGAGGGTGGATTTTCCTGCTCCACTTGGTCCGATCAGTGCAATTACATTCGATTTTGGTACTTCGAGCGAAACGTCGGTTAGGACGTGGTGGTCGCCGAAGCTTTTATTGACATTTTTGATAGAAATCATTTGGGTACACCCTCCTTAACGTTATGCTTCGCTTTTCAGTAATCGTTTTTCGAAGTATCGAATGATTAGCGATAAGCTGAAGGTCATGATGAAATAGATTAGTGCAACGAATGTCCATACTTCAATCGAGCGGAACGATGTTGCTACTAGGTTTTTTGCGTTTAGTGTTAAGTCGGTTGCTGCGATAATAGATACAAGGGATGAATCTTTTATTAACATAATAAATTGTGATGCAAGCGGTGGTAATACTCGTCTAAATGCTTGCGGCAAAATAATATGTGTCATTGCTTTTGTATGAGACATACCAAGTGATCGCGCTGCTTCCATCTGTCCTTTAGGTACCGCTTGTATCCCCGTACGAACGATTTCAGCGATAAATGCACCGGCAAATATCGCAAGCCCCACAATAGAGCCCCAATACGAGCCTAATCTAAATACCTGTCCTAGCACGTAGAATATCCACATTAATAGAACGAGTAGTGGTACCCCGCGAATTATTTCTACGTACGTAGATGATATAAATAGAATGACTTTGTTTTTGGAAATACGGCCAAGGCCAAAGATGATGCCGATTGGAATCGCCAAAAGGATTGCAATCGCTGAGATTTCCAGCGTTTTGAGTGCACCATCGATGAACACATCCATATTTTGTGGAATGACACTCCAGTTGTATTGATACATAGTTGATCCTCCTCTAAGCTGCCAGAGTGCTTTACTCTTCTACTACTTCCGATAACCAATCAGAAGTTTCAAACCATTTTTCGCGAGACGCAAGCTCTGTTGGGCTTCCTAAGTAGCTGTCCAGGAATGAGTTCACCCATTGAATTGTTTCGAAGTCGTTTTTCTTTAAAGCAATCCCAAGATTTTCCGTAGAAATTAATCCTTCTAATTGTTTAATAGAGTCACCATTTCTCAACTTCCAAACTGCGATAGCAGGTTCATCGTATACTACTGCATCTGCTTCCCCTTGAGCCATAGCTGCTGCTGCTGATGGGAATTCTTCGAAGTCTAAGATTTGCGCGTTTTTAAATACATCTTTTGCAAGTAATGCGCCTGTTGTTCCGATTCCTACAGCGATTTTATTCCCTTTTACATCAAGTTCTTGCCATGTTTTTGTCGTTGTATCTGATCCTGGAACCATGACAGCTTGACCTGTTTGGAAATATGGGTTTGCAAAACTTACTGCTAATGCACGGTCACCACGAATAGTCATACCAGCGAATACCATATCGACTTCGCCTGTATTTAACGCAGGAATTAGGCCGTCAAATGTGAATTGCTTAAATTCTACTTTAATATCTTTTCCAAGTGCTGCTCCAAGTGCGTTTGCTGTGTCTACATCATACCCAACGAAATCGCCATTTGGGTCTTTCATATCAAATGGGAAATATCCTGGAGACATCCCGATAACTAGTTTTTTCTCTTTTAATACTTTTTGAATAGTTGAGTTTTCTGTGGATACTCCCCCACCCGAATCATTACTACAACCTGCAATGACTAAAAATGAAATCATTAGTATTGCTGCTAACCATTTTTTCATGTACATTTACCCCCATTTAACTATTATTCAGTTCCCCATTCTGAAATTACTGAATTATTAGTAGTATAAGTTATTGATATTCATGTGTCTACATAAAAAATTAATTAGCGTAATATTATAATTATTTACACTGCTTGTAAAAAGGTGTAAAATATAGGAAAAATCCTATTACATTAGCATTTTATGTGTAATTTCTTGCAATTATTCTACTGATTTACAATTTTAATTATTCTGTTTTATGTATATTTATTCAAAAAAGGGGTGCTAAATTGGAATTTCCAAAAGAGGAAGTGGGCAAGCGAATAAGGTATTTACGTAGGCTACAAGGCTTGACATCAGAGGAACTGGCAAGGCTTGCGGGGGTGAGCCAAAGTATGATTTCTCAAATTGAGAGAGGACAAGTGTCCCCTTCTTTAGAGACACTTTGGAAATTAAGTCATAGTTTAAAAGTTCCCGTGTTTTCATTTTTTGAGACTGAAGTGTCCAATGCGGTTACTATTACTCGAGCTGGCGAAACTAATTCGATCAAGCGTGTGCGACCAAATGTAAGCTACCAGTTGTTGTCACCGAGTACCGGGAAGCAGATGAGCTTTTTTAAGATGATCGTCGCGCCTGGGGAAGATTTGGATTCGCCGCTTATGTATCACGCTGGCGAAGAGTGTGGCCTTATGCTAGTTGGGAGTTTGAGCGTGGAAGTCGAGGGCGAAATTCATACGATTTATGAAGGGGATAGTATTTACTTTGATAGTACGCTGCCGCATCGGTTTATGAATGTAAGCGATGAGGATGCCGTGGCGGTTTGGGCTATGACGCATAGTTTTTAGTGGTTTAGTTGAGCTTTTCGCTTCGGCGGAGGGCTTTTTTTGTTGGGTTTAAGCGGGTTTAGTTGGTGGTTTGTCGCTTTGGGCGCGTGGTTTGTCGTGTTCGGGATGTCGTTTGTCGCGTTTGATGTGTAGTTTGTCGTGTTCACGGTGTGGACTGTCTCGTTCAGCCATTTACTGGGAACATTTGGGCATAGAAATTGCTCTTTGCGAATGCAAAGAGCTTCCTTTTGGTTGGATGTGGCTTTTCGCAAGGGCGAAAAGCTTCGATTTGTGGGTTTGTCGCTTTGGGCAGGTGGTTTGTCGTGTTCGGGGTGTTGTTTGTCGTGTTCGATGTGTAGTTGGTCGTGTTCACGGTGTGGACTGTCTCGTTCAGCCATTTACTGGGAACATCTTGGCATGGAAATTGCTCTTTGCGGATGCAAAGAGCTTCCTTTTGGTTGGATGTGGCTTTTCGCAAGGGCGAAAAGCTTCGATTTGTGGGTTTGTCACTTTGGGCTGATTGGTTGTCGTGTTCGATGTGTAGTTGGTCGTGTTGACAGTGTGGTCTGTCTCCTTCAGCCATTTACTGGGAACATTTTGGCATGGAAATTGCTCTTTGCGGATGCAAAGTGCTTCCTTTTGGTTGGATGTGGCTTTTCGCAAGGGCGAAAAGCTTCGATTTGTGGGTTTGTCGCCTTGGGCTGGTTGGTCTTCGTATTGATGGTAAAAATTGTCTCGTTCAGCCATTTATTAGGTAAATATTGACATGAAAAAAGCTCTTTGCATTAGCAAAGAGCTTTGCTTCATTTTAGTAGGTTCATTGTGTATTCTGTTTTTCTGGATTTACCAGTTACTATTAGGTTAGCGTTTTTTAGTATTCGGGTGGCATCGTGTTTGTCTTGCAGATGAAAGAATCTGCGGCATTCTTGGTTGTTAATAGTTTCTTTGTAGATTAGAAAGTAGTCTTTTATTGTTTGTTCGTGTGCTAGTTTGCTAAAGTTTCTACATTTAGGACAAGTCCAGTTTCTGATCACTTTTTTCATTCCGATAAATGTACATGTTGGACATTCTACTCCTGTGATGATATCTAATGGGTTTATGGAGTAATGCTTACTTAACGGGAAAGAGTTATATTCTTTATTATTATTTAAGATCCAGTTTTTTAATTTTTCGAGTTGATTCTCCGATAGGATTGGTTTTGTTGTTTTTATTCCCCTTATGAACTTACGCACTTCATTGGATAATAGAAAAACGGTGTCTGTTGGAGCCGACTTTACATAGGACCTTGCGAAGGCGAATGTAACAGCGCCAAAAATGGGCAGGTTAATTTTGTGACGTTTAAAGATTTGGGATAGTTGGTAGATGTATTCTTCGAGTTGGGGAATGGGGCTTTTATAGGTGTTTTTTTCTCCGTTAGGTTTTGTTCTTACGAGTATGCTAGGATTTGTGAGAATTTCTATTTCCCCGGAGATGTTTTTTACTTCTAGTATTAACGCAAAATAGGGTGAAATTAACAAGATGTCCATTTGAAAACTGTTTTCGGAGTAAAGACTGAGGTTATGAAAAATAAAGAATTTGAAGGGTAATTTTATATTTTCTAGTTCTTTCATGACTACTTCTTCGCCAAGATCACCAGCGATTTTTTGCATCAGCTCGTCACGGATATATGCGTAGTTGGGATGCGATTTGCGCAGGCGTTTGGATAGTGCTGTAAGTGCATCTGCATGGAGTGATTTTGCAAATGATTTAGCTATCAATAATGATCACCTCGTAAGTAGATTATCATAACCCTATGATTGAATCTATATAAAATACTATATTTAAGGGGATTTTCGGATAAAAATTACCCTTTGATTGGCTCAAAGGGCTTTTTATTTGTTATGCTAGCCAGCCGTGTAATGCGCCGAGTAAAGTGAAAATTATAAGGTGATCGCAAATCGCGATAAGTGTTGATTTTTTGGAAATTAGGCCAAATAATGCATTTTTCACGTAGACCATTTTAATAATTACTCCAATGATGAAACCGAATAGAGCACCTTGAAGTAGGGTATCTGCTCCTGCTACATTTATTAGAATGGCTATTAGGAAGGAACTGATGAATGCGATGATAACTGAGTAAATATATTTTAACGGTCCATTTATTTGGTGCTCTTTTTTATTTGATAATAAAATTGAATAATAGATCGTGCCATAGATCATGTACAGAAATCCACCAATAATGATAGCTACGTAATTTATGTTATTCCAGTCAATTGACATGAAAATCCTCCTTACTTATGAATCTTTTAATGCTTCCGTGCGGACTACTTCTACAAAGTCCTCTACTACTCGTTCATTTTTCTTGCTGGAACCTAGTTTGATAAATGTCTTGCCCATCAGGTTTAGGCCTTCATTTTGTCCAGCATAAATAAACTTTGTCGATTGGTTATCAAGTTTGACGAGGGTAAATGATGTTTGAATTTTAAAAGCTTTTGCTAATGTAAATTCAATTTTTTTGTGCTTTATTTGATCGGTATTTTCGTATTCGGTATCCGTCACGATGTACTTTTCGGTTCTTTTGCCCTCTTGATAGGTTTGCTCATAGGTTGATCCGACAACCCCTTCTTTTAGTTCGAGTGGTTTGTGTTCTACGATGTTTGGCATGATTCTTTGGATTTGATCAAGTTCAAAGAGATTCCAAATTGTTTCGATTGGTGCTTCGATGATGATTTCTTTGTTCCAGGTTTGCACGCGTTTACCCCATTTCCTAAGTAGTTGGACTTTCCTAGTGAGTGCGTTAATAGGAGGAAAATAATAGTGTATTTTCCCTAAAGTGTACCATATTTATGTGTGAATGCAATAAAGGGGGGGTAGGGTTTTTGGTGAGGTGACGAGATATTTTTGTGCGGGCTTTGGATGGGCTTGGGTTGCTCTCGTATAGCCATATATTTGTAGCATGAATAAAGGACCTGCCGAGTTGGCAGGTCCTTGGGTGTGAATAGCGGTTCTCTGAGCGCTTTAATTCAAGTATGTTTCTTCTATAGTAATATGGTTGATAAAATGTCGACGGCTTGGTCGATTTCTTCGGTTGTGACGGTTAGTGGTGGCAGGAGTCGGATGACATTTGGTCCTGCTGCGACTAGTAAGAGACCTGCTTGTTCGGCTTGCTCTATATAGGGTGCCACTTCCACTGGGCAGACGATGCCGAGTAGTAGGCCAGATCCAACAATTGGATATGCTGGTAGTTCTGTTTTTAATTTGTCTATAAAGTGATTTGATTTTTCTTGGACTGCCTCCAAAAATTCAGTAGCAAACACATGGTCTAATACGGTTTGTGCGACAGCAACTGCTAGTGGATTCCCTCCGAATGTTGTGCCGTGCGAACCGGGGCCAAATGTGTCGCGCAGTGCGCTAGTGCCGAGCATGGCTCCGATTGGGAAGCCCCCACCGAGTCCTTTCGCTAACGTCATTATGTCAGGTTGGAGGACGGTTTGCTCGTAAGCGTAGCGAGTTCCTGTACGGCCGATGCCTGTTTGTACTTCGTCGACGATAAGCAGAATTCCTTTTGACTGGCAAATGTCTGCGATTGCTTGCGCAAATGCAGGCGTTACTTGGTTGACACCGCCTTCTCCTTGGATGACCTCGAGCATGATTGCGCCAACTTCTTCATCGACCGCTGCTTCTAGTTGCTCCACGTCATTAAATGGAACCGTTCGAAACGTTTCAAGCAATGGTCCGAAGCCTTTGCGAACTTTCTCTTGACCTGTTGCGGACATCGCACCAAATGTTCTTCCATGAAAGGACTGCTCGAATGTGATGATGACATGCTTATCAGTGTGTTTGCGTGCAAGCTTTATCGCTGCTTCATTCGCTTCCGCTCCACTGTTACAGAAAAAAGCGTGCGCAAAATGAGTATCTTTCACAAGTGATTCAGCAAGCTGCTCCTGGCCTGGACTTTCGAATAAATTCGATGTATGCCATAGCTTCTCACTTTGCTGGTTAATTGTTTCTACGATTGCAGAATGAGTATGCCCGAGACTAAGTACAGCTATACCACTCGTGAAATCCAGATACTCTTTGTCATTGCTATCGGTTACGATCGTCCCTTTTCCTTTTACAAGGTGTATAGGACGACGCTTGTAGTTTGGAAATAAAGCACTCATGCGAAAACCTCCTGATGAAGAATGGTGGTGCCTTTTAACTGTTCATCGACAATTTGAATGGAAGGAATTCCTGCTGCCAGGCAATCTAGTGCGGCCGTCACTTTAGGAATCATGCCACCGTAGATGTCACCCGATGAGATCCAGTAGGTAATGTCTGAAGAGGTTACAACCTGTTGCACTTGCCCTTCGATTTTTATTCCTGGTGTATCGGTTACGAGCTGCAGACTTTCTGCTTTGATTGCTAGTGCGATTTTACTCGCTACGGTATCGGCATTGATGTTGAGTGGTGTTCCGTCGTTTGTACAGCTGATGCTCGAAATGACTGGTGTGATGCCGTTTGCGAGCAGCGTTTCGAGTAGAGCGCTGTTTACTTGTTTTATTTCGCCGACGAAGCCGTATAATGCTTCATCTAAAATCGTACATGCTAGTAAATTGCCGTCGTATCCGCTTAAGCCGATTGCTGCAATACCGTTTTTATTGAGCTGGTGCACGAGTGCAGGATTGACTTGGCCGACAAGTGTGGACTGGGCGATGCTGATTGCTTCTGCGGAAGTGACGCGGAAGCCGTTAATCGTTGTAGAGGTGACGCCATTTTTTTCGAGTGCTTTATTAATGGCAAGGCCTCCCCCGTGGACGATGATCAGTTCATTGCCAGCAGCTTGAAGTTCCTTGAAATTGGCGAAAAAGTTTTCATTTAGCCCCTCAAGCATGCTTCCACCTAGCTTGATGACGATGCGTTTAGGAGCGGTATGTTGCGTTGATTTGGACGTAGTCATATGTCAAATCGCACCCCCATGCAGTTCCTTGGCCGTTGCCTTGGTTTAATTCGATGACGAATTTCACTTCTGCTTGTTTTAAATAAAGATGGAGTTGCTCCTCCGAAAAGTAGACTGGCTCTCCATTTTCTACGACAGGTGTTGTGCCGATTAGAATTTTGATGGCGTTTGGATCGAGCGTTGCCCCACTATAGCCGACAGCTGCAATAATTCTTCCCCAGTTTGCGTCGCTTCCGAAGACGGCCGTTTTGACAAGTGGTGAGCCGACAACGGTTTTAGCAATCATACGCGCTTCCGCATCTGTCATTGCTCCTTGCACTTCGACTTCAATAAGCTTCGTTGCGCCCTCTCCGTCCTTCGCAATCATTTTGGCTAGATCCTGTGACACAACATGTAAGGTATCGACGAAAGCATCCCAGTCTGGGTGAGCTGGCGTGAGTGTTTTATTTTCCGCTAAGCCATTTGCCATAACAACGACCATATCGTTTGTGGATGTGTCACCGTCGACTGTGATGGCGTTGAACGTTACGTCCGTGATCGATTTGAGCGCAGCTTGGAGATGGTCGGATTCAATGTTCGCGTCGGTTGTAATAAATGCGAGCATCGTCGCCATATTTGGTTCAATCATGCCAGAGCCCTTAGCAGTTCCAGCGATCATGATTTCTTTGCCGTCGATAATTGTTTTGTAAGCCGTATCTTTCGTCACCGTATCTGTCGTCATGATTGCTTGGGAGAATTGGATTGCGCCTTCCAGCTCGTCGATTGGGTGGAGTTCTTTGATTCCTGATAGGACCGGTTCCATTTTCATCGCTTCGCCGATTACTCCCGTGGATGCCACACCGACTAGAGCTGGTGAAATGCCAAGGTGTTGTGCTGTTTTTTCTTGCATGGTATAGGCGTCTATTACGCCTTGCTTGCCTGTGCACGAATTGGCGATGCCAGAATTGATGATGATTGCCTGCATTTTTTTCGTTGTGTACACGACTTCCTTTGTCACAACAAGTGGAGCCCCTTGAATAGCATTTGTGGAGAAAACGCCTGCGACACTTGCGGGCACTTCACTTATAAGTAATGCTAGATCTTTTTTCTTGTGCTTTACGCCGCAATGGATGCCGGTCGCTTTGAAACCTTTTGGTGAAGCGATGTTTTTATATGTGATTCGCTTCATCGTAGTAGTTGCGGTTGTCAAATTGGTTTCCTCCTTGTTTTAAATGAATAGTGGGACGTGCTTGAGACCAGTCGTTTGGTCTAGGTTGAACTGGACGTTCATGTTTTGGATTGCCTGCCCGGCAGCACCTTTTACGAGATTGTCAATAACGGATACAATAGTCGCGCGGTTTGTGCGCAGATCGACTTTGACATGGATATCACAGAAATTGGAACCGTACACCTGGTTTGTTCCGAATTTATTTGTATCTTTAATGATCCGAACGAACGGGTGATTTGCGTAAGCTTCCTGTAGTACGTTGGTGAGTTGTTTTTCAGTTACGCCTTCGTTGACGGGGGCATAGCTGGTTGCTAGGATGCCTCTTGTCATCGGTACGAGATGTGTCGTGAATGTGATTGGTGATGTTTGATTCGCAAAGGTTTGAATTGCTTGCTCAATTTCGGGTATATGTTGGTGTTGATGTAGTTTGTAAATGGCTGTGTTTTCATTCGTCTCGCTGTAATTTGTCATTTGGTTTGGCTTGTTTCCTGCACCTGAAATGCCACTTTTTGCATCGATTACGAGTTGTGTTGCGTCGATCAAGTTTTCTTTGATGAGTGGTAACAATGAGAGCAGAACCGCTGTCGGATAGCATCCTGGGTTTGCGATTAAGGGTGCTTGTACGATTGCGTTTTCATTCCATTCTGTGAGACCGTATTCAGATTTTTCGATTGCTTCCGCTGGAGCCGGTGTTTTTTTGTACCACTGCTCGTATTCAACTGCATCTTTTAAACGAAAGTCACCAGATAAATCGATGAGTTTCGGACCTTTTCCAATTAGAGGTGGTAAAAGTTCAGTAGAAACCCCTGAGGGCGTACTAGTGAAAAGCACATCGTAATCTGTCAGTCTATCATGCTCGATTTTAAGAAGAGGCTCGTCATGGATATTCAAAAGATGTGTATATTTATTCGAAAAGACACTTCCTTCATCAGAAGATGTAAACAGGTCAAGCCTTTCGATTTCAGGATGATTATGTAGAAGTCTTATTAATTCAAGGCCGCCATATCCTGTTGCGCCAATAATACCAACTTTCATATCTATCACCTCTTCACTAAGATAGAAATTAGTATAATACTGCATAAATATAAAGTCAAATGTATTTTTATATATTTATTTAATTTTATAAATACATATTGCAGGTGTGTTACGGGTGCCAGGCACCAGTAACACACTTGTAATTTAGTGGGATGTTTGTCGTGTTCATCGGTGGATTTGTCGTGTTCGTGGCTTGGTTTGTTCCTTTCGTGAGCAGGTTTGTCGCTTTCAGCCATTTTTTCACAAAAAAAAGAGCGATTTGATATCGCTCTTTTGGTAGTCCTATTATTTGATTGGGTTATTACCGTTATTGTTATCTTTGTTGCTGTGCTCGTTTTTGTTTCCGCCGTTGTCATTATTTTTGTTATTACCTTTGTTATTGCTGTTGACGTTGTTATGATTTTCGGATTTCTCTTGGGAAGCTGGTGATTTATTTTGATTCTTATTTTCTTGTTGTTTTTCATTATTGTTATTTAATTGTTTATTAGCTGGAGTTGATTTTTCTTTATTATTATTCGGGTTTGGCGTGTTCTTTTCTTTATCTTTTTCTTTTTTGTTTGATTGGTCAGGTATTTTTTGTTTTTCTGGCTGATTTTTGGTAGCAGGATTTTCAATTTTTTGCTCTACTGCTGGTAGATGCTGTTCTTTTTGCTTGAATTTTTTTATAGATTTGTTATTTTTGTTTGCTTCTTTTCTTTCTTGCACAGTGCTTTCTTGTATACTCCACTTTTTCTCTGCATGGTCATTGCTGATTTTATTCACAGCTTGGTCTATCCGTTTTTTTAATTCCGCCTGACCTTGCTTCTCATACACTGTTGTTACTGCAAGTTCATCATTTTTTGGTGCTATTTCTTTCACTACTTTTGCTAATACGATGCCAATAGGAAGTCCTTCCCAATCTTGAAGCTCTAAATTTGGTGCTTCATCTAGTGATCGTAGCGACACGACATTGCCTTCTCCATCCACGCCAAATTCGATTGCCTGGTCACCTTCTACTTGTACGTATGCGTATGCACTATTCGTTTGAGGAATCAATGATGCTACTAAAAATACCAGTAGCACTGCTGCGATTAGAGCTGGCCCAATGAAAAAGGGTTTCATTCGTTTTCGTCGAAGGTTGGTAGTTGTTACTAAATGGAACTCCACTTCTTCGCCCACTTCTGGATCAGTGACTAGCGGAATGCCATGAACAAATTCTCCTTCGCTCGTCAGAAAAATCATATCGTTAATATTCTTTTCGCAAACAATGCCTCTGTACGCGCGCATCATATGATTTCTCCTTTAACATAGTCTTTTATATAAACGAAGTCACTGTTTAACAGTAGTACAACAGCAATCATATATTTCCGATGCCGCTCCAATGTCTTTCGTGATACCTCAACCAATGCTTCGATTTCTTTCAAAGGTAATCTTTTATTTATCATTAAATAGTTATAGAGTTCTTCCGATTCTGCAATAATTTGAGCTATTTGAAATGCAGTTTTTCGTGCATCTACATGCTTCGGAGCTGCGCGTGTTAGTTCTTCAAAGGACAAGTTAAATTCCTTTAGTGAGTTGTTGTAAACTGAAAGTTCTTCTCTTCTTGCTGCAGATATTTGTTCTTCTGTGTATGTATGAATCGATTTTTCATCGAATAAATAATGTTGCGTTGACGAGGATTCTTCATTCTCCAGGTGAAGTAACATAACTTTTTCATTTCTTACGGATTCTTTCCGAATGTAATCTACTAATCTTCTTTTTATTATTAAGTGAGCGAATGTTTGAAGAGAGGCGTTTTCGTTTGCATCGAAAGCCATAACTGCTTCATGAAATCCATTCATTGCCACACTAAATTCTTCATCGTGTTCATCAATTGGTCGTTTACAAACAAAAGACGCTGTTTTTTTCATAAAAGGAGTATTGGCAAAAAGGAGGTCATTAAGAACCTCCTCATTGCCTGCTTTCGCCTTTTTAGCAAGCTCGCTCATATTTGTTTTTGTTTTGTAAAAACCATGAATAATGGACAAAAGCATACATACCCTCCGTTCTCACTTCATCCGAATGCCTTTTGATTGTATACGGCTTTGCGGAAAATGAAAAGCGGTTCTATATATTTAATAATTATTTATCTTCTTTATTGTTCTTTTTATTTTCGTGTTTTTCAGCTTTGTATTCTTCTTTAAGAGCTTTTCTTTCTTCCTTATGCTCTTCTTTTAGAGCTTTAAGCTCTTCTTTTTGCTCTGCTTGAAGGGATTTGCGTTCTTCTTTTTCAGCAGATTTTTCTTCTTTCTTAGTTGTAGCTTTTGGAGCTTCTACCTTAGCTGGTTCTTCCACTACAGGTTTTTCTACTACTGGTTCTTCTGTTTTTGGTTCTTCTGTTTTTGGTTCTTCTACTTCTGGAGTTTCTGTTTCTTGTTGTTGAGAAGCTTCAAATTTAGCGATAGCTCGTTCAGCGTTTCGTTTAATTGCTGCTTTTGCTGTTTCACTTCCTGCATTTTCATATGCTTTTGAAAGTGCTTCAAGATTACCTGCAGGATATCCTTCAGGAATTTTAATATCCAATCCTACAGAATCTTCTGTTGTAACAACGGATTCAGTGTCTCCAGTTGTTGCTACTGGCGTTTCTTCCGTCTCTTTTTCATTTTGATTCATTACATCTTTTAAATCTACTGTATCAAACAAATTTTCATCCGCCCAAGCGTAACCTGCTCCTGTTAACGTCATTGTCGCAACTAATAAAGCTGCACTAGTTTTCTTGAATTTCATGTTCATTTCTCAATCACCTCGACTAATATTTGTCCTCTATATCTCCGGACACCTTATTATTCGTGGGACAACCACATCTTCTGGGGGTAGAAAGTAAAAAGTATTATTACAGATGTATTACGGGTACCAGGCACCAGTAATAACTCTGTAACAATGAGCAATTCTGTGACTCAGTTTGTAACCACAAAAAGACAAAATTAAAAGGATTAATTCCGGTACAGTACCGAACTCAATCCTTACGAGCCATTTACATTTACTATTAATCTAAAAAATGAGTTATTTTTTTACTTCTCTAACTTCCGTATAAACTCCATTCAAATAGCTTTACCGGTTTTCTAGTTTTTCATTTTTGACTTTTGCTCTTTAAGCATATCATTTTTACGGTGAGTAAAATAACCTACTACCAATCCTACAAATAGAAAGAGGGCAAATTGGAAATAGAAAGAAGTATCGTATAGTAAGGAAACAATTTCTCTACCTTCCAATAGTTTTTCAACGACAAGTAACCCTACCGATAATCCTACCGCTATAATCGATTGTCTGTTTCCGTATATAACCCCTATAACAACGATGTAAAAAATTCCAACATCAAAAGTATTTAGAGTACTTACTTGGTTCGTTAATGTAAGCCACGTGATAAATAAAAATGCTAATAGATTTTCAATATAAGGTTGGATTTTTCGATAGATGGTAGACCTCTTCTTTGTTGTAATAATCGGTTTAGTACTTTCTTGTACTGCTTGCTTCTCCATCGCCCATTTATACGTATTTTCTAAACCTGTTTCCATATCATATGTCGGGCTCCAATCTAATTCGCCCTTCACCTTTTGATTACTTAATACCGATTTGGCAATATCACCATCTTTAGCTGGGAAGGTTTTTACTTGGAATTCCCCATGCATGTTTTTCAACATTCCTAATAGATGATTAATACTATGCTCTTGATTTGTCGATAAATTAAATATTCCCTCTATGTTAGATTTAGAAGCTCTAAAAATAGCATTTGCAACATCTTCTACATAGATAAAATCTCGTGTTTGCTCTCCGTCACCATAGAGTTCTAATGGTTTGTTGTTGATAATTCTATTAAGAAAGATGGAGACTACCCCACCTTCTCCTTCATTACTTTGTCTAGGTCCATATACATTCGAAAATCGAAAACAAACACTCTCAAAATGATGTATTTCCTTCCATTTTTGGCAGTATTCTTCCCCCATCCATTTACTTATTCCATAAGGGGAGATAGGATTGCATCCTTCTTCCTCCTTCAATGGAAGATGATCATTTATGCCGTATACCGCTGCGGAGGAAGCAAAAATAAATTTTTTCACCAGATATTTATGAGAAAGCGTTAGGATATTAACTAGCCCAACAACATTTGTTTCTATATCTTCTCTTGGATTTAAGATTGATCTTGCAACACTTACCTGTGCAGCTAAATGAACAACTACATCAAAACGATACGATTTGAAGATTTCTTCGCATTTTGGATCATCCACTGATAACTCGTAATTTTTATGTTTAAATGAAATATTTTCTTTTTTCCCTGAAGAAAAATCATCGATAATAAAAACTTCATATCCTTCTTTGTAATACTTGTCTGCAACATGAGATCCAATAAAACCGTACCCTCCAGAAATTAATACCCTCATCCCACTTACCTGCCTATTCACTTTTTTTATTAATCACTTTTCTTTTCATCGGACAGGTTCTTTATTTTGGTTGTAATCATTTTGGCTAGAGAAGGTTTTTTGGTAAATGAATAAATGCGATTGTTTATAAATAAATTGCTTCTTCCTTTTTGTTATGACTGTAAATTACGTTATTTATAAATTGATTTTATTATGTATTTGAATGAAGGGTTATTTCTCCATAACCTTCCTTTAATTGATCGTTAAAGTTAAGGATATGGCATTAGTGTATCGGCTGCTTTTTGAATTGTTTTCCATGGAGACTCTAAGGTTCCATCATTTGAATCATTGCCATTTTTGGATACGTAATAAATACTCTTTTCCATATTTGCTGCATTAGGGTGCAATGAGAATGATAAAAATGCATATATGCTAATTAGCACTAATTTAATCTTATGCCAATTGGATTAAAAAGTTTCCTTTTGTGTTCAATTCACATAACCTCTTTCCTATTGTTTACTAGATGAACAGAGTGTTTTTGCATTATAGATGTATAGAGATATTCCAATTTAAAACGCCTGTAAAATCCAATATATGAATTTTACAGGCGTTTCTTTTCCACATTATATAAAGTTTTATACTTTAAGTTGACGACATGTTCGCTTTTCTTTTTTTCCACATATCTTCCGCTGCTCCGGATCCGAGCATAACACCGGCTACGATGAGGATGAGGCCGATGAAGTGGCGGATGTTTAGTATTTCACCTAAGAAAATGGCGGAAAGAAGTAATGAAAATATTGGGTTAAGGTTCATAAAGATGGCCGCTTTTGTTGCGCCAGCTTTACCGACCGCATAGTTGTACATGAGATGCCCAACAGCTGTACAAACGATGGCCGATATTATAAATAATCCCCAGAAGAATGGCGTTGTTTCTGAAAATGCATATACTCCCCCAGGTTCTTGCACAAAGCTGATGACAATTAAAACAATGGAGCCGATCATCATCATATAGGCTGTCAACAGTCTTGGATCAAGCGTTCTTGCAGCTTTACTCACGACCATATAGCTTAGTACTTGCGCTAAAATAGCGAGGAAAACATAGAAATCCCCAAGGTTTGCTCCGCTGGATTCTCCTCCGCCCACTAATATGGACACGCTCACTCCGGAAAGACCCAATACGAGTCCAAGCCACTGAATCCGTGTAGGAGAGTATTTCAATATAAATGCCGCAGAAATAGCCGTTAACATTGGACCTGTCCCTAATATAAGTCCTCCGTGGGTTCCACTTGTAATGGCAAGTCCCATGTTCAGAAAATAGTGATGAGCAACTACATTCGTCAGCGCCCCTAATAATATGTATTTCCATTCTTGTTTTGTTGGCTTACGCAGTAGTTTCATTTGCCATAAAATCACAAGCACTACTAAACCAGCAGTAAGAATTCGAAATGCTGTTAGTGTGACAGGGGGAACTACTGATACTAAGTATTTAAGGATCGGTAGGTTTGCTCCCCAAACGAACATGACAAACACGAGCATTATGTAAATATTTAATTGCTTCATCTGAGGACCTCCTTGTTAGAATACGTATTTTGTTTTTTTGATTAATAAACTGCATATCACATATGCGATAAGCGATAAGATAACTGGTAAAACAACTGTGTGCACACCGAATAGGTTGCCATTTGCTTGATTATAAAAATGTATTGCAATATAAGACATGATACCTGTGACCATCGATGCAATTGCACCGTATTTATTGCCATAAGACCAATAAAGACCAAGCACGACTGGCCAAATAAAGGCCGCCTCTAAACCACCGAACGCAAAAAGATTTAAGAAAATAAGCAGATCAGGAGGATTCAATGCTAATAAAAAGACAACGGAACCTAAAAGAGTCGTCACCCCAAAGCTGAGGCGTTTCACCTTTTTCTCGCTTGCATTTGGATTAAGATAATTGATATAGACATCCTTTACGATAGAAGAACTTACTAAAATTAGGAGTGAGTCGACCGTCGACATAATTGCAGCTAATGGCGCTGCCAGGACAATACCCGCAAGCCATGCAGGAAGAACCTTCAGTGCGACAAGCGGAATGACTGTATCTGCCACTTCCACTCCAGGTAAAATTGGTCGAGCAAAGATTCCGATCAGATGCATGTTCAGCATAATGAAACCAGTGACAATTGTTCCAATTACAAGTGCACGATGCATTGAGCGTGTGTTTTTATACGACATCGCACGCACTGCCATTTGCGGAAGCCCGACAACACCTACTCCGACAAGTATCCAAAAGGAGGATACATATGCAGCGGATAAATTTCCTTCATTGCCGTATGGCGTCACAAGATTTGGATTTTCCGCAAGAAGATCCTGCATAATATTCGGTACCCCGCCACCAGCAATAATAACTGCGATCAATAGAACGAGTGTCCCGACGACCATAACTCCACCTTGCACAGCGTCTGTTACCGCAACCGCGCGGAAGCCTCCGATCACTACATACACCAAAACGGAAACCGCGAAAATAAATAAAGCTGTTGTATATTGCATCCCTGTTAACGACTCGATCAAGCGGCCGCCGCCAACCCATTGTGCCGTCATAGCGGAAAATAAAAAGATAATCATACTAGCGGCCGCAAGTAATACGACTACTGTGCTGTTATAGCGCACTTTTAGAAAATCAATTAACGTGATGGCATTGTACCTACGAGCTAAAATCGCAAACTTCTTACCTAAAATCAGCAACACGAAATAGCCCGTGACAACTTGTGTCATCGCAAGTAAAACCCAGCCAAAGCCCATCGTATAGGCTGTACCAGGCCCACCTAAAAAGCTAGATGCACTTCCATACGTCGCAACCATCGTCATTGCTAGAACAAAACCACCAAGTTCTCGCCCACCTAAAAAATACTCTTGTAGAAATCCGCCAGTGGACTCCTCTAGTTTTTTACTAGACCAAAAGCCAATGAAAAAAATAATTGCTAGAAAAATAATGAGCGGTATAATCACACCGATATTCATAGCTCATCTCCCTCCTCTTCAAACGAAACATCCTTCAACACAAATTTCGCAAGAATAATAACGGTCACAGATACTAAAATGAATCCTATGATACAGCTATAGAAAAACCAATCTGGGAAACCAAGTATATAAGTATACTCCTCTACTGGTCGTGAGCCAAGCCCATAAGCAAAACCAAACCACCAAACAAAATGAACAATCGCAAGTCCTACCCCAATTAGCGCCTCTCGATGTGCAATTTTAAATCCATGATCCATCTTTCATCCACCCTTGTATTTTATAATGATTCCTTTAGTATAACGAAGTTAAATTGACTTGTTAATAGTAGTCATAAAAGTATTATTGGCACCAGGAGTGTTACAGAAGTATTACTGGTGCCAGGCACCAGTAATACTTCTGTAACAAATAGAAAAAACAATCGGGAGCGGTTCGGCTCCCGATTGCTTTCGATGGAACACTATTCTATTTATAAGTTAAGTATTTCATATAGTCCTTCCAGCTGACTGCTTTGATGCTACTCCATGATGGTAGGTCTAGTGGGAAAGGTAGGAATGCTGGAGCATCTACGTTTTTGGGATCGGCGTTTAATACGACACTTTCACTCTGCAGTCCATCTGATAAAATGGCATATTGTTTTACATCGAATGGGACAGTGACAGGTGAGCGCATGATTCGACCTTCATTTGTTAGTGTGTATACTTCTGCTAATTCTTTTGATCGATTTAGAAGCCACTTTGTTTTTACGCGCACTGCTTTCTCTGCTTCATCTGTGATGATGACGGAGTTTATGTTAGCGCCGAATGGTAATGCTATGCGTTGCTCTTCTAATGCGATTTGCATTTCGTATACAGGTTCCTCGGTTTTATTTCCGAATTGTTCGTATGCTGTTAGCCATTTGGACGCGTTCGCTGGTACTTCTGCTTTGGCGAGGATGCTTCCTTCAACAACACCTTCTAGATGGGACGAGTAGTTTTTCACTTGCAGGCCATCTTTGATTTGATGCCATTCAACTTCATTTGCGAACGTGATAACAGATTTTTCATTGCCGTAAATGTCAATGAAATACTTTCCATTACGTTCTTCAATGGCTGCTATGCTGCCTTCTATTGGGCTAAGTAGCGCAAGCTCGCCTGATTCCTGACTTAGTTGGGCGCTGACGATTTGCAATTTTCTAGTTACTTCCGCCAGTTTTTGTTCCGCCTCAGCAATTGCATGTGCAAAGTTACCTTCTTGTGAAACGTTCACGTCTACTTGGACATTTACATCTATCACCTCATCTTCTGTGTTACCTGTTGTCGTGCCATTATTAGATGAGGTAGAGTTTGCTTTCGCGCGCTCTGATTCAAGATTCCCAATGATTTGATTTAGCTGAGATTGCTCTTTCATATATGCTTGTTGCTCCGTTTGCCAAAGCATTCGTTGGTCATCGGCAGATTCTGTTTTTAGTTGGACAAGTTCTGTGCCTTGTTGCACACTGTCTCCTGCTGCGACGAGGATATCATTTACCGCGTCTACATCAATCGTGACCGTGCTCTCATTTACTGGAACGATGACCGATTCTTTTTCTAGTTCTTTTGTAAAGGTGTTTTCGTACACACGATCGTACTCATTCACATAATAAGATCTAGTAATCTCGCTTTTATTTGAAAATAACATTACCGCATTTGCTGCAATGAAGATCGAGACGACAATTGATATACCGATTACAAGCCATTTATTCATCCAGTTGTCCCCCTTTCGAACCATGATGCAATCGGGAGTACTTCGATACCCGCGGTCATGCATGCGAGTAGAAGCTGAATTACTATTAACATAATAAATAGATTGCGAGCCGATATTGTAGTGAATGCACGTAGAAAACGAAACTGAATTGCAATGATTACCCCTGTAATAATCGTTAATTCATTAAAAAAGTAAATAAAGAATTCATTACTTAGAAACGTTGCTGCAAGCGGACCAAAGGATAATATAGAAAAATCCGTTGTGTAGCCGACGATTGCATATAGGAAAAAGGTAAATGCTTTTTCCATCAAGAATAGTGCGACTACAAAAAGTTGTACTACGGTCACTTTTGATAAATCGACACTAGTCATTTTATGTAATAAAAAGGCCATTCCGAAGAAATGAAACACCATATAAAGAAAGGAGCCGATAACTGCCCCTATCAATGATGTAATTCTTGCAATAGTAAATGTATCGTCATAACCGTTGACGAAAATAGATGTGAGATCTTCTGTATGCATCCCCCACATATCTCGGAGTGCAAAAAGAATAACACCACATAACGCGACGAACCATACGCGTTTTTCAAAGTGGCGCATCGTACTGTCCTTCAGCGATACGATTAAGTCATTTTGGCTAAAAAGATATTTCCAAAAGCGAAATTCAAAAAACATTAATTTGTTCCCCCTCTTATGGTTGAACAGTTACTTCCACATATGCACCAGTTTTCATCATCGCTCCAGTTTCCGATTGGAAAGTTGGATGAATGAGTAGTAAGTATGCTGCTCCTTTTTCAAGTGGTGCGTTTGGTGTTGCAATGAACTGGTTGGAGGATTTTTGTTTTATCGTTACTGGAACGCTACTCGTGCCTCCAAGCTTTACTAGCTCCATTTTTTGTTTATTATTGTTTTGTATTTTATTTGAAAATGTTACTGTAAATTGTTTAGTTGTCGGTACGTCTACAAGAGCGGTTAGTTTTTTATAGGTTTTATTTGCTGCGATTAGCGTGTCTAGATGCGCTTTTGTGAGTTCTCGACCTGTTTCTGTAACGATTTGTGGTTTAACACCAGTTTTATGGATAATCGTACCTTTTGGACCAGTAAAGTTGGCAACTGTCAGCTTTAAATAGGAACCATCCGATAAATGATAAAAGGTTTGCATGGAGCCTTTTCCATACGTAGTTTGTCCATAAAGTTTCGCTGACTTTTGGTCTAATAACGCTGCAGCAGTCATTTCTGACGCACTCGCACTGTAGCCATTAATAAGTACTTTTGTATCTTTTGGAAATAAAGAAGATTGTTTTGTAGCTTGTACTAACCCATTCTGATCTCTCGTTTGAAGAATATAAGCGTTTGGGCTATTTGGAAATAATCCAATAAGTTCTTCTGCGGTATGGACATAGCCACCACCATTATTTCGTAAATCTAGAATAAAGGACGTAGCCCCTTGTTTTAAAAGTGCATCTTTAGCTTGTTGCACGAGCGTTGCGCCATTATCCGAAAATGAATTAATACCGATATACCCGACATTGCCGTATAAAAGTTGCTTGGACACAACAGGAACGCTGAATTTCTTGCGAGTTAATGTGTACGTTTCTATTAAATTAGTATTTTTTAAAACTTTTACGCGAACCGTCGTACCTTCTTTTCCAATAATAATAGAAGAAGCTTGCTGAATCGACATATTTTCAGTAGGCACGCCGTCGACTGATAGAATAATATCGCCTGGTACTATACCTGCATCCCATGCAGCCGCTCCTTCAAAAGTACTGACGATTTCTATACCTTTTTCATGTTCCTCAATAACTATCCCAATACCAGTCGTCGTGTTGTTAATAGAGCTTGTATATGATTCAAATTCTTCCTTCGTAAAATAAGTAGAATATGGATCGAGCTGCTCCATGATTGCATCAATCGAATTTAAGTCTTGTAAATTGGATGGAAGCTCGCCTTTATAATTCTCACTAACAAGTTGCTTCACCTCATCGAGAGGCGCAGCCAATGCTGAAACTGGAACCAATAACATTCCAAGTGCTAATAAAATGGACGCTAAAACGGATATCTTCCTCATTCCAATTCCCCTTTCTATAGTATATAAACCTATCTTAACCCAAAAATCTCCATAACGCAGAAAATTCTTCACAATATTTTAATACATTTATAGCAATATAGCCATATCAAAGAAAATTTTATGTGCATTATTAGTAATACTAAAGTGACGATTTGTTACAGAGGTGTTACTGGTGCCAGGCACCAGTAACACCTCTGTAATTAAAATGGATAATTTTGGTTTTATGTATATTTTGTTGCGTTTCAGGGAATGATGATGGTAACTTTTGGATGAATTTTAGTTCAGACCATTAATCGAGTTATTTCCTGGGAAATTTACATGAAGGGGGTTTTGGTACATGAAAATCGACAAATTAGGGTTGAATTGGGGAGACATTTTGTTTGGAGTGCTCGGGTCAAGTGGATTTGTTTTGTTTCTTTACTTTATTACCTCTTCTTAAAATTTGGCTTTGTTAAATTAGGCTGTTGTTTTTTAGAAGAATATATTTTGTGACGAAAATCAGCGAAACTCCTGCGGAAAGCGAGCGTATTTTAGACTGGTAACAACATGATCGTTAACAGAGCCAAAATTTTAAGCACATAAAAACACCTATCGAAAATTGGTTTTTCGTTAGGTGTTTTCTATTTATTGATTTTCAACTTGATAGCCTCCGTTAGAGTCTTTTAATTGTTGTAGCTCTTTAAATAAAGCTGCATTTTTATGAAGTAATGCGTAGTCAATCATTCTCTCATAGTTTTCTTGCTCTAGTTGTCGGATTATTTCTTCGGTACTTTCCAAAAGGATAACACCTGACTCATTCTGATCATCGGCTCCTATTATTGTTTGAAGATGTATATGAATGTCGGAAACGAGTAGTAATTGATATAGTGGTAGACGGATGAATCGATTTCCATTTTGGAATACAAAAACTTCCGATAGGTTTTCTACTTGTAACGACTGTGCATTCACAATAATTTCTTTTCCTTCCACTGGAATAAAGTGAAAGAGATCGTTGTCTTTTTTTATGGAGAAGTATTGATATGCAAACACTAGCTTTATCCGATTTCCTTCAATCTTTCGGCAAAAAGGTTTCATTAACTGAACTTGTAACATCTCATTCCCTCCTCAGTGTTTGAATTTTCTGATTATTTATAGTATATCACAATTCTATTATTTCGTGTAGTGCATTCAACACAAAAAAGCGAAGGCCAACTGCATTCGCTTTTATTATTTATTTCTTTATTTCCTCACATAATTTGGTCTATTTTTCCCTTCCGCATAAAGAAAAAAACCAATTTTATTGGAACTATATCTGACAGCAAACGTTTGAAAAACTTTTTGTAAAATCTCAGACTGCGTATATTCTGTTTCACATTTTAGATAAAAAGAAATAGTCTTTGCATGAAAATCGAGTTTTATATCATAAAGCGCAAAATCCTCTGCCACAATCTGATCGATACAAGTTATTTGTTTTTTGGGATACTCTTTAAAATACTTTATGTTACTTCCTTTTACCCCTACTACTTTTACTTCATCAAGCCCTAATTTTGAATGTTGATCTATTGAGTCCAACAAGTTAGGTATATAAAACTGTATTTTCTCCACATTAACCACTCCATTCTAACTATATATTTCCTAAAAATTACTTATATGTAATAGTAATTATATATTCTATATACACTATAAATCATATAATTATATTAAAATCTCCATTTTGGCGATTTTAATTATTTCCTCCTATTATTTCGATATCCTTGATTGAATATCGAAGGGAAGTGGATAGGATGGCCTTTTACGAGCATATTCGTGCATATCGGGAACAACTTGAAATTACGCAAATGGAAGCTGCCAAGAGCCTAGGTATTGATCATTCCGTCTTGTCGAAATATGAAAGAGGCGATTTGGCAATACCAATTGATTTATTAATGAAATTTGTGGAGGTTTATGCCATCCCACAAGACCTCTTTTTTAATATGCTGAAGGACATTCCTTTTAAAAGTAAAAATCCCGGACTTGAAGCAAGGGAAAGTCGAACAAGGTATATAGAGTCTTTTCAAGAGGAGTACGTCTCGCAAGTAATACATTTGAAAGAATATCGAGACTTCACCATGCAGGTAGTATCCACTTCAACAGATGATAAAGAACGTAAACGCTTCATTACTAATAATATGAAAAAGGATTAAAGCTTTTGCTAATGCTACGTTGGGGTATTTCCTCCAACTTAGGATGGGTAAAAGCTTTTTCGTTTTCCACCGTTTAAGATAAGCGCTGTTCTATTAATTGGCATTGCTAAGCCATTTATAATATGAAGCATTGTGGACACCATCCGTTTTTTTTAAGAAGGATTCGACGTACGGCTTTTATTCGTGACCGTTTATACGTATAATGGAAGGAAAGCCTTTTTTCTTAGGAGAGATCCGTTTGAATCTTACATCATACCAAAAACTTGCAACACATTATAAAAAGTATATCGATGAGTCGATGAAGACAATCGAAAAGAAGCTACATCCTGCTATTATAGAGGATGAGGAGCTCGTTCGACGTGCAACTTTCTTTGTTCGAAATGGTGCTGTTTCTATCACGAATTACTATCCGCAGGATCACAGTGTTGATTTTTCGATTCGTGATGTAAGCAATATTGATGTTACGTATAATTTATTAACCGATTCATTTCACTGCCCTTGCCCAATGCACAAGCCTTGTCGACATATTGTGGCGGCAGTTTTTTATTTGTATCAACAAAATGATTCGTTGTCGAATTGGATTTCAGCTTGGCGTTCCAATGCAGACCACGCCCAGTTGAGCTTACTAAGAGATGAGCGTAGTCCTAGAAGCTGGAATATTCTTGTCGATAATTTTTTCCGTAAGTTTATTTCAAATTACCCACCTGCTAGTTTCTATTTGTTAGAGTTTGCAGTCCATGATTTAAAAACACAGATACGCAAGTCTCGCCCATTTGAGCGCGAATGGCAACCTATCTTTGACGTGTATATAGACCTTTCTATATTAATAAAAATATGGCCGTATTTAGAGCCATTCGCTGAATCTAATATGCGCAACCGAGTCTTCCATTTTCTAAATGAATTTGTAGAAGAAATGGATGATCACTTGTCCCAACTCGCTTCCAAACCTAGAATGTTTGCAGCAGATCCCTTCTACGACGAAATGATGGAACAAGTTCGTACATTTTATTTGGAGACGGAGACGCTTATTCGCTATCGAAAGCATGTGTATTTGTCTTTTTGGGATGCACTTGTGACCGACAAAGCAACCCGCGAAAAAGAAGTGGCATACTTACAACAGCTTGATAAAACAGAAGATGATATCCCTTTAAATATGGTGTTACCGTATTTCTACCTTACCTTGTCTAAGACAGACGAACTGCTGGAAGCGGCTGAACGTATGGAGAGAGAACAACTGCTGGAATGGGTAGAAGTCTGTGAAAAGGCGCTTCATTCCGCTAATAAAGAATTAGTGAATGAACTTGCAAGAAAGCTATTGCCTCATATTTCGTACTATTTAAATGAAGTGATTCAAAACCCATCTCGTGTCATGCTTATACGCAGATTAGAATTATTGTTTGATTCTATACGATTAGAGCCTGAAGAACTTGAAAACCTATACAAATCCTTTGGGCTGTACGGCATACAGTCTTATTCGAATTTGTTGTTAAAAGAGAACCGTTACCGAGATTGGATGGCGCTTCATCAGTCAGCGAATTCTTCTCTTGAATATGCAGAGGCATGTGGACTTTCCATCGTGAAGGAAGAAGCCCCTGAAGTATTGCTTCCGCTTTATCATCATTACGCGATGCGTTTTATCCAAGAAAAAAACCGATACAGCTACAAGCAAGCGGTACGAATTTGGAAGAAAATGAAACAGGTAGCGAAAAAATCTAATGAAACGGAATATTGGAATGCTTACGTCGAAAATGTCCGAGAAAAATATCGCCGTCTTCGTGCATTACAACAAGAAATAGAGAAAGGAAACTTGCCACTATGACTCAGCCTTTATCTATTACAAAAGAATTTTCCCTAACTATTCATAAAACCGAGAACGGAAGCTTCCACTTAACATCTGCTGCCACTCCAGTAGAACAGTGGGTTCCCTCTTTATATATAGACCATCGCGAGAGTTTTTTCGGACTAACCGCGCAAATGGAAGAAAATGCACTAATCGCAACACCCGTTGAAGTGGTTGAACTATTTTCAGGAAAAGCACATCCTTTTATTTCATTTTCAGGAGCAAATGATGATTCAGAGGGATGGATACAGACGTTTAAAGAAACTGCGAGCGTGTGGTCTAATCCAGAATTATGGAGTGTATTACAACTCGATGGAAACATGATTCAAGTAAATGCCGACATAGATGAAAAAGCGAAAGTGCTTATTGAAAATGCAGTGAAACAAAAGCTATTCCAAGCAGGTCTTACGATGGAGGACGTTCCAGCACTTGTACCATTTTTTCAACAAGGTGGTTGGCCAATTAAATCACAATCTACTCACCCTAGTTTGTTAGTCGCATTGCGTTTATCTGAACCAGAGGGACTTGATGATACATGGTTACTAGAAACAGTCGTACGTGGGAAAAAAAGCAGTGTATACTGGACGCCAGCATTTCGGAAAAAATCATTACCAATTAAAGAAGCATTACCAGACAAATGGAATGAATTCGGTAGCTATATTGAAGAAACCCAAGCAAAAATATTTTCACTTATTTCTTCCATTGACCCATCCAATCTTGATACATTCTTCTCATCTACATTAACCGATGAGGAAGTACGAATGTTTCTTCGTGATGACTTAATAAAATTACAAGCACTTGGTTTTGAAGTTGTCCTTCCTGCATGGTTAAAGGCCGTTAAGGAAACGAAAATGAAGGTCAAAACGATTGCCAAAACAGCTAATACGTATAAAACGGCAGCTGGGCTCAACGAGATTTTGCAATTTAACTGGAGCTTCTCTTTAAACGGTCAAGAAATTTCTGCGGAAGATTTTCAGCAAATGGTGAATGAAAATCGTTCTTACATTCAAGCAGGTAATGAGTGGTTCCGTATCGACGCGGCTTGGATGCATCAGATTCGTGAATTAATGAAGAAATCAGAAGATGAAAATTGGACAGTGAAAGAGCTTCTATTCCGAGAAATTCCAGAAGAAATCGCGCTCGCATTAGATGACGATAACGAACAGTCTGAAGAAGATCCGCTATTCCAATTTGAAATGCAGAAATCTCTTCAATCACTTATGGAACAGCTTTCCGAGAAAAAAGGATTTCCAACTGTCGAAGTTTCACCAAATTTATTGACAACCCTTCGACCTTATCAGCAGCTCGGTCTCGAGTGGCTCGTATTCATGCGCAATGAAAAATTTGGCGCTTGTTTAGCGGATGATATGGGACTCGGCAAGACAGTTCAGTTAATTTCTTATTTACTACACGTACATGAAGGTGAACAACAGCAATCACCTTCACTTATCATTTGCCCAACTTCCGTTTTAGGGAACTGGCAAAAAGAGTTAGCCAAATTTGCTCCTTCGCTGAAAGTGCATACACATTATGGATCTGCTCGTACGAAAGAAATAGATTTGACTGCGGATGTTGTTATTACAACGTTTGGTACAGCGATGCAAGATATTGAATCTCTTCAAGAGATTGTGTGGTCTAGCATCACACTAGACGAAGCGCAAAACATTAAAAATATGCATACGAAGCAATCTCGTGCTATTCGCAAGCTAACCGGAGGGCACCATATAGCTTTAACAGGAACACCTGTAGAAAATAGATTATCGGAGTTATGGTCCATTTTCGACTTTATTCATAAAGGCTATCTAGGATCATTCCGTAAGTTTCAGGAAAATTACATCGCACCAATTGAACGCGATGATGCAGATTCCACCAAGCATAAGTTACGCATAAAAATTCAGCCTTTCTTACTGAGAAGAACGAAGCAAGATCCTGAGTTACTGCTTAACCTACCTGAAAAGCTGGAGCAACGTGAATATTGCGCATTGACTACGGAGCAAGCTGCTTTGTATGAATCGCTTATTCAGGAAACAGTGAGCAAGTTGGATACGCTTACTGGATTTGAGAAGAAAGGGCTTATCTTGAAGATGCTAAGTAAGTTAAAGCAACTATGTAATCATCCTGCCCTTTATCTGAAAGAACCATTTGATGACGCAGAGGATATGCTAGAACGCTCCGAGAAGCTTGCACGTATTGTAACTCTAGCTGGAGAAATTGCAGCCCGTGGAGAGCAATGTCTGATCTTTACGCAATACATTGGCATGGGACATCTGCTACAACATTGTCTAGCTGAACTTTATGACATTGATACACCATTTTTAACAGGTAGTATGCCAAAAAATCAGCGTGATCATTTAGTAGAAGCTTTTCAAGCAAAAGAATTCCCTATTTTCCTTCTATCTTTGAAGGCAGGTGGAACTGGCTTAAACTTAACCGCTGCAAGCCATGTGCTACATGCCGATCGCTGGTGGAACCCTGCAGTAGAAAATCAAGCAACCGACCGTGCCTATCGGATTGGACAAACGAATTTTGTCCATGTGCATAAATTCATTACCATTGGGACGATAGAAGAGAAAATTGACAAGCTGCTTGTAGAAAAACAAGCGTTGTCGGAAGAGCTCATTCATTCTAGTCAGTGGATAACTGAAATGTCGGATACAGATTTAAAAGACTTGTTGACGTTATCGATTTGATACTGAGCCACTCTCCAATAGAATAGAACATTTTACGGTAGAATCCGCACAGATTCCTTCCCGCGGAAAACAAACGGATTTTACCAAATAGAAACAATGTAGTTTAACAGCTCCACATAAAAAACCTGGCCGCGCTTCATCGGTCAGGTTTTCCTCTCGTGTTCAGCATTAAATTGGTTGCGGCCATTTAATATTTATACTGGAAGTTGATTGGATTGTGTTGTTGGAAATTCAAAATCGCTCTCCGTTTTCTTGTCTTGTTCCTGTCTATCTTCTTCCTCTTCCCGTTTCTTCGTTGCTAAAAATCGGATATCCTCCACAACTACTTCTGTTACGAATACTCTTGTTCCTTCGCCTTTTTCATATGACCTCGTATTAAGCCTGCCTGTTATCCCAACAAGCGAGCCTTTCCCACAATACTTAACGGTCGTTTCTGCGAGCTTTCCCCAAATCGTGCATAGCACAAAGTCCGCTTCATCATTTTTATAGGCTTTACTGACGGCGACTACAAAACTTGTTTGTACCCTCCCTTCTGATAATTGTTTGAGTTGCGGAGATTTTGTCATTCGTCCGATTATTGAAACTGTGTTCACCATGTCACCTCCTTTTCTTTGATTAGCATTATCATAAAGCCATTGTAAATTGTTAGCAAAAGCCAGCAATTTCATTTTGAAGCGTTTTTACTAGTCAAAATTCCATTTTTGCACGCTCCTTTTTAACTAACTCTTAGAAAACTGTGCAATGGAATAAATCAAGAATGCAATTTTAGTAGTTTTACAATTATTTTTTTCCAAAGTCTCACTATGCTATAATTAGTATTAATTAGTCCTTAAAAGGTGGATTGCCCATGAAAACGTTTAAAATGATTTCGGTTAATCTGATTCGGGAAAACGAAGAAGTACCAATTGCCATTGAAGATGGCATTGTCATTAACCAAGAAAATAGCAGTCGTTCTTGGATTTTAGAATTATTTATTGATCAAAAATTCGAGGATTTTTTTAACGAATTAAAATCAACAAACGAATTGTTTAGAGCAAAAGTTGTCATTTCTTATCCAGAAAACGAACCTGCTCATTTTGAAGTCGCTACCTATTCGGTCAAACGGATTGGAAATCATCTATCCGTATTGCTTCGTGGGACATTGAAGCGGGCTAGAAGACAATATGCAGAATCTCTACTTGCAGACTTAATTGAGGATGGATATACAGGAGAAGAACTTTTAGCTAAATTTGAGCATGACATGAAAACAAGACCTTCTTTAAAAAAAGATTAACGGATATCTTCAGTTTTTTTGCAGCAACTTTTTCTTCATCCTATTTATCACTTTGTAGATTGAAGCGACAGGCGGCGACTCCTGCGGGATGAGTGAGACAGATAAGCCATCACAAACGACGCGTAGTGGCGGTGATGACTTATCGCTCACTCCGCGGAAAGCGTCCGCCTACAGCGGAAATCAACTATACATATATTCCTTTAGTATTTGTTCGTGTATTTTTCATGTAAATTGGAATGATGAAATTGATTCAAAAAAAGAAGAAATTCACCAAAGAAAATCCGGCACTTCCTGTTCAAACTTGAACAAGAAGTGCCGGATTTTTGTTTAAAAAGAATTTACGGTTTTAAAAACGTAAGTTTTTCTCTAACTAGGGTCAGCTTTTTTAAATTTCTATTTCATCGTGCCGTCATTTATAACTTCATCTTTTACGTTTGGCTCTTTAATCCATTTGTTCTCCGCATTAGGAGTTATATTTTGGTTAGTTCCATTTCCATTTATACCATTGTTGATTGTTCCATCATTTACACCATTGTTGGTAGTTCCGTCATTTACACCGTTTACACCGTTATTATAGTTGTTGACATCTCTACCATTATTCGGTGAAGGTGTATTTACATCCGGAGTCGTCACGTCCTCCACGTCTCTCTTAATGTCCTGCATTGGGGTTTCATTATTCGACGGGACGGTATTATCATTGGTGTTACAACCGACTAATAAAAGTGAACATAAAGCCACAGCTGGAACGGTTTTTTTCCACATAAAAAAAATTCCTCCTTTCTTGGTATCTTCATCACCTCTTAGTGACTTACGATAGGTTATCCAAGAAAAGAAGGAACTATCCTCTGACAATTATGCCTGTTTTTCCAATTCTTTTAATACAGATTCAACGTATAATGCTTCCGCTTTACATCCATATTTATAATGAGTATTTAATTTATTTTGCATCACTTCTATAGATGCAATTATATCTTCGTGTACTGGTTCTGTTAAGATTTTTTCAATAGAAGCATTGATTTTTTTAGCAATTTCTTCATGAAAATCTGTACTTTCCTTTACTTCAAGAGGAACTTTGTCGTACCATGAAGCGGATTCCGTTATATACTCCTGCCAACTCTTGACAAAATCCTCCATTGTAAACGAATCTTCATTCCAGCCGATTTTCGCCATATATAATTCAAATGCCTTTGATATCGATCTAGTAATACTACTTTTTATCCCTGATGATAAATCATTATACATGAAGATTTTAATCCTCCCTACATTTAAAAAGCCAATATACCCACTTTAGAATAATTGCTCATACTATTTTATATTATGTAACCAAATATTGCAAATTAGATTTTGTCTTCTACAACTGGTCCTAATGCAAATAGAATGTCAGTTTCGCAAACAAGTTCACCATCAACTGTTGCTATCCCATGACCTTTTCCCATTGGTCCACGAAGCTTAGTAAGTACTACTTCTAGTCTTAATTGATCGCCTGGCTTCACTTGACGTTTGAAACGACAGTTGTCGATTCCTGTAAAGAAAGCAAGTCTTCCTTTATTTTCAGGAATTTGCAAAACAGCTACTGCTCCAACTTGTGCGAGCGCTTCCACAATTAGAACGCCCGGCATTACCGGATATCCTGGGAAATGGCCATTAAAAAACTCTTCGTTTATCGTTACATTTTTTAATCCTACTGCACGTTTACCTTCCTCTACTTCCAACATTCGGTCTATCATTAAGAATGGGTAGCGATGTGGTAAAATCGCTTGTACTTGTTCTGTTGTTAACATGTTATGGTCCTCCAATAGCTTTATTTGCCATTTTTTATATCTAAAATATGCTGATAAGTTTCCCATTTGAGCGCATCTTTTGGTGATCCGTCTCCCAAAACTCCGTAGCCAACCATTAGTCCTAAAGCAGCTGCTCCAGCAAAAAGCACGATGATTAATAGTATGCGTAGCCAAATAGGGAACATGCGAATCTGTACCCACTTTGTTGTTTTCACATCGGTTGCCTGTTCTTTTTCTAATCTACGCTGTTGTCTGCCAGAAATTTTTCCTTCTTCGGTCATAAAGATAACTCCTTTTACGGGAATGATTATCGTATTCCATTTATGAGACCCATCATTTGGTCCGCAATTGTAATAGAACGAGCATTAAATTGATACGATCGTTGTGCCGTCATAAGATCGGTCATTTCTTTTGATATATCTACATTAGACATTTCAAGCACTTGGTTTGTAAGAGCGATTTCGCCTCGGTCTGCACCTTGCAAGTTTTTCATCACGTCTTGTTCATTCACACCTAATGCAGCTAAATTCTCAGGCATCCCAATATACGTCCCAGAAATATGTTCCATCAACTCTGGCTTTTGTAAAACAGAAACTGCTAACTCTCTTTGAACTGTTGCCCCGTCTGAGTAGGTTGCCGTAAGGATGCCCGTTTCATTTACAGAAAAGCTCGAAACGTTTTCCGGAATCGTTATTGGTTGTCCCGTCGAGTCAGCAACTGGATATCCATCTCCGGTTACGAGCATTAATTGTCCGTTTTCAAGTGGAGACACATAAAAAGCTCCTTGGCGAGTATAAGCTGTTTGTTGCCCATTTTCACCGTCTGGCATTAATATATTAAAGTATTGTTTTGGTTCTTGAAAAGCGAAGTCTAAATCACGATCTGTCGATTGAATACTTCCTTGTTTCCAGTTCATCTGCGCTTGAGCAAGTGATGCACCTACTCCGTAACGAATCCCTGTAGGAGATTGTCGATCGACTTTATCTAACTTATCATTATTATATTGCTGATAAAGAAGCTCTTGAAACTTTACATCTTTTGCTTTAAAGCCGTGTGTATTGGAGTTGGAAAGATTGTTTCCAATTACATCTAATTGACTTTGCAGTTGGGACATTGTGTTCGTTGCGGTGATCATTGTACGTAACATTCGAAAGAACCTCCTTCTTAATTAGTTGATGCGCCCAACTTCATTTACTGTTTTTTGCATGCTTTGATCGTATGCTTGCAGTACTTTTTGGTTCGCTTCAAATGCACGGTATGCTGTTAGAAGGTCCGTCATTGTTCTTGCAGAATCGACGTTCGAACGCTCGATAAATCCTTGTTGCATAGAAAAGCTTACGTCAGCAGTGTTGTATGCTGATGGTAAATCTGTGCCATCAGCTGTACGAAATAATCCATTGTCTTGTTTCATTAATTTCTCAGGTTGTGCTGCAAATGATACTCCAATTCGTGCAACGGACGCATCATTTACAAAGATTTGTCCATCGTCCGCAACTCGGAAATCGTCATTCTGTAATTGAATACGTTGCCCTTCTGCATCCAACACGTATAAGCCTTGTGCGTTCGTTAAGAACCCTTCTGCATCGAGCGTGAAATTCCCATTGCGAGTGTATGCTTCCCCTTGTCCAGGATGTTGTAAACGGTAAAATAATGCACCTGTTTGCCCAGTTTCCTCGTCCACTGGAAGACTACCATCTATTAAAGCAATATCCGTATTAAAATCGGTTTGTTGCAGTTGACCTTGTGTTAATAAAGCAATTGTTTCTTGCATATACACACCCGTGCTTAGTCCCCCAACTTCTGTAGCATACTTCCCGTTTATAGGGTTTTCAGTCGGTATTTTTGTTGGTCCAACGCGTGACAAAAGCATTTCTGGAAATGAACGAATTGTTGATTGGTCCGCCTTGTATCCGGGTGTGTTTGCGTTCGCCATATTATTTGTCAGCAATTCCGTTCTACGCTGTTGCGCTATCATACCCGATGCAACTGTATTAAATCCACGAAACATGAGAAAGCCTCCACTCTATAGTTGTTCAGCTTCAGAAAAAGGTGGTCGCAGTAATAAAACCGCATCACACGCTTTTCTTATTTATCTTCGAGATATTTTATCAATATTGTCTAACATTATCCCTGTACCAATCGCAACACAATCCATAGGGTTTTCCGCTACAAATACAGGTACTTTCAATTCTTCCATGAGAAGGTGATCCATTCCATGTAAAAGTGCTCCTCCACCGGTAATAATGACACCACGGTCAATGATATCAGCAGATAATTCGGGTGGTGTTTTTTCTAGTACATTTTTTGCTGATTGTACAATAACGGAAACAGATTCACGTAGTGCTTTTTCTATTTCATCTGATTTAATCGTAATCGTTCTTGGGAGTCCTGTTACCATATCACGTCCACGAATGTCCATTTCTTCATGACGGCTATCAGGGAAAACTGTTCCGATCGTTATTTTAATATTTTCAGCTGTGCGTTCACCAATTAATAGCTTATACTGTTTTTTTATGTATTGTAAAATATCGTTATCAAAAACATCACCAGCTACTTTAATAGATTCAGAAGTTACGATATCACCCATAGAAAGAACTGCAACATCTGTCGTACCTCCACCAATATCCACTACCATATTACCGCTCGGTTGAAAAATATCCATACCAGCACCGATTGCAGCTACTTTTGGTTCTTCTTCTAAATACACTTTTTTCCCACCAGATTTTTCTGCTGCTTCTCTAATTGCTTTTTGTTCAACACTTGTAATATTAGTAGGACAGCAAATTAATATGCGAGGCTTAGATAAAAATCCTTTTACGTTCAATTTATTTATAAAATGTTTTAGCATTGCTTCCGTCACATCAAAATCAGCAATAACTCCATCCTTTAGAGGACGAATTGCTATAATGTTACCAGGTGTTCTACCAAGCATTTGGCGAGCTTCTTCTCCAACTGCAAGCACCTTATTTGTATTTCTATCTATTGCAACCACGGAAGGTTCATTTAAAACAATTCCTTTGCCTTTTACATGAATTAATACATTTGCCGTACCTAAATCGATTCCAATATCCTTAGCAAACATTAACAGTGTTTCTCCTTCCCTATTAAAACCTTTTTATATGTACGTTTCTAACTTTTAATTTTAGCATAGTTTTGTCATAAATACACTGTTTTTAGTGTTAGAATATGTAGAAAAATGGGATAAATTTTAGAAATAAATGGATTAACAGAACGAATATAGTCGGATATGCGAAATGCCTAGTTAATACAGCGATTAATACATTTCTAGACAATAAGAAAAAGTCGTGATTTGTTACAATTCACGACCTTTCCTATCTTCCTTTTTGGTTTTCCATTTTCTTTTCGTAGCTTCTCCACCTCGCAAATGCCTCACTGATTTGTGATACGCAAGTATTTCTTTGACTTCTCTTGCTAACTGCGGATCTACTAAATGGAGTCTTTCCGTTAAATCTTTGTGAACCGTACTTTTGGAATGCCCGGTTGTGCTCGCGATGGCACGAACGGTTTTTTTTGTTTCAATAACCATTTCACCTAAACGTATGCATCTATGACGAATCGTTTCGTGCACTAACTCTTCCTTTCGTTAGTAAAGGAACACTTTCCATCACTTTATGCATACGTATAAGGTATTATGAATTAAAAAGCTAGTAATGATTCCGGATTGATTAGTACTCCGTTTTCAAGTACTTCGAATTGCAAGTGAACTCCTGCATTTGGATTCCATTCATTTTCAGCAGCGGTTGCAAGAGATTGACCTTGTTCTACTACATCCCCAACTTTTACTAGAATGCCAGTGACTGAGCGATATTTTGTTTGCATACCATTTGCATGAGATAAGACGATTTCATCCCCTTCAAATGGGTCTAAATTGACTTCTTCTACTTTTCCACTTAATGCAGCGACAACTTCAAAAGGCTCGCTATTCATAGACAGAGATACACCTGTACTCATGATGTATGATTGTTTGAATACGACTAATGATTTCTCACGTGTCGCTTCATCAGCTTCCATGTCATAATAATGCTGTACAATCTCGACGTTATCTAACATGGTCTCTTTGAAAGGATATTTCATTGACTCTGCTTTAGCGTTCGTCTCAATTGTTACCTTATCGGTTTTACTCGCATCGGTCCATTCTGACTCTTCTGCTGAATCTGTGCTAACAAACACATTGTAACCCCAAATCATTCCTACAAATACTACCGAAAAACCAACATATACTACTGGCCAAAACCAAGGTTTCTTCGGGTCGTTCTTTTTCTTCTGAGAAGGCTTGTTTGATTGTTCTTCTCTCATTTTCATCACCTCAATTGCTATTCTTAGCAAATCATGGAGATTTTAAACATGGAGAAAAACTTTTTATTACTGTTCCTTTATAGTAATGAATTAAAATGTCATGAGCCTCTACAGAATCATTGGCTAAAACCTCTGCTCCATACTGACTCATCCCTACTCCGTGCCCATATCCTACGGTATCGACTACGACTTTATTAGATTGAAAAGATATAGAGAAATCGGTAGAGGGTAGTTCAAGTAAAGTACGCACTTCTCTGCCTGTCCATATTTTTCCGTTCATTTGTATAGACTCCACTCTATTAGAATCCGACTTCTTGACTTCTAGCGTATTTGGTATAGAAGACGACCACTTTAATCCAAATGCGTTCGCCCATTCTTTATTCGTGAATTCAAACTGTTTATTCATATTTTGCGCGTAAAGTTCTTCCTCTTCACTTGGAACGGAAACTAAGTAAGGAATGGCATAGCCACTGTAGTTCTCAGCACTTTCTGTCTGTCCGTTGCTCGTGGAGAAGAACATTGCAGTAATAAGTTGGTCTTTATATACAATGATTTCGCCTTCTGTGGACGCGATAATCTTTTGGAGTTTTGCTTCATATTGCTCGAAGGAACCCCCCCATTTTTTCTTCCGATCTTCTTCACTCGCATACACTTGCTTTTGCACCGTTTTGTCGATGGTTTTTTCTCCGTAATTTGTTGCTTTCAGCACATATGTCCTCGCAGCAATCGATTGTGCCTTTAATGCTTCTTCATGGAAGGTAATCGGCATTTCGGCAGCAACTACTCCTAATACATACGTTTCGAGAGGAATTTTCTCTTTAACCCCTTTCACTTCGATTAGTATTGGACAGGCAATTTCGAGTTTCGGTGTGATTTCTGGTACAGGTTTTACTACTTGCTTTTCTTTGATCAGTAAAAACGGTAAGAACAAGAGGCCAATGCAAAGGATTAATAAAAGGATATTTTGTTTCATAGGGGTACTATATGCTAGCAAGTAGATTCTAATGATTAAGTAGTTTTGAATTAATAGAATTTTTCTGTTGGAAGTAGTTTAGGAGAATTGGTTAGGGAGCCGAGACCATCTCATCCCAAAGCGATAACAATTATATTTTGAATACATTCATCCACGAGCTACTAGAGGTATTATTTTACAATAAATGACTTTATATGGCTTAATGAGACCAATATGTATGTAACCACAACCAATTGACTTCTAACCGAGATCAAATGACGACTAACCGAGACCATTTCATCCCAAATCGAGACCAATTATATTTTGAATACATTCCACGAGCTTCTGGAGGTATTATTTTACAATAAATAACATTATATGGCTTAACGAGACCAATATGTATGTAACCACAACCAATTGACTTCTAACCGAGATCAAATGACGACTAACCGAGACCATCTCATCCCAAAGCGAGACCAAATATGTTTTAAAATGCCAAAATTGAATTTTGAAGCATAAATAAGGATCAGAATTCAATTTTCCCATCATTTTTGTGCAATCTACCGTATAAAAATCGCGTTTTCATCGTTTTATTACACTAATACTATTATGGTATTCTAGCGGCGAGGTGATTTGATGATAGCAAAAAAATATTCCACCACTCTATATGTAGAAGCACTAAAAGCACTGTATAAACGTCTGCCAAGGAAGCATCCAAAGCTTAAATTGATTCAAGATGAATACCATCAAAAGGTTGCAGGTGATTTAGGTGAAGAAGTTGTGATGAAAGTGTTGGAGCAAGTACAATTGCCGTATAAGTTTTATGTATTCCACAATATTTCGTTATACACAGAATCTCTTTTTCAAATGGATATATTAATAATTTCCCCTTATTATGCGGTTATTTTTGAGGTGAAAAATATAAAAGGAGAAATTTCATTTACAACAAATCCCCTACAGCTTGTGCGAAAACTCGAAACTGGCGAAATCAATACATATGATAGCCCAGTTCTTCAACTAGAGGAATACGTATATCACTTAAACCAATTATTACGTGGCAAGCACATTCATTTGCCAATCTATAGTGCCATTGTCTTTGCTTTCAATAGTTATATAAAAACCTCTCCAAGTAATACAATTGTTTTGTCACGAAAAGAAATCAAATCTTTTTTAAGAAAAATCAAGATAGACAAACCTCTCCTTTCAAGTGAAGATCTAGATAAACTCAAAGACTGGATTCTAAACTCTAATTATGATTTTCTTCCCTTCCCTATATGCAACCACTTCTCTATATCACCTGAATCCATTTTAAAAGGAGTAGAATGCGTTCAGTGTGGTTTAATTGGCATGAGAAAGGTAAGTCATAATTGGTTTTGTCCACGCTGTAAAATCTATCACAAAAAGGCTCACGAACAAGCATTGAGGGATTATTTCTTTATCTATAAAAATACGATGACTAACAAGGAATGTCAGCAATTTTTAAAATTAAATAACAAGCATGAAGCAACAAGAATTCTGAAAAACAGCATGCTAATGAAGACCGGTCAATCTCGGAACGCTAAATATAGCATCTTGTTTTCGAAATTAAATGACTTAACGAGAACAATTTAAACTAAACCACAACTTACTCTGAAATTCGACACCATATTTCTTTCTAAGCTTAATCTTTACGAATAACGATTATTGTCTAATCGAGACCAATCACATCGCAAACACACCAGTCACAACCATTCCCTCTATCCTTAAGCAATTGATAAAAGCACTATCCATGTATACTTGGATAGTGCTTTACATATATTATTATACGAATTGTACTGTTTTCTCTGTGCTTTCGCTTCCGATGCGTTCGATATCTGCACCAAGTGCTGCAAGCTTCTTGTCAAAATCGACATAGCCGCGATCTAAGTGATATAGCTCTGTAACACGAGTTATACCTTCTGCGACTAAACCAGCGATGATTAATGCTGCTGCAGCGCGTAAGTCCGTTGCTGCAACTTCTGCACCTTGTAAATTAGATGGAGACTCCATGATCACAGAGCGACCTTCAATTTTCATATTACCATTCATGCGTCTGAATTCTTCCACGTGCATAAAACGATTTTCGAAAACTGTTTCCGTAATGATACCTGTTCCGTGTGCTGTCATCATTAATGCCATCATCTGCGATTGCATATCAGTAGGGAAACCAGGATGTGGCATTGTTTTAATATCTACAGATTTTAAATCGCCTGTAGATCGTATACGAAGACCTTCATCCTCTTCTGTGATTTCGATACCCATTTCTTGCATTTTAGAAATTAGAGCCGTCATATGCTCAGGCACGGCGTTTTCAATCAGAACATCGCCTTTTGTAATCGCTGCTGCTACCATGAAAGTACCAGCTTCGATGCGATCCGGGATAATATGGTGTTCCGTACCGTGAAGTTCAGTTACACCCTCAATTCGAATTGTATCCGTACCAGCACCTTTTACACTGCCGCCCATTTCATTGATAAAATTAGCTAAATCGACAATTTCCGGTTCCTTAGCAGCGTTTTCGATTACTGTCGTACCTTCTGCAAGTGCTGCTGCAGTCATGATATTTTCAGTAGCGCCAACACTTGGTACATCTAAATAAATTTTTGCACCTTGTAAGCGACCATTTGTTTTTGCTTCTACAAAACCATGTCCGAATGAAATTTCTGCACCCATTGCTTCAAAGCCTTTTAAATGTTGATCGATTGGTCTTGATCCGATTGCACAACCGCCTGGAAGAGCTACACGAGCAAATCCATTACGCGCTAAGATTGGTCCCATAACAAGTATAGAAGCACGCATTTTACGTACATACTCAAATTGTGCCTCACTAGAAAGTCTTTGTTGTGAATCAATGATCACTTCATTTTTCTCGGGACTATAGGTTATTTCTGTATTTAAACTTTTTAAAACTTCATTTATTGTCAAAACATCTGCAAGAGTCGGTACATCTTTAATAATATTTTTTCCCTTTGTCGCAAGTAAAGCTGCTGCTAGAACTGGTAGAACAGCATTTTTAGCTCCTTCTACTCGCACTTTACCTTGTAACGTTTGGCCGCCTTTAACAACGATTTTATCCACTTCGTTCCCTCCGAGTTCATTATCCTCATTTGCTTTTATATAAAAGAAATATGTATGATGTCATATTTTAGGTTTACAAAACATTATCATCATACAACGTATTTCGACTATATACAAGCATCTAAAACACTATTTTCAATGGCTTTATTGGTAAATTTTCTTGTTCTATTATACGTAATACCCTGTCTTTTCGTGTAGATAATTATAAATTACCCTACAATGTTTCTCCTAAAACCTATTAGAAAAGAAATTTCCCAGGAAATATGAGGAGATTCTACATGCTCATACAAACTTGTCCATAATTTGCATGAGCATATAGGATCTAATTAAATAGATACTGTAATTGACTTGACCATGCAGTTAGATTTAAGAAAAAATTTGCAACGCTAGAGCCAATCATAACACTAGCTAAAATATAAAAAAGCTGAGCTTGAAACACGTGATTTTTTTTAATAAGCTTGTCTACCATTAATGATTGTAACGCATAAAAGGCAATACCTATAAAGAAAATATTGGCTAAAATTGCAATCACTGCTTGCTCCCCATTCAATAAGCCCATTATATTTCCCTCTCTTTCTATTTCTTAAAGATAAAAAACGGACAGAAATAAATCTGCCCGTTACATAACCATTCAAATTAAATGTTACCCTCATAAACGTTGATACGATTCATTGCACGTTTCAAAGCAAGGTCAGCACGATTGAAATCAATCGAATCTTGCTTAGTTTGAAGACGTTCTTCTGCACGTTTCATCGCTTCTTTTGCACGAGCTAAATCGATCGTTGAAGCAACCTCGGCTGATTGTGTTAAAATCGTAACCTTTTCAGGACGAACTTCTACAAATCCTCCGTTTACTGCAACGTACTCGGTTTTCCCATCTTTTTTCAACTTAACTACACCAATAACAAGTGGCGCAACCGTTGGAATATGACCAGGTAAAATACCGATTTCACCGGATGCTGTTTTAGCGATAATCATGTCTACTTCAGAATCGTATACCGGGCCGTCGGGAGTGACAATATTGACTGTAAGTGTCTTCATATTTTTACCTCCAGGTCCGAATTATTATACTTCTACGCCCATGCTTTTCGCTTTTTCAACAACTTCTTCAATGCGTCCTACTAGACGGAAAGCATCTTCTGGTAAGTGGTCATATTTTCCTTCAAGAATTTGTTTAAATCCTTCAACAGTTTCTTTAACTGGAACGTATGAACCTTTTTGACCTGTAAATTGTTCTGCAACATGGAAGTTTTGAGATAGGTAGAACTGAATACGACGAGCACGGTTAACCGTTGACTTGTCTTCGTCACCTAATTCATCCATACCTAAGATTGCAATGATATCTTGAAGCTCTTTATAGCGTTGTAATGTAGATTGTACTTGACGAGCTACATTATAATGCTCTTGACCTACGATTTCTGGAGAAAGCGCACGAGAAGAAGAAGCTAAAGGATCCACGGCTGGGTAGATACCCATCTCAGATAATTTACGCTCTAAGTTTGTTGTTGCATCTAAGTGAGCAAAAGTTGTCGCTGGAGCTGGATCCGTATAGTCATCGGCTGGTACATAAATCGCTTGGATTGATGTTACAGAACCAGTATTAGTTGACGTGATACGCTCTTGCAATTGACCCATTTCAGTAGCAAGTGTTGGTTGGTAACCAGCTGCAGATGGCATACGACCTAAAAGAGCCGAAACCTCAGAACCTGCTTGTGTGAAACGGAAGATATTATCGATGAATAAAAGTACGTCTGCACCTTGCTCATCACGGAAATATTCAGCCATTGTAAGACCAGTTAAAGCTACACGCATACGTGCGCCAGGTGGCTCATTCATTTGACCGAATACCATTGCTGTTTTCTTAATAACGCCTGAATCGCTCATCTCGTGGAATAAGTCATTTCCTTCACGCGTACGCTCACCAACACCAGCGAATACCGAAATACCACCATGTTCTTGAGCAATGTTGTTAATAAGTTCTTGGATAAGAACTGTTTTCCCTACGCCGGCACCACCGAATAGACCGATTTTACCACCTTTAATATATGGTGCTAAAAGATCTACTACTTTGATACCTGTTTCAAGAATTTCAACTTCTGTTGAAAGGTTTTCGAATGTTGGAGCTTGACGGTGAATTGGATCACGACGGTCTTCCGCTGAAATCTCTTCCCCTAAGTCAATAACATCACCTAGTACGTTGAATACACGTCCTAATGTTACGTCACCAACTGGAACAGAAATTGCTGCACCAGCATCGATTACCTCTGTACCACGCTTAAGGCCGTCAGTTGATGCCATAGCAATAGTACGAACAGAGTCATCTCCTAAGTGTAAAGCTACTTCTAATGTTAACGTTGAAGGCGCTTGGTTTGGACGTTCAATCGCTACAGTTAATGCATTATAGATAGCTGGTAAATGGCCATTGTCAAACTTTACGTCAACAACTGGACCCATTACTTGTAGTACTTGTCCTTTGTTCACTACTGTTCCCTCCTGTCTTACTTTTCTTCACTATTCTAGAGCCGCTGCGCCGCCTACAATTTCTGTAATTTCTTGCGTAATTGCTGCTTGGCGTGCTCGGTTATAAACTAATGTTAAGTTGCTAATTAAATCAGCTGCGTTGTCTGTCGCACTCTTCATGGCGGACATACGTGAAGCATGTTCACTGGCTTTACCATCGAGTAATGCACCAAAAATTAGGCTTTCCGCATATTGAGGAAGTAACACTTCAAGAATTGCTTCAGCTGAAGGTTCAAATTCATAAGAAGCTGTTGTGCCTGTTTCTACTGCAATATCCGTAAGTGGCAGTACCTTTTTCTCTGTAACTTCACTAGAAATGGCACTGACAAAGTGGTTGTAGTACATATAAAGTTCATCATATGTACCATCCGTGAACATACCAACAGCTTTGCGCGCTATTTCTTTAATATCAGAAAAAGCAGGTTGATCTGGTAAACCTATAACTTCTCCGATTACATTCGAACCACGTTTTTGGAAGAAGTCACGTCCCATACGACCAATTGCTAAAACTACATACTCATCTTTTGACGAATGTCGCTCCGCTATAGCATTTGCAACAGCACGTATAACGTTACTGTTGTAAGCTCCAGCTAAACCACGATCTGAAGTAATGACAAGATATGCTGTCTTTTTCACAGGACGAGAAGTTAACATTGGATGTCCACTATCACTTGTACCTGATGCAATTGCACCTACTACTTCTTGAATTTTCGCCATGTAAGGAACATATGCTTTCGCATTTTCTTCCGCACGGCTCAATTTAGATGCAGAAACCATTTGCATGGCTTTCGTAATTTGACTTGTTTTCTTTGTAGACGTAATTTTACTTTTAATGTCGCGTAATGATGCCACTGGTATTTCACCACCTTATCGTTTTTTTCACTTAGACAAAAGAATTATTCAGATTTAGCGAAAGTCTTTTTAAACGCAGTAATTGCATTATTCAAGTCTTCTTCTGAAGGAAGATCTTTAGTCGTGCGAATATGATCTAAAACGTTTGTGTGGTTTGAATCTATCCAGCTGTTTAATTCAGCTTCAAAACGAGTAATATCTTTAACTGGAATATCATCTAAATGGCCACGTGTTAGAGCGTATAAAATAAGTACTTGTTTTTCCACTTTAATAGGGCTATTCAAGTCTTGTTTTAATACTTCTACTGTACGTACACCACGATTAAGTTTTGCTTGAGTTGCAGCGTCAAGATCTGATCCAAATTGAGAGAATGCTTCAAGTTCACGGAATGCAGCTAAGTCAAGACGTAGTGTACCCGCAACTTTTTTCATTGCTTTAATTTGAGCTGAACCACCAACACGAGATACAGATAAACCAGCATTGATTGCTGGACGTACGCCCGAGAAGAATAGATCAGATTGTAAGAAGATTTGACCATCTGTAATAGAAATTACGTTTGTTGGAATATAAGCAGAGATATCTCCAGCTTGCGTTTCAACGAACGGTAATGCTGTGATAGAACCAGCACCAAGTGTTTCATTTAACTTCGCAGCGCGCTCAAGAAGACGGCTGTGTAAGTAGAATACATCCCCTGGATATGCTTCACGACCTGGAGGACGACGAAGTAGTAATGAAAGTTCACGGTATGCAGCAGCTTGTTTTGATAAATCATCATAAACGATTAACACATGCTTGCCTTCAAACATGAACTCTTCAGCCATTGTTACACCAGCATAAGGAGCTAGGTAAAGTAATGGAGCTGGTTGTGATGCAGATGCAGTTACAACGATTGTGTAATCTAAAGCACCTTTTTTACGAAGTGTTTCTACAACGTTACGAACAGTCGATTCTTTTTGACCGATAGCAACATAGATACAAATCATATCTTGGTCTGCTTGGTTAAGAATTGCATCAATCGCAACAGATGTTTTACCTGTTTGACGGTCACCGATGATTAACTCACGTTGCCCACGTCCGATTGGTACAAGAGCGTCAATTGCTTTAATACCTGTTTGAAGTGGCTCATGTACTGATTTACGCGCCATAACTCCTTGTGCAGGGCTTTCGATTGGACGAGATTTAGTAGTTGCAATAGGACCTAGTCCGTCAACTGGTTGGCCAAGTGGATTGACAACGCGGCCAATCAATTCTTTACCAACAGGAACTTCCATAATACGGCCAGTTCGACGTACTTCATCGCCTTCTTTGATGTCTGTGTATGGTCCAAGGATAACGATACCAACGTTATTCGCTTCCAAGTTTTGTGCCATACCTAACACACCAGTTGAGAATTCTAATAATTCTCCAGCCATGACGTTGTCGAGGCCATGAGCAAGAGCGATACCGTCACCAATTTTAATGACTGTACCAACGTCGCTAACTTTCATCTCAGATTCATAATTCTCAATCTGCTGTTTAATCAAGACACTGATTTCTTCAGCTTTGATGCTCATGTATGTCACCTCTCTAAATTCATAATATTAACCGATCAAGTTACGTTTTAAGCGATCTAGTTTTGTACTTAGACTGCTATCGTAAATGCGGTTTCCGATTTGAACACGCATTCCACCAATGATTGATGGATCTACAATGTTTTGAATACGTAAAGATTGTTTCCCTACATTTTTTGCAAATACAGTAGAGACGTTTGCACGCTCTTCTTCTGTTAATTCACGTGTAGTATATACTTTCGCTTCTGCAACACCTTGTGCATCGTACGAAAGTGCCATAAATTCAGTAATAATGCCTGAAACTTCACCTAATCTTTTCTTATCAATAAGCACTAAAAGTGTATTAATAACAATTGGATTAGCATTGTTGAAAACTTCGCGGATTAACTCTTTTTTCTTGTCTAATGAAAGCTTTGGAGATGTGAATAAAGTTTTCAAATCTTTATTGCCATTCCAGACAACTTTAAGTTCGCGTAGATCATTTTCTACTGATTGAAGCTCATTTTTTTGTTGTGCTAATTCGAATAAAGCGATTGCGTAACGTTTAGCTGCAGTTGAATTACTCACTTAGCTTCCCCTGCCTTCGCAATCGTTGCCTCGATTAGCGCACGGTTATCTTCTTCCGAAACTTCTTTTTCAAGAACTTTGGACGCTGCAAGTACTGAAAGTGAAACTACTTCTTCACGTACTGCTGCAATCGCTCTTTCTTTTTCTGTATCGATTTCACGGATAGCAGATTCTTTCAAACGCGCTGCTTCAGTACGAGCAGTTGTGATAATTTCTTCACGAGATGCTTCGCCTTGCTTTTTCGCATTTTCTACAATCGCTAATGCTTCTGTACGCGCTTCTTTTAATAAGTCACGTTGTTCTTCAAGTAATCGCGCTGATTCATTGCGGCTATTTTCTGCTGCTTCGATTTCGCTTGCGATTAACTCTTCACGTTGATTCATAATACCCATAAGCGGGCCCCATGCTACTTTCTTCAATAAAAACATAAGTAGTGTAAAGAAGAATAAAGTAGCTAAGATATCCCATATATTCAAGCCATGGCCACTCGCACCAAGTACAAGGTAATCAAAAGACACGATTGTTTCACTCCTTTCAAACGCTAATAAGAGATCTTACTTCTATAATGTAATGTTATACTCATTGTTTTCTAATTCATAAAGAGAATGGCGGAAATGTTTCCGCCATTTCATCCTGTTGAAGTTGTTCTTATTTGTTTAATACGATGAACGCGATAACTGCTGCGATGATTGGAAGTGCCTCAACTAATGCTACCCCAATGAACATAACTGTTTGTAAAGATCCACGCGCTTCTGGTTGACGAGCGATACCCTCTACTGTTTTTGAAACGATTAAACCGTTACCGATACCTGCACCAAGTGCACCTAAACCGATTGCTATAGCTGCTGCTAAAAGACCAACTGAACCTACCATTGTGTAATTTCCTCCTTGGAATGTTGTTTTATTTATTTCTGCTTAGTAATACTGAGCAGTTATATTAATGGTCAGACGACACTTTATGTGACATATAAACCATTGTTAACATAACGAAAATGAATGCTTGGATTCCACCGATAAATAGTGAGAAACCTTGCCATGCCATTGCTGGAATAATTGCTCCAACAAAGCCAAAAATATTAGATGTTGCTAAGCCTGCAAGTAGTCCTAAAAGAACTTCCCCTGCATAGATATTTCCGTAAAGACGTAGACCGAGTGTCAACGTATTTGCGAATTCTTCCATTACTTTTAAAGGAGCTAAAAAAGGAAGTGGTTTTAAGTAATCTTTACCATATTCTTTTATGCCCTTCGCTTTGATACCATAGTAGTGCGTTAATAGAATAATCATTACTGCAAGTGTCATCGTTACCGTCGGATCTGCTGTTGGAGATTTCCACCAAAGCACACCATCATACGATATCGAAAATGGTAGACCTAACACGTTTGCTACAAAAACAAACATGATTAATGTGATACCAAGAATATGGAATCTTCCACCTGTTTGCCAGTCAAAGTTACTTTTAATAATGCCTTTTACGAAGTCCATAATCCACTCCATGAAGTTCTGCATACCAGTTGGCTTCAGCTTCAAGTTTCTTGTCGCTATAAAAGCGATCAAAAATACGATGAGTGTTGTGACTGCAAGCATCAGGATATTCGACCAGTTTCCGTGCATCCCTAAAAACTCAAAAGTGGGATTTTTATGTTCCACGATTAATTCACCTCACTTTCACAATCTCATTGTTGGTGTCTTGCATAATACATAATTCGTTCTACTAAAAGCAGAACATAGGGAATCATTAATCCAATGACTGTGCTTATAACATGAATATACTGTGGAAGTGCAAGTGCTATTGCAACAGCTGCAACGCCAGATGCGAAGCGGAATGTTGTACCGAGACCTGCTCGTCCTTTTCCATTTGTTAACACACGGTCAAATTTCTCCATTCTACGTACTAGAATCCAGAAATTATACAGACCAAACAAAGAACCTAGTGCTAAGCCTGCAAAAATTGTCGAATACGGGGTAAACCCCCAACCTAGCGCACATACTGCGAGCAAAAAAAATATGTACTTTTTCTGCTTTTTATAGATATGTTGCATTTCATGCATTGGTCTTTAGTCTCCTGAATCATATTTTCGAATGGTAGCAATAAGTGCTATCACGCCAACCGAGAGGCCGAGTAATAGGCATATTACTAAAAATACTGGAGTGGTTCCATAAGTATTGTCAATCCACATTCCTGTGAATGTACCTATTAAGATAGAACCAACAAGCTGTGAGAGAATCGCTGAATACATAGCTATCCCTTGTAACGGACGTCTTATTTGACGCATAAAAGTTTCCTCACGTTTTTCCTGTTAAAGTAAAAACTGTGAATCTAGTAGAAAGTTGATACATCAAGTGTTTCAAGCACGAAACACCTATATTGATTATCCTTTGTAAGCATACAATAGGGCCAATTTGATGTCAATTAGTAGAAGTGAAAAACTTCACAAATACTTCTCATTTGACATCTTATCGACAAATTTAAAAAATTATTTTTGTTTTAAATATTCTTTTAAAGCATCCACTATCTTTTCTGAAGCTTTGCCATCCCCATAAGGATTACTCGCTTTCGCCATTTCGTTATAAGCAGTTGGGTTAGATAAAAGCTCATTTGCTAATCGGAAAATAGTTTCTTCTTCAGTTCCTGCTAGTTTCAACGTTCCAGCTTCAATTCCTTCTGGTCGTTCTGTTGTATCGCGAAGAACGATTACTGGTTTCCCTAACGAAGGCGCTTCTTCTTGAACTCCACCAGAATCCGTCAGAATAATAAATGATCTAGCCGCGAAATTGTGAAAATCTAATACTTCTAACGGTTCGATTAAATGAATACGATCATTTTCTCCAAGAATGTCGTTTGCTATTTCTCTTACCGCTGGGTTCATATGAACCGGATACACTACTTGTACATCCTCATGTTCTACTAATAATCGATTAATAGCTCGGAACATATTGCGCATTGGCTCTCCCAAATTTTCTCGACGATGGGCTGTTAAAAGAATTACTCGACTATTTTGTAGCTTCTCTAAAATAGGATGCGTATAATCTTCTTTTACAGTTGTTTGAAGTGCATCAATCGCTGTATTACCAGTAACAAAAATCCGATCACTTAGCTTATTTTCAGCAAGTAAATTTGCTCGAGATTTTTCCGTTGGCGCAAAATGTATATCTGCCATTACTCCCGTTAGTTGTCTATTCATTTCTTCAGGAAAAGGAGAATATTTATTCCATGTACGAAGTCCTGCTTCTACATGACCGATTGCAATTTGGTTATAAAAAGCCGCTAGACTAGCAACAAATGTTGTAGACGTATCTCCATGAACGAGCACGATGTCTGGTTGTGCTTCTTTCATGACTGCGTCAAGACCTTCAAGTGCTCTAGTTGTTATATCAACTAAAGTTTGACGATCCTTCATCATATTTAAATCATAATCCGGCTTTATATTAAATGTTTCAAGCACTTGGTCAAGCATTTGACGATGTTGAGCCGTCACTGTAACGATTGATTCAATTTCTTCTTGATGTTTTTGAAGTTCAAGAACAAGAGGAGCCATTTTTATCGCTTCTGGTCTCGTTCCAAATATCGTCATTACTTTCCATTTACGCATGAAATTTATACACTCCTTTTATTTCGTACCGAATAAACGGTCACCAGCGTCACCTAAGCCAGGCACGATATAGCCATGGTCATTTAGTTTTTCATCAAGTGCAGCAATATAAATATCTACATCTGGATGTGCTTTTTGAAGAGCTTCTACACCTTCTGGAGCTGCGATTAGACACATAAACTTAATACTTGTTGCTCCGCGTTTTTTTAGTGAATTAACAGCTTCTATTGCAGAACCACCCGTTGCAAGCATTGGATCCACTAGAATGAAATCACGATCTGCAACGTCTGCAGGAAGTTTTACGTAGTATTCTACTGGTTGCAATGTTTCTGGATCACGGTAAAGACCAATATGCCCAACTTTTGCAGCAGGAATCAGTTTTAATATACCATCAATCATTCCAATTCCAGCTCGTAGTATAGGAACAATCCCTAATTTTTTCCCAGCTAATACTTTCGATTTTGTGGTCTGTACAGGTGTTTCTACTTCCGTTTCTTCTAATGGAAGATCACGAGTAATTTCAAAGGCCATGAGTGTAGCTACCTCATCTACAAGTTCACGGAATTCCTTTGTTCCAGTGTTTACATCACGGATATATGTAAGTTTGTGTTGAATAAGCGGGTGATCGAATACAAATACTTTTGGCATATTGCATAACTCCTTTATCTTTTAATTTAAATTCTATTAATTATAACAAAAAAAGCAGTTCACATACTAGTAAACCCAAGTTTTAATATTGCGTCTATTTCTCCAGAGTTCCTCGTTTGTAAAAACATACCTAAAGAAGAAAACAAAGTATGGCTTCACAGTGGATAATACAAAAATCAGTGTTCCTTTTAAACTCCATATTATGCATTTAAGGTTATTATTTTTTTCCAATGTATTGATTTCCGTTCCAGACGGACGCTTTCCGCGGGCATGGCTTCAGTCTCCTCAGGCCAACACGATGTTGGTCACGAAGGCGTTGAGGCCCAAAGGATGTGGGTCATGCAATCGTTGCCGCAGGACGCGGCGAACTTAGATTGCCTTCCATTGGAGGTGGCGTTCTTAGCCTTTGTCCCTTTGTTCGCTCCGGCCTTCAGCTCACGCTATTCCCGCTGGAGTCGTCGTCTTTCACTACAATCAATTGCCTACAAAAATAGTAGTTTAATAAAAAGTATACAAAAAACAGGTGTAGAAAAAGACTCGTTTTTCTACACCTGTTTCAATTTATGGGCTTATTGGACAACCCCCATTTAAATTATTCTATTAGATATATAATGGGTATTTATTTGTTAAAGCTTCTACTCTATCTTTTGATTCTTTTAATACAGTAGCATCTTCATGGTTTTTCAATAGTTTTGCAATAATTGAAGCAATTTCTTTCATTTCTTCTTCTTTAAACCCACGGGAAGTAACAGCTGGTGTACCAATACGAACTCCAGATGTAATAAACGGACTAGAAGTATCGAATGGAATCGTGTTTTTATTCACGGTAATACCAACCTCATCTAGTACATGCTCCGCAACTTTACCAGTTAAGCCTAAAGCAGAAACGTCTAGCAGCATTACATGGTTATCCGTTCCACCAGAAACGATACGAATGCCTTCAGCCGTTAAACTATCAGCTAATGTTTGAGCATTTGCAATTACTTGCGCTTGATATTCTTTAAATTCAGGTTGTTGTGCTTCACCAAAAGCTACTGCTTTTGCAGCGATAACGTGCATTAATGGGCCACCTTGAATTCCAGGGAAAATTGTTTTATCAATTTTCTTCGCAAACTCTTCTGTTGTTAAGATCAACCCACCACGTGGTCCGCGTAATGTCTTATGTGTAGTAGATGTAACGAAATGTGCATATGGAACTGGGTTAGGATGAAGACCCGCAGCCACTAAACCTGCGATATGAGCCATATCTACAAATAAGTATGCTCCTACTTCATCAGCAATTTCACGGAATTTAGCAAAATCAATAATACGAGAGTATGCACTTGCTCCAGCAACGATCATTTTTGGTTTGTGTTCTAACGCTTTAGCACGAACATCTTCATAATCGATCATTTCTGTTTCTTTGTTTACTCCATAATCAATGAAATTATATTGAATTCCACTAAAGTTTACAGGAGAACCGTGTGTCAAATGCCCACCATGGGACAGGTTCATACCTAAAATCGTGTCACCTGGTTGTAAAGCAGTCATATATACAGCCATGTTCGCTTGTGAACCAGAATGTGGTTGTACGTTTGCATGCTCTGCTCCAAAAATTTCTTTCAGACGATCACGAGCAATATCTTCTACTACGTCTACATGCTCACAGCCACCATAGTAACGTTTACCAGGGTAACCTTCTGCATATTTGTTTGTCAGTACAGAGCCTTGTGCCTCCATTACTGCTTCTGATACGAAGTTTTCTGATGCGATTAACTCAATATTCGCTTGTTGACGTTTTTTCTCGGCAAGCATTGCCTCGTAAACTGCTAGATCTTGTGATTGAATTTTTTCCACTTTAGTTCCTCCTCTAATATCATCCATAAAATGCACGCGTCCCGCCAATGAGCTTTGGACGCGTTTTCGCAATCGTTACGACTGCTTCCCCAATTTGCTTAATAGACACACGAATTGGCACAGCTACAGGTTGTAGCTGCATACCAATCATAGTTTGTCCTATATCAATGCCAGCCTGTGCTTGAACATGCTCGACTACTACAGGGTCTTGAAATTGAGTGTATGCGAAAGCCGACATAGAGCCGCCCGCTAGAACAACCGGAATAACAGAAACTTCCGATAGTCTATATAGTTTTTGTGTTTTTCTTTCCATTGTAATAGCCCGATTAATATGTTCACAGCCTTGAAAAGCAAGATGCACCTTATTACGCTCTGCAAATACTCTTAATGGATCGAATAAAACTTCCGCTATTTCTAAACCACCAGCAGTTCCTATTTTCTGTCCTTTTACTTCAGAGGTCGAACAGCCAATGACGAAAAGATCATCTTCATGTAAGTCTATTTGCTGCTCCACTTCCAGGAGAAGCTGTTCGATTTGTTGTTGCCACAAATTTTTTGCTTCCATCTGAAATCCCCTTTACTTTAGACTGTTTTTTTATTAATTAATTTTCTAATGCTGAAATTTTTTCCACACGGCGTACATGACGACCACCTTCGAAATCTTGTGCAAGCCATGTTGCTACAATTTCTCTAGCAAGGCCAGGACCTATAACTCGTTCGCCCATTGCAAGAACGTTCGAGTCATTATGACATCTTGTAGCTTTAGCAGAAAATACATCATGTACTAAAGCGCAACGAATGCCTTTTACTTTGTTAGCAGCAATCGACATACCAATACCTGTACCACAAATTAAGATTCCACGATCAAACTCCCCACTAACTACTGCTTCAGTAACAGGTATTGCATAGTCGGGATAGTCAACTGAATCGTCGGTGTTTGGACCAAAATCCTCATAAGAAAGTCCAAGCTCTTCTATCTGTTGAATAATTTCCTTACGAAGATTATTACCTCCGTGGTCGGAAGAAATTGCAATTTTCAATTTGTTCCCTCTTTTCTGTTTAGTACTCCATCTTATCATACCATTTTTCTGCATAAAAAAATACAATTCACACAAAGTGAATTGTATTTAAATGAACTATTTTGACGAATTTCTGTCAAATTGCGAAATAACCTTGAATAATTCTTCCGATTGACGCTTTAATCCGAACGATAATTGATCTATTTGCTCAATTGATCGTGCTTGTTCATCTGTTGCACTTCTTACCTCTTCTGCTCCAGCAGACGTTTCTTCTGCAATTGCCGCTACGTCTTGTGATTGACGAGCAGTACTCTCTATATTCGTCAGTTGTCTTTCAATGAGCGTAGAAATCTCAACGACAGATTCAGCCATTTCATGTATTTTATTAGACATACCTTCCACCGCTGCATTTGTTTCTGAAACGCGTTTTGCTTCTCCCACTGCGAAGCTTACCTGATTAGTCATTTGTTGCACCACTGTCTGTACATCCGTTTGAATAGCCAGTATTAACTCTGAAATACCTTGAACTGCTTTCGCACTCTCATCTGCTAGTTTACGTACTTCTTCAGCTACCACTGCAAAGCCTTTACCATGTTCGCCAGCACGAGCGGCCTCAATGGAAGCATTTAATGCTAGTAAATTTGTTTGCGCTGCAATATCCCCTACTAGTTGAATAATACTTTCCACTTTTCTTGCATTTTCTTCTAATTGATGGACATTCCCTAATGCAGATTCACTACCAGAAGCAATTTTTTGAATCCCGTTTACAAGCGATTGGATGACATCTGTTGTTTGTGCAAGTCCTCTAATCATCTCTTTGGATTGAACGGAAGATCTTTCCGCACGTTTATTAACTTCTGACGCAAGCACACGTACATCTTCTACTGATTCTGCAGTTTCTTGAACTGCTACAGCTGATTGTTCTGCACCTTCAGATATTTGAGCTATCGTATGTGCAATCGCTTCTGCTTGCTCTGAAGCAACCGAAGATTCTTTTGAAAGGCTTTGCACTGTATTATTTGTTTTATCAAAATTTTCTTCTATACTTTGAACCACTTCTCTTAAGTTCACTAGCATTGCTTGGAATGCAACTGCTACTGATTGAATTTCATCTTTTGACTTTGGTACTTCCACGTCCACACCAATTTTTCCTTCTGAAGCAAGTATGGCAACTTTTTCTAAATTAAATAAAGGTTTTATTATAAGACCACTGAATATATAAGCTAATAAACCAGACCAAAAAACTCCCGCAGCATAAGTTAGAATTTCAAATGTGATAGACCCTGTTGTCTTATCTAATAAAAAAGGTTGTACATAATTAATAAACAATGCACTTGTAGAGTACGTAATTACTGCTAATACTGTTACAAATAGCACAATCTTCTTTTGGATTCCAAAAGCGTGCTTCTTTTTCTTTTCTTTCATCGCTGTTCCCCCTGAAGTTTTTTTACTAGTTCATCTGTTAATGCAGATAGTTCTTTAAACGTGTGTTCATATGTACGTAAGCTTCCACCATATGGATCGGTTACATCTTGCGTATTTCCAGGTACTACAAATTCTTTGTACATATACACTTTCGATATCGCCTGTGGAAATGCCTGAATAATTGTATGTTTGTGAGATCCAGTCATCGTTAAAATGAGATCCGCCCAATCTATTAATGATTCATTTATAGAAGTTGATTTATGAGCGAAAGATATAGACTCATTTTCCAAGACTATTTTCCCATTTGAAGACATATTTCCTCCATCCATCGCATAGATACCTGCCGATCGAACCTCTACGCTCTCTAGTTTTCGGTCTTTCAGTATCGCTTCTGCTATAGGGCTTCTACATGTATTTCCAGTGCAAACAAATAAAATATTCATAGCTACATTTCCTCATCTCTAGTATATATTAATTAGTCTGATAAAAGTTTGAAAATTTCTAAATATTTTTCAACGTAATGATTCCCATTAGTAAAATTAACAAACCAGCTACTTTCATTAAGATACCCCTACCCATAAATGCATGTTTAAAAATAAATTTTTGCGCAAAAATAACTCCAAAAAAGGAAAATAAACCTGCGCTTAATATAAACATGACTTTTTCCACTCTAAGCATACCAAATGAAATACTGACTGAAAAGGTATCAAAGCTCGCGACAACCGCAAGAATATATGGAGATAATAGTGGAACTTGTTTTGGAGATTGAGTCAGAATCATTTGTAGCCCAACTAAAGCTAATAGCACTCCAGATAAATAAGGACTTGCATTTTGCAAATAACTTTGCACGAGAATACCTGCATAATACCCTATTAAAGGGAAAAGCATATGTAAGGATGCCACCCATGCTGCAAGAGTTAATAGTTGTTTTCTATAGGATACAAGAGAAAATAATATTAATACATCTACTGACATTAGTCCGCCTGCCAAAATTTCACGCCACAAAAAAATCTCCCCCGTCTATTCGCATAATTAAATGTATGCAAAAGATTAGGAGAGAATACAATCTAATATTATCAACCGTGTTGATTAACCAAAAGTACCCAGTAAATTGCTTATTAAAATGGCGATAACACACTAGACCCTCTAAGTATAGGTGCTTTTGCAGTGCTTGAACTAAACGAGTTCTACACCATTAACTGGATTTCTTGATGCGAAATGGGCTGTCCCTAAAGTCATATAGTGACTGAGAGATGGTCCCTTTTCCAATGTATTGATTTCTATTCAAGACGGACGCTTTCCGCGGGCATGGCTTCAGTCTCCTCGTCGCTTTCGCTCCTGCGGGGCCTTCAGCTCATGCACCTGCCGCTTCGCTTTCGGTGCAGAAAACATCTGCTATTCCCGCTGGAGTCGCCGTCTTTCACTACAATCAATTGCCTACAAAAAATAGTAGTTTTAATAAAAGTATACAAAAAACAGGTGTAGAAAAAGACTCATTTTTCTACACCTGCTTCAATTTATGGGCTATTGGACAGCCCCTCCGTATTTTTTCGATAATCGTGTGGTAGTCGTTCGTCCGTCATTCTCCAGCTACACTAGCCCTGGGTACTGATGCAGTAACCATTTCGTCCAAAGCGAACCAAAAACGTACAAGGGGAAATTGGATAATCAACAGCCGTTTAATATTATTTATATGTTAGTTGAAAAATAGTTACCATTCGCAGCTTTCTCTAGACGATTCATAATTGCAGTACCGACACCTTGTTTGGAAAAGGTTGGTACTAATACGATGTCCGCATCTGTTTCGTCACAGCTTCTAAGCGCTTCGTATAATAGCTGAGCTGCATCTTCTAATTGATGCTCTTTTCCTAATGAAAAGAAGTAATCGACGTGAGTAGTTTTAAACTGTTCTGTTGCGATTAATGCTACTTTCTTCTGTTCGCTATGTATACTTTCAATTGCTAGCTGTACTTTTTGTAGGCTCGCTTCAATTAAATAAACAGGTGCATTTGGTGCATAATGAGCATACTTCATACCTGGTGCACGAGGTGCTTCTGCATGATCTGTCAGTTTGGATTCATGGACTGGTCCTATCACTCGTTCAAGCATTTCTTTCGTTACTCCACCTGGGCGTAGAATAGTTGGAATTTCAGAAGTAAAATCTAAAACGGTCGATTCAAGCCCCATTCCCGTTGCTCCACCATCTAATATAAATGGCACTTTTCCATTTAAATCGTGGAAGACGTGAGATGCTTTTGTTGGACTAGGCTTACCACTTCGATTTGCACTAGGAGCAGCAACTGGTTGTTTTAAACGACTTAGTAGTTCTAGCGCTACTGGATGATCAGGCATTCGAACACCTACTGAATTAAGTCCAGCAGTAACATTTTTTGCTAAAGATCCTTGCTGTAATGGTAATACAAGCGTCAGAGCACCTGGCCAAAAAGTATCCATACACACTTTCGCTAGATTGGGAACATTATGGGTGAAGGCTTGTAACTCTTCTTTTGAACCAATATGCACAATTAGCGGATTATCTTGTGGTCTACCTTTTGCTTCAAATATTTTGGCAACTGCGGATTCATTTGTTGCAATAGCACCTAAGCCATAAACTGTTTCAGTTGGAAAAGCAACTGTATCTCCAGCAATCAATAAATTAATAGCCTGTGTATAACCTATCTCTTTTGTGGAAAAGTTATCCACCAAAATAATTTCCGTTTTCACGCTTATTCTCTCCTTTCTATTGTGTTTATCCACAAATTGTTTATAACTTTCTGAAAATTGTGGGTAACTATGTGGAAAATTTCTTTTTTAACCATTCCCATACCCAAAATTTCGGCTTTTCTTCTTTTACTTCTTTCGCTTCTTCTTTATAACAAACTTTTGGAAATAGAGCGCACCACCAATTATCTCCTCGACCTTTTCCGATTGTAATAACAATGGATTCTACATTTGTTTGAGAAGTGATTCCTTCATTCCACATTTTTGGTGGAAAAATAGCTTGTCCCTTAGTTATCGTAATCTTCTCATTTAGCGAATGTGATAATTCCCCCACAGCTTTTTCCAGTTCCTCGTACGTTTGGTGCGGATCATTTTGATATTCTAATAAAATTGGTGCTATATTGTCTTTCACTTCATTTTTAATTCGCTGATCTTGCACCGTATTGCTATTTGCAATTAGGCGAAAGCGCATCCCTTCTGCTGCATCTGATTCTTGAAATAGGAAAAATAAAACCGTTTGCATCATAAGTAGCATCCATACAAAAAGAATAATAGAATCTATTTTTCGGCCAATACTTGGCACTCTCTTTATCTCGTAATCTGGTAACATGTAACATTCCTCCTTAGGAACATTATTACCAATAGATTCATAACTTATTCAGTTATTGTACAAAAAACAAATCTATTTTTTTGATTAATATCTTTCACAATTTCCACTGTTGCATTTGGAAATGCAGATTGTAGCATATTTTCAACAGCTGGACCTTGTTCATAGCCAATTTCAAATCCAATAAAACTTGGAACATTCATCATATGTGGAAGCTGCTCCGTCATTTTTCGATAGAGTTGCAGCCCATCTTCCTCTGCAAATAGAGCAAGATGTGGTTCAAAATCAATTACTGTGTCTGAAAGAGATTCAGCTTCGTGCTGTCCAATATAAGGAGGATTCGATAAAATAATGTCCCATTTTTGATCGGCTATTGGAGCTAGTAAATCTCCTTGTTTAAATTGGATTTCTGCTTCTAGAAGCTGTGCATTTTTGCTTGCTACTTGAAGTGCTTCCTTTGAAATATCAGTTGCCGTAACAACAGCATCCGGTATTTCTTTTTTTATCGTTATTGCGATTGCACCGCTTCCTGTTCCAATGTCTGCAATCATTAAGCGTTTATTGGGTTCAAAAACAGTGTTCATGCGTTTTTTTACTTCTTCTATTAACTCTTCTGTTTCTGGACGAGGAATTAAGACATGTTCATTGACGACAAAATTTCGATCGTAAAATGTTTCCTGTCCAATTATATATTGATAAGGCCTACCTGTTGTATGCTCTTCCACGTAATTCCAAAATATTTGGAAGTCTTCTTTGGATATTTCATCATACATGGCCATCATTAATTGTGAATAATTTTTCCCAAGCACGTGCTGCAGTAAATAACGAGCGACTTCTTTTTCCCGATTATTTTCCTCTAAAAAAGAAGAAGCCCGGTTTAGGGCCTCATAAATTGTCTTACACATTGGTGTCATTCAATCTTTCTAATTTTTCCGCTTGATCTTCTACGATTAGTGCATCGACTACTTCATCTAGCTTACCTTCCAAAATTTGGTCGAGTTTTTGTATCGTTAAGCCAATCCGGTGATCCGTCACACGATTTTGCGGATAATTGTAGGTGCGAATTCGTTCAGATCGGTCTCCAGTACCTACTGCTGATTTTCGTACAGCATCATATTCTGCTTGCGCTTCTTGACGGAATTTATCAGCAACGCGCGCTCGAAGAATCTTCATTGCTTTTTCTTTGTTTTTAATTTGCGATTTTTCATCTTGCATCGAAACCGTAATTCCGGTTGGTAAATGCGTTAAACGGACAGCAGACATGGTTGTATTAACCGATTGTCCACCTGCACCTGATGATGCAAATGTATCGGTACGAATATCCTTGTCATGGATTTCCACTTCTACTTCCTCCGCCTCTGGAAGTACTGCAACTGTTGCAGTTGACGTATGAATACGGCCACCAGATTCTGTTTCCGGAACGCGTTGTACACGATGTGCACCATTTTCATACTTCATTTTGGAATAGGCATTGCTTCCATTAATCATGAAAATGATTTCTTTGAAGCCCCCAAGTCCTGTTGGAGAGGAATCCATAATATCAATTTTCCAGTTTTGCGTTTCAGCATAGCGACTGTACATACGGAATAAATTACCTGCAAATAATGCTGCTTCGTCTCCTCCAGCTGCTCCGCGAATCTCCATGATAACGTTCTTATCATCATTAGGATCTTTTGGAATCAATAAAACCTTGAGACGTGCTTCCAGTTCCACGATCTGAGTTTCCAAATCATTTACTTCTTCTTTCACCATTTCACGCATATCCGCATCTAGCTTATCATCTAGCATAATCTTCGCATCTTTATACTGGCTTTTTACTTCTTTGTATTCGCGATAGGCATCTACTGTGTTTTGTAGGTCCGATTGTTCTTTTGAATATTGTCTCAGCTTATTTAAATCATTAACCACATCTGGGTCACTAAGCAATTCATTTAATTTATCATAACGATCTTCTACCGATTGTAATCGATCAAACATCGAGCTCACCTCGTTCGTTTAAGTGTCTAATAGTACTATTATAAAGAAAAAGTGATGTCACCGCTACTTTTTCTGAGTGATTACTTAAGTGCATGTCATTAATTCTACCTATTTTTACGTAAAATGGCTAAACACTACTTATTTCATTCCAATCGAGACCGATTTACAAATCTAGACCTCGACCATTGATCCGCATGAAAAAATTCACTAACCCCTATAGAAATTAGTGAATTTTTGCATGGCATTTTTATAATGGTGGGTTGGCATGGCACTTCCGACAAACCGGATAGTAAGCATCATTGCCGCCAATTTGAATTTGTTCACCAGTATAAACTGGCTTCCCATCTTCATCTACCCGTAAATTCATAATCGCCTTTTTATGGCAGAACCAGCAAATGGTCTTCATTTCTTCAATCTTATCTGCGTAAATTAACATATAGCGACTTCCTTCAAACATTTCATTTTGAAAGTCATTTTTTAATCCAAAGCCCATTACTGGTATATCTAATTCATCTACTATTTTCGTTAATTGTAAAACATGTTCTTTTTTTAAAAACTGTACTTCGTCGATGAGAACGCAGTATGGTTTTGGCGAATGCTCTTCTACGAGATCATATAAATTAGTCTCATCGAAAATTGCAGTAGCTTTTCTTTTTAAGCCTATTCTACTGGAGACATGTCCCACTTCATCTCGAGTATCAATTCCAGGTGTAAAAATAATGACGGGTTTATTTTGTTCTTCATAATTATGTGCCACTTTTAGAATTTCAATAGATTTTCCACTATTCATTGCACCATGCTTAAAAAATAATTGCGCCATTATATATATATCCCCTTATAAATCGTTTATGTAACTTTCATTTTCCTCTATCTATTTATAACATATGGTGCTGTCTAAATGTAAGTAATGTCGAAGTGAGATCAACTGAAACATCTCATCATGTATGACTTTTAAACAAAAATACCTGTAAAGCACAAAGTGCTCTACAGGTATTTTGCTTTTAGTTTTCTTCTTGAGTTCCGTATTTTTTGTTGAAGCGAGCGACACGGCCATCCGCTGCTGCGAATTTTTGACGTCCTGTATAGAATGGGTGACAATCGTTACAGAACTCGACTTTAATGTCTGATTTTACAGAACCAGTTGTGAATGTGTTACCACATGAACATGATACTGTTGCTTCTTTGTAATCGGGATGAATTCCTGCTTTCATCTCTATCTCTCCTCTCGCCCTGAACCATCTGGAACAGAGTTGGTTATGAAACTGATACCTTACACGATCCGATTGATGTCAATCGCATATGTAGCAGAAATGTATAAACTTACGTTAAATATAATAACATGTCTATCTTGGATATACAAGTCGTTAGTTTTTAATTCCTTTTCTGACTTGCTAAAAATTAGTACAAAGACGTAAGAAACCACACGTGTTGATTAACCAAAAGTACCAGTAAATTGCTTATTAAAATGGTGATAACACACTAGGCACTTTAGTATAAGTGCTTGGAACTAAACGATCTCTACACAATTACCTGGATTTCTTGATACATAGGGATGCGACAAAGTCTCATCCCTACGCACTTTTTCGATAATCGTGTGGTAGTCGTTCGTCCGTCACTCTCCATAGTTACTTGTAATAGAAAGAAGTGCCAAAGCTTTTGGAAATGAAAAAATAGCCACTTTCCTATTTATACAGTAAGCAGCCAAAGAGTCCAATAAGCTCATAAATTGAAGCATGTATAGAAAAACGAGTCTTTTTCTACACCTGTTTTTTGTATACTTTTCATTAAACTACTATTTTTTGTAGGCAATTGATTGTAGTGGAAGACGGCGACTCCAGCGGGAATAGCAGATGTTTTCTGCACCGAAAGCGAAGCGGCAGGTGCATGAGCTGAAGGCCCCGCAGGAGCGAAAGCGACGAGGAGACTGAAGCCATGCCCGCGGAAAGCGTCCGTCTGGAACGGAAATCAATACATTGGAAAAGGGACCATCTCTCAGTCAATATATGACTTTAGGGACAGCCCCTCCTCTTCTAAATTCATCTATAATGAATATCGAATTTAAAACTCACATGTAGATTACAGCGTTACTTTTCCACTACGGTGTGCTTTCATTTCTACAGCTAATTGTTCAAAAAATGCTTCGTTTGTTTTGCTTTGGCGAAGCTTTTTCAAGAAACGTTCCGCAAAATCGGATGAATCGGAAAATGTTTTGCGAATTGCCCATAATTTGTCGAGCTGGTCTTTTGGAATAAGAAGTTCTTCTTTTCTCGTTCCAGAACGACGAATGTCGATTGCAGGGAAAATTCGGCGCTCTGCAAGATGTCTATCTAAATGAAGTTCTAAGTTACCTGTTCCTTTGAACTCTTCATAGATAACTTCATCCATACGTGAGCCTGTATCAATTAAAGCAGTCGCAAGAATTGTTAAACTTCCGCCTTCTTCAATATTTCGTGCTGCTCCAAAAAATCGTTTAGGACGGTGGAATGCAGCGGGGTCAATACCCCCAGATAATGTACGACCGCTTGGTGGAATTACTAAATTGTATGCACGTGCAAGGCGTGTAATAGAATCCATTAGAATGATAACATCGCGCTTATGCTCTACTAAGCGCATCGCTCTTTCTAACACTAGCTCTGCTACTTTCACGTGGTTTTCTGGTACTTCATCAAATGTTGAACTTACTACATCTGCTTTAACTGAACGTTCAATGTCTGTTACTTCTTCAGGACGCTCGTCTATTAATAGCACAATTAGTTCTGCATTCGGATGATTCGTTGTTATCGCATTTGCAATCTCTTTAATTAATAAAGTTTTACCTGCTTTTGGAGGCGCAACAATTAAGCCACGTTGTCCATACCCTACTGGTGCTACTAAATCCATTATACGTGTTGATAATTTATCTGGTGTTGTTTCAAGCGTTATATGACGATCTGGATATAATGCTGTAAGTCCTGGAAAATGCACACGTTCTTTTGCAATTTCTGGGTCTTCACCGTTTACCAATTCTACATGTAGAAGACCATAGTAACGTTCACTTTCTTTTGGTGGGCGAACTTTTCCTGTTACTTTATCTCCGTTACGAAGGTCAAATCTTCTAATTTGAGATGCAGAAATGTAAATATCCTCGGAACTAGGAGAATAGTTGATTGGTCGTAAGAAACCGAAGCCTTCTTGTTGGATAATTTCTAGAACGCCTTCCATGAAGAAAAATCCTTCTTGTTCTGCACGAGATTTTAAAATAGCAAAAATAAGTTCTTTTTTTGATAACTTACTATAAGCAGCAACTTTATATTTGCGCGCTAGTGTATAGAGCTCTTTCAGCGTCATATTTTCTAATTCGTTAATTGTTGTTTGTGTCATAAGCAACGCACCACTCTTTATTATATTTTATTGTTTACTATTTTCAGGATTTATAAGGGAAAGAAGTTTAATAAGAGGATACCCGGCAGTATTTCACCGGGTATACATTAGGAAGTTTCACTATTATAGAACTAAATTCGGTTTTTTGTTTAAGCTATGACGTCCTTCTACAAATCGAATAGTTCCTGATTTTGCACGCATAACGATGGAATGTGTAGATCCAAAAGCGCCTTTAAATTGTACTCCGCGAAGAAGTTCTCCGTCAGTTACTCCAGTTGCCGCGAAGATTGCATCGTCACCTTTTACTAAGTCTTCCATACGTAAAACTTTATTCACATCTAGACCCATTTTAAGACAACGCGCAAGCTCTGCATCATCTTGTGGGACAAGCTTCCCTTGGATTTCTCCACCTAGACATTTTAAACCTACAGCTGAGATTACCCCTTCAGGAGCTCCACCCATACCAAATAAAATATCAACACCCGTGTTATCAAATGCCGTATTAATAGCTCCTGCTACATCGCCATCCGTAATTAGCTTGATGCGAGCGCCAGCGGCTCTAATTTCGTCGATAATTTTTTGGTGACGTGGACGACCAAGGATTGTTGCTACAACGTCTTCGATATCTTTGTTTTTTGCACGAGCTACTGCTCGTAAATTATCAAGTACGGATGCGTTAATGTCCACTAGACCTACAGATTCAGGACCTACAGCAAGTTTTTCCATATACATGTCAGGAGCATGAAGAAGATTTCCGCGATCTGCAACCGCAAGAACTGCTAGTGCATTCCATCCACCAGAAGCCACGATATTTGTACCTTCTAACGGATCTACTGCTACATCTACTTGAGGTCCTCCAGATCCATGTCCAAGCTTTTCTCCGATATATAACATCGGTGCTTCGTCCATTTCACCTTCCCCAATTACAACGACACCTTCCATTGGGATTGTGTCAAATACTGTACGCATTGCAGTAGTTGCTGCGTCATCTGCTTCATTTTTTAATCCGCGTCCCATCCAACGTGCAGATGCAATTGCTGCTGCTTCTGTTACTCGGACTAATTCCATTGATAAACTACGTTCCATCTAATATGTGCCTCCCGTTTTACGGTTTATATATTCTAGAATGTGTTTCTTCCTGTATCATTGTAGCATATTTGTCAAATAGGATTTACTGGTATATTATTCGTTATTTACTTCGACTTCTTTTATTTCCACTCTGCGAATGTCTGCTCCAATTCCTTGAAGCTTTTCAATAATGGAACTATATCCACGCTCGATATGGAAGATATCTTGAATTTCTGTTTCGCCATCCGCAATTAATCCTGCAAGAACTAATGCTGCGCCCGCTCTCAAATCACTTGCACGAACTGTGGCTGATTCTAGCTTTGCCGGACCTGTAATAATCGCTGTTCTACCATCTACACGCCCGTTAGCACTCATCCGGCGCAATTCATCAATTTGTTTAAAACGTGCCGAATAAATCGAATCCGTAATGACAGATGTTCCTGCCGCTTGCGTCATTAATACGGAAAAAGGTTGTTGTAAATCCGTTGGAAATCCAGGATAAACAAGTGTTTTAACATCCACAGCCTGTAAATTCTTCGGCTTTGCAATGTAAATTTTTTCTTCAAATTCTTCTACTTCGACACCCATTTCACGAAGCTTCGCAGTTAATGCTTCCACATGAAAAGGGATGACATTATCGATCGTAATGCCGTCTCCAGCAACCGCAGCCATAATCATAAATGTTCCAGCTTCAATACGATCTGGAATAATTGTGTGCTTCGTGCCATGCAGTTCTTTCACACCATCAATTCGAATGACATTTGTTCCAGCACCTTTAATATTCGCACCCATATTACTTAAAAGGGTTGCAACATCAATGATTTCTGGCTCTTTTGCCGCATTTTCGATGATTGTTCTACCTTTTGCTAGGACTGCAGCTAGCATAATATTAATGGTAGCTCCCACACTTACGACATCTAGGTATATTTTGGAGCCGACTAATTCGTCTGTTCGCAAATAAATAGCTCCATGTTCATTGGTTACAGATGCACCTAATGCTTCAAAGCCTTTAATATGTTGGTCGATTGGACGTGGACCTAGATGGCATCCACCTGGTAGCCCAATCGCCGCTTTCTTAAATCTTCCAAGTAAAGCACCCATTAAATAATAAGAGGCCCGAAGCTTTTTAATATTCCCGTTAGGAAGCGGCATATCCACTATATGTGTTGGGTCAATCGTCATCGTACCGTTTTCAAATGTAACGGTTGCTCCCACTTCTTCTAAAATCTCTTTCAATGTCCATACGTCTAAAATTTCTGGTAAGCCTTCAATTGTAACAGGAGAGTTCGCCAATAAAGAAGCGGGAATAAGCGCTACTGCGCTATTCTTCGCTCCACTTACTTTTATCGTTCCTTGGAGGCGATTACCTCCTTTTATTTTATAAACTTCCATAAAGTTTCTCCTTCATCTTGTTACTCGCTTTTACGATTGTTCCAATCTGCTAGAAATCCTTCAATCCCTTTGTCTGTTAGAGGATGATGAAAAAGTTGTTTTAATACTTTAATAGGCGTTGTAGAAATATGCGCACCATTTAGTGCTGCATCTGTAATATGTTGAGGATGTCTAATCGAAGCGGCAATAATTTCTGTATCGATTTGGTGGATATCAAAGATTTGAGCAATTTTTGCAATCAATTCCATTCCATCATGACCAATATCGTCTAGGCGTCCTAAGAAAGGAGATACATATGTTGCACCTGCACGGGCTGCAAGTAGCGCTTGGTTTGCACTAAAAATAAGTGTGACATTTGTTTTAATTCCTTCTGAACGGAATACTGAACATGCTTTCAGGCCTTCTGGTGTCATCGGGAGTTTCACTGTAATGTTTGGTGCAATTGCAGCAAGTTCTCTACCTTCTTTAATCATGCCTTCAGCGTCTAATGCAATTACTTCTGCGCTGACAGAACCATCTACTAGTGCTGTAATTTCGCGAAGGCGATCATGAAATGAAATGTTTTCTTTCGCAACAAGTGATGGATTTGTCGTTACACCTGATAAAATCCCCCAAGCGTGTGCTTCTTTTATTTCGTCAAAGTTAGCTGTATCGATAAAAAATTTCATATTAATAATATCCTCCTCATAATGGAAAAACAGGAGAAGGTTCTAAACTGAACACTTCTCCTAAGACTGTTGATAAATAATGTTTTAAATGCACTCTTGCACAAAGCTCGTCACAGAAAAACGGTAAAAGTTCCGGCAAGAATTTCTTTAACTTAGGTTACCTCGACTGCCCAGCGTTTTCAAGACAGTCTAAAGTGGCACTTTCGAAGTAATATTTGTCTATATTCTAAGAAGAAGGTTTTAATTAAAATACTCCTCCTTGTATCTATTTATATTGCATTATGCTCTATTCGAACTTCCAAATACACGCATTTTGCCCATAACAGTTGTTTTAATTGCATCTCGTGCTGGAATTAGGTATTTGCGTGGATCATATTGGTGTTCATTTTCCGCCAAATACGCACGAATTGCATTTGTCGCAGCAATTTGGTTTTCAGTGTTTACATTAATTTTAGCTGTACCTAGAGAAATAGCACGTGTAATATCATGCGTTGGAATTCCTGTACCACCATGTAGAACTAGTGGAAGTTCTGCTAATTGAGAGATTTCTTCCATTTCTTTAAATCCTAAGTTCGGTTCACCTTTGTATGGCCCATGAACAGAGCCTAGTGCTGGCGCTAAGCAATCAATAGCTGTGCGTTTTACTAGTTCGGCACATTCTGCTGGATCTGCATATATAACACCATCAGCGATTACATCATCTTCTTGTCCGCCAACGGTTCCAAGTTCAGCTTCCACAGATACATTGCGTGCATGTGCATATTCTACAACTTTAGACGTAATTTCTACGTTTTCTTCAAATGGATGATGAGAAGCGTCAATCATAACAGACGTAAAACCTGCGTCAATTGCAGCTTTACATTTTTCAAAGCTAGAGCCATGGTCTAAGTGAATTGCCACTGGTACAGTCGTTTGATAGTCTTCCATCAAACCTTTTACCATATGTACAACCGTTTTGAAACCACCCATGTATTTGGCTGCACCTTCAGAAACACCTAAAATTACAGGTGATTTTTCTTCTTCAGCAGCTTGTAATATAGCTTGTGTAAATTCTAAATTGTTAATGTTGAATTGTCCTACTGCATAGCCTTCTTTTTTCCCTTTTTCAAGCATTTCTTTCATAGATACTAAAGCCATTCAAATGGACCTCCTCTATTCGCTTTTTCACTCATTTATTTTCTTTTTATACCTCTCTTATCATAACAAAAACAGGCGATGTTTTCCACTGCCTGCTTGCGAGGTACTTATTTTATTAAATTATTCACAGCATCCCGTACTTCAAAGATATCAAATGGTTTTGTAAAATAATGACTGGCACCTAAATTCTTTGCTTCTTGGATTAAATTGAGTTCTCCATATGCTGTCATCATCATGACTGGTAAATCGGGATGACTTATTTTTAACTTAGTTAAAATTTGAATCCCATCCATGCCTGGAATTTTCATATCCAATAAAACTCCGCCAATCTCTCTTTCATTTACAATTTCTAATGCTTCAAACCCATTAGAAGCTAGACTTACTTCGTATCCTTCCTGCGAAAAAACTTCTTTTAAGAGCATTCGTATGCCAAGCTGGTCGTCTACAATTAAAATGTGCTTCATGATGAACAAACCCCTTTTTAAAATTTTCCCCATATATCCCTACTACTATATCTATTCTATACTCCCCTTCACATTCCTGCTAAAAATTCGAATTATTTTCCATTTATAAATATTTAGAGATAATTATTCCGTTTATCAGGGACTATCTTACGTAATACTCACTAGTAACTATGTATATATTGAACTTTCTTATATAATAATACCGAGGTGAATTTACTTTGAAAATGCTAACAACACAACTTTCTGGACTATTACAACGTATTGCAACTTCAGAAGAAGAAAATATGGAAGAAACAGCTCGACTGCTAGCGCAAGCTGCTGCAGGCCAAGGGAATATTTATTTCGCAGCGTTTGGAGAAATGAAAAGTATTTCTATTAATGCTCAATTTGCTGCAGAACCATTTCCAAGTTTCCAGGTGTGGACATCAGATGTCCAACTAACTAGTGCTGATCGTATTTGGATAATAACTAGATCTTCTGCAAACTCAGAAGCCATTACTTTAGCAGAAAAGTTAGCGGCCGACTTTATTCCATTTAGCGTGCTTGCAAGCGAGCCTGCTAGTGAAGAAAATAAGCTTTCAACCCTTGCTTATACATATATTTCACTAAAACTAACGAAGGGGTTACTTCCTGCTGAAGATGGTTCTCGGATTGTCTTACCGTACGCATTGAGTACGATGTTTGTTTATGAAGCTGTGAAAATGAAGCTCGACGAAATACTTTTTGGTGAAGAATAAAGAGAAAATCGAAAAAGCACAAGGAAATTTGAAATTTCCTTGTGCTTTTTTAATTTGGTTGCGGTTGCTTGTGAATTGGTCTCGGTTGCTTGTGAATTGGTCTCGGTTGCTTGCGAATTGGTTGCGGTCGCAAGTGAATTGATCTCGTTTAGCCGCTTTCTAACATATTATGAATAATAATTACAGTTAATTATTATACAATCCGGCCTGTCCAGTATCATTCAGTCATTTATCCTCTTATAAAACATAAAGAAAAAGCAGCTCGACGAGTCGAACTGCTTTTCACTATTTATTCACCTACGGAAGCTTTGATGAACTCACGGAATAATGGTTGTGGACGTTGTGGACGTGACACAAATTCCGGGTGGAATTGAGAAGCTACGAAGAATGGATGTTCTGGAAGCTCGATGATTTCGATTAAACGACCATCTGGGCTTGTACCAGAGAACACAAATCCTGCTGCTTCGAATTGCTCACGGTATTCGTTATTGAACTCATAACGGTGACGGTGGCGTTCATACACAAGCTCTTCTCCGTATGCTTGGTGTGCTTTTGAGCCAGGAGTTAACTTACATGGATATAATCCAAGGCGAAGTGTTCCACCTAAGTCTTCTATGTCTTTTTGTTCTGGCAATAAATCAATAATTGAATGTGGAGTAGTTGGGTCTAACTCTGTAGAATGAGCACCTTGAAGTTCTAGAATTGAACGTGCAAATTCAACTGTTGCCAATTGCATACCTAAACAAATACCTAAGAACGGCACGTTATTTTCGCGAGCAAATTTAGTAGCAGCAATTTTCCCTTCTACACCACGATCTCCAAATCCGCCAGGAACAAGGATTCCATCGACATCAGCAAGAACTTCTGCAACGTTTGCATCATTCACATGCTCTGCATTTACCCATTTCACTTCTACGTCTGCATCAAATTTATAGCCGGCATGCTTCATCGCTTCTACTACAGAAATGTACGCATCTTGAAGCTCTACATATTTACCAACTAAACCAATACGAACTTTTTTCGATAATGATTTCACTTGATCCACTAATACTTTCCAATCTGTCATATCCGCTTCTGGAGTTTGCAGTTTGAAATGATCTACTACGATTTGATCTAAATGTTGTGCTTGTAGATTCAATGGAATTTCGTATAAAGAATCTGCATCAATACATTCGATTACTTCTTCCGGTTTAATATCACAGAATAGCCCGATTTTATCTTTCATATCTTGAGGAACTGGCATTTCCGAACGAAGTACAATAACGTTTGGTTGAATACCTAGGCTACGAAGTTCTTTTACACTATGTTGTGTTGGTTTTGTTTTCATTTCACCAGCAGCTTTTATAAATGGAACTAATGTACAGTGAATGTACATTACGTTATCGCTACCTACGTCACGTTTCATTTGACGAATTGTTTCTAGGAATGGAAGAGATTCGATATCTCCTACTGTTCCACCAATTTCTGTAATTACGATATCTGCATGTGTTTCTTTTGCTGCTAAAAATAAACGTTGTTTAATTTCATTTGTGATATGAGGAATAACTTGTACTGTCCCACCGTTGTAATCACCGCGACGTTCTTTTCTTAATACAGAAGAATACACTTTTCCTGTTGTAATATTCGAGTATTTATTCAAGTTAATATCAATGAAGCGCTCGTAATGACCTAAATCTAAATCCGTTTCTGCACCGTCATCTGTTACAAAAACTTCCCCATGTTGATATGGACTCATTGTTCCTGGGTCTAAGTTAATATAAGGATCAAATTTTTGAATCGTTACATTTAGCCCTCTGTTTTTCAATAAACGACCAAGTGACGCCGCTGTGATACCTTTACCAAGTGAAGATACAACTCCACCAGTAACAAAAATAAATTTAGTCATTGTTAGTTCCTCCTAATGTAATATCAAATTCGCCTTGGCGTATTGCGTCCAGATTTACAAAATCTATGGCATCCGCCGGAGGCTTTGGGCCAACAGGATGTTGGTTACTGTGGTGTTGCCGTAGGACGCGGCGATCTTAGCCAGAGTTCTACGATTCAGCAGGTAGTTGTGTGTACACAATAGGATGAATCATTTGCCTTCATCTTACCACTTATAAAAGTGGGAAACTTTCGCTCCTACTCAAGTTCCTTCCAAAAATACAACTGCTTCTATTGTTTCACTTTCATAGCAAAAACCTTTTGCTGAATAAGGTTAAGCAATAACAAAAAGCGCTCCTCCTGCTGTTTTGCAGGGGAGCGCATATGCACATAAGTAATGTCTCTTTAAAAAGAGCCCAATAAAATCTTATAGCGTTTAGATTTAGAAGTCAAGAATTATTCTTCGTCTTCTAAATCTTCATCGTCCAAATCTTCATCAATAATTTCAAATTCATCCTCATCTTCGTCGATTAAGTCTTCTTCAATCACTTCATCGATTTCTGCTCCAACAAAGTCAATGACTGCTTCATCTTCGTCATCTTCGTCTTCGTCGTCGTCTTCATCAATAAATTCATCAAATTCTTCTTCGAAAATGATTTCATCCTCATCAAGATCATCTAGCTCATCATCTACGACTTTAGCTTTCTTTTTACGTACCTTCACCGTAGGGGCTGATTCTTCTTCGATTTGTTCCACTGGGTACCATTCTCTTAGCCCCCATTGGTTTTCTGCAATCGCTAAAAAGCGACCATCGATATTCATATCTGTATAAAATTGAGGTTTGCGGGACGCCATTTCTTCATCTGTAAATCCGTTTAAATTTTGGATTTCATCAAATAGTTCTGTTAATGTTAGTGAGTTTTTCTTATCTTCTAAAATCGCAAATCCGATATCGATTAACGATTCTTCTTGTAGTTGTGCTGTTGTCATTTCACGAAAATTCAAATCGTGCACGTCCTTTCTATGTCCGTTTGCATACTTACCATTATATACAAACAATTATGTAATATGCTACATTCATTTATTCTTTTTGAAAAGAGAAATTTTCCTACCTACTATTGAAAATAAATAAAAAGATAGCAGGAGTAATGGAATAGATGCCAGTCTTCTATTATACAGAAAAGTGGCCAGTAGTAGGAGTATTATAATGACCATTATGTGAATTGATTTTTTCATGCCATTGCTCCTTTATTACATAATCAAATTCGCCTGGGCGCATTTCCGTCCAGATTTTGGAATGAGTATACACAATCAATTCCTGTCCAAAATCTGTAACATCCGCCGGTGGCACTAACCTTATTCAGCAAAAGTCGGGACTTCCGGTGAATAAGGTTAGTTTCATTATACAAAAAATTAGGAAAAAAGTGTCCCATTTTTACATGGAGACACAGTTTTTTTTAAAAGTATTTCTTTTCTATTTTTTACATGTTTCGTCTATATTGCCCGCCAACTTCGTATAAGGCGTTCGTAATTTGCCCAAGACTTGCTTTTTGAACCGTGAACATCAATTCTTCAAAGATGTTGCCACCTGTTACGGCAACTTGTTTCAAACGATTGAGTGCTTCGGTTGTTTCTGACTTATACTTAGCTTGGAAGCTTTGTAGATTCATAATTTGTGTTTCTTTTTCTTCCTTCGTTGCACGTGCAATTTCCATATTGTCAATGTCCTCTGCAGAAGCAGGTGTTGGATTTAAATAGGTATTCACACCGATAATTGGTAGCTCTCCCGTGTGTTTTTTCATTTCGTAGAACATCGATTCTTCTTGAATTTTACCACGCTGATACTGTGTTTCCATTGCACCAAGCACTCCGCCACGATCGTTAATACGATCAAACTCAGAAAGCACTGCTTCTTCCACTAGGTCTGTCATTTCTTCTATTATAAAAGCCCCTTGTAGCGGATTTTCATTTTTTGATAGTCCATGCTCTTTTGTAATAATCATTTGAATCGCCATTGCACGGCGTACAGATTCCTCGGTTGGTGTTGTAATTGCTTCATCGTATGCATTTGTATGAAGCGAGTTACAATTATCTTGCAATGCCATTAATGCTTGAAGTGTTGTGCGAATATCATTAAAGTCAATTTCTTGTGCATGTAGACTTCTTCCTGATGTTTGCACATGGTATTTCAGTTTTTGACTGCGATCATTTGCGCCATATTTATCGCGCATGACAACTGCCCAAATACGACGAGCCACTCTACCAATTACGGTATATTCTGGATCCAAGCCATTGGAGAAGAAGAATGATAAGTTTGGTGCAAAATCATCTATATGCATACCGCGGCTCAGATAGTACTCCACATAAGTGAAGCCATTTGAAAGCGTGAATGCAAGTTGCGAAATTGGGTTAGCACCGGCTTCTGCAATATGATAACCAGAAATGGAAACCGAATAATAATTGCGAACCTTTTGGTCAATAAAATATTGTTGAATATCGCCCATCATACGTAGTGCAAATTCGGTTGAGAAAATGCATGTATTTTGACCTTGATCTTCTTTCAATATATCTGCCTGCACGGTTCCTCTCACAACTTGTAAGGTGGTAGCCTTTACTTCTGTGTATTCTTCTATTGTAAGTATGCGTCCAAGCTTCTCTTCCTGCAGACGTACTTGCTGATCAATCGCCGTATTCATGAACATCGCTAATATAATGGGAGCAGGTCCGTTAATGGTCATAGATACAGACGTAGAGGCTGCACATAAATCAAACCCTGCATACAGCTTTTTCATATCATCCAGTGTACAGATGCTTACTCCAGACTCCCCAACTTTCCCGTAAATGTCCGGTCGATAATCTGGATCTTCTCCGTACAGTGTTACCGAGTCAAATGCGGTAGAGAGACGTTTTGCATCGTCATCTTTCGATAAATAGTGGAACCGTCGATTGGTACGTTCTGGCGTTCCTTCTCCAGCAAATTGACGTTTTGGATCTTCCCCTTCTCGTTTAAACGGAAATACACCTGCTGTGAATGGGAATGAACCAGGTATATTTTCTTTGTACACCCATCTTAAAATTTCGCCATAATCAACGAATTTCGGAAGTACTACTTTCGGTATCTTCAACCCTGAAAGACTTTCTGTACGAAGGATCGTACGAATTTCTTTATCACGTATTTTCGTGATAAACTCATCTCCAGCATACGCTTCTTTTAAAGCAGCCCAGTTCTCCAGTATGCGCTTTGATTCTGCAGTTAATTCATTACGAACTCCAGTAGCTAAGGATTCCAATGATTGTACTAAAGCGTCATCAGCCGCTTTTTCTTTCACTGCCTCCATTGCACCTTCTAATTGGAACAGTCTTCTCGCGAAAGCCACTTGCTCTTCAGACTTTTTATGGTATCCACGAACTGCATCTGTTATTTCACGCAGATAATAGCGTCGGTCATTCGGAATAATTACATTTTGCTTTTGTGTTTTAACAAAATGTTCGTACGACGTTTCCCAGTCAGTACCTGTCTTTTTATTCAACACAGCTACTAATGCTGCGAACAAAGAATTTGTTCCTTTATCATTAAATTGACTAGCAATCGTTCCGTAAACTGGCATCGTATCCAACTCATCATGCCAAAGTTCACGGCTACGTTGATATTGCTTTTGCACTTGGCGAAGTGCGTCTTCTGAGCCTTTTCGTTCAAATTTATTGATAACAATTAAATCTGCATAGTCAATCATATCGATCTTTTCTAGTTGAGATGGCGCACCGAACTCGCTTGTCATTACATACATCGAAACGTCCGATACATTGGTAATTTCCGCGTCCCCTTGCCCGATACCACTTGTTTCAACCATAATTAAATCGTATCCTGCTACTTTGACTACATCTAGTACATCAGCAAGCGCCCCAGATAATTCCGTACGAGATCCACGTGTTGCTAAACTCCGCATGAATACACGCTTGTTAAAAATAGCATTCATACGAATACGGTCACCTAGCAATGCTCCACCTGTTTTTTGCTTCGTAGGATCGATCGAAAGAACCGCGATTTTTTTGTCTGGTAGCTCCTGTAAGAAACGGCGAATTAATTCATCTGTTAAGGAACTTTTCCCCGCTCCTCCCGTTCCAGTAATTCCAAGGACAGGTGTGCCTTTCGACAAGCTTTTCGCTTGTTCGATCATGGCTTTTGTTTCCGCATCTCCAGTTTGAAGAGCCTCTTCCGCTAACGTAATTAAATGCGCTAACTTCTCTGGATTTTCCGTGGAAACATTAGCAATCTCATCTCCTGCTCCCGACGATTTCGTTGGCACATCACATTCCATTAGTATTTGATTGATCATACCTTGAAGCCCAAGTTTACGGCCGTCTTCCGGCGAGAAGATTCCTGAAACACCGTAATCTTGCAGTTCTTTTATTTCTTTCGGAATGATTACTCCGCCGCCTCCCCCATATATGCGAATATGAGGTGCACCCCGTTCTACCAGTAAATCCTTCATATATTTAAAATACTCAACATGCCCTCCTTGATAGGAAGATATTGCGATCCCTTGCACATCCTCTTGAATAGCAGCGTTTACCACTTCTTCTACGGAACGATTGTGTCCTAAGTGAATAACTTCCGCACCACTTGCCTGTAAAATACGACGCATAATATTTATTGACGCATCATGTCCGTCAAAAAGACTGGATGCGGTTACAAAACGAACATGATTTGTTGGACGATATACTTCTACCTTAGACATGTTGTTCCCCCTTTGTTTGTTAGCAATCGAAACTATTTCTTCATCCCATAGAGTAATACTTGTATTTGTAGTTCTGTAAATTGTTCGATTGAATATTCCTTGCTCAAAGCCCATCTTCTAAATGCCCACATTTGTCCTTGAACGACAAGTGTATGTGCATAGAGTTTAGCTTGTGCCTCCGTTAGCTCAAGTTCCCCAGCTTGTATACAACCAACGAGAATTTTATGAAAGATCTCAACCATTTCTAGTTCTTTTTTTAGTACATATTCAAGTGCGTTTTTCGGTAAGGACTTAGATTCTTGGTACATCACAACAAACTCATCCGACATGTCATCAATTACACCGTAATAATGACGTACTGCATTTTCCAAGTCCTCTAATGTCCCACTTTCAGGTGTAAATTCTGATAGTTTTGTGTGCACTTCATTGTAGATACTATCGCAAACTAAATAGAGGACATCTTCCTTTGTACGAATATATTCATAGAGTGTCCCAATGCTAAATCCGGCTTCCTTTGCAATTTCTCTTGTTGTCGCTCGGTGAAAGCCTTTTACCTTGAATAGTGAAACAGCTGCTTGAATCATTTGCTGACGTCTTTTTTCAATGAGATTTTCATCTTTTACAGTAGTCAGTACTTCATGCTTTTTGTCCATATGCATCTATTATTTTGTCAGCATACGAGAAATAACAAGACGTTGAATTTCTTGTGTTCCCTCGTAAATTTGAGTTATTTTTGCATCGCGCATATAACGCTCTACTGGGTAATCTTTTGTATACCCGTATCCACCAAATACTTGCACTGCCTCTGTTGTCACTTTCATCGCTGTGTCTCCAGCCATTAGTTTTGCCATAGCAGATTCTTTTCCATATGGAAGACCATTTGACTCCAGCCATGCAGCTTGATATGTCAGTAAACGAGATGCTTCTATGGAAGTTGCCATATCCGCTAGTTTGAAGGATACCCCTTGGTTTGCAACGATTGGTTTTCCAAATTGGACACGATCTTTTGCATAAGTCACAGATGCATCCAGTGCACCTTGCGCAATTCCTACTGCTTGCGCAGCAATCCCGTTACGTCCGCCATCTAATGTTTTCATTGCGATAATAAAACCTTCTCCTTCTTCCCCAAGAAGGTTTTCTTTCGGAATTCGGCAGTTATCAAAAATAATTTCTGTAGTTGGTGAAGAACGAATTCCTAGTTTCTTTTCTTTTTTCCCAACAGAGAATCCTGCAAAATCTGCTTCTACGATAAATGCACTTGTCCCTTTATGTTTTGATTCTGGATCTGTTACTGCAAACACTACATAGATGTCAGCAATCCCACCATTTGTAATGAAAATCTTAGAGCCGTTTAATACGTAGTGATCACCATCTAATTTAGCAGTTGTTTTCATTCCACCTGCATCCGAGCCTGATCCCGCTTCTGTTAAGCCATAACCACCAATTTTTGTTCCCTCTGCCATTGGACGAAGGTATTTTTGTTTTTGCTCTTCATTGCCATATTTAAAAATTGGCCATCCAGCAAGTGATGTGTGTGCTGAAAGTGTTACGCCAGTCGACGCACAAACACGAGATAGTTCTTCTACTGCGATGCAATACGCAAGATAATCGGAACCGATTCCACCGTATTCTTCTGGCCAAGGAATACCTGTTAAACCTAGCTCTGCCATTTTGTCAAAAATCTCACGGTCAAAGCGTTCTTCTTCGTCACGCTCAGCAGCTGTTGGACCTACTTCCTTTTCTGCAAAGTCACGTACCATTTTCCGAATCATTTCATGTTCTTCTGATAGTTGAAAGTTCATTGTTTATCCCGCCTTTTTTGGTAGTAGTGTTTTGGTTTTTCGCTTGTTCTCAGATGAATTGTGATTGCTCTCGTATGGCTGGTGAGTGCTCTCTTATTGAGTCGATTTTGTCACACTTAGCCATTTGTTTGAAATTTATTTGATCAAATGCTTGCTTATAACGATTCGTTGGATTTCGCTTGTTCCTTCGTAGATTTCTGTAATTTTAGCGTCTCGGAAATAACGTTCTACTGGATAATCTTCTGTATAACCATATCCGCCAAATACTTGAACTGCTTCAATTGCAACGTCTACAGCTGTCTTCGAAGCAAATAGCTTTGCCATCGACGCTTCTTTTCCACATGGAATTCCCTGATCTCGTAGGCTAGCTGCACGGTAAATAAGTAGTCGTGCTGCTTCTACCGCAGTGCCCATATCTGCAAGCTTGAAGCCGACCCCTTGATTTGCAGCAATAGGCTTACCGAATTGCTCACGCTCTTTTGCGTATGCAACTGCTGCCTCAAACGCCGCCTCTGCAATGCCTAGCGCCTGCGTTGCAATTCCAATACGACCTGTATTTAAGTTGGCCATCGCTATTTTAAAGCCTTCTCCTTCTTCACCAAGAAGGTTTTCAACTGGAATTTTCATATCTTCAAATGTCATTTGCACAGTTCTCGAGCCGTGTAAGCCCATTTTATGTTCATCTTTCCCGATAATAAAACCCGGAGTGTCTTTCTCCACAATAAAAGCAGAAATCCCTCTAGATCCTTGTGATGCATCCGTAGAAGCAAAGACGATATTCACATCTGCTTCACCACCATTAGTAATAAATACTTTGGAGCCGTTCAGTATATAATGATCACCTTGTTTAACGGCTTTTGTTTTCAATGCACCCGCATCTGATCCTGCTGACGGTTCCGTTAAGCAAAATGCTCCTAAATATTCGCCCGAAGCCAGCTTTGGTAGGTATTTATTTTTTTGTGTATCATTCCCAAAATAAAGAATTGGATTTGTTCCAACAGATGTATGAACAGATAGAATGACACCGATAACTGCACTCACTTTTGACAGTTCGTTAATCGCGATAACATAGCTTGTAAAATCCATCTCAGAACCGCCATATTGTTCCGGAACTGTAATTCCCATTAACCCAAGTTCGCCCATTTTTTTAATAATTTCACGAGGGAACTCCCCTTGTTCCATTCGTTCAATAAATGGTTCAATTTCTGTTTTAGCAAAGTCTCTAACCATATTGCGCATCATTAGTTGTTCTTCGGTGAATTTCAATTCCATCCTAATTACCCCTTTATCCCGTATTAACGGTCTGGCCGACTAAATTCGGTTTATTCGTAGCTGTAAAATCCTCGACCTGATTTTTTCCCCATCCAACCAGCCTTTACATATTTTCTAAGCAGTGGACACGGACGATATTTACTGTCTCCAAATCCTTCATGTAGGATTTCCATAATGTATAAGCAGGTATCTAAACCGATAAAATCTGCTAACTGAAGTGGTCCCATTGGATGATTCATTCCTAGTTTCATCACATCATCGATTGCTTCTTTTGTTGCGACCCCTTCATAAAGCGTATAAATGGCTTCGTTGATCATCGGCATCAATATACGGTTAGAAACAAATCCTGGGAAATCGTTTACCTCCACTGGTACTTTGCTCAATTTTTTCGTCATATCTTCAACTGATGTATACACTTCGTCGGATGTTGCTAATCCGCGGATGATTTCCACTAGCTTCATTACTGGAACCGGGTTCATGAAATGCATTCCAATTACTTGCGCTGGACGATTTGTGGCAGCAGCAATTTCTGTAATTGGAAGCGATGATGTATTGGTTGCTAAAATCGTATGCTTTGGTGTAATTTCATCTAGTTGTTTAAAGATAGATTGCTTGATTTCCATATTTTCAATAGCAGCTTCAATGACGATGTCTACATCTTTCGCATCTTCGATTGACAGTGACATTGTAATATTTTTTAGTACTGCTTGTTTTTCATCTTCTGTCATACGACCTTTTTCCACTTGGCGTGAAAGGTTTTTGGTGATTGTTTGAATTCCGCGATCGTAAAATTGTTCTTCTCTGTCATTTAGCTTTACTGTGTATCCTGCTTGTGCACAGACCTGTGCAATTCCTGATCCCATCTGTCCTGCTCCGATTACCATTACTTTTTGAATTGTCATACGTTACTTCCCCCTGTTTTTGGAACTTCAATCATAATAGCGTCGCCTTGCCCGCCACCTGAACAAATTGCTGCTACTCCAATCCCACCGCCACGGCGTTTCAATTCATATGCAAGCGTTAAAATAATACGGGCTCCAGAGGCTCCAATTGGATGACCTAGCGCTACTGCTCCGCCATTTACATTTACCTTTTCCTCTTCTAACCCTGCAATTTGGCTACTCACCAGTGCTACAGCTGCAAAAGCTTCATTAATTTCAAATAAATCAATATCTGCAAGTGTTTTCCCTGCTTTATCAAGCAATTTATTAATTACTATACCGGGTGTTTGAGGGAAGTTTTCCGGCTCAATTGCTATTTCAGCGTGACTCAAAACATAAGCAAGTGGCTCTTTACCAAGTTCTTTTGCTCTTTCTTCATTGGTTAAAACGATTGCGCAAGCTCCGTCATTAATACCAGGTGCATTCCCTGCTGTAATCGTCCCATCATTTCCGAATGCAGGCTTTAGCTTTGCAAGTGATTCGATAGAAGTATCACGGCGTGGCGCTTCATCTTGATTTACAATGACTGGATCTCCTTTTCGCTGTGGTATCTCCACTGAGATGATTTCCACTGCAAAAATACCGTTATCAATTGCTTTTAAAGCACGATCGTGACTTCTATAAGACCATTCATCCTGCTTTTCACGTGATAACTCGAACACCTCAGCAGTAGAATTTCCGTATGTCCCCATATGCACATGCTTTGGATGGAAGGAGCAGGAAAGCCCGTCATATACCATCCCGTCTACCATTTGGGCATCTCCCATTCGAAGTCCAAATCTACCTTTAGGTAAATAATAAGGAGCATTAGACATCGATTCCATTCCACCTGCAACAATGATTTCTTCATCCCCAAGGCGAATTAATTGATCAGCCAACGTGACACTACGCATTCCAGAAGCACACACTTTATTGATTGTTTCTGTTTTCACAGACCAAGGAATTCCTGCTTTTGTTGCCGCCTGTCTAGAAGGAATCTGACCTTGCCCTGCTTGTAAAACTGTCCCCATAATTACTTCGTCAACCTGATCAGCTAGTACGCCTGCACGATTTAATGCTTCTTTTATTGCTACCCCACCAAGATCCGAAGCTGTTAAACTACTAAATGCTCCACCGAACTTACCAAAAGCTGTACGTGCCCCATCCAAAATTACTGTCTTTTTCAACACAGCCACCCCTTTGTTTTGTATACGCTTTCATTGATTGTAAAATAAAAAAATTAGTTGACTGAACGCTCGCTCGACTTCACTTGTTAGAAAAAAGGGAGTACTTTTACTCCCTCTCTTGTTACTTTTAGTTTACTGAATGTTCTTTTTTTAATCAATAGCTCTGTTAAAAGAAAAGATTGTTATCTTCCGAAAACCCGCTCGCTTTCCGCTGACGAACCGCAAAATATTTTCTTCTAAAAATCAACAACCTAATCTATCAAAGCCTAATCAATAGAGATACGTCTATTTATTGAACGTTTACCTCGATTTGCTCTTCTACTGCCTCTTCTACTGTTGGAGTTTGTTCTCCAAAAATAGATTTCTCTAGTAGTTCTGCGATATCGTATGTTCCAACCGTACCCTCTACTTCTTTTGCTTTCGTACCATCGGATAGCATAGTTAAACAGTATGGACAACCTGAAGAAATAACGGTTGGATTTACTTCTAATGCTTGTTCTGTTCGAGCAACGTTAACACGGTTTCCTACATGCTCTTCCATCCACATTAGTCCCCCACCTGCTCCACAGCACATCCCTGATTCACGGTTACGGTTCATTTCCACTAGCTTAACGCCAGGTATTGCTTTCAGTACTTCACGTGGTGCATCGTATACATCATTGTATCGACCTAAGTAACAGGAATCGTGGAACGTAATTGTTTCTTCCACCGCATATTGTGGTTTCAAGCGACCTGATTTTACTAAATCGTATAGCATTTCTGTATGGTGAAGCACTTCGCCATTCCAGCCAAAATCACTGTATTCATTTTTAAAGATATTGTATGCATGTGGGTCAATTGTTACGATTTTTGTTACGCCAGTTTTTTCAAATTCGGAAATATTTGCAGTAGCCAGCTCTTGGAATAAAAACTCATTTCCTAGGCGACGTGGTGTGTCTCCAGAGTTTTTTTCTTTATTTCCAAGAATCGCAAATTTTACTCCAGCCTTGTTCATTAAGTTTGCAAAGGATAAGGCGATTTTTTGTGAACGACTATCAAACGATCCCATCGAACCTACCCAGAATAGGTATTCAAACTCTTCTCCAGCCTTAGATACTTCTTTCACTGTTGGAATATGGACCTCTGGAAGAGCATCTCTCCAGTTCTCTTTCTCTTTACGGTTCAAGCCCCATGGATTTCCTTGACGTTCAATGTTTGTCATTGCGCGCTGTGCATCCGGGTTTACTTTTCCTTCGGTCATTACTAAGTAACGACGAAGGTCAATAATTTTATCGACATGCTCATTCATTACTGGACATTGGTCTTCACAGTTACGGCAAGTCGTACATGCCCAAATTTCTTCTTCTGTGATAACATCTCCAATTAATGAAGGGCTATAAATATCTTCGATTACTGCGCCTTCTGCTCCAGCAGCCATCGCAAGCTGGTTCCCCTTTGTCCCTTGGAAAGCAAGTGCAGGTACCCAAGGCTTTTTCTTCGTTTCAACTGCTCCAGTCATTGTTAAATGATCACGAAGTTTAACAATCAAGTCCATCGGTGACAGCATTTTACCTGTTCCCGTTGCAGGACACATATTTGTACAACGTCCACATTCTACACATGCGTAGAAGTCGATCATTTGCGCTTGTGTAAAGTCCTGAATGCGACCTACACCAAATGAAGGCATTTCTTCTTCATCCGCGTCTTCCTCTTCTGCCTCTTCAAAATTGATCGGACGTAGTTTACCAACATTATCTAAACGATGGAAATAAACGTTTGCTGGACCAGTGATTAAGTGGAAATGCTTGGATTGTGGTACATACACTAAGAATGTGAGTAGGAATAATAAATGCGCCCACCACATGATATAGAATACAGCTACTGCCGCCGTTTCCGGTAAGAATCCAAAAATAGTTGCAATAGAAGATGCAATCGGCTCCGTCCAAACTGCTTCATGGCCATGCCAAATCATTCCCATACCGTTACCAACTAATACAGAAACCATTAACCCACCGATGAAAATAAGCACAAGCCCATTTTTCCATCCTCGTTTTAATCGAACTAACTTCTCTACGTAGCGGCGATAGAATGCCCATACAACTGCTACCAAAATAACTAATGTCACGATTTCTTGGAAGAATGTAAATGCCGGATATAGCGGCCCAAGTGGTAAATGCGAATCCGGTGCTAATCCTTTCCAAATAAAATCGATTGCCCCAAGTTGGACAAGTAAGAACCCATAAAAAAACATAACGTGGATTGTTCCACTTTTCTTATCTTTTAAAAGTTTCTTTTGTCCGAATACATACACCCAAATTTTGCGAAGTCTTTCCTTCACATTGTCTTCAAATTCAACTTTTTTCCCTAATTTAATATATGCATACCTCGTTTTTAACAAATATGCGAATAAACCAATTGCATACAAAGTAACTGCTATAAACATTACCCAGTTTGCTATTAACAATGGACCCATCTTATTCTCCCCCTCTAAGATGTAAAATGATTATATGGATAGAATACCATTATATAAATAGAATTATAAGAATTAACTATAATATTAGAACTGAGTGAGCATTCAGTCAACAATTATTTATTGGAATTGCTAGAATTTTATTTCATGAAAACTGAACTTATTTTCTTTTATTAGTTTGGATGAGGGGTAGAGAGGTTACAGGAGGAGATGTAATAAATTTGCAGGTTATCGAGAACAGAAGGATGTTAACCGAGATGTCATCTCACAATAAAGAGCTATTTCTTTTGTAGATAAGCCTTTCTTCACTGGAATATGAATCTTTCAGATGGAATTATTATACATAATTAGTTAGAATACGGCTTAACGAGACCAGTTCGCTCGGAATCGCAACCAATTTACTCACAACCGCAACTAGTTGTCCATGAATCGAGACTAATTTACATGAAACCGAGACCATTTCTCACAATAAAGAGTTATCTATATGCGAGATAACTCTTTCTTCATTAGTATATGAATCTTTCAGTTGGAATTATTATACATAATTAGTTAGAATGTGGCTTAACGAGATCAATTCGTCTGAAATCGCAACCAATTTACTCACAACCGCAACCAGTTCTCCATGAACCGAGACTAATTTACCTGAAACCGAGACCAGTTCCAACAATAAAGAGCTATCTCTATGCGAGATAGCCCCAATCCCTTACTTTATTGCTTCAAAGTATTGCCCAAAGTGCATTTTTGCTTCTTCAATTCGATCTAGTGGGATGCCTAGTAAAACAGAGGTTGCTGGTCCCGCAGATTTCCCTAAGTCCCAGCCATCTACTTCTCCGAGCAATCCTAGTCGATGGCATTCCTCTAATATTCCAGTAGAGCCGACTGGCCAAACACGATGGACTAGTCCGTTGTTAATGCCATTCCATATTTTTTTCATGTTAGCAATTTTCTCTGCTTCCTCGAGAACTTCATTGCCAACACAAGGTTTCCCATAGATAAACCAGTCGTATGAATCGAGTCGTTCTTCTTGTCTCTCACCGATCATCGTGACGGCCATTGCTGATTGCAACGTTTCCATGTTGGTTTCGCTACTCCCCGTAATGACTGGACCCTCTACCTCAATCTCTTGAAATAATCTCTCTATGCCTGCAATATACTGGTCCCAGCTTTTATTACCAGAAAAATTATGCACAATAATGGAAGATGGATATGCCAGGGCTGCCCACTGCTCTAGCAACGTTACTCGAGCTGCAAAATAGGAAACTATGTCATCAGCAGCAGGAACGATATCATGTTCTTTTTCACCGATACCAGCAGAATTATCCGTTGTTAATACAAATCCATTTGGCAATAAAACTGCATTACGCATGGATTTTCAAACGCTCCATTACTCGCTCGACCATTGGTGAGACAATCATTGCGATTCCCGCATTCAAAACAGTTGCAATCGTAATTCCTGGTAGTGCTCCTACGAAAAATGCTGGTGAGATAATCCAGTAAAATGGAAGTGTTGCAAGAACACTGTTCGCAAAAATGAAAAATACCCACTTCAGCACTTTACGTCCTGCTTGATGAAGCTTAGTAAATACGAATAATATAATAAACATCTCCACCGCAATGATGATATGCAGCGGTCCCAATGGGAAGCCTACATAAAGAGACGATGATAAATGACCGATTAAAGATGCTGCCCCCGCATAAACAGGGGGTAAGAATGCGGCTGAAACAAGTGCTGGCACCGTATCCAGTGCCGCGCTTCCGATACCAACTGGAATTTTAACGAATGCGCCGATTGCACAAAGTGCTGCAAACATTGCTGAGAGTGTTAGTAAACGAAGCTTCATCGTTCTTACTCCCCCTCTTTCTTCACACTTCCTACGTTTTTAAATACTTTTGCACTGCGTACGTATTCTACATCTGACACATTTTCACGTGAATTTGCTACGCGTGCTGCTGCGAATAAATAGTCGGATAAGCGATTCAAATAGCGTTGCACAACTGCTGGAACATCTTCTTCCGTTTTCATCAATGTCACCATTTGTCGCTCTGCACGTCTTGTAATCGTACGCGCAATATGAAGTGTTGCCGCTGCTGGTGTTCCACCAGGTAAGATGAAGCGTTCTAGTAATGGGCCTTCTTCTACCAGCACATCAATACGTTTTTCCATTGCTTCAATTGGTTCGTCCGTCATTTTATACACTCGACGATTGGATACGTTTGCTAAATCTCCACCGCAGTCGAATAATTCGTGCTGAATCGTTTCTAAATCCTCTAACATATCCGCAAAGATGGCTGGATCTAGTTCGGTCACTGCTTTTCCGATAAATGAATTTACTTCATCAATCGTTCCGTACGTTTCTACGCGAATATCATCTTTGTCTGTTCTTCCACCTATTAATCCTGTTTGCCCTTTGTCACCCGTTTTTGTGTAAATCTTCATTCCAATCATCTCCCTTTATCGTTTGTGGAATTCCGTACCAAATTCGTGTTACATGGTCTGCCCTTGTAAAAAGCTGTTGATAAAACCTTCCGACATCATCTCGCAATTTGCGCATGCTTGCTTCAACAGGGACTATGCCACGTCCAATTTCTGTTGCAATGACTATTACTTCTACTGTTTTGTTCCACTGTTCTAATCGTTCGTGTAACTTACTGAGAGCTGGTTCCAAAAGGTTCTCCACTCCAAAAACAACGATTACTTCCGTTGCTGGCAATAAAACAACGGCATCTGCTGCGGCATCAACCCACTGCACACTTCGCCTCTGGACATACTTTTCTACATACGCTCTTTTTCCATTAAATGCTCCACCGAAAATGACGTGCACCGTTTCCCCTCCAGTACGTCTTTTTTATCTGCCCATTGCAGCTTGTAGCTACTACCATGGGGAACTTCCCAATCCCAAAAATTCTTTTCAATAGGTCCAAATTTTGTTAATAAAAATCGAATAGGTCCACCATGTGTTACCATAATTGGCTGTTCAAAATCTTTCACCACATCATAAAAAGCCTGTAATACTCGCTCTTCCATGTCGACTAGTGACTCTCCGTTTGGAGGTACTACTGCTCGAAAGTCATTTAGCCATTCCTTATATAAAGGAACTTCTTTTAATTCATTATATGTTTTTTCTTCCCAATCACCAAAGGAGCATTCTCGCAGTTGTCTATTTGGAATATAAGGAACCTCTTTGAATATTTGTTTTGCCGTTTGCTTACAACGTAGCAGATCACTGCCGATAACTTGTTTCATTTCCTGTGAAAGGAATTTCGTTTTTATTCCAGAAATGATCGGTTCATCGGTCCAGCCAATATACTTTTTCTCACGATTACCTTGTGTCGGCAAGTGCCTTATGAGAGTAATAATAAAAGCGTCAGCCATAGTGCCACCTCCGAAACTTCCACACTCGCACCAAGCAGATCACCTGAAACACCGCCGAAGTTTTTCATGACCCAATTGCGGAATACACAAATAAATAATACGAAGACGACCGCAAAAGTAAGTGCAATCATCCCATTTGTCAGCCATCCTAGTACGAAGAGACCGACAAATAAATTACATGCAGTTGCTAGTAGGACTATGTTCGCATGCATCTTCTGTTTAAAAAAATATGCCAAGCCACTTTCCTTTGCACTTCTAGTTAACCCAAATAGCATCACCAGTGTAGCCCTTGAGAAAAAAGGAATAAGTAATACAAAAACCCAATGAAACGTGTCAGTTGCCAGCACTTCCGCTACAATAATTACTTTACCTACGATTAATAAAACCACTGCCATCACACCAAAAGCCCCGACTCGTGGATCGTCTAAAATTTCAAATCGTTTCACTCGATCTCTGTAGGAAAAGAACGCATCCGATGTATCAATAAACCCATCCATATGGAGACCTCCAGAAAAGAGTATCCCTAGAAGTACAATGCCGAATCCCGTCATTAATGGACTCCATTCGAAGTAGAGCAGTGCACAAGTAATCGCCCCTATGCTAGCACCTATCCATGGAAAAAAACTGTACATGCCTGTAATTTGTCGCTTTTCCATTGGTAAATTTTTATGAACAGGAACGATGGTGAAAAATTGAAGTGCTAGTAAAAGGCTTGTCATTTATTCACCTTATCGCCCTCTAAAATAGCTACTATTTCTTCCCACTTTACGTGCTTTTTAAAATGATTTGCCCAATCATTTATTTGTTCATCGGAGGAAGCTTTAGTACCTTTTGCTACACCGTCTTCTTCCTCCAGTTCATTCGGAAAATAAGGGACAACCCCTAATACGTCGACTCCTGTATACGATTTGATGTAGTCAATGCCATCTTGGAATAGCGAGATATCTCCTTGAAACTTATTAATAATAATCCCCTTCACTCGGTCTCTCTGTGCTTCTGGCAGTAGGGCAAGGGTACCAACGATGGATGCAAACACACCACCATATTCGATATTTGCTACTAATATAACCGGAACATCTGCCAAATCGGCAACCCGCATATTGACTAATTCTCGATCTTTTAAATTCATTTCAACAGGACTGCCTGCACCTTCTAAAATGAGGTATTCATAGGAATCGGATAGCTTTCTTAAACTGCTTTTTATAAGCTGTTGGCCTTCTTCAAAAAACTGTTCGCGATAGCGCATTCCATTCATTCTATTTTCTTTTTTCCCAAGGATAATTAGGTCTGTTTCCATATTCCCAGAAGGTTTTAATAATATCGGATTCATGTCCGTTAAGTAGGGAGTTTTGGCAGCTCTAGCCTGCAATGCTTGCGAAACACTAACCTCAAAGCCTTCTGCTGTATGAATGCTTAAGCTGGACATATTTTGTGATTTAAAAGGTGCCACTCTTTTTTCTTCATTTGCAAGCAGTCGACAAATAGCCGTACAGACCAAGCTTTTCCCTACACTAGAAGCGGTTCCTTGCACCATTAATCCTTTCACGTATATCCCTCATTTCCACTGATGGCTTATGCCGTATTCCATTTCAAATGCGTAATCTGCTTTTGCCACAAGCTGCTGATGAATTTGGCCAATCCACTTTTGATAGAGGACGACACTTTCATAAGTAGACAATGGTTCATCGAGCACTTCATTCGAAACGATGACGACTACCTTAGCTTTTTCTAATAATTGATCGATTGCATGGTAAAGTTGTTTTTCCACTTCTTCCATATTGCTTTCGTAAAGTTCGTTGGCAAGCCATGTAGTAACACAATCCCAAAGGATGCCGTCTCCTACTTGAATTTGCGAAACGATTTGTTCGAAGTGTCTTGACTGCTCGATTGTCATCCATTTGACTGGATAATTTTCACGATCCTCCTGATGTCTTTCAATTCGTTTCGCCATTTCACCATCTACCGCAACTCCAGAAGCAACATACACATTTCGCCTTGCTTGCTCGTTCATCAAATAATGTTCGGCGAAGCTACTTTTTCCACTCCGCACACCACCCGTTATGAAGACAAGTTTTCCTCGAACCATGCGGTCATCTCCTTTTGCAATTGCTCCATTTGCAGCTTCTCTTTCATGCCAACACGAAACCATTTCCCGTCTAAACCTTTAAAATTCTCGGTATGGCGAAGGACACAGCCCTTTGCTAATAAATATTCGAAAAACCCTTTCGATCGCGCAGGATTAGGAAGCTGAAAACAAATAAAATTCGTCTGAGATGGAAGAACAGTACAGTTCCACTTTTCAAGAAATACTCTGGTTTGCTCTCTCATTTCTTTCGCAAAGGTAATTGTCTGCATTCGATATTCTTCTTCCTTTAAGCAATCGGCACCAATCGTCGTTGCAATAGCATTACTATTCCAGTGCGGCATTCTGCTGCGAATTTCTTTAATGATTTGCTCGTCCGCAATAGCATATCCAAGTCGCAAACCAGGAATCGCATACATTTTTGTCATCGAACGCACGACAATGACATTCGGGAAATCCTTTAAATACGGTATAAATGATTCGCTTTCATCAATAAAATCTAGAAACGCTTCGTCTAAAATAACTTCACATTTATATCTTCTCGCATACTCTGCTATTTGTAGGATCTCTTTTAACGGGATCAAGTAGCCGGTTGGATTATTCGGTCTGCATATATAAATAACTTCTGCAAATTCTACTTCATCTAACACTTCGTCCAAGGGAAGAGCTTGTGGTGCAATTATTTCTTTTATGTACACATGATAAGGTGTAAGCGTGGCTGCGTATTCCGAAAAAGTTGGGTGAATCAACACAGCCCGCTTGTTTTCATATCGTTTTGCAAGGCTTGCGAATATTTCTGCTGCACCATTTCCTACTATCACCTGATTGACATCTACTTGATGGTATTGTCCAGCTGCAGATAGAAATGGTTCTCCATGCGGATCTGGATATTTAGTTATTAACTCTGCATATGTGGACCATTTTTCATTTACAAATGCAGGCGGCCCTAATGGATTGACATTTTCACTAAAGTCAATCACCATTTCTGGTATTTTCATACCTAGACGTTCATATACGTGATGCGCGTTTGCCCCGTGATTAGGTAATGACAAATAAAACTCCTCCGATCACCATCATCCAAAGCCAAAATAGAAATACAGCTGTTTTTAGATGGGAGATGGCCCCTAAAATATGGCTAGGATTTAGCGGAACTTCTCCAACTCCCATTAAAGCTCGATTGGATACGATTCCTTTATATGTATTGATTCCACCGAGTTGTATACCTAGCTGATAGGCTGTAGCAGCTTCTAAGTAGCCGCTATTTGGACTTGGGTGCTTTTTCGCATCAAGCCACCAGCCTTTCATTCGCTGTCTAAAAGGTAATGCACTTTCTTTCTTGCCCCATAGCATAATAATATAGCCCGTCAAACGGCTCGGAATGTAATTTGCAATGTCATCCAGCTTTGCAGATGCATAGCCAAATTCTTCATATTTCTCGTTTTTGTAGCCAACCATAGAATCGAGCGTGTTAATGGCTTTATAAAGCCACAACCCAGGTGCACCTGCTAAAAGAAATGCATAGAAAAGTGGAGCAGTAATCCCGTCACTAATATTTTCAGATACCGTTTCCACGACACCTCTCGTAATCTCTTTTTCGTCTAGTTTTTCTGTATCTCGTCCAACAATCCACGAAAGTTTTTGTCTCGCAGCAGGTAAATCTTTCTTGATTAAAGGTCTATACACATCCATTGCCGCAACCTGCAAGCTTTTTTGAGCAAGTCCTGATGCGATGAGAATACTTTCCACAGCAATTCCAACGCCCATATGCATCGAATAAGCTCCAATTAAAATGGCTAATATAGCGAAAAATGTGATACCTACTACAATAAAAACTAGTAGAAATCCTTTTGCTTTCCTTGCTCTTCCTTTATTCAACCGAGCGGTTAGCTTTAAAATAAGCGATCCGATCCATCGGACTGGATGCGGCCAATTCGGCGGGTCTCCGATGATTCGGTCCAGTAATAGGCCAATTGCTATGGCAATAATATGCGGACCCATCCTATACCCAACCTTTTGCTATTTTGTATATTTGAATTGCTTCTACTGTGCACTCAAATACGCCTAATCCAATTTTTTTACCGATTTCCGTAATTGGACCAGCGTATGGAATATGCGTTCCTTTTTGAGTCGCAGCAACTAAAACACTATCCGTGGATGTTCCAGTTGCAATTGTACCTGTCCGTGGATCTTTTACTTCTTCAAAAGCTAGCGCTTTCGTTTTTGCTTCCGTTGCAGTAATAACAGACTGGATAAATGCTTCATCGGAAAGTTCTCCGTTGATAATAATCCATGTATTAATCGTACCGATAGCAGGCAGCATCTCAATTTCATGTGCTCTTGAAACATCTACCGCATTTCCGACTCCGGCAGTAACCATGATGACAATACTTCCAAATGGCGTGTCATACTCTTTTATAACTGCGTCTTTTGTTTGGACCGCAGTCATCATTCCAATGGTATCTGCTTCCGAAAACCCCTTATCAGCTAAGTACGCTAACATTTCTTCTTGCACATTGTCGCAAGCATAATTAGCAACCACTCTTCGATTGACGAAGTTTCTATACCAGCCACTTCCCGCATTTATTACGGCAGAGGACCATGTTTTTAGCTGCGTTTCCGCTTGAAATACGACCAAATCTCCCGTGACTTGAAAGTTTTCTGTTGTAATGAGTTGTTCATCCTTCTGTTCCTTCACGTCTGGAAGAATTGTAATTTGTGGTTTTGGTCGCTCAGGATGTGGATTTGTGCTAACTCTAGCTTTGTACACCGTTTCAACCTGACTTTTCTTTACTACTTCATGTGGCTCACCGATTGCTTTTATTTCCCCTTGATCCATTAATAACAATCGATCACAGTATAGAGAAGCAAGATTTATATCATGAAAGACACTAATAATCGTGATGCCTTTTTCAATAGCTTGCGTTTTAATCGTATCGAGTAATTGCTTTTGGTGTGCAATGTCTAAATGATTCGTCGGTTCATCTAGTAATAAAATAGGAGCTTGTTGTGCAAGCGCTTGGGCAACAAATACGCGCTGTTGCTCCCCTCCTGACAATAGGTCTAACAACTGATGCTCATATCTTTCTATTGCGGTCAGTTTCATTGCCTCGGCAACTGCCGCTTCATCTTCACCCGACCACGAGGAAAACCAGCCACTTTGATGAGGATACCTCCCGAGTGAAATGGTATCTCTAACTGTGTGTGAAAATGCATGACTATGTAATTGTGGAAGAACCGCCATTTTCCTAGCTAGTTCTTTGGGAGAATAAGATTGGAGAGATTTCTCGTCGATCAGAACGTCTCCTGATTTCATCGGTAAAATTCCACTCATCACTTTCAGTAAAGTGGATTTCCCGCTTCCGTTAGGTCCTAGGATGCCTAGCATTTCTCCTTTTTCAACTTCGAAGGAGACGTTTTTAACGATTAGTTGGTGGTCGTAACCACCAGATAATTTTTTTATTTTCAACATATTAAACGCCTCCTTTTTTCCGTTGTCTAAAGAAAATAAATGCAAAAACTGGCGCACCAATAAATGCTGTTATGACACCAATTGGCAACTCGGTTGGCGAAATAATGGTGCGAGACACTAAATCACAAATGATTAATAACGCAGCTCCATTAATGAAGCTTAACGGTAACACATGTCTGTTATCTGAACCAAATAAAAGCCTTGTCATATGCGGAACGACAAGTCCCACAAATCCTATTGTTCCAGACACAGCAACCGCCGTTCCCGTTAGCATCGATCCTCCGATTAGTATCATCATTTTTCGCTTTTTCACATCGACTCCTAAATGCTTTGCACGCTCTTCTCCAAATAGCATCGCATTTAATTCTCTTCTGTTCCATGCTAATAAAGCCGAGCCAATCACAACAAATGGTAAAGCCATTTGCACAAAATCCCACCCACGCATCGATACACTACCAAGCAGCCAACCAATAATTTGGCGAAGCTCTTCCCCAGTTAGTGCAATCATCAAGGAAATAACCGAACCTAAAAAGGAACTAACAATAATCCCAGTTAAAATAATGGTCTCCATCTTCATGGAACGGTCGACCAGTTTAGCAAATGTAATAACAAGGAGCATCGTAAGGAATGCACCAATCATACTAAAAACAGGTAATGTGTATATTCCTAAAAAGGGTACCGAAATACCGAAAAAGAGCGTAGCCACGGCACCTACTGAGGCACCGGACGACACTCCTAACGTATAAGGATCTGCAAGCGGGTTTTTTAATAAACCTTGAAACGCGGCACCTGCAATGGCTAGTGAGGCACCAACTAGCCCTGCAAGTACAACCCGTGGCATACGAATTTTCCAAACTATATTGGTCGCGATTTCATCTGCTCCCGTATTCCATAATGTGCTGATCGGTACCTGTACGGATCCGACCGATACACCGAGCCAAATTGCTACTAATAGAGCAGCAATCGACAGGATGTAGCCGATCATGACTTTACTCACCAAATGCCTCTGGATAAATTGCTTTTGCTACTTCTTCTAATCCTTCTGCAAGACGTGGACCTGTACGACTTGTTAAGTTTTCATCTACTTGAACAACTGCATCATTTTTCACAGCAGAAATAGAAGCGAATCCATCACGAGCTTTTACGCTCTCTACAATTCCAGGTACATAGCTATACATAACAATAATCACATCAGGATTGCGGCTTACGATTTCTTCTGGCTCAATTTTGAACCAACCTTCTTGATCTGCTGCAATATTTTCAGCATTCACCATATCTAAAATCTCTTGCATAAATGTTCCTTTACCAGGTGTGTAAATTTCAGGAACATCCGATGTTTCTACGAATACTGTTTTCTTCGTTTCTACTTTTGCAACTTTCTCTTTTACTTCTTCTACTTTTGCTTTCATATCTTCTACAATTTTTTGTGCTTCTGCTAATTTACCAGTAGCACGACCAATTTCTTCGATGGTTGTATAAGTTTCATTGAAATCTACTGCATTTTTTACAACGAAAACTTTCACACCAGCGTCACGGATTTGTTGTAATCCTGCTTCGCCCATTCCAAGGCTTGACTCATGTGCGAATACGATGTCTGGATTCATGGATACGATTTTCTCAACATTGAATTCCATACCGCCAATTTTCTCTTTTTCAAGTGCTTCTTCTGGATAGTTATCGTAATCATTTACACCAACAATTTCTTCATTTAATCCAAGTGCAAACAAAATTTCTGTATTGCTTGGCATCATTGAAACGATTGTTTTTGGTGCTTCTTCTAATGTAATATCATTGCCAACTGCATCTGTGATTGTGATCGGGAATTCTGTTTCTTCTACCGCAGTTTCTACTTGTGGACTTTCAGTGTTTTCAACAGGTTTTGCTTCTTCTTGTCCACATCCTACTAATAGTAAAACTGCTAATGCGGATGCCATCCATAATTGCCATATTTTCTTCATTTGTCATTCCTCCTAAGTTTTTGCAACAAAAAATCTCCCATCCATAGAATGAGAGATAGATATAGGTATAAATCTGCGAGGAAAAAATGGCCAAGCCGATCTACACCAAACCTATCCTCGTAGGCAGTGGGTGTAATTTCATAAAGGCAGGTTTTCTGACTCATGATACAACCGTATCATTTACAGTGGCGGGACCGCGCTGGACTTTAACCAGCTTCCCTTTTAACTCTAGTAATCCGTAACTTGAGCACCTCTATGCAATAAAATATGTATTGTGCAATGCACTTATTATACCTTAAATTAAATGGTTGTCGACAGAGGTTTTCATATTATTTGACCGATAATTAATACTATTCTACCAAATTCCGATGTTATTCGACCGATTCACATCTATGCTATGGAGAAACTTTTTTATTGTAAGCCATCATCGAGAAAAAAAGGGGCTGTCCCTAAAGTCATATAGTGACTTAGAGATGGTCCCTTTTCCAATGTATTGGTTTCCGTTCCAGACGGACGCTTTCCGCGGGCATGGCTTCAGTCTCCTCGTCGCTTTCACTCCTGCGGGGCCTTCAGCTCACGCTATTCCCGCTGGAGTCGCCGTCTTCCACTACATTCAATTGCCTACAAAAAATAGTAGTTTTATAAAAAGTATAAAAAAACAGGTGTAGAAAAAGACTCGTTTTTCTACACCTGCTTCAATTTATGAGCTTATTAGACAGCCCCTTTAATACTACAAATTACATTTTCTCTGGAGCATTTACACCAATCAAACGAAGTGCGTTTGCAATTGTTTGACGAGCAGATGTTACTAATGCAAGACGCGCTTCTGATAGAGCTACGTTTTCTGCATCTAAAACTTTATCCGCATTATAGAAGCTATGGAATGTTGCAGCTAATTCTTGAATATAAGTTGCTACACGGTGAGGTGCACGAAGTTTTGCAGCATCTGCCACGACTTGTGGGAAATCACCGATTTTTTTCAATAAGTCTAATTCTTTTTCACTCTGTAATAATTCAAGTGAATCCGTTGAAGCTTTCAACTCTTGTGTTTCAGCAGAACGTAGAATTGAGCAAATACGTGCATGGGCATATTGGGCATAATACACAGGGTTTTCATTTGACTGAGAAACTGCTAAATCTAAATCAAAGTCCATATGTGAATCGCCCGAACGCATACCGAAGAAATAACGAACTGCATCCAGTCCAACTTCCTCTACAAGCTCGCGCATCGTAACAGCTTTCCCTGTACGTTTACTCATTTTCATTTTTTCGCCGTCTTTATACAATTGAACCATTTGAATAACGGAAACTTCTAATTTCTCACGCTCGTATCCAAGTGCTTCAATAGCAGCTTTCATACGTGGAATATACCCGTGGTGATCCGCTCCCCAAATATTGATCAGTTGATCGAAGCCACGAACTAATTTATCTTCATGGTACGCAATGTCTGGCAATAAATACGTGAATGATCCATCACTTTTAATCAAAACACGGTCTTTGTCATCGCCAAAAGTAGTAGAACGGAACCATGTAGCTCCCTCTTCTTCAAAGATATGACCATTCGCACGTAATTTATTTAATGCTACCTCGATTTTACCATCTTCGTATAATGAAGTTTCAGAAAACCAGTTATCAAAGCCAACACGGAAATCCGCTAAGTCTTTTTGTAGCTTAGCAAGCTCAACTTTTAACCCATGTGCACGGAATGCTTTGTAACGCTCTTCATCCGACATATGAACAAATTTATCGCCATGCTCTTTTACAAGATTTGCTGCGATATCGATAATATCTTGCCCACGGTAACCATCTTCTGGCATTTCTTTTTCTAAACCTAATGCTTCAAAATAGCGTACTTCAATCGAAACAGCTAAATTGTGGATTTGATTACCAGCATCATTAATATAATATTCACGAGCTACGTCGTATCCAGCAAAGTCCAAGACGTTACATAATGAATCCCCAACAGATGCCCCGCGCGCATGCCCTAAATGTAAATCACCAGTTGGATTGGCAGAAACAAACTCTACTTGAATTTTTTCTCCAGCTCCTGAGTTCGTACGTCCGTATTTTTCTTCTTCTGTTAGTACAGCTTTAATTACTTCTTGTAAATAATCTTTACGAACGGTAATATTCATAAACCCAGGTCCTGCGATGTCAATTTTCTCCATCATTGTTCCTGACATATCAAGGTTTGCTACAATTGCTTCCGCGATTTGACGAGGATTTTTTCTCGCAAGCTTAGTCAGCTGCATCGCAATATTAGTTGCATAGTCACCGTTTGCTTTATCTTTTGGTGTTTCTAAATGGATAGATGGAATTTGCTCTTCTGTTACAAGTTCCGCCTTTAAAATAGCTTGTTGTAAAGCTGTTTTAATCGATTGTTGTACTTTTTCTACTGCGTTCATTTACTTCGCCTCCGTATAAATTAGTTCTAATGTATATGTACCAGCAACTTCTTCGTTTATAAGCAATTCGTATTCCACTTGAAAATGGCCATCTTCGAATTGCAGTTGCGTTGTATTTGTTGTAATCATCATTGTGCCATATCCCGTGTCATAGCTTCCTGTTTGAAGCTCACCTAGTTGAAATGGCAAACGCATTTTCACTCCACCACTGCGTAAGATTAAAGCGGAATTATTATCTAACTTTACGGTTGTTCGAACTGCCTTTTCATTTTGCATTTCTTCATAAACTAAATAAGGCTGCTCTCCTTTTAAAGTTAGAACACCTGTCGTTTGCATATCAAATGATTCTTTTGCAATGTCTGGATGTTTTATTGTTGATAATAAACGAACATTGACTGATTTCTTTAGTGGTTGAGACATTGACTTCACCCTTTAGAGCATTTTCATAGTTAATTTACGTCATTAAAAAATAATCGTTAATAATAAACGATTAATAAGCACTTTTTTTATGGTGCATGAATATATAACAATTTTTCACCGTTTTTTACTATAACCTTCACATTATATCTTAAAGTTTGCTTATGTGACAACTAATCAAAAAGGAATCTATTATAACATTACAATCCTCCCCCAGTAAATGGATGAACAAAACGATTTTACTCAATAAAGAGCTGACTTCACACTAGATAATTATTCTGACAATAGTTTGGTTTTTTATAATTTGGAATTATTATACATTATTAGTTAAAATACGTCTTAATGAGACTATTTTTATGCTAACAGAGACCATTTCAATCCTAACCGCAACCATTTTTCGACAAGCGAGACCAATTTCGCCATAACCGAGACCAAATTTCACATTAATAAGTTTACTTGAAGTGAGATACCTTGGTTTTAAGAGGAATTTAGTGCATACGAGAGGAATCGGCAGCTATCCGAGAGCATTTAGCGTCTATTCGAGAGCGGCCGGCACTACAAATCCAATTGATAATCCTAATGAAAGCCAGGTTCTTTTGCTATGGAACCTGGCTTTCTCATATCGGATTTCCTTACGTTAAATCATCATTTTCTGACTGGAGCCTGAAAAACAAAAAAAACGTAATGCCCATTTAAGGACATCACGCTTATTATTTAACCCAACCAAGTATCATTTCTCTAAGTAATTTACTAGCTGTATTAGCAGTCTGTTCAGATGAATCATAAATTGGTGCAACTTCTACTAAGTCAAAGCCTACAACGTTTACTCCCGAGTTTGCGATTGCATGGATAGAAGCTAGTAGTTCACGGCTTGTAATACCGCCACAGTCTACTGTTCCAGTTCCAGGTGCATGCGCAGGATCTAACACGTCGATGTCGATTGTGACATAAACTGGTCGACCTGCTAGAGTTGGAAGCACTTCTTTCAAAGGCTCCAATACTTCAAATTTGGCAATTTGCATACCGTTTTCTTTTGCCCAGTCAAACTCTTCTTTCATTCCAGAACGAATTCCGAATGAATAGACGTTTTTCGGACCAATGTATTCGGCAATTTTACGAATCGGAGTGGAGTGAGAAAGCGGCTCTCCTTCGTATTCCACGCGTAAATCCGTATGCGCATCCATATGAATAATCGCAAGATCTTTATAGTTGTCTGCCACTGTTTTCATAACAGGCCAAGACACTAAGTGTTCGCCACCCATACCAACAGGAATTTTCCCATCTTGCATTAATTGACGAATAAAATCTGCAATTAAATCCAAACTTTTTGATGCATTACCAAAAGGAAGCGGAATATCACCAGCATCAAAATAGTTCACATCATCTAGCTCGCGGTCTAAATACGGGCTATATTCCTCTAAACCAATCGATACTTCACGAATTCGCTGCGGGCCAAAGCGTGAACCTGGACGATAGCTTACTGTCCAGTCCATTGGCATACCGTAAATCACCGCTTGTGCTTCTTCGTAATTTTGCTTACTTTTAATAAATACATTTCCTGAATAAGCTTCATCAAATCTCATCGGCTTATTCTCCTGCTAAGTCTTTCACAAATTTCGGTAATACGAATGCCGCTTTGTGAAGCTCTTTTGTATAATATTTTGTTTCAATATCAAAGAATTGCTCGTCCGGAACTTGAAGTGGATCGTATTTTTTCGAACCAATCGTGAAGCACCAAAGTCCACTTGGATACGTTGGGATATTTGCCAAGTACATATTTGTAATTGGGAAAATTTCTTTTACGTCCTTTTGTACTTGTCGGATTAAATCTGCTTTGAACCAAGGGTTGTCCGATTGTGCAACGAAGATACCATCTTCTTTTAATGCTTTTGAAATTCCAGCATAGAAACCTTTTGTAAATAAATTCACAGCTGGTCCAACTGGTTCAGTAGAGTCTACCATGATTACATCGTATTCGTTTTCTGACTGTGCGATATGCATGAAGCCGTCGCCAACTTGAACGTCCACACGTGGGTTTTCTAACTCACATGCAATTTCTGGTAAATAAATCTTCGAATACTCGATAACTTTTCCATCTATGTCAACAAGTGTTGCTTTTTTCACTTTTGGATGCTTCATAATCTCACGAATTACTCCACCGTCTCCTCCTCCAACAACTAAAACGTTCTCAGGATTTGGATGTGTAAATAAAGGAACGTGCGCAACCATTTCATGGTACACAAACTCATCTTTTTGTGACGTCATTACCATTCCGTCTAAAAAGAGCATATTCCCCCACTCTTCTGTTTCTGCCATTTCTAACAGTTGAAAATCCGTTTGCTCTGTATGAAGTGTACGTTTTACCTTCATTGTGATGCCAAAATTCTCGGTTTGTTTTTCCGTAAACCAAAACCCAGCCATGTATCTATCTCCCTTACCAATATGATTTAAGTGTAATGTATCAAAAAATTAAATACAAAGAAAGTATAGAGGTTTTTGACGAAAGTGCAATAGTTTTTTCTTTTTCCGTTTAATTTGAATCTATTGTTCTCATACTAATGAAAACATCAATTAGAACTGGGGAGATATTATGAGGCGCGCACAATACAAAAAAAAAACCACACGATCCAAACGTATAAAAAGGTTTTTTCTACTAAGTATTGTTGCTAGCTGTGCCTTTTTTAGTGCGTTTGTAACGCTTCGCATATATGCACAAATCGTTGGTGCGCCTATTATACAGGTACCCATCTCCTCTGTATTTTTAGATAATCAAGGGAATGTCATCGGTGACCGATTTGAGGAGCAGCGACGCTATTGGGTATCTCTAGACGAAATCTCACCATTCATACCGCAGGCCACAATTGCAGTAGAAGACCAGGAATTTTATGAACATCATGGATTTGATTACACCCGAATCGCTTCTGCACTTTTAAAGGATGTAAAAGCAGGAAAAAAAGTAGAAGGTGCAAGTACAATTACACAACAATACGCTCGGAATCTATTTTTAACACATGACAAGACTTGGGCTCGAAAATTAAATGAAGCATTGTACGCTTACCGGTTAGAAATTTTTTATGAAAAGGAGGAATTACTAGAAGGATATTTAAATACAGTTTACTTCGGACACGGAATGTACGGAGTCGAAGCTGCAAGTAGGTTTTATTTCGGTAAGAGCGCGAAATCTCTGACTCTAGCAGAATCAGCATTATTAATGGGAATTCCTAAAGGACCTACTCATTATTCTCCATTAGTAAATGAAGAAAAAGCGAAAAATCGTCAACAATTAATTTTGGCATTAATGAACAATCAACAATTTATAACCGACGAGCAGAAGGAACGTGCAATAGAGGAAAATTACGTATTAAAAACGGAAGATTCTGTCGTAACGAAAAAAACAGCTCCATATTTTTTAGAAGAGGTATGGAAAGAAGCATCGCAAATCATTAAAGAAAAAGGTCATCGAATTGAAGAAGGTGGTTGGACAATTACCACTACTTTAAATAAAAAGCATCAGCAAGCTGCAGAAGAAACCATTCAAAAATGGATGCCAGAAGGAGAGCTACAAATTGGTTTTATCAGTATGGAACCGAGAACGGGCTATGTGACAGCAATGGTTGGTGGTAGAGATTTCTCAGCAAGTCCATTTAATCGTGTGACTCAGGCAAAAAGGCAGCCAGGATCCATCATAAAACCATTGTTATATGGCGCAGCACTGGAAAATGGATTCTCCCCCCTTACGTATTTGAAAAGCGAACGAACTATTTTCACTTATGATAATGGACGGAGAGAATATGAACCGAAAAATGTAAACGGAGAATTTGCTGAAAATCCGATCTCGATGGCACAAGCTCTTGCAATTTCGGATAATATTTATGCAGTCAAAACATTAGAACATATTGGATACAAACCGTTTCAACAACTCATTGAACGATTTGACATTAAAATGAATATTGATGATACACCTGCGACAGCACTTGGCACATCAGAAGTTTCCCTTTTCGAAATGACAAAAGCATACAATTCGATTTCTGCAAAAGGAATTCAGAAAAAACCAACTTATATTACGAAAATTACAGATAATGAAGGCAATACCTTATACGATGTGTCGAAAGAAAAAGTGAAAGATAAAGTGGTAATGCAGGAACAAGATGCCTTTTTGTTGTCTCATTTGCTTACAGGCATGTTTGATCCAATTTTCAATGACTATTCCCCTGCAACTGGAATTAGTATTCGTGCCAAACAAACACGACCATATGCTGCAAAATCTGGGACTACTATTTCCGATCAATATTTAATTGGATTCTCTCCTCAGCTGACTGCAGGTGTTTGGAACGGGTATGACCAAGGAAAACAAGTAAGTGATGCGGAAGCAAAGCAAGTGACGAAGCAAGTATGGATTGAATTTATGGAATCTGTTCATCGAGGTTTGCCTGTAGAACCATTTATTGCCCCACCTGGCGTTCGTGGAGTCATTGTCGATATTAAAACAGGTGGAATAGCTACCTCTGCTTGCGAAAAACAGCGTCTAGTATATTTAAAAGAAAAAGATGTCCCTACAAAACTGTGCACAGATCCAAGCTTAAAGCAGCACACATTTGAAGAAAGCGATCCCGAAGAAGATAATTGGTCCATTTTCCCGTTCTCGTTCTTTGGAGAATAAATATTGGAAGAATGCGCTTTTGGCCGCAGTAAATCTCTCCATTTACATTCCAATAAATGGCTGAATGAGACCGAATTGGCGTCAACCGAGACTAATTCCTTGGAAACCGAGACCAATTCGTCTGAAAGCAAGACCAATTCCCTTCTAACCGAGACCAAATTCAAAAATCAATTTTTGCCACAATATAAAAAGCTTTCTAGTACCTAAATTAGGTAATAGAAAGCTTTTTCTTAGTGTCGCGTTCTGCAAAAAGTATGCAATTATTGGATTGGGTTGTCGCAATTCTTCCACATTCTCTACTTACTTGTTTGACTAAGTGTCCTAGCATTACTGTGAAGTAAGCTTTAAGTAAATTGTACTTTCTTTTAAAGATTAATTCAACCACTTAAACAGACTATATTGAGTTATGGCTATTTTTTTATTTAGCATTCAAGTCATTATGTAGCTTCTCGTCGCTTCTAGCCCACATTTCTCGATTATGAGATTGCAGAAATTCACTTAAAATATTTTTAGAACGTTCGTCCATAAAATCAACTAAAATTTGACGCTTCATTGATTTGTCCATTCGATTTACATGATCCGCAAGAATTTTAAAGCCTCGACGTTTTTCTCGATTTACGACCATTTCACAAGCGGTAACGCCCGCATAGTAAGGACCATCTGCCTTGTGGTCAATTGTCACCCAAACGAGCCAATAAGGTTTTCCACCTTCTGAATCTTCTCGGTTCGTAGTAAATTTAATGCCACGCTCTGTATCACTTCTTGCATGCATCGCACCAATCTCTACTTTTGCAATACCTTCTTCTATATCAATAATGACTGGAGACACGTTCTCTAGAGATAAAGCTCCAATGCCAAAGCCTTTGTGTCCGTCCGTCGGATCATTTTTTATAATGGTGAATCCCATTTTTTGTTTCGGTTTTTCTTCATTTGTCATTCGATTGTTCCCTCCGTTCTGTTATTATAACTAGTATACAGATAATTTCACTAAAGGAGGAAATGAAATGCCATACGTAACAGTAAAAATGTTAGAAGGCCGTACAGAAGAGCAAAAAAAAGCCTTAGTTGAGAAAGTGACTGCAGCAGTAGTAGAAACGACTAATGCTCCAATTGAAAATGTCGTAGTATTCATCGAAGAAATGCCTAAAAATCATTACGCAGTAGCTGGCACACGTTTCAGTGATAAGTAAATTTAGGAACAAAAGCGCAAGCGCCCTTTAAGTGCAATACCTGTTTGCAGACGTTTCCGGATTGCTTTGGAATGGACACTAGCTTACACCATTACCGAGCGACTTTTAGGAGAGGAGGATCGTGACTAGCGTCACGATCCTCCTCTCCTTTTTCGGTAATCTTGTGGCTTTTTTCCTTCCGTCGCCCTCCTGCAACTTTAGACAACAGATTTGTTAGTGCTGTTTTTGATAACGAGAGAATAAATTCTTTCTTACTCATGTTGGAGGCTCCCGAAGATGCAATTTCGGGAGCTCTAGTACCGATTTATAAGATGGATGCTATCTATTTTTCTGTCGTTTGCTCTTTTTACATTTATCATAAACTAGGGAGAAATACTTTTCTTAAATGCATTTCTTTCAAGTTCTTGCTACCAGATTAATACCTCTTTTTGGGAGGGAAAGTATTCGAGTTTCATCTCGTTCAAAACACCAACCATGAACTCTGAGTTCTTAGTAGGCTTTCTTATCTATAAAAAAAAGAAAGAGCAACCCTTATTGGATAGCTCTTTCATTCATTAAATTCATGACAAATAAAAAGGCTTCGTCAATTTCGGCCTTTGTAAAATTTAGTTTTCCTTTTACCACATGGAGCTTTTCAATTTGCTCTTCTTTTGGCAAATGGTCGAAATATAAAAGTGTCGAAACTAACTCTAAAAAGCGGGAGCTTTTATCTTTCATTTGTTCAATGCACGCTTGTAATGCACGGCTTGCCGCTGGCACTTGGGCCATCTGCGTAAAATGCTCACCTGCATCTGTCATTTGATATTTATACTGTACATAAGAGCCTTTGTCTTGTCTTTCTTCGTACAAAAAACCCATGCTGCAAAGCTCATCTACTCTCAATGTTAGCTCATGAGAATAAGGACCATAAATATGAAATTCGTATTTTTCTTTATAGGGAAACTGCAACTTTTTTGCGATGTAAACCATTTTTTGTAGTTTTTTTCTTCCGGTGATACCACCGTCAGCTGCTCCAATAAATTGTACAATTTTTGCATGTTCTTCTAGCAATATAAACCCACCTCTACTATCAAATTCGCTTTGGCATATTTGGCGTCCAGATTTTACTTCCGCTTCACTTCGCTTAGATCGGCAGAAAATAATTGTCCCTTCGCAAGCTCATCGCAGAAAACTGTAAACCTTGCTTGCCAGGTTAACTCCATACAGAATCTGTGACATCTGCCTGAGGCTATGGCCAACTGGATGTCGGTTACTCAGACGTTGCCGCAGGACGCCTCATACGGAATCAAGTTAACAATTCCAGTATTTGTTTTTTCAATACTTTCTTTTTTCCGTCTGCTGTTAAGAAATCTTCTGGGAAATACAATTTATGATCAGTTCGGCGTTTTCCAGATATCGCTTCTACTACATCTGATTCTCGTGATAACTCTCTAATTTCTCCGGAAGGCATTTGTAAATGAATTGGGATTCGTTCTCCCTCTTCTCCAGGTCGATAAAAATCGTATGGTAAATCCGATGACGAATCGAACACTAAATAATACTCTGGATCGATACCTGCTCTTTTGAATAATTGTTCAAGTTCTTTCATTTTTACGTAGTCCTTCGCTAAATCGAACTCAATATATTGAAATAATTTACGATTAACAAATCGACTGGATAAATCAGCTAAAATCGGATCTTTTTCAGACATCCAAAGCTGAAAATAGGTCAATAAAACTCCTTCGTCTAAGGCAAGATAATCTTTTAGTGTATATGTTCCATCAAAAAATCCTCGAAAATGAGTTGGTTGTTGTTCAAAGTGATATCCTATTTCACTTAATGCTTTCGCACGATGTAAAATTTTTGTTAGGATAACTTCTGCACTGCGCGACACAGGATGGAAATACACTTGCCAATACATTTGGTATCTACTCATAATGTAGTCTTCCACTGCATGCATTCCACTCGATTTAATCACCACTTGATCCTCTAGAGGACGCATGACACGCAAAATTCGCTCCATATCAAAATGACCATAGCTAACTCCCGTAAAATAAGCATCTCTTTGTAAATAATCCATGCGATCGGCATCAATTTGACTAGAAATTAAACTTACTACTTGTTTGTTTGGGTACGTTTTTGCGATTACATCCGCTACTTTTTGAGGGAAATCCTTGCTTACCCTTTTTAAGATTTCATTTACTTCCGTTTCCCCAAGTAAAATCGCTCTCGTAAATTCTTCATGGTCTAAATCAAATACATTCTCGAAAGCATGCGAAAATGGTCCATGTCCTAAATCGTGAAGAAGAGCCGCACATAATACTACTAGTCTCTCTGAAGCATCCCATTGCGGACGCTCCTTAAAACTATCATCTACGATTCGACGAACAATTTCATATACTCCTAGCGAGTGATTGAAACGGCTATGTTCTGCACCATGAAAAACTAGATAGGCAGTTCCAAGCTGTTTAATGCGGCGAAGTCGTTGAAATTCTTTTGATCCAATAACATCCCAAATAACTTGATCACGAACATGAATATAACGGTGAACCGGGTCTTTAAACACTTTTTCTTCTGCTAGCTTCTGCGTAGCATAGCTCATTTTCCCACCCCCATAATTTTATAGCTTTAGCTCATTTCAATCTCCAAACAAAGAAGACTCTGAAGCTAAATATAAATTCAACTAAATAGTGTGCATTTTATTTTTAGTATAAAGAAAAAAGCCGCTTCTGGAAAGGCGGCATTTTTTTGAAAGATATGCAAGTATAACTTTTCGATTTAGTAACTTTCTAGTCTTAAGAAGTCAGTCGATGAGGTCAAATGTCATCATCTTTGACTGTATTCCTATTAGATGGGCGCCTTGCGCTATTTTTAGTCTTCTAGCTTAGCGCGTACTTTATCCATTAATTCGTCTTCTGATAAAGCTGCCACTGGACGATTATTAATAAAAGCAAACGTCTTCTTTCGTCCTGGTCCGCAGTATGATTGACATTCTTTTACTTCAATTTCTGCCTCTGGATCAACCGCTTTTAGCTTTGGAATTAATGTTTTTAAATTAACGGCCTGACACTCATCGCAAACTCGAAAATGGTTTGCCATCTGTCCACAACCCTTTCTATAAATAGTAATTGTCTACAGGTCATTGTATCTTAAAGTTTATATTGCTATCAAGTGTATTTTACGTGAATAAAAGAGCGATATGTTGACCATCATGTTAGTAGAACAACGAAACTATGAACATGGTAGGAGGACAAACATGGTAAAAATTAGGCAAGATGCATGGATGAATGAAAATGATGAGATGTTAGCAGAAATGGTGCTTAGGCACGTTCGTGAAGGAAGTACCCAGTTAAATGCGTTTGAAGAAGCAGGTGATGAATTAAATCGAACTGCTGCGGCATGTGGCTTTCGATGGAATGCGGTCGTTCGTCATCAATATGAAACAGAATTAAAAGAAGCAAAAAAAGAACGGAAAGAAAAGCTTCGTATACTTGGGAAAGACTATCGTCGAAGAGGAAACGGTATTTATTTAGCCAAGCCTCAAGAAGAAGGAGGAGAACGTACTTCTTCGATCCCCGTTTCAGCATTATCCATTGATATTATTATTGCGTATCTCGTAAGACTACAGCATAGTGATTCCGATATTACTAGGTATCGTCACTTAGCAACGATCTCAACAGAAAAAATTCGTAAATTAGAAAGTGAACTTGCAAAACTAGAAAAAGAAAATGCTGCAATTAAACAAGATTACGAGCAATTTGTGCAGATTATGAACCGTGCAAGACGTCTCGTAACATTAAATGACGAAGATTTACCGACTGTTCCTGTTTTCCAAATGGAGAAGAACGGTAATCTCGTATCTAAAGAACCACCAACCGTCTAATGGATTGGTGGTTTTTTTCATTTTTCATTTAGCATCTTTTTATTTCTATCTACTACGCGCTGCATATAAAATTGGTAGAGATCCATCTCATCTTGCGTGACAGATTGGGATACTACATTAGTAGACAGCTGTTGCAACAACTGTTGAATGCGTATAACAATATCTTCCACTGCAAAGGAAGCATTTAGCAACTCATTTAAAGAGGCCATTACTTCTGGTTTTATTTCTGGATAGCTAAATTTGGTTTCTTCCCCTTGCACACCGATTTCATAAAACTGACGAATTAATTCTGCTCGCTCACTTCCACTACCCTCCACACATAAATACACCTGCACGGCGATACCTTGTCGAAGTCTGCGTTGCGAAATGCCAGCGAATTTTTTACCGTTAATACTTAAATCATACGAACCCGGGCAGTACGACCCTACAATTTCATAAGCTTCTATTTTCCCTTCCGCTTCTGGGAATAAAAGCTGTATGAAAGCAAGCATCACTTCATATCCCGTTGGAATATCAATAGATTGTTGAATTTCGGACAAAACAATCGATAGATTGAGTACTCCATCATCTAGCACAACTGCAAGTCCCCCAGAATTTCGCACGATTGGCGTATAACCTTGTGTAAGTAAGAAATCCTGCGCATCTTCTACGAATGGAAGTCGATGATCTTGAATTCCTAATACAATCGTCTGACTATGCACCCAAGTTCGAACGGTTGCAGGTGATTGGCCCTGCCCAACTAACTGGCAAAGCAAATCATCCGCCGCAAAGGATTCTAATGCTGAACGACTCTTACCACTAAGCGATTGATCCCAAAATCGCCACGTTTCTTGCTGTAATAAAACATCTATATCTGACATGCAATATACTCCTTAGTCTCAGTCTGTCTACAATCCTGAGAATACTCTTTATTCTAACGCTTGTGCAGCTGTAATATAGGAAAGTTTATAGACATCCTCAGCTGAACAACCACGAGATAAATCATTTACTGGTGCATACAATCCTTGTAAAATTGGGCCAATTGCTTCGAACCCACCTAAGCGTTCTGCAATTTTATAGCCGATATTTCCTGCTTCAAGTGATGGGAACACAAAAACATTGGCATCCCCTTGCACAACTGCTCCAGGTGCCTTCTTTGCAGCAATTGCAGGAACGATACTAGCATCAAATTGGAGTTCCCCTTCAATCGCTATTTCAGGTGCTAACTGTTTTGCAAGTTTAGTTGCTTGTACCACTTTTTCTGTTTCCTTTGATTGTGCAGAACCCTTTGTAGAGAAGGAAAGCATAGCGACTTTTGGTTTTATTCCAAAGGCAGCCGCTGTTTTTGCACTTTCCACTGCTATTTCTGCTAAATCCTCACTAGTTGGAGCGATCGTTATGGCGCAATCTGCAAACACATAGCGAAGTTCATCTTTTACCATAAGAAATGCGCCGCTTGTTTTGGAGATACCTGGCTTTGTTTTGATGATTTGTAGTGCAGGTCGAACGGTTTCAGCCGTCGTATGTACTGCTCCGCTTACTAATCCATTTGCTCGCATTGTATACACGAGCATTGTTCCAAAATAATTAACATTTTTTAAAATCTCTCTCGCTTCTTCTGTTGTTACTTTTCCTTTGCGACGCTCAACAAATGCTTCTACAAGCTCGTCCATTTCTTCAAATGTCTCTGGATTTATAACAGTCAAATTGCTCGGGACCTCTTTTTCGGATCCAATGACAATCGGTGTAATAATACCTTCTTTTTGGAGTTTTAAAGCAGCTGCAATAATTCTTTCATCGTTGCCTTCTGGTAATACGATGGATATATTCGCACCCCGCAACTTGTCTTTGATTTCTTGAAATAAATCAGCCATTTTGCCGCCACCTATCCTTGTTTTTAATATGTTAAGCATACACGAGTTTGTCACAGATTGTCATGTGTTAATCGTGGCAAAAGGGGAAATATTGGAGGTTGTATGATACACTGAAGATGCGAAATTTTTATTCAAAGGAGTGTCTTATATAATGAATGAAGCAGCAATTACATTAGATGGTTGGTACGTTTTACATGATTTCCGCCAAATGGACTGGACATCATGGAAGCAAGTCGATCCAGAACTTCGTAAACAAGCAACAGATGAATTCGTAGCATTTTTAGATGAATTACAACAAGCAGACGACGCTAAAACAGGAGCGCATGCTTTTTACACAATCGTTGGTCAAAAAGCAGACTTTATGTTAATGACATTACGTCCAACAATGGATGAACTTCAAGAATTAGAAGCGAAATTCAATAAATTAACTATTGCAGACTTTACTATTCCTGCTTATTCTTATGTGTCAGTAGTGGAATTATCTAACTACCTAGCTGGTGAATCAAACGAAGATCCATACCAAAACCCACATGTACGTGCTCGTTTATATCCAGAACTTCAACGTTCACAGTACATTTGCTTCTACCCAATGGACAAACGTCGCGATGGCAACGACAACTGGTACATGCTTCCAATGGAAGAGCGTAAGAATTTAATGCGCAGCCATGGTTTAATTGGTCGCAGTTATGCTGGCAAAGTAAAACAAATCATTTCTGGTTCTGTAGGTTTCGACGATTTCGAATGGGGCGTAACTTTATTCTCAGATGATGTTCTTCAATTTAAAAAATTAATTTACGAAATGCGTTTTGACGAAGTTAGCGCACGTTATGCCGAATTCGGTTCATTCTTCATCGGTACAATCCTTGAAGCTGAAAAACGCGAAACATTTTTTAATATTTAATTTTGGGAAAGGCTGCAGCTTATGTGGCCTTTTTTCGAACGCAAAATTTGGCATGATTGGCTATTTATTTGCATAGTGTAATGTAGGAGGTGATGCATTGGCAGTAGTTCGTTCTACGGCAAAAGAATTGGATCTACTTGCAAGGCTAATGCGTGCTGAAACTGAAGGTGAAGGCGAGCTTGGAATGCTTATGGTTGGAAATGTTGGTGTGAAACGAGTTCGTGCTGCTTGCTTAGACTTACTTCAATGATATCCTAAATTTGGAACAGATGGTTTTTCAAAGCCCCGGTGGATTTGAAGCAACGCAGAAATCGTATTTTTATCAACGCGCACGGGAGGTTGATAAAAGATTAGCAAGGCGGGTTATTAACGGCGAACGCTTTCATCCAGCAACACGCTCATTATGGTTTTTTGACCCATCTGGCGATTGCCCAGCTCAGTGGTATAACCAATGGAACACTGGCCGCTATAAAGCACATCGCTTCTTCTCTCCTTCAACAGCAGATTGCCCAGAACTCTAAAAAGAAAGGATGTATGAATGGTTCAATATTATTGGTACCCTGGAGGCTATCCACAACAGCAGCTACCACAGCAACAGCAACAACCAATAGGTCCACCGCAGATACCCGCAGCCGCTCGTCAACAAGAAGAGTCCTACATCGAAAATATTTTAAGAATGAATAAAGGAAAACTAGGCACATTCTATTTTACATTTGAGGCTAGTAAAGTGCATAATTCCGTAATAATTACAGGATACGTAGAAGCAGCTGGTCGAGATCACATTATCCTGAGTGATCCAAATGGTAAGAGATACTTAATGCTTATGATTTATTTTGATTATGCAACGTTTGATGAAGAGATAAACTATATATAAGGAAGAATGGGCTTATTCGATTATGAGGATAGGCCTTTTTTTGTTTGAATGGGTTTAGTGCTTAGTCGCTTTCAGTCGTAATCTACCTAATAATGTATGAGAAGTCATATTACTATAATAAGTAATATCTCGCGTGGAGACAGCTCTTATTATGAGAATTGGTCTCGGTTATGAAGCAATTGGTCTCAGTTTTCGAGAATTGGTTGCGATTCTGGCTGAATTGGTCTCGGTTGTGCAGCAACTGGTTGCGCTAAGCTATATTCTAACTAATAATGTATAATAATTCCATCTAACGAGCTGTCACTAACCCCACCTTCTGTACAAACCAAAAAAAGGCCAAATCTAAAGATTTGGCCTCTCACTTAATTAATTTGTATACTTCACTGTTGCCACGATTAGCATAACCCAACCTACTAAAAAGGCTACACCACCGATTGGCGTTATTGCTCCTAGAATGCTAATACCCGTTAAACTAAGTACGTACAAGCTTCCTGAAAATAGAATAATTCCAGCAAGTATTAAGTACCCTGCTGTATTCAAGGAAGAAACGTGTCCCAATAATTTACTGCTCATTAGTATTCCGATTGCCACTAAAGCCAATGCATGAAACATTTGATATTGAACTGCTGTAGCCCATGTCGATAAATATTTGTCGGCAATTCTTCCTTCTAGTGCGTGTGCGCCAAATGCCCCTAGTGCAACGGCTAGAAATCCATTAATAGCACCTGCTATAATAAAAAATTTCATGTAATTTTCCTACCTTCTATTAAAAATCAAATAATGACTCTCCATTTGCATCGTCTTCCTTCAATGCTATTGGTTGTGCAGGACTAATTTGCACCTTAGACAAGTCGCGGCTCACTGGTGCAGGAGATGGTGACGAATCTAATGCAACATCACATAAAGCCCTAATTGCAGCTAATGACTCTCTTACGGATTGTTCATTGTCCATCATTTTTGCTTGATAAAGTTGTTTTTCTATTTGCATCAAGATTTGTTCATTCGATATCATCGATTTGGCCCCTCCTCTTGCTTCGGTTCAAATTTTAAGCATTCCATGCCAGAGGTACGTTTTACCAATGCGGATGGGAGCTCTTTCGTTTTAAACCCATAAGCCTTACAGCCACGTGGATGACTTGCATCCCATGTAGTAAAAAAGTGTCGGCATTTAAAACAGTTAACAGCCATGTACTCTCCCTACTTTCCACTTGTTATCGTAGCATAATCACAAGGAAAAATCGATTGGCTTATCGCCCCACGAGATGAGCTGAGCATTTATTTTGGAATATGGTTTACTTCCGAAAAATCCTCTATGCGCGCTCAATGGACTTGGATGAGGAGCTTGTAAAATCAAATGTTTTGTCGTATCGATTAGTTTCATTTTCGATTGTGCTGGCTTTCCCCAAAGTACAAAAATAACTGGTTTTTCTCGTTCCGATAATTTTTGAATTACTGCATCCGTCAATGTTTCCCAGCCCATCCCTTTATGTGAGTTCGCATCTCCTGCACGGACCGTTAAAACCGTGTTTAGCAATAAAACCCCTTGCTTTGCCCAGTTTTCTAAATAGCCACTCTTTGGAATGGAACAACCAATATCCTCCGACAATTCCTTAAACATGTTGCGTAAGCTTGGTGGAATCGCAACTCCAGGCTTTACAGAAAAGCTCATTCCATGGGCTTGTCCAGGGCCGTGATATGGGTCTTGCCCCAAAATGACCACCTTCACTTCAACAAATGTAGTTAATTGAAATGCACTTACTATATCATTTCGAGCAGGATATATCGTATGTTCTGCATATTCTTTATCTAAAAATGATTGTAGTTCTACAAAATACGGCTTCTTCATTTCTTCGGCTAAAACTTCTTTCCAGCTTGTCAACGATGTCACTCCTTAAACTCTACTTGCACGTCATAATCGACTAATTGAAACATTTCTTTCACAGATTTTGCTGCATTCTCTTCTGCTAATTGAAGAATACCTTGTCCAGTTGTTTCTTCGATCATCATTTCCTTAGCTGTCTCTGCAAGTTCATACGCTTCCTCGATATCTGCTTTTTCCCGGAACAATCCTTCATATGAAAATACTTCTACTTGATCAAACAGTATCTCTGGCCCACCTAAAAATTTTGGCTTCGGTAATGTTAGCTTAGCAGTTTTATTGTCTTCATCTACTTTTATATCTGACTCTGTCACTTGCGAAAAATCTACCCCTGCTTTGACGGATCCAGGTACAACAACTAGAAGCTGTCTTTTTGTTCCTGGTAAATCAACCCCAATTTCTTTTCCGAATAACGTATTATCTTGTCGTTCAATAATTACTTTTGTGTAGGCTTGTGCTGTCGAAAGTTCATTTAAAGCTTGAACTTGTTCAACAAACGAGCCTTTTGTTTCTGTAAAAGTACTGCCTTTAATTGCCCAAAAAGCGGTAAATGGCAAGGCTATTAATAGAAGAACGACTAATCCAATCGCAAGGAAGAATGATTTAGGGCCAAATTTGAATAAATATAAGGGCAGCTTCCAATAACTGAAGCCTCGTCTAGCTGGACTTTCGACAATTGTTGCAGCTGTTTCATTTTGGGCTTTTAGTTCTTCCAAAAGCTTTTCCATTTCGCGGATTTTGTCATCTTGTTGCATATCATCCCTCTTTTCCTCTCATTCTCTTACGTTAACAGTAACGAAAAGTTTCGCTATTAACAACTATTCCATACGTGGTACGATGAAAAAAAGGAGATATGCACAATGGCTGATTTACATTATCGTGAAAAGTTGAGAAGTATTGAAAAAGCAGCTAGTTCGAGTCAGGTTTCAGATAAAGCTAAGAACATTGGAATGGGCTGCTTCTCATTAGGGACTCTTATATTCATAGGATTCGTCATTTTTTTAGGTATTTCACTCTTTATTAATGGTATTATTTTTGGTTCTATTTTGTCATTTATTGTCGCTGCTTTTTTCATTTTTATTTTAATAAAACTATTGGCTGCACCAATGCTTCCTTGATTGAAAATTTGCATCTATCTGATACAATTAGTTGAGATTAATTTCTATATAAAAGGAGATCTTTGAAATGTCTATTAAAAAAACATTAACAATTGCAGGCTCTGATACTTCAGGTGGAGCTGGAATACAAGCAGATTTAAAAACATTCCAAGAACACGGAACTTACGGCATGAATGTTCTTACTGTTGTTGCAACAATGGACCCCGACAATGGCTGGAGCCACGGCGTATTTTCTTTACCTGTAGATGAGATTAAACGACAAGCTAAAACGGCGTTATCTACAAATGTAGATGCGATTAAAACAGGTATGCTAAGTACAGAAGAAATTATTGAAACTGCAGGTAATATCATTGAAGAGTCTGGAGTTACAAGTGTAGTAATTGACCCTGTTATGGTTTGCAAAGGAGAAGATGAAGTACTTAACCCTGGTACAGTAGATGCTATGATTGCTTACTTACTTCCTCGTGCATTAGTCGTTACTCCAAATCTTTTTGAAGCTGGACAACTTTCTGGGCTTGGGGCACTTAAAACAATTGAAGATATGAAGGCTGCTGCTGAAAAAATTCATGCACTTGGTGCTAAAAATGTTGTTATCAAAGGCGGAAAGCAATTAAAACATGAAAAAGCTGTAGATTTATTCTTTGATGGACAAGTACATACCCTACTTGAAACAGAAAAAACAGATACAACTTATAACCACGGTGCTGGTTGTACGTTCGCGGCTGCTGTTACTGCTAACTTAGCTAACGGATTCACAGTGGCAGATTCGGTATTTGAAGCGAAAGAATTTGTTTCCGCTGCAATTGCACACGGATGGAAGTTAAATCAATACGTTGGACCAGTTCTTCACGGAGCAAAAGGAAAATTTGGTGCACCAACAGTAACTACAACAATTGTTTAATAAATATTACATTCAACTTGCAAAGTCATTTCCGACTTTGCGAGTTTTTTTTATTAAGGCTCTATTAAACAATCATGTTGTTACGTGCCGAAAATCCGCTCGCTTTCCGCGGACGAACTGCCAAGCCTCCTCGGGGCACCAGGATGTTGGTCACACCACCACTTCTGCGTCGAAAGGCGTAGCCGACAGACGCCAATCCGTTGCCACCTGGATGTGGCGAAATGTATGATTTGTTCTTATAAGCCTGCTTGGGGGTCTTGGCAGCCCGTTTTTCCGCAGGAGTCTCATGAATTTTCGTCGTAAAATATATTCTTAAAAAACAACAGCCTAATTTAACTGAGTTTAGCCTCAATGGTTCAATCATTCGCTTCATGAACTTTTTTTCTTTATACTAATAACAGACAGTATGCTAGGAGGCAATATAAGATGGAACTTGTGAATGTGGAAAGATTACAAGAGCTTTTGAATAACTTTGCAAATGAAGATGTTTATATACATTTAGAGACTACAAATGGAGCTTATGCATCCCACTTTAATGAAAGTGTGTTCAATGCCGGAGCTTTTATCCGAAATGTGATGCTACGCTATGAGCTTGGAAAAATAGCAGGAGAAGCTCCACATCGAGTAGGACTTAAGCTTCCACACGGATGGGTATATGCACAAGGCATTACGCATTTTGAATTAGATGAGCACGATCGTTTATTAATGGCTGGTCATGATCAAAGTGGAAAACTTGCAGTTGCACTTCAAATAAGCAAAACACCTTTTACCTATTAAGGAGGAAGAAAAATGACTTTACCAATGGAACGACATGTACTAGTCGTATTCCCTCACCCAGATGATGAGGCTTTCGGTGTTTCTGGCACGATTGCTACTTATATTAAACAAGGAATTCCAGTAACATATGCATGCTTAACATTAGGAGAAATGGGAAGAAATCTAGGAAATCCTCCTTTTGCTACACGCGAGACACTACCTCAAGTTCGTAAACAGGAGTTACTTGCTTCTGCGGATGCAATGGGTGTAACCGATCTTCGAATGATGGGCCTTCGCGACAAAACGATTGAATTTGAGGACGACGAAAAAATGGTAGGTATGATGGAACAATTAATAGTAGATACTAACCCATCTCTAGTAATTACCTTTTATCCAAACTATGCGGTACACCCTGACCACGATGCAACTGGCCGTGCTATGATTCGTGCTATTCGTCGCATGCCTGAAGAAACGCGCCCAACTATTTATGCTTTAGCTTTTTCAAATAATTCCAAAACAGATCTGGGAGAGCCAGATGTTGTTCATAATATTAAAGAGGCAAAAGAAGAAAAAATGGGCTCTATGCGAGCACATATATCACAAACTGCATGGATGTTAGAAGAAATGGATAAACGTTTAGCAGATGGTGAACCAGAAGCAGAAAATTGGCTCCATTTTGAACGATTCTACACGTACGATTTCAACAAAGATTTTGAATAGTAGAACATAATCTCTTGCTATAGACTTCCCTTTCTAATTGAATTATTATGTATCAATGTCACTTGTATACGTATAATTATTCAAATATAGAAAGTTGGTCTTGAACTTGAAAAAGTTTTCCTTATCTACCTGGCTTTTATTCCTCCTACCATCAATAGTAGGAGTTACTCTTTTTATGATTCCAGTGCCAATTGCTGGTAGCTCGCAAATTCCAATAGCATGGTTAGCAAAAGAACTTTCTAAAATACTAGAACCGGTTGTGCAATGGATTTCACTGGCTACATTGCTAATTGCAGCAATTGGTTCACTTGTATACTTATTCATACCTAAAAAGAATACTTTTGTTAACAACTTATTTAAAGTATCAATTTTTTGGACAATCACTCGTGTTGTTGGGGCGATTTTTGCCGTTCTAATTATTTTCCAACTTGGTCCAGAGGCTATTTGGAGTGATAATACAGGGGCATTATTATTAAGCCCAGATGGCTTAGTATCTTCTCTATTTTCACTTTTCTTATTTGCAGGTTTGTTATTACCTCTTTTGTTAAACTTCGGTTTACTTGAGTTTTTTGGAACGATGATGGTCAAAGTAATGCGTCCGTTATTCAAGCTTCCTGGACGTTCTGCTGTAGACGCACTTACCTCTTGGGTTGGTGATGGAACAATCGGAGTACTCCTAACTAGTAGACAGTACGAGGAAGGTTATTACACGAAAAAAGAAGCAGCGATTATTGGTTCTACTTTTTCCGTTGTTTCTATTACCTTCTGTATCGTTGTGCTTGAAGAAGTTGGATTAGGTACATATTTTGTGCCTTATTATTTAACGGTTTTACTTTGTGGGATTGTTCTAGCATTTATTATGCCTAGAATTTATCCACTTGCTAATAAAGAGGACAAGCATATTGACGGTCGTCCATTAGATTTAGACGCAGAAAAATATCCTGATAGCTATAATGCTGTTTCACATGGTCTTGAAAAAGCACTTGAAATGGCCGATAAAAACAGATCTGTTTCTAAATTATTCTCAGATGGATTTAAAAATGTGATTGATATGTACATTGGCGTTACACCAGTTGTACTAGCATTTGGAACAACTGCTTTAATGCTTGCAGAATACACTTCTGTCTTTGTCATTTTAGGAAAACCATTTGAACCATTATTAATGTTATTTGGAATTCCAGAAGCTGCTGCTGCGGCTCAAACATTGGTTGTTGGGTTCGCCGACATGTTCTTACCTTCTATTTTAGGTGGGTCCATTGAATCTGAAATGACGCGTTTCTTTATCGCGACAATGTCTGTGACACAGTTGATCTATATGTCGGAAGTTGGTGGATTGTTACTAGGTTCGAAAATCCCGGTTAATATTAAAGATTTAATCATTATTTTCTTGCTACGTACTCTTATTTCCTTCCCAATTATTGCATTGGTTGCACATCTATTATTTTAACTATTGAAAGAAGCCTTCGTCTGAAGGCTTCTTTTTTATGGCAATTTAAGAAAAGCACAAGCGTCCATTAAGTGCTGTTCAATCCTATTGCTTTCCGAAGCAAGAGCTTACTTTCCGATGACAGTCTAGTCTTGCAAATGCTTCTACAAGCACTAAAATAACTTCAAGATAATGAAACTATACTAAATATGCATAGAAAAATATTTTTTGTACATCACGGTCAAGGAATACCATGTTATTCAGTCCTGCTGTTTTCCGAAGCAAGCACTCGCTTTCCGCGGACTAGTAAATGAAATTCCTCCATTCTCATAAAAGAAAAGCGGCACTAGTGGCCGCTTCCAGACAATTATTTTTGATACGCTTTACTCAATTCATTTCGTAGGGTAGCTTTTAAGAATTTCCCTACAGAAGTTTTCGGGATTTCATTTAGGAAGACTACATCGTCTGGTACCCACCATTTTGCAAATTCCCCTTCTAAGTAGGTTAACAAGTCTTCTTTCGTAACTCGATTCTCAAATCCTGGTCGTAATACTACACAAGCTAACGGACGCTCCTGCCATTTCTCATCTGGAATAGCAATTACTGCCGCTTCAGCTACTGCTTCATGTGTCATCAATGAATTCTCTAAGTCAACAGACGAAATCCATTCGCCACCGCTCTTTATCAAATCTTTTGTACGATCTGTAATTTTAAGATAACCATCTTCTGTCATGACTGCGATATCACCTGTATATAGCCAACCGTCTTTGAATGCCTCTTGCGTTCGTTCATCCTTGTAGTATTCACTTGCAATCCATGGACCTCGAACTGTTAATTCGCCCATCGTCTTGCCATCCCATGGCACCTCACCATGTTCATTCACAACGCGAGTTTCTATACCAGAGACAGTCAGCCCTTGAAGTGCACGCATGTTAATTCGCTCATCCATCGTTAGATTATCCATCGATGAAGTAAATGTCGATAAGCTAACAATTGGCGTCGTTTCCGTCATGCCATACCCAACAATAAACGGGACATTGTATTTTTCCTCAAAAGCACGAATCAACCCTTTCGGAGAAGCAGACCCACCACATACAACTGCACGTAATGACGACAGATCTCTCGGCCTTTGCTCTTGTTCATTCAAAACACCCATCCAAATAGTAGGTACACCTGCAGTAAGCGTCACTTTTTCTTGTTCGATTAAATCAAGCAATATAGCGGGATTAAATCCTGGACCAGGCATTACTTGCGTCGTTCCAAAGTTCACCGATGCAAAAGGTAGCCCCCATGCATTGACATGGAACATCGGTACAACAGCCATCGCAACATCGCTTTCACGTACTCCAAGCGAATCCGCAAGACCAAGTGCATAACTATGAAGCACAAGCCCACGATGCGTATATACTACACCTTTTGGATTTCCCGTAGTTGCAGATGTGTAGCACATTCCTGCAGCCATATTCTCATCTAAATCCTCTGGGAACTCATACTTATCTGATGCCTCTTCTAACAACTGTTCATAAGAATAGACATTTTCTAAATTCGTCTCAGGTAAATCCATTCCATCCTTCATAATGACATAATGCTTAACAGTTTTTAACATAGGAGCAATCTTCTCTATAAGTGGAAATAAATCGGCATCAACTAGTAAAATCTCATCTTCCGCATGATTTATTATATACACAATATGCTCAGGGGATAATCGAATATTGATCATATGCAGCACAGATCCAGCACAAGGTACTGCAAAATATGCTTCTAAATGGCGATGATGATTCCATGCAAAGGACCCGACTTTCATCCCACGGCTCATCCCAAGTTTTGTGAGTGCATCTGCTAGTTTTCGAGTGCGTTTCACATACTCCTTATAAGGAATGCGATGAATCGAGTTTTCTCCTGTTCTAGAAATAATTAGCTTATTAGGAAAATATCTTTCTGCTCTCTTTAAGAAATCCGTTAATAAAAGTGGCGTTTGCATCATATCTTCTCATCCTCCAATTAATAATTAGAATCTACAGAATATTCTTACATTAATATTGTACATAAGTTTTATTGTAAGCGCCACCAGTATTTTTGTATTAATTTCCAATAAAAAGTCGACTCACCAATTGGTAAGTCGACTTTTATTTATTATGCATATTTTGCTTTTAATTTCTCCAACATATCTATCGTCATAGAATCGAGGTCATACTTCGCTTGGAAGCCCCACTCTTCTTTTGCAGCAGTAGCGTCAATTGAATCTGGCCAACTATTTGCAATTGCTTGGCGTACAGGATCCACATCATAGTCTAGTGTAAAGGTTGGAATCACTTTTTTGATAGATGCAGCAATTTGCTCTGGCTCGAAACTCATAGCCGTCACGTTAAATGCATTTCGGTGAATTAATTTTGAAGGATCTGCCTCCATTAATTCTACAATTGCTTGTAGCGCATCTGGCATATACATCATATCCATAAATGTTCCTTCTGCAATGAAAGACGTATATTTTCCTTCTTCTAATGCTTTATAGTAAATATCCACTGCGTAATCCGTCGTTCCCCCACCTGGTAATGTTTCATTAGAAATCAAGCCTGGAAAACGCACGCCACGCGTGTCTAAACCAAATTTTTGGAAATAATAATCACAAAGTAATTCTCCAGATACTTTGTTTACACCATACATTGTTGTTGGTCGTTGCAGCGTATCTTGTGGTGTATTTTTTTTAGGTGTAGAAGGTCCAAAAGCACCAATAGAGCTTGGTGTGAAAAACTGCATACCTAATTCACGGGAAGCTTCTAGTGCATTCACCAATCCACCCATATTTAAATTCCATGCTAATAGCGGTTTCGCTTCTGCAGTCGCCGATAAAAGAGCTGCCATATGTATCATCGTATCTGCTTGAAAATCACTCGCAAGCTGATGCATTTTTTCACCATCCGTTACATCGAGAATCTCAAACGGACCGCTTTCTGTTATTGGAGATGAAATATGTCGAATATCTGTTGCTAATACGTTACCTGCCCCATACTCTTTTCGAAGTTTCGTGATTAATTCAGATCCTATTTGTCCTAATGCTCCAGTAACCATAATTTTTTTCATGATACCTTCCCCCTTCTAAAAACATTTGTATTTTTCGAGAGTACAATTAAAACTTACAAAACGTTGATATAACAATATTTACATTTTTATCATTATACGATGTTCTGTGGTAAAATACAACAATGAGAAGATGGAAGTTTTTGATATTATAGAAAATTAAAGGAGTGTCAAATGAAAATACTTAAATATACAGTTACCTTTATGCTTGGGATAGCGCTAACAATTATTCTATTGTTTTTGGAGGTTCCTTTTTGGCTAATCTATGTAAGCATGCTCTTTGTGTCCCTAGTGTTGTTTGTTGCCCCACATATGTATACTCTCTACAAATCTAATAATCTCAAAAAAATAGAACGCTACTTAGAACAAAATAAACATAAGCCGATACCGGCCTACGCGCTTGCCGTTAAATCTGGTGATCACGATAAAATTATTGAGTCCGTTCAACGCATTTTAACCAAGCATAAACAAGCTTCCATACAAGAAGTGTATAAAACAAATTTAGCTTTATACGAACGTAATGTTTCTAAATTAGAACAGCATGCGAAACAAATTAGTAAGTTGCCCCTTCGAACGTATTACATAGCATATGCAGAAGCATTAAAAGGAAACTTCGAGGAAGCCCGTACTTTAACAGGATATCTAACTGTCGACTGGATGCATCATGCAATCGAAGCAATAATTGCTCAAACAAAAGGAGATATGCATACATATCGTAAAGAAGCTGATGCTAGCATCGAACACTCGCGGGGCATTCAGAAGTTCATGAATGTATATGCATTTAAGAATATGGAGAATAACTATACTAAAAAGTCATGAATTTTTAGGATTTGTAGCTTTTACTGACCATTCTAGCTCTTTTGTATAGTTGAACAATAATAAATTGTTAGCCACTGAAAACTGTTTAGTTTTTTTGAAGTACAACAATTTCAGCGAAATCTTGTATTGTAAAAAACATCCAAGCCCCAAAGACTTCGGATGTATGAGAGTGTCGACTCCTGGCGGGAAAGGCGGGACAGTCGAGACCCTGTACTGAGCGCCGCGAGGGAAGCGGCTAGGCCCGCGGAAAGCGCCAACTCGCAGTGGCAATCAACTGTCTGATTTATCTATATTTATTGAAAAAAAATGTAGACACAATCGAATTTCTTCGAGTGTGCCTACAGTCTAAAACATTCGGAGTCGCTATGACTTCGGATGTTTCTTTATATTATGAAATTACCCCAAGCTCTTTACCAACTTTTTCGTAAATAGCTAGTGCTTCGTCTAGCATTTCTTTTGTGTGGGCTGCTGTTGGCATGTTACGAACGCGGCCAGTTCCTTTTTGTACTGTTGGGAAGACTATCGATTTTGCGTATACGCCCTCTTCAAATAGTCGTTTAGAGAATTGTTGTGTTAGCTTTTCTTCTCCGATGATACATGGTGTAATTGGTGTTTCCGATGCACCGATGTTAAAGCCTAGTTTGGCAAGTCCAGCTTTCAAATAATCACCATTTTCCCATAGCTTATCGTGAAGCTCTGTTGAGTCGATAATGATCTGAACTGCTGCTGTAATTGCTGCTACATCACCTGGTGGTAGAGCTGTTGAGAATAAAAACGGACGTGAGCGAACTTTTAACCAGTCGATTAAGTCCTTTTTCCCTGCAACGTATCCGCCTACAACACCAATAGCTTTTGATAAAGTACCGATTTGGAAGTCGATTTCTTTTTCCAAGCCAAAGTGTTTCACAGTTCCTTTTCCTTTTCCAGTAACACCTGAACCATGTGCATCATCTACATATGTGATTAAGTCAAATTCTTTTGCGATTTCTACGATTTCAGGAAGCTTAGCAATATCTCCATCCATTGAGAATACGCCATCTGTAATAACCATTACTTTATTATACTGGCCTGATTCTGTTGCTTGTTTTGCTTTAGCACGTAAATCTTCCATGTCGGAGTGGTTGAACGGGATAATTTTTGCTTTAGAAAGACGGCACCCGTCAATAATGGATGCATGATTTAATTGATCTGATAAGATCGCATCGTTTTTATCCATAACCGCAGAGATTGCTGCCATGTTACAGTTGAATCCGGATTGATAAGAAATGGCAGATTCTGTTCCTTTAAATTCTGCCAATTTTTCTTCTAGTTTGATATGAAGGTCCAGTGTGCCATTAATCGTACGAACCGCTCCTGCTCCAACTCCGTACTTGTCCACTGCTTCTTTTGCAATACGCTTAAGTTCTGGATTAGTTGCCAGTCCTAAGTAGTTGTTGGAAGATAAATTGATAAGCTCAGAGCCGCGAACATTTATCTTCGCTCCATTTGGTCCTTCTACAGGGTCGATTTCGTTATATAAACCTTGGCTTTTTAATGCATTTAAGTTTTCTGTTAAAAAATTATTTAATATGTTAGACAAAGTCATCTTCCTTTCAAACAAAATTAGTCTCCTCTATCTTATCATGACTGTGTCAAAATACGAATAAAAAGCGAGTAGGAGTTTCCCCTACTCACCCTAAAGTTTCGATCATTTTATTGTGCAGTGCACTCCACTCTTCTTCATCTATAGCAGAATCGTAAAGAGTTTTAATCACTTTTGATTCTGCCGCATACGTAGAAAGATAATTTTGAGCAATTTCCATTTCATTGGAATACGCTTCATGTACTTTTGCTATTGCCTCTTCATCCAGCAAAGTCTGATCGATATAAGGAAAGAAATCGACTATTTCATCTCCCTCCCGTTCCGGCTCGTAGACATGCGGACTTGTCGCATCTACTAAACATAATTGAAGCTCCGGAACAACAATGCCATCTACACTATTCGCATCCAATCCGCACCAAATGAAACGAACATCTAAACCATGCGTCTTTGCTTCTTCTCCAAACTTTTTCATAAAGGAAGACTTTCCACTGCCAGGTAAGCCTTTTATATAAAGTCTCGATTTCAAATTTTTAGAAATGGAGCTTAGTGTATCCTTTGCTCCAAGTGGCGTAAGAGAACCCATTAGACGATGCGTCACTTTTGCATTCTTTTGAAGCTGAATGTTGCCTATGCCATTCTTTTTTAATTCCTCTAATAGCGTATTTATTCCATCCCAATTAATTGCTGGCTGTATCAGCTGTTCCCAATCATCATGAATAACCTTTGCACGAGATAGTGAAAGAAGCCCTTTTGTTAACCAAACATCATTTGCAATTTGCTTATCACGAATTAGAGGACCTATATCTTTCAGTCTACTTTCCTTGTATGCATTATAATAAGGTACCCATTCATGCCCTGCCCCATAATAAGAAGGATCTACTGCGTCCGTCTGTAAATAAAGTGTTTTTGTATCAATAATGTATATTCCCTCTACTACTTCTTCGTGCAGTGGATCATAAAACCATTCCATATTTTTTCCTCTTCGAATCGCTGCGTATCCTATTTCTTTTAATATCTCTGATAATCGATAGGTTGTTGGTCCTTTGAAAAAGTAGACCCTTTTTGCTTCTTGAATGATTTCCTTGTAGAAGTTTTTAACACCTTGACCTGTATACGACTTCCCCATATAGTGCGTAATTGTTCCGTTCAAATTGTCACCCTTTCTATAATTCATTCAGTGGATAATATATGTGAACGAACACATTTATATGAATAAGGATCTGTTAAACGATTATAATTTTATCTACCGAAAATCCGCCCGCTTTCCGCGGACGAACTAGCAAGCCTTCTTACTCGCGAGACCTAATTTAATTGAGCCATGAAAAAAAAGCCCTAAAAATCATTTCTGATTTTCAACGCTCTTATTCGTAAATGGTAATGAGTACCCACAGATTTTAAATAATAACTTTTGAGCCATCGGCAAAGTGTAATGAACTAATTGTCCTAATAAAACCGCAATAAGTACTGTACCTAATCCTACTGGTCCTCCAAGTGCCCAACCAGCAAGGCCTGCAATAACCTCTATTCCAGTACGAACTTTTTTAATACTCCAACCCTTTTTCTTCATGATTAATAGCATAAGAGAATCACGAGGTCCCGCTCCAACATTCGGTGATACATAGACACCAACCCCAATTGCCGTGACAACAATTCCAAATATGAAACTAATCAATTGACCTAAGAAGCTCGTTACATCCGGCAATAGCCAGTTAAACATATCAATAAAAGATCCAAGGAAAAGTATATTCAACCAAGTACCCAGCTGTGGCAATTTCTTAGTTCCGATTATGGTTACGATGACAATAACTAAACCTGTTAAAATAGCCCAAGTACCAATGGATAAACCTAAATGACGAAAGAGGCCCACATGTAAAACATCCCACGGTCCTACCCCAAAACGTTGCCCTATTATCGTCATGGAAATACCTAAAGACATAGACATAATACCAACTACAAAAAATACCCAGCGCCAAACTAATTGTTTCATTTTTTTATCCTACTTTCTATAACCGAAAAAAATCCATTCGCAACAATGTTGGAATGGAATAAATTCTATTAAGTTCATTATAGCCTGTATGAGCTAAAATGCTAACCATTTTTAAATTTTACTAATAGTAGCAACTTGTCCCTTAGTTATCATAAGTAAATCTGATAAGGAAAGCTTTACCTGAAGTCCTATTCTTCCTCCACTCACAATAATAAAATCAAGATTTTGCGCGCTATCATCCACTATTGTAGGAAATAACTTTTTCATCCCAATAGGAGAGCATCCTCCACGAATATAGCCAGTAGTTGTTAGTAAATCCTTCAGGGGAAGTAATTCTACCTTTTTCTCTCCGATTACTTTTGCAACGTGCTTTAAATTTAATTCGTTACTTACTGGGATAATGCATACAAAATATTTATTGGAACCTGCCGTGATAAGTAGTGTTTTATACACAACATTTTCAGAGTAGCCTATTTTGTTCGCTACGGTTACCCCGTCTACTTGATCACCTGTGAGCTCATATTCAATTAATTCAAATGGTATCTTTTGCTGTTCCAACAATCGAACCGCATTGGTTTTTTGCTTTTTCACCATTTATTTATTCTCCTAAGCTATACGGAAGAAGCTAGGTTGTAGGTCGGTAAAACCATAGCGCTTCAAATGTACTTGATATGAATATTTGGCAATCGCTTGTTCTTTTAATCGTCTTTTCTGTAAGTTCTCCATATCTTCTTCTATTGATTTGGGAGATTGAAAATCTGATTGGATCGAGCGATTGAATACAGCTGCTTCATCTTCTATTTGTCTTTTAGCTTCTAATGTAATTTGACGAGATGCTTCTTGATTTAACGTAATTTGAGATTGAACTCTTTGTATTTTTGCAGATGCACTGGCAGCAACACGCAAGTCTTGTGGAGTTGGTTCAGTTGGTGCTAGTGCAGTACTTCTTACTTTCTCTAAAAGCTCAATCGTTTTTTCGAGCGTTGGCCCACCTAATGTTTGCACAGGAGTGCTAGGTCCTTTTATATCCAACATATTTTGGGGTCTATTATTTTGCTCTATTTGCTGATACTCTCTAACAGCCGCACTTAATTCAGGTGTGTCTTGTTCTCTTTCTTTATTCCCTAGAAGTAGATCTTCTAGTTCACCTAAAGAAGGCATTTTTGGTTGGAAATATTCCGCTTGTTTCCGATATGCTTCTCCAGCATCTTTACGCTGCAGTGCACGCTTTCTTTCCTCGAAGTTCGAAACACTATTGGACATACCGTTGCCTGTAGATTTTACCAAACTCATATCGTTCACCTCCATCTATAAAGTTCTCCTATATATCATTCTATCATTTTGTCAGAATAATCCAACTAACTATAGTCATAAGAAATATGAGAAATAAGATTCAAAATGAGATTTGCATTTCTATGTATGTATTAGTTCTATATACTCAAAAAAAAAAAAAAAAAAAATATAAAATGGTGCTGTCCCTAAAGTCATACATTGACTGAGAGATGGTCCCTTTTCCAATGTATTGATTTCCGTTCCAAGACGGACGCTTTCCGCGGGCATGGCTTCAGTCTCCTCAGGCCAACACGATGTTGGTCACGAAGGCGTTACCACAGGAGGTGGCGTTCTTAGCCTTCGTTCCTTTGTTCGCTCCTGCGGGGCCTTCAGCTCATGCTCATGCACCTGCCGCTTCGCTTTCGGTGCAGAAAACATCTGCTAATCCCGCTGGAGTCGCCGTCTTTCACTACAATCAATTGCCTACAAAATAGTAGTTTTAATAAAAAATATATAAAAAACAGGTGTAGAAAAAGACTCGCTTTTCTACACCTGATTCATTTTAAACTAAAAGATTAAATTGGCATAATTTGCTCCATATAATTCTTAATCATTTCTTCATTCATTTCCCCTGTAATTATTTTCTCTATTTTACCTTCAGGGTTAATAAGTAAAGTTGTTGGTAAAGGATTGATATTGTACGTCTCCATTACACTTTTATTGTCATCAATTAATACTGGAAAAGTTAAGCCTTTTCGATCGATAAATTTTTGCACAGCAAAATCAGATTCACCTACGTTTACAGCTAATATTTGAAGACCTTGGTCTTTATATTCTTGATATTGTTTGTCCATTAAAGGGAATTCTCTTTCACATGGTTTACACCAAGTTCCCCAAAAGTTCAAAAAGACACCCTGTCCTTTATATTCCGATAATTGATGCTTTTCTCCATTCATATCAACAAGTGCAAAGTCAGGAGCATCATCGCCTACCTGCAGTACCGCTGTTCTCTCTTTCGTTACGTTGGAATAAATAGTGAAGACGATTGCTCCAACCATTATTGCCAAAATGATCAGGCGCATGTAAAAGCGTTTTTTCTTTTTATTATCCATAGCTGCGATTGTCCTTTCTTCCCTAGAAGGAATAATTGAGAAAGTTGAATTATTTGCGTTTCCAAAGTATCAGCATCATTACTGTAATGAACGAAAATGCGATGAGCGCTAAAAATGGAATTGTTACAAATCCGAACCAGTTAATATATTGGCCTGAGCATGGAACCCCACTCGTACATGCACTGAATTCATGCATGGAAGGAATCTTTTGCAGCGCATAATGATAACTTGAAATACCCATACCGATGACAGACATCGGTAAAATGTATTTATAAATAGTTCGATCATTTCGATAAAAAGCGATACCTAGGAACATAACAAGTGGATACATCAAAATCCGTTGATACCAGCAAAGGGTACATGGAATAAAACCCATTCGCTCGCTAAAAAACAAACTTCCCACCATTGCTATAATGGACGCTATCCACGCAAGGAGAAGGGGTTTATTTACCACTCGTATCCGCCTCTTCCACCATTTTTTTCATATCATCCATTGTACTTCCAGTGAATTCTTTTCCACCAATATAGATCGTTGGCGTTGAGTTGACACCAAGATCATTTGCTGTACTCATATCTTTATCCCAAGCTTCCTTCCCTTTACCTTCACCGAAAGCTAGCATAACTTTTTCTGTTTCCTCAGGAGTTGCAACCTCTGATAATACTGCTTTTAAAAATTCCTCTGTCATAAAATTCGCTTGTCCAGATTCCGAATTTTGGTTTGTAAACAATAAGTGATGGAACTCCCAGAACTTTTCATTCCCTAGTTCCTTGTAAACTGTTTCCGCAAATTGTGCAGAAGTCGTTGAATCGGCAGCAATAAATGAATAGTTCATAAAGTAAAACTTCGCTTTCCCCGTTTCAACTAATTCCTGGTTGATGATTGGAAAAAGACTGTTGTTGAAATCTCCACAGTGAGGACATTTGTAATCGCCAAATTCAACTATTTCAACTGGTGCTGATTCTTCCCCTAAAAATGGTTGACCTTCATAATCTATCACTACTGACTCTTCTTTAGCATCGCTTAGCATTACAATTGCAATAAGGGCTACAGCCACAATACCGATTATCCAAAATATATTCTTAGACATATAAAACACTCCTATTATCAAATTTGCCTTGGCGAATTTGTGTTCAGATTTTGTATCCTGCTTGCCGGATAAACTCCTTTACAAAATCTGTAACATCCGCCGGCGGTTTTAACTACACTATGTAGTGTAATGGGGTAAAAAATTTACGCTAGCGCGTAAATAAAAAAGATACAAATTAAGATAAAAATTGCGAACGACAAGAATGCGTCTTTCAATGGAATCTTCCACTGAACATCCGTTAATGGGTTTAACATATATTCAATCCGATAATTTACGGATGTATCCGCAAATGAGGCATAAGCAAAAGGCATTTTTTCTAACTTTCCTACTTTTAACATTTTCAAAAGTGCACTGCCTAAATTCACAGATGTCTCTTGTTTTTCAATTGCAAATTCGTCTGCTAACACTTCCTGAATGATTCTATATTTTTGGTTAAACCATTTCAGAATGGGAATATAGCCCAACGTAGAAGAAAAAAGTGATAGCAAAAAGATTTTTAATGGATCCCGATTTACTTTATGATAGTTCTCGTGCGCAATGACCGCTTTTAATTCATCTTCCGTTAAAAGGTTTATCAAACCAGTTGTTACGATGATTTTAGGATGAATAAAGCCCATGGTTATCGCAAATGTTCCAGGATAGGAAATGACTAAAAAATCCTCATTTTTACTCTCATATGTTTCGTTCATTTCGATTGTCAGCACTTTCTCTTTATACTGCTGAAATCGTTTTTTCATTCGTGTAGCATAAATCAATTGAGATACCATTTTCCATAGTGAAAATAGTAGCGTATAGATGACTAGCGCATCTAGAACATATTCTAGGGATGACAAACCGAATGCTTTTAGCGTACTATGACAAACTTCAACGATGTTAAATTTGACGTTCCAGCCTGCCAACATGGAGATGACGTATAAAGCCATCTGTAGAAAAATTGTTCCTGAAATGACAAGAGAAACAATAAACATGAGCGATGATTGACGTTTTGTCATATGCTACATATCCTTTTTCAATTCTTTAATTTTTTGCTCGAGTTTTGCGACAAGATCATCATCCACGTCTTCAAGCGCATCTAACATATGGCTGACAACAACGTTTCCGAATTCATCCATCAATTCATTTGTCATTTCTTTTGACTGCGCACTCAAAAACTCAGCTCTAGTTTGAACTGGTTTATAAAGGGAGGATCTACCTTCTACCCTCTTTTGAAGAATTCCCTTTTCGACTAATCGGTTCATGACGGTCATAACTGTGTTAAAATTCGTCACTTTTTCCAGGTCAAGGACTTGCTGAACATCTTTTATGGTCATTTCCACATCGTTCCATAAGATATCCATAATCTTTGCTTCAAGAGGTCCGAAAAAGCGATTCAATCCACTTTCGTTTATTTTAAATTTTCGAATCAACATGGTTTATCCACCTCACATTACTCATTGTAGTGCGAGTAACTTTTCCAGTCAAGATTTGTTAATCGAAAATGATGAAATAAACATTTTTTAAAATCTTATAGCTGAATTTTCTTGCATCTCCTGTTACACTACGTAATGTAGTTTATATGAAAAAGGAGATTTATGCAAATGAATAACAAACGGATCATTATCGTGGGTATCGTCTTAGTGGTGGTGCTCATCTCACTTTTTTTCCTGTTTAAAAAGAAGGATACAACCTATGAAACATATAACACTGACACTCCTTCTAGATTAGAAGGAGTACACCTGATTGTTTCTGATCTTGATAAAATCTCTGCATTTTATCAACAAGTAATCGGCTTTGATATTTTAACGGAAGAGCAAAGTAAAGTTACGCTAACTGCTGATGGACATACCCCTTTGCTAGTGTTAGAAGAAGTTGAAGACACAGTGGAAAGACCTTTAGGAACAACTGGACTCTATCATCTCGCTATTCTGATGCCGGACCATGCCAGTTTAGGGAATATGCTTCTTCATTTGTCTGAAACCAAGTATCCGATGCAAGGAGCAGCAAATCATCAGTATAGCGACGCACTGTATTTAGCTGATCCGGACGGAAATGGAGTGGAAATTTACGCTGATCTCCCTCCTACTAGTTGGGAACGAGACAAGGATGGCGGATATGTAGGTGGTACTAACCAGATTGATTTCGAGAAATTAGTCGAAGAAGCATCCCCTTCATGGATGGGACTTCCGGAGGACACACGTGTTGGTCATATGCATTTGCAAGCCTCTGAACTTGAAATAACCGAACAATTTTACGTTGACGGGCTCGGTTTTGATATTACAACTAAAGGAAATGGAAGCTTGTTTTTATCAAAAGACAGCTACCATCACCACATTGCATTGAACACGTGGGCTGGCACCGACCTCCCTTCACCTCCATCTAACTCGAGAGGATTAAAGAAGTTCACGATTATTTTTACACAAGAGGAATTAGATGAAGCAAAGTTACAACTGAAACGTTTGGAGTTTCCTTTTGATGAAAAAGAAGATTCTATTATCGTTCAAGATCCTTCTGGGAATACCCTTCATATTGTAACCAAGTAATGCAAGGCTGCCACACCCTCCTTTATATCCGATGGTCTGGCAGCTTTCTTTTTTTATTCGGCTACGTGTCTTTCTACAAAACACTACGATTTATGCTATATTTAATCTCAATGGTTTCCGTGGAAAGGATGTTTTAACATGAAGAAAAGTGTAGTAATTGCAGAAAAACCTTCCGTAGCTCGTGATATCGCACGAGTATTAAATTGTCATAAAAAAGGGAATGGCTTTTTAGAAGGCGACAAATTTATTGTCACATGGGCACTAGGACATCTTGTTACACTAGCTGATCCTGAAGTATATGATACAAAGTATAAAACTTGGAATCTAGATGATTTACCAATGCTTCCAAATGACTTAAAGCTTGTTGTGATTAAGCAAACGAGTAAGCAATATAACGCTGTCAAAAGTCAGTTACTGCGCACGGATGTGAGTGACATTATCATCGCAACTGACGCAGGCCGTGAAGGTGAATTAGTTGCTAGATGGATTATTGAAAAAGCAAAAGTAAATAAGCCAGTAAAACGTCTTTGGATTTCCTCTGTTACAGACAAAGCGATTAAGGAAGGCTTTCAAAATTTAAAACCAGGTAAGGCTTATGAAAACCTATATCATGCAGCGGTTGCACGTTCTGAAGCAGACTGGTATATCGGATTAAATGCAACAAGAGCACTTACTAGTAAATTTAATGCTCAGCTGTCATGTGGGCGTGTGCAGACCCCTACTGTCGCTATTATTGCGCAAAGAGAAGATGAAATACGTAATTTTAAACCAAAAACGTATTACGGATTAGAAGCACATACGGACCAAAATTTAAAACTAACATGGATTGATGGCCAAACAAACGACTCTAGAACTTTCTCTAAAGAAAAAGTCCAACAGCTACTTGCAAATGTAGATAAAAAACAAGGCACAATTGTAGATGTTGATAAGAAACAAAAGAAAAGCTTCGCTCCACAGCTTTACGATTTAACGGAATTACAACGGGATGCAAATAAAATATTTGGCTACTCCGCTAAAGAAACACTTAGCATTATGCAAAAATTGTATGAGCAACACAAGGTTTTAACCTATCCTCGTACAGATTCCAGATACATTTCAAGCGATATTGTAGAAACACTTCCAGAGCGCTTAAAAGCCTGTGGTATTGGCCAGTACAGACAGCTTGCGAATAAAGTATTACAAAAGCCTATTAAAGTAACTAAATCCTTTGTAGATGATAGTAAAGTTTCCGATCATCACGCAATCATTCCAACAGAAGAAATTGTCAATCAAGCTAACTTCAATGATAAAGAACGCAAAGTCTATGATTTAGTTATCAAACGATTTTTAGCGGTATTGTTTCCTCCATTTGAATATGAGCAAATTACAGTGAAGGCTTCTATTGGAACGGAAACTTTTGTAGCCAAAGGTAAAACAATTCTTTCATCCGGGTGGAAGGAAGTATATGAAAATCGTTTTGAAGAGGACGAAAACGCGGACGATATGAAGGAACAAATACTTCCTCGTATCACAAAGGGCGATAAATTATCTATTAGATTAGTGACAGAAACTTCGGGTCAAACGAAAGCACCTGCCAGATTCAATGAAGGTACTTTACTTACAGCAATGGAAAGCCCAGCAAAATACATGGGTACACAAGATAAAGAATTAGCCAAAACACTTGATAAAACGGGTGGCTTAGGTACAGTTGCTACAAGAGCAGACATTATTGAGAAGCTCTTTAATTCATTCCTTATGGAGAAGAAAGGGAAAGACATTTACCTGACATCCAAAGGGAAACAGTTGCTTGATTTAGTTCCGGCAGATTTGAAGACCCCTGCTCTTACTGCGGAATGGGAGCAAAAACTAGAAGCAATTGCAAAAGGCAAGCTGAACAAAAATGTGTTTATTAACGAAATGAAAACTTATACAAAAACAATCGTCCATGATGTAAAAAACAGTGATAAGAAATTTAAACATGATAATATTTCAACGAAAAGCTGTCCTGATTGCGGCAAGCCGATGCTTGAAGTGAACGGCAAAAAAGGGAAAATGCTCGTATGCCAAGACCGTGAATGTGGTCACCGTAAAAATGTCGCAAGAGTGACAAACGCTCGCTGTCCGCAATGTAAGAAAAAGCTAGAGCTTCGTGGTGAAGGCGAAGGACAAATTTTCACTTGTAAATGTGGATATCGTGAAAAACTATCCGCTTTCAACAAACGTCGTAAAACGGATTCTGGCGGAAAAGCAGATAAACGCGATGTTCAAAAATATCTAAAAAAACAAGATCAAGAAGAAGAGCCTATGAATAACGCATTAGCAGAAGCTTTGAAGAAGTTGAATTTGGAATAACAAAAGAGTGACGCTAAAAACCGTTTATTACGGCTTTAGCGTCACTCTTTTTTTGGTGTTGTAATACCCTCTTTTGAGATGAGCGCTCTCGTTTCGAGGTCGATTGCTCTCGTATTGCAACAGCTTCCTCTCGAATAAAATACGCGCTTTCGCAAAGCTTACATTTCAAAATCAGCTATTACTACGAAATAATTAACAATCAAACATACAGACCAACTAACGTGATTATCAAAGCTAGGTAAATAATTATTATTTAATTTGAATCGAAACTGAACCATCCAAATAATTAGGATAAGCAATGAAAGGAATTTTCACTGGATTTATAATATCTTTAGCTTCTAATGTAATGGTGGAGTAGTTATAATCGACATCACTCCATGTGGCTTCCGTTGGTATGCTGACATCACCTCCATTTGCATTTTCTCCTTGAGAAAATAGAGAGTAAGTATGATTATCCCTTATTGGACGATATTTTACCTCGATAGAATTATTCTGGATATTTGTTACTTCGACTTTCTTGTTACTAGGTTGTTCCAAAACTTCCTTCTTTTCAAAGTCGACCAATAAATAACTTTCATCTTTAGATAGCGCCTGGACTTTGTTAAATTTTAAATACAATTCTTTTGGCTGTTTGAAATAGTTACTTTGTAAAAAGTATGTTCTTTCTTTATAACCTACTCCCCCAAAACCACTTATTCCATTTTGAATAGAACTCCAAATTTCCCCGTTTTCGTCCTCTAAACGTATATCTTCAAATTGTAAAATTTCCATCTCATTTTTTTCGTCATATTGAAGGGTGACTGCTACACGAAGTGGATATACTTTTACTTGTTTCACCACTATTTTTTGCCCGTCCATTGCTACTTCTTCATTAACTTCATAAACTTTCCCTCTCATCAAATCGTTTTTAATGGTAAAAGGAACTTGAAAAGTTGTTTTGTTATTTTTATCCACTTGAATTTCGAACATTATCTCAAAATCATTAGAAGTAAATTCCTGGATATCTTGAAAAACGAAACTAAATTCATCTACCTTTCGATTGGCATATTCTTGATTGGGTGAATTATAACCGATAGAACTGATTAAATTTTTATTATCATTTAATAAGTCTATTTTGTTGTAATCTATATTTTTTATGGAATGAGGAGCTTCTAATGTATAAAAAATTTCTGCTCCTGTTTCATCTATAATAACCCCGTCCAGTGTAAATGTAATATTGTCTTTCACTTGGCTAATACCTATAGGCTCGTAATAATCATTTTCAATAATCGCTTCTAACCCTTTATCATTCTGGAGTAAATGGACAAACCGTTCTAATCCTGGTATCGAGGCGACTGCACTTGCAAATACCGGAGAGACACGAACCGATGTGACAAACGTGAGAATTAAAATTGCCGCAACAGTAAGAGACCAAAGTGATTTTTTACGTTTTCGTTTTTTAGCTTTTGCATGAAGTAAGCCTAGCTGAATTGCATCATTCAGTTGCTGATCAGGAATTTCCATTTGCTCCATTTGCTTTCTTGATTCATTTAGCATCTCTTCTTCTTTTTCATACATGGTCTACCCCTCCTTTCTCTGTTAGAAAGTTCCTTAGCGACTTAAGTGCTTTGTTTAGTCTTGATTTCACGGTACCTTCCGGAATGTCATCTATTTCAGCTATTTCTTTGATTTTCGTATTTTGATAGTATTTTAAGTGAATTAGTTGTTGCTCTCTCATAGACAAAGAGGCAATCGCTTCTTCTATTTCCAAATAAGAAATGCCTGAGTCATCCCTCAACTTGTGAATTACTTCATTGGAAACAAAACGCTGATTCTTTTTCAACTGATCCTGACAATAATTCATCATAATTCGAACAAGCCAAGTTTTCACATATTTAGGTTCTTTAACTGTATGGATTTTTTGATAAGCCCTGAATGTCACTTCTTGCATAGCCTCTATTGCATCATGTTCATTCCTTAAAAAAGCAAAAGCTGTTCGATAGAGCGTGTCTTTATGTGCTTGCATTAATTGCAAGAAAGCCTGCTCATCTCGATTAATTGCTTTGCTTGCAACCTCTATTTCCTCCACTAAAACACCCCTTTCCATTTGCTCTTATACATTAGACATCTGAAAGCCGAAAAAGTTCATTTTTATTTTCAAATGGCTCCGTTAAACGAACATGGTTGTTATTTGGTAGAATTCGCTTGCTTTCCGCGGGCGAACCGACAAGCCTCCTCGGCTGCACATACGGGGTCTCGTCTGCTGACTTTCCCGCAGGAGTCTGCGCGGATTCAACCGCAAATTATATGCTAAAAAACAACAGTAAAATATAACAGCGTCTTTTAAATAAATAAAAATAGGGGCTGTCCAATAAGCCCATAAATTGAAGAAGGTGTAGAAAAAGGAGTATTTTTCTACACCTGTTTTTTGTATACTTTTCTATTTTTTTATAGGCAATTGATTGAAGTGGAAGACGGCGACTCCAGCGGGAATAGCAGATGTTTTCTGCACCGAAAGCGAAGCGGCAGGTGCATGAGCTGAAGGCCCCGCAGGAGCGAAAGTGACGAGGAGACTGAAGCCATGCCCGCGGAAAGCGTCCGTCTGGAACGGAAATCAATACATTGGAAAAGGGACCATCTCTAAGTCAGTATATGACTTTAGGGACAGCCCCTTCTATTAAATAATTAGTGCGTATCGATTGGTTCTTTGCTAAGCGTTTTGCTCATTTCTGCGTATTGTACAAAGACACGTGCTAATTCTCGAAGACGATTATGTACGTCTTCATCTACTATTATATTATTTTGATCGAAATGGCTAGAATGTGTGTACACATAGTTTGGTGTCACTAGGCATCTGAAGTAGTCTAAAATAGGTTTCAGCTGATTTTCGATTACTAGGTGATGCTGATATGTTCCACCATTTGCAACGATGGACACTGGTTTGTATCGCATTGATTTAGGATGTAAAAAGTCGAACGTGTTTTTTAATACACCAGGAATAGATCCTTGGAAGATTGGCGTCGCAATAATATAGCCATCTGCTTGATCGAACTTACTTACGAGCAATTTCATATCATCATTATATTGTTGAAATGGTCGGCCATCTACAAATTGATGCTCATAATTAGCAAGCTTAATTATTTCCAAAGTATGCTCTTTATTAATTTCTTCTATATAGTCTTTCACTTTTTCTAATATGACACCTGTTTTTGTGCCGATAATTGTTCCGTCTACAAGTAAAATTTTCATCTAACAGAACCTCCTTTATCCGTTCCTTATTGTATCAAAAAAGCAGCTTTATTTAAGTAAAAAAATGTCTGTTTGACAAAGTTCATCCTTAAGGCTGAGAAATTTATTACTTATTAATGTCCATCTCGTCCTTGAAAAATATATAAACAGATTAATGCATTATATGCATCTATATCAGTAACGGCAATTGTTAGGACACTTCATCTTTATCGCTTATTTTTCATCTTTGTCTACAAAAATATCTTTCCGTTTCTCCCAATTAAATAGCTCTTCTCTTGGAATCGGTGTCTCCTCGTTTACAACAATCGGTTTTACATTTAGAATATCTACCGATTTATACAGATTGAGTTTATTTTTCCTTCCATGGACCGCATAATGATACATGGCAAATGCAAGTTGTTTTCCTTCTATCGAGCGCATTCTTTTGAATGGACCTACTAAAATAGGATTTATTAACTGAAAAACGCCTTCTGATAGTCGTTCTGCAAATCGAAATTCCCCTCGATTTCCTGATAATAAGGAGGGACGGTATATAGATAAATAAGGTAGCTTTAATGCGATAAGCTCCTGCTCCATTCTTCCTTTTACACGGCTATAGAAAAAAGGTGATTTTTCATTCGAACCGACTGCTGAAATGACATGAAAATTGGGAATCCCACGTTTTTTAGCTAAGGAAGCTATTTGTAGAGGATATTCTAAATCAACTTTTTCAAAGTTTTCTTTCGTTTTTGCTTTTTTCATGGTCGTTCCTAAACAGCAGAATAAATCATCCGCAATTTCTAAATCGTTCTCTTCTAACTTATCGAAATCTCTTATTTTCACATCTAGTTTTTTATGTGTATATATAATATCTCTTCTCGCAATAACCGATATAGCTGCGTACTCTTCACTTTCACATAATTGTTTCACTAAATACTGCCCTGTAAATCCTGTTGCACCAACTACTATCGCAGTTCGCCTTACCATATCCATGCCTCCCTAATCGTAGAAAAAAATTGTAATTGTAGCGAAAGTCTCGAACTTAAACGGCATTCCTCTTAGTCTCCTCCTGCCACTTTTGTTAAAGAATAAGAAAATACGACTCTTCTATATAGTTACCGTCTAGTATCTATGCGCCGTCAGCTCAAGGTCAAATGCCAATTTTCCTATTGTCATATACACCTGTCCGTTTCCATACAATAAAAAGATATCTTTGGAAAGGAAGATGATGAAATTGAAAATAGCCTATCTATTAAACACATTTCCACATCGTGGACTATATCCTGCTGACCGAGCAAAAACGCTTCTCCCAGCGTTGAAAATGGAAGAGTACAAAATTTTTGTGCCTAGCTCAAATACAAGCCTCATTCAATATTTAGAAAAAGAACAAATCAAACCAACTTTATTTAGAAATAATGCACATTTATTAGAAGAAATAAAATTATTTAACCCGAATTGTATTATTCATGATAGCGGTAACTCGGAAAAAGATTTAATTCGTCGCTTAAAAACAATCAATTGTCCGCTGATCCATTTCGACGATCATGGAGATGGCGGAATGTTAGCCGATCTTGTTTTCCAAACATTATATGAAAATCCGAAAGACCTTTCAAAAGAGCATTATATATACGATACTATTGGATATATTCCAGCTCATAAAATTGCATTTACAAAAAATCACACGTCACATGATACACCACATATTGTCGTATTCTACCCACATGAGGACCCAGAAAATTTAACTTACCGAACTTTGAGACATCTCGTACAATTGCATATACCTTTGCGTATTAGTGTTTTAATAGATGAAAACTATAAACATGATATAAACGAGCTTAAAAGATTTGCACTTACTCGCAAATCCATTCAAATTATTTCAACGAGTGAACCTGAATCTATTATCCCTACTAGTGATATCGTCATTACTTCTGGAACTTATATGCCCTTCCTAGTTGTACAACTTCAAATCCCTTGCATTATTCTTTGTGCACACGAAGAAGAAGTCAACTACGCATTTGCAACAGAGATGAATGGCTTTGCCAATCTAGGGTTAGGGAGAAAAATTAAACAATCATACTTACAAAATGCCGTAATGGAGATTATTTTACATGAAAATCGAAGAAATGCTTATAAGCATAAACAAAAACACTTTGACTTTAGTTCTAATCTTTCTACAGTAGTAGAACTTATCGAACAAACGATAGCGAATAAAAAAGAGGAAGAAGAAATCGCACACTAGGAAAGATTTTATGCTACAATGAATGCAAAAAGCTGAAGGTGAACATTCATGACAAAACAACAGCTACAAGCGGAAATTGCTGAGTTAAAAATGGACTATATTCGATTACAAGATGACATGGAAAAACTTGAATCCAACGGCCATCCCACTCAAGTAGAAAATGCTGAACGTAGACTAGCCAAAATGGAAGAAGCCCTTGCAGAACTAAACAAACAGCTCGCGGAATTAATATAAGCCGTAGAGCTTTCTTTTTGGAGGAAATAATAGATGAGCTTATTAAACGTAGAAAATTTGGGACACACATTCGGAGATCGTACGCTTTTTAAAGAGGTTTCTTTCCGCTTAGTTGAGGGGGAGCATGTTGGACTTGTGGGAGCAAATGGTGTTGGTAAATCGACATTGATGAACATTCTAACTGGTGAGATTATTTATGATGAAGGCCGTGTAGAATGGCTACCTGGAACACATTATGGATATTTAGATCAGCATACTCGCCTGCAGCAAGGACGCTCGATGTTTGATACGCTTCGAGATGCATTTTTACCTCTTTATAAAAAAGAGGAAGAATTAAACGATATTATTGCAAAAATGGCAGATGCAACTCCGGAAGAATTAGAAGTATTACTGGAGCAAATGGCTGATATCCAAGATACATTAGATGCTGGTGACTTTTATTCGCTTGATATGAAAGTGGAAGAGGTTGCGCGTGGTCTTGGGCTAGATGCAATCGGTTTAGATCGTCCTGTAGAGGCTCTTTCAGGAGGACAACGTACAAAAGTTCTTCTAGCAAAACTATTATTAGAAAAGCCAAAAGTTCTTTTACTAGATGAGCCTACTAACTATTTAGACGAAGAGCATGTAAACTGGCTATCTAACTATCTGAAAAACTATCCACATGCATTTTTATTAATCTCGCATGATACGGAATTTATGAATGGAATTGTAGATGTTATCTTCCACCTAGAATTCTCTAAATTAACTCGCTATACAGCATCATATGATAAGTTTTTAGAGCTTGCCGAGTTAAATAAAAGACAGCATATCGATGCATATGAAAAGCAACAAGACTTTATTAAAAAGCAAGAAGACTTTATTGCCAAAAATAAAGCACGATATTCTACGACTGGACGAGCAAAATCTCGTCAGAAACAATTAGACCGAATCGAACGCATTGATCGCCCTGAAACAGCAGCGAAACCTGAATTTAACTTTAAAGAATCTCGTAGTTCGGGTCGTTATGTTGTAGAAGCAGACCATTTAGAAATCGGTTATGATAAAGCATTGCTTCCACCATTAACATTTACTATCGAACGCGGTGAAAAAATTGCACTTGTTGGGATGAATGGTATTGGTAAATCAACATTACTTAAAACGATGCTTGGTAAAATTCCTGCCCTAGGCGGAAAAGTAATACGTGGGGATTTCTTATACCCTTCTTACTTTGAACAAGAAGTAAAAGCAGGAAATATCACACCAATCGAATCGATTTGGGAAACATACCCAAGCATGGAGCAAAATCAGGTTCGTGGTGCATTAGCTCGTACTGGTTTGAAAAGTGAGCATATCTCCCGTCCACTTTCTAGTTTAAGTGGTGGTGAGCAAGCTAAAGTACGCCTATGTAAATTAATGATGGAAGAAAGTAACTGGTTAATCTTTGATGAACCGACTAACCACTTAGATATTCATGCAAAAGAAGAGTTAAAACGTGCGATGAAAGAATTCAAAGGCACGATCGTGCTTGTAAGTCATGAGCCTGAATTCTATGAAGGCTTAGTAACAAAAGTATGGAATGTAGAAGAATGGTTCTCTACTGGAAAAGAAGTAATTGAATAAAACGTGTGTCAGCCCCCTGCTCTGTTGCTCGGGGCTTTTTTTTAATAAATTCCTTAACGAGACCAATCGTCTTCGAACCGAGACCAATTTTCTGTAAACTGCAACCTATTTGCCCTTAACCGAAACCGTTTCTCAAAGTAAAGAGTTGCCTATTTGAGGGAATGCTTTACTCACTGTAATTATTTTCTTCTATTAGTTACGAAATGGCTTAATGAGACCAATTCAGCTGTAACCGAGACCAATCGACTTCGAACCGAGACCAATTTCCTGTAAACTGAAACCTATTTGCCCTAAACAGAGACCATTTCTCAAAGTAAAGAGTTGCCTATTTGAGAGAATGCTTTACTCACTGTAATTATTTTCTTCTAATAGTTCGGAAATGGCTTAACACCCCAAAACAAAAAAGAGCCATCCAACAATTATTTGTTGGTTAACTCTTTCTTTTTACACTAATATTAAGGAATCCATTGCTAGCTCATCATTCATAATTAATTCCTTTAAGCGTTGTTTTGCTCTGAATAATCTTGATTTCACTGTCCCAATGGAAACTTTCATCACTTCTGCAATTTCCACTAATGAATATTGGTGAACATAGAAATACATCACTGTCTTTTGATAAATGCCATCTAATTCCGCAACTTTCGAGCGAATAATTTCACCTACATCTTCTTTCTCTAGTTGCTCTTCTACTGATAACACATCTGAAGCAATTAAATCCAATAAAGAAACATCCAATTGCTCCGGTTGATGCGCCACATACTTACTACGTCTTACTTGTTTACGGTATCGATCACGAAATGTATTCATACAAATTGTTGTTAACCATGCTTTTACATGTTCAACCTCTTTCATATAGGATTCATATCGTACCACTTTCATCCATACCTCTTGCATTAAGTCTTCTGCTTCTACTTGATTTTTAGTTAGTTTTAAACATAAGTAATATATATATCGATTATACTCTTCATAAATATCTTCAATTTTAACTTGCATGTTTTATTCCTCCGGTCGGCTAAACTTTATATTTCTATAATGCCAAACCTAAACCTTACCCTCTATCGTATTCTCTTTCAGAAAAATTACAAACGTGTAAGAAAGAAAAAACGCAAGAGGAAGTATTACTCCTCTTGCGCTTCGTTATTAATACGTTCTTCGTTTTTCGTAATCGTCAATTTCACAATTCGACTACGATCCATTTCATTTACTTCGATCAATAAGTTCTCGTAAGTGAACTGCTCATTTTCTTCTGGAACATGCCCTAACCGTTCTAAGACAAATCCACCGATTGTTTCATTTTCATTAATAATAGATATATTAAACAGTTGGTTGACTTCTTCAATTTCTAAACGCCCTGCGCAAATTAAGCGACTTTCCGTCATTTCATGCACTAATATTTCTTCATTGTCATCTGTTTCATCTTCAATTTCTTGCCCAATCATTTCCTCGATTAAATCTTCATGCGTCACAATCCCAAGTGTTCCACCGTATTCATCTAACACAATGGCCATATGTTTTTTGTGCGTAAGCATTAGTTTAAAGACTTTCTCCACACTTAGTGTTTGTACTACAAACAGTGGATCTTTATCAATAATTGTTTCTAATTTAAACGATGGAGTCATGGACCATTCGATTAATTTCTTCGAATAAAACATCCCGACAATCGTATCCAGACTATCGTCATAAACCGGATACCTTGTGTAAAAATGCTCGAGAATGGTATCCCGCACTTCTTCGTACGTAGCATCTACTGGAATACCAACAACTTCTGTACGATGTGTTGATAAAACGTCCGATACATCTTTGTTTGGGAAGTCGAGAATACCTTTAATACGCTCTGATTCCTCATCTTCAAATGTACCATCCGTGGAAGCAAGATCTACCATAGAAAGAAGCTCTTCTTTCGTAATCATTGTTTCTTTAACAGCACCCTTCGAGCCAACTCGAATAAGCATATTCGTTAATCCAGCTATGAAAAATGTTAATGGACGCATAATTCCAATAAGCAAACGAACAAATGGTGCTACTAAATAGACAATTCTTTCTGAAAATGTTGCGGAAATTGTTTTCGGCAAAACTTCGCAAAATAAAATATTAAAAGCTGCTAATATGACAACGGACAAGCCAACATGCCATTTGTAATGTTCTGCAATTAATATTACTAGTAAAGTCATTGTAATATTTGCAATCGTATTCCCTACCAATATGGTTATAATCATTCGGTCCGGCTTCACTAGCTGAGCAAGTAATTTTTCAGCAGCTTTGTCCCCTTGCTCCGCTCTGAGCTGAACCTTCGTCCTATTTACTGTCATTAATGCAGTTTCACTACCCGATAAGAAAAACGAAGCGAGTACAGAAACGGCTAAAAGTACAAATTCTATGTACAATTTTGTATCCTCCTAAAATAAATTCGTGCAATATCTCTTCTTATAACTATAGCATACTGTGATTTTAGTTGTCATAAAACTTATGCTATACTATTTCTAAACACGAAATTATTAGAAAAGAGGGGTCCTAGTGAGTCAATTACCTACATTAGACAAATACTTCACAGAAAAAAGAGAAGAACATCTAGAAGAATTAAAACAGTTTCTTCGCATCCCAAGTATTTCATCTTTATCTGAACATAAAGATGATATGCAAAAAGGCGCACAATGGTTAGCTGAATCCTTAACAAGAGCTGGTTTAGAAAACGTAATGGTGGATAAAACTAGCGGCCACCCTGTTGTGTATGCCGACTGGCTTCATGCAGAGGGCAAACCAACCATGCTTATTTACGGACATTATGACGTTCAACCAGTGGATCCGTTAAACCTTTGGGAAACAGAACCTTTTGAACCACAAGTTCGCGATAATAAATTATATGCTCGTGGTGCTAGTGATGACAAAGGGCAAGTATTTATGCATGTGAAAGCTATAGAAGCTCTTCTTCAAACAGGCGGGTCCCTACCTGTTAATGTGAAGCTTTTAATCGAAGGCGAAGAAGAAGTAGGCAGTCCTAATTTAGAAGAATATATTGAAAATAATAAAGAAAAACTTGCAGCAGATGTTATCATCATTTCGGATACAGGTATGCAAGGTCCTGGCCAACCAGCAGTTTGCTACGGCTTACGTGGCCTTTGCGGCGTACAAATTGATGTAAAAGGTGCAAAAGGTGACCTTCACTCTGGTCTTTATGGTGGAGGGGTTCAAAACTCGATCCATGCACTCGTTTCCATTTTAGATTCTTTCCGTGATTCAGAGGGTACGATTGAAGTAGAAGGATTCTATGACAATGTCCGCCCTTTATTAGAAGAAGAGAAGCAAGCATACGCTGCACTTGGTTTTGATGAGGAAGAGTTGAAAAAAGAAGTCGGCGTGGACGAACTATTCGGTGAAAAAGGCTACACTCATTTAGAACGCACTTGGGTCCGCCCAACTTTAGAAATTAATGGTGTATTCGGAGGATTCTCTGGAGAAGGTATTAAGACTGTTTTACCAAGTGAAGCCGGAGCAAAAATCACTTGCCGTTTAGTACCAGACCAAGACCCAGATGAAATTGTCGCTAAACTAAGAGCACATATCGAAAAGAATAAACCAGTTGGTGTAACGGTAACTTTAACTGAATTCGATAAAGGAAAACCGTTCATTACACCATTTGACCACCCTGCTATTCAAGCAGCTGGTCGTAGTTATGAAAAAGTATATAATGTACCAACGGCATATACGCGCGGTGGCGGATCTATTCCAATCGTTGCAGCATTTGATGAGATCCTTGGATTGCCAGTCGTGTTAATGGGCTTCGGATTATCTTCAGAAAACTTCCATGCACCTAACGAGCATTTCCACTTAGAAAACTTTGATCAAGGACTGCGAGTAATCGGCGATTACTACTATGAACTTGCCGAACTTTCTAAGCAAGACTTAAAAAAATAATGTAACTAAAACACATGGGTATTCATACAATCCATGTGTTTTTTTATGTATTACTACTAGGGCTATCTACCATCGAGTTATCTCTTTACTATGAGAATTGGTCTCGGTCGTAAGGAAATTGGTCTCGCTTCAGTAGTTTTTGATCTCGGTTAGGAGTTAGTTGGTTGCGATTCTCTATGAATTAGTCTCGTTAAGCCATTTTATAACTAATAAAAGAAAATAATCCCAATAGAATTTATCATAAAAAGTGGCTATCTCTCCAAGAGATAGCCACTTACTTATTCTTATTCTCCAAATATAGTCACTAGTTGCTCGACACTTTTACGAGGTTTTGGTTTTGGCATTTCATCAAAATAACCAACTTGAAGCATACTAATAATACGTTCTCCTTGTTGTACACCAAGAGCTTCACGGAATTTAGGATTATCTAAAAATCCAGGTGTTTTCCAGCAAGATCCAATCCCACGATCCCATGCAAGTAACTGGATGTTTTGGATAAGCATACTAGCTGCTGCGAAGTCCTCTAAGCGTTCTTTTTGACGCGGATCCTCAGGCACAATGACAAATAAGTACCCACCAGGATTCGTAAATTTCTTCATTTGCTTCTCTAGGTCATCTTCAGATAATTCTTTCCATTTAGGTACTGCGAATTCTCTCAATAGCTCATGCAATTCTGAAATTTCTTTTCCACAAGCGACAACAAAACGCCAAGGTTCTCTTAATTGATGATTGGCAGCCCAGAAAGAATCTTCCATAATGGATAGTAATAATTCTCTTTCCACTGGTTGGCCATTAAATGCTTTAATCGATCTTCTTTGAATAATTGCGTCGCGAACAGTTAATGATTGCTCTATCATGTTATGTTAACTCCCTTTTTTCTTCATTCATAATTACTAACATCATACCAATTTATTCAGTACATTAAAAGAGTGACAACCTTCACAATAAGTAACCTGGTTTTTTCCATTACCCTTGGATGCATAGAACGCTTGATACAAGTAGTTTTTAATAAACTTATGATTTTATGTAGTAGCATAAGAAAAATATTTGTTGAAAAATTAACTAATGCTGCATGCCGTTTTCGATTACATGCTAAAATTAATACATATATTATGTAGAGAATAATTAATACTATTACTAGGTATCTAGGTTATTTTACCAGCAAAACATTCTTGTGCCAATATTAGCTTCTCCATTTATCACAACTGCCCTTCACTGGATGCACTTTACAAGAAGCAAATAGTAAATATATTGTTCAAGTTATGTTAACTCGCTTATTATTCATACACATTTTGGAGGTGATAGAATGCTTCTATACTGGTTTTTTAGTTACTTTATTGGCACTTTCCTAACTGCTTGGTGGATTGGTAAATGGAAAAAAACAGACTTACGTAAAATGCGCAGTGGAAATTTAGGTGCTAGAAATGCAGGTGCTGTCCTTGGAAAATCTGCGTTTTTATTAACCTTTTTAGGTGATGCACTAAAAGGAGTTTTCGTTCTATTCATTGGCTTTTATTATAGTTTTCCCGCTGTAATTATTGCAACTGGTGGATTTTGGGTTATTGTAGGCCACTTGTATCCTTTTTGGTTAAAATGGAAGGGTGGAAAAGGAATCGCTACTTTTGTTGGGGTCGCACTTCTCTTTAATCCATCGTTATTTGGGATTATGGCGGCTATTTTCATCTTTTTCATTGCTATATTAAGAAGTGCAACCTTAAGTATGATTATGGCGTTTAGTGCATACGCTATTTTATGTTGGGTAATTCCTACTTTTTGGAGCGCATGGCCTCTTTCACTTGCTGTTATCATTATTCTCATTCGCCATCGATTTGATATTGTTGAATCTTGGGATGAACGTTGGTGGAAAAAATAACAATAACTATTATCCATTCCATAACATTTGAGGAATAAAATGAAACACTAATATGCTATAATTATTATAAATTAAATAATAAATTAGATAGGATGTTCAGAATGATTATGAAAAAAATTGCTTGGGTAGTAGATAGTAGTGCATATATAAATACCCTTTTAAAAAATCATCCGGATGTTTATGTCATTCCCCTTAATATTCATTTTGGTCATGAGCAGTTTGTTGATGGCGTTGACCTAACTCCTGAACAGCTTTATGATCGTATTCGTAATGGTTCTGATTCAGTCAAAACTTCTCAACCTTCTGCTGGTGAATTTGCAGAGCTTTATACGAAGCTTAGTACGGAATACGAGTCTATTATCGCTGTCCATGTTTCAAATAGTTTAAGTGGAACGATATCTTCTTCACAAAGCGGTGCTCAGATAGCTCAAGTACAAGTAGAATGTGTCGATTCCCTTTCTTTATCAGCTGGCATAACAGGACTAGTTGTAAAAGGACTCCATTTGCAAGAGAAAGGCTTATCATTTGAAGAAATTGCAACTCAGTTAAGAACAGAAGCAACTAAATTTCGAAATTTCATTCTAATTGGCAATTTAACGCAGCTTTATAAAGGCGGAAGATTAAGTAGTGCACAGTTTTACTTAGGTAGTTTATTGAAAATCAAGCCAATTATTCAAATTAATAATAAAGGCGAACTACAAGAGCTTGATAAAGTAAGGTCTTATAAAAAGGCAATACAGTATTTAATTAATAAAGTTGTTGAATCCGTACAACAAGAAGACACAAAAACAGTATACATTATGCATGCGAATGCTCTAGAACAAGCAGAAAGTTTGAAAGAAGCTATTTTACTTCAAGCACCTAATGTCGAATTAGTTGTTGGAGAAATTAGCACCTCTTTAGCAGTTCATGCAGGGGAAGATACAATTGCAGTCCTTTGGTACTTGCCATAATGAGACACACGCAAGCTACTATGTAGAAAAGTTTATACTTTCTTTTCTGTTGAAAAGGGGCTGTCCCTAAAGTCATACATTGACTGAGAGATGGTCCCTTTTCCAATGTATTGATTCCGTTCCAGACGGACGCTTTCCGCGGGCATGGCTTCAGTCTCCTCGTCACTTTCGCTCCTGCGGGGCCTTCAGCTCACGCTATTCCCGCTGGAGTCGCCGTCTTTCACCACAATCAATTGCCTACAAAAATTAGTAGTTTTAATAAAAAGTATAGAAAAAACAGGTGTAGAAAAAGACTCGTCTTTCTACACCTGCTTCAATTTATGGGCTTATTGGACACCCCCTTTTGTTTTTCACTTATTTCCCATTAAAAATGATCCTTAACATGGATAAATACATACTTCGTATTTGGTGTATGTGCATAGGAGTCCATATAATTCCAAAACCTATCTTTACTATTGTTTGTGTGTGCGTTTACATAGGGCATGCCATCTTGAATGCTTGTTACAATTGTAGAATGATCGTATCTCCCATCTCCTTCAAAATCATAAAAAATAAGATCTCCTAATAGAAGTTTAGTTGGCGAGTCTACCTGCGTTCCTTGTAATCCAATTGTGGAACCTGCAAAGTACCACCGTAATGAATGAGGAGTACTCCAGCTAAGGCTCCACGTATTATTCCCTAACCACCACCCCTTCTCTCTATTAGGTTGACCTCGCATAGGAGCACCACCTGCATACAAACATTGAGAAATATAATTTGTACAATCGACATCAAATACAGGAAACTTCGGATTATAGCTATTCCACCATTTTTGTGCATAGGCTACCGCAGCTTCACGGTTATACGTTGTTGCCAATTTTCCACCTCCTTCTATTTTGTTTATATGTTTTGCGTGAAATTATATGCTAGTATTAATCTAAATAAAATAATTTTACATCGAAGAATTCTACTTTAATGAAAGGAAGATGGCTAATGCGGCAGCATGCAGAGAAAGAAATTACAGTGGCGACTTTGCTATGTGATGAAAAAGGAAATTTGAATCCAAAAGCGATTGGATATGCAAAAAAACCACTCATCCAAAGTAACTTGAAAGGTCACTATATGCGGAAGAAAAAGTGGAATTACTGGTGTGTATTTGGAGATGAAATCCTCTTTTCTGCAACAATTAGTCATTTAGATTTTGCAGCTGTTTGTATTGTATACTTTTTAAATTATGAAACGCAGAGATATGTAGAAAAAACGATTACAATTCCCTTAGGGAATAAAATAAAAATGGCTTCCAACGTATTAGAGAGCATTCAGTTTCATTCAAAAGAAATGTCTATTCAACTTTTATATATTCAAAATGAAACACATATGACCGTGACAATACCTGACTTTGATGGCGACCTATTACATGCGGACTTACATATTTCGCATCCACCAGATGATGAATCGTTGAATGTTGTAATCCCTTGGAACCGCACTCAATTTCAATTTACAGCGAAGCATCATTTATTACCTACTACTGGATTTGTAAAAATAGGAGATGCTCGCTACACTTTCCAAGCAGAGGATAATTTCTCTGTACTCGATTACGGTAGAGGGGTTTGGCCACGTGAAGCTACATGGAATTGGGGATTTGCTTCTCAGCGGGTAGGATCTAGGAGAATTGGATTAAACTTTGGTGGCAAATGGACGGACGGTACAGGTATGACCGAGAATGCCATTATTGTAGACGGCAAACTAACAAAAATTCATGAGGACTTATTGTTTACTTATAATACAAATGATTTTATGCAGCCTTGGAAAATAAAAACAAAATTTTCAAAGGACGTGAACTTAACCTTCACTCCCTTCTTCCATCGTATTGCCAAAACGGATGCAAAACTTGTGACCTCAGAAGTCCATCAAATGATGGGGTATTACAACGGGAAAATTCAGTTAGAAAATGGGCCAACACTTCATATTCAACAGCTACTCGGTTGTATTGAAGAGCATAAAGCTAAATGGTAAATAGCTTTTCTGCGACGAGCTTCGCGCAGGAGCATAAAGCTAAATGGTAAAAAAGCTGAGCGAATTGCTCAGCTTTTCTCATTTACGGCTCTGTTAAATTATATTATTGTTTTTTCGTAGAATTAATCTGCTTGCTTGTCGCAGGTGAACCAACAAGGCTTCGCAGTTTCTTTCTCAAATTATCTGCTAAGAAACAACAGTAAAATATAACATCGCTTATTTTATAAGTTCTTTTATCATTTTTTTGTTTTTTTCTTTAAAGATTTCATTATGGGAAGAAACCATTGCGACTCCACTTGCATCTGGTTGAATAAATTGTTTTGCTTTGTTTACTGCATTTGCAGCATCTTGAAATGTTCCTGCTATCAGATGCAGCTTACCAGGATGAGCCAAAATATCACCCGCCGCATAAATACCTGCCACTGATGACTCACTCAAGCACGTACCGTCCACATAGTAATCATCTTTAGTGGCAATTTGGACCGGACTATTACTCAGAAGCTCTGCGTCTCTTTCATATCCGTGATTAATAATGACTTCATCTATTTTTAAAAAGGACACTTCCCCAGTTTCATGATTTGTTAAGGCAACTCTCTCAATTTTGTCATGGCTCTTAGAAGCAATTAATTTGGAAATAGACGTATTAAAAAAACATGCGGCAGAACTATCTAACAATTGCGTCACTTGTGCTTCATGACCATTTAATGCATCTTTTCGATACGTGACGTACACTTTTTTAGCAATAGGTTCCAGCTCATTTGCCCAGTCAATCGCAGCATTTCCTCCACCTGAAATAATAACCGTTTTATCCTTAAATCGTTGAATAGATTTCACGGTGTAATTTAAGTTACTTAATTCAAAACGCTCTGCACCTTCAATATTAAGCTTCAATGGATTCAGAATTCCCCCACCAATTGCAAGAATAATCGTTTTGGAATAATGCATTTGTCCAGATGCGGTTTTCAAGCAGAAAATTTGCTGATCATCTCTTGTAACAGACTCGACTTTCTCATTTAACACTACCTCTGGATCAAAAGTTAATCCTTGTTGTACTAACTGACCAATTAATCGCTCCCCTGAAATAGGCGGTTGCCCTCCAACATCCCAAATCATTTTCTCTGGATATACATGTATTTTTCCGCCTAAGTGAGGTTGAAACTCAATAATTTTTGTTTTCAATTCCCGTAATCCGCTATAGAAAGCTGCATATAGTCCAGCTGGTCCTCCGCCAATAATCGTTACGTCCATTATTTCATTCATTTTTTAGTCTCCTAAAATATATATATTGACATTAGTCTTTTATTAAAATATAGTTACTTATGCGATAATGATAATCGTTATCACTTATTAATGCAATAATAAAGTTTGGAGGTTCAACATGGTCCGCTTATACACGGAGGATTTATCTATTGGTTATGGCGAACGTTTAATAGTGAAAGAACTATCTGTTCAAATTCCTGATCAACAGATTACAACCATTATTGGCCCGAACGGCTGTGGAAAATCCACTCTTTTAAAAGCTATTACTCGAATAATTTCTCATCAGTCTGGCTCCATCGTATTAGATGGGAAGAGTGTTACAAAACAAAATACGAAACAACTTGCAAAAAAAATGGCAATCTTGCCACAAACACCAGAGAGTGCAGCAGGTCTTACAGTTGGAGAGCTTGTTTCTTATGGAAGATTTCCTTATCAAACTGGTTTTGGACGTCTCACGACAAAAGATTATGAAATGATTGAGTGGGCTCTCGAAGTAACCGGAACACTTGATTTCAAATACTATCCTGTAGATTCACTATCTGGAGGACAACGCCAGCGTGTTTGGATTGCAATGGCTCTTGCCCAAGAAACAGAGATCATTTTTTTAGATGAACCAACTACTTATTTAGATATGGCTCATCAATTAGAAGTGCTCGAACTTCTACAAAAACTCAATCGAGAAGAAAAACGCACGATTGTTATGGTTTTACATGATCTCAATCAAGCAGCCCGCTTTGCTGACTATATTATTGCTCTTAAGGATGGACAAATTGTGAAAGCAGGTAGCTGTGAGGAAGTCATTACACAAAATGTATTACGAGATGTCTTCCAAATAGATGCTGAAATTGGATTGGATCCAAGAACAAATAAACCAATGTGTACTACATATAATTTACTTAAGGGAGAATAAAAATGAAAAAGCTTTTATTACCAATGTTATTTTTATTTGTACTAGTTTTAACTGCATGTAATAACGAATCCACTGAAACGAAAACAAACAATATATCTAACGATGAAAAAGAAGAGTCTACTACTATTACTTATCAGTCAGAAGAAGGCCCAATTGAAGTCCCTGCTAATCCACAACGTGTAGTTGTTCTATCTTCTTTTGCAGGTAACGTTGAAGCCCTTGGTGTTAATTTGGTTGGGGTGGATTCTTGGTCTAAACAAAACCCACGATATGATAGCTTTTTAAAAGATGTGGAAGAAGTATCTGATGAAAACTTAGAGAAAATTATTGAACTTGATCCAGACTTAATAATTGGACTTTCTACAGCACAAAATTTAGATAAGTTAAAAGAAATCGCACCTACTGTAACATTTACTTATGGTAAAGTAGATTATTTAACACAACACCTAGAGATTGGAAAACTACTAAATAAAGAAAAAGAAGCACAAGATTGGATTAATGACTTCAAAAAACGAACAAAATCAGCAGGTGAAGAAATCAAAGCCGCTATAGGTGAGGACGCTACCGTTTCGGTAATTGAAAACTATGACAAACAGCTATATGTATACGGCAATAACTGGGGTCGTGGAACGGAAATACTGTATCAAGAAATGGGTTTAAAAATGCCTAAAAAAGTAGAAGAAACGGCTTTAGCACCAGGATACTATGCATTGTCTTTAGAAGTGCTTCCTGAATTTGCAGGAGACTATGTGATTTTAAGTAAATCAGCAGGTACAGACAACTCATTCCAAGATACAGAAACTTATAAAAATATTCCTGCTGTACAAAATAATCGAGTTTTTGAAGCTAATATGGAGGAATTTTTCTTCAACGATCCACTTACATTAGATTTTCAACTTGAATTCTTCAAAGAACACTTTTTAAACAGTAAATAATGGTCGAGGAGGAATTCGAGTCTTGGATTCCTCCCTTCTTTTATGATAGGAAGGAAACGAACGATGAAATCTTCTATTCGTTTTAGTATAAAGTTCATAATCGGATTATCTTTACTTTTTGCTATGTTTATCGTTGCTATGGTTTTTGGAGCAGCCGAAACCTCCATTCAAGATGTGTGGAATGCTTTATTTTCTAATTTGAAAAGTGATCAGATAAATTTACTTCGTGAAATTCGTTTTCCTAGAGAAGTTGGAGCTATCGTTGTTGGAGCTGCGCTTGCTGTTTCAGGAGCTATTATGCAAGGTATTACTCGGAATCCTCTTGCTGACCCTGGACTACTAGGGCTTACCTCAGGAGCGAATGCTGCACTCGCGGTAACACTAGCATTACTTCCTACTACAAACTATTTAGGAATCACAATTGCCTGCTTTATTGGTGCTGCAGTTGGTGCCATTATGGTATTTAGTATTGGTGCAATAAAAAAAGGAGGATTTTCTCCTTTACGAATTGTGCTTGCTGGTGCGGCAGTTTCTGCGTTTTTATATGCAGTCGCAGATGGAGTTGGGATTTATTTCAAAGTTTCAAAAGACATCTCCATGTGGACTGCAGGAGGTCTAATTGGAACGAATTGGAGCCAACTGAATATTATAATTCCGTTTATTAGTATTGGTATTTTAATATCACTCTTACTTTCAAGACAGTTAACTATTTTAAGTCTAAACGAAGAAGTTGCCGTTGGATTAGGTCAGAAAACTGTTCAAATCAAAACAATTTTGTTTATCGTCGTAATATTACTAGCTGGAGCGTCTGTAGCACTTGTAGGTAATATGGCATTTGTTGGGTTAATGGTACCTCATATCGTTCGGGCGATTGTTGGAACTGATTATCGTTTTATCATTCCTATGTCTGTCATTGTTGGGGCTATTCTTATGCTAATTGCCGACACTCTCGGAAGAACGATTAACATTCCTTATGAAACACCTGTTGCAGCAATAATTGCAATAATGGGGTTACCTTTCTTCCTACTCATTGTTCGTAAAGGAGGAGGCGCATTCCGATGATTCAAAAAGAGCTCATTCACAAACAACGAATGATTGTTGTCATATTATCTTTCCTAGTTCTAGCCACTGCCATTATTAGCGCTGGCATTGGTTACTCTTCTTTATCTTTTGATCGTCTTTTACCTACTCTCCTAGGACATGGTACGTTTAAAGAAGAATTTGTATTGTTTTCCGTTCGTTTACCGCGAATTGTTATTACACTCCTTGCTGGAATGGCACTCGCATTGTCTGGTGCAATTTTACAGGGGATTACGCGCAATGATTTGGCTGATCCAGGTATTATCGGTATAAACTCTGGTGCTGGTGTAGCAATTTCTTTGTTTTTCTTATTTTTCCCTATTCAACCGGGATCTTTTGTATATATGCTTCCTTTTGTGGCATTTATCGGGGCTTTACTTACCGCATTCTTTATTTACATACTTTCATACAGTCGAAAAGTAGGTTTACAGCCAGAACGATTAGTTCTTGTAGGTATAGGATTTTCAATGGCATTGTCTGGATTAATGATTGTAATTATCTCATCAGCTGAACGCCAAAAAGTTGATTTTATCACTAAATGGTTAGCGGGTAATATTTGGGGGGCAGATTGGCCATTTGTTTTAGCCCTATTACCATGGCTAATTGTTCTTATCCCATTCATTTTTTACAAAGCAAATAAGTTAAATTTACTCGGATTAAGTGAACCAGTTGCAGTAGGTGTTGGGGTATCGATTGAGAAGGAAAGAATTGTTCTATTACTTGCTGCAGTTGCACTTGCAGCTTCTGCGGTTTCCGTTACAGGTGGGATTGCATTTATAGGATTGATGGCGCCGCATATTGCGAAATCATTAGTCGGTCCTAGATATCAATTATTTCTACCTGTTGCGATTTTAATCGGTGGTTGGCTTTTACTATTTGCAGATACAATTGGTCGAAATGTAATCGAACCAAATGGCATTCCTGCAGGAGTAATGGTTGCTTTGATAGGAGCACCGTATTTTATGTATTTATTGTTGAAAAAATGAAGAGTTAGTTGGAGAACACTCTATTATCCATATAGTTTGAAAAAAATAAGGATGTCTCATCAGTCGTTTGAAATCTGACTAATGGGACATCCTCTTTGTATTAATGGAGCGATCTATGGAAATTAATGTAACATATTCAAATAACGGTACATTTTCTCTGGATAATCTGTGAAAATTGCAGCTACACCTATTTCTTTCAGCATATCTGCATAGAGTTCATCATTTACCGTGAATACACGGACCTTTCTTCCACTAGCAACTACCTCTTGTCCCATTGGACGAAGAACTGTTGGAAAAAATGCATGTACTGCGTCTGCTCCTACAACTTTTGCGTATTCATGTGGGGCAATCATTACTTCCATAAACAAGATAGCCGTTTCGATTTGAGGAGCTATTTTTTTAAAGTTTCTTACCATCTCATGATTGAAAGAAGAAATAACAACACGTTCCTCTAATCTGTAATCCTTCAGCATTTGTAAAACTTTCTGCTCCATTCCATCATAAGGAAAAACATCTGATTTTAACTCAATGTTAAGATGATGATGCGTATCTTTAAATACATATAATACTTCTCTTAGAGTAGGAATTGTTTCTCCTTTAAATTTAGGAGAAAAGCCTTTACCGACATCATAGTGTTTTAGTTCTGTAAGCGTCATATCCTTAATAAAACCTTTTCCATTTGATGTGCGATCAATGGATTCATCATGAATGACTACAAGCTCCCCATCCTTCGTCATATGAATATCAAACTCTACACCATAAACAGGAAGTACCGCTGCAGCTCTAAATGCAGCTATTGTATTTTCTGGATGCGTCCCAGACGAACCTCTGTGTGCATAAACTTTCAAATGAAGGCCTCCCATCAATTTATTCTTCATTTCTTTATATATTTTCTATTATACAGTTAGAAAATAATAAAAACGCCATCTCCATAAGGGAAATGACGTATGATTCAAAATTTCCCTCGGCGTATTTGAGCCAACAGGAATTTGTTCACTCACGTATTGCCGCAAAAGTTCTTTTGGGGGATCTTAACTAGAGTTCCCCGATTCAGCATTGGTTTAAACCCTGCTAAATAAAGTTAGCTATTCTCTTGGTGGAATCGGGATATACTTCTTCTTTGGTGGACGCGCTTTTTTCAATAAAAACCATTGCAAACTAGTGCGTACTTTTTGTCTCACATAAGTGAATCGTATAGCATTCAACCGTTTATTCGAAACTTTCATTGTTACATTGCGTTCGTTTAAACCCAATAGTATCTCTCCTTTTCGATTGAACAATCTCTTCACCATTCATCCTATAACAAGTTTATGAAAATAATAGGCGTGTTATGTTTAGTCTTTGTAAAAGTGATTCTTATTATCACACGTGATTAACCAAAAGTACCCAGTAAATTGCAGTGATAACACACTAGGCACTCTATGTATAGGTGCTTTTGAAGTGCTTGGAACTGAACGAGTTCTACACCATTACCTGGATTTCTTGATGAAGAGGGGCTGTCCCTAAAGTCATACATTGACTGAGAGATGGTCCCTTTTCCAATGTATTGATTTCCGTTCCAGGCGGACGCTTTCCGCGGGCATGGCTTCAGTCTCCTCGTCGCTTCAGTCTCCTCGTCGCTTCGCTCCTGCGGGGCCTTCAGCTCACGCTATTCCCGCTGGAGTCGCCGTCTTTCACTACAATCAATTGCCTACAAAAAATAGTAGTTTTAATAAAAAGTATACAAAAAACAGGTGTAGAAAAAGACTCGTTTTTCTACACCTGCTTCAATTTATGGGCTTATTGGACAGCCCGCCCCTCCTCATTTTTTCGATAATCGTGTGGTAGTCGTTCGTCCGTCGCTCTCCATAGCTACTTTTAATAGAAGTGCCAAAGCTTTTGGAAATGAAAGAATAGGCCATTTCCTATTGATACAGTAAGCAGCCAAAGATGCAATTTTGCCTGCTCAGTCCTTCTCTAGCGTATTTCCGCCTTTTCGATTGGAAGGAAGTGTCCCTTTTCTATATAGCATCACCCTAAATTGCCGGCATTGACTTTGTAAAAATAAGCAAGGAACGCATAATTATTGGATGCGTGGTAGTCTAATTTCATATACTTTCTTTCAAAAAAGGATGACCCAGTGGGTCATCCTTTTCGATAAAAATGTGTGAAGTTGATTGTTTTAAACCCTACTTTTTTATAAACAGAAATTGCATCTTCGTTGTCTGTTTCCACATCTAGCAACACTTCTGCCTTTCCTAAACGATGAGCTTCATTTTTGGACCAATTTAATATACTAGTTGCTATTCCTTTCCCACGTGCTTTTTCATGCACTGCAAGGCCCGTAACCCATAGCTTCTCGGTTTCTTCCACAATCGAAACAGTTCCTACTACTTCCTTATTAATTAAAGCAAGCATCATATTACGATTGGGAGTTTGCGTATTAAAAGCGATAAGCTCTCTTGCTTCTTCCTCAGTATCTCCAAATGCACTTGCTAACAATTCAATTAGCTCCAATTCTTCTGATGAATATGGGGTAATTTCGATTTCACTGATCATTTCATTTTCTACTGCGTCCGCTGCCATCGTTCTTTCCGAGAAGTCATGAACATATCCAAATTTGCTTATTAATTGTTGTCCTGCTTTCGAAGCTTTTGGTACCAACGCTATATCTTCCGTTGCTCCCCTAAGGTCTAGATTTCTTGTAAGTTCCTTTATTAGTTGCTCCCCAATGCCTTGTCTTCGCACACTTGGTAAAACAACTGCACTCCACTCAAAATCTAATGTCGCTATTCGATCTATGGCAGATATTACACCCACTAATTTATCCGTGTCATCATCGTAAGCCAATACACAAAATCCCTTTAGAAAAGTATCGGATAGTTCATCAACACTTAATAATGCAGCATAATCTACTTGATCTTCTATAAACGCATAATGAATTAACTCTTGTATTTCTTTCAACGTATCGGTATCCACCGGAATCGACACTGTCATAATAGATATGTCCATACTTTCCTCCTTAAATTTTTGAATTTGTAAGCATGCCATAATATCGCCCTTGCTTTTGTAATAACTCTTCTTGTGATCCCGATTCAACTAGTTTTCCATTTTCCATGACAAATACTAAATCCGCTTTACGTACAGTATTTAATCGATGGGCAATAACGAAACTAGTTCGACCTTCCATTAAACGTTCCAGTGCTTCTTGTATTTTTAGTTCAGTTACTGTATCAATACTAGATGTCGCTTCATCTAATAACAGAATGGCAGGATCAGCTACAAGCGCTCGAGCAATCGATAATAACTGCTTTTGTCCTTGGCTAATTTCTCCACCATCTGCTGTTAAAATCGTATCATATCCATTAGGTAACTTCATGATGAATTCATGTGCATTTGCTTCTTTGGCAGCATGTAATACTTCTTCATCTGTTGCATTTAATTTACCGTATCGAATATTTTCTTTCACAGTCATTTCAAACAGAAATGGATCTTGTAATACAAATGCTGTTTGGCTGCGTAAAGTTTGCCTTGGCAACTTATCCATAGGTATATCATCTATTAAAATTGTTCCTTCATTTACTTCATAAAAGCGCGCAAGCAATTGCATGATGGTTGTTTTCCCTGCACCAGTTGCTCCAACTAAAGCAGCAGTTTTCCCTGCTTCTACATGGAAAGAGACTTGCTCGATCGTCGGGCTTTCATCGTCTTTATTGTACCGAAATGTTACATCCTCAAACGTCACATTTCCTTTCAGTTTATAGTCTTTATTTTCTTCTGCTTGATCTAATTCTGCAGGTTCATCGATAATTGCAAACACACGCTCAGCCCCTGCAATTGCAGAAAGGACCGTATTAAATTGATTTGCTAAATCATTTAGAGGGCGAGTGAACTGACGGGCATACTCTGTGAAGATCACGATTTCTCCAATTGTTACTTGATCATAATATGCTAATATACCACCGGCAGCAGCTACCAACGTAAAGCTTATATTATTTAATAGATTCATTACTTTTGGAATAAAGCCTGAGTACGTTAATGCCCAGAAGCCTGTTTTTTTCAAGCGTTCACTTTTTACTGAAAACTCTTCTAGCATACGACTTTCCTGCGAGAATGCTTTGACGATTCGTTGACCAGAAATCGTCTCTTCAATCATCCCATTTAATGCTCCAACTGCCTGCTGCTGCTCTTTAAACAGTTTAGAGGTACGTCTCGTAATCCAGCGCATTGCAAAATACATGAAAGGTACAATAATAAGCGTAATAGCTGTTAATAGCGGACTTAATAGAAGCATCACGCCCGTCGTTCCAACTAATGTTAGGATACTTGAAAATACTTGTATAAAGGAGGTGTTCAATGTTTGACTGACATTTTCAATATCATTTGTCATTCGACTCATTAGTTCTCCATGCTGTCGTTTATCAAAAAAGGTTACTGGAAGTTTTTGAAGATGATCAAATAAACCAGTCCGTAGTCTGTATATCGTTTGCTGTGAAATGCCAATCATCCAATAATTTTGTAAATACATTGTGACCGATAAAAAGACATACACAATGATCAATATACCAATCATATTCACTAATCCCGCAAAAATACTTTTTGAAATATATTGGTCTATCATAACACCGATTATATAAGGTCCTAGTAGCGCTAAAGCAGAACTGACTACAACTAAGAGCAGTACAACAATTAATAAAAAACGCTGTTCATCTACTAGCTTCCAAATTCGACTAAGAACGCCTCTCCAGTCAGAAGCTTTCTCCACTATCTTTTTATTATCCTTCTTCAAATCTTCCTTTGTAATAACAGGTTCATATCCAAAAGGTTTACGAATGAATTTCATCATACTCGTCTCCCTCCTGCTGTGATTCTGCAATTTCTCTATATAAAGAGGAGCTTTCCATCAGTTGTTCGTGCGTACCATATGCCGAAACTTCGCCTTCTTCTAATAGAAGAATTTGATCTGCCCCTTTAGCAGTTCTAATTTTTTGCGTAATGACCAGCATTGTTGCTTTTTCTTGTTCTAAGGCTTCCCATAATGCATTTTCCGTCGACACATCTAGCGCACTTGTACTATCATCTAGCAGTAAAATCTCTGGTTTTCTCACTAATGCACGCGCAATAGAAAGTCTTTGCTTTTGCCCGCCAGATAAATTGACTCCTTTTTGACCAACTCTTGTATCATATTGATCTGGAAATTGCTCAATAGAATTGTGAATTTGCGCTTGTTTAGCAGCCTCTTTTAGTAATTCTTCCGTTGCAGTTGAGTCACCCCAACCTAAATTTTCTTCAATGCTTCCTGTAAAGAGAATCGATTGCTGGGGAACTAACCCAATTACTTGTCTTAATTCCTTTAAAGACCAATCCTTCACTTCAACCCCATCGATGAAAATCTTACCTTCTGTTGCATCAAAAAAACGTGGAATTAAGTTCAATAATGTAGACTTTCCAGAACCTGTCGCTCCCATAATCGCAAGTTTAGAACCAGGCTTAACCGTGAAGGATACATCCTTCAAAACGGGTGCATCTGTCGTAGGATAATGAAAGGAAACATGTTGAAATTCAATTTCACCTATTCCAGGAATAGCTTCCATTAAGTCTGAGCTAATGTCTTCTATTCCTTCTTCTTCGATTAAAACTTCTTCCATACGTTCAGCTGAAGCTTTTGCTCTTGAGAAAAATATGATGATGAAGGCGAACATGGAAAAAGCACCTGTCATACGCATGGCGTAATTGACTATCGCGACAAGTTCTCCCATTTGCGCTCCCCCTGTTTGAATCTCTTTTGCTCCAAACCAAAGAACAGCCATTAAACTCACATTCATCACAAATAAAAGAACAGGTAATATTAACTCCATAATACGGAATGCCTTCACATTATCCATTTTCAGTGTATCTGTAACTCTAGCAAATCGAGTTGATTCAAAATTGCCACGCAAATAGGCTTTTATTAAACGAACTGCTTGGAGATTTTCTTGAATTTTACGGGTAACTTGGTCTACACTTTTTTGTACTTTCCCAAAAAGGGTTAAACCTTTGCGACTCATCGCATACAAGAAAATAACTAAAAATGGTGCGCCGATTACAAGAAACATAGCTAAATAAGGATGTACAAAAAAGGACATGATGATACTTCCAACGACTACTAAAGGAGAACGAAGCATTATTCTAAGCCCCATAAATATGACGTTTTGTGTAATTGTTACATCCGTTGTTAGTCGTGTGATTAGGCTCGATGAAGGAAACTTTAGAAAAGTGGCCATTGTAAACGATTGAACCTTTCTAAATAGTGCTTGGCGTATGTCAAATCCATAGCTTTGCACCGTGTGAGAGGCGATAAATGTGTTTATGACTCCGGCAAAAAAAGCAATAACCGAAAGCAGTAGCATGATACTTCCCCAAAAAATAATCGTTTGCTGGTCACCTGCTAGAATACCATCATCAATAATTATTGCTATTAATAAAGGTTGAACAAGTTCCACAGAAAGTTCGATTAGCATAAACAATAATGCAGTAACAACCAGCCACTTATAAGGCGATAAATAAGATAATACAGTTTTCACAATTACAACACCCCTAGATTCTTCGTCACTCGAATTAATCCTCTGTAAAACCTATTATGCCATATTCTTCTATTAAGATATAGAAAAAGGTTGCTTCATTATTAAAGTCATTTTCTCCTTTTAAATTTCCATTTTATTTCTCCTGCAACGGTTAGCCATGTGACGAATAAAAGCATTACTACTACTCCTATGTACTGCCAAGCTCCAAGTATTTGACCAAACCAAATGACCGAAATAATCATAGCTGTTAATGGCTCTACACTTGATAAGATACTTGTTTCTACTGCTGTTATGTATTTCATACTCGATAAGAAGAGCACAAAAGCAATCGTACCTACACTAATAATGCATAACACCATTATATTTATTGGGTAATGTACAAGTTGATCCCACTCATTCGAACGCCATGATCCTGAAATAATTGCAAGTGTTACTCCTCCTATTAACATTCCCCACCCTACAACGAGTAGGACTCCCCATTCTTTCATGAGTCGTGCTGGATACACCGTATAAATAGAAAACGTAACACCTACAGCTAACCCCCAAATTAATGCTTCATTACTTATTAATAGTTGATCCAACTTTGCATTGGTTAGTAATAAAAACAATCCAACTAGCGTTCCAATAATACCAATTATTTGATATTTAGGAGGGTACATTTTATTTTTCCATGAAACAAATAAAATGATATAGATAGGTCCTAAGAATTGAAGTAAAGTTGCAATTGATGCATTACTTTCCTCAATTGCTGCTACGAACGTATATTGGACACCGAGCATTCCTAACACACCAAAAATAATTAGTTGCTTCAGCCAACTAATTTCTTTCCATATTGTAAAGATTTGTTTTCTCTGTAACTTTAAAAAGACTAATATACATGTACCAGCAGCAACTAGTCGAATAGTAAGGAAGTAAGAAATAGACAAGTTACTATTGTTTAATACCCACTCCATCATCGGACCTGTTGCACCCCACATCATAGAACCCACTATAATAAGTAGTATGCCTTTCCAACGCTCCATTTACATCACCTTTTCCTCTTTTTTCTATAGTAAATTACATTGTTGTGATTTGTTAGAATCCGCTTGCTTTCCGCGGGAGTCTGCCGCAAATTATATGCTAAAAACAACAGTAAAATATAACAGCATTTTCGATATAAATATACAAGGTATTTTAGCCTATAAAACAAATGAACATGAATATATTGTTCTAGACTAATGACTAATTTCACTAAATTCTATATAATTAATAATAGTTAATTATATGGAGGCCGTGAATATGTATCTAAATGAAGAATTAATAGATTTTAGTAACACTGTGTTAAAACATTTACCTTATCCTACCTTTATAACAGACATAGATGGTCATATTATTTGGTGGAGTAGTGAGGCAGAAAAACAATTTGGCTATCACTTTGAGGATTTAAAAGGGTTAAAGTTACCGATATTTAATGAGTATACTAATGGACACCTATCCGCAAAATGGGAAACAATAGTACAAAATGTAGATCCCGTTCGTTTGAATCCAGTTGTTATTTATTCTAAAGATCGAGAAACTACTAAGACTTCTCTCATTGCAAAATCTTTCTCCATAAACGATAAATCTTATGTTTTATTTCAAATAGAGTCCAATACTATTCAAAATCAAGATTATTCATTTTTAGAATTACAGCTCCTAAAAAAAGGATTATCAGATTCTTTTATGGTCCTTTATTTAGACAATGAAGGACTTATTATTCACGCCAATGAATCATTTCTAAAGAAAAGTAACTGGACACCTAAACGTATAGTAGGAAAATCATTTTGGCAACTCTTTCCTAATACACCTGATCATATTAGCATTGCAGATGAAATTATCCATACTATCCAAAAAGGCAACAAGTTCCAGGGTACTATCGAAAAAATGACAAAAGATGGTCTTAACTATTGGGTGAACATACTTGCAATACCGATTACCGATACTGAAAATAATACGCTTTACTATTTGTTATTGGAAGAAGAAATTACAGAAAAAAAATTATTACAATCTAGACTTGAACAAATAGCTTATGTAGATACGGAAACAGGATTAATGAGTAGACATCGTTTAGAAGAAGTTGTCACGGAATATATTGAGGATAACAAACATTTTTCTTTTGTTTTTATTAGTATCGACCAATTCTATACCTTAAAAGATATATTTAACGATCAAACGAAATCTCTTTTGTTAATCGAGTTTACTAAAAGATTGAAGATCTATTTCGAAGATTCCATTATAGCTCGAGCGGATAGAGATGATTTTGCACTCATTACACCTTTAAGTGATTGGTATATACAAGGATTTGTGAACTTCTTAAAACAAAATCCTATCTATCTAGATAGTAGAGTTATCCCCATCACAGTTAGTGGAGCCATTACAAGATTCCCTGAAGATCAACAATCTTATTTACATTTATTAAAAGCAACCAATTCTACTATCCAAAAAGTAAAACTAGAAGGTGGAGGAATGATTTCGAGTCTTTCCCAATCAGACCACTACAAGCTCACTCGAAAAATTCAAATCGAAAAAAGATTACTAGTAGCACTTAATCATAATGATTTGCATGTTATGTATTTACCACAACGAGATCTAGCGACAGGCAAAATTACTGCTGTAGAAGCGCTTGTACGTTGGGAAGATGATGTCCTTGGTGTTGTTTCTCCTGATGAGTTAATACCAATTGCAGAAGAGACTGGGTTAATTAATGATATCGGTACTTTTATTCTTGAGAAGTCCTGTGAGCAAGCCGCTATTTGGCAGCAACAAGGTATCCAAGTAAAAGTAAGCTTTAACTCTTCCATTCGAGAATTTCGAGATAAAAACATGGTAAAAACCATTCGAAAAGTTTTGAAAAAGTATAATTGCTCACCTGAATTATTACAAATTGAATTTACGGAAAAGTTTGCTTTGGAAGCAGAAGCAGAGAAATCAATCATTCAACAAATGCAAACGCTTAAGGAAGAAGGAATAGTTTTCATTTTGGATGATTTCGGAACAGGCTATGCCTCGCTAAGATATTTGCAGCTTCTTCCTATTAAAAAGTTAAAAATCGATAAGTCGTTTGTAAGTTCCATAACTCAACAGGAAAAACTGCAAAAACTCGTACAAGGTTTAATCTATTTCGGACAATCTCTAAACGTCGGAGTAGTTGCAGAAGGAGTAGAAACGAAAGAACAGTATGATTTATTAACCCAAATGGGCTGTGACTCTGTCCAAGGCTATTATATTAGTCAGCCCATATCAGCTAAAGAAGTGGAAATGCTGCTTAAACTTAACTAAGAAAAGCGCAAGTTTACTTTAAGTGCAATACCTGTTTACTGACGATTACAGATTGCTTTGGAATGGACTTTAGCTACATCATTACCGAGCGATTTTAAGGAGAGAATAAATTCTTTCTTACTTATGTTGAAGGCTCCCGAAGATGCAATTTCGGGAGCTCTTTTACTGCCCTATAAGTTGGATGCTAACTATAGTGACTGAGAGATGGTCCCTTTTCCAATGTATTGATTTCCGTTCCAGACGGACGCTTTCCGCGAGCATGGCTTCAGTCTCCTCAGGCCAACACGATGTTGGTCACGAAGGCGTTGCCACACGAGGTGGCGTTCTTAGCCTTTGTTCCTTTGTTCACTCCTGCGGGGCCTTCAGCTCACGCTATTCCCGCTGGAGTCGCCGTCTTTTACTACAATCAATTACCTACAAAAAATAGTAGTTAAATAAAAAGTATACAAAAAGCAGGTGTAGAAAAAGACTCGTTTTTCTACACCTGCTTCAGTTTATGGGTTATCCTTTAGCTAAAAAACCGCGAGTAAAGGATTTCCTTTTTCTCACGGTTTTAATTTTAATTTCCCTATAACTTTTACCCAAATTTGTGTAATAATTTCTGCAAAAACTAATCCCATTGCAATTGACCCCGAAATCATTAATGCTAGTGCTGCATATTCTACAGCTACCCCATAGTCTTTTTCCACCACATGGCGCATTGCATTATACGCTGAGCCTCCTGGGACTAAAGGGATAATTCCTGCTACACTAAAAATAATCATTGGCATTTTAAACTTTTTAGCCATTAAATGCGCAACAAATGCAACAGAAAATGAACCAGCAAAGGAAGCAATCACTTGGTCATTATTTAAATGGTTTACAAATGAATAAACTAGCCATCCGGTCATCCCTACAAGCCCACAGTAAAAGAGGGACTTTTTCGGTGCATTAAATATTACTCCAAATGCCGAAGCAGCAATAAAGCTTAGTATTCCTTGCAATAAATATGTCATGTTAATTCCTCCTTACAGTGATAGTACGAGCGCTACTCCTGCGCCAATCGCAAAGGCTGTAAGAAACGCTTCAGCTCCCTTTGACAAACCCGATACAAAATGACCTGCCATTAGATCACGTACTGCATTCGTTATGAGTAATCCAGGAACAAGAGGCATAACGGAACCAATAATTATCTTATCTATTTCATACCCTAATCCATATGCTACGGAAAAAGTAGCCATCACACTTATAACTAAAGCTGCTAGGAACTCCGCAAAGAACTTGACTCTTGTTTTCTCTTCTAACATCTCAGCAACGGAGTATCCCACACCGCCCGCGATCATAGCTGAAGGAACATCAAACAAAGGGGCTCCAAATAACAACAAAAACGCTCCTGATGCTATGGAGGCAGCAATTATTTTAATCCAAAAGGGATACGTTTTATGCTCTTCATCAATTTTTTTTAGTTCTTCATATGCTTCTTCTAGTCTAATTTCTCCACTTGCTAATTTTCTGGAAACCCCATTTACAAGCGCAATCTTCTCTAAGTCAGTTGTCCTATTATTTATCCTAACTAACTTAGTAGGATGATTTTTGTTTCCACTAAAAATAATTCCAGTTGGTGTAACAAAACTTTGCGATTGGGTTAACTGCTGTGAGATCGCCATTCGGTCCATCGTATCTTCTGCTCGATACGTCTCCGCTCCACTTTCCATCATTAAACGACCTGCCATTAAACAGCATTCCACAGCTAATTCATAGTCTGTCATCAATCGAAACACCTTCCTTCTACCATGTAAAGTAATCTTATCGAACGTTGCACGTAAAAACAATCCAGACTAAACTTTATCACACATTCCTCTCGTTCATCTAATGAAATATGTATGTATTAGATAAGTAAAATAGTCGTGTTCACACGTTTAACTTACATTTGCAATTCGAAGTTATCATTTTATTATTCCCCCAAATAAAGGGGTTGTCCCTAAAATTGACTGAGAGATGGTCCCTTTTCCAATGTATTGATTTCCGTTCCAGACGGACGCTTTCCGCGGGCATGGCTTCAGTCTCCTCAGGCCAACACGATGTTGGTCACGAAGGCGTTGAGGCACACAGGATGTGGGTCATGTAATCGTTGCCACAAAAGTTCTTTTGCGACGAGCTTTGCGCAGGAGCAGGACGCGGCGAACTTAGATTGCCTTCCATTGGAGGTGGCGTTCTTAACCTTCGTTCCTTTGTTCGCTCCTGCTTGGCCTTCAGCTCATGCACCTGCCGCTTCGCTTTCGGTGCAGAAAACATCTGCTATTCCCGCTGGAGTCGCCTTCTTTCACTACAATCAATTGCCTACCAAAAATAATAGTTTTAATAAAAAGTATACAAAAAACAGGTGTAGAAAAAGACTCTTTTTTCTACACCTGCTTCAATTTATGGGCTTATTGGACAGCCCCTCATCTAATATGCTAGTTTTCCAATTTCTTCATATGTGTTCAGGTTGTACCTTTTAATCTCTTTCATTGCAATTGTATATAAAGAGTCTTCTACATACAGTATACGTTGAATCATTTCTTCCCAGTCCTCGTAAAGCTGAGCTGGATTTTCTGGTTTTAATAAATCCCCTTTTAGAACAATTCCTTTTTCGGGTGTTATTTCATATATTAATGCACCATCTTGTTTAAATTGATTATATTCTTGCCCTTCTTCTTTCCCATATATTGAAACTGGAAAACCGTACAAATTTTTATCACGATGTTGGAACAGTGCATGGTGATCATGTTGAATCGCTGAATAAGTTCCTTGTTCACCTATTATTTCTGTGTCCAATTCTTTCGGGTTTGCAAGATCCGTTACATCAAATAAAGATATTTTCATTCCTTCTGTCATGATACGTGGTTCTTTACTTCCTTCTTGTGGAACTACTTTTGTTTCATAGCCAAATCCTATTAAGTGATTTTCATCTAATGGATGTAAATAGTTGCTAAACCCAGGAATTTTTAATTCTCCCAATACTTTTGGTGCTGATGGAGTTGCGACATCAATTACAAATAGCGGATCTGTTTCCTTGAATGTCACCATATATGCTTTATCCCCCATAAATCTCGCGGAATAAATTCTTTCGTCTTTCGCTAAACCTGTTAAGGATCCAACTTGTTTCATTTTATTATCTAATATAAACAAATTGTTTTCTGAAACCTCATTTTCATCCCATCGGTTACCTTTCGTCGTTACCGCTCGGAAATATCCATCATGTTCATCCATTGAAAACTGATTTAGTATCGTTCCACTCAAACGACTTGATCCTACGAATTCTACAGACGTATTATTTAGAGCAAATTTAAATACTTCTGTATCCATTTTACCTGGGTTCCAAATCATTTCTCGGGCATTTTGATTCGTGTTAGATGAATCATAATAAGTAGAAGTTAAATATAAGTTGTCTTGTGACATGTATAGTTGTTCACTTCCGCCTAAATATGCTTTCGTTATCACTTTATTTTCCAACAGATTTTCTACGTCTATAGCTGTAATGACACTATAATTGGCTACTAAAGTACTCGGTAAAATAGAGATATCTGAATAGCTCAAAGGCTTCGGTAACAAATACCTACTAGAATCATGTGTATATGGACGAAGCTCAACATCTTCATTTCCTTCCATAATCGAGTATCTTGGATAAACAGATGTTACGTAATAGAGTATGTTATCCGTCAAACGCGCACCAACCATATACCCCTCTGTAGCAATTTCTCTTAGTAGTTGAGGATGTTTTGGATTGGAAATATCATAGAAATACACTGTCGTCATTGAATCTATTGGTTGGGCTATTTTCTTCGTTTCTTCTGTACTTTTTTGTTCCTTTTCTTCTGTGTTATCCGCTTCTATTACAAGAGGTATATTATTTTTTTGACCGATAACCATTAATGTTTTATCCGATAATAATAGTTGATTAGGATAAAATTCATCTGTAAATCTAATTTTTGCTTCTTCTTTCATGTTTACTGAATCTTCCACATTTACGATTACCACATTATTTTCACTTATAGAGAATATATGAGAACCGTTTGTTTTGACCATATCGGCCTCATCTACCCCTTCAACCTGATTATTTGTAGTAGAATAATCCCCACCTCGAGAACTGGAGGAGTCTTTAGCTTCTACACTTAAAACGGACGATTCTTCCGTTTCTGTAGTTACTTTATCTTCCTTCCCATTTCCTTGTACCTTTTTTACTAAATCAAAATAAGCAGTTAACTCTGCTCTGGAATTCACTGGTTGAATGTCTTCAAATACATTGAATTGAACTCTCGTTTTTCCCATTCCATACTTTTTTTTCATAAACATTGTATACGTTCCTTCACTTAATCCAGGAATTTCGATGTATTTTCCATTGTCAGATAGTTCGTAATCTACATCAATTTTCTTTCCTTGCTGATTCTTTACATATATATCTCCTTTTTCCCAGTCAGCCTCACTTATTGCTGAAGAAAATGTTGCATTAAATACTTGGTTAGACAATACTACGTTATGCGCATTTACCGATTGTTTCGTAGAATAAAACATACCCACCGAAATTAGTAGACATAACACAATAATTGAAATAATCCACTTTTTCATTTCAAACACCCTCTCTATTACATTGTTATACCATTAGACTCAAAATTATCCAATAGGTTTCACTTGGTATTATATATAATTAGAAAAAATATGTACAAACAATTTAGCAATACTAGAGTTCTGATATCTTAACAGGAAACAGCTAAAAAATTCACAAGAATAAAAAAAGCTCATTTTACAAATAAAAAGGTTTTCCTGAGTCTTTACTCAAGAAAACCTTTTTCAATTACTCTTCAAATGGCCATTTAGGTAACATATGAGAGAGCGTTTTATCCGCTCGATAGCCAAGTACATATTCGGCTTGCATAATCGTATGAATTTCTCGCGTTCCTTCATATATAACTGGTGCTTTAGAATTTCGCAAATATCTTGCCACTGGATAATCATCTGAATAGCCATAGGCACCATGAATTTGGACTGCATCATCTGCAGCTTTGTTTGCAAAATCACATGCTTGCCACTTCGCAAGTGATGTTTCTCGTGTATTGCGAACGCCTTTATTTTTTAATTCACCTACACGATAAACGAGTAAGCGACTCATTTGAAGACCTGCTTCCATTTTCGCAATCATTTGCTGCACTAACTGATGTTTGCCAATTTCTTTACCAAACGTTTCTCGTTCATGGCAATATTTTACGCTTGCTTCTAAGCATGCCAGCGAAAGACCTGCTGCTCCTGCTGCTACAGTAAATCGTCCATTATCTAGTGCAGACATAGCGATTTTAAAGCCATCTCCTTCTTTTCCAAGAAGATTTTCTTTAGGTACTCGCATATTTTCAAAGAATATCTCGCCTGTATTTCCTGATTTAATACCGTATTTACCTTTAATTGCTTTAGAAGAGAAGCCCGCCAACGTACGTTCCACGATAAAAGCACTGATTCCATGATGTTTCTTGGACTTATCAGTATAAGCAAAAACAATAAAGTGATCAGCAGCGTCACATAAAGATATCCATGTTTTTTGTCCATTAATAACATAATCTTCGTCATCGAGTACTGCTGTTGTGGACATCGCAGCAACGTCTGATCCCGCCCCTGGTTCGGTTAATCCAAAAGCTCCAATTTTTTCTCCTTTTGCTTGAGGAATTAAATACTTTTGCTTCTGCTCTTCTGTGCCCCACTGCATTAATGTCATAGAATTTAGTCCAGTATGAACGGAAACTGCCGTTCGAAATGCAGTATCTCCCCGTTCTAATTCTTCGCATACAATGGCAAGTGAATTGTAGTCCATGCCACTTCCGCCATACTTCTCTGGCACACAAACTCCCATTAATCCAAGATCCGCTAGTTTTTTCCATATCGCTGGATCAAATGCTCCTTGTTGCTCCCATTCAGCAATATTTGGGATAATTTCATTATCTACAAACTGCCGAACTGTTTTGCGGAGAAGCACTTGTTCCTCTGAGAATTCAAAATTCATCTTTACTCACCTCTTGCAACAGTTTCTTTTATTTTTTCAATTTCTTTTATTTCTTCAATTTCTTTTTGTTCATCACTTTCTTTTATTTCAATACTTTCTTTTATTTCATCAATTTCTTTTAATTCATCTCTCTCTTTTATTTCAATACTTTCTTTTATTTCATCAATTTCTTTTAATTCATCACTCTCTTTTATTTTCATACTTTCTTTTATTAAAACTCCTCTTGCAGCCATTTCCTTAATATATAGATCTCCAGGGACGATGAGCTCCGGAGCAAAAACACCGCGACTACTAATAACACCATTTCCAATCATTTGTGCAACGACTGAAATAGTATTAGCTGTTGCTCGAGCCATCGCTGTAACTCCAGAAAATGGATCTTTTTTTGTTGCCAATTCATACGTATATGTGGTGCTTTCTCCATCCTTTTTCCCTGCCACGATTACTCGAAGTAGAACTGCATCTTCTTTATCACCAAGTAACAATTGTGGAGTAAGTACCTCTTTTAATACGTCCCGTACTTTTACAAATATTCCTGCTGCTTTAACAACTTTATTTTTATTCGTTAAACCTAAATCCACGAGCAATTTAAATTTATCCGCATGCCCTTTATAGCGTATTGTTTTGTATTCGAGTGTTTCAACATGTGAAAATGATTTAGATAGTGTAGACGTACCGCCAGCTGTATGAAAAGCCTCTAACTCTCCGTAATTATCAAAGTAGATAGGTTCTACTTCCGTCAGTGACTCCACTTCTTGTAACTGACCATTTCGGATGACATGGGAAGGGTCTGTATAATGATCAAACACCCCTTCTAGCGAAAAAACGATATTGTATTTGAATACTCCTTCAGGCTCTATTGGAATTCCACCAACGAATAAACGAATGCTTGTTAGTTCGTCCAGCTTACTTGCACCGTAACCCGCTAAAATATTAATCATTCCGGGTGCTACTCCTAAATCTGGAATAAGTGTAATTCCTCTTTCTTTCGCCTTATCATTAAGTGCGAGAACTGCATCTGTCGCGCCACCAATATGGCCTCCTAGATCAATGGAATGCACCCCAGCCTCAACCGCTAGACGAGCAACCTTTTCATTGAAGGAATAAAATAATGCATTAATCACAACATCCACTTTTCTCATAATCTGAAGTATATTTTCATCATCATTTGCATCTAATCTTAAAACTTCAATCTTTGCATTTTGCATTTTTTCTTTAAACATATTTGCTTGTCCAACATCTAAATCGCATAATAAAACCTTTTCTACATTAGGACTTAATATTAAATCTCGAGCTGCTTCTTTCCCCATTAATCCTGCACCTAATACTGCTACTTTCATGTTGGTATCCCCCCTATTATTCTGTATCTATTTGTGCACGTTGTAATTTCCCACTAAAGTCTACGTAAATACTTTTCCACTCTGTATATACATCGAGCGCTGCTACTCCTGAATCTCGGTGTCCATTCCCCGTTCCTTTTGTTCCTCCAAATGGCAAGTGAATTTCAGCTCCTGTAGTACCAGCATTCACATAGACAATACCAGTATCTAAGTCCCGCTGTGCTCGGAAGATTTTATTTACATCTCGCGAAAAAATAGAACTAGAAAGTCCAAATTTTACTCCGTTATTAACTTCAATAGCTTCTTCTAGAGAACCTACTTCAATTAGAGATACAACTGGACCAAATATTTCTTCTTGTGCAATTCTCATCTGTGGTGTGACATCCGTAAATAGAGTGGGTGCATAATAATTTCCGTTCGCTAAATCCCCCTCTTCTAATATATTTCCACCAGTTAGAAGTTTGGCCCCTTCTTCTTTTCCGATCAGTGTGTAAGAGTGAATCTTTTCTAATGCTTGTTTATTAATAACAGGTCCGATTTTAACCGATTCATCTAACCCGTCTCCAATTGTGAGCTTCTCCATTTGTGCAAGAAGCATTTCTTCTAAATCCTTCTTTACATCTTTATGCACAATGACACGACTACATGCCGTACAGCGCTGACCTGCTGTCCCAAATGCGCTCCATAATATACCTTCCACTGCAAGAGGTAGGTCTGCATCATCCATTACAATAACTGCGTTTTTCCCACCCATTTCAAGTGACACTTTCTTTAAATGTTTTCCTCCGAGCTCCGCTACTTTACTACCCGTTTCGGTCGAACCTGTAAATGAAATAACTTTCACTTCTGGGTGCTCAATCATGGCAGTACCTACTTCTGATCCGGAGCCAAATACAATATTTGCAACACCCGCCGGTAGTCCAGCCTCCTCAAAAATCTTCGCCATTTCAAATGCCATCATTGGCGTTTCAGTTGCTGGTTTCCAAATGAATGCATTTCCTGCTACGATTGCCGGAAACGATTTCCATGTAGCAATCGCCACTGGGAAATTCCATGGAGTAATGAGTCCAACTACTCCTATCGGTGCGCGAACACTCATTGCAAATTTATCTGCAAGCTCAGAAGGAGTCGTTTCACCGAACAGTCGTCGTCCCTCTCCTGCCATGTAAAATGCCATATCTATCCCTTCTTGCACCTCTCCACGACCTTCTTCAATGACCTTTCCCATTTCTTTCGTAAGAACTTGCGCAAGATGTTCCTTCTTTTCTTTCATTAGTCTGCCAATTTCATATAAATAATCTGCTCGCTTAGGAGCTGGAACTAGTGCCCATTTTTTTTGTGCTTTAACAGCTGCTGCAACTGCTAGATCCACATCCTCTTTTGTGGACATTCTAACTTCTGCTAACTGTTCTCCGTTCGCTGGATTATATACATCTGTGTATGTTGCCTCTTCGTCGTTTTGCCACTTTCCATCAATAAAATTAGTTAAATTCATTTTCTAACCTCTTTTCCATTTGATTGAAAATTCCGTCATAATAATACATTCTATACATTCGCTTGAATTCCTTTAAAATCTTACAAATTTATATGTGAAACTTTTCACTTCGCTTTTCGTATTAATAGTTAATTAAAACATTTAGGAGGAAATTAAAAATGAACAATCATGAAATAGATTACAAATTATACGGTGACGATATGCAATTTGTAGAAATTGAACTAGATCCACAAGAAACCGTAGTTGCTGAAGCAGGAAGCTTAATGATGATGGAAGACGGTATTGATATGGAAACTATTTTTGGTGATGGCTCCAAATCTGGCGGTAGCGGCCTAATGGGAAAATTAATGGGTGCAGGTAAACGTATGATAACAGGGGAAAGTTTATTCATGACTACGTTTACAAATACTGGTGGCGGGAAGAAGCATGTTTATTTTGCGTCTCCATATCCAGGCAAAATAATTCCTATGGATCTAAGCGAATATCGCGGAAAAATTATTTGTCAAAAAGATGCATTTTTAGCGGCTGCTAAAGGTGTTTCAGTTGGAATTGAATTTCAACGCAAGTTAGGCACTGGATTTTTTGGTGGTGAAGGGTTTATTATGCAAAAGCTTGAAGGAGATGGCCTTGCTTTTGTTCATGCAGGTGGAACTATTCATAAAAAAGAGTTACAACCCGGTGAGGTTTTACGAGTGGACACTGGATGTTTAGTAGCGATGACTTCAGATGTAGACTACAATATCGAAATGGTAAAAGGAGTGAAAACAGCATTATTTGGAGGGGAAGGGTTATTCTTCGCAACTCTTCGTGGACCAGGTACTGTATGGATTCAATCGCTACCATTTAGCCGTTTAGCAAGTCGTGTGTTCGCAGCTGCCCCACAAACTATAGGCGGAGGATCTCCTGGAGAAGGTAGTATTGCTGGTGGACTATTTGACCTTTTAGGTGGGAAATAATATTTTTATTTTGAAAGAGGATGACTTACATCCTCTTTTTTTATATTTATCCTTATTCCGCGATTTGTTTATAGATTAGCACTCTTTCCTTCATATACTAATTGGTAAGAACAGGCTCTTATTATGTTCTTATAAAAGAGGAAGGGTGGTGTCTAAAATGAAAAGTTATTTAGGTTTGTGGATAGGGTGGATAGCAATAATTTTGGCTGTATTTGGTTTCTTTTTTGCTCCTTATTGGCTTGGTGGTGGTGCTGTTATATTAGGTATTATCTCTTTATATTACAAACAAAAAAACCTAGCGTATCTCTCTATTTTACTAGGAGTAATTGCTTTATCCCTTCCTCTGTTATAGTAACTTCGGAGATACAAAAAAGGCATGTACAGTCTTTCTATACATGCCTTTTATATTAATAAAGTTGTTGGAAAGGCTTTTCCTCACGCAGATATAAAACATTTAATAGAAGAACGAATTATGTTGTATCATTTCCAATTAAATAAACATATACATACAAAGAACAATCAGGAAATAAGAATACACAGAAAATCCTTTCTTACTATTTTTTTTAACAGAGCCAAAACAAAAAGAAATGGTTTTATGATTACTAACTACTCCTTTTGCTTTTCTAAAAATTTGAGTATATATGTAGGTAGCAATACAAGTAAATATTTTCAAATGGAAGATACATTATATAATATTTATAAACTTGTACAGATATGCTCTATGGACGTTGGCATAGGAACTTAGCTAACGTACATATGGATCCCCCTTGATCTTTGCCCCTATTCTAATAGATGCAGAAGTGTTGAAACTATATAAGTTGATAATTTTTAATAATATATTCTAAAGTAATGAATTTAACCATATGGATCCATCTTAATTACATCTTTAATATCCTAACTTTTTAGTTTCTTCAAGTAGGATATAAGACGTTTTTAAAATGGGTTCTTTTTCGTTAATAAACTTAAACCGGATAACAATTAGTTTTCTTAATAGATAATAGCAGGAAATATTTTGCCCTTAATAATCCCTGCTATTCAATTATTTCTATTAAATTAATAGGGTGAACTTCTCACAGTAATCTTCTTAACTTGCGTCATTACCCATATATTTAAATAATTCTTTTAAGGAACCATACACTCAATTTTAGATCTTGTAAATAGGTGGTTTATTAGGTAAATACCATTTGCACCCAAAAGTATAACAATGTCAACGTTACAATTGTTGATATTGGTATGACAATCAACGTTACGCTTAAATAATCTTTCCATGTGATTTTTATCTTACTTTTCCTTAGAATATGCATCCAAATAAGTGAAGCAAGGGTCCCAATAGGTAACAGCAATGAACCCATATCGCTACCAATAATATTGGCAAGGTAGATGGTCTTCAATGTGATTGGATCTAACCCCATTTCGGTTAAAGTGATTGTTCCAATCATTAGTGCTGGATGGTTATTAAAGAGGTTAGAAAGTACTGATACTAATCCCCCCATGATAAAACTAGCTTGAAATAAACCTTGATTTACGATTGGTTCAAACCATTGTACCAGCAAGGCTGTAAGTCCCACATTATTCAAGCCATATATAATCACATACATAGAGAAGGCAAAAATAAGAATGTGCCAAGGTGTCTTTTTCAAAATATCCACTGGGTTAGTACGTAAATGGTACCATCTCCATAAAAGCAGGACCACTGACCCAAGAACTGCAACGATTTCAATTGGGACATTGATATAAGATGCAACGAAAAGTAGACAACGCATGATAAAGACAAACAGCAATACCTTTAACATAAATTTAGTTCGTTTCTGTTTTGATTCTATAGAAATCTTCGTTTTTAAAGGGTGAAAATTTTTCGTGAAAAAGGATTCTTCTATATCAATAGCTGAATCTGGCAATGTTTTTGGCAGTTTTTTCTTTACTACGATATACATCAAGTAAGACATAAACAACAAACCTAATGTAGCGGGGACAAACATCATTGCTGTATGCATCCAAAGGGACATATGAACGATATTTAGTGCGATCAAGTTAACGATATTACTTACACCAATTGGGGCACTGGAAGCAGTGGCAATTAGTGCGCCACTTAACAAATAGGGAATTTGTTGATGAGATTTTAGTCGCAGGTTTTTAAGTAGCAGAATTAATATTGGGGTAGTTATTAAAATACTCCCATCGTTATTAAATAATAGAGTCATTAAAAAACATAGCAACTGGATATACCAATAAAGACGATAGCCAGAACCCTTCGCTAAATTTGCAAGCCTCGCAGCTGCCCAGTTAAAAAATCCGAAACTCTCTAATATTACAGCCATGACAATCGTTGCCATAATCGTTATAGATGCCCCACCAATTTTACTGATGATGTCCATAATGTCTGCTCTTGATACAATCCCTGCTAGTAAAATAATCACTGCTCCAATTGCCGCAGGCCATGCTTCGTTCAGTCCTCTAGGCCTCCAAAATATAACTAGCATAGTCGTTAGGAATACCAAACTGGCGATTCCAATCTGTAAACTCATACATATACCATTTCCTCTCTTTATAATCGTTTGTCCGTTTACTTGTATGTATATTCGCTTAAATCGTAAAGAAACGAGATGTCTGTCCTTAGCTATGAATAAATATAAATATTTCACCTGCATTTTACATTTTGCAACGAGGGGCTGTCCCTAAAGTCATATAGTGACTGAGAGAAGAGATGGTCCCTTTTCCAATGTATTGATTTCCGTTCCAGACGGACGCTTTCCGCAGGCATGGCTTCAGTCTCCTCAGGCCAACACGATGTGGGTCATGCAATCGTTGCCGCAAAAGTTCTTTTGCGACGAGCTTAGATTGCCTTTCATTTGAGGTGGCGTTCATAGCCTTTGTTCCTTTGTTCGCTCCTGCGGGGCCTTCAACTCATGCACCTGCCGCTTCGCTTTCGGTGCAGAAAACATCTGCTATTCCCGCTGGAGTCGTCATCTTCCACTACAATCAATTGCCTACAAAATATAGTAGTTTAATAAAAAGTATACAAAAAGCAGGTGTAGAAAAAGACTCGTTTTTCTACACCTGCTTCAATTTATAGGCTTATTGGACAAACTAATCGAACATTCTTTTTCATTTGGGGCTAGTCGATCAAATCAAAGGAAATAGGCTGTCGATATTTTCTCGTCAGCCAAAATGGTAGTTCTCTTCTTATAAACTATAGCTAAACTTAGATGAACTGTCAGTTCACGCTAAAACCATCGCATCCTGAGCAGAATTTTATCAAGTTTGTTTACACTTCATGTAAAGTTTTAATATGATCCAGATTTAGATAATAAGAATTTGTTCTTGCTCCTTTAATCTCAACTATCTGCTCTTCTACATTATTTATTTTCCCGATATGACTTTTATCTCCGCCAATATTAAGGACGACGATTGTATTTTGAAACTTTTCAACTTGTTCTTTAAAGGTGTTTGCTAATAACTGACCGTTCGATTGTACCAAGTTAGTTTGGTTGTTCATGCCGTATGGGCTTTCATTTTTGGAATAAGGAATAAGCCATTTTAGGTGCTGTATAGAAATATACATCGTTTTATAAATGGGAGAATAGAATATAAAGTAATCATTCATAAGACTCATAATATAGCCGTGAAGAGGTTGGCCATTTGTTACATAGATCTCAACATAATTTCCTTGCGCTTGTGTAAGAACCTCTCTAAAAGTTAACTCTTTTTCATTTTCTAATGCCGTAATGTTTGGAGACTCTGAAGGAGCCTGTATATCTTCTTCATTATCATCATAAATTCCAAAACGTTGTATATGGTCTACTGGAATATACACATAATCAATCCCGTTAAATAGAACAATTACGTCGCTACCAGAGTCAATAACCGTACCATTTATTAGTCTTTTCCCTGAAACCTCTACCCGAACAACTTCCTTTATAAGACTTTGAATAATATTATTCAAGGTTACCTCTCCTTTTAAATTATTATCCAAATTACTAATAGCTAAAGCCTCCAATTATCCCTGTAACTAATTGGGGGTACCAGTAATCTAATCTATTGCCTCACCATTAGTCATTTGGAGTGCTTCGTTTATTTACAGATGCTTTCAACGTATTACTGTAATTGTTCGCATCAAGATCTTATCACTTTTCTTTCTTCTCTTAATTCTTGGTACTTCTTAAATGTATATTTCATTAAAGCATAGTACTGCTTCTCTATCATTGTCTCTTCTTGTAAATATACTTGTATTACATTTATATGGCGTTTATTGGCTAGCTCATTGTTTGGATTAGTACTAGAGACATTCGTTTGAACTTTCCCAACCTTGTTTTTGTTTGTTCTTTGTGAATGATCATACATTCTGGCTGCATGATTCATTAAAGAATAATACTGCTGCTCTAACATTTCATTTTCTTCCATTGGACTTAATTTTCTAACTGGGATTTCAGGTGTAATTAATTTAATGGGCTCAGGTTTTTCCTTAATAAATGTATTTTTCTCCTCTATACCTAAATTACGAGTTGTCTTTTTTTTATGCATGAGATGTTTAGAAAAACGTTGTTTCATCTCAGTAGTATTTCTGTCATGCACTAGAAATTGATTTACTTTAACGGATTTTTTTTGATTTTTATTTCCATGTTTGTGTCTTTTAAATGTGTTTGGAAGGAATTGTTTTGGGGGTTGATTGTCGTTGGAACTATTAGGGATATATTGCCCCTTGCGAGTATGGCCTTTATTACCTTCTAAATCTCCTTTTTCGCACCGTAAACTTTGCTTATCCATTTGTAAGGTGTCATTGTATTCTGAAATTACCACCTCTTCATTAACCACTAAATCGCCGTCTTCCTTTACTTTTCCAGAGATTTGCTCTCTAAAAGGAACTACAACCTTCTTTTTCATTTCTTTTTCATGAGTTACTTCTATATGTTTATCAACAATTGGCTTCTCTTGATGATTTTCTTCTACCTCTTGAACAGCAACTTCCTGTTTCATGATCACTTCAAGCAAAAGTTCTTCATTTTCACTAGGTAAAACTTGTTCATCCAGTTGTAAGGCTGCGTAGTGTTCTGCAATTATTACCTCTCCATCAACCGGTAAATTTCCGTCTTCTTTTACTTTTTCAGAGATTTGTTCCGTAAAGGTTACGTCAACCTTTTTGTCCACTTCTATTTCATTCGTTACTACTATTGGTGTATCAACAATTGGCTCCTGCTGATCTTCTTGATTTTCGTCTACTTCTTGATCAGTATCTTCCTGTTTGATCACTTTATAAATACTAGATATATTTGATTTTTTTACAAAGGTTACTTCCTTTTCATTTATTAAGACAATACAATCCTTGGATATTTTGGTTAGCACCCCTATTAATGCACGATTACTTAAACTATTAACGTTGACCCAGTTGTATTTCATTTCTTTTAATATATTTGTGAAGTAATTACTGTCCAGATAAGGAACTACTTTAGAATAAATATGATAGTCTTTTGCGTTCTTTGAAATAGCCTTAATATGTTTGAGTGCTATATAATATACGTCTTTATCCACTTCAAAAATAATATGATCTTGTTTAAAATTTAACAAGATTCCTTCTACCAATTGATTTTCACTAAGAAACAAGGTAATTTTCATACCTTGAAGGGCGTCTAATGCTTTTTCCAAGTTTTGAGCTTGCAATTTGGTAGTGCCTCCTTCATAGAATATTCGTCGGCTCTGACCTGCAGAAGCGACGAACGCATCTTTTAGCTATTCATTTTCATTTATGCTTCTTGTAAGTCTTTCCCTCAACTTATTTATTTTTTTCTCATGATGCGGTTTTTCTTCTTTACCTAGTATTTCCTCGTGATTCATTTTTACGTCCTTATTTACCTTTTCTTCTATATTTACTTTTTCATCATTACTTGTCTTTTCTTCTTTTCCTTTTTCGTTCTTATTTGTTTGATCACTGGAAATTTCTTTTTCATGTTGCTTCTGGTTTCCAACTATTGCTTTATGACTGACGTTACGCATATGGAACATCGAAAAACGAACTACTTCTTCGTTTGATATAATGGTTACAAAATGTTCATTAACCTCATCCATTATACCCTCTAGCATTTCAGGTCCACCGCGGTTAATTTTTACCCATCGATATCTTAAGCATTCTAAAACACTCGCAAAATCTTTAGCCTGTATAAACTCAAAATCCTCTAACTCCATATCGAGTTGTACTAAATTTTTAGCGTTATGTGTTAAACTCTTGATGTGGTGTCTATTATAATAGATAATTCCATCCTCTTTAGTAAGCAATGTAATGTAATCCTTTTCTACTGCAAGTAGCTTACCGACACGGGATTCTGGACCACCCCTATCTATTTTAACTATTTCATTAACGAAGAATAGCATCATATCGTTTTCCATAATATCCCGACCGCCTTTTTTATTATTCTAGTATCTATATGTATCAAGGGATAACTAGGTAAGGGATAAAAGCCCATTTAAGCATAATAGGCCAAGAAATTCGAAATTATTATGTTTAGAATTCGCCGATTCTGACTAGCAGAAACGACGAATAAATAAAAATCTAATTTTTCTCTCTTATTTTTTATTTCCCTCTGCTTTTTTTGCTTTTTCATCATCTTTATTTGCATTTTCATCATCTTTGGATTTCTCAATTTTTACCCCGTAGCTGATGTTACGCATATGAAACATGGAAATCCTAATAACTTCTTCGTTTAACACAATTGTTATAAAATCGTCATGTACTTCATCCATAATTCCCTCTAGTGTTTCTGGACCACCACGATTAATTTTTACCCATTTGTATTGTAAAGCTTTTAATACACTCTTATAGTCTTTAGCTTGAATGAACACAAAATCCTCAGGAACTTGAAGATCAAGTTGTACCTCATTTTTCGCATTAACAGTTAGACTCTTAATGTGATGTGTATAATAATAAATAACCCCGTCCTCTGCAGTAAGCACTGTAATATGATCTTCTTCTGCTGCAAGTAGCTTACCGACACGGGATTCTGGACCACCTCTATCTACTTTAATCGTGGAATTAACTAGAGAATGCAACATTTCTTTATCCATTTACTTTTAACCCCCTTTTTTGTATTATCCATGTATCTATATGTCTTGGAGTAATTCAAGTAACGGACATATGCCTACTTTAAGATAATTGGGCAAGCATTATTTTTCCTACTAATAGGTATACTAATTCCAGATGAAATCTTAATTACTACCAAGGTAATAAGAAGAAAGCAGGGAAAAAATAAAATTGGAAAGCAATGGTTTCTCTTATTAATCTGAGATGAAGTCTTAAATTTCCAGCTTGTATTTGCATTTTTACCATGGTAAACTGATTTAAATTAACATTTAGAAAATTTAATATTTATTTCTTATCAAGAGAGACGGAGGGATTGGCCCAAAGATGTCTCAGCAACCAGCCAAATATAGGTGTGGTGCTAATTCCAATAGACGGTAACCGTCTTGAAGATAAGAGGACTAACTTCAGTATATTATTGAGGATTCTCTTCTTATTAGAGAATCCTCTTTTTAATTGGTCCGAAAGTATAACTTTTCTACATAGTAACTATCCAGACCCCAGCACCTAATACTGAGAGCACTGAAAAAGTGGTGTTCTAATAAAATTCCTAATAAATATCCGCTAATTGGATTTAGAACGGCTCTGTTCGCTTTCCGTGGGCGAGCGCCGAGCCTCCTACGCTACGCTTTGTGCGGGGTCTCAGCTGTCTCGCTTTCCCACCGGAGTCTCACGCCGCCGTGCTAAATCCTATAGTACACAGTATTGTTACATCAAATATTTATCATGAAAAATTCTGTAATAGAGTTTTTCAGTGCCCTCCTAATACTCGTGTGGTTACTCGTTTCTAAAGAATGTAGCTACATTGGCTGGAGAGCCGCCTCGTAGCAGTAATAGGCACTTACGATTTCTTATTTTAATAGTAGAGGATGATTAGCATTGACTAAAAAGAGTATAGAAACACAGTTAGTTCAATTAGGTAACCACAGTGATGCAAAGACTGGTGCAGTTAATCCACCGATTTATTTATCCACCGCATATAAACATAACGGACTTGGTCAGTCTACAGGTTATGACTATACACGTACTAAAAACCCTACTCGAGCAATTTTAGAAGAAGGAATTGCAAAACTGGAAGGTGGAGATGCTGGTTTCGCCTGTAGTTCCGGTATGGCAGCCATTCAATTAGTATTATCTCTCTTCCGTTCTGGAGATGAATTAATCGCTCCAGAAGACCTTTATGGCGGGACGTATCGCTTGTTTAATCAGTACGCAAATTCCTACAATATCCATACTACATATGCAAAGTTCGAATCCGTAGAAGAAGTGGAATCGCTACTTACTAAAAATACAAAAGCAATTTTTATTGAATCACCTACAAATCCCTTAATGCAGGAAATTGATATTCATCAATATGCAAAATTAGCTAAACAGCATCATTTATTACTCATTGTAGATAACACATTTTTAACTCCCTACTTACAACGCCCTATTGAACTAGGTGCACACATCGTCATTCATAGTGGTACGAAATATATTGGTGGGCATAACGACGTGCTTGCTGGCCTTGTTGTGACAAGTGGTGCAGAATTAAGTGAAAAGTTATTTGCAAATCATAATGCAGCTGGCGCAGTACTATCTCCATTTGATTCATGGTTATTAATTAGAGGGTTAAAGACACTTCACTTACGAATGAAACAACATGACGCAAATGCAAAAAAAATTGTAAAATTCCTACAAAACGAATCAGCAGTTAAAGATGTTCTTTATCCTGGAAAAGGCGGTATGCTTTCCTTCCGCTTACAAAAAAGTGAGTGGGTTGGGCCTTTCCTAGAAGGACTTCAATTAATCGTCTTCGCCGAAAGTCTTGGTGGAGTTGAAAGCTTCATCACATATCCAGCTACCCAAACGCACGCGGAGATTCCAGAAGAAGAACGTAATGCACGTGGTGTGGATAATAGTCTTTTACGCTTCTCGGTTGGCGTGGAGGAAGCAGAAGATTTAATGACAGATTTGAAACAAGTTTTCACAGCTCTAGAAAGTGAAGTGAAAATATAATGAAGGGCACTAATACACATTTAGAAACTAGCCTAATAACCGCTTCGACACGAGGAGATTTTGAACAAAAAACAGGTGCAGTGAATGTACCGATTTACTTATCGTCTACTTTTCATCAAGAAAATTTCGACAGTTTTGGTCCTTACGACTATAGCCGATCGGGGAATCCTACTAGAGATGCATTAGAAAAAACAATTGCGGAGCTGGAAGGTGGTACAAGAGGATTTGCCTTTGCTTCTGGTCTTGCAGCTATCTCCTCTGCTTTTATGTTGTTATCAGCTGGAGATCATATCGTCATCACGGAAGATGTATATGGTGGTACTTTCCGATTTGTCACGGAAGTATTACCTCGTTTCGGTATTGAGCATACATTTGTGGATTTATCCAATTTAGAAGATGTTAAACACGCAATTAGATCCAATACAAAATTAATATATGTAGAAACTCCATCTAACCCACGCTTAGGGATTACGGATATTTCTAGTATGGTTGATTTAGCAAAAGCACATGATTGTCTTACATTTCTAGACAACACATTTATGACACCGCTCTACCAACGTCCGTTAGATTTTGGCGTAGATATAGTATTACATAGTGCTACAAAATTTCTATCCGGTCATAGTGATATTATTGCCGGACTTGCTGTCACCAATGATGAAGCGTTAGGCAAAAGATTAGCATTTATCCAAAACTCTTTCGGTGCTATTTTGGGAGCACAGGATTCGTATTCTTTAATTCAAGGCATTAAAACAACTAGTGTTCGTTTCGAGAAATCAACGGAATCTGCTAAGAAAATGGTAGACTATTTAGTTAACCATCCATTAGTAGAAGAAGTTTTTTATCCTGGACTACCTACTCATCCAGGAAATGAAATCCATGCAAAACAATCTACAAGTTCTGGAGCAGTGCTTTCCTTCCGTCTACCAGATAAAGCTACAACTAAAGCATTTGTTGACCATGTACAAATCCCAGTATTTGCTGTAAGCCTTGGGGGCGTGGAATCTATTCTTTCTTACCCTGCAACAATGTCCCATGCTGCAATGCCACAGGAAGAACGGGAAAAACGAGGAATTACAGATGGGCTTCTTCGATTCTCTGTAGGTTTAGAACATGTAGATGATTTAATCGCAGATTTCGAGCAAGCACTTCAAGTAGCTACAGAACAAAAACAGAAAGTAAGAAGTTAACATGACAAATCAATTAACTCTAACAGCTCCATTTAAGGCAGATCATGTAGAAAGTTTTCTACGCCCCGAACGTTAGCACTCCCTCGTATTCTAATGTATGTTCCTTGCTTTTTTAAGAAAGAGACACCTGTGGAACTTTAATAGAAATAAAAACCCTAGTAGACCAAATAAATACATATTCGGCCTACTAGGGTTTTTCAAGTACTATGAAATTCGACATGATTACGCTGTTCTTTCGCTTTATAGAGCGCAATATCTGCTTTTTGCATTAATACTTTTGGACTTTCTCCGTCAACTGGATACATTGCAATCCCGATACTAGATGTGGAAAGAAGCTCTTGGTCTTTGATTAAATACGGCTGGCTAAAATGATCGTGCATTCTCTTAACTAAAGCCTCCACTTTGCCCTTATCAATATCTCTTAATAATATAAGAAACTCATCCCCGCCGATTCTTCCTACTACATCCCGATGACGAATGTTTTCTTTCATCCTTTTAGCAAACTGGATAAGTAGGGTATCTCCAATACCGTGACCAAGCGAATCATTTATCTCCTTGAATTTGTCCAAATCAATAAATAGTAATGCAAACATTTCTCCAGATATCTTTGCTTCCTCAATCGCTTTACCCAAGTCTACTAGAAATGTACTTCTATTCACCACTTCTGTCATTGGGTCATGAGTTGCCATATAAGTTAACTGATCTTCATAGTATTTTCTTACGGTAACATCCCGAAGTATAGCTTGAATAACCACTTCATGCTCATACTTAACTGGAATTGCAATGATTTCAACCCAAATTTTCTGTCCATCCAACCGGGCGAGTTGTTCTACTGTTGGTTCCATTTTTAACATTTCTTCCTGCTGGAAAATTTGAATTAAAGTACTTATAGTATCTACATGATGCGGTTCAATGAAATCCAACAGTGACTTTCCAATAATTTGATCAGGTTCATTGGCACCAAACATTTTAACTGCTTCTGGATTAGCAAAGGACATCTTACCACCACTTTGAACTATAATAGCATCTGGAGAATTATCCACTAATGTTTGATAACAGCTCTCCGCCATTCGAAGCATATGTTTTGCCATCTTTTCGTCTGTAATATCCTTATACATGGCTACTGCCAGCACATCACCTTTATTTATCGCACGATAGGATGCTAATATATCCTTTATTGTTCCATTTTTATGCTTCCGCTTTGTTTCAAAATAAGGAATACTCGTTCCACTTCTTAAAATATTGAGATGAACCTCATGCTCTTCCTGAGTGAAATCATCCATGAAAAAAGGAATTCTCGATAGATCTTCTACTTCTTCTATTGTCCAACCTAAAATATCCGTGAAAGCTGGATTTGCTTGAATAATGGAACCATCTGTTTGTAATATAAAAATAGCATCATTTGTATTTTCCCAAATTAATAAGTATTCTTCCAAAGTAGGTTGGGATTTCATTTTAGCAAATTTATTCACTGGATAGTTTACTCCCCTTCCTTTACGACTACATAAAGGTACTTACACTATTCTGGTCTTTCAATAGAAAATATTTCACCTAATTTTGCATAATTAGAGCCTGCTAGGCGGCTTACTGCCTTTAAGGAATCGTGATTAATTCTTCCTTCTTCATAAATAGACTCATCTATATGATAACGAACTATTTTCCCGATAATCAGATCCGTTCCAACTGAATCTCCTTCACCCAATTCTAAAATTTGCTCTAGTTTACATTCGAATCGTACTTTCGCTTCTTTAATACCTGGTACAGAAATACCTTCACTTGGAATAGGTGTAAGGTCCGCTAGTTCTATCTCACTCTCATTAGAAGGAAGTGGTGCTGCCGTAATATTAATCTTTTCCACATTCTCTTCATCTACAATGTGGATAACAAATTCACGTTTTCCTAAAATATTTCGTGTTGTATCCTTTCGTTCACCATTTTTCCGCTGGATTGCGAGTGAAATCATCGGAGGGTTGGACGACACAATATTAAAATAACTAAAAGGAGCGCCATTTATCGTTCCGTCTTCTGCAACACTTGTCACAAATGCAATTGGCCTAGGTATTATATTCCCAGTTAATAATTTATAATTTTCTCGTTCTGTATTATTCTTTGGATCTATTGAAAGCAAAGGTATTCCTCCTTTAGTTAGTCAAAGTTTCTTAGTTTAATCGGAATAAGTGAATCATTTAATCGTTCACGATACTGTTCATATTGAGGTGGTAACATTAAGTTCTCACCCATTGTTTCAAGTGACTCATCATGTGCAAATCCTGGTGGATCCGTTGCAATTTCAAATAAGATTTCTCCGTGCTCTCTAAAGTAGATTGCATTAAAGTAATTTCGATCCTTTACAGGTGTTACATCATATCCATTTTGTCCTACGAATTGTTGCCATTCCAACTGATCAGCGTCATCCTCTGCTCTCCATGCAATATGGTGGACCATCCCTACACCTATTTGTCCTTTTCCACTTGAAGTTGTTTTCACATCAATGACGTTTCCGATATCTGCATATGATTTAAATCGGATTAAGTCACCTTCTTCACCAATTTTTTCTAATCCCATTACTTCTTCTAATAATTCCGCTGTTTTAGCTGGTTGTGCGGAAAATAGTGTAGCCCCACCGAAGCCTTTAATCGCAACTTCTGGAGTAATGTCACCGAACGTCGTGTTGTTTTGATTGCCTTCTTCTCTTTCCACTATTTCTAATCGTAGTCCATGCGTATCTTCAAAAGATAAATATGTTTCACCAAATCGAGTTTCTTTATTAAAACTTACTCCTAGTCTCTCTAATCGTTTTTCCCAAAATGACATTGCACCAACTGGCACAACATACGAAGTTACGCCAACTTGACCGTCACCGATTTTCCCTTGATATGCTCCAACCCATGGAAAGAATGTAATGATTGTACCTGGCTTACCACCTTGATCTCCAAAATAGAGATGGTAGGTTCCTGGATCATCAAAGTTAATTGTTTTCTTCACTAATCTTAAACCTAAAATTCCCGCGTAAAAATCGACGTTTTCCTGTGGATGGCCAACAATCGCTGTAATATGATGTATTCCTGCTGTTTTTTTCATCTACTTTCTCTCCTTATACGTATGATACAAATTCACTGACTGGTTTACGGTAACCTCTAGGCTTTCTGCTTTCTACTTTTTCTTTACCCATGGTAATCATGAGTGCAATTTCAAATTGATCACTTATATTTAATACTGTCTTTACTTTATCTGGGTCAAAACCAATCATTGGACAAGTGTCCCACCCTTTTTCTTTCGCTACAAGCATGAACATCATTGCGGAAAGAGATGCATTTCGAATGGCTTCGTCTCTTTGGAAATTTTCTCCTCTTATTTCATATAAAGAAACTGTATCTTCTACCATCAAATCATATTCTTGCTTGTTAACGATACCTAGCATCAGCAATCCTTCATTAATAGCAGCTGAATTTTTATAAGCTAATTTATCACCTAAAACTAAAACAACTGCCGAAGCGGAATGTACTTTATATTGCCCATTTGCAGCTACTCTTAGCTGTTCCTTTACCTCAGGGTCTGTCACTACTATATACTTAGTATGCTGAAGGTTAAATGCAGATGGGGCAAGCTTCACCATTTCAAATATCTCACTAAATTCTTTCTGTGAAATTGGGTTATCTTTCAAAAAATTAGTTGCCGAACGTCGCTCTTTTATTAACTCTTGAAATTCTGTCAAAACTTACTCCTTCTTTCCTACTCTTTTTAACAGTCCTATTAATACCTTCTTTTCATTATCTGTAATATCTTGAAAGACATTTTCAATTACCTGTTGATGCTTCGGAAAAGTTTCCTCCATAAATTGTTTTCCTTCTTCCGTCATTTGGATATAAACAACTCGACGGTCTTCTATGCAATCCGTTCGTTCCAATAAACCCTTTGCTTCTAATTTATCCATTACATAGGTGATGGATCCCGAATTAATAAGTACCGCATCTGATATCTGTCGAACCGTTTGTTTTCCTTTACTATACAAAGCTTCTAACACTGCAAATTCAGAATTGTACATACCATAATTATTAATATCTTTTTTAATGCGTTCTTGAATTGCTTTCGATGATTTAGTCAGTACTACAAATAATTTTAATGATAAATTTTGACTCACCCTAGCAACTCCTTGTAGTGAATTTACTTTGAATTTAATTATCTTGAATTAAAGATATTATAAAACTAATTTTTAGTGTTGTCAAACTTAAACTTTGGGATGTCTATCTAATTTTCTATTAGACTCTGTTAAACGATAATGTAGTTATAAACGAAAATCCGCTCGCTTTCCGCGGACGAACCGTGGCGAATCCGTTGCTACATGGATGTGGCGAATGTAGGGTATGTTCCTACAAGCCGCTATGGGGTCTTGTTAGCCCGTTTTTCCGCAGGAGTCTCGAAGATTTTCGTCACAAAATTTATTCTTCTAAAAAACAACAGTCTAATTTAACAGGGCCATCTATTAAAAACACACAAAAAAAAGAGACCCGTGAAGATCTCTTCCAAAATTATTCTATTTATTAACGAAGTGTTTTTAAAGCACCACTCCAAGCAAGTAATTGATCTAACATTGTGTTTGCATTACCAGCATGATATTCAGCAGGTTTGAAAACGCTCATATTTTCAAAATCAGCCATTAACGAGAATGTTACCGCTGTGCGTACGTCCGCAACTTGAAGTTCACCTAAGATCAAGCGCATATTTTCATGAGCACGAGTACCACCTAAACTACCGTAACCAACAAAACCTGCTGCTTTATTGTTTACTTCAGGATTTAAGAAATCGAGTGCATTTTTAAGTGCGCCACCAATTGCATGGTTATATTCAGGTGTTACGAAGATATATCCGTCAAATGATGCCATTTTATCAGACCATGCTTTAATAGCTGCGTTTGCTACATCTTGTTTTTCTGCAGGGAGTTCTTGACCAAGGAAAGGCAATTTGTAGCTTGCAAGATCTACTAATTCGTACTCTGCATCATTACGTTTGCCAGCAAAATCGTACATCCAATTTGCAACTGCCTCCGCATTACGTCCTTGACGTACACTTCCGATAACAATACCAATTTTTAGTTTTTCTACTGTCACTGTTTTTTCCTCCTCATTACTTCTACCAAATAATTTATCTAAAAAACCCATGCTTTTTACCACCAATTCTATTATTTTTAATTGATATATCTCACATAGATATATCTTTAATTCAAAATAAATATAAACCATAAGTTATTAAGTTGTCAAACCACCTGCTTCATTTTCTCCGAATAAAATATTTTAAAAGAAGATCAATTTCATAATTCCAATTTACATATAAAAAATACGAACAATACTAATGGAAACTATAGAAATACATATTTTAAGCGAAAAGCTCAAGCGTCGTTTGTGATGTCTTATCTGTTTCACTCATCCCGCCGGAGTCGCCGCCTGCCGCTTCCATCAACGAAGTGATAAATGTCGTATTTTAATGACAAAGTACTATTTATGAAATTAACTCACCTATTATTCTATTTTGGATTTTACAACTTCTCCCTATATCGTTTACTGAAATATGGCGTAAAGTTGGAAAAGGAAATCTCGTAATAAAAGCAACAGTATAATTCCATACGCTTCGGTGAATAATAATTTGAAGGTAAAATAGCTCTAAAACAAGCTTCTGCCAAATTAGCAAGGCCAGGAGGGGTTTTTCATGAAGACTTTAGTAATTAAAGTTTTGATATTAATTATTTTCATTTTTTGTATTGCTTATGCATCCTCAGCAATGGACAAAGGGAGACCCTATTATGAAAAGAAAGGTTATGTCCTTTGGGGTATTAAAACAGATGAAAAAGTCATTGCACTCACCTTTGATGATGGACCCCATAGAGCATATACCCCGCAAATTTTAGATTTACTTGAACAATATAATGCAAAAGCAACCTTCTTTGTTATTGGCGAGCGTGCAGAAAAGTACCAAGATCTAATTTATCAAATGGGACAGGACGGTCATGAAATAGCAAACCACACGTATACACATCCTTTAAAGATCACCCCAGCTAAGCTTGAAGAAGAATTAAAAAAGACCAATGAAATTATTCATGATATAACTGGTACTTATCCAATATTTTATCGTCCTGTAGGTGGTAGCTATAATGATCGCATTATTAATACAGCTATTGATAATGGATATAAAGTAATTATGTGGTCGTGGCATCAGGATACAGAAGACTGGAAAACTCCTGGAGTAAAAAAAATTGTATCTAAAGTATTATCTGGAGCTAAGCCAGGAGATATTGTTCTATTCCATGATGCAGGTGGTGATCGAACGCAAACAGTACAAGCACTTGAGGAAATTCTTCCAGAGCTTCAAAAGCAAGGGTATAGATTTGTTACTATCTCAGAGCTTATAGAAGTCCATACGATGAGTCTAAGTGAAAATAAATAACTATACACAAATCCCGTTATATGTAGTCTGAACAACTCTTCCTAAGCATATCCACTTCTAAAAATATTGCAGGGATGTTACTGGTGCCAGGCACCAGTAACACCCCTGTAATAAAAAAGCTTGGTTATTAGAAATCTCTAATGACCAAGCGATTTTTTATTTTTTATCTTTTTCAAATAAGACAATGAGCGAAGGTAGTAAAATACCGCGGATTAAGAACGTATCCAAGATAATTCCAACTGCCACGATGAACCCAAATACAAACAGTAATTGAATTGGTTGCGTCATTAAAACTGCGAAAGTGGCTGCAAGTAAAATACCTGCGGAAGAAATTACGCCTCCTGTATGAGAAACTGCTATTTCTACTGCTTCTTTTACGGAATGTTTTTCTCTTTCTTCCATGAATCTTGAGATCAATATGATATTGTAATCTATTCCGAGTGCTACTAGGAACACAAATGAGTAAAGTGGAACTCTGTTACTCATTGTATCAATGTCAAAGAATAGGTTTGATAAGAACATCCCAAGACCAAGTGCTGCTAAGAAGGATAATAAGATCGTTCCCATCATATAAATTGGCATTTTAATTGATTTTGTAAGCACAATCAGCAGGATGAAAATAAGAATTGTTTCCAACAACACAATAACAAGTAAATCTCGATCGTTTACGGATCGATCATCTACTTGAACGGCTGTTTCCCCAGCAAAGTAAAGCTCCCCTTCCGCATCACTCTCTTTTACTATTTTGTCCGCGTCTTCCATCATTTGCTCTAAAGCGTTCATTGATTCGATTGAATAAGGACTTTCTTCAAAAGTTAATTGGTACTGAACAGCAAGGCTATCTTCGGAAACTCCCGTTGGACGAACAGAGCTAACTAAGTCTTGCTTCGATAGCTGCTCTAATAAACTAGCCTGGGTTTCCTCGGTAATTTCATTTTTGGATTCAAATAAAACCGTTGTTGGGGCAAGATCACCCTTTTTAAATTTCTCTTCAATAATTTCATATCCTACACGTGAAGGCATATCACTTGGGAAAGATTTCATTGTATCAAACTCGTATTTCATGTTGAACATATTTAACGCAGAAACCACTAAAATAACTAAAATAGAAAGTGCAGAAACAATTGGCTTTCTCACAACAAATGAACCAATTTTGCTCCATAAAGAATTCGATTTTACTTCCTTCTCTCCAAATTTCGGAATACGAGGCCAAAATGACTTACGTCCGAAGAGCGTAAAGAGTGCTGGTATGAATGTTACCGAAGCAAACATAATAACGAACATTGTCGTTCCGAATATTGGTGCAAAGTTTTTGTAATCACCGAATGTCGCAAAGAACAGTACTAGCATGGCAGCAAGAACGGTTCCACCCGCAAAGAATACAGGAATCCCTGTTTCACGCATTGCCCATTTCATGGCATCAAATTTACTTTCATAATGCTTTAATTCTTCCCGATAGCGTGAGAATACAAAAAGGGAGTAATCAATCGTCGCAGCGAACAATAAAATCGACATAATAGAAAGTGATTGACTTGCCAATTCCAATCCACTCGCACCCATAATACCGAGCAACTGATTTACAACCTGATATATAATCCCAGCTGCTAATAGCGGAATTAACGCTAGCAATGGAGAACGATAGATCACTATCAATAATATTAAAATAATACCGACTGTAGATAATAATAAAACAATATCCGCACGTTCAAATAAGTTTGTAGTATCTACTGCAATTCCAGCAGGACCTGTCATATAAACCGCTGAACCTGTCTCATCTGACACAATTTTCTTGATTTCATCTAAAGCTACTTCTAAATCTGCCGTTTCCAATGAATTGACAAAACTTAATGGAATTACTGCCGTTTCTTTGTCCTCCGAGAAAAATCCAGCTAGTGCTTGAGGAGGTAGACTGCTAAATGGGATTACTTCTTTCACCCCTTGAATATTTGCAGCACTTACCTTATCTAGGCTAACTCCAAGTGCTTTTATATCAATTTCGCCGTCTTTCGATTGCAAAACGAGAATTCCCGGAAGGCTTTCTGCGTCTTTAAAATGCTCATCCATGTTCTTTTGAGCTATAACCGATTTAGCATCCTCTGGTAAAGAAGCTACACTCGAAACCTTATGTTCACTTGCCCCTGGTGCAAAAACAGTTAGCAATACTGTTAGGGCTACCCATAATCCTATCGTCAGCCACATACCTTTTCTAGTTGTCACAAAATCTGTTATACGACCTAATATTTTCTTCAAAAATTCCACTCCCCATTTAAATATATACATAGTGACACAACTGTCACTTTGATTAAAAAAAACATAACTGTCATTCATATTATGTTTAATCGTGACAGTTATGTCAATTAGTCTTTATCGAACATTCCATAACTTAATATTTCTTTTATCGAAGTAACCCAATCCGCTTGAGGAATACCGTAATGATTAGGAATGGCAATTATTTGAAAAATCATTCCTAATATTACACTAGTCGGTAAATGACTTTTTATCACTTTTTCTTTTCTACCTAACTCGATAAATCCTTGGAACTGCTCATACATATCAACATGGTATTCGCTTAGCTTTGATTTGTTATTTTCCACTCTTTTTGTTGTATTTCCTGGAATTTGATTGATGATTTCTACTACTTCGTATATGTTACTATGCTCAAAAATAAAATCTATTAAATCATTAAATTGCATTTGGAAATCGCCTGTTTTCTCAAGATTATTAAAATTAGTTAGAAAACGATTCATCTCAAACATAAGAAACTCGGAAATTAGTTCATCTTTATTTTCATAATACTTATATATGCTGCCTCTAGATACTTGTAAGATAGCAGCTAATTTACTAAAAGTGAATGCTTCATACCCCTCACTAATAATCAGTTGTTTCGTCACTTGAAACAGACGCTCATCTGTAAATTTTCGTTCGCGCGCCATCTTCATCACCTCACTACATCATTAAGTATAGTACATGACAACTCATACTTAAAGAATTCCTAGAAAATATTATAAGTCACAAAGGTGTTACTGGTGCCAGGCACCTGTAACACACTTTTGTAATATCACTTCTAACATCATCACTTGTGGTTGGTGATGGTTATAGCAATTTGATCGATGACTGGAATGGTACTTGTTTTGTTATTTTCCGTTAGAACTGTAAAAATTAAGGTTTCACCATTTTTCGTATATGCATAGCCGGCAAGCGATTTAATATTTTCTAAGCTACCTGTTTTCGCCATCACATTACCCTTTGCTGGAGGCATTTTTAATCGATTTCGAAGTGTTCCCCCAATGAATCGATCAGATAATCCAGCGATTGGAAGGCTTTTACTATATGTGCTATACCAAGGTTCAGAGCGGACAACATATAGTAATTGAGACATTTGTTTTGAAGTGATTTTATTGGAATAAGACATTCCCGATGCATCTTCGAAATTCCACTTTCTACTATCCAGTCCAATGGAATCCGCATATTCGCGCATCACTTTTAGACCAGCATCCCAACTACCTTCTCCGTATACAACTTTCCCCATCTCTTTAGCTAATATTTCTGCATGTGTATTATTACTCAACTTCATAAATGGAATGATTAAATCTTTCAAGGGCATGGATTTTCTTGATACTAGAGATTTTGCAGTTTTTGGTGTCTTCCCCTGAACAACTTTTGAAGAAGATTCGAATGTAACACCCTTTTCTGACAATGATTTTTTAAAAACATCCAGCGCATAAAGGGTTGGGTTTGTCACAGATATCCACTCTTTTTTCCCGAAGGTCCCAATTGGTGAGTTTCCTGTAATTATTACTTTATTCGAACCAACTTGACGGGTTATTTTCAACGTATTTTTATATCCTTTAGGAACAGTTTTCGATTTATTGACCACTTGCAATACGTTCGTCTCAGGAGTTAACGTCACTTTAGTAGAATTTCCATTACTAGCAGGTTTCGCTTCCACAATAACAGATCCTGCATCAAAATCTTCATTTGGTGAAAGAGTCAATGCAGAAATTGCTGCTGCATAATAGTAAGGCTCATCCTCTGCTAAAATTCCCGCAGACAATCGAACCGAGTCAAACCACGTATCATCTCCAACTAAATTTCCCGATATTTTTTTTATACCTTGCTTCACTAATCCATCTGCAAAATTATCGAAGTGTATTTTTAATAAAGTAGGATCCCCTTGACCTCGTAAATATAAATTTCCTTTCAATGTTCCTTTTTGCACCTTTCCATCTGTTAACACAGCAGTAGAGAAACGATAATTCTCCCCAAGTGTCTCCAGAGCAGCTGCACCAGTTAATAATTTTAGTGAAGATGCAGGTGTTATACTTCTGTCTCCGTAGTATTCATATACTACCTCTCCTGTAGATGCCTTTCTTATTGTCACACTGGAGGAGGCGTTTTTCATTCTACTATCCAACATAATATTATCTATTTTATTTTTCAAACTTACATAAGAAGTAGCAGCTTCCACACTAGAATCGTCTGTAATTGGAATAAACACTGAACCACTTATCATAAAAACAGCAACAATACTTATAAATAATTTCTTCAGAATTTCCACTATTTACCTCCCAATTATTTCATGTTAATATTGGTAGTGTACCACTAAATTATCAGATAATAAGGAAATTTTTAAGAATTTATAAAAAAATGGCCCATTTTCTTAGGGAATTTTAGGAATATTCCCCAAAGATAAAATCCATATCGGCGAGATAAAATTATCCTAATCTGTTCCATATGAAAGAAGGAAGAAATCAATTGATTCTGTGTGAATCTATTAAGAAGTTAAATTAACTTGCTAAATGCTGCTCAGTTTTTGATCTGTATTAATTCAGCCACGTTCACCTCACTTTTTTTATCACATTTTTCCACAATCTAATTTCTTCAAAGTCTACAAATATTTATCTGAGCAATAATAAGGAGGAAATTGGTTTGTTTAAGACATTTAAGGTATTTATTATTTTATTTCTTTTACTTTCTATTGATTTACTTTCTGTCAGTAACAAAGCAGAAGGAAGTACACTGTTTCCGGATGTAAAGAGTTATCGTAATGAGATTATTTTTCTGACGGATCGCAAAATTATTAACGGGTATCAAAACGGAAATTTTGGACCAGAGGATCCGATCAAACGGATTCAAGCCGTTCAAATGATCTTGAGAGAATTGGGTGTTAAAACAGGTGATGCACCTAATCCTCAATTTAAAGATGTTCGGCCTGGCAGCAATGGATATAATGAGATTGCAAAAGCTGCTCAACTTGGGATTATCTCAGGTAAAGATGACGGTACATTTGACCCAAATGGAAAGTTAACAAGAGGTCAGATGGCGACCATCCTTGTGAATGCCTACAAACTAAAAGGTACATATTATTCTGATTTTAAGGATATCAGCAATAAAGGAAAGATCTATCCATTTATCCAGGCTTTAGCAGCTCACAATATCACAACAGGTTATCCTGACGGAACCTTCCGTCCGAATGAAACCTTAAAAAGAGCACATTTCGCTGCTTTCATGGCGCGCTTTTTAAATGAAGATTTTAAACCGAATGATATGGCGAAAGCACCTGCCCGTAGCACAGAACAGATTGTAAATAATGAACAAAGTGTTGTAGTCATTGAGCTGTACGATGAGGACGATGAACTGGTATCACAAGGGAGCGGTTTTATCGTTGCGAATCAGCTTGTAGCCACAAACTTCCATGTGATCAGCGGGGGTACTAGAGCAGTGGCCATTACAGAAAGCGGTGAGGAGATAGAACTTGAAGGAGTAGTTGCTTATGACGACTACCTAGATGTAGCTATCTTGAAGCCTGAAAAAAGAATTGGTTTTCCTTCCTTGCCGCTGACTAGCTTCAGTTCGGTGAAAAAGGGTGAAAAAGTAGTGGCAATAGGCAGCCCGTTTGGATTGATGAATACCGTTACAGAAGGTATTGTATCAGGAACGCATACCTTCGAGGACGAAATGGGCACTCTAAAGGCAATTCAAACGACAGCGGAAATTAATTTTGGAAGCTCGGGCGGTCCGCTTCTAAATAAGAAAGGTTTTGTTGTTGGGATTAATTCTTTCATTTTTGAGGACATTAATTTCGCTATATCATCCGATTATGTAAATCAATTTTTGGCAGATTACAACAAAGTAGATTTTAAAAAGATTCATACAGAAAGCTTTATCGACATGCCAATTATTGATTTTGAGGAAGATATATGGGGTGAGGATAGTGAAGATCTCCTGGAGACGATTGATTTAGAGCCTCTTCAAGGTACGAAACAAACTCTTTCCGATATCTTCCTGGATGCAGTTCATGACCCTGAACTCCCGGTTGTATATGGTATTAATGAAAATGGAGAACTGATTTCATTTAACTATGAGACAAAAAGCATTAACAGACTCCCATTCAGCAACCCAGCAGAAACAATCTTCTATAATAACGGTGAGCTTTATGTCACCCTGGTAAAAGGAGAACATAGTTCTTATTGGTTGGAAGAAACACAAGAAGGTGCCGTTGCAATTGTGGACCCTTCTACGTTTAAAATAAAGAAGCTATTCGATATAAAAATAGACCCTTACGATATTGTAGCGGATAAAAATTATTTCTACGTTTCATCAGGATCGGGACAATGGACGGACTTAAAAAGCTTTGATAAAGAAACAGGCACTGAAGTGTCAACACAAACGATCAGACAGCAAAGTAACATCTTCCTCCATCCTAACAAGGATCGGATTTACGCCGTAGACTCTGATAGCAGCCCAAGGGACATGGAAGCATTCCCAATTAATAATGGCGTTATTTCACAAGGATACGATTCACCTTACGAAGGAGATTACGATCTAGTACCATACATGATGATCTCTCCAGATGGCAGATATATCTTTAATCCTGCTGGCTCAATTTTCAGAGCGAGCCCTTTAAAGAAGACTGACATGCAATTTATTACCGATCTTAAAACTGAATTCTATGATGTAGCCTTTAATAACAAATTAACGAAATTTTATCTAGCGATTGCTGATAGAATTTATGTTTATGATTATGAAAACTTTACACCTGTAAAAACATACAGCTTGGACGGAGAAGGTTATTTCCTTTTTAACCATAAAGGCAGTCTAGTGGTTTTAGGAGAAGAATTATCACCAAAAACAGGAATTGTTAAGACTTTTATTCTCAATACAGCTATGCAATAAGAAATGATTTCAGTCATTAATTGAAGTAAATAGACTAGAGAAAAAGAGTTATTGCTGCGGCAGTAGCTCTTTTTTTTGTGCCTTTGTTTCTCTATTCTTATATGTATAGAGGTGAAAGGGCTTTGGTTTGGTCCAGATAAATAAATGCATCATAACGGCTTCCTATTTTGGAAGGGACATAATTTCCATATGCTTCAAAATTAGGATGATACACTACGCCTATTGCTCGATGACCAATCCAATTGCTAAATAAGGGACGGTTTTCTTCATTAAAAATAATCAGTTTATCAAATGCACCAGCGTTATGTAGTGCATCTTCCCAGGAGTCTGTTCTCGCGGGTGGTACGTCTATCTTTTTATATGGGACTCCCCATTCATTCGCTGCAATTACCGTTCCCCTATGTGTACCAAATCCAACGGTATAAACATTTTCCTTTCTATTTTGTAAACGAATAATCTGCCCGACATTCACCATTCCCGATGCTTCCATATCCGTAGCCGAGGCATCACCAATATGTGTGTTATGTTCCCAGATAATCATTTTCGATTCTGTTCCATGGTAGTCCATTATTTCATTGATTGCCTCAACCATATGCTCATCACGAACGTTCCATGACAACTCATCACTCCGAACCATTGCACGATAGTATTCTTCCGCATTCCTCGCAATTATTGCATTTATTTTTAAGTTTAAGTCGGCTTCTTTTTCATCTTGATAATTATCTACATGGGTACGAATAGAAGCCAATAACTTTGAAACTTCATCCACACACGCTTCCGAGATGTTAGTAGAAGAAATTGCATAGGTTTCAGGGTGTCTGTTAAATGGTTCAAAACAAGAGAATGCTTTTTTCGCGAACGCCAAATCTATGCCATTTGGATTTGTTTTACTTAAATATGTAATCACTTCATCTAAAGATTCCCACAAACTATATACATCTATTCCGTAAAAACCTACTTTCTTCTTTACCTCTATTTGGCTGTTGTGCAACTTTACCCACGTGACAAATTCAGCAATCTCTTCGTTTGCCCACATCCAAGTCGGCCATCGTTCAAATGCTTTCAATACATCACGGACATCCATTTGCTCATTGTCGTAAGCTTTAATAAACCTATTTACATGTTGAGTTGAGGGCCAGTCTCCCTCCACTGCAATTAAGGTAAACCCTTTCTCTTCAATTAACCGTTTGGACAATTCTGCCCGAACTGTGTAAAACTCAGAAGTGCCGTGACTCGCTTCTCCCAATAGAACAATCTTTGCATCACCAATTGCTTGTAGAAGAGATGTTAGATCATCGGTGGATTCGTATGATAAAGCATATTTCTTAATGGCTTCTTCCAGAGGCTTCATGAAAATCACTCCTTTTCCCTTATAGTTTGAGATAAATCTATTTCTTTTATGCATATCTAACATATGTATGATATGATGTTGAAAATATAAAGCTATGAAGAGAAGAGTAAGTAATCCTATTTTTTATAGAGAGCCCTGGTAGCTGCAAAGGGGTAAGAATACGGTTACTGAAACAAGCCTCTGAGCTTCACATGGGACTTGCAAATTTGCAAGAGATTGTGTGACAGGTGCTCCTGTTATCGAGCTAAAGTATAAGCATGTATGCATGCCGTACTTGAAAAGGCACTAATGGTGACATTAGAGCAAACTGGGGTGGCACCACGACATGTTAATCTCGTCCCCAAGACAATTGTCTTGGGGGTGGGATTTTTTTTGTTCAACTAAACATGTCGGAGGTAGATTAAATGAATTTATTAAAATGGAAGTTTCCTGCTTTATACTTAAGTGCCGTTGGGATTGCTAATATTGGTGGATGGATCTATTTACTAGCTCTTAACTTAATCATTTTTGACAGGACGGGATCTGCTCTTGCAGTTGCAGGTCTGTATATGATTAAACCTTTTGCCAATATGTTAGTTGGATTTTGGGCGGGTAGTGTTATTGACCGTGTCTCAACTAAACATTTAATGATTACTTTAGATGGGCTAAGAGTGATATTAGTAGTGCTTATTCCTTTTCTTGATTCCATCTGGTTCATCTATACACTTGTATTACTTATACAAATGGCAGGCGCGATGTTTGAACCAGCATCTTTTACGTATATGACATTATTGTTACCCGAACAAGACCGTAATCGGTTTAACGCTTTGCTTAGTTTTGTGCACTCCGGAGCTTTTGTGACTGGTCCACTCATTGCTGGGATTTTATTTATGATAGGTAGTCTTGAAAATGCTTTATTTGTGAACGTGGGGATTTTTATATTATCTGCTACATTGACACTTCTGCTCCCTAAATTAAGTAATAGAGATACTACTGAAAGTACTAGCATAACCTGGCGAGATGTTCGAACAGATTGGAAATTGGTATGGGATTTCAGTAAAAAGGCAATTCCTTTTGTGGTGATGTATATGGGATTTCAAGGGGTTATGTTACTGACAGCTGCGCTAGATTCAATGGAAGTCGCATTTGCAAAGGAGGTCCTACACTTATCTGACGCAACTTATGGGTCACTTGTAAGTGTGGCGGGTATTGGATTCTTAATGGGTGCTGTATGTACAAATGTCCTTGTTAAATTTGCTTCTGCTAACCTTTTAATGAGTATGGGAACACTCCTAGTTTCAATCGGCTATGTTATTTACAGTTTTTCAACCTCATACTTGTTGGCCAGTATCGGGTTTTTCGTACTTTCATTTTTCCTTTCCCTTGCAAATACAGGATTCATGACATTAATACAAAAAAAAGTCCCGATTGATATGATGGGACGAATTTCAAGCTTGTATAAAATGGCATCTAGCTTTATTCAAATACTTACTGTTTTGTTTTTAGGGTTTGCCGCGCAAATGCTTTCCGTAAAAGAAGTCGTAATTGGTGGATCTTTATTAATGTTTGCAGTTGCATGCTACTTAGCATTCCTTATAGGAAGATATTCTAACTTATCTACTAAAATAATAGGCTCTATTAAACGATAATGTTATTACCTGCCGAAAATCCGCTCGCTTTCCGTGGACGAACTGCCAAGCCTCCTCGGGGCAACAGGATGTTGGTCACGAATCCGTTGCCACATGGATGTGGCAAATTTAGGATTTGTTCCGATAAGCTCACTGCGGGGTCTTGGTACAGGACTCTCGCGGATTTACGTCACAAAATATGCTTCTAAAAAAACAACAGCCTAATTAAACAGATACAAATAATAAAATAGAAGAACTTGTCACTTTATCTCTTTCACACAAGCAAAAGCTAATACGACGGGAATTCTTTGTCTTCTTTTAAATTCTTCTTCATTACTAAAGTGTTCACGTTTTGGTGTACCTTCCCGCAAATCTAATATAGAGAAGCCTTCTTTTCTTAGTGTGGTGAAATACTGCTCGATTGTTCGGTGATACTTAACTACTACTTGGTCAATCCATGGTTCTTTTCTTTCACCGTCCAAAAAATAATCGTCCACAATCCAATTCTCACGTCTATCTCCTGATTGCTTGCTTGCAAAAGAAGAAGTCGTGAGTGGATGTTGGACACTAAACACAAACTTGCCACCTTGCTTTAATGCATGCTGTACATTGTTGAACAGCTTACAGATATCTTCTACATAGTGAATGGCAAATCGAGATGTTATGATATCAAATTCGTTTAACGGAAAATGAAAAGACTCCATCGTGTTCAAATAGACATACCCAGTTAAATTAGATAAATTCATATTTGCAGCAGCGGCCATTTGTTCTGAACCCTCTACACCCGCGTAGTAATCTGCTCCGGTTTCAAGTAATTCTTTTCCAAAAACAGCATCCCCACAACCTAAATCTAATATGTGCTTATTCTTGTAATCACCAATCAGTTCGTACATAATTGGTCCTTCTATCGCATTGTTTGGACTATCCTGTCTGCCTCTTCTTATCATATAATTAGAAAAAAAATCAGCTTGATCATAAACACTTGCACCTTTAAATTCCAATTAACCCACCCCTTATTACCCATTTTATTCTTATCAATTTAAGATAGCAACGCTCAAAAGTTTTTTCAAAGTTTAAACAATGGTACGATTAAATAATAAATCACTTTCAGTTGTAAAATAGTAAGAAAGAACAGGTGACTAATGAAAAAGATACAAAATAAGTTATCAAATAAACATTGGGTGATATTAAGTGGTGTGCTTTTCCTTTTATTATTTTTTATTTTAAATCTAGACTTAATAAAACTGCTCCTTGATGGGGATGTAGAAGCAATTCGTGCTTTTTTAGACAGAAATATGGGCTATGCATTATTCTTTATGTCTTTAGTTATGCTTATTCAACATTCGTTTACAGTATTTCCGCTAATCTTAGTTATTACCATTAACATTACGTTATTTGGTTTTATAAGTGGATTTTTGTGGAGCTGGTTCACAAGTATTATTGCTTCTATTATCGTTTTTTATGGAGTTCGCTATGTTTTTCAAGGAATGATTATTAAAAAATTTAACTCAAAATTAATTGAAAAAATGGACGCAAATGGATTTACCTACGTATTTCAAGCACGGCTCTTCCCACTTGTACCTACAAGTTTAATTAACATTTTAGCTGGACTAAGTACGATTCGTATCATACCTTTTACCGTTGCAACGACCATAGGAAATTTTCTATATTTCTTTGTGCTTGCTCTTATACCAGCAGGAATATTATCCACAGAATTAGACGAGTATGTTATTATGTTTATCATCTTAGCTACAGTCCTCCTTTATTATTTCATTAAGTTAATACGGCATAAAAGAAAATCTGTAGTCGAAACGGATCACAATGATTTTCCTAACTAATTAATATGTATTCCTTATAAGCAATAATTAAATATCAATACAATTCACATGCAAAAAGGTTGTCCTGCAATACAAGGACAACTTTTTTAAATAGAGACTTTCCACTCTAGTGATACCTCCTCTATTGTTTAAACGTTATTGGGACGAATTTACTTCTCTTTCTTATTCCACTGGATGGTTTTTATATTTCTTCCTCAGCAATGGTATTCCTGACAGAAACAATAAAAGCAACGTGATAATTAATGCACTGTAAAATATGTCCAACCATTTGACACAGATAGTAAATAATTTAAATCCCCATCAAGACCATTTTAAATATCGGTCTCATCTATATCTTCTCTCGAAAGTTAAAACTGATTAAAGCAAATGATTATAAATTAGATTTTGAATAAGTGAATAGTGCCAGGTATCCGAACTATCCCTAGTGTCGGTTCCTGGCACCCAAAACTTATTTGGCATTCTCATCTGGTTGGTGAATACCAATAATATTTCCTTCTGAATCCGTAAAATATCCTTGCCAAGCCATTCCTGGTAATGCATGTTTAGGAACGGAAACTGTGCCGCCATGAGCTATAATTGCTGTTTCTGTCGCATCATAATCTTCCACTTGCATCGTGCAGACAAATGCATTCATACTTTGTCCACTTTCAGGTGATGGTGTTCTCCGCTGCATTAAAGCACCATCAATTCCCGTTTCCTCTTTGTTCCCTGTAATAGCTCCGAAATAGGGTGTTCCTACAAAGTCGCTCCAATCTTCAAACCGCCAACCAAAAACTTCCCCATAAAATTTCTTAGCTCGTTCCATCTCATCTACATGAATTTCAAAATGTACAACTCTACCCATCTAAGAACCTCTTTTCTAAAATTATTAGAATCACATACTATTTGATTATGCCATATTTTCTGAATTTTCACGAAGTATATTTCATCAAATAAATTTTGAATAATAAAAGACTGCCTTCTAAGCTAGAAAATACTTAGGAGGAAGTCTTTATTCTTAATGATAAAATTCTTCTGGTATCGCACCAATTGTCCGGCGATGGTATAGAAGCGGTTCTTTATCTTCATTTTGGATATTTACCACTTCCCCAATAATCGTCGTGTGGTCACCAGCATCAATTCGGCTAAATACTTTGCATTGTAAAGTAGCTAACGTACCTGCAAGTACTGGTAAATCTAATTCCGACTTTATCCAGACACACTTACTGAAACGATCTTCTATTTTGCTTGAGAATAATGTACATAGATCACCTTGATCCGCTGCTAAAATGTTTACAGTAAATTTGTCTACTTTAAAAAATTCTTCGTACGAATACACACGCTTATCAATAGACCATAATATAAGTAGTGGTTCTAGAGAAACCGATGCAAAAGAATTTACTGTCAGCCCCATCGGCTTCCCTTCTTGGTTAAATGCTGTTACAACCGTAACACCTGTAGGATAATTGCCCATTGCCGCTTTAAAACTCGCTACTTGTTCGATTTTATTTTCCATATGAGCACCTTCCGTTCTCTTTTTCTTTCATCATAACAAACACATCTCATTCTTTCACACTTTTGGATTTTTATTTTGTTTAAAACATCACGTTTTGGGGTAAAGATAAATGTATCACAAAACTGGAGGGATTTTAATGACAGTCAAATTAACTGTAGAAAATGCCGTACAGGCGAAACAAGAAATCGAGAAACTAGAGACGCAAGGATATTCAAAAGATCACATCCATATCTTCGCTCATTTTAAAGAACGAGCTGACGACATCAACGATGCTTTGGATACTTCAGATGTCGGAATAATGGAACAAGGATTTCTTCAATCTATGAAAAATATGTTCACTTCTCGTGGAGACGAACTTCGCAACAAAATGGAAGCTGCGGGACTTACCAAACAAGAAGCTGCAGCTGCAGAAGAAGAACTTGATAAAGGCAAATTAATTATTATTGCCCATAACAAAAAAACGTAACTAGTACCATTTCCCATTCCCCTTTCTTGAGGGAATGGGATTTTTAATTGTATTTTCCACACACTTCATGCACAATTATAAGAACGAATGTTTTATTATGTGAATAATAGACCTACTTTTCCAGAAGGTGCCTTGAACGCAATTCATGCATGATTATGTCTATCAATGGTAAGAATTGTGGCCGAGAAAGGCCGTTATATGTAACAGCCAAGTGAGTCAGTCCCCCATTGAATTATAGCGTTGGAGGACTGATCTTACATGGACCAAGAAAGTAACTTAGATAATCTTGCGACGCTTTAACCTGGTTTTCAAATTAATAATAGAATGATTCATTGCAGAACATTTGATAAGCAATATACTATTCTCATCCAATATCTTCTCTAAAAATAAATAAACTCCATGGATGTCAGGAAAAGAGTAGACTTCACCAGATAGTCCTTCCTTTTGAGCTTGTTTTCCCATCTCGGCTGCCAAAGAACCAACTGTAATTAATACGTCTACTCCATTTTCCGCAATCATCTCACCTACTTGACGATGAAGATCAAGGCTTAGTTCACCTAAAGCATTAATATCGCCAATAAGGGCAATCCTTTTTCTCCCCCGTGATATCCCATTCAATACCTGAAATGCAGCCTTTAGAGAAATAGGATTTGAATTCCAAGTATCATCCACAATGATACATTTTCCCATTCCTATGCTACATTCAAGATGAGCAGGTAAGTTGCGAAAAGACTTTATCCGTTTTACTACTTCTTCTATACTAATTCCCATTTCATATACTGCTGCAAAGGCAGCCAGTGCATTTAGAACTTGATGCTGCCCATAACCGGGCACAAAAGCGGGATAAGTTTTTTCTCTAAATGTAAGTACAAACTCCATTCCGTTATTGCCGTATTGAACATTAGTTGCTCTAAAATCTGCACGATGAGTTATACCAAAAGTCAGCACCTTTCCTTGTAAATTCTCTAATCCAATTTTTTGTGTATTCTCATCATCAGCGTTAATGATAAGAGTGCCTTTTTGCCCTACTGCTTGAACCATTTCCGCTTTTGCTTGAAGATAAGCTTCCGGTGTTTTGCATCCATCAAGATGAGTAACGCCTATATTTGTGATAATACCAATCGTTGGCTTAAAGTACCGTGAAGCGAGCAGCACATCTCCTGGGCTCCCTACTGCCGATTCAAACACAGCAGCATCTGTGTTTTTATTAATAGATAGCAAATAGGTTAGATGCTGGGTCCTTGAGTTTGCTGATGTTTTGGTACCAGTGACATTACGGTCAAAAGCAAGGATATGTTTAATCATATCCTTCGTTGTCGTTTTTCCGCTTGTCCCTGTTACAGAAACAACGGGAATAGAAAATTGGTTTCTATAAAACTTAACGAACATCCAAAATGCCTTCTCGATGTCTTGAACCTTGATAACAGTACACTTTTCAATATTCTTTAATCTATCATAAGCTTCATCTGTTACGACTACGCAAGGTACTGACTGGGCGATTTTCTCCCAATCAATTTGCCATTTCTGTTTTAAGAAAAGTAGTTTATTAGGCCCCATCTTTTGATAGAGATGAATAATATCGTTAACCATGAAGTCATCCGATCCTTGAATTAATTGTCCTCTCACAATTTGTCGTATATTTTTCACTGACATTGGCTTCATTCTTTGTTTCCTCCAATTCTTTTAATAACTTTATATTATGTCGAATATGAGCTTTTTGCTTGTGTATAAGCCTTCACTACAGGACTCAAACATAATAAAGTTAATAAGAACTCTCAGAAATCAGAAATAGAAGCTGTTTTGAATCTCCGTTGCTAGACAACTTGAAATTTGATTTATAAACATCACTCCAGAAGTGTAAAGTACCTACCAGCGTTGCATAGACGTATGTTTGGAACCACTCTACATTTATGCGATAATAGAAGTATAAGAATGATATTTTTTTCGCACGAACGAAAGAGGTGGCATCATGAAACCAGTAATCCTAGCCGAAAAACCTAGCCAGGCAAAAGCTTATGCCGATGCTTTTTCTGTTAAACGCCATGAAGGTTACATAGAAATACTACCTTCTCCTACTTTCCCGGAAGGCGCCTATATTACTTGGGGGATTGGACATCTAGTAGAGTTAAAAGAACCAAAAACTTACGATCCGAAGTGGAATAAATGGTCTCTTACTAGCTTGCCAATCTTGCCAGATCGATATGAATTTCAGATTGCAAAGGGAAAGTTCAAACAGTTTAGCATTGTAAAGAATCTGATGAAGAGTACAGATACAATCATTAATGCATGTGACGTGGACCGTGAAGGATCGAATATCTTCTATAGTATATACAACCAAACAGGTGCAAGAGGACAAACGATTAAACGACTGTGGATAAATTCTTTGGAAGTTGAAGAAGTGAGAAAAGGATTTGCTAATTTACAAGATAATAGAAAAGATCTCCTATTGTATGAGGAAGCAAAAGCACGACAAATTAGCGATTGGCTTGTTGGTATGAATGGTTCACGCTTGTATTCTCTTTTATTGCAAGGACAGGGAATTAAAGAAGTTTTTCCTATTGGTCGTGTGCAGTCACCGACTATTTATCTTATTTATGAACGTCAAATGGAGATCGAAACCTTTGTTTCGGAGCCTTTCTTTGAAATTGAAGCAACATTTACAGCAGAAAAAGGGACTTATAATGGAAAAGCGAAAGCGAAGGAGTCAAAAAGGGAAATCATTCAAGCGCTTCTCGCTAAACATGTGATTCAACCAAATTCACCTGGGGTGATTACCTCTCTAGAGAAGTTGGATAAACGGATTCCTCCTCCACAACTTCACTCTTTATCGACTTTGCAGGCAACTGCAAATAGACTATGGAAAACGAGTCCGGCGGATGTATTGAAGACGATGCAAGGTCTTTATGAAAAGAAGCTTGTTTCTTACCCACGTACCGATTCTCGATATATAACACCAAGTGAGTTTTCTTATATCGCTGGACAAGTAGGAGATTATCAGCAGCTTATTAATCACCCTTTCCCTGTTGCTTCACTTGCTCCCAAAAAGCGATACGTTGACAGTTCAAAGGTTCAAGAGCATTACGCAATTATACCGACGAAAAAAATTCCATCACAAGCTGTACTCACTAAGCTGTCGAGTATCGAAAGAAATCTCTATGAAGAAGTTGTCCGAACGACACTTGCTATGTTTCATTCCGATTATTTATATACTGAAACGAAAGTAACGACCGACGTAAATGGACTACCTTTCTTCACAACTGGCAAGACCGAACGCGATAAAGGTTGGAAAGCATTATTTGTCCGTTCTTCTATAGAAAAGGAAAAAGATGAACCTTCTCTTCCACCTTTATTGGAACAGGAAAAAGTCGAGAGTGATATTAGGATTAAGGAAGGAAAAACAGTTCCTCCTAAACCTTATACAGAAGGTCAACTCATTGCCATGATGAAAACATGTGGAAAACTTGTGGAGGATAAAGGCGAGACAGAGATTCTTAAAGAAATAGAAGGACTTGGGACAGAAGCAACCCGAAGTGGAATTATTGAAACAATAAAACGTCATGAGTATATACAAGTGAACAAAAATATTGTGTCTATTACCGATAAAGGTCGTGTTCTTTGCCAAGCAATTGAAGGAAATCTTCTAGCTAGCCCATCTATGACTGCAAAATGGGAAACTTATTTGCGTAAAATTGGCAATGGCGAAGGATCCCAAGAGCGTTTTCTCGGAAGCATTGCAAAGTTCCTTCATAGTTTAATAGAAGAGGTTCCCAATCAATTAAAAACTAAAAATATTAATATACAGCTACCTCCAAAAGCAGCTAGTTCAAAGTATGCGAAATACAAACAAGAGCCAATTGCACCTTGTCCAAAATGTGGACAAGGCTCTATAGTTGCAAGAAAAAATTTCTATGGATGCACGAATTATAAAAATGGATGCACTCAAACGTTTAATGGCTTCTTTTTAAAGAAAAAAATTACCCCGAGTCAGATTAAACTTCTCTGTACAAAGGGTAAAACGAATACTATTAAAGGCTTTGAAGCTGAAAATGGACAGAAATTTGATGCTAGTCTAGCACTAGAAGAAGGAAAATTGAAGTTAGAGTTTAAAGAGTGAAACATTTCCAATAATATCAATTCTATACCATTACTTGCGATTTAAAATATTGATCTTGTGATTCGATGTAACTATCTTGCGATTTGAGCTGTTGACCTTGCGATTCTGGTTCTCTATCTTGCGATTTACCTAGTTTTATTTGCGATTCAATGAAAATCTCTCCCCCAAAAAACAAAGCTGTCCTTTAGCTAAAAAGGACAGCTTGTTTCATTCAAACGGGTAAGCATGAACAACTGTGTCCATGCCATAAGCTTTTCAGCCAGCCGAACCTCCTAGCATTATTGAACTTCGGATTAAACGATAACACTCTATGATATCATTACTGTTAAAGGAAATAGTAAGAGGTTCAATTCTTTTAACAAAAGGCAATATCTCAACAACATCAGCAAGCCCAGTATGTAAAAATTCTACTTTTACTGTATAAGGGGGCTCTATTGAGAAAGGTTTAATTTGCTCATAATGTAAGATTGCTTTTTTTGTACCTTCTTTAATTAACTCTCTTGCTTCAACCGGATGTAAATTTAAAGCTGTGGTACGATTAATCGTTTGCTTAACAATTGAATGATTAATATTAGGTATACATTCTTCCGCTTCTTTAATAGCTAGATTACATCCTGAAACAAAAATAACGGGAACATTGAAATATCCCGCAACAAGGGCATTTAACCCAAACTCGCCAAATTCTATCCCATTTATTTCTATCGACTTTACAATTTTACCATTAAAAGTATGATTTAGAATCCCATTTTGGCCCATTTTCGTATGATAACCGATAAAAAGTGCAGCATCAAATTCAGAACTTATCCCTTCCATCATAGCTAACTTTTTAGGGGAACCTAGAATAAGTTCAGATTTAGGATGTAATTTTTCATGATAAATATTACGCATCGTTCCGTGGGAGTCATTTACTACTACTCTCTTAGCCCCCACTTCCAATGCTCCGACAATGCAAGCATTTACTTCCTCAGTCATTAACAACCTAGCATAATCATGTTCTTTTCCATCGCGTGATGTATGCTCACTATGTACTACCCCTGAAACTCCTTCAATGTCAGCTGAAATATAAATATTCATCTTTTCTCCTTATCTTCAATTTTTTCTTAGTACAATTTATTCACCCATACACTTTTCATTTCAAGTATAAAAGTTAACTTAGTAATAAGAAGTTAAATAAATTGCTTAAATTTTTCATACAAAGCTAAACTTAGTTCTCCTGAATATCCATCATTTATTTTTGTTCCATCTACATTCACAATGGGCAAGATTTCATTAGTAGTACTGGTTATGAAAACTTCATCCGCTTGTAATAATTCGGTAGATGTAATATGTTTTTCTATAAAATCAATTTGAAGTAAACTTGCAATTTTTTTTACCGCAGCACGCGTGATACCAGGCAATATTTGCTTTGAAAGTGGAGTAGTATAAATTTTTTTATCGATAATTATATACACATTGGAACTGGTTCCTTCCGTTACGAATCCATTCCTAATTAGAATTGCCTCATAGCAGCCAGATTCATGTGCAGTTTGCTTTGCTAGAATATTGGGAAGAAGATTTAATGATTTTATATGGCAGTTTAGCCATCGTTCATCTTCGTGAAATATTGCATTTACACCCATTTTTCGGACTGTATCCTCCATAACTTTCATAGGTCTAACTGTCATGGAAATGGAGACTGGTGTATCTGGAAATAAATGCTTTCTAGTAGCAATTCCTCTAGTCATTTGAAAATATATATCAAAGTCAAACATATCAGTATTTTCAATTGCTTTCGTAATGATATCTTCAATATCTTCCAAAGATTTATTAACATTTAGTTTAATAGAACTGGCACTGCTTAATAATCTTTGTATATGCTCTTTCAACATGAATGGCTTCCGGTTATACACCCTAATTACTTCATAAACCCCGTCTCCGAATTGATGACCTCTCTCATCAATTAGAATAACTGCTTTATCGACAGGAATAAATTCACCATTAAAATATCCAATACTCATTTTGCATTCTCCTATGATAAATTATTACTGCTAAACCTTTCGTTACGATTCCTGTGTAATTATCACAGAGTATTCAAATATTGTTGTGATGCTTCAAAAAAACTTCTCCTTTATCTGACAGCTTAGCTCCTCCTCTTCCTTGTCGAGCATTTATTAATCCTAATTCTTGTAATACCTCTATACGGAGTCTTATCTGCTGATCAGATAAATGGATTCCTTTACTACGCAATTTCATATTCACTTTTGTCCGACCAAAAGATTCAAAATTTTTCTTTCCTTCATTATAAATAGTTAAAATTTCCATACTTTCTTCTAAAAAACCATGTTCTTCAATTTTATCAATGATGGATATAATCTCCTGATCAGTTAAACTTAATTCATTATCCAATCGATTATTGTCGTTTAAATAATTATTTTTCTGTTGCATTAATGATTTTTCATAGTGAAAATTTTGCTTGGCATATAACTTTTCTGCTAAGGATAATTGGGACTTTATAAATCTATTCATTAATGCATACGTATCACTATCCATATTTAAGAGACTGGCTATTTTTAAAACTGTTTGGAAGTCCAATGTTCTTGGACCGATATCAATTACACTTTCAAATTGTTTAGGAACTAGCTCCATTTCTCCTGGAGTGACAATAACATCCATGTCAGAGGGAAAAGATTGCACCAAATCGTATGCAATATACTCATGTTCGAAATAAATATTTTCTAGTGAGATTGCTGTTTCTTCCGCATGCTCAGCAGTATCGTTAATCACGAGAATTTGGCGTCCCTTTGGAAGTTTAAGCAACTCTTTTGTACCTACTATATTTACTTCTCTTTTCGCTACAATAATCGGACAAGAGGTTGGAATAAATGGTCTAGTAATACCTTTTAAGTCGTCCTTGGATAAAACTACAATATCTTGTTCGGAAATAATATTCATTGTTAATTGTTGTATAGTCAGTGCCGATAACTCTATCTTGTCGCCAAGAATCTCCAACAATTGATAGGCGATTATATTTAAATAACTCTCTTGCCTAGAGATAACGTGGACTTTTCTTTTCAATTTATCCATTTTAAATACCATGCAATTCTTCTGCAAAATGACAAGCTACAAAATGTCCTTCTTCGACTTCTCTGAACTCAGGAACACGCTCTTTACATTCTTGTTGTGCAAATGGACATCGAGTGTGAAATGTACACCCGGAAGGTGGATTAGCCGGACTTGGTATATCCCCTTTTAAAATAATTCTTTCTCTTTTTAAAGAGGGATCAGGAATTGGTACGGCACTTAATAATGCTTTTGTATATGGATGCAAAGGATCTGTAAACAATTTGTCTCTGCTTGCCAGCTCTACAAACCTGCCTAAATACATGACTCCTACTCTATCAGAGATATGTTCAACCACACTTAAATCATGAGCAATGAACACGTAGGTTAATTTGAATTGATCCTGCAAATCTTTTAACAAGTTAAGTATTTGGGATTGAATAGAAACATCAAGAGCCGAAACAGGTTCATCAGCAATAATCAGCTTCGGATGCACAGCAAGAGCTCTAGCAATACCTATCCGCTGGCGTTGCCCCCCACTAAACTCATGTGGATAACGATCTGAATGGTATTTATTTAATCCTACTACTTCAAGTAATTCTTCTATCCTTTCAGCTCGCTTTTCTTTACTATAGTTATGTACGATTAGCGGCTCTTCAATTATTTCTTTTATTGTTAGACGAGGATTAAGAGAGGCATATGGATCTTGGAATATCATCTGAAACTCTTTTCGATAAGGACGAATCTGATCATCATTTAAATCAGTAATATCTTTTCCTTCAAATAAGATTCTACCTTCAGTTGGTTCTAGTAACTTCATTAATACTCTGCCAGTTGTTGATTTTCCACATCCGCTTTCTCCAACAATACTAAGAGTTTCTCCCTCTTTTACAAAGAATGATACTCCATCAACTGCTTTGACAAATTCTTGTTCTTTTTTAAATAGACTCTTCTTTAGAGGAAAATACTTCTTAACGTTCTGCACTTCTAACAAGTTCTGTGTCATTTTGAGAAACCCCCTCATTTAGCCAACATTTAGAAGAATGTTTAAATGAAACTTCTTTTAACTCAGGCTCTTTTTCCCAACATATATCCATTGCAAATTTACACCTAGGAGCAAACTTACAGCCCTCAGGCATCTGAGACGGAATAGGAACGTTTCCTGGAATAGACTGTAAACGGTCCATTCTTACTCCAATCTTCGGAATAGATTCCAATAGGCCTTGTGTATATGGATGTTTAGGATTTGTAAATATGGAATGAACGTCACTTTCTTCTACTGCACGGCCTGCGTACATAACAACAACCCGATCACACATTTCTGCTACTACTCCTAAATCATGTGTAATTAGCAGAATTGCAGTGTCAGATCTCTTTGATAAGTTTCTCATTAAATCTAAAATTTGCGCTTGTATTGTCACATCTAGTGCAGTAGTAGGCTCATCTGCTATCAAAACTTTGGGATTACAGGCCATAGCCATAGCGATCATTACCCGTTGCCTCATTCCACCTGAAAGTTGATGAGGATATTCATGTACTATCTTTTCAGGCCTTGAAATCCCTACAGATGTCAACATTTCAATAGCACGTTCTCTTGCTTGTTTTTTTGAAAACTTTAAATGTAAAATAATCGCTTCTTCCAATTGACGTCCAATTTTATATACAGGATTCAATGAAGTCATCGGTTCTTGAAATATCATTGCAATGTCGTTTCCACGAATTTTGCGCATTTCATTTTCACTAGCTTTTGCAAGATCTTTGCCCTCATACAGAATTTCTCCACCTGCAATTTTCCCAGATGTGTCTTTAAATAATCCCATAATAGATAAAGACGTTACACTTTTACCACTTCCAGATTCGCCAACGATTCCAAGAGTTTCTCCTTTGGCAACCTCAAATGAAACTCCATCTACCGCTTTAACTACGCCAGAATCACTTGTAAAGTGAGTTTGCAAATTATTTACTTTAAGTATTGCTTGTTCCATTAAGCCAACTCCTCTCCAAACAGTTAATCTTTTAATTTTGGATCGAGAGCATCTCGCAATCCATCCCCTAGTAAATTAAAGGCAAGCACTGTAATAAAAATAGCTAATCCTGGAAATATAGTTACATGAGGTGCGATATTTAAATAATCCCTACCTCCACTTAACATTGCTCCCCATTCTGGTGAAGGCGGTTGTGCTCCTAATCCAAGAAAGCTTAAACTTGCTGCAGTTAATATGGCTGAACCAATTCTCATTGTAAAATAAACTATCACGCTTGAAAGAGTACCAGGAAAAATATGTTTCCAAATAATACGTTTTGGTTTTGCTCCAATAGACTTCGTTGCCTCTACGTATAATGTCGACTTCACAGCAAGTGTGGAGCTTCTTACAATTCGTGCAAAGACTGGGATACTGAAAATTGCTACTGCAATAATAACGTTGCCTAATCCTGGACCTAATATTGCAATAATTCCAATTGCCAATAAAATCCCAGGAAAAGCAAATAATACATCACAAATTCTCATGATTATACGGTCAATCCATTTGCCATAATATCCTGCTATTATTCCTAAAAAAGTACCTCCAATTGCTCCTAATAACACGGAAGTTAACCCGACATATAAGGATATTTGTGTACCTGCTATAATTCGACTAAATATATCCCGTCCATAAGCATCTGTTCCGGCCCAATGTGTTGCAGAAGGCCCCGATAGAACATTTTCATAATCAGGCTCTGCAATATCGTAAGGGACAATGAACGGTCCGATAAGAGCTAATAATATAAGAAAGATAACAAAAAAGAATGAGATGAACGCAAGCTTTTGCTTTTTGAATTTTCTCCAAAACTCTGAAATGGGTGTTCTTACCGCACTTTTTTCCAAAGTCCTTTGTAAATATTCTTCTTTTTTTGACAGTTTTACTTCAACCATTTTGACCCCCCTTACTCATAACGAATTTGTGGATTTAAGATACCGTACAACAAATCAACAATTAAATTTATTAATATGAATTCTAAAGCAAAGATGAGCATTTCCGCTTGGATTACTGGGTAGTCACGATATGCAACTGAATCAATTAATAATTTCCCAAGACCAGGCCAACTAAAGACTGTCTCAATAACTACTGATCCACCTAGGAGAAAGCCAAATTGTAAACCAGTCATGGTAACAACAGGTATCATTGCATTCCGTAGGCCATGGCCCCATGTAACTTTATGTTCACTAAGCCCTTTAGATCTTCCCGTTCTAATATAATCCTCTTTCAAAACATCCATAAGGGAGGATCTTGTAAAACGAGCTACTACTGCAGCAACCCCTGTTCCCAAGGTGAATGCAGGTAAAATATAACTTTTCCACGATTCAATCCCTCCCGTAGGGAACCAGCCTAATGTAACTGCAAATAGCTGAATAAGCATTAAACCAAGCCAAAAGGAAGGTAAGGATAACCCAGATACTGCACCAAACATCCCCAAATAATCTTGCCATTTATTTCTTTTAGTTGCGGATATAACTCCAATCAATAACCCAATCGCAACTGCCCAGACCATACTCCATAGAGTTAACCAGAAGGTAGGCATAAATCTTTCACCAATTTCTTCACTCACTGGTCTATTAGTCTTTAACGATGTTCCTAAATCTCCTTGGAACAAGTTTGTTATATAAGAAACGTATTGCTCTATCATTGGCTTATCTAAACCTAATTCTTTTCTTACCATTTCAACATCTTCAATGGTTGCATCTGGACCTGCAACAAGTCGTGCCGGATCTCCCGGTATCATATGTACAAATAGAAAAATAAAGATAGATACTAAAAACAATATCGGAATTATTTCGAGTATTCTTTTTATAAGGAAACCAAACAATCTATCCACCCCTTTGTGAAAAATAGAGCGCTATATTTTAAATATAGCGCTCTATTCGGTATTTTTTACTCAATCTCAATATCTGTAACACTTAGAGAACCATCTGGTAACAGATAAACTCCCTTTAAATAATTTTTCTTTCCAGCCATCGTATTATCTGCAGATAGAAAAACCCAAGGAGCATCTTTCCAAATCTTTTCTTGCGCTACCTTATATGCTTCTGCACGTTTCTCGGAATCTGCAGTTTGTAACGCTACTTGAATCTGATCGTTTACTTCTTCATTGTTAAAGTAAGAGATATTATAAGAAGCCGGAGGGAATGCTTCTTCACCGCCTAACAGTGGACGAATTCCCCAATCAGCATCACCTGTTGATGGAGACCAACCGCCATAGTACAGCTCTAGTTCAGCATCATCTGCATTTTGTACAGACCAAATTTTGTCTGATAAAGTACCTGATTCCATAGGAACAACTTCTACTTCCACATTAACCGCCGCCAATTGTTGTTGAATGAATTCCATGGCCTTTATTGCACTTGAACTGTTACCGCCCCATAACTTCGCTTTAAAACCGTTTTCGTATCCAGCTTCTTTAAGCAAGCTTTTCGCTTTCTCCACATCATATGAATAGAGGTCTTGTTTTTCATAATACTGAACATTAGGAGCAATAATTGAATCTAATATATTTCCGTGATTATTCATTACCACTTTAATAAAAGCTTCTTTGTTGATAGCATAGTTTAATGCTTCTCTCACTTTTATATTGTCATATGGTGCTTTTAATGTATTCATAGCCATATATCGAACAATAATAGAAGGTTTACTTTCTACTTCAATACCATTCTTGCCATTTATACTATCCGCTTGTTCAGTTGGAACTGGGAAGATAAAGTCCGCCTCTCCTGTTTGGAGCATAGCAATTCTTGAGCCATTTTCTGATACAGGTTTAAAAGTGATAGAGTCTACTTTTGGTAACCCTTCTTGCCAATACTCTTCGTTCTTTACAACTTCTAAACCTTCACTAGGTTTCCATTCGACGAATTTAAATGGTCCAGTACCAACTGGATTTCTAGCAACCTCATCCCCAAACTCCTCTAATGCTTTTGGGCTATGAATTAGTCCAGCAGGATGAGCAAACGTATTTATCATTGCCCCAAATGGCTCTGATAAAGTAAACTTGACTTCAAACTCGCTGATAACTTCTGTTTTTTCGATTAAACTATAAAGACTATGTCTTTTTAAACCACTATCCGGATCTGCAAGTCTATCAAAATTTATTTTTACTGCTTCTGCATTAAATGGAGTACCATCATGAAATTTAACGTTTTGACGTAGTTTAAATATAAACTCCGTAGCAGCGTCATTTGCCGAATACTCTTCTGCTAATACCGGGATAACTTTCATGTCTTTATCAAAACCAACGAGCCCTTCAAGCATGGTCTTTTGAGCCGACCCTGACAAAGTGTCATTAGTATCATGTGGATCCATTCCAGTAAAATTGTCCGCTACTGCTATAACAATATCTTTACCTTCTTTTGTTGCTTTTTCCGAACCTTTCCCTTTATCATCTTGTCCACTTGAATCACTAGAGCATCCAACTAAAGCTAATACCATTGTCAAAACAAGTAAAGATAGTAAACGATGTACTTTTTTCATTCATTATTCCCCCTCAAGAATATTTTGATGATAAAATATGTTTTACATTTTCCAATGTAAAACATGGTCGTAACTGGCCAATGACTTCTTGTCTTGCATTCTTCAATTTTGGGTAGTGATAATCTTGTAATAGTTCACTTTGTTTCTCATCTAAGAGATTAAGTTGTTTTAGAACTTCAACTGCAACTGATGAAGTAGCCCTGCCATTACCGTCTTCAATTTTTAAAGCAATGCCTATTCCTGTTTCAATATCCCCTATGCAATAAACTCCTTCAGCACCAGCTTTTCCAAACATTCTTCCTTCTTCTATCCTCATAAAATCAGTACAAAAGCGGTCTGTCCCTCCAACCATCTCTGGTTCTGCCATCATTGCAGAAGTAATTCGTTTAATCGCTGTTTTTCGTTTATCAGGTAATGCTGATGGATTTGCTAACTTAGCGAATCCTAACGCTAGTTTTTTCAATGGAATGCCGTGTACAGGAACTCCACACCCGTCAATACCAATTTCTACCTCATCCACTGGAATTTCACACAGATCACTGATTACTTCTATTATTCTTTTTTGAACAGGATGATCTGTCTTATAGTAATCTTCTAAACTCTCTTCCATAAATTTTGCTGTCGTCAACATTCCACTATGTTTCCCAGAGCAATTATTATATTCGGCTGAAACTTCTTTTCCAGACTTCATTAACTCCTCATATTTTTCTTGCCATCTTGGCGGATGAGTCCCGCACTTTAGACTGTCAGTCGTTAAATCAAGCGTTTTCAAGATTGTTCTCACTCGATTGGTATGCTGATCCTCTCCATTATGTGAAGCACAAGCTAACGATAGATCCGCCGGACTTAATTTATAAAAATCAGCTGCACCTGTTTCCACAATGGGAATCGCCTGTAATGGTTTCATGGATGAGCGGGCAAATGTTACCCTGTTAGGGTCACCACTCGAGTAAATTAGCTCACCTTCACTATTCACTACAGCAATGTGTCCCCAATGTTCACTTTCAACAATTCCACCCCTTATTACATCAACTAAACGTTCTGCATCCATTACTCCATCCTCCGTTATCTGTATTTTCTAATAATATAACCCACATTAGAACCTATTTCAACACTTTTTAAAATTTTCTGCATATTATAAATTATTTTGTTATTTCGACTAATGTGTAAAATGCGCTTGTAGTATAAAGTATTTGTAAATAGTGTAATTAAATTAATCGGGTGTATTGAGTTAAATAGTGTTAGGAGATTATTAAATGTAAGGTGGGAATATCAATTACTTTTGTGCCAGGTACTCAATTTATTATTAAAGGAGGCTGAAAATGGACAGAAATTTGATGCTAGTCTAGTACTAGAAGAAGGAAAATTGAAGTTAGAATTTAAATGAAGTAAACATTTTTGAAAAGAGGTTGACCCAAAGGTTGTTAAAACAACTTTGTGGGTCAACCTCTTTTAGATGCATAATAACTCCACTCGTTGTGGGATTTTAAGTTAGAAAATGGCTAAACGAGACCAATTTGGTTGTGAGCGAGACCATTTCACTCGAAACCGCAACCATTTGCCATAGAACCGAGACAGAATCCCACACTACAAAGACCAAATGCAAAAAGGCTATCTATTTAACTAATAGAATACTTTTTTGAACTTCATTCAAATGGATAAGCATATGCTACTTCTCCCATGCGACCTACTGTAGTAACTGCTTGGGACAATGAATTTAATATGGCTTCTTCTGTCACTTCCACTGCTCCAAGGAAAAGGTCATTCATAATTGCATGATCATCCCTCAGTTGCTTTCTAGTCTCCATACTTTTCTCTGAAAAATGGGCAATCCTCTGAGCTGTAGAAAAAGCAATAACAATATCACCGCTACCATTACTGAAATGGCTCCCCGTTCTTCCAAGCCCTATACCACATCTTTTAGCCAGCCTCTTTAACTGTCTACTACTAAGTGGAGCGTCCGTTGCCAACACAATGATAATGGAACCGTCTGCTGGCTTTGGAAAAGTAGGAACCTCTTTCTGTTTCACAACTTTATAGAGAATACTTTGAAAATCTTCTTTTCTCCCAAAATTACTAAGAACTAAACAACCTATTGTATAGGTAGCACCACTCTCTTCCTCCCGGACAATGCGTGAAGAAGATCCTATGCCACCCTTGTATCCAAAACAAATCATTCCTTTGCCTGCTCCTACTGCACCTTCCGGAGATATGTCTGATGAAGCTTTTTCAATGCACTTTATCGCATCATTTGGCTGAACTGGAAGTTTGCGAATCGAGTTTAACCTACTATCATTGCATTCACCTACTACTAAATTAATCGTTCCAGTAGTATCTCCTATCTCAGGATTGCCCTCAAGCATATATTCTAATGTGCCCTGGGTAACTGCTGGAATTGCAAACGTATTTGTCAGCATAATTGGTGATTCAATCAAACCTAGTTCATCCACTTGAACAAGTCCAGTAGTTTTACCAAATCCATTTAATACATAACTTGCCCCTACTACTTTTTGCTGAAATAGATTATCCCCATGTGGCAATATAGAAGTAACCCCGGTGCAAGCATATTCCCCTTCACCAAGAGGATTATCGAGCGTAACATGACCTACTTTTACACCTTCAACATCTGTTATACAATTCTTTTTTCCGACAGGAAGACGACCGATTATGATTCCTCTTTGTCTAATTTTTTTTGGATCAGTTTGCTTCAATATACTTCCCCCACTTTAGAAAATTCTTTCCATCTATTAATATACGCTTGCTCGTTAAATTCCGGTTTATTTGCATATACACGAATAACATCTTTGATTTCTTCTGCTAAATACTTTTCATTTCGATTGTTTGCAAGGCTTTCATATCCTGATCCTCTTTGTAAATAATCAGAGCTAGCAACTGTATACCAGGTTTCATCTTCTAGTACTCGTTCATTCACATAAACAGCATGTACTTTTTTCCCATCGTGCTCGATTTTTGCTCCAGAGACATGTAATCGACCTACAAACCTCCCTCTAAACCCTGGTCCACGTCCATCCGCTAAGCAGATTTGTGCATCAAGTGATTGTTCCAAAGCTTGTTTAATATACTTCCCTTGCATTTCAAAAGAAGTTGGGTTTAAAGGAGAAGGACAGACTTCGATTAGTTTTTTATTCGATAGTTCGTTAAAAACACCCGCATTGCAAATACCGCTATTAATTAGACCAATGTCGCAGTTGAGCATATCTTTCAATCCATCTGCGATTAAATTGGTTAATGGATTTTCTTCTATCACATCATGCCATAACGATTGCGCAAGTGGATAAAGCGGCTGTCCCAATACTTCAATTGCTTTTTCTTTATTTATTTTTAATAAAGATAGAATTTGTTCATCTTTTTCCACATCCATGGAGGAAATCGTTGTAGAATGGAGCAGCTTCACTTCTCCCTCATTGATTTCAAGTTCGAGTATTCCTAAATGCTCTCCGTAATTTCCTGCACTATTCATAATCGTATTATTTATCACTTTTGCTTCGTTAAATAGTTTATGGTCATGTGCTGAAATAATGATATCAATTTCTGGGATATCGATAGTAAGAGGTTCATCCGCTAATGTTCCAACATGACTCAAAAGGAGGCAAATATCGTATTTCCCTTCATTTCGTTTAATTTCTTCTATAATGGCTTCTTTATAATCCGTCATATAAATTCCAAGTCCATCATTAAATTCTCCCATATGAGGAGAGGATCCAGTAATTAGGATTCGGAGCCCATTTTTATTTAGAATAGCGCTTTTGAAAACACCATTAATCTCTGTTTTATTCTTTTTATATAAATTATTGCTAATGAAAGGAAAAGGACTTTTACCCGCCATATACTCAAGTGTTTCAATACCATTAAACATTTCATTGTTTCCTATAGTAAGCGCATCATAACTAATAGCTTCTAATAATTCAATCGCAGCTAATCCTCTTGTACCTTGTAGCTCGATGCTTTTGAAGTCGGCAAAATCTCCACCATCCAGAATAATTGTATCCTCATCTTTATGTTGCTTGATCAGCGTGGCAACTTTTGCGAAGTTTTCAAAATTACTATGTACGTCATTTGTATGTAGAATCTTTAATCTCATCATTACCTCCGAAAATTCTTCTATTTAATGCTCTCATTATATCATGTTCTGACAATTCTATTAAATCGAGTAAATAATACTTCAACAATCTGAAATTGAAAAATATTGCTTTCTTTGATACTAAACAGAAGCAAATTACAACAGGATTCGAAGACCACTTCATTATCGTTACAGAAGGTAAGAAACCTACCGTTGAAGGTGCTTACTACGACGCTAAATCAAAGAAGTGGAAATTCAAGAATATAAAATAAGTAACCCAAAATACTTCGATTAAGCAAATGCATAGTCGAAGTATTTTAATTATTCTTGTAAAAAGAACTGAACAATTAAGAATTTTTGTTATAATTACTTAGCATGTATTTAATTTTTTAGGGGGATTATGAGAATGGAGAACAACAAAATTTCAATGATGGATGCTTTTTTGATAGAAACCCTACGAAGCAATGGCGTTTCAAATGATGATATTCTTACAAAACTAGAACAAAATGATCTTAGAACGTGGGAAAATGAATATCCTAATAATAGATTCAGTGCACTTATCACATTGTTTAAAGAAGACAAAACTAAATTTAAGTCAATTTTATTGGACGGATACTCAGTGAAGTTCATTACTATGAACGGGCTTAAAAACTTATTGAAATTGAAGTACGATAAAATTGCTGAACGTGATTATCAGCTTCACGAAAACGGAATGGATTTTTTAGATATCGATGAGCAACAGCTTTCTTCTTTGAAACAACTTCTTTCAATTAACTGGATTATTCAAGAACAGCCACGGGAAAACAACAAGCCTACTTCAAAATTAGTTAATATTGTAGCTGCAGTTACAATTTAATCACTACCTGAAAATGTTCAATACATTTTCAGGTAGTTTTTTTTAATAGTATTACAGTTATTTTACAAGTGCCTGGCACCAAGACAACTTCAACACAATTCTGAATATGAATGAATGGGAAAACTCAATGTGTTGCTTCATGAATCCCCAGTTCAAGATCTTCCCTCATTATTTCTTTACTCTTGATGCAGCAGAATAATACTCCGCACGCAAAATATTATGAAAGATAGCCAAGCTCATAGGTGACCATTCCGGTGGTGCAAGTAAAATAGAGACACTAGCTTCTTTAATGACTGTTATGAAAACTAGTATCGATCCTGCAGCAATACCTGGAAGCATAAGAGGGCCAATAATCGTATAGTAACCGTAAGTGGCGTCGCACCTAAATTAATTGCAGCTTCTTCTATATAGAAATTGACATTAACTTTTCTATTTGGTACATTCAATTACAATATCTTAGATAAAGAGAGTAACAACATCGGAAAATCAAGCGAGCTAGGGATGGTGTAAGCCTAGTTAAGAAGAGTTGTGAACCGCACTTTAGAGATGCTTTTTATAATAAAGCCGGAGACTCACCGTTATGGAGAAAGTGGCCTAAAATAGGCAAATTGAGTGGTACCGCGGAAGTTCAAGCTTTCGTCTCATTTTTATAATGAGACGAGGGCTTTTTTATTTTTAGGGAGGAATTTAAATGAAGCAGACTGTTTTAAACATTCTTCAAAATTTCACTACGGAATTAATCGAGGAGCATATGATTGAGGTGCCTGCATATGCACATTTAGGAGACTATGCACTCCCCTGCTTTTCATTTGCAAAAAAACAAAGAAAGTCACCTAGTTTAATCGCGCAAGAACTCGCTACTAGTATCCAGGACGAAAACATTGAAAAAGTAGAAGCAGTTGGAGGTTATGTGAATATTTTCATGAAACGAACAAAATTTACGACATCTGTATTGAATACCATTTACAAGGAAGGAAATCAATATGGTTCTTCGAATGTAGGGGGCGGTGGTGTTGTTACAATTGATATGTCCTCACCAAACATTGCAAAGCCCTTTTCTATGGGGCATTTAAGATCCACTGTTATTGGAAATTCCATTGCTTTATTACACGAAAAAAATGGATACCAACCGATTAAAATTAATCATCTAGGTGACTGGGGTACACAATTTGGGAAATTGCTAGTAGCTTATCGATTATGGGGCGATGAAAAGAAAGTCCAAGCAGCTCCTATTCAATCATTACTATCTCTTTACATTCGTTTTCATGAGGAAGCTGAAATTGATGACACGCTAAATGACAAAGGAAGAGCCGCATTTAAATCGTTAGAAGACGGTGATTCCGAAGCTTTGGAGCTTTGGGAAGGCTTTCGAACAGAATCGTTAAAAGAATTTCAAAAAATATATGACCTACTTGGCGTAGCTTTTGATTCTTTTCAAGGCGAGGCTTATTATAATGACAAAATGGATCCAATTGTAGAAGAGTTACAACAAAAAAATCTCCTAATTGAATCGGATGGTGCACTTGTCGTTGATGTTGGCGAAAACATGCCTCCTTGTTTAATTAAAAAATCAGATGGTGCGACCTTATATGCGACAAGAGACATCACAGCTGCCATTCATAGAAAAAAGAACTATCATTTCGAAAAATCTTTGTATGTTGTCGGAAATGAACAAAGCTTACATTTTTCGCAATTAAAGATTGTATTGAATAAAATGGACTATGATTGGTCGGAAACTATGCATCATGTTCCTTTTGGATTGATATTGAAAGATGGAAAAAAATTATCCACTCGGAAAGGAAAAATTATTTTATTAGAAGAAGTGTTGAACGAGGCAATTCTACTAGCTGAAACAACGATAGAAGAAAAAAATCCTTTATTAGTTAATAAAAAAGAAGTAGCAAAAGAAGTAGGCGTCGGTGCAATCATCTTTAGTGATTTAAAACAACACCGGAAGCATGACATCGAATTTGACTTGAAAAAAATGCTCCAAACTGAGGGAGAAACGGGACCTTATATCCAATATACTTATGCAAGAGCATGTTCTATTTTAAGAAAAGTGCATGAAGTTGACATGTTTGAAGTTACAGACGTGAATAATTATGAGTGGGAAGTCATTAAATCACTACAACAATTTCCAAACATTATTAAACGTGCGACTGATGAGTTTGATCCATCTTTAGTAGCAAAATATGCGATTGATTTAGCACAATCATTCAACTCTTTTTACGGAAATGTTCAAGTAGTGAGTGATTCAAGCCAGTTACCTTATCGCATTACACTTGTCCAGTCCGTCGTTATTGTATTAGAAGAAGCATTACGCTTGCTTGGAATTAAAGCACCAAGTGAAATGTAACACTTTAAAGAGAAGCAATTTTACTATTATGCTCTTATCGATGACATACCTGATTACACGGGGACAAACGTTATAAGTTATTAACACGATTACCGAAAAAAATGCGGAGGGATGCGACTTTGTCGCATCCCTCCGCATCAAGAAATCCAGGTAATGGTGTAAAACTCGTTCAGTTCCAAGCAATCCAAAAGCACCTATACATAGTATGCCTAGTGTGTTATTACCATTTTAAAAAGCAATTTACTGGGTACTTTTGGTTAATCAACACTTGTGTAAATGCATATACTTCCAAAAAACTTCCTACTAGTTTAAATGACTAGTAGGAAGTTTTGTAGATCAAATACGTCTCGGCGTATTTGCTTCCGCTTTTCTTCGTTCAGCTCCGCAGAAGTTATTGCTCCTGCGCAAGCTCGTCGCAGAAAACAGTGCGCCCAGATTTTTATCGAGCTTGCTCGATAAAAATCTGTGGAATCCGCCGGAGGCTTTGGGCCGACAGGATGTTGGTCACTTAGGCGTTGCCGCAAGACGCGGCAATCTTAGCCAGAGTTCCTCGATATTCAGTTGGGGTTTGTGGACCCCTGCTGGATAAAGTTAAATTTTAAATCGATGCACCATATCGTTCAATGCATCAGAAATAGTTGTTAACGATTGAGCAGCTGTTTGAATTTCTTCCATGGACGCTAATTGCTCCTCTGTAGCTGCTGCAATTTCATGGGTACTTTCAGAGTTCTCCTTGAATAGCCCAGAAACTTCTTCATATTTTTGTGCAACCATCGTGAAATCCGTTGTTAGTTGTTCTGTTGACGCAGCTATTTCTTGTGTTTTTCCAGATACTTGTGAGATAGATTGGATGATTTCCTTGAATTGGACAGAAGTAACAGATGTTAAGTGAATTCCACTATCCACATTCGCTTTAACCACTTCTATGGTATTGACGGTTTCAGTTGTCGTCCCTTGAATACGAGTGATTAATGTTCGAATTTGATTGGCTGATTGGCTTGATTGTTCCGCTAATTTACGTACCTCTTCGGCTACAATAGCAAATCCTTTTCCATGTTCTCCAGCTCTTGCTGCTTCAATTGCAGCATTTAAAGCTAGCAGATTGGTCTGATCTGAAATCTCGTTAATGATCGCTGTAATCTCACCGATTTTAACTGCATCAGCAGCCAATGAATTAATATTTTTGTCGGTTTCACCTACGGATTGATGAATCACTTCCATAGAAGAAACAATTTCCCGAACGGATTTTTCCCCGTTATCTGCTTGAATACTAACTTCACTCGTCTCTTCAGATACCTGTGCTGTATGAAGTGTCATGCTTTGTAATCTGTGCAGAGATTGCTCGACGGCAGTAGTACTTTCACTCAAAATTTGCAATTGTTCATTCATACTTACAGAGACATTGTGGACATTCTCTGCAATTTGATTGGATGTTAGTTTTGATTGCTCTGCACTAGCTAAAAATTCTTCCGAAGTTGCTGCCGTTTGTCCTGATGAAAAACTAATTTGCTTAATCATTTCTCTTAAAGAGGTTAGGAACTGGTTAAACGAAGTGGCTACTTCCCCCAACTCATCTTTGTTTTTCACATGAATGATTTTAGTCAAATCGCCGTCGCCATTAGCTATATCATTCATTTGCTCTTTTAATTGGCGCAAAGGAACTAATATGGCTTTCAGAAGGATAGAACTTAATATTAGACCAAACACTACCGCTACGACAGAAATTCCTATTAGAATCCCTTGACTTAATTTTGATTGAGACTCCAAACTTTCATTTGTCTCTGCAGTATTTTTATCTAATTGGTCAATAAATCCCTCAAAAGCTGGATCTAATACTTCTTTACGAATTCTTCGTTCTTCTCCAAAATGAATTTCTTCCGACTTCGCTCGATTAATTGTACTATTTTGAATAACTAGCTGACTTTGGCTCCAAAATTGCTCGTAATCTATCTTGATATCATTAATCATTTGTTGAGCCGAAGATGTGCTAGATAACTCCCCTAATTTATCGAATTGTTCTTTAATATCTGCTGACTTTTCTTCCATTTGCTTGGCATAAGTGTTATCGCCTGTAAGAAGTAATGCTCTCTCGTCATTAGAAAGACCGGCAAGACGATATTGAATTTGTTTAGCTACCGTTTGCATTTCCATCAGCTTATTCAACTCGTTATTTTTCGTAACAGTATGAGATAAACTCCATATAGCAAATCCACCAACTACAATAATTGATAAAACTAAAATGGAAGTAACAAGAATAAGCCTTGTTTTAATGCGCATAATTTTCTCCTTTAACATTAGAAATTTTTTCATTCTAAAGTATAACAGAGAAAAACAGTAAATAGTTCCACCACACGGGTTGATTGCCTAAAATTAACGATTAATTTACTTGTTAATTTTGTGATAAAAGACTAGGTACTTTCTGTATAGGTGCTTTGGATTGCTTTGGACTGAACGAATTCTACACCATTACCTAAATTTCTAGATGTGATGAAAGTGTCATTAAAATTAAATAACAGTCAAGTCGAAATTTCCCGACTTGACTGTTTTCATTTAAAACTTTACTAATCTTAGAAAATCTTGTTCCCCTACAATTTCAATTGGGTATCCTTGTCCAATTAGATTTTCGACTCTTTGCATCTTCGCACTTTTAATCCCTTGCACATATTTCTGCAAAGCCTGATCCCCTACTACTAAGAAGTTTGTATCTAAATCTACTTGGCCTATACATTTTGCACCACAATTGGCAGCATATTGGGCAGCTAACATTCTCGTCATCGAAATCATTCTGCCTGTAAACACAATATTCGCTCCATAAAACGGATGCTTCGGATTCGGTGCATTATTTTGCGACACAACTGATTGGAGAGAAGCATCTTGCGTACTTTTTCTTGAACGAGTAGTTGGTTTACTAAGAGTGGAAGAACTACCTAGCTTTATCTTATGTAGGCTAGTCAGTTCTTGAATGGACCTCATTTGTGTTTTTTTCATCGCTTCTAGTGTAATTAATGCAGAAGCACGGGCATCTTCCAGCGCGTCATGGTGCCGTAAATTAATATTTAAGTATTTTGCAATTGTAGAAAGCTTATGATTAAATAAATTCGGCCAAACTTTTCTTGCAATTCTATAGGAGCAAGAATAATCATATTCAGGTTGTTTTTCATGAAATCGTCCTAACGATTCTCGAAGAACTCCGATATCAAAGCTTGCATTATGGGCAATTAATGTTTGATTTTCGATATACCCTTTCAAGTTTGGCCAAAATTCTTCAAATGTTGGAGCATCTTGGACCATATATTCTGTAATGCCATGTATTTTCGTATTGTAGAAATTAAATTCACTTAATGGATTAATCAATGTATGTGTTTCTTCTTGAATTTTCCCATTTTTTACTTTTACAATTCCAATTGAGCATACGCTAGATCGTAAGCTATTTGCTGTTTCAAAATCAATTGCAACAAAATCCATATTCATTTCCACCTCGCTAATCTTGAACACTCTCATTATCTCATAGATGGCTGCACAGACAAAACCCCTCGCATCATGGAGATTACATTGCGAGGGGAAACACTACTATTCATTTAATAAAGACGTTGTGTGGGTACCTTCGCCTATAACTTCTTTTGTCTTTCTAGTCTTTCTTCGTATTGCTCTGGGGTAAGCACTTCCTCATTTTCTAATTCATCATTATGGATGGGATCATCGGCATGTGTTAATAAATCTGTATACAGGATAATACTGCCCCCTGCTACTTCCCGTGCATAACGTTCTCTTTCCATACCATTTAAATCTAATTTTCGTAATCCTTCTGTTACTGCACTTTCACCAGTAAACCATGACTTAAACGTATCCATAAATGTTCCAGCCTCGTGTGTGGATACTTCGGAATGACGATTTAATGTATTTAAGTTTGCATTTTCTTTCGATATCACATGGATATTACTTTCCGCGTATCCTTGTGCTTGCAGGAGTTCCAATTTTTCATACATCTCTTCCTCGGTACGAGCTACTTCAATTCGTCGATTCGATTTTATGTTCATTGTTCATCCTCCTAGTATTTCATTATTTTTTAAACTTGCTTACTAATGAAATACCCGGATTCCCACCCCCTCTAAACTCCTTTATTCATATTTATTCTATTTGTAATAAAAGACATTTAACCTTATTTTTTACCTATATTCGCTTTTCGAAAGCCATGAATTACATCGATCACTGCAAAAATAATATAAAGTATAATTCCTAGCATGATAGGTACCTTTAGTTCAAGGGAAATATTAAATATATCTTCCAAATACGCAATGAAGTTTGGATTAAACAAACTAGTATTACTAAATATAATAATAAATACAATGGAAGATACAACATTACGAACGAAGTTAAATATGGCTACATTTTTAGTCCACTGACCAACAATAAGCTTATAGAATACTAATGCAACTTCAACAGCGATAGCAACTAAAACTATTATCCAATAAGAATGTAATACTACTTGGTTAAAGGTTGGCATTATTATTACTAGTTTACCTTGTATCTTTTCATACACACCAATTAGATGAACTGCATTAAAATATACAGCTGCAAAAATTGCAATTCCTAACGAACTACCAAAAATAGACCCTTTCGAAATTTTCTTTTCAGTTAATATAAACGGAATATGGTTTAAGTCATCTGGTGTCCATTCTTTCAAACTGGTTGTGAGTGGCGATTTATCCTTCGAATTATCCGTTCGTTCTAAAATCGCAAAGGTTAAAGTAATCCAAAAGAATGTTTGGATTGAAGTACTTAATATTTCCCATATACCCTTCCCAATACTCGCGAGAATTGTATTTATCACGGCTTGTTCTCCACTATGAGAGAAAATAATTTCAGCAATTAATACAATTAGCGAGATAGAAGCAGCAATCGGTATAATCATTTTCAATAAAGTTACATACATATCGAAGTATCTCGGTCCTATCAAATACATAGGTCGATCTGAATAACCACTTGCAAGTGTTACTGGACTTCCAAGCTTAACTAAGACTTCCTTTACTTCTTCCTCAGTATATTTTTCAGGTAACATATCCTCAATTGTTGATCGAAGCTCAAGTGCAATATCTTCTCGATTCTTTTCGGGAAGTCTGCGAGTAACTTCCTGGATATAAATATCAATTAGGCGCATTCCCTTCTTCTCCTTTCAATAAAGTGTAAAGCTCTCTTGACGATTGCTCCCATTCTTCTTTCAACTGCTCGAAAATTTCTATCCCATACTCACTTAATACATAATATTTGCGTGGTCTACTTTCAGAAGTGTCCCAGCTACTTACAACTAACTCTTGTTTTTCTAAACGACGAAGTAATGGATACAGAGTACTTTGATCTATTACAACGTTTGATTTCTCCAATAATTGAACAAGTGAGTAGCCATATTGTGGAGTTCGCAGCTGACTCAATACAGCTAATGTCAAAGTTCCTCTTCTTAATTCTATAATGAGGGAATTTAATAATTTGTTCACACTTCATCTCACCTCCTTTTACTGTATAACGTACACTATATATTATACTATGCATCATACACTATTTTGGTTCACACATTAATATTTATACAACCAAAAAGGGGCTGTCCCTAAAGTCATATAGTGACTGAGAGATGGTCCCTTTTCCAATGTATTGATTTCCGTTCCAGACGGACGCTTTCCGCGGGCATGGCTTCAGTCTCCTCGTCGCTTCGCTTTCGGCGCAGAAAACATCTGCTATTCCGGCTGGAGTCGCCGTCTTCCACTACTATTAAATGCCTATAAAAAATGGTAGTTTAATAAAAAGTATACAAAAAACAGGTGTAGAAAAAGACTCGTTTTTCTACACCTGCTTCAATTTATGAGCTTATTGGACAGCCACTTATTTTTTATTATTTTTTATCATTGTAATCTTTATATTCTCCATCCGAGTATTCAACTTCTAATTCAAATTCTGTATAGTCTTCTACACCAAAAGCCTTGGTAACTTTTTCAATCACTTCATCCTTACTCATATCTTTTGTTAGAGCTAAGTCTTTAAAAATCGGTTCCAATTCAGCATACGCCTTGTCACCTGATAACTTAACAGGTTCTATTCGGTTCACATATTCCGCTTCTGTATCCGATACATCTACATCAAACGAAGCTTCAATTGCATCTTTATGATCAGGTGTATCTATGTCTAGATCAAAAGAATGAAATCCAAATTGTTTTTTTGCTGCATCTGCAGTTGGGGGATCTTTCACCTCGTCTTTATCCGCACAGGCTCCTAAAAGTAAAGCAGTTGAAAATAACACACTTCCGATTATTGAATATTTTTTAATTCTCATATAGTATCTCCTCTCATGATTAACTATGCCTAGTTATAACCAAGAAATAATTTACTAAACATTTGACTCTGTTAGATGATCATATTGATACCTGTCGAAATCCGCTCGCTTTGCGCGGACGAACTGCAAAGCCTCCTTGGGGCAACACGATGTTGGTCACGAATCTGTTGCCACATGGATGTGGCGAACTCAGGATTTGGGATTGAAGCGGTAGGCGGCGACTCCAGCGGGATGAGTGAGGCAGATAAGACATCACAAACGACGCGTAGCGGCGGTGATGGCTTATCGCTCAACCCGCGGAAAGCGTCCGCCTATAGCGGAAATCAATTGCCTACAAAAAATAGTAGTTTTAATAAAAAGTATACAAAAAACAGGTGTAGAAAAAGTGAACTGCCCCGTAAAAGTTAGACACCAATCTAACTTTTACGAGGGTTTTTTATGGCAAAAGTAAGGGCTGAACAACGTATTCAAGCAGTTCAACGATACTTAAATGGAAATGAATCTATGATTAAATCGCAAAAGATATCGGAGTGACAGATCGGGTTGTAAATGAATGGGTTCGCCGCTATCAAAAAATGGTGTAGAGACTTTCTTAAGGTCCTATACAAAATATTCAGCTGACTATAAAATGAATGTACTTAATTATATGAACGAGACAGGTACATCTTCGATTAATACAGCTGCACTATTTAATATTTCATCTCCTGGCATGATTCGGAATTGGAAAATGAATTTTGAGGTTGGTGGTTATGATGCCCTTGTTTCTAAGAAAAAGGGGCGTCCATCCATGAAAAAAGAAACAAATAGAACAACGAAACCAACACCAATTGAAGGATCTGTTGAGGCATTAGAGGCACGTATTAAACAATTAGAAATGGAGAATGCGTACTTAAAAAAGTTGAATACTTTAGTTCAAATGCAAGAAAAATTACCAATCAAATCAAAGCGCAAGTAATTTATGAACTAAAGGAAATCTATGAAGTAGTGGAATTAATCAAAGTCGCTGATATTCCACGTAGTACGTATTATTACTGGGAAAAGCGTTTGAATCGTACTGATAAATACGCTGAAGTGAAAGTCGCAATTCAGTCCATTTATCTTGAACATAAGGGACGTTATGGTTATCGTAGGATTGCCAAAGAACTGAAAAAATACGGCTTTCATTATGATCCTAAAACGATTAATTATTTGATGAATGCCATTGGCATAAAATGTGAAGTCCGCATGAAGAAATACCGTTCGTATAAAGGAAACGTCGGAAAAATTGCCCCAAACATATTACAACGCGATTTTACAGCGAAAAAAATGAACGAGAAATGGGTAACAGACGTGACAGAGTTCCATCTATTTGGTGAGAAACGCTATTTATCACCCGTCCTTGATTTATGCAATGGCGAAATCATTGCATACACAGTAATGAGTCGTCCAGTGTACAAACTAGTCCATGATATGCTAGAACAAGCATTGGAGCGCCTTCAATCAAGTGATCAAGTCATTCTTCATTCGGATCAAGGTTGGCACTATCAAATGAAAAAGTATCGACAAACATTAAAACAACATGGGATAATGCAGAGTATGTCCCGTAAGGGCAATTGTTTGGACAACGCAGTCATTGAAAATTTCTTTGGCTTATTAAAATCTGAACTCCTGTATCTACAAGAGTTTGAATCCATGGCACATTTTGAACAGGAACTCAAAGACTATATTCACTATTACAATCACAAACGAATGAAGGAAAAATTAAAAGACCTAAGCCCGGTGGAGTACCGAACTCAGGTCTTAGAAGTTGCTTAACTAAATATGTCTAACTTTTTTGGGTCAGATCACCTGCTTCAATTTATGGGCTTATTGGACAGCCCCGTTTTCTATTTTACTTAGAAGACTTTGTACCTTCATAATAAACATTTAAATCATTGTAGTATTTGTTTAATGATGAAGTGGATACACTAAACGACTCTGCAATTTCTTTTACTGTTATTTCTAATGGTTCAAATAGACCGTTTTCCTGCCCAAATCGAATAGCTCCAGCAGCAATCGCTACTTCTTTACGCGCCTTTGGTTGTTGCTCAAATAAATAATCTTCCACTATTTCTATTAGTTCCTTATAGGTACGATTATTCTTTTCTAGGAAATCCATAGCTACTTGTAAAACACCTGCTTCAAAGTGCGTATACTCACCGCCCTCATAGCCATTTTCTCCAAGTAAGCTCCAAAATGTCGTCCCATTCTCTTTTAGAAACTCTTGTGCTGTTAGTTCATTTTGTGTCTCAAATCGCTTCACAAAATTGTCGAATACATTTTTATGATCTGTTGGGAAGAAGATTAGGCTGGAAACTGCCAAGTAATGATTTTCTTTGAAGGTTCCATCCTCCAATATGAAGCAAAACAAATGCATACCCACTGGTACTGGCTTTTCACTTTCGCGTCTTAGTTGGATGATTTCATTCGTCAAAATGTTTTTAGCAGTTAAATATTGCTCTTCCACTTCCACTACTTCACCAACAAATACTCGCGGACTATTCCACTGTTCTAATGCTTTTAATGTGGAAGGACGCAATACTTTCTTTTGCTGTTTTTCTAGATAGCTTGCCCAAATTTCAGGTTTCTGATGGAAAAAGAATTCATCCAGCGCAATTGCTTCAATCATTTCATGTTCCAAATATTCTTTTAAATTATCGCTCCAGTGTTTCACAAGTTCTGCAAACTCTTGCATATCCTTTCTTTCTGGATATTCATCATAAAACGTTTGCAAAATACGCTCTAATTCTTCTGATTGCACATCTTTTATTGAAATAGCCTCATTAGACTCACAACATTTTTTATATTTTTTTCCACTACCACATGGACACGGATCATTTCGCCCTACCATACAAACACGTCCTTCTTTTTTATGCTGAAAGCTTATTTTAGCACGAATCACAAGGAAAATTAAGGTCTGGATGATTTGTTGGAATAAAATTACTAAACAGAATAAATATGTTAGTAAATAATTCCGTTTTTTCAAAAAGGAAGATCACACACCGTTTTCGGGTAAAAAGAACTCTTGAAGTAAAATATCACTACTCCAAGAGTTCTCTCTACTTGCAATTTAACCGCCATCTACTATATATTCTTCTCCCCTCAACAGGCCTTTTTGCTTTTTCATTTTAGTGTCTCTCATTATCCTTTTCCCCTTCATGAACGACGTTATTTTCAGAGAATTATTCTATTAAAATACTATAAGTAATTTACAATAGATTCAGAAGTGAGTAATTTCATAAATAGTACTTTGTCATTAAAATGCGAACTGTTATCACTTTGTTGATTGAAGCGGCAGGCGGCGACTCCAGCGGGCTGAGTGAGACAGATAAGCCATCACAAACGACGCGTGAGCGGCGGTGATGGCTTATCGCTCACCCCGCGGAAAGCGTCCGCCTATAGCGGAAATCAACTATACTTTATTCCGTGTAAAATATATATTTCTTTATCTTCCTTTTACTAAAAGTGCTATTTCCAAGTGGAAGATTCTGAAATTAACTCGACTTCTGCAAAGAGCATGGTAAAAACGGAAAAAGCCCCGGATAAAAGAAAACTTAACCAAATTGTTTGCAATGATGTTAAACCTCCAAATAACGTTACACTTAACAACCATCCAACAACAATCGAATAGGGCATTAATCTTGATATCTTACGTTTGGATAAAACGATAAATAACATTACTGGGATAGAAGCTGCATAGAGATGGCCATAGAAAAATAGGAAATCTAATAAACTAAATTTTACAAAATGAGTAATAACTAATATAGAAAATAATAATATTCCAGAAAAAATATACGATTCTTTCCTCATCTGCTTATCTGACATAGTCTTCTTAAACGGAAGACGTATATGCTTAATAAAGTGAATCGTCGTAGCATGAACCTCTCCGTTAATTGTTGTAGATAAAGCACCAAAACAGAATAAAAAGAATAAAACAGATAGAAATATAGGGTTTATTTTTGTAATTAGTTGAAATAAAAGCGTATAAGTTTCTCCAAAAGGCCCTTCAAATATTACGATCATGAGCATTGCAGACAGTGCTATCGGTACAGTGCTCCATACAAAAGCTGTTGACCAAAAAGTAAGTCGAACTTTTTTGGGTTCAATCATATAAAGCCTTTGCCAAGTCGTTCGATCCGTTAATACTTGTCCAAAACCTACTATCATAAACGTTGCAATAAAGGCAAAAGCTTCTTGGTTTTTTGCAAACAATAAATAAGGATGATATAAGCGAATACCATCATAAACTTTAAAAGAACCCTCTTGTATGAAAAAATATAGTGGGATAAAAATAATGGCAGCAAAAATAAAAAATATAGAGATGCCTTCAATCCTATGTATCCACTTCATCCCTCCAAGCCCCGCTATAGCAAAACAATAGAGGAAGAAGATAAATAGAGAGATCGTATATGGAATATTAAATATTAAATCAAATAAAACGGCTGCCCCAATTGCTTGCATGAACAATGAATCTAACCCTAAAAAAAGAATGACAATGGTCATGAACAAATAGCCATCTTTTCGTAGCCGCTTCTGAAACACATCTCCTATTGTTTCAATTTCAGGAAATCTTTTTCTAATTTTATTTGCAAATACACCGAACATAAATATAGAAAATGCTCCAACTAAAGAGTAACCAATTCCTCCTAGCAATCCGTATTTCACTAATGATTCCGGAGAAGATAGAATTGTATTTCCTGTAATCCATCGAGCTAATAGACTAATCATTCCTGTTGAAACACCAAAAATTATAGAACCCGTAATATAGTGACGATACGTTTTCATATCCCTAATCCTTTAGTTTTTTTCGGATTTGCTCGATACTCGGATGGAGTTATCCCAAATTGTTTTTTAAACATAGCACTAAAATAGTGTTGGCTATTAAAGCCTGCTTTTTCTGAAACAACAGCCATACTCATATCCTTATGATCTAATAATAGCTTTTTAGCCATTTCCAATCGATAGACATTTAAATAATCAGCAAAACCAATTCCCACTTCTTCATAAAATTTACGACTTAAATAAGTAGAATTCATATGTATGCGATTGGCTACAATGCTTAAGCTTAACTTTTCATTAAATTCTTCTCGAATTATTCGTATTACTTCTTGAATGGAATCATTCTGAGAGCTCCATTTTCGATACTTTTCAAGCAACCCTAACAGTTCTTCTTCTACTATGGGTTTAGTTAAATAATCGTTTACTCCTATTCGTAAGGAAGATTGTGCATACTCAAATGATTGATAGGCTGTAACCATAATAATATCTATTTCATAGTTCTTCTTTAATTCTTTAGCTAGCTCCAAGCCGCTCTTTCCAGGCATTTGAATATCTAAAAATGCTAAAGATATATTAACCTTTCCAGCTATTTGAAGAGCTATAGATGCATCTTGGGCTTTGTAGAACGTCCAATTAGGAAACTGGGGTTTCATAATATACTCCAGCTGTTCTAATTCCAGAGCTTCATCGTCCACAAGTAAGATATTCATATTTTCTCCTTTCTACCGCTTCTATTAAGAGACGGGAACATTTTTATTTAGATAATGGAAATTTTACTTTAACTAGGGTTTCGTTTTCAATGTATGTCATATGGAGATAGTGAACTTGTTCTGGAAATAACAAATCTAATCTCTTTTGGATATTTCGAATTCCGTAACCTTCTTCTTCCGGGCTATAATCTTTCTTTTCAATAAGCTGTTCAATATGATATGTATTCCATACTTCTATGTACATAAAATCATTTGAGTGATAGACGTATATTTTCAATCTTGCAGGACCCACATTTTTCTCAAAGCCATGTTTAAAAGCATTTTCAACAATAGTTTGTATCATAAACGGAGGCAATAGTGCATCTTCACATAAGGCTTCTATTTTTTGAATTACTTCCAGCCGTTCTCCAAAACGCAATCTTTGAATTTCTAAATAATTATTCACATAGGCTATTTCATCTTTCACTTTTATAAGGGAAGAATGCGTAATATATTTAAACTTAAAAAACTTCGCCATTACTTCCAACCCTTTTATCAATTCTTCTTTTCGGTCAAGGCGCGCTAAACTTAACATCGTATTAAGCGTATTGAAGAAAAAATGTGGTTGTATTTGCTGATTTAACTGATCGTAATTTGCATGCTGCAACTCTTTTTCTAATGCGAGTTTTGACGCTTCTTTTTGAAGATTATCTATATGTCGCTCAAAAACCATTACAAATGAAAGTGTAAAAGCTCCTACAAGAGGAGCTAATACACAGATCAAGACGTATAATGAAAAAGATTCCAAGGTCATCATTATGCATACGTCCTTTCTCAAATATCCTTGTTCTTTATAGTATCTTGATAATAATGAATAGTAAATCATTTATAGGGCGATTTATGATGTAAATAATTCCTCCGCAAAATGACAAGCGACTGAATGAGTTGCACTTAATTCTCTTAGCAAAGGCTCCTCTTGTGAGCAACGTTCTGTTGCAAAAGGACAACGGGTATGAAATCTACATCCTGTAGGTGGGTTCAAAGGAGATGGAACATCGCCCTTCAAAATAATTCTTTCGCCCCTCTTCGTTTCATCTATTACTGGAATAGCGGAAAGAAGAGCTTTCGTGTATGGATGCATTGGCTTATTAAATAAGGAAGATTTATCGGCTATTTCTACCACTTTCCCTAAATACATAACCATCACACGATCCGAAATATGTCGAACTACACTTAAATCATGCGAAATAAATAAAAACGTTAGATCGAATTCCTTTTGAAGCTTCTTTAGTAAGTTTAATATTTGAGCTTGAATCGATACATCAAGTGCAGAAACTGCTTCATCACAAATAATGATTTCTGGATTTACCGCTAGCGCTCTTGCTATCCCAATTCGTTGTCTTTGCCCACCTGAAAACTCATGTGGATATCTTTCTAAGTATTCTGGTCGCAAACCAACATGGTTCATAAGCTCTAACATTCGAGCCTCTCGCTTATTTGGAGGGAGAACTTTTTGAATGGCCATTGCTTCTTCTAACATTTGGCGTATCGTTCGTCTTGGATTTAAAGAAGCATATGGATCTTGGAATATCACTTGAATATTTCCTCTTATGCTTCGTAGCTCTTTTTTGTTCATTTGCAGAAGAGATTGACCTTTAAATAATACGTCCCCACTGGTTGGTTCATCTAATCGTAAGATAGATCTTCCTGTTGTCGATTTACCACAGCCTGATTCGCCTACGATACTTAATGTTTCCCCAGGATACAGGTCAAAATCAATTCCATCGACCGCTTTTACAACCTGTTTCGGTTGGAATATCACTTCTTTTTTCAATTCAAAGTGCTGCTTTAGTTCTGAGACTTGTAATAATGGACTTTTCTCTTGGAAGACATTACTCATGGTGCTACCACCTCTTTTGCTAAACTATCTTGCCATTCATCTGAATACTTCCAACATCTTACTTTGCTATTTTCATCAAATTGGATTAAATTTGGCTGCTTTTGAATACAAATATCTTGTGCAAATGGACATCTTTCCGCAAATCGACAACCCTCTGGATAGTCATATGGACTCGGCACAGTTCCTTCAATGATTTGGAGTTCTTCTTGATCTTCATATAGCTTCGGCAAGGATCCGATTAGCCCTTGTGTGTATGGATGCAAAGGATTATTAAATAGATTTTTTGCTTCTTGGTGCTCTACAATTTGTCCTGCATACATGACACCAACTTGATCACACATCTCGGCAACAACACCTAAATCATGCGTGATAAAAATAATCCCCATGCCAATTTTCTTCTGTAAATCTTTCATGATTTCTAAAATTTGTGCTTGAATGGTAACATCTAACGCTGTAGTTGGTTCATCCGCAATTAGAACCTCTGGAGTACAAGCTAACGCCATGGCAATCATGATTCGTTGTCTCATACCGCCACTAAGCTGAAATGGTTCCTGCTTTGCTCTCTTTTCAGGGGATGGAATACCAACCAAACCAATCATTTCAACAGATCGATCCCATGCTTGTTTTTTAGACAAGCCTTGGTGTAATCGTAATGCCTCTGCAATTTGCTCCCCTACAGGAATAACTGGGTTTAAACTTGTCATTGGTTCTTGGAAAATCATCGAAATTCGATTTCCTCTAATTTTTCTTAACTCCTCGTCAGACATTTTTACTAAATCCTGACCTTTCAATAGAACTTGCCCGTCTACGATTTTCCCAGGTGGAGAAGGTATCAATCGAAGAATGGATAACGAAGTCATTGATTTACCACATCCGGATTCTCCAACGATCCCTAGCGTTTCTCCTTTTCTTAAAACAAAATCTATGCCATCGACAGCTTTTGCTGTACCTTTATTGGAAATAAAATGTGTCTTTAAGTTTTTTACTTCTAAAACAACTTCCTTTTCCATTTTTTATCCCCCCTAGTTCAAATCAATTCGTTTATTGAAAACTCTATACATAACGTCTACTAGTAAATTCACGAATACGAAAACTAAAGAAGCTACTAATACGCCACCTTGAACCATTGGAATATCTCGTGTGCGTATGGAATCTACTATCATTCTACCTATACCATTTATGGCAAATACAGATTCTACTAGAACAGTTCCGCCTAGTAAGCTACCAAATTGTAATCCTACAACTGTAATAACAGGTATTAAGGCATTTCTTAACGCATGTTTATAAATAATGACATGCCCTTTTAGTCCTTTGGCTTTTGCAGTTCGAATATAATCTTGTCCAACAACTTCAAGCATGCTTGAACGAGTCATACGAGCAACAATTGCTGCTCCCCCCGCCCCTAGAGTAATGGCTGGCAAAATAATATGTGCCGTACTGTCCCAACCAGCTACAGGTAACCACTGTAATTTTACAGAGAAGACATACATTAATAGAAGACCTAACCAAAAGCTTGGTAATGATATACCGATTAACGCTACTACCATTACACTAATGTCTGAGAAGGAATATGGTCGTACAGCTGATATGATTCCCGCTATTAACCCAAGGACAATGGTGATCATAATACTAAAGAAAGCTAGCTCCATCGTAATAGGTAAACGAACCATGATTTCATCCATTACAGGTTGGTTATTTTTCAATGAGTTTCCTAAATCCCCTTGAAAAACATTGCCGATATATGAAAGATACTGTTCATGAAGTGGTCTGTTCAAACCTAAATCTTCTCTTAGTTCATTAATTGTTTCCTTTGATGCTCCTTCACCGGCCATAATAACCGCAGGATCACCTGGTACCATTTGCATAATTAAAAATACAACTAATGTGACACCTAAAATAACAGGTACTATTTGCACTAAACGTTTTAAAATAAATAAAAACATAAGAAACCCCCCTTTATTTTTTCGATCTAGGATCTAAAGCATCACGTAAACCGTCGCCAAATAAATTAAACCCTAGTACTAAAATCGCTATCATAAGACCTGGAAAAATGGCCATATAAGGTGCACTGAAAATGAAATCTCTTCCACTAGACAACATTGCTCCCCATTCCGGAGATGGTGGTTGTGCACCTAATCCTAAGAAAGATAATCCTGCTGCTGACAAGATAGCAGTCGCAAGTCGCAACGAACCTTGTACAATGATTGGTGACAATATATTAGGTAAAATATGACGGAAAATAATGATAAAATCATTTGCTCCTAACGTTCTAATAGCATCTATATATTCTAGTTTTTTCACTTCCATCGTTGAACCTCGAACGATTCTAGCAAATAGCGGTATGGAGAAAACTCCTACAGCGATTGTTACATTTATAAGACTTGGTCCAAGTGCACTAATGATTGCTAGTGCTAATAGAATTCCTGGGAAAGCAAGCATTACGTCTAAGCAACGGCTAATGATTGTATCCACCCATTTCCCGTAATAGCCAGCAATCAATCCTAATACTATTCCAAAGAATGCTCCGAAAGCCACTGAAGAAAAACCTACACCCAGAGATAATCTAGAGCCGTATAAAATTCTACTTAATATATCTCGCCCTTTATCATCAGTCCCCATCCAATGCGCCAAAGATGGAGATTGTAACTTATCTTGTAGATTAATCTCATATGGATCATACGGAGCTAATATAGGTGCTAAAAATGTGAGTGATATATATAGGAGAATTATCACCCCACCTACCACCGCTGCTTTATTCTTTCCTATTGACGAAAAAAACATTTTCCATTTTTCTCTTCGAAGTTTCTTTCTCGCTAAAATCAAATTTACTGACTCTACTTCCGCACTATTAATCGTCATTTTACAAACCCCCTCGTTCTTCTTCCTTTTCGTAATAAGGTATCATCACGATATATAAGAAAAGAGATATTGTAAATAGACATAAAAAGAATAGTCAAAATTCTTTAAAAAATAGTAAATATTTTAAAAATATTATTAATTCTTTTATTTATAATTGGGAACTAGCAACAAAAATAAGAAACAGATAGAGGGGAAACAGAATGAAGAAATTTAAATGGATTCAAATGATCGCATTTGTTTCTGTTTTAGTACTTCTTTTACAAGGGTGCTCAACAGGAAATTCAGCGGAAAAAGAAAATAAAAGTGGGAAAGAAACAGCAAGTGGCGATAAAACAGGTGGAGAACTAGTTGTTGTCCGCTTATCAGATGCTACTGGTCTTGACCCACATTTTATTACAGATATACCTTCTGCAAATGTGGTTCACGGAAAAGTATATGAAACGTTACTTGCATTCGATAAAGATAGAAATTTTGTTCCTTTACTTGCAACTGAATGGAAGCAAGTAGATGATTTAACGTGGGATTTCACATTAAGAGAAGGTGTTAAATTCCATGATGGCACTCCTTTTAATGGTGAAGCGGTAAAAGCTACATTTGATCGATTACTAGACCCTGCAACAGGATCACCTCAAAAAGATAAATTAGGAATGATTTCTGAAGTAGTAGTAGTTGATGACACTCATATAACAATTAAATTATCTACACCATATGCTCCATTGCTTTCTATTTTAGCAAGTAATGAAGGCAGCATACTAAGTCCTAAAATGATTCAAGAAACACCTGACGAATTAGCAACACATCCAGTAGGTACTGGACCTTTTGTATTTGATTCATGGAAATCAGGTCAAGCAATCACTCTAAATAAAAACAATGATTATTGGGGAGAAAAAGCGAAAGTTGATAGTGTAGTATTTAAAGTAGTGCCAGAAGATGCTACTCGTCTTGCAATGATTGAAAGTGGAGAAGCACATATTTCTGATCAGGTTCCTGTTACTGAAATTGAGCGAATTGAAAATTCTGATAAGATGAGCCTTTTCAGAACAGATGGTTTAGCTGTTGAATACTTAGGATTTAACACGACAGTAGCTCCTTTTGACAACGTGAAAGTCCGTCAAGCAATTAGTTATGCAATTGAAAGAGAAGCTATTATTTCAGGGGTTTACAATAACGTTGGAACACTTGCAAACGTTGCGATGAGTCCACAAGTATTTGGATATAGCGCAGATGTTAAAGCTTATCCATATGATGTAAACAAAGCAAAAGAATTATTACAAGAAGCTGGTTTCGATAAAGGTATTAAAGTTAAGCTATTAACAAGTGACCGTAAAGAACGAATTAATATGGCTGAAGTTATTCAATCTCAACTTAAAGGCATTGGTGTAGATGTAGAAATTCAAGTAATGGAATACGGTTCATATATTCAACAAATCGAAAATTCAGAACACCAAATGCTTATTGGTGGATGGGGTAACGCTACTGGTGACGGGGACTACAATCAATACAACCTGTTCCACTCAGCATCTGTTGGTGCACCAGGAAATCATTTTTATTACCAAAATCCTGTAGTAGATAATCTTATCGAACAAGCTCGTGTAGAAACTGAACCGAGGAAACGAGAAGAAATCTATAAAGAAGCAATGCAAATAGAAATGGACGACGCTGTGTATGTTCCAATTAGAAACTACGAGCTTTTAGCTGTTTATAGTAATAATGTAGATAACTTTTGGTTAGACGCTTCAAATTACCTAATGCTAAAAGACGTAACTGTAAAATAATACACTTTAAAGAGACTGGTAGTTAGCTATTCCAGTCTCTTTGAACTATTGGGAGGATAAAAAATGAAATCGCTACTTATTAAAAATGCGCGCCTTGAAACTGGCTTTGCATATGAAAATGGACGTATCGTTCAAACAAATACAGAGCTTTTCGATGTGCTAATTCAGGATGGGAAAATTTGTGAAATGGAACAAAATATACAAGAAACTGGCTATGAAACTATCGATGCTAACGGAAAATTATTAATGCCTTCCTTCCGAGAAATGCATATTCATGTAGATAAAACATATTTCAGCGGACCATGGAAGGCATGTAAACCAATTACAAACGGTATTTTAACGAGAATTGAAGAAGAGCAAGAATTACTACCAGCTCAACTTCCATCTGCTTTAAACCGAGCGGAAAACATGATCGAGTGGCTAATCTCTCAAGGTCATACACATATTCGCTCTCATTGCAATGTAGATCCTCAAATTGGAACGAAGCATATTGAAATTACAAAAGAAGCTTTCAAAAAGTTTGAAGACCAAGTGACTTATGACATTGTTGCTTTCCCGCAACACGGCCTATTACGTTCAAAGGTAGAACCTTTGATGCGCGAAGCGATGAAAATGGGAGGAACATTAGTTGGTGGTGTCGATCCAGCTACTATTGACCGTGATATAGACCGTTCCCTTAACCTTACAATGGATATTGCCGTAGAATCTGGTCATGGAATAGACATTCATATTCATGATCCAAACTCCCTTGGTGCTTTCCAATTTTACAAGCTAGCCGAGTTAACAAAACAAGCTAAAAAACAAGGTCAAGTGACAATTAGCCATGCAATTGCCTTGGGTGATCTTCATGGGAAAGAATTAGAAGAGTTAGTGTCTGTTTTAGCAGAAACAACAATTGACGTTACGTCAACTGTTCCAACTAACCGCCCTACTATACCTATACCTTACTTATATGAAAATGGCGTAACTGTTTCCGTTGGTCATGATAGTTTAACGGATCATTGGTCCCCTTTTGGAACAGGTGATACAGTTGCAAAACTAAGTACTTTAGCAGAAAGATTCAAGTTCATCGATGAATACTCCTTAAACCGTTGTTGGAAATACGCATCAGGTGGAATTACTCCTCTTAACGATGCCGGAAGTCGAGTTTGGCCCCAAAAAGGAGATGCAGCAAACGTGCTTCTTCTCGATGCGGTATGTTCTGCACAAGCAGTAGCTAGAAGACGTCCTATTACACATGTTATTTCAAAAGGAAATATTGCTTATACAAATGAGGAAGCTTTAGCGAAGGAGATTACAAAATGAGTAAAGTTAAATGGCTTTCTAATGTGAAATTAGAAACTGGAGAAAAATTACTAGCTAATGGAACAGTTGAAACAGAAACTGCTTTATTCCATCTAAAAATAGAAGATGGAAAAATTGTAGATCAATTAACAGCAAATGAAGTAATCCCAGCTGGACATGAAGTGATGGATATGCATGGGAAACTGGCCTTGCCTACTTTTAAGGAAATGCATAATCATTTAGATAAAACGTATATGACATTAGACTGGAAAGCTTGTACTCCAGTTGCAAACCTTAAAGAGCGTTTAGATTTCGAAGCAAAAGAATTATCTATTTTAGCGGATAGTGCGGAGCAAAGAGCAACGAAAATGATTGAGACTCTTCTTCAATATGGATCTACGCATATTCGCACGCATGTGAATATCGATCCGTATATTGGGTTAAAAAATTTAGAAGGCGTTATTGCTGCACTAGATTCATTTAAAGGCAAAGTAACTGCTGATATCATTGCATTCCCACAACACGGACTGTTACGTGAATCCGTTCCCCAATTAATGCGTGAAGCTATGAGAAGTGGTGCAACAATGGTTGGTGGGTTAGATCCTGCAGGAATCGATAATGCCATCGAGAAATCACTATATGAAGTGATGGATATCGCAACGGAATTTAACGCGGATGTGGACATCCACTTACATGATGGCGGCTTCGTCGGTTATTACACAGCAGATAAGTGGATTGATATTGTGGAGGAAGCAAAATATCAAGGAAGAACAGCTTTGAGCCACTCCTTCTGCCTTGGGGATATCCCTGTTCCTCAACAAATAGTTGTTGCCAACCGTCTTGCAGAAGCAGATGTAGCCATTATGTCTACTGTCCCGATTACGATTAATCGAGTAATCCCTCCGATCGATCTGTTAGATGCGCACGGAGTAAAAGTACACTTCGGCTGCGATGGTTTTTATGATTCATGGAGTCCATATGGAACTGGTGATGTATTAGAAAAAGCGACTCGTTTTAGTGAACTCACTCGTAAGATTGATGAAAAATCACTAAGAAACGCACTTAAATGGGTAACTGGTGGAGTATTAGCCCTAAACGAAGAGGGTCAAAAAGTTTGGCCAGAAATCAAAGATGATGCAAGCTTTGTGTTTTTTGACGCTGCTTCTTCTGCAGAAGTTGTTGCTCGAAAACCAAAAAACCGTCTAGTAATGGTAAAAGGTGAATTAGTATAAGAAAAGCGCAAATCGCGCACATAAAAGCCAAACCTGTTGCACTTGTTTCAGAAGTGCTTTGGACTGACTTTCACTACATCATTACCGTAGGGTAGCTAGATGGGAGGAAAGTGACTGGCGTCACTTTCCTCCCATCTTTTTTCGGTAATTTTGTGGCGTTCGTCTTTCCTTCGCACTTCTACAACTTTAGACAACATGTTAGTGTTCCTCTGGTTAATGAGAAAATTAATACTTTCCTATTCGTAAATTTAGCTCCCGAAGATGCAATTTCGGGAGCACCGCTTTATATGATATGATGGATGCTTACTATTTTTGCTGTCATTTGCTCTTTTTACACGTTTGAGAAATCAGGGAGAAATACTTTAAATAACTGTATATCAGTGCATAACAAATAGAGAAAGAGTCTCCCCCCTCTTTCTCTATTTAACTTCATCCGAGCGAAAGAAAGGAACAAAACTAAACATGAATAAACAATGGATTACTTACTTAATACTTTTAGGATGCGTCATTGCTTGGGGAAGTAACTTTGTTTTTGGATCTATTTTAGTTGCTGTATTTGATCCTAGCATTATCGCGTTTTTCCGACTAATATTTATACTTATTTTCCTTTTCTTCATGACATACAAAGATGTTAAAACTCAGAAACTAACCGTACAAGACTACATATGGCTAGCGGTAGCTGGATTTGTAGGAGTTTCTTTGAACCAATGGAGCTTTTACGCTAGCCTTCAATATACAGAGCCTGTCACTGCTGCATTAATTCTAGCTTTATCACCGATAGTTACTGCACTACTCTCCTCCTATTATTTCAGAGAGAGAAAAACTCTCCCATTTTGGCTTGGTTCTTTTTTAGCTTTGCTTGGTGTTTGGCTAGTAATAACAAAGGGTTCATTACTTGTACCGAACTTTGGTAAAGGGGAAATCTTAATTAGTTTAACAATGATATCCTTTTCTATATTCTTGATTTTTGTTCAACATTTATCTAAATCTATACACCCTTCTACCATTACTTTGTACAGCAATATATTCGGTCTTTTAGGGCTACTTCCTTTCGTCCCTTGGAATAAAACCCACCTTGTTTTTTCTGTACCATTTTCTTATTGGTTGTTACTTATCATTACAGCAATTATTATGCATGGATTATGTACATACTTGTGGAATAATTCCATCTATAAAGTTGGAGCATCAAAAGCAGCACTTTTATTAAACCTGGAACCTTTTGTTGCAATGATATTTGGACTACTCCTATTAGGAATTGGTATTGACCTCCTTCAATTATTAGGTGCTTTTGTTATTGTAATAGGTGTAACCATATCGCTTCGAACAAGATCACACAGTAAACCTTAAACAAGCTCATTTTACATTAGAGGTGCTCCTTCATATTTGCTAACTCATTTAAAATGCCCCTACTTTTAGAAAAATTGTAGGAGCTTTTTTCATTTACAGCACCCTATAAAATAAAATGAATTATTTATTTTCTCTAATAATTCATATAACTAATTCCTCTTCTCCGTGTAAAATACATGTATAAGGGGTGAAGGTATGAATACTCGAAATATAGAAGAAATTGTTAAGTGTATGCCACCAAACGAATTCGATCCAACTATTCAAAAAGTGCAAACAGAGCATCGAATGAAGCTAGTGGATTTTTGGAATATTAAAGCTGGCAGCAAAGTATTAGAGATTGGCTGTGGGCAGGGCGATACTACTGCTGTTTTAGCATATATCGTTGGAGATGAAGGTTATATTCATGGAATTGATATAGCTTCACCTGATTATGGAAGCCCTGTTACTTTAGGGGATTCTATCAACTTTTTGAAAAATTCACAGGTAGGTAATCGAATACGGGTTGATTTTGAAACAAATGTACTCTCAAACGAAGTAGAATTTCCAGAAAAGTCCTTTGACTACATTGTTTTATCTCATTGTTCTTGGTACTTGAAAACCCCCGAAGAACTACATGACATACTGAAGAAAATAAAAAAATGGGGGAACATATTATGCTTTGCTGAATGGGACACGAGAATTCAGACAAATGATCAACTTCCCCACTTCTTATCGGTACTAATCCAAGCACAATATGAATGTTTTAAAGAAAGTAGCCTTTCCAATGTTCGAACACTCTTCACACCTAAGGACCTGCAAAATATTGCTGAAAGAGCAGGATGGCAAATTACTGCTGAAACAACCCTTGACTCTTCTCAGCTTCAAGATGGAAAATGGGAAATAGAGTATACACTAGCTGAATATAAAAAAGAGCTGAATTTAGTTGATCATTTACCCTCTAAATTTACTGCTTTGCTCCATTCAGAAATATTTTTATTGGAATCTGCAAGGAATCACGGTAATGTTAAATCGATGTCTACTTATACTTTTTTAGCAAAGTGAGGAATCAACATGAAAGAATTGACAGCAGAAATATTAAAGTTTCGAGATGATCGAGGCTGGGGTGGAAATCATGACGCGCGAAGCCTCGCTATTTCCGTTTCTTTAGAAGCAAGTGAACTTTTAGAACACTTTCAATGGGTTTCTGCAGAGGAAGCCATTCAAAAAGACAAGCAAGCAATCGTAGATGAAGCAGCAGATGTTTTTATTTACCTTTTACAATTGGCAAATGTGTTAGACATTGATTTAAAAGAAGCGGCACAGCAAAAAATGTTAAAAAATGCTCTGAAGTATCCAGTACCTGTTTCTGTGGAATAGCATTTAGATTAATCCAAATAACTGAAATAAGAAACCATTTTGGACATATAATAATAGGATAACTGCAGCAATACTCGAGTAATTCGAGTGGCTGCAGTTTTTTTTACGAATAATTCCTATCAATACATACTATTAATAGTAGGGTGAGTTAATTTCATAAATAGTACTTTGTCATTTAAATTCGAACATTTATCACTTTGTTGATTGAAGCGTCCACCTATAGCGGAAATCAACTATATTTATTCCGTTATATTCCTTTAGTATTGTTCATGCTTTTTCATGTAATTTAGAAATATGAAATTGACTCTGGTGAAAATTTTTTTAGTTGTAACGGAACTGTATTCTTTACGTCTAACTAAATGTTAACAATAAAAACAATTTATGGAGGTTTTATTTAATGATTGGAATTTTTAAGAAGGTTTTGATTACTGGATTAACTGTTATCTTATTATGCATTCCATTTTCACAAAATGCTCATGTGTTAGCAAAAGAACACTCGAAAGAGGAACATAAGGGAAAACAAAAGAATGAATTAACTACAAAAGAAGCAATTAATCTGGCAATTGAATTGAATAAAATATCCAATTATGTACAGCGTGGTGGTGAGTATAAGAAAAATGAGTATAAAGCATTTTCACATAATGATAAAACATATCGCTATTTATCTAGCTCTATAGATACAAAAAAAGAGTTAAAAAGATACTTGGAAAAGGTTTTAGTTCCTTCAGAAGCAGAACAATTTATGAATAGTCGAGGAATTATTGAGTATAGGGGCAAACTAGCACAAGTCGAAGAAGCGGATGGCGGTTCTTTATTGCAATGGGAAAGAGCTTCTGCTCAGTATATGAAAACAGAAAAGAATACTTTCTACTATCGATTAACTGTTCCTGTTTGGAGTACAAGTGAAAATCAAGACTTCATAGTCGAGTATCAATATTCCAACAAAGATGGATGGAAAATTAGTAAAGAACCTAAACAAGAGAAAGCCGCGGCTATTTCAAATAAACTAGCTGTCGAACTGGCTGCGAAATTTGAAGCAGCTTCAAGCTATGTTCAAACTGGTGGAGAGTATGGACGCGGTGAATACAAAACATTTTTCTACAATGGATACACATATCACTACCTATCTAGCAAAATCGATACAAAAACTAAGTTGTTGAACTATTTAACACAATCGATGACACAAGCTGCTGCCGAGCAGTTTATCAAAGACCGCGGAATTATCGAATACAATGGAAAACTAGCACAAATTGAAGCAGACGGTGGATCTTTAGCACAATGGTCAAAAGCTACCGCGGAATTTATGAAGACAGATAATAATACAACGGTTTATCGAGTAACTGTTCCAATTGGAAACACAAAGGAAAATCAAACGTATATAGTAGAATATCAATATGTTGATAGAGCTGGATGGAGAGTTAGCAAAGAGCCTCAACTAGAAAAAAGTACAGCAATCACAGACAAAATAGCTGTAGAACTTGCAGCTAAGTATAAAGCAGCCTCAAGCTACGTTGAAGCCGGCGGAGAATATGGACCTGGTGAATATAAAACATTTTTCTACAATGGATACACGTACCGCTATCTAGCAAGCAAAATCGATACAAAGACTAAGTTGTTGAACTATTTAACACAATCGATGACACAGGCTGCTGCCGAGCAGTTTATTAAAGACCGCGGCATCATCGAATACAATGGGAAACTTGTACAGATTGAAGCAGACGGTGGTTCAATGGCGCAATGGTCAAAAGCTACCGCTGAATTTATAAAGACAGATAATAATACAACGTTCTATAGAGTAACTGTTCCGATTGGAAACACGAACGAAAAACAAATGTACATTGTGGAATATCAATATGTTGACAAAGCAGGTTGGAGAGTTAGTAAAGAGCCTTATTGGAATTTAGATATTCCTAGCAATATTAATCCTATTTCAACGCTATTCAATTATTTACTCAGTGACTCAAAAGTAGCACAAAACCAGTTCCTTCCCTACTCTTCATTTCAAGTGACAGAATTTAAAAAAGGAATAAAAAAAGTGGAATTGACTAAATTAAAGGAAATCGGAAGAAACAATTCACAAGTAGAATTTATTGCGTATTTTAACGTCGAGCTAGAAAATAATTATAGAGGTCTACTAAAGAATGGAGAAAACAAAATGTATTTCACTGTTCAATCGACTGGTTCGATGGAATTTAAAATAGACCGAGTGGGCATTGTTAATATGTATTAAATAAACATAACAAAATATCGATAAATAAAAACGAGGTTCTTGAACAATGAAATATTGTTTAAGAACCTCATCTTATTGTTACTTTATTTCTACCTCTACGTCTTCTTCTATCCAGGATGGGTAAAAATCGAGGTCTAGTCTTAACGGGTTCGAAAAAGATTCAGTAGGAAGTTCAAATTCGAGTCTCTTTTCCTCTTTTGCCGTATCAGTTAATGAACCATTTACATACTTAGAACTAAATGGCATACTTTCATATTTTATTAAAAATCCTTTCCCATCTGCATCCGTAAATTTCGGAAAAGAAACAGGAGCATATTCCTCATTAACCTGTATTGTAAAACTAACCTTTCCATTCTCAATTTTCAAATTTGAGAAAATCGATTCCGAAGGTTGTTTCAAAAACTTCTTTGATTCAGTATCGATTAAGATATAAGCTTCATCTTTATCCATCGCTGCAACTTTCCCAAATGTTAGGAACAATTTCTCCGGTTCATAAAAGTAAAAACTCTCCCTAATGGCCACTTCCCATTCATCACCATTCCAATAATAAGTACCTGGAAGAGCAGACCATGTCCTACCTAATTCGTCTTCAAGTGTTAATTCGTCAAATGCATTTAACAGAAGTTTCTTTCTGTTATTTGGATCTGTCTCTAACTTAACAACCACACGTATTGGATCAACTATCAATTCCTTTATTTTAATACGTTGACCTTCAATCGTCACATTTTTATTCACAATAATATTCTTACTCTCTACATCCATTTTTTTATAAGTAAATGGTATTTTGAAATGCTCTATTTTAGTTCCATTTATCAAACCTATTGCAAAATTAAGATCTTTCTTACCTTTAAATCTCTCTATATGCATGCTTGAACTAAAAAGATTTGTATCTTGTTTCGACTTCAAAGGCACTCCCCCATTCACATGTAATTGATATCCTGACCTTAATTGAAGATACTTTAATTCTAGTGACTTTACATCGACTTCTTTCGTATGGACGGAGTAAAAAATCACCATTCCTTTATTGTCCGCAATTACTCCATCAAGCGTCACTGTAATGCCATTCTTTTGTTGAGACAGATTTATAGGTTGATAGAAGTCATTTTCTACCGCTGCGGTTAAACCTCTATCTTGCTTTATAAGAGAAACAATCTTATCCAGACCAGGAATCGAAGCTACTTTACTTGCGAATACAGGAGATACAGAGATAGATGTAACAAATGAGATGAGAAGGATGGCAGCTATCGCTATCGACCAAGTACTTCGTTTTCTAATCATCCTTCTTTTTAGTGTTCGTTCTTTTTTTGCTTTCTCAAACCCACTTCGTACAGCAAAATGCAGCTTGTCCATTGGCACAGCAATGTTATCAAACAATCTCTTCCTCTGCTCCAATTTCTTTTTTTCTTCCTCAAACACGTTTTATCTCCCCTTTCTCTTCAAAATTATGTCTAAGTGCTCGCAACGCCTTATGTAGTCTCGTTTTAATCGTTCCTTCTGGTGTATTCCACATAACAGCGATGTCCTTTATTTTGACATCTTCAAAATATTTCAAGTGTAGTAATTCTCTTTCGTAATCAGATAGATTGGAAAGGGCTTCTTCTAGTTCTAAAAAAGTGAAATCTTCACTCACTCCTTGCATGCCAAGTATTCTATCTTCTGGCACTTCCCTCTTACTTTTCTTTAAGACATCCTGGCAATAATTCATCATTATTCGGATGAGCCATGTCTTAAAGTAAGTAGGCTCCTTCACTGTTTTTAAACTGCGATAAGCCCTATATGTCACTTCCTGGACTGCTTCTAGTGCATCTCCTTCGTTTTTTAAATAAGATATTGCTGTTCGATACAATGCTTCTTGATAGGAATGGATTAGTTCTAAAAACGCATCTTCATTACCTTTAATCGCTTTCTCCACCAATTTCTTTTCGCTCAAGACTTCACCTCATTTATTTGCCCTTATCTATTAGACACGCAACTACGAAAAAAGTTTTAGAAATTAAATACACCTTTTTTTTCCAGGTGGATGAGTATTTGATCGCATGCAATTGTTAATTTCACCTATCTTCAACTATATCTGAGTCTACAGGAGGAAGTATAAAAATTTCAGCAAATATAATAAGTTATCGTTAAATAAAAGACGAGGATTGTGAACAATTTTAAATTGTTCACAATCCTCGTCTTTTTATAATATAGGTAGTTAAAATTAATTAATCTTTCTATAGACACACATACAAAATTTATTACTATACGAAAAACGGGCTACCAAGATCCCGGAAAGCGAGCGAATTATCGGCAGGTAACAACATGATTGTTTTAACGGAGCCTTGTATTAAACTTCTTTATTACGTAAAAAGCAATAATTTTCTCATTTATTAAGAAAGTATTCCCAAAATTAAAGATATTACTTGCAAAATGGGGTATACTTATAGTATTAGTCCGTGTACAAGTAGAGGAGGTACTATATGTCTGTCGCTAGTGAAGCATCCCAAGTAAACCTGGATTTTCTAATAAATGATTTAGGTCTTAGTCAAGTATCTAACACTGCCCTATTTCGTAAGGGAAATATCTTTGTTATTTCACCATCTGTTCAAAATAAATCCAACACGTTTGAATTAGGTGAATCACTGATGAAGAAATTTAATCCTGAGACCGATGAAGGTTATTTACTTATTCGAATAAAAGAAAAGTTCCTAATGGCAAAACTTCATTCTTTCCAAAGAAAAATGATGACCCCAGAAACGGAAAAAAGCACAAAAAGCAAGCCCTCATTTTGGAAATTCAACGTTATTGAATCCATTATTCCACGTATAGAAAATAGTGGAGATAGAGAGTTAACGTTTAAAATTCAAGCCCCAACTCAAAAGCAGTTAGTTTCTTTTTTTAACAAAGAAAAGTAAATAACATGCACCCAGGCATATACCGATCATGTATATACCTGGTTTTTTTTGTTTAATTTAAATAAATTTTCAAAATAATAAATATAAACTATTGAATATTACTTTTCCTCTAGTTACTATTAACCTATAAACAATTGGGAAGAGGTATACCAGTGGGAACTATAACGATGCACTTTCTATTCAATCTTTCCTTATTAATAATCTTGTTTTTCCTTTGTTTTTCTATATTCAGGAGATCCGGTAGTATTCTTTTACACAAAAGAACTGCGCTATTATATTTTACTGTGTCATTGGCTCTTTGCAACATATTTACCTATCCATTCGGTGACGAATTTGTATTAGATTTAAGAATAATACCATTTTTAATTGGGGGACTTTATCTAAGGCTAAGTCCTGCTTTGGGTTTATTGGTCATTTTCATGCGTGGATTTCACGGAATTGATTTTGGTTTTATGGTAGCATGCGTCATTTACACGACTTTCAGCTTTTACTTATGGGTTATTTCCCCGTGGTTTATGAGGCTCACTTCAAACCATCGAATTCTTTTTTCTATGGGACATGCTTTGTTTCTGAGTGTCGGTATCCTAATCCTTGTGTTAAAAATTGCACCATCTAATGTTATACCTGATTTGTTTTTTGCTTATTTAGTTGTCCCTCCTCTTGGGGTAGTGATAATTGCATATATAATAGAAATGATTGAAAAAAACATTCTGTTACGCCATCAGTTAATTATTGCTGAAAAATTAGAAGCAATTGAACAAATGGGTGCTGCTATCTCACATGAAATTCGCAATCCATTAACAACAGCACTTGGTTTTGTCGAACTGCTATATAAAGACACGCATGACATGGAAAAAAGAACACAATACCTTGCTATCCTAAAAGATGAATTGGATTCTGCCGAAAGAATTATCCAAGATTATCTATCCTATTCCAAACCAATACTTGAATCAGTAGAGCCATTAAATGTACAGGAAGAACTAACGCACGTTATTAAGTTATTACAGCCGTTAGCTAACTATCATTCTGTTAAATTATCCACTAACTTCTCTTCGACTAGATTAATGGAAGGAGACCGTTCTAAGTTTCAACAATGCTTTATAAATATTATTAAAAATTCTATTGAATCTAGACCAAACGGTGGTACATTACTAATAGAAGCAGTAGAAACGACAACTCATATAGTCATTACTATACAAGATAATGAAACAAGCATTTGTAGCGAACAATTAAAACAAAAGGACTTCTCTATGACACTTTCTTTCAGTATCGTGCGTGCGATGAAAGGGACGATTGATGAAGTAAAAAAGGAGAATGGAAAAGGGAAATTTTTGAAATTTTCTTTTAAACCGATAAAACCTCATTTGAAGCGTTGAATAAACTAACACATTTTTAGACAGTATCTGCCCATTCTGTTGTTGAAGAGAGGTAATACGTTGGAATTGACTAAACACTTTTTTTTTAACCTATCTTTGTTAATAGTATTACTTTTTTTAGGTTTGTTATGGGTTGAAAGGTTGAATATTACAAGGTCTATTAAAATAGTAGCCTTCTTTTATCTTGTTATTAGTTTCTTCATCTGTCTCGCATTTAGCTATCCTATACACGAAGGCTTCTATTTAGATTTACGAAATATTCCTATTATTATTGGTGGTCTCTATATGGGACTAGGCCCTTTATTGGGGTTAGTAACCATTGGGATTAGGGGAATGTACGGTATTGACTTCGATTTTTGGCTTACTGCAATATTCTATAGCGCTATTTCTTTCTCGTTATGGAGGCTTTCTCCATTTTTTTTAAAACAATCATCTAATCAACGAATCTTATTTTCAGTTGGATTTACATTTTTGCTTAGTTTAATACAAACAGTTTTGGAATTTGTACATCTTCCTTACCCTTTGTTCGATGTATATTTTGCTTTTTTATTCATCCAACCATTAGGAGTTGGTATGATTGCATACTATATCGAGGAAACAAGAAAATCCGCCATTTTGAGCGAACGACTATTAAAAGTAAACAGGCAGGAAGTAATCGAGAAAATGGGTGCTGCTATTTCTCATGAAATAAGGAATCCATTGACAGCAGCAATCGGCTTTGTCCAGCTTTTGCAAAGTGAGAATATTTCTGATGAAAATCGATTGCAATACCTTTCCATTTTAAGAAGAGAGCTTAAATCAGCGGAAAGAGTCATTCAAGATTATTTGAATTTATCTAAACCTGAAATAAAGTTGGTCGAATCCCTTATCGTCCAAGAGGAAATACAACGAGTTATCCAATTACTGCAACCTTCTGCAAATCGGAATTCCGTTCAAGTAATAACTTACTTTTCACATGAGGCAACTATTGAGGGTGACCGGCAGAAATTCCATCAATGCTTAGTGAATATAATGAAAAATGCCATCGAAGCAATGCCGAATGGTGGAATATTAAAGGTTGAGACACACTCCACACAAACAAATGTGAGAATAACAATTGGGGATACAGGGTCTGGTATGACATCTGAACAAGTAGTTCGGTTAGGAGAACCTTATTATTCAACAAAAGGCGATAAAGGAACGGGCCTTGGTATGATTGTTGTTTTCAGCTTTATCCGTGCAATGAATGGAACTATACATGTAGAAAGTGAACTAGGTGTAGGTACGACATTTGAAATTATGTTTAGTTCATCTTCTATTTCCGTTGCACAAACAGAAACGAAGAATACAACGAGTGAATTGGTTTTGAGATAAAATTCCATATATACCTTAAAACACTGGGAAAAAAATCCTCAGTGTTTATTTATATTTTATGAGTAGAAACAAACCTTCCATGCCATATTAGTTAGGTACGTAATATACGAAAGGAGGATTTACATGGGTAGAGATAATAAACAAGGCAAAAGTCAGAACAAAGATACGCTCCCTCAAACGCCTAAAAATCAAAAAATTAAACCAAATGAAATTCAAGAAGAATTTGCTCGAGAATTTGGTGAACTGAAACATAACGAATCGTTTAAAAAACGAAATAATAAAAAGAAATAAATTTAACGGGACAATAATTATACAAATCCTCCCCCACTTTGATTATTTCTAGTGGGGTTTTAAATTTCAGGTTATTTTGCAGTAGACACTGAAGTATTAAAAAAAGATGTCTCTGGTAAATTAGGCTCTTTATTTTTAGAAGCATATATTTTGTGTTGAAAATCCACGAGACTCCTACGGAAAACAGGCTGCCAAGACCCCAGAGCGGGCTTGCGAGTGTGGAGGTTTGGCAGTTCGTCCGCGGAAAGTGAGCGGATTTTAGTCCATAACAACACCATCGTTTAACAGAGCCAAAAAGATAAGTAAGTAGAACCTTTTAATAAAGTAGCTGTAAAGCCTCCAGCTACCTACTGTTTTCTAAATTCACCTTAAGGTACCTGTACTAACAATTGACGTTTCAACGTGAATGTCCCATTGTAATTTACTTATTGTTTCTCTCGTTATAGTTTTATCCCAATCTCCATGGTAGTGCATGCGAAATTTTTCGGTTAAACCTATTGGATCAACCTTTAGTTCTTTTAAAGTCTCCAAAAATTTACTGATGTCTTTTTCAATTTCTTTGTTTATATCTTCTTCAAGTTTTAATATTTCCTCGTGTGTGCTCAGATGACCTTCCCTTTCCCCTTTATACTCCACAAGTGTACCTTCAATTTTCAAAGAAACAGTTAATTTTGGTGAATCCATACTTTTATTACCTTTCATCCTCACCTTACTGTTAATTAAATCGAGCATCATCTTTTCTTCTTTATTATTATCATTCAAATTTATATATAATGGAGCAAGTTTTTTACGCCCTTGTAACGCTTGAATGATGAGAGCATCATCTTTCGATAAACTTCTTAGCATTTTATCTCCTTTAAATAGAGCAATTCCATTTATCTCTATTTTACCTTCTTTTTTTTCTAGTAAAGGAACGATCGAGTCAAGTACTGGATTTGTTTGTGTATATATAAAATCATGGATATTGGTGTTCGGATTAAATGCAGTATTAATACTTGGTTGTAATAAATCATTTAAATAAAAGTTAATATTAGGCTTATCAGGATATTCCTCTTTTAATATTTCTTCACCACTCTCTTTAACGACTGCAATTAGCACCTTATTACCAACTTCAGCATTTCTAAATAAATGCTTTATAATTCCTCTAGCTTTTCCATGCCGTACAAACTCTTCATTGAGAAGGACAACCCGTAATTGGTTCAATACTACCTTTTTATCAGAAAGTGCTTCTATATCGACAATTCCTTGTGACACTAATTCTGTGGTCACGGAGAAAATTTGGGTATGTTCCTTCGCTTCAGGCGAATATTGAGGAATCGCCACTGTTAACTTCAACGAGTTTTCATCAATATAGTCAATTGCCATAACCCCAACCATCCCTACATCTTCCAAAGGAATTTTCTTTTCTTTTGCTGTACAACCTGTTAAAAATGCCATAGCAAGAATAATAGCAAGTATTATAAATTTTACGTTCATTGTTGCACCTGCTTTTTTCTAAGTATATGGACAACACTTAAAAATATCGGCCAGACTAAAAGTAAATAACCAACATAATGACTTACCTCAAATAATTTCTTCTGAGATTCCTGAGGTATTGGCATTACCACGACAGCAAAAATCACGATAGTTATTAAATATACATGATATTTCTTTTTTTTCGATCGAAGGGAATCTAGACCTTTCTTAGCACTCCATAAATATCCAGCTGAAGTAGATAAAATTAAAAATATCCACAATGTGATACCAATAATATCAATTCTCTCAATAAAGGAAAATTCGCCTGCCTTAAACAAATGCAAAACAGTAAATTCAATATTTTCCAATTGCCATTCTGAGTAGTATATAACACTCACTAAAGTTGTTATAAAGCAAAGAAAAATACTTATCCAAATTCCAACAAGAGCATGTTTATATGCTTTCTTTTGATTCACAATATACGGGAAATAAAACATGATAACCTCATATCCCAGTATAGATAAATATCCTTTTCTCAAAGCTTCAAAAAATTCATGTCCATTGTAATTAAATAAAGGGAATAAATGACTCATTTCACCTTTCTCAATTGCCCAACGTAAAAAGTACAACATTGGTATAGTGATGAAAAATGCCATGATACAAAACCTTGCAACGGATTTTATTCCACCATTTACAATGTAGGTAAGTAACAGCAAGAAAAATAGTACGGGGATCGTCAAAGTCTGTTCAGGAAGCGCTGTAGTTTGTATAAGATTCATATAACTACTAATAATTGCGGCTAAAAAAAGAGTAAATTGAAGAACTATAAATAAATTGATACTTTTACCTATCCACTTCCCTAACAATATTTCATTTATTCTAAACAAATTTTCATTTTTATACTTTGAGTTAATCCAAATCATTGGCCAAATCGACAGACTTGCAATGACACCAAACAATAATGGGAAAAGTGCTTGACTATACCCTAGAGAACTCAGTCTCTGAGGGAGTGAGAGGACTCCAGTACCAAACATTGTACTTTGTACCAAAAAAACAACATGATATCTATTCAAAAGTTTCCGCTTGTTTGTACTCACTCCAACACCTCCCCCAAGACATTCTACTTTTTCTGTGACCTTGAGATTCCCATTTTCTCTTTTAGATTAGCTATTGGAAACCTAACAATACTATCCATTAAATCTGACGCTTTTCGTGGAATGACCGGTGTCATAAAAGGAGTTCCTAAAGAATTTAATCTTAATAAGTGAGTAATTAGCCAAGCAAAAGCTAGCATTTGTCCAAACAACCCAAATAACCCTGCAGATAGAATAAAAATATATCGAACAAATCTACTCGTATTACTCATTAAAAATATAGGAGGCAAAAAAGAAAGTAACGCGGAGGTTGCAACTAAGACAACTAAAATGTTACTAATGAGACCCGCCTCAACTGCTGCCGTTCCAATTACAATACCTCCTACGATACCAATGGTTTGCCCTACTTTTGCAGGCATTCGAGACCCAGCTTCCCTTAAGACTTCTATAATTAGTTCAATAAACAGCACTTCAAAAAGCGGTGGAAAAGGTACTTTACTTCTTGACTCCTGCAAATTCAATAAAAGTTCATAAGGAAGAATTTCCGGATGAAATGTTAAAGCTGATATGTACATTGGTGTTATCATGATTGTTAAGAAAAATCCAAAAAAACGGAGCATTCGAAGTAAAGATGCGGTAGTCCATCGATTATAGTAATCTTCTATGGAAATGAACATTTCCAAAAAAGAGGTCGGACAAACAAGGGCATCTTGACTATTATCCATAAAAACAACCATTCTTCCATCGAGAAGATAATAAGATACAGTGTCAGGTCTTACCGTCATATAGTATTGTGGAAAAGGAGATAAAGGGTTATCTTCGATTAGCTGCTTTAATACGGAAATATCGAAGTATGCTGGATAATCAATATGATCAATTCGACTCCTTAGTCTTTCTAAATTTTCATGATTTACAATATTATCTATATATAATATCGAAATTTTCGTATTCGTTTCTTTTCCTATAGTACGTTCTTCATTTTTCAACATTGGATTTTGGATACGTCTTTTTACTAAAGATATATTTGTTTCCAGCGATTCCGTAAAAGCATCTTGTGGACCAATAACTGTCGACTCTGTTTCAGTATTTGTTATGGAACGAGTAGGTGCACTGTATGTATCAATGCTTAATAATAAATTTGACTGGTGGAAGTACAGAAGTGTTTGACCGGAAATGAGCTTTGATGAAATTCCATTGACATCTGTCGTTTTTATCACTTCGGCTACTTGGTGAATTTGATTCAAATGATTTGCTAAGGGAATAAATATCATTAATTGCATAGTTATTTTATCTACAAGTGAACTGGAATAAATGACTGTTACAACACTTTCACTTGTAGGTATTTTTTTGAAAATAACATCATTCATTTTACTTGTATGGTTTTTTAAGTCTTTAATAAACTGCTCTGCTTTTGTACTATTCCCTACTTCCGATTGTGCTTTTTTTTGGTACTTCACACCAATTGTGGAACGAACGAATTTTAGGTTTTTCATAAGTACCACATGCCTTCCCTTTTTATTCATTTAGTTTGTCCATTTTAAAAAATAGTATTCAAATGAACCATCGCAAAGGTGCAACAGAAGAAAAGCGTATATGTACGTTTCTATGCAGGTAAGATGGTATCATAGCCGCAAAGAAGCACTTCTAAACTTGATCATAACAATTGAACTTTATTCATCGAATTTCGTTTGAATTAATAAGCAAAGAAAGAGGCGATTATGCAAGTGACAGATTCGAAGCAATGGTTAACAGAAGAATTAAAAAAAGTCGAGGTTTGGGAAAAAGACCAAAGTGATTTATGGTTTTGGGAAAAGCTTGGACGTTTACCATTTAAATTCATTGATAAATGGACACCTACATTTATCCAAAATAAAATCGGAACACTATTGGATGAGCTTGGACAATACATTCAATCAGGAGGTAGCTATTTAAGTTCCTCTTCAAAAATCCCTTCTTATTATCCTAAATTAGAGGTTCAAACATTAGAAGATGTGAAACAACTCCCTATTTCCAAAATGGACAATGCTGTAGAAGGTCTTACAAAAAACAGAAAAAAAATTGCTACATTACAAGGTGCTAGTACTGGAATTGGTGGTATTTTTACATTTTCAATTGATATTCCACTTCTTTTAGGATTACAGATAAAAACCTTACAGGACATCGCTATTTGCTACGGCTATGATCCTAATGATAAAAAAGAGCGTTTATTTATCGTCAAATGCCTACAATTCATTTCTGCTGACATTGTTGGAAAGCAAACAATTCTTACCCAATTATCTATGTTTGATATTCAGGACGAAGCTGTTAACCGAGAGGTGATATCTGAAGTCCAAGGATGGCGTGAAGTCGTTTTCGCCTATCGCGATCAGTTGGGTTGGAAAAAACTTTTTCAAATGATCCCAATTGCCGGACTGGTCTTTGGTGCATTTATTAATCGTTCCGCTGTAAATGATATTGCAGAAGCTGGGATGATGCTTTATCGAAAGAGAAGGATTGTTGAAAGACTCGGCAACAGCGCTGACCCTATTATTTAGAATTTTCCAATTAACGCCTTATCCTCTATAAGTGGGGATAAGGCTTTTTTTGTATAAGAAGGCCAAAATATTTAAAGAGAAGACAGGAATTTTCTGTGGAAAGAAACGTTTTCGGTAAAGCTGATGGTAGGATTTTTTTAAATGAGTCCATTGCATACAGTCTTTGGTTTGTCTAAATCGTGCAACATCAATTATCCTTATCTCTCCATTAGATGTAATAATAATATTTTTTAAATGAATATCAGAAGGATTTAATCCCCGTTCTGAAGCCAATGATAATGCATAATCAATTTCATTGATGTGAACGGATGTTATTAGCTTTCCATTAGTCAAACACTCAAAAAGTGTTTGACCATCAATGTAGTCCATCACAATATAATTCGAGCCAAGCTTATAAACGGAAGGATAATAATGAATAGTTTGAAGTGCATCATAAATTTCACCTTCTATTTTTGCAAGGTGCTCAAAATTAGAGAAAAATACTTTCATAGCTTTATTAGTTTTCTTTAATTTAAAAACAAAAGCACTTCTTCCCGCCCCAATAAGATTTAAAGATTCATCGTAGCTAATGAGGCGATTTTTTTTATTAATGATTACTGTGCTTGCAAGTTTTTGATATGAGTCCACCATTTAACCTCCAATCTAGTATTAGGAACGATTCTTTATTCCTAACGATTCTAATATAGAAAAGACCTTACCAAATTAATAGGCAAGGTCACACAAACATCTTTTGTTTCCAACAAAGTAGAGGGATTCGATGGCAAAATCATTAGCCTACAATTCAACGATCTGTGGTTCAAGACCCTTTGTATTCATGACACGAATATGTGTAGGCGTTATTTTTAAAATGATGAGGGTAGGATCTTCTGGTCCATCGAACCACCCTTTTAAAGCTTTATTCCATACTTTTTCCTTCATCGTCTCATCATCTGAAACTGTTACAGTTCCTTCAATTTCTAAAAAAGCGTCTCCAAATCCTTTTCCGTCGTAACCTAATAAAATATGGGTATTTGGATTTTTTTGAACTTCTTCGACTTTATGTGTGTTATTACTAGTAGCTGTATATAGAGTGAAGTCATCATTAAAAAAAGTCATATAACGGGAGTGCGGTTTATTTTGCTGAATCGTTGCCATCGTACCAACCATATTATTGTTTAAAATTTTTAGTGCTTGCTCTTTTGCAGTTTTCGTCATGAATAATCGTCTCCTTTATTAACGCTCTCCCTTCTAGTATTCCTTTGCTAAGAGGAATTAAACATATGCGATTCACTTAATTACCACGTTTTTAAAAATTGGGTAGCACTCTTTCGCCCTTTTAATAACAGTTCGGCTTTCATCTCATCACTCAGATCAAACTGAGTAGCACTGTATTCATCGACAGGAATAAAGATTACATTCTTTTCAATTTTGCGTGAAATATATCTATCATCATGTGCATTTTTCATTGTAGAAAAGAGCGCTTCAAATAAATTTAAGCCATTTTTTATTTTACGCGGTTCTATTTCTTCTGAACTACCGCTCAACTTAAGGCCAACTATAGGGCGCTCTTTTTGTCCGTTATCAAAAATCCACATTGGAAAATTACTTAATACACCACCATCTACGACGATCGTATCCCCTGAACTTACCTTTAATCTCACTGGTTCAAAGAAAAAGGGAATGCCACAGCTCATGCGTAACGCTCGACTTACAAGAAACTTATCTGGAGATAAACCATACTTGACTAAATCATCCGGAAGAACCATCATTTTTCCGTTCGTTAAATCCGAAGCCACAAGCTTCAAAGTTCCCGGTGCTATATCCGAAAATGTATAAACCCCTTTTTTCGCAAGCTTTTCGAGAAACCAGTTTTCTAATGCCTTTCCTTGATATAAACCTAGACCCCAATACAGATTTAACCACTTCATAAAAGGAACCGGAATGACTGTCTTACGAGGATCTAAGAGGGCTTGAAAGTTTTGATTGACCATCAATTCTTCTATTTCCTTGCTTGTAAATCCAGCTGCTATAAAACACGCAAGAATCGCCCCTGCACTTGTTCCTGCCACACGTTTAAAACGATAGCCCTTTTCTTCTAGCACTTGATAAGCACCTACTAATCCAATCCCTTTCATTCCACCGCCTGAAAACACCCCATCTATTAACATACATGACCTTCTCCCTTTTTCATGTCGTTATATCAATGTAGGAAAAAGGGTTGGTTATTAGAACAAAATCCGACAATTAAATTGATATTAATCTAATATATTTAAAAATTTTGATTGCAATAATAAATCTGTCTAGTTATAATAAGTTAAATTCATTATTCGTACACAAGTACGAATATCGTACAATTTTAAATGTAAGGGGTTTCATCTTTTATTTAAGATGCAATATAGGGGGATAATTTATGACAATGGAGATTAATCAACAACTACTTCCACCAAAAACATTTGGTGAAAAACTTAGAAATATTGGTCCGGGAATTGTTGTTGCAGCCACTGGAGCAGGGACAGCGGATTTAATAACTTCACTCGTAATAGGTACACAATTCGGGATGACATTTGTTTGGGCAATCATTGTAGGTTCTGTTTTAAAATATTTTTTAAATGAGGGCGTTGGAAGATGGTATTTAGCAACAGGACAAACTATATTAGAGGGCTGGCATCAACTAGGTAAATGGGCTACGGGCTATTTCGGCGTATATTCGATTATTTGGGGATTCGTATATGGGGCTGCCGCAGCCTCCACATCAGGGATGGCCATGCATGCTATGTTCCCTATCATGCCAATTTGGGCATGGGCAATTGTCCATTCAGTTATCGGATTTATATTAATCTGGGTAGGACGCTATCTCTTATTCGAAAAAGTAATGGCTATACTAATCGGAATTATGTTCGTGACAATTATTGGTACAGCAGCTTTATTCTTACCGAGTATCGGTGAATTCACCTATGGATTAGTTCCACGAATTCCTCAAGGGTCATTTATTCTAATGCTCGGACTAGTTGGGGGCGTTGGGGGAACTATCACAATGGCATCCTATGGTTATTGGTTAACTGAAAAAGGATGGAAAGGAAAGCAATGGATTGCTGCTATGCGTACGGATGCAAAAATTGCTTACCTACTTACTGGACTCTTTACTTTAGCAGGACTAATTATTGGTGCACAGTTTTTAATGGGTTCTGGTGTCAGTATTCGGGATGATGAAGGTTTAGTAAAGTTAGCGCACATGCTTGGAGCAGAGTTCGGTACTCCAATGAGATGGATGTTCCTAGTGGCTTTTTGGTCTGCTGCTTTTTCTTCACTTCTAGGCGTTTGGAATGGAGTCCCTTATCTGTTTGCTGACTTCGTTAAAACAGTGCGTAAAAAGAAACTACCAGGAAAACAAGAAGTATCTGTAAAAGATCCTGCGTATCGCTTTTACTTATGCTGGCTTACATTCCCACCAATGATTTTGTTTTACTTTGGTAAACCAGTTGAACTTATTATCCTGTATGGTGCTTTAGGGGCATTATTTATGCCATTTTTAGCTGCGTCTTTACTTTTACTATTAAACTCTAAAAAGGTAGAAATAGAAGCGAGAAACAAATGGGTTCCTAATGCTGTGTTAGTAAGTTGTCTCATTATGTTTGGTTACCTTGGAATACAAGAACTAGTTAAAGTTTTTGATAAATTCCTTTAATTAAGCTCTGTTAAATGAGGCCATGAGAAACACTTATGTTTTTAAAACAGTAAATTCTTTTTAAACAAAAATCCGGCACTTCTTGTTCAAGTTTGAGCAGGAAGTGCCGGATTTCTTTGGTGAATTTCTTCTTTGTTTGAATCAATTTTTATAATTCCAATTTACATGAAAAAAACACACGATCAAATATTAAAGGAAACTAAAGAAATATATATTTTACACGGATTAAAGTATAGTTGATTTCCGCTATAGGCGGACGCTTTCCGCTTCAATCTACAAAGTGATAAATGTTCATATTTTAATGACAAAGTATTACTTATGAAATTAACTCGATTGTATAAATTAAATTAATGCCCCACCGGTCATCTGCATTATCTTTTGGCACGATAAAATCGTACAGTGCCATGTAAGGACTTAATTGGAGGAATTCTTAATTTGAAATCATTGGGCATACCACTTAAATTAGTTCCTTCTATTAAATAGGAAACACGCTACTCTCTTAGTTTAAAGCGCATTTATTTTATGGTGATGAGAGTGGAAGGCGGCGACTTCAGCGGGAAAAGCGCGTCAGGTGAGACCCCGCAGGAGCGCACATAGGAACAAAGGCTAAGAACGCCACCTCAAATGGAAGGCAATCTAAGTTCGCCGCGTCCTGCGGCAACGATTGCATGACCCACATCCTGTGGGCCTCAACGCCTTCGTGACCAACATCCTGTCGGCCTGAGGAGGCTCACGGACCGCCCGCGGAAAGCGTCCGCCTGGAACGGAATCACCTAGATGTTATATTTAATCAAAAAGCGGGTTCTGCCACGATACTCCTGCGGAAAAACGGGCTGCCAAGACCCCGCAATTTTCGTCCATAACAAAATGATCGTTTAACAGAGCAAAAATTAAAGTGCCCGTATGCGAACAATTAGTCATTGGTCGCATACGGGCACTTTTACATTCAAAATACTATTAGATATTTAATCTTGAGGGGCTATCTTTCTTTGAGGGTTTACCTTTATTTTCATTATCGTTATTTTTCTTCGCATTTTGATTTTGACCAATTACATCCAAATCATCTGGACTAAGATCGTGTCCGAAACCATATTCTTCTCGGTCTAATGATTTCCTCACATTTTTATCTTTTGGCATAAACATTCACCTCCATGAAGAGTAATTTGTGCAAATGGTCAGGTTTTATTCATAGTTGACATGTTTTTTGAAAAGAATTAGTATCCAGAACTCTTCATTTTCTCATCAAGCAACTGGAAGACATGTTTCACTTTTTCTTTAAGTAGTTTGGCATACTGATCTCCAATACTTACTTCGTAAGAACATGTATCCTTCGTTACTTCCCTTAAGTATCCTGTTAAACCAATACTTGTTTCCTTATATATCTCTACTAGCAAAGATTCCATTTGCTCTTTCGGTGCATGAAAATGAACATGAAACATATTTGAAACGGGTTCAATCGGTATTGTTGAAACTGCATGACAAGAGTTGAAGAATTTAGCCAGCTCTTTCGCATCTTCGTAGTACTTCTCCATTTTTGAAGATCTTTCATCAAAATAATAATTTGCGCTAACGATATATGGATACAAGCTAATTAAATCTCCACCGTGCCGTCTTTTCCATACTTTCGACTTCTCTGTAAACTCTTTATCACCTGCAAGAATTGCTCCCGCAATTCCACCGATTCCTTTGTAAAAGGAAATATATACGCTATCAAAAAGTCTACAAATTTCCGCAGCTGTTTTTTTATAATATGGAAGTACCTCCAGAAGTCGTGCTCCATCTAAATGCAACTTAATGCCTCTTTGACGGCAATAGTTAGAAATGGATTCCAGCGTTTCAAAATCTGCTAACTGTCCACCTATCTCGCGTTGAGGTAATTCAAGTAGTATGGATGCAACTTCCTCTTTCATACTCAACACATCATCCAATTCTATTAATCTGCTTTTATCTGCGAACAAAATAGACTCGATGTGATGTAATTCCTTTAAGCCATCTTCCTCGTGGATCTCTAAATGGCATAATGGATGATAAGCAACTTTTTTCAAGCCTTTTTCATCACACCATATACGTAGCGCGATTTGCTGCGCCATTGTACCACTTGGGAAAAATACAGCTGTTTCTTTTCCTAAATACGTAGCCATTTTCACTTGAAAGTCTTCGATAATCTGCCCATTGCCATATACATCGCTTTCTTGCTGCCCATCAACCTCTTGCAAAGCTTCTTTTAGAATTTGGACGTTTCTCTTTCCGTGGCCTGCTAGTTGATCGTTGGTTTGTTTAAATGCTTCTAGTAAAAAATTAGTTTCACTCATTTTATCTATCTCCTATTATTTTTCGAGTACTTACAATAATCTTAATTGTAAATCATTTTATCTTGGAAAGGTAATAAGATCTAAATCCCTTTTCATAGTTTGTTTTCGTCCAGGAAGGGAAGAATAGGATAAGTGACTATTAAAGGAGGATTTCCATGACGCCAGATAAATATAAAAAAATCCATAACGAGGTTTCAGGACAAACCCAAAACCAACAACCGGGTATCGAAGAAGAAATGTCACCTGCTCCTATTTTTGATGATAAAAACTATAAAGGTTCTGGTAAGCTGACGAAAAAAGTGGCGCTTGTTACAGGTGGTGACAGTGGAATTGGTCGAGCTGTTTCTATTGCTTTTGCAAAAGAGGGGGCGAATGTCGCTATTGTTTATTTGGATCCAAACGAACAGGAAGACGCTGAGAAAACAGTGATACTCATAGAAGAATTCGGAGTGAAGGCAATCAAAATTGAAACTGATTTGAGCGATGATGAAAACTGTCGAAGTGCCGTGGATCAAGTAATTCAAAATTTTGGCCACATAAATATAGTAGTCAACAATGCCGGAAAACAATTTCCTCAGAAAGACTTTTTGCAGATCACTCCTGATCAATTACAAGAAACTTTTTCAACGAATATTTATTCTATGTTTTATTTAACACAGGCAGCTCTTCCTCATATGTCAAAAGGTGATACGATAGTAAATACCTCTTCTGTTACTGCATATAAAGGAGCTCCGGAGCTTATTGATTATTCAGCTACAAAAGGAGCAATTACCCCCTTCACAAGGTCCCTTGCACTAAATTTAGTTGAGAAGGGAATTCGTGTAAATGCTGTTGCACCGGGACCGATATGGACTCCGCTAATTCCTGCAACTTTCGATAAAGATAAAGTGAAGAAACACGGTGATGACACCCCAATAGGCAGACGTGGGCAACCCGCTGAAAATGCAGCTGCTTATGTGTTTTTAGCTTCCTCCGATTCAAGCTACATGACCGGACAAACCATCCATGTCGATGGTGGGGACTTTGTCGGTTCTTAAATACGGGTAAAGCAGTCAACTTGAAAAAGAAGCTTTTCGCTTATGCAAAGAGCTTCTTTTTCTGGTCGTCTTTTCGAAGGTGTGTTTGAAGCGTTCGGACTGCAAATATATCATTCCTTCATTTTCGTCCAACTATACGGTCCATTTTACTCAAATGAAACTGCGTGAGGCTTTTTTTCCATCATAGGAATAGAGGGTTAGTTTATTCTCTACATATGTTTCCAAATGCACAGTACGCCCCCAAAGTTGATAAATATAAGGGAGCACATTTTCTAAATAGCGAGAATCCAGTTCCGTTCCCTCATACCCATGTTTTAAATATAGTTCTCCGTTACGCGAGTAATCTCCATCTTCCACTACAATATATGGAAAACTTCCATTGACTCGCATGGAAACGAGTTGGTCTCTTACATGCTCGTAATCTTTATCTGTTATTTGATAGTTTCCGTTCTTTTTTTCAAACAAATACAGGTCTTCTTTCTTCATCAAGTCTTTTGTTAAATAGTTTCGAATAAAGGAAATATCCGATTCAATTTCTCTTACTTCGAACATTTTTTCTCGGCCAGAGTTAGGCTTTATCCCTATTCTTTTCATTTCTTCATTAGGATGATCATATCTCTTTTCGATGTCTTCAAAAATTTTCAACCCTAAATAATATGGATTTATAGTTGTTTGAGATGGCTGAACAACATTTGCATTTAATTTCGCAAATTCTATCGTTTCATCAGATGTTAAATCCATTTCCCTTAAGATTCGTTGATGCCAATAGGAGGCCCAACCCTCATTCATTATTTTCGTTTCTAGTTGTGGCCAAAAGTAAAGCATCTCCTCTCGCAACATTGTTAAGATATCACGTTGCCATTCCTCTAATTCACGACTGTACTCTTGGATAAACAACAATAAATCTTTTTCGGGATTTGGAGGAAATTTTTTTCTTTTTGGAACAGTTGACTTCTTATCATTTGCTGGTTGATCAATGTTCCATAGATCATCATAGGCTGTTTTACGTACTGTCTCTACTTCTTCCTCCTCCAAATTATAGTCTGGCAGTTTAGGCCTAATAATGGAGGGATCGATATGCTCTTGAATAGCTAAGACAGCATCTAAAAAGCTTTCTATCTCTTCTTTACCATGAAGCATTTCATAATCCGCAATTCGTTCAGCTGTTGCCGTCATACTTTCAACCATGTCTCTTCTCGTATTGGAAAAACGAACATTATTTTTAAAAAAATCACAGTGAGCAAGTACATGAGCAATAATGAGTTTATTTTGAATAAGACTATTGGTATCCAGCAAAAACGCATAACAAGGATTTGAGTTAATGACAAGCTCGTATATTTGACTTAGTCCAAAGTCATATTGCATCTTCATCTTGTGAAATTGCTTTCCAAAACTCCAATGAGTAAAGCGTGTTGGCATTCCATACGCGCCAAATGTATAAATAATATCAGCAGGGCAAATTTCATAACGCATAGGGAAATAATCAAGTCCAAAACCTGATGCAATTTCCGTAATCTCTGCTATTGCATGATGAAGCTTCTTATCCATCAACTTACCCCCTTTCAACTCAAACTGTAGCTTTAAAAAGGCTTTTCAATGCTTCGTATACGTCACGATTTCCCTTCAATACATAATGACGAAATTTCGGATTATCCAATTTTTTATATGTGTTCATTAGAGTAGAATATCGACTATGTGCATTCACTTCTCCGTATCCAAACATACTAGAAACTTCCATTAGTTCATTAACAAGCTTTAAACATTTCTCATTATCACTTGTCATATTTTCTCCGTCTGAAAAGTGAACGGGATAAATATTGAAGCGGGTTGGATTGTACTTTTGAGCTATAAGCTCTAATGCTTTTTGATATGCAGAGGAACAAATAGTTCCACCACTTTCGCCTTTCGAAAAGAATGCTTCTTCTGTCACGACTTTTGCCTCTGTATGATGAGCAATAAATTCAATTTCGACTGTTTCATATTTGGAGCGTAAAAATCTTGTCATCCAGAAAAAGAAACTTCTTGCGCAATACTTTTCAAATGCCCCCATGGAGCCACTTGTATCCATCATTGCAAGCACAACTGCCTTAGATTCGGGTTTTGTCACTTCATCCCATGTTTTGAAACGCAAATCATCATTATTCAGAGGGGAAATTTCCGCTTTTCCTTTCATTGCATTTCGTTTGATAGCTGTAATAATTGTCCGCTTTTTATCGATATTTCCCATTAGCCCTTTTTTACGTATATCATTAAATTCCACTTTATCGGTTGTAATGTCTGCTTGTTCTTTTTGCTGTAAATTTGGTAATTCCATCTCTTTGAATAAAACATTTTCTAGTTCAGCAATAGTGACTTCTGCTTCATAATAATCTTGCCCAGCTTTATCTCCAGCTTGCTTCCCTTGACCTGATCCACTTTCTCCGTCTTCAGTACCACGAGCAATGACATCCCCTACTTGACTATCGCCATCCCCTTGACCTACATGTTTTGTTTTATCATAATTGTAACGAATTTTATATTCATCTAGAGAGCGAATGGGTATTTTAATCACATCTCGTCCATTCGACATAATAATACTTTCTTCGCTTATTAATTCTGGTAAGTTATCCCTAATGGCTTCTTTTACTTTATCCACATGACGTTCCTGATCTTGATACCCTTTTCGATGCAAGGACCAATTTTCCTGTGAGATGACAAATTGTTTTTCTTCTTTTTCGCTCACTCTCATCAACACCTACCTATTTTTTATCTTATGCCAGGTATACAAAGTTATTGCCAATGTATATAAAAAAACAAGACTAATGAAAAGTAATCAGTCTTGTTTTTTTCTCTATCGATTGAGCAGGCTACCTACGTAACGTAATAATTCGTTTGCTGAAGTGGAGTTATATCCATGTTCATCTATTAATCTAGCCACTACTTCATTAACCTTTTTAAGATGTGCTTCATCCGGTGTTTTGGAAGAAGTAGTTATTTTGACAACATCCTTTAAATCTGCGAAGAGTTTCTTTTGAATCGCTTCACGTAAACGTTCATGGGAGTTATATTCAAATCGAATTCCTTTTCTAGCATAAGCTGAGAGACGAATTAGAATTTCTTCTCTAAACGCTTTCTTCGCATTTTCAGATATACCAATTTGTTCTTCAATCGAACGCATCAGTTTTTCATCTGGATTCATTTCTTCACCGGTAAGTGGATCTCTCATTTTGTTTTTATTACAATATGCCTCCACATTATCTAAGTAGTTATTCATTAACGAAATAGCGGACTCTTCATAAGAATACACAAAAGCTTTTTGAACTTCTTTCTTCGCAATTTCATCGTATTCTTTTCGAGCAATAGCGATATAATTCATGTATTTATCTCGGTCCTCTTGGGATATGGATGCGTGTTGGTCAAGCCCATCTTTCAATGCACGTAAAACATCCAGTGCATTGATTGATGGCACTTCTTTGCGAATGATAGCGGAAGAAATTCTATTAATCACATACCGAGGATCTATCCCTTTCATCCCTTCGTTAAGGGATTCTTTTTTCAATTCTTCCACGTCAATTTCATTAAATCCTTCTACGCTTTCTCCGTCATATAGGCGCATTTTCTTCACAATATCAATTCCTTGTTTTTTAGGAACTTCTAGCCTTGTCAAAATGGAAAAGATTGCAGCGGCTCTTAATGCATGCGGTGCAATATGAACATGTGTCATATCACTTTCCTTAATCATTTTTTCATATATACGTTCTTCCTGACTTACTTTTAAGTTATAAGGAATTGGCATTACGATAATTCTCGAGTGTAGTGCTTCATTCTTTTTATTGGAAATAAAAGAACGGTACTCCGTTTCGTTCGTATGCGCTACGATCAGTTCATCGGCACTAATTAAAGCAAATCTACCTGCTTTAAAATTTCCTTCTTGCGTCAAGGATAATAAATGCCAAAGAAACTTCTCATCTAATTTGAGCATCTCTTGAAATTCCATCATCCCACGATTCGCTTTATTTAATTCACCATCGAAACGGTAAGCACGAGGGTCTGACTCTGAACCAAATTCTGCAATAGTTGAAAAATCAATACTACCTGTTAGATCTGCGATATCTTGCGATTTAGGGTCAGAAGGTGTAAATGTTCCGATTCCTACTCGTTTGTCTTCCGAGAAAAAAATCCTCTCTATTACTACACGTTCTATGCGATCTTCATACTCCTTTTCAAGCCGCATCGTGTTTAGTGGTGACAAACTACCTTCTATACGAATTCCATACTCTTCTGTAAAATCCTCACGCAAATGATGTGGAATCAAGTGCAGAGGATCCTCATGCATTGGACAACCTTTTATTGCGTAAACCGCTCCTTCATCTGTCCTTGAATACTGTTCAAGACCACGTTTTAACAGCGTCACAATAGATGATTTCCCTCCACTAACCGGCCCCATTAACAAAAGAATTCGTTTACGAACATCTAATCTTTTGGCAGCGGGATGAAAATATTCTTCCACTAGTCGTTCAATCGCCGTTTCCAGTCCAAATATTTCTTTTCCGAAGAAACGGTACATCTTAAGCCCATCTCTTTCCGTTAACCCCGAGCTTTTAATCATATTATATACACGTGAGTGTGCCGTTTGCGCAACTTCTGGTCTATCCTTCACAATAGCTAAATACTCCTCGAACGAGCCTTCCCACTTAAGTTTGTTCTCTTCTTCACGGTAGCTTTTGACCTTGTTTAAAATATCCATCTTTTCCCTCCATCTAGGGGCTTTCTTTTATACATAGTATGAAAGGAGTGAATTTATGATACCAATTACTTTTGTGAATCATGTACAAACATTTATTATTTTTTTAGGATTGGAACTGGTGAAAACGAATAACAATTTAAAAGAAAATTAGAACATGTAAAAAAAAATAATATGGATTGAGGGCTTTAGGAGACACTTGTTACAGGTTTTCTATAAGTAATAAGCTCCACACTTTAATACATTTGAAACGTTTGTAATCAAATTGTAAACTTCCCTTAGGAATCCTTTAGTTGCAATGCTTAAAGTCTTCTCTCACACACTGTGGAAGGATTTCCCTTAAATTATTCCACTTGCACATGCTAGAATCGGTGTAGGCAAGAAATAATAAACTTTTGGAGGTATACGATGAAAAAACGATTCGTCGCAACTACATTATCAGTTGTAATTGGTTTTAGTACATTGGGGGTTGCTCCTGCCGCTATTCATCCGGTTACAGCCTCAGCAGCAACAATAAATGCACAAAATAACCAACAAGCAGTAGAAACAAAAGCTAATCAATTAATACAAACAGCGAAAAGCTTAATAGGTCAGGCTACTTACAGTAATACAGAATACAAGGGAACTTACCCATACAAATTTTCATGCGCGACTTTTCTTATGTACATTTTCGAGAAAAATGGGGTACACCTCGGTACGTATAATGAAGATTATATGATGAAACAAGGAACTTATGTGAGCAGAGATCAACTACAAAAAGGGGATTTACTATTCTTTGATAGTAGTGGTGGTAATGTACCAAATCACGTTGCCATGTATATTGGAGACAATAAAGTTATTCATATGGCTGACCCTAAACAAAAAATTGTCATTACGGATTTAGATAGCAAGCCATATTATAAAGACAATTATATAACTGCACGAAGAGTCTTACCTACATTCCTTCCTGCCAATCCAGCAACTAAAGGAGATAACATTGTTGAAAAAGCCTATAGTTTAATAGATAAAGTTACCATGGGTAGTGTCAATAATGAATCTACATTACGTTTTACTCCCACTGGGTTTGTTGACTATGTGTATAAAACAAATGGGGTAAAATTAGGGACGACAAATTTAAAAGAGCTAATGAATAAAGGGACAACAGTTTCCAAAACAAACTTAAAGAAAGGTGATTTGATTTTCTTTAATAGTGTTATAGGATCAAATACACCATCTATGATAGCAATCTACGCAGGAGATCATCGTATTATTATTCCGAATTCAAACGGAGTTTTATCAAGAGTTCTATTTGTAGACTATTATGATCAACATTACATTACTGCAAAACGTGTTGTTTCAGGAAGTACTTCGGCTACTCCACCCAACACTAATGTAACACCACCCAAAGAAACTACTACATTGCCTGCAGACAAAGTAGTCAATTTAGCTACTAGTCTTATTGGGAAAGCAAAATTTGGATATGGATACAATGAAAGCAACTTAACTTTTACTAGTGCCGGATTTACGTATTATGTCTACAATAAGCAAGGTATTAATTTAAATAGTAAATTAGCTAGTGAGCAAGCAAAAGTAGGAAAGACAGTTCAAAAAAGTAGCTTGCAAAAAGGGGATCTTATTTTCTTCTCCTCTAATAATGGAGGAACTAAAATTACACAAACTGCCATTTATATAGGAGCCAATCAATATATTAGTCTAAAAACTAATGGCAGCGTAGTAAAAGAGAGCTTAAGCTCTACTTGGGCTAATCAAAACTACGTGACAGCTCGTCGTGTTCTTTAAGAAATGCCATTTCTAAGAAAAGCGCAAGAGCCCTCTAAGTACAAAACCTGTTTTGTATCGTTTTCGGAGGTCTTTGGACAGACTTATTGCTATATCATTACCGATTGATTTTTAAGAGGCTGGTCGTGACTTACGTCACGACCAGCCTCTCTTTTCTCGGTAATCTTTTGGTGTTTGTCTGTCCGTCGCCCTCCTTTAACAGTACGAATAAGATTAAGATCTTTTTGGATAATGAGTGAAAAGATACTTTCCACCTCATATAGGAAGCACCCGAAGATGCAATTTCGGGTGCTCTAGTGCTCCTCTATACAATAGATGCTAACTATTTTTTGGTCATATACTCTTTTACCAGTAGAAGGAAATTACCAGAAATGCTCTTCTTAAAGATTCTTGCTAGCTAACAGGTCCATCCAACCTACTTTCCTTGTATACAATCCACTGCATTTTCCTATCGTTCAAAGTACCGGTGACTTTATTAACCCAAAAACTATATGCTTCTTTATCTTTTAGTTGCCCTTTCTTTTATGATTGATTTGAAAACATTTACTTGATTGTAGTGGAAGGCGGTGATGGCTCATCGCTCACCCCGCGGAAAGCGTCCGCCTGTAACGGAAATCAACAGTAGTATTGAATCGATCTTTTTCTCCAAAATATCTGAAACACTGGATTTATGGAACGGAAAATTATATACTTTCTTATTCTTCAAAAAAGAAGCATTCAACGCATATTGCGCGAATGCTTCTTTTTTCGTGTATTCACTTATTTTCTTTTAAACTATTTGCAAAATCAATCATGGATCGGCTAGACATTGGACCTTTTATTAGCAAAATTGCATGACTATCGAGCATAGGTTTTAGCACATTCATTACACCTGTGACATCTTTAAAAACATGGACATTTGCCTTCGTTCCATCTTCCATTGCTTGTTTTGCTATTTCTTCTGCCTTACTTCCGATGGTAATAAGTGTATGAATATTTCTTTCCGCTACCAGGCTGCCAATTTCACGATGATATTTCTTTTCAAAATTACCTAATCGATTAATATCCCCAAGTACAAGAATGACATTTTTACTTACTCCGATTGAATCGAGAACCTTTAATGCTGCCTCAACAGAAGTAGGGTTATTTGTCCACGTATCATCTATAATCGTACTTCCACCTATTCCACTTGAAAATTCCAAGTGTCTGGACATGTTTTTATATGTCGCTATACGGGAAATAGCTTCCTGAATATTCATTCCCATTTCGTTTACGGCAGCTAGAGCAGCTAGAGCATTATATACTTGATGTTCACCAAATCCAGGAATAAAGGCTTTATACCTTTTTTTAGAAAGATGAACGTTAAAATCCATTCCGTTTTTAGTAAATCGAATATTGGAAGCTCTAAAATCCGACATTTTATTTACTCCGAAATAGATAATCTTTCCTTTAAATGAATGCAAGGGAACTTTTTTTGTATTTGCATCATCTGCATTCAAGATTAACGTGCCATTTGGCTTTATTCCATCCACTATTTCTGACTTTGCTTTAATATATCCTTCCAAATTTCCACAGCCATCTAAATGATGAACGCCAATATTTGTAATAATTCCGATTGTAGGCTGATAAATCATGCATTGATGTTTAATATTCCCCGAATTACCCAATCCAAGTTCGAAGACAGCCGCTTTCGTATTTTGATCGATGCCAGTCAAATATGGTAACGATTGACGCGGCTCATTCTTGCTGCTTATAGACGCCTGAACATTCCAATCCTTCATTAAAATATGTTTGATCATTTCTTTTGTAGTTGTTTTACCACATGTTCCTGTGATTGAAACGACCGGTATTTGAAAAAGGTTTCGATAGTAGTCCATGAATTTCCAGTATGCTTGCACTAGACTTCTCACTTTTATGACAGTAGTATCCGATAGAGCATTTTTCAATTCTGAGGAAGGCTTATCAGAAATCACAAGAGAAGGTCCCTTAGTATTAATTTCATGCCAATTGACAGAATCACTTCTGCTAACAAACATTAGCGTATTTCGTTTCGTAAGACCATGCCGATTATAATATATAGCATTTCTTACATTCCAAAGTTCAGAACCACTTATTAATTCACCTTGAAGTAACTTCCGAATATCTTTCACCTGTATAGGTTTCATATTTAACTCCTCCCCTAGTTATTGTATGAAATGCACTCAATGATGGGTCATTCTCCATTTTGTAATTTCCTAATTTCCACAATTCTTTTCCAAATGGATTTATCTGCAATTGCAAATCCGCTGATTCCTGGAGTTGAATTTACTTCGAATAAAATTGGTTTTCCTTCTGCATTTAAACCAAAATCCATACCGTATTCCCTATTAGGAAATTGTGCGGCTATCCCCTTAGATACTGAGATAGAAACTTCCTTTAAACAAGTAACAATTTCTTTCTTTTCCGTTTCATTCATTTGCCAATGTAAAGACAATAATTCATCAATCGTTATTATTACAACACCTCTATGGTAGTTAAGAATACCATTACCATTATTACCCAACGTTCCGACACCGGCATTTATTCCACCAATAACCCATTTTCCTTTTAGAAGTTGAACATGAACTCGAATGCACACAGGCATTCCATTAGGAGTAAAACTTTGAATACCTTCCTGAATAATATAGTTCCCTTGTCTACCGAATTTCTCAAATGGATGTAGGACTTTGTGGAAATCCTCAATTGCTGTAACACATTTATTGATTGGTTCGCCTTGGATGTTATAGCCATCAAAACAATAGGTGCCCTCTTTTTGGTAAACTTTAAAAATTGCTCTTCCTTGCCCGGATGTATCGTGTTTCACATATACATAATCATAGCGACTGATAAAGTCCAATAGATTTGTAACACTGTAAATAGTAGTTTCTGGAATACTTTTAGCTGTTAAGGGATTTTGACTCAACAACAAATGTTGTTGCCATTTCCCTAGTTTATTTTTCAAGAAATCCACCTCATTCGTATTTTTTTATTTATTCAAGGAATGAATAGATTTAAAATTTAGTTTTTTGATTTCCAACATATTCATATACACCTGCTGGTCTTCGTGTTCTTTGAACATAGTAAGGTCGGGTATATAATTCCCTTCAATAATCCATATATCTCCATGATCTGTAATACCAACGTCAAAGCCAATAATTGATAGTTCCATATTTTTTTCATCCAGTTTTTTTGCAGCAGATATACAAATTCCTTCTATTTTGGCTTCTAAAATTTCATACATTTTATTTGAAATAGTGGATTCTTGAATGGCATTCTCTAGAGTTAGTAGTTTCTGAGCCGCATTCGTAATGATAAAATTTTCTCCTGCTATTTTAACCATTTTGCCAGTTACACTCCATGTGGAATCAACTTTTTGAGTAATTACCCTTACGTCTATTGGACAGTCATATATCGTTGCCAGCTGTACTCTTTGCTGAACGATATAATCCTTCTTAGAAAGGAAGGTTTCTTTAATGTAACTATAAGCTTCTTCAAGATTCGGTTTTGTGATTTTCCTTATTCCATAGTGAATTTCATAAGTAAAGGAATCTTTTCTTTTTATTTGTACTACTCCTATTCCATGCTGACCGATACAAGGCTTAATGATAATTTCGTTAAATCTCTTTAATAAATCGCTAAAGGATGTATGTGTGAGTAAATCCGTCTTTGGTACATAAGATAAAATTGTCCTGCTCGTTCGAAGTGTTTGGTATTGATCCCACTTACTAATAGAAAAATGAAGGCTTGTGTCATAAATCCATATGCCTTTTGTAAAGTCAGACATGATTTCGATTACAATTGTGTTACAACTGGGAAATGATCTTCCCAGTTTTTCAGCTGCTAGAATAGGTATGCTCCTGATTTTTTTTAATAAATACTTTTGAAAAAACTGTCTAAGATGAGAGTAATAGTCGTTATCCGTTATGGAAACTATTCGCCACTTGGCTGAAGATGACTTTCGATGAACAGTAACGAAGGAGCGATAAGGGTTTTGAAAAATACTGGAAGTAAGTTTTTGGGCCTGAACAATATAGTATTTTTGTTTTATTTCATACAGATTTATATACTCATACATTTCCTCCATGTTATTAACTGTCACTATTTTCCTTTGCGATTTAATTTTGTATTTATTATTTTCTAAAGAGATCATGATATCACCAGGACCAAAAGAAGGCTTAAGAACAACCGCTTTATGCTTTTCTAAAAGAGCGAATAGTGATTCTTTCGAGAATAACACTGTTTCAACTAGATAATTACGTAATTTTTTTTCATCCTGTAATATTTTATATTGACTAAGTCTTCCCCTACTGGTCTTCAATTTGCACACCTCCCTTAAATGTTCCTTTTATATTCTATTCAGCCAAACAACTTTTCTCTGGATATATTGTTAGAGATTCAATAAAAAAACTCTCGGTATTGAATACCGAGAGTTTCTTTATCATTACATTTCCTGACAACCTAAAGCTATGATTGAACCTTGTTCAACTGGTGCAGCACCATTTTGGTCAAAGAAACCAGTTATTACGAAGCTTTGTACATTATCATTTGCCGCTGATGCTACTTGATCTCTAAATACCGCTACAAAATCAAGTTTATCACCGTCAATAGTTCCAGTACCTGTCACTGTAACAACGCAGTTCTGTCCCTCCTGATTACATTCAACAGATGTTATCTCGTTTGCTGTAAATGTAAAGTCGTTTAGGCCAGGAGTTTCCGTGTCTTCAAAGTCTAATGATAGAGTTGAAGTAGCAAGTGTAGTAATACACACTTCCGCCATATACGTTAAGTTTCCTTCGATCGTACCATTCTGCCCTTCAAATTTAACATTATTATCTTCAGAAAAAGCATCAACGGACACACCACATGGACACATTGTTCCCATTTTTCATCCCTCCTTTCTAGTAGAATATTGTAAGATATTATAAAGAGTAGTAATGTGGCACAGTTGTTTGTCCATATTATCAATATATTTTTGCGTACTTAATCAATTATTATGGGTTATTACAGCTATCTCCGTAGTTTAGAAGCTAATTCGATGATGGCCTTACTATACATATCACCCTTTATGAGAATTATGGTATCAGAATCAACTATCTTATCTAACAAATCATAGACAAGCGTATTATTGTTAAATGTATAGACAGGTGAGTTAAAGCCTAATTTCACTGCATAGTCCGCAATTATTCGTGCATGCAGACCAATCGTAATTAGCACATCTACACCAATTTGATAGACTAATTCTCCAGCTTGTTCATGTATAACATATCCCCAAGATCCTAAGTCCGTAATAGTACCTATAATTGCAATCTTCTTTTTCGTTTTTCCCACTTCATTCAGCACTTTTAAAGCGGCTTCTAATGAAGTCGTTGTAATACTCCATGTATCATCCAGAATTTCAGAGCCATTGATTCCATCTACCAATTGAAGCTGCTTTTTATACTTCTGAAAAGATTTTAAATGCTTTGCTGCCTCTGGAATACTTACCCCTATTTCATGAACAGCAGCAATTGCACAAAGAGCATTATAAACCTGATGCTCTCCTAACCCAGGAACAAATATTTGATAATTTCGATTCTTGTGTTGAAGACTAAATTGCATACCATCTAAACTATATTGAATGTTACTCGCTCTAAAGTGGCACGACCAATGACATCCAATTTTAATGATTTTCCCAGGAAAGCTTTTTACATCGATTTTTCTCGTATTGCTATCTTCTGGATTTATAATCAATACACCTGACGATTCAACAATTTGAAGCATTTCTCCTTTTGCTTTAATATAACCTTCCAAAGTTTTGCAATAATTTAAGTGATGAGATCCTATATTTGTAATAATTCCAATCGTAGGTTTGAAATACTCTCCTGCTTTTAATATATCTCCAGGGGCACCGACAGCAGTCTCAAAGATAGCCGCTTCCGTATCCTCCTCTATGTTTAGGAGATATTGCAAATAGGCCGTTCGGGAGTTACTGCTAAGATTCGTGGCCGCTACTTTACGATCAATAGATAGGATATGCCTAATCATTTCTTTGGTCGTTGTTTTTCCAGAAGTCCCCGTAATAGCAATCACAGGAATTTCAAACAAGCTTCGGTAGTAACGTACAAATTTCCAATAAGCTTCTTCTACATTCAGAACTTGGATAATAGTTATATGTTCAGGGATTTCTTGTAAATTATAATCCCTGTCTGTAGCAAGAACTAAAGGGAAATATTCCCTTAATCCTTTCCAATCTACTATTCTCCTACTTGTAAAAAGGATCGTATTCTGATTTTTAATTTGTTTTAATCGGTATGCACCATAATGAACATTCAATTCATCCGTCCCTTGTACCAATTCACCGGAAATGACAGTTCTTATCGTACCAACTGTATGTGGCTTCATTTTTTTCACACTCCCTTCACTTACATAATATGTTTTTTTACTAAAGTTGATTGTACGAAGATATGTAAATTGTATGATATCTAACCATACCATTTTTTTTTTGCGTCATACATATATAAAGTACATTAAAAAATGATTGTATAAGGACGTGAAAGGATTGAGAGCTATTGTTTTTATCAGTACAAATAAATCCGGATCCAGCAGAGAGGCTATTAAAGCAGCGGAGAGGTTGGGTTACTTTACCATTTTATTTACAAAAAACGAAAAGCAACTACAGCAAAGGGAGGAGTATACAGATGTTCACAAAATGATTCTTATAAACACAGATAATCTTGAGGATATGAGAGAAGAAATTAGAAAACTACAGTCAAAAGGGATGAATATAAAAACAATCGTCAGTTTTATTGATCCGTTTGTTCATATCGCATCCATTCTTTGTGATGAATTCTGTCACAATAATACTTCCTCAAAAGCTATTGAAATAATGGAAGACAAGGAGAAGACACGACTGTTTCTAAAAGATCAACCTTATACCCCTAAATTTATCTCGATTCAGGCAAACGAATCGATGTCTACTAAAAAGATATGTGCTCAGTTAGATTTCCCGATTATTGTGAAATCACCAAAATCAACAGGCTCCAAAGACGTACTCTTAGCAAAAGGAAAAAAACAGCTGGAAAAACATTTTGAAAATCTTCGGAATAGGAACCCAGATGAAACAATTATGATTGAAGAATATATAGACGGCGATCAGTATCTGGTTGAGGCGCTCGTTTATAATAACAATGCGCATATTATAGGAATTATTGAACAGGAAATTACAAAGGGCAAGAGGTTTATTATTACTGGTTATGGAGTGCTTGCTTCTGTTCCCGAAACGATCAAATCTGGAATTGAAGAGGTTCTGAATTCAATCATTGCAGCATTTGAGATTGTAAATGGAGCGCTGCATTTGGAAATCCGTTTAACTAAAAAAGGTTGGAAACTCATTGAGATCAATCCAAGGATATCTGGAGGGGCAATGAATAAAATGATTCAAGCTGCATTTGGGTTTAGTTTAGTGGAAGAAACGCTTAAATTATTTTTAGGAGAACGCCCTGTCATTTTACCGAAACATAAGAAGTATGTCTTCACCAAATACGTTATTGTTAAAAATAAAGGTATATTAGAAAAAGTGACTGGAAAAGGGAGAGCTAAAAAGTCGCCAGGAGTCCTTGAAGTTTACGTGAAGCCTAAAAAAGGAACGCTTTTAATTCCACCATTATCCATGGGTCATCGATATGCTTATGTAATTGCAGAAGGAAGTAGTTTAGAAGAGGCTAAAGATTGTGCAAATACTGCAGCAAAAGAGATTACATTCCATCTAAAAGAAGAATAAAAAATCAGAACACCTTGTAGGTGCTCTTTTTTTTGCCCTTTATTTGAAAAAAATAAAACCCGAATAATAGCCCTAAGAAGAGCTTGTTATCCAGGGTTTGTATTATTCTTTAAAAGTTTGATCTAAAAACTCGACAGTATCAAACATATTCGTTTTACTAGCTCCTTTGACTAAAATGGTATCATCTTTTTTTACTATCTTTTTCAATAACTCATGTAACTCTTCCTTCTTGATGAAATGATAAATATTTGTAGCCGAAAATCCTTTTACTGCTGCTCTATTACCAATTTCCTCCGTCCGATATCCGTAGGTGATCAAGATATCAATTCCTTTTTCATACACGTATTCGCCAACTTTGCAATATTCTTGCTCCCTTAGCTCCCCTAGTTCTCTCATTTGTCCGATAATAGCTATTTTTCGATGCTTTCCTATATTAGAGAGAACATCAAGTGCTGCCCGCACTCCTTGAGGGTGAGAGTGAACGGTGTCGTCGATAACAGTAATGTTATCTCGGCAGTTATAGATCGTTAATCTTCTTGGTGGCTTTCTAAAAATTAGACCTGCTTTAATTTCCATCGGTGTGAATCCTAGGTGATCAGCAACAGCAATTGCATTTAAGGCATTATATACATGATGCTCCCCTAAAATAGGAATAAACAGCTGAATTTCTTGTCCTTGTAGCTTCATCTTGAAACTCATCCCATTATCTTCATATTGAATGTCATTTGCTCTGTAGTTTGCTGGCGATTTAATACCAACAGTCATTATTTTTCCTTTGAATTTCTGAGTCTCCAAATACTTAGAGTTTTCATCGTCTTTGTTTACAATGAGAATACCTTGTTGATCCATCCCATGGATTAATTCTGATTTTGCATGCGCAACTTTTTTGATATCACTGTCAAAGTTTCCAACATGTGCAAGTCCGATGTTCGTTACTATACTAATAGTAGGCTGAATAATACTACAATGTTCCGTAATGACCCCAGGATAAGCCATTCCATACTCTAATACTACTGCTTCATGTTTATTATTAATTTCTTCAGCATGTTTTTTTGTATGCTCAGTAGTATTCCAATAATCTTTAGACTCAAAAATATTCCATTTTTTCGATAGTATTGATGCAAGGAATGCCTTAGACGTTGTTTTGCCAGCACTTCCCGTTATTGCAACGATAGGTATTTCACCTTTTTCTTCAATTTTTTTATTCTTTATTATTCTTATTTCTCTTTTTATTTTTGCTTGGTTTTCTGCTACGTACTTCGCATATTGAATAGAATGGATCACTACATCCAATTCCAAATAAAAGGCTGGAGGACACCCTGGGCGCCAGTTTACTTCATAAATCCAAATTTTAAAATTTTCATCCATCCCAACGTCTACACCAATTTCATCTATTACTTCTCCGAATTGGACCATTTGTATTTCATCTAAGTGACTCGCTAATGACAAAGAAAAGTGCTCCAGTGTACGTCTAATATTAAACGCTTCCTCTTTAAATTCCTGTTGTAAAAATGGATCTAAGTAATTAGTGAATCCTCCATTATTTATGTTTGGAATGATGGATCCTTTTGGTGCAATTCGTGGATATATAGTAGTAATCACCCATTTTCCTTCTCCATTTTTTTGAACATGCAACCTATAATCATATACTTGACCGGATCTAGTGATGGATTGTATATAAGGCTGAACAATAAAGTTTCCTGTAGATAGCTTATCCGTCAGAAACTCGTTCAGTTGTTGCTTTGAATAGAAGCTATTGTTAGAATCCTTTCTTACCTCATAACCATCTTTTATTTTTGAAATAAAGTAGATTCCTTTTCCCTTTCTTCCATCAGTCGGTTTAAAAACAACTTTTTGAAATGAATTGATATACTTGAAAAAGGTTTCACCGTTTCTCACAATTTCTGAAGGAATCAGGTAGTTTGAAAATTCCTTTGCTTCCATTAATCGTTCATTTATACTCCACTTATTACCAATAGAGTTCGTAGTAAATGGAATTTCACTTTTCAACCTTTCAATAATTTTTTTGGATTTTGCTAATTTTTCTGGACTTCCCGCGTTATAAATAACATCTGGAAACGGCATAATTCTCTCCTGCCATTTTCCATTCTCATAAACTTTCCCTTTAATGGAACGGTTCACAAAATTCACTGTGGCAGGTGAAAAATAAAAAAAATTAAGTCCCTCAGCCTTAGCTACGGCTGCATAGGCATAAGACTTTATAACAGTTTCGGGATCTTTACGATGATGTAACATACCTATTATTGTCATTTAATATTCTCCTTTAATATTCTTACGATCATACTTTTATTAAATTCATCCACTCTGCTTTGCATATGGACAAATGTTCAGTTTTATAAAACTTCAATAAAAAACACCTTAAGCAGATCTTAAGGTGAAGATGTGTCAACTACCATTTTGGCTCTATAATAATTTTTCTAGTTAACAATTCGGTATCTAACAGTTGGATAGCACAGATACAAGATAAATCAACGACTTTACAATTAGACGTTTTTTCTAATCTAAACACATCGCAAAAAGAATTAGTAAGCTTGCCCTCAATATCTAGAGGTCGCAGTAAAGAAATTGTAGTACAGCACTTTTCTAGGGAAGTGGACTCGATACGAAGAAAGCTTGTTTCAAAGCACTCATCCAAATTGTTGAAAACTAAAGGTGTTCCTTTTTTAGTTATTAAAAAGAAGGGGATCGTATCAGTTCCTACTATTTTGGAAAGTAAATGACCAAAGTATTTAGTGGGGGTATTTGCTAATATATCCTGGAGTAATTTCAATTCAACCAGGGCTTCACATATACTATTGTTTGTTATCTTTACGCTCATTATTTAATTTCAGCTCCCTCCTTACAGTTTTTCTAATATTATATTAAGTTTTAAAAAGTGTGTACGGGCCAAAATTTTTCCTATTCACTAAAATTGGCATCAAAAGGGTTCTAAATAAAATTTAATTTCTCTGGCAGCTGCTAACGCTATTTCTTTCGCTCGTTCCTCCGAATCTGAGGTAGCAACGACGCATGCATATCGATTACCCATGGAATATGGATTGGTTAAAATTTTTCCTAGGAGAGGTTTTATATAAACGTACTTGACTCCTTCATGCGTTAAAGCCAATTCTTTACCGGTTACTTTGAGAAGTCTACCACTCGATCCTATCGTTAAATATCTGGCGTACACATGCTTTTTTTTCGTTTCAATTAATGTGGGCTCCTCCCCTAAATTTACCTTTAATATTTCTTTGATCAGATTAATTCCTGTTCCTTCCTCAATTATTTGATTCATCACTCCACCTGACATCCTCGGATTGATTTCAATCATTTTCCATTCACCATTAACAAACTTCATTTCTAAATGACAGGAACCGGTTGAAAGACCAGTTTGTTCTACTATGCTTGAAACACATTCATAGAGGTTTTTATATTCATCCATACTTATCATCGCTGGAAATTTATATCCAATAACAATAAATCTGCCATTATATAATACTTCCTGCTCAATTACTCCAACGACCTTTATGTCATTGTTGTAAACTAAAATCTCCAATAAATATTGAGGACCTAGCAAAAACTCTTCTATTAATAATGGGCTGTTTGGATACTTTTGATGTAAATGCTTTAAAGCTTTTTCAAACTTCTCTACATTTCCCACAAATAACACATCTTTGGAACCATTTGAAATAGGTGGTTTTATTATGATGGGGTAAAATGATTTACACTTCTTTTCAACCTCTTTTAAAGAGTCACCAGGATGAAAAACTGTGTAAAACGGGGTAATCGGAAGGTTATTTAGTCTTTCTCTGACCGTTACTTTATTTTCCATTAGTAATAGTGATTCTACTGAAATTTGTGCCAAACCAAGATGCATAGATATTCTCGCAGCATAAGAAATGTATGGATCAATAAAACTAACGCATGCATCTATTTGTTTACCCTTTTCCTTCAATTTTAAAATTTCTTCCATAACACAACTTTCATCCAATAAGTTTTTCATGACAACAATCTGACTCACTTCCGACAATTCATGATTAATTTTTGTGTAGCTGGTCTTTTCCGTTAATAAAACAACGTAATACCCCATTTTCTTTGCTGTGATCAGTGCTTCTTTACTAGTCCCGAACTTATTGCATTCAATAAAAACAATCGTTTTCATCTAGGCATCCATCCATTCAAACACATTTGTATTAATAAAGTATGCATAAAAAATAATATGACAAACAATATTGCGTAACTTTGTTGATTGAAGCGGCAGGTGGCGACTCCAGCGGGATGAGTGAGACAGATAAGCCATCACAAACGACGCGTGAGCTGTGGTGATGGCTTATCGCTCACCCCGCGGAAAGCGTCCGCCTAAAGCGGAAATCAACCATACTTTATTCCATGTAAAATATATATTTCTTTAGTTTCCTTTCGTATTGTTCGTGTTTTTTCATGTAAATTGGAATGATGAAATTGAATCAACTAACTCATTTTTTTAGATTCCTATTATGTAATAAGACTATTAAAGGCATCCTGCTAAAAAGACAAGACACCCTTAATAGTATCCGCAATATTTTCTATTTATTTCTTTTTCTTCGTTTGATAATCCAATACACAGTAGATGAAATAACACCTAAAATTATAAGCACTGGCATATTCCCAATAAAAAACACAATAATAGCAGATCCTGCAGCCAAGAGACCGTTCATACTTGTCACAAATTGTTTCTTCGTTTTTTCCCAAGTATTTAATTCTTCACTATCTAGACCAGGAACAATTACTCGATTTTCATACATAGTTAGTTCGATTGTTGCAAAAGTTGTTTGGTTTTCTAGATATTTCATCTTCCCAACAGTTACTTCAATTTCTTCTTGTACCTTTGCTAAATCGGATGAAATTTTTAACAGGTCTTCCGTTTTTTCCGCTGCGCTCATAAATGCAAGTAAACGTTCTTCAACTACTCGCTTGGATTTAATTCGAGAGGCTAAATCTACATATTGCTCTGTCACATCCTGTCCTGTGACATTGCGTTCTAACACTTTGGACGCTTCCTCTTCTGCGTCTGACAAAAATGTTTCAAAATGCTTCTCTGGAATTCGAACAATTATGTTTCCGCTACTTCTCTGGTCATCTTCTTGATACACATTGGACTCCACAATATAGCCACCATACTTTTTAACCTTCTGTTCGATGTTACTCTGCGCCTTTGCAAGTTCTTTCACATTTGTCCTAATGATAGCTTTGTGAATGATCATACGCTCAGTATTCACCTCAGAAGGAGCTTCTGCACTGGTCTCCCCTTCTGCATCTGCCGTACTCTTTTCTTCTTCAAACGAGTAGTTTGCAGAGTCATTTGCAACCTCCATTTTGCTCTCCTCATCACTCGCACTACAAGCAGTAAGCAACAAAAATACACTTGAAACTAGCAAACAGTATATTATTTTTTTCATTACCAATTGTCCCCCTGTCTTTGCATATACAGACGTTTGAAAAATAAAGAAGGTTACATATTTACTGAAAATTCATTTAATTAATACTCTATCATGCTAATAAAACACCTAATTAGCATATGAGAAATTTTTACTTTTTTCTGAAAAACACTTAATTTACAAGAATATTTAGATAGAATATAGGTAGAGGGAGGGATTTTCAATGGGAAAAGCAAGTGAGAAAGTTGTTCGATACCGAGGGTCAGAGTTAAATACAAAAGGGTGGCTACAAGAAGCTGCACTACGCATGCTCATGAACAATTTAGATGCAGAGGTGGCAGAACATCCTGATGAGTTAGTCGTATACGGCGGGATTGGAAAAGCTGCCCGTAACTGGGAGGCGTTTGACGCCATTGTACATTCGCTAAAAGAATTGGAAAATGATGAAACATTATTGGTGCAATCAGGAAAGCCAGTTGCTGTCTTTAAATCACATGCAGATGCACCGCGTGTACTTATTGCAAACTCTAATTTAGTCCCTGCATTTGCTACATGGGATCATTTTCACGAACTCGATAAAAAAGGTCTTATGATGTATGGCCAAATGACTGCAGGTAGTTGGATTTACATCGGCTCACAAGGAATCGTACAAGGCACGTATGAAACATTTTCGGAGTTAGCCAAACAACATTTTAACGGTTCTTTGAAGCATACTATTACACTTACAGCGGGCCTTGGTGGAATGGGCGGTGCTCAACCTCTTGCAGTTACGATGAATGGTGGAGTATGTATCGGTATTGATATAGATGAGACACGTGTTGATCGTCGAATTGAAACACGCTACACAGACGTGAAAACGCATTCATTAGATGAAGCGATTCGATTAGCAGAAGAGGCTAAACAAGAAGGTAAGGCTCTATCGATTGGACTTGTTGGAAATGCATCCGATATTTTACCAGAAATGATTACACGTGGTTTTATTCCAGATGTACTAACCGATCAAACATCTGCTCATGATCCTTTAAATGGCTATATCCCTTCTCATATGTCTTTGGAAGAAGCGGCTTCTTTACGAAATAGCGATCCTGTAGAGTATGTGAAACGTTCAAAAGCGTCTATGGCACAGCATGTTCGTTCAATGGTAGACATGATGGACAAAGGCTCAGTGACATTCGACTACGGTAATAATATTCGCCAAGTGGCTAAAGATGAGGGATTTGAACGTGCATTCGACTTCCCTGGATTCGTACCTGCTTATATTCGCCCTCAGTTTTGTGAAGGTAAAGGACCTTTCCGTTGGGTCGCATTATCTGGTGATCCGGAGGATATTTATAAAACGGACGAAGTGATTCTTCGCGAGTTTAGCTACAATACTCATTTATGCAATTGGATCAAAATGGCTAGAGAGAGAATTCAATTTCAAGGTCTCCCTTCCCGTATTTGCTGGTTAGGATATGGAGAACGTGCACGCTTCGGAAAAATTATTAATGATATGGTAGCTTCTGGTGAATTAAAAGCTCCGATCGTAATCGGACGTGATCATCTGGACTCTGGGTCCGTTGCCTCCCCTAACCGAGAAACGGAAGCTATGAAAGACGGTTCAGATGCAGTAGCAGATTGGCCAATATTGAATGCGATGATTAACGCTGTTGGCGGTGCAACTTGGGTTTCTGTTCACCATGGCGGCGGAGTTGGAATGGGTTATTCCCTTCATGCAGGGATGGTAATTGTTGCAGACGGAACGAAGGAAGCTGAAGCGAGACTTGAACGTGTACTAACTTCAGACCCTGGTATGGGAATTGTACGCCATTTTGATGCCGGTTATGAGCTTGCAGAGAAAACAGCGCGTGAAAAAGGCGTTCATATTCCAATGATGAAACAGGAGGACTGAGCATGGTAAAACCCGTTTGGATTAAGCATGCGTCCCAGCTTGCCACATTAGTGCATGAAAAAGCAGGGCCTCGTGTAAAGGAAGCAATGCGCGAGTTAGGGATCATTGAAGACGGTAGTGTATGGCTGGAGAATGGAATTATCAAAGCGGTAGGCACAACGAATGAGCTTCAAACAAAGTATGCGGATCGTGCGACAGAAGCAGACATCATTGATGCAACAGGTCATCTCGTAACACCTGGACTAGTAGATCCACATACTCATGTTGCATTTGGCGGAAGCCGTGAGCGAGAATTTGAAATGCGTCTTGAAGGTGCAACATATATGGAAATCATGAATGCTGGAGGCGGAATTCACGCGACAACAAGTATGACTCGAGCGGCAACAGAAGATGAACTTGTTATTCAAACTTCTAAAAGGTTAGATTCTTTTTTATCACACGGTGTTACGACTGTGGAAGGAAAAAGTGGATATGGTTTAGATCTCGAGACAGAGTTAAAACAGCTTCGGGTGATGAAACGATTACAAATGGAACATCCTGTGGATATTGTCCCGACGTTTATGGGAGCTCACGCTGTTCCAACAGAATATAAAGCACGGGAAGAAGAGTACGTCGATTTGATTGTAAATGAAATGATTCCAATAGTTGGAAAAGAAAAACTCGCTAAATTTAATGATGTATTTTGTGAAGTAGGTGTCTTTACTCCAGAACAATCCGAGCGCATTTTAGAAGCAGGAAAACTGCACGGACTTATTCCGAAAATACATGCGGATGAAATTGAGCCTTATGAAGGAGCAGAGCTTGCTGCAAAAGTTGGTGCTATTTCTGCTGAGCATTTATTAAAAGCATCGGATAAAGGTATCCAAGCAATGGCCGAACAAGGAGTTATCGCATGTTTATTGCCAGCGACTGCTTTGTATTTACGAGAAACAGCAGCACGAGGTCGAATGATGATTGATGCAGGAGTACCTGTCGCAATTTCCACAGATTGCAATCCTGGCTCATCCCCCACGACCTCTATGCCACTCGTGATGAATCTAGCCTGTATTTCGATGCGTTTAACACCTGCGGAAAGCTTATGTGCTGCAACTTTTAATGCTGCATGTGCCATTCAAATGGAGGATAAAGTTGGCTCTCTAGAGGTAGGAAAGCAGGCTGATCTCGTGCTTTGGAACATTAAAAACTATCAAGAACTACAATACTTATTTGGGGTAAATCATGTGAAAACTGTTTGGAAAAAAGGGGTAAAGGTGGTTGGTTAGCATGGGGCTTATACAACCTGATTGGCAATGGAAAAAAGAAGAAGGTTCTGGTGTACATCAATGGATCGAACAAAATCCATTCCCAGTAAATCCGGATGTTGTCCTATTTGCCGCTCCCCTTTCCCGTTCCTCGATTAGCGTTTCTGGAGCATCTCTTTATCCAGATACATTTAGACAAGGCTGGAAAGGATTTAGCGTTTACAATCTCGATGAACATATTGATTTGTCTAGTCTACATGTGGCTGATTTAGGAGACGTTCCGATGCATACGACCGATATTAAAGAGTCACATCGTCGAATCGAAGTTGCAGCTGCACAAGTGGCTTCTACCTTTTCAAACAGTTACACATGTTTAATAGGAGGAGATCATTCGATTACTGCCTGTTCCATTCGAGGAATTCAAAAGGCTAATCCAAATGAGCGAATCGGCATTATTCAGTTTGATACACATTTGGATGTTCGAAATCCCGATGTACTCGGACCAGCAAACGGGACACCTATTCGGCAGCTTATTGAAGGTGGTGTTGTAAATGGAAGCAATATTTATAACATTGGACTACACGGCTTTTTTAATGCACCAGATCTTGTTCAATATGCAGTCTCTCAAGGTATCCATATGATTACCTTACGCACTGCACGTGAGAAAGGTATCATTCCAACTATTCGTGAGGTACTTAGTGCACTTAATGAATCTGTTGACCGCATTTACGTGACTGTAGACATGGATGTACTCGATATATCCGTTGCACAAGGAGTCCCTGCATCTACACCAGGCGGAATGACTGCATATGAACTTTTTGACGCACTTTGTGAGGTCGGAAAAGCAGACAAAGCCAAGCACATTGACTTTGTCTGCCTAGATCCCACGAAAGATACACTCGCACAAGCAACCGTCAAAACAGGCATATACGCATTTTTACAATGGCTTACTGGAATTCAAATACAACGACAATTAAGGAACGTGATTAGTAATGATTAACTTAAGAGGAAATGGGCTCACTTTGGAAGATATGCGTGCTATCTTATATCAAAATAAACTAGTGACACTTGATAACCAAGCGATAGAAGAAGTCCAAAAAAGTAGAAAAGCCGTTGAAGCTATTGTGAAAGAAGGGAAAATAGTTTACGGCATTAACACAGGGTTTGGAAAGTTTAGCGATGTGAGCATTGAAGAAGCAGATGTTCACGCGCTCCAACTTCATCTTATACGGTCACACGCTTGCGGCATGGGTGTGCCGTTTGATGAAATCGTTTCCCGTGCAATGGTAGTTCTTCGATTAAATGCATTGTTAAAAGGATTTTCAGGCATTCGTCTGGAAGTTTTAGAGAGACTTTCATTCATGGTAAACAATCGTATTCACCCAGTAATTCCGCAGCAAGGATCACTAGGGGCTTCTGGAGATTTAGCTCCCCTCTCTCATTTAGCACTAGTACTCATTGGCGAAGGTTTTGTTTGGATGGATGAGAAGCATGTACCTTCCATTGAAATTTGGAAGAAGCATGGTTTAAAACCCATCGTATTAGAAGCAAAGGAAGGTCTAGCACTTATTAATGGAACGCAAGCCATGACTGCACAGGGGGTTGTAAACTGGTTAGAATCAGAAACACTTGCCTATCAATGCGAGTGGATTGCCGCTATGACAATGGAAGCTCTTCATGGAATTACAGACGCATTTCATCCTGCAGTCCACGAAGCACGAGGCTACCCTGAGCAAGTAGGAGTTGCTCAACGAATGCTCGAATGGCTGGAAGACAGTCAGCTCGTTACAAAACAAGGTGAGAAAAGGGTGCAAGATGCTTATTCATTGCGATGCATTCCCCAGATTCACGGAGCTAGTTGGCAAGTACTCGCATACGTCAAAGAGAAACTAGAAATTGAGATGAACGCTGCAACAGATAATCCACTCATTTTCGAGAATGGGAAAGTTGTCATATCAGGTGGTAACTTTCATGGCCAGCCAATTGCCTTTGCAATGGACTTTTTAAAGATTGGTATCGCAGAGCTTGCTAGCGTTTCGGAACGACGAATTGAGCGATTAGTCAATCCACAATTAAACGAAGGATTACCACCCTTTTTAAGTCCACAACCTGGTTTACAATCCGGGGCAATGATTTTGCAATATGCAGCTGCAAGCCTTGTATCTGAAAATAAAACTCTTGCACATCCAGCATCCGTAGATTCAATACCTTCCTCTGCAAATCAAGAGGATCATGTCAGCATGGGGACAATAGGTGCAAGACATGCATTTCAAATTATCCAAAACGCTCGTCGCGTAGTTGCAATCGAAGCCATTTGCGCTTTGCAAGGAGTGGAACATCGCGGAACACACCTCATGTCACCAGCTCTATTGGAAAAGTGGCATGAGATAAGATTATTTATCCCGTCTATAAAAGAAGATCGCATCTTTAGCGAGGATATAGAGAAAATGAATAATTATTTAATAAAAGAGACTGCAGGTAAGAAAGTTTTACAAGTATAAAAAATTGTTGCCCTCTCGTAGTTTATTTAACGAGAGGGCAACTTTTTTTGGTCTTTCAAATTGTCTTTTCTTGTTACAGAAGTGTTACTGGTGCCAGGCACTAGTAACACTTCTGTAACAAGAATCTTATCGGTTTATGTTTACGTTTATGTCCAAGTAATTTAGGGGTAAACACAAAATAGAACACTAAAAATGGAAAAAGACCGAGAATAGTCATTAAAAAAACCGCCGATTTCGGCGGTTTTTTTATTTACCACATTTGCAAACTCCAGAACCAGTTTTTTTACATTGTTTACATTTCTTAGCCAATCACATCACTCCTTCATTCGATTGATATAGGATATGAGGGTGTGTGATTGTCCTATGCACAGAAAATATAAGCAATTTCACTAAGGATTTATACAAAATTTTTTCACCATCATTAAAAGATTGTCACGTACCAATTCTTTTCCATATATATAAGGTAAGAATTATTTGGGGAGCTGGTACTGTGACTCTTTGGATTGATGTATCGGTAAGTAAATTACAACTTAAACTGTATAATGCAAGTCTGTTACTGAAGACGTATTCAATCTCTGTAGGAAAAATACTGACTCCTACCCCAAACGGGAATTATATCATTATAAACAAAGAACTTAATCCTGGAGGACCTTTTGGTGTGTTATGGATGGGATTATCTAAGCCACATTACGGCATTCATGGAACCAACAATCCAGCATCTATAGGAAAAAAGGTTTCACACGGATGCATTCGTATGCATAACGATGACGTGCTCGAGCTTTCTTCTATTGTGCCAATAAGTACAAATGTATATATTCACAAGTGAACATCTATAAGGAAGACGCGCCCAAGTTAGATAGGGCACTGAAAAACTAGAATTAGGATGTAGGAACTATTTGCTGTAATTAATTTAAGAGAATTTAGCGCGAAGCATGAGACTCCTGCGGGAAAGCGAGACAGACGAGACCCCGCACGAAGCGTTAAAGAGGAAGGAAGGCTAAGTGCGCCTCGTCAAATGGAAGGCAATCTAAGTTCGCCGCGTCCTGCGGCAACGATTGCATGACCCACATCCTGTGGGCCTCAACGCCTTCATGACCAACATCGTGTTGGCCCGAGGAGGCTCGTCGCTCGCCCTCGGAAAACGAATGGCAAAACGCTAAATTCTCTTAGCGGCTATTTGATAGAGAATTTACTTGAATGATACTTTTTCAGTGCCCTCAAGTTAGAGCGTGTCTTTTGTTAAGTAACCATAAAGTTGTATAATTTACAATAAAGTCGTATAAAAGATAATAAAGTTGTTTAAAAAACGCCATTCCTTCTATTCAACAATCGGGACATTTAATTGAATAAATCTAACCGTTTCTAGAGGAAAAGGTTAGATTGACGAGAGAAAGTTTGTTCACTCGTATTTTTTTAAAACAATAGCCGCATTATGACCTCCGAAACCAAATGAGTTAGATAGCCCTGTATTTATTTTCACTTGGCGAGCTACCGAAGATACATAATCTAGATCACATAATGGATCAGGATTTTCTAAGTTAATTGTTGGAGGAACTATCTGTTCCTTTATGCTCATTGCTAAAGCAATTGCTTCAACTCCACCAGCTGCCCCTAACATATGACCAAGCATAGATTTATTAGCTGTTATTGGAATCTGATAAGCTTGCTTTCCAAACAGCTGCTTAATAGCCATCGTTTCAGAGATGTCCCCCACTTTTGTACTTGTTGCATGGGCACTAATAACATTAATTTCTTCAGGAGAAATATTGGCATTTTTTAAAGCTGATCTCATTGCAAGATATGCCCCTTTACCTTCAGGATGTGTAGCTACCATATGGTGTGCATCTGAACTTGCACCATATCCAATGACTTCTGCATAAATCTTTGCCTTTCTACGTAAAGCATGAGATAAGGATTCTAAGATTAGAATACCAGCTCCTTCTGACATGACAAATCCATCTCGATTTTCATCAAATGGACGACTAGCTTTAGTTGGATCATCATTTCTTGTTGATAATGCTGTAGCATTACCAAAGCTTGCTATTGATAAGTCTGTTATAGCTGCCTCTGTTCCACCCGCAAACATAACGTCAACTTCTCCAGAACGGATTAGTCTAAAGGCTTCTCCGATAGCTGTATTTCCAATTGCACAAGCGGAAACAGGAGACATAGAAGGTCCCATGGCGTTCCATTTGATACTAATTTGTGCAGCAGCAGCATTAGAAATCATGGCAGGTACTAGAGTTGGGCTGACTCTTCTTGGTCCCTTCTGTCTAAGCGCATCAATATTTTCAATTAAGGTTTCAAGTCCCCCTATACCTGAACCTACGTATACGCCTAACCTTTCTCCGTCTATACGTTTGAGATCTAACTCAGAGTCTGTCCAAGCTTGTTCGGCTGCAGCCAAAGAAAATTGTGAAAAGCGATCTAAACGTCTTGCTTCATTCTTTCCTAAAATTTCATCTGCATCAAAATCTCGTATGATACCTGCAATTTTTGCCTTGTGATTAGTAACATCAAATGTATCGATAAGGGATATACCAGACTCCCCGTTAACCAGATTGTTCCAAAATGTTTTGAGGTTTATTCCTATAGGAGATACTACTCCCATACCTGTAATCACAACTCTTTCCACTTTTCATCACTCCAAATCAATAATATACTTGTATTTTACAGCCATTTTATCCTATTACAAGTAATCGTTTATCCTAGTATAATTACCACTAGGTTAAATTCGTATGGTGAGGAGTTATAAAAATGAATGATAAAACTAGGCTTGAAGCTTTGTCGACATTCTTAAAAGCTAAGCGTGCCCAAATTAATCCAGAGTCAATTGGTTTGCCTTTAGGAACCCGGAGAAGGACACCTGGGTTACGAAGAGAAGAGGTTGCACAACTAGCAGGTGTAAGTACCACTTGGTATACATGGCTAGAGCAGGGAAGAGATATAAAAGTTTCTTCAATTGTACTTGGTTGTATTTCTTCAGCTTTGCAATTAAACAATGATGAAAGAGACTACTTATATGACCTGGCATTAGAAGTAAAATCGGAAATTACAAATCCAAAAAAGGATCAATTAGAGCTTAGCCCTTCTTTAAAACGGATACTAGCTGAATTAACATATTGTCCGACTATCATTACGGATCGACATTGCCATATTGTGGGCTGGAATCCTGCAGCTGCTCATATTTTATTAGATTTTGAACAAATACCGAATGATCAAAGAAATTTGATTCGTTTAGTGTTCACCAGAAAAGAATTAAGATCATTGGCCGCCAATTGGGAACATTTTGCCAAAGGTTTTCTTGCCATTTTCCGTACCTATTATGGACACTATTTAGGTGATGAATGGTACAACCAATTCATTAAAGAAATGAGTCATTCTCATCCAGAATTCCAAGATTTATGGCTAGAAAGTCAAGTGAGTAAGGCTCCAGAAATGATAATTGAATTCAGACATGCTAAGGTAGGCAAAATGTTGTTTAATTTAACTTCTCTCCAAGTTCAAGGTGATATTGATTTAAGGTGCAGTATCTATACACCAGTTGAGGAAACAGATACAGAAAATAAATTAATGCGATTAATGAAGAGGGTTTCCGTTTAAAATTAATCAAGTAATTTCGTTATTTCATTATAGGGGCGCGATAATGGAATAACATATAGATTTAAACGTCTTTATTGGTTATATTTTTAAGTTCAGTGAAGTAACTTCCATCAAAAATTAAACAACTATATTTTAACCCCGTCCTTACTTAGACCGGGGTTATGCCTGTTTGAGATATTAAAATTAAATAACTTTATTGTCACTTTACATCTTTTTATTCATTTATTATTTCTCTTCTTCATTACTTTGGTATTTTATACACATGTGGACAAAGCCATTTTTTCCGTATTCAACATATTAATAAAAGAAAAGATGAATTGGAGAAAAGAAATGAAAGCAAATAGTGTAAACACTTTTACCATGTTTTCAACGGAACATTTATCAGCAATTGGTGTGCTTTTCTTATGTTTATTTATCTTATATTTCTTGAATAAGAATGGCTTTTTACAAAATAAACATTCCCTGCTTTTTGATCGTCTTTTTGCCCTTTCTTTATTAGCAATGGAAATTGCCTATCATCTTGTGCTAGTGCAAGCTAGAGACTGGACTTTAAGCGAGTCTATACCGATTCACCTTTGCAGCATTAGTTTATATTTTTCGTTCATCGTTTTATGGACTGGTACAAAACGATTTCATCATTTTGTCTTTTTTGCAGGTATTGGTGGTGCACTTCAAGCTGTACTTACCCCATCATTAGAAGTAAATTTTCCAGACTTTCTATTCATTCAATTCTTTTATATTCACATAGGAATTATCGTAACAGGCTTTTACATTCTTTTGGCAAAAGGATATCGCCCAACTTTTAAAGGAATCATTCAAACAATGATTACATTAAATGTACTATTTCCTTTCATTTTTGCAGTAAATATTCTTGTGCAAGGCAACTATATGTTTTTAAGAGAGAAGCCGGTAAACGGTAGTCTTTTAGATTTCTTAGGGCCATATCCTTGGTATATCGTTTCACTTGAATTCGTAGCATTCCTTTTGTTTATTCCTCAATGGCTAGTTTTCAGGAAGTGGAATAATCCACAAAAATAACTTTTTAGGAAACTGCCAATCTTACTACTCTAATATTTGTTCTATACTACTTTTAATCTCTGCTAGCTTCTTTATCCTAGCTTCTTGTGTCTCTATTAAGTGTTCATAAATTCTATTTAAGCCACTAAGTGTATTTTCGATTCGATCGATGGACGAATGAATTTTCGAATGAATGGACCATGCCGAGAATATATCATCGAAAAAGTAATCTGCAAACGTGACAAAACTATCCCTGTCTATCTTTAATGATCTGGTATCGATTTCTTGGATATCTAATAGTTCTGTTTGAAATCTTTGTAGAGCTAATTGAGCATCATGTATGGCATTCTCCGATTCGTCTAACTCGCTATGTTTTAGTGCCGTAGCTAGTAAACCACCACCTAAATAAGTATCCCACGTCGAAAATCCTTCTGCACTTTCAAGTGATCTTAATGCTCTCTTTAATGCTTTTTTTGCTTCGTTACATGCATAAACCGCTTCTTTTAGTTCACGAATATATGTCTCTTCAGCTGTCTTCACTTCATATAGAGTTTCTAGTTGTCTTGCCTCTTCTTCATTATTTTGAAATATCCATTGCTCTTTTTCTATTCTTAAATGGTCCCACTCAACATCAAGTGATTGCCACTCTATCTTTTGCAATTGTATGTCATTACTTCGAATATCGCTTTCTAAATCGGTTATCATTTTTTCTACTTCCCGAAATTTTGCTTCCACAGCAGCAAGCTCCAATAATTCTTTTTCTCTTTTTTCATCCTGCTTGCCTGTCCAAGTTCTAACTAGATTTAAAATAGAAAAACGATCTAAATCATCAACATCTTTTTGTTCACCTTTCAATTCTAGTAAGTAACTTTGTTTTCTTTGCACTGCATTTTTTAACTGTTCTTCTATTGCTTGTTGCTTTCTTAGTACTTTATCTCTTTTAAATATCTCCGTTCTCAAAATCTCTTGGCGCACCTGTAATTTTTCCCACATAGCTATCCCCTCCTAGCTTGAATACGACTGATCGCAAAGAAAGTTTCAATTTATACCTAATCGAATCAATTTCATAATTTCAATTTACATGAAAAAACACGAACAATACTGCTATAGGCGGACGCTTTCCGCGGGGTGAGCGATAAGCCATCACCGCCGCTCCGCGTCGTTTGTGATGTCTTATCTGTCTCACTCATCCCGCTGGAGTCGCCGCCTGCCGCTTCAATCAAAGAAGTGATGAATGTTCGTATTTTAATGACAAAGTACTATTTATGAAAATAACTCATTAAAAAAATCTATTAAATAGGTTTATATATACGTAAAGTAGGGGTAATTACTTAATAGCAAGCTAATAATAACTAATTATTGGGAGGAATTAAAAATGACGACGAATTCAATTGCAGGACAAAAATGGTGGAAAATCGGAGCAGCAGCATTTCTTTCAGTAGGTTTGTTAGCAGCATGTGGAGACGGTGAAAATGAATCGGATGTAGACGATAACCTTGAGCAAGATGTAGAACAAGAACTTGATGAAGAAGATAAAGACGGAGAATAAGAAAGATCAGCCACCTTTTTGGTGGTTTTTTCTTTACCTTCTTATAAATATAGTATTTATCTAAATAAAGAACTGTGGATAAAGTTATACACAGATAAATCACTAATATATTTGGAATTAACATGTATTTTCAATATTAATCCACATATTATCCACCTATTTTTGTGGATAAACTTAAGTTATTCACAAGTAATTTTAAAATAAATAAAATATTTAAACTACAAAATATTTACTTCTTATTTACATAGTATAAAACACCTAATATATGCCTACTTAAACCATTTTAGAAGCATTGAAACAGTACTTTTTTACAAAATGTTTCGACAAAATTCGCAAAAATATTCAATGTGGATAAAGTTGTGCACAATACCCACACTACAGGTAATAGAAATCAATACTATTATCAACAAGTTATTAACAACTTATCCCTAATCTACTGTGGATAAAGGAACGGTTGTTCTAAAGTAGACTATTTGGTAAATTAAATGTACAGCTAATTGATTCTTAGTATATACAATATAAATTCCACGTATTAAACGGAGGTGAAAGAAATGAGTAAAATGTCGGATGAATTATTAATTGAATCTTATCTTACTGCGAAAGAATTAAAATTGTGTCCTGATTTTTTAGCTCTTTTAGAAAAGGAAATTCTTCGCCGATCTTTAAAGTTTAATTTATAAACACACGTGTTGATTAACCAAAAGTACCCAGTAAATTGCTTATTCAAATGGTGATAACACACTAGGCACTCTGTATAGGTGCTTTTGGAGTGCTTGGAACTGAACGAGTTCTACACCATTATCGATATTTCTTAATGCAGAGGGATGCGACTTTGTCGCATCCCTCTGCATTTTTTCAATAATCGTGTGGTAGTCGCTCGTCTGTCACTCTCCATAGCTACTTGTAATAGAAGTGCCAAAGCTTTTGGAAATGAAAGAATAGCCAATTTCCTATTTATACAGTAAGCATAGCCCTCGGTAATGATGTAGTGATCATTTCGTCCAAAGGGAATCAAAAACGTACAAGTGCAAAACGGGATACTTGCGCATTTCTTGTGAAATTTTAATGGTGTTAATTGGATAATCAACTGCCTTCCAGCCTTGATTTATAAATATACTTAATTAAAAGTGAAACTTTCTTTCCATTAAAACGTATATAGTATATGGTAAGATGGTATGTACTTACTTGGATTATCTAATACTAAATATACGGAGGTTTTATAAATTGAAAAAATTGGTAGCAGCTTTACTTACTGTAACACTTGTATTTTCATCTGTCGGAAGCTTTGTATTTAACGACGATACGATTACTGCCGAAGCGAAAAAGTATAAATCTGGAAAGAAAAGTTTTAACTCTAATACGAATACAAACACCACTAATTCAAATATCAAAAAAAACAATGAGGATTCTACAAAAGCTACAAGCAAATCCACTACTAATACGAAAACTAAAGGTGGATTTAAATCAGGTGGTTTGATGAAAGGTCTCTTTGTAGGTGGGCTTGCTGGACTATTATTCGGTAGCATGTTTGCCAACATGGGTATGCTCGGTTCTCTTCTTGGGTTTGCAATTAACGCTGCGGCGATAATTTTAATCGTTGTTTTGATACGCAAAATCTTTGGCATATTTAAAGAAAAGAAGAAAAAAGAGGATGCTAATTCATGGAGAAACTAATAATTCCCGAACAGAACATTATTAATGCAGTTTGTGTATATATCGGTCGCCAAAATAATGTTGCTCCAGAAGAAGTGGAAGTAGAGCTTATGTACGATGACGATTCTGGTTTTTCCGCTGAAGCTAATATAAATGGACAAACACACATACTTACGACATTAAATTTAATTGAAGCACTTCGTCAAACTATTAAGGAATTTTTAAACCTGGATCCAAATGCCACAGGAATAGAATTAATTTTAGATGATGAAGAAGGCATTATTGCCGCTGTCCGATAATAAAACAAAAAGTCGAGGGATATTCCTCGGCTTTTTATTATGATTGGGCATAATAAAACCGGTGGCAAAATTGCCACCGGCCAAATATTTAGTTATTATTTTGTGTTCCACTCATTTGTGATTGGGCTTGAGCTACTAAACGCTTTGTAATTTCTCCGCCAACGGAACCGTTAGCACGCGCTGTAGCATCTGGTCCAAGTTGAACACTGAATTCTTGAGCAATTTCATATTTCATTTGATCAATTGCTTGTTTAACTCCTGGTACAACTAGTTTATTGTTATTTGGCATGTCTCTCACCTCCTTGTGAAATTAGAATGTGCAGATTTACAACAGATATGCACAAATACAATAAGGTGAATAATGTAAATTAGGAAAAGGAAAACTTAAAGCGCTTGTTTAGTGCTCTTTGAGCATCCATTTATTTTTCTAATACCTGATGGACTACCTCTTCTGCGTTACTGTTATTTAAGTTTTTGTAGATGCAGCTTGCAGGTAAATCCCTTAAACTTTCTGCAAATGCATTTGCCATTTCAGCTTCTCCTGCTACATGAAACTCTCGCCAACCTCGTTTTTTCTTTAATTGTTCAATGGTCTCCCGCATTCCTCTATAAAAACTACTTTTATTTACTTTATATCGTGTGTCTAATTTAGCGGTTTTATCTTTCAAAGCTTCACGCCTGTTACTTATATCAACCTTTTCACTTTCTTTCCATTGCTCAGACACTAAATCAAATCTATACGTTATATCATCTCGAACGAATCCCAATGCAGTATCCAATACTCGAACTTCTCCGAAGCTTGGCATGATAATTCCCGCTTCTGGATATGCTTTATACATATACTCCAGTTGCTCAACTACCGGATGATTTTCCCAGTAAAAATTTGTTTTAACCGGGACTTGAACATAATTCACATACCATAAATCACCGTCAGCAGTAGCAAATATTACTACGCCTTTATGAAGTTCTAATTTATTTTCTTCCATTTCCTTAATAATTTTATTCTTTATTTCATCGAGATCTTTTATTTCTTTTTCATCTCCAGAAGCTTTTAAATACTCTCCAATTCGCTTTAATCCACTTTTTAAATGAATTTTCCAAGCACCATTTAATTGCTCTGGATCCCCGGGATTCGTATTTAAATAAACGCTTAACACACATCGATCACTAGAGCTATACGCTTTTAATTCTTCAAGTTCTTTACTTATCGTCATGTATCTTTCCGCCTCCTTTTTTAATACATGCTTAGCATTTCCCTCAAGTGGATTGATTAATCAGAGGTTAAAGTGTTATGTTTTGGGTGAAAATAAAAAAAGTAAAGCACTTTCCAAAAAAAAATGGAATAATAACTTTACTCTTCTTATCAAGAACCATTATTGTTAATAACTGAGGTAACCGTCACGATTTTGTATTTTTCTATTAATGGTACTGTACGCTCTTTCTTCTATCCAATGCGCTTCAAGATCTTCTCCTCTTTCCTATACCCTATAAGTTTAATTGCATTTTTTTAAAATACAAATAGAGGCTTGCTAATTGTCTCTACGTATATTTATGTGAAAAATATTAAACTTACCTATATTAAAGGAGATAGCACATACTTCTAACTTTATTAAAGAAAATAAAACCCAATACCAATGACTAAATATGCAGCAAAGAGCGTAAGGCCTTCAAACCAATTAGATTCACCATCATTGGAAAGATTAATAACAAGAAGTGTTGCCGTAATCATTGCTACAAGTTCAGGTAATGTGAACACAAGCGCCATGGATTGTGGTGTGAATAGAGAAATAATGACGAGGATTGGAGCCACGAACATAGCTATCTGCAACGTCGATCCAACTGCAATCTCCACCGACAACTCCATTTTATTTTTATACGCCATCGTGATGGCTGAAAAGTGCTCCGCAGCATTCCCCACAATTGCGACAATTATGACACCTATGAACAGCTCGGTCCAACCAAATTGTTCACCTAATGTCTCAAATGTGTGGACAAGTTGTTCAGACACAAAAGCAACTGCTCCAGTCGCTAGTATCAGGATTAATATCGATTTACCTTTTGTCCACTCTGGCTCTTCTGTTTCGACCTCTGGTTCATCCGATGATGTAAAAATACCTCGGTGGGTGACAAGCTTGAAAAATAACCCCGCCAGATAAAGAACGATTAAAACAACCGAAATACCAATACTCAAGTTCAATGTTTTTTCAGCATTCATGGACATAGAAAATACTTCTGGGATGACAAACGCAACAATAACAGCAAAAATGAGTAAGCCCGAATTGTACCTAGCATCATGAACACTAAATTTTTGTCGTTTAAATTTGATACCACCTACAAAAAATGAAAGCCCTAAGACGAGTAGCAAGTTACCAAGTACTGACCCAGTTAGAGAAGCCAATACTATTCCAACCATACCAGCCTTCAAAGTAAAAATAGAAATAATAAGTTCCACAGCATTACCAAATGTAGCGTTTAGTAAGCCTCCAATTCGTGGACCGCTCACAATCGCAAGACTTTCCGTTGCTCGTCCGATGAATGCCGAAAGTGCAATAATACTAAGACAACATAAAAAAAACATGACCATCTGTGCCCACTCAAGAAATGCCCCCACAATAACAAGTGGAACACCAACAAATGCAAGAATAGCAAACAACTTATTCACAAAACCCACCTCTTTATTTAAAATATGTCACGTCTCCTCCTTATCTTTCCCATATACGAAAAATAAAAAACATTCCTTGTATATGAAATGACCGTTTCAGAACGGAAACAGTTCGAATCTGTATTATATTTAGAAAAGCTGCCCAATGAACCATTTATCCATTTCTTAGAAGTGAAATAAACACGCTTTTCCTTCTACTCACATAAATTGTAGAAAAGGAGTGATGTAGTAAAATGATTAACCTTCATCCAATTGATATTGAAGGAAATACTTTCATAGCAGTTTCCGTTTTGTTACCAAAAACAAATTTACTTACTGTATCCAACGATAAAGGATATATTATGTGCGGTGCACTAGACGTTGGGTTATTAAATGAAAAATTAAAGGACCGGAAAATAATTGCAGGCAGAGCTGTTGGTGTGAAGACAATTGACCAGCTTTTAGATGCACCATTAGAATCGGTCACATATGAAGCAGAGGAACTTGGGATTACTCGTGGAATGATCGGTAGAGAAGCACTCTTAAAGATGATCTAGTGGAAAGAAGAGTCTGCAACGCAGACTCTTCTTTGACTTTATTAGGTTAGTAATATAGTAGATCTATTATTTGTCCTCTACATATACAAGAGGAATGTTCAAAAATCTTACTTTTGAATTCAATCCTTGTTGTATATCTGTAACATATTTATTTTGCTTAATTGTAAGCTTTTCGCCATCTTTAAAATAAAATTCATAATAGGACAAGTCCTTGTCTTCAGGTAACTTCTCATAGTACAGAACCTGATCGAGCTCCTCCCAATCATAGTTTTTCTTCTCCTGTGAAAATAACTTACGATAAGAAATTTCCTCATCTGATAACGTCACATAAGATAACGACACGTAATAAAAAACAACACCACTAGCTATCAAACAAGTAATTGCTAATGCAATCGATGCCTTACGTATATCTAGCAACCAAAGTAAAGGACATGCAAGAACAACCAAAAATAAACTGAATCCATACGCCAAATAATTTTCACCCGGTGCATACAAAATCCAAATGTCTCTCTGATAATATAGTGTATTAATTAAAGCTAAAGGCATAAGCAAGATCAAGACTGGTGAAATTAACGCAATACAAGCTCCAATCGCTAAGAAAATATGCCTCGTATCATATCTCCTATCCATCTCATTTCCCCCTTTTAATTTGTAGTTCTCCCCTGCATATATAATACCCTTTCTCTACCAAACAATATAATGATTGCTAATTTCCAAATTAATATAGGTACTCTTAAATAGCCAACCTGTTTACTCTCGTTTTCCGATGCGCTTTGCACTGATTATTACTACATCATTTCCTACCTTCTATTTTTTCGGTAACTTTGCGGCTGTCTTCTGTCCGTCCCCCACCAGAAACTTTAGATAACTTAATACTTTCCTATTCGCGAATGTATCTATCCAGGATGCAATTTCAGGAGCTCTAGTACCGCTTTATTAGATGTATGCTAACTATTTTTCTGTCATTCCGCTCTGTTCAAAAATAGGATAATCCTTCTCTAATGGCATTTCTTTAAGTCAAAACACCTTGAACTTTGGGTTTACGGCAAGAAGAAAATCACATTCAAATTCACAGAAAATGCATTGAAATTACTACCATTTCTATCCACATTAGAGTCGATTTCTCAACATTCCCAACAATTTTGTTACCGACTTTTTATTTTGTACATATCTTCATGAACTTTTTGTGACGGCTATTTCTTTTCATTGTTTTTTTAAAATACGGTACTAAGATAGAGACTAAGAATAAAAAATGCTTTAAACACATTTGACTTACATTTATACAACTTCAATAAATTTGAAAGGGGTACAACTATGAAATTAAAAATGAAATGGGCATTATTCACAATGATTTTCACTATTGCCACTGTGCTAACTGGTTGTGAGCCACTATTAGTTTTAGATCCAAAAGGACCTCAGGCAAAAACGCAGGCTGATGATATCATGCTTTCCATTTGGCTTATGTCAGCTATTGTCCTCGTCGTTTTCGCCATATTAATATTTGTGTTAATTAAATACCGTGCTTCTAAACAGAGTGAAGATTATGAGCCTCCTCATATTGAAGGAAGCCCCATTGTAGAAGCAATCTGTGTTGGAATTCCTATTATTATTGTTGTTTTTCTTTCCATAGTTTCTGTTAAAAGTAACTACGAAGTAGAGGCAATTCCCGCTGCATATGAAGATCAAGAACCATTAGTTATTTATGCTTCCTCTTCCAACTGGAAGTGGCATTTTAGTTATCCAGAAGAGGATATCGAGACAGTTAACTACTTATATATCCCTGCAAACCGTCCGATTGAATTTAAATTATATTCTTACGGACCTATCACTAGTTTTTGGATTCCACAACTAGGTGGCCAAAAATACGCGATGTCTGATATGGTCAATACTTTACACTTAGCTGCTGACCTTCCTGGGGAATTCATGGGAAGAAACGCAAACTTCAGTGGTGCAGGATTCGCGGAAAATACATTTGAAGTGACTGCAATGTCCCAAGCCGACTATGACGAATGGGTTGAGGAAGTGCATGAAACTGCCGCACCTCTGACAGAAGAAACGTTCGAGGAGTTATTAGAGCCTGGACATCTTGGCCGATCCACATACACTGGAACACATTTAGAATTCTCCCCTGCACCTGATCATGACCATGGGTCAACTAATTCGGACGCAGAAGAATCTGAGCACGAAAATCATGGATCAACTAGTTCGGATGAGCAATCCACTCACGCTCATCATTGATACAAAATTTACAAGCTAAAGTATCGTAACAAACAATAGATTCTCGAAAGGAGTTACAAAAGTATGGATTTCTTTGAACGCTTTGCCGTACCACATCCAAGCTTTTTAATATACGGAGCAATGGTTAGTATTGGTCTAACCATGATTGCTATCGTCGTAGGTATTACCTATTTTAAAAAATGGGGTTACCTTTGGCGCGAGTGGATAACCACTGTTGACCATAAACGAATCGGTATTATGTATTTGCTCACTGCTTTACTCATGCTATTTCGTGGGGGTGTAGATGCTATCATGTTACGTTATCAGCTATCTATGCCTGATAACAAGTTTCTAGAATCCCAGCATTATAATGAAATCTTCAGTACACATGGGGTTGTGATGATCCTGTTTATGGCTATGCCATTCATCACGTTCTTCTTTAACTACCTTATACCGTTACAAATTGGTGCACGTGATGTAGCATTTCCACGCTTAAACGCACTAAGTTTTTGGTTATTCTTTATGGGGATGGGGTTATTCAACATCTCCTTCATCATCGGTGGATCACCTGATGCAGGTTGGACTTCTTATTTCCCACTTGCAGGTAATGAATTTAGTACGTCTGTAGGTACGAATTATTATATGATTGCGATCCAAATCGCTGGTATTGGTACGTTAATAACTGGTATTAACTTTATCACGACTATTCTTAAAATGAGAGCACCTGGGATGACATTGATGAAAATGCCTATGTTCACATGGTCTGCTTTTATCGCCAACGTCATCGTTGTATTTGCTTTCCCTGTTTTAACCGTAACACTTGCCATGGGAACCATGGATCGACTGTTTGGAACAAATTTCTTTACAACCGTTAATGGCGGGATGGATATGCTTTGGGCGAACTTGTTCTGGGTTTGGGGACATCCGGAGGTATATATCTTAATCTTACCGGCGTTTGGTCTTTATAGTGAGATCATTTCCACTTTTGCACGTCGAAATTTATATGGGTATAAATCGATGGTCGCATCGATGGTCGCTATTTCTTTACTTTCCTTCCTTGTATGGGCGCATCATTTCTTTACGATGGGTCAAGGAGCACTTACTAATAGTTTTTTCTCCATTACAACGATGATTATTGCTGTTCCAACCGGGGTTAAAATCTTTAACTGGTTGTTCACGCTTTGGAAAGGGAAAATTGAATTTACTACACCTATGTTATATTCGATGCTTTTCATTCCACTGTTTACATTAGGTGGAGTTACAGGGGTAATGCTTGCGATGTCCGCAGCAGACTACCAATATCATAATACGATGTTCTTAGTAGCTCACTTCCATAACGTTATTATTCCTGGGGTAGTTTTCGCCATGCTAGCAGGTCTCACGTACTATTGGCCAAAAATGTTCGGCTTTATGTTAAATGAGAAACTTGGAAAATGGACCGCATGGTTACTTTCTGTCGGCTTTGTCTTAGCCTTCATTCCAATGTACATTACTGGATTAGACGGCCAAGCACGTCGTATGTACACGTACTCTGAATCCACTGGATTCGGCATGTGGAATATGGTTTCATTTGTCGGTGCGGCTATTATGGCATTTGCCTTTGTCTTACTTGTCTACAATATCTACTATAGTATTCGGTATTCTCCTAGAGATATCGGTAGTGACCCGTGGGATGCACGTTCGCTTGAATGGGCTACACACACGCCAGTACCAGAGTACAATTTTGCTATTACACCAAAAGCTGCATCAACTCAAGCGTTTTGGGATGCGAAGAAAAATGGACATGAATTATTCCCAGGAAAATTGGAAAAAATTCATATGCCAAATAACAGCGGCTGGCCATTTATCATGAGTTGTATCTTCTTCGCGTTTGGATTTGGGATGGTATTCAGCATATGGCCGCTTGCGATTATCTCGTTAATTGGTATTTTAGGTTGTTTGACTTACCGTTCATTCGAGAAAGATCACGGACGCTACATTTCTGTTAAAGAAATTGAAGAAACAGAAGCAAAATTGCGAGGTGCTAAAAAATGAAGGTAAACAACTCACTTCCACTTGAATATAGTACGGAAGAAAATAGTTTGAAAATCTTAGGGTTTTGGATCTTCCTTGGTGCGGAAATTATGCTTTTCGCCACACTTTTCACATCGTATTTCACTTTAGTGAATCGAACTGGTGATGGACTTACTGGAGCAGAAATATTTGAAATTACACCAGTATTAGTCGAAACCATCTTGCTTTTAACAAGTAGTTTTACAATTGGTCTAGGAATCCACGCGATGCGTCTAGGAAACAAAAAAGCAATGATGACATTCTTCTCCATCACTTTGCTTCTCGGTGCAGGATTCTTAGGGTTCGAAGTTTTTGAGTTTGTTCATTATATCCATGAAGGCTTGACTCTACAAACGAGTGCTTTCTCTGCCATTTTACTAACCACACTAGGAACACATGGATTGCATGTTACAGTTGGATTCTTTTGGGGATTATTCATCCTGTTACAAATCAAAAAACGAGGCTTGACTCCTGAGACAGCCAATAAATCTTTCATCTTTTCGCTTTATTGGCATTTCTTAGATGTTGTTTGGATCTTCATCTTTAGCTTCATCTACTTGAAAGGAATGATGTAACATGAAAGAATTATTCCCTCTTAAGCAAGTAATGGGCTTTGTATGTTCGTTGATCCTTACCGCAGTGGCACTTTTGGTATACTTCATGGATATGTCATTTTCTATTGGTATGACGGTTCTTCTCCTAACAGCATTTATACAAGCTGGACTTCAATTAGTTGTATTCATGCATGCCGGAGAAACAAATGATAAAAAATCTATCTATGCAAACATCTATTATGGATTAATCATCGCCTTGATAACCATTTTTGGTACACTGTTAGCAATGATTTGGGATATGTAAATAATCGTTTCAAAGAGAGCGTCTCTTCAGGCGCTCTCTTTTTTACATTTTCTAGAGTTTATAATCATTTCTTCTGAAGCAACTAGAATAAGTCCAATTAAAAAAATAAAAACTGCTCCCATTACCGTTCCAATACCTACCCCTAAAACATTACTATAATCGCTTACGAAAGCTCCGTACAAGAAAATAGCAATTCCAATAGTAAGCACTGTACCAGCTACGTACCTTGTTGCATTTAACATCTTCATATATGATTCCATTTCATACACCCTCTCTTTCTTTATATTATTCACTTCGTTCACAAAATTGTCAATTTTTCTTTTTTGTAATACTTTATATAATAAAAAAGAACTGCTTCATCGTCTAATGACTCTGTAGCAATTCTAATCTTCATAACTCAGTTAGACTTTAAATCTTCCCCAAAGATAGATACAGTTTGTCGATCTGGTACGAAATCATGTCCGTTCCATTTCAATACATTTTGCACATATCCTATCCCATCGGCATGGTATCTCCCTGCGATTTTTTGTATGGCAGTTAGCTCATAAGTACCATCCCTTGCAAAGTCGATTGGATACAGGCCACTGACTGGGTCTACCCAACCCTCAATTGGCTCTTTCAGCGTTCCATCTTCATTATAAATCTCCGATAAATATTCCTTCCCTTTATACATTAAATCCACTGTGTACTTCTTCTTTGGATTAGAGCTTATCACCGCTACTTTATATTGGTTTTGATAATTCACTTCATACTTAGATTGTTCATTATATTCCTCTACATCGAACACTTGACGCATTTGTCCTTCCAAAGATGAAAAAACATATGCGTAAATGATGCCGCCGCTTCCTCCCGTATCTATGACGATTAATATGTCATCCACTAGGTCTCCTGTAAAATCACCAAGAAATATTGTTGGGTTGTAGCCCACATTTTCTTTGAGAGAAATTCTTTCGTACATATTGGTTTTTCCATTAAGTATATTTAGCGATATGTTTTGCCAGAACGGACTTCCCTGAGTCTTATCGCCTGTAAGGTAAACGGTGTCCATGAAGCCATCACCGGTCACGTCCCCTCTTTTCAAATCTATTACCTCTTGACCAGTAGAACTTAAGCGACTTAAAACCTGTTGTCTTTTGTCTAATACTTCTTCTCTTGATGTTGGATACGGCGAACGAAATGAAAGTCCTTTATCATTGGAAGCTAATTTTTGTTCCAAATCTCCGGCCTTCTTCTGAGCGTAATAGGCTTCTACTTTTCTAAAGTAATACGGATAGACATCTCTTGCTATATCTAGTCTACCTTCACTAAAGCGATATACATCTACTTTGTAAGCCTCACCAGTATCATGTATCCAAACAGCAAGCTCGTATTGCCCATCCTCTCCATATTCCCCAGGCATATCTTCTACTTCTAATTTACTGTAAACAATATTATTAGTAGGCAATCGTACAAACCCACTATTTGTCCATTGCAATAAATCTAATTCTGCCCACACGTTACCTATTTGCCAACCCACAACTAAGGTACTAACCCAACTATCCGTAATTGGTGCTACTATTAAATCTGATATACCGTATCCATTTCCTTTTATATGGATTAAAGGAAGCCATTGATCATTGATCATTTTTAATATCAAAATATAATTCTGCTCTTCATACTTGTAAGCTCCAATTAATTCGTTGAAATGATCGCCGTCGATATCTGCCAGTAATATAGCAAGTTTCTCTTGGGGCTTTGGTAATTCTAAAATCGTAGCATTTGGCGGTAAAAAGTTCTTTAGCACATCCACATAATTGTTCATGGTACACCCCTCTCAAATTATCATATGCTTAGAAATGAAAGGATTGAACATTTTTTGTAACGACATAACACTTACTATATTTGTAAAAAAATAAAAAGAAGCCAAAGAGGACTTTCATACTCTTTGGCTTCTTCGTTTCTATTCAACCTCCATATTATTCTGCAGGATTTTCAATAGGAGCATCTACTGGTGCTTCTTCTGATTCCTTAGCTGGTTCTTCTGCTGGCTGTTCAGCAGATGGTTGGGCTGATGGTGCCGCTACGTTGATATACAGTTTACCGGCAGCTAATTGGCGTGTTTCATTGTTGAAACTGTCAAGAGCTTTTACTTCGATTTGTGCACCGTCTGCTACTGTTCCGTATGGTACTGTCCAGTAACCAACGTAATGACCTGTGCTTTGCTCCATCATTGGTAATTCAGTTGCATTTTGAACTTGTCCACCTACATTTGTTAGTGGCATGTGGATAACGAATGTCGCTTTCAATCCAGGCTCACTATCAAATTCGATTTTGACGCTTCTACCTGTTGTAAGGTAAAGGTCTCCTGCAGGTTTCAAGTTCCCAATGACTGGTGCATCGAAGTCTGCTTGAACTGTGATTTTTGTCGAGATACGATTGTTTGCCTTGTCGCGTGCAACAACTGTTATTTCATTTGCACCGTTTTCAAGGATAATACGCTTTGAATATTTTCCGTTGACGACTAGAGCATCTTGACCGTTAACTCGTACCCAGTCAAGGTTTGCGTCTGTAACTGTTCCTTCGACTGTAACTGTTTCACGGTTTGTTTTGTCGCCGTTTTTCGGACTTGTAATTGTCAAATCAGGTTTCAACGTGTCTAAGATGACTGTGACAGGAGCTGATTCACCTGTTACTTTGCCATTTAATTTAGAAACTGCTGTGAATTCATTGTCACCTTCTACTAATGTAGCAGGGATTGCGAATTTACCGTCGTTACCTACGACGATAGATGCTACTTCTGCACCATTTTGTTTTAACTGGAGTGTCGTTGTTGGTGATGCAGTACCTTCAATTGTAATAGCTGCTTCACTTGTTGTTACATTAGCCGCTGGTGAAGTGATTACCGGCGCATTTACTTCATAGCTTACGCGAGCACGGATCATGTAGTTTCCTTCAGCTGTCGGTGATGGAGACCATACCCCAGATACGCCTTGGTAGCTTCTTCCCGCGTTCGTACCGTCTTCATCCGTTGCAAGACCAGGAGTATTTGGATTTGCAAATGTTTGACGGTATACCATGAAGAAATCGCCATTTACGACGATGTTGTGATCAGTTAAGTCCACAACTGTCCACTGACCGTTACGTAATGCTGTTGCATTGACAGGACCCGCAAGCATTTTACCAGGAGTTCCGTCCGCGCCCGTTGCATCCCATACTTCGACTGCGAATGCAGTTCCACCAGGGACAGGCCATTCAGTTGTCCAGAAGCGGAATACGCCATCTGTTACAATACCACTTTCTTTTCCTTCTGGAAGTGACATTTTCACTGCCCATGCATTTCCTGCAGCGTTGAAAGCACGTGCGTTTTCAGGTGTACCATCGTCATAACCGATTTCTCCACCTGGAACTGTGTAGAATGGCTCAAGCGTGATGTTTTGCGTTGTTGCTTCATCACCGATTATCACTGCTACTTCTTGGCCATGGTAGCCGCGAGCGATAACTTTCAATGTGTAGTCGCCTTCGTATGCAGTGATGGAGTAGTTACCAGCTGCATCTGTTGTCACAGGTGAGATATTTGCATCTTCCACAAGTAGAAGAGTTGCTCCTTCAATGCCTTCACCCGTTGATTGGTCAGTAATTGTACCACTCACAGTATTTTGAGCTACTTCATCCAAAGTGAAATTGGCAGTTGTTGTGCCATCTGCTTCGATTGTGACAGCTTGTTCTTCCGAAGTAAATCCGTAAGCTTCTGCTTTCACTGTGAATGTTCCTGCCCCGTGTGTTAATGAATAGGAACCGTCAGCTGGGTTTGAATAAACTGAACGTCCAGATTCTAGTACACTAACTTGAGCACCTAAAGGTAGAAGTGTTGGATTATTAATTATTTCTACTACTGGTGATGCTTCTTTTACAGGTAAAACAGGTTTAATTGATTTTGGGTCGATTGTTTCTTTTAATGCATCTTTATCTTTACCATTTCCGTTATTACCTTTATTTCCATTGTTTACACTGTTTTTATTGTTACCGTTGTTACCATTTTTGTTGCCTTTTCCTTTTGAAACTTTGCCAGTTTGTGAAATGTCAGTTAGAGCAACATCATCAATATACCAGCCGTCTCTTTGTACACTACCATCAGAGAATGCATTGAATCCAATATAGATACGTTGACCTGCATATGCAGACAAATCAACTTCTGCACTAATCCAACCATTGGATAGACCTTGAACCATTAGTAATTGTGTCCAGTTTTGCTGATCTGTAGAAACGAATACGTGACCGTAATCCCAAGCTCTTCCCGAAGAAGACTGCTCGAAGTTATGCCACTGTTTGAACTGCAAGAAAGAATTTCCTTCTGGCAGGTCGATTGGAGGTGCAACAAGTGTTGCGTTCATACGGTTTGCGTAAAGCCCAGATAAGTTTGTAGCGTATACCTTATCTCCAGATGCGGCATTTCCTGGGCCAGATGTTGGTACGCCCCAATCCCAACTGTTTTGATCTCCAAAGGAATACCAACCAATTGGCTGTGCTTCGAAGTTTTCAAAGTATCCAACGGTAATACCTGGTTTTACTTGAATGACATATTCTTCACTACTTACTTCATTGTTACCAAAGTCATTGATTGTCCATTTGTACTTGAATGAGTTACCTGAGATTAAATCACCTGGAATCTCAACTCCGAACACACCAGATTTGTAATCGCCAGATTTGCGTCCAGCTTCGATTGCTTGCCAAGCACCATTTGCATCCTTGTAATTTAGTACAACAGATGCAACGCTGATGTTATCACTAACTGTAATTGACAAATCTAAATCCATTCCTGCATATATTTCACGAGGTGCTGTATGCTCGAATACCGGGGCTTCACTATCATCACCTTGTTTTGTTACTTGACCTTCCAATGTTCCAAGTCCAGTGATGATAGAAGATACAGCCTCATAAGCATCTACTAGTCCATAGCCATATCCATGGTTAGGAACTGTTGTATATTGAGCATCTGTTAATGGATTTGCTGTGTTGAGTAGGATTTCTTCCATTTCATCCACTGTTAGGTTTGCGTCAACTTGTCGAAGGAGTGCCGCAACGCCCGAAACAGCTGGTCCTGCCATAGATGTCCCGTTCCAACCACCTTCATACCCACCACCTGGTATAGATGAACGAATGTTCACGCCTGGTGCTGAGATGTCTGGTTTAATTTCAGCGTATGGTGAAGGTCCACGAAGGGAGAAGCTTCCCACTTTGTTATTAATGTCAGTTGCTCCTGTTGCAAATGACTCAGGATAATTTGCTGGTGCCGCTACAGATCCAGCACCACCTGGATTTGAAAGCGTTGTGTTTCCTGCAGAGAATTCAGGGAAAATTTCTGCTGCGCGCCAGTTGACGACAACGTCTCGGTACCATTCATCAAGACCAGGTCCGCCTCCCCAGGAGTTATTGACAACGTCTGGAGCCATGTCAACGCGTGCATTTCCATTGGCATCAGTCGGTGCTAAAATCCATTGTGCAGCTTCCAGTAGATCTGTGTCTGTTCCCCCGTTTGCTGTAAATGCCTTTACTGCGATAAATTTAGCTCCAGGAGCAACACCAATTTGATTCGTTCCATTTGGTTCACTACCAACCATAGTTCCCGTTACATGCGTACCGTGTTCAATATCGTCATACGGCGTAGCTCGTCCAGCTGTTGCATCAAACCAGTTAAAGTTATGAGAGACTTGACCATTTGCTGCATTGTAGCCTCGGTACTTTTCTTTTAATGCCGGGTGATCCCATTGAACCCCAGTATCAATGCTAGCTACAACAGTTCCTGCTCCGTCAATACCCATTGCCCAAACTTCTGGAGCTTTGACACGTTCAATGCTCCACTCTATGTTCGCGATTTCTGCTTTAGGAGCAACGGCATTCTCAGTTTTTGTTGTAAATAACTGACGAGTTTCATTCGGTAAAATCTTTTCAACTTCAGGGAACGTTGCTAGTTTCTCAGCAACTTCTTTTGTTGCCGTTACTGCCATCCCATTCACAATATAATATGACTCGATATCTTTTGCATTTCCCTTAGCTACTTCTTGTTCTAGAAATTGTTTAACTGTTTCTTGTGACTCAAGAGAAGTTATCTTCAATTCGCTTACTACTGAGGAGCGCTGAAGAAGTTTCGCATTGTGCGCAGATAAGTTTGCAGCATCCGCACCTTTTCGAGCTTCCGTAGCCACTTCTTGTACATCTGCTTTTTCTTTAAATTTGATTAAGAAAGTAACTTTATCATCTTCTTTAAAGTTTGCTAGTAAACGGCTACTTAACTTATCTTTTACGAGAATCGTGCTGGGACTTGAATCTCTAAAAGATTGGTGAAGCTTACTAGTGGTTTCCGCACTAACTACATTCGGAGCAATTAATGAAAATGTTAAAAGTAAAGATGCTGTAATACTAAGTGCCTTAGTTGAACTGTTTCTCCTTCTCAACTTCCATTCCTCCCTTGAATTTTACTAAGATTTTATTACTGTACGAGAAACTAATGGTCTTTTACATTAATCTATAAAGACCGCAAAAAAACACCTTCTCCCCCTTTCCTAAAAAGTCATTTAGGTAAACAGAATCAATGGTGTGGATCAAGAATCTCTGGTTGTTAACAAAACTATATATGAATAGAAATAGAAATTTTGTCGAATTAAGTCGTTATTTTTCATATTTTTCAGAAATAATAGTTTATTACTATTTTATGCTATTTATTTTATAGGTAATAAGTGATGCACACAATACTTTTGGAAATATAAAGAAGATATTAGAATCGTTGGTATGATTAGTAAATCGAATATAATCAATTTCCTATCAATATAATTTAATTTTCTTGCTTTTTAAAAAAATAATTATTTAAACCTACTTTTTTTAAGTAGGATATTTCACTAATTTTTATCTTCAACATAACTAGTACTTTATTCCTCTCTAAATAGATTTAGTTCCTTTTTACTTTTTATTTATAAAACCCTTTAAATAAACGATCATTCTAATAAATTTTGATTTTTATTTTTCACTATTATGGTTAATTAATCACTATATTTATCTACATGTCTTTGTAACCAATTAATGATTAATAAAAATATAGTCCATCTCAAAGCAATGATTATTAAATGAACAACGAAGATTACTTTACTCAAGCTTAGTAGTAATTTTATTTATTAAATTAGTTAAATTCGAGATTGACCCAGAAGAAATTTCCTTTCTTCAGCACTTAGTTTCTGTGTTCGGAATAGGAAAGCAGATTTCTTCGTCAGCTGCAGTCGTTCGGTTCTCACGTATGTTATATGCTCCGAGCCTCTCTTCTTTGCTTCCTTGAACTCTTTGCCCATCCACTTTCTCGCATGCTTTTCTATAAATAAAATACATGTTACCTTCGGATTTTTTTCCTGACAAAAAAAGCCGCTACCGATTTCTCGGTAACGACTTCTTGGTGCCCAGCGATGTCCTACTCTCCAGGGGGAACCCCCCAACTACCATCGGCGCAAGAGCTTTACTTCCGTGTTCGGGCTTCGAAAGCAGATGGGCGGCAGATTTCTTCGTCAGCCGTAGTCGTTCGGTTCTCACGTATGTTATACGTTCTGAGTCTCTCTTCTTTGCTTTCTCGAACTCTTTGCCCCTCCACTTTCTCGCACACTTCTCTATAAATTAAGTATATGTTGCCTTTGGTCTTCTTTTTCGAATAAAAAAAAGCCGCCACCGATTTCTCGGTAACGACTTCTTGGTGCCCAGCGACGTCCTACTCTGCAGGGGGAAACCCCCAACTACCATCGGCGCAAGAGCTTTACTTCCGTGTTCGGGCTGCGAAAGTAGATGGGCGGCAGATTTCTTCGTCAGCCGCAGTCGTTCAGTTCTCACGTATGTTATACGTTCCGAGCCTCTCTTCTTTGCTTCCTAGAACTCTTTGCCCCTCCACTTTCTTGCACACTTCTCTATAAATAAAGTATATGTTGCCTTCGGTCTTCTTTTTCGAATACAAAAAAAGCCGCCACCGATTACTCGGTAACGACTTCTTAGTGCCCAGCGACGTCCTACTCTTGCAGGGGGAAACCCCCAACTACCATCGGCGCTGAAGAGCTTAACTTCCGTGTTCGGTATGGGAACGGGTGTGACCTCTTCGCCATCATCACTAGACCTTGAGTTGTTCACTCAAAACTGGATAAAAGACATTGAATTCTTCAAATTCTATTTTGGTTAAGTCCTCGATCGATTAGTATTCGTCAGCTGCACGTGTCGCCACGCTTCCACCCCGAACCTATCTACCTCATCGTCTTTGAGGGATCTTACTTACTTGCGTAATGGGAAATCTCATCTTGAGGGGGGCTTCGTGCTTAGATGCTTTCAGCACTTATCCCGTCCACACATAGCTACCCAGCGATGCTCTTGGCAGAACAACTGGTACACCAGCGGTGTGTCCATCCCGGTCCTCTCGTACTAAGGACAGCTCCTCTCAAATTTCCTACGCCCACGACGGATAGGGACCGAACTGTCTCACGACGTTCTGAACCCAGCTCGCGTACCGCTTTAATGGGCGAACAGCCCAACCCTTGGGACCGACTACAGCCCCAGGATGCGATGAGCCGACATCGAGGTGCCAAACCTCCCCGTCGATGTGGACTCTTGGGGGAGATAAGCCTGTTATCCCCGGGGTAGCTTTTATCCGTTGAGCGATGGCCCTTCCATGCGGAACCACCGGATCACTAAGCCCGTCTTTCGACCCTGCTCGACTTGTAGGTCTCGCAGTCAAGCTCCCTTCTGCCTTTACACTCTTCGAATGATTTCCAACCATTCTGAGGGAACCTTTGGGCGCCTCCGTTACACTTTAGGAGGCGACCGCCCCAGTCAAACTACCCGCCTGACACTGTCTCCTACCCGGGTTACGGGTATGGGTTAGAATTTCAATACAACCAGGGCAGTATCCCACCGACGCCTCCTCCGAAGCTGGCGCTCCGGGCTCTAAGGCTCCTGCCTATCCTGTACAAGTTGCACCAAAATTCAATATCAAGCTATAGTAAAGCTCCACGGGGTCTTTCCGTCCTGTCGCGGGTAACCTGCATCTTCACAGGTACTATAATTTCACCGAGTCTCTCGTTGAGACAGTGCCCAGATCGTTACGCCTTTCGTGCGGGTCGGAACTTACCCGACAAGGAATTTCGCTACCTTAGGACCGTTATAGTTACGGCCGCCGTTTACTGGGGCTTCAATTCGCACCTTCGCTTGCGCTAAGCACTCCTCTTAACCTTCCAGCACCGGGCAGGCGTCAGCCCCTATACTTCACCTTACGGTTTTGCAGAGACCTGTGTTTTTGCTAAACAGTCGCCTGGGCCTATTCACTGCGGCTCTTCTAGGCTATTCACCCAAAAGAGCACCCCTTCTCCCGAAGTTACGGGGTCATTTTGCCGAGTTCCTTAACGAGAGTTCTCTCGCTCACCTTAGGATTCTCTCCTCGACTACCTGTGTCGGTTTGCGGTACGGGCACCTATCACCTCGCTAGAGGCTTTTCTTGGCAGTGTGAAATCAGGAACTTCGGACTAAGTCCTCGCCATCACAGCTCAATGTTATAGAATGCGGATTTTCCTACATTCACACCTTACTGCTTGGACGTGCATAACCAACAGCACGCTTACCCTATCCTTCTGCGTCCCCCCATTACTCAAACGGTGGTTTGGTGGTACAGGAATATCAACCTGTTGTCCATCGTCTACGCCTATCGGCCTCGACTTAGGTCCCGACTAACCCTGAGCGGACGAGCCTTCCTCAGGAAACCTTAGTCATACGGTGGACGGGATTCTCACCCGTCTTTCGCTACTCATACCGGCATTCTCACTTCTAAGCGCTCCACCAGTCCTTCCGGTCTGACTTCAACGCCCTTAGAACGCTCTCCTACCACTGATACCAAAGGTATCAATCCACAGCTTCGGTGATTTGTTTAGCCCCGATACATTTTCGGCGCAGCGTCACTCGACCAGTGAGCTATTACGCACTCTTTAAATGATGGCTGCTTCTAAGCCAACATCCTGGTTGTCTAAGCAACGCCACATCCTTTTCCACTTAACAAATACTTTGGGACCTTAGCTGGTGGTCTGGGCTGTTTCCCTCTTGACTACGGATCTTATCACTCGCAGTCTGACTCCCAAACATAAATCATTGGCATTCGGAGTTTGTCTGAATTCGGTAACCCGGGATGGGCCCCTAGTCCAAACAGTGCTCTACCTCCAAGATTCTTAACGTTTGAGGCTAGCCCTAAAGCTATTTCGGAGAGAACCAGCTATCTCCAGGTTCGATTGGAATTTCTCCGCTACCCACACCTCATCCCCGCACTTTTCAACGTGCGTGGGTTCGGACCTCCAGTAAGTGTTACCTTACCTTCATCCTGGACATGGGTAGATCACCTGGTTTCGGGTCTACGACCACATACTCATTCGCCCTATTCAGACTCGCTTTCGCTGCGGCTCCGTCTTCTCAACTTAACCTTGCATGTAATCGTAACTCGCCGGTTCATTCTACAAAAGGCACGCTATCACCCATTAACGGGCTCTAACTACTTGTAGGCACACGGTTTCAGGATCTATTTCACTCCCCTTCCGGGGTGCTTTTCACCTTTCCCTCACGGTACTGGTTCACTATCGGTCACTAGGTAGTATTTAGCCTTGGGAGATGGTCCTCCCAGATTCCGACGGAATTTCACGTGTTCCGCCGTACTCAGGATACACTCAAGAGAGAATGAACTTTTGACTACGGGGCTTTTACCCTATCCTGCGGACCTTTCCAGATCGCTTCGTCTAGCTCATTCCTTTGTAACTCTATGTAGAGTGTCCTACAACCCCAAGAGGCAAGCCTCTTGGTTTGGGCTATTCCCGTTTCGCTCGCCGCTACTCAGGGAATCGATTTTTCTTTCTCTTCCTCCAGGTACTTAGATGTTTCAGTTCCCTGGGTGTGCCACAGATACGCTATGTATTCACGTAAATGTACTGCTCCATTACGAACAGTGGGTTTCCCCATTCGGAAATCTCCGGATCAAAGCTCACTTACAGCTCCCCGAAGCATATCGGTGTTAGTGCCGTCCTTCTTCGGCTCCTAGTGCCAAGGCATTCACCGTGCGCCCTTATTAACTTAACCTAATATGGCTTCCAATTACTTGGAGTCCATTCAAAATTAGTAGTTAAAAGTACTACACAATCTATAATCACCGAAGTGATTATAAATCGAATTTCTTGAATTTATTTCTTTCAATGTCGTTTTATCCAGTTTTCAAAGAACAAGTTTTCAAATGCTCATAAAAATGAACATTCAAAACTGAACTGCAAAACGTTAAGATACAGATAAAAATCTGTATTCCGTAATATATCCTTAGAAAGGAGGTGATCCAGCCGCACCTTCCGATACGGCTACCTTGTTACGACTTCACCCCAATCATCTGTCCCACCTTCGGCGGCTGGCTCCCGTAAGGGTTACCCCACCGACTTCGGGTGTTACAAACTCTCGTGGTGTGACGGGCGGTGTGTACAAGGCCCGGGAACGTATTCACCGTGGCATGCTGATCCACGATTACTAGCGATTCCGGCTTCATGTAGGCGAGTTGCAGCCTACAATCCGAACTGAGAACGGTTTTATGGGATTAGCTCACCCTCGCGGGGTTGCGACCCTCTGTACCGTCCATTGTAGCACGTGTGTAGCCCAGGTCATAAGGGGCATGATGATTTGACGTCATCCCCACCTTCCTCCGGTTTATCACCGGCAGTCACCTTAGAGTGCCCAACTGAATGCTGGCAACTAAGATCAAGGGTTGCGCTCGTTGCGGGACTTAACCCAACATCTCACGACACGAGCTGACGACAACCATGCACCACCTGTCACCGCTGTCCCCGAAGGGAAAGATCTATCTCTAGAACGGTCAGCGGGATGTCAAGACCTGGTAAGGTTCTTCGCGTTGCTTCGAATTAAACCACATGCTCCACCGCTTGTGCGGGCCCCCGTCAATTCCTTTGAGTTTCAGTCTTGCGACCGTACTCCCCAGGCGGAGTGCTTAATGCGTTAGCTGCAGCACTAAGGGGCGGAAACCCCCTAACACTTAGCACTCATCGTTTACGGCGTGGACTACCAGGGTATCTAATCCTGTTTGCTCCCCACGCTTTCGCGCCTCAGCGTCAGTTACAGACCAGAAAGCCGCCTTCGCCACTGGTGTTCCTCCAAATCTCTACGCATTTCACCGCTACACTTGGAATTCCGCTTTCCTCTTCTGTACTCAAGTCCCCCAGTTTCCAATGACCTTCCACGGTTGAGCCGTGGGATTTCACATCAGACTTAAAGGACCGCCTGCGCGCGCTTTACGCCCAATAATTCCGGACAACGCTTGCCACCTACGTATTACCGCGGCTGCTGGCACGTAGTTAGCCGTGGCTTTCTAATAAGGTACCGTCAAGGTACGAGCAGTTACTCTCGTACTTGTTCTTCCCTTACAACAGAGTTTTACGATCCGAAAACCTTCTTCACTCACGCGGCATTGCTCCATCAGACTTTCGTCCATTGTGGAAGATTCCCTACTGCTGCCTCCCGTAGGAGTCTGGGCCGTGTCTCAGTCCCAGTGTGGCCGATCACCCTCTCAGGTCGGCTACGCATCGTCGCCTTGGTAGGCCGTTACCCTACCAACTAGCTAATGCGCCGCGGGCCCATCCTGTAGTGACAGCCGAAACCGTCTTTTAACATTTCCACATGTGAGGAAATGGATTATTTGGTATTAGCCCCGGTTTCCCGGAGTTATCCCAATCTACAGGGCAGGTTGCCCACGTGTTACTCACCCGTCCGCCGCTAAATCAGAAGAAGCAAGCTTCTTCGTCATTCGCTCGACTTGCATGTATTAGGCATGCCGCCAGCGTTCGTCCTGAGCCAGGATCAAACTCTCCATAATAGAGAACTTAAAAAGCTCATTTGTTTTGCTGGCATCATCATTAAATGATGTCAAAAATTGTTGCTATCAAACTAACAGATGTTAGTCCTTCAAGCTATATGTCTTAACGTTTTGCATGTTCAGTTTTCAATGTTCATGTTGTTGTCTCGTTTTGACGACTTTTATATCATAACAAACTTCGTTATTAATGTCAATAACTTTTTTAATTTGTTTTTTCTAGGAAAGTCATTAATTAAAAAGAGAACTTTATTAATATACCACCCTTCGAATGCATTAGCAAGCCTTTTTTACAATAACTTTAAAATACTTTCAAGATACCTAAATGACACAGTATATAGGGGGATTTATTAAGCGAGATACTACTAGTAGAACCTAATAATTTCTTATATCAAGTGTGTAAAGGTCACTCTAGACATCTATTCTTTCAACCCTTGGATAATTCAATACATAATCTACTAAAACATTTGCTAACGTTATATCCTCGAAGACTTCGTCCTCTGCTTTCAAGTTGACCTATGTTGTCAACATTAGACTGCACTTCCCGTTACGCATGTAATTAGCTGAAAGAATAACTTTTCACCTTCTGACTTAATTCGTAGTAGACAACCTTTAAGTAATATACTTTCTGTGTAGTAGCTCATTTACAACATCTTCATACTTTCGTAACAGCTACTAATTAGAAGGAAGACGAGACCAAATCATGTTTAACCGAGATCACTTCACCTGCAACTAAACAAAAAAAGCCGTTACCGATTTCTCGGTAACGACTTCTTAATGCCCAGCGACGTCCTACTCTTGCAGGGGGAAACCCCCAACTACCATCAGCGCAAGAGCTTAACTTCCGTGTTCAGGCTACGAAAGCAGATGGACGGTAGATTCCTTCATCGTCCGTAGTCATTCGGTTCTCACGTAGGCTATACGTTCCGAGCCTCTCTTCTTTGCTTCCTAGAACTCTTTGCCCCTCCACTTTCTTGCACACTTCTCTATAAATAAAGTATATGTTGCCTTCGGTCTTCTTTTTCGAATACAAAAAAAGCCGCCACCGATTACTCGGTAACGACTTCTTAGTGCCCAGCGACGTCCTACTCTTGCAGGGGGAAACCCCCAACTACCATCGGCGCTGAAGAGCTTAACTTCCGTGTTCGGTATGGGAACGGGTGTGACCTCTTCGCCATCATCACTAGACCTTGAGTTGTTCACTCAAAACTGGATAAAAGACATTGAATTCTTCAAATTCTATTTTGGTTAAGTCCTCGATCGATTAGTATTCGTCAGCTGCACGTGTCGCCACGCTTCCACCCCGAACCTATCTACCTCATCGTCTTTGAGGGATCTTACTTACTTGCGTAATGGGAAATCTCATCTTGAGGGGGGCTTCGTGCTTAGATGCTTTCAGCACTTATCCCGTCCACACATAGCTACCCAGCGATGCTCTTGGCAGAACAACTGGTACACCAGCGGTGTGTCCATCCCGGTCCTCTCGTACTAAGGACAGCTCCTCTCAAATTTCCTACGCCCACGACGGATAGGGACCGAACTGTCTCACGACGTTCTGAACCCAGCTCGCGTACCGCTTTAATGGGCGAACAGCCCAACCCTTGGGACCGACTACAGCCCCAGGATGCGATGAGCCGACATCGAGGTGCCAAACCTCCCCGTCGATGTGGACTCTTGGGGGAGATAAGCCTGTTATCCCCGGGGTAGCTTTTATCCGTTGAGCGATGGCCCTTCCATGCGGAACCACCGGATCACTAAGCCCGTCTTTCGACCCTGCTCGACTTGTAGGTCTCGCAGTCAAGCTCCCTTCTGCCTTTACACTCTTCGAATGATTTCCAACCATTCTGAGGGAACCTTTGGGCGCCTCCGTTACACTTTAGGAGGCGACCGCCCCAGTCAAACTACCCGCCTGACACTGTCTCCTACCCGGGTTACGGGTATGGGTTAGAATTTCAATACAACCAGGGCAGTATCCCACCGACGCCTCCTCCGAAGCTGGCGCTCCGGGCTCTAAGGCTCCTGCCTATCCTGTACAAGTTGCACCAAAATTCAATATCAAGCTATAGTAAAGCTCCACGGGGTCTTTCCGTCCTGTCGCGGGTAACCTGCATCTTCACAGGTACTATAATTTCACCGAGTCTCTCGTTGAGACAGTGCCCAGATCGTTACGCCTTTCGTGCGGGTCGGAACTTACCCGACAAGGAATTTCGCTACCTTAGGACCGTTATAGTTACGGCCGCCGTTTACTGGGGCTTCAATTCGCACCTTCGCTTGCGCTAAGCACTCCTCTTAACCTTCCAGCACCGGGCAGGCGTCAGCCCCTATACTTCACCTTACGGTTTTGCAGAGACCTGTGTTTTTGCTAAACAGTCGCCTGGGCCTATTCACTGCGGCTCTTCTAGGCTATTCACCCAAAAGAGCACCCCTTCTCCCGAAGTTACGGGGTCATTTTGCCGAGTTCCTTAACGAGAGTTCTCTCGCTCACCTTAGGATTCTCTCCTCGACTACCTGTGTCGGTTTGCGGTACGGGCACCTATCACCTCGCTAGAGGCTTTTCTTGGCAGTGTGAAATCAGGAACTTCGGACTAAGTCCTCGCCATCACAGCTCAATGTTATAGAATGCGGATTTTCCTACATTCACACCTTACTGCTTGGACGTGCATAACCAACAGCACGCTTACCCTATCCTTCTGCGTCCCCCCATTACTCAAACGGTGGTTTGGTGGTACAGGAATATCAACCTGTTGTCCATCGTCTACGCCTATCGGCCTCGACTTAGGTCCCGACTAACCCTGAGCGGACGAGCCTTCCTCAGGAAACCTTAGTCATACGGTGGACGGGATTCTCACCCGTCTTTCGCTACTCATACCGGCATTCTCACTTCTAAGCGCTCCACCAGTCCTTCCGGTCTGACTTCAACGCCCTTAGAACGCTCTCCTACCACTGATACCAAAGGTATCAATCCACAGCTTCGGTGATTTGTTTAGCCCCGATACATTTTCGGCGCAGCGTCACTCGACCAGTGAGCTATTACGCACTCTTTAAATGATGGCTGCTTCTAAGCCAACATCCTGGTTGTCTAAGCAACGCCACATCCTTTTCCACTTAACAAATACTTTGGGACCTTAGCTGGTGGTCTGGGCTGTTTCCCTCTTGACTACGGATCTTATCACTCGCAGTCTGACTCCCAAACATAAATCATTGGCATTCGGAGTTTGTCTGAATTCGGTAACCCGGGATGGGCCCCTAGTCCAAACAGTGCTCTACCTCCAAGATTCTTAACGTTTGAGGCTAGCCCTAAAGCTATTTCGGAGAGAACCAGCTATCTCCAGGTTCGATTGGAATTTCTCCGCTACCCACACCTCATCCCCGCACTTTTCAACGTGCGTGGGTTCGGACCTCCAGTAAGTGTTACCTTACCTTCATCCTGGACATGGGTAGATCACCTGGTTTCGGGTCTACGACCACATACTCATTCGCCCTATTCAGACTCGCTTTCGCTGCGGCTCCGTCTTCTCAACTTAACCTTGCATGTAATCGTAACTCGCCGGTTCATTCTACAAAAGGCACGCTATCACCCATTAACGGGCTCTAACTACTTGTAGGCACACGGTTTCAGGATCTATTTCACTCCCCTTCCGGGGTGCTTTTCACCTTTCCCTCACGGTACTGGTTCACTATCGGTCACTAGGTAGTATTTAGCCTTGGGAGATGGTCCTCCCAGATTCCGACGGAATTTCACGTGTTCCGCCGTACTCAGGATACACTCAAGAGAGAATGAACTTTTGACTACGGGGCTTTTACCCTATCCTGCGGACCTTTCCAGATCGCTTCGTCTAGCTCATTCCTTTGTAACTCTATGTAGAGTGTCCTACAACCCCAAGAGGCAAGCCTCTTGGTTTGGGCTATTCCCGTTTCGCTCGCCGCTACTCAGGGAATCGATTTTTCTTTCTCTTCCTCCAGGTACTTAGATGTTTCAGTTCCCTGGGTGTGCCACAGATACGCTATGTATTCACGTAAATGTACTGCTCCATTACGAACAGTGGGTTTCCCCATTCGGAAATCTCCGGATCAAAGCTCACTTACAGCTCCCCGAAGCATATCGGTGTTAGTGCCGTCCTTCTTCGGCTCCTAGTGCCAAGGCATTCACCGTGCGCCCTTATTAACTTAACCTAATATGGCTTCCAATTACTTGGAGTCCATTCAAAATTAGTAGTTAAAAGTACTACACAATCTATAATCACCGAAGTGATTATAAATCGAATTTCTTGAATTTATTTCTTTCAATGTCGTTTTATCCAGTTTTCAAAGAACAAGTTTTCAAATGCTCATAAAAATGAACATTCAAAACTGAACTGCAAAACGTTAAGATACAGATAAAAATCTGTATTCCGTAATATATCCTTAGAAAGGAGGTGATCCAGCCGCACCTTCCGATACGGCTACCTTGTTACGACTTCACCCCAATCATCTGTCCCACCTTCGGCGGCTGGCTCCCGTAAGGGTTACCCCACCGACTTCGGGTGTTACAAACTCTCGTGGTGTGACGGGCGGTGTGTACAAGGCCCGGGAACGTATTCACCGTGGCATGCTGATCCACGATTACTAGCGATTCCGGCTTCATGTAGGCGAGTTGCAGCCTACAATCCGAACTGAGAACGGTTTTATGGGATTAGCTCACCCTCGCGGGGTTGCGACCCTCTGTACCGTCCATTGTAGCACGTGTGTAGCCCAGGTCATAAGGGGCATGATGATTTGACGTCATCCCCACCTTCCTCCGGTTTATCACCGGCAGTCACCTTAGAGTGCCCAACTGAATGCTGGCAACTAAGATCAAGGGTTGCGCTCGTTGCGGGACTTAACCCAACATCTCACGACACGAGCTGACGACAACCATGCACCACCTGTCACCGCTGTCCCCGAAGGGAAAGATCTATCTCTAGAACGGTCAGCGGGATGTCAAGACCTGGTAAGGTTCTTCGCGTTGCTTCGAATTAAACCACATGCTCCACCGCTTGTGCGGGCCCCCGTCAATTCCTTTGAGTTTCAGTCTTGCGACCGTACTCCCCAGGCGGAGTGCTTAATGCGTTAGCTGCAGCACTAAGGGGCGGAAACCCCCTAACACTTAGCACTCATCGTTTACGGCGTGGACTACCAGGGTATCTAATCCTGTTTGCTCCCCACGCTTTCGCGCCTCAGCGTCAGTTACAGACCAGAAAGCCGCCTTCGCCACTGGTGTTCCTCCAAATCTCTACGCATTTCACCGCTACACTTGGAATTCCGCTTTCCTCTTCTGTACTCAAGTCCCCCAGTTTCCAATGACCTTCCACGGTTGAGCCGTGGGATTTCACATCAGACTTAAAGGACCGCCTGCGCGCGCTTTACGCCCAATAATTCCGGACAACGCTTGCCACCTACGTATTACCGCGGCTGCTGGCACGTAGTTAGCCGTGGCTTTCTAATAAGGTACCGTCAAGGTACGAGCAGTTACTCTCGTACTTGTTCTTCCCTTACAACAGAGTTTTACGATCCGAAAACCTTCTTCACTCACGCGGCATTGCTCCATCAGACTTTCGTCCATTGTGGAAGATTCCCTACTGCTGCCTCCCGTAGGAGTCTGGGCCGTGTCTCAGTCCCAGTGTGGCCGATCACCCTCTCAGGTCGGCTACGCATCGTCGCCTTGGTAGGCCGTTACCCTACCAACTAGCTAATGCGCCGCGGGCCCATCCTGTAGTGACAGCCGAAACCGTCTTTTAACATTTCCACATGTGAGGAAATGGATTATTTGGTATTAGCCCCGGTTTCCCGGAGTTATCCCAATCTACAGGGCAGGTTGCCCACGTGTTACTCACCCGTCCGCCGCTAAATCAGAAGAAGCAAGCTTCTTCGTCATTCGCTCGACTTGCATGTATTAGGCATGCCGCCAGCGTTCGTCCTGAGCCAGGATCAAACTCTCCATAATAGAGAACTTAAAAAGCTCATTTGTTTTGCTGGCATCATCATTAAATGATGTCAAAAATTGTTGCTATCAAACTAACAGATGTTAGTCTTTCAAGCTATATGTCTTAACGTTTTGCATGTTCAGTTTTCAATGTTCATGTTGTTGTTGTCTCGTTTTGACGACTTTTATATCATAACAAATTTTGTTATTAATGTCAATAACTTTTTTAATTTGTTTTTTCTAGGAAAGTCATTAATTAAAAAGAGAACTTTATTAATATACCACCCTTCGAATGCATTAGCAAGCCTTTTTTACAATAACTTTAAAATACTTTCAAGATACCTAACTGAAACACAGTATATAGGGGAATTTATTAAAGCGAGATACTACTAGTAGAACCTTATTATTTCTTATATCAAGTATGTAAAGGTCACTCTAGACATCTTTTCTTTCAACTGTTGGATAATTCAATACATAATCTACTATAACATTTGCTAACGTTATATCCTCGAAGACTTCGTCCTCTACTTTCAAGTTCACCTATGTTGTCAACATTAGACTGCACTTCCCGTTACGCATGTAATTAGCTGAAAGAATAACTTTTCACCTTCTGGCTTATTGGAAGGAAGACGAGACCAAATCATGTTTAACCGAGATCACTTCACCTGCAACTAAACAAAAAAAAGCCGCTACCGATTACTCGGTAACGACTTCTTGGTGCCCAGCGACGTCCTACTCTTGCAGGGGGAAACCCCCAACTACCATCGGCGCAAGAGCTTAACTTCCGTGTTCGGGCTGCGAAAGCAGATGGGCGGCAGATTTCTTCGTCAACCGCAGTCTTTCGGTTCTCACGTATGTTATACGTTCCGAGCCTCTCTTCTTTGCTTCCTCGAACTCTTTGCCCCTCCACTTTCTCGTACACTTCTCTATAAATAAAGTATATGTTGCCTTCGGTCTTCTTTTTCGAATAAAAAAAAGCCGCCACCGATTTCTCGGTAACGACTTCTTGGTGCCCAGCGACGTCCTACTCTTGCAGGGGGAAACCCCCAACTACCATCGGCGCTGAAGAGCTTAACTTCCGTGTTCGGTATGGGAACGGGTGTGACCTCTTCGCCATCATCACTAGACCTTGAGTTGTTCACTCAAAACTGGATAAAAGACATTGAATTCTTCAAATTCTATTTTGGTTAAGTCCTCGATCGATTAGTATTCGTCAGCTGCACGTGTCGCCACGCTTCCACCCCGAACCTATCTACCTCATCGTCTTTGAGGGATCTTACTTACTTGCGTAATGGGAAATCTCATCTTGAGGGGGGCTTCGTGCTTAGATGCTTTCAGCACTTATCCCGTCCACACATAGCTACCCAGCGATGCTCTTGGCAGAACAACTGGTACACCAGCGGTGTGTCCATCCCGGTCCTCTCGTACTAAGGACAGCTCCTCTCAAATTTCCTACGCCCACGACGGATAGGGACCGAACTGTCTCACGACGTTCTGAACCCAGCTCGCGTACCGCTTTAATGGGCGAACAGCCCAACCCTTGGGACCGACTACAGCCCCAGGATGCGATGAGCCGACATCGAGGTGCCAAACCTCCCCGTCGATGTGGACTCTTGGGGGAGATAAGCCTGTTATCCCCGGGGTAGCTTTTATCCGTTGAGCGATGGCCCTTCCATGCGGAACCACCGGATCACTAAGCCCGTCTTTCGACCCTGCTCGACTTGTAGGTCTCGCAGTCAAGCTCCCTTCTGCCTTTACACTCTTCGAATGATTTCCAACCATTCTGAGGGAACCTTTGGGCGCCTCCGTTACACTTTAGGAGGCGACCGCCCCAGTCAAACTACCCGCCTGACACTGTCTCCTACCCGGGTTACGGGTATGGGTTAGAATTTCAATACAACCAGGGCAGTATCCCACCGACGCCTCCTCCGAAGCTGGCGCTCCGGGCTCTAAGGCTCCTGCCTATCCTGTACAAGTTGCACCAAAATTCAATATCAAGCTATAGTAAAGCTCCACGGGGTCTTTCCGTCCTGTCGCGGGTAACCTGCATCTTCACAGGTACTATAATTTCACCGAGTCTCTCGTTGAGACAGTGCCCAGATCGTTACGCCTTTCGTGCGGGTCGGAACTTACCCGACAAGGAATTTCGCTACCTTAGGACCGTTATAGTTACGGCCGCCGTTTACTGGGGCTTCAATTCGCACCTTCGCTTGCGCTAAGCACTCCTCTTAACCTTCCAGCACCGGGCAGGCGTCAGCCCCTATACTTCACCTTACGGTTTTGCAGAGACCTGTGTTTTTGCTAAACAGTCGCCTGGGCCTATTCACTGCGGCTCTTCTAGGCTATTCACCCAAAAGAGCACCCCTTCTCCCGAAGTTACGGGGTCATTTTGCCGAGTTCCTTAACGAGAGTTCTCTCGCTCACCTTAGGATTCTCTCCTCGACTACCTGTGTCGGTTTGCGGTACGGGCACCTATCACCTCGCTAGAGGCTTTTCTTGGCAGTGTGAAATCAGGAACTTCGGACTAAGTCCTCGCCATCACAGCTCAATGTTATAGAATGCGGATTTTCCTACATTCACACCTTACTGCTTGGACGTGCATAACCAACAGCACGCTTACCCTATCCTTCTGCGTCCCCCCATTACTCAAACGGTGGTTTGGTGGTACAGGAATATCAACCTGTTGTCCATCGTCTACGCCTATCGGCCTCGACTTAGGTCCCGACTAACCCTGAGCGGACGAGCCTTCCTCAGGAAACCTTAGTCATACGGTGGACGGGATTCTCACCCGTCTTTCGCTACTCATACCGGCATTCTCACTTCTAAGCGCTCCACCAGTCCTTCCGGTCTGACTTCAACGCCCTTAGAACGCTCTCCTACCACTGATACCAAAGGTATCAATCCACAGCTTCGGTGATTTGTTTAGCCCCGATACATTTTCGGCGCAGCGTCACTCGACCAGTGAGCTATTACGCACTCTTTAAATGATGGCTGCTTCTAAGCCAACATCCTGGTTGTCTAAGCAACGCCACATCCTTTTCCACTTAACAAATACTTTGGGACCTTAGCTGGTGGTCTGGGCTGTTTCCCTCTTGACTACGGATCTTATCACTCGCAGTCTGACTCCCAAACATAAATCATTGGCATTCGGAGTTTGTCTGAATTCGGTAACCCGGGATGGGCCCCTAGTCCAAACAGTGCTCTACCTCCAAGATTCTTAACGTTTGAGGCTAGCCCTAAAGCTATTTCGGAGAGAACCAGCTATCTCCAGGTTCGATTGGAATTTCTCCGCTACCCACACCTCATCCCCGCACTTTTCAACGTGCGTGGGTTCGGACCTCCAGTAAGTGTTACCTTACCTTCATCCTGGACATGGGTAGATCACCTGGTTTCGGGTCTACGACCACATACTCATTCGCCCTATTCAGACTCGCTTTCGCTGCGGCTCCGTCTTCTCAACTTAACCTTGCATGTAATCGTAACTCGCCGGTTCATTCTACAAAAGGCACGCTATCACCCATTAACGGGCTCTAACTACTTGTAGGCACACGGTTTCAGGATCTATTTCACTCCCCTTCCGGGGTGCTTTTCACCTTTCCCTCACGGTACTGGTTCACTATCGGTCACTAGGTAGTATTTAGCCTTGGGAGATGGTCCTCCCAGATTCCGACGGAATTTCACGTGTTCCGCCGTACTCAGGATACACTCAAGAGAGAATGAACTTTTGACTACGGGGCTTTTACCCTATCCTGCGGACCTTTCCAGATCGCTTCGTCTAGCTCATTCCTTTGTAACTCTATGTAGAGTGTCCTACAACCCCAAGAGGCAAGCCTCTTGGTTTGGGCTATTCCCGTTTCGCTCGCCGCTACTCAGGGAATCGATTTTTCTTTCTCTTCCTCCAGGTACTTAGATGTTTCAGTTCCCTGGGTGTGCCACAGATACGCTATGTATTCACGTAAATGTACTGCTCCATTACGAACAGTGGGTTTCCCCATTCGGAAATCTCCGGATCAAAGCTCACTTACAGCTCCCCGAAGCATATCGGTGTTAGTGCCGTCCTTCTTCGGCTCCTAGTGCCAAGGCATTCACCGTGCGCCCTTATTAACTTAACCTAATATGGCTTCCAATTACTTGGAGTCCATTCAAAATTAGTAGTTAAAAGTACTACACAACATATAATCACCGAAGTGATTACAAATTGAATTTCTTGAATTTATTTCTTTCAATGTCGTTTTATCCAGTTTTCAAAGAACAAGTTTTCAAATGCTCATAAAAATGAACATTCAAAACTGAACTGCAAAACGTTAAGATACAGATAAAGATCTGTATTCCGTAATATATCCTTAGAAAGGAGGTGATCCAGCCGCACCTTCCGATACGGCTACCTTGTTACGACTTCACCCCAATCATCTGTCCCACCTTCGGCGGCTGGCTCCCGTAAGGGTTACCCCACCGACTTCGGGTGTTACAAACTCTCGTGGTGTGACGGGCGGTGTGTACAAGGCCCGGGAACGTATTCACCGTGGCATGCTGATCCACGATTACTAGCGATTCCGGCTTCATGTAGGCGAGTTGCAGCCTACAATCCGAACTGAGAACGGTTTTATGGGATTAGCTCACCCTCGCGGGGTTGCGACCCTCTGTACCGTCCATTGTAGCACGTGTGTAGCCCAGGTCATAAGGGGCATGATGATTTGACGTCATCCCCACCTTCCTCCGGTTTATCACCGGCAGTCACCTTAGAGTGCCCAACTAAATGCTGGCAACTAAGATCAAGGGTTGCGCTCGTTGCGGGACTTAACCCAACATCTCACGACACGAGCTGACGACAACCATGCACCACCTGTCACCGCTGTCCCCGAAGGGAAAGATCTATCTCTAGAACGGTCAGCGGGATGTCAAGACCTGGTAAGGTTCTTCGCGTTGCTTCGAATTAAACCACATGCTCCACCGCTTGTGCGGGCCCCCGTCAATTCCTTTGAGTTTCAGTCTTGCGACCGTACTCCCCAGGCGGAGTGCTTAATGCGTTAGCTGCAGCACTAAGGGGCGGAAACCCCCTAACACTTAGCACTCATCGTTTACGGCGTGGACTACCAGGGTATCTAATCCTGTTTGCTCCCCACGCTTTCGCGCCTCAGCGTCAGTTACAGACCAGAAAGCCGCCTTCGCCACTGGTGTTCCTCCAAATCTCTACGCATTTCACCGCTACACTTGGAATTCCGCTTTCCTCTTCTGTACTCAAGTCCCCCAGTTTCCAATGACCTTCCACGGTTGAGCCGTGGGATTTCACATCAGACTTAAAGGACCGCCTGCGCGCGCTTTACGCCCAATAATTCCGGACAACGCTTGCCACCTACGTATTACCGCGGCTGCTGGCACGTAGTTAGCCGTGGCTTTCTAATAAGGTACCGTCAAGGTACGAGCAGTTACTCTCGTACTTGTTCTTCCCTTACAACAGAGTTTTACGATCCGAAAACCTTCTTCACTCACGCGGCATTGCTCCATCAGACTTTCGTCCATTGTGGAAGATTCCCTACTGCTGCCTCCCGTAGGAGTCTGGGCCGTGTCTCAGTCCCAGTGTGGCCGATCACCCTCTCAGGTCGGCTACGCATCGTCGCCTTGGTAGGCCGTTACCCTACCAACTAGCTAATGCGCCGCGGGCCCATCCTGTAGTGACAGCCGAAACCGTCTTTTAACATTTCCACATGTGAGGAAATGGATTATTTGGTATTAGCCCCGGTTTCCCGGAGTTATCCCAATCTACAGGGCAGGTTGCCCACGTGTTACTCACCCGTCCGCCGCTAAATCAGAAGAAGCAAGCTTCTTCGTCATTCGCTCGACTTGCATGTATTAGGCATGCCGCCAGCGTTCGTCCTGAGCCAGGATCAAACTCTCCATAATAGAGAACTTAAAAAGCTCATTTGTTTTGCTGGCATCATCATTAAATGATGTCAAAAATTGTTGCTATCAAACTAACAGATGTTAGTCTTTCAAGCTATATGTCTTAACGTTTTGCATGTTCAGTTTTCAATGTTCATGTTGTTGTCTCGTTTTGACGACTTTTATATCATAACAAATTTCGTTATTAATGTCAATAATTTTTTTAATTTGTTTTTTCTAGGAAAGTCATTAATTAAAAAGACAGCTAAAATAATATATCATCCTTTGAAGACATTTACAAGTATTTTTCTACTATAATTTTAAAAAGTTTTCAAGATGAATAAGCAACACATTATTTAGAGAATGGAAAAGGCGAGCAAATACTAATAGAACTTATCATATCAAACAAAAAACCGGTCTCCATTTGGAAACCGGTTTAAAATAATAAAATTTAGTAAGCCGCTTTTGCCGTACTTTATAAGAAAGTTTTAAACCACCACTCCTCAAAGTGGGTGTTCGCAGAAACTATCTTGCATGTCCTCATTGTCAAAAGAGAATAAGGCTTGTCATTCCAGCATCTATATAAAACTCCCTGTTACAGCATAAAGGTTAAAACTTAATATCCATACGTACAATGCAGCTTATATTGATATATTAAACCCATTTCGGATTTAATTCAAGGAAAATGATTTTACTCAACAATCATTACATTAATCGTTTTTGCAAAGTAGAGCATGCTTCTCTTTCCGTCATTAAATTATAGCAACTAGATGATTTCCCTTTAACAGAGCTGCTTTTTCCACGCTCGGACATTTAGTTCAACCCTCATCCCCCCTTTTTGTCATTTATAAATTTCTAACTAAATTACACCTTATCTATCATGAAGAACTCGATAACATTTATGTATAATAAGAAATAACATTATCTATATAAGTGAGGATGTGTGTGCATGGATCCGAATGAGCGTCGAGATATTGATATGGACGAAGAAATAGACGATGAAGAACTGCAGCAACTTGTATTAGAGGCACAGCGAGAAGCACTTCTTAATGAACCACGTGAAAAAACAGGACGCACAATAAAGAGGCCTTTTCCTAAATGGATATTCTGGCTAATGGCTATGGTTTTGTTTATTAATACATTTGCTGTGATTTTTCAAATTTACTCCATCCCCGCGATTGAATTTATAAAAACGTCTGCAAGATTATCGACCCAAGAAGACATCGCGCTCTATAAGGAGTCTGTTGTAGTTGTTTTAACAGAGGATGGAAAAGGAACAGGTTTTTCTATATCCAGTGATGGAACTATCCTAACTAACTATCATGTCATCGAAGGAAATGGTACTGTAACAGTTGAATTCCCCGAGGACGGGCGCTTTAAAGCAAATGTTGTGAACACGTATCCATCCGTTGATCTTGCTGTATTAAAAGTGGAAGGAGAAGATTTCCCTTTTTTAGAGCTCGCAGAACAAACTACTTATATAGAAGGAGACCATATTTCTTTTATCGGTAATCCGTTAAGTTTTACAGGAATAGCTAATGAAGGTACCATCATAAATTATTTTCAATTAAGCGATTGGGATGTCCCTGTTATGATGATGAAGGCACCGGTTTACCGTGGCAATAGTGGCAGTCCTGTATTGAATGAAAAAGGGCAAGTAATCGGCGTTGTGTTCGCTACATTAGACCATGATGAGTATGGAAAGGTTGGATTATTCATCCCTATTGATGAATACAATAAACAACAAAACTTTGAATAGAAAAAAACACCCCATCCAAGTCAATGACCGTATGTGGGGTGTTTCAGCTTAAATTACAAGTATTTTTCTTTCCAGTTCACACGCTCTTTTTCATTTAACTCATTTTCAAGCGTTTCATCCCACTTCTCTAGCAAAGTATTCCACACCCGAGCGTACAAGAGGTCCTCCTCTTCGTTATACAGGATAAACTCTAAGCATGGGACATCATCTATATAGAGCTCTGATGTAGAGACTATTTTGGATACAACGGTTTGGACGTCTCCTTCTTCTGCTTCCACACCACTAGTTCGAAGTGCATCTATTACCTGCAAATCCTCAAACTTTAATTTAACGCTCTCTTCCTTTGCATACCGATAAATCTCTAATTCTTCTTCTCCATCTAAAGCAGGTTTGATTTCACCTTGTAAAAAGTCTTCATGGCAAGGGCTATAGAGTAAAGTATAGGTCTTCGTTTCTTGCTCCTCTTCAAATATCCCATTTTCAAGTTGGCGGAGCCCTCTATCTGTTAAAGCAAATACACTCTCTCTCTTTTCAATTAATCCAGTTCTCCCCATAATGTTAAGTAAATCCTCAAGAAATAGCTGCTCCACTAGTAATAAATCACTTAATTGATCTGCTTTGGCAATTTTCGCTTTTTGAAAAGTAAGTAGCATCATTTTCATGAGTACATCCATCTTCATCCGTTTTATCGGCTTGAACTCCACTTCAATAGAATGAACTGCAATGCTCCATGAAGCAGAATCTATCAATTTCACTTTTATATTCTGTTGCAGTTCCTTTTTTAAACGCTTCTCCAAGTCACGCATTTTCCTATACCCCTAAGCTACACTTATTATTTTCTAGTTCCCTTTATGGTCTCGGAAACCATTTTGACCTTTAACAATACGAAGCAAGCGTTCATACATCTCTCTAGAATCCCTCTGCTTCGCACGTTTTGTGAACATCTCTGCACTTCCCACAAGTACTAGCAACTCTCTCGCTCGTGATAACGCTACATTTAATCGACGATAATCATTAGCAAATCCGATGTCCCCACTCTTATCTTGATTATTACGAACCATACTTAATAGGATTACATCCATTTCCATCCCCTGAAATTTGTCGACAGTTCCTGTTCTAAAGTTTAAGTGCTTCAAGCTAATTTCTTGTTGAATTAGGCGATCTATCCGCTTCACCTGTTCACCGTAAAAACTAATAACACCTATACTCTTTCTTTCCTCTGGTTTCATTCTACCTTCTTTTTTCGCAGTTTCCGTAGCTTTATCCAAATCAATTAGAACTTCTCGAATGGTATTTAATTCTCCTTGATTGAATCGGCTCTTACCGTCCTTCATGCGCTCTTCAAAGTAAGTTTTTTCATTTGGCATATTAAGCCACAAGAGATGATCGTTTCTTTTGACATAGTGAGATTCAAGTAAATGGTCACGCATAGTATCTGAATCCGTTAAACCACATTGCAGACGATAATTTTCTTCTTCATAAAATGGCGTAATAGTTTCCATGATACTTTCATGCATACGATATTGGATGGCTAGCATCGTTTTATTGCTCTTCGGTAGGTTTTTAAATAGACGCTCGAATAAAGACTCTTTTAATAGCTTCTTCAATTCTTCCTTCTCTTCAAAATCGTTACTTTCTTCCAGTATCGCTTTAAGTGTTTCATCCAATGTATCTTCCCCAACAAGAGGAGGAAGCTGATGATGATCTCCAACTAGAATAATCTTTTTACCCTTTAACATTGGCAAAAGTAGTTCGGGTGGTGTTGCTTTGGATACTTCATCGATAATAACCACATCGAAGGTTGGATAATTCTCCATAAATTCTTTTCTGGCAGATGCAACACAGGTTGTCCCAATAACGTTTGCGTGCCGTACATAGAGTTTCCGGATCTCATCTAAATCATGGTCATTTGCATCTTGCAGTAATGAAAACCATTCGTTCTGCAGGGATTGAGTGATTGGTAAGCGATCTTTTTCTTGTTGAAGGGATATGTTTTTCTCCGACAGAAAGGTTATTTCGCTTCTAGTTCTTTCACGCTCTTCCTCGGGGTTTCGCTGCAATATTTCGTCTAGCGTTTTTAATTGTCTTTCCTGCTCCAAACCTTCCGAATTCACTCGCTTACTTTCCTTCTCTTTTTCTTGGAGAGCTTTTGCGTACACTTCAATTTGTTCAACCATACCTTTAACTTTGTTCTTTTTCAGCTCTAATTGATTTACATAATTTGTGAGCGTTACTTCTATATTCTTTAAATTAGTTAGTGCGTCCTCCTTCTCGCGTACATCTGTTTGCAATAGATGTAGTGAGGGTATGTCATGAACAGGACCTATTTCCCTCTGTAGTTGGTCTACTCGCCCCTGGAGGTGCTGTTGCTGTTCGTTTTGAGTAATTCCGTTATTTTTTAGCTCATTTATAGTCTGCTCCATCGTCATTTTGGTTTGCTTTACTTGCTCAACCATTTGCTGCTTAACCGTTTGAAACATCTTAGTCGAATTAATCTTCGCCTGTTGAAAAATAGCCCCCTGCTTCCATACGAAGTTCTTACGGACATATAGTCCTTCTAAATAGATTGCTAGTTTTTCCATATTCACTTCTTCGTTATGGGAAGTTAACATTTTCTTCATTATATCGATAAACTGATGAATCTCTTTCACCGTGTAAGAAGAATGAAAGACAGTCCCGCTTCTACCAATATTATTTTTCACGTTTTCCACTGGAAAGTTATCCTTCCGCAGTAAGCGCTCCAAATAATCAATCGCAGATAACAATCGAGCATTTACATCTTGCCACTCAGTAAATGATTTGATCTTCTCTATTAACTGATCAAGCTCGATCAATTGCTGCTGTAAAATAGGAGAGAGCTCAATCCCAGAGTCATTCACTCTGCTTCTTAATATCTCTAACTTGCGAATAGATTCCATTTCACTTAGTAATTCTTCTATGCTTTTTATTTTTATCTGTGCAACTTGATATTTCCGTCTAGTTGTCACTAGTATCTCTTCCATCTTTTGTAACGACCCTGTTGCTTCATGATAGAGTATTTCATGACGAATCTGATTCATTTCCAAATTCAATTGATCGATTTTCCCTATCAATTGTTGCTTCGTTGGATTAGACTCGATGTACTGCTCCATCTGGTGGATTTCTTTCGATAGTTCGTCAGATGTCTTCTGCAAAGTTTGTAGACTATTTTCAAGCTCTTCTCGTTCTTTCTTCAATTGAACTAAGCTCTTTTTAAGCTGTTTAATTCCATTACTTATTTCTATATGCTGCTCTCGAGCAGCTTCCTTTTGCTTTATGCTTTCTTCTAACAAAGTAAGTTGGTTTTCAAGCAACTGTATTCGCTCTTCACAATTAGTTAGCTCACCTGTTAGTTGACCTTCCTTGAAGGAATGGGAATCAATTTCATTTTGTAAGTCACTCAATGTTTGATCTTTCCAATATTGCCCTACATTTTCTTCTATAAACTTTTTACCTTCTTCTTCAATGCTTTCCGTACGTCCAAAGCGTAAAATCCGAATGTCTTTATTCGAAAGTAAACGACTTAACGCATTATCTACCGCTAAGTTGGATTGGGAAGCAACTAAAGTTCGAAGCCCAGCTTTTGCGTTCTGCTGACATATTTCTGAAATTACCGTAGTCTTTCCTGTTCCTGGTGGTCCTTGAATGACATAAAGATCCTCTGCAGACATAGCCCCAATGACAGCCTCTTGCTGAAACTCATTGAGTTGATTATGAAATTCTAATTTCTCTTGCTTACTTGTAATACGTATAGTCGGACGATCTTCAAATAATATTTTTTCTAAGTTAGCATTTTCTGCAAGGCCATTTTGTAAGTCTTCAAATCCTTTTCGAAGGCGTCTAATTTGGCTAAGGGTAGCAAAATTACTAAATACAGCTTCTTTCAATTTTGGATGCAACTGATTTCGTCTTGCCATTTCTCGAAACTTGGGCTTGATTTCGATTTCGATCGTCTTCTTATTTCGATCTACTTTCAGCACTTCACCCACGTCATTTTGAAATCCTTTCAAAGTAACACTTAGACCCTTTAATTTATTCCATTCATTATTGTTCACATTACTACCGATTAGTGTCATTCTACTGAAGTCTTCGTTTAATAGTAGCTTGGAGTAAGCTGTTGTAATATCCGCAATGTCCGCATTGCGTTCTTGAATTTTCAAATACCCTTCCCAACTGGAAATTCGTTTTTTTACGTATTCTGAACGTTCTTCCGCTACAGGTAATTCTCGAATCTTTGTATGTAATTGAATTGGCATTCCTGCACCATTATTACGGGCAGTAACAAAAGTTAAATCTACCGAAAGGCGTCTATTCGTTCGTACTGGAACTTTCATGCCACGTACGTGAAAACCAGTAGCAAGAAAACCGTCATTTTGTAGTACACACTCCATTACCGCCACTCTTCCAGTTAACTTTTCTGCCAACACTGTATTCGTTGCATTATCAAAGTAAAGAGAAAGAGAGATATTACCATGCGAATTGACTGGTCGCTTTTCAATATGCACTTCAAAAGATTTTTGTATGTTAAAAAAGGCATGTTCATCAGTTGACCATTCCTGAATTCCTTTGCGTGCTTTATTCGTCATCATTAGGTTACACCGCATCGTGTTTACTAGGGTTGCCGCTTGTCTCATGAACAGGCCTCCTTTTATTTTTAGCTATGATGATATTGAGGAAATCCACTCGTTTTCCGCTGACGAACTTTTAAGCCTCCTCAGGGCAATAGGATATCGGTTACGAATCCGTTGCCACACGGATGTGGCGAATGCAGGATTTGTTCCTATAAGCTCGTTGCGTGGTTTTGGTAGCCCGTTTTTCCGCAGTACTGGCGGATTTTATTCACATATATATTCTTCCAAAAACTATAATCTTATTTTACAGTGCCTTATATTTAATTAAACCCAACTTATATATCCTAGCATTTTTCGAAGAAATCGTGAATTACTGTACATTTGAGAAAATTAAATCGACGTTTATTAGAATAAAAATACATCCTTGAAAAATTGTGTACGCTGATATTCCAACTAATAACTTACTTTTCAAGACAAAAAAACCGGCTCCCTTTGGAAACCGGTTCCTTCAAAATTTGGATTGATAAGCTGAGCTCACTTTTACAAGCAATTAATGTGCATCAGGGAATACTCTTTTTACAGTGTCAGAAAATTCTTCAAAAAATCCTTCTACAGGCTCATTTGCTCTAATTTTTTCGCCATATTCGGTAAATTGCTTAGCAAAGTCTGGGTTCGTTGACACATACACATTGGCAAAATTAGCATTCGTCGCTCTTGCTTCATCCGCAATTTTCTTGTCGAGCTCTTCAGTCGAGCTTACTCCTTCTTTCAACATGACCCCTACATATGCGTTATTATCCGTTACAATTACATTTGCACTTTCCACTTCTTCTAGTTTTGTAATTTTATCAGCAACATCATCCGCTAATTCAAGCTTGTGGTCGCTCGTTTGATTCACATCGTTAGTAGTGGTTCCCTCAGTCGTTGTCTCTTTATTTACTTCCGAATCTGTAGATGTATTGACATTGTCCTTCTGATCATCCTTATTATTAGTTCCACAGCCTACCAATGAACTTACGAGAAGTAAAGTCATAGGTATTGTTAATATTTTACGCAATAAAAGCTCCTCCTTTATATTTGCAAGTGATGTTAGTATGTGAATTTTAGTCAGTATTATTCATCCATAAAATTTAAAAATATTGAAATGGCAAAAAACGCTTGGTGTTAGCGCAACAAACGCTTCGACGGAAGTTTCTTAGGATGACACACGTATAACAAGGTAATCTCCTATGATAAAATGGATATACTTTAACCTGAAGGGAAGATCAACGAATGAAATCACCTTTTACTTTTAAACATACTGCGCCTCAGTCAAATGGCGAAAAGCAACCTTCGATATTTTTATTGCACGGCATGGGCAGTAATGAAGAAGACTTACCACAGCTTGTAGAGGATTTAGAGAATACTCATCATATATTCAGCTTACGTGGTCCGATTGTTTCGAATCCAGGATACGCTTTTTTTACCATTGAAGAAGCAGGCAAACCAATCCGTGATGTATTCGATAAAGTAGTAACGTATATTCAAGCATTTATCCGAGAGGCGATTGTAGAATATGAGCTAGATCCCACTAACATTACAGTACTCGGCTTTAGCCAAGGAGCGGTGCTTGCACAAACTTTAGCACTAACTTTGGGAAATGAAATTAGTCGAGCAGTGGCGTTGAGTGGGTATATTCCTAAATTTGTAAAAGAAGAGTATAGCAAACGCCCGGTAGACCATTTGAACATCTTTATTTCACACGGTGACTATGATTACGTTATTCCATCTCAGTGGGGTGCAAACAGCAGAGATTTCTTTGTGGAGCAAGAAGCAAACGTGATATTTAAAACTTACAGTGACGGGCACGGTGTGACGCCTGAAAATCACCAAGATCTAATTTCATTTTTAAAAGGAATTTGATACATAAAAGAAAAATGCAAGCTCCCTGGTCTTCACTTGATCGTAATCGGGTTCGCTTTGGACGAAGCCAAAGCACACCATTACCTTGAGTTTGGCGTGGAGAGAAGTGAGTCTGCCACTTTTCTCCACGCTTTTTTCGTTAATCTTCGCTTAGTCCAAAGACATCCAAAAACAACGAGAAACAAAGTAAATATATGTATATTCATTTTCAAGAGAAGGTGGTTAAAATGAAGGAATCTGGATATTTAATCGAGGAAAAATTAATTTATTGATAACCTTCTATCTTTTCTAATCACATTAACGAGTTAATAGGAGTATCCTAGCTTATAGCCTTTTAAGAAAAATAGGGAGTGGATGTAAAGTGTACCCTTACTCAAATGAATTTTTCTCTTTTCCTCATGGACCTGTATGCGGGACTCCGTACTTGTATTGTAGTGATACAGTAAGATACTTTCCGTATCAGATGCCTTTCTTTTATGAGCACTCTTGCATTAGTAAAGCAGAGGTTGATTTAAAAAATTTAAACCGCCTACTTTGGGAACAGCACGTCTACTGGACAAGAATGACGATAACCAGCTTAGTATTTAACTTGCCTGATCTTCAGCCAGTGCAAGAACGACTCTTAAGAAATGCCCCGGATATGGGCAATAGTATCCGACCTTTTTATGGTGATCAAATTGCTGATCGATATACCGCGCTCATAAAGGAGCATTTAATAATTGCTGCCGAATTAGTGACAGCTGCTATAAAAGGTGATACAAAAACAGCAGAGGAAAAAGAGAAAGAATGGTATAGAAATGCAGACGATATTGTAAAATTCCTTAGTAGTATTAATCCGTATATAAATAGAGAAGAATTAAAGAAAATGTTTTATTCCCATTTAGCTTTAACAAAAAACGAAGCTGTTAATATGATTCAGAAAAATTATAAAGGCAGCATAGATGTCTTTGATAGGATTGAGAAAGAGGCTTTGGAAATGGCCGATATGATCTCGAAAGCGATAATCATGCAATTCCCTCAGAGTTTTTAGAGCATTGAAGATGAAGAAAAATAGATGGATGAAACCTAATCATACTAATTAAGGTACTGGGTGGAAACAGTAAATAACTGTTTTAACCCAGTACCTTTTTACTTTTATCAATTCTGTGGTATTCAGATATTTGAATCACCCGAACATCTTGGGTGTTCAGTTCGTGATAGATATCTCTGCTATCTCGAAATGAAATATATTGATCCCGCTCACTTTGAATCAACTCTTCAGCCTTTTCTTGAGATTCCATATAGATGAATCGTCTAATGTAATAGTTTTCATCAAAGAAGTAAGTTACTTTAAATTCTTTCACTACTTTTTTCTCCTAACATATTGTAATTTTCATTAGGATATCCAAATCACAATGTTTTAAGCGAGTGACTGGCAAAGTAGAAATGAGTTGTTCATAACACACAAATGCTTTAGTGAATCCTATTTTCCGTATTGGGATCGAACCGATGGACCTACAAATACAATGAATTCTTTATCTTGAATATGAAGATTAAAGTCTTTAACAGCTAAGACACCTTTATCATATTCCTTTGTTAGATTCACTAATTTTAATTCCGCCATACGACTTCTTCTCCTAAACTGTTATTAACTATTCATTTTCCATAAATTATTGTTACGTTTGGATGTTCCTTTAAACAACTTGCAGGAAAATCTTCTGACATACCATCTTGCTGTATTCGTTTAATTGACGCCACTTTATGTTCTCCAAAAGCAAGCAACACAATTTGTTTTGCTTGCATGATAGTTTCAATTCCCATCGTGATTGCGTATCTAGGTACTTCTTGTTTTGTATGAAAGTATTTCGAGTTCTCTATTCTTGTCTCTTCTGCCAATGTCACGATATGTGTTGCTGATTGGAATGAAGTACCTGGTTCATTGAAGCCTATATGACCATTTACACCAATTCCAAGCAACTGTAAATCAATACCACCATTTTGCTGAATTAATTGTTCATAATGAGCGCATTCCGCCAGTAAATCCTTCGCTAAACCATTCGGTAAATGGATGTTGTCTGGGGAGATATCAATTTGGCTGAACAGATTCTCTTCCATGTAGTTGTGATAACTAGTCGACTCATTAGACGCTAGCCCAACATACTCATCTAAATTGAATGTTTTAACTTCGGAAAAAGAAAAGTCGCCTTGCTTATATTTCCGCACTAGTTCTTCATAAAATCCAATTGGAGTTCCACCCGTTGCTAAACCTAAGACACTATCAGGTTTCCGAAGTAGTTGCTGTTCAAATAGCGATGCAGCTTGCCGGCTCATTTCTTGGTAGTCATTCACTTCAATCCAACGTATTTGCTTTGAATTAATCATCAGAATATCTCAACCTACCTTTACAAAAAGTGTAACGTCCATCGAATTCATGATTGAGTAAAACAATATCTGCGTCTTTTCCAACTGTTATACTTCCTTTTCTATCGTAAACACCAAGTCTTTTCGCAGCATTCTTCGATGTCATTTTTACTAAATCTTCTACCGTAGATGCGGATAGATTTCGTATTTTTTTAAAAGCATCAATCATTTTCAACAAACTCCCTGCTAGCGTTCCATTCTCTAAAGTTGCTTTAGAACCAACTACCTGTACATTTTGATCGGCTAATGTGTAGTTTCCATCTGGTAATCCCTTTGCACGCATCGAATCCGTAATAAGTATTAATCGCTCTGGACCGATCACTTTCACGATTAGCTTTAACATATCATCGGATAAATGAATTCCATCAGCAATAACCTCGCAAAAAAGCTGATCGTTCATTAAACCTACTCCTACCACTCCTATTTCCCTGTGATGTAAACCACTCATAGCATTTGTAAAATGGGTTAAATGTGATAATCCATGTTGAACAGCTTGTTCAATATCTGCATATGTTCCTTTTGTATGACCAGCAGATGAAATCACACTGTTCTTCTGAAGGAATTGAATCATTTCAAAGTTTGTATCATGCTCTGGCGCTAACGTAACTATTTTTTGATGGGTCAATTGATCGCCGAACCACTCTTTTATTAACTTAACGGAAGGTTCACGAATAAATTCTAACGGCTGAGCTTCTGCTTGTTCTGCATGAATAAAAGGACCTTCTAAGTGAATACCTAACATTTCAGCACCTTCATAATTCATCGAATCAGACAGAAATCTGGAATTCACTTTTACTGATTTCTGAATTCGCTGAGGGGAATGAGTAAGAGTTGTTGCTAAAAAAGATGTTGTCCCCTCTTGAGGTAAATATGCCGCAATTCTAATGGTCGCTTCTTCCACGCCATCCATAAAATCAGCACCAACTGCCCCATGAATATGAATGTCGATAAAACCTGGAAGCGCTAAACACCCTTGACCATCCAATTGCTGTCCCGAAAGTCATATAGTGAATGAGAGATGGTCCCTTTTCCAATTTATTGATTTCCGTTCCAGACGGACGCTTTCCGCGGGCATGGCTTCAGTCTCCTCAGGCCAACACGATGTTGGTCACGAAGGCGTTGCCACACGAGGTGGCGTTCTTAGCCTTCGTTCCTTTGTTCGCTCCTGCGGGGCCTTCAGCTCACGCTATTCCCGCTGGAGTCGCCGTCTTTCACTACAATCAATTGCCTACAAAAAATAGTAGTTTAATAAAAAGTATACAAAAAACAGGTGTAGAAAAAGACTCGTTTTTCTACACCTGCTTCAATTTATGGGCTTATTGGACAGCCCCTTTTTTTACGAAAAGGATCTGTTAAACGGTCATGTTGTTACCTGCGAAAATCCGCCCGCTTTCTGCGGACGAAAAGGAGATATTTAGTAAGTAGTCATCCCAATAAAAGAGAAGATGATGATAAAAGCAATTATAAACACTATTATACCTATTATAATAGAAGGGATGATTAACGTTGCAAATCCTTTCCAACTAGAAAACTGATGCACTTCCCCAATGGCTTTACTTTGAATCACGATCATCCAAACAGAAGATGTAATAGTTATCAGGATAGAAAAAAACAACCAAAAAATTGCTCCTGAGGTAATTTCCAATGGATTCATGATAAATAAATTATTGCGAACGAAAATGAAGGATAAAATCCAATATGGAGTCAACCAAATACTTGGAATTATTACGATACCCATCGCCTGAGCCATTTCTTTATACGTTCCAGAGCCACCAAACCATTTCCCTACCCATGTGTAAATAACCGTTCCAAAACCTAAACCGATTAATCCAAGTATTGGGCCAAGCACTACAATTCCCATTATTAACAACCACAACGAGATATCAAAATTCTTACTCCACTCACTTGCTCCACTTATTCCAGTCGGTATCCCGGATATCGCTGCTAGTGTCAGGGAATACTTTAAATCCTTATGATCCAACACATAGCGCACCGTTTCCCTAGTGGATAGCCAAATAGAAAAAAACGGGTTTAATTTCTCGACTTTTTCCTGTTTTAATTCATGTGTCACATAATCCCTCCAACCTCTTACTAGCATATTTTATAAATAAAGAAATATGAATAGTTTTTTATTTAATCTCTCGTTATTCATTCGACATCAACCTACTGTTCCCTCTTTTTATTATTTTTCTATAGCTCTAATCTCTCGTTGCCATATGTTTTGGAATCTCTACAGTTTCAGTACTTACTGCATGATTCATGGGATAATAAATAAAAAAAAACGACTGAGCTATTAACTCAGATCGTTTTTATTATCATTCACTTTTATTAAATAAACATTCCTGCAATTGCAGCACTTAATAAGGACGCTAACATCCCTGCAATAACTGCTCGGAATCCCAAACGTGCAATATCAGGACGACGATCTGGTGCCATTGATCCTAAGCCACCTAACAAAATAGCCATCGAACTTAGGTTTGCAAATCCACATAATGCGAAGCTGACTACAATGACCGTTTTCGGTGATAGATTTGGAATATCTGGGGCAAAAGCAGAGTAAGCAACAAATTCATTTAACACGAGCTTTTGCCCAATGTAGGAACCAGCCTGAACTGCTTCCGCCCAAGGAACACCAATAGCAAATGCCAATGGAGAAAAAATGATACCTAAAATACCCTCTAGCGATAACCCCTCAAAACCAAATAGACCACCTAATCCACCAAGTAGTCCATTTATCAGCGCGATAATTGCGATAAACGCTAGTAACATTGCCCCAACGTTTGCTGCAAGTTTCATTCCATCACTTGCCCCGCGTGCTGCTGCATCAATCACATTAGCAGATTCATTATCTTTTTCCAGCGAGAAGCTTTCTTCGTTTACAACTTCTGTTTCAGGAATCATAATTTTTGCTAAAACCAAACCTGCTGGAGCAGCCATAAAGCTTGCTGCAAGTAAATATTCTAATGGAACACCTAGTAATGCATACCCAACCAAAACAGAACCTGCAACAGAAGCAAGACCTCCTGTCATAACAGCAAAAAGCTCAGATTTTGTCATTTTCGAGATAAAAGGTCGAATAACAAGAGGAGCCTCTGTTTGTCCAACAAAAATATTTGCTGCAGCTGATACAGACTCAGCTCTACTTGTTCCAAGAAGCTTTGAAAGTCCTCCACCAATGATTCGGATAAAAAACTGCATTATTCCTAAATAGTAAAGAACGGAAATTAACGCAGAAAAGAAAATAATAACGGTTAGCACTTGAAACGCAAAAACGAAACCGAAATTTTCTATATCAGCAGCAGGTCCGAATAAGAAAGAAATCCCTTCGTTCGCATACGATATTAAATTTTGAACACCATTAGAAAAGGCAACAAGCCCCTCACGACCGGTTTCCCATTTTAAAACAATAAATGCAAACAAAATTTGAATCGTTAAACCGGCAAGAATTGTTCGGACATTAATCGATTTTTTTGCACTTGAAAGTAGAAAAGCTATACCTAAAACAACAATTATACCGACAATACCCCATAACACGTTCATAGTAGACACCTTCTTAGTATGTAATAGGAAGAAAACGCTTCCTTTAGTTAAAAACCATTTTAAGACGTCTGATGACAGACGACGTTAAGGAAGCTTAACAAAAAATAAAAGTAATGTAAAATAAAAGTGAATTCAAATTCTTCGCCTAAATTCCACTTTTCGTTATGGTTGTTGATTTAAAAATGTCCAGTTCAATCCTTAATTATCTTTACCCTTAAGCTAGAGAATACGCACATAAAATAAATAAATAAATAAAAAACACGAAGAACAACTTCTCCGTGTTTCTCTCTTTATTTTCTCACCTTCCTATTTTTTTAAATATTTCATTTTTATGTATTTTTTGTAGAATCAAAGATGCCATTCTACTGGGAAAAAAGCCAAGAGCAATTTTGCTTTAGCACATATGATATATAACTTCACATACCAGCAATCGATTGACTTACTATCCTTCAGTCACCAGTGGTCTGATACGTAATCTAACAGAATTCCGTTACTTAGTTTTTTTACAAAATGCACTTTGAGTCGATTCAGATACACAAAAAAGTAACATGAATCATTAATGAACTTGAGAGGTGGATAAAATGAATGGAAATGCATTAGTAATTGCGGCACACCCTGACGATGAGCTCCTCGGAAGCGGCGGAACTTTAAAGAAACTAATAAACCATGGCTATAAAGTTATTACTGTTATTTTTGCAAAGGGACGTATAGAAGCGGAGCAAAACATGAAGCAAAATGTAGAATTAGCAAATAAATACTTAGGAATAGAAGAGACTATTTTTTTGGAATATCCGAATCTACTATTAGAAACATATCCATTACATGTCATCAATAAAGAGATTGAATTCTTAGTAGCAAAGTATGAACCTTCTATCATTTTTACTCATCATTACGGCGACATCAATATCGACCATCAAATTCTGTTTCAAGCCGTACTAACCGCAATACGCCCGTTACCTGGAAAAAAGGCTATAGAACTCCTTTGTTTTGAAACGGTTTCTTCCAGTGAATGGAGTCAGCAGACGAATGATAAATCTTTTAAACCAAATTATTATGTTGATATTACAGATACGATCGACATAAAATTAGAATCTCTTCAGTTCTATGATGTAGAAATGAGGCCATTTCCTCATCCTCGTTCCTATAAAGGAGTAGAACATTTAGCCCGAGTACGAGGTATGACCATTGGCGTTGAATATGCGGAGGCTTTTGAAATAATAAGGAGGATATGGAAATGAAAAAAAAAGTTAAAAAAAAATCTTCCTCACTGTCTATTCCATATCCTTATTTGGTTTCCGCAACAGATCAATACTATGGTGTAACTCCTTCCTATGAAAATACACAGATGGTTAAGAAGAAACAGTCCATTCTTCATGTGCCATCTAATAAAAAGTTACGAATACTAATAACCACATTTTGGGATTACCCAGCTGTTGGCGGACTTCAAAACTATATTTCTACACTCAAGGTCGGCTTGGAAAAGCTAGGTCATATGGTCGATATAATAGCTCCCAACCAATTTCCAAGTGATAAAGTAAAAGGAATAGAAAAGAAAGTTTTCAAAAAAACGAAACGATTCTATTATAAGCGCTATGGTAGTTTTAGTAACGAAATAGTAAAACAAAATGTACGTCTAACTAGTTACGAAATGATGTTAAGGAATATGAATCTAGAGAAATATGATATTTTCCACGCACAAGATCGGTTTACGTGCAATATTTTAGGTAGGTTAAACCACCGATATCAAAAACCACTATTGTTTACCCCGCACGGTTTTATGACGCATCGTCGACTTCAATTAAATCTCTTAGAAAAAGATTCTTTAGAAGAAACCTACTTTCTTTCCATGGATCAAATTGCCGCTGCAAGTTCCCACCACATGATTATCTTATGTGATGCCTTTCGTCCCATTCTAAAAAAAATTGGGGTTGAAGCTAGCAAAATGACAACTATCTATACCGGTATTGATTTTAACTCAGAGTATATTGTGAAACCTAAAAAATCACCAGAAGACAAAATAATTATTACTTGTATTTCACGCCTTCGACCTCGTAAAGGACATCAATACTTGTTGGAAGCCCTAGCTCTAATGAAAAATGAAACTAATAATGTAGATATATGGTTCGTAGGAGACGGAGAGATGAGAGAGCAACTAGAAAAGCAGGTTCACGAATTACAATTAAACAATGTCTCCATTTTAGGATCGAGAAATGATATACCTGAATTGTTGAGCCAATCCGATATCTTTGTCCTACCGACTACTAGCGATACGTTGCCCATTGCTATTATTGAAGCAATGTTTGCCGGAAAGGCCATTATTACAACAAATTGTGGCGGAATATTAGAAATCATTCAGGACTATCATTCTGGATTAATCGTTGAACAAAAAAATGCTCAACAATTATCCGAGAAATTGTCGCTATTAATACGAGATCTATCTTTAAGGGAATCCCTAGCTCAAAATGCGCAAATGTTTGCAAATAAGCATTTAACAAGTACGAGTATGGTTAAAAGAATTGAGGAAATCTATCAATCTTTTCAATAAGGAGAAAAAAGATGCGCCATGATATTTCTGCTGTTGTATTAGATTTAAGTGCCACAGGGATTGGTATCGCTCGAAGTTTGAGAGAAAAAGGAATTAACGTTTTTGCATTTGATATAAAAGGAAAATATGAAATCGGAAAAACTCGTCATGCAACTTGTGGAATTTGTCCTAATCCCATTTCTGAAGAAAAAAAATTGCTTCAATTTCTAACTGCTTTTGGAACAAAGCATACCATTAAACCGGTTCTTTATGCGGGATCGGATGACTTTGTCCATTTTATATCCAAGAATAGATCCATCTTATATCGAAACTTTCGCTTCTTATTACCTGTACACTCACTAGTTGAAGCTGTGTTAGATAAATCATTAACGTATGAATTGGCCTTAACCCACAACATACCATGCCCCAAAACTTTTGCTATTCCTAATGAGACTCAGCTTGAACAAATTATCAATGAAATTACATTCCCTTGTATATTAAAGCCTGTCTATTCATCCGATTTCCGTAAGCGAATCGATCATCAACTGTATAAAAAAGCAATTATGGTAGAACAGGAATCTGAATTACGAAAAGAGTACCTCATTTATCGTCCGTTCGGTGAACTAATGCTCCAAGAAGTGATCCCCGGAGATGAGACATGTATTTATTCGGTCAAAACACTTTTTGATGAAAAAATGAATTTGACAGGCATTTGGATGAACCAAAAAATCCATCAGTTCCCTCCCGATTTTGGATCCTCTGCTATGGTCATTAGCAAACGAGATGAAGAAGTAATTCAACAGACTGTATCCTTTCTATCAGAGTTAAAATTCAAAGGATTGGCTATTACGGAATTCAAAAGGGATCAAAGAGATGGAAAGTTGAAGTTTATTGAAATAAACCCGAGAATCGGACTCACACAAAGATTATCAACTGCAGTTGGTGTTAACTTAGCGTACTTATATTATTTGTTAGTAACCGATCAAAATCCATCACCTATAACGAATCAAAAAGAAGGAATCAAATGGGTTTATCTTGTCCGTGATTATATTTCTTTTGTACAAAAACGAAGAAATGGAAAGACGAATATTAGTAAATGGTTAAAGGATCTATCAGGAAAAAAAGTAGAAGCTCTTTTTGCATGGGATGATCCACTTCCATTTATTCGAAGCTTTATATCTCACTTGAGAAATTTATGGAGGAGACATTAAAAATTTTGTGAAAAAGAGGTGAATGTTCCTTTGAGCAACAACAATGAAATTATTAAACAATGGAGGCTTTTTGATTGGAAAGACAAGTTTGTAGATGTGCTCGGTAAAGATGTTGAACTAGTAGGCTCGCAAATAGAATGTCTTAAAAATTCTCGCGAAAAAACGAGTATATGGAAACTGGTAATTACTAATAAAGTTAAATCAATTCCAGTAGTGCTTAAAATTTACAAGCCTCCACTAAATGAAAATCATACTGTCGAAATAAATATGTATCAAAAAGGTAATAGCATACTCTCTGAATTTATGCCGCAAGTCTTTTGGATCGAATCTAATGTTAATAGCGGTGAAATTTGGATGTTCATTGAGTATGTGGAGCCATTACGCGGGCAAATAAAACTCGCCCCAAAACATTATGATCAAATCATTCCAACTATAGCAAAATTCCACGCACAGACTTTTGAGCATCGAATTTTGCAGAATGGAGACGTGTTTGATTTATGGCTCCCCAATTATTATTTGAACTCAATGGTTAAGGAACGAAATAAGCATATCAAAAAGACGAAGGAATATCTCGATCGGGCAATGAAGGATCCCGAATTAAAAAAAGTAGTGTCACCTAGCTATAAGATCATTCAACAAATATTAAAAAAAGGCCCTCTCTTTTTCCCTGAAATTATGGAAAATGGACAGAGTCTCATCCATGGAGATCTCCATATTCACAATATTAGCTGTCAGAATGCAAAAAAAGATCAAGACTGGCAAATTCGAATGGTTGATTGGGAATCTGCAAAATATGCACCCGTTTGGTTTGATCTTGTCGTTCTTGTCGAAATATTAGTCGATTTTCGAACAGATTGGCATAAAGATGCTGACGAGATTCGGAAGCATTGCGTTCATTTATACAGTGAAGAAATGAAAAAGCATGGGATTACATTCCAGACAGATCCACTGCAGCTTTTTAAAATGACTTATTTACAGAGAACTTTAGAAAAAAAGCTACTTAATCACTTGCGCAGAGTGTTAAGGGGAGAAAAAAGTGTACTTCTACCAAGGTACTTGGAGAAAATTTTGATTTGGGGGAAAGAACTCGGATTATATTAATGCTTCCTGTAGCTAGATGTAGATATTTTTATGTCCGTTCCTGTTCCTTATTACTTCATATGTTGAGACTACCGTAAACCAATATATCGAATTTAAAGGAGGTGGTTGAGTAATGGAAAAATTCAAGGCGATAATAGCCAAGAATAAAGGGAATGTCCGTCTCAAAGATTTAAAGACATATAAACTGATTGGAAAAGGTGCTGATGGATCCGTCTTTTTATTGACACCTGACCGTTGCGTTAAAATTTTTGAAAAGGAACAAACAAAAAGACTGGAACTGAAAGCACTGCAAGTAGGACAATCATCACCAGTTATTCCACGACTTTATGAGGATGGTCCAAACTATATAATCATGGAATATGTAAAAGGAATTTCTCTTCCTCAATATCTAAAAAAAGAGAAGCAACTTCCCGAACCAATAGTGGAGAAGATTCTAGCTTTGCTAGTTGAATTGAAAAAAGTAGGATTTAATAGGTGTGATACAGAAGTTCGCCATATTTTGTTTAACGAAGATATGGAAATAAAAGTAATAGATCTAAAGAGGGCATTCAATTCGGTTAGATCTAACCCTACAAAATTAATAAAGGGATTAAAAAAGAAAGGATATATAGAAGAATTTATGCAACACGTTCATCATCTTAGTCCAACCCTTTATGCGGAATGGAAAAGCATTATTAATTGAATTCAGTTAGATAAATTTTGATTTAATTACTTTGGAGTAAAAAGACTTCCCACCCATTTATACAAATGAAAGGAAGTCTTCTTTCGTATACTCTATATTCTAAAACGATACACCATCTCATTATGGGAATCGGAAAAAGACGTTAATTATTGCGCAGCAGTTTGAACTTCTTCCATGGAAGCAAGCTAGCTGCTCCCACGGAACTAATCTTACTTTTTTCTATTACGACTTTATTTACACCTTTATAGGAAATTATTACAATCTGCGATACAATTAGATGAATAAATTGGTAATAGTATGCCTTGGAGGGAATAATAAATATGAAAAGCATAGAAGTGATGGATAAATACATTAGCACTTATGGTGAACAGATTAGCGCCGCTAAGATTTTCAATGTTGTTTCTGAAATTTTCGGAATTAATTTAGATAAAGTAAGTATTTTAGATAAAAAAAATGCAGAGTCATTACAAGTTCCTACTAACATTGACACATCTATAACGTCTCCGTCTAGATTAGCAATCGATATGCGCCTATCTCATTTGAAAAAGGAAATTACAGGTGAAGAGGTTCGTAAAATATTAAATCAAACGTTTGGTATTAACCTAGATGGAATCGCGTCATTAGAACGGCAAAGAATTTCTTTATTTTCTAAAGGGCAATGGATTCTTCAAAATGACAAAGATCTAATTATAGTACATACGGGAATAGAAGACGTAGATGTAAAGATTATACCTACCGATTTCTTTACTAAACAAACCGGATTAGAAGAATTGCCAATAGACTTACAACATTCATTATCCCGTCTCGGCTATCGCTATGATGAACAGATAAGAGGTTATTTTTACGCCGATCCCGATGGTCAACCAATCCCTGATAACTTTAAAGGACAATCATTAGGCGCTATCATAGAGGTAATTCAAAAATTATATGCACATGTATAATGCAGATGCCTTTTGAATCCTTAAAAAAAGATGGGGCTGTCCCTAAAGTCAAACATTGACTGAGAGATGGTCCCTTTTCCAACGTATTGATTTCCGTTCCAGACGGACGCTTTCCGCGGGCATGGCTTCAGTCTCCTCAGGCCAACACGATGTTGGTCACGAAGGCGTTGCCACACGAGGTGGCGTTCTTAGCCTTCGTTCCTTTGTTCGCTCCTGCGGGGCCTTCAGCTCATGCACCTGCCGCTTCGCTTTCGGTGCAGAAAACATCTGCTATTCCCGCTGGAGTCGCTATCTTTCACTACAATCAATTGCCTACAAAAAATAGTAGTTTTAATAAAAAGTATACAAAAAACAGGTGTAGAAAAAGACTCGTTTTTCTACACCTGCTTCAATTTATGGGCTTATTGGACAGCCCCATCTTTGACTATTTTATTTTCCAAAAGAGGATAGAAACTTAACGCGATCTCCCATAGGTGGCACGTTATTATCTATTAAAGCAACCTCTAAAATTGCTGGGCCATTTAAATTAGTTAAACGATGAATGACATCTTGATTTAGATCTTCCATTTTATTCACTCTAAAGCTTGGAATATTCATTGCTGCAGCCATTCCTGCGATATTAATGGGCTCCTGCTCAAATGTAGGATGCGTACGCTTATATTGCAATGCATGCCCATGATAAACCATCCCTAATCGAGCATTATTCATCACAACAAATAAAATGGGTAAATTATATTCTTTTGCCGTTAACACTTCCATCCCGTGCATAAAAAAGCAACCATCGCCTGTGATTGCTACAACTGGACGCTCTGGTTCTGCTAGTTTCGAACCAATTGCCGAACCAATTCCGCTACCCATAGCTCCGAAATGCACATTAATGTTAAACGTATCAAAGTCTAAGACTTTCATATGATGAATGACATACGCCATAAATTCACCAATATCAATGGAGTACCTAGTGGATACTGGCAAATATTCCTGTAGTTTGCGTAAGACATTTTTAGTGTTATATTCTTCTGTATTCCCTAAATCATTATGTTTATCTATTTGCGTTGGAACTGTTCTCGATATTTCAAGCTCGTTTAATTCTTCTATTAAAGAAATTAAACTTAATTGAATATCACCTAAAACAGGGATATCAATTTCATATTTCCGATTGAATACCGTGGAGTCAAAGTCCATTTGAACGGTAAAACGATTTTTTGTAAGGTTTTCATTATAATTATTTGTTGCTGTTTCCCCTAAGCTTGTCCCAATAATTAATAATGTTTTAGCATTTCCTTCATTTATTAGATTCGAAGCAAACTCATTTCCAGCAAAGCCGAAAACTCCAGCTAAAAGAGGATGCTCATCTGGAATAAGCCCTTTTGCTTGAGGAGTTGTTATGATTGGCCAATCTAGCATTTCTGCTAACTCTATTAATTGCTTTACAGAATTCCTTACTCCCTGGCCCACAAAAATATAACCACTCTCTTTTTCTACTAAAACTTTTGCTACTTTTTTAATTGTATGAACATCAGGAATTATTTCTTCTCTTTTTTGAAACACAGGTATTTCTGTATCTCCTCCATCACCTTGTTGAATATCAATTGGCATTGCAATATGGACAGGACCCGGCACACCAGAAATCGCTATGTTAGTTGCTTTGACTATTTCATGGAGTAATTCTTTGGAATCTGTGACCGTTACACTATATTTTGTAACTGATTTAAAGATCTTTTCAGCATCCAATTCCTGAGAAGCGTTTAAACCCATGGTGTTAACAGGAACAGCACCTGTTAAAAATAAAACAGGTAAATGTTCTCGCATTGCATCAGCGGCACCTGTTACCAAATTTGTTCCACCAGGACCACTACTTCCTATGCATACACTTAGCTGATTAGCGTACTTAGCATAGGAAGCTGCCATATATCCTGCTGCTCCTTCATGCTTTGTTACAATAGGCATTATCTCAGGAGTGTCATATAGTTCATTAAAAAATGCATTTACAGATCCCGCTGGAATACCAAATACATGTTTTACTCCAATACCTTTTAAATATTGTACTACTGAATGAATAGCTTTCATTTTAAATCCTCCTAATAAAATTTAGTAACCTACTAGTATTAAGTAGGCTCTGCTATATGTTATGGAGAAAATCCGTTGCCACATAGCTGTGGCGAATGTAGGATTTGTTCCTATAAGCTCGTTTCGGGGTCTTGGAAGCCCCTTTTTCCGCAGAAGTCTCGCGGATTTTCGTTATAAAATAAAATCTTCTAAAAAACAACAACCTAAATTAACAGAGCCATTAAGAAAAATATTTCTTAGCAAGTTCTTCAGCCTTAATTGGCTTACTAAAGTAATATCCTTGCATGATAGAACAACTTTTAGATAGTAGAAAATCTAGTTGTTCTTTCGTCTCAACACCTTCAGCAATCACATTTAAATTCAAGTTTTGAGCTAGAGTAATAATGGTATTTGTAATAGCAGCATTATTGTCAGCTTTTCCTAAGTCTTTAATAAATGATCTATCAATCTTTAATGCATCAATGGGAAAATTTTTCAAGTATCCCAATGAGGAATAACCAGTTCCGAAATCATCAATAGCTATGCTTACTCCCAGATCTTTTATTTGCTTCATTTTCTCTATGGTTATCTCTGTATTTTTGATAATTTGATTTTCAGTAAGTTCTATATTTAATAATTCTGGAGGTAGATTTACTTCCTCTAAGATGTCTTTGATTATAGTAACTAAATTATCTTCTTCAAACTGACGTCCCGATAAGTTAACAGACACATTCATGTCGGAATGTCCTTGCATCTGCCACTCCTTCATTTGTTTACAAGCATTCATAAGAACCCATTTCCCAATTGGAACAATTAATCCAGTTTCTTCAGCAATCGGAATAAATTCTGTAGGAGAAATCATGCCTTCTGTTGGATGATTCCACCTTAGCAAAGCTTCCGCACCTATAATTTTATTTGTTTTACCATCTACTTGAGGCTGATAATAAATGGCTAGTTCATCCTGTTCTAACGCCTTATATAAAGCATTCTCTAGCTTAATACTTTCAAGAGTTCTATCATTCATTTCACTTTTAAAAAAGTGATAATAAGTACCTGATGTTTCTTTAGACTTATACATAGCTGCATCTGCATTCTTTATTAAAACTTCAGCAGTATCACCGTCATCAGGAAATAAACTAATCCCAATACTCGTTTTAATATAAATTTCATTTCCTTTTAACAAATAATGTTTAGAAAACGAATCGGTTACTTGTTCAACAACCTTTAATACTTCTTTTTTATTTTGAACATTTGGTAAAACAATTGTAAATTCGTCTCCTCCTTGTCGCGATACGATAGCATTTGTTGGAATACTAACTCTTAATCGATTTGCTACCTCTCGCAACAAAAGGTCCCCATAGCTATGCCCTAAACTATCATTTATTAATTTAAAACGATCTAAATCTAAATACATTACGGCAATCTTTTCTGTCTTACCCTTTGCATCCATTAATGCTTGATTTAACATGTCATTCAAACGTACTCTATTAGGTAAATCTGTTAAACTATCATAATATGCTAGGTATTTAATTTCTTTTTCTAATTGCTTCCGATCTGTTATATCTTTAAATGTCACTACTTCTCCTAGAATTGCATCACCATCTTTTATCAATGAAATGACACATTCAACAGTGAAGCTAGAATTGTCTTTTTTAATAAATTTCTGATTTCCCTCAAAATAAGTTGATTGAGAACGTTGGAGATTATTTCTTTCAAAGATTATTTTGTAGGATTTCCCTATTAGTTCGCCTCTATCATATCCCAACATGGATTCACTGGCTGGATTACAAAATGTAATTTTTCCATCCAAGTCTAAACCAAAAATTCCTTCTCCTGCTGAGTTCAAAATCAATTCCTTTTCACGACTTAAATTCTTTAATTCTAAAACAACTCGTTCAAGTTCCTTATTTTTCACTCTAATTTCCGAAGTTCTCTCTTCTATGATGACCTCTTGTTTTTCCATATATAACAGGTTTGATAAGGTGGAAGCAGTAGCATCTGCAATAGATTGTGCAAACTGTATATCCGATTCAGAAAAGGTCATGACTTTTTCCCCAAGCTCTACAATAGCTATCGCTCCTAAAACTTCTCCCATGGAAACTAGTGGAAGCATAAACATTCCCTTTATCCCAAAATTCCTACAGATCTCATGATTAGGTCTTTCATCTAAAAAAACATCTGGAATAAGTAAAGGTTTTTTTGTTCTAATTACCTCTTGAAACACAGCATCATTGGTTTGATCAATATGTAGTTTATTGTGTGTCTTCATCCAACTTTCTTCTGACCAATCACTATCCTTACTTAAACTTGCTGGTTTAATTCTGTTCTCAGCTATAGGGTCTAATAAGTGAACAGCAACATTATAGTTTTTTAACACTTTTCCTACGTAATAAAAACAGGTGTCTAGTACCTCTTGCATCGAGGAACGCATAGATAATTCACGCGTAAGATCTAATAACAATTGCTTTTCTGCAATCAAATTCTCTTTACGAGTCAAATCTGTCGCATTTCGAATAGCAACACCAGCCATATTTACATAGGCTTCAACGGTCTGAATTTCTTCTTCTGTTAAGTTCATAGGAATTCCATAATCAAATAAAAAAACAAGCCCAAATAATTCATTCTCATATGAAATAGGAAGAACCAATAATGATTTAATTTTAAAAGCTTCTACAGACCTAGGATCAGGACGATCATCGTTTGATGTATCTGGTATGTAAATCGTCTGTTGAGTTTCTATTACTTCTTTTGCCAGTAAATCAAAATCCGTATCAATTACTTGCATATCCAGTGTCATTCCATTGATGACTTCCGGTTTACCTACATACCCCCTGAATTTCCCGTTACTCTGTGGTAAATAAATACCGACAGAATCACATTGAACTATTTCTTCCGATATTGCAGTAATTACATGTCCCAATACTTCTCTTAATTCCAATTTCGTATTGATTAGTTTTGTTATTTGGGCAAGACGAGAGTATCTCGTTACTTCTTTTACCATTTAATTTCCTCCACTTTTAATACTTTTAACCTATTAATTAACAACTATCGGTTTACTGTCATTACCTAATACTTATTAGTTGATAGTTATATTTAAATAATTCATACCATTTTCCTTACATTCATTTTCTTATGGTTAGTACATTCTTCTCTATATTATCATCTTAACCCTTTATATTTTATATTTTTTTCTAAATCATTACAAAATCTTTAGAATAAAAAATTTCATTAACCATTTCCCCCATTAAAAGACCGTTTGATGTCTTCGCATCAAACGGTCTAACTTTTTATTAGAAACAACTAATTAAAATACTATATAGAAAAGTTATGCTCTTTTTTAAAGACTAAAGGTCGAAACACACGAGAAATACATCAGTATTGAAATTTAACCCTAACAGCTGCACTAATCGTGATTTTACCTTGTTCAATTGGTGTAACTTGTGACTGATCAGCCATTGCAACCGATTTAAACGGTACAGCTTGAGCTTCACGCTCTTCTACTATCTCTATCGGTTGTGGGTGCAAAGTTAGTTTCATTGTCTCGGCTATTGTTTTTGCTTTCGTTTGTGCATCTTTTAGAGCTAAACGGAGGGCTTGTTGATAAGATGCATCTGGATTTTCAATTCCAAACTGAATAGATGAAATTCGATTTGCACCATTTTGTACCGCTGTATCAATTACTATTCCGACTTGACTTATATCTTTTACTTTTACAGTAATAGCATTTGTAACTTCATATCCTCTAAAAACTTGTTTCCCTTCAATATAATCATAATTAGCTGTTACATTATATGCGACAGTTTGGATATCCTCTTTTGGAATGTTTAGCGCTAAAATGGAATGTATGACGCTATTCATGATAATTGCATTTTGTTGCTGAGCTTCACTTACATCTTTTCCTTCTGTACTCACTTCGAATCGAAGTTGCACATAGTCCGGTTGAGTAGCTACCTTTCCATTACCAGTCACTGTGATTACACGTAAAGGAGAAGATGATAGCTGATGCTCTTTTGAATTATTCATTGAATTCCACCTTCCGTATGATTCATACCTATTATCTTATGCTCTTTATCATAAAAAATTGAAATTCTTATGAATAGGCGTCCATAAACTACCTTGTGTTACTAGGTGGAATCCACTTACTTTCCGTGGCAAACCGACAAGCCTCCTCGGCTAAGGAGGGCACTGAAAAAGACTAGTATTATTCATTTCTTAGCGAGTTCTTGAACGGCAAGTTGGTCAAGAACTCGCTTTTTTTGATTAAATTAAACATCTAGGTGATTCCGTTGCAGGCAGACGCTTTCCGCGGGCGGTCCGTGAGCTCCTCAGGCCAACAGGATGTTGGTCACAAAGGCGTTGCCACACGAGGTGGCGTTCTTAGCCTTTGTTCCTATGTGCGCTCCTGCGGGGTCTCACCTGGACGCGCTTTTCCCGCTGGAGTCGCCGCCTTCCACTCCAATCGCCATAAAATAAATACTCTTTAAACAAAACCGGCATCAAATGAAATAGAGGAAGAATTAGAATATTGTCGTCAAGTAGTGGAAGTCGTTGAAACACAATCGAACTTGGCACATATGTCCCCTGTACAGGAAAAGTCAATGTATTAAAAGAAGTCATTGAAGATTAAGAAACGCAATTAAGCTATTCAACAGATCCATATGCCCGTGTCGGGCATAAGACAGCGGATTCTGCTTTCTTTGGCTTTAAAACACATATCGCGATGATCGATGAACGTATTATTACAGCAGCAGTGGTGACAACAGGCGAAAAAAGTGAAGCGCAATATCTACAAGAATTAATTGAAAAAAGTAAGGTAACGTGCATGGAAGTGGAAACGCTTATTGGCGATACAACCTACTCAGGAATAGACAATTTAATCATCACTTTGTTGATTGAAACGGCAGGCGGCGACTCCAGCGGGATGAGTGAGGCAGATAAGTCATCACAAACGACGCGTTGCGGCGGTGATGGCTTATCGCTCACCCCGCGGAAAGCGTCCGCCTATAGTGGAAATCAACTATACATTATATTGGAATACCCCATCTTCTTTCTAAAATTCATTGGAGTCATGTAGAATAAAAGACAAGGAAAAATAACGAGAGGTGGAATGACTATTGGCTAAAGAATCCATTTTAATCGTCGAAGATGAAGAGAAAATTTTAAGACTGCTGGAAATCGAGTTAGGATATGAAGGATATGAATTAGGGAAAGCTACAAATGGAATAGATGCGCTAGAAATATATCTGTCCCAAAAATGGGACTTAATATTATTAGATATAATGCTCCCAGGGATGAGTGGAATTGAGTTGCTTCGACGCATACGAGGAAAAGATTCGTCGATTCCTGTTATTTTGTTAACAGCAAAGGATTCGATTGAAGATAAAGTATCGGGTCTCGACCTCGGCGCTAATGACTATATTACCAAACCTTTTCGAATGGAAGAATTACTCGCTAGAATTCGAGCTGTCTTACGGATGAAGCAAATTGCATCTTCTCCAATTGTGGAAGGTGATCTGTGGCTCCATGCAGGTGATTTGAAGCTAAACGAGAAAACCCGAGAAGTCATGCGAAAAGAACATGATATTGACCTAACACCAAAGGAATATGATTTACTTTTATATTTATTGAGAAATAAGCGCCAGGTTTTAGATCGAGACCAGATTCTCGAGGCCGTTTGGGGATACGATTATGACGGCGAAACGAAAATAGTGGATGTGTATATCCGATACCTGAGAAAAAAAGTTGATGCCAACTTTGAACAGGCATTAATTCATACCGTTAGAGGTGTTGGTTATGTCTTAAAGGATGTAACATGAAACTTCGTAATAAAATTAATTTATATACTTCGGTGTTATTTATTTTTTTATTAATACTCATGAACACTTCGATTTATTTTCTTTCCAACTATCTATTGATGTCAAATGAACTTGATCGAGCTACTGCAGAAGTTGAAAAAATCGTATCGGATATCGGTAGTGCAATTGATCAAATTCCTCCTAGCCAGCTTCTACTAGCCTATGTGCCAGTAGAAGGGATGATACAAGTGTTGAAAGAGGATTTAACAAGTGAAGCGAAGATTACCACTCCTTCAGAGGACACACTAGAGTCCCGCACAAGTAGCTATTCCCCTGGTGAAGTGAGTGAAATTATCTCATATAAAAATAAGCAGTATGTATTTGTCTCCTATCCGGTCGTTTGGAAGGATGGAAATGTTGTAAATCTTCAAGTGACAAGCAGTATTCAAGCAACGGACGAGATGATCAGAATGCTGCGCATCGTGTTAATTGCGGTAACGACCATCGCCATGATTCCTGTTATTCTCTCGAGTAGAATTTTGAGTAATTTCATTTTACAACCGATTAGATCGATGATTAATACAATGAAAGACATCCAAAAAAGCGGACAATTCAAGCGTTTGGAATTGGAAAACACTTCGGAGAGCGAGCTCGTGGAGATGGGAGAAACCTTTAATCATATGATTGATTTGCTTCAAACGAACTTTGAAAAACAAGAACAATTCGCATCAAATGCTTCCCATGAATTAAGAACCCCTTTAACGATTATTGAAAACTACTCGGATCTTTTAAAACGAAGAGGACTTGAACGTCCGGATTTATTTGAAGAATCCGTAGAGGCGATCCACTCAGAAGCTGTGCGGATGAGAGAAATGACAGAACAGTTATTGCTACTGGCGAGACAGCAGGAACAATGGAATATTAAGTTAGAACAAATAAATGTAACAGAACTCGTAATGGAAACAGCAAACGCATTCCAAAACACGTACCAACGAGATATTTCAGTTCAGGACACCGAAACAACGACTGGGTATACGGACTTTCAAAAACTAAAACAGCTACTCTTTATATTTTTAGATAACGCTCTAAAGTATAGCGAGGAACGCATTACCATTAATGTTGGTCACACATCAAATGAAACATATATCCAAATCGAGGACAAAGGAATTGGAATACCGAAGGATGAATTGACTAAAGTGTTCGATCGATTTTACCGAGTGGACCAAGCAAGGGGCAGAAAACAAGGTGGATCCGGCTTAGGACTTACAATGGCAAAGCAAATAGCTGGGGCGATTGGTGTTCGAATTGAATTGGACAGCATAGAAAACCACGGAACGACAGCTACTCTTTTTTTCAAGACAAAAGATGTATAAAATTCTTACCGTTTTCTTACTTTCCGATTATATAATAAGCTCATCAAACTGTTACGTGAGGTGATAAACGATGAAGAAAAAGAAATGGACGTGGACAGTTGGAGTTATTCTCCTTGTTTTATTGTTAATCGTAGGGTTTCGATGTTTTTCTCCTACCTTCTCTGCGCAGAACTTAACAGCAGAAGAAGCGAAAACGGCAGTGCTTGAAAAATACCCAGGTGATATCGTAAAAACAACAAAGAATGAAGATGAATATCAGATTGAAATGCGGTTAGAAACTGGGTTATATATTATAAAGATTGATGCAAAAACTGGGGATGTTCTCTCCTTAGAACGACTACAAAAAGGAGAAAACTCTTCGAAAGAGGAGCCTCAAACAAAACTACAGCTATCACAAAAAGAAATTGAGGAGAAACTCACTACTCAAGGGGAGCTACAATCAATCGAAATGATTCAAAAAAATGACAACTACTATTATGAGGCAATTGTCACTAAAGACAACGAAAAACTAAAGCTAAAGGTTGATCCATTTACAGGTGAAATCCTCGATTCGATGGTTTTACCTACTCCTACAATTACGGAAAATACAGTAATTACGGTACAAGAGGCTATTGTAATCGCAGCAAACCACTTAAAAGGAAAAGCAGATGATGACGTAACATTTCATCAACCTTCTGGCTCCCCTCCCTATTACCTAGTCGAAGTTGAATTGGAAAACGGCGAGGATGATCGGGAAGCCACCGTCCAAGTCGATGCTTACACAGGAGAAGTAAAGTCGGTTAATTGGGATGAGTAACTACAAAGCATACCCTCTGATAGAAATTTGAATCATGTAGAAAAGTGACAGACCCTTCAAGTACCACATGGACCTGTCACTTTTTTTGACGCCGATATATTCTACTGTTGTTTTTAGCATATAATTTGTGGTAGAATCCGCGCAGAATCCTGACTTAAAGCGAGGCAGACGAGAACCCGCAGGTGTAGCCAATGTAGCTTGTCGGTTCGCCAGCGGAGAGCAAGCGGATTCTACCAAATGAAAACCATGTGTTTTAACAGCGCCTTTTTTTAAAAAGACCTAAACCTTTTCTCTCCAAATTTTAACCTTTCTTTCCCCGTCCTTTTGTTTTCACTGTATATAGTATGAAGTGTAAGGTAAATGATAACGAGGAGGAACAAATAATGAAAAAAATAGTAATTGGTTCATTAGCAACCGTACTTGCAATAAGTGGTGCAATCGGTATTAACGCGTTTGCAGAGGATGACGTAAAGATTAGCACAGAACAAAGCAAAAAGTTAATCGGAATTGAAAAAGCAATAGAAGTTGCATTAAAGAAAGCTAATGGAACCGTCGAAAGCGTAGAGTTAGAAACAGAACACAGTAATATGTATTATGAAGTAGATATTGATGGGGATAAGAATAAAGAATATGAAGTAAAAGTGGATGCATATACAGCTAAGGTTATAAATGTTCGAGAAAGCCTCGATGACGATGAGAATGATATCAACGACGATAAAGCTCTTGCCCAAGCTAAATCTGCAAAATCCCTCATCACAGAAAAAAAAGCTATTGCCATTGCTAAAAAACAAATGAATGGTGATGTGAAATCAATTGAATTAGACTCTGATGATGGAACATATGAGTACGAAATAAAGCTTCAAACAAAAAAAGGCGAAGCTGAAATAACGATCAATGCAAGTACTGGTACGGTATTAGAGGTAGAATTTGATGACAATAATGAAGACGACTGAGTCTTACTAACAGGAAAAGGTGCTTGACTAGGAGGAAATTCCCCAGTCTAGTACCTTTCTTTTTTATTTTATAGCTTCAGGTTGAGTCCCTTCCACTATTACTCTTCTACCGCCAAATTTAAAAACAATAACTCCACCAATAATAATTATTACCCCTAATAATTGCTGGTAAGTAAAGGGCACTTGTTTTAGACCCAACCAACCTAGCGAATCCCATAACAATGCAAATAAAAGCTGTGAAGTAAGTACAATGGAAATTGCAAATGTTGGTCCAAGCAACTTGATACTCTGGATTAAACAAGTAACTACGCCTACTCCTATAATACCGCTAAACCAATACCATGTTTTCATATTCTCAAAAATAAAAATGCGTTCTCCTTCTACCATGAAGCCAATCGTAAGTGAAGCTAAGAATCCCATTCCTAATATAAGTGTCGTCGCGGCCCAAGAGCCTGTATGCTCATTTACTTTGCTATTAAATATATTTTGTAAGCTTAAAAAAACACCGCCAATCAGTGCCATGGATAATCCCAAAAGCATAACAATACCCCCCTATTAAATTTTTAGTTCCAAATTCATTCATAAATATTGTGATTAGCAAGCGTGCTCAACCCGATTCGATTTTTTACGATGATAAACTCTTTGTTACGTTCAATTAATCCCTCTTTGCATAACTGTTGGATGACACGATTAAGATGTCTATAACTTGTTCCAATTAACCCAGCGGCATCTTTTAAATTACTTACGCTCAGTTGTCCTTTAAAATCGGTATTGGATTCATCAAAGGATATAGATAACAAATAACTCGCTAGACGTACTTCAACTGGATACATCAAATTAAAAACAAAAGAATTATTTTTAATATGAAACTTTCTCGTAATAATTTTAAGTAAAAACTGAAGAAGCGGAGGATAATCACTTCCATATTTGTTTAACCAATTACAGTGAATTCGAATCATGCAAACAGGTGTGACAGCTTCAACTGTATTGATCATTTCAATATTTTGGATGAATTCAATATCTCCTACTATTTCAAGAGGAGTCTTAAAAGCAAGAATTAACTTATTCCCTTCCGAAGAAGTTGTAAAGATTTTAATCTTTCCTTTAACAAGTATATATAAATGGCTACGGGGTTCTCCCTGTTCACAAATAATTTCACCTTCATCAAACGTATGTAACGATAAATGCTGTAATAACGCTTCGTTAAATACAGATTCAATTTGGTGAACATGCAAATAGTATTGTAGTTGCTCTTGATCCTCAATTGACTTCATGCATCTTCCCCCTCCCCTTTTAGCTTTAACGCATAAAACATACACTACCCTCAAATTCCCAAAATCACAACACCAAGTACCATCAATCCCATCCCGATAAACTGAGGTAGCTTCATCTGTTGCTTCACTACGCCAAACCATCCTTTTATATCAATCAAAAAGGTCAAACTAAGTTGAGCGATAAGAACTGCTGATATCGTAAGCGTAACGCCAATTTGATGAATAGCTGTAATATTACTAAAAATAATGACTGCAGCAAATGCACCACCGGTTAAATATAGCGGTTTTACTTTTTTAAACATCGTCCAATTACCATCTCGTACGAACAAAACTATAACCAATGCTAGGATGAATCCAGTGAACTGTGTAAGGCTTGCCGCCTGCCACGCCCCAATATCTTGACTAATTCGCGAATTAGCTACCCCTTGCAAAGTTATAAAGGCACCACCAAGTACAGCAAACAAGATTCCTCTCATTTTTACGCCTCCATTCACGTTGTTTTCTCTATTAAAAGATAAATAGACACCATTTGGAAAGGACATATGTCCCTAGTTTTAATATTTAGGTGAAACAGGTAAGTAGAGTCATGCAGATATGGCCGCAGGATGCAGCGAACTGTGTCTTCCTTCCTTTAAAATTGAACAGGTGTGAGCTAAACATCCTTTTAAACAAATAGAAATCCAGCAAAATTGGAATTTGCTGGATTTCTATTTTAAGTTAACATAATTCGCAATACAAATTGTATTCTGTATTAATCGCCATACTGTGAAAAGTTTGCTCTAGCTTCCTTAACTCTGTATCTTCAGCTGCGCTTTTCATTAATTCCTCAAATTTAGTTAAATTTTCAAATCTAATAATAGCAAATATACGGAGAACATTTCCTGTAGCTGGTGAATACACTTCTAAGTCCGCATTATGTCTTTCCCGAAACAGTTTGGATATTTTCACTATTATGTCATTCACTTCTGTAAGACTTTCTCGTGACAACTCAATGTCCATTACATAACTATAAGCCATTTAAAACTTCCCCTAATTTATACAAGTTCCTAAAAAGACATATGGTCTCTGTCATTGCTTACTTCTCTTTTCTGCTATTTCAATCCCCAATTATTCTAGATTGATATTTACTTCTTAAACTAGACACTAGAAATTAGGTTTTTGACTAAGAAGTGCAATGCTTTTGGAAACTAGACAGTCACTATGTAGAAATAGGTGAGAGGTGCCCATCCCTTGTATTTTGAGCCCCTTTATTCCATACTCTCTTAATCTAAAATTTTTACTTTTACTGTTTTGCGACCCCAATTAATCGCATCTTCTTTGGATTGCATATAAATATCAATTTTATTTCCTTTAATGGAACCGCCAGTATCTCCAGCAATCGCTTCACCATAACCTTCCACCCATACACGTGAACCTAGTGGAATGACTGTTGGATCTACAGAAATGACTTTTTGGTTAGGATTTGCATTTAAATCGATACCGGTCGATGTTATACCCGAGCAGCCATCACAAGAAGCTGTATAAGCTGTTGAAGCTACGGATATTTCTTTTACAGTAGATGCAGTTGGTGGAGATGTATTAGTTGATGCTTTAGCTGTTGTGTTAGTTGTTGTTTTAGCTGTTGTATTAGCTGTTGTATTAGCTGTTGCGTTAGCTGTTGTGTTTACTGTTGTTTTAGCTGTTGCGTTAGCTGTTGTGTTTACTGTTGTTTTAGCTGTTGCGTTAGTTGATGCTTTAGTTGTTGTATTAGCTGTTGTGTTAGTTGTTGTTTTAGGTGTACTCGTAGAAGGCTGCGAAACAGAACTTCCTTTAACTTGCATAGCCCTTGTGCCTTCAAGCACTATTTTATCTCCCGGGAATATTAAATCACTTGTAAGCTGATTTTGCTCCATTAATTCATCCACAGAAAGACCATGTTTTTGGGCAATGTGGGAAAGTGTATCTCCTAAAACGACGGTATGTGTTTCCACTACTTTTAATTTTTGAGATGGATATATAATTGTTGAGTTAAGTCCGTTCCATTCTTGTAAATCTTGAACACTTACGTTCATCTCTTTTGAAATGTCCCAAAGTGTATCTCCTTTTTCTACCGTATGAACAGTTGATGCAGATGCTTGACCTGCCGCTCCTACTGATAGTACTGCAATTGCGGTTAGTGCAGCAATGTGTTTTTTCATAATATGAATTTCCTCCCTTTCACTAACGAGACTTATCTTAACACGGTAAGATGACAGTACCATTGCAAAACCATGAGAAGGAGATATCAATATTATGACAAGATCCATCATTACGTTACATTTGTAATAATTGCTAATTAAAAGTCATTTAGATTTTTCGATAAATTCTTCTAATATATGAGTATATATTTCAGGTTGATCTGCATGCACTAGATGGCCAGCAAACGGAATAATGGCAACATGAATATGTTCATTTGATTTAGGATAGAGAGCTGCACCAATCGTTTCACGCTCATTTTTTTCTCCAACCATATAAAGAACAGGAAAACGAAACTCACTTAGTGCCTTTACATCTTCAAATGGATACCATTCTTTCTCTTTCGCCATATAAATAAATTGTTTCCAGTCAGATGTATGCAATTGGTCGAAATAACTCGTAGCCACTTTGTTATCTAGTAAACTCTCTTGAATTTCCACATCTTGTTCATGAAGCTCCAACCAATTATCCGGTTCAACTGGCATAACCCCTGAAATGGACAATGTGTGAATTCGTTCTGGATACATTTGAGCAAATTTGATAGCCACTAACGCTCCTAAAGAACAACTTGCTAAGTGGATTTTTTTCAAATCATAATGGTCAATTGTTTCCAATAAATCTACTGCGGAATCTTCAAAGAAATTTTGAATATCATTTGTATTGGATTGCCCATGACCTCTCAAATCTGGAGAGAAAACTTTGTAGTTATTGCTAAAGTACTCCCTTTGAAACTCAAAATCTGTCATACCTGTTTGCAATCCTGTATGCAGAAATACTAATGGTTCTCCATTTCCTATAATATTTGTATGTAGTATCAAGCATCTCGCCCCTTTATTTATGAAAATATCACTATCTCTTTTCTGCTAATTATATTTTATCATTTAATTTAACTAAAAAATCAGTTTATTTTCAAAAATTTTAAAAAGAACAATTGCTCAATAAATACAATTTGTGGCTATCTCAAACACGAGGGTTTAAAATATTTCCGAGGAGGTTACGCAGATGCAAAAACTCGAGTTTGAATCATCTTGGGCAAAGGCCTTGTCCAGTAAGGACAGGGAAGAGATTGAGAAGACTTTTCTCGAAACTAGTAATACGGAAAATCATGACCTTCTTCTCTCACCAATATGGCAAGCAATAAACCATAAAGGAGAATTACTAATTACTGTACTTGTCCATAATTTTACTCAGCAAGTAATTACTTTTAACCAAACAAGATTGGCATATATAGAAAATAATAAAATAATTGCACAGTCTACTTTTACACTTCCGACATTGAGTATTCCACCAAGCATTAGTATGCCATGGACTTTTATTTTTTCTGTTGATAGCTTGAAAAGTCCGGCAAAACTTAATAGTGGTTCTTTAGAAATCGTGTGAATTAATTTTTTTCATACATTATTACTTATTTTTGAACCATGTTAAGGAGGTACTAAATAGTTGGAAGGAGTTTTTTTATGACAAATACTAATCATCATCAAGGAGCTAGTAATAATAAAGGTTCTATGGCTAAAAATCCAACGAGCAAGAAGGAAGAGATTTCTCTAGAGTTAGCTGAATTAGGTAATTTAAAGCCTAAACAGGAGCCAATGACTCCAAATCATCGAGAAAAAAGTCAAAGAGAAAAATCTTACTAAGAAAAGTTATATCAGGATCGGACGCATCTCAGCATTGCGTCCGATCCTGTACTATACATAGTTTACCTTTTAAGTATTCCCGTTAAGAATAGAAGTTATTTATTATGTTTAAAAAAGACTCTTCGCTTGGTCGACTCGAATGAGGACATCGATAAAATACCTTTCATATTAAATTACTATGCTTGATTTTTGCTTTTTAATCAAAATGACAAATAAACTAGCCAATACACAAAAGATTCCTGCAAGGAAAAATGCCCATGTGTATGAGTCAAATATGTTATACATAAAGCCCCCACCGTATGCAGCTACTGCTGCTCCAGCTTGATGAGAGGCAAATATCCAGCCGTAAATAATACCACTTCTCTTTATTCCAAAGATTTGTCTTGAAATGCTAATCGTTGGCGGTACTGTTGCAATCCAATCTAAACCATAAAACACAGAAAAAATGATTAACAGTGTAAGGGAGCCTTCTTGTAGTGCAAATGGAAGTAATACAAGAGAAGCCCCTCTTAAAAGATAATACCAAAACAGCAACCACCGATTATCGAAGCGATCCGATAACCAACCGGATATTGTTGTACCGACTAGATCAAAGACCCCCATAAAAGAAAGCATAGAAGCTGCAGCTACAACTGGGATTCCGTAACTAATACAATAAGAGATAAAATGTGTTCCAATTAATCCACTTGTTGAAAGCCCACATATAAAAAAACTTCCTGCCAACAACCAAAATTCTTTTACTTTCACAGCTTCTACTAATGATTGGAAAGCCATCGCTATTGGATTTTTCTTTTGCACTTCACTAGACTCTTGAGGTTCCTCTTCAAGTCCATATGGGAGTATTCCAATTTCCTTCGGCGAATTTTTCATAAATAATAGAATAATTATTAGCATGATCACACTGAGGATTAGAATCAACCCAATAGCCCAACGCCAAGAATAATTATCTACTAGAATGGCTAGCACTGGGAGCAACACTAACTGCCCAGTTGCCGTACTAGCTGTTAAAATCCCAACCGCAAGACCTCGTCTCTTCTCAAACCAACGATTCGCTACGTATGTACTTAATACAGTCAGAAACACACCGGATCCTAATCCGATGATGATTCCCCAAATGACAATGAGTTGCCAGGCTTGGTCCATAAAATAAGTAAGCACAAGCCCTACCAATAAAGTAGACATGGCATAAATCATCATCTTTTTTAATCCTAACACTTCGATAAGTGCTGCCATAAATGGGCCCGACAATCCATAAAGAAAAAGACCAACTGCAAAAGCTAAAGAAATAACGGACCGATCCCATCCAAACTCATTTTCAAAAGGTACAATAAATACCCCTGAAGAGGATCGAACAATCCCAGCTACAATAATAGAAAAAAAGGCGATAATTAACACAAACCAACTATAATGGAGACGCTTCAATTCCTCACCTACATTCTTAAAAATTTGATGAAACGAATAAATTTAACATTCTATTAATTCGATATATTGTACGATAAAAGCATTACATTTTACAATAGTAGATCCATATGGAATATATTCTTTCAGAAGAGAAAAGACGGGGCTGTCCCTAAAGTCATACATTGACTGAGAGATGTTCCCTCTTCCAATGTATTGATTTCCGTTCCAGACGGACGCTTTCCGCGGGCATGACTTCAGTCTCCTCAGGCCAACACGATGTTGGTCACAAAGGCGTTGCCACACGAGGTGGCGTTCTTAGCCTTTGTTCCTTTGTTCGCTCCTCCGGGGCCTTCAGCTCACGCTATTCCCGCTGGAGTCGCCGTCTTTCACTACAATTAATTGCCTACAAAAAATAGTAGTTCTAATAAAAAGTATACAAAAAACAGGTGTAGAAAAAGACTCGTTTTTCTACACCTGCTTCAATTTAGGGGCTTATTGGACAGCCCCGTCAAATATCATACAATTATTCATCTATTTTAGTATCTAGCGGTACTCGCTTACCTATTTTTAAAATATAAAAACTTGCTATGACAATAGCTAAGAAAATGATTCCTACAATAAGAGAAATGCGAGTCTCATCATTAAAGCCCATACCGACTAATACCATAAGTAAAAATGCAATCGTTAAGTAGTTTGTAACAGGTGCAAACGGCATTTTGAATGGATGGTTATCGAGTTCTGCTCCTTTAGCTTTTCTAAATCGAATTTGACTAATAAGGATAACAAACCATGGAACCATACCAGGAAGCACACTCGCACTGTACACATACACAAATAAATTGGCTGGTGCAATGTAACTTAAAACAACCCCTACCGCTAAACCAATTAATACACCGATTGTTCCAAATAAAGGAACACCATTATTAGATATCTTTGCAAAGTACTTTGGTGCTTGTCCATTTACACCTAATGTATACAGCATACGTCCTGCACTGTAAATACCACTATTACAACCTGACATTGCTGCTGTGATAACAACAAAGTTAATAATTCCAGCTGCCGCTGTAATACCCACTTTCGCAAAAGTAGCAACAAACGGGCTTCCAAGTGTGTCTAGTTGATCCCAAGGATATACCGTCACAATAACAAAAATCGCACCAATATAGAAAATTAATATACGCCAAATAATACTATCTATTGCTTTTGTTAATGTTTTTTGCGGATCCTTAGCTTCTCCGGCTGTAATCCCAATTAGTTCTACGCCTTGATACGCTGCAATAACAAGAGATAGTGCAAAGAAGAATCCGGTCCAACCCCCTGCAAAGAAACCACCATGTTCCCACAGATTCGATATTCCTATTGCGCCTCCTCCGTTACCAAATCCAAAGAAAATCAAACCTATCCCCGCAATAATCATCAATACAATTGTCACGATTTTAATCATTGCAAACCAAAATTCAAGTTCACCAAATGATTTAACGGAGATTAAGTTTGCAGCACCAAGAATAGCCATTGCGATTAAACCTGGAATCCAAGCAGGTAGGCCTGGGAACCAGTATTGCATATACGTTCCAACAGCTATGATTTCTGCCATCCCAACGATTACCCACTGGAACCAGTTACTCCAAGCAGTAATATAACCTGCTAATGGATGAATATACTTATGACCAAATGTCGCAAATGAACCTGTACTCGGCTCTACATAGAGCATTTCGCCCATTGCACGCATTATAAAATATATGAAAATCCCACATATTGCATACGCAAGCAATACGGATGGGCCTGTCCATTTAATAGTACTAGCAGAACCCATAAACAATCCGACACCAATCGTACCACCTAAAGCAATCATTTGAATATGACGTGCCTCAAGTCCTCTCTTTAACTCTTTGTTTGACATGTTTAATTTCCCCCAAATACGAATTAGTAACTTTAGTATGAAATAATAAAGTTATCCTTACACTAACTGATTCTCCATATAGTATTCAAAAAATACTAAATAGAGTGATTATTTACTTTAATCTTAGGTATCGTTTTAAAGAATGCAAACTTAACTTTACTATTATTATAATAATAAAAATAAAGTCAAAATACAAATGTATTATAAGGAAAAACACAACAAGTATAGATATGCCATATACTTCCAAAGTATCTCCAGTTTATATTTAAATATTTTTTAATATTCCAAAAAAATATTTTAATAGTAATAAATGCATAAAAAAATTCCAGGTTCAAAACGATTAATATCGTCTCAAAACCTGGAACTAGATGAAATTAAAAGGGACGACGAATCATTTTGGATTCACCGTCCTTTTTGTGTTATCAGATTGTAATGACACCTAGTAAGAGCGCAGCAACCGTCATAACTATAACGGTACCAAAAGCCCATTTCAGCGCAAATCGGCAAATTTTCATCTGAAAATATTATGTTTATATAAGTAATCATAGGAAATATCAATAAATAAATATTCATTGTCACTAACCGAAATAGAGAAAGTACGCGTCATTTCCCCTGTATCGATATCGCTGTATAAATCAGACAACACGCCGCTTTGGTCGTTACGCATTTCAATAATTGTTTTTAAAAAGTATGGACGCCAACTCCAATTTTTATTAATTGCTTCTTCTTGAATATTCCATTTCTTATCAATACGCATTATATTCGGTGATGTTTGAAAACCCTCTTCATCACACATATAAAGACGGAAAGAATATTCCTCAAGCTCTTCGGCAAGCACGAGTAGTTTCTCCGTGTTTTGACTGCCTAGTTTCATACGTTGCACCGATTTCTCCAATGTAATCTGCAAGACTTTTAAAGCATTGTAATTTTCCTCAAGCATACGCTTTTCTGTTGTGATGAACTGCCGACATCTCTCTTTAAAACTTGTCTTTAACTGATCACGTGCAATTAATGTTGTATGAGCTGCCGCTAAGTGCTTCCCTTGATAAAAACGCCCACCATTTTTCCATGCAAATTGAAGCTGATGCACACTATCGATGCCTTCAAACAACATATTTGCGCCAATCTTGTGCGCTAATGTTCCAAGTGATGTAAATAAATCACTCTGCGCACCCCAAGATTCATAACTTAATTGCTCAATATTCAACTTCAAAATATTAGGAGACAGCATTTTGATATAGTCTAAATGACTTTCAGAACCAACTTGGTTAATAGCAATTTTCATACCGTACGTACGGAAATAACGAAGGATATTATTCAATTTATTAAATTCGCCTCTAAAGTTATGTTCTGAGATCATGAGAACAACACGCGTTAGTTCTTCCTCCGAAATATATTTTCTTATAATATCGAAATAACTTTCCCCATAATCCAGTATCAGTAAATTGGCATTGCATGGTAAATAAATATCGAAATCCTTTGCTTCCTCCTCCAGTTGAGAAAGGGCTAAATGCAAAATTCTATGCTCCACATCGACTCGATACTCATCTGGAACATCGTCATCGTATGCAAATGCATTTAAACTTATAAGTTCTTCATCGTTATTAAGCTTGCCAGAGATTTCGTAAGCAACGACAACATGCTCATCTGCACTAAAAATCGGCTGAAAATACGCCTTCATTTTTTCCAAATTAGTTAGTACTTCCATTGCATCCATACTTAAAACCTCCTAAAACGATTGAAAGTCGTTGCTTTATGAAACGATTTTCTTTGTTTATAAAATATTAATCTCTATCTTCATGATAAGTCGTCAAAGAAAAATACGCAAATAAGCATCTTGTATAATTATAAATAAATTAGAATCATTATTCGTTTTTTTGTAAATCCCATTACCATTAATGAACTTACTAATTATCTTTTAATCCATTAATTAATTCGCGTCTCCAATAAAGATATATCGCTTGAAACTCAATAAATAAAAGGGGTGTGACATACTCCCAAATTCCACTTGACCTATTGTGTATATGTATTATCTTATGCTCTTCATCTTAAGAACGTGTAGGTTGCTCGCCATTCTGTTGCAAGAGATTATATACACAAGAACGAATATTACACACATACCCCCTCCCTTTATGCTAATATAATCCCTTCAATTAGAAATATTTTTTCCATTTATCACCATCAAATGATCTTGATCGTTAGTTTACTATTTTGAATGTTACATTCATCTATTTCTTTATAAAAGGCTCTGTTAGATTCGGCTGTTGTAAGAATATATTTTGTGACTAATGTCTGTGAGACTCCTGCGGAAAAAGGCTGCTAAGACCCCGAAACAAGGTTGCGAATCAGAAGGCTTGGCGATCGTCCGCGAAAAGCGAGCGGATTTTAGTCCATTACAACATGATGGTTTAACAAAGCCTATTAAAAAAATATTACAGAATACAAACATCATTAATCTTAAAATTTTAATTATTCATATTTTGTATAGACTTAATGTATAACCCACTCTATAATAGCAAATATAATTCAAATATACGAACATTGAGGTGCGAAATATGACAGAATATACGGAAATATTTTTAGGAACTGCTTTTTCTAGCAATTCTCCAAAAGAGTTAAACATTTTAGAGGAGCATATTTTCTGTATCAATAAAGACGGGATGATTGAAAAAATCGTTTCGCCAGAAGAAACCGAGTATCAACATTTACTAGATGTTTATTCAGGAAAAGAAAACTTTCATCGTTTAGCGGAAGGTCAATATTTCTTACCCGGTTTTGTTGATTTGCATGTCCATGCGCCGCAATGGGCTCAATCTGGAACAGCATTAGATATTCCACTTTATGATTGGTTGAATACCTATACTTTCCCACTTGAATCTAGATTTTCGGATTTGTCATTTGCAGAAAATGTTTATCAAGATGTAGTCAACACCTTACTAGCAAACGGAACAACAACGGCACTATATTTTGCAACGGTTCATAAAGAAGCAAGTCTATTGCTAGCTGAAATATGTGCTAAAAAAGGACAACGCGGTTTAGTTGGGAAAGTTGTGATGGATAATCCTGAACAAAATCCTGACTATTATCGAGACGCTGATACACAAACTGCACTAGCAGATACGGAAGAATTTATTTTAGCTGTCAAAGAATTAGCAAAATCCACCAAACAAGGCGTGTATCCAGTAGTTACACCGCGTTTTATTCCGAGCTGTACCGATGATGCTTTAAAAGGTTTAGGGGAATTGGCTGCTAAGTATGATACGCATGTTCAATCCCACTGCAGTGAAAGTGATTGGGAACATGGCTATGTACAAGATCGATTCGAAAAGAACGACGCCTTTGCCTTACACGATTTTGGACTATTACGTGAAAAATCTGTGATGGCACATTGTAACTTTTTAAATGATGACGATGCAGATTTATTTGCTGAAACGGGAACTGCCGTTAGCCATTGTCCAATCTCCAATGCTTACTTTGCAAATAGCGTTATTCCAATTGCTCATTTGCATGAAAAAGGTGTAGAGATAGGCTTAGGATGCGATCTTTCTGGAGGCTTTTCACCTAGTCTTTTCGATAATGCTAGACAAGCAGTAATGTCTTCCAGAATGTTAGAAGATGGTGTGGATACGAACCTTCCAGCTGAACAACGCGGTGTACCAGCATCTCGCATCACGATCAATGAAGCATTCTATTTTGCAACAGCTGGCGGAGGGGAAAGTTTAAGCTTACCAATCGGGCGTTTGGCAGAAAACTATGCATGGGATGTACAAATTATTGATACTAAATTAGCATCTGCAAAACTACCTATTTTTGATATGAGTGAAGATTTAAACGATGTCTTCCAGAAAATTATGTACCTCGTTCGACCTGAAAATATACAAGAAGTTTGGGTTCAAGGAGAAAAAGTCCATACACGTATGTAATCAAAAATAAAATAAACTTTTAAGGTGTTCATGAACAACGACAATGTCATCAAATATATATTCAGTTCACCTATTGCAACAGCTGCGATAGCTGCAATTTTGTTGTATAAATTATTACCAAGAGGAATTAAAGGTTAAAAGAGAGTGTGGGCTTTTGTCCACACTCTCTTTGTTTAACCGAACAACCGTAATTACACTTTCCACCTCTAATATTCCAAAGGGAACAATTAAAGGAAATATTATATATTCACATATGAGTTAATTTCATAAATAGTACTTTGTCATTAAAATGCGAACAGTTATCACTTTGTTGATTGAAGCGGCAGGCGGCGACTCCGGGGGGATGAGTGAGAAAGATAAGACATCACAAATGACGCGTAGCGGCAGTGATGGCTTATCGCTCACCCCGCGGAAAGCGTCCGCCTATAGTGGAAATCAACTATACTTTATTGTTCCTACTTTTTCCTGTAAATTGGAATTATGAAATTGATTCATATAGCAACTTTATGGTCTACCAACTGTTCTTGCAGCATACATCGTATTATTCGGTGACGTATTGCAAACGAAAGCTTTAGTTGAAGACGGTGCAGCTGCACGTCCAGATGGAAAAGTGGAATATAGCCCAAGCCGTGCACACTTAATTTTCGGTATGCATAACAGTGTAATGAGTATTTTAGGTCCATACCTAACAATGAGTGGACCTTTATGTCTGCAATGCCAGTAGTAATGATCGAACGCTTCAAAAAAGGTAAAGCAATGGATTCCATTTTCAGGAGTAGGTTCATTCCGTTGGGGTACAAATAACGGTTTATTATTACTACCAATTGTAAGTTTAGTAGAACCAATTTTAGGTGTAGCTTTAGCTTTAACAAAGTTAATTCAAGGGTATGTAAGTGTAAAAGTCGGTATACTGGAATCACGAAGTCAACTTGATTTAGGAATCGCCGGTATTATCGATGCGGTACTTTGTATTAAGGGTGCTGCTTGGGCATTCGCAGTAGGTCTTTTATTATGCTTCTTAATATATGGTAAAGACTTCTTCAAAGGTGAAATAGACAATACATTTCTAAAAGACAGAAAAGTAAATTCAGAGGAAGAATAAATACGAGAGGATGATTAGATGGAAAAGCAATTTTATGTAGGTGGTGAATGGAAGTCTGCGAAAGATTTTGCAGAACTCCAATCCCCTCATACGAAAGAAGTCATTGCAAAAATCCCACAAGCGACTCGTGAAGAAGTGGAACAAGCAATCGACGTTGCATTTGATGCCAGAAAACAAATGGCTGAACTGACTGCATACGAGCGTGCAGCAATTTTAGAACATATTACACAATTATTTATCGATAACCGCAAAAAAGCAGCTGAAATTATCTCATTAGAAGCAGCAAAGCCAATTAAGTATGCACTAGGGGAAATTGATCGCACAATCGAAACATATAAATTTGCAGCAGAAGAAGCAAAACGATTAACCGGTGAATTGATCCCGATGGACGCTGCAAAAAATGGAGCGAATCGGTTCGGTTACACGATTGAACAGCCAATTGGTGTGATCGGTGCCATCACACCGTTCAACTTCCCACAAAATTTAGTTGCGCATAAAGTAGGACCTGCGATAGCAGCTGGTAATACAATCGTACTTAAGCCAGCATCACAAACACCGCTTTCTGCACTATTTTTAGCGGAACTTATCGATCAAACTGCTTTACCTAAAGGTGCATTCAGCGTAGTTACTGGAAGTGGTAAAACGGTTGGAGATGCACTAGTAGAGAGCGACAAAGTGAAAATGATTACATTTACAGGTAGCCCTGCTGTCGGAAAAGGTATACGCGATAAAGCAGGTCTGAAAAAAGTTGCTCTTGAACTAGGATCCAACGCTGGCCTAATCATCGACAAAAATGTCGATTTATCACAAATCGTACCAAAATGCGTTATGGGTGCATTTTCAAATCAAGGCCAAGTGTGCATTTCATTACAACGTACGTATGTAATAGATGAATTGTTTGAGGAATTTGTCAACCAATTTTCATCAATGACAAAGCAACTTGTGATTGGGAGTCCATCAGATGAAACGACAGACATATCCGCAATGATTAATCCTAGTGAACAAGAACGAGCGTTAAGTTGGGTACATGAAGCAGTTGAGCATGGCGCAGAAATTATTGCGGGAGGTACAACAGAAAATGGTGTTTTCATGCCTACCATTTTAACGAATGTGTCTTCCACTTCAAAAGTTTCTTGTCAGGAAGTCTTTGCACCAATCGTTGTAGTGAACCGCATTTCTTCTATTGAAGAGGGCATTGCTGCAATCAACGATTCAACCTATGGTTTACAAGCAGGGATATTCACAAATGATATCCAAACAGCTTTCCATGCTTCTAAACACTTAGAAGTGGGAGGTGTCATGATCAACGATATTCCAACATACCGGATCGACCAAATGCCATACGGTGGTGTGAAAGAAAGCGGTACTGGTAAAGAGGGATTAAAATATGCTATTCATGAAATGACAGAAACGAAACTTGTCGTTTGGAATAACCAATAAGGAGTGTCAGTAATGTCTGAAAAAATTACATTTCAGCATTTGACGGCGTAATCATAGAAAAATAATAAATAGTAAAAGCCGAAGAAATCAGCCATTTGCATACATAGCTGATTTCTTTTAGCTTGTTGTTAATCCTGAAATAACATTAATTTCGAGACTGACGACTTTCAAAATCTGCTTCAATGTCTTTCTTCCACGTTCGGTCTATTTTTTTGCCTTTTCGAAATGAAGTAACTGCCTCATTAAGTGTTTGGTAATTTAGCTCGGTTCCTTTGTTATCTGCGTGATACTCTACGGCAAATTCCTCATCGATTCCGAATTTTGCTGCCGTAGAGATGGCGTCGATATTAGCACCAAGGAATATAAACTCCCAGCCGAATGTTTCTTTTTGGTGGGCAACCATCGATTGAATTTTAGCGTAGTTATATTCACAGCTCGCATTTTCCATACCATCTGTCGTGATGACAAATAACACTTTCCCAGCACGTTCCTCTTCCTTCGTTCTTTTTTGCGCATTACCGATTTTCTGAATCGTCGAACCAATGGCGTCCAACAATGCTGTCGTCCCTCCAACCTCGTAGTCCTTATCCGTTATGGGCGCAATGCCTCTCACATTGATACGGTCGTGTAACAATTCATATTTATGATTAAATAATACGGTTGTTACAGTAGCTTCTCCGTCTTCTTTTTTCTGCTTGGTAAGCATTGCATTGTATCCACCAATCGTGTCTGTCTCCAGTCCAGCCATGGAGCCACTTTTATCCAAGATAAAGACTAATTCTGTTGCATTCGTTTTCATATTCGTTATCCTCCTTTAGTTGGTTGCCTATCTTCTTTACAAATTAAGGATAACAATTTACTCCAACGAATAGGTCGCTTCGAAAGCGACAATTAAGCCCCTAGTAAAACTTGATCAAAAGCAAACAATGCCTCATTAATTTCATGAATGTTAAAATTTTCATCTTCAATAAAGTATTCAATAATAAGATCGAATTTATTGCTATGTGACAATGTATAACCCGCTTTGGATAGCAAATCTTTCGTCTGATCCAGATTTAATTCCAGGGCAATCGCAAAGGCGATGACCGTTTTTTTGAGAGGTGTATAATCAACCGAACTGCGGATTTTCGAAAAGAGGCGACGGTCAATATTCGCTTTTTTATATGTTTCAACATCTGTCATTCCTTTTTCATCAATTAAACGCAGCAGCCTCTCAGAAAAGGATTCATCCAAGTGATTCAATACTTCCTCTAACCTTCTTTTTTTCCTCTTTAACGGAGCTTCCTCCATAATCATCTGGGACTCGAGAACTTCGTGTAGTTCCTGTCGATTACGAAGGAAGCGTACGTCGTGTTCTTCTACATAGTGTTCATCTATATATTCATGAATGGATGTAAACAATTTCTCACTTAGCCCGAATGCCTGCTTGTCATAAACGACCAAATATACAATCATTTCATGTTTCAACAAAAAAGCACTGATTGTAGAAATGGCAATTTTTAATGCCTGCTCCTTTGGATAACCATATATACCAGATGCAATAAGCGGAAAGGCAATGGACTGACAATCATGAGAAGTAGCGAGTGCTAATGAATTTTCATAGCAGGCTGTAAGAAGCACTTCTTCGTGATGCGTCCCCCCTCTCCAAACTGGTCCCACTGTATGAATAATATGTTTCGCTTGTAATTGAAAACCGTCCGTGATCACAGCCTGACCAACAGTACATTCCCCAATTTCGTTGCACGCCGTTTGCAACTGCTCGGCACCAGCTGCGCTAAAAATAGCACCACATACTCCTCCTCCCATTTGGAGTGCTGTATTCGCCGCATTTATTATGACATCCACTTTCATTTTTGTAATATCATTTCTTACGATTTCTAATGGCATAACCACTAGTCTCCTTTCCCATCCATCTTTACGTTTTCTATTTCTTCTAACTATATCCACTAAAGAGCATACTTCTAACTTTCAAATACCCTTTTCAAACGTTTAAATGTTTTTATATCCATTTTAATAGAGAAAAAAAAGATGATTAAGACAAACCAACGTTAATGAATACGCTTCAAATGTCACTTACATTCTAATAGAAGATTATATATGTAACAAATAATAAAAAGACCGTTTGATGTTTTTACATCAAACGGCCAAATATTAAAGGCTTTAGTTGTTTTCGGCTCTTCAATATATTTTTTAACAACTTGTCATGTAATTTTGAAAAAATGAGTAACGCGAGGATGGTACCTACTAAAGCTAAAGACATATCCCATTGGGCATCCCATTTATCTCCTTGCATTCCTAAAAAGTCTTTAGATACTTCTCCACCTTTTGATATTTTTGTACTCAACCATTCGATGATTTCATATATGGCGGCAACTGCAAGCACTATACTAGTCGTGATACCAAACAACCAAGCTCCTTTGGTTAGTTGCGTATGTCGTAACAACAATTCTCTTACCACAATCGCTGATAAACCTTTTAGCAAATGACCAAAACGATCATAGTTATTTCGTTTTAAATCAAATGCATCTTTAATCCAATTAAATAGAGGTACTTCTGAGTAAGTGTAATGACCGCCGATAAACGTTAGAATGGACAAAAGAGCGATGATGAAATAGGAAAGAGTAGTAAAACGAAACTTGTTATAAGTTGCAATGACAATGATTAATACGACTACCGCCGGACTAACTTCTGCTAGCCAATCCAAATAGGTTGCGGGCTTGATCACAGACCATATAAAAACGATGATAACAACCAATAACAGTGCAAAATGTAGCTTTTTTGAACCCTTATCTAAACCCACCTTGTTCACCCCTGCTCCAAACTGTATATAATTCCACTCGATACATGTAGCTTTCCCCAAAAACTTTCAATATATAAATCAACTTGAGTGAGTGAATTAAGTTTTCGAAAAAAAGAAAAATAAAACCTGGAGCACATGACGTGGCTCCAGGTATTTTTGATTGCAAGATATATTTATTCTGCTAAATCCCAGTTTTGAAGGCTATGATGGTAACCAAAGTATGATGGTTCGCCCACTATTACTTTTTCCGAAACAGCTACGAAGTTCATTAGAAGCACAAAAATAACTGTTTAAAAAGAAAAGAGCCATTTCAAAATCTCATTTTGGAGAAATTTGAAACAGATCTTTTATTCATTTTCGACTTCGGGTCCAATAAGGATGCTTAAAGATTAATAGAAATTTACGCTAAAAAAATCCAACTTAAACGAGTGAACCGCCTGTTTTACTATATTTTATTATTGCATCCGCACTCTGATAAGCTAGTGCGGCTACTGTTCCAGTAGGATTATAGCCACCATTATGAGGAAAATTCCCTGCACCGATTACAAATAAATTCTCTGCATCCCAATGCTGCAAATACTTATTCACGACACTGTTATCAGGACTGCTTCCCATAATGGTTCCACCAGTATTATGAGTCGTTTGGTAACCCACAATATCGTAATCCGTTATAACATTTTTACCTTCTACAGTTTTTGCTCCCATCTCTTTCATTATGTTTGTGCATACTTCCGTTATATACTTATGCAAAGCTCTATCTTGGTCCGTAAAATTATAGGTCATTTGAAGAAGCGGTAGACCGTATGCATCCTTGTAATTACTATCCAAAGAAAGAAAATTCTCTTTATGTGGCATGGATGCACCTTGGGTTCCAATTCCTAATGTACGAGTAAAATTGTAAATCGAATTCTTTTTGAATTCTGCTCCCCATGTTGGCGTATCACGTTGAATTGGATTCGTTTCAATAGGTCTTGATCCCGTTTGCGTAAGAGAAATACTACCACCATGAATAAAATCTAAATCACTATGATCAAAGTTGTCCCCATTATAATCATCAATCGTCATGCCAAGTGCTCCTGCACCCATGAACGTGTTCATCTGTTCTTCAAAATAACCTGTTGCCCCAGGGAGTATTTGGTAACAATAATTTTTCCCTAATGTCCCTCTACCTGTATCAGGATTATATTGTTCCCCGATGTTAGAAACCATAAGAAGTTTTGCGTTATTCATAACGTAGCTAGTCAAAACTACTACTTCTGCTGGTTGAATAAATTCCTCTCCACTAAGAGTATCCAAATATTTTACGCCTGTTACTTTATTTCCTTTTTTTATTACTTCCACTACATTGGAACGAAACCTTGCTTCAAAGTTCCCTGTCTTTATAGCAGTTGGGACGACGGTTATTTCAGGTGAAGTCTTCGCACCATATTCACAACCGAATCGCTCACAAAAACCACAATATTGACAAGCATTTATCGCTTGCCCATCAGGATTTGTATAGGGTTCTGAAAGATTTGCGGAAGGTAACATAAATGGCGTATATCCTAATTTTTGGGTTGCACTTTCAAATTTCTTTAATATCGGTGTCTTTTTCATCGGTGGAGTAGGGAATGGTTGCGCTCTTTTTCCCCAAAACGGATTAGTATCTTCACCAGAAATTCCAGCAGTCTGTTCGAACTTATAAAAGTATGGTTCTAATTCGTCGTAAGTAACTCCCCAATCTTGCAACAAATAGTCCTTTGACAATTTATTAGGACCATACTTTTCATCTGTCATCGTTTTTATTTGAAAGTCATAAGGTAAAAATCTCCAGTTATGACCATTCCAGTGGGTTCCAGATCCCCCTAATCCCAAACCAAGTAAAAAAGAACTCATCTGACGCATAGGTAATGCAGGCATTTTCCGATGGTTTCTTATCGTAATCGTCTCTTTCGATAAGTTTTGCATTAATTCATATCGAACTGCATAACGGTATTCATCATGTACTTTTTGATAATCCTCTGTCCCTCGCTTTTCCCCTCTCTCTAAACCAATAACTTTCAATCCAGCTTTTGCACATTCTGCTGCAACAATGCCGCCTACCCAACCTATCCCTACTGTAACAACATCTACTTTTGGTAATGTAGTAGCCATAAATAATACCCCTCTCTCTTCTTACATTTGTCCAAGCGACATTGGCTTAATTTTTTGGAATTTATCACTTTCAATTACATTAGCATAAGCCATTTGATGGCCAGGGAATCCCTTCATTCTCCATCCATCCATATTTCTATTTCCACCATACATAGGGTCAGAAAATGCACCTTCTAATGTCGAAGTTCGTAGCAAACGAAAGAAAAATGAAGAGGTAGTTCCTACCATCGCTACTTCATCATTTTGAAAAGCAGTTAATATCTCATCCATTTGCTTTCCTTCCAGTTCAAGGAATCCTTTTTTAAATCTACTATTAGCTTCTTCTTCCAATTTCGCTATTCCTTGCTTAAAGAGTTCCGCTCGGCTCAAGCGACTTTGATATCCTTGCGTCGGAGCACCTACGGCAAACGGACCTTGCATATATTCTTTCGTATTACTTCCATATTGCCCTGCTAATTGGTGATCAATAAAATAACCAACCCCTAAATCAATTGCGCCTGGTCCTAAATCATCTTTCGGAAAAATCCGTTCTGTAGCATTTGAAAGGATGTCAAAATCTTTCTTATTTTGGAAGAACTGAAACCCTTGACTCACTTGCATCGTATGCTTTTCTGGAGTCGCAACATTTGACAAACCTTGATCTGTCTTATTTGCATTAAACCCAACTAATCCGCCAATTACTCCCCCACCAATTAAAGCACCGGTAGCAATCCCTGTCGTTTTTAAAAAGTCTCTTCGTGTATAGTTTTTCTGTTTTTCCGTCATATACATCGTCTCCTAAAAAATAATGATATTCATGTATCCATTTTCATACCGTCAAGTTCTAAAAAAAGGATATACATATTTAATCAATTTTAGTCATTCAACTTATATATTTTAGAGAGATTGAAGTTTCTTTATAATATTTGAAGATCATTCACTTAAAACGTGCATGCTATAAACCAAATTCCAATACCAATTCATGAACAAAATAAAAGCCAACTATCATATACAATAGTTGGCTTCTCATATTATTTTTTCTTTTTAGTTTCTGCATTTTTGTCATCTAGTTTAAATTCTTCCGCCACTTCGTCCATAATTTCTTTTGTTGAGTTTTTAAATTCTGCTAATGTTTGTCCAACTGCTTTTCCTAATTGAGGTAGTTTAGATGGGCCGAAGACGATTAAAGCAATGATAAGAATAATTATTAAACCTGGTACACCGATGTTTGGCATAGTTTCCTCCTTTAAACTGTTTTAATGGCAAATAGGCAGTAGTTACTTTTATTACAATAAAATCTAAGTTGTATTGTATTGGTTACACATTATAACCCTTCGTTACGAGTTCTAAACAAGTGATATTGATACTACTCCCACTAGCGTTGTATTAACTCCACATGAAAAATTTTGTGCTAAATCACAGGTGCAAACATCAAATTCATTTCATATAAAATAATCCACCATTTATAACTTCAATTTTAATTCTTGCCGCATATTGTTCTTCCAATGCTTTTTTCTCCATCTCGTAGCATTCTGGCTTGTTTTCTACGCCTTCATAAAAGTATTCTAATACTTCCAGGTCCTTTTGCCATCTTCTTTTTGCTTCTTCTGCCCATGTATGATCATCTTGTTGTACGATGTTTTCAATTGCAGTATCTAATCGCTCTAGGGCACGAATGGGCTTTATTATATATGGTAAATGAAATACATATTCTGACCTGATGGATACCAAATCCACTCTGCTTAACAATTCCTGAAAATCATCTGTTAAATGACCTGTCATTAAGTTAATCCCTAGAGAATAGAGCATTTCTTTCGTTTGATCGCTGTAGTACGATATTTTATAATTCACACCTAGCCAAGGAGTTAAAATGGGTCTTGATTCAAACTTATCTGATACCCTTTCAAACATTTGCACAAATGCGCCAAGTTCTTTCGTTGCTTGAAACAGTTGATTAAGTCGAGGAGAACCAAAATGGATTACTTCCCCTTTAATGGCTCCATCTAGTTTATTTTGATCAGTGATGAAAGTTAACTGCGCTGGATCTGGAACACCATCTGTGCTTTCTAAATATCTCCAATAAAATGGACGGTTCATAATTTTTTTATCCATATCAACTGTTAGTTGGACGGTAATGTAGTGGTCCGTGTTAGTCAAAATAGGACAATTGTTTTCATTAAAAAATTTTAGTAAATAACCATGAACTTGGTTCGGGAACATGTACATCCTCCTCTGAAAGCCCCTATTGCTTCTGATCAGATAGTTTTCTTATAAGTTGATAAGATATCGTCTAAATCACCCACTACTTTTTCGAAAACATCGATTTTTACGTAAAGCAAGTCCAAAATATCCTTTTCAATGGTGTTATCGATAGCTAAATTGTAAATATGAACATCATGTTCTTGCCCTAACCGGTGAACACGTCCAATTCGTTGTTCCAATTTCATTGGATTCCATGGTAAATCATAGTTGATGACATGGTGACAAAATTGGAGGTTAATTCCTTCCCCTCCCGATTCTGTTGCAATTAACACCTGGGCCTGTTCTTTAAATAAACGCTTCATCCAATCTCGTTTATTTTTGTTAAATTTTCCGTTAAAGAGAACGCTGGTAATTCCTTTAGAATTTAAATACCTCTGCAAATAGGTTTGACTGGCTCGATATTCTGTAAAGATAATAACCTTATCATTTGCTTGAGAAATAATTTCATAAGCCATTTCTGCTTTTGAATTTATTTCTAGCCCCATCAATTTCTGTATAATTTCATTAACGTGATCCATCTCATCTGGATTCTCACATTTTTCACGCATCTTCTCTAAAGTCAAGGCAGTTGCTTCTTTACTGCTGCACATTTCCTTTTGTAGTGTAATCATAGAGAAGGCCCCCGAAAAAACAGGCGAAATATTCTTAAGATCTAAAATCAAATCGTACACTTCTTTTTCCGCTTCCGAAAATTGGATTGGGATTATTTGAACACGACGATTTGTCCACTCAATTCCAGTATCCTGTCTTCTATTTCTGACCATCACCTGATTAACCAATTCCCTTAAATATTCATCGTGTTCTAAATTGTGTTTACTGGCAGAAAACGAGGATTGAAAAGTCTCGTAATTACCTAAGTGCCCTGGTTTTAATAAAGAGATAAGATAAAATAGCTCAAACACATCATTTTGAACCGGAGTAGCAGTTAACAACAGACAAAACTTTTTCTTTAAACTTTGAACAAACTCATAAATTTTGGTTTTATGGTTTTTTAGTTTGTGTGCCTCATCAATGATGATCATGTCATAATCTTGCGCATATATGAGTTCTTTATGTGGGCTTTTTTTTGCCGTATCCATACTCATTACTACTACATCGTAATGGTCTAATTGGTAGTTTTTTTTATAAGGAATAGCAGGAATATAAAATTTGTAGTTCAATTCTTCGACCCACTGATTGATAAGAGAAGCCGGAGCCAAAATTAACGCTTTTTTTACAAGCCCTCGAATGAGGTATTCTTTCAATATCAACCCTGCTTCAATGGTTTTACCAAGACCCACCTCGTCTGCAAGAATTGCTTTTCCATTCATCCTTTCGATGACCGTTTCAGCCACTTCCAATTGATGACTAAGAGGAGTAAGGTTTGGTAAGTATTTAGGAGACTGAAGACCAGAAAATTCGGTAATCAGGTTATCATTCACTATTTCATAACACATCTTATAAAGCGTCCAATTATCCCATGGTTCGATATTTTCTAATCTATTCACGAGACCTTCTTTCCACTCAGTTGACCTTTCAATTATCATGAAAATCACCTCATGCATCTTTTTCTATTTTAGGTTGCCCAAAAAAGAAGGAGCTATGATTATGTAATGAAATTATTACTAATAGCTCTAAAGACGGGTTATTTAGTATGTTTTAATAACTCATACTAGTTTAGGATACAATAATAAAAATGAGCCCAATTCAATTAAGAATTAAGCTCATTTTTAGGTGCACTTAAACGACAAAAATCCACTCGCTTTCCGCGGGAGTTTCGCGGATATTGTACAAAATATATGCTTCTAAGAAACAAGTGCTTAATTGAACAGAGCCTACTTTTAAAACCGTTCATAGGAATTATATATCTAAACTAATGCACTGTGTTTAGTTTCTCTTTGCTTTGATTCAACTGCTCCTGAAGTGAACTAATAGGCTCCAATTCCCCTCTACTCTCGAGAGCCATGATGACCGAGCGCTCTGCACGTTCGATCATATTGTGTGCATTTTGAATAGACTGCTCTGTGGGATTCGTTAGAGCTTGCCCTACAGCCATCGTGACATTATCCACAGAATTGTGCAATTGAGAAATGACATTATCTTCTTTCCAACTCATTTGTGTGTGGTCTACCACTGCAAAGTCCTCCTTAGATTCTAGAAATCAATACGACCTTACTATGGTAAATGCACACCATTTTTATTCATTGGAAAGGTGCAGTTAGAAATATAATCCTTCAATAGTTTTAATGATCTTGGGAACAATATTTCATGAAAGATTTTAATCATTTGAAGGAGGAAAAATAATGTCTATTCACGCACCAGGACCAAATGATTCGGCGGATAATAAAGAAAGACTAAAGAAAACCATCCGGAATATGGAAGCAGCAGAAGCAGCAATGGAATTCGCAGAAGGGGAAGAACTTGCTGCAATACAAGAGAAAAATGAACGACGTAAAAAGAGCATTGAAAATTTGCAAGAAGAAATAATTGCAGAATCTAAATCGCGGATAAATGGATATATTAGGTAATAAAGAAGAGTTTAATGCAAATTAGAGAGATGGTCCCTTTTCCAATGTATTGATTTCCGTTCCAGACGGACGCTTTCCGCGGGCATGGCTTCAGTCTCCTCGTCGCTTTCAGTGCAGAAAACATTTGCTATTCCCGCTGGAGTCGCCGTCTTCCACTACAATCAATTTCCTACAAAAAATAGTAGTTTAATGAAAAGTATACAAAAAACAGGTGTAGAAAAAGACTCGTTTTTCTACACCTGCTTCAATTTATGGGCTTATTAGACAGCCCCATCAAAAAGAACGTGTCACTGATTTGCTGACCCGTTTAGTTCTCTGGCACAAAATCGAAATTAAACACATTGCTTTAACAGAACTAGGTCCTCATTTTTAAATTGTACGATAACCTGGTACCCTAAAATGAACTCTTATGTTATTAAGCACGATTATCCTTAGCTTTTTAATCTCTTTTCCATCACTTTTCCCATCTGTTGAGAGTTTATATCTTCTTCCTCATGGAGTTTATCAACGATGTTAAGATAATCCTTCTCATTACGATTCTGACTTAATTTATAGACGGCTTGAATTTCTTTCACTTTAATTTTAAATCCAACGATGCCTTTCATTTCTTTTTCTAAAACTTGTGGGGAAAGTTTTTCCCACAAAACAGGATTCTCACGATGTTTTTCATATTTTTGTAGCATCATTGTAAGTTCTTGTTGCAACTCTTCTTCAGTCAAAATACTAGCTCTCCCATATACATGCACAGCCTGATAATTCCATGTTGGAACATTTTCATGCTCGTACCAAGAAGACGAAATGTAAGCATGTGGTCCCTGGTACATAACGAGAACATCCTCACAGGTTTCGAATGTTCGCCATTGAGGGTTCCCATAAGCCATATGCCCGGTTATATAGTAATCATCCTCTTTTTTACTAAAACTCAAAGGTAAATGAGTCGCAATTGGTTTGCCTTGTTTGGTTGTAACTATCGTTCCAAATGAGTTATTTTGAACAAATTCTCTAATTTCATCTGCATCTGTCACTTTATAATATTTAGGAATATACATGATTGTGCTCCTCCCTGATTTGTAATATTGTGTACGATCTGAGTTAATAGTATTATACAGACTGACATTCAAAAAGGTACAATTATAAATAATTAAACATGTCAAAGGAGGTCTTCATGAAAAACATCATTTTTCCTTTTAAGGATGACTCCCCAAAATACAAACAAATCTACGAGCAGCTTAAATTACTTATTGAGCGAGGCGACATACCAACTGATGAACAGTTACCCTCCATTCGTCAGCTTGCAGAATCTCTTCATATAAGTCGTAATACAACATTAACGGCTTATGATCTGCTTGTAGCGGAAGGCTATATTCGCGGAGAGGGGAGAAGAGGTTATTTTGTAAATGAAATAGAGCCGGTTTCATTTCAAGAACCGTTAATCTATCCTAATAAAAAGCAAAAAGAGGCGATGGCACCTGTCCTCATTGACTTTCGAGCAGGAGCCGTAGATCAAGCACACTTCCCTTTAAAAACTTGGAGGAGAATTACCAATCAAGTATTAACGTTACAGGAAAGCTTTCTATATGGGGACCCCTTCGGTGAGATGTGCCTACGTGAACAAATTGCTACATACTTACTCCAATCTCGTGGGGTGAAAACAGATCCAAATGCCATAATTATCGGTAGCAGTACCCAACAAATGCTTATCCAACTTGGGCATATACTGAAGGATGATTTCCAAAGCGTTATCGTAGAAGATCCTGGGTATGATGGATCCAGGGAAGCATTTCAATTCCATCGCTTTGCACTTGAAACTTTACCAGTTGATGAAACAGGTGCTGATTTTTCACAATTAGAACAAATGAAATCACAGGTCATCTATGTAACACCTTCCCATCAAAGTCCAATCGGGGTAAGTATGTCCATTCAACAACGGCAAACGCTTATTAATTGGGCTAACAAGAAGAATGGATATATTATCGAAGACGATTACGATAGTGAATTTCGCTATACGCAAAAACCATTTCCAGCTCTCGCTTCCATTGATTCAGCAAGAGTCATTTATCTAGGGAATTTCTCAAAGGCCTTCCTTCCAGGGATCCGTTTAAGCTATATGGTGTTGCCACAGACACTATTAAATCGTTATATAAACCAATTTCTTCATTTTGAAAGCACCACTTCACTCTTTGGCCAACTTGCAATGGCTAAATTTATGGAAGATGGCGAATGGATTCGTCATATTAAACGCATGCGTCTTGTTTATAAACGAAAAATGCAGCACTTAGTATCAGCTCTAATTGAGCAATTCGATCAACATATATCCATTATTGGCGAACAGTCTGGTTTATATATTTTGGTAAAAGTACATATGAGGCATTCAGAAGAATGGCTAATCGAGCGTGCTTCCTTTTATCGAGTGAAAGTGTATCCTACCTCACTCTACTTCATTAAAAACAATACCGATGAACCAATTATTAAACTTGGATTTAGTAATCTTTCTGTTGATGAAATCCAGCTTGGTGTGGAGCTCTTAAAAAAGGCTTGGACATAAAAAAATCCCCCTTTAGATAATCAAATCAAAGGGGTGAAACGATGCAAATTTTCTATCTAGATTTAAACTTTAAATGTTGTTGGAAATTCCCTCTTATTTAATAGAGATAACCTAGAAAATCTAAGTCCCCTTCAGTCCATTCATTCATACCAATTTTCTTAATCATCAATTCACTACTTTCTTCATAGCCTATGCCCAGTATAGTTTGATTTCTGTCATCGATTTTCAACCATTTACATTTGTTCTTAACAGATTTGTAGCCGTTCTTTAAATACAATGTCTTATTGTCGGCAAATAAAAGTAAAAAATCAATATCCTTCTTTTCACAGTATTTATCAATTTCTTCTAGTAAAAGTGAAGCTATTCCTTTAGCATGAGATTCTCGTGAAACACATAAGTCAATTATCCCAAGCACTTTTATAAGTTTTCCACTAAGATTCATAACTCGATAATCTAACCCAACCTGTGCAAGAAGGTGTTTCTCCTCGTTAAAAGCTAAGAATCTAAAATGAGGCACTTGTTTAAAATAAATCCTATTATTTGGGTACATATTCTGAAAACTCTCAGTCAATAACTCTTGAATATTTTCAGTCAGTTCATTATCAATTTCGCACTCTATAACCTTTATTATCTTCAAATTCGCTTCATTCTTTATCATAAATAAAAAATCCTTTCTTTAACTATCCTTCTTTTAGTAAACTAACCTGCCTTGTTAGTTCAATAAGGTTCACAAACTTCTCTTAATGTTATTAGAATGCTACCAAAGATTAATAGCTATCCCTACCTACAGATCCCCTACTTTATCAACCAGTTTAATTGAAAGATAGACACTAGCTGCTCCAAGGAGACAAAGCCCTACATTCACCATATCAAGATTAAGGTCAATATTCAAAAGGTAGTAGAAATTTTGAAATTGCATTAGAAATAGTGCACAAAGGACTGCCGGGATTGTTGCTCTTTTCCATACTCCAAAGAAGTAAAGTGGGATTAAACTAATTAATGTAATCATGAAAGAATGACCAATCATCTTACTAAAATACGTTGTTAGATCCGCAATAGTTGGCTGCCCATCAATAATATGAAAGATCTGATCTAGTAAATAGGTTGTTATTCCGGTAAGGAAAAAGGAGACAATCGTACAACCGAAAACAAACAGTGAGATAAAAAGAACTTTCGCAGTTACTAATTTTTTTCGGCTTATTGGATATCCGAATGAAAGTGAGATCGTTTTATTTTTATATTCATCTATTACAACCTGATTAATAAGTGAGGCCCCAAAAAGAACAAATCCCATCTGGATAGATAACATAAGTTGTATGATCGTGGAATAGCTTTCACCGAAATCTGTACTGATCATTTTAATAAAAAATATTGGCAAAAACATTAGAATCCCCCAATAAATAACCAGTTCACCAATAACCGTTTTTTGTTTTAATTTTTTCCATTCCAGCATCATTAATTTACCCAACTTTGCCACCTCCATGAATTTGTTGATAAAAATAGTCTTCTAATGTACTAATATGTTTTTGAATCTCCTCAATCTCAATATCATGTAGAAACAATGTTTTTGATATTTCACTTTGTGGCAAAGTAAGATCATATATCCGAATTCGATTGTCTTTTATAATTTTTACATTAGAAATTTGAAGTTCAGAATCCAGTACAAATACTGATTTTTGAACATCCTTTGTTACAATTTCAATATACTCCGTTCGTTGTTTACTGATATCAGCTAACGTCACTTCATTAACGAGTTTTCCATCCTTTATGACACCAATTCTGTCAGCAACCTGTTCGATTTCCCCTAAAATATGACTGGATAGAAGAAAAGTAATGCCATATTCACTATTTAACATCCGAATCAAGTCTCTCATATCTTTTATTCCAATTGGATCAAGGCCATTTGTAGGTTCATCTAAAATAATCAGTTCTGGCTTCGTTATAATTGCACGTACTATCCCAAGTCGTTGCTTCATGCCAAGAGAAAATTCCTTTACAATCTTACCTTCAACCCCTGTTAAATGAACCATATCCAAAGCCTGTTTAATGGCCTTTTGATCATAATACCCCAAATATTTACAGTGAAGATGAAGATTCTCCATAGCAGTTAAATGCTCGAAGAAGATTGGATATTCAATAATGCTTCCAACCCGTTTCAGACTCGATTTTGAAGTCTCTGTCAGTTTCTGATTAAATAAAGCAATCTCGCCTGCAGTAGGACTAATTAATCCTGTGAGCATCTTCATAATTGTTGTTTTTCCAGCTCCATTTTGGCCAAGGAAGCCATATATTTCACCCTTTTTTATATGAAGATTTACATTAGATACGAGCACTTTATCTTTTACTTTTTTTGTTAATCCATTTGTACGAACAATATATTCCATCAATCTGCCCCCTTATTTCTTTCTACTTCTATCATAAGCAGAGTTCATATCTTTTTTCTTTCTCATTCCTTACATGTTTCTTAAGTTTAAAAAAAGAGCTGTTCCATTCCACAAGAACATCTCTCTCAAGAAGCTTTAATATGTAATCTGTTTAAAAATACAAGTAAAGGTCGTCTTTTCAAAGGGTTTACTATTTAAATGAATGGATCCTTTCATGGATTCTATTAAGCGTTTAGAAATGCTAAGACCTAGACCTCTTCCTAGAAATTGTGGATTTCTAGCATCATCTAATGTATATAATCGTTCAAACACTCGATCTTGATGGATCTCCGCAATCCCCTTTCCCTTATCCCAAATCTCTACACTAATCGTTCCTTCACTTTCTCTAAGTGTTAGACCAAAAACTCCTCCATCGCAGCCATAACGAATGGAATTCGAGATTAGATTGTCAAATATCCGATTTAAGGCATCCTCATTCCCCAAAATGTATAAATGTTGATCTGGAATATCAATCTCTACTTGGAGGCCTTTTGAATGCAGCAAATTATAAAATTCCAACACATTCTTCCTACATATTTCATTGAGACATATCTTACTTAATGGGATCAAATAATCTTCTGATTCGATTTTCACTAGGTCAAAAAATTGGTTAAGTAGGGAGATTAAGTTTAATACTTTTTCATGTAGACGTAATCTAATAGTACCTTTTTCTTCTTCAGTTATCTGTTCATCCATTTTCAATTTTTCCACATACCCTAAAATAACTGTCAGTGGTGTCCTCAAATCATGGGACATATTTGATATCATTTTCCTTAAACTATCTTTTGTTTTTGCATAATCCGCAAAGACCTTTTGGTTATAATCCAAAAGACGATTAATCTGAATGAGTAAAAGCTGGATGGCGTGTTGATCTGTTTGTATTAATACTTTTTCAGACGTCTCATTTTCCATAATTTCGGCCAAACTTTCACTCATCTCATGTAAGGTTTGTTTGATCTTCCTTCGTGAACGATATTGTAATACATTTATAATAGTTAAAATAAAAATCAATAAATATAGTACTAGTATCATGATTCACTCACCTAATTTATATCCAATTCCCCAAATGGTTCTAATATACTGTGGATTGGAAGGATTCTCTTCAATTTTTTCACGCAGCCTTCTTATGTGCACGTTTATTACATTTTCATTTCCATAATAATCATCTTCCCAAATGAAATGATAAATTTGTTCCTTTGTGAACACTCTGCTTTGATTAGTCATAAACAATTTTAAAATATTAAATTCTTTTGATGTAAGCTGTACTGTCTTGCCTCTAACCTGTACAGTAAATGAATGTAAGTCAAGGGTGAAGTCTTTATAATGAAGAAAATTAGGATTAGAGTTTTTTTCGGGAGGAAGGTATTGTGTAGCCCTACGAATAGCAGCATGGACTCTTGCTGTTAGTTCAATCATGGAAAATGGCTTACTTATATAATCATCAGCACCAAAACCTAGACCCAACGCTTTTTCTAGGTCACTTCCTTTTGCTGAAATAATTAAAACAGGAAGCATGCTTTTTTCTCTTATTCGTTTTAATACTTCCATACCACTCATTTTGGGTAGCATTAAATCCAGTAAAAGTAAATCAGGTTTTTTTTCATCAAAAAGAGCTAATGCCTCTTCTCCATCAAATACAGGAAATACTTTAAAATTCTCTTGTTCGAGCGAATTCATAATTAATTGACTAATTTCCATGTCATCTTCAACAAGCAGAATTCTTTTTTGCATACATTTTCACATCCGATCATTCATTTATAAGTTGATAAATAATTCCATTTATCTTTACTTTATTTCTATATTTAAGTTTATAATTCCTTCTTCAACCTAAAGCCCCCGTTACTATAAGTAGACCTCCTACTTTGCTGTTCTGTCACGATATACAATCAGAGTAATTGTATTTAAAATGTTGGTAACAATGAGAAGTACTGCTCCGATAAACACCACAGCCTCTGTTGTGTCCGCAAGAGCAGACCAATCCTTAATTTTTACCAGATGATGATTATAGAAAATCTGGAAACATAGCGAAATAGCACAAGCACTAATGCTCAAAACAGAAAGAGCGACCCAATTCCTATGGCCATGTTTTTTAAATTGCATGATTATAACAACAGGAAGTATCCAAGCGATTAGTCCAAGTACTAGACTGCCAAGATTAAGCAAACCAACCATATCAAATCCTCCTTTGTATTTTGACTTCTTCATTCTTGTTCAATAATACTTGAAGGAAAATTATGGTATAAGTTTCAAATTAAGAGTAATCTTGTTCAACTAACCTTCCCCGGTAGCACAATAAGAAAAAAGAGCCGTCTAAGCAGCTCATAGATCTTGAACTAACGCACTCGTTGGTTTAAAAAGGTTAAACCAATTTATACATAAGAATGTCATCTACATATAAGTCCTCGCTAAACTTAACTTCTTTTATTTTACGTCCTTCCTCTACAAATCCTACACTTTTGTATAAGGCAATTGCCCTCTGATTTGTTGATAAAACCCCTAAACTTACTTTCTCAATTAAAGAGTTCTGTTCTGTCCAGTTTAAAAGTTCTTTAATAAGGAGTTTTCCAATACCCATATCTCGATAATCTTTCTTTACCATAGTCGTAAAATAACCAGTATGAGCAATCCTTTTGGTATTTTTTGACCGAAATACAATCAAACCAATAACTTTCCCTTTAATTTCTGCCACAATTATTGTTTCTCTTTTATTTTCTAAAATTTTCTGTATCCAACTTCTTTGTTGCTCCGTTGTCTCTTCAAATTCTTCTAAAACAGAAATCATAAATTCGTTTTCTGAAACAACTTCCCTTTGAATTTCTAACACGGCTTCTGCATCATCTAAATCTCCTGTTCTTAGGGAGACTTGAATATTATCTTTTATCATCATTATTAACCCCTTTACCCTTATATTTATTAATAATAATTCCACAAATAGTATTAAATACCTTTTTCACTAACCCACCCCTTTAGTTTAATAAGAAAAAAGAGCAACTTATGTAGCTCAATACTCTTCAAGTAAAGCCACCGTTAGTCATCCATGAAGCCCTGCTTCACCACAGAATATGGAAGAAAATTACGTTCTTCCATGGTAGTTCAAGAAGACGAAATATTCAATGCATAATAAACGAAACTTAACCTCTGACCATTCATTTCGAATTCTTCGCTACTAGTACCTATTCTCTCAAATCCATTTTTCTCTAAAATTCTTTGGGATGCTATGTTATTAGTTGTTGTTTTGGCTTTGATCTGTTTTACGTCTTCGTTAGTTACTGTTTCTACTAATATTTTCAATGCTTTATTAGCAATTCCTTTACCAGTATGTGCTTGCCCCACCCTATAACCGAGATAACCGATTTTTTGAGATTCATCAATATCCACTAAATTTATTCTTCCTAGAATTGAACTATCTTTATCTTTAATTAAATAGAAATATGAACCTCCTTTAACTTGTTCTTCAAGTAAAGTTTCATGTCTTTTTTTAAAAGTCTCAGGGTTATAGTATTCATCTCCACGCGTCGGAACCATTTCCTCGAAAAAAGTTCTGTTTTCAAGTTCAAAATTAAACAAATCTTCTGCGTCTGTAACATCTAATTTTTCAATAAATATATTCATTTGTACAAACCACCATTCAATTTTAATAGATTTCTTCTTCAACTAACCTGCCCCGTTAGTCTGACTCCAACGATCTCGGTGCATCACAGACTGTCGCGCCCTATATGGGTAGCACTTATGGGATATTAATCCTTTTTGATTGGTTGCACTAGCCTTGCCTTTCTTTTATAGATTATTAGGGTTTTTAATTTTCATGGGAGTTGAAAAGTAACTTCTCTTCTATTGCACATTATGATCGGACTGTTCAGTAAAGTTTGACGAACAGATGATTCATTTGTTACAATCTCCTCATCAAAAAGGAAAAGGATGAGGACGATGGTTCGTCGTTTGAAACGGTTTAAGAATGTTGCTACGGCATTAAGCTTCTAAGTAAAAAAATGATTTATACTACTTAGAAGCGAGGGAAAAAAATGAAACAACATCGATTTAACCACTGGTCTGAAATTAAGTATTTAAAAGATATTGTCACCAACCCAATGATTGAAGTAGGGGAATACTCCTACTACTCTGGTTATTACGATAATCATGATTTTGAAGACGGGTGCGTTAGATACTTATGGGGAGATGAAAAATCAAGAAAGTTATTTAACCCCATAGAAGACCATGGTTGGCATTTAGATAAGTTGATAATAGGAAATTACGTATGCATTGCAAGTGGTGTAATTATTTTAATGGGTGGAAATCACAATCATCATTCTGAATGGATTACCGTCTATCCGTTTGTGGAGCAAATTGAAACTTCTTACGAACCAAAAGGGGATACAATCATCGAAAATGATGCCTGGATTGGCATGAATGCAATGATTATGCCCGGTGTGACAATAGGTGAAGGTGCCATTGTTGCGGCTGGATCGGTTGTTGCAAAAGATGTCCCACCATATACGATAGTAGGCGGCAACCCTGCTAAAGAGATAAAGAAACGATTTACAGCCACAGAAATCGAAAAGTTGAAGGAAATGCGTTGGTTCGATTGGGAACGTGAGGAAATTGAACGAGCAAGTCATATCTTGTCCAGTTCTTCTATTAACCAATTATACGACTTTTATCAAAGGGAAATTAAACCTTAATAGATTAATTTTAGATCGTCTCATCGAATAAATACGAATAAGTTTAATAAGCCATAGCCTCTTCTTAATAGCTAATTAAGAAGGGGCTATTTTTAAAGTGAAAACTCATCACTGCACAGTTTATGTCAAATGCGACATGAAAGAAGGGAATTTCATTCCTCTTCATCCACTAAACTGTGCCTTTAGTTCAATACATTCAACAAAAAATGCGTTCATTCTTCTTGGAACAACGCATTTGAAATAGCTACTAAATAACCTTTTTAATAAATTGAAAAATTATTTAAAATATCCATTGTTTCACTCAAACTTTTTATAGATGCAGAAGTATTGAATGGCTCAACATCTAAAGAATGATTAGCATTATTGATTTTTTTAATCATTAAGTTTGGTTTCTCTTTAAGTTTAGTTATTTTATTTTGCACATAGTGAGCATCATTCTTCCCAATAACCAAAAATGTTTCATTGATACTTTCCAATATTCCCTCATAAAACATATCTATTTTTAATAACGGTGTTAATAATATTACCTTTGAATTTGAATAGTTATTATCCTTTCCATACTTAGCGATTATTGGGATAGTTCCAATTGATTTCCCCAAGAATATTGTTTCACTATAATCTCCCTTTTCTAAAACATCTCTTACTACTGAATCGACATCTTCCACCATCAATTTGGTAAATTCATTTATTGGCAAATTGCGTTCATTTTCACCGTACGAATAATGAACATGAACAACATCAATTTTATTTTTAAGTATAACCATCGTTGAATAATAGAATAAAGGCTTATCGTATGTATATCCTGCACCAGAGAACATAAAACAAATAGCTTTTGACCCTTTTTCAATATGGGTATATTGAATTTCTTTGTTTGATTCCGTTAATGAAGTCTTTTTTTCAATCATCATTTTCTTCCTCTCCTCAAAATAATAAATTAAAACGACTCATTTATTCAATTTCTTATTCAACTTGCCTGCCCCGTTAGAAAATATTTATAGTTTTACTGTTCTATTAAAATGGCAATAATTCCTCTATATAATAAAATTTTAGGAGTAATACAATTGCTATTGTCAAAAACATTTCTTTATTGTTTATTTCTGATATCGCTGCTTTAAGATACATGTGTGATAGAATTGCCGGAATGAAAGAGGAGATACTTGTTGATTTTTTTCTTTCTAATTAAATATTCTCTGAAACGCGTCTCCCCTCTAAGAAAAATATTTATTGAAGATGCGTAAAAGAATGGAAGTATCTATTCATCCTAGTTTGTAGTAATTGTTTTTTTTAGTATTATTGCGATTTCATACATTCTTTTTACTTCTCCATTCTAATGTATAAATTAAACAAAAATTTGGACATGGAATGCATTGTAATTTCTTACAATGATAGCTGTTTGTAATAAAAATTAAGTTATATTAATCTATCTATATTCAAGTTTTTCAGTAGGAGTCTAGAAAATGAATAGTCAATTATTTTTACAGTTTAATACCATTTTCATTAGTATATTAATTGAATCTTTACCTTTTATCTTATTAGCGGTAATTGTTTCGGCTTTGATTCAAGTATTTGTGACAGATGAAATGCTTGCTAAAGTTATTCCTAAAAATAGATTCCTTTCTGTTTTATCCGCTAGTGCGCTCGGTGCGATTTTCCCTGCATGTGAATGTGGGATTATTCCTATCGCTCGGCGATTAATGGCAAAGGGAGTCCCACTCCATGCAGCTATTGCGTTCATGCTTACGGGACCAATTATTAATCCAGTTGTTTTATTCTCCACATATGTGGCTTTTGGGAACAGTTGGAAAATGGTGCTATATCGAGGTGGTCTTTCATTTGTTGTGGCCTTTATAGTAGGAATAATTCTTTCCTATCAATTTAAGGAATCACAGTTGAAGCATACGTTCATACATCAAGTTTCCCCTAAAAATATAACGGTGAAAGGAAAAGTGCTCGGAAGTTTAAAACATATGGTGGATGAGTTTTTCTCTGTTGGGAAGTATTTGATATTCGGCGCCATAATTGCTGCAGCTGTGCAAACATACATGAAAACATCCACCCTAACATCCATTGGACATGGGGATTACTCTTCTTCACTTGTCATGATGGGCTTAGCGTTTATTATGTCACTCTGTTCATCTGCTGATGCATTTGTTGCTGCTTCGTTTAGAAGTACATTTTCAACTGGAGCAATAATTGCGTTTCTCGTTTTTGGTGCAAAGTTTGATATAAAAAACACATTAATGATGCTAGGTGTGTTCAAAACAAAATTCGTTTTTTTCTTATTCATTTATACAGCAATTCTAGTATTTCTTGGATCTCTGTTAATTACGAACTTATAGAAAAGGAGTGGATTCATAATGTTTCGTTGCTGGATTTTGCTAGGGTTATCATTTCTCTTTTTGCATTTACATGCATCGGGAGATATTTCTAAATACATCAATTTGAAATATTCATCTTTTTCCTTTCTCGCTATTTTTGTACTGTTTTTCTTTATGCTAATCCAAATGTATTTCACTTTGAAAAAAGACGGAAATGAAGATGAATTGATCGATATATGCGATTGTGGAATAGATCATTCTAAAGAGGGGAAGTCATGGAAGGAATGGATCAGCTACCCTATTTTCATCTTTCCCATTTTGACAGCTTTTTTTCTTCCCGTTGCGACTTTAGACTCAAATATTGTAGCTGCGAAGGGATTTAACTTTGAAGTTTATAACGATAAAGATCCTTACGGCTTCCATCAATTCCTTGAACCCGATACAAGCATATTTTATGGGCAGGATGGCTATGAGGAGGTAATGGAAGAAGCACTAGGAAAGTATTCTAACAAGGACAAAGTGATTTTAAATGATCAAGATTTTCTCTATGGAATGGAAACAATATACAAAAATCCTGGCTATTTTTCGGGTAAAACAATAGGTTTTAAAGGCTTTACTTACGTTGACAAGGAAACAGGGAATGTCTTTTTATTCCGCTTTGGATTGATTCATTGTGTTGCAGATTCTGGAGTATTCGGGATGCTACTAGAACTTCCTAAGGACACTACATTCCAGAATGATGAGTGGATTGAAGTGGAGGGGACGATGGATACCATCTACTATCAACCGTTCAAAAAAACAATCCCTATTCTAAAAGTGGAGAAAATAAATAAAATTGAAGAGCCTGAAGAACCATATGTTTATAGAAGTTATTAAGATTCCAGTCTCTCAGTTCGTTGTGAAAAATAAATAGTCTCCACACGTATAATGAAAAGGCACTCAATACAAGAAGGAATAGCATGATTTATTTTAATCATGCTTTTTTTTAATATTTATATAAATACTTTTTTGTTTTCAACAAGCTTCTTCGGCACTATTTTCTGATTGACGAAAAAGAATAAAAGAAGTAGAATAAAACCCCTAAACTGTAGTGATTACGATTTAAAGTGGATAAGCAATGCTTTCGATGTTTTATAAAATTAATTGCAGTAGATAGGAGAGGTTTAATGGATAACAAAACAAAAATTCCGGTATACATTTTGAGTGGATTTCTTGGAAGCGGCAAGACTACTGTTCTATTGAACATGCTGGAACATTGCAAGAATAAAGGCCAACACCCAGGAATTATTCTAAATGAATTAGGTCAAGAAAACGTAGAAGGACATTTGTTTGAAGATAAAAAAGTAGTTGAGCTACTAAATGGTTGTATTTGCTGCACTATTCAAGATGATTTAAAAGAAACCATGGATAACTTGATTGCAGAAATGGATAGCAACCCTTTGGATGTTTTATTCATTGAAGGAACTGGAGTGGCAAACCCATTAGAAATACAAGAATCACTATTGAGTAAGCCATATATAGATCAGTTTGAAATAATGTCTATTATTACAGTTCTTGATGCTAGTCATTATTTAGAATATCAAAGTGTCTTCTCAAGTTCTGCTGAAGTTCGGAAACTGATGAAAGAACAAATGGTTTGTGGAAGCCTTTTACTATTAAATAAGACAGATCTTATCCGATCAGAACAACTTGACAAAGTGATTCATAAAATCACTAAAATAGCTGGAGTTGAAACGGAAATAATCAAGTGTACGTATGGCCAAATTGAAGCTGGAATGCTTTTCGAAAAGCGTTTTCAATCAATTTCTATTGGGAAACAGCATTCGGATATTGATCACCATCATCACTCCGCTGTACAAGCGATTAAGTTGGAGGATTTTCCGGCATTTCAACAAAAAGCATTTGAAAAATGGCTTAATCAGCTACCAAACAACGTTCTGCGAGGAAAAGGATATGTCGAAATCGAAAACTCTAATCAACTTTACAGTTTTCAATATGCTTCAAAGAAGGTAACATTCACACCTGTACCTCCCACTTTAATTAAAAAAAATATTATTATTTTGATTGGCACAGGCCTTAATAATGAGGCGATGAATAATCATTGTAAGCAACTATTAGAGGGAATATTGTAAAAGTTTATAGCTTAAATTATTTGAATAAGAATGGTTATAATTTTTTAGGGGATTGGAGGATAAAACACTTCCATCCCAACTACGCTCAATTCCATCTATGCTATCCACCGTTTTTCTCCACTCCTTAAACTTCTCGATTTGTCACAGCATCTGTGTGTTCCATTTTAAATGTAAAGATAAGTAATTTAAAATCCTCTTGTTTTGATTTGAATTTAGTGACACCAATCTTACCGTATTCCTCATCACTTATTGAAGAAACTTTCGTTTCAATTGATTTGGCGTCCGTCCGCATATTTAATTTCCTTCTTCAACTAACCTTCTCTTCTTTTACACATTATGTTCGAAGTGCTTAAGTATCTTAATACTTCTAAAATTTTTGAGCCGTGCAAAATTGCAACGACCTTTAACCCTACTCACACTATCAATTGTTAAATATTTCTTATATTTATATGTACTAACCTATGTTACTGTAATATTCGATTGCAAGTGAAAGGAGGAATATATTATGTCAGAAAACACTAATTCAGAAAAGAATTTTGTGGCAGCTTTACTACTTTGTTTCTTTTTAGGTTCTTTAGGTGTTCATAGATTTTATACTGGTAAAATAGGAACAGGAATTTTAATGTTGCTTACACTAGGTGGACTAGGAATTTGGAGCTTAATTGATTTTATTATAATTGCTGTTGGGAAATTTAAGGATAGTAATGGGAAATTAATTAAAGCGTAATAATGAAATTTGCTCTAACTATCTCTACTTCCCGCATTACAGTTTTAGACCTAAATAGTCATTACTTCTAACTTGAAATTATTTTATATTTATTACCGAAGTGAATGATATCCTAAGGCGTCGTCCCACAGAGTCAAAAGACAATGGCCAAAGATGACGCTCTAAGGGACATAATAATTGAAGTTTAAACTTAATATTGGATGTAGAGATAGATCTTTGCCATTAACATTCCTGTAGTGGACATGGATATGTGTTAGTACGGCGGTGTCCATTAATCTTACTCTTTTACAAAAAAATGAATGCTCTGAAATTTTTCAAATAGTTCAACATAAAAAAGAGCCTTTTTAGCAGCTCCATGCTCTTCAAGTAATGCCCTCGTTAGTTCTTCTTTGTAACTCCTTTTAAAGAAGCCCACTGGATACAAATAGTCCTCTTCAACATCTACATCTTGGTTCTTAGTAAAAACTGACTCAAACTCATGATATATAAAAAAAGCACTGCTAAAAGCAATGCTAATTTGGACTTTAATATTGTGTTAATTGTTTTGATATTTAAGTTGTTATTTAAGGTTTTGTACCACTCAACTGAACGTATTACTAATTTGGAGAGCTACCTCTTTTTCGTGCTGCAGCCTCATCTAAAATTTCTTTACGAAAACCTTCGAGACTTTCTTTCCGACGTTCATTTTTCTGTCTGATTGCCTCTCGTTCATTACCATCCGTATATATCATTGTTTCTTCAGCCGCTTCCATATTTCCAATTGTATTTTTCACCATATCTTGAAGCTTTTCCACATTATCTGATCGATCATCAGGCTTTGAATTATTTTTGGTCATTTTTTTATTCCTCCTTCTTTTTAATTGTCACACAAGATTTATCGTCCCCAATCTAAACAAAACTATTCAGTGAAATAAATTGCTTCTTCCATAAGAATGTTTTCTTGTACTCCTTTTTTGAAAAAATGAAATCAAGGATAAATACCTTGAAAGAAATGTAACAAATTTGGTTATGATAAAAAAAGGAAAGAGAAAAAAGAAAAAGAGGCGGTAATGATATGTCTATGGAATGGTTTAACAGAGTAACTGGTGAGCTTCAGGAACATTTGGAATCAATTTGTGAAGAATATGACAAAAACGGTCATATGAATATTAATCGAGGTTCCAAACATCCACGAATTGAATTTTTTGTTGGTACGGAAAATGACGGAAGAGATTACTTTTGCACTCTCCTCTTTGACCCCTATAATGAAGAATTTTACGTAGAAAGTTTTGACATTACTCTCCAACAACCTACAAGAATTATTTTGGATGATATTACCGATGTCGTTGAAGCTGTTCATGAAAGCTTTCATGAATTTATGGATGATGAAAGTGAATTCTATTATGTAGATGATGAAGAGGAATACGTAGTTCTAGATGATGAAATTACTCTTGAAGAAATTGATGTGGAATGGGAAACACCAGAAGTCACCGCTTTCCAAATCGATAATAATATTGAAGTAACTTATCAGTTTGGATTAGATAATGCAAATGGAGACGGTGTTATCCGAAGAGTCAGCCGACTCTGGACAGAAGACGGGGAACTCTTCGAAGACGAAAGTACTTTTTCCTTTAAAAAAGAAGAGGCAAGTACCATGATTGCCATGATTGCAAGCCATATGGATACAATGTCTGGATATGACGAAATGATAGACCAATAAAGAAGCTTACTTTCCAACGTAGCAGTTAACCAAATAAAATAGTCTAAGTATTAACCCATCTAAGTTCCAACTTAATGATGGGTTATTTTTTGTTGTAAAAGGTCTGTATTTCTCTCTTTTTATATTTTTTATAAAAAAGCATTGCTTTTCTTATAGAAAGTGTTTTATAATATATCAGGTCTTGAATAATATTTTTGTAGTTAGCCATCCAGGTCTAACAAACATATTACGGAGGAATACCCAAGTCTGGCTGAAGGGATCGGTCTTGAAAACCGACAGGCGGGTCATACCGCGCGGGGGTTCGAATCCCTCTTCCTCCTCCATTTTTTAAAAGTTGTTAATAGTAGTAATAAATTAACCAAAAGTATTTAGTAACATCTATAATATTGTCGCGGGGTGGAGCAAATCGCTTCACGAAGAAAGCGATTAACGTCGACGCAAGCGAAGCGTGGAAGACGTAAAACTCACTTAAATGCGTAGTTGAAATAATATTCAACGCTTAATATTATCGCGGGGTGGAGCAGTTCGGTAGCTCGTCGGGCTCATAACCCGAAGGTCACAGGTTCAAATCCTGTCCCCGCAACCAAATGGTCCCGTGGTGTAGCGGTTAACATGCCTGCCTGTCACGCAGGAGATCGCCGGTTCGATCCCGGTCGGGACCGCCATTTTTAAAATTCTAATGCGGGTGTAGTTTAGTGGTAAAACCTCAGCCTTCCAAGCTGATGATGAGAGTTCGATTCTCTTCACCCGCTCCAATAATGGGCCTATAGCTCAGCTGGTTAGAGCGCACGCCTGATAAGCGTGAGGTCGATGGTTCGAGTCCATTTAGGCCCATCAATAGTCAATCCCCTCAAAAGAATTGACTTACAAACAGAAATACCCCATCTGAGGTCTACACTCAGATGGGGTATTTTTTTAGGTTAAATAATACAGTAAATACAGCGAATTTAATCTATCTTCCCTTAATTCGAAAAGGAGCGAACGACTATCCTTTAAATTATTTTAAACAAAGAAAACTAGTTCAAATCAAATCGATAGCATTTGGCTCCCATACCACCGAGTTTATTTTCTTCTTCTAAATCTCTTACAAAGCCAAAATATTCATATAATCGAATGGCTTTTACCATTGGATCTCCCGTAAACAAATAGATACTTTTCGCCTCTTTTTGTTTCGCATAGTCTACACAAGCATTTAATAGTTTTTGTGCAACGCCACGTCCTCTTGCATTCGGATGAACGCCCAATAATCGAATGAAGGGTGCATAAATTTCAACTGTCTGCCCTGAATATGCTTTTTCTGCCGTTTCAAAAAGCTGTACAGTCCCTAAAATTTCCTTATCGTCTCTCGCAACTAATATTTTATCTACATCTGTATTATCAACGGAAGCAATGATATCTTCTAAGTAGTGCTCCCAAAATTTCGGATCGTCAAAACCATTTTCATATTGTTGATAACTATCCACTAATAATTTCCGAACGCTTTCTTTATCTGTTTCTACTAGTTCTTCTACCACGATTTCCGTAATCATTAAAACCCTCCTCATTTCTAACATGCATCAATTGAAAAAAATCATCCAATAATTCCTTATACAAAAGAAGAAACATACATTTTAGTTATAGTAATATGAATAGATTTTTTGGCAGTATATACTTCATAATCTACGTTCATTTCAACTTACAGCTTTATTAACCCGTTAACCAAGTTAACAGGTATGATTTATTATATTTAAGAATATCACCAAACTAATACAATGACAACGTATTATCTAATAGAAAAAAGCGCACCATTGATAGGATTTTTCTATCATTTTGATTTTCTAAATACTTAATAATTTGAGTATTTGGGTTCTCTTTGAGAAGATTGGTAAGATAAATGCACAGAGGAGAGATACATATGGATTTTATTACACTAAGTAATGGCACAAAAATACCCCAGATCGGTTTTGGTGTGTATCTAGTTGATAATGATACGGAAGCGCCAGGTGCAGTTGAAGAAGCACTACGCATAGGCTATCGCCACATTGATACGGCTGCTATTTATAAAAACGAGGAAGGTGTCGCAAAGGGTATCGCCGCTTCTGGTGTAGCACGTGCAGACATATTCCTAACGTCTAAAATTTGGAACGACGACATCCGTGCTGGTCGTACGAAAGAGGCATTTCAAGAATCGCTCGACCGTTTGAATACTGATTACCTAGACCTATGCTTAATACACTGGCCAGTCGATGGGATTGTAGAAGCGTGGCGTTCACTTGTAGAGTTATATGAAGAAGGTAAAGCGAAGGCAATTGGCGTGTCTAACTTCAAGCAGCATCACTTGGAACAGTTGAAGGAAGCCGGTTTAATGACCCCAATGGTCAACCAAATCGAGTTACACCCTCAGTTGCCTCAAAAAGATTTTGCGGATTATTTAAAAGGCGAAGGTATTCACATACAAGCCTGGAGCCCATTGATGCAAGGAAAATTCATGGAGATTGACTTGTTCCATGAATTGGCGAATAAATACGAAAAAACGCCATCCCAAATTGTACTTCGCTGGCATTTACAAACGGGACACGTCGCATTACCAAAATCTGTGACACCAAGCCGTATTCAAGAAAACTTAAACGTATTCGACTTCCAATTATCATCGGAAGACATGGCCGCAATCGATGCAATTGCGACAAACGAGCGAATCGGCCCAGACCCAGACAAAATCGAATTTTAATATCTAATGAGTAGACCTGCCCTCTTTTGGAGACAGGTCTTTTTTAACTCGAGTTTATACCGTGTCGCTGAAGTCATTCAGAAGGAAAATCTAGTACCCGTATTTGATGAACAATTAAATTCTGTTAAAATGAGTATAGTTATTAATAAATCAGAACTGGAATGGTGAATAAACCTTGAAAACATTTAAAAAAATGTATATCGAAATTACCAGTGTATGCAACCTTGCTTGTAGCTTCTGTCCCCCAACAAGTCGAAAGGCAAATATTATTAAACTAGATGCTTTTAACAATATACTAGATCAAATTAAAGACCATACAAAATATATTTACCTTCACGTCAAAGGGGAACCGCTTCTCCACGCGAGAATCGATCAACTGTTGGATGCTGCTCATGCCAAAGGATTTAAAGTAAATATCACAACGAATGGGACGCTTATTAAAAAGAATCGTGAAAAATTATTAGGTAAACCGGCATTACGCCAAATCAACTTCTCCCTACATAGCTTCGATGGTCATGAAGGATCTGAAAATCGCGAAAAGTACTTAGGAGATATTCTAGAATTTGTTCGCGATTCCAGGGAACATAATACCATTATTTCGTATCGATTATGGAATTTACAAAAAGAAGCAACAACTGAATTAGCGCAGAGAAGAAACCGCGAAACGTTAGAAATCTTAGAAAATGAATATAACTTAGATTACAAAATAGAAGAAAAAGTACAACCAGGTAAAGGCTTAAAAATCGCGCAAAACGTTTATCTAAACCAAGACCATGAATTCCAATGGCCAAGCTTACAGGCGCCAGAGGATGATGGCAAAGGATTCTGTCATGCCCTTCGTAGCCAAGCGGCCATTCTTGTCGATGGAACGGTTGTGCCTTGCTGTTTAGACGGGGAAGGCGTGATCAATTTAGGTAATATCAATAAAACCCCGTTCTCAGAAATAATTGAAAGCGATCGAGCAAACGCTCTTTATGACGGGTTTACGCGAAGAGAAGCTGTGGAAGAAATGTGTAGGAAGTGCGGATATAGACAGAGATTTGGAGTGTAAACTTTTTTAGAATAGGCTCTGTTAAACGATCATGTTGTTGACGAAAATCCGCTCGCTTTCCGCGGATTTTCGTCAAAATATATATTCTCCTAAAAAACCACCGCCTACAGAATAAAGTAATGAAATCCTTATAAATAGCCCACCAATCGATCGAAAACGCACGATTGGTGGGCTATTTTTTATTATTATACTCTAGAACTTAGAACTATTCTTGCATTATGCGAGCACCTATACAATTAAATTTCCAATATAATCCTGAACGAGACAAAACGCTCCATGAACACGACAAACAACACATCGAACGCAACAAAACACCTTACGAACACGACAAACGCACAGCCCAAAGCGACAAATCATCAAAAAGAGGAGGTTGTCTCCAAAGAAAACCTTTTGAGACAACCTCCTTCATATAATTATTCTGATACAAGACGTTTTTTCTGAATTACATGAATTTGACTCAAAATCAGTGCGCCGAACATTTGAATAATAGTTTTCACGATAATTTGTCCCAAAATAGCGAATGGTACAGCTTCCCAAGGTAGAAAATTGGCACCAAGTGGACTCAAGCCAATTACTACGAAAATAGCAGAATCAAGCAATCCTCCAACAATTCCGCTGTAGAACACTCTCCAAGCCATTGGTAGTTTCAATCTAGTATAGATCTCTGTATCAGCTGTTTCAGCGACAACAAATGAAAGAGCCGATGCCACCACTATCAACAGTGTATCCCCAAGCATAAATGAAACGAATGCGGATAAGGCTAAAGCTATAATAATAAATAAATATGTCTTTGGTCTTCCGTATTTATTTTGTACAAGATCTCGGAAAATAAAGGTCGCTCCGATCAGAAAAGTTCCCATAGGAACGATAAACATTCCAAGCTGTAATGGTGCAAATGCTGCTGTTACCACATTAGCGGTGACAATAGATAATAAATAGAATAATATTCTCATGATGTACTCCTCAATTATATTTAGATACAGTTTTGTAGTTGCCCACTACACGCCTCTTTTATTACCCCAAACAAGAGCATGCAGCTGTGGCAGTACTTTGACATCTCTTAATTCCTCATCCGCAATGACCGTGTCGATCAGCGATTCGTACTTCTCCAATAAATGGGTGATCAACCGCGAATTGTCCGTCGTCGTGATATCATCATTTCCGACCTGGAGATAAAAAGGAATCGTCGGATATCGAAGGTGAACTTGCTTGGCATAATCATAATCCGCTTGATTAAAAACAACTATTTTGAGGGATATATGCTGCTCGCTGTTTCGATTTTTAAGTTTCCCTAAGATATCAGTTAGCACAAAAAAGTCCGTAGTCATTCCGGAACTAGGTGGCTTTGGTGAAATCGTTAGTTCATCGATATCATACAGCCATTCCTGCCATTTGCTTCCCTGTGTCTCCACTCCGATTTTTATCTCATTTTCTTTTAATATTGCAATGAGTGCTTCCAAATTTCGAAGGAGTGCCGGATTGCCACCCGAAATCGTGACAAATGAAAAACCATTGCCTCCAAGACGTTTCAACTCGGACCAAATCTCTTCTGCTGTCATTTGGACAATAAGATGCTTGCCACTGCCATCCCATGTAAACGATGAATCACACCAGGAACAGGAATAGTCACAGCCCGCAGTCCGCACGAACATCGTCTTCTGGCCTACTACCATTCCCTCGCCTTGAATTGTCGGTCCAAAAATCTCCATAACGGGCACCTTACTCAACTTCCATCCACTCCCGTCTCGCTTCAGCATAGCTTGTCGGAGTTTCATACAGCCTGATAAATTCTATACGCGCCCCGGTATATCGTTGTTCCTCAAGCAAGGCTTCGACCAACTTTTCGTAGATCCAGACAACGATGTTCTCTGCCGTCGTATTCATCGGTGGCAGGGTTTCATTTAAATAACGATGATCCAAATAAATCTCTATTTTTTGTTTCCATATCTCTTTTATATCGCCAAAATCTATCATCAAACCACGTTCATCCGTATATCCACTCAATCCTAATACGGCACGATACGTATGACCATGCAGGTTCTTACATTTCCCCTCGTAGTGATGTAAATGATGGGCAGCATCAAAGGTAAATTCCTTGCTCACAAGAACACGCTTTGAATGATAGTTCAATTGACTCCTTTGAATATCTTCGTCTATTTTTTGGAGCTTATCGACAATTCTAAATTCAGGCATGCCTTAAGACTCCTTCCGAAAGCTTAAATACTCATCAAGCCCTTTTTGTCTCAGCTTACATGCCGGACATTCCCCACAACCATCTGCTATTACACCGTTATAGCAGGTCAACGTTTTTTCCCGAACAAACTCCAGCGCCCCGAGCTGATCAGCAAGCTCCCATGTTTGTGCCTTGTTCAGCCACATTAGCGGTGTATCGATCACAAAGGTATCGTCCATGGATAAATTTAATGTTACGTTTAAGGATTTTACAAAAATATCTCGGCAATCGGGATATCCGCTGAAATCAGTTTCACACACGCCAGTCACGATATGCTTGGCTCCCACTTGGCTTGCTAAAACTCCGGCAAAGGAAAGAAAGAGCAAATTACGGCCAGGCACAAAAGTCGAGGGTAGTCCACCTTCTTCTCCGTCTTCTACCGCTATGTCTTCTCGTGTCAATGCATTCGGAGCAAGCTGATTCAAGAGTGACATATCCAGTATGTGATGCTTGATACCGAGTTCCTTGGTTATCTCCTTCGCACATTCAATTTCAAGACTATGCCTTTGACCATAATCAAAAGTCACTGCCTCAATCTCTCCAAAACGTTCTTTTGCCCAGAACAGACAAGTCGTACTGTCTTGACCTCCGCTAAATACAATGATTGCTTTCTCCTGCTTCATCTGTAAAAACTCCCTTATCATGAAAAAACAGCATCCTAAGAAAGAATGCTGTTTTCTCCTTAGTTTTTTAAAGAGGGTAGCTAAAAACCTCTTCCTTCATATGACTGACTATTCAATTCCTCGTTTATCGATTATCTATTTTTTCTGGATAAAGATCATGATTCATCAAACGATAATGAGCCATCTCTTCGTATTTCGTACCCGGCTTCCCATAGTTACACCATGGATCAATGGAAAGTCCTCCACGTGGAGTGAATTTCCCCCAGACCTCAATATACCTTGGATCAAGTAATTTAATTAAATCGTTCATGATGATATTTACACAGTCTTCATGGAAATCCCCGTGATTTCTAAAACTGAATAAATATAATTTTAGTGATTTACTCTCTACTATTTTTTGATCCGGTACGTACGAGATGTACATAGTTGCAAAATCAGGCTGATTCGTAATCGGGCATAAACTAGTAAACTCTGGACAATTAAACTTCACAAAATAATCCCGATTGGAATGAAGATTATCCACTGACTCCAATACCTCTGGTGCATAATTAAAAGAATACTGTACTCCTTGATTCCCTAACAGGGTTAAATCTTTTAAACTTTCTTCATGATTTCGGCTAGACATAAAAAAAACCTCCTAATAAAATGTTTCCCAACACTTTATCAAGAGAGGCATCTGCAACTGTTCTATAAAACAAATAGGATAAAAAACATAAAAAAAGCCACATCCAAATATGGACATGGCGAATAGTCATGTATCCATAGTTTTTTATAGAGGGTATCAGCTATGAACCTCTCCCGATCATTCGGGTACCTATTCATAATATAGAATACTTTCGAAAACGTCAATTAGACATTTATGTAGATTACTAGAAGAAATGTCTAGGAAATGCCGATATGAGTTTGGGAGTTTAGGACCTAGATTAAAGTAATTTAGATCGATAATCTCTTTTTTAAGAGATTATCAACATTTTTAAAATTTCCTTCTAAATTTAGGTATAAAATCGAAATAGATTTCCTATATTGGTAATAGAATACGAGATTCAAGGAGGAATAGAAATGAAGAGTCCAATAGATTTACCAGAACTATTACCAGAAACATTAGAAGAGTTATTGAAACTATTACTACAAACGATTGTCGCATAGGGAGAGATTTTAGATTAATAATGAACCTTGGAAACATAGAAAAGTAGATATTTCTACTTGTGTCAGGTAGAGATATCTACTTATTCATTATGCTCCAACATCTCCCTCACTCTCTCCTAAAAAACTTTTTATCATACGAATGGTACAACAAAATAGCTCTTGCAAGCGTTTTGGTCCAACACTATGTTTTACAAACTCTTTTTCTAACTCTTCACGGTGCACAGTTAATAGTTGTAAAAGCTAGGTTTACAAAAAATGTTCAGCAGTCTTCACAATCAAATCTTTAGAGTTCAATAAATCTAAAGGTTTTTCAAATTCTATTACCGTCCGTTCTTTATCGTTCGGTGCATTATTTAAAATAATGAAGTTCCGATTTTTTTCGAAGTATACTCGCATGATCCACTTGCGAATACTGTCGTCAATAAGGATATTGAAATAACTCTTATTATCTCTATAGAATATTCTCTCCGAGTCAAACACTCCGTTTAATATAACTTTTGTGATTGAAAAGCTTTCTAGTTCTTCATGTGTTGTGATTATTTCTGGGAATTCACGGACTTCCTCCTGCTCTTCTTCAATGACAGGTTTATTTTCATTCGTAGATTTTAGTGCGGCACTTAATTTGTCATTTACTTGTTCATTCACAATTTGTTTTAAGCCTCTTGCTATTATTGGAGTGAATTTTTCTAGAGTCGTTTTAGTTTTTACACCGTCGTAAATTTGATTTACAAGAAATCGGACAAACTCTTCTGATGGCATGTTAAATTGACCAGAAAGATAAATTTTAAGAGCATTCAAATACTTTAGTTCTGAAGCATTACTTGTAATCTTATCTACATCGAAATTTTCTTTTCTGAACTTAGCAATTTCGCTAATTTGTGTATCTCTTAGTTCTGTGATATTAAACACAAAAAACGGAGAAGCATCCATTTTGTTTGGTTGCTCTAAGTCCGTGAAGAATTTATATTCAATCCCGTTTGTTAAAATACTGAACTTGGAAGTTGTAGTTCCGAAATATCTAAATAGTTGTGAGTCATGTTTAGTTAATACTTGATTTATCCCTTTGCACTCAATTAATATAACAGGCTTTCCTTCGGATAAAATTGCATAGTCCACTTTTTCACCTTTCTTAATCCCAACATCTGCTGTGAATTCTGGTGTAAATTCATTTGGATTAAAAACATCGTACCCAAGAATTTGAAAAAACGGCATAACAATAGCTGTTTTTGTTGCTTCCTCCGTTCCAATTGATGCTCTCAATGTTTCAACTCTGTTAGCCAAACCGCGTATTTGTTCTGCAAACTTTTCCATCTGAAAATCCCCCTTTAAATTTGAGTAATCAAAAATGCATCAAAATCTATTCCTAGTAAAATACCCCATTATTATTAATCTTATTTCACTATATAAATTGACGGATAATTCTATTAATTATTGAAATTGTCTTCTACACAGAATTAATAACAAATATATTCCTATTACAAGTACGTTTATGTGGTGGTTTCCTTTACAATGATTCTTCCCTCCATTAAACTTTTATCGATAACATACTTTATTTTCTATAGCAGAAGTAGGCTACATATATATAGAGTATTATCAGTACCAAACTTTAATGATAACGTTCCAAGGAGGAATTATTAATGCACAATATCCAAGATATTTTAGAAACTAGAGATTTCATTATGAGTAAAACAGACGCTCGTCCTGTGATTGGACTGATTCTAGGCTCTGGCTTAGGAACACTTGCAGATGAAATTAAGAACCCGGTCAAAATTCCTTATAGTGAAATTCCACACTTTGCAAAGTCTGAAGCAATTGGTCATGCAAACGAACTTGTTATTGGCGAATTAAACGGAAAAATTGTAGCAGCGATGAAAGGTCGTTTTCATTATTATGAAGGGTTTACTTTGGATGAAGTAACCTTCCCAGTACGTGTAATGAAAGCACTTGGTATAGAGAATGTGATTATTACAAACGCTTGTGGTGCCGTGAATACAAGCTTTAACCCAGGAGATTTGATGTTAATTACCGATCATATTAATTTAGTTGGTACCAATCCGTTAATTGGACCAAATAATGATGAATTGGGCACTCGTTTCCCTGATTTATCACAAGTTTATAACAAGGAGCTTCGTACTATTGCCACTAAAGTAGCGAACGAACAAAACATCCCATTACAACAAGGTGTTTATGCTTGGTGGAGTGGACCTACTTACGAAACACCAGCTGAAATCCGTATGATTCGTACATTAGGCGCTGACGCTGTTGGTATGTCAACAGTACCAGAAGCGATTGTAGCCACTCACGGAAATATGAAAGTACTCGGTATTTCTTGCTTAACGAATATGGCATGTGGCATATTAGACCAACCATTAAATCACGACGAAGTAATTGAAGTTGCTGGTAAAGTTAGAGTTAAATTTGTGGAATTAGTTAAAGGGATTTTAGAAGAAATTTAAATGAGATGACTTGTTCTAGATAGGTTAATCTGACAAGAATTATAGTTTTAAAAAAGATAGAGTATGCCCTAGGTTTTCCGGATAGCTTTGGACTGCGTATCTACTACATCTGTAGCTATAGAAGAAAAGCTGAGGGAAGTGACAAGTCACTTCCCTCAGCTTTTTTCTTTCCGGAAATTTGTTATTAATATCTGGTGAACACTGTTTAAGTCATAGATACCCAAGAGATATGGATTATTTATTAGTCTGCAGTGACCCGAATTTCAACGGGTCCATCTGCTATTTCTATCCACTCAGTTGGGGTGTCTAGGACTTGAGCGAACCAGTAATAAGGTACAACACCATCAATCCCATGACAGGCATCATGCCAAATGCCTTCTTTCAACACAACAGCTTCCCCAGGTTGAATGATGATTGCTTTGATGTCTTCCGCTCTGGGGTGTTTCAGGTTTCCACTGTTTGCAATCGCCAACACTATGGGGTCTGCCATGCAAAAAAGGGCTTCTTCAGTATGCAAATGTCTTTCCATTTTATATGTTTTACTTGGCAAAGGTGATCCAACAGTTAATCCTAAATGCCCCTCTGAATTTATAAGAGGTGCATCCGTCATACTATCTTTCCAACCATCGCCTTCCGAACGTATAACATTATGTGGTTGATTTCTCATATTGTAGTACTTTCCATATTCCGAGAAATCAATTGATGACACAGATTGTGCAATGATTTTCATACCTTACCCTCCCCCCATTATATATGTCATTTAGACATGAAACAGTCGAACGTATTGTCTAGGAGAACATTCTGCTCTTTCATAAAGTCGATAATCTCCTCGTTTGAAGCCACTCCTCCACGAGGACCCATGACAGTTACTGCTCGAGCAGCAGCAGCGTTTGCAAAACGGGCTACAAGTGTTAAATTATCACTTTTATTTAGGGCATGGATAAACGAACTGCAAAATGTATCTCCTGCTCCAGTTACATCAACAACTTCAACTGGGATTCCTGGAACTTGAATCTGCTCATCCTTTGTATATACAACACACCCGTCTTCTGCATGTGTAACGACTACGATTTCCGTTCCAAATTCAAATAATTGGGCAACAGCTTGTTCAGTTGTTTTCTCTTTTCGATAGGTGTCAAAACCAATCGTGTTGAAAAATACAATGTCCATGTCTTCAATAAATAATTCGTCACCTGCTTCTAAATGAGCGACATCCAAATCATAGACCATTTTCGCACCACTTGCTCTGACTTTCTTAATAATGTCGAGTGCGTCCATATCTCCGCATCGTAAAGGTCTAATTTCTGAAATACATGTATATACGTATTTTGCCTTGCACATTGCATCGATAATTTCATGCGTTATTTCAAAATGAGTAATGCCCAATGTCGGGATAAATAATGTATGGTCATCTTCTGCTAATATAATCATATTCTTCGCATCTGGCAGCGAATCATCATGGAGAATATACCGTGTATCTATTCCTCTATCTTGTAAATCCTTACAGAGAATTTGTGTAATACTTCCACTATTAAGCAAAGCAAGATAGTAAATGTTTTCATTATAAGCTGCATAGACACTTGCTGCATTCGCTATCATTCCGCCGACATAAGCGTCTAACGTCTCTACAAGGACTTTTTCACGAATCCCCGGCCAATACGGAGACCTATAATATTGGTCTAACGCAATGTCTCCAACAAAAAAAGAATAATCGCTATTCATGTGTACCCCTCCTTACCGATAGGAAAAGCCTATCGTACGTTCTTTATTTGAGTCATAAAATGACGCACGTTTTCAACACTAACATTTCCATCATCCTTAAATGTGTCCTTCAAATAGCTTCCTACAATTGCAGCATCCGCTACTTCAAGTTGCTCTTTAAAGTTATCTGCAGTTAGACCCGCACCAATAACAAGCGGAAAGTCATTCCCCATAATCCTTCTAAATTCCTTGATTTTCGTAATATCTGTTTCTAGACCTGTCCCCTCGCCTGTCACAACGATTGCGTCGCATCTAGTCATCCCAATCGTTAAATCCTCTTCTAACGTTCTGCCTGACAAATAAGGTTGATATTTAAATCGAACGCCACCAAGTACAAAGGCATTCGTTTGTTTGCGTGCATTCGTAATCCATTCATCAAACTCGCGATCTTCATCTAAGTGCAGATGTCCTGCAACCGAATCCAACTGAATGAATTTCACATCGTATTTAACGGCAAGTTCAAATGCTTTCTTATCATTATCAAGCACGTTAACACCGTATATAATATTCTTCCGATTTTGATATACATAACTTAACACTTCTTCCACCACTTCAGGGGGACCAAAATAATTTTCAATGATTACAGCATCCACGCCATTATCAATCAATTGATCAATTTCTAGTTTAGCAATTTCAACCTTCTCTTCATTGCTTTCACCTTTCAAATGAATCATTGCCAATATAGGTTTGTTCACATTAAATAAGCTTAGAAAATCCTCTGTTTTAATACGCAATCCCTTCACCTCATACCATTTTTTTTGTGTTTATGTATTCATTATTTCTTGTTTAGTAGTTCCACCAGTTCATGTCGGTAGATGATATTCCCATCCATGCCGAGTTCCTCAGAAATCTCTCCAATTTGAGGCTTTTTAAGCCTGGCTTCCTTTAAGATTTCTGCAGACCAAAATGTATTCCGTGCCGAATCATCTGCAATAATCCTTTTATTTGCCATGGTTATCACACGTGTAAAATTATCTGCTACAAACTCCATATCATGAGTAATTGTAATTACACATTTCCCCTCTTCCTGTAGTCTATCTAACAGGTTTGTGAGTGTTTGAATACCATGTAAATCTTGTCCTGCTGTTGGTTCATCAAGGATGATATATGGTGTTTCTAAGGCCAACACCATGGCGATAGTTACAAATTTTCTGATCGAATAGGGCACATCGAATGGATTCATATTTAAATAGCCTTCGATCCCAGTCAATTCAACTACCCTACTTACACGCCGCTCGATTTCCTGTGCATCTAGCTTTAAATAATGGAGCATGTATTCAATTTCTTTTTGGACATTACTATTAAAAATCTGATCATCCGGATTTTGAAAAACGTAGCCAACATAGGCAGAAGTTTGGGCCGTGGTTTGCGCTTTGGTATTCACGCCATTAATGAACACATCACCGCTCGTAGGTTTGTTTAACCCATTCATTAACTTCACCGCTGTCGTCTTTCCCGCTCCATTCTGTCCTACAATTGCTACTCTTTCCCCTTTTTTTATGATCAAATTTAGCTCTTCGTTAGCTACATGTCCATCAGGGTAAGCAAACGAAACATTCTTTAACTCAATCGCTTCCATTTACACACCTACCCTTTGTTTGATCTGTTCTATTACCTGGGATTTCGTTATCGCGATTGTATCGAAAGCTTCATCCGCCTTTTGCATGTCGTAACTAAGCATAGCTGCTTGAGGAAGCATAACACCCATCTGAAGAAGCTCTATATTGGAAAGCACATCTAGCGTTGAACCGCTTAAGGTAATCCGACCATCTTTTAACACGATAACCTCATCCGAGTATTCCGCTATCAAATCCACTTTGTGTTCAACTAGAAAAATAGTTTTCCCTTGTTCCTTTAACAAATTGATAATCGCAAAAATCTCAGCAGTACTCTCCGGATCGAGCTGTGAAGTCGGTTCATCGATCACAAGGATATCGTTATTCATGGCAATAATGGATGCAAATGCAACGCGTTGTTTTTGACCACCTGAAAGATTATTCGGGTTTTTCTTGATAAGTTGTTCCAGTTTTAAAAGCTTCACAACTTCGATGACTCTATCGATCAACTCTTCTTTTTCCACACCTAGATTTTCAAGGCCTAGCGCAATTTCTTCAAAGACAGTGTCTTTAATTCCACTGATCTGCGTAAACGGATTTTGAAATATATATCCTATTTTGGTGGATAATAAATTACTATCCCAATTGCGCACATCTTTCCCTTCAATCAAAACATCACCCGTAAGATCACCTTCGAAAAAATGAGGAATCATCCCTCTAAGTAAATTACAAAATGTTGTTTTTCCACTTCCGTTGGCTCCAATAATACCGTAGCATTTCCCTGTTTCAAACGCGTAATTCAGCTCTTGGAGAGCGAATTCTTCTGTATAGGGATACTTATAGGAAACATTTTTAAGTGAAATACAGTTCATCCAACAACCCTCCATACGATAAATCCTATAAAAGCAAGATTGACGATAAGCAAAATTATTTTCTCAGACAGAGGAACCGGCCGTAATTCGCGTAAATGCGTATTTTTTGCGGGTGCATAAAATGCTCTTGCATCCATTGCAATCGCCTTTTCTTCTGAATTGGAGATAGCCCCTAAAAATAATGGTCCCAGTATCGGGAAAAAAGCTTTGATGCGATTAATGGCTTTTCCCTCCGTCTCGATTCCCCTCGCTTTCTGAGATTCCATAATTAGCTTCGACATGCTACCAAGGTCAATAATGGACTGGAGCGAAGAAAGAATAACGTAGGTAGCCGTAGGAGAGACACCCTTTTTTTCTAGGGCAAGCATTAAGTCTTTCGCTTGCGTCGCAACACTATAAAATACAAGCGCTCCGCAAATTGCCACAACTAATGTAGCAAACTGTATTCCGTGGTCCACGCCTTCTTGCGTAATTGTGAGAAAGCCGAATTTCATCAGTACATCTTCTCCGGGTATGAACATCGCCCTCATGATGAAGAGTAACGAACCAATTAGAAGTCCAAGCCGAATATAGACTTTTGAGAACTGTTTGATACGACTGGACGCTGTTGCGAGAATAAAATAAAAAAGGATAACCGCTACACTAACTATCCAACTCTTAGCGACAATCGGGATAATCGCTAAAATGAGGATAATATTTAACTTACTTAGTGGATTAAGATCTAAAAACCAATTATTTTGTACTTGTGCTTTTCTAAACGAATCGATAAATGCATAATCCATGTACATGTCTCCTCTTCAAAAGTGGTGGTAGTTCTATCATTCAAATTATGTAAAAAAAATTTCCCCACATGCAGAAATACGCTACATGGGGGGATAAGCGAATACACTATAATGTTCTACTCACTGTTATGCTACTTTTACAGTCGCACCTTGCAACTTATCCTTGTCAATTAGAACGTGTCCAAGTGGAAGCTTAGCCAATGTTCGTACTGGAATACTTTTAAGAATGAAAAATACAATAATTAACGTCGGAACTTTATCAAGTAAATCAGCAAACAACTCAGAAATAAATGCACCTGCCTGTACCGATAACCCCATTGTCATTAGCACACCAGTAATCATACCTGTCGTCCCTGCACCTAAACCATCAAATAACAAAATAGTAATCATTGATCCAACGCCTCCGCCAATAATAGCGAAACCCAAACCAGCAAAAACTGTTTTCCATAGTTTTTTAAATACACCTTTTTTCGATAAATAACCAGCAAGTAAACCGAAACCGATATTCAACCAAATGTAAGCAAGTGATGTTGGATTTGTAACGGAAATACTAACGTTTGTGATTGCTCCAACAATTGCTCCTGGTATTCCCCCGCAAAGTGCACCTACTGTAATTGTTCCAATCGAATCCAGATAGAGCGGTAATTTTAATAAGAGTGCAATTTGACCCCCTATAAAGTTGACCGCAATCCCAATTGGAATTAAAAAGATTGTTAACTTATTCATTTTTTTCACACGACATCCCCCTTTTAATTTTTTATAGAAATTAAATAAAATTATTTAATCTTTACAATCTGAATACATCACTTATCGAAATGTATACGCTTCCATCCATGAAATAAAAAAATTATTTGGCCGAGTTAATACTCGTCATTATATTGAATTCAATAGTGGGTGCATAAACGATTTTCACTTTTTCTATCTTTCTATTGTTTTGATCGTATACATTTCCTTCCGCTTTCAGTAATGCAACTTCTTCTCCATTTAACTCTAGTATGTTTCTCATTTGGTCATCGATTAAAATCGGTGACAAAGAGACTTCCGACCGAGTCGGCTTAACTCGATACTGTTCACGCAGTATTTTGTAAAGCGATTCATTTTCAAAATTATTTTTGTCTAGGTCTGGAAATAAGTTCACTGGAAGCAATGAGGTATCAATCATCAAGTAGGTAACGGAATCTTCCTTTTGTACGCCACGGGCTCGCGTCAACTGATAGTATTCTGTTCCATCAATTGTCACTCTGTTTTGTTCTAATACTTTCGAAACGGCTAGCTCATTACGGTTTTTCAAATAATCAGTAAAGCCACCAAAATTGGTAATACTGTACTGAAGTGGACTTAGTCGAACGAAAGTACCTTTCCCACGAACTTGATGGACTAGCCCCTCATTCACTAACAAAGACAAGGCTTTTCTAATGGTACCGCGAGTCGTATCAAACAACTTCATCATCTCTGTTTCAGATGGAATCGCTTCCCCTTGTATATACTCACCATTTACTATCTTCAACCTCAATTGACGATACAGTTGAATATACAAAGGAGTAAAATCATTCTTATCTAGCAATTCAAATCCTCCTTCATTCACATTAAAGTAGTTGACCACTTATGTGTACAAGTTAATAATAAAACAATAACTTACTAGTGTCAATAGTCTGTTTATTCTTTATTTTTTAACAAATTAAGGATAACACCTGTAACTTGTGTATGATGACAATCCGAAGGACGTCAACTGCATACAAAAAAGAAGTCACTAACATTGACTTCAGATAATAATTTAGACCGATAATCTCTTTTTTAATAGATTATCAACATTTTTAAAATTTTCTTCTAAATCTATGTATAAAATCGAAATAGATTGCCTATATTGTTAATAGAATACGAGATTCAAGGAGGAATAGAAATGAAGAGTCCAATAGATTTACCAGAACTATTACCAGAAACATTAGAAGAGTTATTGAAACTATTATTACAAACGATTGTCGCATAGGGGGAGATTTTAGATTAATAATGAACCATGGAAACATAGAAAAGTAGATATTTCTACTTGTGTCAGGTAGAGATATTTACTTATTCATTATGCTCCAACATCTCCCCCACTTTCTCCTAAAACCTTTTTTCTCATACGATCAGTACAACTAAATAGCTCTGCAATCATTTTTGTCCAACACTATGTATTACAAACTCTTTTTGTAACTGCTGAATAGGCATCGCTCTTGTTCCGACAGCCCCAAACTTCATTCCCTCTTGAACATCCTTAGATTTCCTTGTCCCTGTGTTTGAAAATTTTCAGTATTGGTTTGATGAAAGGCATCATTAATTTAGGTAATACGACTTCTCTAAAATTGTAGAGGGAGGGAGAGCGAGCAAATAATCTCTTTAATGAATTTACTCGAAGAGTAATGACTAGTTCGTTCTGTTTTTTTAGATAGAGTTGTGCGGATTTAATCTTCCTGTTCAGATTGAAATTTTTCAATCCACTTTGGCTTCACGAGGATTTTGGGGATAGTTTGTGTATAAGTAGATTGAATTTAAAAAAATACTTTAAAAACATCACCTTTATAACTCAGAATACGATTTTTTGAAGACCATCCAGAATAAATTCCTATAAAATTTTTAATACTAAACGGATTTTGGGGACAGTTTTGTGTATAAGTATATAGAATCTTAGAAAATACTTTAAAAGCTTAACTTTTTAACTCGGATTGCGATTTTTTGAAGACCAACCAGATTAAATTCCTATCAAATTTTTAATGCTAAAAGGATTTTGGGGACAGTTTTGTGTATAAGTATTATAGAATCTTAGAAAATACTTTAAAAGCTTAACTTTTTAACTCAGATTGCGATTTTTTGAAGACCAACCAGATTAAATTCCTATCAAATTTTTAATGCTAAAAGGATTTTGGGGACAGTTTGTGTATAAGTCTATATCTAAATTCTGAAAAAAAAAGATTCCCTCCTCTTTAAAATAGAGTTGGGAATCTTTTTTAGGTTAATTACCAGCCATAGCTGCAGTTAGCGTATCTTCATAGTCCTCATCATCAAAGACAAGGTTATAAATTTTCCAAGTTCCGCCTTCTGTTTTCTTTAAATATGCAGTACTTGATAAATCCACTGTCACTTCAAAATTCATGTCCATTTCTGGTTCACTCACGGAAACATGAACCTTTAGATTGTCTACTTTAACTTCTGCAAAACGCTTATTTAAGGAAACAATACTGCTTGAATGCTTACCCACTTGTTCCATCTTAATGGAACCCGATGAATATTCAGGGTCATCTAGTAGAATCTGGTTATCAAGTGAATAAGCTAGATAATAACCCATTGTTGTTTCGCGATAAAGAGCTTCCAACGCTTCAAGATTTTGTTGTTCAGAGTATAGTGACAACTCTCCTGTGATGTTACGATTTACAGTTTGAATCACTGAAAGTTCGTCTTCAGCTGTTCCAGATTCTAGATGTAATGCACGGTCAATCATCAATACGGCATGGGAACGTTTAGCGAAATTATTCGGTTTGAACTCGTCTCCATAACCATTTACAATTCCGACACCTGCTGTTTTTACAACTGCTTCATAAGCGCTGCTTTTTTTAGTTACATCTTTGAAAGTTTTTCCTGTTGTTGAAAAATCCACCGTCTCATTAAATGCACGATAAATCATAGTAGCCATTTGAGCACGTGTAATCTTATCATTTGGTTTAAAGGTTCCATCTTCTTTTCCAGTAATAATCCCTCTGCTACTAGCAATTTGGACATAGTTATAATACCAAGCTGAAGAATTTACATCAGGGAAGGTTTTTTTAATCTCACCACTTGTTAAATTCATAGCATTAACCAAAATTTTTGTGAATTGTGCACGGGTAATACTATTTTCTGGTTTTATAAGAATGGATGTATATTCATATTCTTCTCCATCTTCTTCATAAACCTCTGTTTCTTCATATCCATCTATGATATCTGAATACAAGAAGCGTTCTAATTGTTCATAAGCCCCATGCCCATAATCTACATCATCCATGTAATATTGATCAATGGTTTTTTCTGCTGCAAAAGTAGGTGTTATAGGAAAAAGAACAAAAGTAACAAGTAAAACTAATAAAATCCGAACTGTCTTCAATGGTTTGACCCCTCTCATTATCAATCTCTAATACTATGAATATATTACTCAATATATACTTAAAAGAATACAGGAATAATATGTCAATAACAAGTAAATAATGTAAGTTAATAGATAAAAAAGCGCACCTTTTTGGTACACATTACAAATAGCCGTCTAGTCCGATTTCTTTAATCGAATAGACGGCTTATTTTATTACTTCCCATATGCTACCTGGATTGTTTTTGACCAGGGCATGTATTGATCTAAAATTTCAGGGTTTTATATAGAGAAAAGAGTAAGCAGTAGAAGATGCAATTTCGGCTGCTATGTGCTTTTTTAGGTCACTTACTATACAATTCTTTCAAATCTTCCACAAATTTTCTTACCTCTTCTTCTTTAGTTGCCCATGATGTTACTAATCGAATCGCAGAGTGTGTAGAATCAACCTTTTCCCATACAATAAACGAGTAATTTTTTTGAAGCTCCGCAATAATTTCGTTGGGTAATATCGGAAAGATTTGATTTGATGGAGAATGGGTCAAAAATGAAAATTGGGCATTGCTACATGCTTCCCCAAGAATGGTTGCCATCTTATTCGCATGCTGAGCCAATTCAAAAAACAAATCATCTTTGAACAGCTCATAAAATTGAATACCTAACAGTCTCCCTTTTGCGAGAAGAGCCCCTTTTTGCTTCAAATGAAATCGAAAATCCTCTTTTAAAGAATTACGGCAAATGACCAACGCCTCTCCTAAAAGTGCACCGTTCTTGGTTCCACCAATATAGAAAGCATCCACAAGTGTAGGAATGTCACTTAGCTTTAAGTCATTTTCATCAGAGCACAGCGCTGACCCTAGTCTTGCCCCATCCATATATAATATAAGTTTATGCTCTTTACAAAAGTCTCTTAAATCCGTCAGTTCACTCTTCGTGTAGATAGAGCCAATTTCCGTTGAATTGGATAGGTAAACCAACTTTGATTTTACCATATGTTCATCCGTATGTAGGTCCAGAACTTCTTTTATTAGAGAGGGATTCAGTTTTCCATTTTTCGTTTCTACCGATATGACTTTATGTCCAGTAGCTTCAATCGCACCGGTTTCATGTGTAAAAATATGACCTGTACTAGCAGCGATTGCTGCCTCATGTGGTCGAAGAAAAGCGGATATTGCCGTTAAATTTGTTTGGGTACCGCCCGATAGTAGGTGTATATCAACGTCCCGTCTCCCTAATCTCTCCTTCAAAAGCTCAATTGCTTTTTGAGTAAAGCTATCACCTCCATAGCCTTCTTCTTGTACAAAATTTGAATCTATTAAAGCCTGTAAAATTCTAGGATGTGCTCCTTCAGCGTAATCATTCTTGAAGCTATACATATAAATTCCTCCACTCATTAAGATATCGTATCATTGAAAGGTACCAGGTTCTAATGTTTTAGAACCACCTGGTACCCTACACTACAACCTAACAAACTTAATTATTCAACACGCTAATCAATCTTTCATAAATGTCCATCCACGAATCTTCCAAATTCACCGTCATAACATCCAATGTTACTCGTTCATTCCAGCGATAACATTCTGCCACATCGGTTCCATTGTAAGGATACAATAAGATTCCTCGTACCTCTGTTTCTTGCTCTTGATGCATCAAGTACGTAAACAATTGATACATATTATGACTATGGAACGATGCTTTTCCGTGGAATTCTTGGAACATGTTTTTGTAAAACTTTGCATCCATGACGATCTTTTTCGGTTCACGCTTGTGAATTAGTGAGATATCGGTTCTCATTGATGGAAGTAACTTTGCATTTCCATCAAGATTCCAGTGCATTTGCTCGACTGCTACGCGATAGTCTTTTTGCTCGATTCGATAAAAATGGAACAAGAATTTCTCGAACAAGCGATTCATCGAAGTCTCATCAATCTCGGCGGAAAACAAACTCCAATTCCCCTGTTTATGTGACAATAACGTCAACTCGTGTAGGAGTCGGGCGATATGTATCATCCGTTTGTAATGCACATTATGTCGATGGAAATGACATCTTAAAAACATCTCACGAGTAAGAGCCACATACCCTACCCCTACTAAACTATCAAGCCACTTATAACTCCTACGACGTGTCTCTACCTTCACATATCGATTTTTTCTAATCGCCATCAACGTTACTTTCATGATTTGATTGAACAAAATATCCGCTGAATACTCATCCTTTTCACAAACCATTATCGGCTTTTTCGCCATGATGTACTCTAACGAGTCATTCATCAGGATTCGTCCTCCAAGTCGATTCGTATGCTCAACTCGAGTCACATAGCCATTTATAAAACCCCTTCGATTCAAAGCTTCTACTTCCTTCAAAAATTGCTTCGCTATAAAATCATACGTAATGAGATCTTCGTCGATATCATTCAAACTATCCACAAAATCTGGCATGTCGTTCGCATAGCTGAGCAAACAAAACAAATTACGAATTGGCACCTTAAATGTTTGCACCATTTCAAATACCCTCTAACAAAGTCCCGACTATTTCAGGGCGGTCGAAGAAATACTCCCCCAACAATGGCTTAATTTCATACTCTACAATTCCATTAAACCAAACCATCTCGTCCATTCCTTCAGGCAAAGTAGTAAAGAATGAATGACCTATCGCATAGTCACTCCCCAATTGAAAATCCGCAATAATTTCTTTATTCCACTTGTCAACTGCGGATAAAATGCGTTCAACCAATGCAAGTGAAACTCCATGGTTCAGCATAAATTCCTTCCACTTCTCGTTAAATGAAGGCATTAAGGAAACAAAAGCAAATCTTCTTCGCAGTGCAACATCAAGCTGTGCCAATGATCGGTCCGCCGTATTCATCGTCCCAATCAGATACACATTACTCGGCACAGTAAATGGTTCTTTTGAATAACCCATCGTCACAAAATCGTCCCGCTTGTCACGTTCAATGAGCATAAACAACTCACCGAAAATCTTCGATAAGTTTCCACGATTGATTTCGTCGATAATGAAATAATAATCCTTCTCCGGATTTTCTAAAGCCTTGTCACAAAAATCATAAAAAATCCCGGTTTGCAATGCAAAACTACCTTTTAGATTCGGACGGTAACCCATTACAAAATCTTCATACGCGTAGTTTTGGTGGAACTGCACCATCTCAACATGACTTTCATCTCTTTGTCCCATTAATGAATATGCAAGTCGCCTCGAAACAAACGTCTTTCCAACACCCGGAGGTCCTTGCAGAATGATATTTTTCTTATAGTGTAGCAAGTTCGAAATCGTGTCATATTGAGTCTCATCTATAAACACTTCTCGGAGAAAGTCTTCTTTATCATAAACCGGCAAATCGATTTTACTTTCAGCATCATTTGACACTTCTAATGCTTCTTTCAAATTCGGTTTTATCTCCCAAATAATATGATTTTTCTCTTCATATTCATCATCAAACAATATGCGCCAATAATTAGCCTCATCCACGTCAGTTAGTATTGGTTGAAACTTAAGATCTTCCATAACCCGTTTAGCTAATTCAACAACTTGTGTACTGAATGATGGAGGTTGTCCTCCAAGTGAAGCTGCAGTCTGTGTTACTTTTACTTCCCCACCAAGCTCGATTATCTTCTGAAGATAGACTAAATCTGATTCAAAAAAAACCTCGTCATTTTGAAGCAATTCCATCCAGGTTTCTACACTTATTTCTTGAATATAATCTTCAGTTTCTTCTACAACTACATCGGAATCTTCCAAGGAATTTAAGCTCTCTTCCATCTTCTTTTTAAATCGTTCGAATGTAAACTCTTCGTTATTAAATACTTTTTCAATATTTTCTGCTCCACGTTTCGGATGCTGATCACCATGAAGCAGGCCATATCTAACCTGCTCTTCGTTAATCGAAACAAAAAACTGTGGCGCAAACCGGTGACTTGAATACTTTTCTTCATATACAGCAAGCCAACATTCAGAACCTCCGAAGTGTTGATTCCAGTTGAATCCATTTAATACTTTTCCATCAACAAACTTCTTACCCTCATAAGCTTTAAATCGTTGAACCGCCTCGTGAATCTTCCGTTGCTCTTCCTTTACTTTCGTTTTTTTATTAATATAATATAACTCAAACAAAATGAAGAAGTTACTCCAAGATTTTAAAATATTCGTATCGTATTTTGTACTTACTCGTTCTTTAATTTCTTCTAATTCCGCTATACCAAGTGAACCATTTTCAATAAGCTTGTCCAATATTTGAAAACGGATTTGTTTGATCTTTTCCTGGTTTCGGTATTTATCCCGTGATGCCTTCAACATTACCGGACTGATTTCCGAAATAGCTTTCAACATTTCTTCAATATGATTTTTGAAATAATGGATCTCCTTCGCCATTCCAAACAAATACTCAACCGCCGTCTCGACCTTAATTTCATCATATTGAGTGCAGCAGAAAAAGAAATCTTGGATATCTAGCATTGTAAGTTCAGGATAATGTCCCTTAAGGTAATCAAACACAATTTCACACATCGTAAAATACATCTCATAGTTTGCCTGTACCAAACCTAGCTTCTCATCAATTCCAAAAGATTTCTTTAAATCCTTAAACACTTCTTCTTTATAGAGCGGATACTTTTTGTAATTAAATGCAGCAAGTAGATACCCGAAAAGTGGTGATCCTAATGAAATTTTAGGATCAAACTCTTTTCCACTTTCCCTGAACTTTTCAATTCGCTCCGTAACCGGAACTGTAGCATCATATAAGTGATTCATTAAGTCCGCCATCTCAGTCGACCGAGCTTCCGCAAACTTCACCAAATCGGTTGGACCACTCCAATGCACAAAACTCCCTGACTGAGGATTCTCCTTCTGAATCTTTTTCACTACATCGACAACATTAAACTCATTTATCTCCAAACCATCCATAAACTCGTTCAATCTTGTCAGCACCTCTAACTTGTATGCCTCTTCATATGTCGGAGTCTTCTTAAAATCCAAATACCTACGAAATGATATATCTATGTAATGATCCTTTAACAACGCCTTTTCTAATAACGTTCTCTCCATCTCATTCACCCCTATTCCTAATTGGAAATCTATCTACATTATACGTGAAGTAATTGGTCATGCGAACGAACTTGTTATTGAAGAGTTAAATGGTAAGATAGTAGCCGCGATGAAAGGTCGCTATCATTATTAGAAAGGTTTTACTTTGGATGATGTAACCTTCCCAGTACGAGTGATGAAAGCACTAGGGATAGAAAATGTCATCATTACAAACGCTTGCGGAACTGGAATACAAGCTCTAACCCAGGAGATTTAATGTTAATTACAGACCATATTAATTTAGTTGGAACCAACCCATTAATTGGACCTAATAACGGTGAATTAGGAACTCGTTTCCCTGATTTATCACAAGTGTAAAACAAGGATCTACGTAATATTGCAACCAAAGTAGCGAACAAGGTGTGTATGCTTGGTGGAGTGGACCTGCTTACGAAACGCCAGCTGAGATCCGAATGATTCGCATATTAGGCGCTGATGCTGTCGGTATGTCAACGGTACCAGAAGCAATTGTAGCAACTCACGGCGGTATGAAAGTTCTTAGTATTTCTTGCTTAACGAATATGGCATGTGGGATATTAGACCAACCTTTAAATTATGATGAAGTAATTGAAGTTGCTGGTAAGGTAAGAGTTAAATTTGTTGAATTGGTTAAAGGTGTGTTGGAAGAGATTTAAATGAGATGACAGACCCTTTGAAATGTTATATCTGGGTAGAAATTTAGGTAAGAAACTTAAAGTGTACGTTTGGTTTCCGGGTCGCTTTGGACTACACATTTGCTACACCTTTACCGAGAGAACAAAAGCTGAGGGAAGTGACTGGGTCACTTCCCTCAGCTTTTTTCTTTCTGGTAATCCTGTAGCTGATGTCTGTCCGTCGCTCTCCCGCACCCTTCAGGCCCTTTATGTTTTTGATTTGGGGAATGAAAGAATAGATACTTTCTATGTATAAAGGAAGCAACCGAAGATGTAATTTCGGCTGCTATTTCGCTTTTTTAAATAAGGGACACTGACTATTAGCAATAAAAAAAATAATACTCTCAGCTATTGAATCTCACAAGTGCTCATGACTATTCAGAAATCACATCATTCTTATATTCGCCCACCAAAAAACAGCTTCACAACTCATTAGATTTCTTCATGTCCTCCACAAAAGCTCTTACCTTTTCCTCTTTTGTCACCCATGATGTAACTAATCGAATCGCGGAATGCGTAGAATCAATCTTTTCCCATACAATAAATGCGTAATTTTTTTGAAGCTCCGCAATAAGATTCTCCTACCATCTGATTTGGTACCAGGATCCCATACATTTCAATAATCACAATTGCTTTGGTTCCTGGCATCAAACACTAATATTAACGCCGTGCACCATATTCTTTTTTTATCCTTGATATTTTATAAATTTGATTACTTACTGGCATCGCTTTAAAACGATTATAAAACATCGGGAGGACAAGACCCACATAATCATCTAAAAATTTGTTTTCCATCCTTTCTTCTATTAGCACTCTATACTTCACCAAAGCACTTACAATCAGCTTTTCATTTGGTTCAGACATACTAATTGTCTCTATATGTTGGATCATTCTAGTCTTAGACTGCAAAATCTTCTCTACTTTTTTTTCATAGTCTTTCGTATTTTTTACTTCCACTATCATATTTACTACCGTTATTACTTCAATCATTTGTAATCCTCCATGCGCAAATACCTAATACTCTTTACTAATGGTAGCATATTACATCAATATTCTATTGTTAAAGGTGTGATTTTAGATTTTATTGTACTAATTTTCTATAGAAAGGGGTCTATGAAAATAATTTAAGTTGATTGTGTTAGCGGAGGTGAAAAAATGCCTTGCAGAAAAATTTATCCACAATTTAGACTTAGTTATATCTAATTTAGTGGAGTTAGATATTTTCAATAATGTTGTACTATTAAAAAACAGATTTTTACAATTGTAGCAATACTGATTAGTTGTTTGTTATGTAAATTATACATCACCCCTAGTTGTTATCCATTATTTGCTAATAATGAATTTTATATTCCTATACTTCAAAAAAGTCCTTTCATTTTCTACATACCACGTATTTAATTGTTAACTTTTTCATTACGCTTCTTCAACTGACTTTCCATGTCAGTTAGCCATTTGGCCCTATCAACAATTTTTGCTGGTTTTGGATGACGATAATATGGACGTTCATTGAGTATTAAACCCTTTTGCTTTAACTTTTCATCTATTACTCTCGTTGCAAGTTGCTTGATAGAACTATTTCCTCCCCAAGCATAAATCAAGATTGATTCCTCTCCTAAATGACTCTTTAGCTCAGCACATCGACTTTCATGAAAAATGGAATGCTTATGGAATTCAATATGCTTAAATTCATTTAAATACTTCTTAAACTGATCATAATTTCCTGTACAAACATCTGATAAATTAATAATTTTCAGATAATCCCATTGCATGCGTTCCATTAAATTCATTAATTGATATTGAGTAGGATCTGGATTCGCTGCTATAAATCTTTTTTCCTCTATTACTTTTGGAAATGCATCAAACTCAATTGTTTGGTCAATCGCTAAACAACTTCCTGGATTCGCCATCACAATAACTGCATCCACAGAAGTTATCTCTTTTCCTTTTCGAACAATTTTCGCTTCACTACGCATTAAATACTTGTTTCCACCCTCGTTTGTAGTATAAAAATGCGCCAGAATATGAAATTTCTCTTTTAAGATTGTTGCCGGAATCAATGTCATGTAATTGCCTCCCTATATTTGATAATTTGACTATAACACCACTAATTAATTTCGAAATACCCAAAAAGGAATCCCAAAATTAATCCTGATAAACCTGTTCAAATTTAATAAAAAGTACTAAGTTATAAAACTGAATATTAAAGTTTCATAACTTAGTACTTTATCTTTATGCATTGCAATAGATCCAAATGCTCCCCAGCTTAGTCATTCTGCAATGCAGCTATGGTTTACAATTAGAAATCTTCAAAAACAAAGAAGAATATTGGCAAGTCTATCAATAGTTATATCCTCAACGACTATTTTACTTTAATATCTACCTCTAAGTATGATTTTAATATTTCAACAGCTCTTTTATCATTTGCTGGCAAGTTCATAGAAGCTCCTGAATAAATAACAATCGGTAATGCATTCATAGCATGTATTGGTCTAATCTTATAAATATTATGTGCCCTTCCCCCTTTTGGTCCCAAGAGTTCGACATAATCCTCGATAATAAATCTATCTTTGTAATGCATCAAAATATCAACCCATACTTTTCCTATTGCAAGAATATATTTAACTAGTCTATTACAGGAAATTTCCTCAACAGCATTAATTGCTAACTTTGTTGATGCTAAATCATAAATCCAATCTTGTTGTAAACTTTTTCTCAGATTCCAAGATTTTGAGTGATAGGGAAAAAACTCAATTGTATGTAAGAAAGGAATATCCTCTTGAACTAATTTTTGAACTTGTTGTAGTTTTGTATTGCGCCAATGTTTTTTTCCTAAAAATTGCTCAAATTCTATTTCTCGTAAACAATAATCTTTGCTATTCCATGTTAGGTGTTTATTTTTCACATGTGCATTTGATAATTTAACAATTTGTTCGTCTTTACCTTTACCGTATAGTTTCGATAAATCAGCAATATTCATTTGCCCAGGGTTAATAAGTGGCATAAACACATCCTTGCTCATATCTTCATGAAGATAGCCATAAAATGGTTCAGGATAATACTCCAGGTCAAAACTCTCGATAAGCTGTGCTGGAAGTCCATTGAACTCTCTTAAATCAATTTCAACTAAATTATTATTTTGTTCTTTAAAATATGTATTCCAGTAAATAATTAATTCTTGAATTGCATCATTTTTCAATATCATCACTCCAGCCTTTCCGAAATAATTTAGAGTAGTGTTAGAACCTGGTACTCTTAACTAAGATTTTCTACAAAACCTCTAGTAATTTTTCTAACCTCTTTATCTTCTTTGTTCTCAATCTTCTCACGATAATCATTCATACTATTTAATAGAAACTATTGATCCTTTCCCTTGGTTTCGCCATTTCTATGCCCCTTGTTTTAAATATTCTGCATTTCCAAAATCATTTGCACCAATTCTTCTCGATCAATCATTCGGACATGGTTTTTCTTGGCTAGTGTCAATGCCTGTTTTGTATAGATACTATTCGTTATAACCCATGCAGCTCCTGCTTTATACATATTTATAGATGGAATAACCTCCTGAACCGCTTTTACACCAACTGCTTTCTTATAACGTTTTGCTTGTACCACAATCGTATCTTTTCCTTTATTCAAAATTAAATCTGCTCCAAAGTCGCCCGTCGTGGATGTATAAGAAACCTTGTATCCTTGATGTTGAAAAAGCGTACCAACATATTCCTCAAATTGTCGACCACTCATCTGATCAATCTCTGCTATACCAGATTGCTGCATCTTTTTCCTAAAACGCGCTGATCTCCATCCCATTACTAAAATCATCGCAACTACCCCAATACCTATTGCAACTCCTGTTCCTTTTAGAGTCTCAGTAGTATACCAACCTACTAACGCTGCTACAATAATTAAAAATCCTGCCAATTCATCTATCATTTTCTGTTCTTTCTTCGTGCGATTACGCAATGAAAACACACTTCCTTTTTATAAGATAATTTATTTTATTATCTGATTTGGTGTATATTACTCTTTCTTGAAAAATCGAAATAGCAGTTCTTTTGTTGTTTTTTTGTTTTTTGACATGAAGATATGGGACTTCTATAATAATAAATTTGCAATCGGTTTATAAATTCATTGGAGAAACACCTGTTATTTCTATCAGTCTATTACATTTTTAATTATGCATCGTCACTATTTTTAAAATAATAATTATTAATAATGTATTTTACTTTCCTGCATATAACAAAAGACCCTAGAACAAATGCGATTGTCTTAGAGTCTAATCCTAAATATTTTTGGAACAACTTCTTTTAGAGTATTATATCTTTCATTAATTCCGTAGTAGATGGCGCTTTGTCTCTTTTCACACACCAGAATTGCATCTGAGTTGTGTACGAGAAACATACTAAAACTCAATTTTTATGCCATTTCCTCAAACACTATTGAAAATTTTATTCGGTTTGTATGTTACACAACGAAACATCTTAATTCTTTACTAAATTAATAGTTACTGTACTTTGCATTCTCCATGACTTTACAGAGTCCGCAATAACATTATTTTTTTCTTCTTTCATCCATTCATTCCAAAAATCAATTGTACCACTGTCTGGATGGTTATTTGGTTCTGTAATTCTAATACGACTTGGTAATAAGCTTGCATCACCTACAATTAATGCTTCTCCTCTATCAAGCACTGGAAGAACTTCTGTGAATCCTCCTAAATTATCTGGCAATAGTTTTTTAATTACATTTTGATCTTCAGAATTTGATAATCTCATCGCAATAAAGTTATTGCATTGACTTAAAATGGTTTTATTAACTCAGACGGTCTTTGACTTATTATTACTAATCCAACACCATATTTTCTTCCCTCTTTTACAATACGTTCAAAACTTTTTTGAGCAGTATCTAAATTTACGGTTTGTTTTTCAGGAATATACAAATGAGCCTCATCACATAACAAAGCAATTGGATGACGATCATCTTTTTTAGTCCATTGTTGAAGCGAGAAAACTAGACTTGCAATTCTTCCTATTACCATTGGTAAAATATCCGAGGGAACCTCTGACAAGTCAATTATTTTTACTCCACCTTTTTTATCATGTTGATGATTTCTTCCAGATAATAAAGCATTAGACAGTTTATTCATCCAATCCCATTGGCTCACTACTTCCGGCGGATTCATCATAAAAGCTAACCTTTTATCTGAAATCTTATTTTCTAATCTTGCTATAAATCTGCTTAATTTACCGTGAAATTCACCTTGTTTAGGACCTCTTGAACCTTCAACCATCTCCGTATCCAATTGAGTTAACTTATTCAATACTTCGCTAATATTATATGGAATAGGACTATCTACTGTGAAACTATTTATTACTTCTCCCTCTCCAATATCCTCCAAGAATTTACGTTTAGCATCAATAACTGTACGGGATAACAACATAGATTGATTTGGTGCATTTTGATCGCTACGGTCTACAAGCATACCCAACATATCTTCATAGCCTAATAACCAATATGGAAAATTAAGAACCCCATCTTCAATATCTTTTCCAAAATCAATATCTCCTGGCCCTGCTATTTTAAAGTGTTTAATACCATCATCTATTAGTGGCTTGTACTCTCCATGTAAATCAAAAAGAATTGCATTAGAATTATTTAACGCTGCAACTTGTTCTAGTAATTTGGCAGTTGTCCATGATTTCCCTGACCCTGTACTTCCAACAATTACAGCATGACGTTGGAAGAATTTATTTGCATCTAAATAAGCTTTTGCATTTTCATCTAATGTATAACTTCCTAAACTTAATGCCTGTTCTTCTCCTCCCGATTGAAAAGATATTGCCGTCATAAAAGAAGTCAATTTGGCACCATCTATGGGATAACAACAAGAATCAATTTCGGGAACAGTTTCAAGCGTTCTTCTAAAAACATTTGAATCCTCTAGATATCTATCAAAGAAGGTTCCAATTAATGTTACTTTAACCGAATTATCTTCGCTATATATTAACTCCTCTTCGTTACTATCTAATGCTTCAGCATTAATTGATTTACGAATGATCTTTTGAATCATACCTATTAAGTGTTGACCCGCTCGACTACTCTGCAATGCTACTAATCGATTCACCTGCATACTACGTAACTTTTCAATATTTTCAACTTTCAAGATCACACTAGCGGTGTCTACTGCAATAACTCTTCCTAATGAGTCTTCTACTTGATAATCAAATATACCCATTCCTATACCTCCTACAAAATAATATCTAAAAGTGTATTCAAATCCCAAAGGGATTCTGCAACGTCTAAATCGTCTTTATTTGGAAACACTATTTTAGAACCTTTATCATATTCTTCTATACCAAGAACTCTAGCCTGCGGATTACTTTTAATAAATGCTCTCGAATTTTCAGTTAATGTTTTTGAAATAATTAATATAGGTGTTTGAAGTGATCTCATTTTATCGTATAACTTAGGTTGTAAATGCTCGTCGTTAAATCCAAAACCAACAATGAAAATTGATTTTGCACCGATGAATAATTCGTCAACTCGCGTAATAAGACTTCTAAATGGATCGTCATATGTACGTTGATATTTGCCTTTACCTGGTGTAACCATTACCGGATAAAATCCACTAATAGATTGAAAGTCATCAGGCAATCCGTAAACATTTGACACATGGTCCCTATACCAATCAAGTGAACCGTGTACTTTTAGAACCTCTACTATATTGCTTTCTCTTTTCTGATTTTGAAAGTTTCCTTTAAATCTTTTTAAGTAGGCACCTTCAAAACCTGAATAGTGATTTAAACCTGCCTGATCAATAGCATATTCTGCTAATCTATCATAATTAGTAGTTACAATTTTTATTTGTGGTGAAGCAGCCCTATTTAGATGTGCTAATAATCGTGTAAGTGGCATATGTACTTGATTCAAGGAAATTGCTTTACGTATTTCTATATCCTTGCTTACAATTAATTCCTTTGTTTTCAAAACTATTATTTCCTCTAATCTAGAAGATAAATTTACCAAATGTAATGCTTTTTCTAAATCTGTTCCCTTTTCTAGTTCAGATTTGAATTCTTCCCATTTCTTATATTCAAATTCATTTGGTTCAACATTTTTTATTAAATATCTGGCTAATTCGCTCATACCAGCAATTCCGAATGCCGCTGATGCTCCACTACCTAAAATAATTACTGGAACAAAAGAAATGCATTCTTGGATGAACTTTAAAACATGCTTTGGAAGCTTCCCAATCAAATTCCTCACAATCCTCTCACTTTCTAAGAACTATTAATGCATATCCACTCCAAAATTCACATTATCTTAATTTATCGTCTTGCATTTAGCTTGTTTTTATTCTTCTGGAACAGAATATACCAATTAGACTATTAACTATAATAAATTTAGTTCTATTATATCATAAATTTAGAAAATAAAGCACTTACAATATAATTATAAAGTATTTCTTATATAGATTTGAATTTGAAAAATAGCAAATACAAGACATTGTCCCTTACCTACTCCAGACTTAGGAATGTATTATTTATGTTAGTTCTGTATACTCCATACAGAGTTCACATTTGATATTTAGGAGCTTAAATTTTCTTACTTACCCGCTATCCTATCACTAAGGAGACATCGAAAATGTTATCAAAATTATATATAGATAACATGGTAAAAAAATTAAAGATGCTAATTTCAAAGGGAATCACTTATGATGGAAATATCAAATATTTTTTAGGGTGAATAAAATGAAAAAATCAGTCCACGTAGTTGGAGCAATAATTGAAAATGAAAAAAAAGAAATTTTTTGTGCTTTAAGAAGTCCTGAAATGTCGTTAGCAAACTATTGGGAGTTTCCTGGTGGCAAAATTGAAGTTGGTGAAACACCCGAGCAAGCATTAAAACGCGAAATAGCAGAGGAATTTGCTTGTTCTATTGAAGTTGGTGAAAAAGTAGAAGATACCACGTATGAATATGACAAAGTGATCGTCAGACTAGAAACATACAAAGCAAAACTATTACAAGGTACACCTCTTGCATTAGAGCATGCTGAAATGAAATGGGTAACACGCGATAACTTACATAAACTTAATTTCGCTCCAGCAGATATTCCAGCAGTTGAAAAAATCGCAAAAGAATAATAACAGTTTGGAAAATTTGAATGAAATGACGTGATTTAAATGGAACAACTGGTTCGAAAAATGAAGAATTCATTATATAAAGGTTTTATAGATCAGAGTAATCCCGTGTCGGGACAGTTTAAACCAAAGCTACTATCAAATAAATCACATGAGAATGTTTTATCAACACTTCTTCAAGAAATGAAAACATGTGAAACCTTCATTTTTTCAGTTGCCTTTATTACAGAAGGTGGTTTAGCTACTTTAAAAACGATGCTCTATGACCTTCAGTTAAAAGGGATTAAAGGTCGTATTCTAACATCTACTTTTTTAAACTTTAATCAACCAAAAATGTTTAAAGAAATGTTAAAACTTGAAAATGTTGAAGTCCGCTTAACTGGTATTAAAGGATTTCACTCAAAAGGCTATATATTTGAACATAAAAACTATTATTCATTAATCGTAGGAAGCTCTAATTTAACGGATAGTGCCTTAAAAGCTAATTACGAGTGGAATGTCTTTTTAACTTCTTTAGAAGACGGTGAAATCATCCATAACTTTAAAAACCAGTTTGAAGAGGCTTGGATCGAGGCCCTTCCTTTAACAAAGGAATGGATAAACAACTACAATTTAAATTATGAGCAACAACCATTCATTAAACAAGCCGCTTCAAATGTATTTCAAGTCAACACAGAATATTTAACAAACCAGTTAGCCGATAGCCTAGCTATTCAGCCAAATAAAATGCAAACAGCTGCTCTCGAACAATTAAATAGACTACGAGCAACAGGAGCAGAAAAAGGCCTCATTATCTCAGCTACAGGCACAGGAAAAACATATTTGTCAGCATTTGACGTGCGAAATTTTGCTCCAAAAAAAATGCTTTTTGTCGTTCACCGAGAACAAATTTTAAAGAAAGCACTTCAAGATTACCGAAAAATATTAGGTGGCCATGAAGATGATTTTGGTATTCTCTCTGGTAACTCAAAAGACGTCCATGCAAAATATTTGTTTGCAACTGTTCAAACTTTATCTTCTAACCGACATTTACAACAATTTTCAAAGGATGAGTTTGACTACATTTTAATAGATGAAGTCCATCGTGCGGGTGCAGATTCTTACCTAAATATTATTAATTATTTTGAGCCTGATTTTTTGCTTGGAATGACGGCTACTCCAGAACGTACGGATAGTTTTAATATTTTTGAGCTCTTTGATTACAATATTGCTTACGAAATTCGTCTGCAAGCTGCACTTGAAGAAGAAATGCTGTGCCCATTCCACTATTTTGGTGTGACTGATTATGAAAAAGACGGCGAAATAATTGATGACACATCTACTTTGCGACATCTCGTATCAAATGAGCGTGTTCATCATATTCTTGAAAAAATCAATTACTATGGCTATTCTGGAAAACGCATTCGAGGATTAATGTTCTGTAGTTCTAAAGAAGAAGCACATGCACTTTCTACAGCTTTAAACATTATAGGATTGAAAACTATTGCTCTTACAGGGGATAATTCTCAACCAGAACGAGAAGATGCCATTAGTAAACTAGAGCGTTACGAGATCGAATATATCTTATCGGTGGATATTTTTAATGAGGGTATTGATATTCCATTTATAAATCAAATTGTGATGCTGCGCAAAACACAATCAAGCATTATATTTATCCAACAACTTGGTCGCGGCTTACGAAAACACGACACAAAAGACTATGTGACGATTATTGATTTCATAGGTAACTATAAAAACAACTACTTAATTCCAATTGCCCTTTCTGGCGATCAATCCATGAATAAAGATAACGTACGCCGCAAAACAGTAAACACGGACTATATCCAAGGAGTTTCGACAATTAACTTTGAGGAGATCGCGAAGAAACGCATTTTTGATGCCATTGATAATAAAGAATTAAAATTACATCATATGAGTTATTTAAAACAGCCTTATAATGAACTAAAAAATCGCCTAGGACGAGTACCTAATCTACTCGACTTTATTAAACATAATTCAATTGATCCTGAAGTAATTTTAATTAATAAAAACAATTACTATGAATTTTTAACAAGTATGAGAGAGCCTCTTCCAAATATAAGTGAATATGAAGTAGCTGTACTAACATTGTTTTCCCAAGAACTTATAAATGGAAAAAGAATTCATGAAGTATTATTAGTTCAAAATTTAATCCATCATGGTGAGACATCTAAAATAGATTACCTGAAATTATTAAATGATTTCGGAACTTATAGTGATGATGAGACAATTGCTTCCGTAGAAAACTTATTATCATTAAACTTCTTCGTTACAAAAGCACGTAAAAATTATGGTTCCAAACCAATTGTAATCTTAGAAAATGGAAATTATAAGCTAAACAATGAATTAAAGAAAAGCATTGAAAATAATGCATTTAGATTAATGTTAGAAGACATTATTTTATGTAGCTTTGAAAAAAGTAAAAAATATAATGTACAGTTTTCCCTTACAATGTATAAAAAGTACTCGAGAAAAGATGTATGTAGGCTTTTGAATTGGGATAGTAATGAAGAAGGTACTTTAAATGGTGGCAGAGTTAAAATGAATACCTGTCCTATTTTTGTAAACTATCATAAAGCTGAAGATAATGATTCAGAAGTTAAATATATGGATGAGTTCTTATCAACAGATATTTTTAAATGGTGTTCAACTAAGAATAGAAAAATTACAGCTAAAGATATCGCTCCTATAGTGAATTCCTCTTTAGCTAATATAGCTGTTCATTTGTTTGTCAAAAAACATAATGGTGAAGGTAAAGATTTCTATTACCTGGGAGAAGTAACTGTAGATCCAACTAGTGCACAAAATGATAGTCTTATAGACAAAGATAAAACGTATAATGTCGCTACAATGAATATGGTACTAGAACAACCAGTTCAATATGATATCTATCATTATTTGGTAGAGGAGTAGCACACTTAAAATCCCATAAAATATTTAAGGAGTATCTACACGAGCTATTACTCTTACAGATACTCCAAACCCGTCATCGATTTCTCGATGAAGAGTTCTTTATTATCACCCACATTTCAGATACAGATCTCTTAAAACGAAAGTTGCTGTGTCGTATAAGAAGATACTATCGAGGGCAAGGTCATTCCATGAATTAATAATCCTTCTTTATTAAATACAATTAATTCAAATTCATCATTTTCCATGCTATTTCTAACTTCACCAGTAGCGCAGAAAATAACAGAATCATTCTCTTCCGAAAAACGCTGAATATATGGAAACAAATTAATGTATGTTGGAGCTGAAGCAAAAAATGCTTTTTCAAATTTCACATTCATATACGTATCGTTTTTGAAGATCCTTACGATTACATTTCGCTCTGAAGATTCTACACTTTGTATTCTACCTATCAACGTTCTAGCTTGACCTAAGTCACTTTTCTTTAATGTATCTACATTTCTTTTGTATAATCTGGCTTTTATCTTTGGTGAGTCCTCCGTTAACTTACTAGGATCAAGAATCATATGAATAGTAAGTTGTTCTGATGTGCTTCTTCTCCTTAATCGTTTATTTCTATTATTTCTTTGTCTACTTTTATTTTCTAATCGTTTTACTCTTTCTTCTTCACTCAACACTTCCAATTCGAACGCTTCTTTTTGCGATCTATTCATTTGGTCACCATAAACCACACCAATTTGTACATTAGTTCTCCTGCTGACCGTTTCCCCTTCTTCTTTATCCAAAAAATGTGGACAATGTTTGGAATGTAAGTTATACCTCCAAGTTCTTAGATAACTTCTATTCCCAGACTTTGCGACAAATGATAACTTCGCATTACATCCCTCTGTAGAGCAAAATAATTTCCTTCTATATTTTTCTGTATAACCTTTCGGAGTAATATTCTTTAAGTCGAGAACAATTTTTTGACCATTATTTAAATAAATTGAATCAAAGATTTTAACCAATTTCCCCACCCCTTGGATCAAAATTAGATTAAAGACAATTTACTGGCCTACTATAAATTAATTATTCGACATTCAATTGGAAATTCCTCTCATAATCAAAAGGTAATTCCTAACTAACAAGCGTGTTAGACTAATAGCTTTTTTGAGCAATCACTATTAGATAAACAATAATTTCCCTCAGTAAAATTGCGTCCCTGTGCGAGAAACAACTGATCGTCTTCTTTGAATACAGAAAACCTTTTTGATCTAACACCGCCGACTTTTGTATAAAATATTTAAATAATTCTAAATAATCTCTTTACTTTATCCAATTTAATGGATTTAATAGAATTGTACGTTAAAAGAATTTATAGGGGGTAGAGAGATGAGTAATAGTTTTAAAAAAGTATATCTATTAATCTCAGTTCTAATGGTAGTTATGTTAGCTGCATGTAGTGAGGATGATACGAATACTACAAGTGCAAAATCTGGAGGTCCTGTTTCAGCAAAAATAGGCGTTATATCATATATGACCGGCCCTGGGGCAGCATACGGAGAAGCCATCACAAATGGGTTTAACTTAGCCTTAGATGAGATTAATGAAAAAGGCGATGTGAAGATAGAGCTTGTTATTGAAGATTCTGCTGGAAAACAAGACCAAGCATTGACTGTTGCTCAAAAACTGATGAGTTCAGATGATATTGTAGCTTTACTTGGACCAACTTTAAGTACTGAAATGAATGTTGTTGGACCAGAAGCAGACATAAACGGAATTCCTATCATGGGAACTTCTACAACCGCTGCAGGCATTCCACAGATTGGTGAGTATGTTTTTAGAAATTCGATACCTGAATCCCTAGCAATACCCGCTGCTTTAGAAAAAGCAGTGAATAAATATGGGGCAAAAAAGGTTGCAATTCTATACGGAAACGACGATTTGTTTACACAGTCGGGATTTGACACGATGAAAGCAGAGGCAGAAAAAATGGGCCTTGATATTGTAACAATTGAAACTTTCCAAAAAGGCCAATCCGATTATAATGCACAACTAACAAAAATCAAGGATCTTCAACCAGATTTGATCTTAGCTTCTGCTCTTTACAATGAAGGTGCGGTTATTATGGATCAAGCAAGAAAAATGGGAATTGATTTACCTTTTGTAGGAGGTAATGGATTTAACTCTCCACAAGTTATAGAAATAGCTGGAGAAGCATCAGAGGGCTTAATAGTTGCAACTCCTTGGTTTGGTGAAAAGGATGATTCAAAAGTGCAAGATTTTGTTAAAAAGTATGAAACTGCATATGGTCATAAACCAGATCAATTTGCTGCACAAGCGTATGATGCACTTTATATTATGGCTGAGGGCTTGAAGAACGCTGGAGTAGCTGATAGAGACGCACTTCGTGATGCTCTTGCTGAGATAAAGGATTTAGACGGTATACTTGGGAAATTTTCATTTGATGAAGATGGTGATGTCATCATGGAACCAACAGTACTCATTATTAAAGATGGGGCATTCCAACTATTTGAGTAAGTAGGTTTGCACTTAGCCATTTTGTACAAATACAGGTAAGGGTAACTTGCCCTTACCTAATTTGAAAGGGTGAGATTTCTTGCTATTAGAACAAATAATCAATGGAATAACACTTGGAAGCATTTATGCCATTGTTGCCCTAGGTTTTACTCTTGTATTTGGTGTACTTGGCATTATTAATATGGCACATGGCGAGATTTTTATGATTGGGGCTTTTATTGGGGTACTAATAACAAGTGTGTTGGGATTGCCACTGTGGATTGCGTTCATTGCTGCAATTGGAGTCACAGTTATTTTAGGTTATATGCTTGAGCGTATTGCATTACGCCCTCTTCGCGGTAAACAGGGTGTTTCACATCTTGCTCCTTTAATAAGTACGATCGGAGTTTCTATTTTATTGGAGAATCTCTCCCATCATATATTTGGGGCTGGTAACCATCCCTTCCGCCATTCTTTTGCGCAGATTCAATTTCAAGTTGGTTCCATAACCATTTATCTTGTACAAATTTTAATATTTGTCATATCAATTACATTAATGGTTGTACTCTCCTATTGGCTTTCCAAAACGAAAGCAGGAAAAGCTCTTCGTGCTACAGCAGAAAATTTAGAAACGGCAAGTCTGCTTGGTGTGAATACAAAACGAACGATAACAACAACAGTAATTATTGCTTCTGCACTGGGTGGGATAGCTGGTATTTTAGTAGGAATGGCATTTAACTCCGTTAACCCCCAAATGGGATTATCAATGGGACTAAAGGGTTTAGCAATTATTATTTTAGGTGGAATGGGGAATGTCAAAGGAGCAATGGCAGGAGGATTACTTCTTGGTCTTGCTGAAACGATGATTGTAGCCTACGGTGACTCAGGATATCGTGATGCGGTTGCCTTTATAACAATCATATTCATTCTTCTCTTACGACCACAGGGAATTTTCGGTAAGAATACCGCTGAGGCAGGAAGGTGATGATGGGATGTTAGGAGATATTATAAATCCATATCATTTACAAATAGTCTCTTTTATTCTAATTAATATTATTCTAGGAATAAGTATTTACATAACCCTTTCCTCAGGTCAACTATCTTTAGGAAATGCTGGTTTTATGGGAATCGGGGCTTATACTTCCGCCTTATTAACAATTAACTTTGATCTTCCAATTTTCCTAGGCATCATCTTAGGTGCAGTTGTGGCAGGTGTATTTGGGATTCTAATTGGTATTCCTGCGCTTAGACTATCTGGAGTCTATTTGGCCATTGCTACCTTAGGCTTTGGTGAAGTTATTCGGGTAATCTTTGTTAATTGGGAATCTATTACACAGGGCTCCATAGGTCTATCTGGTATTCCACATCTAGGAAGAGAACTATTTAAGACCTTTAAGCTTACAGGATTCGATCCCGACATGCTCGGGTTAAAAAACAATCAATTTATTTATTTACTAGTCGTGTTGATCTTATTATTAGTGAACATTTTACTCGTATGGTTCTTTATTAGACAAAATAAATCACGTGTTGGAAGAGCTTTTGCAGCCATTAAAATGGATGAAAAAGCTGCAGAGTCTATGGGTATAAATATTACCTATTATAAAGTTCTGTCCTTTACGCAAGGAGCCATTTTGGCTGGCTTTGCTGGTGCCTTGTATGCCCATGTAATGGCCTATATCAGTCCTGCTGACTTTGCTTATCACCGCGCAATAGATATCCTTATCTTCTCGATATTTGGTGGTAGTGAATTAATTTGGGGTGCGATATTCGGAGCAACATTTATGACCATTTTACCTGAGGCTTTACGATTTATAAGTGATTACCGTTATATGATTTATGGTGTAATCCTTATTGCCATGATGGCATTCCGCCCTCAAGGAATTATAGATGTGCCTCTTCTAAAGTGGTTCAAAAAGAGTTTAAAGTTAAAAAGGGGGGTCAGCCATGGTATTGGAACTAAAAAATATAACTAAGAACTTTGGCGGGATCTCCGCTTTAACAGATGTATCCTTCAAAATTAATGAGGGTGAAATATTCGGTTTAATCGGTCCTAATGGAGCTGGAAAAACGACCTTATTTAATGTGATTACGAACATGTTCTCCCCTACTTCTGGAGAAATCAGCTTTCTTGGTGAAAAAATATCTGGCCTTAAACCACATAAAATTACCGATAAAGGAATTTGTCGTACATTCCAGAATATCCGACTTTTTTCGCAAATGTCGGTACTAGAAAATGTTTTAGTTGGAGGCCATTGCCGCAGTAAATCAGGTGTGATTAACAGTGTTTTGAGAACTAAATCGCAACGTAAAGAAGAAACTAATTCACTTGAAGCTGCATTAGAACTATTAGAACTAGTAGGCTTATCTAAATTTCAAAACTCTACCGCCGAAAATTTAGCATACGGACAACAAAGAAGACTTGAAATTGCTAGAGCTTTGGCTAGTAACCCGAAACTGTTACTGTTAGATGAGCCGGCAGCTGGAATGAATGAAACCGAAACAGAAGGCCTATTTGATTTAATAAAAAAAGTACAAAAAAGAGGCGTCACCGTGCTATTAATCGAACACGATATGCCCTTTGTTATGAAACTGTGTGATAGAATAACCGTTTTGAATTTTGGGAAGAAACTTGCAGAAGGAACACCAGCAGAAATTCAGAACAACCAAGAAGTTATTGAGGCATACCTCGGTGCAGAGGAGGACGATGAAATTGCTTAAAGTAACGGGCATTGAAACTTTTTATGGGAAAATCCAGGCTCTTAAAAGGGTAAGCCTTGAAGTGGAACAAGGTCAGGTCGTAACTCTTCTTGGTGCAAACGGCGCAGGAAAAACGACGACGATGAAAACTATCTCTGGATTATTGAAACCAAAGCATGGAACAGTTGAATTCTTAGGGGAAAATATTACTGGACTTAGACCCGATCAGCTTCTAAGAAAAGGAATTGCTCTTGTACCTGAAGGTAGAGCAATATTATCCAGTATGACCGTTATGGAAAATCTAGAAATGGGTGCCTACCATCGAAATGATAAAGAGATAAAAAGAGATATTGAAGAAGTAATGTCCCAATTTCCTATTTTAAAAGAACGAAAAGAACAACTTGGAGGAACACTTTCAGGCGGACAACAACAAATGCTTGCTATAGCTAGAGCTTTACTTTCCAAGCCGAAATTATTATTACTAGATGAACCTTCTATGGGATTAGCTCCATTAATTGTAGCTGATATCTTTAAAATGATTCGAGAAATAAAAGAGAATGGAACGACAGTCCTTCTGGTAGAACAAAATGCAAAACAAGCTCTAAAAGTCGCCGATTATGGTTACGTGATGGAAACCGGAAAAGTAATTATCAATGGTGAGGCTAAAAGTTTATTAGAAGATTCAAGAATCGTAGAAGCTTATCTTGGCAAAAGATCAAGTTAATGTGACGAAAAACTCTTTTTACACATCCAAAGAGGCAAGGAAGGAAGATACCAATGACAAATTCTATTTCTCATCTAGAATTACCCCATTCTGTTTCACTATTAGAAAAAATGGCCGCTGAGTCTATAGAAAACGGCCCTTTTACATATGTTCATAGTGGAGCTGGTAATGAGATTACGTTAAAAGCTAATATAGATGCTTTTGAAAGTTGGCAAATCGTCCCTAAATATTTAAATGACGTCAACATTCGGGATACTTCCTCCAAAATATTAGGTACTACATTTCCTAATTCTTTCGCATTAGCTCCTGTTGGTGTACAAAGCATCTTCCATCCAGAAGGAGAGCTAGCTTCAGCACGGGCAGCTGCCCACCATGGGGTGCCGTTTATCGCTAGTACTTTAACATCTCATTCACTTGAGGAAATTGCTACTCATCTTGGAGATACCCCTCGCTGGTTTCAATTATATTGGTCTAAGGATGAGGAGTTAGCAATAAGCATGGTTAAACGGGCAGAAAAAGCAGGTTACTCAGCTATCGTCATTACGGTTGATACATCTTTAATCGGAAACCGGGAACGAGACTTAAATAATGGATACTCTCCTCTTAAACTAGGGAAGGGATCAGCTAACTATATAAATGATCCTGTTTTCCTAGAGAGATTCAAAACTCGCCCTTCTTCTGATGACAAGGGAGTTATAGAAAAAATAGGGGATGTATTATTTAATCCTTCGTTAACATGGGAAGATTTACGCACGATTAAAAAGCATACCTCTCTACCAATCTTATTAAAGGGTATTCTTCACGAAGAGGATGCATCTAAGGCACTGGATTACGGGGTGGATGGCCTAATCGTTTCCAATCATGGTGGTAGACAACTTGATGGTTGTATCTCTTCGTTAGAAGCCTTACCTCCTATTGCTGATGTAATTCAAGGTAGAATACCGATTTTGTTAGACAGTGGAATTAGAAGAGGATCAGACGTTATTAAAGCACGTGCTCTTGGTGCTTCAGCGATTTTACTAGGCAGACCCTTTGTCTATGGATTAGCTGTTGCAGGGGAACAAGGTGTTCGACACGTTCTAAAGGACTTTATAAATGATATTGACACCTCCTTGGCGTTAACAGGATGCTCATCCATGAGCCAAGTTAATGATTCTATAATTCGCAGAAAGAAGTAAAACTGAGGCTACAAATAGTTATACGACAAAAGGGCTGTCTTTAAAGTCATATAGTGACTGAGAGATGGTCCCTTTTCCAATGTATTGATTTCCGTTCCAGACGGACGCTTTCCGCGGGCATGGCTTCAGTCTCCTCAGGGCAACACGATGTTGGTCACGAAGGCGTTGACACACGAGGTGGCGTTCTTAGCCTTCGTTCCTTTGTTCGCTCCTGCGGGGCCTTCAGCTCATGCACCTGCCGCTTCGATTTCGATGCAGAAAACATTTGCTATTCCCGCTGAAGTCGCCGTCTTTCACTACATTCAATTGTCTACAAAAAATAGTAGTTTTAATAAAAAGTATACAAAAAATAGGTGTAGAAAAAGACTCGTTTTTCTACACCTGCTTCAATTTATGGGCTTATTGGACAGCCCCTTTGAATTAACGCGAATGTCTCTAACACAGGGTCGCTGAAGTCCCAGTTCCTAAACTTTCGGCATCTAAATCCCTCTGCTTTATTATTCTAAACTAGAAACTTACTCGTCAATAAACTCATCTAGACATTCCTCGCAAATACAATGTTTGCGTACACTTTCTGGCGGAACATGCTCGAAAATTTCAACCGGAAAGTGTCTCTTATCACACCAGCAATCCCCTACGTCTTTTTGATTATTATTACAACACTTATTGTTCTTACCACAAAGCGGGCAAGTCTTCTTACCGATAGTTTCATTCACCTTTTTACTCCCCCGTAGCATTCGCTTTGTAAATCTTCAATGATTTGAAAATCGCGTCCCTGTGCCAGAAACAAACATGAAAGTGTAAACATTCACGATTGTTTGAATTAACGTGAATGTTTCTAACACAGGGTCGCTGAAGTTAAAATCATCCCCTGCTTTCACACTGGCTTTAATTTCTGGATTATCTTCTTGAAAGGAGTCAAGATTCACTTTTCCTGCTTGGTAATAGGTTTTCCCTTTTTTATAAGCAGTAATGCCGCATAATTGCTTAATTTTCGTTTCGTTCATCGAAAAATTCATTTTCCAATCCTTTCTCGATCACTCTTTCGGTTATCTCTTGTATCGGTTTAGTTGGTTATATTTTAGCACGTTTGGACAGACAACTACATTTAGATATACCTTATTCGCAGGACACTAAAATAAGAAGAGCACATCAACTTTATATTTGATGTGCTCAGACTTAAGAGAAAAGGTTTCGCAAGTGTCAAGATTATTTAAACCTTATGAATTTCATTTATTCTTCCCGCTCATTCTGTAGATTTTTTGATATCATCGTAGAATACCCCTTGATTAATAGAAGGAGGAAAAAGATGCGAGACTCCCGCGGAAGAACGGACCAACGAGACTTCGCACGAAAAGGAGGAGGCTCAATGGTTCGTCTGAGGAAAGCTAATATCTTTTTCCAGATTCAATTTCACTCTTTACAGACTTACTCCACAATATCTTCATATTCCTTAGAAGTTCTTACTTCTATCGTAAGAAAACCATTGCCATAGATCGCTTTTATTAAAAATGGTGCTTCACTTGTATTTTGAAATCTAAAATCTAATGCACCATATGAAACAGTTGCATCTCTTCCTTTTGGAACGTAACCTACATCTAATGAATGATGATGTCTTTCAACATATTTTACGGATAATTCGTCTACTACGTTAAAAAGTGTAGAGGACGTTTGGCAAACCCCTCCCCCGATACCCATGACATGTTTCTTATTAATAATTTCCGGTGCGGGTTGGTAGCCGTTTGCTTCGTCTCTCGGACCTGTCATCTCATTAAACGAGAAATAATCCCCACTTCCAACGATTACATTATGGATAGCCTTCGCTGAAATTTCTATATTTTTGTTCCTGTTTACATCCGAGGGGTTAAAATAAGTTGTATAAGAAGCAATTATTACTTCCTCTAAACGAGCAATATCTTCAATGTTATAACTACTTTCTGTCACATACAAAGGAATTTCAACGTCCTTGCCAGTGGATGAAGCTTCTACAATCCTATTCACTAATTCACTTTCTTTTAAAATAATCCTAGGGCTTCCCTTAATAATCTGACCGTCTGCATCCACTTTATCAAGAACCATTCTTTTGTCATAACCAGCTTCTGTTTCTGTACCTCTTGCCAACTCATAAGCTAACTTTTCAATTTCCTTTTTATATGTTGCGAAATCTGCTTCATATCCTAAATCTTTCGGTGATATAGTTTTAATTATTTCTAATGTATTTGGATCAACAATATTTACAACTAAAGGCTTTATTTCCTTTTCAGCTTCTTCACTATAGGTAACTGGTTTTTTTTGCTCCTCCTTCGGTTGTTTCTGTTCATTATCATTTGTTTTTACTTCTTCATTTGAAGATTTTTGGAGACAACCTGCCAGTCCTATTGAACATAAAATTACCAGTGCAACAATCCATCTTTTCACTCTCTCGTACTCCCTGCTATAAGGTATTTCCAATTAGATATCTTATTCAAGTAGTAATGATAGTGTGAAAATTTTAATCCATTTATGGAAATAAAATGAGCGCGCGGAGTAGCGTGCGTCTGTGTTCTACGAAAAAAAGCCGCCCCGGTTTTTATGCGAGGCAGCGCAATTTTTTCTAAATGAATTATCATATTTGTTTCGGTGCCAGTAAAATAGACACGATTGCTACCATTAACAGAATAGTAATTAAAACATTTTTTTGGGTCAATTACTCCCGCTCATTTCTAAAGGATATTCATTCTCTATCTTCCTTATCTGTTTTTGTTTATCTTTCATAATAAAACAAAACTAGAGAAAATAAGAGAAAAAAGTATGAACAAGCATACTTTTTTCTCTCGAATATTATTCTTGAAATTTAATTACTCGCCTCTTGCAGCATTTGCTTGTTCTATAGCAGCATTATATTGGTCAACTGCAGTAGTATATGCTTCGTTTACATCTCCGCCATTATAGATAGTTTCAAGAGCAGTTTCCATAATTTTACGACCTTCTGGAAGCATATCCATTAAAGCACCTTGTGTTGCATAAGAAGCTTTTGTATCTTGTAACTGGTCAACTGTAACTAGTAATTGTGGTTTTTCAGCATGAGCATCTTTTACAACCTGTTCTTCATATGCAGCTGGGTTGATAGCAAAGTAACCTGTACCAACATGCCACTCGGCTTGGATTTCTGGAGTTTGTAAGTATTTCATGAACTCCCAAGCAGCTTTTTGTTCTTCTTCTGATTTACCATCAATCATCCAAAGACTTGCCCCACCGATAACAACACCTTGACGTTCTTTATCTTCTGGATGTGGTAAGTAAGCAATTCCTACCTCAAATGGTGCATTGTCAATTACATCTCTTGAACTTGCAGAGGATTGTAAAAACATTGACACATCACCTGCTAAGAAACCAGCCATCATGTTATCTCCATTTGTACCATAGTTAGCAAATGTTTTATCATCAACCATACGTTTTACCCATTCTAAAATGGATTTACCTTCTTCTTCAGTCCAACCAATTTCAGTAGGAGTTTCCGTACGTCCATTATCATTATTCAACAATTGTGCACCTTGGTTAGCTAATAATTGCTCCCACAACCAACCATACGCTTGTAATGCAAAACCCTTCATCTCTGGATTAGATTCAACGATTTTTTTGCTTGCTTCTTCTACCTCTTCGAATGTTGCTGGTGGAGCCTCTGGATCAAGTCCTGCTGCTTTAAATGCATCTTTGTTGTAATACATAACAGGTGTTGATGAGTTAAATGGCATTGAATAGAATGTACCATCTAAAGAATAGTAATTAGTAATATTTTTTTCTAAGCCGCTCATATCATAGTTATCCGCATCAACGAACTCTTGAATTGGCGTAATTTGTCCGCTATTAATCATTGACATTGTTCCAATTTCAAACGTTTGAATTACTGTAGGTGCACTATCTGAACCAGCAACAGCATTAAACTTGGTTAATGATTCATCATAAGTTCCTTGATATTCAGCATTTACTTGAATACCATCTTGAGACGTATTATATTCTTCCACAATTTTGTTCAATGCTTCCTGACCTTTTCCTCCCATAGAGTGCCAAAAAGTTACCACTTGTTTTTCTTCGGTTTCTGCACTTTCTGTTGAACCAGACGTTTCTCCATTACTTTCAGATTCGGTGGTTGTTGAGCTTCCTTCTGAATTACATGCTGCTAAAAATAAAGCAATCATCAGTGTAAAGAATACGAATAATTTTTTCATTGTTATTCTCCCTTTTTGTTTTGAATGGTTTAAATTTAAAATTATTTTAAGGCACCTTCAGTTAAACCTTTTTGAAGCTTTTTCTGTCCAAAGAACAATAATAGTAATGTGGGAATAATAACAATGACAGCACCTGCCATTATGACACCCCATTCGTTTAATTGTTCCTGGGTTTGTAATTGCTTCAAGCCAATTTGTACTGTACGTACCGTATCATTTGTCGTCGCCAATAGTGGCCATAAGTACATATTCCAAGAGGATAAAAATCCATAAATGCCTAATGTGACTAAACTAGCCTTGGATACAGGTAACACGACTGTTACATAATATTTAAAATCACCCATACCTGCAATCTGACTGGCTTCTCTTAACTCCTTTGGTATTTGTTTAAAGTTTTGCCTTAACAAAAATGTACCAAATGCTGTTGCAAAGAATGGCACTGCCAAGCCAGCATAGGTATCAATCCATCCTAAATCTCGGATGATTTGAAAGTTAGGAATGATCGATGCTTCAAAGGGTACCATCATCGTCGCGATAAATACGTAGAATAATAAATCTCTTCCTTTAAACTCCAGAAAGACAAAAGCATAGGCAGCTAAACTAGATAAGACAAGTTGGCCAATCATAATCACAATAGACACTACTAAACTATTAAATAAATACTGTAGTAAAGGAAAGCGTTCAAATGCACGGACATAGTTATCTAAAGTAAATGTACTAGGTATACTTCCGGTTAAAATATCCTGATTGGTCATGAAGCTCATTACAATGGCCATAATCATTGGTCCTGCTAAAATAAGAGCTGAAAGGATCAGTAATACATAAAAAATGACTTTTCGGCTTTTAGATATGGTCATTGATAGTGAACCTTCCTTTCCCCAAGCTTAAATTGCAATGCTGTCATCAATAAGATCAGGATGAATAAGACAATTGCTTGGGCACTCGCGGATCCAAATTTATAATTCGCAAAAGCCTCTCGATAAAGCGAATAAACGATTAAATTTGTTTCATTTATTGGACCGCCCTGTGTTAAGATATCGATTTGACCAAAGGATTGAAAAGCATTAATAATCGTTACCGTAATGACAAAAAACATGGTTGGAGAAAGCATCGGAATAGTTATTCTTCTTAGTTTGTATAAATATCCTGCACCTTCAATATCAGCACTTTCGTATAAAGATGAATCAATAGATTGCAAACCACCTAACAATATTAAAAAAGTAAATCCAACATTCATCCAAATCGTAGTGATAGATACAGCTATTAGAGCCCATTTCGGGTCTGTTAGCCATCCAATTGCTTCAATCCCAAACGATCCTAATACTTGGTTAAGTAATCCCATCGATGGATTAAATAAATACAACCAAAATACAGATGCAGCTGCAACAGATACTCCCATCGTTGAGGAATATATCGTTCGAAAAAAGCCAATCCCTTTTAGTTTTTCATTAGCAATAATAGCGAGAAATAAACTAATGATTACTGATGCAGGGACTGTATATAGAACAAACAAAAACGTAGACTTCATACTTTTTAGAAAAATCGGTGAGCTAAACATATTTAAATAGTTTTCCAAACCAACAAATACGGTTGGATCCCCGTTAGCTTTTGTTAAGAAAAAACTTAGATAAATAGTACGAAACATCGGATAAAATAAGAAAACGCTAAATAAAATAATAGATGGTAATAAAAAAGCCATACCTTTTATAAAGCTTTTGATTCGTTGTTTCTTTTTTACTTGCTCCATATCTAATAGACTGGTTTCATATATTTGAGCTGTGTTAGTCATACTCATATAGCTAAAACCTCTTGTTCTTTATCTTTCAAGGCAGATTGAATTAAATCACCTGTCTCAGAATCAAAAAATAATAGATTTTCAGGCAATATTTGGACAGGTACTTTTTGACCTACATGGATGGACCATTGTCCTGGCCATTTAGCCGTCCATAATTCTGAACCAACGTCAAATGCAATCGATGTTTCATTTCCCAATTGTTCAACATTGACCACTTCTAAAAAGTGATTTGTATTTTCATTTGTCCCAGGCAGTACATGCTCAGCCCGAATACCAATAGTTAACTTTTTATGATTGTGTAAATCCTTTACAAATGCAGAATCGAAGGCGATATGTAGTTGACCCTCAACAATTAATTCCTTGCCGTCTTCTGAAAATCTTGCTATTCCCATATTCATCTTTGGAGAGCCAATAAAAGAAGCAACAAATAGATTGGCCGGTTCATTATAAAGGGTAATTGGTTTACCAACCTGTTGAATTTCCCCATCATTTAAAACCATTATTCTGTCACCCATCGTCATCGCTTCTACTTGATCATGAGTAACATATATCAATGTCATTCCAATTTTTTTTTGCAATCTACGAATTTGGACCCGCATATTAGCTCGAAGTTTGGCATCCAAGTTGGAAAGTGGCTCGTCCATCAAACAAAGTTTCGCTTGACTTACAATAGCTCGTGCTAATGCAACACGTTGTCTTTGACCACCGGAAAGCTCTCTCGGTTTACGTTCTAACAATTCAGTTAGTCCCATCATTTCAGCCGCTTCTAATAATCTTCTTTGTCGTTCTTGTTTATCAACTTTTTTTGCCTTTAAACCAAAGAGAATATTCTCCTCTACTGATAAATGTGGATATAAGGCATAGTTTTGAAAAACCATTGATAAATTTCGTTCCTTTGGTGGCATGTGATTCACAGATTTACCGTTAATCTTTAAAATACCTCCAGAAATTTCTTCCAGTCCTGCAATCATTCTGAGTAATGTACTCTTTCCAGATCCAGAAGGACCAACAAGAACAAAGAACTCACCTTCGTCTATTATTAAATTGATTTCGTTCAATACGCCTTTTTGTTTATCGTATGACTTCGAAACCTCAACTAACTCAATTCGGCTCATACCCAACCTCCCCTTTCTTAAATTTGGGCGCATAGTTATTAAAACATAAAGAATTGCTTAAAAAAGGAATTTTACAGTATTTTAACTAATATTTTACAATTTCCAAAAAATTAATGGATACTTTACATTTTTTACATTAGCTGGGTTTATTAATTAGGTATTTCGTTACCTTCAAAATGACTACTACTATAATTCGTCCCATGGTCAAGGTCACAGAAATCAATTATTCCTATAGCTTTTCCAATTTATTGATTTCCGTTCCAGACGGACGCTTTCCGCGGGCATGGCTTCAGTCTCCTCGTAGCTTTCGCTCCTGCGGGGCCTTCAGCTCATGCTATTCCCGCTGGAGTCGCCGTCTTTCACTACAATCAATTGCCTACAAAAATAGTAGTTTTAATAAAAAGCATACAAAAAACAGTTGTAGAAAAAGACTCGTTTTTCTACAACTGCTTCAATTTATGGGCTTATTGGACAACCTCAAAAATAGTTTAAGTTTGATAAAAATACTTCTAAATCGCTGAAATCAAGTCACCAGTCGTATCATCATTAATCGTAGTGGAAGGGTATAGATAAACAGATGGGTTTCGTTCACATAGGGACACCCATGCATCTACACATGTAGGATCAAAATGTTTCCCTTTTTCCCCTACTAATACATTCATTGCCTCGCTATGGGACCATGCCTTACGGTAAGATCTCTCGGAGGTCAGTGCATCATATACGTCTGCTACCGCCACGATTCTCGCTAACAAATCGATTTCATCTCCCATAAGCCTGTCCGGATACCCACTTCCGTCCCATTTTTCATGGTGAGAACGAATAATACTTAGTTCCTCTTTCATAAACCCGAGTTCTCTACACATGTCGTAACCACTTACGGGATGCTGTTCAATTATTTCTCTTTCCTCCTTGGAAAGTTTTCCTGGTTTATTTAGAATATCATCTGGAATATTAATTTTCCCGACATCATGGACTAATGCACCTTGTGCTATCACGCGAAGCTGCTCTGGTTTTAACTGAAGTTCTTCTGCTAAATGCAGTGCATACATTGTTACACGAAATGTATGGCCTACGGTATATGTATCTTTTTTCTCTGTTGCAATCACTAAATCTTTCACACTTGGAGAAATACTGTTCGTAATTCTTTCAAAAGGATCATTCGTAAATAGAGCACGCATGGCAGAGATGAGTGTACCTTTCGTAGCATACTGCTTTACTAACCCAATTAGCATCACAATCATCGAAGCAAGTAATAAGTAATGATAGATCCACCAGCTCAGTCGCCAAGTCTCTCCGGTAACCATAATAATTTGGGTTAACATAAACCATCCGGCGATATAGACAATGGCAAGTTGAATTGGAAAACGGGAAAATCTGTATGTCTGGTAATAACGAAACATCGTAATAAGATTTAATAATAAAGTAATAAATATGATCGCCACTTTAAACGATTGTACATATAATGGCACAATGATATGAGGAAAAAACATACCAATGATCACCACAATACTCATTAAGACGATCCAAACTGGAAGAAGCAACTTATGCCTACCAGATAACAATTCAACTAACTTATTGTCGGAAGGTAGCGAGGAAAGCCATAACCAAATCGTTGCTAGTAACATACTCAACTGTGCTGCAACACCCGCTAAATCCGTTTCAGGAAGCAATAAATGAGGTGTTGATAAACCATGCAATAAAAACAGCAGTGCAAGTGAAATAAAAGACAATGCCAAAAAGCTTACTTTAATATTACGCAATCTTTTCCCCGCAATCCCTACTGCTATGGCAATAATCGTAGACAAGGACGCGATAGCGCTTACTATATAAAAGTGTCTTTTAAGGTTCATTAAATACGGATCTGTCATAAGTCCGAATCTTAAACAAAGAAATAGGACTAGGGGTAAGGTCATGGCGATTATTGGTCCAACAAAGCTATAATTTTTCATGCAATTGCCTCCAAGGCTCAAAAATTATGTAAATAATACTAGTATCTGTACGTATTATAACAAGTTTATACATATTTCGACATAGAATTTCAAGAGAATTCGACAAAATTTTCAATAAAATTTCATTTCAGCACCTAATACATATGTGAGTGGCTGAAAATAAATAGATTTACTTGGACCAGTATAAACAAAACTAGCCAATAGAAAATTGCTTTCTATTGGCTGGTATTTATTTTATCGGGGTTTATAGTACATTTCTTTAGACTGTAAGGAACAGTATGTTAACTTCCTAAATTAGAACACTTTACTTTAATATTATCTTTCCTTTGAAGAGGCTCTCTCAATTTTGGAGCCTTTTGAAGCATCTCATCAAAGTGTTCAATGTCTATTTGCTTGGTAGCCAGTTTTTCTGCTGGAGTCTCACGGATTTTCGTCACAAAATATATGCTTTAAAAAAAACAGCCTAGAGCTTGCATAAAAAAAGAGCCATATAAACGGCTCCTTTTCCTTTAATCTAAATCTTGCAATTCATTCAACGCGGCTTTCAAAGCCTGCAATTCCGATAGAGTAAATGTAACACCCTTACGCATTTTTTCATGATCCTCTGACCACTCTCGAATATCGTATTTCGGTTCTCGGTCATTCCAGCTAACCAAATTCAGCTCTTTCGTCCATCCTTTACTTCCCTCAGACAACACCGAAATCGTTTCCTTAATATCGTATTTAATTTCAGCCATTATATTTACATCCTTTCTTAGTTGAAAATCTTTCTACAGTCTCAGGTGACACCCTAGAATTTAGATTATCTCTTCAATCTTAAGCTTTTTAAGCATATACTACTCATCGTGAATCCATCCACCTTTAGATCACTATGCTTTACTTTGTTGCTTCTCTTTCAACTGTTCAAATAACTTTCCAACTATCCCTATCCCTACATTTTCATATTTGGCTAGATGGCTCGCTTACCCGCCGCGGATTCTACAATAATATAAATGCTGAAAACAACAGCCTAATTTAACAGAGACAAAAAGTAAGGGACTAACTACAAAAACAAGCTAGCCCCTCCATTCTTACTTTCACATTCATTCTTTTAGTAATTAACCTTCTCTTTAAACGCTTCATAGCTATCGGAAACTTTGTATGCCACATCTGTTTGTAGCGCTTCGAAATGTTTTTCACCACATTTGATTTTTGCACTTTCTCGGTTTCGGAGTCCATCTAAGTCCGTTGTTCCTTTTGTTTCGATTACGAAGAAAAGTTTTTCTACTCCATCTTTATCTAATAAGATTGCCCAGTCGGGATTGTAGTTGCCGAGTGGGGTTCCAATGACAAAGGAAGACGGAAGCTTCACGAATAGCTTTACGTCTTTATCTTTATCAAGGTCTTCCGCAAATGCCTTTTCAACGTCCGAGTCGTATTGAATATAGTTATAAACCGATTTTTCACCCGATACTTCTATCGTATTCTTTTTCAAGTATCCAATCAGTTCTTGCTCTTCAAATAAGGATTGGGAAAAATATTCCTGTTCACCAATTTTTTCATATTTAATCCCATCAATAATCATACTTTGTTTTTCTTTATGGATAATTTTTACTACCGCTTCCATAAATGCTTGTGGATTCTTTTTAAAGTCATCTAGTCTTCCCGACTGAATTAATATCTCTATTAATGTTTTTCTTTTAAGCGTTGTATGATCTTGTAAATAACGGAGTATATCTGGAAGTTTTCGTTTCACTTCTTTTAATTCCGTAACTCGGAAGCCCTTCCCTTCTCCCGTTATCCCCTTGCGTTCAGTGCGAATATCTGCTTTTTCCGTTCGAATTTTGCGCGCTGAAATCTCTTCTAATTTTTTTACTTTCTCTACGCATTTCTCTATTAATTTTTCGGAATCTAATGAGACAGAATAAGTTGTTTTATATTTGATACGGTCCCATAATTCATTGAATTCATCGGTCAAGAAAACTTGTTTGTTCAGTTGGATATCTACACGATCGTCTTTTTTGAAAACAGGAAGCTTTTTGATCGACTTCTTTAATACTTCCGTTATGCCATATTGAATATCCGTGAACTCTTCTGGTACTCGGAATTCCTCTTCTGACAATTCCTTCTTTAACTTTTCTTTCACTTCTCCATTTTTAGAAACATAGTTTTCTTTTACGAGATAAGCAAACACTTCTGCCGAACGCTCATAGCCAATCTCTATTTCCTTACCCGTTTCTTTATCCTCAATCGTAAGAGTGGCAAAGGTTTGTTCTTCAATGAATCCAAACTTAACGCCAGTTTCCTCTTCCATTTCTTTTTGAAGACTTTCTGCAAAGTCATGGTAAGATTCGTTTGCGATAACAGTCAATATGTTCAAATTTTGATCGTATTGTCTGATCCCATCTTTATTTACAGGTAATCGAAGACCACGCCCAATTTTTTGTCGCTTCGTTAGAGGATCTTTTGACTCTACCAGCGTACATATTTGAAAGACATTTGGATTGTCCCAGCCCTCTTTTAAAGCTGAGTGGGAAAAGATAAATCGTAAAGGTGTTTCAAAGCTTAGTAACTTTTCTTTTTCTTTCATGATTAGTTCAAAAGTGGATTCATCCTCTTTATTACTGCGAAGTTCCCCTGTTTTGCTCATAGAACTATTTTTGTATTTACCTTTTCCATCTTTCGAAAAATAACCATCATGTACTTCGGACGCTTTTGGGTTTGCTATATACTGATTTTCCTCTAATAGCGTATGGTATTTTTGAAGTTTCATAAGATTGGTATATTCCTCTTCAAACATGGTTGCATAAATTCCCTTTTCCCAGGAAGAACCTTCAGGATATATGCGATAATTTTCCACTCGATCAATAAAGAATAAGCTCAGAACTTTAATTCCTTTATGAACAAGTGATAATTCCTTATCTAAATGTGCACGAACGGCTTCTCTAATTTGTAATCTTTTTAGTTGTTGATCATCCAAACCACCGATGACACCACCTATTTTTAGGAACCTTCCATTCGCGAATTCAATGGATTCATTTCCTAGTTCTGCATTTATACCTTCTAGAACATACCCTTTATACAAGTCTCGTTCGCCTGAGATTGTAAATAAATTACTCTTCGTACTTGGATTTATTTCTTTTACAACACGTTTTACTGTGCCATCTTTTTTCTGTTCATCTATTTCTACCTTGGCTTTATATCCACCACTGTTTGATACACTCACAAGTTTTATATAAGCATCGTTATGATCATCTCCAGAGGTAACTGAAAGTACTTCAATCTTTTTCACTAACTTCTGATCATAGGCATCGACTGCATCTAATTTATAGATAAGATTATACGTTTCTTTATGTGTTGCGGAAAAACGAAGCTTACACATTGGATTTAAGGAAGCAATTGCTTTTTTAGCTGTAGCCGTATTATCTACGCTTTGAGGTTCATCAATAATGACAATTGGATTTGTTTCTTGAATGAACTGAATAGGGCGCATGCCATTCATTGTGTCTCGTTCCCGGTGAATAAGATTTGCTTTATTGTCTTTCTCTGGATCATCAAAGCTTTTACGGAACGCATCTATATTAATAATCATTACTTCAATATTCGTACTGGTAGCAAAGTCTCTCACCTGCTCTAAATTCGACGAATCATATTTAAAGAAATGACAATTTTGACCTGGATACTCTTCTTTAAAATGAGTTTCCGTCATTTGAAGGGATTTATAAACTCCCTCACGAATAGCAACACTCGGAACAACTATGATAAATTTGGTAAAGCCGTATAGCTTGTTTAGTTCAAAGATAGAACGTGTATAGACATACGTTTTCCCTGTTCCTGTTTCCATTTCAATCGTGAAATTCCAATCTTGAATATGGTGATCTTTTTTCAAATGGTTTCGAACTTGTACTTCTTGTAAATTTTCCATTACATCTAACGCGGATAGCTCTAGTTTATTTCCTACACCTAAAGCGGTAACCTCTGAACCCACAATATCGCCCATACTAACAGTAAAATTGGATACATTACTTGATTGACCTTTAAAAAGATCCGTAATCGATTGAATTGCATCAAACTGATACTGTTGTTTATCAAATTTAATCTTCATTTGATGCACCTCCTTAAATTACTCGAATGTCATCGACACCACTTCTTTTCAATAGTTGTTCTGCATTAATTTTCGCCTCATCAGACGCAAATCCATCATCTAAAAACACCATACGTTTACACTCTGGGTAATGTAAGACTAGTTCTTCTATATTTTTAGTTGTTAGATTTTTATCCAAACAAATCACTAAATAACCAAACCCTACTGAGAATGAAGTAATATCTCCCACTTTTTCTTCTTCCATTGGCACAGTTAAAGGAATGCCGTACTTCAATAAAATCTCATAAAGTACATCTTCCTGCGTACGCCCTTCTTTTACTGCTCCTTCAAAGAATAAGAGATTATTTTCAATATTCTCGGCATCCTCATCCCACGTTTTTAAATTTGTCTCATCTAACTTGAAAACTTTAAATCCAATATCCAGATTGTCTAATCCGTCTTTATCTTTATTTTCTTCTTTTACTTTTAAACCAGCACGTCGAATACGTTCTTTACCGATTTCACAAATGTTCGTATAACCCGCTTTGTAAGCATCCGACTTTTCATCCGTTGTTTCTGGAATCTGCACCATAATAAATTTCCTGCTACCTCCGTCTGCAGCATTTAAATCCATGACCGCATGGGCTGTTGTTGCTGATCCCGAAAAGAAATCTAGATAAATTTCATCGTTTTCAAAAATGCTTAGTAATCGCTTAATGAAACTTAATTGCTTTGGATTATCAAATGGTGTATTGAACTCTTTTAACAAAGAATAGTCCGGTCTTTGGTCATCTGACATAATGGATTTTGGTCTCTGCTCTAGATTATCTGTTAAATATCTTTTAAGTCTTGGAAGGCTTCCATCTGTATGAAAATGAATCCTATCTTCCTCTATTAATTGTTGCAGTTTCTCTGCGCTATATCTAAATCCTCCTGGAGGAATCGGGTCTTCCATTAAAGTAAGAGGATTCATGATAGTTACCATGTTCCCGTTCTTTACCCCACCTAGATTATCTTTTTGGTAAACTCCTTTATCGTCCATATACCAGTAGTTCACAAAATCCGTAAATCGAGGATATTTAGTAATTTGTTTTAATTCTTCCGTAATTTCATCATGGCTTAAATTCATATTCCTAAGCTCTTCAATTTTTCTTAAATAATCATTCACATTATTTTTGGCTACTGCCCATTTATTTTCTGCATATTTAACATTTAAGCTACCAATATTTTTAGCATAGACCAAACAATAATCATGACTTACAGAGAAAAAGATGGCTTGGTTTTTTGCACTATTTGTATTTCTCGTGACAGAGGCAATAAAATTCGCTTCCCCGAATATTTCATCCATTATTTTTTTTAGGTTACTTTGCTCTGAGTCATCAATACTGACAAAAATGACACCATCATCTTTCAATAAACTCTTTGCTAACTTCAATCTTGGATAAATCATATTTAGCCAATCCGTATGGTACCTACCATTTGTCTCCGCATTGGATTTATAGCTTTCCTCCATCATTTCTGTATAGTTTTTAATATTGTTATGGAAGTTATCTTTATAGACAAAATCTTTTCCAGTGTTATAAGGCGGATCAATGTAGATCATTTTCACTTTATCTCTATACGAGTTTTGAAGGAGTCTCAGGACTTCTAAGTTATCTCCTTCTATATATAAGTTTTGTGTTGTATCCCATTCTACACTCTCTTCCTTGCATGGACGGAGGGTTCCTGTTGATTGTTTTTGTGCCATTTGAATCGCTTCTGTTTTTCCGTTCCATGTAAATTCATATCTTTCTTTTTCGGATTGTACACGGTCTCCTAGAGCGATCTTTAGTTTTTCAAAATCTATCTTTTGTTCTGTAAAAACTTCTGGGAATAGCTCTTGTAGTTTTTCCACATTGTCTTTCACGACATCTATCGTTTTTCCTTCTAATTTTTCCATTTAAATCATACCTTTCAGTGTTTCAATTTCTTTCGTTCTCTTTTTTTCTTCTTTTTTATCTTCATATGCTAATCCATCTTTTCATTAAACTCTATTGCTTTCTTCTGGCATCCCAGATTTCATTAAACCAAGTCTTTTAGACTGGTGTTTCCGTGACGTATATATTATTAACATTATAGGAGTGTATACATAACCTAATCACTTTACAGTAAATGGTAAAGAAATTTGGATACTTATTCACCCACTTTAGTAATACAAAAGGTTTAATCCTAAATTTAGTTCCGTTGTAGATCTATTCTCGCTCTCCATTACTTATTGTCGTTTTAGGCAAAAAGTAATCTATACAAATATTTTATCATATCCCTATAGTTTTCCATCTAACATTAAAAGTCAGTTTGGTTTCATTCGTTTACGCTATTTATTTAATTCCAACAAAAAAAGCCCGCAACCGCGAACTTATTTCAACATATCCTTCACTCGTTGCACAAACGGGTCTTTATCATAGGAGTAGTATAGCTGAGTAGAAAGCCTAACAGGGTCACCAAAGAAAAAGCGTTCATATAGTGTTTGGCGTGTGCCGAAAGAACTCATCGTTAAATCCCAAGCTAAGCGGAAAAGTTTGACGCGATCCTCTGCATTGTCTTCGTTAGACTGTAAATATTGATCGAGATCTTTTCTAATTGTGGATTGAAACGCATTTTCGGTTGGGATGGACATTAATCCACTTGCCCCTAAAAGCTGAATGATTTCGGCAAACCTCGGGTATACGCGTGGAAATACATTCATCGCCACCTGTAGTGTATGGCGGTCTGGTTGCATAAACCCCCATTGGTTGATTTTTGCTTCTACCTCGGATTTGATTACTAATGCTTTCATCGTTTCCAAAGCTACAATAATTTCAGAAGCCTTTTCTTGGACATGCTGATATTCTTCTATTTGAATTGTCTCGATAATAGATTGGACGATCCCCAATATAAATTCTATTTTCACAATTTGTCTAGATGCAACTTGATGTAGGGTAAACGGTAGAAAAGAGCTAGAAATCATGAAGCTGGTCGATACTGGGATGTTATCATAAAAAAATACGCGATCCCAAGGAACCAATACATTGTCGAATACAACAAGAGAATCCATTTCCTCATATCGCGAGCTTAGTGGATAGTTAAATGTGGAGTCGCCACCAACAAAGGATTCTCTACATATAAACCTTAATCCCTTGCTATTACTAGGTATGGAAAATAAAAATCCATGTCCTTTTTCTAGAATCCCTCCCGATGATAACACTAATAATTCATCCGTTATTCCACCTTGTGTTGCAAGTAACCTAGCACCCTTTACGATAATTCCTTCTTCGTTTTGATCGATTACCTTCGCAGCAATTGGCTCCTTTATATCCTCCACATAAAACTGTGCCCGATTAACTTGTGGATCAATAAATGTATGGGTCAAGGAAATATCATGTTCCCTTGCATATTCATAGAACGCTCGTAAGTTAGCAGGAAAACAGTTCTGTTGATTTTCTAATATATCTACTGATGAAACATAAGCCATTAACACTGTATTCATATAGTCTGGACTTCTACCCATCAGCCCATTGTTTGTTCTAGCCCAATGCTGCACCATTGCTCGCCTGTTAGCTAAATCCTCTTTTGTCTTTGGCTGTAAAAAAGACATGCCTACTGAATTTCCCGTTAACGGGGATGGATACGTCATGACGTCTTTTAAGGAAGCATCATGCTGCAAATCGTACAATGCCGCCTGACTTCTCATGATCCCCTTGAATGCAGCGTGCTCGGAAATCTTACCCGTTACAGGTTTACCATCTATCCATATATTCGTTTGAAGTTGGTCAATTCGATCAATATATTGCTTTCCTGTAATAGCTGGCATATACACTCTCCTAAATGGTACTAGCTGATTATGCAAATTATCTAACCATTTCTTTAGTTGTATACTATTAAAATTTTCTTGCGATTGTTACTACGTAGCGTATATACCTCTTGTTTTATATAGAAAACTAAAAGGTACAATAAGTAGTGATCACCTATTCAAGAGGAGTTGTCATGATGAAAAAAATATTATTCGCTCTTTGTGGAATTACCCGCCTAAATGATGATGGGTTGATTTATAATGATAAATTTGAATAATAATAGAATAAGCCCCAGAAACTTATGAAAATTGTTTCTAGTGCTTATTCTATTGTGTCCTCACTAAATTGGTTAAACTAAGTAATGTGATTTCACTTTCTCTCTTACACCTGCATCTATCCCAAATTCCTCCAGTAAATACGCATCTACACTCCCGTACACTGATAAAATACTATTATATGCGCTTTGAATATAGATTTCTCTACAGCTTGCAAGTATTGCCACTGTTTCATCGTCTTGAATTATTTCTTTCATTTTTTCTAACCATTTTGGTGTATTTTCTTGTAAAAATTCATTGGTTTTTAAGTAATCTTCGATAATGGTCTCGATTGGAATATCTAAAATCATCAAGATAATTGCTGCTCCTACTCCAGTGCGGTCTTTACCTGCTGTACAGTGATGTAATAATGGTCCCTTCCCTTCGACAAAAATCTCTACTAGCTTTTTATAGGAAGCATTATTTATCGGTAATTCAACGTAAAATGCAGTAAATGAGTGTTCATCTATATTAGAAAAAGCTTCATTTTTTAATAATTCTTTCATGGCAGCAGTTTGGGTCTCATTTTGTTTTTGTGCAGGAATACGAATATTATTTACTCCCCCAATAAGAGGGGTTACATTGGTTTGTGCCTCCACTTCATCACGATAATCAAAAATAGTATGTAAACTTAATTGTTGAAGCTTTTCCAGGTCAACTTCTTTCATATTTCCTAGTTCACCAGAGCGAAATAGTACTCCTTCTTTTACTATACGACCATCTTTGGACTTGTAACCACCCATATCTCTAAAATTGTGGATACCTTCAAATTTTATTGCATTTAATAGTTTATTCATAAAATCCTCCTTATATCATTGTATGTTTTATAAGTACTTACTCGTCTTTACCTTCTAATAAATCGGTGGTATGGGCTCTGTTAAACTAGCTGCTTTGCTCTCGCATCGGTTCATTTATTCCATTTCACACGAAAAAGGATTTCCCATCTAAACCGGAAAATCCTTTTTCGTTTATTTGGCTGAGGCTGGGAAGTAACGACTTTTCAATTTAGTAGAAGCTAACTCTAAAATAATCGCTAAAAGTAAAATCATATAGGTGATTAATCCGACTTCGCGCATATCAAAGTAGAAGCCAGATGCCATGAACAATTCAAAGCCAATACCACCTGCTCCTGCTGCTGCTCCCATTGCTACAGCTACAGAGAAGTTAATTTCAAATCGTAAAAACGTCCAGGATAACAGATACGTGAAGGTGGACGGCAAGACAGCATGTGTCACAATATGCCACCAATTGGCTCCTGTTGCACGTAGCGCTTCCAATATTCCTTTATCCACTTCTTCAAACGCTTCTGAAAAAGCTTTTACCAAATATGCAATAGAGTGGAAAAGCATACCTAGAACGGCAGCTTCACTTCCTAGCCCTGCTGCAATTGCAAAGATTAATACCCATAATACGGTTGGAACTGCTCGAATAAAAGCGACCACGATTCGAATCGTTTGAGATACCCACTTGTTGGATAAATTGGTTGCCGCCATTAACGCCAGGAAGAATGCAATGACCGCTCCTAAAATCGTCGCAAGGAATGCTAATCCAAGCGTAATCCCTACTTGATAAAAAGCTTCTCCCCATGTGAAGTGAGTCAATGCTGGTTCTAAGAACATCGTTTTCAAGTTATAAATGGTTTCAGGGATAGCTGTCGCTAAGTCCAAGCCCGTATAGTTAAAAAACAGAAACGCTAAGATGGTTAGAGCAGTGAGAAGTAGAATGGTCCATTTCATCACACGCTCCACTTTGTTTCCCGATTTAAGAGAGATACGGCCATCTGATTTTCTTTTGATATATGTCGATGTAGTGGTAGTTGTTGCTTCCATTATAGAATCACCTTCCGTATATGGTTTGAAATTAACTCAATAGCTATGACGGAAATGACGATACTAAGTGTTACAAGCGCTACTGCATTATAATTAAGGGTTTTATAATAGAGGTCGAATGAGTACCCAATTCCAGTACCAGTTAAAATACCAACGAGTGTCGCACTTCTGATGTTCGTCTCGATCATAAACAAAATCCAGCTAATCATCTGTGGCAAACATTGGGGAATAACTGCTTTATAGACAATTTGAAAGTATGTAGCTCCAGTTGCTTGCAATGCTTCCACTGCACTTTGACTCGCTTCATCAATGGATTCGATAAATGCTCTCGTTAAGAATCCAACTGACCCAACAAATAACGCCAAGTAACCTGTTACGGAGTTTTGACCAAATGAAAGCAACAATATTAACGCCCAAGCAACGACTGGAATATTTCGTGCAACAGATGCAACGAAGCGTGCAAAAACGCCTAACGCTCTGCTCGTTCCTGTTGTTTTAGATCCCATTAATCCTAAAAAGAGAGAAACAACAGTCCCAGTTGTCGTCGCTGCAATGGACATAAGGATAGTCTCTGCTAATTTTTCTAATATCTTCGGCAGTCTTTCTAGGGTTTCTTGGGTAACAATCAAATTGGAGAATATCCAAGTAACAGCATTCGGTAACGTTGCAATTCCATGAATGATATTAAAGTTCGTTATGTCAGATGATAAATACGTCAAGACGATAATAATGGAGGCAAATAGTATCGTCTGCCACTTCCGCTGGTTTCTCATTACTTTTTCATTCACTTTGGTTGCTCCTTACACAGTTACTAACTGTCTTTTCTCTACAGTTTTTGTTCCATAAATTAAGTCTGTACTGTCTGTATTCAGTCTATAGCTTGGTCCATCAAATACGATGCTCCCTTTACTTAAACCAATAATGCGATCAGAATATTCACGTGCAACTTCCACTTGATGCAAATTCACGATGCAAGTAATATTAAGCTCCATCGTAATCATTTTTAAATAATCCATAATCACTTTGGATGCATTAGGATCAAGAGAAGCGATTGGTTCATCACAAAGAACGATTTTTGGCTCCTGAATAAGTGAGCGAGCAATACCTACACGTTGTTGTTGACCCCCACTTAGCTGATCGCATCGTTTATAGGCATGTTCTTCTATTCCTAATTTTTTTAGAAGGAAAAAGGCATGCTCCTTCTCTGCTTCTGAAAACCTTCCCAGAATACCTTGAAGCGTTGTTTTATATCCCAATCGACCATGTAGCACATTTTCTATCACCGATAAACGCGGCACGAGATTATAATGTTGAAAGATCATGCCAATGTTCGTACGCATTTTGCGTAGTTCTTTCTTGTTCAAAGTCCCTACGTCTAGACCATCAAAAATGACTTTCCCTTCATCGATTTCAACCATTCGATTAATACAGCGTAAAAGTGTTGATTTCCCTGCTCCTGATGGACCAATGATGGAAACAAATTCTCCTGCTCCTACCTCAAAACTAACGTCCTTTAAAACTTTCGTTTCTGCGTTATATGATTTCCCTAACTTCTCCACTTTAACTAAGGACATATGATTCGACTCCCTTTAAGCTAATTTATAAAATTAGAGCATGCACGTAATCGCATGCATACTCTAATTCCTTACTAATGCCATTCATTTTTTTATTTAGAAAGCTCACGAATTGGGTTGAACCATGCGTCTTCCACTTCTGCGAATCTTTCACTTTCCGTTTTGAAGAATAATCCTGGTTGTCCTGAATCTTTAGGAACAAAGATTTTTTCATTGTTTGCCACTTCATCTGAAGTGAATAGTTCTAGTAATTTATCATAATCCTCTTGACCTAAAGCTTCTAAATTTGCTGCGAATGGTGCGTTTAAAACCGGAGTTACAGACATCAAAACAAATTCTTTACCTGGTACTGTGTTAAAAGGCTCTGCTGCGTCGTCTTTTACTTTATAAACGGATCCAGCTGTGTTTTTTTCACCTTCCACCACATCTACGTAGTTTTCTACGCAAGTATCACAGAAAGCCGCTACCTCTGAATTGTTACTTAATAGATTTACTGCAGAACCTTGATGTGAGTTACCGAATAATACTTGAGAGAATAGAGGTCCGCCTTCCATCAAATCTTCTGGTACTAAATTTTCAAAGCCTGACTTCTCTGCATAATGAGCGATAATTGATGATGATGGAACCACAAATCCGGATGTTGAACTATTTGAAACGAATGACATACTTTTTTGTTCTAGTGTATCTAAAGAAAATTCTCCGTCTACTTTGAAATCATCTTGTGCATCTACATTTACAGCTAACCAGCTATGGTATAATGCATCATCTAACGTACCTGATTTACCAGTAGGTACAACTAATGGTTGAATAGCATCGTTTCCATTCTTAGCTTCGATATAACCTTGCGCTCCCATGAAAGCAAGATCTGCGTTGTTGTTTATTAATGTTTCAATAGCAATTGCATAATCAGTAGTTAACTGATGTTCCACTTTTTTACCAGTAGCTTCTTCAATTACTCGACCAATTTCATCACGTGAAGATTTCATATCTGTACCAGATTCATTTGGGTACCAAGCGATTGTGATCACGTCGTCCACTTTTGACTCCTTCGCTCCAGCAGTTCCTTCTGAGCATGCAGATAACAATAGAGCAACTACTAAAAACAGGCTGATGATAGACCAATTTTTCTTCATTAATAATTCTCCTTTTCGCTAAATAAAATGGCAGTGCAAGATTCTTAACCTAGTCGTACTTTTACATTTAAACATAAATTATTTTCCAATTGTGGAAATTTACAGTATCTTTAAATACTATTAACCTTCTTTACAACTCTTTGAAATGAAGGACTCACAATAGCCCCAATTTCAATAGTTACTCCATACAAACCGTGGAAATCTGTACCACCAGTCATGATCAAGCCATATTTTTCAGCTATAACTTCCACCTTTTGATAGTCTTCATCTGTATGATCTAAATGATTCCGTTCTATTCCCCCCAAGCCAACCTCTACAAGTTCTGGAATAAGGTCATAAGAATTTAACTGACCAGGATGCGCCACGACAGCTAGTCCTCCGTCTGCAACAATTGCTTGCACAGCTTCAAAAGCGTCTATATACTCAATATCCCCGGCAGCAACACCGTCTCCTTTAAATAACCTTTTATAAAGTTGCTTATATTCAGAAGATGAATAGTCCGCATCGGTGAGATGGTGCATAATATGTTGTTTGTAAATGGTCTCGGAAGGCTTAGCAGTTTCCTTTATTGCTTCTATATCCAGTTCATATCCAGCAGCTATAATGTGTTCTATCTGCCAAATAGAATGAGCCTGACGCCGCTCCAGTAGCGGCTCGCAAATCTTCTGTATGTGAGTTGCATCTGGAAGATAGTTATATCCCAGCACATGTACTTTACGGTTTCTATTAAAATCGTAGGCTGATATTTCAATACCAGGTATCACCTTTATGCCGTATTTTTCACCGAGTTTGATTATTTCAGGTAGGCCTTTAACCGTGTCATGATCGACAAAACTAATATCCGTTACCCCTTGCTCACTTGCCTTTTTCATTACCGATTCTACAAGATCTGATCCGTCCGAGTATCGACTGTGGACATGTAAATCAGCTTTCATCCCTAACAACTTCTTTCGCAACGGTCAGTTGCCTTGTTTGCATATCGAAAACCTTATCGCAAAGACCTTCCATAAATTCGATATCATGAAAAATACCTACTAAGGTTGTTCCTTTGTTTTTCAACTTCTCGATGATTTCACGAACCTTTAGTTTTGATTGCTGATCTAGACTAGCAGTTGGTTCATCCAACAATAATAATCTTGGATTTTTAACCGTTGCCATAGCAATGTTCAAGCGCAGTTTTTCACCGCCAGAAAAAGTATTTGGATAGCTGTCCCATAGTTTTGGATCTAATTCAAAATGAGTTAATGCTTTTTCCGCTTCTACAAGAGCAACTTCTTCTGATTCGCCCATTTCCAGTAAGGCATTAATAACGAGCTGTTTGCAGGTGGTTCTCGGCATGACATTTAAAAATTGGGATACGTAGCCAATTTCATACTTTCGTAAATACAACATCTTTCTTTCGGGAATGGTCGACAAGTCGATGTCACCAAAACGGTCTGAGTTATATAAGATCCCGCCTGTATCGGGTAAATAGGAGCGGTAAATACTTTTCAATATAGTAGATTTCCCACTGCCACTCTTCCCTACAATTCCTATAAATTCTCCAGCTTCCAAGGAGAAATTAATATGTTCAATCGCAGGCATCGTTTTCCCTAAATGATGAATGGTGAATCGCTTGCCAAATTCCTTTATTTCTAGCATCGGCATATTGTTTCCTCCTCGCTTTACTATTTAATCCGGTAATTGGTTGTCGTTATTAAAACACCATTCACCATTGTTCCAGTTAGCATTGGATAACCGTCTTCCATTCTTTCAATCACAAGAAGGTCGGCTTTCTTCCCAACTTTTATAGAACCCAACTCATCGTCCATGCGTACAGCTTTAGCAGGATTTAGGGTAACCATCATAAACATTTTGTGTAAATCTTTTCCGTGCTTTTCATGCAAATCAAATATGGCATGCAACAGAGCAGCCGGGTAATAGTCACTGCAAAGAATATCTACACAATCATGCGCAATCGCTTCTGCTGCTGATAAATTGCCAGAGTGCGAACCACCGAGTAGCACATTTGGAGCCCCCGCAATGGTATGTAAACCGATTTCCTTCGCCCGTTTAGCAACCTCTAGTGTGATAGGGAACTCACTAATCGTTGTTCCAAATGATTTCACTAACTCTAATTTTTTTATGTCATCATCGTCATGTGATGCGACTGCAATCCCTCTTGATAGAGCGATATCTGCCACTTCTTTTATTTTTTCTATCGTTAAAAACTCCGTGCTTTGTCGTTCTGCGATTAAAACATTCACATCATCATCTGAAATATCACGGTATCCCTTTAAAGTTTCACGGTAGACTTCTAGATTGCGATATTGCCCTTGCCCTGGTGTATGATCCATAAAAGATAATAAATGCACTTTGCCATCTTCCATATTTCGAACAAGTGTATCAATCTCATCCACATTATCTATTTCAAAACGTGCATGTAAGCGATGGCGGATTAAGTGCAGCTCGTTATGCGTTGCATCAATGGCATCAACCATTCGTTGGATATTGTTCGGATTACGCATCGGTTTATGGGTAAAAACGTCTTCACGGTAAAAAGAAAGGGAATGGAACATTGTCGTAATCCCATGGCTGATCAATATTTTTTCTGCTTCTCGTAAACTAATATTGAAATCCATCATGCTAGTCGGTCTCGGTGAAGCAATCGTCTCAATATAATCAGAATGGATATCGATAAATCCAGGGGAAATATATCCGCCTCTGGCATCCATTAGATTTGCCTCTGGATAAGCTACAACTTCTTCCTGTGGGATAATCGCTTGAATGGTTTCATCTTCCACGACAACCGCGAATCCTTCGATAATTGCTTCTTCCGTTATGATTTTCCCGTTATGAATAATGTACAAAGTAGTCGATCCTCCTATAATAATGAGTAAACTAATTGCTGCGTGTACTCATGTTGTGGGTCTTCTAAAACTTGATCTGTTAATCCCTCTTCGATAATTTTTCCGTTCAGCAAGACAATCGTTCGATCTGCAAGCATGCGGATCACCGCTAGATCATGCGATACGACGATCATACTGATACCTAAATCCCGTTGTATTTTTTTAATTAAATCCAGAACATTTGCCTGAACAGATAAATCGAGACCAGTTGTTACTTCATCCAAAAATAAGATCGGCGGATTATTCGACAAAGCCTTCGCAATTTGAACTCTCTGTTGCATCCCACCAGAGAAATTTCGTGGTTCTTCTTTCATTCGATGCAAAGGAATATGCACGCTTTCCAGTAGCCTTTTGCTCGTTGCTTCCATTTCTGCTACGTTTCGATTACCTGCCGCAATTAGTTTTTCCGCAATATTACCGACAGAAGAGAAGTTCATTTTTAAACCATGCATTGGATTTTGATACACCATGCCATAAATATGGTTTCGAATAGAACGTTTTTGCTGGGAAGACAGTTCAAAAACGTTTTGCCCTGCTAATATAGCGTCGTTGATATATGCATCTCCTGAAGATACCTCTGCATCAAAATACAAACATTGCATCATCGTAGATTTTCCGCTTCCACTTTCCCCAACAATCCCCAAAATTTCTCCGGGATACAAATCAAATGAAATATCTTGGCATGCATAAACCGTGCCGCAATGCTTACAGAAGTTTTTCTCCAATTTTCTCGTCTCAAGTTTCGAGCATTCTCGACATCCTGTACCAAATTGCTTTCGTAAGTTTCTGACTTCTAGTATTGGTTCCTCATGCATAGCTGGTTTGCACCTCAGCTTTCTCTTTCTTATTCAACTGATCCATACAGTGGCTTGTGTCGTTACATTGATAGATGGTTTTTCCTGTTTGATGATCAATCAATTCATCCAAAAAGATAGCTGTTGAACCACATAAATGACAATGCTCGCCTTCAAACGATTCCACCGTAAATGGATAGTCTTCAAAAGCAAGAGATTCGACATTTGTATAAGGTGGTACAGCATATATTTTCTTTTCACGTCCTGCCCCAAGTAAGATTAAAGCTTCCGAATGATGCATCTTTGCGTTATCAAATCTAGGGATCGGGCTAGGTGCCATCACATACCGATGATTCACGTATACCGGGTGATCTGCAGCTGTAGCCGTCTTGCCGTATTTCATAATTTGTTCGAATAACATTAACCACACACCGCTATAATCATCTTCGGAATGCATTCTTTTTGTCATATATTCTCTTGCTTCCACTTTTCGAAGTGGCTCTGGTTCCGGAACTTGCAAAACAATAATTTGCTCTTTTGTTAGAGCAAATTCTGGTATACGGTGCCTTGACTGAATAATATCAGCGTCTTCCGTTTGATCCGTTAGCTCTACACCAGTTGTTTCTTGGACTAGTTTTTTTATATTGACTGCATTGACCGACTCGTCTGCACCTTGGTCAATCACTTTTAGTACATCTGCCTTACCAATAATCGAAAGAGTGATTTGTAATCCCCCTGTGCCCCAGCCACGCGCAATTGGCATTTCTCTTGAAGCAAATGGCACTTGATATCCGGGAATTGCTACTGCTTTCATAATGGCACGACGAATTTCCTTTTTAGATCCTTCATCGAAAAAAGCAAAATGAGTTTTAGCTTTCAACTTTCTGCACCCCTTTCTTCACTTGGCGCATACTATCCAATTTAGATTGGAACGTAACATAATGCGGTAATTTCAAATGAGAGATAAAACCGGTCGATTCCACTGAATCTATGTGCAATAAAACAAATTCTTCATCATGAGTTGGGAAATCAGATTCTGTATGCTCGAGACATTGATCTAAAATACTCATAGCAATAGCCTTCGTTTCATTTTGTCCATAACAAATGCCATAACCGATTTCAAACTCCAACACATATTCATTGTTTTCATTTTTCACTTTCGTTGGAACAAACGACTCCACTTCGGTCACCGTGATTTCTCCGATGTAAAACTCTTCTTCTTTGCTCTGCTCCATCTCGTTTGGATGTTCTACATATATCGGAACAGCACCTACACGTACCTCTCCAACAGTCGGATGAACTTGCCCATATCCTCTAAGTGAGGCGTACCCTAGAGATGTAACAGCACCTGTTTGCCCTCGCGTTAGCACTTGCAGCCTCTCACTACGCGTTGTTGGAAATTGTAAACTTTGCTTTGTAATATCGATAGGTGGTGTGTTATTTGCTTTGTGTTTTTCGAAAAGTCCTTCTTCACGCAAATAATCCACTACTTTGGGGAAATACATAAGTTCGTCCAACTTCTCTATATTTTGCAATTCTTCTTGGTAATTCTGTAGCCATTGCATATTATCTTCTGTGTTTTCTTTTATGAGATCAAAGTCTAGCAATCTGTGGGTGTAATCATATGTTGCACCTAATAATTGACCACCTGGGATATCTTTAAAACTTGCAGAAATTCTTCGTTCGACGAACATCGTTTCCGATTCAACTGTTTGACTGTAATAGGGACGCGGCAAGGTGGAACGATGAGCACGCATAAGGAAAACCGCTTCCTCCATACTTCCTTCTGCTTGTTTAATAGCTAATGCAGCCAAGTAAGGAGAATACAAACTACTTTCAGACATCACTTGATCTACCATTGCACGCATAGTCGACATAATTGTGTTTATTTCTATGATTTCTTTGCCTTTTAGACGTTCAAACTTTAATCGTTTAATAGAAGCTTCAATTGCCTGAGTACCACCTTTTACTGGAACGTATCCCATTAGCTCACCCCCATCATATTCACGGAAGTCGACCGAGGAATGCATACGATTTGTGCATCCGAATCCGTGAAAATCAAATCAATTCCCAGTGGATATTCCTTCGTCCGTTCATTTCTCGCTTGCCACATAGATGGCTTAAAGCTTGTGTCCAATTGAGATGTATGTTGAATCCCAGGTCCAGTTAAAGTCATTTCACCTGTATTAGATAAAGGAGAACTCTCGATAATCCATGTCGATGATTGCTGCGGATCGATGAGGTTGCCATTTTTACATTGCAGTAACGCAGTTTGAATTGCCGCATCTGTATCTTCACGCAGTACAATGACAAAGTCTGCTTCATTAATCGGTGAATATCTTGCAGATGTATATTCTGAAATTTTTTCTATTAAATTTTGTTGATCATTTGAAAGAATGTGAAATGTAACTTCTGCATCTAGAAATGTCATCGCAGTTAAAATGGTTGCTTCATTACATGGAAGATTGAAATCCACTCGTTCTGCTAGTTCAGATAAGGTGGAAATCGTTCCAGGTCGTGACATACTGTGCAATACTTTTCTGTAAACTTGCTGCAAATCATGTACTTGATCAATCGCCATACTATCTCTCCTGGTCATTAATTTTGTCTTTTTCGCTTAAACTTCCATTGTCTCAAAGTTCACTTTGGTCTTGAAAAGTTCCGATTGCTTTGTGGCACGCTCTTTTACGATTTGTGCTTCCGCTTTTATTAAGGAATCTTCCCAAGTGATGGTTTCAGGTAATTCCGCTTTATATGCTGCATCGATAATCGCTAAATGTTTGGCCAACTCATCTTTCATGCCAACAACAATACCGATTCCAATGCGGTTATTTATCTCTACTTTTGCTTCTGTAATAAGGACTTCTCCTATATAAAATAGTGAGTTTTTTGCCGTTTCACGCATTTTGATCATTGTTAATCCATATTGCGGTTCCAGAATCTCACGGCATTCATAGGTATCGATAATGGATTCTGCAAACTGTTGTGCCAAGTGGCCATCTCCTTGAATGAGAATCTCAGTTCTTCGTCTTCTTTTCATATGGTTGAATCCTCCTTTGCAAATTCATCTTAACTTGTCGCCAAGTGCCCGTGTTTTAAGGTATCGTAAATGTTTGTAAATTTACTTAATAATTCTGCAACAAAAAAGACAAACAACTGGAGGGGTTTGTCCTTTTCGTGGCTATTTTGTCGCGTTCATTTTGCGGATTGTCGCTTGCGGAGGAGCTTTTGTCCTGCTTATTATTTTTTTACAATCATTTCATTTCATTGTCACAAACTAACCTCTTATCTCGTTTAATATGCAGATAGAAAAAGGAGTAGATAACATGAGTGAATTGACTTGCATCATTATTGGTGGAGGATACGCAGGCATTAATGCAGCTAAAGAAATTCAAAAAAATTTAAAGAAAAAAGAAAACAAACGATTAATTAAACTGATTTTAATAGACAAAAACCCCTATCACTTACGAAAAGTATTACTATTTAAACCCGCGGCCGGCAACCAAGATATTACGATCCCTTTAACACAGTTGCTTCCAAAGGAGTTTTTATTCCTTCAGGCTTCCGTAAAAAAAATTGAATCGGAATCAAAGCGATTACTTTATCTGGATGCCGAAGGAAATGAGAATTCTATAAGGTTTGACATTCTTGTTATTGCTGTGGGCAGTATCGTGCGCCACCCCTCCCCTATTCAAGGGGGACTTTCATTGGATAGCCTAGAATCTGCCCGAAAAATCCGGGAAGCTTGGCGCACTAATCTAAAGAAAGCTGTTAAGGAAACAAACATGATTGAACGCCAGAGATTAATGACCATTGCAGTTGCAGGAGCAGGCATAAGTGGGATAGAGACATCTGCCGAACTAGCCTATTTCGTACGGAAAGACGCGGAACACCTGGGACTGGACTCAGAGCAGGCTAGGATAAACTTAATTAATACGAATGAAAGGCTCTTCCCAGAGGGACCAGCCAAAGTAGCAATTAAATTGGAGAGTTCACTTAAAGCTAGCGGAGTAACCATCTATCATCAAAGCAGAGTATTAGAGGAGGACGACGGAAAACTAACTTTATCTAGTGGAGAAACGATGTCCATTGGTCTATGCGTCTGGACGCTAGGACTGTTACCCAATCCAATACTACAAAACATCGGTTTGCCGGTCACTTCCGACGGATACGTAATTGTAGATGCAAGCTACCGGGTTCAGGGGGCACAAGATGTATATAGTATCGGCGACTGCGCACGAATTGTAGACCCCGCTAGCGGGCAGGTGGACGGGAAGACTTGTAAGGAAGCGACCGCTCAAGCGACGAGACTTGGAAAAATTTTATTGGCGGATCTTATAGGACGCCCAGCACCTTCACATAAGGGGTTTATTGACCTTTTCTGTTTTGGCTTAGGTCCGGAGAAGGGAATAGTTTGGATGAATAAATGGGGGCTAGATATTATTATTACTGGAAATCTAGGGAAAAAAATTAGAAAATTCACATGGGATTCTGCGAGTTTGATAACATAGTCTATACAGAGGATTAGTTCCAAGAATGGAAGTGACAAAAATACAAAAATTATATGAAAAGTATAAAGGATTGCTATTTACACTCGCCTACCAACTAACAGGGTCCACTTCCGATGCAGAGGATGCCGTGCAAGACGTATTCCTAAAGTTACATGACATTAATCTGGATCGTTTGGTTGAACCGAAAGCATATCTATGCAAAATGGTAACTAATGGTTGTCGAGATTTAAACAAATCGGCACGTAAGCGACGCGAACAGTATTTCGGAGAGTGGCTTCCCGAACCCATTGCTATTTCGGATGACGAACCGTTTGAATCAGTAGTTCAAGGTGAGCTGTTGTCTTATGGTATTCTCGTATTGCTTGAAAAATTGTCCCCTACAGAACGGGCAGTCTTCGTTCTTCATGAGGCTCTAGGCTTTAAGTATCCTGAGATTGCTGAGATTGTAGGGAAAAGCGAAGTAAATTGCAGAAAGCTCTTCAGCCGTGCAAGAGGGAAGTTGGGAAATACTTTTGGTGAGTCGGTCCATCTCGAAGTCGCGAGCGAAGAATGGATTTACCAATTTCTTACAGCTCTCGAACAAGATAACGTAGGTGCGATTGTATCCATGCTAGCCGAAGATGTTGTGTTGGTTTCAGACGGAGGGGGTAAAGCACATGCAGCAGTCCATCCTATTGTATCTAGCAATCTCGTCTCCCGTTTCCTCCTTGGTCTATTTCGTAAGGCTCAACATAACGAAGAAGGCCCAAGTTTTGAGACTATGAATATAAACGGACAAACCGGTGTTGTTATATCTTCTGGTAAAAATATTGAAGCTGTTGTCCTGATACATGTCGAAAGAAATGCAATTTGCAATCTATACATTGTCAGGAACCCTGATAAGCTCAAGGCTTTTATTGACAGGAAAAAATAAAAATGTGGACATTAAGAAACCCGCTAAAGCTCCCTTTAAGTGCAAAACCGGTTTTAACTTGTTTTCGGAGGGCTTTGGACAGACTTTGGCTATAATGATTACCGATGGATCTATTAAGAGGATGGTCGTGTGTTGAAAACATTCATACTACGACCTTTCTCCAATTAGAAACACAAATAGCAATAAGATTAATAGGACTTGCTTTACATCCATAATTGTAGCACAACAGGAAAATGAAAACTTACTTACCTTGCCTTTTCAATCCATCGTGATATCATATTTAAACTTATCGCTACGATACAGTATTTTTGTATGTTCCAGAATTTTATTGGTGTTTACATCTATACAATCACTCTCAACAATGATGAGTGGCACCATGCTTTTACAAGACAATAATTTTTGCTCTTCAGAAGTAGGAAACGTAATACTTAACATACTTTTTTTACTTGTAAATTCCTTGTAACCGAAATTTCGATAGTAAGCAAACATAGACTCTATCGTTGGACCGTCTTCTGCAATTTCTGGAAACATCTTTTTACTGACGAATGAATAATGAATCGCCATCGGTTCCCCATTAATATAGCGTAGTCTCCCTACTTTATAGACATCTTCCTCTTCGTCTGAGTTTAAGCTTCTATAAATATGTTCATTATAGACAATCTTTTCACACACATTATTCTCTGTTTTTAATTCATAGCCCGCTTGCTTCATTTTATCTGTAAAACTCGTTTTACCAGTTAGGTGTAATTGAATTGGAATAGATTTCTCTTTTAAGTAACGTCCTTTGCCTTGTACCGAAAAAATGTATCCTCTTTCTTCTAATTTTGTCAGTGCATTTCTTACAGTCATTCTAGGTACTCGATACTTTTTTGCAAGTTCGTTTTCAGAAGGAAGTTTTTCCCCATGTTCCATTGTCTTTGAAACGATACGATGCATGATGTCATCGATTATTTGAGTTTCCATATCTACTGAAATAAGAACCATCTCCCTTTTCCATCGATTTTAAACCATTCTGAATCAATTTCATAATTCCAATTTACATAAAAAAACACGAAGGAAACTAAAGAAATATATATTTTACGCGGAATAAAGTATAGTTGATTTCCACTATAGGCGGACGCTTTCTGCGGGGTGAGCGATAAGCCATCACCACAGCTCACGCGTCGTTTGTGATATCTTATCTGTCTCACTCATCCCGCTGGAGTCGCCGCCTGCCGCTTCAATCAACGAAGTGATAAATGTTCGTATTTTAATAACAAAGTACTATTTAGGAAACTAACTCATTCTATCTATATTATAAATTGTACTATAGTGATCACCAAGCAATTAATTCAATGATTTTCATTATTCTTTTTATTCCAAGCATTCAAACTTGCAATCATTTATCCTAATGAAGATAATTAGAAAGAATTACTAATTTAAAACTCGGAGGAATACTATGTTCCCATTTACAAAAGAAAAATCAGAGAAAATGAAGTATAAAGCTATTATGGAATTCCCAGAAATATCAAGTATTGTTCTTACTAGCGATGAAAACCTTTCCCCTATTTTGAACTATATGGGCTATACGCAGGAACAATTAGAAACATTAATGGGAATGGCTCCATTAATAGATTCAGTGCTAGATGAAGTGTTGGAAAAATTAATCGATCAGTTGTCTCTTAATCCAGATATGCTGAAAATCATGCAAAACGCTTCTTCACGCGAACGCATGAAAAAGGTGTTTGAAGATTACTTTGGTAGCTTATTAACAGGAAGAATGGACGATGCATTTTTGCAAATACGAAAGCAATTAGGTCAAACGCATAACCTAAATTTTGTTCCAGTTACGTGGTTTCTTGCTTCTTATTCCGCTTTTAAAACGTTACTAATTCCTAAAATTGTCGAACATTATCAAGGCGATCCGAAGAATTTAACACAAGCTATACTAGCTATTTCCCATGCCATGAATTTCGATGCGCAGCTGGTAACAAATCAATATATGAATACGCGACTAGAAGAGATTGATCAAGCTAATGCGTCGAGAGTAAATTTACAAAATGAAATTTCTGCTGTTAGCCAGGAAGTGGCAGCTTCTGTAGAACAAACCGAGGCGTCTATAGCGGATACGAGTTTACGAGCAAATCAAATCTTACAAGAAACAGGAAACACGCAAAAATCTAGTAGAAATCTAGTTGGCTTAACGACACAAAACCAAGAACAAATGGAAGAAATGCAACTCCAATTCAATCAATCTACCGAAAAAGTGAATGCATCGCTAATAGGAATGCATGAGTTGAAAGCAACATCGGAGGAAATTATTAAAATTACGCAAGGTATTGAAGGAATCGCGGATCAAACAAATTTATTAGCTTTGAATGCTTCCATTGAGGCGGCGCGTGCAGGAGAGCATGGTAAAGGTTTCTCTGTTGTAGCAAGCGAAGTAAGAAAGCTAGCAGAAAACTCTAAGTTGCTAAGCAGCAATATTAATACATTAATCGAAAAAAACAATTCCAATATAACGAGTTTGGTCAAGCAAATGGAGGAAATCACACACTCTAACGAACAGTCCCAAACAAAGCTACAACAAGCTAAAAACGGTTTGGTCACTGTAAAATTTGAAGTGGAAAACTATGTGGATATGTTTGGGCGCAACAAAGAGGATTTAGACAAAATCGTCCAATCCATTGAGGAAATAAGCCAAACAACGGAAGGTTTGTCACGACTGACATACAGCCTGTTACAGAAAGCAGAACAGAATAGATAAGGAATGAGACTAGCCTTCGAACAAACATGCTTATGTTAGAAGGCTGGTTTTTTAAAAGACTGACGACACTTGCTCTAGTTATCGAAAGTATGAAAATAGCAATAGAATAAGATAGGCATCTACGTAATTAGATTACCACCCCATGGAATACATGATGATCATTTCAACTACTACAACAACCAGAAATACGACCGCCAGCATACTTTTACTTGAGAAATACAGGGCCGCTATAGCTAATGCAAATATAATAAGCTGCAATATAATTCGTACCGGGATGGACACAGGAATAGATGCTTTTGGAGCGATGAAGGTCCCCCAAAAGATTGCAACAAGAAGAGGGGCGCCTATACCTAACAAAATTTTTATGAACCAACCTCTGTTCAAATGAAACCCCCAATAGGAGAATGCTGCAAGTGCAGATAATTCCATCAGAAAAAAGATACCTAATACCGTATATTGAACAAAGAGCATGATTACCTACCTCCTAGTTTTCTTTCCATTCTTAAAGTATATTCCTCTAACTGATCTGCCGGATGAAGCACTGCATTCCCATGACATATTTCCAACTGTTTTGGTTTTAATTCCCCCACAATAGAGCTGCTTTTTACCGCTTGTATCATATCTGCTGTAAACGAAGACATCGGCGGTTGAATCTTACCTTTCTTAGAAGTGAAGAGATCTCCACCTAACAATATTTGATCTTTTTCATGGTAGTAAACGACGTGACCAGGGGAATGGCCGGGCGTAAAGAATGGTGTAAGTCCACCTATCGATTTTAAGTTGCCATTCTCATCCTCTAAGAGTGGATGAGATAATTGTTTTGGTAAGTTATGTTCCAGTTTTTTTCTTTTTGGGTAGATAATATCTCCCTGCATATAGGGAATTTCAACTCGATGTGCGTATACTGGAACTTCATACTTGTTCAAGATAGCTTTCACAGCCCCAACATGATCCGAATGTCCATGGGTTAAGAGAATTCTTTGTAAAGGACCGGCATTTAATTGTTCAATGAATTTTATGATTCCTTTTGCCATCATCGGTATGCCTGCGTCTACTAACGTGACACCGTCCTCATCCACAACAACCCATACATGAATTGGAATGATCATCCACATTTTTAAACTCCAAATATGTTCAGAAATCTTTTTTGCTCTCATCATTTTATCCCCTTACTTCAATTTTTCTTTAAAGCCTAATAGAAGAATTTCGATTGCTAGGTCAAACGTGGGTGCCAATCTTTCCATTAATACGTCCAGCGGTTCATGCTGATACGAGTACGTGCTTAAAATACCATTCAAATGGAAATAATAAATACGAGAAAAAGCGAGTAATTGGTCGTTATTTGAAATAATTAAACATTCCTGAATAACCAATTTCATCAGTTCAAATATTTCAATTCGAAGTTTATTAATTTCTAGCTCAGGCTCTTTGACATCTACTCTAGATGATTTTGCGTTGAAAAAAATATCGTACATATTTCTATTTTTTAAGCAGAAGTGTATATATTCGCGACTAATACTTTTTAGTTTGTCTTCAGCTGTTAATGTATTCTTACGTACAATTTGGTGTAATTGGTTGTGCAAATCTTGAAGTGGTGGCATAGAAAGTTGGTGAAGCAGTGCTTCCTTATCTTTAAAGTAAAGATAAATCGTTGTATGCGAACACTCTGCAGCCTTTGCTATTTCGCGGATTGTTACGGCATCATAACCTTTTGTAGCGAATAAATTTCCAGCAGATTCCAAAATCATCATTTTTGTTTCTTCCGAACGTTTCTCTTGTTTACTTTTCATTTAATTATTCATCCTCCATTTATCTAACCACTGGTTATATTATAACCAGTGGTTAGTTTAATGTCAAAATAAAGACGAGTCTGTCCCTAAAGTCATACATTGACTGAGAGATGGTCCCTTTTCCAATGTATTGATTTCCGTTCTAGACGGACGCTTTCCGCGGGCATGGCTTCAGTCTCCTCAGGCCAACACGATGTTGGTCACGAAGGCGTTGCCACACGAGGTAGCGTTCTTAGCCTTCGTTCCTTTGTTCGCTCCTGCGGGGCCTTCCGCTCACGCTATTCCCGCTGGAGACGCCGTCTTTCATTACATTCAATTGCCTACAAAAAATAGTAGTTTTATAAAAAGTATACAAAAAAAAGATGTAGAAAAAGACTCGTTTTTCTACACCTGCTTCAATTTATGGGCTTATTGGACAGCCCCATCCTCTATTAACCTAAAATATCTCGTTTATTATAAGTGATGAATCCAACAATAGATAAAACAATTGCAATGATTACTAATACCGAAACTGCCATAAAATCCATTTCCTCTACTGGAAGGTGTGGAATATGACCATATGGTGAAAGATTCCTCAACCAATCCGGAAATTGAAGTAACGCCCCTAAGTAAACTACAATAAATGAATAAATAAAATACAACCATGTAATGCTTGTATTTGTAGGACGAAATCCTACTAAAAATACCGCTAAACCAATCATCGTCCAGATTGCAGGTAAATAAACCATTGCTGCTTTAAAAATTGTACTAAAGGAAATGGCATCCTCCATCACAACTACACTTGAAAACCACATTCCGAGAACTGCTAACAAAAGCATTACAATGCTAGTAACGATTGAAATTATAAAATAACTTCCCATTGTCCGCGATCGTGATACCGCACGGCTAAGTATATGTTCCGTATAATTCTTCTTTTCTTCACCTTTCAGCTTAAAAACTACTAGGAGAGCCGGAACTGTACAAAACATCGCTATTACCGTCATTAACATTGGTATAAATTGTTCTGTTAACGTAAATCCTTCGACGGGTGTTATTAGAGCTTTCATCATTTCTACATCTTTGAAAAAGGATTCTAAATCACCTAAAACAGACCCATAGGAAGCCCCCAATAAAAACAAACCAATTGCCCAAGCAATTAATCCAGTACGTTGAATTCTTAGAGCTAGACCAATCGGACCCTGCAAAAATGGCGATGCATGCACTATGCCCGGTTTTGCAGGTAAAAATCCCGCATCTAAATCACGAATGGAATTCAGGTAGAATGCTAGCACCAATAAAAGTATTGCTAAAGTGATCACTAATATAATAGGCATCCAGTAATTGTGGACATATACTTCCGCTTTTAATACGATTCCTAGTGGGGAAAACCAGGACAGTGTTGCATTCCCAACATCACCAATTGCTCGGATGAAATACGCAAGTCCAAGCACTGCAAAACTTAACCCTATTGTCCCACGAGAGTTCTCCGAAAGCTGGGCAAATATTGCGGTCGCCGCTGCGAAAAAAATTCCAGTTGCACCTAAAGCTGCTCCATATAAGAAGGAACCTTCTAAATCTAAACTTTCAATTCCTAATGCATACAATCCAAAACCCACTATTATTGCTAATAACACATTCGTACCACTGACAACTAGGATAGTTGCACTTAAATTCGACAAACGTCCAACCGGTAGGGCGCGGATCATTTCCAACTGCCCATCTTCCTCCTCTGTGCGAGTATGTTTAGCAACAAGTAAAATACTCATGATGGCAACCGCTATAGCACTGAAAAGCAACATTTGATGAGCCATCATCGCTCCATTCGTATAATTTTCTAACCCTCCACTATAACCAACCATCGCCGTCATAGCCGGGTTCCTCATTGTTTGTGCGATTGCCTGTCTTTCCTCCTGATTTTGGTACAAATCCGAAAAGGAAATGGCCGTGCTTAAAGTGATGAGCACTAAAGCGATTATCCATATAGAAATCCGTAGACGATCTTGGCGTAATATAAAACGTACAAGCATCCCTGTATGTTGAAATGGTTTCTTCGACATTAGGATACACCTCCTACTCCTTTATAGTGGCGCATAAACAAATCTTCTAAAGTAGGTGGTGCACTTTCTAATCTCATTATGCCGAACTGGCTAATATGTCTTATCACAACATCCAATTCTTCTGTATCCACTTGGAACGAAAGAGTTTGGTTCTTTTCTTCTATTGCATAAACACCATTTAGTTCACTTAATCCGATCATTGGTAGTTTCGTTTCGATCAGTAAATTTGTTCGTGTTAAATGACGTAATTGATTTAGACTCCCTGTTTCAATTATTTTCCCCTGGCGAATGATTCCAACTCTATCACATAATTTTTCTACTTCCGATAATATATGACTGGAAAGTAGAATGCTTTTTCCTTCTTTCTTGGAGTCCAGCACACAATCCTGGAACACTTTTTCCATCAATGGGTCAAGTCCAGATGTCGGTTCATCTAAAATGTATAGATCCGCATCGGATGCAAATGCGGCTACTAACGCAACTTTTTGTCGATTCCCTTTAGAGTAGGTTCTACATTTTTTAGATGGGTCTAATTTAAACTTTTCAATCATTTCTTCCCGTCGGCTTTTATTTCTCGCTCCACGTAATTTCATAAATAGGTCGATTACTTCTCCGCCTGTTAAGTTTGGCCATAAGTTAACATCGCCTGGCACATATGCCAAGCGCTTATGTATATCCACAGCATCTTTCCAAGCATCCAGTCCGAAAATAGTTGCTTCTCCCTCCGTAGCCTTAATCATACCTAGCAAAAGACGAATGGTGGTGGATTTACCTGCTCCATTAGGACCGATGAAACCATACACTTCCCCTTCCTTCACATCGAGATTCACATGATCTAAAGCAGTAAATTTTCCAAACTTTTTTGTTAGGTTTTTTGTATTAATTATCGTCATGTTTCTCACTCTCCCTTTATTTATAAAAAAAGGTACGCATCATGTCTAAATAACTAAAAAACTCCTCGATATAAGGTTCATAATTTATTTTACTTAAATCTTGACCTTTCAAACGTAGTTTTACCTCATTTTCATAACCTTCAACTGCCCATCGAATCAAGTTAAATGCTTTTGGAACGTCCATATCTTCTTTAAAAAATGAGTATTCCAAATTCCCGTAAATTTTAGTGTATCCTTCGTTATGTAACGCTTCTATCCTAGACTTTACGTCTGCATCGATTTGATCATTCGATAATATGGTACCTATAAAGTTTATTACTTCTGGATACTTTGATAGGAAATCCATTTTGACTACTACGATTCGCTTCATTCGCTCAAACAAGTCCGGTTCTTTTCCATCTATTGCTCCGAAATACTCTTCTTCCACGATTACAAGACAATAGTCAATTAAGTACGAATACAGATCCAGTTTATTATTGAAATAATAAAAGAGCATTCCTTTACCAATCCCTGCTTCCTTCACTATTTGATTGGTAGAAGCTTGGTCAAAGCCCTTCTCCCTAAACTCTTTTAGAGCAGCTTCTATAATTCTTTTTTGTTTACTGGAATCCAGGCTTTCAAATGTTTTTGTGATTTCTAGTCTCCTCCTTTCAATGATTATTTTATTGCTAAAAAAATAATAATAGACCAGTGTGGTCGATATGATTTTACCATATTTAACCATAATTTAAGCATTTAATTTTCGATAATAGGAAAATTTTAGTTAGCTTAAAAAGCCCCAGAAACAGGTAGTAATGGTTTCTGAGGCTTAGTTCTTCATTTAGTTTTTCGAAGCTTCTTAAAGGTGTTTAGAGATAATTTGTTTTATCTTTTCATTTAAATTCGGTAAATCTTGTGTAGTAATGGAAAGTCTAATATGACTCTCATCCGTTTCAAGCGCTTCGGAAAGAAACCCTCCTAATCCTCTTGCTCTACGATCTACTTGCATAAGGATCTCTGCGGATTGTTCAGTTTGTGAAAGGAATACAATCTCCAATTCATCTAATCTTCCTCTATATAAACTGCTCGTTGGAATGAATTCGAACTCTTGAACAAATGGATACGTAGTAGGTATTCTTCTAGAAGCTTGTTCACATTCCGCTTTACGTAATCGGAAGCCGAGTTGTTCTACTGCTTCTAAAATTTGCGCAGCAAGTCTTGTTGGTCGAACTTCTATATAGTCTTTATCTGTCGGATCTACTGCATTTTTAATATCTAGTCCTGTGCTCACCCATACTCGTGTATTTCCAAGTGTTACAGGCGTTTCAACTGGAAGCTCTAAAGAAAATGGAATTACTTTCGTTTCGTTTGCTCCAATTGTAAACGGTTCATGGACCTTATACGATTTCACTGAAGCAACAGCTGTATATTTTTTATCATCTGATTCTCTGATATACGTAGTATTCGCTGTTAAGTAGATGGAGTCAATTTGTTGTTCAATATTCCCTCCATACACTTCCACTTCCCCATTCATCATTTCTCCAGCTACATACGTAGATTTCTCTAACTTCGTTTCTACTTTCGCTCCACCAATCCCAACGCTCGCTAGTACTTTATTAAAAAATGACATAAGTAGATTCTCCTTTGCAGTTTTAATGTTATTCAATTACTATACGAACTTTGTAAATAAAGGTTCCAAAATATTCATTCCTACATGAAATGTTTTATTGATTCATTTTTGATAAGGATATTCAAGTTCTGAGTAGTCATTTATAAAGAGTAAATACTCTATATTCGAATCGCCATTCCAGGATGTACTACTATTTAAATTACGATCCGGATAAGTTATTTCATCCGATTTATCAATGGTATTCCAACCAAAATATATATCCTGCTGAGGAGTATAGAAAGGGAAGAATGGGTCAGGTTGCTTGGCCGAATTTAATTTATTTAAGGAGTCAATAACAGAAACCCATTCGTTCGATATCGGCAAGCTTCCATAGGTCGTTTTAGGAAGGGAAATCTTCTCTTCCATTTGTACTCCTGGAAAGTAATGATGAACGTTATCGCTGACATAATAATTCCTCTTTTTAATTAAGTATAGATTCATATAGTTTAGCTGTTCTGAAGAAGCGAAATTCCATACAAAGTGATAGGTAGAGGGATCATTATTATTTATTTTCCAAACCCGCACATTTCCGTTTGTATCCATAAATTCAACCATCCATTTGTGATGTTTCCACACCCAGAAACTTATACCATAATGGTCCTCCTCCGAGATAAAGGGAACAAATGCATGCTCTTTATCCAAGTAAATGACTTCTTGAATTATACTTGCAGAAACTTCAGGAAACAGGCTAGTCATCTCTTTTACTAATTGTTCTTCCGTAGGAAAAGGATTAGGCTTTGAAAAATAAAACCAATAGATAAGGACAACTGTCAGTAGGAATACGATACTTCCAAAATAAATTAAGATCTTTTTCTTCATGCTATTTCGCCTCCCCTAACAAGGAGTCTTCGGATCGAAAATATATGTTCTTTTTAGGGGTTGAAATTAAGAGCCCTTTTCCGTCACCTTCTACATAAATACTTGTTTGAAGACCGCTCCCCCATTTGGGGGAGGTATTCACTAGCATATATGGAAATCGTTCGTTCCTTCTATTTGGCTCGGCATACATATACGTCTCGTTATACCATTCGTCACTATAAATCATTTCTTGACTCATACTATTCAATTGTCTTTGAAAGTTTTCATGACTAAAAGAGCGTTCCTGCCCAGATGGATGAATAGTAATTATGGAAGCATTTTCTACATGTGACATATAAGTTGCTAGTTCATCTTCCGAATACAGTAAGTAATTTATCGGTATTGCTATTAATGTAGACGCTAAGATAATATAGTTAGCAAAAAAGCCTAACCAAGCAAAGGGTTGATATTTCTCCCACTGTTCTTTGTTTCTATTTAAAAACCCATACATAACCCATACTCCAAGTGGCAAGATGGAAATCTTCAAGAACGTACCAAATACAGTAAAATGAAAAGAAAATGAAAAGAGACCAATCAAGATGACCACAATCATTTTCCATAGCTCTGGTTTCATCAGTTTATTTTTATACAAACGATTTGCAATAATACCGACTGTAATCCAAGCCAAAACTATAGTGAATATCTCCACAATGTTTCCACTCCACAAGAAAAATTACCCCTCTTCATTAAGTCTATATCCATAATTTCTATATTAATCCAACTATCACCTCTTTTTTAAACTAAATCAATTAAGATTCCTTTTAATCAAAGCAACTTCTTTCAGCTTAGAAATAGGCCTTCTAAGGTATTAAACAACTTTTTGGAATAATACTACATAATAATTATGTATTGTTTGGCTACTTCATATGGACCTCTCTTTTGTAGTCCCTGAAAGAATATTATTAAATGTACTGCTAATAAAAAGGGGAGAATCCACTTGAAAAGAAAAACTTCTAACCCCAACTCTTCCACACTGTTATTAGCCCTCAAGCAAGCATTCACAGTGAATAAAAATCCCCTTCCATGGCTTAAGGCCTTCATAGCAGGTGTTTGTGCTGGATTTCCTGTGCTGGTTGGATATTTATTTGGCAGCTTGGAATATGGGCTTATTGCAGGTATTGGTGGTTTAACTTATCTCTACGTGTTTAATATTCCTTATGCTTTTCGTGCAAAAAAATTACTGTTTGCTGTACTAGCTTTGTCAGTTGCTATGGGATTAGGTACATATACAGCACCATATCCGTTTATTTCCGCTATTATGGTGGCAATTGTCGGGGCAGTCGTTACGTTTTTATTTGGAGCATTACGCATTACAGGTCCTGCCGCTATCTTTATTGTTTTGACCTTTTTAATGGGGAATGGAATGCCTGTAGATCCCGAGCTTGCTCCTTTACGTGCGGGACTCGTATTCTTGGGTGGTGCTTTTTCTTGGATTATAGGAATGATTGGATGGCTAGCAAACCCACACGGTCCCGAAAAAGTCGCAGTCAAGAAAGTGTATGTTGAACTTGCTGCATTTATGGAATCCTTAGGGACGGAGCACTTTAAGTTGTCACGACAAAAGATACTAGCCGCTTTAAAATCCGCTGACGAACTCTTATTGTCGGGATATATTCCATGGCGAGTTTCTGATACATATAAGCGACTTGTTTTGTTGAACGAACAAGCAAATCGTTTGTTTCTTCATGCAAATGAACACTTAGAAATGAAAGAAGGTGTATTATCAGACGAATTAATAGAGGGGATTCGATCGATTGCGAAATCTATTGACAATAAAGGGCATAAACCAACCCAGTCAGTTGAAATACGGGATGACAATTTAGAAACTTTGTATGATTTATTCAACGAGGCAAGCACCATTGTAAGTAAACCAATTATTAATATTCACCGGGAAATAATTATTTCCAAGCCTTCTCTTCGCGTTGTCCTTGGTGGAGCTTTCGATAAAAATTCTGTCGTATTTTTAACTGCACTTCGTTACGGAGTAGTACTTTTTGTTGCAGCTATAGTTGCACAGTCATTTGATTTTAATCGTTCGTTTTGGGTGACCTTATCCTGTGCTGCTGTTTTGTCTGGAGCGACTATTGTAGCGACGTTCCACCGAGCTATCCAGCGCTCAATTGGAACACTTGTAGGAATACTAATCGCAAGTGCGATTCTTTATTTTCAACCCGAAGGATATGTCATTATTTTTGCTATTTTTCTACTAACGTTCTTGACAGAGCTTGCCATTGTATTAAATTATGGAATTGCCGCTTTATTTATCACACCAAATGCTCTATTGCTTTCGGAAAGCACCACCCATATTCACGATATTTCCTATTTTGCTTCCGCACGTATTATTGACGTACTTATCGGTAGTGCAATTGGTTTGATTGGAGCATTTTTAATTAGTCGAAAAAGCGCTTCAGTTCTTCTTCCTCATACGATAGCTAAGACAATTCGTAGTCAGCAACAATTTATAGTAACTCTTTTTTCAGCGCAACCCGGTTTAGTAGATGCAGCCTACTCGAAAGAAAGAAACAAAATGCAAACGAATCTCACTAACTTAAAAATCGTGCATCATACAGCTTTAGGAGAAATTCCAAGAGATACAGTTTGGCTAGATCATTTGTTTCCAGTTATTCACTCGATTGAGCAACTAGGTTATTTACTGGATTTGTCCTCTAAGTATAAGAATCGGCCATTACTGACTGATGAAGAGGTTTCACAAATGCTACTCGTGTTTGAAACAATGGCAAAAGCAGCAGATCAACAACTGTCCTTTTCTAAAAAGACGGTTCCGAACATAAAAGGATTTTCGAAAATACAGAAGGAAATAGAACATTTGCAGGATACCCTGCTTTATCCCAACTAATTTTATTGAAATTAATGGCTGAACGAGACTAATAGAACTGAGACTGCAACCATTATACTGGAAACAAGACCAATTCCGCTTCAACCGAGACCAATTTAAAAAATCCTTCCATTCATAACGAATGGAAGGATTTTTGCTTTATATTATTAGTAAGCAGTCCAGCCAGCGTCTGCTGTTACAACTGTTCCGTTAACAAAGCTAGCTTCATCAGAAGCTAGAAATAGAGCTACTTTTGCGATTTCTTCTGCTTTCCCCGTACGTGGATTAATTGCTAATCCCGCTTGTATGCGACCCATACCAAATTCATTAATATTTGTCATGGAAGCCCCAATATTTGTTTCTACTCCACCTGGTGCAATTGCGTTACATCTGATGCCTTGAGGTGCATACATGAATCCTGTATTTTTCGTGAATCCAACTACGGCGTGTTTAGATGAAGTGTATGCTGCTCCTGCACGCGCACCTTGTAATCCTCCTGCAGAAGCCACGTTTATAATTACGCCACTTTGTTTTTCTAAGAAGATCGGCAATACTTTACGTGTTGCACGCATTACGCTAGTTGTGTTTACTGAGAAAATTAATTCCCAACGATTATCTTCAATATCGCCTGCTGCTTCAAAATTATCCATGATGCCCGCGTTGTTTACTAAAATATCTACAGTTCCGTAAGTACTAACTGTAGTATCGATAAGATTTTGAATATCCTCTTCTTTCGCAACGTTGGCTACTACTACAATTGCTTCTCCACCATTTGCTTTAATTTCTTCTACAGTCGCGTTTGCAGAAGCTTCATTTATATCAGAAACTACTACTTTTGCTCCTTCTTTTGCATAGAGGTTAGCGATTGCTTTTCCCATACCTGAACCAGATCCTGTTACTACCGCTACTTTGTTTACTAATCTCATCTTTTTCCCCTCCAAATTGTAATTTGAACACGCTTACACATCTATTTTATTGAACAAATGTTCAATAAAACCTTACATTTATAGTATAATCAACCCTAACAGGGCTATTCAATCAGCAAACAATTACCTTTTTGTACTCTAATAAACAATTTCTATATTATTTGATTATTTATTAATAATATTCAACATAGGGGGATGGAAATGACTACTAAAATAAAGAAATTAGATAGAAGAATTAGCAAATCGAAGACTGCTATGAAAGAAGCACTTCTCTCTTTAATGAAAAAGAAACACTTTAAAGAGATTACCATAACCGATATTGTGCAGACTGCAGATCTGAATCGAGGAACGTTCTATAAACATTATCAGTATAAAGAAGAATTATTAGAAGAAATTATCGACGATGTGATTAAGGATTTAATTGATTCTTATCGAGATCCTTATAAAGGAATGGAAGTTTTTACGGTGAGTGAACTAACTTCTTCCGCCATTAAGATATTTGATCATGTTGCGCAGTATACTAATTTTTATTCATTATTAGGAAAGTCTAACGTTCTATTTGAATTACAAAATAGAATTTGTAATGAGTTAAAACAACTTTTATTACAAGATTTATCTAATAATCCCTTGCATTCTAATATAAATAGTAATTTAAACGCTAGTTATCAAGCGCATGCAATATGGGGAATGATTATAGAATGGATCGACAATAATTTTATGTATTCTTCTACTTATATGGCAGAGCAGTTATTAGCTATTCTTCATTATAATCCTGTCGAAATACGCGTAAACTAAAATTGGCGAGGAGTGACTTAAGCTAATAAGAAGTATCCAGTTCACCGCTCCCTCGCATTATCAAGTAGTGATTAATAAGTCTGTTGTTTATGGATTTTTCATACATACTTTAGAAATTTTTAAGGATTGCGTGTTATGGTTCATATAGTTTCTTATACATTTGATAAATAGAATAATTCTATAAAAGAATGAAGAGTTGATTGTGAGGTGATTAAAAGTGTCAATTAAAATGCGATTTCTATTGTCCTACGTAGGAGTAATACTTTTTTCATTCACATTATTACTAGCAGCTGGTTTTTTAATTATTTTTTCGATAACGGGTGATATAAATTCTATCGAGCATTTTTATAAAAAGACTTATGTTCAAAAACCTTTGACTACAGTTGAAGAAAGTGCTTTTCTAGACTTGAAGTTATTAGCAAAAAATAATCCTTCCCAGCTTCTAGATGAAGAGCAACTAAAAAAAATTGAACAAGAAGGTATCAATCTTGTCGTTAGAAAAGAAAATAATGTCGAGTACGCTTCCCCTACTCTTGATAAGCAAGCATTGATTATCTCTCTTCCTGGATTTGAAGAAACAAATATAAATACGCGAGATTCGATAAAAATCGATAATTCTTTTTTCACATATGTGAAATTTGACTTTTATTTTCCAGATAAAAGCAAAGGAAGTATATTTGTATTGAGAAAGGCAAGTTCCTATGCCGAGTTGGCTAAGGAGTTGTTTCCAATTTTATTTGGACTATTACTATTTCTATTTATAGTAATTATTGGACTTTTAAACTATTTAGTATCACGAAGTATTATCCTTCCCATCTCTATTCTGACAAATGGTGCCCATCGAATAAAATCAGGAGATTTAAGCTTTGAAATCAAAGCCACTTCGAATGATGAAATCGGACAGTTAAATAGGTCTTTTGAAGAAATGAGAATAAAATTAAAAGAATCCGTAAATCTTCAGCTACAGTATGAGGAAAACCGGAAAGAACTACTATCCAATATTTCGCATGATTTGAAGACACCTATTACCTCGATTATTGGATACGTTGAAGGAATAAAAGATGGTGTGGCTAATACCCCTGAAAAAACGGATAAATATTTATCCATCATTCACTTAAAAGCAAAAGATATGGATTCATTGATAGACGAATTGTTCTTGTTCTCCAAATTAGATTTAAAAAAAGAACCATTCTCTTTTGAAATTATCGAACTGAATCAATATATGCGAGACTATGTAGAAGAACTTCATTTAGAACTACTTCAAGACGGGATTAAAATTGAATTTGATCTACTGCATAAGCCGATGTACGTGGCAGCAGATAGAGAGAAACTAAAAAGAGTAATGGCTAACCTAATTAACAATTGTGTGAAATATATGGATAAAGTTCAGAAGAACATTACCATTTCTCTAATTGAAGGAAATAATGATATCACTATAAAAATCACAGATAACGGTCAAGGAATAGAACCTTCCGCTTTACCTCACATTTTTAATCGTTTTTACCGAGCTGAACAATCTAGAAACTCACAAACAGGTGGAAGTGGCTTAGGACTCGCGATTGCCAAACAAATTATCGTGGAGCATGGCGGAGAGATTTGGGCAACGAGCGAATTAGGAAAAGGTACAAATGTTTTCTTTACCTTAAGGAAAGGAAGATAAAATGAAAAATATCTTACTTATTGAAGACGAAGTTAGTATCGCAGAATTACAAAGAGATTATTTAGAAATCAATAATTTTACTGTCGATATGCAGCATACTGGAGATGCTGGACTCCAACATGCCCTTCAAGGTAACTATGATTTAATTATTCTAGATATCATGCTTCCAGGAATAAGTGGATTTGAGATATGCAAACAAATACGTGCTGTCAAAAACATCCCTATATTATTTGTTTCTGCCAAAAAGGAAGATATCGATAAAATTCGAGGTCTTGGTTTAGGTGCTGACGATTATATTACAAAGCCTTTTAGTCCAAGTGAGCTGGTTGCTAGAGTTAAAGCACATTTGGCACGATATGAACGGTTAGCAGGAAATCAAAACAAATCAAACACTATCTATATTCACGGAATATCCATTGATAAATCATCACGTAGAGTTCATATAAACGGGGAAGAAGTACCATTTACAACAAAAGAATTCGATTTGTTCGTTTTTCTTGTAATGCACCCGAACCAAGTGCTGAGCAAAGAGCAACTTTATGAAAACATTTGGGGTTTTGAGTCAGCTGCAGATGTTTCTACTGTGACCGTCCATATTGGAAAATTACGTGGCAAAATTGAAAGAGAACCTGCTCATCCGAAATTACTAGAAACCGTTTGGGGAGCCGGATATCGCTTTAATGTTTAAATAATAAGCTTTACTACCCGTTACTTAGGTAACGGGATTTTTTTATTTATATTAAGAAATGTTATTAAAAAGTTTATCCTTTTTTAAGAAATTGATTAGTTAGATTTTATGATTTAGGACTAATATAGTTTTAGGAATAAAAAGTCTACAAATAGCAAAACACAACTAAACTGAGGAGATGTCAGCATGAAAAAAGCAAAATTATTATCACCTATACTACTTGGATTGACATTAGCAATAACAGGTTGTAATACGGAAACACAAAACAATCAAAGTGAACAAAAACAAGAACAACCTCAAAAGGAAACACAAAACGAAGCACAAATCTCGGATTTACAAGCGTTAAATGCGATGACATTACAAATAACATTCTCTACGCCTTTATTGGAAGAAGACGTTAATCCAGATAATCTGGATATAATAAAGAAAAACTTTGAATTTGATCATGAGTTAAGCTTAGTCAATGTTCCTAGATTAAAAATCGGTTCGGAAAGCACATATATTATTCCCGTTACCATACAAAAACCAGGAACAACTTATACTGTTATCTATAAAGATGGAGAAAAACAATCCTTTGAAGCAAGTGAAGAAAAAATTAATTTAAGCCAAACCAAACAAGTTACAAACGATACATTTGAAATTGAATCTTTTAAGGAAGATGGCGTAACAGATTATGCGAATATTATTGAAGCGTATAAGGCCGGTAGAGGTGATCTTTCTTTTCAAGTAGATGACGAAAATAAAGATGACAATGGAAACCAATATCAAGTGATATCTTCTTTACGAGATCGCACAGTAATAATTACAGCTGATAATGGAGAAGAATTTACAGCGAATTATGTACCCTTTACCCAAGCAGCAGATGGTAGACAAGCACCAAAATTCCGTTTATCAGAAGGACAAACTTTAACACCTGGTACAACATATACTGTATCATCTGATTGGGCAACAATTAAAAATCCAACCTTCGAAACGAAAGAGATTGCTCCGTTGACAGTCAAATCAGCAGAAGCAATTGATGATAAATCATTCCAATTAACATTAGATAAAGATCCTGGAATGGATTTACTTGCAGGTCGAAGCGTAGAATTACAAGCTGAAGATGGAAGCAAGATTCAAGCACAATATCGCTTCTCTTCTCGTAAAGGTGCAGTTGGTATCTTTGACGTTAAAGACAATACATTAAAGCCCGGTGCAACATATATTGTGGTTCCAATGAACGATTGGGCCACAGCAAGTGATGTATCCTTAGTGACTAAATAATATAAGAACAACGAAATACCAGATCAGAGAAATGGAAATAGCTCTGATCTGGTATTTTTTATACTACTCTATTCTCTGGCTCTTTATTCTCCAATACAGCTTTAATAGCGTCAGCATTCATTTGCATCATAGCAATTCTCGTACGGATACTTGCACTTCCGATATGCGGTAGCACAGTAACATTCGGTAATGTGAGTAATGGGTGGTCTAATGGAACTGGTTCCACTTCGAATACATCTAGACCAGCAGCCCAGATTTTATTTGTCGTTAACGCTTGGTATAGGGCTTGTTCGTCAATGACTCCACCACGCGCAACATTAATAATTGCAGCGGTTTCTTTCATCAATTCTAGTTCACGTTCCGCGATTAATCCCTTCGTTTCCGGTGTTAATGGCGTTAACAGAACGATGAAATCTGATTCCTTCAGCAATGTATCTAATTCTGCATACGTAAAACCGTATTTTTCCTCGGATTCCATTTTTCTTGTTCGATTATGGTAAAGAACATTCATATCAAAACCTTTTGCTCGTCTTGCAACGGCTTCTCCGATGCGCCCCATTCCAATGATACCAAGGGTTGCACCAAAAACATCCATCCCTGTATACTGCATTGGTGACCGTGACTTCCACTTACCTGCACGAATATCACGTTCTGCCTCCATTACACGACGAGCAGTAGCTAGAAGTAAAGAAAATGCTAAATCTGCAGTAGTTTCTGTTAAAACCCCTGGAGTATTTGTTACGATAATTCCATGCTCTTTTGCTGCGTCAACATCGATATTATTGTATCCAACCCCTAAATTACTAATCAATTTTAAATTTGGCAAACTTTCAATAAGTGCTCGATCCACTTTATCAGAAAGCATAGTCCAAATTGCATGAGCATCTTTTGCTTCTAACTTTAACTCCTCATAAGTCATCTGCACATCATCACTATGCCACATCTTTACTTCAAATTTTTCCCTTAATGGGTTCACAACTTCATCTGGTAACTTGCGCGTAATTAATATTTTTTTCAAATTTGCAACCTCCAAATATTCTGATAGCTTAAGCATGGACGAAAGTATGAAATTTTGCAACTGCATTTACAATGCTAATTTCGTAGGGTATACTGGGGGCACATTAAAAAAACTACATACCGTTTTCTGCACTAGGGGTGCCCACTTTGGCTGTGATGAGAGCTTTTTAGCTCCGATCCCTTATTACTCGATCAGGATAATACCTGCGTGAGGAAGTGCGGTGACTTTCCGAATTTTTTTATATTGGATAAGTGGCTGCATCTTCACGGATGTGGTCTTTTTTTATGAAAAAATTTAGGAGGTTTTATGATGCAATGTGGTTTAAGCCCAATCGTCGGATTTCGTTTTTCGTTACATCCGATGACCAATGATTTTATTTCAGTAATAAAAGGAGCACTACAAGAAACAGATACTTCAAATGTTTGGATGCACACAGATGATGTATCAACAGTGATTCGTGGGAAGCAAGTGCATGTGTTTAACGTGGCAAAAGCAATCACTTTACACGCTTCTAAAACAGGTGTGCATGTTGCTTTATCTGGTACTTTTTCTGCAGGTTGCCCTGGCGATACTGCTGGAGACGTGTATTTAGATAAGGGTGATGAAATAACGAATAAAGATTTGACGAAGCAATACGTTTCTTCTCAATTTGCACTTTATCCAATGAATAATCCTGATTACATGGATGTTATTTATAAAGAAATTGACCGCGCAAAAGAACGAGGCGTTTACAATGAGTCCATGCATTACGCAAGTGGAATTCATGGAGACATTCATGATGTGTTTGCGTTTTACGAAGAGACATTTACGCACGCCCGCTCAGAAGAACATAAGCATTTAGTGATGACGGTTTCGATGAGTATAAATAGTCCTTCGCACGGAGGTCTTTAATATGTTGAAATCTTGGAAGTTAAAAGAGATTGTACTCATGTCTTTATTTGCAGCCGTGTTTGGAATCGTGTATCTACTATTCTTACATGTAGGGAATATTTGGGCAGGTTTTATTGGGCCAATTGCGTATGAATGGATTTTCGGAATCTGGTTTATCGTATCGATTATTTGTATGTATATTATTCGCAAGCCTGGTGCGGCGGTGATTTCAGAGACGATTGCAGCGGCTATTGAAGTGTTGCTTGGAAATGCAGTTGGTCCGAGGTTAATACTTTCAGGAGTTATCCAAGGTTTAGGTGCCGAGGCCGTATTTGCTGCAACTCGTTATAAACGCTTTGATCTGTGGGTATTGATGCTAGCTGGTGTTGGATCATCTGTATTTAGCTTTGTCTATGGGTACTTGTTAGGTGGATTTACGGTGTATAGTACTGGTTATGTCGCGCTCATGTTAGGTATTCGAATTTTGAGTGGAGCTTTACTTGCAGGTGTTGGCGGAAAAGGGGTTGCCGACGGATTGCTTGCGACTGGGTCGCTAAGAGGCTATGCAATTTCACGCCCTAAAAAAGGTGATGTTCGTGCATGATGTCATTCAGTTTGAACAGGTAAGTTTTCGTTATCCAGATGAGGAGAAATGGATATTGGAGGATTTCTCCTTTTCTGTTCAGCGTGGTGAACGAGTGGTCATCACCGGACCTAGTGGTTGTGGAAAAACGACGTTACTTTATTTGTGTAATCGCTTGTATCCTGATAATTGCGATGGTGTTTTGTCTGGTTCCGTAAAGTTGTTTGGACAGGATAGTTTGACGTTCGTTCCTGGAGAAATAAATCACCGGGTAGCGACTGTATTTCAGGATCCCGATGCACAGTTTTGCATGCAGACGGTAGAAGAAGAGCTAGCTTTTACACTAGAAAATTTACACATCCCAAGAGTAGAAATGGACAAAAGAATATGCGAAGTGTTGGCTTTAACGGACTTAAGCGAGTTTCGTCATGCAGTTATTCAGCAGCTATCTGGCGGTCAAAAACAACGAATTGCTACTGCCTGTGCACTGATTATGAATCCAGAGGTTCTGCTACTAGATGAGCCACTTGCGCATTTAGATCCATATACTGCAAAGAAATATGTGAATTGGTTGGATAGGTTGCAGAAAAAACGAACTATGACCATTGTTGCTATTGAGCATCGACTGGATATATGGGGAGATTTTTTTGAAAGAAGCATATCGTTAAATCAAACGGAGATTGCTTCTACTTTAGAAAAACGGAATAGCACGAAACAAGAAAATACTTCGCTTGTCGTTCATAAAGTACAAGCAAAGATCTTCTTGCAAGAAACTACTTTTACGTTAAATCGTGGTGAAATAACCGTGCTTGCCGGTTCAAATGGAAGCGGAAAGTCTACATTATTAAAGGCATTATGCCAGCTAATTCCTTCAAGTGGTACTGTTCAACCAAAGTTTTTAGGCTATGTACCACAATCACCAGAGTTTTTATTTCTCACCCAAAATGTACGTGATGAGGTGGCATATGGTGGCGGAAGTGATGTGGACGAAATGTTAGCTCGGCTGAAGCTCATACCTATTGCGACAGCACATCCTTTTGCGGTTAGTCACGGACAAAAGCGTCGTGTGGCCGTTGCAGCAATGCTCTGTGATGGGCGTGAAGTGATTTTAATGGATGAGCCAACTTCTGGTCAGGATGCAGCCGCGCTTTTCGAGCTATTCCAATTAATTGATGAGCGAGCCCGAGCTGGAACAACTTTTTTAATCGTTACGCATGATATGGAGTTTGCTTATTGTTTGGCTGATTCTATTTTATTGATGGACGATGGTCGGTTGACTGGGAAGTTTGAAGCAGATGCTGTGTGGGGCGACGAGCAATTATTATTAAATCATCATTTACTTCCTCCGAAAGGATTGTTTAGTAGTGAAAAATGCTTTGCATAGGATGAATCCTTCGGTGAAGTTTTTATTAATTACCGTTTGTATGTTTACGATGGCGTTCTTTTTTGATCCATGGACACCGCTTGTGTTCTGGATTGGTGTGCTTGTGCTGCAACTGTTGTTTAGTCATATTAATTGGAAGAAATGGTTTTTGTTAATGCTTCCATTTTTTATTACGGCTTTTGGTTATTTTTGGACCACACTTGTTTTTGCAGAAGCTCAATCTGGTACTGTTATTTGGACTTTGGGGAGAGTGGAAATTACTGTATCGCAGTTGGATCATGCACTTTCGTTGAGTTTTCGCGTGTTAGCATTTTCTAGCCTGTCTTTATTGTTCGCGTTAACAACGAACCCTGTTACATTCATCTTGAGTTTAATGCAACAATTGAAGCTATCACCAAAAATCGCATATGGTGTGATGGTCGGCTATCAATTTTTACCTGTTTTGAAGGATGAATTTGTGCAAATCGGGCAAGCACAACGCTTACGAGGAGTAGCTAGAGAGAAAAATGCTTTACAGCGTTTGCTTGGCATTCGGCGAGTATTGATTCCAATGCTTGCTGGTGCTGTTCGAAAAGCAGAACGCGCAGCATTTGCGATGGAGGCTCGGGGATTTATAGGAGAGCGAAGAAGTAGCTATTACCATGTCATTTCTATAGGTAAAGTGGACTTAGCTATGTCAGCTATGTTTTTATTCGTATTAATAGTAAGCTGTACGAATCACTTGTGGTTTGGTTTATACTAGTTATAGTTAGAACACATGGGAGTGGTGAGGGTGTCATTTGTTGCTTTACTTCGTGGAATTAATCTTGGTGCTAAAAATAAAGTAGATATGAAGTCATTGAAGGCCCTCTTTGAAAATATGGCCTATGAGAATGTACGGACGTATATACAAACTGGAAATGTTATTTTTGATAATGAAACATACGATGTTCAGCAAATGGAGAATTCGCTACGTGGCACTTATAGCTTTGACATACCGGTTGTTGTCCGTTCGAAGGAAGAATTGGAAGAGATTCAACAGCATCCAATTTTCATAAAGGATCAGGTGTATGTCATGTTTTTAGCGCAAGAAATTACGGATGAACAGCAAGATTTACTAGACAGCTTAGTTGATGATGACTTCGTCGTCCTAAATAAAAGAAATCTCATTATTAGTCTGTCGAAAAATTATCATCAGACCAAATTTACGAATACTTTTTTTGAAAAGAAGCTTGGCATGGTATCTACTGCACGAAATCAAAATACGGTTAATAAAATAGTGTTGAAAATGTAAAATGGGTTTCCGCCAGATGATGGTGGAAGCCTTTTTATGTTGATGTAGTATGTAGATTGTGACCGGATAAACGAATTTGTGACCGTTCAGAATTTTTTCTGACCGGATAGAAATAAATATGACCGGAAAAATGGATTTCTGACCGGATAGAAAATTTTCTGTCCACTCAACTCAAATTACAAATAAACGCTTTCAAACATCACCAAGATCCAGTCAGTACTTTTTTCTACATAAGTAATTCTTATGTACAATCATCATTACAATAAAATTTCCAAATGTTTTTCTTTAGGATAAGATTAAACTAGAACAAAACAAGGGGGATTTACCATGTCATTTGCATTTAAATCAATCGATCATGTTCAACTAGCTGCTCCTATAGGTTCAGAAACAATTGCCAGAAAATTTTTTTGTGAAATATTAGGCTTTCAAGAAGTAGAAAAACCAGGTATTTTAGGGAAAAGAGGTGGTGTGTGGTTTCAATTCGGTACCTATCAAATTCATATAGGGATTGAGGAACCATTTGCTCCAGCCAAAAAGGCTCACCCCGCGTTTCAAGTAGAAAATTTAGAGGCATTAAAAATGCATTTAACAAAAAATGAAATTAACTTCATTGTAGATACAGATTTACCTGGAGCAAACAGAATATATGTACACGATCCTTTTGGTAATCGAATAGAAATATTGGAATGGATTTAAGCAATAAAAAACAGGATTGCGGCATATGCTGCCCTTTAAGTGCATCTTGTCTTTTACATTCCCGAGGGCTTTGGACGAAACATTGGCTATACTATTACCGTGGGATTTTTAGATGAGCTGGATGTGCATAGACATGATACATTTGGTTTGGATAATGAGAGAAGAAATACTTTCCTACTTTTTTAAAGGCGTCCGAAGATACAATTTCGGCCGCAGCTTCGCTTCTTTAGCAATCGATACTGCCTATTTTTTCTCTATGTCCACTTAACATTTTGATAAGCAAATGAAAGTACACCAGTCCATTCCCTGGACTGAGCGCAGCGAAATTAAATTTTCCGACGAGCTTGCGCAGGAGCATGGGAAGCTGCTTGATGCTTGCCCCTGGAAAGCGTCCGCCTGCAGTGGAAATCAACCTGTTCCTGGCATCAAAATTTGTATATTTTCTTAATTCTTATATAAAAATAAGTGACAAAAAACAATTTGTTTTTCATCACCCATTTTATTTTAAGGATTTATTATATAGTTCCACTTTCTAGGTTTACTTTTTCTGATTTTTTAAAGAAAGTTCTCTTTTTCTTCACAGATCCATTCCAAGAAAAGTTAGTTCCTATTCGTAAAATATGCTCGAGTGGACCACGACGAAACATTTTTAAATATAGCGTGCTACACACACATTGCAGAGCAAAAATTACTAGCCCTAGAATTATGCTGTTCAGCATTCCAAGCTCTCCAAAAAGCCCTAACCCGTACCCGTAAAAAATAGTCGTACAAATAACAGTTTGCATTATATAGTTTGTAAGAGAAAGCTTGCCGACACTTTCGAATCCACGAAATACAATCGAATTTGAAAATGATACAAACAGAATCGAAAATGCTGCGATGTATCCAAGCGAAAGCAGCTGTGCACCTACAGTTAATAATATTGCTGACCACGCATTTTCTTCATTTACTACACTCACACTTTTTAACGCAAGCCCTACTGGCAAAAGTATCGCTCCAACTTTATACCATCTTTGTTCTACGTGGGGTTTAGTAAATATTTTCCCTTTAGCCGCGGCCATTCCGAATAAAAATAACGGTGCTGTCATAAAAGGAGCTAAAATCATCGCAAATAGCAAGAAAATTTCATTCTCTAACAGTAACGGACTTTCATTTTCCCTATGATCTTTAATCTCCAAATACGTGCCATTTTTATATACATCATTTGTCTGTACGATATAAGAAGATGCTTTTTCAGCTTCTTCTTTCGTTTCTTCATATACTCCATACCCCATTGCGCTCGTTAGTAAAAATAAAATGCTTCCCCAAATGATAAGCGTTTTCTTTTTTCTATTAATAAAAAGTAAGAGAAAGAATCCCATCAATCCGTAGAAGAATAAAATATCACCTTCCCACAAGTAAGTACTATGCAATATTCCAATAACCATTAGCATTAGAAACCTTCTTACTAAATGCCACTTCACTCTTACGCCTTTACTTTTTAACGACTCTACAAGCTTAATAATGGAATATCCAAATAGAAACGTAAAGATTGGCATGAAACTACCTTCGACAGCTATTTTGATAAATTTATAAGCACCAACATCTATATTAGACAAAGAGAAGAAAGAAATTTCTTCCTTTCCCCATATTCCATACTGGAAAATAAGTAAGTTTGCCAGTAAAATACCGAACAAGCTAAGCCCTCTTAAGCTATCTATCAGTCTTACTCTCTGGAAATTCATTCGTAGTCCTCCTAGAATTTTCTATCGCTCATTTGTTAGTATAAGATAGAAAGCTTATATCAAAATGAAACGTACCTTAAAGAAATCTTAAATGGTGGAGTGGGATAAATGGTAGATGTGAAAATTCTAGTTGTAGATGACGAACAAGCAATAGGAGACATGGTGGATATCGTATTAAGAAAAGAAGGATTTAACAATATCAATGTTTGTACAAGCATTAAAGATGCCACTACACATATTACACAAAATACGTATGATTTATATATATTAGATATTATGTTACCTGATGGAACAGGTCTCGATTTAGCAGAACATATTAGAAAACAATCAGACGCACCGATCTTCTTCTTAACAGCAAAAGCAAATGATGCAGATAAAATTAGAGGCTTTATGTACGGAGCAGATGATTATATTACAAAACCTTTTAATCCAATGGAGCTTGCAGCACGCGTGAAAGTACAAATGAAAAGATACTTACCCTCCATTACAAAGTCAAAACCTGTATATGATTTCGGAGGCTTTCAATTAGATATTCAAGCAGCAGAACTTACCGTTGCAGGAAAAACTACTGTATTAGCCGGAAAACTATTTCACTTACTCCATTTCTTTTGTGAACATCCTGGACAAGTATTATCAAAAGAACAAATTTATGGGCAAGTATGGGGCGAGGAACATTTTATCGATGATAATACCATTATGGTACATATTCGAAAGTTACGAGAGAGAATTGAAGTGAACCCAGGAAGTCCACAGCTTCTCCTGACGATTCGCGGGATTGGCTACAAGCTCATTAGTGAGGAACGGTAATATGAGCTTATCTGGAAAAATGACTGCTCGATTTTTAGTTTACTTCGTTTCATTTTATGGTTTTTTACTGATTGCCTCTTTCGGACTGTCTGCATACTTTTTTTTCGATATTACAAGTACTAGTAGTTACTCCAATATCCGTGAGTTAGATGCATTTGAGCTAGAATCAGATTTTAAGATGGATGCAGATGGCACTTATCATTTATCACAAAAACTAATAAATTCTGCAAATGCTAATAGCGGGGTTGTTCAATTAATAGATACAAACGGTACTGTACTAGCTAGTTCAAAAAAAGGCTTTAAATGCTGTACAAACTATTCCATTTCACAGTTTGTTGAAATGACGAAATCTAGCAAATCCTTCGTTTGGAATCAAGGGAATGGCTTGTATTTAGTATTCATTGATAACCATCTTGCACAGCAATTATTATCAACAATCGTTCAGCAGTACCCTGCAGAGCTGTCAAAAGAAATCCAAAAAGAACTAGCTAATGCAAACGCTAGCTTTGAAATTTACAATGCAGCTGGAAAACGAGAGCAAGTTATTTTTGGTGACTCAAAAAAAGAATTGAGTGGTATTGAAATCCTTGCTGGTTCTCATGACTATATGGAAAGGAAAGAAATCGTTGCTTCGGAAATATTAAAAGATGGAACCACTGCTGTTGTAAGACTAAGAAACTCACACTATAATCCTTTTGAACCTGCACTTGAAAACGGCATTAAAAAATTTGTCGTTGGGATTCTAGTCTTCCATGTCCTACTTTTATTATTTACACTTCTCTTCTCCTTTTGGATTGGAAATCGATTTGGGCGACCTGTTTTATATTTTTTGAGACGAATCGAAAAGTTGGGGAAACAAGACTATGCTTCTTTAGATGATCGAAAACTGCGTACTAAAAAAACTGGCAGGTTTAAACGTAAATACCGTGTATATGAAGATATAGATCAGTCACTATCTCGATTAACACATACGTTACAAGAAAACGAACGGAAAATTTTGCAAACGGAAAAACTTCGTGAGGACTGGATTACTGGCCTTTCACATGATTTAAAAACGCCACTTAGCTCGATTTACGGATATTCAACAATGCTAGCTTCGAACGATTATGAATGGTCGGATGCAGAAGTGAAGCATTTCGCCAAAACAATGCAGGAAAAGGCAACATACATGGATGCATTAATAGAAGATTTGACGTACACGTACCAACTAAAAAATAATGCGATTGCTATTCATAAAATAGATTTAAACCTTTTTGACTTTATCGTAGGCTATGTAAATAGCTCTGTTTGGATGGAATTACAACAGCCCACTGGTCATCCAGAAGCTCATGTTTTCTTTGATCCGAAACTATTAGCCCGGGTACTCGATAATATAGTCGGAAATGCGATAAAACATACACCTAATGGAACAAAAGTGTTTATTGAAATTGAGAAAAAGAAAGACAATGTGTACTTACAAGTGAGGGATGATGGGAACGGAATTCCGACAGAAGAGCTAGAGAACTTGTTTGACCGATATTACCGAGGTACAAATACAACCTCTGAGGTTTCTGGAACAGGTTTAGGGCTCGCTATCACTAAACAGCTCGTCGAAGCACATGCTGGACAAATTCACGTGGATTCTAGTGACAATGGAACGGTCGTCTCAATCGTTCTTCTAGCTATATAAATAAGAAAAGCGCAAGCGCCCTTTAAGTGCAATATGCCTTTTGCCAATTCCCAAGGGCTTTGGACGAAACATTGGCTATACTATTACCGTGGGATTTTTAGAGGAGCTTGATTTGACTGAGTCACATCAAGCTCCTCTTTTCCGGCAATCTTATGGAGAATGTTGGAAAATAAAGTTTTCCAACATGAATGAGTACATAAAAGTAGAAAGGATCGTTTTTGGGGTTTGGAGAAGCGTCCACTCGACTCCTGCGGGAAAGCGAGCGGTAAGCATCGGGAAACCTGACCTGGACAATGCCGAGTCCGAGTAGGGGGTATGAGTGTTAAATCACGGGTGTCTTCTTATTCATTGAAAAAAGCATTCCAAAGTAGATGGAATGCTTTTTATACGTTGCAAATTTTAAGGACTGATCGAACAGACTCTACCGATTTATCTAACGCCTGTTTTTCTTCGTTTGTTAAAGGAAGTTCGATAATACTTTCTATCCCATTACCACCAATTACAGTTGGTACTCCTAAATACAAGTCACTGTAACCGTACTCTCCTTCTAAATATGCAACTGAAGGTAATATTCTCTTTTTATCACGAATAATGGACTCCGCCATTTCCACAAGTGAAGCAGCTGGTGCATAGTATGCACTACCATTTCCGAGTAGCGCGACGATTTCGCCGCCACCTTTTCTAGTTCGCTCTACAATTGCATCTAGACGGTCTTTCGGAATGATTTTCTCCAGTGGTATTCCACCTGCGTATGAATAGCGCACAAGTGGAACCATATCATCTCCATGTCCACCTAATACAAAGCCTGAAATATCCTCGACAGAAATATTTAATTCCTCTGCAACGAATGTATTGAATCGTGCAGTGTCTAAGACACCGGATTGACCGATCACTCTATTTTTAGGGAATCCCGTTGTTTTATAGCATACATAGGTCATAGCATCTACAGGATTGCTCAAGATTAATACATAGCTGTCTGGAGCGTACTTTTTCACTTGTTCAGAAACGGAACGAATAATTTTCGCATTTGTATTAACGAGGTCATCTCTGCTCATGCCTGGTTTTCTAGCAATACCTGCTGTAATAATAACCAGATCTGCGTCTTTTATCTGTTCATAGTTAGATGTACCAGTAATTTTTGAATTGAAGCGTTGAACTGGACCTGTCTCCTGAATATCGAGCGCTTTCCCTTTTGCAGGATTCTCTTGTTCTGGAATATCTACAAGCACAATATCTCCTAGTTCTTTTTGTGCTGCCATTAAAGCTACAGTAGCTCCTGTATAACCAGCACCAATTACAGCAATTTTATTTCTCCGAAAAGCCAAGTGTTTTCACCCTTTCCAATACCTCACGATTCTGCTGGTGGGCTAGCTTCTGTTTTTACTACCTTTGCTCGTGAATGCTTTGTTGGTTGCTTACTTTCTTCGTATTTATTGTAGTCAAGAGGTTTAATCATATCAAAAACAGATTGGTCTGGACGTGGAATAACATGAGCTCCTAAAAGCTCTCCTACACGCTTTGCTGCTTCACGACCCGCATCTACAGCTGCTTGCACTGCACCTACGTCTCCTTGAACAACAACCGTCACAATTCCACCGTCGACCATTTCTTGTTTGATTAATGTTACATGCGCCGCTTTAATCATTGCATCTGTTGCTTCGATTGAACCAATTAACCCTTTTGTTTCAATCATCCCAATTGCTTGACTCATCGATTTCACCTCTCTCTACTTCAGTCGAATCAATAATTCCAATAATTACTGAATCGATGGGAATTGGATTATCACGCATTATGTAACGTGATGAACCTCCGCTAGTAACGAGTACATCGTCTCCGATACCAGCACCTATTCGGTCGGCAGCAACAAACTGGGTTTTCACTGGTTTTCCGTGCACGTTTACGGGCTGCACAATGAGTAATTTTATCCCTTGTAACCCTTCCTCTTTACGAGTTGCCCAAACGTTTCCGATAACTCTTCCTATTTGCATGCTGTCATCACCTGCTTCTATTTTCTAAACGAAATGGATATACCTATATCTCTTGCAGTATCACGTGCAAGTGCTGTAACAATTGTCCCTTTTTCTAGAACAATTTCTTTTTCTTTTATATCTCTTACATCATCTTTTGAAAGTAGCTTCTTTTGAAAATGCAAAACAGATTTGCTACTACTCTCTACCTCGGATGTTTGGGGCTCTACCCGAACTGGAGTGTGTACTTCTCCAGATTTCATCAGACGACCAATTGCTCCTTTTGAAATAAAACCAGCATTCGCTTCGTCTGTATCGATATGCATTTCTAAACGGTAACGATCGGAAACACGAATTTTTACATTTCGATAAGCAATTGGGCGAACACCATTCACTTCTACTGACACACACTCTCCATTTAGCACATTAAAACGAGCAGCGTCTGCAGTTGCCATATGAATATGAGCTTGTGCGATGATTAGTCCTTCTTCTAAAAAGAGACTTCCTTTTGGTCCGATTATTGTAAAAGCACCAGAGCCTTCAATATCTCCTGATTCACGAAGCGGTGGATTTACTCCTAGCTTCATCGCGTCTGTCCAACTTACTTCTGCTTGTGTCAATGAACGAGCAGGACCAAGTACTCGAACTCGTTCGATGCTACCTTTTGGTCCTGCTATAACTACTGTTTCATTGGCAGCAAATTGATTTGGTTGAGACAAATCTGCCTTTTTTGTTAACTCATACCCTTTACCAAAAAGCGCTTCCACATGATGTGGAGACAAATGAACATGACGGGCAGAAACAGCGATTGGAATTGAATCATTTGGAAGCGTCTGTCCAACTTTTGTTAGTTGTTCTAAAACTTCCCCTACAATTTTTTCAATCAATTGCTGATTCATCTTAGTACCGCCTTTCTTATCAAATACAACTCAGCTATATTAACTCCTAAGCAAAACTCGTTTCAGAAGGGGTTATAACAAACTATTAGTTTTCTAATTTAGGTAAAATCATTTCAAGCTCGTTATGTGGTCTTGGAATTACATGAACAGATAATAATTCTCCTACACGTTGTGCTGCTGCCGCTCCTGCGTCTGTTGCAGCTTTTACTGCACCTACATCACCTCGAACTAATACAGTTACAATTCCTCCACCAACGTGTACTTTCCCTACTAGGTTAACGCTTGCTGCCTTCACCATTGCATCTGCAGCCTCAATTGAACCGATTAATCCTTTTGTTTCTACCATTCCTAATGCTGTACCTTCTCTTGACATATTCATTTCCTCCTAAGATATATTATTTATATAATTTTTTTACTATTTCACTGACTAAGTCTTTCACTACATTTGGATCGACTGAGTCATTTGAACCCAACGAATGTAATACACTTGATACAACTTGCTCTGTTACGTCATCATCAGAAGAAGATATTGGCTCATGTGTTGGAAGATTTACTTCTTTTATTCCATAAGCCATTCTCTTGATATTCAATAAATGCTTCGCAGTTACGTTATCGGATGTAATATTACCACCGAATGTGCCACAGCCTAGAGTCAAAGAAGGTATTAAGCCTGTTGTTCCTCCTACAGCTCCTACAGAAGACATCGTATTAACCATAATTCTAGAAACAGGCATTTCAATTGCAAATTCTCGAGCAACCGCGTCTGTTTCTGTATGAAGAGAAAGGCTGTGCCCCATACCTCCAAGCTGTAAAAGAGACAAGCAGAGTTCCTTCGCATGATTGACGTCGGATGCAATATACATCGCAAACACCGGCGAAAGCTTTTCTAACGAAAACGGAACATCTTTCCCAATTTTCGTCTCCATCCCAACTATTATACGAGTACCTTCTGGCAATGAAATACCAGCAAGATTCGCAATCGTTTGTGGGCTCTTACCAACAATTTTAGGATTCACCTTGCCTGGAATTGGTGAGATAACCTTCTCCATTGCTAGCTTTTCTGTATCAGACAATATGTAAGCTCCATTTTTCTTGAGAGCACGAGTCACTAATTCTGCTACATTTCGATCCACTACAATTGCCTGTTCCGTTGCACAAATCGTTCCATAATCGAAAGACTTACTATTAACGATATTTTCCACTGCTTTATCAATTTTTGCAGTGCGCTCGATATATACAGGAACATTTCCTGGACCTACTCCATACGCTGGTTTCCCAGAGCTATATGCCGCTTTTACTAAAGCCCCCCCACCAGTTGCTAAAATGAGGTTAATATCCGGATGCTTCATAAGCTGTTGTGTCGCTTCCATAGAAGCCATCGTTAAACATTGCACAAGCCCCCTAGGAGCGCCTGCAGTAACTGCCGCTTCCTCACATACTTTAAGAGCTTCTTGCGTACAGTTCACCGCATATGGGTGAGGACTTACTACAATAGCATTTCTTGTTTTTAATGAGATTAGCGTTTTAAAGAACGCAGTAGACGTAGGGTTTGTAGTTGGAATGATTCCAGCTACTACTCCAAATGGAGCAGCAATCTCTACTACTTTATTTACTTTATCTTCTCCTACAATACCGACTGTTTTTACATTCTTTATACTTTCATAAACATCTCTAGAGCCAACTTCATTTTTAATCTTTTTATGTTCAGCTACTCCCATACCTGTTTCTTCTACTGCCATTTGCGCAAGTCTAGCAGATTCTGCAAAAGCTGCATTTGCAACTGCTTTTACAACTTGGTCGACTTGCTCTTGTGTAAAATTCATATACACTTTCTGGGCAGCTTTTGCTGCTTGAACTGCAGTTCGCATTTCTTGAAGAGCTAATAAATCTTTATCTATAACGGTAACCAAAGCATTTACTCCTTTCCTAGTAATCTAATGGCCGCTTCGCCATGTTAAAAATTGCATCCCTAAATGCATCTGCTGCTGCTTGACAGGACGATTGACTACCAGTGAGTAATCCTCCTCCAAAGTTCGTCTCAGATGGCGGCGAAAAGAATTCGCTTACCTGAACATCCGCAGCCTTTAAAGCAGCATCTAAGCCAACAATTGCTTCTAAAGGTGGCGCGATTAAATAGGCTAGGGACTGACCTTCTTTTACTCCAGCAACACTTGCTAAATAACTTCCACAACTTGAAATTGTTTTGGCATATAGCGCGTGATTCTCATCATCATTGATTGCTTCAAAATAAGCATCGTTTTCTATCGTAATTCGAATAGATTCAAGCCCACTTTTCACTTCTTCTGGTGAAGGACCGGCAATTATACCGATAAACTCTCCAGAAAGAGGCCCAGAAGCATGCGCTGCTCCGGCATAAAAGCTTTTTGCATAGACGACTTCTACATCCGACTTTTTCGTAGCTTCATCAGCAGCTGTATAGCCAACGTCGTCAATCGTCGTTGTAAATAAGCCTAAGCTTCTTTGATAGGGTTTTAATTGGAGCTTTTCAGCAAGGCCGGCATCCACGTTTGAAATAACTTGCATGGACAAAATATTTGCATGAATTTTTTTCATACGAGTCTAGAAACCTCCTATCCTTCTTTCTTTACTAACGACACACCACTTGCTTCATACTTTAAGATTTTTTGAATGAGTGTACCTAAATAGGCCCCAGCTTCTACAGCAGGAATCCCACCTTTGTGAATATTGGAAACAACCATTCGATCTGCTTCAATTGTTCCAACTCTCGGTTTGTAGCAAATATAAGCACTTAATGATTCCGCTGACAGTAGACCTGGTCGCTCTCCAATTAATATGATTACGACATCGGGTTGTAACAGCTCTCCTATTTCATCCATTAACGCTACTCGACCTTTATCTACATAGAAAGTTGTACCTAAATCGATATTTAAATTTTTTAGTGACTGCTCTAAGCTCAGGTAAACGTCTTCTAAATTTTCCTCCAGCGCTTTTGCACTAAGTCCGTTGGATGCAACGATTTGTACTTTAGGCGATCGTTTACATTTTTCTAAAACCATTTTTTTAGACTCGTCAGATAGCCTTCTGCCTAAATCAGGTCTTCTAATATACTCTTCTTTGTCTTGTACTCTTGTATGAACTTGAAAGAAATTTAGTCTATCTAATATTTCCTGTGGAACCTCTCCGTAAACTGCATCTACTGCTGCTGCATGGTCAAATCGAAACTGAAGCCAAGTATTTGTTTTAGGCCTTGAGCCTGCTCTACCTACCGCAATACGTGAAGGCGTTTTTTTACGTAGCTCCGCTAGGTAACTTTCTTTCTTTTCATCATTCAAAGAAACAGTTTTTTTACTTACTGGAGTTTTCTCTTCTAGCTTTTTCGGTGCTTCATTTGATTGATAGAATTTTACTTCTCCTACTGGCGTGGAAGTCACTTTTGCTTCAGCAATACTATTAACTGGCTCATTTTGATACAAGTTAATCATTGGCTGCTCCTGATTTTTATCCTGAGAATTCGTATTCACGTTACTCATTTGGAGCTTTTCCACTACCATTTTTGTAATTTGTTCAATTAGTTGTTCATTCACATATGTCATCTCCTAACGTGTGAATATAGTCGGGTCACCAGCAAGAGCACTGAGACGACCGTTTTCGTAAATGCCCATTTTTTCAAGCCACTTCAAATACTCTGGGGCAGGTGTTTTACTAAACGTATTTAGTAATGTCGCCACATCATGAAAGCTCATCGACTGGTAATTCAACATACAATCGTCTCCCATTGGAGTAGCAATGATAAAATTCACTCCCGCAGCAGACAATAAAACGCCTAAATCCTCTATATCATTCTGATCAGCTTTAATATGGTTTGTATAACAAATATCTACCCCCATTGGTAGACCATGCATTTTCCCCATAAAATGATCCTCTAACCCAGCACGAATAACTTGTTTGTTGTTATACAAATATTCTGGTCCGATAAACCCGACAACTGTGTTCACAATAAACGGATCATAATGTCTAGCAAAGCCGTAGTTACGAGATTCAAGTGTCATTTGGTCGATTCCAAAATGTGCTTCTGCAGAAAGTTCGGAACCTTGACCTGTTTCAAAATACATCACTTGTGGTCCTGTACCAGTTCCTTGCTTCATTGCCAAATGACGGGCTTCTGCAATAAGTTCCGCAGAAATTCCGAACGACTTGTTAGCCAATTCAGTTCCAGCAATACTTTGGAAAATCATATCTGCCGGTGCGCCTTGCTCAATTGCCTTCATTTGCGTTGTAACGTGTGCTAAAACACAGTTTTGTGTAGGGATTTTCCACTCACTAATAAAGTCATGCGTTGCATGAAGTAGTCGCTTCACGCTTTCTACCGAGTCATCTACTGGATTAATCCCAATAACTGCATCGCCTATTCCATAGGACAAGCCATCTTTTAAAGAAGCAATCATTCCGTCTACATTGTCTGTCGGATGATTAGGCTGTAGCCTAGAAGAAATCGTTCCTTTTTGACCAATCGTAATATTACAAGTAGTGAGGATTTCCACTTTATTAGCCGCATGTACTAAATCGAGATTAGACATTATTTTTGCCACAGCAGCTATCATTTCAGAATTTAATCCTTTACTAATGCGCTTTAATTCTCGGTCCCCAACATCATTACTTAAAATATATTCTCGTAATTCAGCGACACTCCAGTTTTTAAGTTCACCATAAATTCTTTCGTTGATATCGCTTTCAATTATTTGTGAAACCTCATCTTGCTCTATAGGGATTAAAGGGTTATTACGGATATCACTTAATATTATTTCACTTAGCACCGCTTTAGCTGCAATACGTTCTTGAACAGTTTCTGCAGCAACACCTGCTAAACGATCCCCAGATTTTTCTTCATTTGCCTTTGCCATTACTTCTTTTAAATCTTTGAAATTATAACTAATACCGCCTAATACTGATTTTAAGTTCACTTTTGAACACCCTCCTTTACGACGAGTGGAACGTTAATGTCTTCACTACCACTGGTACAACACCAGATTCTAGTGATTTTCCAATATCCATATAGTCTCCGTGATCCACGCTTATTTGGTCGATACATATAATACTTTGCTGTACATTCATCGCTAATAACGTTTGCCCCATTACCTTTGCATGATCTGTTTGTACAACTAGTACGATCGGTAGAGTTGGATCTGGACGTTGTTCCATTACTTGTATAATTGCTTCTGACAACTTCTGAATATCTCTAAATCCCATATAAGGTAATCCTGAAATATAGAGTGCAAAATTCTGACCTTCTCTTGTAGCATCATACAAATCGATGGCCTTTTTAATCTCTGCATCAAATCTTTCTAATCCTTCTTGCAAATTCGAATGAAAGTTAAAATTGTATACAGGTAGATTTTTAACCGGTAAATCCTGAGTAGATACTTGTATCGTTGCTCCACTTATTTCCGTTGTTTGTGTTCCAGCACCTAACACCGTCGCACGCACTGTTTCAATAGGCTCCAACCACGAAAAACTATTTAGTGCTTCATTTTGTTGAAGCTCTAATGCAAGATCCTGACCAATATCGTCATATTCAGCTGTTGAATGAACACCCAACTCATGAGTGTATATACATTCTGAAATACCGCCTGAAAATACAATGCTTTCCACATCATCTTTCCAGTTAGGAGAATGACCTAATAACAGAACATGGTCCTTTTCTTGCACTTCATTTTTTAGAATTCTACTAAGAGATTCAGCCATAAATTGAGTGACAAGTCGTATATACTTGGCATCCTTTGAATCTCCTACCTTTAGCAAGATTCCCTGCTCTTCTATTAGCCTTTGTATAGGTGGAGAAATAGATATTATTTCCCCTTCACGAAACTCAATAAGCCTACCGCCAATGTGCATCGTACATGTCCCAAGAAGCTCTTTATCTTTATAGACTGCTATATTTGCAGTCCCTCCACCAATATCAATATTCGCTATAACTTTCCCGCTTCGAGCAGAATAATCGTATGCTCCAGAACCTTTAGCTGCGATAATTCCTTCCAAATCTGGTCCAGCTGTTGCTACTAAAAAATCTCCAACTTCATTGGATAAATAGTGGAGCATTTCTTGTGCATTATGCTTAGTTGCGGTTTCCCCAGTAATAATGACCGCACCCGTCTCTATCTCTGCCGCTTCAATCCCTGCTTTGGAGTACTCGGATCGAATGATTTTTTCAACCTCTGCAACATGAATAGTTGAAGCGTCTTTTAGTGGTGTTCTGAATATGGGACTTTTATAAATAATTTCTTTATCTACAATTTCTATTCTCGGAACATGTGTAGTTCCAGCTAGATTCATTAATGAGAATCGGCTAATAATTAATTTCGTAGTGCTAGTGCCTATATCAATTCCTGCACTTATTATTGTTTCTTCTTTGCGGTTGAAATCGAACATACTCATCCCTCGCCTCTAACAGAAATGCGCAAGCGCCTATGTCTGCCCCGAGGGGCAAAGCGCTGAAGCTAAACAATACCGAGTAGAATAGCGTATACTTTCTTATTCTTTAAAAAAAAAACGCCTTTACTTATACACGCAGAATTTTCTACGTGTAAGTAAAGGCGTCATTGCCGATTTATGAACTTTTGATTGATAACAGTAAATATATCAAAGATTCCGAGAACTGTAAAGTTGATCCGTGAACAATAAACATTCATCTTGTGAATTCTTCACATAGCTTTTCATCGATTCCATATCATCCATCTTTACTAATTCCTTTAGCGGTTCTATACCAGCTCCATTAATAGAGGACGTGATAACGATAGGTCCATACGAAATAACTGAGCGAATCATTTCAATCGAGCGAGCTAAATTCGCATCTGGATGATCACTTTTGGTAATTACACCGATAGGTAATTTTGAAAAACCCATACTGAACCCAGGGGGGAAAATCATTTTCCCACTAGTTGCATCCAGCAAATAAAGCACATGCGTTACCTCTAATGCTGTAGCCATAATATTTTTATAAAAAAATGGATTTTCTGTATACTCGCCTGGCGTGTCTACTATCCAGTCATAATAGATTAATGTTTGCGTCTTAACAGCAGGTACAGCTTTACCTAATAATGCATTTGTTAAAGTGGATTTCCCCACACCAATTGCACCTATTAGCATTGCTCTATTTTTCATGGTTTTCACACGTCCTTATGACTTTGTAATTTCTGCAGGCGTATAACCTAGTCTTTCTGATAAAAACCGATTAATCTCATGCATAGCCATGTCTACTTCTGAAACACTACCAACAATTACAAGACTTCCTGTAAATCGATCCAAAAATCCTATGTTTACATTGGCTGCTTTTGTAGCTAAATCCCCTGCAATAATAACCGTCTCACTTGGAGTGCAAGTCATAATCCCGAGTGCTCCTGCTTCTTGAATTCCTAGTTTTACAAACATATCTGAGTCTGGATTTGCAATTAAATGACTGAGTGTAATTTGCTTACCTGGAACGAATTCTTGTATAAATCTCTTTTTCTCTTCGCTCATAATACCACTCCTTTCATGTGCAAAGAATTATCAAGCTTTGGATGGAACTTTCTCATCTTCCAAATATTCACCCGGACGTATTGTACCATCTGCACGATCTTTTTCCTCTAGCTTTAATGCAGTCGGAACAGACAACCAGTATGCAAAGGCAATAGCACAAACACCAGCTAAAAATTTCCCTAAAATTACTGGCAATATAATGGTCGGTTGAAAGTTAGCGGTAAAGGACAAGTGATCCCCTAACAAGAACGCCGCACAAACAGCAAATGATATATTAATTACTTTATCTTTCGGTCGCATATAACGCACTAACGAGAACATTGCTAGGATATTCGCAATAGTAGCTAGAATACCTGCACTTCCTACAGATGTAAGCCCAATCTTGCGTCCACCTGCTTCTAATGGTTTCGATGCATACTTACGTAATAAGTAAATCATCGGGAAAGCACCTGCTAGCATGATTCCAATGTACCCTGCAGTTTCAAGTGCTCGGAACTGATCCTCTTTATCAGCCATAATCGGATCGAAGCCCCACGCACCAAAAATAGTTGTGAATAGACCAGTAAAAATTTCTACAATCGAGAATACTAATACTAGTTTAATACCAGCGTCCATCACGCGACCAAATATCATGAAGCCTGAAATCATACCCCTTGGGAAGAATTTTAGACCTGCTGCGATTAATATTACAAAAATGAGTAAAGGCGTTAAGTTGATCAAAATTTGCCCATAACTTATAACAAATTCATACGTTGAATCGGCTGTTGTACTAATCACATCACGAACTTTAGTATCAAAAAGAACTAGTAATACTGAAGAAATAAATGCCCCAATCGGAATTGTCAGTACTCCTGACATAATACCAAGAGCCATATATTTATGGTCTCGTTTATCCAGCATAGCTAGTCCCATTGGGATAGAGAACACAATAGTCGCTCCAGCCATATAACCGACAACCAACGCCATAATCCATCCTTCATAGGATTCCTTTAATGCATTCGCTAACTGATATCCTCCCATGTCAGATGCCAATATTGCTGTTGCCGCAATCGCTGGATCTGCCCCAATGAAATGGAAAATCGGACCTATAAATTTATCAATAAACCATGTTAAGTAAGGTATAGATGCCATAATACCAGCTGCTGGAACAAAAATATGACCAACTGCATGAAGACCAGACATAAACTCTTTTCCAAGACCTTCCTCTGGATTTTTAATCGCTGCAAAAGCCCCCATAATTGCACACGCCATAATTATGTACACTACTACTGTACCGATCATTGCCATTCGTTTTTCCCCCTTTAGATTAATACATGAACTTTCACCCTAAATCATCTTCCTTACACGCTATTTGAATATCTAACACCCCCTCTAAAAAAATAAAAGACGATTAAAGAAATTACTCTTTAAGCGCCTTTGCTTGTTTATTTACTTGTATTGTAAAATAATTCTTTTCGCAACTGACTCCATCGTCATTTTAGTGGACATACTAGATTCTCTTAATCTTTTATAAGCTTCCTGTTCCGTTAACTTCTCCGCTTGCATTAATAATCCTTTTGCCCGTTCAATTATCTTTCTTTTTTCAACTTCTTGTTGTGCAACGTTTACTTGTTGCTTCAGTCGTTTCGCTTTATCTGATTGATGTAAAGCAATCTCTACTGCTGGTATTAGATTTGCCTCGGATACAGGTTTAACTAAATAGCCAACGATATTATCCTGTTGTGCCTTTTCTACAAATTCCTTTTGACTATACGCGGTAATAATAAGTATGGGTAAGTCTAGTTGGTTTGCAATTATTTTACTAGCTTGTAATCCATTGATCTTAGGCATCTTAATATCCATAAGAATAAGATCAGGTTTATGTAAAAATGCTAATTCAATTGCTCGATCACCGTCCCCAGCCTCTCCAACTATTTCATAACCATGATCCTGAAGCATCAATTTGATATCCATTCGAATAATTGATTCATCTTCAGCTATCAGTATTTTCTTTTTCATAATAGATAACAACCTCCGAACTGATGGGAAACGTTATGACCGCATGCGTTCCTTGCTCTACAGGTAAATATCTAAACTCACCATTTAAATCATTCATCACTAAATTATGAACTATTTCTAACCCTAATGAAGACTTTGGCTTACTAATCCCGACCCCGTTGTCGAAAATATGAAGCTCTAAAAAATCTTTACTAGAATAAAAACTTACTTCTATTTCACCGTGACTATCCTCTGGAAAAGCATGTTTTAAAGAATTTTGAACAAGTTCATTAATAATAAGTGCGATTGAAACCGCTTTACGTGATGTTGTTAATATTTTATTGCCATTTGTCTGAATAATCAAGTTGATTTTTTTATGAATTTCATTTAATACCATTGTGGAAGATACTTTTTTCGTTAATTCAATGATATTTACATCTTCGTCATCCGCATCTGTATTAGCGAGAATAATTTCATATACGGACGAAATACTATATATTCTATTTAATGTATCTTCAAAGTAGACCTTACTTTCTTCCGGAAACCCTTTTCTCATTTGTAGTCGCAGCAAACTTGCAACTGTTTGAAGATTATTTTTAACTCGGTGGTGAATTTCCTTAATAAACACGGACTTCATCATCAATTCTTTTTCCTTCGTGCGCAGCTCCGTCACATCTTGAATAATGAGAAGTGTTCCTTTTAACTGCTCCTTATCTCGCATCCTAACCTTTTTAACGATTAAATTTTTTCTATCTACTGTGAGGTCAAATATAAATACATCTTCTTTAAAATCATAGATTGGTTGAATGAAAGGAAGTAATTCTAATATGTTTTGATTTCGAATCTCATTCATTTGACTCATTTCTGTGATGAAATTTACACCTGCAGGATTTGCATAGATTAATCTATTATTTTTGTCCGTCAACAAAAAAATTTCCATGAGTAAATCTGAAATCATCGGCATTTCATTTGGGCTACCACTAAATATTGCACTAAGTTCTTCCTGACCAAAAGACACATTTTTGTGACTATCACTGAAGGGTAAGTGCTTAAATATCTCTTTTTCAGATATGAGCACTCCAATAACTTGATGCATTTTATTTTTTATTGGAATAACGCTTTGGTCCACAGACTTTCCTTCTTGCGTTACAGCATGACTATTAAGAGACTTTTTACCAGTGCGATAACTATAAAAAACTCCAGGTTCAAACGAATCAAAAACAATTTTGCCTACTACAGAGTTTTCATAGATAGTCTCAGATGATTTAGAAAATGCTTCAGCTACAACAATTGCATGCTCACTATCCCGCATCTTACAATCTATGAACATATATGCATTATTTAAATCAGCATATAATTGTAAGGTAGAAGAAACGTTTTTCAAAATTTCAACTTCCTCGGAAGTCAAATCAGTATATAAATTACACAATTGTTCTAAAGTAGATTCAATCATGATATCTGTCCCTTTTCTATTTTTCAGATTATTAGATTTGATTATACGCACAACTATCTAATTGGTCAATTTGCTATAGAGAATAAGAAAAGCGCAAGCGCTCTTTAAGTGCAATATGTCTTTTGCCAATTCCAGCGTGCTTTGGACGAAACATTAGCTACACTATTACCGCTTTCTTTAGAGGAAATCTTGTGGCGGATGTTTGTCCGTCGCTCTCTTGTATTGTGAAATGGCATGGTGCATAAGTTACTCAGTAAAAGATTTTATTCTTTCTTATCTCTCAAAAAAAGGATGCTCTCGCAAGTATCACACTCCTGAGAACATCCTTTTTCATATTAAGAGAGCTTAAATCGATTAACGACTTCTTGTAACTCTTGTGCAATCTTGTTCATATGATTGATAGAATCTGCCACTCTCTCTAATTCTGCCTGCTGATCTGCAGCTGAAGCACTTACCTCTTCCGCTGAAGCAGCTGTTTCTTCTGATATAGCTGAAATACTTTGAATTGAGGTCATTGCTTGATTTTTATGTTCCAACATACTAGAGAGTTCAGAGACCAGCTCATTAATTGCAGCTTCAATTGCACTTGATAGCTCATGATTATCTTTAAAAGCAGATTCTGTGCTATGGACAGAGTCACTTTGTGCTTGCATTAATGCAACATTAGAAGCAATCACTGAAACTGTCTGTTTAGAATCCTCTAATATACTTTCCACGGTTTGTTTAATTACTTCCGTCTCAGCTCTTGACTGCTCTGCTAACTTTCTTACTTCCTCCGCTACTACTGCAAAACCTTTTCCATGCTCACCAGCACGAGCTGCTTCTATACTTGCATTAAGTGCAAGCAAATTTGTTTGCTCAGTAATACCTTGAATAGATGCAATTACTTGGTTGATATTAGCTATGTTTAATGTTAATGATTCAATTTGTTTTTGAACCTTTTCATTCATTTCATTAGTTGCAGTATTATGTTCACGTAAGGTTTCTACTTCTTTCATGCCTTTTTCAGTGGAAACTTTCGTTTTAGTAGATAATGTATCCATTTGAGAAGACAATACTGTTAGTGCATCTATTTGGTCAGATAAATCAATCATTCGGTGATTCGTTTCCTCTGTGTCTTCTGATTGCTTAGAAGCTCCTTGAGCAATTTCATTCGTTGCTAGCGAAACTTCTTGGCTAGACGCAACAATTTCGTCAAATGCTTCATTTACATGGCTAGACGATTTATTAAGAAGTGTGGAAGAATTTAGAACGCTATGTATTGCACTATTAGTTTTTTCTAACATATCGTTATAAGCTAAGGCAACTGCACCAATTTCATCTGATTTAATAAATTTATCGTCTACTTTTTTAGTCAAATCTCCGCCTGCTGCTGTTTCAATAGATTCTCGCAAAAATTTCAATGGCTTTAATTGATTGAATATAAACCATGCAGTCACAATTGCCATCAAAACTATCATTATTATTGATGCTACAATTGTTAATAAAAGAATTTGATTGTATGTTTCTAAAATTTTTGTTTTTGGTACAACTAATTGAACAGACCATGTATCGTCTATTCCCTCTAGCAACATTGGTGCGAAGGCATTAAAAGATTTTTCTCCTAGTTGCTTCGATTCTAAATACGTACTTACTGGCTTGCCACCTTCTAGTGTATTTTTAAAGGATGACCAATTAAGCGTATCCTGCATGTTTGTTCCATTTAACTTTTCGTTAGCACTATTTACTGTCAGCATTCCTTGTTCTGTAATGATTCCGGCATATCCACCTTCTGGCTTAATAGAGTTTACCAAATCTGTTAGAAAATCAATAGACAAGTCAGCAGTTAGCACTCCAAAAAATGTTCCAGATGAACTAAATAGTGGAACTGATATTGTTGTCATGGAAACCGTTTTTCCATTTACTTCATAATCATATGGTTCCGTAAGTACTGCTCTACCTTCTTTTTTGGGAATCCAGTACCAATCTCCATTTTCAGCGTCTTCATATCCTTCTAAAGAAGTTGTCGAAATCTCATTCCCATCTTTTGATAAGTAAGGCACAAAATGTTTACTGCTATCGATGAGATTCGAAGGAATGGTTGACTCTATTTTCGCTGAACCATTTTCTAGGATTGCTGCTACTCCTAGTAAATCCTCATTTTCAGCCAAATTTGTTTCAAGTATACTTAATACTTCTGCAGCTGATAATTCTCCATTCGACTGCATTGTTTCAAATATTCGTTTCGTTGTTTGTAATGTATCATTCGTTTTCTTAAAGCGATCGCTCATCTTTTGAGCAGAAAACTGTGCATTTTGAAGTGTGGAAGTCTCCGAATCTTCTATACTTTTATTGTACAAAATCACACTTGTTGTTACGGTGTAAGCAAGAAATAAAATGAAAAATAGCCCAATAATTAACCCTGATAACTTCCATGCAATACTTTTTGATCTTTTCACTACAAAAACACCCCTTTTTTCCTATCACCTTTATAATAATGCATAATAATTAGTCCTACAATAATAAAATATTTTTAATTATTAGGATGAGGAAAGTAGCATAAGCTGCCCTTAAAGTGCAATATGCCAAAAGGCAATTCCAGCGGACTTTGGATCAAACATTGGCATTACTTATCGTGGGATTTTTAGAGGAGCTTGCGCAGGAGCAAGGGAAGCGGCTTGATGCTTGCCCCCTGAAAAGCGTCCGCCTACAGTGGAAATCAACCTGTTCATGACATAAAAATTTATATATTTTCTTATTCATAAAAAAAGCGTCTGAAAGTCGAGATTGACTTACAGACGCTTCTTATATTATTTATAAATCATCAAATCCATTATCTTGCACGTTCACTTTTACGTATTGGCGAGATTTTTGTTCAAAAAAGTCGGTTTTTCCTAGGTCTACTTCTTCGTAGGCTTTGATCCATTTCAATGGATTTTTTCGGTATTCTGGGAATGGTCGGTCATAGCCTAGTTGGTTGCATCGCACATTTGCGTAAAAATAAATATAAGCTTCGACATCTTCCACGTCTAGACCATCTATCTTCTCCCCGATCACTTCGCGTGCCCAGTCAACTTCGAGCTGTGCTGCTTCACGGAAAATTGCTTCTACTTCCCTTGCTCGCTCTGGTGTATCCAATTCAGGATATTCCTCTAATATCTCCTTGTAAATCTTCACAAATAAATCGACATGCAGCTGTTCATCACGGTTTATATAGTTAATCATCGTACTCGTGCCAACCATTTTTTGATGTCTGGCAAGATGATAGAAAAATGCAAAGCCAGAATAGAAAAATAGTCCTTCTAAAATCACATCATATACAATCGATCGAAGCAAGCTATTCACATTAGGATTTTCTGCGAATTCCTCATATCCTTTTAAAACAAAATCATTTCTTTTTTGAAGTACTGGATCTGTTCTCCAAAAGCCAAATACACGATCCTGCTCATCTTTTGATACTAAGCTAGACAATACATAGGAATACGAATGATTATGAATAACTTCTTGCTGCGCTAAAATAATCATGAGTGCGTTTAAACTGGAATCTGTTAAGAAGTCCGCTACCTTACCAGCGAAATCCGTTTGCACACTGTCTAAAAGAGCCAGTAACCCAATAATTTTTAAGAAAGCTTCTCTTTCTGCATCTATTAATCCTGGAAACTGCTTAACATCGTTGCTCATATTAATCTCAAAAGGAGTCCAAAAATTTCCTAGCATCTTTTTGTATTTAGGATATGCCCAACTGAATCGTACATCATCCCAGTTTAGAATATTAGAACTTTGACCATTTACAATCCCGGTTGAGCGGTTTGGCGCTTCTTTATCCATTAATTTTCTTCTTTCTAATTGCATGTTAGGTTCCTCCTTAGCTTGAACAAGAATCACAATCGATTAATTCTACGGAAGTAGAACGAACGTAATATGTCGTTTTCAATCCACTGTTCCAAGCGTCTAAATGTAAGTCTAGTAATTCTTTTGCCTTAATTGTATTTTGGACGTATAAGTTTAGTGACACACCTTGGTCGATATGGCGTTGACGTGCGGCATTTTGCTTTAATGTCCAATGTTGATCTATAAAGTACGCAGATTTGTAAAACCATGTCGTTTCCGAATTTAGATCCGGTACTGTCACAGGAATTTTATAATCCTTCTTCTCTTCCGAGTACGACTTTTGGAAAATCGGATCTATGCTCGCCGTGCTTCCTGCTAAAATCGACGTAGATGAGTTTGGTGCAACAGCCATTAAGTAGCCGTTACGGATGCCATTTTCCGCGACTTCCTTACTTAATTCATTCCATGCTTCGCTTTCGTATTGACGTTTTTCAAAATACGATCCTGTTTGCCAGTCCGACCCTTCGAATAAAGGATATGCCCCTTTTTCTTTTGCAAGCTCTACGGAAGCTTGAATTGTTAAGAAAGCGACCTTTTCATATAGTTTATCTGCAAACTCCACTGCTTCATCGGACTCCCAGCGGATGCTATTTAGTGCAAGTAAATGATGCCAACCAAAAGTACCAAGGCCAATTCCACGATATCTTGCATTCGTGCGATCCGCTTGTGGAATCGGAATCATATTCAAATCAATCACATTGTCGAGCATGCGCACTTGGATTTTAATTAAGCGCTCCAAAACATCCGCTGGAACTGCTCGTCCAAGGTTAATGGAAGATAAGTTACAAACAACAAAATCCCCTGCTTTCCGACGAGTCACAATAACATCATCTTCTAATTGAATGGATTCAAACGAAGTAGCACTCTGGTTTTGGAATATTTCTGTACATAGATTACTGCTGTACACCATACCGGCATGCTTATTTGGATTACTACGATTTACCTCATCGCGGTAAAACATATAAGGCACACCTGTTTCGAGTTGAGAACGCATAATTCGTTTCATCAAGTCAATCGCTGGAACTGTTTCACGAGATAAACGACTATCATTTACACATTCCTCGTATTTTTCTCGGAATGAACCTTCTCCACGTTTCTCATCGTAGAAATCTTCTAGAGAATAGCCTTTTAACTGACGAACTTCATGTGGATCAAATAAATGCCACTCATCACGAGCATCTACTTTTTCCATGAATAAATCCGGCAAGCACACACCCGTGAAAATGTCGTGCGCACGAAGACGCTCATCCCCGTTATTTAAGCGTAAATCTAGAAATGTGAAAATATCTTTGTGCCAAACATCTAGGTAAACTGCAATTGCCCCTTGACGCTGACCTAGCTGATCTACACTCACTGCAGTGTTGTTTAATTGTTTGATCCAAGGAAGGACCCCGCTTGATGCGCCGACAAATCCACGAATAGAAGAACCACGACTACGCACTTTCCCCATGTATACACCAATTCCGCCACCAAATTTAGAAAGCGTCGCTACGTCTGTATTGCTATCGTAAATCCCTTGAAGACTGTCATCAACTGTGTCAATAAAACAACTAGATAGCTGTCCGTGAGGCTTCCCTGCATTAGAAAGTGTTGGTGTTGCAACAGTCATATATAAATTACTCATTGCCCAATATGCTTCTTTTATCTTGCCAAGACGATTTTTTTTCTCATCTTTCATAAGTGTCATTGCAATAATCAACCAGCGTTCTTGCGGAAGCTCGACGATCGATTTATCAAAGTCCTTTGCTACATAACGATCAAGTAACGTTTTTAATCCGATATATGTAAATAAAAAATCTCGTTGCGGCACAATAAGTTCTGCTAACAGTTGCAGTTCTTCTTGGGAATAAGATTCTGCAAGACGTTTGTCGTATAGACCTTTTGCCACTAATGCTTGTACATTGCTTGCAAACTTACTGTATACTGCGTCTGGCGTTGTGTTTCTATGTATTGCTACTTTTTCATATACATCAGCTAAATGAATGCGAGCGGCGACGAATGTCCAATATGTTTCTTGTTCATCTAAAAAGCTTAGTGCCTCGAGTGACATGGACTTGGACCACGCAGACGTTGTACCTTCTGGGAATTTCTTCATCCATCTTTCATGAGTTTTTAGAAGAGGTGCTATATTTTCTTCTCCAAACTCTTTTATTAATTGATGTAATACTTCTTGTTTTTCTGTATTCGTAACAGTTGTCATTTCTTATTCCTCCTTGTTTTTAAAACAGCAAAAAAGCGATGCCTCTTAGCCTCTTCGGCTGAGTCATCGCTCACGTTTAAAAAGTAGGAAACAACAGACACATCAATGGTTCGAGATAGAGTCTTCGCCCCCACCTCTCAACCCCCGAAGAAAGTGTTGCTTCACCGATGAAGAGGCAGGTCTACTGGCTCGTGCTTCGTTCTTCTGTTGGCCTTCCCACGATTGCTCGCAGTGGCTATTTCAACAGTCGTCCACACTTACAGTTGCGGGGACAGCTTCGGCTTTAACCGAATTCCCTTTTAAACCATAAAGGTACCTATTCATCGTTCACATACTATATATTGTGTTCACTTCATTTATACAATCTAACATATTGTGTTTATACTTGTATAGAGGGAAAAAAGAACTGTGTCTCTGAAAAGCAGTTCTCCCAACTGAATACGTCCGGATAAATATTTTTCTGACCGGATAGAAAAATTTATGACCGTATAGTTTCATTTCTGACCGGATAATATTTTTTATGACCGTTCAACCTTATTAATCATCCGATTCACCCGAAAATGTAAAAAGCAGACATCCTACTAAAATGTCTGCCCATACTTCCTTACATAAACACAATAACCGCTAACACAGCCGCTAAAATAAGACGATAGATTGCAAATGGCGTTAACTTAATACGTTCAACAAGTTTTAAGAAGAATTTAATAGAAATTAGTGCGAACACAAATGCACTTAAAAATCCTACAATATAAAAGCCCAGGTCATCCATATTAATTTGTTCCCAGTTTTTCAGAACTGAAACAAGACTTGCTCCAGCCATAATTGGTACAGCCATAATAAATGTAAAGTCTGCAGCTGTCTTATGACTCATTCCAAACAAGACACCACCAGAAATCGTTGCTCCTGAACGGGAGAAACCTGGCCATAATGATAGACATTGAACAAGACCTACTTTAAATGCTTGCGCATATGTAATTTGGTCAAGCGTAACAATCTTCGGTTTTTTAGGTCCAAATTTATCCGCAACAATCATCAAAATAGCACCTGCAACAAGACTGAAAATTACGGTTTCCACTCCAAATAAATGATCATCAATAAAGTCTTTAAAAGCAAATCCGAGAATAGTCGCTGGTAACATACCAACAATCACATGTAGCAAATTGAACTGCTTGCTCGATTGTTCACTTTCTATTTTATACAATCCTACTAAACTAAATAATCGTTTCCACATAACTACAACTACAGCTAAAATCGAACCTAGCTGTACAACAATTTTAAATGTATTAGCCGAGTACATCCCTAAAAACTCTTCTGTTTTCAGCCACATATCATCGACAATAATCATATGTCCTGTGGATGAAACAGGGGCAAACTCTGTCATACCTTCAACAAAACCTAATATAAGTGCTTTTAACAATTCTAGAATTTCCATAAGATCTCCTTAGTCACGTTTTTTAAAATACCAAACAAGAAATGCAACACCAACTATTGCTAAAATAATATACACTATGTTGGAGTAGATATCCATATACCCTACGATTTCATTCCAGTTATCACCGACAGCTGCTCCAACGGAAACTAACACTGTATTCCAAATTAATGTTCCTAACGTTGTAAACCATAGGAATAACCAGAATTTCATATTCGACATCCCTGCAGGAATCGATATTAAACTTCTTACTAGTGGCACTAGTCTTCCGAAAAATACAGCCCAAACACCGTACTTGTCAAACCACGCATCCGCTTTATGAATATCTTTAATCGACAATCGTAAAAACTTGCCGTACTTTTTCACAATTTTCTCCAAACGTTCTACATCCAAAAGTGTGCCTATCCAATATAAAATAGCTGCTCCAACAACAGACCCTGACGTAGAAGCAATGATAATACCTAGCTTTGTCATCGTTGTTGTTGTCGTCATAAATCCTCCAAGGGTTAAGATCACCTCTGAAGGAATTGGCGGGAAAATATTTTCTGCCAATATTAATAAAAATACACCAAGATAACCAAACTGATTCATCCAGTCTGTAATCCATGCTTCCATTATGCTTTCACATCCTCTAACTTAATATTTACCACCCACAACTCTGATTGGCTGCCTAATCGAATAGGTGGACCCCAAAACCCAAATCCTGATGATACAATCGCGTGCAAACTTCCCTTTTGTTTATATCCATAATCAAGTTCAAATATTTTTCGTGTGAAAATATGATTCGGCCACATTTGACCTCGATGAGTATGACCAGAAACGTGAAAATCTACTCCTTCTTTTTCAGGAATTAGTAAATTCGAAGGCGTATGATCCATGACAAACCATGGTAAATTGCGCTTTTCTGGCGCTAATCCCGAAAGTTGCTTTCTTTTTTTATTCGTCAAATCTTCACGACCTGTCAAATACAACGAATCTGCCAGTAAAATGGTTTCATCTAACAACATATGTACATTGGATGCTTCCATTTCTTCTACTAATAGAGGAATCTTTTTACCATAGTATTCATGATTTCCAAGGACCCCATATACACCATACGTGGAATCTAGTTGTTTCATCACTTCGGACATGCCGTTTTTCACAAACCAGATTGGATCATCATCTACCAAATCACCGACTAACAATATCAAATCTGGATGTTCTTCATTTGCTTTTTTTACAAAACGTTTTAAATGCGCCTTATTGGATAATAAACCAAGATGGAAATCAGAAGCAACTACTACTTTTAGTTTATCCAGCTTTGCATCCTTTTTCGTCATCTTTATGGATAGATCTCGAACAACTGGTGTAAAGGCGTTGTAAGTTCCAATCATCAAAATAAACAAAAATACAGCCAAGATCATCCAGCCAATCCATCTTAACTGACTTGGGAAAATCCACGTCACTATGGTCCCTATCGGAAAAAGAATAATTCCATACTGCATAATAATCATCCAGTAGGATCCTATTATATTAAATAATCGGAGCCGGTGGTCAATTCTCGCAATTAATATTGCATATCCAATTAAACCCCATACAACACCGAAGAACCATTTATTCACAGGTATGAATGTTTCTAACCATGCATGGACACTCCACCCAAAATAAAACACAATAGCCGAGTATACAAGGATTACTAATAAAATGGCTCCGAATCTTTTCATTTTAAGTCTCCATTTTTTGTATTTTTTATTTAGTATAACAGATTTTTAATGGGCTAATCCCTTCTACGTCTCTGGACCTAGAGAAATATCATGTTTAAGCCCGTTTGGATATGTTAACGGAATTGATAAGCTATATATACAAACGAGAGGAGGAACAAACATATGAAAAAATTTGGTTTAGTTTTACTTGGGTTTATCGCTGGGATTGTGGCACTAGTTAACTTAGGTCCACTTTTAGGGCTCGCGGTATCGGCGTTGATCGTCTTTGCAGGGGTGCATTTTTACTTAAAAAGTGAATCTACCTTTTTAAAAATCTTTTGGGCGAGTGTTGGAATCATTGGATTACTTTCCGCTGTTGCCAACATACCAGGATTCGTTGGAATATTAGCCATCGTAGGTGTGTATTACGTTGTGAAGACATGGAAAAAAGAAGATGTTAGCTTTTCATCATCCATTGTGAAATCGGATGACCCATTTGTAAACTTTGAAAAACAATGGAACGAGCTTTATAAATAAGGAGGAAACGGATATGTCATTATTAAAAAGATTAAAATACTCAATAGAAGCAGACTTGCACAAGCTTTTTGATAAAAAAGAAGAAAAAAATCCAATCACGATGCTCAATCAATACATTCGCGAAGCAGAAAAACAAACAGAGCAAACAGGTAAATGGTTAGAACGCCAAGGGAAATTAAAACAAGAACTTGAAAAAGAGCTAGCCGAAACATTACAAATGGTTGAAAAACGTCAGCATCAAGTAGAACTTGCAACCGCTAGCGGTGAAGAAGATTTAATCCTTTTTGCACAAGCAGAAGTGAATGCGTATAACGAACGAGCAAGTGTTTTACAAAATAGCATTCACCAAACGATGGAGGAGCTTTTCGGCTTAGAACGTAAATACGAAGAAATGAAGCATAAAGTAAAAGATATGAAAGTACGTCAATTACAATTGATGGGAAAAGAAAATGTAACACGTGCACATCATCAAATGGACAAAATACTGCAACCTGAGCAAAAGCAAAAAAACTTTGGTACATTTCAAGAGATGGAACAATACATCGATCGCCTTGGACAAAAAATTGAAAAAGAGCATGAAGTAACTTCTATGGAACAAAGATTAGAAATGTTAGAAAAAAACGAACAACCGAAGTCTGAAATTGTGTAAACTAATAAGTATAGTCGGGAGAAGGTACTCGCCTTCTCTTTCAATATTCTTAATGCGAAGAAGGAGGATTACTTCATATGAAAGAAAACCAAACAAACAAGTTAGCCTTCATTCTTATTTGCTTTGTTTTCCTTATGTTTATAGAAGCAACCGTTTTTGGTAATGGCAATATAGTATTAGTTCTTCTTGGCATCGGGATGATGTACTTTAGTTTGCGCAAACAAAGACGTTTTTTATTTTGGACTGGTTTTATTTTGCTCCTTATCGCTATTTTTTCTATGTGGAGCTTACGTCTATTTTTAATAGCAATTATGCTGTACGCCCTTCATAAGCTTTGGAAAAATGAGCCTATCTCTCAGGTGATTAGACCATTTGGGGCTGTTTATGAAGAAACACCAAATAGTATTATTCAAAATAAGTTATTTTCTGCACAAACGACTCCGTTTCAAGCGTATGAATGGCAAGATATTCACGTACAAAGCTTTTATGGCGAGTTTGTAATTGATGTGACAGAAACCGTTTTGCCAAAAGGTACATCGCTTATTTCTATCCGTCAGTCCCTTGGAAAAGTAGTCATTTATGTCCCATATGAAATTCCTGTCAGACTCCATTATGCAACAATTTTAGGAGAAGCGAATATTTTAGGTCGAGGAATTCAACGTTTATGGAATCAATCTGTCTTATTAAAGGATGGCTATTTAGAGGATGTAAACTATGCTTCAGAGCTAGTAATTTCCGTTTCTACATGGATTGGAGATATCGAGGTGATTCGTAAATGAAGATATTCCTAGGGCAAGGTTTCTCGATTTTTATTATTTTATTAACACTTGCAACCTTACTGTTGTACGCCATTTGGGGATGGCCAAACGAGGAAGCATGGTGGTTATTACTTGAAATGAAATATGCACAAATTCCTTTTGGTGCATGGGTCATTATTGTATTGGCATTTATAAGTTTTAGCTTTTCCTCAAATACACTACAGAAGGTTCGCGATCAGGAAAAGAAAATTGAAAAAAGTTTAAGACCTTTGCTAGATGCAGAAACATTCGTACCAAACAAAAAAAAATATACGTATTCGAAGCGAATGCATGTCACTGCCAATCAATTAGAGCAACTCATTTTGACCCAACGAAAAACATTGCAACGAATTACGAACGAAAAAGCGGAAGCTCAAGATAAAATTATACAAGAAAGAATTGTCCAAGAGCGTCAACGATTAGCAAGAGAGCTTCATGATTCCGTTTCACAACAATTATTTGCAGCATCTATGCTCCTTTCCACGATGGTTGAAATCGAAGTAGCCCAAAACGGAGAAGCTCCGAAAACCTTAATGCAAACAGAAAAAATTGTTCAGCAGGCACAGCTTGAAATGCGCGCATTGCTCCTCCACCTACGACCAGCAGCCCTGCACGATAAGACACTAAAAGAAGGTCTAGAAGAATTACTAGTAGAACTACAAGAAAAGGTCTTTTTCACAATCCGTTACCGATTAGAGGAAGTTTCTCTGTCGAAGGGCGCCGAGGATCATTTATTCCGCATCGCACAGGAAACGTTGTCGAATACGTTGCGTCATTCTAAAGCTACAGAGGTGGATTTATTATTTGTAGAACGTGATGGCTTAGCCATCTTCCGTGTGCAAGATAATGGCGTTGGATTTGAAATGGGCGAAGGAAAAAATGGCTCCTATGGCATTCAAAGTGTACGGGAAAGAGCAGTTGAAATTGGTGCTATCTGTAAAGTAGTATCTGTCCCTTCGCAAGGAACAATCGTCGAAGTGAAGCTGCCGATCGAGAAAGAGCTTGTTCAGCCACTTAGCGTTGAAAAGCAATCACTATCCGTAGTGCAGAAAGCAATTACCGAGGAGGAAGCTACTGAGTCACCAAAGTGACCTCGAGCAGCTATCGCTTAGGATAGTAGTAGAAGAAAGGGGATGCAGGGAATGATACGTATTTTATTAGCAGATGACCATGAAATGGTACGCATTGGCGTGTCTGCTTATTTACAAGCACAACCTGATATGGAAGTAGTTGCGGAGGCGGTGAATGGACGGGAAGCCGTGAGCCTTGCACTCGAACTTAAGCCAGATATTATTTTAATGGATATGGTTATGCCGATTATGAATGGTGCGGAGGCAACACGTGAAATCGTTCAAAAGTGGCCCGAAGCCAAAGTGATGGTTGTGACGAGCTTTATTGACGATGATAAGGTATATCCTGCATTAGAAGCAGGAGCAATAAGTTATTTATTGAAAACATCCAAAGCCTCTCATATTGCGGAATCCATTCGTAAAACATTAAATGGAGATGCAGTTTTAGAGCCTGAAGTGACGAATAAAATGATGAAGCGCATGCGTCAAGGATCTAATCACTCTCTGCACGAAGACTTAACGGAGCGAGAGCTAGAAGTGTTACTTCTTATGGCAGAAGGCAAAACAAATCAGGATATAGCGAACACTCTTTTCATCGCACTGAAAACAGCTAAAACACATGTCAGCAACATATTATCCAAACTGGAAGTGAGCGACCGCACACAAGCTGTTATTTATGCATTCGAGCATCAATTGGTTCCGCCCAAAAAATAACCTATATGAGCAGTTCATCATATGCTAATGGAAAGACGGAGTAAAGGATGTTTGTGTTCATGATACCGGAAGATCCAAATAACGAGCTGCAACCTAACTTGAGCGACACCATCGGATTCATTGGCTCTGTCATTGTTACATTTGGATACATTATTGGCACGCTCGGTGAAGGTATTGCATTATCTGAAGCGGCTCGTGCAGAGCAGAAAGACAAACAAGCAGGATTAGAACAGCAACAACAAATGAAGCAGATACAAAGTAAGCTGGATTATCTCGTACACGAAATGGAAACATTGAAAAAGAAGAAGAGATGACCTATTCACTAGGAAATCTCTTTTTTTATGAGGCATGAAGTAACCTAAATCAGAATGTTTTAGGTTAACCTCTTTTATTCCAGTTCCAGCCATTCTTCTAAAAACTCACTATATTCCCCTTGATAATACTCATTAAAGAAGAACTTTCTTCAATGTACCTCCCCCATAGAGTAGATTTAAAAAAGGATAATCCCGTTAAGGATTATCCTTTTCTCATATCATGTAACCATTCTTCAGTTTCTTCGGCGCTAATAAAATGATGCACTTTATGGGGGTATTTCTTGAACTTCTTTAGAAACTCCGGCTTCATTTGCTCTTCAAAATATTTATTCCATTTGAACATTCGGCAAAAAATAGTGAATGTTGGTCGATAGTTAGCTTTTTCTATTCTCAAGAGCTGCCGAATATACCGTATGATTATCCGCTGTAATCGCTTCCTAATAGGAATGTCTAAAAAAATAATGTGATCTGCTTCTTTCAACCCAGCGTCTGTCCAATCCATATGCACACCTTCTATGACCCAATTATCTAATGCGATAGCATTTTGTAACAATTGATCGCGCACTTCCACTTCATTACGAATATCGGCACCTACTGGATTTCTGGTCCATACGAAGTTATCAGTTTCAAAGTGGGGTACCTCCAGTTTACTTGCTATTTTTCGAGCAAGCGTTGTTTTGCCACTTCCCACCGATCCGACAATATAAATCTTCATTATTTATTCCGCTGTAGCACGATTTAATGCATGAATGATTCCAGCATGAATGCCTTCGTGCCAAATTATGAATTGCACAATAGCCTCTACTGTTTCCATTTGATGAAATTTACCGATTGCCATTGGTTCTGTTAAGCTATTTTGCAAATTATCTTTGAGTACCGCTTTAATTCGTTCAGGTTGCTCCTCTAATGCACGTACCAATTCATCCATTGTTGGGGGTTCTACTTCCCAGTTACCTGGGCTTGTACCAGGAACAAATAGAGGAAACCACTCTGGATGCATGGGCTCATATGACGGAATTGCACGTTTCGTAAGTGTTTCCATTGTCGCAAATAGATGCCCCGTGTTCCATCGAATCGTATTGTTAAATCCACTTGGCTTTATGTCGTAAGCAGCTTCTTTACTTTGTTTCACTTTCCCCAACGTGTAAATTCGTGCAAAGTTTAATTGACTTAGTGTTTCCATTATTCCAAAACCCCTTTTTTCATTAAATTATAGCATGCAATAAAACTTCGGAAAGTCTCTTCCGAAGTTTTTAATGTTAAATCACTGTTATTTTCACAGTTACTTTAAATAAATCACCGTCTACTTCCATCTTCAAGCTGCCTCCGTGTAAATCGACAATGGATTGGGCAATGGCAAGGCCTAGACCTGAACCGTCTGTATGACGCGATGTGTCTGCTCGTTTAAATCGCTCCGTTAATTCATTGACATTATTGCCTAATTCATACTTCGCAATATTTTTAATAACGAAAACGGCTTCTCCGTCGACCTGATCCAAATTGATATACACTCGTGTATTTGGAAGTGCATACTTCAATGTGTTGATAATTAAGTTATCTAGTACTCGCCACCATTTTTGTCCGTCTACATAGGACATTATTGGTTTTGTACCGATGACTACGCGGTATTCTAACCCCGATTTATCAATGTCTTCTTGGTGCTCGGCTATTGCTTGCTGCAATAACTGCGTTAAATCCACTTTTCGCTTATCTAACTCTATATTGCCTGAAGCCATTTTCGATACTTCAAACAAATCTTCTATTAACGTTTTCAAACGCATCGATTTTTTATCCAAAATGGCAATATAGGATGCTCGCTCTTCATCTGTTATGCTTGGATTTTTCAATAAGTCTGTATACGTAATAATAGAAGTTAATGGTGTCCGTAAATCATGACTTACATTGGTGATTAGCTCTGTTTTGAGTCGCTCACTTTTTGCTTGTTCGGAATGAGATGATTTTATTCGGTTCCGAAGCTCATTTAAGCTAATCGCATACCCTGCAATTGCAGATTTACCTTTTACTTCAATTTCATTTCCAATAACACCTTTCGCCATTTCTTCCGTCTTTACGAAAATACGGTTCAAGTAAGCCATTCTGGATAATAAAACCACAAGTACCGGGATTCCTATTAATAAAGTCGCTGGTATCCAAACAATTAATGCCACCGGTAGCATGAATACAAGCAACGTTCCAGCTCCCCAGAAAAACACTACGATTAACATGATTAACGTTTGTAACCCGATAGATTGTTTCAAGAAAAATCCTTCTAAAGATTTTCTCCATCTATAAACAAGACTCTCCTCCCAATCAACCTTACCAAGCCCAGCACGCATCCACTTCCATTGATACAGCGTGAACGCTGTAAAAATAACCGCTAAAATAAATGTAATTATTTGCATGTCATAGTCTCTATATAATACGAACCCTACTAAACTTCTCGTGGTAGTAATAGCCAACAAAATACTTAAGAGGAAAAATGCTAATTTTACATCAATCGGCAACTCTCGATACTTTTCTTCCCTACCTTCATGTCGAAACGTATCACTTTTTCTTCTCCACAATAAAGTAAATGCAACCGCTGCTAATACTCCAACTACGAGTATTCCATAAAACTTGCGTTGGTTAGCTAAAAAGGATTTATATTCATTAGCTCTTTGCCCGCTTAAAATACTAGATTCCGAAATAGCAATTGTTCCTTCAAAACGTGCAAATGGGTTTCCCATTATGTCAGTGACTAGCCAGCTGCTATCATTGACTTGTTGATAGACCGTGCGTTCTTTTAAGTAACCATACTTACTAGAATATTCTTTTATAAATGCGTTTTTCGAACTTATTTCTCCGTTTGTAAACTCTTCACCAGTTTCAACGTTTTTTAAGTTATATACAAAGTCTTCTTTTTGACTTAATAGATCATTTTTTGCATGTTCAATCGCTTTGTAATAAGCATCGACTTGTGCTTCTTTTTCCGCTCGAATCTTTTTTTCTACATAGCTATCATCTGTGAAGTTTTTCGTGATATCCGCTAACTTTTTATCACGCTCTGCAAGTAAAGTCTCGTTCGGTGTTTGGACTGTTGTGGTTTCTTCTTGTACTGCGTCTGAGGCTGCTTCTTTCGTTACTTCCCCTGTCTCACTTTCGTATTGATATCTTATCGAATCTAACTGGCTTTGCAGGTCCCCGTACCGATAGCGATATTCTTCTATTTCCTCTGACGTTACCGTGATCTTTTTCTTCACTTCTACTTTATCTGGAACCGCTAAAACTACTGGAACGATAGACGTTTCAAATTCGGATAGCTGCCACCCAAAATCATCACTTTCGAAATAGTTCGTACCGATAAACTTTCTTCCTTGTTCTGTTAGAGTAAATAGTGAACTTATAGTGAGTACCAACAACGCGCTAAGTAAAATATTTCTTCCTATTGCATGCTTCATCCTGCAACGCCTCCTTTCATATTTCGAATAATTTGAACAAAACTTTCTTTAATTTCTATTATTGGCATCCAGTTAGCTAGACAGTAGGTTAGACAAATGATGCCGCACGCAATTGCTAAAATAGACAATAGTAAATTCCATTTACTTGTCGATTTTATAGCCAACACCCCACACCACCTTCACATATCTCGGGTTCTTCGGATCTGTTTCTATTTTTTCGCGTATTTTACGAATATGAACTGCCACAATATTTTCAGCGTTATATGCGGGTTCATTCCAAACACGCTCATAAATTTCATTGATAGAAAAAACGCGCCCTGCATTGATCATAAGCAGCTCCGTGATTTTAAATTCAATTGGCGTCAGTTTAACCGATTCTCCATCTACACTAAGTTCCTTTGCTTCTTGGTTCAACGTAAGACCGTCAACCTCAATCACCGCTTGTTGCCCCTGATAAGTACCAAGTTTTGTGTATCGTCGCAGCTGTGATTTTACTCGTGCTACTAGCTCCATTGGATGGAATGGCTTTGTCACATAGTCATCTGCTCCAACAGATAGACCATGTATTTTATCCGAATCCTCTGCTTTTGCACTCAGCATGATGATAGGAATATTTTTTTGTTCTCTTATTTTAAAAGTCGCTGAAATCCCGTCCATTTTCGGCATCATAATGTCCAACACTATCACGTGCACTTCATTTTCTTCTATTAACTGTAGCGCTTCTAGACCGTCCGCTGCTTTCAAAACGTTATAACCTTCATTTTTCAAATAAATTTCAATTCCATCTCGAATATCCTGGTCATCATCCGTCACTAATACTGTAAACTGTGTCAATTGCTTACCTCCTAGGCCCGCACGATGCGGGTCATGCATCCGTTGCCACAGAATGTGGTGTACTTAGGATGACTTCCTCATCGTTTCTTATGTTTCTTATTGTACCGTTCATTTCTTAACATTCCAGCAGGATAATTATGAAGAAATTCTTAAGAATCCAGTTTATTTACTAATATTCGATTTCCTATTGTTTAAAGCTTTTTGAAAGGTTCAACAGATTTAATATGTTTATTTTATTTCAATAAGTGAAAAAGGGGTTCTTCCATTTAGCTTGGTTCTGCAACACGATTACATTTCCATTACATCCCCTAGCTAGTCATTCTCATATATCTTTCCGATTCAAATCACCTGTGATATGATGACAGAATAATAAAGTGTGATTTTAATCAAGGGGTGTTTAAAATGTATCAGGAGACACATAAGATCGATTTAGTGCAAAAGGTTTTTAAAAACTGGAAAGGCTTTTTCATCCCATATGAGATGGCATTATATGAGTTGAAGAGTGATTTCAATATTATTGATCTTGAATGGAAATCGAAACACGGATACTCTCCCATTGAGCATATGAAAACACGCATGAAAACTATTATGTCATTGGTTGAGAAGATTGAAAATAAAGAATTACCGCTGACTCAAGAATCTATTAAACAAGAAATACGAGATATTGCTGGAGTACGAATTGTCACTAGCTTTATTGATGATGTATATTTGCTGAAGGATCATATCGAGCAGCGTGAAGATATTCGCGTGATTAGAGTAAAAGACTATATTAAAGAACCTAAAAAGAGTGGCTACAAAAGCCTTCATCTTGTTGTGGAAACGCAAGTCATCTTATCTAATGAAGTAATATGGGTTCCCGCGGAAATCCAAATCCGAACATCCGCTATGGATTTTTGGGCATCAACAGAACATAAACTCAACTATAAATATCAAGGTGAATCAATACCGGAAGAAGCTCAGAAACAATTAATTGAGCTATCCAATGCTTCCTCGTTACTGGACAAAGAAATGTCTAAATTAAGACTTCAACTACTATCTGGTGAAACAGATTCAAATGGATAAATAATGAAAACAGAGACAATCTACTTGTTAGGTTTTCTCTGTTTTTTGTTATTTCTATAATAGTTCTTAAGAATTTAGTTTTTGTACATGATAATAATTAAATAATAGACAATTTCTTTTGGTTTTAATTTTTTCTTTTCAATTAAAATAAAAACACCCCGTAAAAGTTAGATTTTGTGTCTAACTTTTACGGGGTGGTTCATAATAGTAGTGGTTTCTTCATCTATTTTACTATCTACTTTTACCAACTTGTCTGCTTTGTTTTTCGGCGTGTGAAGTAACATATCTAATGCGCCAATGACTTTCTCTCGAGGATATTCTTTCAACATGTCTTCAATAAATTTGTCGATTCTTTCTTGTTCCATGGCAGCCACCCTCTAGTTTAATGTTGCATTGTCACATCTTTTGAAAAATTTATCCTGCAGTTTATCATTTCAACAGTTTGAGTTCGCTTATATAGCTTCTCAAGTGGTATGCACACTAGTTCTTCTTATTATACGAACATCTGTTTCTTTTTGCAACTAAAATCCACTTACCTTGAAATGTAAAATTAAAGAGTGAGGATAAAGCCAAAAGTAAATGCTAAAAAAGTTTCCTGTTGTATGGTCATTAATAATATCGGTAAAGATTGAAGAAGTGTTAAGCAACTCATTAACGGCCAAGTGCAAACTTAGCGTTTAATTTGATAGTGTAATTTAATTTCTTCTTCCATCTATCGTATCCATATTGTTATTCTGTTGAATAGATTGAATCACCTCATTTCTAATAAGCGAACAATCTATTTAGCCGTGAGAGCAACCAAATCAATAAAGGGGCTGTCCCTAAAGTCATACATTGACTGAGAGGATGGTCCCTTTTCCAATGTATTGATTTCCATTCCAGACGGGCGCTTTCCGCGGGGTGAGCGATAAGCCAACACAACCGCTACGCGTCGTTTGTGATGTATTATCTGTCTCACTCATCCCGCTGGAGTCGCCACTTGCCGCTTCAATCAACAAAGTGATAAATGTTTGCATTTTAATAACAAAGTACTTTTTATCAAATTAACTTATTTATCTTTCATTTTCAGAGCCAAAATAAAATAAGCGTTCGTTAAGTGAAAATTCCACTCTTACGAACACCTTACTATTTCTTTTGAAAATATCATTTCATAAACATATCGCATTTTTTTCTACTTCCGTATAATCATTTGCAAAATCAATCTTCAGATATAGTTCCAAGGAATTTTGAGGTATAAATTTAGGTCCTCTTCATACTACACTCCATATTAATCTTTTTTATATGAGTATTTATTAAATAAATAATATTGAACAAAGAATCCTTCTTTAATCGCATCATATTGCTCTGGATTAACACCAAAACCAAATTGTTCTGCCGGCCCGGTACCCCATTGTCCATGTGGTATTTCGTTATGATTAACATCAAATAAAAGAACATCATTCATACCACTGGTCGATGAAAATCCATCTGGACTGATGATATAATTAACGAGTAAATCTCCACTTTGACGGTCTAATTTATACTCGCTTCCGAAGGAAAAATAAATATCGTTCTCTCTATTCCACACTTCCATGAGCACCACGTTTGTTTGGTCGTCCTTAAATACCACTTGATCAATTGTTTGGGGTTCTTCTGAAGTGAATGATATCCATTCCGGCTTAATAAAAAATTCGGTTGGTACACTTTCTTTTTGAAGTTTAATTATATAACCTTCTTGATTTATAATTCTCTCTTTCACAGCATCCTCACTAAAATTTTCGTTATAGATAAAAACTCCGGCCATTATAAAAAGCAATAAAAAGAATAGAATAGAATGAATTTTCTTCATTTATTACCACTCCTTTTTTACTAACTATACCAATCTACTATTTATTTTTCATTATATTTGTAACTTTCTGAATAGCTATCAGTCTAATTACTTAAAGGAGTGAACAAGATGAAAAAAATAGTATGGGCTGTATTCTCTGTCTTAATGCTTTTAATCATTACTAGCTGCGGAACTAGTAATTCTAATACTACAACTGGGGGCCAAGAACCTGATAAAGGTATTTTAACTAAAATTGATTTAAACGATGATGGAGATGCGATCTTCATTATCAAAAATGAAGGAAAGGATGAAGCTAGTTTAACGTTTACGAGTGGGCAACAAATAGAATTTCAGCTGTTAAATGAGGCGAAGGAAGTCATCTACACATATTCTGCCAATAAGTTATTTATGCAAGAGACGCAAGAGAAGAAATTACAACCTGGAGAAGAATGGGCTATTCCACTATACCTTCAGGCAGAACTTGCAGGAGTGCCAGCAGGAACTTACACGTTAATGGTTTGGTCGACAGCGGAAGGGCTAAATGATCTTAAAATAGAGATCACCTATGATTGGGCTGGAATTGCAACGTCTGAATCAACTGGAAAACTCGTCGTCGAAATACAGAAAGTAACTTATATCGGCCAACAGGACCTCCATTCAATTGAGGTGAAAAATCTAGAAGGCACTACCGAAGCAATGCGCCTATCTGAAGTTGCAATCCCTTTCTTTGATGGGCTAGAAGAAGGAACAAAACTTATCGTTGAGTATGTAGTAGAGAATGAACAAAAAGTCATTCAATTTGCCAGCCTAGCAGAATAAAACGAGCAAGGGGAATATAAAAGTTCCCTTTGCTCGTTTGCTTTTGTTAAAAAGTAGATGTTAAGATAACCGGTTTGAACTCATCTTTTACTTCTTGATATCCATTGTTTATATCGTAATTTTCTTCACGTTCTAGGTTGAATTTCTCCATAATTGGTAGATCGTTTGTTTGGAAAAGTAAACTGTCAGTAGTTGCAACATGCTCATGCAACGACCAGTTGGTACAACATCTGGTTTTTTCTTTTTTAAGTCATTCTTCGTTCATGCCGATGCAACGTTCGCACTCGTAAAGGGATGATTCTACGTGCTCATTAATAACACATCCGCACTCGCGACAATGTTTGGTGTTTACTTCTTGAGTAGTTGTTTTCATGCAAATCACCTCCTATAAGGGTTCGTTTTTTTTAGTTAATTTTTTCGTAACCAGGCAACGTCAGAAACTCGATAAATTCATCTTTGCTTATTAAGGAAAGAAATAGGTCAGCAGCTTCCATGTAGCGTCCTTTTGAATAGGCTTCATTGCCAAACGTTGCTTTTATCTTTCCTAATTCTTCTGTCAAAATCTGTTCGGCTAGTGAAATGGTGATATTACGACCGTCTTCTAGTTTTCCTTCTGGGTGACGAATCCATTGCCATACTTGAGTACGGGAAATTTCAGCTGTTGCGGCATCTTCCATCAAGTTATTGATCGGCGCTGCGCCATTTCCACGTAACCAAGAGGCTATATATTGAACCCCTACGCTGCAATTTAGACGAAGTCCATCTTCTGTAATTGTCCCCTTAGGTACTTCGAGTAAATCTGCTGCTTTTACTTGAACATCTTCCCTTTTCCGATGGATTTGGTTCGGTGTTGGCATATGTTCTTCAAATTGCTCCAAAGCGACAGTCACTAAACCTGGATGCGCTACCCATGTTCCATCGTGCCCATCCGTTGCTTCTCTACGTTTATCTTCTCTCACTTTGGCAAAAGCTGCTTCATTCGCTGCTTCGTCGCCTTTGATGGGAATTTGTGCAGCCATTCCACCGATTGCAGATGCATTCCGACGGTGGCAAGTTTGAATACAAAGTTGTGAATACGCTCTCATAAATGGTGACGTCATCGTTACCTGACCGCGATCTGGCAAAATCACTTGTGATTGATTACGAAGTCGTTTAATGTAACTGAAAATGTAATCCCAACGTCCGCAGTTTAAACCTGCCGAATGATCACGGAGTTCATATAAAATCTCATCCATTTCGAATGCCGCCATGATTGTTTCTATTAACACAGTTGCTTTGATCGTACCGTTTGGAACACCTAGTTGCTGCTCCGCATAGAGGAAAATATCATTCCACAGCCTTGCCTCTAAATGGCTCTCTAGCTTTGGCAAATAAAAGTAAGGACCTGTTCCGCGAGCAATCGCTTCTTTCGCATTGTGGAAGAAATAGAGTCCAAAGTCGAAGAAACTACCAGATATCGCTTCTCCGTGAATTCGTGCATTTTTCTCCAAAAGATGTAATCCTCTTGGGCGAACAATTAACACTGCGGTTTCTTCCTTCAAGCTATATACTTTCCCTGTTTCAGGTTGTGTGTAAGAAATCGTTTTTCGAGCAGCATCTCGCATATTGACTTGGCCCTTGATCATATTCTCCCAAGTTGGAGAAGTTGCATCTTCAAAACAGGCCATAAACGTTTTTGCACCAGAATTTAAAGCATTGATAACCATTTTACGATCCACTGGACCTGTAATTTCTACTCGGCGATCTTGTAAATCCTCGGGAAGTGGAGCAATTGTCCAGTCCCCATCTCGAATTGCTTTTGTTTCTGGTAAAAAATCTAGCGTTCCCCCGTTATCTAGCTTTTCTTGGCGAACCTGACGCGCTACCAACAATTCTTTTCTTCTATGATCAAATAGGTGATGTAAAGAAGCCACGAATTCTAATGCTTCGGGCGTTAAAATTTCACGACTACCTTTTACATCCTTCCCTACGATTTCAATCATTTTAGCAGTAGTTTGTTCCATAAAGATTCAGCCTCCTTTCTACTATAATTATCAAGCAAATTGTGCAACTTCTGTTGAGCCTTTCATTGCTGTTGTAGAGGAAGTTCCTCCAGATACAATTTGTGAAATTTCATCAAAATAGCCTGTTCCTACTTCACGTTGATGTTTCGTCGCAGTGTAACCATTTGCTTCATTTGCAAATTCTGCTTGTTGAAGCTTCGAGTAAGCAGCCATACCATTCGTTTTATAGTCATGTGCTAATTCGAACATGCTGTGGTTTAATGCGTGGAAACCTGCCAGTGTTACGAATTGGAATTTGTAACCCATTTTTCCTAACTCCACTTGGTATTTTGCAATTGTTTCATCATCTAAATTCGCTTTCCAATTAAAGGATGGTGAACAGTTGTATGCAAGCATTTTATCTGGAAACTGTGCACGGATAGCGTCAGCAAATTGTTTTGCTTCTTCTAAACTTGGGTGAGACGTTTCACACCAGATAAGATCTGCGTAAGGTGCATATGCTAAACCTCGTGCAATTGCTTGTTCAATGCCTGGTTTCGTTTTGAAAAATCCTTCCGGAGTTCTTTCTCCAGTTATGAATGCAGCATCACGTGAATCGATATCACTTGTCACCATATCTGCTGCATCTGCATCTGTACGAGCGATTAGTACAGTTGGTACGCCAGAAACATCTGCCGCAAGACGAGCTGCCACTAGATTGCGAATGGCATTTTGTGTTGGAAGAAGTACTTTCCCACCAAGGTGACCACATTTCTTTTCAGATGCAAGTTGGTCTTCTAAGTGAACCCCCGCTGCTCCCGCTTCAATCATGCCCTTCATTAGTTCAAAAACATTTAAAGGTCCACCGAATCCTGCTTCTGCATCTGCAATAATTGGTGCAAACCAGTCAAAATTGTCTTCTCTACCTTCCGCTTGATCAATTTGATCTGCACGTTGTAATGCTTGGTTAATACGCTTTACTACAGCTGGTACACTGTTTGCCGGGTAAAGGCTTTGATCGGGATACATTTGACCCGAGAGGTTTGCGTCTGCTGCAACTTGCCAACCACTTAAGTAGATTGCTTGAAGCCCTGCTTTTACCTGTTGTACAGCTTGATTTCCAGTTAAAGCTCCAAGTGCATGAATGAAATCTTCTTTATGAAGGGAACTCCATAAACGCTCTGCTCCTTTGCGAGCTAGCGTATGTTCAATTTGTAGTGAACCACGGAGTCTGATTACTTCTTCCGGTGAATATGGACGTTCTATCCCTTTCCAACGACTTTCTTCATTCCATTGATTTTGTAACTCTTCTACTTGTTGTTGTCTTGTTGACATGTGCAACACGCCTCTCGATTAATTTTATTTGGAAAAATGTAAAATATTACTTTTTCACTGTATCATAACAGTGTTTTTTCTTGTAATCTAATATATAACAGAATGACTTTTTCTGTATGTTTTTTTGGATAAAACACCTTTTTTTAAGGATGAAAAAGTAATAGAACGGATGAAAACGGAATATTTTGATTTTGGAGGTGTATTAGTGGAAATTACGAGGGAGCAATTAAAACGGTATAGTAATTTATTAGAAGAGTGGATTCCCAAAGAGGCATCCATTGCAATAGCAGCAAGAGATCAATACATTTACTACGCTGCTGGAGAACATGATTTACAGTTAAAAGAAGGTCAAAAGGTACAGCCTGGAAGTATTGCAGACTTGGTGTTACAAAATGGCATTCGAGCAGAGGCTGTATTAGATGATGCACTGTTTCATATCCCCTATTACGGGGTGGGTTATCCAATTGATATTAGTGGAGAGAACGCGGCATTAGTAATCATACTTCCCCCTCCACATGCCATATCTCCCCCTCCACCTTATCGTTTTTTGACAGGTAAACAGGATGAAGATTGGCGCCCCATACCCGTTGATAAAATTGCTTACATGGAAAGCTTGCAGAAAAAAACATGGTTCTATACGGAGAAAGAACCTTATAAAACAAACATTCCTTTAAAGGATTTACAACAACGATTACCCGACAACTTTTTACGAATACATCGCTCTTATATCGTTAATGTTTCATTTATCGATCGTATCATTCGAGATTTTACATCCAATTTTTTAGTCCTTCTTCATGATGGCACGGAGCTTCCTGTAAGTCAGTCTTATATAGCCGAAGTTCGCAATACTTTAGGATTTTAATAGCTTCTATAAGTTCGCCATTAACAAAAAAAATCACCCATTTGGAGTAAAAGGTTCGGTTAATGGAGAGAAAACATTAAATAACACCTAATCGGGGAGACAAAGGAAGGCGTAGGTAGTAATAAAGGGGAATTATTAAACTACCATGGAAGAACGTAATTTTCTTGCATATTCGAAGCAGGGCTTCATGAATGGCTACCGGGTGCTTTACTTAAAGATCATTGAGCTGTTTAGACAGCTCATTTTTCTTATTCAACTAAAGCTGCAATTTAGTCGAATAAGGAATAGCTTAATTACTTTGTGAATACTAAATTATTTAAAACTTTTAGGGGGGATTAATATTGGAAAAAACAAAAGTTCAAGCTTACTTTAGCTTAAGCAATAATGATGATGATTTTCCATTAGATGAGGTAACCAAAAGATTGAATATACAGCCGTCTAGGACAGCAAAGGTAGGGGAACCATTACCTTTAAATTCAGCTAGACATTATTTCTATACCACTTGGGAATATGGTTTGGGATATAAAGAAACGCTTGATGTGGATGAAGTATTAATGCCTGTTATTGAAAAATTCGAATCAAAAGTGAATGATATTTTGCTTTTGAAAAAAGATTATAATTTAGTAGCCAAATTTTACATTGTAATTGAAATACATAACAGGTGTTCTCCAGGTCTCGCCATTTACACAAGGGCAAGTAAATTAGCTACTGAAATTGGTGCAGATTTTGATATAGATTTGTATGCATATCCGTTTAACGAACTAGACGAAGTGTAGTTAATATTTTTGGAAGAAGGGAATGGAAGATATTAAACTAACGGAGTGCTTTACTACAAAAGGAGTAAGCCTTTTTCCTTCTTCAACTAAAGCAGCAGGTTGGTTGAAGAAGGAAATAATGAATGGATTGGAGAAATCATTTGTAAACGAGGAGGAAAGTTAATGAGTAAAAATTTACAGTCTTTTTCTATTGTGTTCTTGGGAATATGTATTGTTTTAGGTTCATGGCTAATTTCCCAATCTTTAATAACCAATCACGTAGATATTGAAGAGACTGAAAACGAACAAATTAGATATGATTTTATCACAATAGCAGACGATTACTTTGTCATCTTCGATAAACAAAAAGGGGAATATTGGATGAAGTTAGGTTCTTCTGATTGGGAAAAACAGAAATCTTTTTCTAATTTAACAGAATAACTAATTCTGTTGGATTAAGTTTTCTCGCTAACTCAACAAGAAATATGAGTTCTTTTTTAAATTAAGAACTAACGCTCTTATTTTGGCAATAAAAAATGACCAGGCTCACAAATTTTTGTGATTACCTGGTATTTTTTTAGATGAATTTAATGTAACGGTTGGTAGCCTCTCAAGAACTAATAAACATTATTAATTCGAAACTTGAGTTTTTTTCATCATTGAAATTAGCGCCATTCCAATTAAAGAAACAATCCCTAAGAAGAACAATAAGAATCCAATTGGGATTAAGAAGAAGGGCTCTTCTAAGGTACCATCTGGTGCTACATTACTTCCAATGATAGCCTTTGCAATAAAGCAGATTACTCCTAAAAAAATTGGTGTTGATGCGATAAAATATTTTTTCTTCATATCATTATTCCTCCATAAAAGTTAGTTTAATCATTTTTTATATTCCAAGATATCACCTGGCTGACAGTCTAATACTTCACATATTTTTTCTAATGTTGGAAATTTGACAGCTTTTGCTTTTCCATTTTTTAAAATTGAGACGTTTGTCATTGTGATACCCAGTTTTTCCGATAATTCAGTAACACTCAATTTCCTCTTTGCCAGCATTACATCAAGATTAACTATGATAACCATGTTACCCCTCAAAAATCGTAGCCTACATTAATGTCTGAATAGATACTCCAACCTATACATAAAGCAAAAAAGTAAGGAATGCCAGTTATCCAAATAAAAGCAATTAAAGGTTTATATGACTCTTTTAAGGAATCAGAATCTAACAATATATTCTTCCCTGTTTCTGGTCCAACATAGACACAGAACAATAAACCAAATAACCAGCAAAACACAATAATAATTTTTAACCAATTTGCTAATTCCTTCTGTTTCAATGATTCACCGCCTTCTCAACTTTCTAATGCTAGAATAACCAACGGCACATCCTTAGTCAATGTTTTTTTATCGTAAAACGATAAATTGTTATTACTTTACTATAAATGCCCATTTTTCGAATAATTTTTCGTAAATTAAAACCAGGTACTCATGAATACAGTGAGTCCTGGTCTTTTGCTTAAATGTTGTTCATTTATAATTAAGTTTGATTTAGAATCATCTATCCTCTATAGATTTCTAAGAGGTGAGATGATTTTTTATTGGATATTTATGTTAATATCACTATAAAGATTGTGAAGAAATGTACTTAAACTAACGCAGCAGTTTAGTTGAAGAAAAAGAAGGGGGATTTAAATGGCTTTTGGAATATTAATGATAATTTTCGGGTTTAGCCACCTAATGAAGAGTGACTTTTTTTTATCAAAAAAAACAAGAGTTATTTTAGGCGAGAAAAAGTTTCAATCTTATCAAAAAGGATTAATTTTTCCTTATTTATTTTTAGGAACCTTAATGATTTGTATGGGAATAGTTGAGAATATGGAAATTCTCCAAACATCAATATTTATCACTTTATATATTATCTTAGGCATTATTCCTTTTATATTGTTGATTGCAAATAATAAAAAAAACACTGGTAGATATTGGTTTTGGGTAAAAGATATTTAAGTAAAGTGGTAACGTAAAATATTTCTTCTTCAACTAACGGGTGCTTTAGTTGAAGAAGGCTCATTTAATTGATCAAACTTTTTTATAAAAATCTCATACTTAGTTAGAAAGATTAACTCCATTTTGATCAATCTTTTTTCAAAATGGAGTTTTTGCATTTGCTTATAAATGAAGGTTGAAGGAAATTTTTTAATCAATCTTTATTCTAAAGATTATCTTTTCATTCTTAAATAACGTCGGGACTATCTGTATTTTTGACACCTACATCAAACTTTGAAACTGTTTTTTCAAGTTCTTTCACCATTTTATTAAGCTTTAAAACGGCATAAAGGATATCTTGATTGTAGTTTTCTTGTTCAATTGTTCGGTCGACCACACTTCCTGTTGCCTTTGCAGCCTTATTTGCAAGCATCGTCGTTTCCATTATTCCTGCTGTGATTTCCTCCGAGAATGCTGACATTTCTTCTGAAGTTACAGAGACTTGCTTCGTATGAGATACTACGCCCTGAATAGAATGGAGAATACTTTCAAATGATTTTCCAGCTTCCTCAACAGCTTGTATACCGTCTTCTACATTTCCTGTTACAACATTCATTGTTTGTACTGTTAAATTCGTATCCACATTTATTTTAGAAATCAAATCCGATATGCTATTTGCTGATTTTTCCGATTGCTCAGCTAGCTTTCTTACTTCCTCAGCTACTACAGCAAAGCCCTTTCCAGATTCACCAGCTCTAGCCGCTTCAATCGCAGCATTTAATGCAAGTAGATTCGTTTGTGTAGCAATGTCACGAATGATATTTATAATAAGCGAAACTTCGTTTGATTGATTCTCGAGTTTTTTAATTGCATTTGCCGATAATTGAACAGATTGATGAATAACATTCATTTGATGAATCACTTTTTCAATGCTACTATTTCCGATCTCTACATTTTGTAGACTAATCGATGATAATTGAGATACATTTGAAGAAGCTTCAGCAATTTGTTGAATGCCCTCTGACATTTGCTCTAATGTAACAGAGCTTTCCTCCGAGCTTTTATACTGTGCATGCGCTCCTGCCGATACTTCCTGAACGGACGCAGAAATCTGGCTAATTGCTTCACTTGCCTTCTCGCTACTTTTAGCCACTGAATTGGTCGTGTCAATTAACTGCTTGGACCCAACATTAATGCCAAGAATGATATTTTGTAAATCTAATACCATTTGTTGAAACGCTTGCGTTAGAAGTCCAATTTCATCTTTTCGACCAGTTTCTATCACGACAGTTAAATCACCATTACCAATTTTTCTCACTTGTGATGTTAATTTTCGTATAGGTTTCGTTAAATAATCTGTGAAGAAATAAACAATGCAGATTCCTACTAATAAGACAATCAGTGTAATAGTAATAATTTTCATTTGATTGGCATCCATGGCTTCATAAACTTCTGTGGCATCCAAATCTGCCCCCAATAATCCAATCACATCTCCAGCCTTATTTTTTATCGGAGCATAAATAGCTAGTATAGCACCATATTCTTCATCATTTGATAACTGAAATTGTACTTTCCCTGTTTCAAATACTTGTCTCATCTTAGGATAGGATTCTGGTGATTCCTCTTGAACACCAATCGTTGAACCCTCACTTGGCGTACTATCTACCATATAGTAGTATTCGTAGTCTTCACCCTTCTTCACACGAGACATCGTATACAAACTAGATACCTCATAAAACTCTTTAACAGAGCCTAGTTCTTTTTGTAATTCTTGATAATACCCTTCCTTTTTACCATAAATTTCTAAATTTTGATAACCTTTATCATCTATCTTAGAGATTGCATGATCAATCATAGCTAAATTTTGTTGACCAACAGTCTCTTTCACTAGATCTAACGATGAACGATAAACAAAAAAGCTAATCAGAAAACACGAAATAACAAGTAAAATTGAAAAAACCATTAACATTTTAATTTTTAAGCTACTTCTCATCGATGAACTCCCTTTGATTATTTTAATATTCCATTTCCTACCGTGGACATATCCCGCAAATTTAAGAATATCAGGAGTTATAAATTTTGCAATATTTTCCGGAGTATAATATTGGTATTTCTAAAATATTATTTTACTTGTTTATTTATAATAAAGTTGATTTAAAATCATCTTTCCTCTATAGATTTCTAAGACGCGAGATGATTTTTTTATTGGATATTTATGTTAATATCACTATAAAGATTGTGAAGAAATGTGCTTAAAAATGGCAGATTGCTTATGGTCTAGGAGAAATCAGTGAAGAAAAATTATCGATTAGAATATTTTTAAATGATTTCTTAAAAGATGAAGACGATTATGTACGAAGGCGTGCTTCCTTTGCATTGGACAAACACTTAGGGCAATGATTGAACCAAAACTTCTTATTGAACTACCATGGAAGAACGTAATTTTCTTTCATATTCTGTGGTGAAGCTGGTCTTCATGGATGGCTAACGGGGGCTTAAGTAAAAAAACATGGGGTTGCCAGAGGTAACTCTTTTTCTTATTGAACTAACGAGCAGGTTAGTTGAAGAAGTAATATCTTATTTTTGGAGAATAAGGAGAAAACTTAAATGAAAAAAACTATTAATTACGATAAACTCATTGAAATTGCTTTAGAACATTATGGGATTACTGATTTTTCATCAAGTTTTATAAGACATAACGACAATATTACAATAAAAATAGATAATAATGAAGATAACAATTCTTATGTTTTGCGGATTCATTCCCCTATTATTTCTGGACTACAAGGTGTACAGCATACCTTTGAAGGACTAAACGCAGAGATGGAATTGCTAAATAGTTTAAACGAACAAACTTCTTTACCTTTACAGCAACCAATTAAAAACAAAAAAGGAAACTTGGTTTCTACAATTGTTGATGTGGATAATAATTTTATTCAATTGGCAACGCTCCTCACTTGGAAAGAAGGCAATGTTTATACCGGAAAGGAAATAAATTCAAAAAATATTGCTTTTGAAATAGGAGTTGTATTAGCTAAATTACATAATTTCTCAAATAACTGGATTATTCCACAACCATTTATACGACCAAATTATGATATTGAAAAGTATAGGAATTTGACTGATAGATTACAGTATGGTGTTGAAATTAACTTATTCACATCAGAACAATATGATCTGATCTTAGATACAATGAAATATATAAAAATTATTTTTGCTAGAACACCAAAAACGAATAATAATTGGGGAATTATTCACGCCGACCTACAAGGTGGAAACATAATTGTAAATAATGACACTGTTATCCCTATTGACTTTGGTTTCTCAGGTTATGGTTATTATCTATTCGATATTGGCATTACGCTCACTTCTTTTAATATTAATTATAGAAAAAAAGTGTTAGAAGGATATAAAACATTAAGAAATCTTAATGATGAAGACGAATTTCTAATAAGTGCGGGTTTTATTTTAGCTATTTTTGGGGGTTTTGGTTTTAAAGTCAATAACCAAGAAGCTCACGAATGGATACAGCGGAGAATGCCCTATGTTACACAAAATTATTGTAGGGCTTTCCTCGATAAAAAATCTTTTCTGTTGGAAATAGAGTAGTAAATGACTTTTTTCTTCAACTAAAGGAGTGCTTGAGTAAAAGATCATGGGGTTGCCATAGGTAACTCTTTTTCTTATTGGACTAACGAAGCAGGTTAGTTGAATAAGTAAGATAAAAATTACATCAAAATTCACAATTCAAGTGAGCATAAGATTTCGAATAATTTTCTTTTAGAAAGGTGCTTGAGAGTAAATCTTGTAAGGTAAAATGCACATAAATGATTATGTGCATTATGAATATTTGATATTTATGAATTTGTCTTTTCCGCCTCATAATACCCTAATTTATGGAAATTATAAAGCTGATTAATATCCTCCTTAGGATATGCTTCTAATAATTCAAGAATTTCTTTTGCAAATTCTAATGAAGCTGTTCCATTTGCGGTCACAATTTTTCCGTCAGAAACTGCTTGCTCTAGTACATAATTCATTTCATTTCTGTAGTTATCTTTTGCATAAGTTTTCAAATCATTAAGATCATTGCTTGTATGCTTTATTTCATTTAACCATCCATTGGCTCCCATAAAAACTGTTGCATCACATATTGCCCCTACTGGAATATCCATTGTAAGTGCCTTTTCCATTATTGGAATGACGTTATTGCTTAGTGGCTTACGCCAAGATTTTCCCCCAATTAGTATTAAACCATAAAAGATTTCCGGTATACTTTTTAAGGTATAATCTGGAAGAACATTTAATCCGCCGATTGACTTTATAACGCCCTCACTTATACTAACTATCTTAGTGATGTAGTTGTCTGTATTATTTAAAAAAGCTGCTACATAAGCCATTTCCCAATCAGCGAATTCCTCCAACACTACAATTAAAATCTCTTTTTTCTCAGTCTGGTTCATTCTTAATCCCTCCTAATTAAATTACAAAAATTTTAATAATTTGATACTGTCTTCAGTATATAATGTAATAGTGACAAATGATGACACAATTAGCAAAAGGGGGAAAATTTTGAGTAAGGCAATTAGATTAAATGAATTAAGGTTGTATATTAATCGAGTCAAAAAGTTTAAGGTAGATGATTTAGCAAATGAATTTAATGTTTCAAGAAGGACGATTCTTAGGGATTTAGAAGAACTAAGTATTTTAGGGGTTCCATTAATTTCAGAGGTAGGAGCTAATGGAGGATATCAAGTTTTGGAAGAAAAAAATCTACTTGCTGTTTCTTTTACAAAAGAGGAAACTTTCTCTATCTTTTTTGCTCTTTTATCTTTAAAACATTTTATTAGCTTACCTTTTGAATCGGAATATAATTCAATCATCAAAAAATTCTACCTGAACTTAAACGGAAAAATGAAAGATGAAATTGATTTAATCAAAAATAAGATTGATTTCAAAATAGATAATCAGAGTAAAGAAAGTCCTCTATTAAAAGAGTTATTTATGGCGGCAATAGGAAATGAGCCGCTTTGGATTTCTTACTTAGGGGTTAAAAGAGACATTCAACCAATTGGATTATTTTCTCAATATGGACGATGGTATTGCCCTTCGTATTGTTATCTTAGGAAGGAATTTAGACTTTTTCGTTGCGATCGAATATCAGAAATCGGATTAAGTGCAAGAAATGACAAGATGGATCTAAAAGAAACCAACTTAAATGATATTATTAACATTTTATCAACAAAAAAAGAGTATGAGCTTATTGTGGAATTAACACCAGAAGGAGTAGAAACATATAAATCTAATGTTTCGCCATATTATCAAATATCAATAGACAGTAAAGGTTATGGAGTCATTAAGGGTTCAATAAGTGAAACAGAAATAGACTTTTTGGCTGATTATTTCATACAAATGGGAAAGCATGCAAAAGTAGTTGAACCCATAGAGTTAAGAGCTGAAATAAAAAAGAAAATTTTAGTATTGAGTGATTTATACCGTGATTTGGTATAGGAAACAATAATAAAGTCATTCATCTATACTCATTTTGTTGAACTTATTCAACTAACCTGGACTAGTTACTTTTTAATCATCGAGATAAAAAAATAAAAGAAGGTGTTAATAAGTGTCTGGTAAACCACAAGATTCAATCGAGAGTTATATAGATTCACCAGAAAAACTAAAGAGCTTGTATAAACGTGTGTTGTTCGTTGTAAGTCTATCACAAATCTTCGGTGGTGCAGGGCTTGCAGCAGGAGTTACTGTAGGTGCCCTAATGGCTCAACAAATGCTTGGGACTGATGCTTATGCAGGAGTGCCGGCAGCTTTATTTACTTTAGGTTCGGCAGGAGCTGCTTTAATTGTAGGAAAAGTTTCACAACGATATGGACGCCGTACAGGATTATCAACAGGTTTTATTATAGGTGGACTCGGTGCAATTGGAGTTGTGATTGCTGCCATGATGAATAGTGTAATTTTATTATTTGCTTCTCTACTGATCTATGGTGCAGGTACTGCGACAAATTTACAAGCTCGTTATGCAGGAACTGATTTAGCAAACAAAAAACAACGAGCAACAGCTATTAGTACTACGATGGTTATGACGACATTCGGGGCAGTTGCTGGCCCAAACCTAGTAGAAGTTATGGGTGAATTTGCTAGTCTCATTGGTGTTCCGTCACTTGCAGGTCCATTCATATTATCAGCTACTGCATTTATTTTAGCAGGTCTTATACTTTTTATTATGTTGCGTCCCGACCCGTTAGATATTGCAAACAGGATAGCAGCTTATAAACAAGAATATGAACCTGTAAATCAAACGGATTCTGTTGATAAAGCAATAAATAGAAGAGGTCTAATGGTCGGTGCCACGGTTATGGTTCTTACCCAAATTGTAATGGTTGCAATTATGACTATGACACCGGTACATATGAAACATCATGGTCATGATCTAGCCGAAGTTGGAATTGTTATTGGTTTTCACATAGGTGCAATGTATCTTCCCTCACTTATTACAGGAGTCCTAGTAGATAAAGTGGGTCGAACAGCTATGAGCATAGCCTCGGGCATTACATTGTTATTAGCTGGTTTATTAGCAGCATTCGCACCAAGCGATTCAATGATTCTATTAGTAATTGCTCTTTCTTTACTTGGATTGGGATGGAACTTTGGCTTAATTAGTGGTACTGCTCAAATAGTGGATTCTACAGAGCCTTCAACACGTGCAAAAACTCAAGGAACACTTGATGTTTTTATTGCATTAGCAGGAGCTTCTGGCGGTGCGCTTTCGGGAATGGTAGTAGCTAATACAAGTTATGCTACATTGTCTTTGAGTGGAGGACTTTTATCCTTAGTTCTCATACCTATTATAATTTGGTCGCGAAGAGGCAGAGTAATAAAGTAAAAAAATTACTTATTATTCATTAAGGATTAAATAATTATATAAATTAAAAATGAGACAACAGTAAAAGCCTTGTTACGTAAAATTATAGCAAGGCTTTTATTTTTCTCCCACTGAAGATGAAGTGATCACCTATTCACTATTACTAATGAAACTGATGTTAAAACAGTTATTGAAAAAATCATTAATTTAGTTTAAGTGAAAGAGATAAGACGCTTTTATTCTATATTTATAGCAGAATATTTATTCAACTAACGGAGTGCTTTAGTTAAAGATCGTGGGTTGCTTAGGCAACTCTTTTTTCTTATTGAACTAACGGTGCAGGTTAGTTTAACAAGCCTTATGCTTTTAATGGTAAAAAATAATAAAATTCTGGTTTAGAATTAAAGGGGGAAATTATGTCTTATAATGCTATATTATTCGCAGTTGTTGCAGGTGTTTTAACATTTACACTTATGAATACATTGAATCCTATAAACCCTATTTTAATAACCAATATTTTATTAGGACTAATAGTAGGAATACTGATAGATAGAAAGAAATCTTAAGCTAACGGGTGCTTTAGTTGAAGATTGTTGAGCTGTGCAGACGGCTCTTTTTTCTTATTCAAATAAAGCGACTAAAGTTTAAAGTCAATTAAAATAATTTGAGTTAACCAAAAAGAGATATGAAATATACAATTGGATAAACGAGAATCAAGAACCTTTTTTGTAGCTACTATCTCATTATTTCAAGAAGACTAAATGATTATATATTAACATCCCTTTTTTAATAGAAAAGTTTACACCATGTAAATTATATCAGGTAAATGTCGATATATATTATGAAGGCGAGTCCATTGGATTCTATATTAAAGAAGAGGTGTAATAATATGAACAAAACAGATTTGATTGAAAAAGTAGCAGAAACATCTGAAGTTTCTAAGAAGGATGCTGCCAAAGTGGTTGACGCATTATTTGATTCTATAAAAGGTGCATTATCGTCTGGCGATAACGTTCAAATTATTGGGTTTGGAACGTTTGAAACAAGGGAACGTTCTGCTCGTAAAGGGCGTAATCCTCAAACGGGGCAAGAAATCAATATTCCTGCTTCCAAAGTTCCTGCATTTAAGTCCGGAAAAGCATTGAAAGATGCCGTGAAATAACTATTACGACCATACATACCAAGGGGTTTTAGAGTAACTACTGAAGTTAGTTAATTAAAATTATTGACAAAAATTGAAAAAGGCAAACTTATCGAAAGATAAGGACGCAAAGCTGCGGGTCTAAGGTTCTATGAACTATGATAGCCGAGTTTCCAAAAGTTTGTGATTAAATTAATATATCGGTTATAGAAGTAACCATTTATTCAAATTTATCCACCATCTTTTTGGTGGATTTTTTTTGTAGCAAAAGTAAAGGGGCTTCTATAACTGGCAGAATCAATACACAATATATCTTATTCAAAAGCAAACATGAATGATATTTTTTTTGTGAATAATGGAAAAGAGATTATGGGTACAGTGATCAATATATGTGAAAATACATAGTTATTGAGATAAATTTAAAAGTAGCAAAAGAAGTAGAAATTGAAAATGCACGTACGGTTATAAATCATAGGAACTACAAGATTGTTAAAAGGTCTGAAAAACGGTCTCAATCTCTAACTGAATATGGTTGTAATTTGTCATGTATTAATTAAATCAAAAAAATAAACGCAGGCTGCTATAAATGTTTTTCTTGAATCTTATTTTTATAAGTGAAGTAGAACGAGGGAAACTGGAAGAAGAAATACTCTTATCCAATTCTAAAGTAAATAGAGAAGTGATATTTTCAATGGTGTTTTGGTATAAAGGCATTCTTATTGAAGAATCGAATCAAGATTAATACGAAAGAGAGGTTGAAATAAGATGAAAGCTATCAGTAAAGAACAAGTCTGTTTTAATTGTAAGGAACGAAAGTGTATTAATGACTTTTATGAGAAAGGAAATCGCTTTTTAAATTGTTCAGAATGTCGTAAGGCTAGAGTCTATAGAAAAAAATCATTTGAGTTTTTTTTGAATAAAGAGAAGAAAACAAGCCAATATATTTAATCTGAAATTTATACCCAACGTCTGTAATTATAAATTAGTAATGGTAGTTATCTTGACTGATATTGGCTGTTCTAGCCATGATTTTCACATAGAAAGGGGATGTTTATCTTGACCGTGTTATTTGGATCTGTCGAATATTTCGAAAAAGAAATAGTGAACCATATGACTAATGAACAATTGCAGAATTTGTCCATTAGTAAAAGTTTAGAAATTGCCTATTCATCCATAAAAAATCATCTTGCGAATGTTTTTATATGTAGCGAAATAATTCGGAGGGTTTTATTGGAGAATCTTGTAAAAGCATATGAAAATGTTAGAAATTCTATGGAGGGCGTTAATCAAAGGTTAACTTAAGCATGTGAAGGAATGTACTTAATCAAAAAGGGTTATGTACATTTAATAAGGCTTTATATACAAGATTTTTTATGCAAGTCTTATATATAAAGCCTTATTTTTATTCAAAAAACATACTGCCAAATAATTTGCTGTTGAAGTATATGCTGATTAGTATGAAATTTACTTTGTTTTTAACATTTTTCTCCCCACAAACCGAACCCGCTACATTTAGAGGCAAATCTCTTTTTATATTTCTATTACTATTTTCTTCGTTGATTTGCTACCAACCGTTAATACAACTATGCTTCCAAGTAATAACAAAATCCCGATCCAAGACGTTGTACTGAGCGCTTCTCCAACGATGAATACTCCTAGCAAAGCGGCTGTTGTTGGCTCTGCTAAGGATAAGGTGAGTGCAGAGGAAGATGGTATTTTGTGAAGACCTCTTCCATATAACACATATGCCACACTCGTTGTCGCTAGTCCTAAATAGAAGATAATGCCTACATTTCCGACGTCCATTAACCAACTGACATCATATAGGAAGAAGAAAGGCATCATTAGCAACGCACTAACTGAAAAAGTCATAGCTACAACGGGGATTGCTTCTTCCTTTTGTAATAATGCTTTACTCGACATCGTATATAAAGCAAATATAATTCCTGCTATAAGAGAATACACGATTCCAATAGGATTGATCGTGATTTCTCCTTTATTTAAAAATAAAAACAAGCATCCTACAATAGCGAAGGAAGTTGATATTCCCCAGATTCTTGTTGGCCGTAATTTTAAAAATAACCATTCTATTATTCCTGAAAATACAGGAGCACTTCCAATCGCAACAACACTTGCAATGGCCACACCTGTTAATCGAACGGAAGAAAAGAATAATAGCTGGAATAAGGATATACAAATGGCTGCATACAAGGTTTCTTTCCACGGCCAGGTTTTAAATTTAATTTTTTTTAGTAGAATCATAAAAATGAGTAAGGAAAAGCCTCCAACCGCTGAACGACCTGCACTTATAACAAAAGGGTGCGCATCATTTGGTAAAAAAGTTTGTGCAGTACCCGTCGTACCCCAAAGAATTGCACCTAGTAAAACAAAAATATACGGTAGAACAGACAAACTATTTCACTCCTTTCAGATATTTCGTGACCAATCAAAACAAACTGACAAACTTGCCAAGTTGTATACAATCGAGCATATTGAGATACTTCTTTCCGTACATTATACTATAAGAGATAGGAGGCATTTGCACATGTATATGACAGTGGACGAAACTGCGGATTATTTATCCATGCCTATTGATCAAGTAAAAAGGTATATTGCTGAAAAAAAGATTCGTGCTATCTTCGACGGTGAAGACTATTATGTAAATAGTGCGCAATTTCAAACACATTTGCAACAAGTAGAAGATCTGAAACGTCAGATTGATGAATGGCGAAACACCCCCATTCCAGATGATATTGACGTAAAAGACGAGGATTAATGTAAAAACAATCGATAAATAGAACTTAAGTGTGTGACAGACAAAAAGGACTTTCTCCAAATGAGGAGACTGTCCTTTTTCTATTGTAAAATTTTAGATGCTTGCCATTTTATTATATTGTTATAAAAAACCCTGCTCGTTTTCCAATAATCTCTGCATAATCTTCTACCATAACACTTGCCGTTGGGTACATCCCTGCTCCAGGACCAACTAGTGTAAGTGTCCCAATGTAGTTTGTATCTAAAGAAACAGCGTTGTTTACTCCCTCAATTGCGAATAAAGGATGATCCGGACCTACAAGTTGTGGACCTACTGATGCGTAAAGTTCCCCATTGTCATCTTGTTCAATTTCTGCAACATGACGATAACGAAGCCCTTCTTTTTTCGCTTTTCTAACATCTTCTAAAGAAATCCCATCAATTCCAACAACTCTTACGTCCTTCCAGTTTGGTTGCTTACCAAAAGCAAGTGCACTTAAAATCATTAGCTTTCGGAATGCATCTTGACCAGAAATGTCGTTATACGGATCTGCTTCTGCATAACCAAGGGCCTGTGCTTCCGTTAGGGCATCGCCAAACTGGCATTCATCTAAACGCATTTGCGTTAGAATATAGTTCGAAGTCCCATTTAAAATCCCTTGAATCTTCTTCACCGAATTCACTTGAAGTAAATTTTTCAGTGTTTTAATAACCGGAACCCCACCTGCAGTAGTCGCTTCAAACCCGACATAGACACCACGTGATTTTGAGCGTTCTTGTAGGGGGATACTATATTTAGAAAACATCACTTTATTTGCCGTAATAACGTGACACCCTTTGTCAATCGCTCTACATAAATAGCTATACGCTGGTTCTTCATTGACTATAGCTTCAAAGACAACTTGAAGGCCAGGGATATTCATAATATCCTCGAAATTATCTGTCACAAGTACTCCAGGCGTTTCTGGTCTATCTTTCGATAAATTATTAATAAGAATGGCACTAATTTCAATATCCAATCCTAACGATTTTTTTAAGTCTTCTCTTTTTTCATTCACAATATGATAAATCCCTTGGCCAACTGTTCCAAAACCTAAGATTGCCGCTTTTATTTTTGCCATACTTTCTCCTCCAAATGAATCTGCACAATTGAGTTCAAATATTCATATTCTAATAAAACACCAACCGAACATTGATTGACTATTTTACATATTGTAGACTATTTTCTCTCAACTAACAACAAAATTCTATCTAGAGAGGACATTTGTTTTCCCTACGAGTACTTTATCTAGTGCGTTTTGCAAGTCTTCCACTGCTTCTAACCCTACAGACAAGCGAATTAAGTCCTCTGTAACACCTGATCTTACTAAGTCTTCAGGAGTTAATTGTTGGTGTGTGGTAGATGCAGGGTGAATAATTAACGATTTTGCATCACCTACGTTTGCTACATGCGACCAAATTTCAATGTTATCGATAATATGTCGGCCAGCTTCTTTTCCACCCTTTACCCCAAATGTAAGAATCGAACCAAAGCCATTGTATAAATACTTTTGTGCCAGTTCATAAGATGGATGCTCTTCTAATCCTAAGTAGTTAACCCATTCAACACCCTCGTGATTGGATAAATAATCTGCAATTTTTTGAGCGTTTTCATTGTGCTTAGGAACGCGTAAATGAAGTGTTTCTAACCCTTGAAGGAAAGAAAATGCTGCATCTGGGCTTAAGGATGGACCAAAATCACGAAGCAATTGAACGCGTAGTTTAATCGCAAATGCTACGGTAGGCACATCAATGCCATATCGCAAGCCGTGATAGGTTACGTCTGGTTCTGTGAATCCAGGGAACTTCTCTGAATCCCAATTAAAGTTTCCTCCGTCTACTACTACTCCTCCGATTGTTGTACCGTGACCACCAATCCATTTCGTCGCAGAGTGGATGACTACATGAGCACCGTGTTTAATCGGATTCGAGCCATATGGTGTTGCGAATGTATTATCTACTAAAAGAGGAACTCCTACTTCATTTGCAATCGCTGCCACTTTTTGAACATCTAACACGTTCAAACTTGGGTTACCAATAATCTCAGCGAAAAATCCTTTTGTTTTTTCTGTAACTGCTGCTCGGAAATTTTCTGGGTCTGTGGAATCTACAAATTTAACTGTAATTCCATAGCGTGGCAATGTATGTGCAAATAAATTAAAGGTACCACCGTACAAGTTTTCCGCTGCAATGATTTCGTCTCCTGCTCCCGCAATATTCAAAATAGAAAATGCAATTGCTGCCATTCCAGAAGAAAGGGCAACTGCTGCTGTTCCACCTTCTAGTAGAGCAATTCGCTGTTCAAAAACATCTACAGTAGGATTTGTAATACGAGAGTAAATATTACCAAATTCTTTTAAAGCAAATAAATTTTGTGCATGCTCTGTGTCACGAAATACAAAAGAAGTCGTTTTGTGAATTGGAACTGCTCGTGAACCTGTTACTGGATCTGGTTGTTGACCACCGTGTAAAAGAAGTGTTTCTGGTTGAAGATTTGTCATTTGAATTCCTCCTAGAAAGTAGTTTAGATGGATACTTCGGAGACGGGAGAGGATTGAGAACAAACAAAAACCCCTCTTCAATTTAGAAGAGGGGTGCGATTTCGCATGTTCCTCCTCTTATCTTCCAAATTCGTAACCTGAATTTGTAGGATGTAGCACCTTTCCAAGTTTAGAACTTGTTGGTTGCCGGGCATCGTAGGGCCTAGTCCCTCCGCCACTCTTGATAAGAGTATTAGATTATTTTTCCATCTTGTTACACAGTATATGATTCTATTTATCTGTTCGTCAAGTGTTTTTCACAAAAATTCTGAAACTTCTTTGTACTTGATACGTTTAATATAGTGGAATACTTTTTGGGGAGTGACATACGATGGTAATTTGGAGTATTAGCATCATAGTAATTAGCTATTTAATTGGAGCTATGCATGGTTCAAAGGTAGCCCAATTTTTTAGTGGAGTGAATATTAAAAAAGAAGGCTTAAAAAACTCTGGTGCCTCCAATGCAGCAATTGTTCTTGGAATGAAGTACGGGATGTTAGTTGCAGCAATCGATATTTTAAAAGGTGTGTTCGTTATTATCGGTGTCCGCTTTTTTACAGAGCAATTTGCTACTTTTTCAATTATCGAGTTGGATTTATTGCTTTATCTAGCTGGTGCCGCAGTCATTTTAGGACATAACTTCCCTATTTACACTCGTTTTAAAGGTGGAAAAGGGACTGCATCCATTATTGGTGTGCTTCTGGCTATTCATTGGCCTATTGGGCTAATCGGTCTTTTATTATTAATTGGTGCTACTTTTTTAACAGATTATTTATTAATTGGTGTATTTGTATTTTACTTTGTATTTGTGGGTGCTTCTATTTGGACTGCAGATGGAGTTGCACCAATTGCAATTGCTGCACTTTTATTATTCATGGCGTCTATTTTGCATATCGAAAACTTCCAACGCTTAGCTAGGAAAGAAGAGCCAAGGATATCTGCATTTCTAAGGAAAAAGAAGACTTCCATGTAAATGAAATGGGTGATTTGCATAAACAAAAAGAAGAGGTGGATTGTGCTTATACCTTTATTAGTGATTGCTTCTAGCGGAATCGGTATGTGGATGCTTACTAGTAAATGGATCAATGATGGACTGGAACCTAAAGCAGATGGCTCGAATGAATACGCCATCGTTTTTGGTGCCAAAGTGAAGGTAGGCAATATCCCTTCCCTCGCGTTACGTTATAGATTGGAATCTGCACTAACTTATGCTACAGAAAATCCGCATGTGAAGCTTGTATTGTCTGGTGGACAAGGACCGGACGAAGACATCGAAGAAGCTGCGGTCATGAAAGCTTTTCTATTGGAGCACGGAATAGCGGAAGATAGACTTATCGTAGAGGATCAATCTACTTCTACTTATGAGAATTTGCTATTTTCTCAAAAGCTCCTTCCGAAAAACGTAGAATCCGTAACGATTATTACAAGTGACTACCATTTACAACGTGCGAAAATTCTTGCAGAAGAGATCGATTGGGACGCAGATGTTGTAGCAGCTAAGACACCAAAAATTAGCGAAATGAAGTCGCGTTTACGTGAACGCGCTGCATTACTGAAAACCTATATTGTAGGGAAATGACTCCGAATGTGTACGTTTAGGGTCATTTTTTGTCGTGTTCATTTCCGTCGAGACCGCTCTCGTTTGTACACGCGGGCTCTCGCATAGACATGGTGAGCTCTCGTAAGAGTGTAATTGCTCTCGGATCAACCTAGATTGCTCTTGTTCGGACGCAATTTATCTAGCAAAGGATGATATTTCAACCTGTAAATAGTACTTTATTAATTCATTTAAAAAAGGCTTCCAATTCCTCGGAAGCCTTTCTATTTCAAATTTTCTTCGTATGGTATCCCTTATCCCCATATGGCTGTAATTGTTCCATCCATTTGTCCAATAGCTTTTCTAGTTCTTTCTTTTCAGACGTGGAATGATTTTTAGATGCTTTATATACTTCTATTTGCTCGATTTCAAATGCTTCTTTACCGAATTGTTTCCAATCTTCTTGGAGTAATCGATTAGTATGCGTTCCTGTTTCTAACGTGAATTTGGTGCCATTTAATGTTTTGAAGTTTCGTGTAGAAGCGACAAACTTTTTTCCGTTTTGTTTGTTCGTGATGACATAGATGCCACATTCTATTTTAATTTCTTTATACTCTTGTTTTAGTTCCTTTTTTCGCTCCATTTTTTATCCAATCCTCTACTTTAGTTTTTCACCCAGTACGCACTGCCGTCGTCTTTCCTATCTAAAAAGCCGTATTCGATTAGATAACGTCTTAAAGTGACGAAGTCAGCATATACATTTTTAAGTACTTCGTTTATTTCTTTTTCGCTGTAGATGCGTTCTAGTTCAAATCGTTTGATGATGACACGAAGTGTAGCCAGCTTTTGTTTTTCTTTCTTTGGAAATTTTACTAGCGGCCCGTCTATTCCTGCTGGGAAAAATTTCTTTTCAACCTCTTGCTGCTCTTCGGTTGTTATATTGTAACGGTCGTCCACCATCGTTGCATTTTTATGAAGTGGAAGAAAGGTTGGTGCATGGTCATCTTTTTCCTTCAACAATTCCATCATCGTTAAGAATATTTTTGCTTGGCGCTCTTTTTCCTTCAATACAAAGCGATGGTTGCGAATGGTTGATGCACTTCCAATATTTAATTCTAATTGTATTTCCGCATCGTTTTTGCCTTCATAAAATAATCGTAGGAGGCTATTTTGATGGTCGGTTAATCCAGTTAATTTTTTATTTAACCCGATTAGATAATGGAATACAGATCCATGCTCCGTTTCGATATGCCGTTTCATATAACGTTCTGCTTCATAGAGCACATTATTCTCAGGATAAATAAGCCCTTTCTCTACCTGTTCTCCACATAATAGGCAAACAAATACTTCTTTTTCTTCCATGTAACCTTGCCTTAATTGATTATCACCAGCATTCCAAAACAATTCTGAAATCTCCACCAATAAACACATCCAATCTTTGTTTGTTAATTTATAAACATTTTATAATATAGTCTATAAAAAATCAAATTAAGTTTAATAGTTGCAATTTATCTGAAAATATTAAACAATTAAGTTGTAAACGCTTTTATTCTAAGAAGCGATCGAGAGGAGAATACCTTTGGTTACATTTCAAGATTATGAGTACAAACGACCAAATTTAGAAGAAGACAAAGTAAAGTTTAGTGAGGCATTGGCAAAGTTTAAACAAGCTTCTTCAGTTGAAGAACAAAGTGCAACAATTAAAGAACTGAATGGACTTCGCAATGATTTTTCGACGCAATCTAATTTAGTTTACATTCGTGCATCTATTGATACGAATGATGAATTTTATCAAAAAGAACGTGATCATTTTGATGGAATACTTCCAGAGATAGAAGAGTTGGTTACGGAATATTACAAAGCACTTGTTGATTCACCTTTTAGAAAAGAATTAGAAGACAAATGGGGCAACCAATTATTTGATCTTGCTGATTTTCAAATCAAAGCCTTTTCTTCTGAAGTGATTTCACTTTTGCAAAAGGAAAATAAATTGTCTTCTGACTATTCGAAGCTTGTTGCTTCTGCACAAGTGGAATTTAACGGGGAAACATTGACACTTGCACAGCTTGGCCCATACGGAGAATCGACGGATCGTGATGTGCGTATAAAAGCTATGGAAACAAGATTCGGTTTCTTCCAAGAGCATGAAGCGAAGTTCGATGATATTTATGATCAGCTTGTAAAGGTACGTCATGAAATTGCTACGAAGCTTGGATATAAAAACTTTGTGGAGCTAGGCTATATCCGTATGAATCGAATCGATTATAATGCGGAGATGGTGAAAAAATTCCGTGATCAAGTTCGTGACTTTATCGTACCTGTTGCAACTAAGTTATATGAGCGCCAATCGAAGAGAATTGGGATTGATAATATGAAGTATTATGATGAATCCCTTAATTTCTTGTCTGGAAATGCTACACCACAAGGGTCACCTGAGTGGATTGTAGAGAATGGAAAGAAAATGTACGAAGAGTTATCTCCTGAAACCGCTGAGTTTTTCCAGTTTATGATTGATCGTGATTTATTGGAACTAGTTGCTAAAAAAGGAAAAGAGTCAGGTGGTTATTGTACATTTATCGATAACTATGAGTCTCCATACATTTTCTCTAATTTTAATGGAACTTCTGGTGATATCGATGTGTTGACTCACGAAGCAGGGCACGCATTCCAAGTATACTCCAGCCGTGATATTGGAATTCCAGAATACCTTTGGCCAACATACGAGGCTTGTGAAATTCACTCGATGAGTATGGAATTTTTCACTTGGCCTTGGATGGAATTGTTCTTTAAAGAGCAAACAGACAAATATAAATTCGCTCATTTAAGTAGTGGCTTGTTATTCTTACCTTATGGTGTAGCTGTAGATGAATTCCAACATACTGTTTATGAAAATCCAGAAATGACACCAATTGAAAGAAAAGCGGCTTGGAAAAAAATTGAGGAAATTTATTTACCTCACCGTGATTATGATGGGAATAGTTATTTAGAAGCGGGTGCTTTTTGGCAACGTCAAGGACATATCTACAATAGTCCATTCTATTATATCGATTATACATTAGCACAAATTTGTGCATTCCAATTTTGGAAGCGTTCAAGAGAAGATCACGAAGCGGCTTGGAAAGATTATTTACACCTTTGCCAGCTAGGCGGTTCTAAATCGTTCACAAAATTAGTAGCAGAAGCGAATCTAATCTCTCCATTTGAAGAGGGTTGTGTGGAGTCTGTTATTGGATCGATTGAAGATTATTTAAATAGCGTGGATGACTCTGCTTTGTAAGAAGGGAGAGAATAATGACAAATCCGGCTGGATTTTGGATACGTTTTTTCGCAGGTATCTTTGATAGTTTAATTATTGGTATTCCACTTTCATTCATTAGTTTCTTGATCTTTGGTGATTGGGAAGAAACTCCTGTAACGAGTCTCGGAAATTTAATGTATACATTACTAGTTCCTGCTTTATGGTATGGATATACAGTAGGAAAGAGAATATTGGGTATTCGAATTGTGAAAGTAGATGGCACAAATCCTGGCTTTGGAACAATGATTTTTCGAGTTATTGTTGCTGGTTTTGTATATGTATGCACTTTAGGAATAGGCCTTATCGTAAGTGCATTTATGGTAGGACTACGAGAAGACAAACGAGCAATTCATGATTTTATTGCAGGAACGTATGTAACTAGTAATCCCCCAGAATATTAAAAGATGCAAGAACAGGCTTGAGCAATTATTCAGGCTTGTTCTTTTTTTATTTTTCTTTTGCATACAATATTGCAGGATATTAAATTTCAGTAACGAATATAAGAATAGAGGGGTGTTGCTTTTTTATGTGGAGTAAAATTATTTCGGTTTTCATTGCGGTTATGGGAATTGTTTATATATTCTTCATACCAGAAGATCCTGTATCTACTAAAATTATTTTTAAACTTATTCCAATGCTGCTCATTTTATTGTTGGCATTTATTCAACCTTCTGAGGAACCTAAAAAGTATAAATTGCTCATTATAGTGGGGCTATTTGTTTGTATGCTTGCAGATGGGTTAATTTATTGGTTTATTATTGGACTGATTACATTTTTAATCGGGCATATTTGGTATATTTTCGCTTTTAGACAAATAAAAGCAATACTTATTCCGAAATGGGCTGCTGTAATGTTGCTTGCGTATGGAGTTGCAATGGGCATCTGGATTGCAGGTACTGTATGGTCACAAGGTGAATATATTTTAACTGTTGCAGTAGTTATCTATATGCTCGTTATTTTAACGATGGGTTGGAATGCTTTTCAAACGGCTAATAAATTTGCTATCATTGGGGCAATTTTATTTATTTTCTCGGACTCTGTACTTGCGATTAATAAATTTATTATTGATATTCCCTTTTCGGACGCCTTTATTATGATTCCCTATTATGGAGCACAATTTTTAATTGCTTTTAGTATCTATGCTCATTATTCCGCATCCCGAAAGAATCTGCTAAAATAAGAATATACTTATAATTTTGAAAGGGGATTTATTCTCATGAAAGAAACATTAATCGAGCGCTTAACACGCTATGCAAAAATAGATACACAATCTGACGCTTCTAGCTCGTCTTGCCCATCTACTGAAGGTCAATGGGATTTGCTTCATCTTTTAGAAAAAGAACTTGCCGAATTAGGTTTGGAGGAAATTACTTTAGATGAAAACGGGTATTTGTTTGCTACATTACCTTCTAATACAGACAAAGATCTTCCGACAATCGGTTTCTTAGCACATGTTGATACGGCGACAGATTACACAGGGAAAAACGTAAACCCTCAGCGTATCGATAAATACGATGGCCAAGATATTAACTTGAACGCAAGCACAGTTATGACTGTGAAGGACTTCCCTGAGCTTAACAATTATGTTGGACATACACTTCTTACAACTGATGGTACTACTCTTTTAGGTGCCGATGATAAAGCAGGTATTGCAATCATTCTGACCGCAATGGAATATTTCATTCAAAATCCAGAAGTAAAACACGGAAAAATCCGTGTTGCCTTTAATCCTGATGAAGAAATCGGCCGTGGACCTCATAAATTCGACGTGGAGAAATTCGGAGCAAAATTCGCTTATACATTGGACGGAGGCCCTCTTGGTGAATTGCAATTCGAAAGCTTCAATGCAGCTGGTGCAAAAGTTGTAACAAATGGCACAAGTGTGCACCCTGGTTCTGCAAAAGGTAAAATGGTAAACGCGATTACCATGGCGACTAAGTTCCAATCACATATGCCAACAGATGCTGTTCCCGAAAAAACAGAAGCTTATGAAGGATTTATCCATTTAATGAATATTAATGGGGATGTTGAAAAAACCGAACTTAGCTATATAATCCGTGATCATGACCGCGAAAAATTTGAAGCGAAAAAGCAATTGTTCTTAGATACCGCAGAGAAAATTAAAGCAGAATACGGAGATGCTGCTATTTCAGTTGAATTAAACGATCAATATTACAATATGGGTGAAAAAATTACACCTGTTATGGAAATTGTAGATGTAGCGAGAGATGTGATGGTTTCATTAGATATTGAACCACTTATTATTCCAGTTCGTGGTGGTACAGATGGATCTCAACTTTCTTATATGGGAATGCCTACTCCAAACGTGTTTACAGGTGGAGAAAATTATCACGGAAAATATGAATTTATATCAGTGGATGTTATGGAGAAAGCAACAGAAGTAGTAAAAGGTATTATTCAAGCGTTTGAAAAACAAGCGTAAGTAGGTGGTCATTTGCGTGAAATATTACTTGGTATTTTAGCGTCTTTATTTTTTGCAGTAACCTTTATACTTAATCGTTCGATGGAAATATCGGGTGGAAGCTGGCTTTGGAGCTCTTCCCTCCGATTCTTTTTTATGGTGCCATTTTTGCTTCTTATCGTATCTTATCGAAGAGGTCTATCTTCTACATATAAAGAGTTAAAAACTGCTCCGGCACAGTGGCTGATATGGAGCTTTGTTGGTTTCGTATTGTTCTATGCTCCACTAACGTTTGCAGCAGGCTATGGACCAGGCTGGTTGATATCTGGAATGTGGCAATTTACAATTGTAGCCGGTGTCCTTCTAGCACCATTATTCACTATAAAGATAGAGAATCGAATTATTAAACAAAGAATTCCAATCGTCTCTCTTTTCATCTCATTAGTTATTTTAATAGGTATTATCCTCATTCAGATTCCTAATACGCAAGCTATTTCGTTAAGTATGATCCTTCTTGGAATTTTACCCGTTATAGTAGCGGCATTTGCTTATCCATTAGGGAATCGGAAGATGATGGGGCATTTAGACGGGCGACTGGATACATTTCAACGGGTTTTAGGTATGACAATTGCTTCTATGCCCGCTTGGATCTTATTAGCGATTTACGCAATTTTCACGGTAGGTTTACCTTCTATAGAGCAAATTGTTCAATCTCTAATTGTTGCTGTCAGTTCGGGTGTTATCGCAACGATTTTGTTCTTTATGGCAACTGATCGTGTTCGTGGTCATCAAGGAAAATTAGCGGCTGTAGAAGCAACACAGTCCACTGAAATCATTTTCGTTATTATTGGAGAAATGGCGTTGCTCCATGTTCCATTACCAGAACCAATTGCTCTAGTTGGACTCAGCGTTATTATTTTGGGTATGTTTTTACATAGCTACTATACGAAAATATTAAATACGAAATCATCGGTATTAAAATCAAAAGAAAATACGTGAGAAATTAGCTTTAATAAAAAATGCAGCATTATCACGGCTGTTGATTATCCAATTTGACCATAAAAATTTCACAAGAAATGCGAAGAATCCCATTTCGCATTTGTACGTTTTTGGTTCGCTTTGGACGAAATAATCGCTACATCATTACCGAGGGCAAAGTGTAGCAGGAAGTGACTGCTACACTTTTTTCGATCATCCTGTTGTGGATATTTGTCCGTTACGTACCTACAGCGCTCAAATTGGTTAATCAACATGTGTGTAGCATTATGAATGTTTTCATTTATAACGTTGTATTTTTTTTATTTCTTATATCATATATTTCCCTAAAACCTTTTCCACAGTATTTACAAAACTTCCTCCCGCTCCCCAATCAAAGCGAAGAAATACCCCCTGTCCTCCACCTGAAGCAACAGCGTGCACTTTCGTTTTATTCTCCAAATTATCAATTGTTATAGTTAATGAAGTACGATTACTTGATCGCATATAGTACTTTTCTAGAACACATACAACCACTTGATGCTCTCCAACTACACGCTCATATACATCTACAACTGCCCCTGAAATACTACCTTGAATTAAAGAATTTTGGAAAATGTCTATCGCAGCTTTTGGTGATAATGATACATAAAATTCACGTACATCCATTTACATATCCCCTCTTTTCCTCTTGTTCTTCCATTTACGTTTGATGAGAAGAAAAGTTTCTATGAAAAATAGCATTTTCTCAATATCGCTATTGAAATGGATAAAAGGGTAAATAATAAAATGGATTATCCACACTATTTTGTTTGAAATCCAGAATATTTGAGCGTCACCAATCCAAAACTTATATTAAAAAAACGTTCCAAAGAGACAATTATAGCCTCTTAGAACGCCTTAATTATGGTTACGATTGTTTTAATGCCGGTTGAAATAAAACAGAAACTCCTGAATCGATTGCAGCATCTTTAACTGCTTGCGCGACCACATTCACTACTCTTTCATCAAATGCATCCGGAATAATGTAATCCTCTCGTAATTCGCTATCTTCAATAAGGGAAGCTATTGCTTGCACGGCTGCTAGCTTCATTTCTTCGTTAATATCTGTTGCTCTAACGTCTAGTGCACCTCTAAAAATACCTGGAAACGCTAAAACATTATTCACTTGGTTCGGATAATCAGAACGTCCTGTTGCAATAACCTTAACGCCCCATTCTTTCGCTAATTCATAGGCAATTTCCGGTGTTGGATTTGCTAAAGCAAAAACAATTGGATCCTCATTCATCGCATCAATCATATCTTTTGTTAAAAGATTCGCTACGGAAACACCGATGAATATATCAGCCCCATCCATTGCATCTTTTAATGTTCCCTTTAAACCGAGTGGATTCGTCGTACTAGCAATAGAATCTTTAACGGAATTCATTCCTTTTTCTCGACCTTTATAAATAATCCCTGTCGAATCACACATTATTATTTGTTGATACCCAAGTTGTTGGAGAACTCTTAAAATAGCCATCCCTGCTGCACCAGCACCGTTTATTACTACTTTCAAAAAAGGAATTTCTTTATTAACAAGCTTCACTGCATTTTGAAGACCAGCACCAACTACAATAGCTGTACCGTGTTGGTCATCATGAAATACCGGTATATCTAACTCCTGACGAAGGCGGTCTTCTATTTCAAAGCAACGTGGGGCAGAGATATCTTCTAGATTAATCGCTCCAAATGTTGGACTTAATGCCTTTACAATTTGCACAATCTCATCCACATTTTTTGTATCCAGACAAATTGGAAAAGCATCAACATTTGCAAATCGTTTTAATAAAATTGCCTTTCCTTCCATAACAGGTAGAGCTGCTTCTGGTCCAATATCACCAAGTCCTAATACGGCTGTTCCATCTGTGACAACTCCAACTAAATTGCCTTTCATAGTATACTCGTAAACGGTAGAAGGATTGTTTTTTATTTCGATGCAAGGCTCTGCTACTCCAGGGGAATAAGCTAAGCTCAAATCCCCCATACTATCCATTGGAACCTTAGAAATCATCTCCATTTTCCCTTTGTAACTTCGATGCATTTGTAGCGCTTGTGCCTTTAAATCCATTTTCTCACAACTCCCTTCTTAGATTTTTTAATCTTCTATCCCTACTATAAGCAGAATTGGGTATTTCATACTTAAGCAGTATCATATTCTGAAAATTATAGAGTCTCCTCTTTTGTAAGTCAATTTAGTGAAGTGTTGCACATAGCAAAAGTCTTTATAAAAACTGTATACTGATTTTATGACAACTTTATCGAACGATCAAATCCGACAATTGAATAATTATAGCGTCTACTTGGCACCCATAGGAAGATCTCTATTCGATGCAAAAAACGTCGAAAATGCACTTCCCGTTATTAAACTTATTTCCCAAGCACCAAATGATCCAATTGCTGCATCTTATTTCATGCGTAGAGTAGGAATGTTTATTTCTATGCAATTTTATATGATGACCATGTACGATGAAATTTGGGACGGTCCACTAGAACAATTACACTTTTTTTCAACGACAGAGTATGGAAATAAAACGATTGGCACATATATACGAGAAGAACATTTTCGACATGTCCGTGGAAATCGTTCTGAAGAAGTTCAACTAATCTTGGAACATCAATGCGATGCCATCATTCAAAAACTACGATCGCAGTGTAGTATCTCTCCTATTACGTTGTGGGAAAATGTATTTGGCTACTTACTATGGCATTATTACGTTTTTTTTGATAATCCAGCAATTGCAGATCAAGCTAAGCAGGACTGGATATTGTTGCAGAACGAAGAAATATGGTCTTCCTTTACCTCTAAATCATATTTAGCTGTTTATTTGAAAGGAAAAAGCCCTGCAGAATTAATAAATAGCAAAGTTCGCTCGACATGCTGCTTTTCAAAAGATATTCCAGGATTGCAGAAATGTGGCTTTTGTCCAATTTAAAAATAATTTTTCATGCATGTTTAATAATATTTCGGGAATAGCTAATAAGAGTTCAACATAAAAGGAGTGAGGAAGCTTGGGAAATAATATAGATGACCGCGTAGAAGCAAAGTTAGGCAGTATTAGTTCAGAGGAAAAAGAAGAAATTCTTAAAAATTTTTCTACCTTCAAGTCATATTTATCTGGAAAAGTGGCTGCAGGAGAAAAGATGGGACTAAGTGACGAAGTGTTAGCAAAAGCCACTGAAAAAGTAGCTGGATATTTGGCAAATCATGAAGATCCCCGAAATCGTGAAGAACACCTTCTGCAACAACTGTGGAAAAATGGTGACAAAGAGCAACAGCACGCACTTAGCCATATGTTATTAAAGCTTGTTAAAAATGACTGATAAAATTCGTAAAAATTTGGGTGGTCGATTTCTAGACAACCCAGATAGCGTACGAACAATAAAAGAGAGCCTGTTTGATATGCATGAAGACATGCAAACTGTTGATGCAATTCCAGTGGAAGATCTCAACATTCAAGTACAGGATGAAAAAAACCACCACCATACAAAAAATCGTTCCTCAAGTGAAGAACGATTCCCCTAAGTAAGAAAAATGCTCCGAACAACCTTCGGAGCATTTTTTTATAATTCCAATTTACATGAAAAAAACGAATAATACTAAAGGAACTAAAGAAATATATATTTTACATAGAATAAAGTATAGTTGATTTCCACTATAGGCGGACGAGTGCTATTTATGAAATTAACTCAGTTATAAAAAGGCTTAACGAGACCAATTGACATTTTACTTTTTTCTACCTATCAAAAAGGCTCTGTTAAACGTTCAGGTTGTTTTTTACGAAAATCAGCTCGCTTTCCGCGGACGAACTGCCTAGCCTCCTCGGCTACATCAAAATATACCCTTCTAAAAAACAACAACTTAATATAACAGAGACTTTTAAAAAACAAGGTCTTCTCAAATTAGAATGAGAAGACCTTGTTAGTTACCACCTTTTGCTCGCTGCTTCAACTGTTTCCAAGCGAACAATCCCTTTTTGCATTGGGGGTGGACATGATTTATTGTATTCTATAATTTTTTCATTCACTTTCGTTACTCGAAACTGCAAATCGCTCTTTTGACCGTTCACGTATTTTTCAGCTATGTCTTTTAATTCATCGCGAATCTCATGTTGCAGCTTTAGCCAGTGTGGTTTAAAGCCTGCATCTTTTGCAATCTTTTGGAAGTGTTGAAATATGTCTCCGGATAAATAATCTTCTGACAAGGGTTTTCCTTGCCCTTTTAGATTATCCATTCCACCAGTCTTTTCATAATTTCTTAAGATGTCTCCAATTAAATCATTTGTTGGTTTATTGAAATTGTCTTGATCCATTATTAGCAATCCCCCATCATTTAACTGAATGAATATGTGGTGCTTTTTGATATAAGACTTTCAAAAAATCATCTTGCTTGGCAGGTGATATAATAACACTTCCTAAAAATGCTCTTTTATATTGAATCTCAAGGGCATCTTTAGAAGAAAGAATTCGGTAGCCTATTAGGATATTTGATGTTGGATTCACTTTCGTTATATCCATATACGGGATTTTACTGCGGAATAATCCACCCCGGACAAATAAGTAGTCTTCCTTAAAAGTATATTCAATATCGAAGGAAATCCAAAGAATGAATGCTGCCACCAATACAAATAGAACAATCATCACCCAAATAGCTATAACGTCAGGTGTCTCCGTAAAAAATAATTCAAATACAATCGGCCAAAGTGTCGCTAACGCTACTATACCGATAGCAACAATAATTAGACTGATAAAAGTACCATCTCTTTTTGAACTAAATGTCATCTAATCACCTCGCTATACTGATTTCGTGGCAGTATCCTTTATTTCTTCTCGTTGTGCATAAATATTTTTCAATATCGATTTTACAATTGCATAGGTTGGAACACCTAAAATAATTCCCCATAATCCAGCGATGTTTCCTCCCGCTAAAATAATCGTAATAACGGTTAATGGATGGATATCTAATGATTTCCCCATGACATTTGGTGTGATGAAATTACTTTCAATTTGTTGTGATACAAGCATAATAATTGCCACATAAATCGCAAGTCTGGGCTCTTGTATTAAAGCCATAATTAGTGCGGGTACGAGTGCAATATATGGTCCCAAAAATGGAATTACATTCATGATCATTCCGAATAAAGCAAGTAATAATGCATATTCAAGCCCAATTGCAAAATAACCGGTGAACAGCATGAGACCTACCAGAAAGCTGACAAATAATTGTCCTTGAATATATGCGCGTAATGTATCGTCAATATCTGCTAATGTTTTGCGAATCCATATTTTTTTATCCCCTTTAAAAAACTGAGCGACAAAAGGAGCAAATCGTTCGTGATCCTTCAGCATGTACACCAGGAAGAACGGTACTAGTACTAATAAAAATACCCCTTGAAATACATTTTGGATGAACTTAATCAGTAATCCACCAGCTGCAACCGCAATTGTATCAATCTTTGCTATAGCTCCATCAATAGTTTTTTTCAGGGATTCTGGTATTTCAGGAATCCTCTCCTTTTGGGATAGCGTATATGTTGTAAAATCCTCTATTTCTTTTACAATTTCCGGTGTGTTTTTCACAAGTAAGTTTACTTGTTTTGTAAGTGGTGGACCGACTAATGCATAAAATCCCCAACCTAATAAACCAATTGCAATGAAGACCGATAAAATACTAGCCCATCTTGGGAATTTCCTAGACTCTAACCATTTTTGAAGTGGTTGTGATAAATAAAATAACACACCCCCAATTAATAAAGGCATAAAAATTGTTTGCCCTATAATCACGATTGGTGAAAATAAGCTTTTTACTTTCATGAACATAAAAATGATTAATAATGTAAGTAGTATTGCTGTCCCTACTTGAAACCACAATTTCTTTGTCACCCAACGATCACATCCTCTTTTATTTCTTACTTCGTTATTAGTAATACGATTCTACTTAAATGAAGTTTCACTTTATTACGTATCTTACCATTTTTTAAGATAAACTGTTAATAAATTCAATGTCACGGAATGGTTGATAAACATGGAATATTATAAAACATTACGAAAACATGTTGGTCATGCGCCACTGATACTTCCTGGATCAGTAGTAATTATATTAAATACGAACAATGAAGTATTACTTCAAGAACGCGAAGTTGGAATTTATCCGCGGACGAACTGCCTAATTTAACATTGTCTTCAAATAAAAGAGACTTTCCAGTAATGGAAAGCCCCTTTTTTATTATTTATTCGCAATATGCACTTTTAGTAGTTTGCCTTTGATTGTTGTATTTCTCATTGTTTTCAAAACAAGTGGACCCTTGCCGTTTAGTATTTCAACGTAAGAGACATTGTCTTGAATGGTGATAATACCGATGTCATCAGCGGAAACTCCGTCTATTTTCGCAAGAGTTCCTACGAAATCGACTGCACGAATTTTCTTTTTCTTGCCGCCATTAAAGTATAATTTCGTAATGTCCGCATTTAATTGCTCACCTTTTGATTTCTTCAATTCTGGTTGCTCCTGCATCTTCAAATCAAATGCAGTACGATTTTTCGCTACTGCTTCAGCAGATAATTCAGCACCTGTAGGAATCTCAAAGCCAATAAATGCTTCGATCTCTTTTACAAATTTATCTTCATGCGGAGTAGCTAGCATGATTGATTTACCACTTCGCCCCGCACGGCCTGTTCTACCTGTACGATGCACATAGCTTTCTTGCTCAAGTGGAACATCATAGTGTACAACGTGCGTAATCTCTTCAATATCAATACCACGAGCAGCTACATCCGTTGCAATTAAATAGCGGAAATCGCCTCTTCTAAATTCATCCATTACTTCAAAACGATCTTCCTGCATCATACCGCCATGTATTTTATCTGCAGTATATCCTTTACTATCAAGCGCATCGACAAGCTGATCGACACGTTCTTTCGTACGGCAGAAAATAATGCAGCTATCCGGATTTTCAATAATCGTAAGCTTCTCAAGGAATGCAAGCTTTTGATCATCCTTCACTACATACTTCACATGCTCAATATTCTGGGCATTTTCTTCAATTTTCGAATCAATTTCAATTGAAACTGGTTGCTTCATGTACTTACTACTTAATTTTTTTATTCTATCTGAAAGAGTTGCCGAAAATAGCATCGTTGTACGTTCTTTTGGGAGGAGCTTAATAATGGATTCTACTTGCTCTAAAAAGCCCATGTTCAACATTTCGTCTGCTTCATCAATAACTAAATACTCGATTTTAGATACATCCAGCGATCCTTTTTCGATATGGTCCAGTACACGTCCTGGTGTCCCAACAACGATATGTGTTTTTTGCTTTAATGCTAATTTTTGCTTAGCAAAAGGAGATTTCCCATAAAGAGCAAGTCCTTTTATTCGCTTATAACGACCGATATTCGTTATGTCTTCTTGTACTTGAACTGCTAATTCTCTTGTTGGTGTTAATACCAATGCTTGAGGCTTGTTTTCTTCCCAGTCGACAAGCTCACAAAGAGGAGTAGCAAACGAAGCTGTTTTCCCGCTTCCTGTTTTGGATTTCACAAGTATATCTTGTTTCCCAAGGGCAACTGGAATAACCTTTTGTTGTACTTCTGTTGGCTCTGTATAGCCTAATTGTTCAATGGCACGTAATATTTTTTCATCTAACTCTAACTCTTTAAAATGCACGATGCATATTCTCCTCTTTAAAACCTAATTTTACTTCTTCATGTAAAGCTTCCCCACAAGGAGTTTGTTTAAACTAATTCGTAAACCGCCTCGGTTAATCTCTTAACACTATCATAAACAATATTCTACGAAAATCAAACTATTGCCCGCTTAAGAGTCGTAATACCTTCTTCTTTCAGAGTATTTTTAGGACATAATATCGATTCTTTCTTCCATTAATTGTGCAGGTTCGACATGATTCCTACTTATTCCCCTTTTATTAATCTCTAAATCAGATTTTTGTAGCTGAACTATGGTATAATTAACATATCGCTTTTGCGTGAATAAAACCTGAAAAGAGGCATATACATGAGTTTCCAAAGACAACCAAAAGAAGTTTCAGACTTCGTAGCAGCAAGGACAATTGATGAGAAGATCTCTTTTACACGTAATGATCACGAAGTGCAAGGTACTATATTCAAGATTTTAGAACAATCGGTAATTGTCGAAATATCTACAGAAGATGCAAAGAAAATTAATGTTCCTTCGAATCTAACTGTAGTATCCCATAAAAATTACACAGTGCTATAACGCCCAATTTCTTCGAGAAAAGCTTTTCCATACTTATCTCGTTTATTAGCACCTACACCGTGTATATCTAATAATTCTTCTTCGGTTTGCGGACGCTTTACACACATATCTTGTAGTGTTTTGTCTGAAAAAATAACGAATGGTGGTACACCTGCTTCGTCCGCAATTTTTTTCCGAAGTAATCTTAAACCTTCAAACAATGGATCATTTGTAGCCAGTTGTTTCGTTACAGCTACTCCTTTACGCATTACTTGTCTTTTTCCAAGTAATACATCCTTCCCTGCATCCGATACATAGATGGTCGGTAAACTCCCGTGATTCACTAGTAATATCCCTTCTGCAATCATAAACTCCATAAGACCAGATACTTCTTTTAAAGATTTATTTTTTAATATCCCATACGTTGATAGTTTCGTAAATCCAAAATCGAGTACTTTTTTATTTTGCGAGCCTGTTAACACTTGAGCCGTAATGGTTTTTCCAAACTTCTGTCCCATCCGAACAACACATGACAACACCATTTGCACTTCCTTTGTCACATCCTGCACTTCTCTTTCATCCGTACAATTTACGCACTGACCACATGGTTCACTATCGGGCTCTCCAAAATAAGTAACGATGAATTGTTGCAAACAATTTTCCGTATGACAATAATCAACCATACCTTGTAGCTTTTCGAGCTCTTGCGGAATTCGATCACGGTCCAATGCTTGGTCAACTAGAAAACGTTGTGTTTGCACATCCTGCGATGCATATAGGACAACACACTCACTTGGCATGCCATCTCGTCCAGCTCTTCCAGCCTCTTGATAATAACTTTCCATATTCTTAGGTAGCTGATAATGAATGACATATCGCACATTAGATTTATCGATACCCATTCCAAATGCATTCGTAGCAACCATCACTTGTGCTTCATCTGTTAAAAACCGCTCCTGCTCCTTGTTTCGAAACGCTTCTGGGAGACCAGCGTGATATTTTGCGGCACGAACTCCTGCCTTCGTTAACAACTCATGCAATTGGTCGACGGTCTTTCTTGTAGCAGCATAAATGATTCCAACTTCTTGCGCATTCTTTTTAATAAAATCCTTCAGAAATCGACTTTTATCTTGTCCCAATACAACTGAAAAAGATAAATTGGAACGAGCAAATCCAGTAATAACTGTGTTGCCTTCTTCAATTTGAAGTATTCTACATATATCTGCTCTCACATCAGGTGTGGCTGTAGCAGTTAATGCCAAAACGACTGGTTGTACTGCAAATACTTCCTTTAATCGATGAATTGCCCGGTAGCTTGGTCTGAAATCATGACCCCATTGTGAAATACAATGTGCCTCGTCCACAGCAATTAGTGGCACTTTCACCTTTTTTAATTGATTTAGAAAGCTTGGAGATTCTAATCGTTCAGGAGCTATATAAAGTAAGCGATACTGACCATTTTGCACTTCTTCCATCGTTTCTCTTACTTCTTCCGCAGTTAATGTGCTATTAATAAAAGTCGCTGGAATTCCCGCCTGTAATAATGTGTCTACTTGATCCTTCATCAGTGAGATTAGCGGGGAAATAACTATCGTTGTTCCTTCTAATAGTAAGGAGGGAATCTGGTAACATAGAGACTTCCCTCCACCTGTTGGCATCACGCATAAACTAGGTTTGTTGTCTAAAACATAGTTAATAATCGTTTCTTGTCCTTCTCGAAAGGAATCATATCCAAAATATTCTTGTAGTAATTGACGTGCGTTTTCTAACATATGAGTCACTCCTATCATTAAGAAAGGCGCTGTTAATGTACATGGTTGTTTTTGGTAGAATCCGCTTGCCTTCCTCGGGCGATCGAACCTCCTCGGCTGCACCTATGGGGTCACCTATGTCTCGCTTTCCCGCAGGAGTCTGCGCGGATTCTACCGCAAATGATATGCTAAAAAACAACAGTAAAATATAACAGTGCCTTAAGAAAAAAGGGCAAACAGATTATTTCCTGTTTCCCTTCTTATTGTTAATCATGTTATTTGTTGGTTTTGGATCTACTTTGTCCACGTCTGAGCCTAGTAGGAAATATCCTATAACAGACGAAACAATAGCTGCCCCTACAATGATGAGGATTTTATTTATAATGGTTACTTCATTATAATCTTCTTTATTTAGAATAATTGTTGCTAGTACAGCTACGACTATCATAATCGGCACGATTACTTTTGATTTTTTCACAGCGAACGTCCTTCCTATACATGTGTATAGTATATTGTACCATAAGAATATAGGCTGAGAGGAGTGAACGGGATATGGAAACATCAGTATTATATTTGCATTAGGTACTAAAAATGTTCCAAATTTTTTTTACATCAAACTATGTATAGCCACATTCTCGGGTAAAGAATCTGGCTGCTATCAAAAATTAATCATACCGGTACTTAATAAGAACGAACGATTGTCCCTAAATTGAGTTGTTTAAATAACAAATTTTATCCTTGATAGCTGACTTTTCCCGTCTCAACTAATTCCTTAAGTCCCATAAACATTAAATTCCAGCCATGTTCAGATCCATCACGATACTCTCCAAAAGCTTTCTCGATATCAGATTCGGTCCAATTTTCTTCATGAGGAACGTGAATGTTTTGTGAAAATGTCATTTCACAGCCTTGTTGCAGTTCTTTTAACTCAACTGTAATCGTATCTTCTAATTCGCTAAACTGCGGCATTTTAAAGGTAAACACTAATTTTTTTGGAGGGTCGATTTCAAGGTACTCCCCAATTGCTCGATAATCTTTTCCACCTCGATGGTCGATAATTTCCCAATCTCCTCCCACTTGAGGATTATTTTGTGTTACCTTATTTGTTCCCTCCAATGTAAAGAACCACTTTCTCATCATCTCAGGGTTCAGCCATGCATCAAAAACTCTTTCAGGTGCTACATCAAAATTTCTTGTCATTGATAAAGTGGTTGTTGAATAGTTTTTCATCTTATTGCTCCTTTAATTAATTTATTGTTCTTTCTTCTTTGCTTTCAATAACATGAAAATTTCATTTAAGTTGTCATTACCATAGTTAACCATATAGTTAAATATAACGGTTACCTCCTTAATATCCAACTATTTGGATTAATATAAAAGCGCTATAAAAAAGGCGTTGAAACAACAACTATTCTGCATTTCTTTTTTTAAATGGCCACATATGGGATAATAAATAAAAAACGAAATTTGAGGATGACATAGATGCGACAAGAGCTAGATATTAAAGTAACAGAAACACTTGCACAGGATTTGCAAAAAGGAGTACCAATTTTATTCAAAGACGGGTTCCACGAGATAGAGTCTTTAAATGAAGGGGAAATCCTTAAATTAAGAAATCCTGCTGGCAAGTTTATAGGAAAAGGTTATGTAGGAAAGCAAAATAAAGGCGTAGGTTGGATCCTTACGAAAAATGAAAATGAAACAATCAACACATCCTTTTTCCAAAAGAAAATTGCAGCTGCAATCAAATATCGTGAGGACTTTTATAATAGTAGTGATACAACTGCCTTCCGTGTGTTTAACGGGGAAGGTGATGGAATTGGCGGACTAACGATTGATTATTTCGATGGCTTCTATTTATTGAGTTGGTATAGTGAAGGTATCTACTCCTTTAAAGAAATGATTTTAGAGGCACTTGAGGAGTCTGTTTCCTATAAAGGAATTTATGAAAAGAAACGTTTTGATACAAAAGGCCAGTATGTAGAAGACGATGATTTTGTAAAAGGTGAGCGCGGTGAGTTCCCACTGATCGTAAAAGAAAATGGTCAAAACTTTGCCATTTACCTAAATGATGGCGCTATGGTTGGTGTCTTTTTAGACCAGCGTGATGTTCGTCGAACGATTCGAGATACTTATGCAAAAGGAAAAACGGTTCTTAATACATTTTCTTATACAGGAGCTTTTTCTATTTTTGCTGCTGCAGGTGGATCGAAGAAAACCTCCAGTGTCGATCTTGCAAAACGAAGCTTAAGTAAAACAACTGAACAGTTTGAAGTGAACGGAATTGATGTAGAAAAGCAAGACATCATCGTAATGGATGTCTTCGATTACTTCAAGTACGCCAAACGTAAGGAATTATCTTTCGATGTCGTTATTCTAGATCCACCTAGCTTTGCTCGTTCAAAGAAATATACATTTAGCTCTGCAAAGGATTATACGAACTTATTAAAAGATGCAATCGCTATTACTGAAAAGAATGGCATCATTGTTGCTTCTACTAATAACGCCACCTTTGGAATGAAAAAATTCCAAACCTTCGTTGAAAAAGCTTTCAAAGAAAGCAATCGAAAGTACACAATTGAAGAAGAATTTTCACTTCCAAGTGATTTTAAGACATCTCCTTTGTTCAAAGAGGGAAATTATTTGAAAGTGTTGTTTGTGAGAGCGAAATAATAAAATATACAAAAAAGACTGGCGCATATGTATTTGTGTCAGTCTCAGACTGTAGACAAGCCCATACACTTGAGTTTGTTTACAGTCTTTTTTGCGACGAGTAACCGCAGGAGCAGTCTTTTTTCTTTCGAGATGGATATATCCGAAAAATTCGTTGATTTCCGCTACGGCGGACGCTTTTCGCGGGCATGGCTTCAGTCTCCTCAGGCCAACACGATGTTGGTCACAAAGGCGTTGTGGCCCACAGGATGTGGGTCATGCAATCGTTGCCGCAAAAGTTCTTTTGCGACGAGCTTTGCGCAGGAGCAGGACGCGGCGAACTTAGATTGACTTCCATTGGAGGTGGCGTTCTTAGCCTTTGTTCCTTTGTTCATTCCTGCGGGGCCTTCAGCTCATGCACCTGCCACTTCGCTTTCGGTGCAGAAAACATCTGCTATTCCCGCAGAAGTCGCCGCCTCCGCTCCAATCAACAAGTGTGCGTCTATAAACCCGTGATAATAGGCCGCATACGGATTTCACATATTTATTGTCATTGAAACGGAAAAAGAACTTAGCAATGAGCAAAATAATAAGTAAAGATGGAAAAAACATACCTAGAGTAGAGGCGATGGCACCAGGTAAAAGTTTTTCAAAAATAAAATATTGACAGAATCCAAGCAAGTCCGTATAGTGTTCGATATTAAAGAAATTCAGATTCACTTTTGTAAACGCAATGATTAGGAGTAGTAAAAGCTCATTATTTGGTAAAGAGAGCTGCGGGTTGGTGCAACGCAGTCCAATAATACTTTGAACTTGCCTAGGAGTGGTAGGATGAAAAGGTTAAATAACTTATTCTTTTTATTTTAACGATTAACCTTCGTTACCAGGTTTTATAGTAGGGTTCTATAAGAACCAATAAGAGTGGTACCGCGGTTTGCTTAAGGCATATCGTCTCTTCTTTCATTTGATTATGAAGGAAGAGACGATATGCTTTTTTGATTAGGGGAGGTAATGACATGGAGAAAGACAGACAGAATTTACAGAGAACAATGACTTCACGTCATATTACAATGATGGCTTTAGGCGGTGCCATTGGAGCCGGGTTATTTAAAGGGAGTAGTTCTGCCATCGATATGGCAGGTCCATCAGTTCTAATCGCTTACTTAATTGGTGGGATCATTCTATTATTCGTCATGCAAGGTCTAGCTGAAATGGCCGTCCGCAATAGTGGTGCAAGAACATTTAGAGACTTAGTTCAATCAATACTAGGAAGCTACCCCGCTTATTTTCTAGATTGGATCTATTGGAAAATGTGGGTATTAAATATTGCTGCCGAATCGGTGGTTGCGGCCATTTTCATTCAATATTGGCTACCAGATTACCCAATTTGGATACTGGCTTTATCCGTATCTGTGTTGGTTACAGTTATTAATTTACTATCAGTTAAAGCTTTTGCTGAAACTGAGTACTGGCTAGCGTTAATTAAAATTACCGTTATTATAGTGTTTATCATAGCTGGATTGTTGTTACTTCTCGTAAATTTTGGCGATCATACATCAGTTGGCTTTTCTAACTTAACTGACCACGGGGGGTTCTTCCCGAATGGACCGACAGGATTAATTGCCGCGATGCTTGTTGTTATCTATTCTTACGGAGGTACTGAAATTATTGGAATCACTTTAGCTGAAACGAAAAATCCTGAAAAAGTAGTTCCGAAAGCGGTTCGTAGTACGTTAGTCCGAATTATCTCTTTCTACTTGCTTCCATTTTTTATTATCGTTAGCTTAATTCCTTGGAATGAAGTAAACGGGGTTGCAGAAAGTCCATTTGTGATGGTATTTAAAATGATTGGAATCCCAGGTGCTGACCATATTATGAACGCTGTTGTAATACTAGCAATTATTTCGTCGATGAATTCTGGATTATATGGCTCGTCACGAGTTCTATATACACAAGCTGTGGACGGTCGTATCCCTAAAATATTTTCTCATCTATCGAAAAAGAAAGTTCCAACTTATGCAATATTAATGTGTACATCTGCTTTATATATTGGTGTACTAATTTCTTTATTTGCTGGAAGTAAAACGTTTGAGTTTCTAATGGGCTCTCTAGGCTATACAGTGTTGTTCATCTGGTTAATCATTGCGTTTGCTCATCTAAAATCGCGTAAAAATCAACCTGAACAACCAAGTTCCTATTCGGTTAAATGGTTCCCTTATACAACTTGGGCTGCAATTATCGCATTATGTGCAATCCTAATCGGAATTATTTTCACAACATCTATCATCGTAACAACTATTACACTATTGATTTATATCTTTATTACTTTAACTTATGTATTTAATGGTCGTTTTCATAAAAATGTAGCTTAGATTGGAGCATAAAATAAAGGCTGTCTGGGAGATTGTTCCCGACAGCCTTACATAATTTTATTTGGATTCAGTTTATAAATTCGTCTCGGTCTTCCTCGCGTTGGATAAGGTTCTAGACCAATGCATTCAGCTAATCCTACATCACATAAACTTTCTATGACACGGCGCATATTTCTTTCATCCTTGGATAATTGGGTTGCAATGTCATTACAAGAGTCAATCCCTTTTTAATAGGAATCGACTCTCATCTCGTTTGTTTAACTTTATATCTATTTAAACCTCTGCTTGTACTTCTTCTACTGTTGCTTCAACTTCTGCTCGAGTCATTTTTTCTTTACCGTTTTTAAGTGCTTTTAATGTTTTATGTGCAAGCGCAAGGGGTAACTTACAGAATAAAACAATACTGCGACGATGAATACTCTTGATGTATTCATCCGCCAATGCTAAGTTGTCTTCTGCATAGACAAACATATCTGCTCGTGTCCAGCCTTCTGGGAAGAACTGAACTCCACGTTCGCTATCTTCGTCTTTATTTCGTAAAATATTAACTGCTTGAAGTCCGCGTCCGTATGCAATCGCTAGTTCACGGTCCGTATCAATGTCCGCATTCCACTTCCATAAGTCAGTTAACATAACCCCAACAAGACCTGCAACGTAATATGTATACTCATCTAGATCTTCTTTTGTTTTCACTTGCCAGTTCTTCCCTACCCATTTAGCCATTCCTTCTGCCATCTCGCTCGTATAGGTTTTCACTGTTCCCACTAAATCCGTTGGACAAATTGATAGCCAATCTCCAAGTCTTAATGAGACCTCAGGAAGAATGTCTTGGTACGGTGCTACAAACTGTTCATACTCTTTCTGATTAAAATCTTTTAGAAGCATCTCGCTCGTTGCAAGCAATAACTGTTGTTTTTCTTGCGCCCCTAATGCTTCATGATCTTCTATTTCATCTATCGCACGCATGCACAAATAAGCAGAGGCAACCGCCTTTTTTAGTGTCGGTTCTAAAAAAGTGATTGGGATATAAAATGTTCTGCTTGTCTTTTTTAACATGTCCATTGCTTCTTTATGTAAAGCTGCTACTTCACGCACAACTAGTCCTCCATTTCACAATCAAATACTCTACCTACTATTGTATCGGATTTTCGCGAAAAGACAAAATGGCTTCATTACAGATTGCGTAAGTCGGTTAGAACTTCTACTTGATAAAATTGATCACTTTCAATAAATCGGATCAGCTTTTCGGCTACTTCTTGTGCACTACTAAGTTGTCCCGTAACTTTATATTCCTTAAATCGATCGACTAACGGAAACTCAGATTCTGTCGATTGACGTATCTTCCCTTGCATATTAGTATCGATAATCCCCGGTGCAATAGAAACTAATTTTACACCATTTGGCTTATTAGATTCTTCTAATTGAACAGCCTCCGTAAATCTGTCGAGTCCAGCTTTTCCAGCGCAATAGCTACTCCAGCCTTCATAAGCTTTCCGTCCTGCTCCAGATGAAATTTGAATAACCTTTTTCGGAATTTCTTTTTCAGCCAGTCCTCTAATAAATGCACCCGTTAATAACATAGGAGCTGTTAAATTAACGGCAATACTTTTCGCAATAAAATCACCGTCTATCTCCCCTGCCATCCCTATCGGCTCAACTGTTCCCGCATTATTTATAAGCACAAAAGAACTTGCTTCTGAAGAAGGCTTTTTTATAATCTCCTGCATTATGTCCGCAAGCTTAGAAGTCTCTGTTAGATCTAATAAAAAATGGTGGTAGCGATGATGGTCAATACCGTTTTCTTTTCGCGCAATCCCATAAACAGTATGGCCAGCTTCTAATAATTGTTTAACAAGCTCTAAACCTATTCCACTCGTCGTTCCAGTAACGATATAATTTTCCATTTACTCACCTTTTCCTTATTAAATTTTTTGCTCTTTCCAAATTAACGAGATTGCAAAGCTAAGTGCAAGTACGAACATCGCTAGTACATACGGATAATCGACATTCACGTCAAATAAAACACCCGCAATACCAGGCCCTATAATATTACCGACACTCGTAAAAGTGGAATTTAATCCACCTACAAACCCTTGCTCATTGCCAGCTATTTTAGATAAATACGTTGTCAAAGCAGGACGTATTAAATCAAACATTAAGAAAATCACAAAAGTCACCAATAATATTGACCAGTACGCTGACACTTTAATCATAGCAAATATAAATACTGCTGATACACCCATACTAATTTGAATCAATCTAATTTCCCCAATTTTCCCGACAATACGATCGAAGGATAGCACTTGGGCAATCACACCTAAAATCCCACTAATTGAAATGATTAATGCAATATCTTTTGGTGTAAATGCAAATTTATGATCGACGAAAAGAGAATAGACTGTTTCAAAAGCCGCCAAGCCAAAACTAGAGACAAGAATGATGATCATAGGAATCAGATAAATCGGTTCCAATACTTTACGGAACCCTGATTTTGCTTTTGGTTTATCTTTTTCCTTCTTTTCTACTATTGGTCTTTTAGGCTCTTTCAATATTACAAGTGAAAAAATAGACCCTAAAAAGCCTATTGCTGCTGCAAAAAAGAAAGGAATTCTGGTTCCATGTTCAGCCAAAAACCCGCCAATCCCAGGACCTATGATAAAGCCAGTACTTATAGCAGCGGCAACATAACCCATTGCTTTTGGTCGTTCCTTTAAAGAGGTAATATCTGCAACAAAAGCTGTCACTGCAGGCATCATGAATGCTGCACTAACACCACCTAACATTCTAGAAATATACAGTACCTTCACATCTTGTCCAAAACCAAAGAGCATTTCCGACAACGCAAAGAGAAGCATACCAATAACAATCATTTTTTTGCGACCAAATGTGTCGACCCATCTTCCCGCTATAGGAGATACTAATAATTGAGTGAATGCGAAAGCTGCCACTAAGTATCCCATCGTCGATCCTTCTAAATGCATTTCTCTCATTAATGTGGGAAATACAGGAATAACTAATCCGATCCCTAAAAATACAATAAATAAATTCACTAACACCAAAAATATTGTCTTGTCCAAACCACTTTTTTGTAAAACCATATCCAAACTCCTTATTATTCAACTTAAACTTACAATAATAAAAATAAACCCTATAGTAACTATAGGGTCAAGTAGCTTGAATCTGTATTTTAAGTTCCACTAAAAATTCATCCTCTTTGGATGATGTAAAATTTATTGGCATCCAGATATCATACACGGTTGGTTCTAGTTTTATATGATTTTGCTCTATATAATCCATTAATTTCCGATAACATACTTCGTATTCATCATCCCCTAATACAAAAGTAATACTGAGATAATCACCGGCTGGTAACGAACTAATTTCCACATCTTCGTAGTTAACCTCAAATTCCTTATCTGTCACAATATGTGTAAATAGATAATCGTAATTAATGTCATCTAACGACTCATACTTTTGCAAAGAAAATGCGCCTCCATATAATGTATCAAATACGCTTCCCTCATCTTCAAGCACCTGACTAATACGTCCATATTCCTTGTTCGGAATATCATTAAAGCTCATGTTGGAGGTTTTGATCTTTACTATTTTTTGTAAAGGCATTTTCTTCACACATACAGTCATCATATTAGACTCAATCACTAATGATTGGATTTGTTCCTTTTTTCGCTGTAACACCTCTTTTGTTTTTTTCAGTCTTTGAAATTGTTGCTCAATTCTATCCTCTTGATTCGCAAGATAAATTACTAGTTCTTCAGACTTCAATGTTAGCACCGATTTAACCTCTTCTAACGATAATCCAAGATATTTCAGTGATTTAATAATGTCTAAATAATATAACTGTGTATTTTGATAGTATCTATATTGATTTACTGGATCTATTTCGATTGGTTTAAATAAATCGATTCGATCATAATACCGCAAAGTTTGAACCGATATATTACTTAGTTTTGCCACTTCGCCTATTGTTAAATAATAAACTTTCAAGAAATCACCCCATTTTTCTGAGAAAGCGAGTTTTTGGTTGCTATATATCTATGTAATCATTTTATAATGAAGGGGCTGTCCCTAAAATCATATAATAACTGAGAAATGGTCCCTTTTCCAATGTATTGATTTCCGTTCCAGACGGACGCTTTCCGCGGGCATGGCTTCAGTCTCCTCGTCGCTTTCGCTCTTGCGGGGCCTTCAGCTCATGCTATTCCCGCTGGAGTCGCCGTCTTCCACTACAATCAATTGCCAACAAAAAACAGGTGTAGAAAAAGACTCGTTTTTCTACACCTGCTTCAATTTATGGGCTTATTGGACAGCCCCTTCATTTAAATATTACTCAATTCCTTGAATTATTACTTCTTTAACAGGTAGGAATAATTCTCCTGTATTTAAGAATTTTACTTGTACGAAGTCACTTTCTTGCATATACACAGCAAGTGGAGCTACTTCCGAAGAGACAATATAATTTTGTTTATTATCTAGCAAGAAAGATACTTGTGTAAAGTCCCCAACACGCTCTTTAAATACACGCACAACGGTACCATCTACAGATTTTTCTTCTGCACTGGAGCTTCCATTGACAGAACTTCCGCCACGTTGAATGGCTGTTTTATACAACTTCAATGCTTCATTTGGTGTATTTCCATATACCGAAATTTCCGGATTAGCCGCAGATACGATGAAGTAATTTTGTAAAAATCCATTCGAATCCAGCACTGGTGTTAACCAACTAGCTTCACCATAGAAATTGTACAGTACGGGCATCTCGCCTGACCATTTCTTTTCAATAAATTTCTTTTCAATTATTTGAAGGGCACCTTGAGAATCCATATAAGAGTCCTCTAAATTACCTGTGTAGTAGGTCGCTTTACCAGTTCTGCCGTCCGTCAGGGAATAACCAAGCATCGAATCGACACCTTCTTTAGGGCTTGTGAAATCTGTGAAGTAATACATATTCCCATCTTCACCGAAAATCGGACTAACATTAGCCTCTGTTCCTTCATCCGAAGGTAATTTAACATCTTTTTTACCAAAAATGCTATTAATAAACCCATGTACATAATTCCCGTAATAACTATTTTGTAAACTAACAGTTTCCGGTGATACAGCTCCATCAATAAAGGCTGGGACATCTGCAAGCTTAAAAGAATCTGTTTGACCTGTTGCCGGGTCCACTACAACAATCCCTTCTACATCAAAGCCATCTCGAGCAGAAACAAATTGGCCATAAGAACGGATATAATAAGGCTTTCCATCTTCGTCAATCTCTAACTGTGGATCTCCATAAAAAATCTTAGTTGGATGCTCCATACGCATCTGTCTTTCTAAATTCTTGTGTAGAAATGATGAAGGTGTATAACTCATATCTGCCTTCACAAATTTGGGGTTATCCGAAGAGTCCGTCGCACTCATCGTGAAGTATCCAGGAGTCACATCTCCATTCCACCATTTAAAGAATCCAGAAAATTCTACAGGCGCAATATATACGTACGCGTCTTTTACTTTTTGAATTTGTAAATTTCCTAACTCATAATAGCTTGTATTTGGTACTTGCCCAAATGCTTTTTTCATTTTATTTCGTGCAAATTGTGGTGGTACACTAGCAGGTGTTTTTGTTTCGTCAAACGGTTCAATTTCCACCTTTTCATCCATTTTTGCTACTTCATATTTTTCACCTGCATTCCAAACTGGTGCTGACAACATGAAAATTGCAACACCTAAACTTCCTAAGAAAAGCAATCCTTTTGTCTTTTGCTCTTTCCCTTTTGAAAAAAATGTTCCTGCAAAGGTAGCAAATACAATCAATGGCCATAAAGCTGTCCAGTTTCGATCTAAATTTGTTACATAATATATAATTGCTAATACGATAAAGACTAAAATCGCTAGACTAATAATGGAAGACACAGTGTCTTTCCTTTTTGCTGTTAATGGTACGACTAATAATGCAGTCAGTACCGCTACAACTGCCGAAATCATAAATACGAAAGCCATACTATTCATCCTTCCTTCTCTTTTTCTACTTAACTATACGGAAGAAAGAGAATATGGTTTCAGAAAATCTTCACGAATGGCACGTTACTGATAATCCAATTTTCAGAAATAAATAGATGTTATGTAGCTTACATGATACGATAACATATACAATAAAATCCATATATAAACATTTTTGTTTCTTGATTGGAATAAGATTTTAACATCTATAGGATGCTCCTTTTTACTTAGGCTTCTTAAAACGTTCACGTCTTTTGGGTGAAACTCCACTCGCTTTCCCCGGACGAACTGCCAAGCCTCCTCGGGGCAACAGGATGTTGGTCACGAATCCGTTGCCACATGGTTGTGGCGAACTAAGGATTTGTTCCTATATGCCCTCAATGGGGTCTTGGCAGCCCGTTTTTCCGCAGGAGTCTCGTGGATTTTCGTAACAAAATTATTTCTCTAAAAACAATGGCCTAATTTAACAGTGCTTTTACTTAAAGAAAGATGTTCATTACTTTTATAAATAGGGGGCGAGTGGATTGAAAAATGAACGAAAAAAAGATGAGATAATAAGAGATAAAAGTTTTTTTTATACAGCTCTTGTTCTGTTTATCATTTTCATGGTATTGAACTTTCCATTTCCACATCAAAACGCTTACGGTCAAGTAAATTTTATATTTTTTGATATACCCATTAGAACTGAGATTGGGATTCGGGTCATAGGAATCGTTAATCTACTCCTCTTGGTCAGTGGTTTAATCTTTCTTTCTAAATCATTAAAGAAATATCGTATCCGTTATATTTTACTTGTTTTAATTCTTACACCAACACTGCCCATAATCCTCGTTGATTTATATCAAAAAACACTAGCAAGCGGCATCTACGCTATTTCATATGAAGAAAATAAAAGTATTTGCAGAATTGAAACAAGCGACCCAAACACCTTACACGGCACCTGTGAATTCATTTTTGAAAACTACAGTAAAAATGATGTTCCATTTGAGATTACGTTTTACGATCAATATCAATTTGCAGAAGATAATCCGGTGATTTCATTAATGAACAACGAAGCTCCTTATAAAGTATTGCTGGAAGGCAAAAAAAGAAAAACAATCATAATTGAAACGGATATTCCCAAAAAGAACAACTATATGGAGAGTGGAGAAACTACAATAATTCATTTAATTATTGAACAAGGGAAAATGAAAAGGAATTTGTAGAGTTACCTAAAATCGTACATTTTGTATACGAAACATGATATGGGAAGGGGAACTGAAATGACTTATCGTTTAAAAAACTCAAGATGGGGTTTGTCATTTTTATTATTAATAACAACTTTAAAAATAATTACTAGCTACTCTTTATCTCATGACAAATTCTTATTCTACTTTTCCATATTAACTGCCCTCTTAATAATCACTTTATTTTACATTAGTTATACATTCACCATTCAAGAAAGTTTATTAACATATAAAATTTTGCTTTTTAATATACTGATTTATCAAAGGGTAGTACTTCCTGAACATATTAAAGAAATAAAGTTCAAACGATTTGGTTGGAATACAAAGGGCGCAGTAATTCAAACAACAAAGGGTTTTAACATGAGAATTTTGCTTTATTCCCCCGATGGCATGATGGAAGATTTAAATAAATATGCAGATGAAAATAATCTATTCATATCTAAAACAAAAGATTATCAACTATTGGAGAGGAGAAGTAGGTATGTCTCCTAATCTCTCTGAGAGATATGATATCGACCCACAAATAAAGCTTTATATGAAGAAAAACACCTAGCGAAAAACATTTTCATTAGGCGCTTTCCTTAAGACTTCCATATCCATCAGTTACTTACAACTATTTCGCAATCTTTCGCCTTTAATTCAAAGCCTTTTTTCCAGGAAAAAATAATGCAGACAGAAGCAATAGCTAATATTCCACTAAGAACGAGAAAACAATAAATAATTAGACCTGAAGAGACCATTCCAGTGAAGATAGCGAGTAATACAACCCTTACTAGCAAACCAATTGAGCGGAATAAACTGTCCACTCTTCCGATTATTTCATTGGGTACCTGATCCATTAAAAAAGAATTTCTAGCTACTCTAGAACTACTATTTCCTATTGCAATAAAAAACATAAGTGATAAGTAAACAGGTATATTGGCGATCAGTATAAATGAAATAGCAACCGTGTAAGTAATCACTCCGTTAGATGATTGTTTTTTCATTCCCAATCTTTCTAGCAATAATAGGCGCAACTACTGCGCCTACTCCATAGATCATCCCTTGAATTCCATACAAACTCCCCGACGCCTTTAGCACATCTGCTAAATATACAGGAAATAAATAATTCGAAATCATTACACCAATAAAAGGCATAATAGAAAAAAACAAAAATAAGAACATGGCTGGTCTTTTTAACATATAACTTAAACCTTCTGTACCATTTGATTTTAAAGTTTTCTTCGAGTGATCAACCGCATTCTTTCTATAAGGAATTTTTAAGAAGAAGTAGATGGCTGCAGCGTAAGTCAATACATCAAGGAGCAAGATGTATTGTAATTCCCATGTTGATAACAAGATACTTGCCAAAGCACCAGCAATTACACTAGATAATTGCCCTTGAACTTCCATTGTTCCATTTAAAGTTTTGTATTGATTCTTGTTAAAGATTTCTTGATTTAACGCGAACATGGTAGGATAGAAAATCGTGTAATACAAGCTCCCAATCATGTAAATGAACATATAATGCCAAACCTCATAAGATAAGCCTATAAATCCAATCATAGAAAAACATATTAATAATACAAAACAAATAATTTCACTTAAGATCAATAGTTTCTTTCGCGACATTTTATCAACTAGATTACCTACAAATGGTGTAATGATGAAACTAATAATGGTCATGCTTATTGTGACATAACCAAAAACAGCATTTCCGTTATCACTAGACACCAGCATCCATGGTATCGCAATCATGGTTATTCCGGATCCAATCGATGAAGCAATATTAGCAAAAATAATTAAGCGAAAACGGGAATCGTTATATAAATTCTTCATTGTAGTGCACCCCTTTCATAATCTTATTATTCTTACTTTAATTGAAATTCCCTATTTTGAGTTCCGTCATTGGTCTTGATTGCATCTCATACAATTGACTGAGTCTATCATGTTGTTACCTACCGAAAATCCGCTCGTTTTCCGCGGACGATCTGCCAATCCTCCTTAATCGCAAGCACACTCTAGGGTCTTGGCAGACCGTTTTTCCGCAGGAGTCTCACAAATTTTCGTCACTAAAAATATGCTTCTAAAAAACAACAACCTAATTAACAGAGCCTAAAAATAAAAACACCCAGTGAATTTTCTCACTAGGTGCTCATCAAATTTATATGTAATCTTTATTTTCCTCGTAAGTCACATACCAATTATCATCTTTCTGCAATATACCTGTTCCAATCCACCCGTCTGCTAGAAGCTGCTGTTGTCTTTCGGAATCTCCCATACTGATTTCCAACACTTCACTGCTCGGTTTACGAGTTTCATGTAATTTCTTATAAAATACATAGCGTAGCATGTCTTCGTATTTCTTTTTTAGCGCTCCTATAACCATGCCCTGACTTAGCTTGTCTTTTAAACTAGCTATGTTAAATGGTGCAACCGTTGCACATACATGTGTATATGGCGTAGCATCTAAAAGCTCCATGGCAATATTTCCAAGTTTTTTTTGCAAACCGAATCCACGATAATCCGGATGAACATTCGTAATTTCTTGATAAACAACTTTGTCTAATTGTTCTGCCTTCAGACCAATATCAAACCCTAAATGATGTTCATCTATTTCTGGTAGAGCTAACGCACGAAATGCTATTAACTCCTCCTCCACAAATACGCCTACCATTAGGCGATTCGCGATAGAACCTTCGTATTCTTCCTTTGTTAAGGGCGATAAGAAATCATTGTTTTCAAGACTTCCTAAAACAATATCCTGAATGCGAAATATATCATCCACATGGTCTATTGTTAGTTCACGAACGACATATTCTTTCTCTCCGAGCATGCCTTTCCATTCTTTCATTCAATCACTTCCTCTTACTTCGTTACTTTTGTCGAAAACTCCGTTAACTCTAGTAATACAGTTTCATCCACATCAATACCTAGTCCTGGACGCTCATTTAGTTTAATAAAAGGAACATCATAGTGCAAATTCCCAACGTCTTTTGAGAATTTTAATGGGCCAGTTAACTCTACACTAGTAAATGCTTTTTTAGAAAACGCTACATGGAAACCAGCTGCTGAACCAATCGAAGACTCTACCATTGATCCGATTTGGCATTCAATGCCTGCCATTTCAGCCATATGTGCAAGCTTCATAGCAGGGTAGATTCCACCGCATTTCATTAATTTAATATTCACCTTATGTGCCGCATTTTTCTCGATTAATTCGCGCATATCACGAAAACCTCTTAAGCCTTCGTCCATCATTAGTGGGGTACTTGTTTTTGCTTTTACTTCTACCATTCCGTTGAAATCATCGGCAACTACTGGCTGCTCCAACCAGTCAAGCCCTGCGTCCTCTAGCTGACGCATTGCAGTGATTGTATTTGCACTGTTCTTCCAGCCTTGATTGACATCCACGCGAATGGCGATATCGTCTCCCACTTTTGCACGCACTGCTTGAATTCGTTTTACATCCGCTTGAATTTCTGTTCCAACTTTCATTTTAAACGATGAATAACCTTCTTTCATACGTTTTTCTGCTTCTTCTGCCATAGATTCAGGAGTTCCAATACTTAATACATGGGTAATTGGGAACTTCTCATGATAACGACCGCCAAGTAGTTGGTATACTGGAACCCCTAGCTTTTTCCCAACAACATCGTAACATGCAATGTCCATTGCAGCCTTTGCAGCTGGCGCATGATAGACCGCTTTATCCATTTTTTCATGTAGGCGTTCAAATTCCATTGGATTTTCTCCAATTAATAAAGGTGCCAATGTATGTTGTAATATTGCATAGGTACTTTCCCATGTCTCACCCGTTACATGCTCATCCGCAACAGCTTCTCCGTATCCAACTAGACCATCCTCTGTTGTTAGCTTCACAATAATAGAGGGCATATCGTCGTATGTGTGATAGCTAATGATAAACGGATCGACTAATGGTAATCTAATTGCATAAATATCGATTTCTTTAATTTTCATCGTAAAATTCCTTCTTTCTTTACAAATAGTATTTTTTTCTTTATAGTTGTCGTTAAATGGTCGTTAAAAAATAAAAAAAAGAGGTGCAAGGATGGTTATACGCATTGCAGTCTTAGGATCCAGTAAATTTATCGAGCGTTTAATGCAATTTGAGCAGGAACTCCCATCTATTCGTATGGACTATTATATCTATAATACGCCGATGGAAGCAAAAGATATAGTTCCTACTATTAAACCATGCGATGCCGTATTTTTTTCTGGGTCACTTCCGTATATTTACGCAAAGGAAGTTAGAGAAAAGCTACCTATACCATCTCATTATTTAAGGCAAGATGAAACAGCTATTACTACAACACTACTAACTATTAGCTATTCTACCTCTATTCCTGTGCAAAAGATTTCTATTGACTTGATTGAGCCGCAAAGTGTGCAAAACGTTTTGGAGGATATTGGGCAAATAGAACATTACCCATATATGATGAAAATTGATCCTACGTTTGATTTACACGATGTTGTTTCATTTCATTCGAATTTACAGGATAGCGGAGAATCCTCTCTTGCGGTAACTAGTATTCATGCGGTTTATCAAAAAATGAAAGAAAATAATCTTTCTGTCATGCGAATGATTGACCCGAAAAATTCTATCCTAAATTGCCTGGAAGAAACAAAATCCATGGCACTACTTGCAAAAAGTCAGTCGGCTAAAATTGCTGTTGGATATATACAATTAACCAACCATACTGCGATTACAAGTGATCTATTAAAGAAAATTTCAAGCTCGATACAAGCAAGCTTTGTTAAAACGGAAGATAATTTATACATGTTGTACTCCACACAAGGTGATGTGCAACATGTATTGAAAAACAATACGCTAGAAAAGTGGTTTGAACTTGCTTCTTCACCGCTTAAAGTTGCATTTGGATTTGGAAAAACAGTTGTAGAAGCGACGCAAAATGCAAAAGATGCTCTCGATTACGTAACAGAGAATACTGCTTATTTAATAAACGATCACAAGGAATTATTAGGACCTTTTCCAACAAACCAAAAGCAAGTTCAGTTGAAAACAAACGACCCAAAACTAGCTCAATTAGCGAAAGAAACAACGCTGAGTCCTGCGAATGTTTCAAAAATAATACAGTTTAGTCGTTCTCGTAAGTCCACCGAGTTTACAGCACAGGATTTAGAATACTATTTACAAGTTAGTAGACGAACTTCGGAACGAATCTTGAAAAAGCTATTAGATCATGGATATGCTCGTATCATCGGAGAAGAAATGACCTACCAACAAGGTCGCCCTCGTGCCATTTACGAATTAAACTTCCCTACTTATTTATAGGGACTATTAAACTAAATGGTTGTTCTTTGATAGAATCCGCTGCTTTCCGCGGGAGTCTGCGCGAATTCTATGCTAAAAAACAACAGTAATAAAATATAACAGTTCCTATTTATAAAGAAAGGAAAGTTCACTTTTGCTGAACTTTCCTCTTTTCTTATGCTTGCATAGCTTCTTTTTCGTTTATTTCTGCTATTTCTGAATTTGTTAACTTTTGGATTGTAAAGCCAGTCATCGCATATACAATCGATAAAAGAGGTACAACATAGTTTAATATTGCATATGGAGCATACTCAAATGCACCTACACCTAAAGTCCCTAAAATAAAGACTCCGCAAGTATTCCACGGTATAAAGACTGAAGTAAGTGTTCCTCCATCCTCTAATGCACGAGATAGGTTTTTAGAATGCAGTCCCATTTTCGTATAGGCGTTTGCAAACATTCGTGCTGGAACAACAATTGAAATGTATTGTTCTGAACATGTTGCATTTGTTGTAAAACAAGCTAGGATTGTAGATGCTACTAGTGTACCTGCTGATTTTGCTAATTTAAGTATTTGATTCATAATGGATTGAAGCATACCAGAATATTCTAGTATTCCTCCAAATGTCATCGCGACAAGCGTCATTGATACAGTATACATCATTTCATCTAAGCCACCACGGTTAAATAAATCATCTACCATAGCATTTCCAGTTTCAATAACGAAACCACTTTGAAGTGCCCCAATTGCCTCTGAAAGACTTCCTCCTTGCACAAATACTTGAGATAAAGATCCTAAAATAATTCCGATAACTAATGCGGGAATTGCTGGAACCTTCATGGCAACAAGTACAATTACCGCTACTGGTATTAATAATAACCAAGGAGAAATGACAAAGCTCTTCTCCAACATGGAAATTGTTTGAAGAATGCTCTCCTGATCGATATTGCTGTCTTTATATTCCATACCTAAAAAACCGTATACAGATAAAGCGATAAGAATTCCAGGTACTGTAGTAAAAAACATATGTCGAATATGTACAAATAGATTTGTGTTCGTTAACCCAGCTGCTAAATTTGTTGTGTCCGATAGAGGGGACATCTTATCTCCAAAATAAGCTCCTGAAATAACCGCTCCTGCAATAATCGGGGCTGGAATTCCCATACTAAGTCCAATTCCCATCCCTGCAACACCAATTGTTCCCATTGTGGACCAAGAACTACCGATTGCAAGTGATACAATCATACAAATTATGCAAATCGTCACTAAAAACAATGCAGGAGTAATAATTTTAAGGCCAAAATAGATCATAGTAGCAACTACTCCGCCACCAATCCAAGAACCAATTGTTAAACCTACTAACATAATGATTACAACTGCTGGTAAAGCTAGTTTAATCCCTTTATACATCATTTCTTCAATGTCATTCCATTTAAATCCATGCTTCCAAGCAACTAATGCAGCAACAGATGTTCCTATGATTAATGGAATATGTGGACCTTGTTCTAATCGTACTACCGCAATATACATGCAAGCTATCATCACTATTAATGGAATAATTGCCCATATTAAAGACATCTCTTTTTTAGCGGTTGTGTTTTTTGTTTCCACCATACTATTTCCCCTTTGTTACTATATTGCGACAGTTCTAAATTGCCGTTAAATAGTCGTTAATAGTGTTATGATAAATGGAAACGAAAGCCTCGTCAATCCTTTTTCGAAATTTTTGTAAGCGTTTTCGAGATTACTTTGGCCCCAATTAGGAGTGAATCTTGATTAAAACTCATTTTTGGATGATGTAATCCAGGCGCAAGGTCCGCTCCAATTCCAATCATCGCTGCTTTTACCTCAGGATGCTTAATCGTATAGAAGTGGAAATCGTCACTTCCAGAAGTAATCGCTTCTTCCGCTAGATTTTCTATCCCAACTGCTTCTATTATTCCTTCTTTAGCAATTGCAGCAGCTTCTTTTGACACTTCAGCACCTGGTGTTATATCTTGCCATTCCCATTCCATTTCTATATCAAATAACTGTTTAAGTGCATGTAAGTTTCTCTCTATTTGATCTTTCATTTTGAATAAAATCTCATTTTTTTGTGCGCGAGCATCAATCGAAAATAATGCTGTACCCGGGATAATATTTGCACTATCTCCCCCTGCATGAATCTTAGTTAATTTGGCCGAATAAGCTTCAAATGGAGAGAAATATAAATTTTTCAATGCTTGATGAATTGCCACAGCTACGTCAATAGCATTTTTTCCTTGCTGTGGACGTGCACCATGGGCATCGATTCCTTTAATTTTTCCTTCTAGAAACATTGCAGCTCCGTGGTGAATAGCAGGCGACACTTTTCCGAATGGAAGCTCTTCGATTGGTCGTAAGTGCACACCAAATAAGTGTGTCACTCCTTCGAGTGCTCCACGGTCAATCATGGCATTTGCACCATTACCTTTTTCCTCTGCCGGCTGAAATATAAAGCGAATTCGTTTTTTTAGCTTCTCATCCTTCAGTAATAGTAATGCTCCGAGCACCATAGAAATGTTAGCATCATGTCCACATGAGTGATTTGCACGATATTCTCCGTCTACTTCTTGCCATAATGCGTCGATATCTGCACGAACAGCAATGACTTCTTCACCTTCTCCGATTTCTGCCAATAATCCTGTTACATCATCGAAGCGTCGATAAGGTACCTTTAACCCATCTAGTATCTCAGCCAGCTTATTCGTTGTTTCGTATTCTTTCCAACTTACTTCTGGGTATTTGTGAAAATGATCAAACCATTGCAAAATTTGAGTTTCTACTTGCATCTGTCTTGCACTCCCTTTTCAATCAATAATTTATTCTATGATTTCACACACACGTCCTATTTGTCCATCGGTTAATCGAACTTTTATCCCATGTGGATGGAAGGACGAATTCGTTAAAAGATCTTTCACAATACCTCTTGTTTTTTCACCTGATCGCTGGTCTTTTTTCAAAATGATATATACTTCTACTCCCGGTTTAACATCTTTTCTATTTTGTCCATTCATTATGATTCACCTCTTTTTGTATCGTACCACTTTCATGCTATACTAATGAAGGATTTTATTTGAAAAAGGAGTGTTTTGAATGACTAAAAAAGGATATATCTTAATGGATTCTGGCGAAAAAATCGAATTTGATTTATTCCCAAATGAAGCACCAAACACAGTTGCAAACTTTGAAGAGTTAGCAAACAGCGGATTCTACAACGGGGTAGTTTTCCACCGTGTTATTCCTGGCTTTGTAAGTCAAGGTGGAGACCCAACTGGTACAGGTATGGGCGGAAGCGGCAAAACAATTAAATGTGAAACTGTTGGCAACCCACACAAACACGAAGCTGGTAGCTTATCAATGGCACATGCCGGTAAAGACACAGGTTCTAGCCAATTCTTTATCGTGCATGCACCACAACCACATTTAAATGGCGTTCACACTGTTTTCGGTAAAGTAACAAGCGGTCTTGAAATAGCAAAAGCTATGAAAAATGGCGCGAAAATGGAAAAAGTAGAAATATTCGACGCAGAATAATGGAAAAAGGGTAACTCTGAAAAAATCAGAGTTACCCTTTTCTTTATTAATCGCTCTGTTAAATCAGGCTGTTGTTTTTTTAGAAGAATTTATTTTGTGACGAAAATCTGCGAGACTCCTGGGAAAAACGGGCTACCAAGACCCCCAAGCGAGCTTATAGGAACAAATCCTATTGCCCCGAGGAGGCTTGGGAGTTCGTCCGCGGAAAGCGAGCGAATTTTCGTCTAAAACAACATGATCGTTTAACATAGCCTTTATAATAAAAATGCAATTGCTAAGATAATGAAAAGTGGTACTAAAAAAACAATCCAACTCAAAGGTTTCGCAAAATTGAGCGTCCATCCTACACCAAAGCGTTTTTCGACTAAAATACTTGGATCGTCTTTGTTCATGTAGAACATGCCACCTTTCCAGTATTTATCATCGTTTACTGCTGCAATCGCATTCTCTAACCTAACGCTCTCCCCATTTACTTTAATGCGTGAGCCATTTTGGCCTACTTTTATTGTATATATGGCTACACCAATAAATGTTGAAACTAAAAATACAAGCGGTAAGGAGAACATAATCCATGAAGATGAGATTTCCGGATGAATTGTTTGTAGGTGTAGATACCCTAATAAGAGAGTGACAATTATCGTGATGAATAATGCGAACCAGCTTGAATATTTTCGAAATGCAAGTTGTTGTACTACAGACGTTTTTTTATTTGCTGGGTTAATCTTTGCTCCTGAAAACCTCATCCCTTCGCTCATCATTAGGAACATACCTTGCATAACAAGCAAAATGACCGGCAACGATATTACCCTAAAATATGTCTTTTCACTAAATGCATCTGGCTGACCACTTGGCCCCCAATGTGTAGGGATTAAATCTGGCATATCGGGATACTTCATAAACGTATATAGGATGAGTCCGACTGTTACAATCATAGGAATAATAAATACAACTCGTGGTATTAACTGAAGCTTTTTCTGAAATTGCAAATCGACTACACGGACTTCTTTCTTATTGGACATCCATTTTTGTTCTTCTTTCAGCTGCTTCACGCGTACATGCATAATAAAATAATACGCAATACCAATAAACAAAGTCGTAAACAGAACTCCCATACTTATAAGTGCAAGAATTTCTTCTGTTGGATTTTGTGTGAGTGCCCAAAGTAGATAGGCTGCTAAAATGACTAGGTCTGTTGTAAACACAACAACGGTGTATCTTTTTTTCATTCGAAGGATGATTTCTTCTTTCGCATATTGTTCCGGTACATAGACCCCAAAAGCCTCTGTTTGCTTCAAAAATGTCGGCATAAACGCTTGTAAAACTGTAATAAATAAAAGAATAAATCCAAATAACAAAATGATCATTGTTTACCCTCCTTAATATCTCGAACAAGGTTACATAACATGTCTACCATTTCATCCTCTGAAAGCTTTAGCACCATCCCTTCCGCTATTAAAGGCCTTAATTGCTCTGCAAGCTGTTGTTTTTCTTCCTCTGAAGCTTTTGGTATCCCATTGGGTTGTATGATAACGCCGGATTTTGCAACAATTTGAATGAATTCTTTTTCCTCTAAGTAATGATATGCTTTGTTTACCGTATGCATATTCATGCCAAGGTCTGCAGCAAACGCTCGAACCGATGGCAACGAATCGCCTGGTTTTAGGTCTCCCCTAACTATCCCTTCAATTATTTGCTGAGCTAACTGTAAATAGATTGGCACAGATGAGTTTGTTTGTATTTCAATAAACATGAATTTCCTCCTACTTACCGTTTGTTCTACTAGTAGTGTAACACACCTGTTCTACATTTAGTAGAGCAAAAAATACCTTTTTTCGATCAATATAGTATTTCAAATGAATTATTCCATAAAAAAAGCCCCACCCACGTATGTGAGCAGGGCTAATCATTCTTTATTTCACCCTTAACACTTGTCCAATATAAATTGTGTAGTTAGCATCCAGACCATTCCAATCCTTAATTTGTTGTACTGTGCTACCATAAGTCGCACTTAACGAGTAAACTGTATCACCACTTTTTACAGTATGATAAACTGCTGTGCTTTTCTTTGGAAGATTGAAGCAATTTGCAATTCCATTCACATGACCTCGGGCCAGTGATTCAATGAAGGATGATGCTTTCAACTTTGCCGCATCATTTGCATTATCAATAAATCCATTCTCCGTCAAAAGAGCTGGCATATTGGATACACGTAACATATGAAAGTCTTCTTGTTTTTTACCACGATCAGTAAAATTCACAAGCTTTAATATTTCTGCATGAATCGTATTTTGATAAGTTGTAGTAGGTGCCCCTACTCCCGGGTATACATAATCCTCATAGCCAGTTCCACCGCCTGAATTTATGTGAACTGAAAGGAGGAAATCTGCCCCCCAAGCATTAGCTGCATTTGTACGTTGCGTCAACGTCAAAGTCTGATCCCCAGTTCGACTCATTAATACACTTACATTGTTATACTCAGCAATCAGAATATCTTTGACTCTAGTGGCAATTTGCAATGTTAGATTTTTCTCCTGTAAACCATTTCCTACTGCACCTGAATCCGTTCCACCATGTCCTGCATCAATAAATACTTTTACCATAATTATCACCTCATATTAGTTTTGAATTACTAGAAAAGAATGCTTGTACACCAGTTTAAATGTCACATAGCAATCACCACCTTAAAAGAAAAAGCTACCCGAAGGCAGCTTATTTTGGTTCGATATATTTCATTGCTCTTGGGCTATCCGCAAAATTATTTGTTGTAGGATCTTGAATAATCCCCATTGTCGCTAATAATCCAAACACTACATTTACAAAAGCAAATATCCAATCTTTCATTTCTTCCGTTAAATAGAAATTCATTAAACCAGCAGTATGAGCACTTATCAAAAGTAGTTCAGTTAATAGAAATATTTGGGCAATAAAACCTGTAACCCAAATCTTATTTTTAAAACGTACTTTCCAGTTAATCTTCATACTTATTGTGCCTCCTGAATAATTTTGAGATTATCGATTCTTTTGTGAGCATGCTTCGAGCTTTCCTCCACTCGCGCTACACGTTCTGCTAATACGTCCATTTGTTTCTCATTCGCTTTCAAATCGATTCGAATCGATTCCACACCATTACTAATCGTGTCTAGCTTAGTTTCAATAACTGCCGTTTTTGCAGCATCTGCTTTCACATCCTTGTCGCGGTTACGACCAAATGCAAGCAGACCTATTAATAAACCCAACACAGTGCAACCAAAACCGATAAATGCCTCCATTTCTCACCTCCATCCAACTCTACTTGTCCAAATAACTCTCTTCACTACTAGGTGGGTTCATACGTCAAGTGTACGTCAGGAAACGAGTATTTTGACTTTGTCCTTTGCACGATCAATGTATTGTTGCACGGTTCTCTTCTTTAAATTTAGCTCCTCTGCAATCTCTGTAAGACTCATCCCATATGCCATATGCATTAAATAGCATTGTCTCTCTCTATGGGAAAGCTCTACTAAAATAGTTAATATCTTTTGTTTCTGTTCTCCACTTAAATTAGTTTGCTCTGTATCCAATTCAATCGTAGGAAATAAGTCCATGTCCAACAATGCACGACGTTGATATATTGACCTTTTGTCAGCCCCATGAAGATTGCCTGGTCTTCTCCCCTTTTTCATCCATTCAAGTGCGTAAGACATATCATCAATCATGCTGTTAATAATTTTGAGATCTGCATTATCTTTAGGATTCATTGGATCTAAACGTTCCTTTAGGTGCTCCAACTCTTTTTTATGATATGAATACTCTTGTATCAATTTATCCGCCCAATTTAACATAAGAAGTTCCTCCTTTTCTTTTTAAAACCCAATAAAAAAAGAGGACAACAAATGACCAGCAAGATGCTGAAATCATTTGTTATCCTCCAGATGACTGGTGGGACTATTATGATTTATTCTACTCAAATTTAAAAATCTTCTCCCTCATTCCATTTAACACGCACAACTTTTCCTTGATGTGTCTTAATGGTCGTTTCAGCGAATGAGGGTAACTCTATCATTTTCGCTTTATCTTTACTAATAACTATGATGCATGGATTTGGAATTTCCTTTGTATTGAGATTTATATCACCTTTGGGATCTACTTCCACCTCTCTCATTCTCATAAATGCCCTCCCTTTATATTTCCGTAAATGGAACATAAAATAAATAATAAATCCCACCTCCGCTAATAAACAAACTATTAACAACTAATGACCCTTTTCCAATGTTCCGTTTATGGAATAAACACATCATAATATTAACGGAAATCTCTGTCAACACATTTATTCCTAAAACGGAACTAATTATTCGATTTGTTGCATTTTCGGAAATTTGTCTGTAAAATTCTAACTATAGATAATATGTAAGGAGATTACTGCTGTGAAGAATTTCGGAACACTATTAAAAGAGCTAAGAATAAATAGAAAACTCACCATTGAACAATTGGCAGATTCTTTAAATTCTAAATTTGGTAGTAAAATTAGTAAGAGCTCCATAAGTCGTTGGGAAAATGGAGAAGCCGATCCTAAGTTAGAATTTGTTCGATTACTCGCTGATTTTTTTCAAGTTCCTGGCCAATATTTCTTAGGTGAAGACGATGAAAAAAGATTTGACAGCCAGAAAATCGTAACTATTGCAGCACATATTGATGATGATGTCACTGAGGAAGAAATGGAAGACATTAAGAAATATATTGAGTTTATTAAATCGCAACGCGGATAAATGAGGTGTTTTATGGCGTATGATCAACTGATTACGGAGTACCCGCATATTAAAATTATTGAGAAAATATTACCTAAAGGTCTTCCAGGTTTATATTATGATCACGTAATTGAAATTGATAAATTCAAAAATAATTATGAAAAACATTGCATTTTAGCAGAAGAGCTTGGTCATTACGAGACGACCTATGGGGACATTACAGACTTAAATGATATGAGAAATGTAAAATTAGAGCAAATAGCTCGAAGATGGGGTTATGAAAAAATTGTCTCTCTGGATCAGCTGATTGATTGCTACGAAAAAGGACAAACAACACTAGAAGAAGTATGTATAAATCTTGAAGTAACTCCGGAGTATTTGAAAAACGTGATCGATTATTATATTGAAAAATATGGTCTCTTTAAATTACACAAAGAATACAGGATTACCTTTGATCCACTTAATATTAAGATGATAGAAAAATAAGATTAAATTAAACCTTTATATCCTCTTTTCCAGCTGCATTCTCATAAATTAGAAGGATGACTTAAAAGCTATTCTTCCTTTAAGTCATCCTTCTTTTCTTCTTTGGGTAGAAAACAAAACCGACGCGGATGGTCTAGCAGTAGGTCGACCTTCTGGATTTGTCGGCAAAACACTAGAGCAGCTTTTAAGCTATCTCAAAAAACATGAATTTCCTCTTACTTATCGTTTGTTCTATCTATATTTAGTAGAGCAAACTGATACTATATTATATATTTTTTATTAGGTCTCGGTTTTAGGCCAGTTGGTCTCGAATTTTGCTAAATGGTTGTGTTAAGCCATTTCATGTAATATAAATCCAATAATTTACAACTTCTTTATTAGTATATGGATAAAAAAAACTGCCACTAAAACCCGATAAACAAGGTTTTAGTGACAGTTTGAACTGTCTATATTTATTACGCGATAACCGCTAATTCAGCTAAACGTTTTGCAGAAGCTTTTACTTCTTCCATACCTGCAGCAATAATATCTTGTGCTTTATCAGGCATTGCATTGTGCCCTTCGATAATTACTTCATCGATGATTTGCATACCGAATACGCCACCGAATACATTGCGCATATAGTTAACAGCCATTTCCATAGGAGCTGCTTCTGGTGCAGAGTAAACTCCACCACGAGCGTTTAAGAAGATAGCTTTTTTGTCAGTCATTAATTGGATCATGTTACCTTCAGCATCATATTTGAATGCAAATCCAGCAGCATATACATAATCGATAAATGTTTGTAATTTAGCTGGGATTGTTAAGTTCCATAATGGGAATGCGAATACAACTACATCTGCAGCTGAAATTGCGTCCATTGCTTTTTGCTTTGCAGCTAAGAGGCGTGCTTCAACGTCTGTTAATTCTCCACCGTTTTGTACTTTACCGAAAGCATTGAAAAGTTCTTGACCGAAGTAAGGCATGTCTTCTTCGAAAACATCGTAAGTTGTTACATTTACGTCTTTACCTTCTAATTCTGCCATGAAAGTTTCATACATTTTGCTTGAGATTGCTGCTGTTGCTGGGCGGTTATTTGCTTTAACTACTAATACGTTCATTATTTTAAAATCTCCTTTATATTTAGGTATTGTTTGTTTAAAATACTTTATCTCACATTCGAGACTTTAACATAATATATTACTATAGGTATTAATGTCAAAGAGTTAGTTTCGGAATTTATCTTTCCATCAATTTAAATATGTGCAAATTTAAAACGCCCTTAAAATTAGAAAACATTTAAGGACGTTTTATATGTTAGAAAGCTATATAGTTAAACTATCTAAAAACGAATCTACAATTTAAGATACTGTTGGCCTTTTTTATAGTAGATTCCCTTTTCATTGTCTGGAACCATACCTCCACCAGTCGCCCATACTATATGCGTTGCATTTTCTAGATTGAAGTTATTCCTTGTTAAATGTATTGGGCCTGTCATTCCAGCAAGCGCAGAGGGTTCCAGCTGAATTTCTTCCGTGTCGGCGATTAAAGTGAGTAATGTATACATCGTTTCATCACTTATTGTATAGCTCCCACTTATTAGCTGTTCCATTGTTTTCCCTACAAATCCAGAGGGTCTTCCAACTGCTAACCCATCCGCTGCTGTTTTATTATCTAGCCCAATGTCTCCAACTGCGATCTTGTCATGCAATCCTGTCAGCATTCCTAGTAACATGCATGGCGAATGTGTTGGCTCTGCAAAGTAGCAGTGTACATGATCACCAAATATAAGCTTCAATCCAAATGCGACGCCACCCGGACCTCCACCAACTCCACAAGGTAAATAGACATACAACGGATGATTTTGACTCACTACTCTACCTTGCTGCTCCAACTGTGTTTTCAATCTATTTGCAGCAACTGCATATCCAACAAATAAGTCGATGGAGTTTTCATCATCGATAAAGAAGCAGCTAGGGTCTAGTTCGGCTTGTTTTCTTCCCTCTTCAACAGCAATGCTGTAATCAGAGGCATATTCAATGACTTCTACCCCTTTTTCGCGAAGCATATCTTTTTTCCACTGCTTTGCATCACTCGACATATGAACAGTTACTCGAAAACCAAGCTTTGCACTCATTATGCCTATGCTTAGCCCTAAGTTTCCGGTTGAGCCTACAGCAATCGAATAGCCCGAGAAAAACTGTTTTAACTTATCTGTAGCAAGAACAGCGTAATCGTCTGTTTCCTTTAATAAACCTTCTCGAATTGCAAGTGTCTCTGCAGTTTTAAGTACTTCATAAATGCCACCACGCGCTTTAATAGATCCAGATATCGGTAATGCGTTGTCGCATTTTAATAAAAGCTCTCCACCAAAATCAACTTGGAAGTAATCCTTTATGGCAGATTCCATTTTTGGAATAGCAACCAGTGGTGATTCAATGATTCCGTTTGATTTTACTGTTTCAGGGAAAGCAATTTGTAAATACGAAGCGAATCGATCTAATCGATCACTTGCATCTTGCACCATTTCTTTTGTAATAGGGACCTTTTTCAAAGCGTCCTCCGTCTTTATTTCATTCGGGTTGAACCATATGGTCTCTTCCGTCTTTTGAAGCTTTTCTATTAAAGGAAATTGCTTTATTAATTGTTGCATGTTCATGATTGTAAAACCCTTTCTACTCTAAGCTAAGTACATGTGTTGTATCGGGTGAACGTTCTTCTAATGAAAATCCATTTGCACGATAAAAAGCATCCACTTTTGCAGATTCCGTTTTCGTTGTTATTTTGCTAAACTGACCTTTTGCATTGTCGGTGATTATTTTGAATAATTCACTTCCGACTCCTTTTCTGCGGTGTTCCGGTAAAGTATAAAAACGATATAGTCTTGCAGAATTGTCGTCGGCACTAGTCGTACTTCGATTTAACCCACCGATTCCAACTAGTTCCTCATCATCCCACACCCCGTAAAGTGCTTCCCCTTGCTCACTGAATCGATTTGTACCGTCTTCATATTCGGATGCTAGTCTCGATACAAAACGATACCCTTCTTTTTCGCTTTCTTGAATTAGTTTGGATACGTTGACTTCTTTCAAATCTGAAATTTTCTTCACTTCGATTGCCATTTACGTTTCCCCCATTCCTAAATTCAATTACACCTCGGAGTATTTGCGTACAGATAGATAAGGAAGTTAGCCTAAGAACGTCGCATCCATGCGACAACGGTTAACTCCATTACAAAATCTGTGGCATCTGCCGGAGGCTTTAACTTTATTCAGTGGGAGTTATACCCCTGCTGAATAAAGCTAAAATACGAACTCTTAGTTACTTTCGATATGGCTAGGTCAATTCCCTTTATAGCAAAGTGTTATATTTTATGCAACCAAAAAATAAACACCTTACCCACATCTTATCCACCTTTTCCACAACTTATTACATTTTATTATTACAGAAGTGTTGCTGGTGCCAGGCACCAGTAACACTTCTGTAATAATCCTTCATAATTCTCTGGTTAAAAAAAGCCCATAACACCCTTTCCCTTGCTAAATTAGGTTGTTTTTTTTGAAGAATATGTTTTGTGACGAAAATCCGCGCGACTCCTGCGGAAAAACGGGCTGCCAAGACCTCGCAGGCGCAGCCGAGGAGACTTGGCAGTTCGTCCGCGTAAAGCGATCGAATTTTCGTCCATAAAAACATGAACGTTTAACAGAGTCATCTTTAAAATAAACGTTAAAGATCCCACGCTAGTTTCATCAGCGTGGGATAATGTTGTTTTTATACAGTTTCTTTAATAGCAGCTAGTCTAGCTTCTACTTCTTCTTCAGATAAATTATGTTCTGCGATGTAACGGTTTCGTGGGTGCTCGCGACATTCGTCTGAACAGCTGCGTAAATATTTATGCTCGTTTTCTTCTGAGCATAGAATCTTGTCGTTACAATCTGGGTTTGCACAGTTTACATAGCGCTCACATGGCTCCCCTGTAAAATGATCTTTCCCTACGATGACCTGTTCTACTTGGTTGATCGGCACAGCAATTCGCTCGTCGAATACGTACATTTGACCATCCCAAAGCTGTCCGCGCACTTCTGGATCTTTTCCGTAAGTTGCGATTCCACCATGTAATTGGCCTACACCTTCAAAGCCTTCACGAACTAACCAGCCAGAGAATTTTTCACAGCGAATTCCACCTGTGCAATACGTTAAAACTTTTTTACCTTCAAACATTTCTTTATTATCAAGCATCCATTCCGGTAAATCGCGGAAATTGCGAATATCTGGACGAATTGCTCCACGGAAATGACCTAAGTCAAATTCATAGTCATTACGAGCATCGATTACGATTGTATCCTCTGCTTGCATTTGCTCAAAAAATTCTTTTGGCGATAAATATTTACCAGTTAGTTCATTTGGATTGATATCTTCAGCTAATCCTAAATGTACGATTTCTTGCTTCGGACGAACGTGCATTTTTTTGAATGCATGGCCCTCTGCTTCATCTATTTTATACACCATGTCTGCGAATCGAACGTCCGCTTTCATCATGTCCATGTATGCGTCAGTTTGTTCAATTGTTCCCGAGCATGTCCCGTTTATTCCCTCGTCTGATACTAAAATACGCCCTTTTAACCCAAGTTCTTTACAAGCAGCAAGATGTTCTTGTGCAAATGTTACTGGATCTTCAATCGGGACATATTTATAGTAAAGTAATACTCTGTATGCATTTGTTTCCATTTTTTACTCCACCTTTTCTAAATTTTGTCCATTCGGTTTAATATATCAAAAAAGTAGGCGTTTGTTAAATAGTTAGTTTACTTTTTATAATCAAAAAAAGAACAATCATGCAAATGAATGCTTCTTGTTCGTCGCTTTTTACCTATTTTAATTTTCCATTACGTCATTTTCCTTCATGCATCTTGTACAACTGTTTCCTCATATGATAATAAATGATGAATACCTAATCGTCTCTGAATTTATATCTCTTCTCTTGAAAGGAGATTTCTCATGCGAAAACAACATATCGTACTCGTTTTATTTTTACTAATCGCTGGGTGTGCGGATAAAAGTGCAGTTCCCATTCCCTCCAATGAGTTTTTAATTATTGCGCATCGCGGAGCTTCTACATATGCTCCAGAGCACACGATGCTTGCTTATGAAATAGCACAACAATCTGCGGCCACTTATCTTGAAATCGATTTACAGATGACAGAAGATGGCGTATTAGTAGCTATGCATGATGAAACAGTAGACCGCACTACAGATGGGGGTGGATTAGTAAAAGACTACACAATAGAAGAATTAAAACAGCTAAATGCAGGAGAATGGTTTAATAGTACTTATCCTAGTATGGCAAATGAAGCATTTGAAGATTTGGATGTACCTACATTAGAGGAGGTATTTTTGCGTTTTGGAGACGAAGCGAACTATTATATTGAAATGAAATCTCCAAAAATATATGAGGAAATGGAAGAAGAGTTAATTGCTTTGCTACATCAATATGATCTAATCGATGTAAATAAGAAGCTTCCTAAAGTAATTATTGAATCATTTAGCAGGGCTAGTTTAACAGAGTTTCATGAATTAGAGCCGAGACTTCCTCTTATTCAACTGTTCAGTTTCAAAGAGAAAGCCGCTCTTTCCGACCAAGATTATAATAGCTTAAGTACTTATGCAAGTGGAATTGGAGTAAACCTAAACGCGGTTGATAAGAACTTTATTCATGAAGTCCAACAACATGCATTTCAAATTCATCTTTACAATATTAATAACGAGATGGATATGAAAAAAGCACTTAATTTAAAGGCTAATGGAGCTTTTACTAATACCCCCAACCTAGCTGTTGACTTACTTAAACAACCTAATGAATAGTTTTAGTTATTTAATGCTTGTGCACATAGCTTCTTAAAGCTCGCTTCGAATTTTTCATTGTCTTCCTTTTGGCGTTTTTTAGGACCTTTTAATCGGCCTCCAGCTTGCCGTATTTTTTTCGAAATATGGCGACTGTCTAAAAGCTGGTCTATATTATCAGGCGTGTACCAACGTCCATTTTGATCAATTGCAAACCCTCGTTTCGCTAAAACCATTGCAGCAAGTCCATAATCTTGTGTAACCACGATATCTCCTTTTTGCACTTTATTTACAAGCACAAAATCTACCGCGTCTGCACCTTTCGATACCATGATCGTTTCAGCACCTTGTCTTTGCATATAATGAGCCGTATCACATAGCAATGTCACTTTTAATCCAAAATGCTGTGCTACCTCAATCGTTAAGTCTACTACTGGGCATCCATCTGCATCTACTAAAACACTTACCATCTCACGCACCTCATTTACCATTCGATATTTCCTCATTGTATACTATCGAGTACATTTAATGAACAAAAGAGCAAGTTCCTACATAATTACCCAATCGTCCTTTTTATAAAAAAACGCCCAATTAATATTGGACGTTTATTTCTTATATTCTCCTAAAATCTCTACCGCTTTTTCCGTCATGGACGTATCCACTGCTTTGTCAAAGTCCACATCTCCATCAATTGCACCATTTTCTTTGTAGGAATTGTATTGTTTCACAACATCATCTAAAAACATTTTCCCATCTGGATCTAACCCTGTTACAAATACTTTCTCCCATAGTGCCGGATCTTTTAAGGAAGTATGCTTTGTCATAATGTCGATCACTTCTTCTTTTCCTTCTCCTTTAATAAAGGCATCGTTATAGTCCCGAACTCCTTTTAAATAAGCCGTCATAAAGCGTAGTGATACATTTTTTTCCTCACTCATAAATTGTGGAGAACCAAGTACCATTGCAATTTGTGATTCTGGCGCATAATCCGTCGTATCTCCAAAACGAACATGGAAACCATTTTCTATCCCTTGTGCTATTAACGGCTCAATTTGGAGTGCAGCATCAATGGAACCATTTTCAATTGCTCCAAGCATACTTCCAAAATCTCCAAGCAGTACAAATTCTACATCGTCATTTGTTAAACCAGCATGTTTAAGCATTTCCCAATAAATGTACTCATCAATCGAGTTTTTAGATGATACACCGATACGTTTTCCTTTAAAATCTTTGTAGTCTTTAATTTCATCTTTCATTTGATTGCCAATAACAAACGAGAAATATGATTTCCCTGGTACATTATGCCCTTTGTCTGCAATAATTTTCACGTCAATCCCTTGAGCAATTGCGTTGAAGAAAGAAGCTGTTGATACTCCTCCAGCAATATCTACATCACCAGATGCAAGAGCTGGCAGCATTTCATCACTATTCGCAAATTGTGCAAATTCTACTTCAATATTGTAGTCTTCAAAATATCCCTTTTCTTTCGCAATATAAAATCCTGCACCGGATGCTGCTCCATCTTCCGCAATAACAACTTTGACTTTCTTTTCGAGTGGAGCTAAATCACCTGAAGGATTATCTTTACTTACTTTGTCGTCCATCTTGCCCGTACCCTCATTATCCTTTGAACTACACGCACCTAATAAAAGAACAGCGGATGCGAATAGTAATAACCAACGTTTTTTCACAAACTTCCTCCTTTATCTTCTCGATTTCTGTACTTCTTGTTGTAAATGATTCCAAATAACAATAAATTGTTCCGCCATCTCGACATTTGCCCGAACTTGCTCCATCGTTCGTGGCCTTGGTACCGGAACAATTAATTCTTTTATGATTTCCCCTGGGTGTGCACTCATTAGCACAATTCGATCACTAAGTAACAAGGCCTCATCGATACTATGCGTAATAAATAGCACAGTCTTCTTTGTTTCGGACCAAATAGAAAGTAATTCTTCTTGCAAGATAAATTTATTTTGCTCATCTAACGCCGCAAACGGCTCATCCATAAGTAAAATTTCAGGATCATTTGCAAATGCTCTTGCAATACTAATTCGTTGCTTCATTCCACCAGATAGCTCTTTCGGATATAGTTTTGAAAATTTACTTAAACCTACTTTTTCCAAATAGTACGCTGTCTGTTTTCGAATAAAATCCTTCGGTAAATGTCGCATTTTGAGCCCAAATGCAACGTTCTCCTCCACTGTTAACCAAGGAATAACTCCTTTTTCTTGAAACACCATGGATTGTAAAGGTCGAACGTCTGATTCTGAGGAGATTGTAAACGTACCTGAGCTTGGTAATTCTAAGCCTGCCAGTATTCGTAATAAGGTTGTTTTTCCACACCCACTCGGTCCAACTAAACAGACAAATTCCCCTTCGTCTATTTGAAGGGACACATCTTTGACAGCTGTCACACTATTATTTTTCTTGTAAAATACTTTCGTTAAATTTTCAATATAGATTTTAACAGAATTACTCATTTACTCACCTCCATGGGACAATTTTCTTTTGTAGCCCACGTAAGAAAAGGGAAAACAGAAACCCAAAAAAAGAAATAAGCACTAAGCCTACAAACATTTCTTTTAACATAAATGCTTTATAAGAGGTCCAGATTAAATACCCGATTCCTGAAGTGGCTCCCATCATTTCCGCAGCTACAATTGTTAAAAGTGCAATTGCCTGCCCCATTTGAATACCTTCTAGCATGACAGGAAGTGCGCCTGGAAATGCTATTTTAAGAAAAAAATCCTTTGGACTGGCACCGTAATTTTTTGCAACATCTAAATGTACTCTGTCTATATTCATCACGCCTGCTACAGTATTAATGACGACTGGGAAAAATACGCTACCTGCAATTGTTACTACTTTTGAAAAGTCTCCAATCCCAAAGAGAATAATAATGATAGGCATTAAAGCTAGTGTAGGTATTGGCATAAAAGCCATTACAATAGGAGATATAAAATGTCGAATTGGTGCGTACAACCCCATCAGTAACCCAATAATTACCCCCGGAATCACACCCAATAGAAATCCAACTGCAATTCTATATAAAGAAACAGATATATGTGTCCATAACAAACCGTTTGCTGCCAACTCGAGAAATGTAGATACTATTGCACTAGGCGGGGGGAAAAATCGAATATCGAGTATACCTGTTCGAGAACAAAACTCCCAAAGCAATAAAATGAATATAGGAGAGATAATGGTTAGTAGTTGTTTGGCTCTTTCTTTTACTTGTTGCTTCTTCCATTCCTGTTGTTCCGTTTCATAAGGATCGTAGAGTACGAGCCCTTTTTCATCGCGCATCTTTCACCACCTCTTGTAAAAATAATATGTCGTGTTGAGTAAATGTGTGAAAACCATATATTATTCATATTGACTTTTCTAGCAATATTTAGTAAGTTTATTAATATTTTGAGGAGGTGTAGAAATTGTCATTAAAAGAGTTAACGTCTAATAGAGAAACACCCTATTTTGTTTTAAGTGTTATTTTTAGTTTGTTTGTATACATACTTGCAGTTGCATCTATATTTGGTATTGCAATTCTACTTATCTTATTGGCTGTTTTACTGTATGCAAATGCCATTATGTTAGGCTCCATTCGTGGGAATGGAATACGTATTAGTGAAAAACAATTTCCAGATGTCTATGAACGTGTTGTAGCTCTTTCCACTAAGATGAATTTAAAAAAAGTGCCGGATGTATTTGTGATTCACTCCGAAGGTGCTTTTAATGCATTCGCAACAAGATTCCTTGGAAGAAACATGGTTGTTATTTATTCGGAAGCTTTTGAGCTTGCTAGAGAACAAGGCGATGCTGAGCTAGATTTTATCATTGCACATGAGCTTTCCCATGTGAAACGTAGACATGTATGGAAAAGTATAATGATCATGCCAGCTCAATTTTTCCCTTTTCTTTCCCAAGCATATAGTCGTTCATGCGAGTATACTTGCGATCGGGAGGCTGCTTATTATATACAAGATGGAGTAGCAGCTAAACGAGCTCTCACCATTCTTGGAGTAGGGAAAAAACTATATGCAGAAGTGGACGAGAATGCCTATTTAGAACAAATTAATTCGGAGTCAAATGTTGCAGTATGGTTGAGTGAGGTACTATCAAGCCACCCACTTTTACCAAAACGAATTCAATCTGTTGGAAATTTTATGCGAGTAACTGGTACGCCTAGTTACTATTCAAACACAACAAAAATTGCATTAGGTATAGGTGCGTTACTCGGAATTTTCTTTGCAGTATATATGGGGGTTATTGTTCTTTTTACGGCTGGAACATTCACATATGCAAGTTTATTTTCGGGGAGCATTTTAGGTGAAACATTTTCTGATGAATCTGACATGTTTACAGATACTTCTTATGAGTTAACGCCTTTAATGGAGGCAGTGGTGGATGCAGATGACACAAAAGTTCAAGAAATTGTTGCAAGTGGAGTAAACTTAGAAGAACAAGATGCTGAACAAACGACTGCGCTTCTTCTCGCTGTATATAATGGCTATACTTCTATAGCAGAAATTTTATTGGAGGCTGGTGCTGATCCAAATACTTCGGATCAATATTCAAGCGCTTTAACTACTGCATTATATAGCGAAGACTACGAATTGGCAGCGTTATTGTATGAATTCGGTGCAGATCCAGCAGTTTTAGACCCTGAAGGTTATTCTGGCTATAACATTTTAGGCGTTGATAATGATGAAGACTTTTTAGCAATACTTAAAAATGAATAAAACGAAAAAGGTGGGTCCTCTACTAGAGGCCACTGAAAAATTTACGTTGTTAATACAGTAAATTTTTTATAAACAAAAATCTGGCACTTCTTGTTCAAGTTTGAACAGGAAGTGCCGGATTTCTTTGTCTATTTCTCCTCTTTTTCGTTCAGTAATTTCAAAATCGGTTTCAGATTGAAATAACATCTAGGAGATTCCGTTGCAGGCGGACGCTTTCCGCGGGCGGTCCGTGAGCCTCCTCGTCGCAGGCTCCTGCGGGGTCTCACCTGGACGCGCTTTTCCCGCTGGAGTCGCCGCCTTCCACTCCAATCGTCATAAAATAAATACTCATTAAACTAAAAAGAGGCGTGTTTCTTTTATAATAATAGGAACTAATTTTGGAAAAGAAGCCATCGAAGATTACGAAACGCAATTAAGCTATTCAACAGATCCAGATGCCCGGATACAATCCAGCACCCTTTAGGCTCATCCTATTCTTATTTAATGACAAATTTTGTTTTGCTGTACCCTTCTTTTAACTTATCCACTTCTAATATAGCTGGGATAGCCGCCTTTAGTTCTGCAACATGCGAAATGACACCAATCATTCTTCCTGATTTTTGTAAATCGATCAACGTATCAATAGCTTTATTTAGTGATTCCTCATCCAAAGAGCCAAACCCTTCATCGATAAACATCGTTTCAATTCGAATGCTCCCTTGGAAGCTTTGTATCACGTCCGCCATTCCAAGTGCTAGACAAAGTGATGCATTAAACTTTTCTCCTCCTGATAGTGTTTTTACATCTCTCATTTGCCCTGTGTAAGCATCATAGACATCTAGGCCTAATCCACTCTGCTTCCCGTGCGTTTCTTGTCGTTCGCTTCTGACTAAGTAATACTGACCATTGGATAAATGTTTTAATCGCTCGTTCGCAGCGTGTATTATTTGCTCTAAGTATTCCATTTGTATAAATCGTTCAAACGATATTTTTAATTGATTTTGACCTCTCAGCATGTCATACAGATCAATTATGCGACTTAATTGCTGCTCCAACATAGAAATCCGAGTGCTTGCAGAAACAATCTTTTCTTCTAATTCGAGTCCCACTTTTGCATATTCTTTTGAGCTGTTCAGTACATTTAATGCCACTTCATAAGCAATTTTTAATTGAGATAACTCATCTTCTAAGGGAGTTAGCTCGACTTTTACATTATCCTTCAGCTGCTCTTGCGCTTCTGTTACTTGCTCTGTAAGTGTATGAAGAGCTTGCTTATATGCGTTATATAATTCTTTTAGAGCGCTTCGATCTGTTTCCGACATTTTCGCTGCTGTGTACAATTCCATCGTATCAAAGCCTGCTTTTGTTAATGCTCCAACAAATTGAGCATGTGCTTTTTCTCTCTTTTCACTTGCCTCCTGAGATGCAGTTGTAGCATGTTCTAGAGATAATTTTGCTCTTGTTAAAGCTTCTGATACTAGCTTTTGTCGTTTTTGTGCTTCATCCCAAGCATTTTCTAATTGTTCTTTGTACTTCTTAGCTTCTATTAGTTGATCGTTTAACTCTTGTAAAGATGCAATATGTGCAGGTATAGAACTCTTTTTAGATTGGTATACCGCTTTTACTTGTTCAAACAAGCTTTTATGTTGTTGGTAGGTAGTTTCCAAACTGTTTTTTTCTTGCTCTAGTTTATCCATTTTTAAAAGGTTGGCTTTATAAGGTTCTCTTAAAATAGCGAGTCTTTCTTTTTCTAATCGAAGTTTTGTTACTTCTTCTTCTAGTTTTTCGACATCCTCTTTTAGTTGATTTGCTTCTAGAGCAGTTACATGAAACTCTTCTAACTGAGCTTGCATCTTTTCGAAAGCTTCTTGTGCCGTTTCTTTTTTTGCACGAATCGTTAATAAACTCGACTCTTGCTGTGATAACTGTTTTTTAACACGTTGTATTTCATCTTCATTAATCGTTTGATTATGCATGTTTGCACTTATTTCTTTGTGTTCCGTACTTCCGCAAACCGGACAAGCCTCTCCAGCTATAAGTTTGGATGCAAGTATACTCGCTTGATTACTCATCCAATTGCTTTCTTTTAACTGATATATTTCCTGCATCTCCAGAAAGAGCTTTTCTTGTAAAGCTTCTTCTATTTTCAAAGAATGTAAAAGTCGTTCATTCGCGCTGAATAGTTGCATCAAGTTATGTTGAGCTTGTAAAATGGCAAGCTGTTGTACTTCATTGTCTAAAGGTTCTACCAGCGCTTCTAGCGTATCTATCTCTTCTTTTTGAGATGAACAGAATGCTTTTTCTTCTATAAACAGCTTTGTTTTCGATGTCACTTGTTTGTTTAGTTCCTCTGTATGTTTTTCATGTTCGAGCATGTCGTTTCTTTTCGTTTCCAACTCTTCAAATAAAGGTAGTAATGCATTTAACTGAATAAGTGCTTCTACACTTTTTTCCCGAGCTTCTTTTTTATTTGCTTCCATCGTATAAGAAACTTCGACTTGCCTTGTTGATTCTTCTGCCTCTGATACTGTTGCTTTTGCTATTTCGAGTAGCTTCGACTTATTACTTGCTTCCTGCTGGAGTTCAACATAGTAGTTTTCCACCGTTTCAATAGCGCTTGCTCGTTCAGCCTCCACTAGTCGGTGTTGCTTCCCGGCGTATTCTTCCGATTGATCTTTTAAGTTATTAAGTCTCTGTTCTTTTATGTCCAGCTCTCTAAATCGCTCATTTATCGTTTTTGCTTCGTGATAGGCACCTAGTTTGCTTGCGTGTGTTCTATGCACTTCGTTGTAAGCAAGCTCGTCCAATTGAGTTTTCTCTTTATAGAAGCTTGTTTCTTCTTTTAATGCTTCTACAAGCTGAAAAGTATTATAATTATCCGATTCGATCAGTTGAAAAAGGTTGGAATCTCTCCTTGGAAAGGAAGCAATAATCTGTTCGGTATAACTATGTCGAGTCGTTTCTTCTTTTTTCAGCTCAGCTTCTGCTATTTGCTTTTTATCTCTAAGTCTCTCGCTAATCATTTTATATGGCTCTGTTTTAAAAATTTTGCGCAAAATAGCTTCCTTATTTTCTGTTTGAGAAGTTAATAATTTTCGAAACTCGCCTTGTGGAAGCATAACAATCTGACTGAACTGATCTTGTGTTAGCCCAATGATTTCTTCTACTTTTTTATTAATTTCCGAAACAATTTGTCTTTCGACTACAGGCACTTCGCCTGTTTCCTTCACTTCAAAAAATTCGTAGCGTTCTCCCGTTGCTCCCTTATTTCCTTTTTTCACATGGGAAAGCTGTCTTAAAATGCGATATCTGCGATTGTGAATCTCAAATATTAGCTCGACAGCAGTGTGCGTCTCATCTGTAGCGAAATCACTTCGCATCATTTTAGTATCTCGTCGATCTTCGCCGCTTCCCGATCCGTATAAGGCAAAACTAATTCCATCAAAAATAGTTGTTTTCCCAGCGCCAGTCGCCCCGGAAATAACAAATAGACGATTATCTTTTAACTCTGTAAAATCAATTGTTTCGGTAAATTTATATGGCCCAAATGCAGTCATTTTCAGTTGTATCGGTTTCACGCATTTGCCCCTCCTTCCCGTTCCTCATGCATCATGCTTGTTAAAACCTCTTTAAATAATTTTTCTGTTTCTTCCGACGGTTTCTTTCCACTTACTTCTGTATAAAAAGATTGAAATAGCGTAAAATTGTCGATTTTTTTGCGACTCGATTGTTCCTTTTCTCTTCCCTGTACTGCTGATTGAAAAACCTTTCTTTCTACATGCATCGCATTTGGATAAACAGTTCGAACTTGTTCCATTGGAGATAAAATGGGTGCCTCATCGATTAATTTAACAAATACATAGTCTTCACTCACAGGCTGTTTTAGTATTTCTTGCATATAACCTTCCACCGTTCGCATGTCTCGATTGGGAGAGAGCAATCTTTTCTCTACAGTAATATTTCCTTCTTCATCCAGTTCAACCATTAAAAATCCTTTTTTATGATGTTCTTCGGAAATAGAGTACTTTAAAGGAGATCCAGCATATTGAATCTTTTCGTTTAAGACATAGTGTGCCTGGTGTAAGTGCCCTAGTGCTGTGTAATGAAAGTTCTTGAAAAGTGCAGCGTCTACATACTCTGCTCCTCCAATCGCAAGCGGTCGCTCGGATTCACTAGTGTTTTCTTCTGCTTGTCCATGAGGAGTAACAAATGCATGTCCAATAAATACATGTCTTTTGGTAGCATCCATTTTATCGTTAATTTCTTCTACAATTCTTTTCATTGCTTGGTTATGAGTGGTGATCGTTTCATCTTCTAATATATAACGGACTTGAGAAGGATCTGTGTAGGGTACAAGATGGAAATGTACTTCTCCATACTCGTCATTTAATACGACGGATTTTAGTTCTTTATTTAACTGACCAACAATATGTAATCCTGTTTCTTTCATTAGATTACTTCCAAAATTTAAGCGTCCGGGACTATCGTGATTTCCTGCAATACTTAAAACAGGTGTTTGACGCTTTAAGACTATTTCCGCTAATAAATCATCTAATAAATTTACAGCTTCCGTCGGCGGTACTGCTCGATCGTACAAATCCCCTGCAATCACTACTGCATCTGGTTTTTCTAGATCAATCGCCTCCAAAAACTGATTGAAAACAAATCGTTGTTCCTCTGTCATATATATACCTTGCACGAGTTTTCCTAAATGCCAGTCTGCGGTATGAAAAAATTTCAATCGAAAATCTCCTTTCGTATCTTATTAAGATTATTTTAACATTAGAAAGAGTTAGTAAATTAAGGAATTACTAAAAATTCAGTGCATCAAATTTATTGACATGGTATTATGTTTGTCAGAGGAGGATGTTTATGTCAACAGAAGCTTATCAACTTACAGCCATCATAATTTATATGGTTGCAATGCTAGTCATTGGCTGGTATTCATACAGAAAAACGTCAAATTTAACAGACTATATGCTCGGTGGGCGCTCACTAGGTCCAGCTGTAACTGCATTAAGTGCAGGTGCTGCAGATATGTCTGGTTGGTTATTGATGGGATTACCTGGAGCTATTTATCTTTCAGGAATGGGGCAAGCTTGGATCGCAATCGGTCTTACAATTGGTGCTTACTGTAACTGGTTATTTGTCGCACCAAGACTACGTGTGTACACACAAGTATCAAATGATTCCATTACAATTCCAAGTTATTTAGAAAGTCGTTTAAAACAGTCATCTCGTTTATTACGTGTGGCATCAGGTTTAATTATTTTGTTATTCTTCACATTTTATGTATCTTCTGGAATGGTAGCAGGTGGAGTTTTCTTTGAGAGCTCATTTGGTCTAGATTATCATACAGGTCTTTTAGTTGTTTCCGGTGTAGTAGTTGCATATACACTTTTTGGAGGTTTCTTGGCGGTAAGTTATACCGATTTCCTTCAAGGTCTACTAATGTTCCTTGCACTTATTGCCGTACCTATCTGTGGTTTATTCATGACAGGTGGTATAGGTGAAACGATAGATTCCATTAAAACGGTGAATCCAACTCACTTAAGTCTATTTGCAGGAACAACTGTATTAGGTGTTATTTCTACACTAGCTTGGGGTCTTGGCTACTTTGGTCAACCACATATTATTGTACGCTTTATGGCAATTAGTTCTGTTAAAGAAACAAAACAAGCTCGTCGTATCGGTATTGGTTGGATGATGTTAAGTCTTGGTGGAGCAATTGCTACTGCTTTAGTTGGGGTTGCTTACTATCAACAAAATCCTGATCTTTCTTTAACAAGTCCTGAAGCTGTGTTTATCGCACTTGGACAAATTATTTTCCATCCATTTATCGGAGGTCTTATGCTTGCTGCTGTTCTTGCTGCTGTTATGAGTACGATTTCTTCTCAATTAATCGTAACTTCATCTGCTTTAGTTGAGGACTTATACAAAGCAATTATTAAAACAGATGCATCCGATAAAACATACGTGAACTTAGGTCGACTAGCTGTACTATTAGTTTCTATTCTTGCTGCTGTTTTAGCTTGGAGAGAAAACGACACAATCTTGAAACTAGTGTCATTTGCATGGGCTGGTTTCGGTGCTTCTTTCGGACCAACTATTTTACTTTCACTTTATTGGAAGAAGATCACTTCAGCTGGGGCACTTACAGGTATGATTGTAGGGGCAATTACAGTAGTTGTTTGGGGATCTATCGATTCTCTTACAAGCACATTGTATGAAATCGTTCCTGGTTTTGCACTTGCTTTAATCACTACGGTTGTTGTCAGTCTAATGACATATAAACCTAATGCAGAAATCGAAAAAGAATTCGATGAAACTGTTCGCATATTAAAAGAAGAACGTAAATAAATTGTTATAGAAAGCTGACCTATTTACTTGGTCAGCTTTTTTTGTTCTCTTCTATCCTATATGACCTATATGATATTTGTCATACCTATGACTTGACGTTTATGTCTACTCCTAATACCAGCATTTCTATATAGTTACGGTAATGAGTCCGTTTAGGAGGAATAATATTGAGCAGAGAAAAAACGCTTGAATTACGTAAAAATGTAAAACCATTTGAAAACTCTGAGTTAAAAAAGAGTATCTTTCAAATTATTAATACGATTCCACCCTTTTTTATCCTTTGGTTCTTAGCTTACTTAAGTTTGGACGTTTCCGTATGGTTAACGGTAGGTCTATCTATAATCGCAGCGGGATTTGTCGTTCGTATTTTCATTATTTTTCATGATTGCACGCACGGGTCTTTCTTTAAAAATAAAAAAGCCAATAATATTACAGGTACAGTTACTGGGATTATTACATTATTTGCTTATGAAAAGTGGAAACGTGAACATAACATCCACCATGCCACAAGTGGTAATCTAGACAAGCGTGGAGTTGGCGACATTTGGATGATGACGGTGGAAGAATACGTAGAAGCATCTCCAATGAAACGTCTTTCTTACCGATTGTATCGTAATCCAATCGTTATGTTTGGATTTGGGCCAGCATTATTGTTTTTAGTAAGCAATCGAGTTAACAATAAAGATGCTCGACCAAAAGAACGTAACAACACCTATTTAATAAATGTTTCGGTACTTGTTCTTTATTCGTTGATGATTTGGTTGATTGGTTGGCAAGCATTTGCAATCATTCAAGGAACTATTCTTTTCGTGGCTGGTTCACTAGGAATTTGGTTATTCTATGTACAACATCAATTTGAAGATTCTTATTTTGAAGATGAAGCAGACTGGGATTATGTAAAAGCTGCTGTTGAAGGAAGTTCTTATTATAAGTTACCACGTGTTTTACAATGGGTAACTGGAAATATTGGCTTCCACCATGTGCATCACTTAAGTCCACGGGTTCCGAACTACAACCTGGAAAAAGCACATGAATCGACACCACCTTTGCAAAAGGCGACAACGATTAATCTTCGTACAAGCTTACAATCTATTCACTTCCGATTATTTGACGAAAAAAACAAAAACTTTGTAAGCTTTAAAGAAATTAAGCATTTACTGAAAAACTCAAAAGATGCGGTTAAATTAAATGCAAAGAGCTCAACTTTTGAAGGAAAATAAGCTTCAACAAGAACCATTCCAATGTAATTAGGGATGGTTTTTGCTTTATAATGAAGAAAAGCATTATTGTATAAGAGAGGTGAAGTAATTGCCAAAGTGGTATCAGATTTTCCCTAAATATCCGTGGTTAAGTATATATGCATGGATTGTTTTTTGTATATTTCCTTTCTTTTTTATCTTCCGGTCTACTGGTCCTCTAGAAATTGTCATTGGACTAGTTTTAACTTTATTGTTTTTTATTGCATACCGATTATCGTTCATCTCTAATGGCTTGCTCATATATATTAGTGTTTTTGTCGAAATAGCCATCAGTGTGACAATGACTTTTCTGTACGGCTATATATACTTTGCAATTTTTTTATCCTTTTTTATTGGAAATATACAACGAAAAGTAAGCTTTTTTGTTATTTATAGTATCCATTTATTAGTTACCATTGTTGCGATAATTTTTGGTTTCCTTACGCAAATGGAATTATTTCTTTCCCATTTACCATTTCTCATTATTTGCTTGATTGGTGTAATCTTACTGCCATTTAACACATATAACAGAAACCAACGGGAAATGCTGGAAGGTCAATTAGAAGATGCACAAAAACGAATTTCTCAATATATCATAATTGAAGAACGAGAAAGAATCGCACGAGACTTGCATGATACACTGGGGCAGAAGCTTTCTCTTATTGGCTTGAAAAGTGATTTAGCTGGTAGATTGATTGAAAAAAATCCGGAAGCGGCCAAAAATGAAATCTATGATATTAACCAAACGGCCAGATCTGTTTTAAAAGAGGTTCGTGAACTAGTTACTAATATGCGTGGAACTAAGTTGGAAGATGAACTCTTTCGAATTAAACAGATTTTACATGCAGCGCAAATTACATGTAAAATTAGCGGTTCACCCAAACTTTTTAAAACTCCACTCCTCGTCGAAAATATGCTTAGTATGTGTCTAAAAGAAGCGGTCACTAATGTAGTGAAACATAGTGGCGCAACTTCTTGTTCGATTTCAATAAAACAATCAGCTAAGGAAACATTGATAAAAGTGTATGACAATGGGATTGGTATAGATGAGAGAAAAGATTGGTCAAAAGGCCACGGTATTCGAGGAATAAAAGAAAGATTAGAATTTGTAAATGGAAGTTTAGATATTTATTCAAAAAACGGTACAATCGTTAATATACATGTTCCTAATGTGATTCAACAAACAAGTCAGGGGGAATAAACATGATACGAATCGTCATTGCAGAAGATCAACGAATGGTCCTTGGGGCTCTAGGGTCTCTTCTAGATTTAGAAGAAGATATGGAAGTGGTAGGGAAAGCTAATAACGGGGAGGAAGCTCTTCATTTAATTCAGCAGATGCAACCTGATATTTGTATTATGGATATTGAAATGCCTGTAAAAAGTGGCTTAGATGCTGCCGAAGAGTTAAAGGAAGATGCATGTAAAGTAATTATTTTAACCACCTTTGCTCGGTCTGGTTATTTCGAACGAGCACGCAAAGCCGGCGTAAATGGATACTTGCTGAAAGATAGTCCGAGCGAAGAACTTGCGAATTCTATTCGTATTATTATGGATGGTCGACGTATTTATGCTCCTGAGCTAGTTGATATTGCATTCGAAGAGGAAAATCCTCTAACGGAGCGCGAAAGCCAAGTGCTGGAGCTAATCGCAGATGGGAAAAACACGAAGGAAATTGCTAGTGAACTATACATTACGACTGGTACTGTGCGTAATTACATTTCCGTTATCTTAGACAAATTAGATGTAGGAAATCGAATTGAAGCCATCTCTCGATTTAAAGAAAAAGGCTGGTTTAAATAATTGTCGACACTGCTTAAAGCCTAGCTTTAAGCTTTTTTATTTCCAGTAAATTTTATTTGTTGTAAGAATATATATAGGGTAATGGCGTGAAAACAGACAAAGAGTTTTTCTAGAAAGGTGATAAGGATGAAAAAGAGAAGTAAAGTTTTCCTTACTATTCTTGCAGCTGCTGTAACCATCCTTTTATTCTTTAACATTCAAACAGATGCAGGGATGTCATTTATTCAACAAATGAAAGATATATTTATACCTGAGAAACAAATAACACAAAGTATTGAAGGAACCGAGGAAATAACAGAAGTTGTATTGCAAGAAGGGAAAGACACAGAATATGTTATTTATATCGATGAAGAAAGATATAAACTAGTACAAGGCAAAAATTCAGATGTCATTACGACAAGGGAACCTTTGGAAGAAAGATATCCAGAAGTTTCGATGGAAATTGAACACTTTAAAGATATTGCTCCGGAAGAAATGATCGCTACTTTAGAATCGGAACTTGCTACTGAATATACAAAAGTGACAGAAACAGAGGCTGTTAAAGAACCATTAGCAGGCTTTAAGCTGCATGGTATTAGCGGCTCCGAGTGGAATAGCCCTGTCACAAATGTCTATGTAGTAGACAATAAAAACGGTGGAAGCTTTGTCATAACCGAAAAGTACTTCCTAGAAGCAGCTGAAGGTCACGGAGCAAGATTTTATGCGATGCTACAACAGTTTGAAATTGTAGAATAAGTTTTTCTCTCCTTTAATGAAACTTAGCCAAAGGTTGAAGGATAAAAAGTACGATTTGATCAAAAAATAATAATAGCTAGTACCTTGCCCCCTGCAAAATACCATTGGGGGCATTCTATATACTTTTTAATGTTACAACAATTATTTCTGGTGTATTAAACACTCTTATAGGCATAATACTATTCCCTAATCCCCTATTTACAATCATGTTTGTTTCATTTTCGGTATACACTCCTGCGGTATACATTGGAAATAGACCTTGTCCCGGTGCTACTAGTCCACCTAACCCTGGAATTCGAAATTGTCCCCCATGTGCATGCCCTGTAAAAATAACATCCATTCCACTATCTACATAATCTTGAAACGTTTCTGGGCGATGCGAAAGTACTAATGTGAAAACTTCATTTTTATCAAATTTACTTAATGCATCGGAAACTGCTATGCCGTTTAATGGATCTTCAATTCCAATAATGCGTATTTGCTGTCCATCTTTTTTTATTATTCTTTCATCATTTGCTAGTACGGTGACACCCAAATCTGATAAGGAAGCCTTTATATGGTCTACATCGTTTGTAGCAATTTCGTGATTTCCAGTTACATAGTAAACTGGTGCAAGTGATATAACCTGCTCCACTACATCTAAACTATTTTGTAAATTATATCGATTACTGTCGATCAGATCCCCTGTAATAAAAATAAGGTCAGGATCAGCTTTTTTTATCTTTTCTACAAGCTTAGCTTGATTTTCTCCAAATGTAGCATCATGTAGGTCCGAAATTTGAACAATCTTCATGCCGTTAAAATTAGATGGAATCCTTTCTGCCTCTAACGATATCTCGGTTGTTTTAATACGTACATTTCCTAAATAAAGTACGAGTGCTACTGCTAGTAATAAAACTATCCACTTCTTCATTGAAATTCTCCTAAATTATATATGTCAAGTTGGGCTCATGATACCTACTCTAAAACCAATGTGTTCATTCTTTAACAGCTCGTTTACGACAAATAAAGCCGTATCTCCCGTAGTAGTTTTAACCGCTCCAATCGGTAGCATATCTCGTTCAATTATATATGCGTTTGTTTCAGCCCCGGTAGGCAGAAAAGTAGGACAAACTATTGTCCAATCTAATGATGACGCTCTTAACATATCATACACTTTATGATGCTCTTTTGCTGCAGTTGTCGATTTACGTTTTGATTCCGATGATTGATATCGAAGCAATTTTGGATCTACTCGACTAGTTAATATACCCCCAGTACCAATAGTGACGACTCGTTTAATATTTTGTTTCTTCATAATAGAAATAATATGTTCTACCGCCTCAGTTAATACAGTCGATTGATCTGTACCAAGAGCACTCACCACTGCATCTGTACCCTCTAACGTCTTTTCTACATCTAAAGATACACGTGCATCCCCTTTTAAGATGATTAAATTAGGATGTGGTACCACTTTTTCTGAATTTCTAACGAGCACCGTCACTTGGTAACCATTTTCTAATAGCAAAGAGAGTATGTCGCTCCCTACTCGACCAGTAGCCCCTAGTAATGAAATATGCATCTTCTCCACTCCTTTTTTATTATAATAACAATAAAAAAAGCACTCCCGTTATAAACAGGAATGCTTTCAAATGTCGATAAATGCTATTTCCCGGGAAATAACATTTACTATAAATTTAATGAAAAAATAAATGCGAAAAAAACACCATAAAAAATAATGATAAGTACAATACTAATTGCCATCCAAATTAAGGACGCACGTGCATAATTACGTCGTGGGTCTGGATTTCCAAATCCCCATATGAATAGCATTACTATGTTCACAATTGGTATGATCATAATAAGCATCGTAAGAACCCACTCACCTATGGACATATCCTTTGCAGCCTTTTGTAAATTACCTTGAAATTCCTGAGGTTGCTCTTTTTCATAAGATTCCATTTTCTATCCCTCTCTTCCATTAAACTTGACATTTTCATGTCTATTTATATTTTACTTTAAAATATGGAAGAAATGTCTTATTTTTTTTAAAAAATTCCCGCAATTTATTTTACTTTCGTCATAGTGGCTGTCCCTAAAGCCATATAGTGACTGAGAGATGTTCCCTTTTCCAATGTATTGATTTCCGTTCCAGACGGACGCTTTCCGTGGGCATGGCTTCAGTCTCCTCAGGCCAACAGGATGTTGGTCACAAAGGCGTTGAGGCCCACAGAATGTGGGTCATGCAATCGTTGCCGCAAAAGTTCTTTTGCGACGAGCTTTGCGCAGGAGCAGGACGCGGCGAACTTAGATTGCCTTCCATTCGAGGTGGTGTTCATAGCCTTTGTTCCTTTGTTCCTTTGTTCCTTTGTTCGCTCCTGCGGGGCCTTCAGCTCATACTATTCCCGCTGGAGTCGCCATCTTCCACTACAATCAATTGCCTACAAAAAACAGGTGTAGAAAAAGACTCGTTTTTCTACACCCGCTTCAATTTATGGGCTTATTGGACAGCCCCTTTTTTATTTGGCTTACCGTCTTCTGTTATAAGAAGCGCTTCTAAAAATTTCCCTCTCGAAATTGCAACTTTAAAAATTTCTAATGCTTCATATACAGATGCATGTTGACCTATAAATTGATGACATCAAGTGATCTATCCGATTATATGACATAATAAATCGATCTGAACCTGCGAACAGTCATCTCTTCTCACCTCTGGTTTAGTATTTATTATATCTTTGCCTTCGAAACGTTCTTTTTAACAAAGTAAATTGCACTAGCCAAAAGTATAACTATAGCCAGCAAAGTAACAATTATACTCCAAATGAACGGGGTCTTATCAACTCCACCGTTTAATACGACTCCTGCATACATCGGAAGCTTCCAAGGAGAAATCGTCCAATACGTACCTAGTAAAGCATCGATCAGCTGCACTATCAAAACAAGTACAAGTGATACAGCAGAAGCAATGCCTGTCGAAAATGCTGCACTTGCAAATAAAACAATACTAATAACAAATAGCAGCCAAGTTATATAAGTTCCAAGAAATCCTATAAACGCACTGGCATCTACTGCTCCAAAAAGGACAGACGTATAATATAAATTCGCTAACAATCCCAGTAATACACTGCCAATCACTAATATGCACATGATAACTAATTTACTATACACATAGCTGGAATAAGCTATAGGACGAACGTATAGTAATGTTGCTGAACCATTTTTCCGTTCCCTTGCGATGATACCAGCGAATCCAAGTGTTACGACGAGCATCCCGATAAATTGATACTGGCCTATGGTCGACATGACTATTTGCTCTGGAGTAAATTCTGGTAACTGAAAAACTGTTCCTTCTGGCATATTGCCTACCGCATTTAATATTTGAGGTAGATAGTAATTCATTAATGGCTCCGAAATACCAAACAAGACAAACACTAAAGGTATCCAAAGTATTTTAAAATTCCGTACATTCTCGCGCCATTCTTTTTGAAATATTACTGTGAAATTATTCATCCTTATTCACCACCTGCAAAAAGATTTCTTCTAAACTAGCGGATGCGCGCTCTACCTTCGACAAACTTAAATTGCAATTCGCAAGTACCTGTAAAACTTCCTGCATCATCGGTTTTGCATCTTCTAGATGAATAAAGGCAATCGGACCTTCTTGCATAGCAGGCCATGGTGAAGTTTCTACAAATTGTGCCGCTTCGTTACTATTTGAAAAGTAAATTTTGTACATAGGATTTGCATATTTTTCTCGCACTTCTCTCATAGAACCTTGCTCCACTAACTTCCCTTTTCGTAAAAACAATAATTGGTCCGTCATTTCTTCTGCATCATTTAAAATATGAGTGGAATACAATATAGTCGTCGATGCCTGCAATTCTTTCAGTAAGTTCATAATTTCACGTCTACCTAATGGATCTAAAGCAGACACCGGTTCATCCAGCAGAAGTAGTAAGGGCTTATGCACAATTGCTTGCGCTAGACCTAAGCGTTGTCTCATTCCCCCAGAAAATGTACCTGTCTTTTTCTTTTTAGCATCTCCCAGACCTACAAATTCCAGTGTCTTTTCTGCTTCTAGTTTTGCCATCTTAGGATCTACTCCACTTAACTTCGCAGCCATCTCTGTAAATTCAAGTGCTGTTAGCCAGGAATAAAACTGAGGATATTGCGGAAGGAAACCGATTTCTTTTCGGATATCGCCTGTAATCTCCCCATCCATTACAATTGTTCCGTTCGTTTGTTTTAGTAATCCAGCGAGCATGGACAAAGTAGTAGTCTTCCCTGCTCCATTTGGACCGATTAGTGCAGTTGCCGTGTTTTTAAGTAACGAAAAAGTGACATTATTTACAGCTTTTTCTATTCCATATTCTTTTGTTAGTCCTTGCATATGAAGTAATGTGTTCATTCATTCCGTCTCCCAACGATGAAGTATATAATTGGTCCAATCATATTCCCCAAAATAATGATAATGGCCCACAACCATTTCGGACCGTTTGTTTTTGCTACCCGAACCAAGTCAATAATAGCTACCAACATTAAAATAAGTTGGATGATTATTAATGGCAATATAAGCATCCACGGTATTGATTCAAACCCCATTGTCATTCCTCCTTTGTAGTTACTTCTATTCTACTATATATAGAACAGAAAGGTTTCAATTTTTTTTTATGTTATAATAAAAAATTGGAAGGTGATTAATAAATGGAAGTTTTAATTAGAAATGCACGTAAAGAAGATGCTCAAGCAGCTGTTCCACTTATTATGGAAGCTATAGGCGATATCTCCATGCAAATGACTGGAGAAACGAAAGAAGCGAATATTAAGAAGGAATTTGCGCAATTATTTATTAGAACGGATAATAGACATTCCTATTTAAATACCTATATTGCTGAAATGGAAGGAAAAGTCGCAGGAGTTCTTGTATTTTATTCCGCAGAGCAAGCTGTTACACTCGATGCCAACTTAGAAATATATCTCTCCACCAAAAAAGGAACTTCTGTCCAAATAGATCTAGAAACATTGCCTGGTGAGTGGTATATAGATACAGTAGTTGTAGATCCTACATATCGAGGGCATGGTATTGGAACGAAGCTTTTAGCATACTCCGAACAGTTAGTTAAAAATTTTGGTGGCGGAAAACTATCTTTAAATGTAGAAATAGAAAAAGAAGCTGCAATTCGCTTGTATAATAGGCTAGGATTTGATATCGTATGTCCTTGGACAATTATTGGCGAGCCATTTCATCATATGGTGAAGACGGTATACGCTGATTAAAGGAGAAACGCATATGAAACTATGGATTTACCCTCTTATGGTTGTTTTTGCAGCCAGCTGTTATGGGACTTTATCAACGATGGTGAAACTTGCTATTGGAGAAGGTTATTCAGCCTCTGACGCAATTTCTAGTCAATATATTATTGGGTTTATACTTGCAGTCATTTTATATATTGCAACACAACGAAAACTGCCACGTCTATATGGTGGCTTTAAAGTTATTATGTTAGCTGGTATTTTTACCGCTACTACTGGAATTGTGTATGGACAAGCACTTATTTACTTACCCGCTTCCTTAGCAGTTGTGATGTTATTTCAATTTACTTGGATAGGTACCCTAATCGATTGTATTTTGAGAAGACGATTACCGACAAGACCAGAAGTTATATCTCTTATCATATTGTTTATCGGAACAATTTTAGCTGCTGGCGTCCTCGACGTCGATTTGAGCGGTATTGACTGGAGAGGTTGGGTTTATGGGTTTGCAGCTGCAGTGTCATTCTCTCTTAATATGAATGTCAATACAAAGCAAGTGGATGGAATGAATACGACGACTCGCCTATTGTTTGTTTCTTTCATAGCAATGCTCATGATTTCCATCTTTCAAAGCCCGGAAATAATTTGGAATGGGAAACTATTTACGGAGTCCCTTTTATTCTATGGACTAGCTCTTGGATTACTAGGTATCATTATTCCAATTTACTTTTTCGTAATTGCTGTACCTAAAGTGGGCGGCGCTATGTCCTCCATTTTAAGTGCAATGGAATTACCTGTTGCTGTAATGGTTTCGGTAATCGTTTTAAGCGAAGCAATATCATGGTTACAAATTCTTGGTATAATCGTTATTTTAATTGGCATGTGTATACCGACGCTTGCTAACATTTCGAAGAATAAAAAACGGAAAACTGCTTCATAACTTAATTGCCAAAATATTAAACAACAAAAAGAGTCTAATTCATACTAGAATTTGGACTCTTTTTGCGCTTTAGATGTTACACATAGATAGAAAAATCACTAATTCCAGCATAAGGAATTTTGTTCTTAATCTTTTCCTCCAAGTCCAACATAGTATACTTTTGCCATTCTTCCAAATTGTTCTTATCCCATTTCCGTGTAAATAGCTGGTATAAAAAGATTTCCCTCAGTTTTAGGAATATTGGAATTTGCTCTACAATGTCCTCATTGAGCAAATTTTCCGCTTGATAACCCGCAAGAAAATGGTTCATAAATGTCTGAGGAAAAGCTTTTATATCGCCATTGTAAGAGCTATGTTGCCAATATGCATGATAGAAGGCCACTGCTATATCTTGCGCATACCAATTAAATGCACAGTCATCAAAATCAATCGTAGTAATAGTACCATCGTTTGTAATGATTAGATTCCCTTGATGAAAGTCATTATGAATCAGACCAAATGTGCTTTCCATGCTATCAAACGCACACAGGCTTTGCATCAACCTGTCGTAACGATCCCTTAACCATGAGGATAAGTTTGCCCTAATACCAAACACATCAGTATTCTCAACCGTCCAAACAGGTCGATATATTTCTTCTACCTTGAACCTTTTAGATAGAACATGCATCCTTCCTAAAGTCTTTCCCCATTGTTCAAATACTTTTTCATTCCAATGTAATACGTTTGTCACATCCATCATATCGCCCTTAACAAATCCGAAATAAGCCCTCACCCGCCCGTTTTCATCTTCCAAATGCATTTCTGGCTTGGGAACAGCAACCTCTTGTTCGTATAGAAAATTCATCCATTCAATTTCCTGTAAAACCATTTCCTTCGTTTTTCCAGCATTAGACATTCTAACTACTTTTCCTTTTTCCTCAATGTAAAAAACGTCGTTATGAAACCCTCCATCTAGTCGGACACGAATTTCTCTCATCCCATTTCCCCCTATAACAAAAACTCCAAAAAGTTCAGCATTTTATATTCAACCACCAATTCATTTTACAGGTTCTTGCAAGAAATCAACTATGCCATCTATTAAACCTTTCGCTAATGGAAGATCGGGATTGGAATAGGTAGCGACATTTCCTTCTCGATCCGCAGGTGCTTCCTTCAATACATGGTTCATCTTATCAACAATGAGTAAATCTGAATCTTTTTTTACTTGATGTAATAGCTCTGCATCTTTTACAGGGACTTGAATATCTAAATTCCCATTCACTAGGAGTACTGGTCCATTTAACTTTTGCAGTTGTTCAGCCGGGTCATATTGTAGCCAAGATATCATATATGGTTGAACCGATGAGCGGAATAAAATTTGCAATTCCTGACTTACTGTTTGCACTTGCTCACCTTGTTTTAATTTTTCAAGAATCTTCGTAGATTCTTCCATTAGATTTGCAGGAAGTTGTGCTTCGAGCTGTTCCATAAGTACCTGATCAATAGGTCTTCCAGCTCCAGCAATGGAGATGAACACATCTGCATCCGCTTTTTGGCTAGCTACCATTCCAATTAACGATCCTTCACTGTGACCGATTATTCCAACCTTCGAAAAGCGTTCATCATCCTTTGCAAATTGGACCCATGCAGCCGCATCATCAATGTATTGATCAAATCGCAAATCTTCTTCCTTGCCAGCTAAGCTTGCATTTTTTCCAACCCCACGCTTGTCGTAACGGATACTTGCCACACCTTCTGTAGCTAAATCTTCAGCAAGCATTTTCAAACTATTGTTTTTACCAGGCAACGCTAGTGAGTTTCCGTTTCTGTCAGTAGGACCAGAACCAGCAATAATGACCATAAGAGGAAAAGGTCCCTCACCTCGAGGAATTTCCAGTTGACCAGACATCGTTCCATTCCCTACCTTCACCTCAACCAAACGATCTTCTTCTACTTCTTCCTCTTTTCTTCCCTTCAGCAATTCAAAAGGGAAAGCCTGCCCTTGTTGAGTAAATGTTCCTGAAATTTTTTCTTGTTCCATTTTACCGTTAAATGTAAGTTTCTGGCCTTGAATATCCATATTAAAGAGTATGTCCGAGTCGTTTAATTTCACATTTGTTAGTGGATAGTTGCTTAATCCTTGTACTGGAATACTAATCGTCCCTTTGTCTGCTTCAAATTCAATGATAATTGGCAGTGGTTGATCGGGAATATTAATGGACCCCTCCCATACTCCTTCTATGTTTTTTAATGAACCCATCTCTGACGCCCCCTCTTTTTCCTTACTACACGCAGTAAGCAATAAAAAAATAATTGCTATTAAAGAAAAAACAATTCGTAATCTCCTCATACAAACGCCTCCACTTCTGTTCTACTAATAATATAACAAAAGTCGGTTGAAGAGTAAAGACTGGTGAACTCTATTTCTAGTGGTAGTTGGGGGTATCTTACTTTTTTAAAATTGATAATCAAGATATCCGAAATCTATTATGAGTTTGCAATTAATATGCTTTACTTATCTTAGAAATTTAAAATAGAACAATAAGCTATAACACCATTTTCAGTAGAATATGGTTTCATGTGTTACATTTCTCTTTTTTGATTAACAGAATAACGATTGAATATAATTACTGTCGGGTCTTAACTATCTTTAGACTGCAATACACATTTAATATAAAAAAAGATAGAATCACAGATTAATCCGCGATTCTACCTTTTTCCACTTTAAAAGTCACTAAAACAAATATAGCAAAACTGATCAACAATATCGTACCACCTACAATATACGCGATTAACGCAACGGTCTCATTTATTTGGAAAGGGTGTATGAACTGTAAATACATACCTAATGTCAATCCGACTGCTCCAATAATAGCGGACCAACCATGGATTGCTACTAACTTAGGCGACTTAATCTTATATAACTTATAAAACAGCCCATAAACAAACAACGACAACCAGCCAACCAATAAAATGTGCGCATGAATAGGTCGTAACTCATATGATCCTGTTCCTGCAATATGGGAACCTAAATAAGCTCCTAACAAACCAAATAATGCTCCTACTCGTATTAACCGTAAACTCCACTTTTGTTGCATTTTATTCATTTCCTCCTTATTTTTACTTAAAATTGTTAATGAAGTTGTTAGTGGTGCAAAGGTAATCAAATCTCAAGAACTTTATTAATCGAAGCCTCATAGAAAGTACTCCTGTTCATTATACTCTCTACTTTAGTTTAACTATACATGCAGAAAATGAACTGAAAATGAACTAATCATTACAATTCTTATTATAGGTTACCTTTTTCGAAATAAATTGTTATTTTGTTTTACTATGAATTGCAATCAAACGGAAATCACCGCGACCAAGTCAAATTCCAACATATTCGCAACGATAAAAATACATCAAAAAAAGCCGCTTCCGATTTCTCGGTAACGACTTCTTAGTGCCCAGCGACGTCCTACTCTTGCAGGGGGAAACCCCCAACTACCATCGGCGCAAGAGCTTAACTTCCGTGTTCGGGCTGCGAAAGCAGATGGGTGGCAGATTTCTTCGTCAGCCGCAGTCTTTCGGTTCTCACGTATGTTATATGTTCCGAGCCTCTCTTCTTTGCTTCCTCGAACTCTTTGCCCCTCCACTTTCTCGCACACTTCTCTATAAATAAAATATTTGTTGCCTTTGGCCTTTTTTTCGAACACAAAAAAAGCCGCTTCCGATTTCTCGGTAACGACTTCTTAGTGCCCAGCGACGTCCTACTCTTGCAGGGGGAAACCCCCAACTACCATCGGCGCAAGAGCTTAACTTCCGTGTTCGGGCTGCGAAAGCAGATGGGCGGCAGATTTCTTCGTCAGCCGCAGTCTTTCGGTTCTCACGTATGTTATATGTTCCGAGCCTCTCTTCTTTGCTTCCTCGAACTCTTTGCCCCTCCACTTTCTCGCACACTTCTCTATAAATAAAGTATATGTTGCCTTCGGCCTTTTTTTTCGAATACAAAAAAAGCCGCCACCGATTTCTCGGTAACGACTTCTTGGTGCCCAGCGACGTCCTACTCTTGCAGGGGGAAACCCCCAACTACCATCGGCGCTGAAGAGCTTAACTTCCGTGTTCGGTATGGGAACGGGTGTGACCTCTTCGCCATCATCACTAGACCTTGAGTTGTTCACTCAAAACTGGATAAAAGACATTGAATTCTTCAAATTCTATTTTGGTTAAGTCCTCGATCGATTAGTATTCGTCAGCTGCACGTGTCGCCACGCTTCCACCCCGAACCTATCTACCTCATCGTCTTTGAGGGATCTTACTTACTTGCGTAATGGGAAATCTCATCTTGAGGGGGGCTTCGTGCTTAGATGCTTTCAGCACTTATCCCGTCCACACATAGCTACCCAGCGATGCTCTTGGCAGAACAACTGGTACACCAGCGGTGTGTCCATCCCGGTCCTCTCGTACTAAGGACAGCTCCTCTCAAATTTCCTACGCCCACGACGGATAGGGACCGAACTGTCTCACGACGTTCTGAACCCAGCTCGCGTACCGCTTTAATGGGCGAACAGCCCAACCCTTGGGACCGACTACAGCCCCAGGATGCGATGAGCCGACATCGAGGTGCCAAACCTCCCCGTCGATGTGGACTCTTGGGGGAGATAAGCCTGTTATCCCCGGGGTAGCTTTTATCCGTTGAGCGATGGCCCTTCCATGCGGAACCACCGGATCACTAAGCCCGTCTTTCGACCCTGCTCGACTTGTAGGTCTCGCAGTCAAGCTCCCTTCTGCCTTTACACTCTTCGAATGATTTCCAACCATTCTGAGGGAACCTTTGGGCGCCTCCGTTACACTTTAGGAGGCGACCGCCCCAGTCAAACTACCCGCCTGACACTGTCTCCTACCCGGGTTACGGGTATGGGTTAGAATTTCAATACAACCAGGGCAGTATCCCACCGACGCCTCCTCCGAAGCTGGCGCTCCGGGCTCTAAGGCTCCTGCCTATCCTGTACAAGTTGCACCAAAATTCAATATCAAGCTATAGTAAAGCTCCACGGGGTCTTTCCGTCCTGTCGCGGGTAACCTGCATCTTCACAGGTACTATAATTTCACCGAGTCTCTCGTTGAGACAGTGCCCAGATCGTTACGCCTTTCGTGCGGGTCGGAACTTACCCGACAAGGAATTTCGCTACCTTAGGACCGTTATAGTTACGGCCGCCGTTTACTGGGGCTTCAATTCGCACCTTCGCTTGCGCTAAGCACTCCTCTTAACCTTCCAGCACCGGGCAGGCGTCAGCCCCTATACTTCACCTTACGGTTTTGCAGAGACCTGTGTTTTTGCTAAACAGTCGCCTGGGCCTATTCACTGCGGCTCTTCTAGGCTATTCACCCAAAAGAGCACCCCTTCTCCCGAAGTTACGGGGTCATTTTGCCGAGTTCCTTAACGAGAGTTCTCTCGCTCACCTTAGGATTCTCTCCTCGACTACCTGTGTCGGTTTGCGGTACGGGCACCTATCACCTCGCTAGAGGCTTTTCTTGGCAGTGTGAAATCAGGAACTTCGGACTAAGTCCTCGCCATCACAGCTCAATGTTATAGAATGCGGATTTTCCTACATTCACACCTTACTGCTTGGACGTGCATAACCAACAGCACGCTTACCCTATCCTTCTGCGTCCCCCCATTACTCAAACGGTGGTTTGGTGGTACAGGAATATCAACCTGTTGTCCATCGTCTACGCCTATCGGCCTCGACTTAGGTCCCGACTAACCCTGAGCGGACGAGCCTTCCTCAGGAAACCTTAGTCATACGGTGGACGGGATTCTCACCCGTCTTTCGCTACTCATACCGGCATTCTCACTTCTAAGCGCTCCACCAGTCCTTCCGGTCTGACTTCAACGCCCTTAGAACGCTCTCCTACCACTGATACCAAAGGTATCAATCCACAGCTTCGGTGATTTGTTTAGCCCCGATACATTTTCGGCGCAGCGTCACTCGACCAGTGAGCTATTACGCACTCTTTAAATGATGGCTGCTTCTAAGCCAACATCCTGGTTGTCTAAGCAACGCCACATCCTTTTCCACTTAACAAATACTTTGGGACCTTAGCTGGTGGTCTGGGCTGTTTCCCTCTTGACTACGGATCTTATCACTCGCAGTCTGACTCCCAAACATAAATCATTGGCATTCGGAGTTTGTCTGAATTCGGTAACCCGGGATGGGCCCCTAGTCCAAACAGTGCTCTACCTCCAAGATTCTTAACGTTTGAGGCTAGCCCTAAAGCTATTTCGGAGAGAACCAGCTATCTCCAGGTTCGATTGGAATTTCTCCGCTACCCACACCTCATCCCCGCACTTTTCAACGTGCGTGGGTTCGGACCTCCAGTAAGTGTTACCTTACCTTCATCCTGGACATGGGTAGATCACCTGGTTTCGGGTCTACGACCACATACTCATTCGCCCTATTCAGACTCGCTTTCGCTGCGGCTCCGTCTTCTCAACTTAACCTTGCATGTAATCGTAACTCGCCGGTTCATTCTACAAAAGGCACGCTATCACCCATTAACGGGCTCTAACTACTTGTAGGCACACGGTTTCAGGATCTATTTCACTCCCCTTCCGGGGTGCTTTTCACCTTTCCCTCACGGTACTGGTTCACTATCGGTCACTAGGTAGTATTTAGCCTTGGGAGATGGTCCTCCCAGATTCCGACGGAATTTCACGTGTTCCGCCGTACTCAGGATACACTCAAGAGAGAATGAACTTTTGACTACGGGGCTTTTACCCTATCCTGCGGACCTTTCCAGATCGCTTCGTCTAGCTCATTCCTTTGTAACTCTATGTAGAGTGTCCTACAACCCCAAGAGGCAAGCCTCTTGGTTTGGGCTATTCCCGTTTCGCTCGCCGCTACTCAGGGAATCGATTTTTCTTTCTCTTCCTCCAGGTACTTAGATGTTTCAGTTCCCTGGGTGTGCCACAGATACGCTATGTATTCACGTAAATGTACTGCTCCATTACGAACAGTGGGTTTCCCCATTCGGAAATCTCCGGATCAAAGCTCACTTACAGCTCCCCGAAGCATATCGGTGTTAGTGCCGTCCTTCTTCGGCTCCTAGTGCCAAGGCATTCACCGTGCGCCCTTATTAACTTAACCTAATATGGCTTCCAATT
>NZ_JBBOSZ010000001.1:92500-95000 GCF_038005325.1 Psychrobacillus sp. FSL H8-0484 | reverse complement strand
CTCGCGACCCCCACCTTGGCAAGGTGGTGTTCTACCACTGAACTACTTCCGCTCGGTTATTAAATTAAATGGTGCGGGTGAAGGGAGTCGAACCCCCACGCCTTGCGGCGCTAGATCCTAAGTCTAGTGCGTCTGCCAGTTCCGCCACACCCGCATACATAATTCACTTAAAAGTGATGAGCCATGTAGGATTCGAACCTACGACCCTCTGATTAAAAGTCAGATGCTCTACCAACTGAGCTAATGGCTCGAAAGAAATGGTGCCGGAGAAAGGACTTGAACCCTCAACCTACTGATTACAAGTCAGTTGCTCTACCAGTTGAGCTACTCCGGCAGGAGTAAAATATATGGTGGAGGATGACGGGCTCGAACCGCCGACCCTCTGCTTGTAAGGCAGATGCTCTCCCAGCTGAGCTAATCCTCCTGGGTAATATTATTATGTATTTATTGCAAGCCCAGCGACGTCCTACTCTTGCAGGGGGAAACCCCCAACTACCATCGGCGCTGAATAGCTTAACTTCCGTGTTCGGTATGGGAACGGGTGTGACCTCTTCGCCATCATCACTAGACTTGAATAATTACTGAAAGACAAGTTCTATTATAGCATACTCACTCGAAATGTGCAAGTGTTTTTTAATAAAAAATTATTCTTTCAAAACTGGATAAAAGACATTGAATTCTTCAAATTCTATTTTGGTTAAGTCCTCGATCGATTAGTATTCGTCAGCTGCACGTGTCGCCACGCTTCCACCCCGAACCTATCTACCTCATCGTCTTTGAGGGATCTTACTTACTTGCGTAATGGGAAATCTCATCTTGAGGGGGGCTTCGTGCTTAGATGCTTTCAGCACTTATCCCGTCCACACATAGCTACCCAGCGATGCTCTTGGCAGAACAACTGGTACACCAGCGGTGTGTCCATCCCGGTCCTCTCGTACTAAGGACAGCTCCTCTCAAATTTCCTACGCCCACGACGGATAGGGACCGAACTGTCTCACGACGTTCTGAACCCAGCTCGCGTACCGCTTTAATGGGCGAACAGCCCAACCCTTGGGACCGACTACAGCCCCAGGATGCGATGAGCCGACATCGAGGTGCCAAACCTCCCCGTCGATGTGGACTCTTGGGGGAGATAAGCCTGTTATCCCCGGGGTAGCTTTTATCCGTTGAGCGATGGCCCTTCCATGCGGAACCACCGGATCACTAAGCCCGTCTTTCGACCCTGCTCGACTTGTAGGTCTCGCAGTCAAGCTCCCTTCTGCCTTTACACTCTTCGAATGATTTCCAACCATTCTGAGGGAACCTTTGGGCGCCTCCGTTACACTTTAGGAGGCGACCGCCCCAGTCAAACTACCCGCCTGACACTGTCTCCTACCCGGGTTACGGGTATGGGTTAGAATTTCAATACAACCAGGGCAGTATCCCACCGACGCCTCCTCCGAAGCTGGCGCTCCGGGCTCTAAGGCTCCTGCCTATCCTGTACAAGTTGCACCAAAATTCAATATCAAGCTATAGTAAAGCTCCACGGGGTCTTTCCGTCCTGTCGCGGGTAACCTGCATCTTCACAGGTACTATAATTTCACCGAGTCTCTCGTTGAGACAGTGCCCAGATCGTTACGCCTTTCGTGCGGGTCGGAACTTACCCGACAAGGAATTTCGCTACCTTAGGACCGTTATAGTTACGGCCGCCGTTTACTGGGGCTTCAATTCGCACCTTCGCTTGCGCTAAGCACTCCTCTTAACCTTCCAGCACCGGGCAGGCGTCAGCCCCTATACTTCACCTTACGGTTTTGCAGAGACCTGTGTTTTTGCTAAACAGTCGCCTGGGCCTATTCACTGCGGCTCTTCTAGGCTATTCACCCAAAAGAGCACCCCTTCTCCCGAAGTTACGGGGTCATTTTGCCGAGTTCCTTAACGAGAGTTCTCTCGCTCACCTTAGGATTCTCTCCTCGACTACCTGTGTCGGTTTGCGGTACGGGCACCTATCACCTCGCTAGAGGCTTTTCTTGGCAGTGTGAAATCAGGAACTTCGGACTAAGTCCTCGCCATCACAGCTCAATGTTATAGAATGCGGATTTTCCTACATTCACACCTTACTGCTTGGACGTGCATAACCAACAGCACGCTTACCCTATCCTTCTGCGTCCCCCCATTACTCAAACGGTGGTTTGGTGGTACAGGAATATCAACCTGTTGTCCATCGTCTACGCCTATCGGCCTCGACTTAGGTCCCGACTAACCCTGAGCGGACGAGCCTTCCTCAGGAAACCTTAGTCATACGGTGGACGGGATTCTCACCCGTCTTTCGCTACTCATACCGGCATTCTCACTTCTAAGCGCTCCACCAGTCCTTCCGGTCTGACTTCAACGCCCTTAGAACGCTCTCCTACCACTGATACCAAAGGTATCAATCCACAGCTTCGGTGATTTGTTTAGCCCCGATACATTTTCGGCGCAGCGTCACTCGACCAGTGAGCTATTACGCACTCTTTAAATGATG
>NZ_JBBOSZ010000001.1:0-87500 GCF_038005325.1 Psychrobacillus sp. FSL H8-0484 | reverse complement strand
TAATATTCTTTCGCTGATTCTTCTGCAAATAGACGCAAGTAATCTTTTAATTCTTGAGCTGTTTCTGTTTGGTTAATCATATTTCTCGCTATACCGTTCCCACGGATACCTTTTAAGTACCAAGCAGCATGTTTACGCATTTCTCTAACCGCTATGCCTTCACCTTTTAAGGCTGTTAAGCGATCAAAATGCAATAAACATACGTCAATTTTCTCTTGCGCAGAAGGTTCTGGCTTCAGTTCACCAGACTCTAAGTATTCTACAGTACGGTAAATCATCCAAGGGTCTCCTAGTGCTGCACGACCGATCATGACAGCGTCGACACCAGTTTCATCTAACATCCGTTTGGCATCTTGAGGTGTATTAACATCTCCGTTTCCGATAACCGGAATATTCACTGCCTCTTTCACTTGACGAATCAAATCCCAATTTGCGTGACCTTCATACATTTGTAAACGTGTACGGCCATGTACCGCAACGGCTGCTCCACCAGCACGTTCTACCGCTTGAGCATTCTCCACCATATAGAGATGTTCTTCATCCCAGCCTGTACGCATTTTCACACTTACTGGTTTTTTGACATTGTCTACTACAGCTGCAACCATTTCATAAATCTTGTCCGGATCTAGAAGCCATCTAGCTCCTGCTTCACATTTAATGATCTTATTTACAGGGCATCCCATATTGATATCAATGATGTCCGCAGAAGTATGTTCATCTACATATTTTGCCGCAGCAACAAGCGTTTCTTTTTCTCCACCAAAAATTTGAAGAGATAATGGGTTTTCGCGCTCATCAATATAAAGCATACTTAATGTTTTTTCGTTTTTATAGACAATCCCTTTATCACTAATCATTTCTGCGTAAACTAGCCCTGCTCCAAATTCTTTAACCGTCAAACGGAATGCAGAGTTACAAATACCAGCCATTGGAGCTAGTACCACTCTGTTGTCCATAACGAAATCACCTATTTTAAACGGTTTCGTCGATGCATTTGTCATCATCATTCACCTTCTTTTACCTCACCTTTTAATTCTACTAACTGTATATCAAGTATGGCAGCAATTTTGATTAATTGCTCATCACTTGGAATTCGTTTACCTTGTTCTATTTGACCAAGTATAGACACAGACATATCCATTTCTCTCGCAAGTTCAACTTGCTTGACCATTTTCAACCTTCGAAATGCACGAATGCGTCTACCCCATCGAACATTCTCCATAAATGGACGCCTTCTTTCTGAACATGCGCAAGATTTGATAAAGACTGCTTAGTTTGTGGGTCAATTAAATCTGTGTTTAATTCCACCAGTGGTATAAGCACGAAACCTCTTTCTGTCATCCTTGGATGCGGAATGATGAGGTTATCTGTTTTCATATTTTCTTCATTATACAACAAAATGTCAAGGTCTACCGTGCGAGGACCCCAACGAACTACTCTCGTTCGACCTAACTCATCCTCTATTTCGTTACATTTTCTCAATAATTCGTCAGGGGACAATAAAGTCTTCAGCTCCACTACAATATTCAAAAAAGCCGCCTGGTCCACATATCCTACTGGATCCGTTTCATATACAGAGGAAACTTTTACAACTTCCAATCTTTCCGTTTCTCTTAATAAACTAACAGCTTGCTGAAGATAATAAAGTCGATTTCCAATATTTGATCCTAGAGAAACATAAGCTATATTCATAAAGTGCCTCTAGTGATATCAACTGCAACAGAAGCATAATGCCCAACGATTGGAGGATTCGGCTTCACTAAATGAATACGACATCCACTTACCTTCTCTTTATACTGCTCTAAAATACGTGTAGCAATCTTTTCTGCAACAGCTTCTATTAATAAAAATGGTTTTCCCTCTACGATTTCCTTACAAAGCTCAAAAACCTCTGCATAATTAACGGTCTTCTCTAAATTATCGGTTTCTCCCGCTTCTTTTAAATCGCAGGCTAATGTAATGGTCACTCGGAAAATTTGACCTAACTTCGTTTCCTCAGGTAAAGCACCATGAAAGCCATAGAACTCTAATTCATTTAAATGTATATAATCCATCTAGTTAGGCCTCACTTTCTTCATATACTACTTTCCCTATTAGCACATCCATCATTTTCGTCATACGGCTAATTTCTTTTACATCGTGGACACGTACCATATGGCAGCCCAGTTGCAAGCCATAACAGACGGTTGCCCCTGTTCCTTCCATTCGTTCATCAACCGGAAGATTCAACACATTGCCGATTAATCGCTTACGGGAAGTTGCAAGTAACACTGGATAACCCATGTGGACTAAATCGCCTAAATGCTGCATCATCCAAATATTTTGTGTCGTGGATTTTCCAAAGCCGATGCCAGGATCTAACCATATATGATTATCAGGTACTCCTGCCGCTTTCGCTATTTGAATACATTCTTCTAAGTCTTGCTTTGCTTCCGCCCAAAAATCGTTATAGTCTTCGTCATCTCTATTATGCATTAAAATAATTGGTACACCTAACTCTGCCGCTACCTTCGCTACATTTGGATCCCTTTTTGCTCCCCAAATATCATTGATGACATGCGCACCTGCAAGTATTGCCGCTCTTGCAACTTTCGATTTATACGTATCGATGGAAATAACCGCATTTACTTCTGCACGAATTGCTTTAATAACTGGAACGACACGAGCTATCTCTTCTTCATCAGAAATAACTGTATATCCAGGTCTAGTTGATTCCCCACCTATATCAATAATCTTTGCACCGTCTGCAACCAATTGCTTTGCTCTAGCAACCGCCGCTTCTATTTCATTAAATTTACCGCCATCTGAAAAAGAATCAGGTGTGACATTTAATATACCCATGACGATCGTTTCTTTACGAAAATCTAATGTTACGCCACCAGCTTCAAAGGTTTGCGTATTATATTGTAAATTCATCCTTTTATCCTTCCTTCCTGAATACACGTTACATACGATTCATGAAGCGCAGCGTACACAGGACCTTGTTTACCCCTAAATTGTATTTCTCCTAATGTTTTAATAGGGACAATCTCTTGAACCGCATTCGTAATAAATACTTCCTCCGCCGCTTCTAGTTCATCCTTTTTATAGAAACCCTCTTCCACGTCAATCGCAGAGTTTTTCAAAACCCAATCACGTGTAGTTCCGGCCAGTATGCCCGTCTCCAATGAAGGTGTATACAACTTGCCATTCTTCACCCAAAATATATTCGATGTAATTCCTTCTGCAACAAATCCATTCGCAGTTAAAAAGAATCCTTCGTGAGTTGCTAGCGAGGCTACTTCAAATCTAGCCTGCACATTATTTGCGTAATGATGGGATTTATGACGCATACTACTTTCCGGAGAATTTCTTACAGTATTTAACCACACTACCGATTTCTCGGTACCTCTAGGTGTAATAGGAAGAGCTTTGCGAAATAATATCACAGTCGGCTTTTCATAAGATGACGGCTGTAGCCCAATATCATGAATGCCAGCCGAAATATTTAATCGAAAATAGCCATCTTCTCCGTCGTTTGATTTCGTTAACGCTTCTACAGCAGCTAAAATAGCTTCTCTATCATAGGGCATCGTAATACGAAAATCAGCTAATGCACGAGAAAGACGATTCCAATGCTCATCCCATAAAAAGACTTTCCCATTATACGTTCGAAACGTTTCAAAAAATCCAAGCCCATACAAAAAACCATGGTCATAGGCAGATACAGTCAATTCATTGGAATGATATAGCTTGCCATCTTTCCAAGCATCCATTTATATTTGCCCCTTTACAGAAAGAGAATACTTTTCAATGAAATTGGCGATTATTCTTTTCCCTTCCTCGGTCATGATCGACTCTGGGTGGTACTGAACACCTTCCACAGCAAACTCTTTATGACGGAGTCCCATAATTTCTCCTTCTTCGGTCCAAGAAGTTACTTCTAAACAATCAGGTAATAATTCTTTTTCTACAAGTAAAGAATGGTATCTTGTTGCTTGAAAAGGATTTGGCATATTTGCGTTCACACCTTTCCCATCATGAAAGACTGGAGAGGTTTTCCCATGCATTAGTCTTTCTGCACGAATGACCTTCCCACCAAACGCTTGTCCAATTGATTGATGACCTAGACAAACGCCAAAGATAGGAATTTTACCCGCAAAATGCGTAATGACCTCTAAACTTATACCAGCTTCGTTGGGTGTACAAGGTCCCGGTGACACAACGATGACTTGAGGAGCTAGCTGTTCTATAACGTCGATTGTTAATTCATCATTACGAGCAACCTTTACTTCCACACCTAATTCACCAATATACTGCACAAGGTTGTATGTGAAGGAATCATAATTATCAATCATTAAAATCATTTGCTTCCTCCTTCTGCCATAGCTTTTGCTTGCCATAATGCTTTTCCTTTATTTAATGATTCTACATATTCTGCGCCCGGTATCGAATCAATGACAATTCCAGCACCTGCTTGTATATGGGCCATCCCATCTTGAATAAATGCAGTACGGATGACAATATTTAATTCTAAATCACCTGAAAATCCTAACCATCCAATAGATCCTGTATATAACCCTCTACGAACAGGCTCTAACTCTTCAATAATTTCCATTGTTCGTATTTTCGGCGCACCTGTAATCGTCCCCCCTGGAAACATTGCTTGCACTATTTCTCTATTCGATGTACCTGGTCGAAGTGTCCCTTTTACGTTGGAAACAATATGCATAACATGTGAATACCGCTCAATGACCATAAATTCATCTACTTCTACCGTGCCATATGTAGATACTCGACCTAAGTCATTTCTTTCTAAATCTACAAGCATGACATGTTCCGCACGTTCTTTTTCATTCTCAATTAATTCATTAGCCAAGTCGATATCTTCCGCATCACTTTTTCCACGAGGTCTTGTTCCTGCAATTGGACGAGTTGATAATTCCGTGCTTTTTTTCTTCACCAATAACTCTGGAGAACCAGAAACGACAGCAAATTCTGGTGAATGAATAAACGCCATATATGGAGATGGATTAAAAGCACGTAATGCTTCATACATCACAATCGGAGGAGCCTGCAACTCTTTTGATTGTCGGACAGATAAATTTACTTGAAAAACGTCTCCTTGCGCAATATACTGTTGTATTTTTCGTACGGCTTCTTCAAATTCAACGGGACTTACAGATACATGTAATTCGGCATGATCTTCGGCTACTTCCATTGCTGCTCCAGGTAGAAATACTCTTGAAGCAAGCCCAACTTCACTAGCTCGCTTATACTGTTCTTCTAATACAACCAAATCGACTTCACTTGTAGATAGCTTCATTAACGTAACTATTTCCGTTTTTACATCCAACACAGCCCAACAATCCACTATATAGAAGTATAAATCAGGAATAAGGAGATCATCTGTCGCTATCGTCGGTAAAACCTCTATTTTTCTAGCATAATCATAGGTAATAAAGCCGGCAGCTCCACCTTGGAAGTCTGGTAAACTCTCTTGAAAAGGAACTCGATACGAAGCCACTAGCTTTTCTAATTCTTCCAACGCTTCTCCACCGCGCACTTCTTCCTCACCATTTCGCCACTGAATATGCAACCCATCTTCCACTGATTTCGCTACCGCCAAAGGATTCCAAGCTGCCACCGACAAGTGGCCACCCCTTCCACTCTCTAAAAACATATGATGCGTTTCTTCTTTTGTTACTTCTTTATATGCATAAAAAAACGCTTCTTTCGACATGTAAAACGAATGCGTTTGAATTTGTAAATCCACTTTTATATATCCCCCTAAAAACGACATGCCTTCATCTTAACTTGAAACAGTTACTTTTCGCCACAAAAAAGAGAAGGAGCATCAAACACTCCCTCTCTTCCCCTGCAAACAAACCATTTTAAACTAGTCTAAGAAATCTTTTTTTACATTAATCTTCAAATTGGTATAACGGTGTACTTAAATAGCGTTCTCCATTATCTGGAATAATTGCAAGAACTTTTTTCCCTTTACCAAGCTCTTTTGCAAGTTGAAGTGCTCCAAAAATAGCAGCTCCGGATGAAACACCACCAAGAATACCTTCTAATGTAGCCACTTCACGAGACGTTGCATATGCATCTTCGTTCGAAACTTGAATAATAGAATCATATAATTCCGTGTTTAACACACTAGGAACAAATCCAGCTCCAATCCCTTGGATTTTATGAGGACCTGGTTTTCCACCAGATAGAACAGGCGAATCTTTTGGTTCAACCGCAGCAATATGAATGCCAGGGAAATTTTCTTTTAATACGCTACCTGCACCAGTAATTGTTCCACCAGTTCCAATTCCTGAAACAAACCCGTGTAATTCATCGAAGGCTTCTACGATTTCAGGTCCAGTTGTTAGACGGTGAATTTCTGGGTTTGCTTCATTGTTAAACTGTTGTGGAACAAACCAACCATTTTCTTTAGAAAGCTCTTCAGCTTTAGCGATAGCACCTTTCATACCATCCGCACCAGGTGTTAATACTAAATCAGCACCATATGCACGAAGTAAGTTTCTACGCTCTAAACTCATTGTATCCGGCATAACTAATACTGCTTTGTATCCCTTTGCTGAAGCGATCATCGCAAGTCCAATCCCTGTGTTACCACTAGTTGGTTCGATAATTGTGCTACCTTCTTTTAATTTACCTTCTTTTTCAGCAGCTTCAATCATTGCAAGTGCAATACGGTCTTTTACGCTACTACCTGGGTTGAAGTATTCTAATTTTACATACACTTCTGCATCCTCAGGGTTATTAACTCTGTTTAATTTTACGATCGGTGTTTTCCCAATTAAGTCTACTATGGATTGCGCTATCTTCGTCATGATCCCACTCCTAATCCCCACTTAATTAATAGGTTTTATTTTCTTTATCATACCAATGATTCAGAAGTACTGTCAATAAAATTACATTCAAGCAAAAATAAAAAAGCGTACTCTAAAGAATACGCTTTATCTTGATGAGAAATACCTTTAAACAGACATCTCAGACTGTCTTGAAAACGCTTGTCAGTCGAGGCGCGCCAGCAACATTTTTGACTGCGACGAGCTTGCGCAGGAGCACCGAGGCGGAAGCTAATAGAACATAAGTTCATGAGCTTACAACGAAGAATGAAAGTGTTTTTCAACAGTCTGAAGCGTACTCTAAAGAATACGCTTCTAATTCTCACTATAAAACCATTCCGCATTGAATTCTTGCCAAAATGCCTCTTGTGTTACGGATTGGGGTAACTGATCTAGCGCAAGTTCTCTACGAATATGGTCTTTTACATCCGAAAATGAAAAGGATTGCCCTTCAAATACACCCTTTACTTGAGCCACTGCAAAACGCCCGTCTTTCAGAGCTATTATGTTGCTCCATTTACCTACATCTACTCGTGGCAAAGCATTCACTAATGTATTTTCAACAGAATCTGTTCCTTCTGATATGTACCCAATATCGCCACCTAGACTAGCGGAACTGGCATCAGAGGAACGCTCTCTTGCCAGACCTTCAAAAGAAGAGCCATTTTCAAGTTCTTGCACTACTTCTTTCGCCTCGTCTTCTGTTTCAACATAAATTACACTAGTGTGATAGGAAGTTGGAATGTTGTACAGATTTTTGTTATTTTCGTAATATGCTTTAACATCCTCATCTTTAACCCCAATATCTTTCGCTAACACTTTTTCTAAAATTAAACGGGAGCGGATCTTTTTTCGCATTACTTCCTCATCAAAATATTGAAGGGAGGTATCCGTTCCTTCTTGAGTCGAACGAATAAGTGCTAGCTCCAATTCCACTTCTCCATCATTAACTTTAATTCCGTTTTTATTGGCAGCAGCTTCCATCACTTCTGCGTTCACCATATCTAACAAAACTTCTTTCCCATACATCGACTCCATCGAAGCCATCCACTGTTCTTTCGTAATAACTTTACCGTCAACTGAAGCGACCTCTTCTGTTTCACCAGTTTTCTCGTTTGGTACTAACCAAGCAATGAACCAAAGTAAATTGCCTATAAAAAGTACGCCAAGCAACAAAAGTACTGGTTTTGTTTTTAAATGTCGTTTTGGTTGGGTATTCCCGTTATTACGAATTGATTTCATCGATAAATGACTCCAATTCTTCTACTGAATAGTTGTACTTTTCCATACAGAAATGGCAATGAGCTTCTGCCCCACTGTCCTCAGAGATCATGTCGCGAATTTCACTTTCACCTAAACTTATAATGGCACTTCCAAATCTATCTTTGGAACAATTACATTCAAACCCTACTGGCATAGTGTCTAACAATTGCACATTTTCTTTCCCTAAAATTTCAAAAAGCAGCTCCTCTGGAGTTAAGCCTCTTTCAATCATCTTAGAAACAGGTTCCATTTTACTTAAATGCTCTTCTATCATTGTAATTGTTTCATCATCTGTACCTGGCATTAGTTGAATAATAAATCCTCCAGCTGCCAAGATTGTGTTGTCCGGGTTTACTAAAACGCCTAGACCTACGGATGAAGGAACTTGTTCAGAAGCAGCAAAGTAATACGTAAAGTCTTCTGCAATTTCTCCAGAAACAATTGGTACTTGTCCCGTAAAGAAGTCTCTCAGCCCTAAATCTTTTACAATCGTAAGAGCACCTTCTGTTCCTACAGCTCGACGGACATCTAATTTTCCAAGTTCATTTAAATCAAAATGAGTTTGAGGGTTTGTCACATATCCACGAACTTCTCCTTTTGCATTACTATCAATAATCATCGGGCCAATTGGTCCATTTCCTTCTACTTTAACTGTAAGCTTGTCTTCTCCTTTTAACATAGCACCTATCATCACTGCTGCAGTCATAGATCTCCCAAGTGCCGCAGATGCTGTTGGCCATGTTCCGTGACGGCGTTGCGCTTCTCCCACCGTATCTGTTGTGCGTACTGCAAACGCGCGTACGCTCCCTTCAAAAGCTAGTGCTCTTATTAAATAATCACTCATTTATCTCATACCTCTTTCATCCATATTTCGTTGATAGATTAAATACAGTCCTTTTAACGTTAAAAACGGATCAATAACGTCCATTACAGTTGTTTCATTCGCAATTAACGAAGCCATACCACCAGTTGCAATTACTTTTGGATTTTGCTTCATCACTTTTTTCATTCGGTTAACAATACCTTCTACTTGTCCTACATACCCATATACAATACCAGCCTGCATAGCAGAAACGGTATTTTTCCCTATCACATGTTCTGGTGTTGTAAGCTCAATTCGTGGAAGTTTACTTGCTTTCGAATACAACGCCTCTGTCGATATACCAATACCCGGGGCAATTGCACCTCCCATATAGTCTCCTCTTTCATTGACGTAACAATACGTTGTGGCGGTGCCAAAATCTACAATAATAAGCGGCGTACCGTATTCATGAATAGCAGCAACTGCATTTACAATTCGGTCTGCACCAACTTCACGTGGATTTTCATACTTAATGTTTAAACCTGTTTTCACTCCAGGTCCCACAACTAAAGGCTTTATACCAAAATATTTTTTGCACATAGCCTCTAATGAAAACATGATTGGGGGTACTACTGAGGAAATAATAATACCTTTTATTTGGTTAAAAGAAATATGAGCATGCGAAAAAAGAGCTTTCACTTGCATCCCATATTCATCCTCTGTTTTACGACGATCTGTTTCCATTCGCCAGTGATGAGTTAACACATCGTCTTTATAAACACCTAAAACGATGTTTGTATTCCCTGTATCTAACACAAGTATCATCTAGGTTTTCCTCACTTTTCGTAGGTTTTCCCACACATCATACCATATATATAGCCTAAGAAAAAAGCTGATTGACTCGTAAAGATCTGAGTCAATCAGCTAATACATTCTATATATCTGTACGTTTTTCTTGAATCGGAGTTTCAGGCTCACTTGCAATGCCGTCTTCTTTTGGCAAGTCACCAGTAGACGGATCTGCTGGAGCTCCTACTGCATCCGTTTGTACCACTTCTACTACTTCTTCTTTCGTCTGTGCATACGGACGTTCTGGAAGTGTTCCGTGATCTTTTAAATGTAAGATTTGAGCAGCATCTAACGTTTCAACTTCAAGTAACGTATTTGCGATTAATTCTAATAAATCACGTTTTTCCGTTAAAATTTGTTTTGTACGTGCGTATTGCTCTTTAATCATAGATTGCATTTCTTGGTCAATTTCATATGCGATTGCATCAGAATAATTTTGTTCCGAGTTAAAGTCACGTCCAAGGAAGACATTTCCACCTTGTGCTTGACCAAATTGCATCGGACCTAATTTATCACTCATACCATATTCTGTAACCATTTTTCTTGCAATACCTGTTGCGCGTTGGAAATCATTATGAGCTCCTGTTGATACTTCACCAAAGATGATATCTTCCGCTACACGACCACCCAGTAATCCAGAAATTTTATCTAGTAGTTCTGGTTTCGTCATGAAGTAACGATCTTCTTTCGGAAGCATCACTGCGTAACCACCCGCTTGACCACGAGGAACGATTGTCACTTTATGCACGATTTCTGCATCATCCAATGTCAATCCTACAACCACATGCCCTGCTTCATGGAATGCAACGATATTACGTTCTTTTGCAGATATGACTTTACCTGTTTTCGCTGGACCTGCTATAACACGATCCGTTGCTTCATCAATGTCACTCATATCCACTTTCTTCTTATTACGTCTAGCGGCTACTAGTGCAGCTTCGTTTAATAAGTTTTCTAAATCCGCTCCAGAGAAACCTGGCGTACGTTGTGCAATTGCTTTTAAATCCACTGATTCGTCTAAAGGTTTATTGCGCGCATGTACTTGAAGTACTGCTTCACGTCCTTTAACATCTGGACGACCAACTGTAATTTGACGGTCAAAACGACCTGGACGAAGTAGTGCTGGGTCTAAAACATCTGGTCTGTTCGTTGCAGCAATGATAATAATACCTTCATTTGCACCGAAACCATCCATTTCTACAAGTAATTGGTTAAGTGTTTGTTCACGTTCATCGTGCCCACCACCAAGACCTGCTCCACGTTGACGACCTACCGCATCAATTTCATCGATAAAAATAATACATGGTGCATTCTTCTTCGCATTTTCAAACAAATCACGAACACGAGATGCCCCAACTCCGACAAACATTTCTACGAAATCGGAACCACTAATAGAGAAGAATGGTACACCAGATTCCCCTGCGACTGCACGAGCAAGTAATGTTTTACCAGTACCTGGAGGACCTACTAACAAGATCCCTTTCGGAATACGTGCCCCAATTTCCACGAATTTACGTGGATCTTTTAAGAAATCTACTACTTCTACTAGTTCAGCTTTTTCTTCATCTGCACCAGCAACATCATTAAATCTTACTTTTTTCTTTTCGTTATCATACAGTTTCGCTTTACTCTTACCAAAGTTCATCACACGGTTACCACCGCCTTGTGATTGACTCAATAAGAAGAAGAATAAAATGATGATAATTAAGAAAGGTAATAATCCAGTGAAAAATTGAACCCAACCACTTGTTTTAGAAGTTTCTTTCACATTAATTTCAACTGAATTTGCTTTAGCTAATTTGTAAATTTCCGATTGTAATTGGTCACTATTTAGTGGGAGTTTTGTTAAAAATGTTTCTCCCTCTTTATAGCCTTTCATAGCACCTTCAACAAAATATACACCTTGTTCTGGTTGCATTGAAAATTTTGTTACTTTTCCATCTGCAAGTGCAGACATAAATTCGTTATAACTAATATTTTTAGTTGGCTCATTGTTCGTATTAAACGTGGCAAAAATTCCAACAATTACAAAAAATATTAATAAGTATAATATAGCGTAGCGCAGTGCTCGATTCATTCCCAGCCTCCTCACAAGGTAAACAGAAAAACTAATGATTATCTTATCATACGATTTTTGGGGCGTACAATGAAAAGCCTTCTAAAATGGCTTTAAATTAAAAAGAATACACTTCTTTCTTTAAAACACCAACATATGGTAAATTTCGATATTTTTCTGCATAGTCTAATCCGTAACCAACAACAAAAGCATCCGGCACTTCAAAGCCAACATAATCTGCTTTTAGATCTACTTTTCTACCAGTGGGTTTATCAAGCAGTGTAACGATTTTAATCGATTTTGCTTTACGGTATTTGAAAAGATCGACTAAATAACTTAAAGTCATACCACTATCAATAATATCTTCAATAATTAAAATATCGCGACCTTCAACACTAGTATTTAAGTCTTTAACAATTTTAACTTCTCCTGAAGAAACTGTTGCATTCCCGTAACTCGATACATCCATATAGTCCATCTCAATGTATGTATCCACACGCTTCATTAAATCAGACATGAAAGGCATTGCACCTTTTAAGATTCCGATTGCAAGTGGGTACTTATCTGCATAGTCTGCGGATAGTGCTGCTCCAAGCTCTCTTGCTTTTTCTTGAATTTGTTCTTCCGTTAATAAAATTTCTAGGATGTCTTTTTCTAACATCGGTAGTCCCCCTAATTGTTAATCTCGCTTTATGTATAAGACATAGTTTTGCGAGCTAAATATCTTTGAAAATCGGTCTCCGTAACGAAGTCCAGTTACTGCTATTATATCATTTTTCTGTGTTACAAGCAGTGGCCAACCAAGTCGTTCCTCTGCAGAAATTTTTTCATCTATAAATAAGCGAGAAACTTTTTTTGGAGAAGACATTCCTTTTATTTGAATCCGGTCTCCTGGTTTTTTTTGTCTAATAGCAAGTGGAAGTAAATCACTTTCTAGTTGGAGAAACCACTTTTCGCCAGATTGATTCTCTGTTAAATTTCTCGTTAAATAGATGGAAAAACCAGCTCCAATATGAATCCAACCATTCTCTTCTATTACGACATTCCTAATAACTAAAGGTTGCTGATTCGAAGAGGAGAATTGAACTTTATTGTAATGACGAACGAGGAAAATAGCATTTGGCAAATGAAGTACTTCGTTGCCATCATGCTCATTGCAAGCAGCTAGAATGGATGCAATCAAGCGATCATTAATTAGTACTTCGGAGCTTTGGTATAGATAATTTAATAGTAGTAGAATAACTCTTCTTTGTAAAGCAATGGGAACTGCTGAAAATCCTATTGTATCAAGATAAAATATGCCTTCATCATCAACCGTCACAAGCTGTTCATACTTTTCCTTCGCAATCATTTGAAGAAACTCATCATCCTGTTGCTGTTTTTCCACAAACGTACGAATACTGTCACTAAGATTGGGATTTTCTTCCGCAAGAAGAGGCACCAGTTTATGACGAATTCGATTTCTTGTATATGTATGTTTATCATTACTTGGATCATGTCTAAAGAGTTGATTCTTCCAATAGATGAAATCTAGAATTTCTTTTTTGGTTACACATAAGAATGGTCGAATGATTTGTCCACTTGAAAAGGGTCTCATTCTTGGTATACCAGTTATGGAAGCAGTGAGTGATCCCCTTACCAATGCCATGACAACAGTTTCAATTTGATCGTCTGCATGGTGTCCAAGCACAAGCTTATCAAAGTGGTGGGTAATCATTATGTGTTCAAAATAAGCATATCGCTCTTCTCGGCATATAACTTGTACATTTCCTCCCTCTGCTGCTACTCTCTTAGGAACATCCAGTGCTGTAGCGTAAAATGAAATACCCATTTTTTTAGCTAGTTGTTCCACAAATTTCATATCCTCTGCAGATTCCTCGCCTCTTAACTGATGATCCGTATGAACAATTCCTACCTCAAGATCATACGTTTCCTTAAGCTCATTTATCACATTAACTAACGCAACCGAGTCTGCTCCACCAGAACAAGCGACAAGAAGACGCTCTCCTTTTTGTATCAACTGGTGCTTGTCTATATATTGTTTTACCTTTCGATCGAACGGATGCATCTTCTCACCTCTTTTTCTATTTAGTGTATCATCTTTTCTTGAAAGTTTGCTGTTTGACGTGGTGAAAATATGGACCACTCTGGAACTACATGTTTCACTTGCATGAAAATCACCGTACGATCATCTCCTGGCAATGAATATGTTTCTTCTAACATCTTCACAAAACGTTCTGCATTCATGGATGGATCCTGAAGTATTTTTTTATAATACAACTCTTGTTTTTCAATTGTCGTGTTTGCTGAAAAAACGCCGTCTGATAGCATTAGTAATACATCTCCATCTTTAATATCTACTTTTCTTGCCTCTATTGAAAAAGTAGGTAAAAATCCAAATGGTACATGCTTGCTTTCAATTTTACGCATGTTATTCCCTCGGATTAAATACGTAGACATACTCCCCGCTTTCCATGACCAAAGTTCTCCTTTTTGTAAGTCAATCAATGCTAAGTCAACCGTTGCATAACTATCTGTATCATCTTGTAAACTCATCATGTAATGAAGTGTATGCATCGTTGTTTCAGGATCCATTTTTTTATTTAAACATTCTCGCATGAATTGCATAACTCTTCTACTTTCCCGATGCGCTTCTACGTTATTCCCCATTCCGTCCGATAAAATAACAGCAAGTAAACCTGGGTGCAGAGGAAAAACGGCATGTGCGTCACCTGAATAAATGGTATTCCTACTGGAGGATGTATAAATGTCATGTGTTACAGAGAAACGAACAGATGACTTGCATGTCATTTGAATATGTTCATATGGATGATGAATTTCCTTCATAGATGTAATTTCAAATGGCTCTTTCCATAAATCGTAAAAGATAGGCAGTATCAATCTTTCACCAACCATCTTTGCTCTCGACTCTACTGGTAAACAGCATACAACCTCCATTTGACCTACCTCAATATTTAGTACATCGACTTGAAAAAAAGGTATATTACATTGTTGAAATTTCTCCTTCACATCTTCTTCATGGGAAGTATATAGAGTTACACCATTCTCTAAATTACTCATAAGTTCGCTCATATGATTCCCCATATCTCGAAGCTTAAGGGCAAACATTTTTTTCCCATGCTGCATTTCATGAGTTAACTGTACTTTCGCTTCCCTCTCCTTTAATTCTTGCATAATTTGAGTTGGCTTTACACATTTAAACTGCAGTTTCTTTTCTATTTGTATCCTCGTCTTTTTAGGTTGCTCCTCCCATTGCTTCATTAATAGTGGAATCCCATTCGACTTCTCTCCCCAACATTTCTCATAGTGAAAACAAGATTGGCAAGCAGCTAAGACTTCCTTGCGTCCTTTATCAATGACGGCTTTAGATTCAAATCTATCTGAGATAAATCGTGTAATAAAGTCAACAAAGTGTTGAAACTCATGTAATTGATGATTCACTTTTTCAGTCATCCACTTTTGCCTTCTTAAAAGAATATGAGTAGTATCAGGAAAGAGTTGGTCCTTTAAATCTTTTATCCACTTTGATGGAATGGCAAAAAACAATAACGAAGCAGTAACCAGTGACCCGATGTAAACAGAATCTAGAGGTAAAGTACGATCGTATAAAATAAAGAAAAAGGTCGCTCCAAGCATACTAAACGCCTGCCACAGTCTGCCAAATGGTTTGTGCAGTCCGGCTAAAAAACCAGTTACTGCATATACGGCAATCATTCCACTAAAGCTAAGTTTAGAAATACTTAATACCGTTCCCGCTAGCACTGCAACTACCGTTGATAATTGAACTCCACCGACCGCCGCCGCTACAACAATTACTAAATGTGTGAGTATTAATGGAATTGACACATACCCAAAAATAAAGTTGGACATCCCCGTTAACACTAGAGCACCAATTAATAAAGCAGCACCCATTCTTTCTGGAGTCCATTTTTTATGCAAAAAGTCTGGTAACGGAAGAAATAGCTGAAACAAAAATAAGGTCATAAATAAACTTAAGACACCTTCATACCCAATTGCTAACCAAACAGAAACAGGAATATCCCCCCCGTATGATACAAATTGCCATATAACTTGAATGAAAACTACATCCATTAGAACAAATAAAGGCAAAGGTATTTTCTTTATAAACCTTTTCCTATGGAGAGGAAAGATGAATGCTTGTAGTGCATGAATGACGACCTGTCCAAATCCAAGTGTAAAGCTACCAAGCAAAGCACCTGCAATCGTCCATGGTAAAAAGCGTTGAAATCTCAAATTAACAAGCGCCCAAATAGGTAGAAAAAACGGAACAGAGGCTTCAAATAGTACGACTTGCGCTAAGAAAAAAGCAAGAATAAAGAAAACTAATGTGAAAGCAATTGATACTTTACGAGCTTGTAAACTTTCTACAGCCCTTCTCCAAGATAACCCTCTTTTTTGATCTTGTTCATACATTGTTTTCAAACGTATACCTCCCTATTCAACTAGTGATCGAAGTATACCTATTTCTTTTGTAAAAAGTATGTCTCTTTCTGACAACTGCTCTTAAAAAGTTTTCGACTCTTTTAGTCATGAAAAGTAATTCTACAAATGAGATCTATAAGTTTTGTCGTGTTTGGATTGCATTTTGACATGCTGAACTAGCTGTTTCTTGGGTTCAACTATAGTTTTGTCGTGCACACGTTAAAGATTGTCTTTTATATACAAATTTATTCATACTTGAATCAATTTCATAATTCCAACTTCACATAAAAAAATGCGAACAATACTAAAGGAAACTAAAGAAATATATTTTAAGCAAAATAAAGTATAGTTGATTCCCGCTACAGGCGGACCCTTTCCGCGGGGTGAGCGATAAGCCATCACCATAGCTCATGCGTCGTTTGTGATGTCTTATCTGTTTCACTCATCCCGCTGTATTCGCCGCCTGCCGCTTCCATCAACGAAGGGAAAGTGTTCGTATTTTAATGACAAAGTACTATTTGTGAAATTACTCACATATAACGAAAAGGTCTTGCAAATAAAAAGATTTTTCTTTTTTTAAAAAAATGTTTCAAATAGTATTGACACTTTGCCAAAACGATTGTAATATGTAAATTGTTCGTTAAAACGGCGGCCTAGCTCAGCTGGCTAGAGCGTACGGTTCATACCCGTGAGGTCGGGGGTTCGATCCCCTCGGCCGCCATATATTTTTATTTTTATGAGGCCCCTTGGTCAAGCGGTTAAGACACCGCCCTTTCACGGCGGTAACACGGGTTCGAATCCCGTAGGGGTCATCTTATAAAAAAGCAGTTCCAAAAGATTTTCTTTTGGAACTGCTTTTTTTAAATTATTTTGTTCTTTTAAATTAGGTTATTGTTTTTATAAAAGCATATATTTTTTGACGAAAATCCACGAGACTCCTGTGAAAAAGCGATTTGCCTAGACCCCTTAACGAGCTTACGAGGGCACTGAAAAACTCTATTACAGATTTTTTATGATAAATATTTGATGTGACGATACTGTGTACTATTGGATTTAGCACGGTGGCGTGAGACTTCCTGTGGGAAAGCGAGACAGCCGAGACCCCGCACGAAGCGTAGCGTAGGAGGAGGCTCGGCGCTCGCCCACGGAAAGCGAACAGAGCCGTGCTAAATCCAATTAGCGGATATTTATTAGGAATTTTATTAGAATACCACTTTTTCAGTGCCCTCGAGCTTACCCGAGGAGGCAAAGCAGTTTGTCCGCGGAAAGGAGAGTGAATTGCGAATGTTTATAAATAGACTAGAACCAGTTGAAGCTGCAACACAATTTATCTCCCAATACTTTGCCAATTGCCAAGGCGCCGTTTTAGCAGGAAGCGTAGTCCGAGGAGAAGCGACAAAAACCTCTGATTTAGATATTGTGGTATTTATAAAAGATGTCCCTTCCCCGTATAGAGAATCTCTCCTAGCAGGAGGTTGGCCAATTGAAATTTTTGTACATAACTTATCTTCATACAGAAATTACTTTGACATGGATCGCAAAAGAGCTAAACCTTCTTTGCCTAGAATGGTTGCAGAAGGACTTGTCTTAAAAGATGAGGGCATCATGGTATCGATCCAAGAAGAAGCAAAACTCCTATTAGCTGATGGTCCTGAACGATGGTCTGCGGAAAATATTATGATAAAACGATATTTTATTACTGATGCTTTAGAAGACTTTATTGGAAGTACAAATAGTGCTGAAGAAATATTTATTGCTAATACACTGGCAGAGTTAGTAAGTGAATTTATCTTAAGAACTAATGGCAAGTGGATCGGAACTTCGAAATGGGTGATTCGTTCATTAAAAAACTACGATGAGCAGTTTACAGAACAATTTGTAGAAGCTTTTGATTTTTATTATAAGACCCGCAACAAAGAAAAAGTGATAGACTTAGTTCATTTTGTCTTAAAACCATTCGGAGGCCCCTTATTTGAAGGTTTTTCTATAGGAAAATAAAAAGTGATTTCCAAAGTTTCTAGCCTTAACTTTGGAAATCACTTTTTTAATTATGGGAGATTTGCTGTTTGTGATGATTATCATGAACGATAAAATCAGTGAAGTAACTGCGAATAGATATTTGGTGCTCTCCTATATAGAAAACTTTGTCCCACTCTACTTCATCAATTTGTAGAAGTTGTTCGATAATTGCTTTCCTTTGTTGTTTTGCGTAAGTAAGGGTTTCTGTAAATCTTTGTTCATGAGCTCGTGCTGCGGCTTTTGCATTAAAGGTCTCAAAATTTGGAAACGCCTCAAGCTTTTCACCTTCTTTCATCAAAGGTAGACGCTCATTTAACGTAAATCGATCCCATTCTGCTAAATGCATGATAATTTCATTTGGTGACCATTTACCTTCTTTATAAGGGGTGTTCGCCGTCTCTTCGCTTAGCGTAAAAAGTGAATCCACCCAGTCTAAATAATCTTTGTGTGATGTTAGAATGCCCTCTTTGCTCATAAATTACCCTCCCGCTACTTGTTAAGTCTAATAAATTGTACAAAAAAAGGCGTCAGCAAAGCTGGACACCTTTCATCTATTAAACATTTTTTCTACCGATAAAACAGACAGCATGTTATCCTCGTTTAGCGCCTCTGCCACCGCGCTTAGATTCAGTTGCACGCTTTAACGTAGACAAACGATCTTCACTATCCTTTAAGAATCGTGCCATTTTTTGCTCAAAATTCTCTTTGCCTGGACGATCACGATCATTTGGGCGATTGTTGTTACGTGGACGCTGAGGACGTTCTGGTCTCTCCGGTCTTTCCGCTTGAGGCTTTGCTTTACGAATAGATAATCCGATTTTGCCATCCGCTTCAACATTCATCACTTTTACTTCAACAACATCTCCAACCTTCAAATGCTCATTAATATCCTTCACATAATTATCCGCAACTTCGCTAATGTGAACCAGACCTGTTGAGCCTCCTGGTAGCTCGACGAACGCTCCGAAGTTAGTGATTCCTGTTACTTTACCTTGTACCTTGCTGCCTACTTCAATTGACATAAAAAAAATGCTCCTCCTTAAATTTTAAGCGACTCTTAAAACGAATTTGTATTTATTTAATACAGACTCTACCTTTATTATAGCTAACAAAAAAAGAGTGTCAATAAGACTACTCTTTTACGGGTCGCTTTTTTAAAATTATTTTCCCTCTTTATCGGGCAAAGTAAAAATAATTTCCCCTTCTTCTGAAAGGAAATATTCTTTTCTTAATAATTTTCCAATGTACTCGTCATCGTTTAACTTGGAAATTTGCAGTTTTAGTATTTCTTGCTCTTCTTGCACTTTTGCAAGCTCTTCCGTCACTTGCTCTTTTTGTAGCTTTTTTTCTTCTAAAGTACTTTTACTGTTTATTAAGGTCGAAATGAAAAATCCTATAATAATAACGGATAGAACTCCAAATATACTTAACCTTTTAAATAAGCGTATTTTTTTTGACTTTTTATGTGTTTCTTGACGTTGGACAGAACGAACATAATCCGTATTAATGGATGCAACTTGTTTCTCTGTGGGTATGTTTTTTTGTTTCTGCCTCATGTCGCCCTCTCCTATCAAACTATTTCAATTTTTTAGTGTACTTTTTATTATAACGTAGGTTTGGTTTTTTCTGAAGGGCCAAATGCCATATTTTTTGATAGAGAAAACGAAAAGGTTTTAGGAGTACCCCTATAATCACTAGGATAAAATGCATAATTTTACGTAGGATCGTTACTATTAATCCTAAGATAAACCATATTGGCTGTACGACTAAACGCAAAAAGATTCTTCCAGCTAGCCGAAATACGGGCTGAAAAAACTGCTCATACAATAGAATTCCTACTATTTGTGCAAGCGGGTCATATATTCGCCATATTCCATCACGCACATTAAAAAGGAGGTAAAAAGTTCCTATTCCAAGAAATATCCATACTAAAATTTCTAAAGCAATACGATATTTAAAAATCAAGGAACGCCGCGGAAAATTATCCGTTATAAAGCGCGTCCCTTCGATTATAGCACCAACTAGCACTCCGCTCAGGGTCATTAATAATAAAGTAAAAAACTGTAGAGAGAGTGTCATCCGAATAGTTTATGAAGTAACCCTCTAGCGCCTTCTAAATTCTGCTCCTCATCATATTGCATTACTCGAACAATTCCTTCTAAAGTAAGAAGCCCTTTATCTACATCTAAATGGACAATTTTCAAATCGTCTCCTTTAATGTGAAGAATACCTTGAGACGTTCTTACGTAAAATTCTTGTTGATCGAATCGTTCAATTGATTTTACAGATGTTAAGTCCATTCTTTTGCGATTTCTTAAGGAAATTAAGTGATCCCCCGATGGAATTGTAATTGTTTGGTTTTCTGCTTGATATTGCATATAATCTCTCCTCTCCTTGTCCTATTTTCATTGTATGCACATAAAAAAAAAGCATGACAACTGCCATGCTTTTTTCTCAATAAATATTGATCCAACTTTAAACTAGTATCATACAATTCTTAGTCTTCATCATCTATAAATTCTGGATCTACTTTTTCTAGTCGCTCTTCTTTTGTAATAGTAAACATTGAAGCTGCATCTTCTTTTTTCGCAGAATCTTTAATAGCATCGACCATAGCTGTCACCACTTTTTGTCCAAAGCGGATAGACAACTCATCTCCTACTTTGACAACAGAACTTGCTTTCACTACTTTTCCGTTAATTGTAATTCTTCCTTGGTCTGCTACTTCTTTTGCTAATGTTCTACGTTTGATCAATCTGGAAACTTTTAAAAACTTATCTAATCTCATGAAGACACTACCTCTCTAATTTTTTGGCTTCTTTCCAAAATCCATCTAGTTCTTCTAAATTATAGCTGGAAAAATCGCCTTTTCCTTCTTTTACACGCAACTCAATAAATTGGAATCTTCTATTAAACTTCTCGTTAGCTTGCATCATTGCTAGCTCTGGAGATAGTCCGTAAAAGCGCGCTAAATTGACAACTGTAAATAACAAATCTCCCAGCTCATCTACTTGCGTATCCTTTGTACCAACTTCCAGCTCTTTTTTCCACTCATCTAGCTCTTCCTCAAACTTTTCCCAAGCTCCAGACACATCTGGCCAATCAAACCCAACTTTTGCAACTTTCTTTTGATAATTAAAAGAGGTTAACAAAGAAGAATCTGTTCTCATTTCTCCATCTAATAAAGACTCCGTAATCTTTTTTTGCTCTTCCGCTTTAATCTGTTGCCAGTTGCGAAGAACATCCTCTGAATTATTTGCTACTACATCTCCAAAAACATGTGGATGTCTTCGAATCATTTTATCTGAGATCGCTGCTAGAATATCTTCTAAACTAAAGTATCCATTATCTTCGCCTATTTGCGCATGTAAAAACACTTGGAGAAGTACATCTCCTAGTTCTTCGACGATGTGCTCATCATCTTCTTCATCGATCGCTTGGAGAAGCTCATACACCTCTTCTACAGCATATTTCTTTAGAGAGTCATGTGTTTGCTCCTTATCCCACGGACAGCCGTTAGGGCCACGTAAATCAGCTACAATCTGTCTAAGTGTTTGCCACTCCTTCAATCTATTTTCTTGCGCAAGTATTGGTGGAACATATAATGTTGTTAAATTATCTAATTTCATTACTCGATCTAACTCGTATAATGGCACCTTAGTTAATTTTTCTTGGGAAGAGCCAGCAGCGGTAACAATCGTTACTTCATATTCATCTGGGTACTTTTCCATCAGAGTTAGTTTTACTTCTGAGGCACTAAAGGCATCATAGACTTGGCCTATTAGTACATGGGAACCCATTTGTATATCATCACGCTTTAAGCTCGTTCCGTCTAATAACTGAAATCCTTCAATAGGATCAATTCGCAAGGCTGCAAATATAGGGTCTAAAAAGCTTTGTCCACCCTCAATTCGAATTATTACTTTTCCTTGTCGCTCGGCTTCAACTAATAACTGAACAGTTTGTTCCGCTACTAAGGGATGGCCTGGCACTGCGTATATAACAGGATTATCCTTTGCCAATTGAAGAAGCTCGTCCACAATTTCTTCATAAACCCCTTCAAATTGTTCATTCTTTTCATATATACCATCAAAGCTCGTCCATGTAAGGCCTTCTGCTTTTAATTCCTGCAAAACAGGATGTTGCTCTGTACGGACATAAAGATGCTCTGCTGTTTTTAGTTTTTTATATATTCCCAGAGGTAACTGATCTAAATCACTTGCCCCAAGGCCGATAATTGTTATTTCATTCATCTACTCACAACCTTACTTTTCTTTATTCAACCAAAGCTGAAAGGTAGCCATTCTTCTTCCGAATGGCAATAAAAACCACTCTTTTTCCGCAATGACTCGCCTTTTTGCCAATATTACTAGAAATATACACGCTCCTAAAAGAACTGCACTTAACGATATAACGACTGACTGAATTCGACTCGATAAACGAGCAAACAAAAAGGCATCTGCCACGTATACATATGCAACTACACAAACAATCATCATTATTGAAGAAATAGCAATACCTTTATAAAACGAAAAAGAAGCAAAACTTATTTTCCAACTCTTTTTAAAGTAATAAAACATCAGAACGAACACGATTGCTAAACTAATATTTCCAGATATAGCTGCACCTAGTACCCCATAAGATGGTATAAGCATACCATTTAATAGCCACTTACTGCATACTCCAAGTAGTAAAAACAATGTAGGCATACCCACCTTACCACTTCCTTGCAGCATTGCCATTAATGTAAGAATTAATGACATCCATATAATCTGAAAGGAAAATACCATTAATGTAATAGATTCATCTCTCGTTTGGAAAAGCATTTCATTTACATATGGTAGTACTACGATAAGACCCAATGTGGCAGCAATTCCAAAAGTAAAAGCAACTCGATAGGTAAGCTGCATGAATGGTATAGCTGTTCGCCCTTTTTCTTTGTTCATTCGATGTGCGACAAGGGGTACGATCGCTAAAGATAGTGTAGAGGCAATTACTATTCCTAGTTGTACAAGTGGTTGGCCTCGATCATAAATTCCTTTCTTCTCCATCGCTTGCTGCTTTTGCATACCGCTTTCAAGAAGTAATTGAAAAACAGTAAATGAGTCGACGAGCTGCAATAGTAAAAATAACAAGGCACTAATACTGGCACCGATGCTAATCAGTGTCAAATCTTTCACAACTGGCCATAACTGCACGGGTTGGCTTTTGTTATCCATGCTCTTGTGTCTAACTGTTTTCCAATAAGCAAAGGATAAAAATAAAACCCCAGCTAATTCACCTACTACCGCTCCATACATCGCCATACTCCCTGCCTTGTATAGATCCAAAGTATTTGACACAACAATCCATGTGCCCAATAAAATGACGGATACGCGTACAGCCTGCTCTACTATTTGGGCATAGGCAACTGATTCCATACGCCCTTCGGATTGGAATTCTCCTTTTAAAACAGCAAGGATAGGCATTAATAAAATCACGTAGGACCCTGCTTTTAATAATTGAGCTAAATGTGCATCTCCCATTGCATTTGCTAAAGAATCCGCACCAAAGAATAAAAAAAGAAAAAATAAAATAGATATTATCCCAATATAGTAAAAAGCTATTTGTCTAACTTTTGGAATGGCATACGCTTTACCTGATACTTTATAATCTGACAAAATTTTAGATAACGCAACTGCAAACCCGTAGGAAGTCCATGTAGTAATAATAGCAATGAACGGATACACTTGTTGGTAAATATAGAAACCTTCATCGCCTACTAAATTTTGAAAAGGTATACGGTAAACAGCACTTAGCAGCTTTACAATGATTGCTGCAACTGTCAGCATTGCCGCTCCCTTCATATATGTTTTCATATTCCAATCATTACTCATCATAAAATCCTTCTTCCATCCAGCAATAGCACTATTATATACAAAAAAACCTTCCTCTTGTAGAAAGAGGAAGGTTTTTTTAATTCTCCATTTGTTTTGCTAAAAAATTTGCAGCTGTTTCAATTGCTTTTAATTCTGCTTCCCCAATATAGTGCACTTTGGAAATGATAAAAATTGCCCCTATCGGATCTCCAGACGCGATAATGGGTGCAATACAATAAGATTTGACTGTTTCAAAAACACCGGGTACCCATTCTACAGAGTTTTCATGTTTTTCCATAACAATAGTACGCTTATTTACAATGTCTTCTACATCAGGGCTTATCCTACGTTTCAAATAATCCTTTTTAGACAGGCCTGCTGCTGCAATCATTTCGTCACGGTCACTTATTAATACTGGTGTTCCTAACGTCTCGTAAAGAGTCTCCGCGTATTCTTTTGCAAAATCTCCAAGCTCATTAATCGGTGAGTATTTCTTTAATATTATTTCTCCTTCTCTATCCGTAAAAATTTCCAGAGGATCTCCTTCTCGGATGCGAAGTGTTCGACGAATTTCTTTGGGAATAACTACTCTTCCTAAATCATCAATACGACGTACGATGCCTGTTGCTTTCATGTAATGTGCCTCACTTTCGACAGATTGGGAACTAAAGTTCATTTCTGCCATAGTATGTATCACATGCCATCAAAATATGCAAAGTACTATTCTACTTTATCTATTTCTTTTTTTGCTTTAGGTAATAACATCATCATATCCTCTAATATATCAAATGAATTAAATCTACCTACCTTACGTTCATCTATTGTAATCACTAAGTTTGCATTGTTCATATTAAATCCAACTGCGCGGCCATACTTCATCGATTCCTCTACAAGCATTGCACCGTTTATATTTTTTGTTCCTTCTCCATTTAAACGAATGGAAACAATTTTATTTGCTTCTTTAATTGATTCCACGCCAACAGCTTTACCCCAAACTTTCATTCTGGCAATACGCAGTAACTTTTCTGCTTCAAGAGGCAAATCACCAAAACGATCCTGTAATTCATCTATAAGATCAAAGTATTCTTCTTCCTTTTCCATTGCTTTCACACGTTTATACATCTGAATCTTTTGGTATCCATCTGGTATATATTCATCTGAAATATATGCATCTGTACTTAATACAATTTCCATATCAGCTATATCTTCTTTTTTAACTCCGGTACGTTTTTCTTCAATTGCATCTTCCAGCATTTGTGTGTATAAGTCAAAGCCAACAGAGTCTATGAATCCATGCTGCTGCGAACCTAATAAGTTTCCTGCCCCACGGATAGATAAATCTCGCATGGCAATTTTAAAGCCAGATCCCAGCTCTGTAAATTCTTTAATTGCTTGCAATCTTTTTTCCGCAACGTCTGTGAGAACTTTATCTCTTTGATGCATTAAATACGCATATGCAACACGGTTTGACCGTCCAACACGCCCTCGTAACTGATAAAGCTGAGACAATCCCATTTTATCTGCATCATGTATGATAAGCGTATTTACGTTAGGAATATCAATTCCTGTTTCAATAATGGTTGTCGTTACTAAAACATCGTATTCTCCTTCTAAAAAGCTAATTATGACGGATTCTAGCTCTGTTTCAGACATTTGTCCATGTGCAAATCCTACCCGCGCACTTGGCACAAGCATTTGAATTTCATCCACTTTACGCGTAATGTCTTCCACTCTGTTGTATAAATAAAACGCCTGTCCTCCCCTAGCAAGCTCTCTTTCGATTGCCTCTCGAACAAGAGAACCGTTATATTCCATCACATAAGTTTGAACTGGAAAACGATTTTTGGGAGGTGTCTCAATAACAGATAGATCACGAACACCAATCATCGACATATGTAATGTTCGTGGAATTGGTGTTGCTGTAAGAGTCATCACATCTACATTTGTTTTTAATTGTTTAATTTTCTCTTTATGTTTTACTCCAAATCGTTGCTCTTCATCCACAACTAGGAGCCCTAGATCATGATATTCAACGTCCTTCGATAGTATGCGATGTGTTCCCACTGCCACATCTACTAAGCCCTTTTTTAAGCCACTAGTAGTTTCGGTTTGTTGTTTTTTCGTACGAAAACGACTAAGCAAACCAACTTTAATCGGGAAATCCTGAAAACGCTCCAACATGGTCTCGTAATGTTGTTGGGCAAGAATTGTCGTTGGACATAAAAATGCTACTTGTTTGCCTTCCATTACAGCTTTAAACGCAGCGCGAATAGCTACCTCTGTTTTTCCGTATCCTACGTCTCCACAAATGAGGCGATCCATTGGTCGGGCTTTTTCCATATCTTGTTTGACTTCTTGAATAGAACGAAGCTGGTCTTCTGTTTCCTCATACGGAAAGGCCGCTTCAAATAATTGTTGCATTTCCCCATCTGGTTCAAATGCATATCCTACCTCTGCCTCACGTTTTGCATAAAGCTTCAGTAACTCATCTGCAATATCTTGAACAGCAGCAGATACCTTCGTTTTAGTTTTTTTCCAATCCGCTCCACCTAATTTATGGAGCTTTGGATCCTTCTCTCCAGAAGCGACATATTTTTGTATAAGATCAATTTGATCCACTGGAACAAATAATTTATCTTCACCACGATAACGTATATGCAAATAATCTTTATGAATTCCGTTAACTAGAAGTGTTTCTATTCCGATATATTTCCCTATCCCATGGTGTATATGTACAACATTATCTCCTGGTTTTATTTCCGAATAACTTTTAATGCGTTCCGCGTTAGTTACTTTTTGCGTTCTTGCTTTTTTCTTATGCCTTTGTTTAAATAATTCAGCGTCTGTTATTACTGCAATTCGTTGGAGAGGCAATTCAAACCCAGCTTCTAAATCACCTTCTACAATATAAATTCCTGGGTTTTGTAAATCCTCTACAGTGGCCCCAATCTTTGAAACTATTTCATAATCTTCTAAAACATTATGAACCTTCTGTACACGATCTTTTCCATCTGCAAGAATTAGAACACGGAACCTTCCTTGTAAAAATCGTTCCACTTCATTTTTTAACAAATGAATTTGTCCGTGGAAGTTTTGCATTGGTTTACAAGAGATGCTCATATTTTTCTTAATAGTTATTCCTGAGAAGGTACGTGAAAACAAAGAAAAGTATAGTTTCTCATTGGGAAGCATCTGCAAAATTTCTTTTAAGTTAAAGGACGGCTTTACATTATGAACTGTTTTTCCTTCTTCTAACAAAGACAAAAACCAATCGTTTTCTTCTCTTTCTAACGTTTCTGTTACTTCTTGAATTCTTCCTAGCTCATCAAATAATACCAAACCACTTTTATTAAAATAGTGACCTAAAAAATTTGTTTTCTCAAGCAATGATACGTACTTCATAAATTCTTTTGGTTGCTCACCTTGTTTTAAGAGTTCAATATCTTGCTGTATATTTTGATAAAATTGCTCTTTTAATTCTTGTGTTTTAACCTTTTTCAAACTTTCAGCTAAAGCTTCTTCAAGTTTATGGGCAAGTAATGCTTTTTTACTTTCCGTTAACACGTATTCAGATGCTGGTAAAATACGAATATCTTTTAGCTTTTCTAAAGAACGCTGATCCTCCGCAGAAAATGTACGAATAGAGTCAACTTCAGTGTCAAACAACTCAATACGGATCGGGTTTTCTAAATAGAGTGGATAGATATCAACAATTCCACCTCTTAAAGCGAATTCTCCAGGTGTTGTGACCATTGGTTGTCGGACATACCCCATATTCACAAGGCTTTGCAGAAACGTTTCCAGTACGATTTCGTCGCTCTCTGCAATTGAGACTGTACTCTCTTTCCAATCCTCCACACTCGGCATATGCTTCTTAAGACCTGCAATCGGGACAATGTAAATACCATTTTTTTTCGTCAGCATATGATCTAACGCTTCTAATCGTTGTGCCCGAAGCTCTGGACTCGTTATCGATATATCTGCAGCTATAAGCTCATCTGCAGGGTAAAGTCGCACTAAATCTTCCCCAACTAATTTAACTAAATCCTCTGTCAGTTTTTGAGCATGAAGTAAGTTTGGTGTAACGATAAGAATGGATTTCTCCAGGGAATTGTATAGCAATTTAGTAAAAACAGCTCTAGCACTTCCAGAGAGACCTGTTATTAATTGTTGGTCCTTTCCACTCTCTAATTCTTTCACTAGCTTTTGTATATGTGTATCTTCGATTAATAAGTTGCTTAGAAGTTCCATTTCAACCCACCCTTAGTTAATTAACGAAAGTACCTATTTTATGATGATAACAAAAACAGAAAAAGGCTTTGTGCACAAAATTGTGCCAAAGCATCTTTACTGTATCCATTTTTTCAAAGCATAGTAATTTGGGAACTTTTGAAGGGAGCTCTGACACTCTTCACAAATGCATTGTACTGTGTAATCTCCATCAGCTCCGTTTTCTATATATATATGTTGTTCATCCGGTTTAATTTCATGTTTAAGCAAAAATTGACTGTCTATAGAATCGAATGGCAACTGACCAATTTCTGTTTCACAATGACGGCATTTATATCGAATTGGCATGGTCACTAAAACCCCCTTTTTAGGAAGTATAGACCTTACCATCATTTTTTATGCACCATTGTATGTATTCATTACTTCTAAAAAACTTTTCAGCAGCCAATCTTCACATGCATCTGCACTTTTTTTCACCGCTTGCTCCATCTCAGTCTTTTCGTCATCACTAAATCTAGATAACACATAGTCTGGAACTTTCATCCCGTTTTTAGGGCGATCTACTCCAATACGAATACGATTAAATTCTTGTGTACCAAGATGCTGAATAATAGATTTTATGCCGTTATGACCACCAGCACTTCCCTTTTGACGTAGTCGAAGTTTTCCTACTTGTAAATCTAGGTCATCATAAATAACAACTATTTGGTCATCTTCAACCTCAAAATAATCCATCATAGGTACAATACATTCTCCGGATAAATTCATATATGTTAGCGGTTTTAATAACATCACTTTTTCCGTTCCAACATGAGAAATACCATACATCCCATTAAACTTCGATTGTGTAAGCGGTATATTTAAACGACTGGAAAGCTCATCTATTACATGAAAACCAATATTATGCCTAGTCGATTCATATTGCTTCCCTGGATTTCCAAGACCTACAATAATTTTCATTCCATTCCATTCCTTTAATACGTATTTCCTTTATTTTATCATATTCAAAACAAAAGAGATTGCCTTAGGACAACCTCTTTTGTTTTATTATTCTTCTGTTTTTGTTTCTTCAGTGATTTCATCTGTGTCAGCTTCGGTTGATTCAGTTTCTTCCACTTCGACGCGAGGTGCTGAAAAAGTCACTAGTGTATAGTCATCTTCATTCACAATTGTATAGTGTTTTTTTGCTCGAATATCTGCGACCGTTAAGGTATCACCAATTACCATGTTCGATACATCCACATCAATACTTTCAGGAATATCAGAAGGTTTCACCTTAATCGTAATTTCTCGGTTCGGTTGTTGAAGCATTCCACCCTCGGAAACTCCTACTAAATCACCGATCACATTCACTATGACGTTTACTTCTAGTTCTTCCTTCATGTTGATCGCTAAAAAGTCTGCATGAATTATTTGACCTTTTAAAATATTCATTTGGTAATCACTTAATACTACGTTGACAGGTTTACCGTCTACTTCTAGTTTCATGACACCATTCCGACCAACTTCTCGAAGCGTTTTGGATAGATCTTTTTCATTTAAGGCAATCGATTGTGTTTCCAATTCAAATCCATAAACTACTGCTGGGATGAAACCATTTTTTCGTAACTTCGCATTATCTTTATGTTCACGCTTTTGAGTTTTAACTAATGTACTCATCTATTTTCATCCTCCTATAAGTTCTTATCCTATTTAGATATATACCCATTTGGAGGACGTTTCAAACGTTATAGTATCAATCAAATAATGTACTTACAGATTTCTCTTCGAAAACTCGTACAATTGCATCACCTAACAATTTTGCAACAGACAATTCTTTGATTTTTGGAGAAGTTTTATCTTCAGCTAATTGAATAGAGTTAGTAATTACTAATTCTTTTATAACAGAATTATCAATACGTTCAATTGCCGGTCCAGATAATACTGGGTGTGTGCAACAAGCGTATACTTCTTTTGCGCCACTTTCCATAAGTGCTGCTGCCGCAATAGAAATAGTGCCAGCAGTATCAATAATATCATCGATTAATATAGCTGTTTTACCTTCTACATTACCTACGATATTCATAACCTCTGCCACGTTTGGACGCGGACGACGTTTATCAATAATTGCAATTGGAGCTTTTAGACGATCTGCCATTTTACGAGCACGAGTAACACCACCGTGGTCAGGGGATACGATAACCAATTCTGCCGGATCAAAGTTTTTACCCAAGAAGTAATCAGATAAAATTGGAGCTGCCACTAAATGGTCTATTGGAATATTAAAGAATCCTTGAATTTGTGGAGCATGTAGATCAAGAACGATCGCACGAGTTGCACCTGCAGTTGTTAATAAATCTGCTACAAGTTTAGCTGTGATTGGCTCACGAGCACGTGCCTTTCTGTCCTGACGTGCATATCCGTAATAAGGGATTACTACACTAATTGTACGAGCTGAGGCACGTTTTAGTGCATCAAGCATTATTAATAATTCCATAAGATGTTCGTTTACAGGACCTGAAGTTGATTGAACAATGAATACATCGCATCCACGAATACTTTCTTCGATATTGATCTGTACTTCACCATCACTAAATCTAGTAACTGTACTTTTACCTAGAGGTACTCCTACTTCTTTTGCGATTTCTTCTGCTAATTCTCTATTAGAATTAAGAGTAAATATTTTCAATTTTGAGTTTGCATATTGTTCTGGCATGGTAATCCTCCTGAGTTGTGGGTTATTTTAGTTTTTGTTTGTTTACGTAGCCTTCTTTATTCTCCTGTCGAACACGGCCTATTGCAAGTGCTTCTCCAGGTACATCTTTTGTAATAGTAGAACCTGCAGCAACATATGCTCTACTGCCAATCGTAACTGGTGCTATTAAATTGGAGTTACAGCCAACAAAAGCATCGTCTTCAATCGTTGTTACAAACTTATTTTCTCCATCATAGTTTACAGTAATCGCTCCACATCCAACGTTTACATTCGAACCAATGGATGCATCCCCCATATAACTTAAATGAGAAATTTTACTTCCGTTCCCTACTGTCGATTTTTTTACTTCGACAAAGTTTCCGATTTTTACATCATTGCCAACCTCTGACTTTGGTCGAATATGCGCAAATGGACCAATAGCTGTGTGATCTCCCACTTCACTAGATAAAACGACAGATGAATGGATAGTTGTTCCATTTCCAATTACACTTGAAACAATATGGCTGTTTGGACCTATCGTGCAGTTTTCTCCAATAGTAGTTTTACCTTCTATGATTACTCCAGGCTGAAGAACTGTGTCAGGACCAATAATGGCATCGCTACTAATGTATGTATTTTGAGGATCTATAATCGTTACGCCTTCACGCATATGATGATGTGCAATACGAGAACGCATAATTTGTTCTGCTTGAGATAATGCAATACGATCATTTATCCCTAGTGATTCTTCAAATTCATTTGCAGCAAAGGCTGAAATTACTTCGCCTTCTTTTTGTAAAATCTCGATTACATCCGGTAAATAATATTCACCTTGAGCGTTTTCATTTTTAACTAACTTTAAAGATTTAAACAAAGCTTCGTTATCAAAACAATACGTTCCAGAGTTAATCTCATTTACAAGCAGTTCTTCTTGCGATGCATCTTTTTGCTCTACAATGCTTTTAACATTTCCATCTTCCGATCGAATAATTCTCCCATAACCAGTTGGATTATCCGCAATTGCAGTTAAGATGGTTGCTTTAGCACCAGTCTGTTTATGATGATTTAATAGATCATTCATCGTTTCTACGGTTATAAGTGGTGTATCACCACATATAACAATCGTTGTACCTGAAAGAGTTGCAAGTGCTGGCTCTGCCTGTAATACGGCATGGGCAGTTCCTAGTTGCTCTACTTGTAGAGCATATTCACTTCTATTCCCTAACTGACTTTGAACAGTTTCTGCACCGTGGCCTACGATCGTGACTATTTTTTCAACACCTAGCTTCTCCATGTTTTCTACAACGTGTTCTACCATAGGCTTCCCACAAACAGGATGTAATACTTTATATAGACTAGACTTCATACGAGTTCCCTTACCAGCAGCTAATACGACCGCGTAAGTATTTGTCATTTTCCGTTTTCCCTCCAGTGGGCTAATTTCCTCTTTTGACTATAGCCGAAATGAAGCGATTTTTCAAGGAAATATCTCTTGACAAATACATTACAAAACAAGTAATATAGACAATTTTACTGCACAAAAAAACCATCTCTATCATAGAAATGGTTTTGTTTTGTAATTATACTATTATATGCTTGCTTCTTTTAATCTTTCTTCTTCTACATCATCACTTAGATGATAAGCATATAATACCGCTTCTTGAATTTTTGAGCGGGTTCCAGAATTTATCGGATGTGCAATGTCACGAAATTCGCCTTCAGGAGTTCTCTTACTCGGCATCGCAACAAATAATCCATCATTTCCATCAATTACTCGTATATCATGTACAACAAATTCGTTGTCCAGTGTAATGGAAGCGATAGCCCTCATACGGCCATCTGTCAGTACTTTTCGTAATCTCACGTCAGTTACTTCCATTTCTTCACCACCCCTTTTTTCAAATTGCAAAAATCCATCTTATTTACTATTCCACAAAAATTTAAAATGTCCTTCTTTATTTACGAATATTTTTAATATTGTAAAACAAAAGTATTAAAATACGTATTCTTAGAATCCTGTAATATTTCATCACGGCTATTGATTATCCAATTTACACATTAAAATTTTACAAGAAATGTGCAAGGATCCCATTTTGCACTTGTACGTTTTTGGTTCGCTTTAGACGAAATGATCACTACATCATTACCGCGGGCTAAGTGCATATTTTACTGCTTACTTTATAAAAAGGAACTGGCCAATTCATTCATTTCCAAAATCTTTAAAACTTTGTATCGTTTTCGGAGGTCTTTGGACAGACTTATTGCTCTATCATTACCGATTGATTTTTAATAGAGGCTGGTCGTTTGTCCGTCCGTCGCCCTTCTTCAACAGTACGAATAAGGTTAAGATTTTTTTAGATAATGAGTGAATAGATGCTTTCCAACTCATAAAGGAAGCACCCGAAGATGCAATTTCGAGTGCTCTAGTGCCCCTCTATACAATAGATGCTAACTATTTTTTTATCATATACTCTTTTACCAGTAGAAGAAAATTAGCAGAAATGCTCTTCTTAAAAATTCTTGCTAGCTAACAGGTACATCCCCTCTGCCTTACCTTGTATACAATCCACTGCATTTTCCTATCGTTCAAAGTACCAGTGACTTTATGCACGCAAAAACTAGATACTTCCTTATCTTTTAGTTGTCCTTTCTTTTATAATTGATTTGAAAACATTTACTTGATTGTAGTGGAAGGCGGCGACTCCAGCGGGATGAGTGAGACAGATGAGACATCACAACGCACGCGCAAGCGGCGGTGATGGCACATCGTTCACCCCGCGGAAAGCGTCCGCCTGTAACGGAAATCAACAGTAGTATTGAATCGATTTTTTCTCCAAAATATCTGAACACTGGATTTATGGAATGGAAAATTATATACTTTCTTATTCTTTCAAAAAAAAAAGCATGCTTTCCGAAGAAAACATACTTTTTATCTTATATAATTGCTATTACTTCTATTTCTACTTTTACATCTTTCGGTAGTCGAGCAACCTCTACTGCAGAACGCGCTGGTTTGTGCCCCTCAAAATGTTTTTCATATGCTTCGTTAAATTCAACAAAATCGTTCATGTCTTTTAAAAAGACTAATGTCTTTACTACTTTTGATAAGGAAGAACCTGCTTCCGTCAGTACTGCATCTAGATTAGCAAATACCTGTGCTGTTTGTTCTGTAATAGAACCTTCTACTACTTCTCCTCCAGGTGTTAATGGAATTTGACCTGAGCTATAAAACATTCCATTTACAATGACTCCTTGAACATAAGGTCCGATAGCCGCTGGTGCATTAGTTGTTGATACTGCTTTCATCTAAATTTCCACCCTTCTCAAAATAATTTCCTTCAGTTAATGCTATTGTGCCATCTTTTTCATTGACTTCATGAAGTTTTACAAGAGATAAATAATCGTCTACTAACTGTTCACCCTCATGCTCTGCCTCTACTAATACAGCAATGCCTGCAAGCTCACAATTAAATTCTTCTAGTAAACTCTTCATCCCATTAATCGTACCCCCGACTTTCATAAAGTCATCGGTGACTAATACTCGCTGCCCTTTTTCCATACTTCTTTTGGAAAGAACCATTGTTTGAATACGTCTTGCAGATCCAGAAACATAATTAATACTTACTGTTGGACCTTCTGTCACTTTGCTATCTCTACGAACAACCACGACTGGTACATTTAAATGTCTAGCTATGGCATGTGCAATAGGAATACCTTTTGTGGCAACCGTCATAATTGCATCTATTTTTTCATTAGCAAAAGCTGAGGCAAAAACTTTACCGACTTTATTCATAAGAGACGGGTTCCCCAACAAATCCGTCATATATAAGTAGCCACCAGGTAACAGGCGTTCTACTTTGGAAAGCTGTTCGATTAAATCTGCAGCAATTTGTTTTACATCTTGATCAGTCATTGTAGGTATAAATTTTACACCACCTGCTGCTCCAGGAACAGTTACAAGTAAACCTCTACCTCTTTCTTCAAACGTTTCTTTTACAATAGTTAAATCTTCACTAATAGAAGACTTAGCTGATTCATACAATGAAGCAAAGAACGTTAAAGAAATTAATTTATGGGGGTGTTCAATTAGATAGTGAGTCATGTCTACGAGCCGTTCACTTCTTTTCCATTTCATATAATCACCTCAAATCACGAATGTTTTATTAAAAACTTAACACAATTATCCGTGTTTAAGCAAGTGAATCCCGGTCTCCAATTAATCGAACTACATAAACCTCATCACAAAAACCACGAAGTCCATTATATATCCTCTGCACTCTCGACTCTTGGTTGACCAGCCCAAACACAGTTGGGCCACTACCACTCATCAACACAGCATCTGCACCAAACTTATGCATTTGTTCTTTTAATCCAGCAACCTCTGGATATAACTTTAGAGTAACCTCTTCTAATACATTCCCCACGGAAGCACACATCAAATCAAAATCTTTTTCCTCTATTGCTTTAACCATATGTTTTGTATTTGGATGTACTATATTATTTATTTTTAAATTACCATAAATATCTGCTGTCGAAACTCCTAACGTTGGCTTTGCTAGGATTATCCAACAATTTGCGGGAGCTGGTAGTTCTCGTATCTTTTCTCCCCTACCCGTTGCAAGTGCTGTACCCCCGTATACACAAAAAGCAACATCTGACCCTATCTTCGTACCAATTTGGGCAAGCTCGTCCAAAGTAAGTCCTAAACCCCAAATTGTATTTAACCCTCTTAACGTTGCAGCGGCATCACTGCTACCACCAGCTAAACCGGCAGCCACTGGTATGTTTTTCTCAATTTTAATGGAAACTCCTAATTTCACCCGATACGTATCTTTCAGTACTTTTGCGGCTTGATAAGCTAAGTTTCGATGATCATTTGGCACAAAACGATCAACTGACAAAATATGTATTTCTCCATCTTCTCTTACTTCTAATCCAATCCGGTCCGCCAAATCAACTGTTGTCATAATCATTTCGACTTCATGGTAACCATCAGGACGTTTATGTAATACATCCAGTGTTAAGTTTATTTTGGCAGGTGCTTTTACATAATACATACCATCTGCTCCTTTTCCAACATATATTGTCCCCTATTTTACCACAGTAATTTCTATTTGAAAAAAACGAAAAGCATGCTTGTACAACACAAAAAAGAAAAGGCGGATTTCTCCGCCTTTTCTCCTTGCTAGTTGTCCACTATTCTTTGGATTTCGTTTGCATACCGGTTTGTAACCAGAATAGTCATATTCAAGATTTACTTTGGCAACTTCGATTGCTGTTCAGCCATTTCAATTGCTCGCTTTACCATATTACCTGCATCACGTGATTTTATTCCACCCCAGCCTTCGGTCTTGACTACCTCATAAAATCCAAGATCTTTTGCAATCTCTTCTTTTAATTCTTTAGACATAATACCTTTTCTAGCCAAATGGGGAATCCTCCTTTTCAAATACGCCTCGGTGTATTTTCATCTAGATTTTGATTTGTGGTTGGACCTGCAGGATGCAGGACACTCAGTTACTCTCGCACGGGTACGACGAACATAAGCTAACATCCTAATGCAAAATCTGTGCCATCCGCCTGAGGCAGTAACTTTATTCAGCTTGTACCTTTACCTCTCGCCACTGCGCAAGCTCGTTGCAAATAAACATAACTGAATTAAGTTGAACAACTAGCTTTATAAGTATGTCCGGAAAACAGAAAAAAACTCCTTTTCTATTCAGCTGAACAGAGAAGGAGTTTTTTTACATATAAAAAATCGAAAATAAAAGTTCTAAACAATCATTTCACAACTATTAAATTATTTGCTTCATCAAAAATAGTGATTTCTACTGCTTCTGTCAAAATGTCTGCATAACTATAAGATACACGTTCAAAAGAATTTTCATCTTGATCCAAGTCGATAACGAATACAGCATGGTAAGTTTCTCTTAATACACCGGCACGTTCGATTGTTTTCTTTCGTCCTCCGTTTGCTTTTAACTGCAAACGTTTGCCTAAATGATGATCTAATGACTTCTTAATATCAGCTAAAGTTTTTGGCATTTCGCTTACACCTCACTGAATACTATGATACCATTGTTTATAATTTTTGTCAAACAAAATATTTTAACAATCATAACACATACTTGTCAACGTTTTTATTACTTATATACAACACTTTTGTTTATAAACATTACTAATATTGTAACAAGTGTTATTAATGAAAATGAGGATATAGCTCATCCGCTAGTTGACCAAACTCTACGATTGATAAAGTTTCGCCTCTTCTCGTCGGATCGATATTCACTTTTTCTAATGATTGAAGGATTAACTCTTTTTTCATTTTCCCGTTTGGTAAAGAGGACTGCAGATTATTAATAATTGTTTTTCTTCTTTGAACAAACGATCCCCTTGAAACTTTAAATAAAAAATCTTCATCGATTACATGTACGGGAGGTGTCTCATGTCGAGTAAGTTTTATAACCGCAGAATCCACATTAGGCTGAGGCATAAAAACAGCCTTTGGAACAACCATTGCTACTTCCGCTTTCATATAGTATTGAATAGCTATCGACAGCGAACCATATGCTTTTGTACCTGGTGAAGCAGTAATTCGATCCGCTACTTCTTTTTGCATCATGACAACCATTCCACGAATTGGTAGACGATCCATTAATAATTTCAGTAATATTGGTGTTGTTACATAGTATGGTAAGTTCGCTACGACCATTACATCTTGAAAATCAGAAAGTTTTTCTTTAAATAGTGCTTTTACATCTGCTTCTAAAATATCGGAATGAATAATTTCAACATTGTCATAAGGTGACAATGTGTCTGCTAAAACTGGCAGCAAACGTTGGTCAATTTCAAAAGCTACAACTTTTCCAGCTGCTCTTGCTAAATGCTCCGTTAAAGCTCCGATTCCCGGTCCTACCTCAATAGCAGCAGAATCCTTTGTCAGATCTGCATGACCGACAATATTCCGTAATATATTTGGATCGATTAAAAAGTTTTGACCTAAACTTTTTTTAAACGAAAAGCCATATTTCTTTAAAATTTCTTGTGTTCGAATCGGTGTTGCGATGTCTTTATGCATAATTTATTTATCCTCCATATTGAGCTGCAAGATTGCTTCCTCTAGCTGCTGTATACTAATTTGAAAAATGGAAAGGCGCTTTTGCAACTGCTTTCCATTTGTATATCCTATTTTCAATAGTTCTCCAAGCCTTGTTCTTCGTTCTTTGGAATTTGGATGACCAATAAGCTTTCCATCTACTAAAACTTCTAATGGAATATTCGGTGTTACATCGACATCGGACTTTGGAGTATATACATTCGCCAGTGCACCGCGAATATCCTCATCTTTTGCATGTTCAATCCCTAACCCTTTTCCATTTTTAGCAATTGTTTTTTCTTTTGATAAAAACGCATGCTTTACACCTGGAACATGCTCTTCAATAATCGCGCGTATACGTCTTCCTGGATAATCGGGATCCGTAAAAACAATGACACCTCTTTTATCTTGTGCATGTTGGATTTTAATCAGCGTCTCTTTTGAAATAGCTGAACCATTGGTTTCAATTGTGTCTGCTTCAACAGAACGTTTAATAGCAGTTGTGTCATCTTTTCCTTCTACGACTATGACTTCTTTTATTCGCAAACCAACTTCCTCTTTTCTGTCTTCCTTTTGACCTCTATCATAACGCAAAAAAGCTCTCCCTATCAACGAAAGGGAAAGCTATAAGAAAATCTAATACCTCTTTGCACATTTGCTTCTAAATTTTTATCAAACCTGCTTGATATATTGCTCAAAAAAATCTGTGACAATCGCTAGAGGCATTGGGCAACAGGATATTGGTTACTTAGTCTTTGCTCGGTTCAGCAGGGTTTTCTCCCTCCGCTGAATTAAGTTAATTTAACACTTTAATACGTACTTTTTTGCGGCCATAGTCGTAAGCCTTTGTTTTAGACGGCATAAATAGATCAATTTTATTTCCTTTTATTGCTCCACCAGTATCTCCAGCAACAGCATATCCATAGCCATCTACCCAGACCTTAGATCCTAGTGGGATAACGTTAGGATCCACTGCAATAACTTTTACATCTGGATTGGATCTCAAGTCGATACCTGTTGTAGTAACGCCAGAACACCCATTACAGTAAGCGGTATAAGCTGTTGCGGTTACGAAAAATTCATTTCCTTTTGTAGATGCAGCAGTAGCCGACTCCCCACGGGATACACTAGCAGTTACTACCTTCGTACCCACTGCCACAACTTTTTTCGTCGGCTTTTTGGTAATCTTTTCACCCATTACATTACGGGATACTTCTACACCATTTTCTTTGATTACTTCATAAGTACGTGAAACGGATCCTTTTTCACCCGCTTGCACAACTTTTTCTTTTCCCTTAAGTAGCGAGTCATCTTTTTTCGTTTCTACTGCAAAGTTTGTTTCTTCCTCAACTACATCGGTGACCTTTTCTACTCGCACTACTTGTATTACAGAATTAGGAAGTACTAATTCATCCATTTCCTGTTCCACTCGGTCGAATTCATTCATTTGAATGTTATGTTGTTTTAAAAAGTCAGCGACCGTAGTCGAAGTGGACCATACCTTCGTCTCTTTCTTGCCATCTAAAAGCGATAGTTCAAATGCTTTTTCAATTGCAATTTTGTTATCAGGTCCAACCTCTGCATCCGCAGCAGGCGTTATTGCATCATGTTCGTTTACTTGAACCTTTGCCTTTGCTAGTACTTCTGAAACTAAATCAGCAGTGGTGGTGATTGTTTGATTTTTCCCATCTACTGTGATTTCTATTTGTCTTGCCTGCTCCCACTCAATCGATAAGTTATTTTTGATTGACGTGTTCACTGAGGGGTGTAAATAATCTTCGTTGGTAACTTTTAAATTATTTTGCTCTAAAAGTTCTCCAACTGTATTTGCATGCGTTAATATCTCTTGTTGTTCACCGTTAACAGTTAAGACAACGGTTTTCTTTGTTCCTTCGTACAAAACGAAAGAAACGACTGCAAGAAACAATAGTAAAGATACTACAGCTACTAGTGTTCGCTTGCTCCTCAATGAATGAAAGAACAGATTTTTCATGGAAATATTTGTCATGAAAAACGCCTCCTTGTTCACTCGAGTGATTATATAGAGTACTTTTCAACTTGTCAACAGTTTAGGATTTTTCACACTATTCAAACACACAAAAACCTTACTCCCCTAACAGTGTGGTAAAATTTCCAAATTCTAATCAACCAGATGAAAAAAATTCTTTGCATTGGTTGTAGTTGCCTCTGCCACTTCTTCAATTGATACCCCTTTTAAACGTGCAATTTCTTCTGCTACAAGTGTCACAAGTGCAGGTTCATTTCTTTTTCCACGATGGGGATGTGGGGCTAAATAAGGAGCATCTGTTTCAATTAATAAATACTCTAAAGGAATTTCTGTTGCTACCTCTTTCGGTTTCTTTGCATTTTTAAACGTAACTGGACCTCCAAGTGAAATCAGAAAGTTCATTGCAATACATTGTTTCGCTGTTTCTACACTTCCACCAAAACAATGCATTATTCCGCCTGTGAGGTGTGCTTCTTCTTCTTTTAAAATACGAACAACATCTTCTGTTGCGTCTCGATTATGTATGATAATCGGTAAATTCACTTTTTGGGCTAGGCGAATTTGTTTTCGAAACAGAACCTGTTGTACTTCCTTTGGTGACTTGTCCCAATAATAATCGAGTCCTGTTTCTCCAATTCCAACTACCTTTTTATGCGCTGAAAGTTCTTCAATCCATTGTAAGTCTTCTTCCGTGCAATCAATTGCATCTACAGGATGCCATCCAATTACGACATATATGAATTCGTACTCTTCCGCTAGCTTCATTGCTCTTTCAATTGTTTTCCGGTCAAACCCTATAACAACCATCTGATTTACATTTGCTTGTAGAGCTCTTTCTATTACTTCCTGAAGGTCTTCATCATATTGATCTGCATTTAAGTGTACATGTGTGTCTATAAACATAATATTGTCTCCTCGCAATAGATTCTCTTGATATTAAAGTTAATTTATGTTCCTAACAATACTATTACAATTTCATAGAAAAAGGGACGACTTTCACTTTTCTTATTATCTTTTCCTTTTCTAGTAACAAGTTATTTCAATATAATCAATCTTCAATAGTATTTCAAAATATTATTCATATGAAAAAACCTGCCACTTGAGCGACAGGTCTTTTCTAACTTAAATCAGCCGGTCTTTTAAGTACTGCTGAACGCAAATACGCCAAGACGTATTTGATTTTATTATTTCACGGTTGCGCCATTTTCGAGTTTTTCATCTACTGTAGCGATTGTTAAATAACCATCTTTTTCACCAGCTAGAATCATCCCTTGTGACAATTCCCCTCTAAGTTTTACTGGTTTCAAATTAGCAACAACAATTACTTTTTTACCAATAAGATCTTCTGGTTTATAATGCTGTGCAATTCCTGAAACCACTTGACGCTTTTCATATCCCATATCTACTTGTAATTTTAATAACTTATCAGCTTTTGGAATTGGTTCGCATTCTAGAACAGTTGCTACTCGCAAATCTACTTTAAAGAAATCATCCACTGTAATTTCTTCTGAATCTGGTTCTTCTTCCACTTCTTCCTGTGGTGTTTGTACAGAGCCACGCATTTGCTCACGAATATATGCAACTTCTACCTCTACATCTAGACGCGGGAAGATTGGAACTCCAGTATTAATTACTTCTGTTCCATCTTTAATAACATTAAATGAACCTAAGTGATTCCAGTTTAAATGCTCCTCTGATAGACCAAGCTGCTCGATAATCTGTCTTGGACTATTCGTCATAAATGGTTGAATTAAGGTCGCAATTTGACGCAAGCTTTCTGCTAAATTAGTCATTACAGCTGCCAATTGACCTTTCAACTCTTCCTCTTTTGCAAGTATCCAAGGCTGTGTTTCATCAATATATTTATTTGTACGAGAAACTAGTGACCATACATCACCTAACACAATGCTAAATTGCATTTTCTCCATGTTTGCTTCATATTTTTCTACTGTTTCTTTTGCAAAATCCTGAAGAACTACATCAAACTCAGTTGGTTCAATTTGTTTCGCTGGAATTTTACCTTCAAAATATTTATTAATCATCGAAACAGTTCTATTTAATAAGTTTCCTAAATCATTCGCCAAATCGAAGTTAGTACGTTCTACAAATGATTCTGGAGAAAATACGCCATCTTGACCAAATGGAAGCTCTCTCAATAAGAAATAACGTGTTGCATCTAATCCAAAACGCTCCACTAACATCTCTGGATATACAACGTTCCCTTTAGATTTAGACATTTTACCATCTTTCATCATAATAAATCCATGTGCGTATACCTTTTTAGGTAGTGGTAAATCCAGTGCCATTAAGAAAATCGGCCAGTAGATTGTATGAAAACGAACAATATCCTTTCCTACTACATGCACATCCGCAGGCCAGAACTTTTTAAACAATGAATCGTCATCTGACATATAACCAAGTGAGGTAATATAGTTTGTTAAAGCATCTACCCACACATAAATAACATGCTTTGGATCTCCTGGTACACGAATTCCCCAGTCAAAGGATGTTCGAGAAACAGAAAGATCTTCTAAACCAGGCTTAATGAAATTATTAATCATTTCATTTTTTCGAGATTCGGGTTCAATAAATTCTAGATTATCTTCATAGTATGCTAATAAACGATCTGCATATTTCTTCATATTAAAGAAGTACGACTCTTCTTTTACCTTCTGAACTGGACGACCACAGTCTGGGCAATTACCATCTACTAATTGTGTTTCAGTAAAAAATGATTCACAAGGTGTACAGTACCAACCTTCATACTCCCCTTTGTATATATCTCCGTTATCTAAAAACTTTTGAAAAATCTTTTCGACAATTTTTGTATGGCGTTCTTCTGTTGTTTGAATAAAATCATCATAGGAAATGTCCATTAAAGCCCATACTTTTTTAGCAGCCTCTGCAATTTCATTTACATATGCTTGAGGCTCCATTCCAGCCTCTTGTGCTTTTTCTTGAATTTTTTGACCATGCTCATCCATTCCTGTAAGGAAACGAACGTCATACCCTCTTAATCTTTTGTATCGTGCCATTGCATCGGAAGCTACGGTTGTATAAGCAGTACCAATATGAAATTTCCCACTTGGATAATAAATGGGCGTTGTTAAATAAAATGTTTTCTGTTGTTCTTTCAATGTAATATTGCCTCCAATGCTGAATCTTCTATATTCTTTATTCTATCGAAATGAAGTACTTGTTTCAATCAATACATCCAGACAACATTGTCGAATATTATTTGATTTTGTAAGTTTCCAATTATTTGATAATATAGGAAAATAATTACTTTTACGAATATAATGTATCATTATATTATCATTCCTGTTCAATATATATCATTTTTTTACTATAAAATAAGAAAATATTAAAAGTTTAATTATTGACGAAAATGGTAGTACTTGGTATGATAGAGTACATAAAAGAGGTTTATGTCGAATTTTGACGAAAAATACTCACTCTTGAGAGGGGCAAAATTTATTATGAAATCTACAGGTATTGTTCGTAAAGTTGATGAATTAGGTCGCGTAGTTATTCCGATTGAACTTCGTCGTACACTAGGTATTGCAGAAAAAGACGCATTAGAAATCTACGTGGATGATGATAAAATTATATTAAAAAAATATATGCCTAATATGACATGTGCTGTTACTGGTGAAGTATCAGATGACAACCTACGCTTGGTTGGCGGTAAATTAATTCTAAGCCCTGAAGGTGCAGAACAACTTATTAAAGAAATTCAAAATAGCCTTAAATAATAGAACAAAAACATCCGTAGCCTTTCGGCTTACGGGTGTTTTTATTAATTTACATGGTAATTTTGATAAACATCTCTTTTCGATAAGCCTCTTTCAATCGCCACTTCTTTAATTGCATCTTTCGAATGATATTGCTTATCTTCTATGATACGATCCACGTGCTGTTCAATGCTTAAATCGGCCCACCATGGTTTATCTTCGAGTTCTACCACTTCTTCATGGCTGCCTTCTATTACAATACAAAATTCTCCACGAATTTCAGACTGTTCTACCCATTCAACAGCTTCATCAATCGTTCCTCTTAGAAACTCTTCGAATTTTTTCGTTAACTCTCTTGCTAATACTATTTGACGAGTGCCTTCCATAATTGATTGCATATCTTTTAGAGAGTCCTTTAAACGATGGGGAGATTCATACAATATAATTGATTCTTGCCTTTTTTGCAGCTTTGTAATTTCTGCTTTTCTCTCCTTTTTATTTCTACTTAAAAATCCGTAAAAGAAGAATGGTTGTGTCGATAATCCTGATGCAATTAATGCACTAAGTGCTGCATTCGCTCCTGGAATCGGAACTACTGCAAATCCTTCACTAACAGCTTTTGTAGCAATATCTGCTCCAGGATCTGAAATACAAGGAAGTCCTGCATCACTCACTAATGCGATACGTTTGCCTTGTCTAAGTAGCTCTAATATTTTTTCTCCACCTACTTGTTGATTGTGATCATGATAACTCATAAGTGGTGTCGATATCTCAAAATAATTACATAGTTTTTTCGTATTTCGCGTATCTTCCGCTGCAATTATATCTACTTCTTTTAATATTCGAATGGCACGCATCGTCATATCTTCTAAATTACCGATGGGTGTTGCAACTAAATATAAACAGCTGCTTTGTTCGTGCTCGGTCGATTTCTGAGATTTCATTGTTTACTTACCCTCCCATATAATGAGTTTTTTGTTTTCTAGTTAGCTGTTTAAATGCATATTCTGCTTGCATTGCTTCTTGTTTGGTTTCATATATTTCACTATATATACAGGTAACTGGTCGCTTTGCGCGTGTATATTTGGCTCCCTTACCATCATTATGCACAGCAATTCTCTTTTCTAAATCATTTGTGTAACCTGCATAATACGAGCCATCATTACATTCTAAAACGTAAAATGTGTGGACTTTTTCATTTCTCTCCATATAACAGCTCTTTTACTTCTTCGGTGTATTCTCCATCTTCTCCGTAAACATAAAGTGGAGGTAAAATTTTCAAATCTGGCTTCCCGTCTTTAATTCCTTCAATTAATAATGTATTCGCTTCCTTACCTTCCTTTGGATAGACAAATCGTATTCGTTTTGGCTCTATGCGATTAGCTCTCATTGCAGTTACAATATCAAGTAATCTCCCGGGACGATGTACAAATGCAGCTTTTCCACCTTGCTTCAATAACTCACTAGCAGAACGTACCGCTTCCTCTAACGTAAGATGGATCTCATGTCTTGCGATAGCTAAATGTTCTTTTAAGTTTTTTTCACTCGCTTCATGAGCAGGAAAATAAGGTGGATTACATGTCACGACATCATACTTTTCAGAGCCGATTTGTGTTGCAATTCCTTTTACGTCATCCTGCTTAATCGTAATTTGTTCAGCCAATTGGTTATATTGAACACTTCTAGTAGCCATATCTGCTAGTCTTTCTTGTAATTCAATTCCTATTATTTCTGCTTTTGTCCTGGCACTTAAAAATAATGGAATTGCACCATTACCCGTGCATAAATCCACTATTTTCCCTCTCTTTATTGGTACATATGTAAACCTTGCTAGTAAAACGGCATCCAATGAAAATGAAAAAACAGAAGGACTCTGAATGATTCGTAAATCTTCTGCCAACAAATAATCGAGTCTCTCATCATCCTTTAACCATTGTTCCATAATTAATTCCTCCAAGCAAAACAAAAGACTGACACCCACTTATGGAGTGGCATCAGTCAATTGATTAGACGTTTTGTTTATTTAGAAATGACAAGCAAAATAGACAATCTTCTTCTTTGCGAGAACTTCCGAAGTGGACATGGCATACATGATAACCTTCTTGATATAGTCGTGCTAAATTATCATAGCCTTCTCCAATATCAGTTTTGGTTAATTGTACTTGTGCTTCTCGCATTTTTTCGTGCAATGCTTCTTTTTCATGCATTTCATCGAGTCTTTGTCTTAAATGATTGTTTTCTTGTTGCAGCGCCTGACGTTCCTCTACCATTATCGCTACAAATTCTTTTAAAGCGCGAAATTGCAGCTGCGTGGACTCTAATTGTTTTTCAAATTCTATAATTGTATCAAAAAAATTACGGTCCATCACACATTCACCTCATTGCCCCGACCATTGTACTGGATTTTCAGCATGGTTAATAATTTCTTCTAATGTGTAATCTAATACACGTTGTGGATCACTTAGCTCTATGCGCAAAACTCGCTCCAAAATATTCATACTAACGACTCTTCCTAGACCATCTGGTGTCTCAATTTTTTCACCAATATCCGGCATTTGTTCTCTTGCTGTTTCATACTCATCATTTTCATACTTTAAACAGCACATAAGGCGACCGCATAATCCTGAAATTTTGGAAGGATTTAATGATAAATTTTGATCTTTTGCCATTTTAATAGATACTGGTTCAAAATCACCTAAAAATGTAGAACAGCATAACATACGACCACAAGGACCAATGCCTCCTAGCATTTTTGCTTCATCACGGACTCCAATTTGTCTAAGCTCAATTCGCGTTCTAAATACAGAAGCTAAATCTTTTACTAAATCACGAAAATCTACACGACCTTCCGCGGTAAAATAAAAGATAATTTTGTTTCTGTCGAATGTATATTCAACATCTACTAGCTTCATCTCTAGTTCTCTTTCTAAAATCTTTTCAGTACCTAGAGCTAGCGCCTGGGCAGATTCTAGTCGATTTTCTTCTACTTGAATACGGTCTTTATCAGTAGAAGGTCTTACTACTTGTTTCAAAGGAAGTACTACATCGTGCTCCCCTACCTGCTTAATCGGTACAACAACTTTTCCGTACTCGACCCCTCTAGCAGTTTCAACGATGACATAGTCATCTTTATCTAAGGAAAAATCCACTGGATCAAAATAATATATTTTACCCGCTTTTTTAAAGCGAACTCCTACAACGTTATACAAAAGTAGATCCCTCCTGCAGGTTTAGCATTAACTGTTCCATCATCAGTGTCCGGTTCATATTTTTATGCAAGTTTTGCTTAGCATGTAAAATCATTTCTAATTGCTTCGATAATTGCTCATACGTAGTATGTAAAGCCACCTGATTCCAATAATGCGACATATCCGGATAAGTACAAACTGCGATTGGACTTGCTTTTATAGCTACTATATCACGATAAGCGAATAGTAGTAAATCTAATGCTTGTTCTGCTTGTTCTTTCTCTTTCAACAGTGGAGCAAAATCTTCATGAATACACATCAATGCATCTTGGACACTTTTACCACTTGCTTCAACCAATTTTAACACTGATTTCCTTGCAAGTCCAAATTGCTCGTCCTTCGCTAAAAAAATTGCTTCTTCGACTTGATTCGTCATGCGACAAACGGTAGAAGCCATGGATTCTGTTATTCCTTCATCCACTAATTTCTGTTTCAACACAGATTGTGGCATAGCAGACAAATTTAAATGCTGACATCTTGAACGAATTGTTGGGATTAAAGCATGCATTCTATCTGTTAAAAGTATTGCGGTTACTTCCCCTTGAGGCTCCTCTAAAAACTTAAGTAAAGTATTGGCCGCACTAGCATTTAGTTGATCTGCATGATGGATGACATATATTTTCCTTCCTTGTTCTATGGAAGTTTTACTCATCTCATGTATTAACTCGTCTATTTGTCCTCTTTTTATAAATTGACCATCTGGTTCCAGCTGCATAAGATTTAGATGATTATTTGATTTCAATCTTTTACAACTTCGACATGTTTCACATGGAACATTTTTTGTCGGATTTTCGCATAAAATAAGTTGAACAAAAAATTGCATTACCTTTGTTTTTCCTGTCCCTTTGGCTCCTTCTATTATATAAGCATGTCCAATACGACTTTTCAAAACAATGGATTGTATTTGTTTAATCGCTACTGGCTGTAATCTTTCTACTTCTTCAATCGACCAGTTTTCCATGTATCACACCTCGTTTCAAAAAACCCGTGTCTCGCATTGAGCGAAAACACGGGAAATTTACGTGTATAAATTTATAAGTAGTCCTTTTATTTCACCAATTTTATCTAATAACTCAATAGAGCTTTTCTCTTGGCTGAGAATTTCTTCTGCTAATTCAACTAGTTTTTCATCAATTGTCTCAACAATTTTTAGTTTTCTACCTTCACCAAAACGATTCCAGGTGTGTGATTGTTTTAACCCCATTCCAAAGTCCACAGCTTCATGTAAAAACTTTCGAATGAGCATTTTAAATTTTGCCATATCACGTAAGTTTCTAGAACGAGCAAGACGATCTCCTGCAGTTGAAATATCTCCTAACAGTTTAGTCATTGTTTCTGTCTGCATTCTTTGTTCCTGCTTAGAAACCATTTGTCCAAATTTTGTTGATACAGGGCTATTCTGAATAGCATCTTTTCGTAAATTATCTATTCCTACTCGTAAATCTTGATTTATTTTCAACGTTTTCTATCCCTTCCTTCATTATTAAAAATGATGGAATTGTTCAATCGGTAGAACAAATACTGTGGCTCCTCCTACTTCGACCTCTACTGGGTATGGAATGTATGAATCTGCATTTCCTCCCATTGGAGATACAGGTGCAACCATTTGCTCTCTTGCTCTACAATTATCTCTTATTAACTCTAGTGCAGAAGATACTAACGAGTCATCGGTACCGATTAAAAAGGTAGTATTTCCAGATCGTAAAAAACCACCTGTACTTGCAAGTTTTGTTGCTCTAAACTTCGCTTTCGTTAACGCATTAGATAATCTGTTACTATCCTGATCCTGCACTACCGCTACTATCAATTTCATCGAGACTCACCCCTGTTATTTTTTTCTTCTTTCCATTATAACACGAATTATCTAATAACTTCTAATTCCTTTTTTATTACCAAATATACTTCTTCTAATACCGCTTCTACTGAACGTGAAGCATCAATTACTTGGATACGATTTGGATATTGATCAACAAGGGACAAATAGCCTTCTCTTACTTTTTCATGAAAAGAGAGGCTCTCCACATCTAATCTATTTTTTTCGCGATCATTATGGGCATTAATTCTCTCAAGCCCAACACTCGGTTCGATATCAAATAGAATGGTCTTGTCTGGCATTGTTTTACCAATCGCAAATTTGTTAATAGTTAAAATCTCTTCTACACCAATACCTCTTGCAAAACCTTGATAGGCAAGCGAACTATCTATAAAACGATCGCAAATGACAATCTTACCAGCTTCTAAAGCAGGTTGTACTTTCTCAACTAAATGCTGTCTTCTTGCTGCTGCATATAGTAAAGCTTCCGTACGACTATCCATCATTGTATGCTCATTATCTAAAATTATGTTTCGAATTTTTTCAGAAATCATAATTCCACCAGGCTCTCTTGTCATAACAACATCATAGCCTTCTTCATTTAATTTCTTCCCAAGTAATTGCATTACTGTAGTTTTCCCTGCACCTTCAGGACCTTCACTTGAAATAAAATACCCTTTTTTCTGCACAATTAATCCTCCACTACATATATTAACTTTTCCTCAAGTCGATGTTCTCCTTGAAATAAAGCACCTTTTTCTATCCACTCTTCTAGTTCTGTCAGCATTGAAACAGTAATCTTTTCCCCTGCTAGGACAAGTGGAATCCCTGGTGGGTAGGGAATAATCATCGCTTTTGCAATTCTTCCCATTGAACGGACATATGGAATCCATTCTCCTTGTTTTTCACTTAATAAACTTACACTCATATGTAATGTTGATATTGATTTCTGTCTTACTGAACTACCTTTTCTCGGACTAATTGGTACTTCTTTACGCAACTCATCAACTGCATGTTTTATACGCTTCCTAATTTCTGCAAAAGCATACTCTTGCTCAACTTTTAATAAAGGTAATATGAAAAGTACTTGGTAAGTATCAGCTAACTCCACATATATATTTTGTGCTTCTAACGCTCTTTGGATTTGAAATCCTGAATAATTTTCCACCCGTATTAATAGCTTCAGTGGATCATCCACTTGTACCACTTCTAATTGCGTAATTGTATTCAAAGCCTCTACAAATAAATTTCTTCTATACATAAATTGTTTAAAATCCATCTCATTGTATCTTTCTACATAGCTTCTAGCATCGTCTAAAGAAGCTAATAAAAGATAGGAAGGGCTACTAGATTGAAGCATTCTTAAATATTTATTAACTCTATTTGCATCTATCAAAGTAGAACTGATGTGTAAGAAAGATCCCATCGTTAATGCAGGTAATGTTTTATGGGCTGACTGCACAACTAAGTCTGCACCGTACATAAGTGCAGACTTCGGAAAGGCCCTATTCGCTTGAAAATGTGCACCATGTGCCTCATCAACAAGTACTGGAATATCCTTTGTATGGCACAAATCTATTATACTTTTTAGCTGAAAAGAAGTAACACCATAATAACTCGGATATGTTAATACAACAGCCTTAGCCGCTGGAAATTGTTCTATTGCCTTTTGCATTACCTCATATGATACATATGAGGCTGTTTTCGTACGCTCATCCCACTCGGGCGTTACAAAGATTGGTTCTGCCCCAACTAATTCAATTGCATGGAAAATAGACTTGTGAGCATTCCTCTGCACAATAATCTGCTCACCAAACTGGCAAGTGGCATAAATCATTGCTAAATTACCAACAGTCGTTCCATTTACTAAAAAGAAGCTCTTCTGTGTACCATATGTAATAGAAAGTAGATCCTCAGCCTCTTTAATGGCTTCTATAGGGTGATGATAATCATCTAATCCATTTAACTCCGTAAAGTCATACTGCATTGTCTCTTTCATTACATTTGGCAAATTAGATAATAGCCCATTTTTATGACCAGGCACATGAAAAGAGATACTTCTTAGGTTATGAAATTTCTCCAACGCCTCGACTAACGGTCGTTTTTCCTGCATATTGTATTCCCTCACTATATCGTTCAGATTTCCTTCTTTCATTATACATGAACAGACCTTTATCTTTCATATGGAATAGGAAGTTTTTGAGGAAATAAATAGGAGAGCAGTGAGGTGCAATCAACAATTTGAGAGAGAGAATATTTCTTGAAATAAATGGTTGATCAAAATTAATTTCAGAGTTACCGCTACAGATTACTCGGTAATGACTTCTTGGTGCCCAGCGACGTCCTACTCTTGCAGGGGGAAACCCCCAACTACCATCGGCGCAAGAGTTTAACTTCCGTGTTCGGGCTGCGAAAGCAGATGGGCGGCAGATTTCTTCGTCAGCCGCAGTCTTTCGGTTCTCACGTAGGCTATATGCTCCGAGCCTCTCTTCTTTGCTTCCTCGAACTCTTTGCCTTCCACTTTCTCGCACACTTCTCTATAAATAAAGTATATGTTGCCTTCGGTCTTCTTTTTCGAATACAAAAAAAGCCGCTACCAATTTCTTGGTAACGACTTCTTAGTGCCCAGCGACGTCCTACTCTTGCAGGGGGAAACCCCCAACTACCATCGGCGCTGAAGAGCTTAACTTCCGTGTTCGGTATGGGAACGGGTGTGACCTCTTCGCCATCATCACTAGACCTTGAGTTGTTCACTCAAAACTGGATAAAAGACATTGAATTCTTCAAATTCTATTTTGGTTAAGTCCTCGATCGATTAGTATTCGTCAGCTGCACGTGTCGCCACGCTTCCACCCCGAACCTATCTACCTCATCGTCTTTGAGGGATCTTACTTACTTGCGTAATGGGAAATCTCATCTTGAGGGGGGCTTCGTGCTTAGATGCTTTCAGCACTTATCCCGTCCACACATAGCTACCCAGCGATGCTCTTGGCAGAACAACTGGTACACCAGCGGTGTGTCCATCCCGGTCCTCTCGTACTAAGGACAGCTCCTCTCAAATTTCCTACGCCCACGACGGATAGGGACCGAACTGTCTCACGACGTTCTGAACCCAGCTCGCGTACCGCTTTAATGGGCGAACAGCCCAACCCTTGGGACCGACTACAGCCCCAGGATGCGATGAGCCGACATCGAGGTGCCAAACCTCCCCGTCGATGTGGACTCTTGGGGGAGATAAGCCTGTTATCCCCGGGGTAGCTTTTATCCGTTGAGCGATGGCCCTTCCATGCGGAACCACCGGATCACTAAGCCCGTCTTTCGACCCTGCTCGACTTGTAGGTCTCGCAGTCAAGCTCCCTTCTGCCTTTACACTCTTCGAATGATTTCCAACCATTCTGAGGGAACCTTTGGGCGCCTCCGTTACACTTTAGGAGGCGACCGCCCCAGTCAAACTACCCGCCTGACACTGTCTCCTACCCGGGTTACGGGTATGGGTTAGAATTTCAATACAACCAGGGCAGTATCCCACCGACGCCTCCTCCGAAGCTGGCGCTCCGGGCTCTAAGGCTCCTGCCTATCCTGTACAAGTTGCACCAAAATTCAATATCAAGCTATAGTAAAGCTCCACGGGGTCTTTCCGTCCTGTCGCGGGTAACCTGCATCTTCACAGGTACTATAATTTCACCGAGTCTCTCGTTGAGACAGTGCCCAGATCGTTACGCCTTTCGTGCGGGTCGGAACTTACCCGACAAGGAATTTCGCTACCTTAGGACCGTTATAGTTACGGCCGCCGTTTACTGGGGCTTCAATTCGCACCTTCGCTTGCGCTAAGCACTCCTCTTAACCTTCCAGCACCGGGCAGGCGTCAGCCCCTATACTTCACCTTACGGTTTTGCAGAGACCTGTGTTTTTGCTAAACAGTCGCCTGGGCCTATTCACTGCGGCTCTTCTAGGCTATTCACCCAAAAGAGCACCCCTTCTCCCGAAGTTACGGGGTCATTTTGCCGAGTTCCTTAACGAGAGTTCTCTCGCTCACCTTAGGATTCTCTCCTCGACTACCTGTGTCGGTTTGCGGTACGGGCACCTATCACCTCGCTAGAGGCTTTTCTTGGCAGTGTGAAATCAGGAACTTCGGACTAAGTCCTCGCCATCACAGCTCAATGTTATAGAATGCGGATTTTCCTACATTCACACCTTACTGCTTGGACGTGCATAACCAACAGCACGCTTACCCTATCCTTCTGCGTCCCCCCATTACTCAAACGGTGGTTTGGTGGTACAGGAATATCAACCTGTTGTCCATCGTCTACGCCTATCGGCCTCGACTTAGGTCCCGACTAACCCTGAGCGGACGAGCCTTCCTCAGGAAACCTTAGTCATACGGTGGACGGGATTCTCACCCGTCTTTCGCTACTCATACCGGCATTCTCACTTCTAAGCGCTCCACCAGTCCTTCCGGTCTGACTTCAACGCCCTTAGAACGCTCTCCTACCACTGATACCAAAGGTATCAATCCACAGCTTCGGTGATTTGTTTAGCCCCGATACATTTTCGGCGCAGCGTCACTCGACCAGTGAGCTATTACGCACTCTTTAAATGATGGCTGCTTCTAAGCCAACATCCTGGTTGTCTAAGCAACGCCACATCCTTTTCCACTTAACAAATACTTTGGGACCTTAGCTGGTGGTCTGGGCTGTTTCCCTCTTGACTACGGATCTTATCACTCGCAGTCTGACTCCCAAACATAAATCATTGGCATTCGGAGTTTGTCTGAATTCGGTAACCCGGGATGGGCCCCTAGTCCAAACAGTGCTCTACCTCCAAGATTCTTAACGTTTGAGGCTAGCCCTAAAGCTATTTCGGAGAGAACCAGCTATCTCCAGGTTCGATTGGAATTTCTCCGCTACCCACACCTCATCCCCGCACTTTTCAACGTGCGTGGGTTCGGACCTCCAGTAAGTGTTACCTTACCTTCATCCTGGACATGGGTAGATCACCTGGTTTCGGGTCTACGACCACATACTCATTCGCCCTATTCAGACTCGCTTTCGCTGCGGCTCCGTCTTCTCAACTTAACCTTGCATGTAATCGTAACTCGCCGGTTCATTCTACAAAAGGCACGCTATCACCCATTAACGGGCTCTAACTACTTGTAGGCACACGGTTTCAGGATCTATTTCACTCCCCTTCCGGGGTGCTTTTCACCTTTCCCTCACGGTACTGGTTCACTATCGGTCACTAGGTAGTATTTAGCCTTGGGAGATGGTCCTCCCAGATTCCGACGGAATTTCACGTGTTCCGCCGTACTCAGGATACACTCAAGAGAGAATGAACTTTTGACTACGGGGCTTTTACCCTATCCTGCGGACCTTTCCAGATCGCTTCGTCTAGCTCATTCCTTTGTAACTCTATGTAGAGTGTCCTACAACCCCAAGAGGCAAGCCTCTTGGTTTGGGCTATTCCCGTTTCGCTCGCCGCTACTCAGGGAATCGATTTTTCTTTCTCTTCCTCCAGGTACTTAGATGTTTCAGTTCCCTGGGTGTGCCACAGATACGCTATGTATTCACGTAAATGTACTGCTCCATTACGAACAGTGGGTTTCCCCATTCGGAAATCTCCGGATCAAAGCTCACTTACAGCTCCCCGAAGCATATCGGTGTTAGTGCCGTCCTTCTTCGGCTCCTAGTGCCAAGGCATTCACCGTGCGCCCTTATTAACTTAACCTAATATGGCTTCCAATTACTTGGAGTCCATTCAAAATTAGTAGTTAAAAGTACTACACAACATATAATCACCGAAGTGATTACAAATTGAATTTCTTGAATTTATTTCTTTCAATGTCGTTTTATCCAGTTTTCAAAGAACAAGTTTTCAAATGCTCATAAAAATGAACATTCAAAACTGAACTGCAAAACGTTAAGATACAGATAAAGATCTGTATTCCGTAATATATCCTTAGAAAGGAGGTGATCCAGCCGCACCTTCCGATACGGCTACCTTGTTACGACTTCACCCCAATCATCTGTCCCACCTTCGGCGGCTGGCTCCCGTAAGGGTTACCCCACCGACTTCGGGTGTTACAAACTCTCGTGGTGTGACGGGCGGTGTGTACAAGGCCCGGGAACGTATTCACCGTGGCATGCTGATCCACGATTACTAGCGATTCCGGCTTCATGTAGGCGAGTTGCAGCCTACAATCCGAACTGAGAACGGTTTTATGGGATTAGCTCACCCTCGCGGGGTTGCGACCCTCTGTACCGTCCATTGTAGCACGTGTGTAGCCCAGGTCATAAGGGGCATGATGATTTGACGTCATCCCCACCTTCCTCCGGTTTATCACCGGCAGTCACCTTAGAGTGCCCAACTAAATGCTGGCAACTAAGATCAAGGGTTGCGCTCGTTGCGGGACTTAACCCAACATCTCACGACACGAGCTGACGACAACCATGCACCACCTGTCACCGCTGTCCCCGAAGGGAAAGATCTATCTCTAGAACGGTCAGCGGGATGTCAAGACCTGGTAAGGTTCTTCGCGTTGCTTCGAATTAAACCACATGCTCCACCGCTTGTGCGGGCCCCCGTCAATTCCTTTGAGTTTCAGTCTTGCGACCGTACTCCCCAGGCGGAGTGCTTAATGCGTTAGCTGCAGCACTAAGGGGCGGAAACCCCCTAACACTTAGCACTCATCGTTTACGGCGTGGACTACCAGGGTATCTAATCCTGTTTGCTCCCCACGCTTTCGCGCCTCAGCGTCAGTTACAGACCAGAAAGCCGCCTTCGCCACTGGTGTTCCTCCAAATCTCTACGCATTTCACCGCTACACTTGGAATTCCGCTTTCCTCTTCTGTACTCAAGTCCCCCAGTTTCCAATGACCTTCCACGGTTGAGCCGTGGGATTTCACATCAGACTTAAAGGACCGCCTGCGCGCGCTTTACGCCCAATAATTCCGGACAACGCTTGCCACCTACGTATTACCGCGGCTGCTGGCACGTAGTTAGCCGTGGCTTTCTAATAAGGTACCGTCAAGGTACGAGCAGTTACTCTCGTACTTGTTCTTCCCTTACAACAGAGTTTTACGATCCGAAAACCTTCTTCACTCACGCGGCATTGCTCCATCAGACTTTCGTCCATTGTGGAAGATTCCCTACTGCTGCCTCCCGTAGGAGTCTGGGCCGTGTCTCAGTCCCAGTGTGGCCGATCACCCTCTCAGGTCGGCTACGCATCGTCGCCTTGGTAGGCCGTTACCCTACCAACTAGCTAATGCGCCGCGGGCCCATCCTGTAGTGACAGCCGAAACCGTCTTTTAACATTTCCACATGTGAGGAAATGGATTATTTGGTATTAGCCCCGGTTTCCCGGAGTTATCCCAATCTACAGGGCAGGTTGCCCACGTGTTACTCACCCGTCCGCCGCTAAATCAGAAGAAGCAAGCTTCTTCGTCATTCGCTCGACTTGCATGTATTAGGCATGCCGCCAGCGTTCGTCCTGAGCCAGGATCAAACTCTCCATAATAGAGAACTTAAAAAGCTCATTTGTTTTGCTGGCATCATCATTAAATGATGTCAAAAATTGTTTTGCTATCGAACTAACCGAAGTTAGTCTTTCAAGCTATATGTCTTAACGTTTTGCATGTTCAGTTTTCAATGTTCATGTTGTCTACCAAATCGTTTACCTCTTGGCGACTTCTACAATATTACTCTCTTATCTTTCATAAGTCAACACTTTTTAAAAAGTTTTTTATATTAATATAGAAATAACTACCACAGAGGCTACTCCAGGTACTCCCAACACCGCCACTACTGCTCCCGTAAATAAATTAACAGGGATTGTATATCCTACTAAACCTAAAAGCAAATGCACACCGAACAATAAAAAAATAGAAAAACCTAAACGAAATAGAAATATAGAAAGCCCTTCTAATATCACTGAAAAAGATTTCCTAAACATAAGAAGTAATAGTAGTACTAGTGAACACACAATGATAATTAACTTCATGAATAACTCCCTCCATAAAATCAGTATCTCTTACTGTATGAAGCTAGTACTATTATTATTCTATTTTAATATGACATTACGAATCTTTGCTTCTTTATATAAGTAAAAATGAATGCTTTCTGTCATTTTTCTTTTTGCAACAGCATCCAGATCATAATCATTCAAATAATCTTCTATTAATTGCGCTTGTTGCCAATCTTCCTTTGTTTCTTTAATGAGAGTAACAAACTGCTGGTCGAACTCTTTCTTTAATTTCCCTTTTTGAAAAAACACGGACAACTACATCCCCCTTACAACTCTCGACGGCCTTCTAAAGCTTTAGACAAAGTTACTTCATCTGCGTACTCTAAATCTCCACCTACTGGTAAACCATGAGCAATTCTCGTTGTCTTAATACCCGATGGTTTTAAAAGACGAGAAATATACATTGCAGTGGCTTCTCCTTCTATTGTAGGGTTTGTGGCCAATATAAGCTCTTCCACTTGGGTATCTTGTAACCTTTTTAATAAAGATGGTACATTTATATCTTCTGGACCAACACCATCCATGGGGGAAATTGCTCCATGGAGAACATGATATAAACCGTTATAATCTCTCATTTTCTCCATAGCTATAACATCTTTGGTGTCTTGAACCACACAAATCATGGATAAATCACGTTGTTGATCTTGGCATATGTGACAAGGGTCTATATCTGTAATATGCCCACACACCGTGCAGTAGCTTAAATTTCTTTTCGCATCGACTAGTGCTTTAGCAAAATCTAAAACAGTGTCTTCTTTCATTGTTAATACAAAAAATGCCAGACGGGCCGCTGTTTTCGGCCCAATCCCTGGCAATTTCATAAAACTATCTATTAGTTTGGATATCGGTTCAGGATAATGCATAATTTTTCCTCCTAGAACATGCCAGGGAGGTTCAATCCCTTCGTGAATTGACCCATCGTGGAGTTCGCCGTTTCTTCAGCCTTTTTCATAGCTTCATTTGTTGCAATTACAATTAGGTCTTGAAGCATTTCAATATCCTCTGGATCTACCACAGTTGGGTCTAGTTCTACCTCTAACACTTCTTTATGTCCAGAGACAACAACCTTCACCATTCCACCGCCAGCAACTGCTTCAAAGCGTTGAGTACCTAATTCTTCTTGAGCCTCAGCCATTTGTTTTTGCATTTTTTGCATTTGTTTCATCATACCTTGCATATTTCCCATTCCACGCATAATTAATTTCCTCCTTAGTCGTCATGTACTTCTACAAATTCTTTTCCAAATAACTTTTCAGCTTCTACGATTAAAGGGTCTTCCGATATCTCTTCCATCCCTTGTAAAAACTCTATTGCTTCAGTCGGCTTAGAAGAGGTATCTTCTGTATCCCCTGCGCCACCTTGTTTTAGACCATTTTGTTTAATAAACTCTTCTCTAATCTTCAACCAACTTTCCTCTGGTACATACACAACCTCGTACATGGTTCCTGTTAAGTTAGCGATTAGTTGAGGAAATGAAGAAGAAAATGTTTTATTCTCAATAGCCATTTGACAATGTATATCATATTTAAATTTTAACACAAATGCACTGGAAGATGCTGCTACTGGTTCTGCATCGTTTAACAGTGCAGCGTGTGATATTTGGAGCTGTTGCAGGATATTAGCCCACTGAGATTTAATGGTTTGAATATCTGTCTTTGTAGCTGTTTTTAATATTTCTTGAATTCGACCACTTGACACTTTCACGCCACCAGAAGACTTCTGCCTTTGTCTCTTTGGCTGCTCCTGCTCTCCACCGATTGCTTGTGGAATTATTCCTTGACTTATTTGTTGCTGCAATTGTTGTAACTGGCTTTCAAGTGATTTTACTTTCATTTCTAGCTCAGCATTACTCTCGCTATTTACCATCGCTTCTTTTGGTACTTGGGCTAGACGTATGATTGCTGTTTCCAAATATACTTTCGCATGATTTGAAAAACGCATTTCCTGCTGAGTGTTTGTCAATATCGAGATGCTTTTATACAAGGTATCTACTAGGAATTTAGAAGCCAGCTCCAGGAATAAAGCATCTCCCGTTGCTATTTCAAGTAATTCCGTTTGTTTGGGAGCTACAAGTAATATGAGTAAGTCTCTGTAAAACGTAATAAAATCCTCCGTTAATCGAACAGGATCTTTTCCGTCTTCCACTAACTGTTCAACATAACCAAGTGCCCTTGCTACATCTTTCTCAATTAACGCATCTGCTAGCTGAAAGAATACCTCTTGGCCGATAGATCCAGTTACTAGTAAAGCGTCTTGTATGGTCATTTTTTCCCCACTAAACGACACTACTTGATCGAGCATACTAAGTGCATCCCGCATACCGCCTGCAGCAGCCTGCGCAATAATTTTCAGTACGTTTACATCATATTCAATTGCTGCATCCGTTAAGACTTCTTTCATTCGAGAGACAATATCCGTAGATGTAATTCGTTTAAAATCAAATCGCTGACATCTAGATATTATTGTTAATGGAATCTTATGTGGTTCGGTTGTTGCTAGGATAAATACCGCATGCGCTGGTGGTTCTTCTAATGTTTTTAACAATGCATTAAAAGCACTTGTAGAAAGCATATGCACTTCATCTATAATATACACTTTGTAACGAGCATTTGAAGGCGCAAATCGAACTTTTTCAATAATATCTCTCATTTCTTCTACTCGAGAGTTAGAAGCTGCATCAAACTCAATCACATCTGTATTGGAACCCTCCGTAATACTCTTACATGTTTCACAAGTATTACATGGTTCTTTTGCTGGTCCATTTTCACAGTTTAGGGCTTTGGCAAATATTTTTGCCGCACTTGTTTTCCCTGTTCCTCGTGGCCCTGAAAATAAATACGCATGTGTGGTTTTATTGTAAAGGAGGGCATTTTGAAGGGTTTGCTTGATATGTGTTTGACCGGACATTTCCGCAAACGACTGAGGTCGATAAGCGCGGTAAAAAGCTTGATACGACAACAAATTCCCCTCCTTCTCATTTTTATGTAAATACTAATTTTATTATATCATAAAGAGACTTCGACTTCGCCTATTAATACAAGACGAATTTAATACATACAAAAAAACTCATTTGCCATATAGGCAAATGAGTTGTATGTTGTATAAATTAATGCCGTGCACCTTCCTTCGCTTGAAACACATAAGCGGCACCCTTGTCGTTAACTCGGCTTAGGCTACCCCGCGGCACATGAGAAAGCACCACTTAATGCTGCTTCCTTCCGGACCTGACATGGTTCATGGGCACCCATTGCGCAGGACCCAAACGTCAACATCACGTGCAAGTACCAGACCCTACATGTATTCAACCTCAGAGAAGGAGTTCAGTCTCGCTAGAGCGGATTGCGAGTTACAAGACACCGCTACCTTCCCACCTAGCACGGCATAAACTAGTATACGTTTTTTAGGAATAAAAATCAATGAAAACGACAAACTATATTTTTCCCTACTATATTTTATGCGCCAAATAGATTCGTTTTATTTGAAATTTCTTTTATAAATATATTGACTTTGGAATTTATCCGTGATAAATTAATTCATGTACTTCGGAGGAATACCCAAGTCTGGCTGAAGGGATCGGTCTTGAAAACCGACAGGCGGGTCATACCGCGCGGGGGTTCGAATCCCTCTTCCTCCTCCATATTTTAACTAAACACACGCATAGATTTGAGATTGAATTCGTTGCATTTGTAACGAATTTTTCTTTAAACAACGTGTTCAGAATATTAAGAAGTTAACTTTTATAGTTAACTTCTTTTTTTGTTCCAAAAAAACCCTCCTACAAGTTATTTGCGGAAGGGGTTTGGTTTGCTTATTTACGTAACGTTACAGTTTGCTCCATAAAGTGACCAATTCTCTCAAGAATTGCTTCTGCATCTTCTGGATTTTGCACGATGTCATAATCATTAATATTTAAACGAAGTACTGGGCACCCATTAAATCCATCAATCCATTTTTCATATCTACCATGCATTTCCTCCCAATAAGAGATAGGGGTTTGCTGCTCCATTGGGCGACCTCTATCCTGAATACGTTCAATTATATCTTCTAATGAACCTTCAATATAAATTAATAAATTTGGGTGAGGGAAGTATGGTGTCATAACCATTGCATCAAACAAGCTAGTATACGTTTCGTGGTCTATTGGATCCATCGTTCCTTTTTCTTTATGCATTTGAGCAAATATTCCAGTGTCTTCATAAATGGAACGATCTTGAATAAATCCTCCGCCATACTCAAACATTCTTTTTTGCTCTTTAAAGCGCTCTGCTAAAAAGTAAATTTGTAAATGAAAGCTCCATTTTGAAAAATCCTCATAAAAACGATCTAAATATGGATTGGAATCTACTTTTTCAAAAGAAGTTTTAAAATTAAGTGCATCCGCTAGAGCTTTTGTCATCGTAGATTTCCCTACTCCTACAGTTCCTGCAATTGTAATAACTGCATTAGATGGAATGCCATATTTCTCCCTTAAATTCATTTTAAAAACTCCTTCTATGCAATGTTGCATCTACTTTTTCTACTATTTTATTTAAATCTTGTCCATTTTGCACAAAATCTATTTCATCACCATTAAATCGAAGAACTGTTACTTCTGGATGCTTTTCTTCAAAATCATCCATAAACATACGATAATCTGTTGAAAGCTGCTCCAAATAATCTGGACTAATCTTTTTCTCAAATTCTCTTCCTCGCATATCAATACGACTAACAAGCACATCTAAACTTGCATCTAAAAAGATAACTATGTTTGGAACTGGCATATCTCTCGTTAATATTTGATAGATTGCTTCATACTTTTCATATTCTATTTTACTTAACGTTCGTTTAGCGAAAATTAGATTTTTAAAAATATGGTAATCTGCCACAACTGCTTTTTCTTTCAATAAATACTTTTTATCAATATCACTTAGTTGTTTATATCGATTGCATAGAAAGAACATTTCTGTTTGGAAACTCCACTCTGCGATGTCTTCATAAAACTTATCTAAAAAAGGATTTTCATCCACAATCTCTTTAAGCAATTCAAATTGATATGTGTCAGCAATCGCTTTTGCTAAGGAGGTCTTACCAACCCCAATAGGGCCTTCTACCGTTATAAATGGAATTGACATAGCTTTAACCTCACTCTAATATTTCATGTCATAACCTCTATTTTATCATAGGGAGAAAACGAAAAATAGAGCGTTTTTGTCTTTCCAGGGAAAGACAAAAACACCCTATTTTTTCTTTACACGAAACATCTCGTTGAGTAAATACCAATTTTGAGGGAAATCAAAACCACTATGCCAATAAGATATGCCTTGTAGCTTTAATTCTTTTAATAGATTAAATTTCGCTTGAATCGACCGCGCATCCTCAAACCATACCTCATGCTCTTTCCCATCTTTCCAATAGTGGAAAAAAGGTGCTTGCGCAACTGGATCATACTCTATAGCTGCATTACGATCTTTCGCTAACTGAATGGCTTGCTGTGGGCTTACTGCTTTAGCAAAGGGGTTTCCCGGTTTATATGGGAGTGTCCAATCATAGCCATATAAATTTTGGCCCATCATGACTTTACTAGGCTCAATTTCGGTTACAGCATATTCTAATACTTTTCGAACTGGACCAATTGGAGATACCGCCATAGGTGGACCTCCACTATAACCCCATTCATATGTCATAATGACAACAAAATCCACTACCTCACCAATCGCTTTGTAATCATGGCCACCATACCACTTTCCATTTTGCTCAGCACTTGTCTTTGGTGCAAGACTAGCCGAAATGGTAAAACCTTTTGCATATGCTTTTAATTCCTTTAAGAAGTTCACATAATTTTCTCGATCGGCACTGTCTATATATTCAAAATCGGTATGAATATGTGTGGTTCCTCGCTTTTTTGCTTCTGCTACTGCTTGCTCAAATACTTTTTGTTTCACTTCCTGATTTGTAAAAATAGTGTGCGCTAGCGTATCGCTAAATGCTCCGTTTTCTATGTTCGCTAGTACTATGACGGTTTCAACTTTATTTGCTTTTGCTACTTCTGGCAATTTACCCCAACTCATTGTAGTTAGCGTACCGTCTCTTTTCACTTCATAAGCAAAAGGCATCATGTAGGTTAATTGTGCTGCATTTGTTTCTACTTGTTTAATCACATTTTCCGAAGGGATTTCTGTATACCATTCTACATACAGATTTGATTCAATTAACGGTCGATCAGGGCTTGGTGTAGAGGGCAATACAAGTGCCTGCCCCAAAACTAATACATCTGAATCTGGTATACCATTTATTGAAGCAAGAGTAGCGGCATTAGTCCCAAACTGTTTGGCTATACCATATAAACTATCTCCTTGTTTAACTACATAAATCAATTAATCACTCCTTCAAAAATAGAATATGCAACATGCAAATAAAACATGCTACACTAGGCAAAAGGGGTTGACTCCAATTGGATGAGTATTACATGAATTTAGCAATAGAAGAAGCAAAAAAAGCCGCAGCTATTGGAGAAGTCCCAATCGGTGCTATCATTGTTTATAAAGATGAGGTTATAGCAAAGGCCTTTAATCTAAGAGAAACGACTCAAAATGCGACAACACATGCCGAACTACTAGCCATTCAAGAAGCATGTGCGAAAATTGGAAGCTGGCGATTAGAAGAAACGACTCTCTATGTAACACTGGAGCCTTGTCCAATGTGTGCGGGAGCTATTTTACAATCTCGAATTCCTCGCGTTGTGTACGGTGCAAGAGACGCAAAAGCTGGTTGTGTAGATTCGTTATATCATTTACTAAATGACAGTAGATTTAATCATATATGCGAAGTAACAGAAGGAGTTTTATCCGAAACATGCGGAAGTTTGCTTACACATTTTTTTAGAGATCTTCGTGCACAAAAAAAGAACCAGAAACGCCAATAAGTAGCGTTTCTGGTATGTGTCATAAAATATTGTTCACTCAAGTATTGCCTTTGGATTGGATATGACGTTCTTTCCCTAATATTATTATTTTATAACTGTTTTTCCACCCATATATGGAACTAAAACTTCTGGGACAACTACTGTTCCATCAGCTTGTTGATAGTTCTCTAAAATAGCAGCAACTGTACGTCCAAGCGCAAGTCCACTTCCATTTAATGTGTGTACATATTCTGGTTTTGCACCTGGTTCTCTTCTAAATCGGATACCCGCACGACGAGCTTGGAAATCTTCAAAGTTACTACAAGAAGAAATTTCTTTGTACTCCCCGTAGCTAGGTAACCAAACTTCTAAATCATATTTTTTCGCTGCAGTAAATCCTAAATCTGCTGTACACATACGAAGCACACGATATGGTAGTCCTAATAGTTGTAGCACTTTTTCAGCATGACCAGTTAAAAGCTCTAACTGTTCATATGAATCTTCAGGTTTTACAAAACGAACTAGCTCTACTTTGTTAAATTGGTGCTGGCGAATAAGCCCACGTGTATCACGACCTGCAGATCCTGCTTCTGAACGGAAACAAGCACTAAAAGCAGTAAATGCTTGTGGTAACGCTGCTCCATCTAAAATTTCATCACGGTAAAAATTCGTTACTGGAACTTCTGCTGTTGGAATTAAGAAATAATCCTCTTCGTTTACTAAAAATGCATCCTCTTCAAATTTCGGAAGCTGACCAGTACCAGTCAAGCTAGTACGGTTTGCTAAATAAGGAGGTAGCATTTCTTCATATCCATGCTCTTCAGAATGTAGATCCATCATGAAATTTATTAAAGCACGCTCGAGTCTTGCTCCTAAACCAAGATAAAAAGCGAAACGACTTCCTGTAACTTTTGCAGCGCGTTCAAAATCTACTATTTTTAAATCCGTCGCAATATCCCAATGTGCTTTCGTTTCAAAATCGAATGAGGGAACTTTTCCCCAAGTACGAATTTCCACATTATCGTCTTCAGAATCACCAATAGGAACACTATCATGAGGGATATTTGGAATACGCATCATCATATGTCCAAATTTTTCTTCCACTTCACGTAACTCATCGTCCAATCCTTTAATTTCATCGCCTACTTCACGCATACGAGCAATTAGATCATCCGCATTTTCCTTATTGCGTTTCATCTCAGAAATTTTTTGAGAAAACTCATTTCTCTCTGCTTTTAAAACTTCTGTTTTTGCAATTAATTCTCTACGCTTCTGATCCAAAGGTTGGAATTGATCAAATTCTGAAATGTCTTCACCACGCTTGGCAAGTTTTGCTTTTACTTCTTCGTAATGATCTCGTACAAATTTTACATCTAACATGTGTAATTCCTCCTTTAAAATAACTAAAAAACGACAAAAAAGCCCCCGTCCCATGAAAAGGGACGAGAGCATACCCGCGTTGCCACCCTGATTGACTTGACAATATGTCAAATCCACTTGTTAAATAACGGCTTTTCAACCGGCCACGACCTACTAAGCATTCAATCGTGCAACTCAAAGGACGGATTCACAAGTGTTTTTATCAGCTCACACCAACCGCTGACTCTCTAGAAAAGACGTGCTTGCTACTGCTTCCTATCATCGTTTTTAGATCATGAAATTACTCATACTTTACTATACGTTTGCTTCTTTGGCAAGTGTTTCCTTTACCATTTCTATAAAATACGCAGTAATTCTATGATCATCTGTTAGCTCAGGATGAAAGGAACATCCTAGAATATGTCCTTGTCTCGCCATTACAATACGATTTTCATACTTGGCAAGTATTTCAACATCTACTCCAACCTCTACAATATGAGGTGCTCGTATGAAAACCGCTGGAAAATCAGTCGCGACATCTTTAATTTCAATCGGCGTTTCAAAGCTATCCACTTGTCTTCCGAAAGAATTTCTTTCAACCGTTGCATTCAGTACACCAAGATGTGCAAAATCGTATCCAACCAGATTTTTAGAAAGCAGTATAAGACCCGCGCAAGTCCCAAACATTGGCTTTCCAGCTGTAGCGAATGCTTGAAGAGGCGAAAGCATGTCATAACTATCGATTAATCGGCGCATGGCAGTACTTTCACCACCGGGAAGAATTAAACCGTCCACCCCAGATAAATCATTCGTGCTTTTTACGACAACCGCCTCTGCTCCACACGCTTCAATGGAACGCATATGCTCACTTACTGCTCCTTGAAGTGCAAGTACTCCTATTTTAACCATCTTACCACCCTCTATCTTGCATACGATCTTGTGCAGATAAACGAGAAATTTCAATTCCCTTCATTGGAATTCCTAAATCTTTCGAAATTTCTACAAGTAATTTATAGTCTTGGTAATGTGTTGTAGCTTCTACAATTGCTTTAGCAAATTTCTCTGGATTGTCAGATTTGAAGATACCTGATCCTACAAATACTCCATCTGCTCCAAGCTCCATCATTAAAGCAGCATCTGCTGGCGTTGCAACTCCACCTGCCGCGAAGTTTACAACTGGCAATTTACCATTATGTTTAATTTGTAATAACACATCATAAGGTGCTCCTAAAATTTTTGCTTCTGTCATTAGTTCATCTTCATTCATATGAACAATTTTACGAACATGCGCATTCACTTTACGTAAGTGACGAACAGCTTCTACGATATTCCCTGTTCCAGGTTCTCCTTTAGTACGAAGCATCGAAGCTCCTTCTCCAATTCGGCGAGCTGCTTCCCCTAAATCTTTACATCCACATACAAATGGTACTGTAAATTCACTTTTACGTAAGTGATATTCTTCATCTGCAGGTGTTAATACCTCAGACTCATCAATATAATCCACGCCCATTGCTTCTAAAATACGCGCTTCTGTAATATGTCCAATACGTGCTTTTGCCATTACTGGGATAGTTACTGCACCCATTACTTCTTCCATAATACGTGGGTCCGCCATACGAGCAACTCCGCCTGCTGCACGAATATCCGATGGAACACGTTCTAATGCCATCACAGCTACCGCACCAGCTGCTTCTGCTATTCTTGCTTGTTCTGCATTGATAACGTCCATAATAACGCCACCTTTTTGCATTTCAGCCATTCCTCGTTTTACTCGTTCTGTTCCAGTTAAATTAGTTGTCATCATTATTTCCCCCCATATCGTTATGAGTTTAGTATAATAAAAGATGACCATTTGAAAAGTGCCAGAAACAATTAAAATGAAATGGTCAGATTGGTGATATGAATGGACTTTCTTATGTTTCAGCTTGAAAAAAATTCTTTAATTCCTTTATATGAACAGCTTTATAGCGAAATTAAAGAAGCAATTATCAGGGGGAAAATAGCGGAAGGAGCTAAACTTCCTTCGAAAAGAAAATTAGCTGACTACTTAGCAGTTAGCCAAACAACAATTGAATTTGCATACAGCCAACTAGTGGCAGAAGGCTATATTTCTTCCGAAGCAAGACGCGGTTTTTTTGTTCAGAACTTAGAGGAACTCGCTTTAATTGAACAAGCAATACCGAATGTTATCCAAGAGGAGAAGTATGTTTCTACTTATTCTATCGATTTTTCTCCCGGAAAAATTGATACAGAGTCCTTTCCATTTAAAATATGGAGAAAGTACGCTAAAGATATTGTTAATGAAATAAATAAAGATTTTCTTCAACTTGGACATCCACAAGGAGATTATATATTAAGGCATCAAATTTCCTCCTATTTATATCAGTCTAGAGGAGTAAAATGCACACCTGAACAAATTATTCTTGGCTCAGGAACAGAACAAATTATGCCATTAATCATTCGCTTGCTTGGAAAGGAAGCTATTTATGGATTCGAGAATCCCGGCTATCCGCTCACTCATCATTTATTTTTAGAGGACAAACAAAAATCGGTACCTATTCCCGTAGACGAAGATGGGGTAATAGTATCTCGACTCGAACAAACGAACGCGACTGCTATGTACGTAACACCATCTCATCAATTTCCAACTGGCGCAGTACTTTCAGCAACTCGTCGAAGCCAACTACTTGCCTGGGCTTATCAACAAGAAAATCGTTACATTATTGAGGATGATTATGATAGTGAATTTAGATACACAGGAAAGCCTATTCCTTCTTTACAAGGAATCGATCAAAATGAGCGTGTAATCTACTTAAGTACATTCTCTAAATCTTTAATGCCTTCACTCCGAATAGCATATGCTGTATTACCAAAATCACTTGTCACGCAATATAAACAGAAATACTCTTATTACTCTGCAACTGTTCCTCGAATGGATCAATATATTCTTGCAAACTTTATGGAGGATGGGTACTTTGCAAAGCATCTAAATAAAATGCGTAAAATTTATAAACGTAAATTAGAAATCATTACAAAAACTATCGCTGAGTATGCACCTACCGTCACTATCTCAGGGGAACAAGCAGGCATGCATATTGTATTAACAATTCTCTCTTCGAAAACAGAAGAAGAACTAGTGTCACTAGCAGAACAAGCAGGTATACGAATATACAGTCTTCGTGAATATATAACTGCAGAATTAGAACTAGATTTAGATCCAAAACTTGTATTAGGTTTCGGTGGAATAGAAATAGAACATCTTGCCACTTCTATACATCGATTCATGGAAGCATTAAAAATAAAAAAAAGCACTGAGAACTCGCTTTGAGTTTCAGTGCTTTTATCATTAAAATAGTCCACCTACAAAGTCTGTTGTACTATTCCATAAGTTACCGAAGAATTTTCCAATGCCTTGGAACATTAAACTAATCCAACTAGCCCGCTCTACCGCTTCTGTCGTTACAACATCCACTTCTGCTGCTTCATCAGAAATATAACCATAATCAGTTCCTTCTGTTTTCTCTAAATGGACTTTTCCTACAACCGTATCTTTTTCTACGTCAGCTTCCAATTTTTCTGTATTAGCTGTAAAGACCGGCTTGTACAAATCTTTTTCACTGGATCTTACTACCATTGAAATTGGTTCTTTTACCGCAATCGCTACTGTGTCTTCTTTCCCTTTTTCAACGGCTAATGTTTCATGTTTAGGAATTTTGTATCCTGCTGGAACTAATTCTTCTTTTGAAAATTGTGCAAATCCATAGTCAAATAATGCTCTTGTAGCATCAAATCGAGCTTTATATGTACCTTCTCCATTTGCATTTGTAGCTTTCATAACAACGGAGATAACACGCATTCCATTTCTCTCTGCTGTACCTGTAAAGGAATGACCAGCAAATTCTGTTGTACCTGTTTTTAATCCGTCTGCACCTTCGTATTCAAAGACTAACCCTGGCAACATCCAATTCCAGTTACTCATCTCAATTGCATCAGAAGTACCTTCTCTAAATGTTTTCTTAGGTATTTTAGTTGTTTCTAGTACTTCTGGATAATCCTTCATTAATAAATAAGCAAGTTTTGCTACTGATTTTGCTGGCATAACGTTTTCGTCAGAAGCACCTGTACTTGCTGGATGCATTCCTTGTAAATCTGCATTATTCAAGCCTGTGGAATTGACAAACTTATACCCTTCTAATCCCATTTCTTCGGCTTTTTCATTCATTAGCTTCACAAAGTTTTCTTCCGTACCTGCGATTGTTTCGGCAATTGCAATTGTAGCTCCATTAGCGGAATAAATAGCCATTGCTTCATAAAGTTCACGAATTGAATAGCTACCATCTTCACGAAGTGGTACATTACTTAATCGACGATCTTGAGAAATTTTATATGTATAATCATTTACAGAGTACTGTTGATCCCACTTAATTTTCCCTGATTCAATCGCTTCAAAAAGTAAATACTCGGTCATCATTTTCGTCATGCTTGCAATACCTAAAGGTGCTTCAGCATTTTTTTCATAAAGAATTTTCCCCGAATCTGCATCGATTAATATTGCAGCATCGACGTATAAATTTAAACTCTCCTCTGCTTTTGTAGCAGTTGGCATACCACATACAACCGAAACAAGAAACATCGGAAGTACTAGCCACTTAATCATTGATGTCATCCAAACTTTCTTCACTACAGTACCTCCACTATTCGTTTTATCACTGCCCATTTTATCATACTTTTTCACTTAGTTGGCACCAAGATTTAAAAAAGCACTCATTCTGCCTACATTAAGACGTTGAATGAGTGCAAAAGTTTCGATTTAAGTGCTTCTTAAGATATAGAGTAGTTTGGAGCTTCTTTTGTTATTTGCACATCATGTGGATGGCTTTCACGTAATCCAGCACCAGTCATACGAATAAATTGTGCTTTTTCACGTAAATCTTGCAAATTACCAGTTCCACAGTACCCCATCCCTGCTCGAACACCACCAAGTAATTGATGAATTGTATCAGAAAGTGGGCCTTTATATGGTAAACGACCTTCAATACCTTCAGGAACTAATTTTTTCGCATCTTCTTGGAAGTAACGGTCTTTTGAACCTTTTTCCATAGCAGCAATTGATCCCATTCCACGATATGTTTTAAAACGTCTACCTTGGAATATTTCTGTTTCTCCTGGACTTTCTGTTGTTCCTGCAAGTAAACTTCCTAGCATGACAACATGTCCACCTGCAGCAAGAGCTTTAACGATATCTCCAGAGTATTTAATTCCTCCGTCTGCAATAATCGATTTGCCTGCTTTACGAGCTTCTGTTGCGCAATCGTAAATAGCAGTAATTTGAGGAACACCAACTCCTGCAACTATACGAGTTGTACAAATTGATCCTGGACCAATACCAACCTTGACCACATCGGCACCTGCTTCAAACAAAGCTCGAGTTGCCTCACCTGTAGCAACGTTTCCAGCAATGATATCTAACTCAGGATATGCTTCCCGGATACTTCTTATAGTATCCATAACACCTTGAGAATGACCATGTGCTGTATCAATAACAATGACATCTACTTGTGCTTTTACAAGCTTTTCTACACGCATCATTGTATCTTTTGTCACACCAACCGCGGCACCAACTAATAAACGACCATGATGATCCTTTGCAGCATTTGGAAATTCAATAACTTTTTCAATATCTTTAATTGTAATAAGTCCCTTTAAAATACCGTTATCATCAACAATTGGTAACTTTTCAATTTTATATTGTTGTAAAATTTTCTCTGCATCTTCTAATGTTGTTCCCACTGGTGCAGTTACTAATTGTTCTTTCGTCATCACTTCATCGATTTTTAGAGAGTAGTCTTGAATAAAGCGTAAATCACGGTTTGTAATAATGCCTACTAATTGTAAATCTTCTGCATTGTTTACTATCGGAACGCCTGAAATTCTAAATTTCCCCATTAAATGCTCTGCATCATATACTTGATGAGTTGGTGTTAAAAAGAAGGGATCTGTAATAACTCCATTTTCAGATCGTTTAACTGTTAGTACTTGCTCTGCTTGTTCTTCAATGCTCATGTTTTTATGGATAATTCCTAATCCACCTTGACGTGCCATTGAAATAGCCATTTTGGCTTCTGTAACAGTATCCATACCTGCACTAATTACCGGTATATTTAAGTTAATTTTTGACGTTAATTGAACCGATAAGTTAATATCTTTTGGTAATACTTCTGATTGTGCTGGAACTAGTAAAACATCATCAAATGTTAAACCTTCTTTTTGAAATTTAGACTCCCACATTACTCTATTTCCTCCTCTAGATTTGAATATTATTACAAGGTTATCAGCGCTTCTGCATAGTGTCAAGATTCCTAAAATAATATATTTATTCCGATTTTTCTATTAATTATTTTTTACATGGTTATCCATTTAGTCTTATCTATCCAATATGGCTTTATTCATATACTAGCGAGATATTAGGTGTATTATTATAGGAACTTTTTTGTAAGTTAGGCTGTATCACAGACAATACAGTTATTTTTTGGTAATAGAAAACAAATAAATTTCAGAGAGGCGACAATCAATACTACCGAATTCGAGACTAAATAGTGAGAAATACAGACCAATTTATCAAGAATTGCAATCAAATAAAAAACATTAAAAAAGGCCACTACTGTTTCTCGGTAGTGACTTTTTGCCCTAGCGATCTCCTACTCTTGCGGAGCGAAACCTCCAACTACCATAGGCGCAAGAGCTTAACTTCCGTGTTCGGACTGCGAAAGCAGATGGGCGGCAGATTTCTTCGTCAGCCGCAGTCTTTCGGTTCTCACATAGGTTATTCGTTCCGAACCTCTCTTCTTTGCTTCCTCGAACTCTTTGCCCCTCCACTTTCTCGCACATTTCTCTATAAATAAAGTATATGTTGCCTTCGGTCTTCTTTTTCGAATACAAAAAAAGCCGCTACCAATTTCTTGGTAACGACTTCTTAGTGCCCAGCGACGTCCTACTCTTGCAGGGGGAAACCCCCAACTACCATCGGCGCTGAAGAGCTTAACTTCCGTGTTCGGACTGCGAAAGCAGATGGGCGGCAGATTTCTTCGTCAGCCGCAGTCTTTCGGTTCTCACATAGGTTATACGTTCCGAACCTCTCTTCTTTGCTTCCTCGAACTCTTTGCCCCTCCACTTTCTCGCACACTTCTCTATAAATAAAGTATATGTTGCCTTCGGTCTTCTTTTTCGAATACAAAAAAAGCCGCTACCAATTTCTTGGTAACGACTTCTTAGTGCCCAGCGACGTCCTACTCTTGCAGGGGGAAACCCCCAACTACCATCGGCGCTGAAGAGCTTAACTTCCGTGTTCGGTATGGGAACGGGTGTGACCTCTTCGCCATCATCACTAGACCTTGAGTTGTTCACTCAAAACTGGATAAAAGACATTGAATTCTTCAAATTCTAATTTGGTTAAGTCCTCGATCGATTAGTATTCGTCAGCTGCACGTGTCGCCACGCTTCCACCCCGAACCTATCTACCTCATCGTCTTTGAGGGATCTTACTTACTTGCGTAATGGGAAATCTCATCTTGAGGGGGGCTTCGTGCTTAGATGCTTTCAGCACTTATCCCGTCCACACATAGCTACCCAGCGATGCTCTTGGCAGAACAACTGGTACACCAGCGGTGTGTCCATCCCGGTCCTCTCGTACTAAGGACAGCTCCTCTCAAATTTCCTACGCCCACGACGGATAGGGACCGAACTGTCTCACGACGTTCTGAACCCAGCTCGCGTACCGCTTTAATGGGCGAACAGCCCAACCCTTGGGACCGACTACAGCCCCAGGATGCGATGAGCCGACATCGAGGTGCCAAACCTCCCCGTCGATGTGGACTCTTGGGGGAGATAAGCCTGTTATCCCCGGGGTAGCTTTTATCCGTTGAGCGATGGCCCTTCCATGCGGAACCACCGGATCACTAAGCCCGTCTTTCGACCCTGCTCGACTTGTAGGTCTCGCAGTCAAGCTCCCTTCTGCCTTTACACTCTTCGAATGATTTCCAACCATTCTGAGGGAACCTTTGGGCGCCTCCGTTACACTTTAGGAGGCGACCGCCCCAGTCAAACTACCCGCCTGACACTGTCTCCTACCCGGGTTACGGGTATGGGTTAGAATTTCAATACAACCAGGGCAGTATCCCACCGACGCCTCCTCCGAAGCTGGCGCTCCGGGCTCTAAGGCTCCTGCCTATCCTGTACAAGTTGCACCAAAATTCAATATCAAGCTATAGTAAAGCTCCACGGGGTCTTTCCGTCCTGTCGCGGGTAACCTGCATCTTCACAGGTACTATAATTTCACCGAGTCTCTCGTTGAGACAGTGCCCAGATCGTTACGCCTTTCGTGCGGGTCGGAACTTACCCGACAAGGAATTTCGCTACCTTAGGACCGTTATAGTTACGGCCGCCGTTTACTGGGGCTTCAATTCGCACCTTCGCTTGCGCTAAGCACTCCTCTTAACCTTCCAGCACCGGGCAGGCGTCAGCCCCTATACTTCACCTTACGGTTTTGCAGAGACCTGTGTTTTTGCTAAACAGTCGCCTGGGCCTATTCACTGCGGCTCTTCTAGGCTATTCACCCAAAAGAGCACCCCTTCTCCCGAAGTTACGGGGTCATTTTGCCGAGTTCCTTAACGAGAGTTCTCTCGCTCACCTTAGGATTCTCTCCTCGACTACCTGTGTCGGTTTGCGGTACGGGCACCTATCACCTCGCTAGAGGCTTTTCTTGGCAGTGTGAAATCAGGAACTTCGGACTAAGTCCTCGCCATCACAGCTCAATGTTATAGAATGCGGATTTTCCTACATTCACACCTTACTGCTTGGACGTGCATAACCAACAGCACGCTTACCCTATCCTTCTGCGTCCCCCCATTACTCAAACGGTGGTTTGGTGGTACAGGAATATCAACCTGTTGTCCATCGTCTACGCCTATCGGCCTCGACTTAGGTCCCGACTAACCCTGAGCGGACGAGCCTTCCTCAGGAAACCTTAGTCATACGGTGGACGGGATTCTCACCCGTCTTTCGCTACTCATACCGGCATTCTCACTTCTAAGCGCTCCACCAGTCCTTCCGGTCTGACTTCAACGCCCTTAGAACGCTCTCCTACCACTGATACCAAAGGTATCAATCCACAGCTTCGGTGATTTGTTTAGCCCCGATACATTTTCGGCGCAGCGTCACTCGACCAGTGAGCTATTACGCACTCTTTAAATGATGGCTGCTTCTAAGCCAACATCCTGGTTGTCTAAGCAACGCCACATCCTTTTCCACTTAACAAATACTTTGGGACCTTAGCTGGTGGTCTGGGCTGTTTCCCTCTTGACTACGGATCTTATCACTCGCAGTCTGACTCCCAAACATAAATCATTGGCATTCGGAGTTTGTCTGAATTCGGTAACCCGGGATGGGCCCCTAGTCCAAACAGTGCTCTACCTCCAAGATTCTTAACGTTTGAGGCTAGCCCTAAAGCTATTTCGGAGAGAACCAGCTATCTCCAGGTTCGATTGGAATTTCTCCGCTACCCACACCTCATCCCCGCACTTTTCAACGTGCGTGGGTTCGGACCTCCAGTAAGTGTTACCTTACCTTCATCCTGGACATGGGTAGATCACCTGGTTTCGGGTCTACGACCACATACTCATTCGCCCTATTCAGACTCGCTTTCGCTGCGGCTCCGTCTTCTCAACTTAACCTTGCATGTAATCGTAACTCGCCGGTTCATTCTACAAAAGGCACGCTATCACCCATTAACGGGCTCTAACTACTTGTAGGCACACGGTTTCAGGATCTATTTCACTCCCCTTCCGGGGTGCTTTTCACCTTTCCCTCACGGTACTGGTTCACTATCGGTCACTAGGTAGTATTTAGCCTTGGGAGATGGTCCTCCCAGATTCCGACGGAATTTCACGTGTTCCGCCGTACTCAGGATACACTCAAGAGAGAATGAACTTTTGACTACGGGGCTTTTACCCTATCCTGCGGACCTTTCCAGATCGCTTCGTCTAGCTCATTCCTTTGTAACTCTATGTAGAGTGTCCTACAACCCCAAGAGGCAAGCCTCTTGGTTTGGGCTATTCCCGTTTCGCTCGCCGCTACTCAGGGAATCGATTTTTCTTTCTCTTCCTCCAGGTACTTAGATGTTTCAGTTCCCTGGGTGTGCCACAGATACGCTATGTATTCACGTAAATGTACTGCTCCATTACGAACAGTGGGTTTCCCCATTCGGAAATCTCCGGATCAAAGCTCACTTACAGCTCCCCGAAGCATATCGGTGTTAGTGCCGTCCTTCTTCGGCTCCTAGTGCCAAGGCATTCACCGTGCGCCCTTATTAACTTAACCTAATATGGCTTCCAATTACTTGGAGTCCATTCAAAATTAGTAGTTAAAAGTACTACACAATCTATAATCACCGAAGTGATTATAAATCGAATTTCTTGAATTTATTTCTTTCAATGTCGTTTTATCCAGTTTTCAAAGAACAAGTTTTCAAATGCTCATAAAAATGAACATTCAAAACTGAACTGCAAAACGTTAAGATACAGATAAAGATCTGTATTCCGTAATATATCCTTAGAAAGGAGGTGATCCAGCCGCACCTTCCGATACGGCTACCTTGTTACGACTTCACCCCAATCATCTGTCCCACCTTCGGCGGCTGGCTCCCGTAAGGGTTACCCCACCGACTTCGGGTGTTACAAACTCTCGTGGTGTGACGGGCGGTGTGTACAAGGCCCGGGAACGTATTCACCGTGGCATGCTGATCCACGATTACTAGCGATTCCGGCTTCATGTAGGCGAGTTGCAGCCTACAATCCGAACTGAGAACGGTTTTATGGGATTAGCTCACCCTCGCGGGGTTGCGACCCTCTGTACCGTCCATTGTAGCACGTGTGTAGCCCAGGTCATAAGGGGCATGATGATTTGACGTCATCCCCACCTTCCTCCGGTTTATCACCGGCAGTCACCTTAGAGTGCCCAACTAAATGCTGGCAACTAAGATCAAGGGTTGCGCTCGTTGCGGGACTTAACCCAACATCTCACGACACGAGCTGACGACAACCATGCACCACCTGTCACCGCTGTCCCCGAAGGGAAAGATCTATCTCTAGAACGGTCAGCGGGATGTCAAGACCTGGTAAGGTTCTTCGCGTTGCTTCGAATTAAACCACATGCTCCACCGCTTGTGCGGGCCCCCGTCAATTCCTTTGAGTTTCAGTCTTGCGACCGTACTCCCCAGGCGGAGTGCTTAATGCGTTAGCTGCAGCACTAAGGGGCGGAAACCCCCTAACACTTAGCACTCATCGTTTACGGCGTGGACTACCAGGGTATCTAATCCTGTTTGCTCCCCACGCTTTCGCGCCTCAGCGTCAGTTACAGACCAGAAAGCCGCCTTCGCCACTGGTGTTCCTCCAAATCTCTACGCATTTCACCGCTACACTTGGAATTCCGCTTTCCTCTTCTGTACTCAAGTCCCCCAGTTTCCAATGACCTTCCACGGTTGAGCCGTGGGATTTCACATCAGACTTAAAGGACCGCCTGCGCGCGCTTTACGCCCAATAATTCCGGACAACGCTTGCCACCTACGTATTACCGCGGCTGCTGGCACGTAGTTAGCCGTGGCTTTCTAATAAGGTACCGTCAAGGTACGAGCAGTTACTCTCGTACTTGTTCTTCCCTTACAACAGAGTTTTACGATCCGAAAACCTTCTTCACTCACGCGGCATTGCTCCATCAGACTTTCGTCCATTGTGGAAGATTCCCTACTGCTGCCTCCCGTAGGAGTCTGGGCCGTGTCTCAGTCCCAGTGTGGCCGATCACCCTCTCAGGTCGGCTACGCATCGTCGCCTTGGTAGGCCGTTACCCTACCAACTAGCTAATGCGCCGCGGGCCCATCCTGTAGTGACAGCCGAAACCGTCTTTTAACATTTCCACATGTGAGGAAATGGATTATTTGGTATTAGCCCCGGTTTCCCGGAGTTATCCCAATCTACAGGGCAGGTTGCCCACGTGTTACTCACCCGTCCGCCGCTAAATCAGAAGAAGCAAGCTTCTTCGTCATTCGCTCGACTTGCATGTATTAGGCATGCCGCCAGCGTTCGTCCTGAGCCAGGATCAAACTCTCCATAATAGAGAACTTAAAAAGCTCATTTGTTTTGCTGGCATCATCATTAAATGATGTCAAAAATTGTTTTGCTATCGAACTAACCGAAGTTAGTCTTTCAAGCTATATGTCTTAACGTTTTGCATGTTCAGTTTTCAATGTTCATGGTGTTTTTATTGCGTCTTGTTTTGACGACTTCTCTATAATATCAAGGATTTACGTCTATGTCAACACTTACTTTATTTAAATAAACTATAGAACTCTTCCCTTTTTATAGAACTAAGGAAAGAGTTGCTTTAACTTTAATTTATTACACTCTCTATATGCATAGATCGATTAGTAGCCAAATCAAAGATTTGTCCTGTTTCAGTTAATCTAATCATTGGTCTCATGGGAGAGTCTCTATGTAAGAATACAATTTCTCCTATTTCTCCATTCGATAAACGAACGCGCGTGGAAATAGGTAAAGCACCTACTAAAGAGATTAATGCATTTACAACTTCGATACTATATTTACCAAATTCTTCTTCTTTAATCATTTCTAATACTTTAAAAGAAGAACTTCTTGAACGATAGATTCGCTCAGATGTCATGGCATGATATACATCTGCTATTGCAATGATTTGAGATTCTATCGAAATGTTTTCCATTCGCTCACCTTTAGGATAGCCACTTCCATTCAATCGCTCATGGTGTTGAAAAATTGCTAATTTCATTTCAGGTTTCAACAATGGACTATCTTTAATCATTTGAAAACTATAAATGGTATGTTTCTTAATCTCCGAGAAATCAGTTTCTGTTAAATAAGATTTTTTCTCTCTAATTTTTCTATCTACCTTTGCCATTCCTACATCTGCCATCAATCCAGCTGTTGCTAATTGATTTATTTGTCCAGGAGGAAAACGTAATTTTTTAGCTATAGCACCTGAAAAAATTCCAACTGCGATTGCATGGTGAGCAATATACCTATCAGGAGAGGAAAACTCATTTAAAAGAGAAAATATTTGTTTGTCTTCCATTGCTTTATCTACTAAAGGCATAATAATAGTACGTAATCTTGCTACATCTACCTTTATTCCTGCTTCCCACGAATTAAACTCTTTATAATAATTATTAACAGCATCATTATATAATTTACCAAAGCTTGCTTTAATTTCTGGAAGGCTCACTTTTTTCTCTATTGTTACTTTTTCTTCATTTAGCTTATTCATTTCTTCTTCTGTTCTATTAAATACATTATCTAATGCTATGGGTACTTTACTAATATTAAAAGCACGTAATACTTGGATATGCTCTCTAGTTATTTTTGTATCTTTTCGTATAATAGGGGTTTTCGTATTAACTAGTATATCTTGTGCAATTACACTTCCTAATCTTAACTCTTCTAAATTTTCTAAAGTATATTCCATTTAGCACCCTACTTTTTCTGATAAATTTACTTAATTATACTAAATATTCATTATTTATGCATATTTAAAAAAACACCTTTAAACAAATTTGTTTAAAGGTGTTTTTTTTACTCATTTACTTCTTCTGTCGGTGATACTTCATCAGTAGAACTTTCTTCTACTATTTCAATATCTTCCTCTTCGTCATCTTCTTTTTCTACTTTTGCAACAGTAGCAATCAACTCGTCGTCAGCTAATCTCATTAAACGGACACCTTGAGTACTTCTACCAGTAATAGAAATATCTTTTACATCCATTCGAATTAGCATGCCATTTATTGTGATTAGCATTAGATCTTCCGTGCCATCAACTGCTTTGACAGCAGATAAAGGCCCATTTTTCTCGGTAATCTGACAAGTTTTTACTCCCATACCTCCACGGCTTTGTAAACGATATTCTGACTCTGGAGTACGTTTACCATAACCATTCTCGGTAACAACTAAGATTTCTTGATCAGGTTCGATAATTTCCATACCGACTACGTAATCATCGTCTTTTAAGCGAACACCTCTTACTCCACCCGCTGTTCTTCCCATTGAACGAATATCTATTTCTTCAAATCGTACTAATTTACCTTGGCGTGTACCAATAATAATTTGTTTCTTTCCGTCAGTTAAACGAACAGCGATTAACTCATCTTCTTCACGTAACGAAATAGCAATTAAACCATTTGCTCGGATATGTGCAAAGCCCGACACTGGAGTACGCTTTGTAATACCATACTTCGTTGTAAAGATAAAATAACTATCTTCTTCAAAGGATGACATCGGAATCATTGCAGTAACCTGTTCATCTTTCTCGACAGCTAATAAGTTAATAAGCGGTAGTCCTTTTGCTGTGCGACCATATTCAGGAATTTCGAATCCTCTTGCACGATATACCTTCCCTTTATTCGTAAAGAATAAAATAGTATCGTGTGTAGATGTATACAATAGATGCTCTACAAAGTCATCTTCGTTTGTTCCCATCCCTTGTACTCCACGACCACCTCTTTTTTGGCTCTTATACGTATTAGCAGGTAATCGCTTAATATAGCCTTTGTTTGTTAAAGTAAGTACAGAATTTTCCACAGGAATTAAATCTTCATCCTCTAAAACCTCTGCTCCTCCTGCAACAATTTCTGTTCGGCGTTTGTCTGAGAATCGATCTTTAATTTCAGTAATTTCTTCTCGTATAATTTCAATTACTCTATACTCATTCGCTAAGATAAATTTAAGGTCACTTATTAATTTGAGTAATGAATTGTATTCATCTTCAATTTTATCGCGTTCTAAACCAGTCAAACGTTGCAGTCGCATATCTAATATCGCTTGTGCTTGACGCTCTGATAAATTAAATTTCTCCATCAGACCATTTTTTGCTTCTTCTCCTGTTTGAGAACTACGAATTAATGTAATGATTTCATCAATGTGATCTAAAGCAATTCGTAAACCTTCTAAAATGTGTGCACGATCTTCTGCTTTATTCAGTTCGAATTGTGTACGACGACGAATAACTACTTTTTGGTGTTCTAAGTAATGGTAAAGCATTTCTTTTATGTTCAACACTTTTGGTTGATTGTCTACAAGCGCGAGCATATTTACTCCGAAGCTTGATTGTAAAGCGGTTTGTTTATATAAATTATTTAATAATACATTTGAATTTGCATCTTTACGAACTTCAATGACAATCCGCATTCCGTTACGGTCAGATTCATCTGCAAGATGCGTAATTCCTTCAATTTTCTTATCGCGAACTAATTCAGCAATCTTTTCAATAAGTCGAGCTTTGTTAACTTGGTAAGGTAATTCCTTAACAATAATAACTTCTTTTCCACTCGCTTTTTGTTCGATTTCTACTTTTGCCCGGATTAACACAGAACCCCTACCAGTTTCATATGCACGACGAATGCCACTTCTACCTAGAATAATCCCTCCAGTAGGAAAATCTGGACCTGGAATAATAGTCATTAATTCTTCGATGGAGATTGCTGGATTTTCAGACAGTGCCAATACACCATCAATTACTTCTCCTAAATTGTGAGAAGGAATATTTGTTGCCATACCAACAGCAATACCAGAAGCTCCGTTTACAAGTAAATTTGGATATCTACTCGGTAAAACAACAGGTTCTTTTTCTTGTCCGTCATAATTATCTTTATAATCAATTGTATTTTTGTTAATATCACGTAATAATTCCATTGCAATTTTAGACATACGCGATTCCGTATAACGCATTGCGGCTGCTGCATCACCATCTACGGATCCAAAGTTTCCGTGTCCATCCACTAACATGTAACGATAACTCCAATGCTGCGCCATGCGCACCATTGCTTCATAAATAGAGGAGTCACCATGTGGATGGTATTTCCCCATTACATCTCCTACAATACGAGCTGATTTTTTATGGGGCTTATCTGGTGTATTTCCTAACTCTTGCATTCCATATAAAATTCGACGATGTACAGGCTTTAGCCCGTCGCGAACGTCTGGTAATGCACGGGATACAATTACGCTCATTGCATAGTCCAGAAATGATGTTTTCATTTCTGTACTAATATTGATCCCCTTGACACCTTTATTCGGTATTTCTGACATCCTAAAGACCTCCAGTCAACACACATTCTTATATATCTAAATTTTTCACATACACAGCATTTTCTTCGATAAATTGACGGCGAGGTTCTACATCTTCTCCCATTAGTTGTTCAAAGATTGCGTCAGCCTCCATGGCATTATCTAAGTTTATTTGGAGTAATGTGCGTACTTCTGGATCCATTGTTGTTTCCCAAAGTTGATCCGCATCCATTTCTCCTAGTCCTTTATATCGCTGAATATTTGGTTTTGAAGTTTTCGGTAAACGTTCTATAATCTCTTTTAATTGTTCATCATTATAGCAATATTCAACATGCTTCCCTTGTTTCACTTGAAATAAAGGAGGTTGCGCTGCGTATACATACCCCGCTTCGATTAACGGACGCATGAAGCGGAAGAAAAATGTTAGTAATAAAGTACGAATATGTGCACCATCGACATCGGCATCGGTCATAATAATAATTTTATGGTATCGTGCTTTTTCTAACGTAAATTCTTCCCCAATACCAGTTCCAAGTGCAGTAATCATTGCACGAATTTCAGCATTTCCTAATATACGATCTAAACGAGCCTTTTCTACGTTCAAAATTTTACCTCGTAATGGCAAAATCGCTTGGAAATGACGGTCACGACCAGATTTAGCAGAACCACCTGCTGAGTCACCTTCTACAATATACAATTCACTTTCTGCAGGAACTCGAGAAGAACAATCAGCAAGTTTTCCTGGAAGACTTGAAACCTCTAACGCCGATTTTCTACGTGTAAATTCACGGGCTTTTTTCGCAGCAACACGAGCTCTTGCAGCCATTAGTCCTTTTTCCACGACTTTTCTAGCAACCTGAGGATTTTCTAATAAGAAACGATCAAATCCTTCTGAAAATAAACTATTCGTAATAGTACTTACTTCTGAGTTACCTAATTTTGTCTTAGTTTGACCTTCAAATTGAGGATCTGGATGTTTAACAGAAACAATTGCTGTCAAACCTTCTCGTACATCATCCCCAGATAAATTTGTATCGGCATCTTTTAACAAACCATTTTTTCTAGCGTAGTCATTTATTACTCGAGTAAGTGCCATTTTGAAGCCGGACTCATGCGTCCCACCTTCATACGTATTAATATTATTAGCAAATGATAAGATATTGGAAGAATAGCCGCCATTATATTGCATAGCAATTTCTATAGAGATGCCATCTTTTTCTCCCTCTACAAATATTGCTTCTTCCGTAATAGGCTCTTTTGATTTGTTTAAATCCTCAACGTATGATTTTATTCCGCCTTCATACACATATTTAGTGGATTTTTCTTGCCCTTCTCTTTCATCCGCAATTGTAATAGATAAACCGCGATTTAAATAAGCCAATTCACGTACACGATGTGCTAATATATCAAACTCATACACAGTTGTTTCTGTGAAGATTTCCGCATCTGCTTTAAATCTTGTTGTAGTACCTGTTTCATCTGCTTCCCCAATTACTTCTAAAGGAGCAATAACAGCACCACGTTCAAATTTAATACAATGAATTTTTCCATCGCGTTTAACATATACTTCTGTATACTCAGAAAGTGCATTTACAACCGAAGCACCTACACCATGAAGTCCACCAGATACTTTGTAGCCACCGCCGCCAAATTTACCACCGGCATGCAATACAGTCATAATAACTTCTACAGCTGGTTTGCCCAATTTTTCTTGTGTATCTACTGGGATACCTCGCCCATTATCTTCAACTCGTATCCAGTTGTCTTTTTCAATTGTGACAACGATATGATCACAATAACCAGCAAGTGATTCGTCAATACTATTATCTACGATTTCCCATACAAGATGGTGAAGTCCTTTTGAACTAGTCGTACCAATATACATCCCTGGACGTTTTCTTACCGCTTCTAATCCTTCAAGTACTTGTATCTGATCGGCATCATAAGATGGTTTTAGTTCTTTTTCTTCCATTGCCAACTTGCTCACCTACTCTTTCATTACGTCAATAATGTTTAATCCTGTTTATATTTAATTTATAACTGCACCTTGTTCCACATGAAACATTTTTGCATGTTGAATGGTTTCATGGGCAATTCCCTCTACACTTGTAGTTGTAACGAAGGTTTGCACGTCCCCTTGAATTGTGTTTAATAAATGGGACTGTCGATAATCATCTAGTTCAGATAAAACATCATCCAGCAATAAAACAGGAGCTTCACCCACCTCCTGTTTTATCAGTTCAATTTCAGCCAGTTTCAAGGATAAAGCAGTTGTCCGCTGTTGTCCTTGAGAACCATATGTTTGTACATCATAGTCATTGACAAAAAACTGTAAATCATCACGATGAGGACCCGTTAAAGTTACTCCTCGCTCTAATTCTCTTTTTTGACTATCAAACAACTTTTTTTCTAGATGAGCTTTCATTTCACTATCAGACCAATTTGCTTTAATACCCGTTGTAGAATCATACGATACAGTCAATTTTTCTAATTCTCTAGAAATACCAAAATGAATAGGTTCAGCCCATTTTTGCAATAATTCCATGAACTGAAATCTTTTTTTAATAACCTTCACTGCTGCGTCTATATATTGTTCAGTATATACTTCAAACATGACATCCTTTAAATTGCTTTTCCCTTGATGTTGTTTTAATATATGATTTCGTTGTTTTAATACTTTTTGAAATTGAAGTAAATCATGCAAATAAACAGGGGAAATTTGACCGATTTCCATATCTAGAAATCGTCTTCTTACTTGTGGACTTCCTTTTACTAAATATAAATCCTCTGGAGCAAACATCACGACATTTAATTGGCCGATATAATTACTTAGCCTTGTTTGTTCTAAATGGTTAACTTTTGCTTTTTTTCCTTTTTTCGATAAAATTAATTCTAATGGTAAACGACCATATTTTTTTTGAATATTACCTTTTATTTTACCATAGTCTGCTTCCCAACGTATTAATTCTTTATCATTCGAAGTTCTGTGGGATTTTGCCATAGATAATACATATAGGGATTCCATTAAGTTTGTTTTACCTTGTGCATTTTCACCTATCAACACATTAATTTTAGAGGAAAAGTCCAACTCTATTGAATCATAATTACGGAAATTTTTTAATTCAAGTCGTTCAATATACATATTATTCCCCGTTCTCTGGTCCAACCAATTGAAATCTTCCTACTCCTGGAATATTTACAACATCTTTATTACGAAGTTTTCTACCTCTTCTTTGATCTACTTCTCCATTTACATAGACAGTATGTTCGCTTAAAAACCACTTGGCCATTCCACCCGAATCTATTGCGTCCGTCATTTTTAAGAATTGACCGAGCGTGATATATTCTGTGTCAAATCGAATCTCTTCCAACAGCAATTCAACCTCTTCTCATTTTCATTATCCCTTTATTTTACTCCAATTAACCAAATAAGTAAAAAAAGATAGCCACATTAGTGACTATCCACATTCTTAAAGTTATAAAACTAAAAATTAATATGTTCTTACCGGAAGTATTAGTTGCAAGATAGAGTCATCATGAACAGACTTCAAAACAAATGGTCTCATAGCTCCTGTAAATAAAATTTTCACATCTTGACCATCAATTGCTTTTAAAGCGTCCATCATATATTTTGCGCTAAAAGAAATTTTCAATTCTTCTCCATCAATTGATTCTGCTTGAATTTGTTCTTCTACGTTCCCGATTTCAGGCGAATTAGAAGATACTTCAACAAAACCTTGCCCAATTGTTGAAAAACGAACAACATTGTTTCTTTCTTCTCTGGCAAGTAACGAAGCTCGATCAATTGCTTGTAATAACGATTTTCCATTTACTAAAATAGTCGTTTTATATTCACTTGGAATTAGTCTAGAGGTATCAGGGTAATTTCCTTCTAATAATCTGGAATAAAATAATACCTCACCTGTTTTAAATAAAATTTGCTGTTGGGTCATTACAATTGCAACCTCAGATGAAGTTTCTTCTAAAATTTTATTCAATTCATTTAAGCTCTTTCCTGGAATTACTACACTATATGCTTCTTCAGGTAAATCTTTAATTGCTGTTTTTCTTTTAGCTAGACGGTGACTATCTGTTGCTACACAGTGAAGTTCTCCGTCTTTTACTTGCCAATTTACACCCGTAAGTACTGGACGACTTTCAGAAGTAGAAACAGCAAATACAGTTTCTTTAATAATTGATTTTAATAAATCAGAAGGCATGAAAAATTGATGTTCTTCTTCAATTTGAGGAAGCAATGGATATTCTGTTGCATCTAAACCAATCAAACTAAATTCAGATTTACCTGATCGAATATGTGTTTGAAACTGATTTGTTACCTCAATTTCCACTTCATTTGTAGGTAGTTTTCGTACAATTTCATTAAATACTCTAGCTTGTAAAACAATTGAACCTTTTTCTGAGATTCGAATAATTTGTTCTCCATTTTTTTCTACAGGTATAAACGTCTGAATCGTGATATCCGAATCACTACCAGTAATATATAATCCTTCACTTGTAACTTCTAATTTGAGTCCAGTTAATATTGGAACAGTTGTTTTTGAACTTACTGCTTTCATAACATCATTTAGTCCCTCAAGTAAACTATCTCTCATTACTTCAAATTTCATTTTGGTACCTCACTTATATAGTTATTATTATTTAAAAGATTAATAGAAATAGTAATAGGGCTTGTGGATATGTTGATAAGTCTATTTTATCTTACGTACGCTAAACTATCCACATGTGCATAAGTTGTTCTTAAGTAAGTTAGTAAGATATACACTTATCCACAAACCAAATTATCTTCCTAGGATAGATTTTATTTGTTTAATATCATCTTGCAAATTTAAATCTACTTTTACCATTGTTGAAATTTTCTCATGTGCATGGATAACAGTTGTATGATCACGTCCTCCGAATTCATCTCCTATTTTCGGTAAGGAGAAGTCCGTTAATTCACGAGATAGATACATCGCGACTTGACGAGGAAATGCAATCGATTTTGTACGTTTTTTTGCAGTAAAATCTTCTAACTTTATATGAAAATGTTCTCCCACTACTTTTTGAATATCTAATATAGTAATAATTCTTGGTCGAGCATTCGGCATAATATCTTTTAGTGCTTCTGCAGCTAGATCCGAGTTAATATCTTTATTTACAAGAGAAGAATAAGCGACAACGCGTATTAATGCGCCTTCTAATTCACGAATGTTCGTGTCAATTTGATTTGCTATATAGACCATTACTTCATTAGGAATATCTAAGCCGTCAGCTCGTGCTTTTTTGCGTAAAATAGCAATTCTTGTTTCTAAATCTGGTGGAGCAATATCAGTTATTAAACCCCATTCAAATCGTGAACGAAGACGATCTTCTAATGTTGGAATTTCTTTTGGTGGGCGATCACTTGAAATAACAATTTGCTTTGATTCTTCATGAAGTGCATTAAATGTATGAAAAAATTCTTCTTGAGTTTGTTCTTTTCCAGCTAAAAATTGAATATCATCTATTAGTAATACATCTACATTTCGATACTTATTGCGAAAATCTACTGTTTTATTATCACGAATGGAATTAATAAATTCATTTGTAAATTTTTCAGAAGATAAATAAACCACTTTAGCATTTGGATTGTGTTCTTGAACATAATGACCAATCGCATGCATTAAGTGGGTTTTTCCTAGTCCTACTCCTCCGTATATAAATAGAGGATTATATGCTTTTGCAGGTGCTTCTGCTACAGCTAATGATGCTGCATGAGCAAATCGATTTCCAGAGCCAATAACAAATGTATCAAATGTATATTTGGAGTTTAGCATTCCAGGTGAAAAATCAGGTTGATCTCCTTGATTTACTGGAATTTTTGGTTTAGGTATATCAAAGTCATCTAAATCTTGATTTTTAGGTACAACAAAAGAAATAAGTAGTTCATTGCCCGTAAGTTCTGTTAAAATCCCGGCAATTAAATGAATATAGTGATTTTCAAGCCAATCCCTTGCGAAGGAATTAGGCGCAGCTATTGTAACTGTCTCTCCTCTATATGAAAGTAGCTTCGTCGACTTCAACCAAGTTTCAAAACTAGGTTTTGATGTTTTCTTTTCTACTTCAGAGAGAACTTTAGCCCAAAGTTCTTCTAAATGTTCCAA